>NZ_PJOM01000002.1 GCF_002900965.1 Pseudotabrizicola formosa | reverse complement strand
TGAAGTTCGTGGATGATCGCAAGTTTGACTGGCATTACATCGCGCCAGGCAAGCCGACCCAGAATGCCTTCATCGAAAGCTTCAACGGCCGCCTGCGCGACGAGCTCCTGAACGAGACCCTGTTCCCGTCCCTGCACCATGCCCGCGCCACACTGGCCGCCTGGCGCACGGACTACAACACCGAACGGCCCCACTCCCGCCTCGGCTGGCAGACCCCAGCCGAATTTGCCCGAACCTTCGCCCCGCAACGGGGCCTGACGCTGCGTAACCCGCAAAGCTCCGCGCCAGCCCCCGTTGCCCAACCCGCCCAAATGGGCAAAACTCAAACCCGGAGTCTCGCTCACCATGGATAAAAGTCGGGGGCAACGTCACTTCCCACGCACTTCAGCGGAAAACTTGTTCATTGTCTTGCTCATCATGCTCCATCCCACTCAGGAGGTGGAGCCTCCGGCAAACCCGGCGCGGTTCATAACCACCTCAATCAGGCAGGATACTTAAAATCGGCGATCAGTTGCCAGATCGTTCTGTTGAGCTCTCCCAAGCCTGCAATTGCCTTGCCAATCTCAGCGCGCGCCTGCTGATCAAGTACTTCGATCTGGCCCAGTTTTATCGCATCTCGCCGGTCTGAAATCCGCATCTGTATTGTTTTCGGGGAGCCGCCTTCGACATCGAAAGAGTAGATGCAATGATTGTAGCGGTTTCGCAGGCTGGAGAACCCCACCAGCTGACGCGTCAGGGTCAAGACCCGTGGCCGCTCCTCCGGCTGGCGCGGGTCTGTCTTTACCAGACGTTCGATCAGATCGACGCGAGCGCGCGTCGTGTTCAGGGTCAGGAATATGATGACGGCGGTTTCTTTGCTTGTTCCTGCCAGTCCAGCAATCAGATGGATCAACAGACTTTCGGTGTTCGTCCACGCGTAGTTGAGCCGCCCGACAAGAAGCATGACCTCGTCAAAATCGGCACCGGGTGCTGGTTGTGTCATCTTGACCCGTTGCGTGAGTACTTGACGAACCACTGAGCAGCCTGGGTCCGGTTGTGGACGCCGATCTTGCTAATCAGATTGTGCAGGTGCAGTTTGATCGTGTGTTCCGACAGGCCAAGTTGGTGAGCGATGGTCTTGTTGCGCATGCCCTGTGCGACAAGCCCGAGAACCTCCGTTTCGCGAGGAGTCAGAGCGCCGTTTTCGGCCCGCATCGGCTCAGCATGGGGAGCCGGTACTGAAACCAGGTCCAGAAGTCGGCCATGCACCACAAAATCACCCAGCAGGGCTAACCGGAACATTGGGGTCCAGACATCAATTGTCAGGTCCATTGGCAGAAAGCCCAAACCTGCGCCGCCCATCACTTCGCGGCGACGCGCCAGAAGCTGGCGCGCCAGGCTTTCGTTGCGATAGGCAAAGACAGACCGGATGCTTCCAGCCAGTTTCAGATCAAGACTGTTGTCACCAAGGATTTCGCTCCCAGCGGCGTCATCGAAAAAAACGAAGCGTTGCGTCCCGTCATGCGCATCCAGTCCCTTCAAAGTGTCGACCCGAATGACATCCATGCCACCGGATTCAGCTTCGGCGACGCGCAGAATCCAGTCTGAAAATGCAATCTGGCTTCCCCAGAACACGATTGAGCCTGGGCTCCTCGAATGGGGGCGGTTTGGTGTGCGGTCCGGTTCGGAAGTGAAGCCACCCTTCATGTCGCCTCCTTAAAAATAGCGTCGATCGGGTCCGCTCCCCACAATGAAGCAAACCGGGGATCTAATTCCCTTGGGGAAATACTTTCTCGAATGATCAAAAGTTAACACAAATTTGATTAATCGAGAACTAGCCGAATGATCAGGTTAATGTCTGAAATCAAAGGCAGCTTCGTCCAGCCATGGGTGAGAAAGTCATTACATCTGCATGAAATAACGCAGAAATTGTGCATTCTACCTGTGAAATGCTCCCGCTGGAAGAGATACACCATAGGTTGTAAGCGATCTTGCCTAGCTCTGTTGGGCGCCATCACCCTCACCGATTCGCACCTTGATTGCCCTGAAAAATGGCAACCTGTTCCATTTTTCTATTTCTGATCAACAAGTAGGCAGAGGGACCCGGTGCCCTGCTCCTTTTTGCAGCTATCTCGGAGTGCCGCCTCGGTGCCACCATTCCGATTGCCGCAAAGAGTGTGGCTATTTCATGACTGAATTTTGACCGCATACCTGCATTCCCATTTTGAGGGCAATCAGGGCATCAATTGGAAGGGGGGAGACTGCGCTACCGCAAGCTCGTGTCCGACCGTTTTGGTCTCAGACGACCCAATACGGCCGGTACAAATGTCAACCAATCTGACGCTATCGGCATGTTGTCTTGAAATGACTGACAACCCCCGGAGCGTCTCAGGAGACGCACGATGTTGAACAATCGCAACCAGAACAACAACCTGATGATCGACGATGTGAATATTGACCACATCGACGCCTCGTTCGAAACCGACATCTCTATCGAGACGGCCGAGTTCGACGTAAACGCCCAGCAGATGCAACAGGATCAAGATCAGGGCCAAGATCAGGACCAAGGCCAGGATCAGGATCAGGGCCAAGATCAGGACCAAGGCCAGGATCAAGACCAAGGCCAGGGCCAGGGTCAGGACCAGGGCCAGAACCAGTCGAATGATGGTTCCGGCAACAGTGACAACGACAACTCCAACGCGGTCAATATCGACTTCGGCGGAGGGGAGTGGATTCCCCGCGATGACGATTTCATCGACATCGACCTCGATGATGGGTCGGAAATGGGCGATGCAGTCGTGTCGCAGGGCGACATGCGATACAATGCCGGTGAAAACGTCAGTCTTGACGGCGTGACCTTTGGCGACGGCAACAGCAGCGCCTTTGTGCTGACGCAAGCGAACGATCTGAACGACAACGACACGCTCGACAGCCCCACTGTCAGCAACACTGGCGAGTTCAGCCAGAAGGGTGACGCCTTTGGGGGTCATGCAAAGGCCGGTGACGGCATCAACGCAGGCTCGGACGGTGGCGAAGGTGGCGGCCATGCCTCGGCCGATGGTGGCAAGGGCGACGCTGGCAACGGCACCGGCGGTTTTGCCATGGGCGGCAAGGCCGAAGGCGGCGACGGGGGCAGCGGTGACGGTCATTCGCATGACGGTGGCGATGCCTCGGCCAGTGGCCTTGGCCTTGGCCTTGGCTTCGGCGGCACCGATGCCAGCAGCGACGCCGCTGGTGGTTCCGGGGGCAATTCCGAAGCCGGCTCCGATGCTGATTCTGATATCGACTCTGATCAGGACGCTGACGGTGAAGGTGGCGACAGTGGCGATGCAGGGGCGATCGGCGTAGGTGCCGGCCTTGCAGGATCGGAAGCCGGATCGGAAGCCGAGGGCGCAGAAGGCGGTGATGCTGGCTCTCTGGGTGCCGGTCTGGGCCTGGGTCTGGCCGGATCGGAAGCAGAGTCCGAAGACGCCAACGGCGGCGACGCTGACTCCGAGGCCGACGGCGAGGGCGACAGTGAAGCCACGTCCGAAGCGGATTCGGACGATGCAGACGGCGGGGATGCCGGTGCGATCGGTGCCGGGCTTGGCCTGGGTTTGGCCGGATCGGATGCCGATGCCGAGGATGCCGATGGCGGCAATGCCGACTCGGATGCCGACACGGAAGCCCAGACCGACGGCGAAAGCGAAGCTGACGCCGATGGCGCAACGGCGGGCTCTGGTGACGGCGCTGGCGGCCAAGGCGGAGGCGCAGATGCGCAGTCGGATGCAGACAGCGATGCCGATGGTGACGCGGCCTCTGGCAACGGGTTGCTTCCAGGCTTTGGCAATGCCAGCACCGACAATGACGCAAGGGCGACTGCTGGCGACGCCGACGCATCTGGCGGTGACGCTGGCGATGGACGCGGCACTGGCGGCGATGCAACCGGCGGCATGGCAACCGGCGGTGATGTGACCGGCACCACCGATGCCATGGGCACGTCCGATGCAACCGGTGGCGCAGGGGGCAGCAATGCCGCCGACAGCGCAGCCGATGGCAGCGGGACCGGAACCGGCGACGCCGATGCAACCGCAGGCGCAGGTGGCAGCACTGCCGCAGACAGCGCGGCCGACAGCACCGGCACCGGAACGGGAATGTCCGATGCCGCGGGTGGCGCGGGCGGGTCCAATGCGGCAGACAGCGCGGCCAATGGTAACGGCACTGGCACAGGAACCGGCGGCACGGCCAACGGCGGCGGTGCCAGCAATGACTCGGCGGCGGATTCCTCTGCCACGGGCACAGGAACTGGAGGTGCCGATGCGGCCAGCGGTGCAGGCGGCTGGTCCGACATCTTCTCGCAGGCCGACCTTGATGGCACTGCGGAGTCGATGGCGGAGGCGATCGCAGGCTACGGGGGGGATGGCGCGTCCACTTCGGATGCGACCAACACCTCCAACGGTACCGGAACGGTCGATGCCGCGGGCGGCACGGGCGGCAACAGCACCGCCACCGGCTGGGGTGGTGATAGTGGTGCAACCTATGGCGGCGCGGCGACGCTGGGCGATGCCATGGGTGGAGCCGGCACCGGCGGGGCCGGCGGCACGGCCTCGACCGGGGCCGGTGGCGCAGGCGGCGACCTTGGAAGCTGGGGTTCCGGCAATGGCGAAAGCGGTGAAGTCACAGGCGAATCCTTCGCCTCGGCTGCAGCTGCGATCAACACCACGGCGTTCAACCAGAGCATCGTGATGGGCGCCAATGTGCTTGGCAACGCGGTCGACATGACCGTGGTCGGCGGGTCGCTGTCGTCGTCCTATGTGGGACACGACGAAGCCTGAGATCTGACACTTTCCGGGGCCGGTTCGTTCCGGCCCCGGAAACGCTTATGGCACAGCGGATACAGAGCCTGCCGGTTGATTGAGTGCTGGGGTTGAATATGGCCAATGATCTTATCAGTGACGAGATTGCGCGTTTCGTCGGCCTGTTTCACCTCGACGTCGAAGGAAACAGGCTCCGCCTTGAGTATGAGGCCTTTTCCTTCATCCGCGACAAGATTGTGCGCGATCCGCAATCCGTTCCCCAGACTGGCGTGAGCGCCCCCTACAGCCTCAAGGGTTTTGATCCCGGGCTGACATATCTACCGCCGCCCGCTCCGCCCTCGCCCGGGACATTTCATCCAGAGTTTCTGCGACACGACGTCAGCATCAACTTCGAACCACCGATCAGTCCTTCCGAGATGGAGGGCGATGATCCCCTGGCTTGGGGCGGATGGTCCTACAGTTGGTCGCCCCCCGTTGCGGTACCGAATTCAATTCTGGTGTCTTTCTTCCAAAAGGCAGACCTCTCAGACAATGATCTGCTGCTGGTGACTGGCGAGACGGTGTTTGTTACCCCTGCGCAGCTCACCCTGCAGTTTCTTGAGCTCATCGTTCAGGCCGAGGGCATCAGCGCCCTTGCCACACTTGGCATGACCGGCCAAGGCCTGCCGCAGCCTGCAGACCTTCTTGCCCTCATGGCCAAGCTCGCGGAGCTGTCGCCCGCGGGTCCACAGGCCGAAGTCCAGCTGTTTCTGCGCGGCGAGGGGGCGGTTGGCGACTATGTCAACGGCAAGCTGCTTGCCGCTTCGGGGGCCGGTGCAGACAACCTTGCCCCTGTGCCATACACCGGTGCCGGTGACCCCGCAAACACCGACGCGCCAGCATCGGTCCTGCCCGATTTCACCGACCTTCTCCCCAAATTCCTTGCCGAGAAAAATGCAGCCCGCGAGGAAGCGGCCATGGCGGCAAAGGATGCGCTCGCCACCCGGCCGGACGGCACCACGAATGCGCCTGAGACCGGTTTCGAAGTTGATCCCGGGCATAAGGTGGTGACCGGTGCGAATCTTGTTACCAATGAGGTGTCTGTCGTCCAGGTCTGGGTGGATGCGCCTGTCATTGCCGTTGCGGGCGACACGGTCCGCTTGGACATCGTAAGCCAGGTCAATGTGATGGCTGGTGCCGCGTCTTCGGCCTACGGACCTACGGCAAGCCCTTCCCAAATGCTGAATGCCGTCTCGCGTCAGGTCGAAAGTTCGGTCGATCCGGACGACCCGACAGAGCCAGCCGCCGCGGGGCAGCTCCCGGAAAACTGGACCATCGTACATGTCGAAGGCGATCTGGTTGCGGTCAACTGGGTCAAGCAATACGTTTTTGCAACCGACTTCGACCGCGCCGAAATCACGGTCACAGCCGCGGCGACCTATATCAGCACGAGCGAGAACATCATCAGCAACAGCGTCCAGCTGGTTGAACTGGGGTTTCACTACGACCTGATCCTTGTCGGCGGCAGCATGGTCAGTCTCAACGTGATCGACCAGGTCAACGTTCTGATGGATGCCGATGTGGTGGGTGGCGCTGAGGCAGGGAAGGTCAGTCACGCGTCGGGCGATAACCTTCAATACAATCAGGCCGAACTGATGCAGACCGGCCGCGACGAACTGACCGAAATGAAAGCCAGCTTTCGTACCGCGCTCGATGATATGGCCGAGGGTTCCAAAAGCCTGTCCAGCGAAGTCGCACAGGACGCGCTCTTCGCGGGCAAATCCGCGCTCAAGGTCCTTTATGTCAAGGGCGACTTTCTCAAAGCCAATATTATTGAGCAGAAGAATTTCCTTGGCGACACGGACCAGATCCAGTTGATGCTGGATGACCTGCTCGCTTTCGGCGAAACAGTGGAACTGGTGACAGGATCGAACGCCCAGCTCAACGCGGCAAAGATTGTCGAGATCGGCCTCGATTCCGAGATCATGGTGGGTGGCGAGGCTTACAGCGATGCGCTGATCTATCAGGCCCAGCTTGTGGAGAGTGATGCACCGCCCACGGGGGTGAACCTGTCGCCCTTGGCAAACGAGGCCGTCGCATTTCTGGCTGACGGCATGCTCGCGGAAAAGGCTGATCACGAGCCTGCCCCCTTCGCCGCCGGGCACGACCAGTCCGCCAGCGGCGATGCGCTGCACGCGATGCTCACGTAATGTGCAAAGTGACAGGAGAGTTGCCGTGAAGGATCACACCGAGACGCCGCTGCTGACGTTGAGCGCAGATCTTCTGGTCAAGGAGGGTCAGTCGAAGCTGCGGCCCGCGCCCCAGCCCGGGCCTGCCGCGCCCGACCTGACCGATCCGGCACCCAAGCGCGCACCAGACGCGACAGCGGATGCGGCAATCAACCCCGAGCTAAAAGCGAAAATGCGCGAAGGCCCGACAGCGGCCCGGCTTGGTGCCACGCTTGAGGCCACAGCCGGAGCCCCGATCCCGGAAAGGCCCAGCCCACCGACTTCAGGGAGCGGCGGCGGCGGTCATCGGGGGTCCAGGTTCCACCGACGTGTCGGGCCCGAAGACTTCAATGCCCGCTTGCAAGAAGGGCGCAAGGCGGTCTGGACCAACATCTCTTTTGTCTTGGTGCTCACCTGCGCCACCAATCTGCTGATCCTTGCGATCCCGATCTACCTGTTCCAGATCTCGGACCGCGTCCTGACCAGTCGGTCAACCGACACGCTGATCATGTTGACAACCGTCATCACCGGAGCGGTGGTGCTCTATGCGGTCTTCGACGCCATCCGGCGCTTCATCCTGATGCGCACCGCCGTCGAGATCGCCGCACAGTTGGGCGCTCCGGTGCTCAGCGCCGCGGCACATGCCTCGCTGCATGGCACGGGCCGCGAGTATCAGACCTTGGGTGATCTGCAGCAGGTCAGGGCTTTTCTGGTGTCCGGTACGCTGCTGTCGATCCTCGATGTGCCTTTCGCCCCTCTTTTCGTTCTGGTGGTTTTCTTTGTCCATCCCCATCTGGGCGTGATTGTGATCGTCACTTCACTGCTGCTGCTGCTGATTGCGCTGATCAACCAGAAGATTACCGCAAAGCCCTTTGCCGAAGCCAATCTTGCTCAGGCCAAGGCAAACCAGCATCTCGACTCGATGTCGCGCAACAGCCAGATCATCAACGCGCTTGCGATGATCCCCGAGGCTGTGTCGATGTGGGGACGCGATACTGCGGCCTCTCTGATCGCACAGGTCCGCGCGCAAGACCGCAACATCGTCAGCGCGTCTATCTCGCGCGGGATACGACTGCTGACTCAAGTCGCCATGCTGGGATGGGGCGCTTTTCTCGCCATTGGCGGTGAGCTGACTGGCGGCATGGTGATCGCTGCATCCATCATCGCCGGTCGCGCGCTTGCCCCGATCGAGGGCGCGATCGAGGGGTGGAATGCGCTGCTGCTGTCGCGCGCGGCCTATGCCCGGATTGTCGCTCTGCTGAGCAGTTCGCGTCTTCAGTTCGAACGCCTGCGCTTGCCGCGGCCAGAGGGTCGATTGGATGTCGAGCGTCTGCTTTATGTGCCGGGCGGGACCAAGCAGGTGATTCTGAACGGGCTCAGCTTCTCACTCAACCCCGGTGAGACCCTGGCAGTGATCGGAAACTCCGGGGCGGGCAAGACGACCCTTGGCAAGATGCTGGTGGGGTCCATCCTGCCGACCTCGGGCAATGTGAGGCTGGACCTTATGGATCTGCGGAATTGGGATACGCGGCAGTTGGGCGAAAGCCTCGGCTACCTGCCGCAAGACGTTCAGCTGTTTCCGGGCACCATCAAGGACAACATCGCCCGGATGCGGCGTGACGCCACCGACGAGCAGGTTCACACGGCGGCCGTGCTGGCGGATGTGCATGACATGATCGCCCAGCTTCCGCAGGGATATGAAACCTTTGTCGCAGCCGATGGCGCGCCGTTGTCCGGCGGGCAAAAGCAGCGCATTGGCCTTGCCCGGGCCTTTTACGGCAACCCCCGGCTTGTGGTTCTTGATGAACCGAACTCCAACCTCGACACGGCAGGGGACCGCGCGCTCGCCCGGGCCATTGCACAAGCGCGGGACTCGGCGATCACGGTGGTTGTCATCACACAAAAGCCTGCGCTGTTGAGCGTCGTCGACAAGATCATGCTTCTTGCCAACGGCGGCGTTGCGATGTTCGGCACCCGCGAACGGGTGCTCGAACAACTCAACGGCACCGCACAGCGCAGCGGGCCCGCGGTGCAGGCGGGGGGAGGGGAGGCCGCCCCGTCCGAGAGGCAAGACGCCACCCCCCCACATACACCCGGACAAAGAGCTCAGTCTGGAGGACAAAAAGATGGATAACGCTCTTGCAGATCCGCTGCCGCCACCAACCGCTGCGGAATGGTATCGCGATGTGCCGCGCTCAATTTCCAGGCTTGTGGTGACCAGCAGCCTGATCCTGCTCGCCAGCCTTGGCGGCTTCTCGGTCTGGGCCTTCGGTGCGCCCCTTGCCGCGGCGATCCTTGCACAGGGAAGCTTTGTCGCCACCGGACAGAACAAGGTCGTGCAGCACCTTGAAGGAGGACTCATCAAGGACATCCTGGTCAGCGAAGGAGACCATGTGACGGAAGGCCAGGTACTTTTGCGTCTGGATGCAACGGCGGCAAAGGCCAACAATCGTGAGCTTGAGCTGCGCCGGATCAGGCTGGAGGCCACCGAAGCCCGCCTGCTTGCAGAGCATCTGCGCAGCGACACGATTCTCTTTCCGGTTGAACTGGAGGCACTGCGCAGCGATCCCGAGGTGGCGGTCATCCTTGACAGCCAAAGCGTAGCCTTTGCGGTCACCCGCTCTGGCCTGACCAATGATCTGGCGATGACCGACCGCAACATGGCAGCGATCGAATTCCGCGAAACAGGCTATATCGCGCAGCGCGAGGCACTGCTTGACCAGATCGACCTGCTGGCAGAGGAACTGAACGTCAAGCAGGACCTGCTGGAGCGCGGGCTGATCCGGCGGACGGACGTTCTTGCCCTGCAACGCGCCGTTCTGGAGGGTGAAGGCCAGACCGCGCGGATCGACGCCGAGCTGGGTGAGATCGCAGAGCTGAAATCACGCACCATCAGCCAACGCGACCGCATGCTTGACGAATACAGCCGCACCGCGCTGGCACAGTTGCAGGTGGTGCAGAGCGAGCTTGAAAGCATCCGCGAGCAAGCCCGGCGATCTGAGAACATCCTGCTGCGGACCGAGGTGACCGCACCGGTCAGCGGAACGATTGTGCGCCTGTATTATCACACCGCAGGCGGCGTGATCGAGACCGGACGCTCCATCGCAGAGATCGTGCCCTCTGACGCGCCGCTTATCATTGAGACGCTGGTTGCGCGTGCAGATATCGACAGTGTCAAGGTCGGCCAACCGGCTGTCGTGCGCCTGACCGCGTTGAACCAGCGGACAACGCCTGTTCTACATGGGACCGTAGATTACATTTCGGCCGATGCGGTCGCCAACAGCACGGACCGGACCAACCGCGAAGTTTATGTGGTGCGCGTTGTTCTGGACCCGACAGAACTATCGCGGATCAGAGGCTTTGTTCCAACGCCCGGCATGCCTGCCGAAGTGATGGTCCAGACGGCGGAGCGCACCTTCGCGCAATACATCACCAAACCGATTACAGATTCTATGTCGCGCGCATTCCGGGAACAATAGAAACGGGGTACCAGGATCTGGCCAGTTCCGCCCCCCCAAGCGTGGTGGACCCGCCGGGGATCAGGTCGCTGCCGACAGGTTCACCCGCTTCATCAGCGTTTCTGCCGTTTCCTTGCGTTCAGAATATCGGTCCACAAGGTATTCGCCGCGGTCGCGGGTCAGCAGGGTGAACTTCATCAACTCCTCCATCACATCGACGATCCGGTCGTAGAGGGGAGATGGCCGCATCCGGCCTGCTTCGTCAAACTCCTGAAACGCCTTGGGGATCGAGGATTGGTTGGGGATGGTGATCAGCCGCATCCAGCGCCCCAGTATCCGCATCTGGTTGACCGCGTTGAAGCTTTGCGACCCGCCTGAAACCTGCATCACGGCCAGTGTCTTGCCTTGGGTTGGCCGAACGGCCCCCTCGGACAAGGGAATCCAGTCGATCTGCGTTTTCATGAGCCCCGTCATTGCGCCGTGCCGTTCGGGCGAAGACCAGACCATACCCTCGCTCCACGCCACCAGATCGCGCAATTCGCGCACCTTCGGGTGCGTGGCGTCCACGCCATCATCGACAAGCGGCAGGCCGGATGGGTTGAAGAAACGCACTTCGGCCCCAAGCCGCGTCAGGATACGACCGGCCTCTTCGCCCGACAGGCGGCTGAAGCTGCGCGGGCGGAGCGAGCCGTAGAGGATCAGGATGCGCGGGGCATGCGTTTTGTGCGGCGGGGTCAACAGGGCAGCACTGTCGATGCCGGGGAACAGCGCACCGTCGATGTTGGGTGTGTCAGACAAGCCGGTTTCCTTCCGCGTCTATGATGAGTTGCCCGTTTTCTTTCGCCCAGGGCCCGAGTGGCACTTTGTCCAGCAGGTCCAGCACCACCTCTGACGGACGGCACAGACGCACGCCTTTCGGGCTGCAGACGATGGGGCGGTTCACAAGGATCGGATGGGTGGTCATCGCGTCCAGCAACTGGTCATCGGTGATGCCCGGCGCGGTCAGGCCCATCGCTTCGGCCGGAGATCTGGCAATGCGCAAGGCCTCCTTCGGGGTGACATCGGCGGCTGCAAATAGCGCCAGAAGCTGCGGCCGCGTCCAGCCTTCGGTCAGATAGTCGATCACCGTCGGCTTATAGCCTGCAGCCTCGACGATCCTCAGCACATTGCGTGACGTGCCGCAGTCTGGGTTATGATGGATGACAATCGGAAAGCTCATCGCGGAAACCTTTCCCGGGTGCGGTTGGCAAAAGCCACCAGCGACAGCATCACCGGCACCTCGACCAGCACACCCACAACGGTCACCAAGGCGGCGCCCGAGTTCAGGCCGAACAGGCCGATGGCCACGGCGACCGCCAATTCAAAGAAATTCGACGTGCCGATCAGCGCGCAGGGGGCGGCAATCCTGTGCGGCAGGCGCCAGAGATAGGCCCAGCCATAGCCCAGCGCGAAGATGCCGTAGGACTGGATGATGATCGGCACGGCGAGCAGCGCGATCAGACCCGGCTGTGCCAGAATGACCGGCCCCTGAAACCCGAACAGCAGCACAACAGTCAGCAGCAGACCCATCACGGAGGCGGGCTTGATGCGGGCCGTGAAAGCCGCGACCGCCGCCTCACCGCCCTGACGGATCAGGGCAGATCGCGTCAGGACTCCTGCCACCAGCGGGATAACCACATAAAGCACGGTCGACAGGATCAGTGTCTCCCACGGCACAGCGATGTCGGTGACGCCCAGCAGGAAGGCCACAATCGGGGCGAAGACCACCACCATGATCAGGTCATTCAGGCTGACCTGCACCAGAGTGTAGTTCGGATCGCCCTTCGTCATCTGCGACCAGACAAACACCATGGCCGTGCAGGGCGCAGCCCCCAGCAGGATCAGCCCCGCGATGTATTCCGACGCCTTATCGCCGTCGATTAGACCTGCGAACAGATGCTGAAAGAACAGCACCCCAAGCGCTGCCATGGTGAAGGGCTTGATCAGCCAGTTGATCACCACCGTGATGATCAGCCCCTTTGGCCGCTGACCGACAGATTTCAGCGAGCCAAGATCAACCGCTACCATCATGGGATAGACCATCGCCCAGATCAGCACCGCGACGATCAGGTTGACCGAGGCGTATTCCAGACTTGCCAACCTTGCGAAGACGCCGGGCAAAATGGCACCAAGCGCCAGCCCGGCCATGATGCACAGCGCGACCCATAGGGTCAGATAGCGTTCAAACAGGCTCATGGGGCGTCTTTCGGTTCTGGGATGCAGCAAGCATCATTTGCTGGCAGCTTGAGCGATGCGACAAAGTCCGCCAGAAGGGACAACGCCTCGGGGTTCAGGGCATAGCATACGCGGGGGCCAGAGATTTCGCCGGTGATCACACCGGACGCCTTCAGGATGCGCAGATGCTCGGACACCGTTGATTGCGCGAGGCCCACGGCATCGACGATGTCGCCACCAATGCAGCCGGGGGTGGCGAGCAGCAGGCGCAGAATGCGGATGCGTGCGGGATGCGCAAGCGACTTCCCGAGATCAGCCAGTCTCTGATCTTCCAGCTCTGAACAGGGCGATGAGGTGCCAAGCATCACCTGGTTTCCTTTCGTATATCGTCGATTGCCGATATATAGGGGGTGGCAATGCGTGGTCAATCGTGAAATCGATCCGTTTCAATGGGTGCTTTGACGGTCAGATCGCCCGTCAACGCGTGTTGCGGAATTTTGCTTGATTCCCCAGCACTGCATAATCACCAAGCATTTTCACGATGACAGTCCCTTCGGGAAGTGACTCGATCTCGTTGGCCGCGCTTGCGTGGTCGGCGGCTGGTGGCATCCAGCATATGGCGTTGGATTTCATGGGTTCTCTCCGATGAGCCGGGTGATAACCCATTGGATGAAGAGTCAAAAGACAACGGCCCGGATGGGCAGTTGATCCGAAGGTCCCGGAACCAACCGCCATGTGTGGGGTTGGGCGGTGTAGGTCAGGCCAACCAAGCCTGATGCCGAGACTTTTGCAAAGGACGTAAAGATGGCAACCCGCCCCTACTGGAAAGGCTATCTTAAGCTGTCGCTGGTAAATTGTCCGGTTACCATGTCTCCGGCGACGTCCGAGGCGGAGAAGCTTCGCTTTCACACGATGAATGCGGCTACAGGTAACAGGGTGGTCAGCCGATACATTGACAGTGTTACCGGAAAACCTGTGCGTGATGAGGATGAGGTCAGGGGCTATGCCCGGGGCGAAGATGATTACGTGCTGCTGGAAGACGATGAGCTGGACTCGGTAGCACTCGAAAGTACCCGCACCATTGATGTCGATATGTTCGTACCCTCTGACAGCATTGGCTGGATCTGGTACGATGCACCGCATTATCTCGCCCCTGCCGATCGTGTCGGTGAAGAGGCGTTTTCCGTGATCCGTGCAGCCATGGACGAAACCGGAACGGTCGGCATAGCGCGGCTGGTGTTGGCCCGGCGCGAACGGGCCGTGATGCTCGAACCGCGAGGCAAAGGCATTGTACTTTGGACGCTGCGCTTTGGTGACGAAGTTCGCGAAGAGAGCGCCTATTTTGAGAAGGTTGATACGGATAAGCCCGACAAGAAGGTGATGGTGCTGATCAAAAAGCTGATTGAGGAGCGCACCAAACCTTGGGCCCCTGAGATGGCGTCTGACCCGGTACAGGACCGGTTGCTCGATCTGATTGCTGCGAAGAAAAAGGGACGCAAGCGTGCGCCGAAGGCAAAGGCCAGTCCCGATGCCGCGCCCAAGGACAATGTGGTGAACATTATGGATGCGTTGAAGCGCAGCCTCGCCGCCGAGAAGAAAGGCAAGTAGTCTAGAGCTTTTTGGCCTTTAACGGCACAGCAGCCTTTCGGAAATCCGCCCAAGGATCGGCAATAAGGGCAGCGATCCGCGCCGGGAGATTGGCGAGGCTGAAATGCGCTGGTCCGATATCCGGCCCAAGCTCTGTCCACGCCAAAGGCGTCGAAACTGCTGCGCCCGGGCGAGCGCGGGTGGAATACGCGGCCACGGCTGTGGCCCCGCGCTGGTTGCGCAGATAATCGATCAGGATCTTGCCCTTGCGCTTGGCTTTGGCAACTGTTGCGACATAGGAGCCAGGTGTATCGGTCGCCATCGACTGCGCCATCGCTTTGGCGAAGGCCTTAACCTCGGGCCATGTCGCATGCGGTTTCAGGGGTGTCACCACATGCAACCCCTTGCCGCCCGACGTTTTGACAAAAGCCGCCAGCCCCGCGTTTTCCAACCGTTGCCGCACTTCCTCTGCCGCCGTGATGATCTGCGACCACGCCACGCCCTCGCCTGGGTCAAGATCCATGGTAATCATGTCGGGGCGCTCCCAATCTTCCAGTGACACCCCCCAAGGATGAATTTCCAGTGCCGCCGATTGCACCAGGCCGATCAGGCCCTCCAGACTGTCGATGCTGATCAACGGATCGCCCCGGTCATTCGGATCGTCCACCAGCCGGATATTACGGTTCAGCCCCTTCCACGCATGTTTCTGAAAGAACATCTGTCCGTTGATGCCCGTTGGGCAGCGCAGCAAGGCCAGCGGCCGATTGACCACAAAGGGCGCAATCTGCCGCCAGACCTGAGTATAGTAGTCGGCAAGACCCTCTTTGGTGACACCCTCCCCGGGCCAATAGACCCGGTCGGGGTGGGTCAGTGTTACATTCGGGCGCGGGGGCGTCTTTGCAGGCTTTGCCGCCGCTGGGGCCTCCTCGCGCCGGATTTCCGTCGCAGGCTTATCTTCGCGCAAGCCGCGAAAGGCTGCGTGCCGCAGGTGGCCATCTGCCGTCCAGGCGCGGAATTCCACCTCGGCCACCACTTCCGGCTGCACATAGCGGACCTGTCGCGCCTGGTCGGTGGTCAGCGGCTTGTGAAACGGGCTGTCCGGACTGCCGATCTTTTCCAGCTGTCGGAACAGATCGCTGGCCACCCGCGCTGAAAAGCCAGTGCCGACCCGGCCGACATGGACCAGATTCTTCCCTTCATAAACGCCCAGCACCAACGATCCGACGGCATTTTTCGTAGCGCTGGATGGCATGTAGCCGCCAATCACGAACTCCTGCCGGGCCGAGCATTTGGATTTGATCCAAGCCTTGCCGCGCCCCTCGCGATAGGTGCTGTCAGCGGCTTTGGAAATGATGCCCTCAAGGCTCAGCCGACAGGCGTGTCGCAAGACCGTGGCCCCGGTTTCTTCGAAATGCGCGCTGTAGCGCAGGGGGCCGGATGCTTCGGACAACAGCTGTTCCAGCATGTCTTTTCGCTGCAACAACGCCAGATGCCGCAGGTTATGGCCATTGAGGTGCAGAAGATCGAAACCGTAGAACACAAAGCGGTCTGCGCGGCCTTCGCTCAGGTCCGCCTGCAAGGCCGAAAAGTCGGAGGCACCCGTGCCGCTTTCGACCACCAGTTCCCCATCTATCAATGCGGCCTGAACTTTCAGATCGCGCAGGGCAGCGGGCACGGTCTGGCCAAACCTGTCGGTCCAGTCCAGCCCGCTGCGTGTCAGCAATTTAATGCCGTCCGGCGCGATCCGGGCCTGAAGACGGTATCCGTCGAACTTGATCTCATGCAGCCAACGCTCACCGGTTGGAGCGGAGCGGGACAGAGTCGCCAGCATGGGGGGGATGAAGTCTGGCAGGCGTTCTTTTTTGGCCCTTTTGATCTTTGAAGGGTCCGGCGCGCTGGTTTCCGTCTCTTCTTCCTGTTCAAGCTTAGGGGGCTTTTTCCGGGCAGGCGCGGCGCGTGCAGGTACCTTGGCCGAAGGTGCCGCTGCCCCTGCGGCGATCTGGGGAATGTCGCGCCCGGTTTTCACCGATAACGGCAATTCTTCCAGAACATCAGGAGCATCCTCTGGCCGGGCTGCTTCGTCCTCGGCTTTGATCAGCAGCCAGTTCTCGCGCTTTTCCTGCGGTTTGCCCTGCATCCGTATCAGATGCCAGCGGCCTTGCAGCTTTTCGCCAGCCAGCTCGAATTCCAGATGGCCCTTGGCATATCCCCTCATCGCATCGCCAACCGGTGTCCAATTGCCGCGATCCCACAATAGAACTGTGCCCCCACCATACTCGCCTTTCGGAATGGTGCCCTCAAAACTACCATACTCCAGCGGGTGATCTTCGACATGCACCGCCAGCCGCTTTTCGCCCGCCACCAGACTTGGGCCACGCGTCACCGCCCAACTGCGCAAGACACCGTCCATTTCCAGCCGCAGATCGTAATGCAGGCGGCGGGCGTAATGTTTCTGGATGACAAAACTGTTGCCACGCGCCCGACCTTTGCGACCCTTTGGTTCTGCCGTAGTGGTGAAGTTGCGCTTCTGGCGGTATTGGGTCAGCGCCATGGCTCACCCCGCCTTGCGCTTCGGAGCCGGCTTGGCGCGGGATTTTCCGGTAGACTTTGCGCCACCGCTTTGCTTTGCACTGGCCCTCAGCGCTTCCATCAGGTCGACTACCTTGCCGGGCCTTTCAGCCGGACGCGGCTTGATCTTGCGGCCTTCCAACTTGGCGCGGACCAGTTCCTCCAACGCAGTCTCATAACGGTCATCGAACGCGGCGGGGTCGAATTTTCCCATCTTGGTCCCGATGATATGCCGGGCCAGATCAAGCATTTCGGTTGAGATCTTCGGCGCGGGAATGTCTTTGAATGCCGCCTCGGCGGATCGGACCTCGTAATCGAAATTCAGTGTGGTCGCGACCAGCCCTTTGCCATAGGGGCGGATCAGAACCGTCCGCATCCGCCGGAACAGGACGGTTTGGGCCAGAGCGGCAACATTCTTTGCAGCCAGACCATCACGGATCAAAGTAAAGGCCTCTTGTCCCGAACGGTCCGTGGGGGCCAGATAATAGGGTTTGTCAAAGTAGACATCATCAATCTCGGCGCAGGCCAGAAACGCTTCGATTGTCAGGACCTTATCGCTTTCCGGCACCGCTGCCGCAATGTCTTCCGGGTCCAGCAGGATATGCTCGCCATCCGACACCTCGTAGCCCTTGACCTGATCGTCACGATCAACGGCTTTGCCCGTTTCGGCATCAACAAACTCACGTTTTACGCGGTTGCCGGTCGCCCGGTTGATGGTGTGAAACGCCACCCGGTCCGAGGTCGACGCCGCCGTATAAAGCGCAACCGGGCAGGACAATTCGGCAATTCTCAACGTCCCCTTCCAGTTGGCGCGCGGTGCCATGTTCGACGTTCTCCCGATCCGAGGTTCGGATGACAACACCGAAAGCGGCAGGTTGTTCCGAACTAAAGCGGCCTGGGTTTTCCCATAGAACACCTCCTGATTCCTCAGTTGGTGCTCTCCACATTTTCCGGGCAAGTCCAGCGTGCTGATCAAGCTGGTCCAGAACCTTGCCGATCCGCCTTGTTCATTGCCACAGTCTCCGTTCGCATGCGCAAGGTCACCATAGAATGGGGCCAGTGCAGCGCTATGCGGCTCGGCTTACTGTGCCGTATAGCCACCATCGACCAGATGGTATGATCCGGTGATGAAGCTGGCGCGGTCCGACAGCAGGAAGACGATCAGCGCTGCGACCTCCTCGGAACGTCCAAGGCGGTTCAGCGCGTGTTTGCCTTCAAGTGCCTTGAGCGTCGCATCATCAAGCGCATCTGCCACGAGGGGCGTATGGATGAAGCCAGGCCCAACAGAATTGACGCGAACGCCACCGGCGGCATGCTCCAGCGCGGCATTCTTGGTCGCGCCAAGAACGCCATGCTTGGCGCTGACATAAGCCACAGAATTGGCAAAGCCCACTGAGCCGAGGATTGAGGCCACATTGACGACTGCCCCACCGCCGGCCTTTTCGATGGCTGGGATGGCGAAGCGCATGCCGTAGAAGACACCGGAAAGGTTGATGTCGATCACCTTCTGCCAGCCATCGATGTCATAGCTGCCCGTAGGGTCCGAGGGGCCGCTTATGCCGGCATTGTTGACGATGCCATGCAGCGCACCCGTCTTCTGTACGGCGAAATCCACCATCGCCTTGACCTGATCGGCCTTTGCCACATCCACAGCAACGGCAAATGCCTTGCCGCCTGAAGCGACGATTGCACTGGCGATGCTCTCGGCATGGGCCAGATTGATGTCAGCCACAATCACGGTCGCACCGCTGGTACCCAGTTCTTCTGCCGTGGCCGCGCCGATGCCGGAACCGCCACCCGTGACGATGATCGTCTTGTCGTCGAACCGCAGATCCATCGGTCGTCTCCTTCATGTTCAAGATTCTGATCTCTCCAACATAGTCATCGCGCGTCGTCATTGTCAGAGCATGGTGGGGAAAGTGCTCCACAAACGTTGCCGCCGCTCAAGTGGAAGTGGCTTCCGCTGACTGGATTCCCGCGCGGTGGCTTCTGCGAAGTGGATTCCTGACTAGCCAGCTCGCCGCCTGCGGCACCCAAAACTGCCCAACGAATGTCAGGTCCTTGGTTTTTTGCCGAGATTCACGGCGGTGTGCCGTGACCTACCAATGTGCGATGGTACCGTCAGGCAGGATCGCATCCAGCGCTGGGACTATTTCCGGTGCAAAAGGATGGCGGGCGGCGGTCGCTTCGTTGATCTCAATGCCAAGGCCTACGCCTTGCGGCACGTCCCAGCAGCCGTTCACAAGCTGCATCGGATGGTCGAAAATCTCGTCGAACCATGGCACAAGACCGACCGCCTCTTCCTGAATAAGGAAGTTTGGCGTTGCCACATCGAAATGCAGCGCGACTGCCCCTGCCACCGGCCCCATCGGATTGTGAGGTGCGATGCCCATCTGTCCGGCTTCGGCAATCGCGGCAATTTTTTTGCCGCCTGTCAAGCCGCCGCAATGGCTTAGATCGGGCTGAATGTGGGCCACGGCCTGCAACTCGGACAGTTCGGCAAATTCGCGCAAGGTGAACAGCCGCTCGCCGGTCGCCAGCGGGCAATTCACCCGACGTGCTAACCCGGCCATCGCGGCGGCATTGCCAGGTTGGATGGGTTCCTCGACAAACAGCGGGCGGATTGGCGCGATCACGTCGATGTAGGCCCTCGCCACCTCGGGCGATGCGGGGCGGCCATGAAAATCGGTCATGATCGCGACTTCCGGCCCCACGCGGTCCCGCACGGCTTCGGCCACCTTTTCCACATGCAGCAGTTCGGGCACCGTGGCCTCGTAGGCGCAATAGGGCACAAAACCCAACTTGACGGCGTTATAGCCCATCGCAAGGGTTTCCTCGACGGCGGCGCAGAAAGCGCCGATATCCTCGGTCCCGATCTGCGCCCCGATCTTGGCGCGCCGCAGATGGGTATAGACCCGCACCTTGTCACGCACCTGCCCGCCCAGCAATTGCCAGACAGGCACGCCCAAGTCCTTTGCCTTGATGTCCCAAAGGGCCTGATCAATCGCCGACACTGCTGTCAGCCCGATGGAGCCCAGCGGCCAGAAGCTGAATTTGGTCATCCGGGCAAAAATATGCTCGATCCGTCGCGGATCTTGCCCGACCACGAATTGCTCCAGATCTTCCACGGCACCCACAACCGCGCGGGTCTTCCATTCCAGCGTCGCCTCACCCCAGCCATGCAGGCCCGGCTGGTCGGTTTCGACCTTCACAAATACCCAGTTTCTGTGGATCGCATTGACCACAACGGTACGGATGGCAGTAATCTTCATCAGGCGTCTCGTTTCAATTAGTTCAGCAGCGTCGGAAGAAAGCTGGATATTTCGGGAACAAGGCACAGCACGCCAATGGCGATCAGCTGCGCGGCAAGGAACGGAGCCAGCGCCCGGATCAGCGGCCACATGCCGATGCCCCCGACGCGCATCACCACGAAAAGAACCACGCCCACCGGCGGGGTCAGCAGGCCCATCGCAAGCGTCAGCATGATGATCATGCAGGCCTGCAACGGATCAATGCCAAGGCTGGTGACGATCGGCATGATCAGCGGCGCAAAGATCAGGATGGCGGCCCCAATGTCCAGGAACGTACCCAGAACCAGCATCAGCGCGGCCACTGCGAAGAGAAACAGCACCGGGCTGTCTTGAAACACACCCGTCATCGCCGAAACCCAGGATGAAATCCCAAGGATGTTCAGCGCATATGACAGGATGGTTGCCGCTGCCACCAGCAAATAGATGCTGGCAGAGGTGCGCGCAGCGCGCAAAAAGGCAAGCCACAGGCCGTGCCATGTCATCACTCGGAACACCACCATGGATAGAAAGATTGCGTAGGCTACGGCTATGCCGCCGCCTTCGGTGGCGGTGTAGATGCCCGCAAGCATCCCGCCGATGATGATGGCGGGCAGCGTCAGAACCGCCAGCGTTTCCAGGATCATCCGGCCAAGGCCGTCGCGGCTGAACCGGGCGCGGCGTGGCTTTGGAAGCTTCCCGCGCAAGGCGTCAACGGCAACGACCGCAGCGCAGGCCCCTGCAAGCAAAAGGCCGGGCAGAATGCCGGCCAGAAACAGGTCGATCACCGAAAGACCCGTCACCGCTGCCATCAGGATTGCAAGTCCGGATGGCGGAATGATCGGCCCGATGATCGAAGAGGCAGCGGTGACCGCCGCCGAATACTCCCGAGTGTAGCCTTCCTTCGGCATCTCGTCGATGAACACCCGCCCCAGCGCCGCCGCGTCGGCCACGGCAGAGCCGGAGATGCCTGCAAACATCACCGATGTGCCAATATTGGCAAAGGCAGTGCCGCCGCGCAGCCAGCTGGTCATCGCCGAGCCGATTGCGATCAGGCGGCTGGTGATGCCCCCCGCGCTCATGATCTCGGCGGCAAGGATGTAGAACGGCACGGCGAGAAAAACGAAACTGTCCACCCCGGTAAATAGACGGGTAGCTGTCACACTGAGCGGCAGGCCCGACATCCAGACACCAAGCATCCCGGCCAGCCCGAGGGCAAAAGCAACCGGAACGCCGACCAGCAACAGCACTATGCCCAAAGCGGCGACGGCAAGCATCAGGAGGCCCCCCCGGCAGACGTGTCCTTAACCGGGCCACTGTCGGGTTCAAACCCGGAAAGCCAGCTCAGCGCGATCTGCACCAGCATCAGCGCCGATCCGACCGGAAGGGCGGCATAAGGCAGGATCATCGAAATGCCCGACGCAGGCGTAGTCTGCGCGGCGTTGCGCAAGGCAAGTGGATAACTGTAGACCAGAATGATGACGCAGAAGATGCCCGCCACCGAGTAAAGTGCTGATTTGACGTAGCGCGACAGGTGGGGCGGCACCATTGCCTCCAGCGCTTCGATCCCCATGTGTTCGGCGCGGAAGATACAGGCCACGCTGCCCAGCATCATCAACCAGATCATCGAATAGCGCATGACCTCTTCGGTCCAGTTGAACCCGATGCTGAACATGTAGCGCCCGCCCACCTGTGTGAGGTTCAGGACGGTGACGACGATCATCAACAGACAGGCCAGAACCTCGGTCAGGCGTGCAAGCCCGCGCGCGGTCCGTGTGGCGGTGACTACCATTGGTTGCTCCCAAAACGGCACTCCCTCTCGGGGGACCGGAAAAGTCAGGTCACGGCCCGGCGCGCCAAAGGCGACCGGGCCGCAGTCCGGCGGGATCAGTTGCCGTAAAGGTCCGCCTTTGCTGCTTCGACAGCTGCGATCATGTCATCGACCACCTGATCGCCAACCGATTCACGGATGAAGGTCAGCACCGGCGGCTGCGCGATTTCCTTGAATGCGGCCTTTTCTTCGGGAGTCGAGACATGGATTTCCATCCCCATCTCTTCCACCAGACGGCGGCTGTAGCGCCAGTCGCCTTCGGTCTTGAGCAGGTTTTCGGTCACAGCCATCATCTCCGCCGCATCCTTGATGATCTGCTGCTGGCCTTGCGGCAGCGCCGTGAACCAGTCGTTGTTGGCAATGATCACATGCAGGCCAAAGGTGTGCTCATTCAGGGTGAAGTAATCCTGCACCTCGCCATGCCCACCGCTGAACACAACGGCTGGCGGGTTTTCCTGGCCGTCCACCACGCCTTGCCGCAGCGCCATGACGACCTCAGAGCCAGCGATGGGCACTGCCGTGGCGCCCAGCGCGTTGACCATTGTCATATAGACCGGGCTTTCCATGGTGCGGATCTTGAGCCCCGCCATGTCCTGCGGGGTCACAAGCGGGCGCACATTGTTGGTGAATGACCGGAAGCCGTTTTGCGAAAAGGCCAGCGCCCGGATGCCGGTGGTGGCAAGGATGTCTTCCCGCATGCGATCAGCGAAATCGCTTTGCATCACATTCCAGGCGATCGGTGCCGATTCAAAGATGTAGGGAATCGACCAGACCTGCATTGGCGGATAGAACCCCGCCATGGCCCCGTCGGCAGGAAAGGTCATTTCCAGACTGCCCTGCTGAACCATCTCGATCATCTCGCGTTCGCTGCCCAGCTGGTTGCCTGGGAACATGCGAACGGTCATCTCACCGTTGCTTTTGAACTCGACATATTCCTTGAAGCGGACCAGCGCCTGATACTCTGGGCTGTCCCCTTCGGGCATGCCGAGGCCGAATTTGATTTCCACGCTTTGAGCATGGGCGGCTCCGAAAATAAACGTGGCAGCCAGCATTGTGGCCGCACAGAACGTGCGTGTCATCGTCATCAGATCCTCCTCCTCCGTAAATCTGGGTCTGCAGGCGCAAGGTCTGGGCATGCTGCCGGGCGTTGCCAGAGTAGGCCAAATGGCTCTACATGAGATGTAGACTGCCTATTTCTAGATCATATGTAAAGAAGGATTTTATGCGTGAAGTCTGATCTCCCATCACAGGACCGCAAGCCCGAATTCCGCATTCCGACGGAATTCGGGGCTTCGCTTCCAACTGGCGCGGCCAAACAAGCTGTGGAAATTCTTGGACGTCGTATCGCCAATGATGCCTATCCGCAGGACATGGTCATGCCGACCGAGGAAGAACTTGGTCAGTCTCTCGGTGTCAGTCGGGCGACCGTACGTGATGCGATCAAGGTTCTCTCAGGCAAAGGACTGGTCAGAACCGCGCGGCGGTATGGAACACGTGTCCGGCCCATAGAGGAATGGAATCTTCTGGATGGTGACGTCGTCGCTTGGCACGACTCCACACATCCGAGAATCAAACGGATTTTTGCCGAAACAACTGAATTGCGCGCCATTCTGGAGCCTGCTGCAGCAAGGCTTGCCGCAATTCGCGGAACGCAAGATCAGGCGAAAACCCTGCTAGCGGCTGCCAATGCCATTTACCCCGAGCAGGTAGATATTGAACGTCTGTTCGCGGCAGATTGTCAGTTTCACGTCACCCTTCTGGACATGACCCGAAATACGGTCATGCGGCAAATGCGGCAGATCATTCTGACGATGCTGCGCGTGTCCTATGAATTCGGGGTCGCAAACCCGGAGAACGAACAAGTCAGCCGTGAGGGTCACCTTGCCGTTGCCCAAGCAATTGGTGCCCGCGATCCGGACGGTGCGTTCAAGGCTATGTCAGCCATGTTGGAGCTTAACCGTTCCCTCGCGGATGACTACTGGCGGGATTTTTGATCAGTCCTGTCATGCATGTTTGCGTCGGCATGTAACGGCTAGACTTCATGGCTGTTCACTTCCAATCATGCGGACCCAAGGCCGCACCTTCGGTATCGCTGCCATCACCTCTTCCTCGCGCCCGCGATCAGCCCATCCCCCACCCAGTCCAGCGCCCGCCACCAATCCTCATAGCCGCGACGGGCGGATTCGATCTGTGCCGGAAGTGGCCATAAAGTGACCGGGCAGGCCAGCAGTTCAACTGTTCGCCATTTGCCAAGCGTCTTCGCCCGTTCTGTGCCGAAGACGATGGTCGTCGCCCGTTCGCCATGCAGGTTCTGCCGGGTCTCGACGGGCAGTCAGCGCGGCACGACGCCCGGCAGCACGCCGGGGTCGACCTGGCGCGCGCCAGTTCCGCCACTCGGCTCGCCATGCGGATGCCGCCCACCCTGTGCGGCATGCCGGCAACGGTGGCGGCTATCACCTCTGCCTGGGGATGGGTGTAGCTCCCCATCTTGTGCCGGCACGCGCCGAGAAAGCAGATCGATCACGACCGCCAGATACAAGAACCCCTTTTGGGTGCGGATGTAGGTTATGTCGCTCGCCATTGGGCTCGGACCAATGGCACCTTCCATGGCTCGCCCCAGAACTGGTCGGGGCATCGACATCGAATTCCCGGTTCAGAGTGCTGTCCGCCACGACTGCAGGGTTGCCACCGTAAGAGCCCGCCTTCCTTTTGTAACCAATCTGGGCCCTTATGCCCGCCAGGCGGGCCAGGCGCCACGCCCGGTTGGGGCTGATGTCTTCGCCCATGTCGCACAGATCATAGTGCAGCTTGCGCTCGCCATAAACCTCGCCGCTGTCATCCCAAGCCTGCTCAGCAGCACGCTTTGGTGCCGGTCTTCCAACGGACGATGGCTCAAAGGCTCTCGCAGCCATGTATAGAAGCCGCTCGGATCAACGAGGAGATCTTCGGCAGCCTGGCGGATGCCGGCCGCACGCTGGCCTTCTGCAATATGACGACAACAACGTCAGGCTCCATTCCTCGCTGGGCAACAAGACCCCGTCCGACGCGCGCCGGGCGCTTGAGCGATCTGAGGGCTCCGCGCGCTTGCCCACCCCGAAACCGACCACTATCAACCCCAAAGACCCTCATTATGAACGAGGACGACCGGGGGGCAGGTCAACTTGGGCTGAATTTCTGATGAGTGCCGGTTGCAAACCGGCCCTGAAATCACCCTCTGCCGGCACCGACGCGCATAGGGTCCGCGGCCGAGTCAGGGGCTTCCGCTTGCAGGGGCATTGGTCTTTTCGGGAAATTGATGGACCCGGCCGCCGTGCTGCACTAACCCAGGATAACAGGGCCGGGACGGCGGGCAAGGTGCGGCATGGACGGTTTGGAAGACAAGAAAGCTCTGCGCCAACAGCGGCTGCTGCAGCGGCTGACGCTGGACCGGCATTTGACGCTGGACGAGATCGCACAGCATTTTGCGGTTACCACCCAGACGGCACGCCGCGATGTGATGGAGCTGTCGCAACGCGGATACCTGCGTCGGGTACCGGGGGGCGCGATGGTGATCGACGGGGTCGGCGCTGGTACCCTGCGCGACCGGCGCATCGCCAACCGTGCGGCAAAGGAGCGGATCGCCGTTCGGGTGGCGGCCGAAATTCCCGACGGAAGCGCGATCTTTCTTGATACCGGCACCACCTGCGAGGCGATTGCCCGTGCCCTTGTGGGTGCCAAGGATTTGCGTGTTGTCACCTATAGTCTGCGGATTGCGGCCTTTCTGGCAGACCAGACCTCTTTCATCCTGGCTCTGCCCGGCGGCTTTGTCCGTCTGGTGGATGGCGCGGTGTTTCAGGAATCCACGGCGGCCTTTCTGTCCGGCTTTCGCTTTGATCTGGCCATCCTCTCGGTGACCGGGGTCGAGGCGAGTGGCGAGCTGACCAATGACGACCCTGCCGAGGTAACCGTCGTGCGCGCGGCCATGGCGCAGGCACAGCGGACCTATCTGGCCGTGGATCACAGCAAGTTCGGCAACCGTGGCCTGGTGCAGATGGGCAATCTGTCAGAGATCAGCTGTGTGATTTCGGATCGGCCGCCACCTGACGAGGTGGCGATGCGAATCGCCGCCTCGGGTGGCAGGGTCCTGATCGGCTGAACCCATCAACAGGCCGAGAAAACTCTTAACGTCGCCGCAGATTCAGGCAAGATTATGGCTGGACAGTGGCTTCGTCTGCCTAAAAGGTGCGACGGCGGTCCAAAATGATGCAAACTCGTGGGTCCAGGATCAAAAATGTAATAAAATTTACATTCAATGATCATCTAATGACACCGGAAATGCCAATCATGTGAAGTGGACCCTCACCATGCCTCTTGCTCCATCCCCAACCCGCAACCCTATGCGCAGTCTGCGCAAGCGGGCGATCCTTCTGGCCACTGCCGCCGCGTTGCTGGCCCTCCCCACGGGGGCCGCACAGGCCGAAGGCGATACGCTCCGCCTGCTGACCTATAACATCTGGAACAAGTTCAAGCAGCGGCCCGATCTGGCGGCGCAGCTGCTGATCCCCGGAAATTATGATGCCGTGCTGTTCCAAGAGGAAAACGGAAGCCGTTTTGTCACCGACCTGCCCGGGATTCTGGGCGAGGCCGGGCTGGGCCAGTATCAGGGCGCGCGCAGAGGCAGCTCGGGCATCCTCTCGCGGCTTCCGGGCACGGTGGGCAGCTATCAGCTGCCCGATACCCCCAACACCAACGGTCGCAACATCACCTTCGCCGTCGCCGATGCGGCGGGCGGTCGTCCGGCGACGACCATCGGATCGATCCACCTCGACTATGCCGACACCTCGGGAAATCGCCTGCGCGAAGCGGGCGCGCTGGTCGAATGGGTCAAGCAACAGAACGGCCCGGTCATCATGGGCGGTGACTTCAACGCCGGTGACGTGTCTGAACGCGGCCTGCACGACGTGACTGCCCAGATCCGCCTGATCCGCACCGTCGGCAACAACAGCCTGTACCGCGATCTGGCCTATCAATACATCGCCAACGGTGACGAGGCGGTGATGCGCCAGGTCATACAGGACAGCTTTCCGGGCCAGAATATCGACTCGCTGTCCTGGAACCAGTGGGGCACCGCGCTCGCCACTGCCGCCGCACAGGGCCGCGATGTCGGCCTGCGGGACGAGACCTATCCGGTCGCCAGCAATATCCCCGTGACCATGAACGTCCTGAAAAAGGACTTTGTGATGATGCAGACCGAAGCCATCCGTGAAGGCTTTGCGCCGCACCCCGCCGGGGATGGCAGCACCACCTGGCCGAGCTATGGCGAGGATGCCACCAACACCTGGACCAGCTGGGACCGGGTCAAGATCGACCACTTCCTGGTTTCGCGACCCTATGCCAAATGGTACGCGCTCACCGATGATCCGGCCGATCAGTATCTTGGCGTCGTCGACAAGTTCTATGTCGATCTGGGCAATGGCCAGACCGCGCCGCTGTCGGACCACGAACCCGTCGGGCACGAATTCACCTGGGTTGGTCCGCAGTTGGAGAAATACGCCGGTGCTTTGGGCGAGCAGACCCGCCTGGTCTGGGGTGAAGGCGCATCGACCTTTGAGAGCCGGGACGGTGTGTTCAACCTGACCCGCAACAATGCTCGTACCGATGTCTATCTTGGCCAGGTGTCGGACGCCAATGGCATACCGACACTCGACTGGCTGACCGAAGCCGAGAAGAAAACCCTTCTCGATTGTGGCAGCTCGGACAGCCGTCTGGCGGGAGCCATCGCAGAATACTGCATCGACGACCATTCCTTCATCAGTGAAACCCTTGTGACCGATGGCGGCATCGTCGCGGTGACCGAGGATGCCGCCCTTGGCGGAGCAGCGGCGCGTCTGCGGCTTGCCGATGGTAGTTTGCGGATCGACGGCACCGAGATGACCACGCTTGGCCGCGAGGTTTCGCTTGAGGGTGAAGGCGGGATACTGTCGGTGGCGGATGCCGGCGCAGCCGTGACCGCGAGCGGAGTCATTTCGGGCGAAGGGGATCTGTCGAAACAAGGTGACGGCGTTCTGCGTCTGGCGGCGGTGAACACCTACACCGGCTCGACCACGGTCGAGGCCGGCACGCTGCTGGTCAACGGCTCGACCGTCGCCTCGGCCGGCACCACGGTCATGGGCGGCGCCGTGATCGGCGGCATCGGGCATCTGAGCAATCTGGAACTGCGCCAAAGCGCCATCCTGCGGCCTGGCGACATGGGCATCGGCACGCTGTTTGTCGATGGCGATCTGTCGCTGGACAGTGCGCTTCTCGACTTCGAGATCGGCGCAAGCGGATATGACAAGCTGGTCGTCGCCGGCGATTTCACCGCCCTGTCCGATTATTCGCTCAGCTTCAGCTTCCTTGACGGGCTGTTTCCGGGCACCAGCGATTTCTTCGAGTTCCTGACGGTGGGCGGCGATTTCTCCGGCGTTCTGGACTTTGCAAAGCTGTTGCTGCCCCTCAGCGGTGAGTTTGCCGGTCTGAACCTGTTCGGCGACAACAAGGGCACCTTCGCCTTGGCCTGGACGAACCCCTACCAGGTCGCGGCGGTTCCTCTGCCGCTGCCCGCGCTGATGCTGCTGTCAGGGCTTGGAGTGCTGGCCGCAATGCGGCGCCGGACCCCCAAGACGGCGTAACACCGCACTGACCAAGCCGGAACCGGCCTCTTGCGGCCCGGTGGCATTACTGCCGCCGGGCCAATTTGCTGAGGGTGATCCTCGCCACAGCCAAGCGCAAACACGCGAGGAGGGGCATGCTGTCACCGAACGTCATCTAGCAGTGGCAAAAGCTGACACTGCAATCTGTCAAGAAAACCTGGGGCAAGTCAGCTTGCGGCACTCAGCCGATGGTGCGGCGCAGCACGTCCAGCCAGTTGCCCCAGCAGAGCCGGGCAATCAGATCTGCCCCATAGCCCGCCTGTTCCATTGCCTGCGTCAGCTTGGTCAGGCCCGCAGCAGACCCGATAAAGCGTGGGATCATGGTGCCGTCAAAGTCCGACCCCAGCGCCACGCCGCCTTCGCCCAGCCGGCCAATCAGATGGTCGATGTGGCGCAGCATCACCTCGGGGCCGGTATCGGCGTTCTTCACCCCGTCATCGCGTAGAAAGGCCACGCCGAAGTTCAGGCCGACCAGCCCCCGGCTTTCGGCAATGGCGTCAAGCTGGCGGTCGGTCAGGTTGCGGGTGGCGGGCGTGAGCGCATGTGCGCCGGAATGGGTGGCAACCAATGGCGCATCGGTCAGCTTTGCCACATCCCAGAACCCGGCCTCGTTCAGATGGCTGAGGTCGAACAGGATGCGCAGGCGGTTGCAGGTGGCTAGCAGCCGCCGCCCCGCGTCTGTCAGCCCCGGGCCGGTATCGGGCGAGGCGGGGAAGTTGAACGGCACCCCATGACCAAAGATATTGTCCCGGCTCCAGACCGGGCCAAGGGACCGCAGGCCTGCGGCGTGATAAAGATAGAGCGTGTCGAGATCGGCGCCGATCCCCTCGCAGCCTTCGATATGCAACAGGGCGGCAATGGCACCTGCCGCCTGCGCAGCCTCAACCTCGGCAGCGCTGCGGCACAGGCGGATCGCATCGGGCCGGTCTGCGGCCATGCGGTGCAGGATTGCCGCCATGTCCAGCGTCACCTCCCGCGCCATCATCGGGTCGACAGGCGGAAACGCGCGATAGGTTGCCATCGGGTCGGGCGCGGCTGCGGGATCGGCCGGCACCCAGACTGCGAAAAAGCCACCCGCAAACCCACCCGCACGGCATTTTGCCAGATCAAGATCGCCCTCTGTGCCGTTGAAAAATGCGGCCCCCGTCCGGTCGCCAGCTGCCCAGAGTTTGCTCAATACATCGTTGTGGCCATCGAAAACCGGGCGCATCGGCATGGGATTGTCCTTCTTTGTAACGACGATACGACTCGCCTTGACAGGGGGGTACAAAAATTGCCCAGTTGGTCAAAGTTGCGCCTGCCCGGTCCGGGTATAGACGCATAGCAACAAGAGAGACAGGGAGTCTTCCATGAAACTTGATCTGACCCTTCGCCGTGCCGGTGCGTTTGCGCTGGCCTCTTTCCTGGCCGGGACCGCGCCTGCCGCGCTGATGGCACAGACCCCGGCCGATACGCTGGTGATCGGCGATGCGATTGACGACATCGTGTCCATTGACCCGCATGAGGCGTTCGAGTTTTCTGGCACTGATCTTATCAACAATACCTATGACACGCTGGTAGAACTTGACCCGACGCAACGGGGCGTGCTGGTTCCCGGTCTGGCCGAAAGCTGGGAGGTGGCCGAAGATGGGGTGACCTACACGTTCAAGATGCGCCCCGGCGTCACCTTTGCCTCGGGCAATCCGGTGCGGGCCGAGGATGCGGCGTTCTCCTTGCAGCGTGTGGTCAAGCTGAACAAGACCCCGGCCTTCATCCTGACCCAGTTCGGCTTCACGCCCGAAAATGTCGAGGAAATGATCACCTTTGACGGTGACACGGTCACCTTCAAGACCGATCAGCCCTATGCGCCCAGCTTTGTCTACAACTGCCTGACCGCGGCCGTCGGCGCGATTGTGGACAAGGAAACCGTCATGGCCAATGAGGTCAATGGCGACATGGGCAATGAATGGCTGAAGTCGAACACGGCGGGGACGGGGGCCTATGTGCTTCTCTCCTACAAACCGTCTGACAGCTATATTCTTGAGGCACGCGAAGGCCATTGGCGCGGTGATGCCAAGCTCAAGCGCGTGTTCATGCGTCACATCCCCGAGGGCGCGACCAACCGCCTGCTGCTGGAACGGGGCGATATCGACGTCAGCCGCGAAGTGACCTCGGTGGATATCGAGGGGATGGAGGGCAATGCCGACATCCGCGTGGAAACCGATCTTGCGGGCTATATCTATTACATCTCTGCCAACCAGAAGAACGAGGCTCTGGCCAATCCCAAGGTGCTGGAGGCGATGCGCTGGGCCATCGACTATCAGGGCATGACCGAAAGCTTCCTTCAGGGCGAACAGACCGTGCATCAGGCCTTCCTGCCGCGCGGCTATCTGGGCGCGATCGAGGAGACCCCCTATGCGCTGGATATCGAAAAGGCCAAGGCGCTGCTGGAGGAATCCGGGGTCGAATTGCCGCTGAACATCTCCATGTCGGTGCGCAACAGCCAGAACCGCACGGATATGGCGCAATCGGTGCAGAACACCTTTGCGCAGGCCGGGATCAACCTGACCCTGTCCATCGGCGAAGGTGCGGAAGTGCTGGGCGAATACCGCGCCCGTCAGCATGACCTGACGCTGCAAAGCTGGGGGCCGGACTATCCCGACCCGCATACCAACGCCTCAACCTTCGTGATCAACGGCGACAATTCGGATGAGGCCCAGCTGACCGGCAGCCTTGCCTGGCGCAACGCCTATGATCCGGGCGAGCTGATGACCATGACGCAGGCCGCCGTGATGGAGCGTGACACCGACAAGCGCCGGGCGATGTATGAGGATATTCAGCGCCAACACCGCGACACCTCGCCGTTCATCATGATGTTCCAGGAAAACAACCGCACCGCGATGCGCAGCAACATCTCGAACTTCTACACCGGCGGCACCGTGGATTCGGTGACCTACTGGCTGACCGAAAAGTAAGGGTCTGTCGGCGGGCGGGGTCAAACCTGCCCGCCGATACCTGCCGCGCATGACCGCAGCTCCTGACGCTCCCGCCCCGCCTGCCGGCCGATTGTCCGGCCTTCCCCGTGTGCTGCGTCTGATCGGCGGCACGGCGCTCTCGCTGGCTATCACCCTTTTGGGCCTGTTGCTGGTAACCTTCATCATCGGGCGCGTGGTGCCCATTGACCCGGTGCTGGCCATTGTCGGCGAACGTGCCACCACGGCGCAATACGAGGCGACGCGGCTGGCGCTTGGCCTCGACGAGCCGATGTGGAAGCAGTTCGCAATTTATGTCGGCAATGCGGTGCAGGGCGATCTGGGCCAGTCGCTGCGCACCAAGCGCGAAGTGTCAGAGGATATCATCCGCTATTTCCCGGCGACGCTGGAACTGGCCACCATCGCCACCCTGTTTGGTGTGCTGGTGGGCGTGCCTGCCGGCGTACTGGCCGCCACTCGGCCCGGCACATGGGTGGACCAGATCGTGCGGATCGTTGGGTTGATGGGCTATTCCATGCCGGTGTTCTGGCTGGGACTTCTGGCCTTGCTGGTGTTTTATGGCATTCTGGGCTGGGTTGGAGGGCCGGGGCGGCTGGATGCCGGGTTCTCGATGATGTTCGAACTGGATGTAGAGCAGCGAACCGGCATGATCCTGATCGACACCGCGCTTGCCGGTGAATGGGCCATGTTCCGCAATGCGATCAGCCATATCATCCTGCCATCTGCGGTGTTGGGCTACACGTCGATGGCCTATATCAGCCGCATGACCCGCAGTTTCATGATGAATGAGCTGGGACAGGAATACATCACCACGGCGCGGGTCAAGGGGATGCCCGAATGGCGCGTGGTCTGGGTCCATGCGCTCAAAAACGTGATGGTGCCGCTGATCACAGTGATTGCGCTGTCTTATGCCTATCTGCTGGAAGGGTCCGTGTTGACCGAGACGATCTTTGCCTGGCCGGGCTTGGGCAGCTATATCACCGACGCGCTGTTTGCCGCCGACATGCCTGCCGTTCTGGGCGGTACGGTCGTGGTGGGCGTGGTCTTTGTCACGCTGAACATGGCGTCTGACCTTTTGTATCGCCTTGTCGATCCGAGGGCACGCTGATGGCCACATGGACCGAATGGCTGCGCGACCCAAGCCCCGCCTCGCGCACCCAGGCGCGGTTGGGTCAAAGCTACCTTGCCTGGCTGCGGATGCGGCGCAATCCGCTGGCGATGGTGGGGTTGTTCATCATCCTTGTCTTGCTGTTCATTGCGGCCTTTGCACCCATGGTCGCCACCCATGACCCGCTGGCGCAAAACCTGTCGCAACGGCTGCTGCCCCCCGGAACGCCGGGGCATTGGCTGGGCACTGATGATTTCGGACGCGATATCTGGAGCCGGATCGCCTATGGCAGCCGCATCACGCTGTACATCGTGACGCTGGTCGCGGTGACGGCCCCTCTGATCGGGCTGCTGATTGGCACGGTTGCGGGCTATTTCGGCGGCTGGGTCGATCAGGTGCTGATGCGGATCACCGATATTTTCCTCGCCTTCCCGCGGCTGATCCTTGCGCTGGCGCTGGTGGCGGTGCTGGGGCCGGGGATTGAAAACGCGGTGCTGGCCATCGCGCTGACGGCATGGCCACCCTATGCACGGGTGGCGCGGGCCGAAACGCTGACGGTGCGGACCTCGGATTACATCGCCGCCGTGCGCCTGCAAGGGGCCGGGGCAGGGCGGATCATCTGGGGCCATGTGATGCCGATGTGCCTGCCCTCGGTGATCATCCGCGTCACGCTGGACATGGCAGGCGTGATCCTGATTGCCGCCGGTCTGGGCTTTCTTGGCCTTGGCGTGCAGCCGCCGACCCCGGAATGGGGCCTGATGATCTCTTCGGGGCGCAAGTTTCTGTTTGAACAGTGGTGGGTTGCCACGATGCCGGGGCTTGCCATCTTTATCGTCTCGCTGGGTTTCAACCTGCTGGGTGACGGGTTGCGCGATGTGCTCGATCCAAGGAGTTCGGGCAAATGACATTGCTTTCTGTAAAAGACCTGCGCGTGACCTTTGACACCGAGGCGGGCCGGGTCGAGGCCGTGCGTGGCGTCTCTTTCAGCCTTGGCCGCGAACGGCTGGGCATCGTGGGCGAAAGCGGATCGGGCAAGACCATGACGGGCCGGTCCGTGCTGCGGCTGATCCGCCCGCCGGGGCGGATCGAGGCGACCGAGATGGTGTTTGACGGCACAGATCTTTTGCGGGCGTCGGAACGCGAGATGCGGGCCCTGCGCGGCCAGCGGATTGCCATGGTGATGCAAGACCCGAAATATTCGCTCAACCCTGTGATGAAGGTCGGCGCGCAGTTGACCGAAGGTCTGCGTCAGCGCGACGGCATGTCGGCGCGCGCTGCGCGCCTCAAAGCCATTGAGGCCTTGGAGGCGGTGCAGATCCGCGGGCCCGAGCGCGTGATGGAGGCCTATCCACACGAATTGTCGGGCGGCATGGGCCAGCGGGTGATGATTGCGATGATGCTGATCCCTAACCCGGACCTTTTGATCGCGGATGAACCAACCTCGGCGCTGGATGTGACGGTGCAGGCGGAAGTGCTGTCGATCCTGGATGGGCTGGTGCGCGACCGGGGCATGGGGCTGATCTTCATCAGCCATGATCTGCGGCTGGTGGGGCGGTTCTGCGACCGCGTTCTGGTGATGTACAAGGGCCGCGTGGTCGAAGAGCTGGAGGCAAAGAACCTGATGCAGGCAGAACACCCCTATACACGGGGTCTGCTGAACTGCCTGCCCCGGATCGGCGGGTCTCGCGCGCCCCTGCCGGGGCTGGACCGCGCTGCGGAATGGGCGGAGTAGGGCGATGGCACTGATCGAGGTTGAAAACCTGTCGGTTCAATACGGGACCAAAGGCCAGCTGGTGCGCGCAGTCGAAGGCGTGAGCCTGCGGGTCGATGCCCGGGAAAGCTATGGTCTGGTCGGCGAGAGCGGCTCGGGCAAATCGACCATCCTGCGCGCGATCTGCGGGCTTGCCCCCGTGACGGCGGGCCAGATCCGCATCGGTGGGCAGCCGGTGCCCACCCCACGCGGCCGTGCCTTCAGCCGCAGGGTGCAGATGGTGTTCCAGGACCCTTATGCCAGCCTGCATCCGCGCCATACGCTGGACCGCACCCTGTCGGAGCCCCTCGCCATTCATGGCATCGGCGGCAGTGACGCGCGGGTGGTCAAGGCGCTGGAGGATGTGGGCCTGCCCGCCAACTTCCGCTTCCGCTATCCGCATCAGCTTTCTGGCGGGCAGCGCCAGCGGGTGGCCATCGCGCGCGCCCTGATGCTGGAGCCGGAAATCCTGCTGCTGGATGAACCGACCTCGGCGCTGGATGCCTCCGTTCAGGCCGAAACGCTGAACCTGCTGAACCGGCTGCGCGAGGAACGCGGATTGACCTTTTTGATGGTTAGCCATGACCTTGCGGTGATTGACCATATGTGTGACCGCGTGCTGGTCATGCAGCATGGCCGCGCGGTCGAGGAGTTGACCCGCGACCAGCTTGCCGGTGCAAAGATGACCACGGATTATGCCCGCACGCTGTTCGATGCCAGTGCCGATCGGATGCTTGAGGCCTGAACGCTGTCGGAACGGAGAAGATGGATTTCCGGGGTTTGGACGAACACAGCGATGCACTATTGCAAAGTCGCCCCGCTCCGGAGCGGCGCGATGAGATTGGCCAGAAAGCCGGGATGGATGCGGCCGGAAAATCGGTCGAACCACTGGACTTGCCTTGCATGCGACTGGGTTGGATCACTGGCGCGCGGTTGGACCTCCATCCGCATCTCTATCTGGCGCGCCAAGGCCCGCGCCAACAGCCTTTGGCACTGGCAGGCAAAAGCCCCTTGGCCTTGGAGCGGCAAGTGGCCTAAACGGGCACTGAGAGCGGCACAAATCCGCGACAGGTCCATGCCGACCGCACCATCTGAAGTAACATCAAAGCTGTGAGATCCCGGATGACAATGGCCCATGATCCCGAAACTGATGGCGCAAAAATGTCGTTCGCGCAGGATATGTCTTACGGCGACTATCTGTCGATGGACGGCCTGCTGAGCGCGCAGAAGCCGCTGTCTCAGGCCCATGACGAAATGCTGTTCATCGTGCAGCATCAGACGTCAGAGCTGTGGATGCGGCTGATCCTGCACGAGTTGGGCGCGGCACGGGAGCTGATGCTGGCGGGGCGGTCCGGCGAGGTGTTCAAGATGCTGAGCCGCGTCGCCCGGATCTTCGAGCAGTTGAACAACGCCTGGGATGTCCTGCGCACAATGACTCCCAGCGATTATTCCACCTTTCGCGACAGCCTTGGAGCCTCCTCCGGTTTCCAGTCACATCAATACCGGCTGATCGAATTCATGCTGGGCAACCGCAATACGGCGATGATGAAGGTGCACGAACACCGGCCCGAACTGCATGCCAAGCTGACGGCAGAACTAGGCCGGCCGTCCTTGTACCACGTCGCGCTGCGGGCGCTTGAGGCAGAGCTGGACCTGCGCTTCGATCCGGCGGTGTACCGGATGGACGCGCCCCATGCGCCGGATGCTGCGGTGATCGACGCGTGGTCGCAGATCTACCGCAATCCGCAAGGTCACTGGGTGATGTATGAACTGGCGGAAAAACTGGTGGATCTTGAGGATTATTTTCGCCGCTGGCGCTTCAACCACGTGACCACTGTTGAGCGCGTCATTGGCTTCAAGCGCGGCACGGGGGGCACCAGCGGGGTGAAATACCTGCGCCGGATGCTGGAGGTGGAACTGTTCCCCGAGCTTTGGCATCTCAGAGGTGCGCTTTAAGCTCTTTTGGTCAATCCCCCCACGATTTCAGCCATAGCGCAGCCAGCGGCCTCGTGCCTGCAAGGCGGCTATGATGGCCATGGTAACAGGATGCGGCCCGGTGCCAAATCTGGTTTCCGAGGTGATGCTCTGCCCCTCCATGTCGAAGCGGGCGCGGATGACGTGTGGGCCGCCGCTTTCGGTCGAATGCAAGGCGATGCTGGTCGCGTCAATGCCCGGGCCGCCCAGGGCAGCGGCGGTTGCCGTGTTCAGATGGTCGGGAAAGTGCAAGGCCGCCGTGGCAAGGGGGCCTTCGAACAGCAGGCCGGGGGCGGGGCCAAGGTCAGGGGCGGATTGTTCGATGTGCAGCCGCGCGCCGGTGCCGGGCGGGCACAGATTTGGGCCAGTGATCCAGCCGGTGAACAGCCGTAACTCCGTTCCATGGTCCGTGGCCACCGCCCGGAGCCGGTCATGCAGCCGGTGGTCGATCAGCGCAGAGGCGCCGACGGTCCACAGATCGCCCTGCGCCAGCAACGCCTCGCCAAAGTCGCGCAGGGCGCAAGGCCCGGCGGTGTCTATCGTCAGGGGGGCGGGTGGCGCGTGACCATCCCGCCCCACCTGTGTCACCACATAGCCCGCACGCGCCGCAAGCCAGTCGGCCACCCCCGCGCCGATCTTGCCACGGCCGATCAGGTTGACAGCCGTCAGGTCTTCGGGGGGCAGGCGGCCCGCGCGCCCCTGCGGCAGCGGACCCCCTTTGGTCACTGCATCGACGTGATGAAGGCGCCGACTTCTTCCAGCGTGAAGTAACGCTTTTCATCAATCCCGGCTTCGCCAAAACCCCATGACACAGCCGGGGCCGACACATCGCCGAACTGGTCGAATGCGACAGCCCCCGTTCCACCCTGCCAGGACACCGACTTGCCTTCGGACAGCAGCGCCATCGCCTGTTTGATGCCCGCGACATCCGCCGTCACCGGGGTGCCCGTCGGGTCGGTGACCATCGGCACCTTGGCGGCAATCTCTGCGCCCGTCGCATCGCGCCCCGCCGCGTGATAGGCCAGGAGCGAAATCGCCGTCGCGTCAAAACTGTTGGGCAGGCCAGGGCCAGTGGGGGCGGTACCGAACTTTGCCTCATAGGCGGCGACAAAGCCGGTGGCGCTGTCGGTGCGCGGCGAGGAGGTATCGGTGCCGATGAACTCGGCCAGATATTGCATGCCCACCGCATCGCGGAACTCGTCGGACTTGAGCGAATTGGCCCCGATCATCTTGGTGGTGCCGCCCAAGGACAGCCATTCGCGCACGACCGAGATGCCTTCCTTGGGGTAAAGCGCAAGGTATACCGCCTCGGGCGCGGTGCCGATGGCTTCGGTCACTTCGGCGCGGTAGCTGGGTTGGGCGTCGGTGATGGCGATGGATGTGGCCACCTCGATCCCGGCACTGGCAAAGGCGTCAGCGGCCAGTTTGCCAAGGTCCTGACCCCAGTCGTCATTCTTGTAAAGGATGGTGACCTTCTTGTAGCCAGCTTCCTTTGCGACCATTGCGGCGACAGAGGCCTGCACCTGACTGGTGGCAAAGGTGCGGAACCACAGCCCCTTCAGGGCTCCTTCGGCGGCAAGGTCGGTCAGTCGGGTGGAGGAGGAACAGCACGAAATCTGCATGACCCCGGCAGGCACGGTGACAGAGGTCAGGATCGGGATGGTCACGCCCGAGCCGACCGCTCCGATCAGAAGCTGCACCTTGTCCAGATCGACCAGCGCCTTGGCAGCATCGACGCCGACCTTGGCGTCGTTCTGGTCGTCGCGCAGGATGGACTCCACCTTGCAGCCGTCGACGCCGCCTGCCTCATTCACCATGTCGGCGACCCAGAGCGCGGTTTCGGCAATCGGCTTGCCCCAGTCGATCGAGGTTGGCAGCACGATGCCGACCTTGACCGAACAGTCCTGTGCGGCAGCCGCATTGGCCATGACGGCCAGTGCCGCAGCGGCCGAAAAACTCATGATCTTGCGTGTCATTCAGAAAGCTCCCTTGCTGGTTGTTCCGACCTTGCTGGCCGTTTTGGTAAAGCGCTGGGTGATGCGTTCGGGCAGCAGTCCCTGCGGGCGCCACAAGAGCATCACAACAATCACGGTCCCGATCAGGATGTACTGAATCGGGCCGGTGTAAAGCTGCATCGCGGCGGGGGCGAATTTCGACAGGGCGAAGCCGCTGCCGGTCCAGGCCCCCCAGATCAGGAAGGCCCCCAGCACCGCGCCCCGGTTGTTGCCGGCCCCCCCCACGATCAGCATGGCCCAGACCTGGAAGGTCAGGATGGGTGCCAGATCCTGCGGGCTGACAAAGGCGTAGAACGCAACATAAAGCCCGCCCGCCACGCCCATGATCATCGAGCCGATGACAAAGGACTGCAGGCGCAGGCGGGTGGGGTTCTTGCCAAGGCTGCGGGCGGCCACCTCATCTTCACGGATGGCACGCAGGGCGCGGCCATAGGGCGATTGCACAAGGCGTTGCAACGCCCAGTAGACCGCCGCCAGCACGGCCATCACCATGGCCAGAAAGCACAACCCGTATACAAAGGTGTTGCCAATGGCCGCCTCCAGCGGGCGGGGGAAACCGCGCAACCCCTTGGCCCCGCCCGTCAGCCATTCGGCGTTGCGCGCGATGCTTTCGAAGGCCACGGCCACGCCGAAGGTGGCGATGGCAAGGTAATCGTGGCGCAGGCGCAAGGTGAGGATGCCAACGATCCAGGCGATTGCCCCCGCCAGCAGCACGCCGCCCGCGAGGGCAAACAGGAAGGGCCATTCAAACCCGCCGAACTGCCCCGGCTCGGGCCGCCCGCCCAGGATCATGGTGCCGTATGCGCCAGCACCAAAAAAGGCGACGACGCCGCCGTTGAACAGGCCCGTGTAGCCCCATTGCAGGTTGAGCCCCAGCACGACAATGGCAAGGATGCCCGCCATGGTGGCAAAGAAGGCGAGGTAAGAGATCAGGCCGATCATGACTCGTCCCTTCCAAACAACCCATTCGGGCGGACCAGCAGCACGGCAAGGATGATGACGAAAGGCATCGCGGGCGCATAGCCCGAGGGCAGCACCATCAGAGCCAGCCCCGAGGCGATGCCGACGATGAAGCCGCCCAGCACCGCGCCATGCACCGACCCGATGCCGCCCACGATGGTGGCCGCAAACACCGGCAGCAGAAAGTTGTGCCCCAGCACCGGCGTGATCTGGTTGGTCAGGGCATAGAACACCCCCGCCGCCGCCGACAAGCCGCCGCCGATCATCCAGACGGCGGTGATCATCGTGCTCAGCCGCACGCCCGACACCTGCGCAAGGGCAGGGTTTTCGGCGACTGCGCGCAGGGCAAAGCCGAATGTGGTGCGCGTCAGGATCAGATGAAACCCGGTCATCAGGGCCAGTGCCGCCCCCAGCACGAACACCTGATCGGGCTTGATCAGCAGCAGGGGATCGCGTGAGACCACGATGGCAAAGGCGATATCGTTGGAATAGAGCTGCGCGCTGTGACCGAAGATCAGAACCAGCACATTGCGCACGATCAGCGCGACGCCGAAGGAGGCAAACACCATCGACAGCGCGTCGGCCTTGGCCCGGATGCGCCTGAACACCAGCCAGTCTATGGCAACCGCTGATGCCCCGGTGATGACCATGGCGATGATCGTGGCCAGGGCCAGCGCCCCACTCAGCGTCAGGGGCGCGAAGGCGGTGTCGAGCACGGGGACCAGCCCCGAAAACAGCACATCGAACACAAGTGCCGCATAGGCCCCGATGGCCAGCAGTTCGGCATAGGCAAAATTGGCAAAGCGCAGCATGTGCATGACCAGCGTCAGGCCGATGGCGCCAAGGCTGATGATGGCACCGGTCAGGATGCCGTCAACGAGGCTCTGGATCATGCGGCCCCCACGCGTTTGCCGCCCAGATAGATTTCGGCCACCATCGGGTCCGACAGGATGGCGGCGGCGGGGCCGTCCAGCTGGTTGCGGCCTTCGGCCAGGATATAGCAGTGGTCGGCCACCCGCAGCGCCTGTTTGACATTCTGTTCCACCAGCAGAACGGTCACCCCCTGCGCCGTCAGGCTGCGGGTCAGGTCCAGCACTTCGGCGGCGATCTTGGGCGACAGCCCGGCGGAAGGTTCGTCCATCAGCATCACGCGCGGCCGACCCGACAGGGCCATGGCGACAGCCAGCATCTGCCGTTGCCCGCCCGACAATGACCCTGCGCGGTCGGCCTGTTTGGCGGCCAGTGGCGGGAACAGGGCGTAAAGCTCGTCCAGCCGGGTGGTGCGGTCTGGCACGCGGCGCAACACGAGGGCGAGGTTTTCGCGGATGGTCAGGTGGCGAAAGATGTTATCTGTCTGCGGCACATAGGCCAGGCCCAGGGCACCCATCTGGTCGGGGCGGATGCCGGTGATGTCGGCGCCGTCCAGTGTGACCGTGCCCGCCGATACCGGCACCAGACCGGCAATGGCCTTGATCAGCGTGGATTTCCCAGCCCCATTCGGCCCGATGATCACCGTCAGGCTGGCGCGCATCACCGACAGGTTCACCTGCCGCAGGATCGGCAGGTCGCGCACATAGCCTGCTTCCAGCGCGGCGATGGTCAAAAGCGCGGTCATGCCGGGGCCCCCAGATAGGCGTCAAGCAGCAGCGGATTGACCCGCGCCTCATCGGCGCTGCCCTCAAACACCACGCGGCCCTCGGCCAAGGCGATCACCGGGTCACAGTGGCGCATCACGAAATCCATATCATGTTCGATCACCACAAAGGTGGTGCCGCGCCGGTTCAGCTCTTCGATCCGTTCAATCAGCGTGCGGGTCAACGACGGGTTCACCCCTGCGGCGGGCTCATCGAGCAGGATCACGCTTGGGTCGCCCATCAGCGCGCGGGCCAGTTCCAGCAGTTTCATCTGCCCACCCGAGATCTTGCCCGCCGGCTGATCGGCCAGCTTGTCCAGCGTCATGAATGCAAGAATGTCGCGCGCCTTGTCACGCAGCCGGGCTTCCTCGGCCGCCACCTTGCCGCGTCCGAACAGCGCGCCGAACACGGTCTCGCCCAGCTGCGCAGGTGGGGCCAGCATCACGTTGTCCAGCACCGACATCCGGCGGAACGGGCGAGGGATCTGGAAGGTGCGGGCCAACCCGCGCGCGAACAATGCCTCGGAGGGCAGGCCGGTGATGTCGGTCCCGTTCAGCGACACAGTGCCCGATGTGGGTTTGAGCGTGCCCGCCACCATGTTGAACAGCGTGGTCTTGCCCGCGCCGTTCGGCCCGATCAACCCGGTGATGCTGCCGCGCCGGATGGTCAGCGACACGCCGTCCACTGCGCGGAACGGGCCGAAATCCCGGGTCAGCGCGGAAAGGGACAGCACCGGGTCGGTCATGCGCCGTGGACTTTGTCGTTGGGATTGGTGTTGAGGTTGTATTTCATGATCCGGCCGTGCCGCCCGCTGCGATCACCCTCCAGCCCGTACACCGGGCCATGCGGCCCCCCGGCCTGTGCAAGAACCGCGTCGATCGCCGCGCGGTCGGCATCGTCGAGTGTCAGGCGGAACGCTTCCAGCGTCTGGGGCAGATGCCGCGCATAGCGTGCGCCGACGATGGCGGCGGCGACCTGCGGCTGATCCAGCACCCAGCGGGTGGCGACAGAGGACAGCGACACGCCATACCGGGCACCAATGGCGCTGAGTGTGGCAAGCAGGGTCTGGAACAGATCCCAAGATCCAAATTCGTCGATGATCAGGCGGTATTTGATCAGGCTGCGGTTGTCGAACTGAAATCCGGGGTCGGGTCTGCCCAGCCAGCCATCGGTCAGGAATCCGCCCGCCAGCGTGCCATAACACAGGATCTGCACATCCCGCTGCGCGCCCCATGCGGCCATTGTCGCCGCCGGACGACGGTCAAGCACCGAATACTGCACCTGCGCCGAGGCGATGTCGAAGCCTGCGTCGATGAACGGGTCCATCCCCGGCGTATCCCAGTTGGTTACGCCCAGTGTGGCAATCTTGCCCTTGCGCTGGCAGTCCTTCAGCACCTCGAGCGCCTCGACCGCGTTGCCGATGGACAGATCCCACCAATAGAACTGCACCATCGGAATCCGGTCGATCTGCAGCCGCTTCAGCGAACGGTCGACGATGGCCTCCACCTCGTCAGGGCGGATGTCGGCCAGACGGGTCAGGTCAGGCACCAGCTTGGTATGGACAACGATGCGGTCGGCCACCTCGGCCCCGCGGCGGTTGCGGACATTGGCGATGAAGGCACCGATCATTTCTTCCACGCCCTTGTAGATATCGGCGCAGTCGAAGGTGGTGATCCCGGCGTCAAGGAAGGCTTCCATATCGGCAATCGCCTCGGCGGGCCGCACCTCGCCATGGTCGCCCGCCAGTTGCCAGCCGCCCTTGATGATGCGCGAAATCCGGTGGCCGGGGCGAAGGTCGATGGTCTCAACAGTCATTCGGAGTCTTTCCAATAGGGTGTGGCGCGCTGGTCGGGCAGACCGGTGGTCGCGGCATGGGAATACCAGCGGCGGCCTTCCCGCACGATCCGGAACCGCCCTCCGCAATGCGGATCTGCGCAGGCAATTTCGGCGTCTGTGCTCATCCAGTCATCCGGGTCGGTGTCGCGTTGGCGGGCGGGCAGGTGGGGCAACACGCCGATGAGGGCATACATCGACACCTGCTGGCCTGCGTCGAACACAAGGTTTTCGCCGATCACGCGAAACGACTCGCCTTCGATATGGCGACAGACCGGGACGCGCCCGTCCAGCACGGTGTCGACCCGCAGATCATAAAGCCAGAACCCGCGTTCGCCGTCTCGTTCCATCGATGCGCCTTTCCGGGCTTGACCGAGTCACTTGTGATCTGTGATATTTTATCAAAGATACCCAATGAGTCTGTCAAGAGTCACCATGAACACTCAGGCCATTGCCCGTCTCGACCTGACCAAGTTGCGCGAGAATGCCTATTTCGCGCTCCGCGATGCTTTTACCCGCGGCGCCTTCGCCCCCGGCGATACGCTCAGTCTGCGCATGTTGGCCGAACAACTGGGCGTGTCGATGACCCCTGTGCGTGAGGCGGTGCGGCGGCTGGTGGCCGAAGGCGCGTTGGTCGATACGCCGTCGCGCACGCTGATGGTGCCGCATTTTGATGCCCGTCGCGCAGCGGACCTGATGGCGGCGCGACTGGCGCTGGAACGTCTGGTGCTGGATCAGGCGATGGACCGGATCGATGCTGCAGGCATCGACATGCTGGATGCCATCCTGACCCGCGCCAAGGACGGGCCGGACAATCTGCCTGATCTGGTGGCCAACCACGATTTCCACTTCACGCTCTACGGATATTCCGGCTCTGACGTGCTGCTGCCACTGATACAGGCGCTGTGGCTGCAATATGGGGCCTATCTCAACCTGATCATCAATCGTCCGCAGGCCGGGCAGATTGCCGAACATGCGCATCACCATGAGATCGTGGCGGCCCTGCGCGCGCGCGACCGCTCTGCCGCACAGGCAGCGCTGCAGGCTGACATCACCCGATCCTTCCGTTTCCTTATCCCCGAAAGCTGACCCATGACCGCCAGACCAGACCGCCTGCGCCTGACCGATAGTTTGGAGATTTCGCGCGCCCTGACCGGGTTGTGGCAGGTGGCTGATATCGAAAAGGATGGTGCCACCATCGACCCCGAGACGGGGGCGGGCTGGCTGGCCGATTATGCGGCGGCGGGGTTCGATACCTTTGACATGGCCGATCACTACGGCAGCGCCGAGATCATCACTGGGCGGCTGCTCGCGCGCGGCGGTGACCCACGCCCCGTGGCGCTGACCAAATGGTGCCCCGCGCCGGGGCCGATGACGGCTGAAGTGGTGCGCGCCGGGGTGACGGACCGCTTGCGGCGGCTGGGGGTGGACCGGGTGGACCTGTTGCAGTTCCATTGGTGGACGTTCGAGCATCCGGCCTGGCTGGACGCGCTGCACGAACTGGCGCGCCTGCGCGACGAGGGGCTGATCGGCGAGTTGGGCGTCACCAATTTTGATGCCGCGCATTTCAATCTGGCGCTGTCGGACGGCGTACCGCTTCTGACCAACCAGGTCAGTTTTTCACTGATGGACCGTCGCGCGGCGGGGGATCTGGCGGCGGTTTGCGCGCGACACGGCGCGTGGATCCTTGGCTATGGCACGCTGAACGGCGGGTTCCTGTCGGACCGTTGGCTGGGCCAGCCCGAGCCTGCGCAGATCGCCGACTGGTCCAAGATGAAGTATCACCGCTTCATCCAGGCCGCAGGCGGGTGGGACGCGTTCCAGACCGTGCTGCAGGCAGCGGCGCGCGTGGCGCGCAAACATGGCGTCTCGATCTCCAACATCGCGACCCGCTGGGTGCTGGAGCAGAGCCGCGTTGCGGGCGTGATCATTGGCGCGCGTCTGGGCGAGGCGATGCATGCAAGCGACAACCTCAACCTCTTTGCCTTCGCGCTGGACGCGGAGGACCGTGCCACGCTGGAGGCGGCGTTTGCTGCCACCACCCCGATTCCGGGCGATTGTGGCGATGAATACCGCAGGCCGCCCTTCCTGACCGCTTCTGGCGACCTGTCGCATCACCTGTCGGAGGTGCCGAAGGCTTTTGTGCCGCAGCCGGTGCCGGGCGGGGCGCAGGTGCTGACCGGGTCAAAATGGGAAGACATCGCCGGCTATTGCCGCGCACAGCGGATCGGGGATCGGATTCTGGTATCGGGCACTACGGCTGTGGCGGGCGTGTCGCGCGCAGTGGCACCACAGGATGCCGGGGCGCAGGCGACCTATATCCTTGACCGGATCGTGGCGGCGGTCACCTCGCTCGGCGGGCAGGCCGAAGACATCGTGCGGACGCGGATCTACATCACCGACGAGTCCGATGTGATGGCGGTATCTGCCGCGCATGGGCGGGTGTTCGGTTCGGTTAAGCCCGCCAACACCTTGGTGCGGGTCGCCGGGCTGATCGGGGATCACCGTGTAGAAATCGAGGCCGAAGCACTGTTGCGCGACGGGTAGGCCACCTTGACCCTGGACGGCCTGCCAATTTTCACTCCATGGCCACCAAAGACTGCTGGCAACACCGGCAGGCGCGTTTGCGCGCGTCATGCGGACTGCCGCCGCGCCATAGAATCGTTGAAATCCTGTTCTTCCCTCCTGCAATCGGCAGCACGGTCGAACTGATCCGGAACCCAGAGGACGGCCCGCCTCTGGCCGATGACGGTTCGACTGCGGGGCATGACGGATAAGATGAGGAACGCGATGAAGAACGGCGATGTGTCTTTCTGGTACGCCGATATGGGCGGCCTGCCCGCATACCGGGCGGCACTGCCCGGCGATATCGATGTCGATGTCTGCATTGTGGGGGCAGGCTATACCGGGCTCTGGACGGCCTATTACCTGAAAGCGGCCAATCCCGATCTGTCGATTGCCATCATCGAGAAGGAGTTTGCCGGCTTTGGGGCCTCGGGGCGCAATGGCGGCTGGTGCTCTGGCGGGTTTTCGTGGAACCGCTCGAAATACCTGTCCACCGGCACCCGTGAAGGCGTGATCGATTTTGAACGGCAGCTGCGCGCAACGGTGGATGAAGTGATCCGCGTTTGTGAGGCGGAAGGGATTGACGCGAACATCCGGCGCACCGATTGCCTGACCTTTGCCTGCACCCCCGCCCAGATGGAGCGGCTGCGTGCCGAACAGGCCGATGACATGGCCTGGGGCGTGCCTCAGGCGCGCAGCCATCTGATTGGTGCGGCCGAGGCCGCCGCCCGCATCCGCATCAAGGATGTGCAGGGCGCATTGGTGACAGGCGGTGTCGCCCGGGTGCAGCCGGCCAAGCTGGTGCGCGGTTTGGCCGAGGCCGTCTCCCGCAAGGGGGTTGCGATCTATGAACAGACCACGGTGACTGGCATCCGCAAGGGCCATGTCACCACCAATCGCGGCACGGTGGCGGCGCACCGGATCGTGCGGGCGACCGAGGGGTTTACCCATGGCATTCCCGGCAATGCGCGGGAGTGGATTCCGCTGAACAGTGCCATCGTGGTGACAGAACCCGTGCCCGACGAGATGTGGGAGGACCTGGGCTGGACCGGCTATGAAGTGTTCGGCGATGCGTCGCATGCCTATTGCTATGCGCAGCGCACTCAGGACAACCGCATCGCCATGGGAGGCCGGGGCGTGCCGTACCGGTTCGGGTCCCGGACCGATGTGAATGGCGAAACCCAGGCCGAAACGGTGGAAAAACTGAAAGACATTCTGTACCGGATGCTGCCGCAGACCCGAAGCCTGAAACTGGACCACGCATGGTGTGGCGTTCTGGGTGTGCCGCGCGACTGGTGCACCACGGCGGGGCTGGATCCGCAGACCGGCATCGGCTGGGCTGGGGGCTATGTCGGGCTTGGGGTGTCCACGTCCAATCTGTCGGGGCAGACCTTGGCCGATCTGGTGCTGGACAAGCAGACCGAGCGGACCACGCTGCCATGGGTCAACCGCAAGCCCCGCAAATGGGAGGTGGAGCCGTTCCGCTGGCTTGGCGTGCATGGCATGTACTGGCTGTACAACCTGGCCGACCGGCGCGAAGCAGCCAAGGGCGGGTTGCGCACCTCGCGGCTCGCCAGACTGGCGAACCGCATCGTTGGCCGCTGAACGACCTGCTCAACCCAACCTGACCGAACACAGCAGGATTGATCCTTCCGGTGGGCGTGCTGTTCTGTGACAGCGGCGAGAATGGGCTGGCCCACGCACCGCTGGACGCGTCAAGCGCCTTATTGCGCCGGAAACGCCCGGCTCAGTCCCGGTGCTCCGGCCAGACCAAAGCGCCAGGGTCGGTCGGTTGCGCGGCTTAGTCCGATGCGGGGCCCGGTCAGGAGATCGGGCGGGGCACCCCTGCGCGCGACCAGCACCAGCGCATCGCCGTCAAAGGCCCTGCCATCATCGCTCATCTGCACGTCCAGCGCCTGACACAGCCGGCCCGGCCCGGCGCACAAGGGCCCAAGGGGGCGGCGTTGCCGCATCAGGCCAAGACCGGTGTCAGGCATGAGGGCGCGGATCAGAACCGCCTCACCGGGGCGGCCCACCACATTCAGGCATAGATGAATGCCATAGGACCGGTAGACATAGGCATGGCCGGGCGGGCCGAACATGCTGCGGTTGCGTGGCGTCGGTCCCCGATGGCTGTGTGACGCTGGGTCGTCGCGCGCATAGGCCTCGGTCTCGATGATCACCCCACCGGCACCGCGCACCGTCAGATGCGCGCCGACAAGCGCCCGTGCAAGAGCGCAGACGTCAAGCGCGGGGTCGAAAGGATAGCTTTGGGCCATAAGCGGATGTCCAGTGGTGCAGCCGGGGTTGCGTCTGATCCCGCCCGGTAGCGGGCAGCGTAGAGTGGACCACAGCTTTGCAGGGCGTGCAAATCATGGCGTCGGCCGGTCGTATCGTCAGGGCCGGTCAACCGCCATGCCCGCACGGCGGGTGCGGGCGCATTTGCGCAAAGCATACTGCGACGCGGGCTTGCCTTGCGCGCGGCGGGCGCGATGATGGGGCAGGCGCAACCCAGAGGAAGGCCCCATGACACCCGAGTCGATTCTGGCTGATCTGGTGGCGATCCCGGATCTGCCCGGCCAGCCCAATACCCGCATGGCAGAATGTGTCCGCAGCCATCTGGCGCGGCATGGGCTGGAATGCAGCGTGATCACCGGGCCAGAGGGGGACAGGGTCAATCTGTTCGCCAGCATCGGCCCGCGCGATGTGCCCGGTTATATTCTGTCTGGCCATATGGATGTGGTGCCGGTTGACGGCCAGATCTGGACCTCTGACCCGTTCCGGCTGCGCGCCGAAGGCGACCGGCTGTTTGGCCGGGGGGCAAGCGACATGAAGGGCTTTCTCGCCTGCATGATCGCCATGGTGCCTGCGTTTCAGGCGATGGACCTGCGACAGCCCATTCATCTTGCGTTTTCCTATGATGAGGAGATCGGATGCCGCGGGGTGCGCCATCTGATTGACCGGTTGCCCGGCCTTTGCGCCCCGCCGCTGGCCTGTATCGTTGGGGAGCCGACGGATCTGCGCCCGGTGCTGTCGCACAAGGGAAAGCAGGCCACGGAACTGGTGATCGAGGGGCGCGCCGCGCATTCCGCCCAGCCTGATCTGGGGATCAACGCGCTGTATCCGGCGGCCGAGATGCTGGTGTTCATCCGTGATCTGGCGGCGCGGCTGGCATCGGAGGGGCCTTTTGATGCGCGTTTTGTCCCGCCCGGGCCGACCATTGTCGCGGGGGTGGTGCAGGGCGGGTCAGCGGTCAACATCATTCCCGACTGTTGCCGGGTCCGCATGGAGGTGCGCTCTGTTCCCGGACAGCCGCCAGAGGCGATCACCGCGATGGTGCTTGACCGGCTGGCCGATCTGGTGGCTGACGGTACGGCGCTGCGCGTATCGCACAGTGAGCTGAGCAGCTACCCCGCGCTGCCGCCGCCAGAAGATCCGGCACTGGCCGAGCTGCTGGAGCGCCTGACCGGTCAACCGGCACTGCCTTCGGTCAGCTATGGCACCGAGGCCGGGCTGTTCCATGCTGCAGGGATTGCGTCCATCATCTGCGGCCCGGGGGCGATCCTGCGGGCGCACCGGCCTGACGAATACATCACCGGCGCAGAGCTGGCGGCCTGCTGCCAGATGCTGGAAAGGCTGGCCGCAGAGCTGTCCTAGGCTGTGGGAGAACTGGAGCGGCCCCTTGCCTTGCGCCGCGAATTGCAGGACTCTGGTTGACAGAGCCACAAACCGCTGCCCCCAAGCAAGAAAGCCACGTATGACCCACGCCCGGACATCCCTGCTGGCCTGTGCGGTCAGCCTGTGTCTTGCCGCTCCGGCGCAGGCGGAGGAGGTGGTGGTCTTTGCCGCCGCCTCGCTGCGCACCGCGCTGGATGCCGTGGCGGCCGAGTTTCAGGCGGCGACAGGGCATGGCGTGACCATCAGCTACGCCGGATCGAACGCGTTGGCCCGACAGATCATAGAAGGTGCGCCTGCCGATATCTTTCTATCCGCCGCGGTGGAATGGATGGATGTGGTGGAAGAGGCCGGGCTGGTCAGGCCGCAGACCCGGCGCGATCTGTTTGGCAACGCGCTGGTGCTGGTGGGCGGGCCGGGGGCAGCCCCGGTCGAGCTATCGCCCGGCCTTGATCTGGCGGGGCTGCTGGGCGAAGGCAGGCTGGCCATGGGACTGGCCGAGTCTGTGCCGGCGGGGCAATATGGCAAGGCGGCGCTGCAAAGCCTTGGCTTGTGGGACGCCGTGGCACCATCGGTGGCACAGGCCGACAATGTGCGGGCAGCCCTTGCCTTTGTGGCAGCTGGCGAGGCCCCCTATGGCATTGTCTATGCCACAGATGCGGTCGCCACCCCCGGGGTCACCGTGGTGGGGACGTTCCCGGCAGACAGCCATCCGCCGATCCTGTTCCCCGGTGCGCTGCTGACCGGGGCGGCAGATGCGGCGGATGCGGCATTTTTTGCGGCGCTGACATCTGAGGCGGGGGCTGCGATTTTCGCGGCGCAAGGCTTCAGGGTCCTGAACTGAAGGCGCGCGCATGGCAGACTGGCTTTCCCCTGACGAATGGCGCGCGGTTGCCCTGTCGCTGAAAGTGTCGTTCTGGGCGGTGCTGGTCAGCCTGCCGCTGGGCATCCTGACCGCGCATGCGCTCGCGCGCTGGGAGTTTCCGGGCAAGCAGGTGCTGAACGGGCTGGTGCATCTGCCGCTGATCCTGCCGCCGGTGGTGACGGGGTATCTGCTGCTTGTCACCTTCGGGCGGCGCGGCGCTGTGGGGCAGTTTCTGGAGGAGTGGTTCGGCATCATCTTTGCCTTCCGCTGGACCGGGGCGGCGCTGGCGGCGGCGGTGATGGCCTTTCCGCTGATGGTGCGCGCCATCAGGCTGGCGATCGAGGCGGTGGACCCCAGGCTGGAACAGGCGGCGGCCACGCTGGGGGCGTCGCGCCCATGGGTGTTCCTGACCGTCACGCTGCCCTTGATCCTGCCCGGCATCATCGCAGGGGTGATCCTGGCCTTTGCCAAGGCGATCGGGGAATTCGGCGCGACGATCACCTTTGTCTCGAACATCCCCGGCCAGACCCAGACGCTGCCCACGGCGATCTACACGGCCTTGCAGGTGCCCGGCGGCGATGCACAGGCGGCGCGGCTGGTTTGGGTGGCCATTGGCATCGCGATGGTGGCGCTGCTGGTGTCGGAATGGGTCAGCCGTGCGGTGGCCCGCCGGATTGCGGGGGGATGATGCTGCGGCTGGCGTTGACCCATCGGATCGGGGCGTTCACGCTCGATGTGGCGTTCGACGCCCCCCCCGGCGTGACCGTGCTGTTTGGCCGGTCGGGCTCCGGCAAGACCACGATTGTCAATGCAGTGGCAGGTCTGGTGCGGCCTGAGCAGGGCCTTGTGTCGGTGGATGGCTGGCGCTTGCTGGACACGGCGGCGGCGGTGGACCTGCCGCCGCATCGCCGGCGTCTGGGCTATATCTTTCAGGAAGGGCGGCTGTTCCCGCATCTGACAGTGCGGCAGAACCTGTCCTATGGCGCGTGGTTCGCGCCCAAGGGGGCTGCGCGCGAGGACATGGGCCGCGTAGTCGAAATGCTTGGCATCGGCCCTTTGCTGCACCGGCGGCCGGCCGGCCTTTCGGGGGGCGAGCGGCAGCGGGTTGCGATTGGCCGCGCCCTGCTGGCCGCGCCAAAGCTGATCCTTGCGGACGAGCCGCTGTCGGCACTGGATGAAGCGCGCAAGGCCGAAATCCTGCCGTATTTCGAGCGGTTGCGCGACGAAGTTCAAGTGCCGATCCTCTATGTCAGCCATTCCCCCGCCGAAGTGGCACGGGTGGCCACAACAGTGGTTGCGCTTGATGCGGGGCGGGTGACCGGCATTGGCCCGGCCTTCGACGTGCTGGGGAACCCGGCGCTTTGGCCCGTCGGTGTGCGCGGGGCTGGTGCGGTGATCGCGGCGCGGCTGGTCTGTCAGCACCCGGACGGGTTGAGCGAGTTGGAGGCAGGGGGCATCCCGCTGTTCCTGCCGCGCATCCGTGCCGAACCGGGCCATCTGGTGCGGTTGCGGATCGCGGCGCATGACGTGATCTTGTCCTGTGCCCGCCCCGTCGGGCTGTCGGCGCTGAACATCCTGCCCGGCACCATCGAGGCGATGCATCAGGGCGATGGCCCGGGCGTCATGGTCCGGCTGGTCACACCCGCCGGCGCTGTACTGGCCCGGATCACCCGTCGCTCGGCGCAGGTGATGGGGCTTGCGCCGGGCAAGACCGCCTATGCCATCCTCAAATCCGTGGCCCCGGCACCGGAAGATGTGATGCCCGGAACGGAGACCACCGGCTAGCCCGCATCCTTTTCCCAAGCCTGTCGGCGCGGCCTTTCCTGCGGGCCGGGCGGTGCCAAGCCGCTTGACCTTGCCCTTTTTCGTGCAAATCCGGTACTTTCCTATGCGTTTGGATAGGAGAACAGCGGCACATGATCCGGTATCCCGGTTCTGTGCAAGGGGAGACGCGCGATGAAGGTTCTGACGCTGGTCAGCGGGATGGGATGGGTCCGGGCAAGTGTTCTGTCATGTGCAATAGGCGCTGCGGCATCGCTTGGGGCCATGGCGCAGACCCCGCCCCAAGCCTTGCCACCACCAAGCGGCGATATCATCCTGACAGTGCGCGGCGATATTGCGGCGACCAATGGCAATGCCGAAGCCGCGCTCGACCGGGCGATGATCGAGGCAATGGGCGTGGTGACGGTCCACACCGGCACGATCTGGACCGATGGCACCAGCGAGTTTCAGGGCGTGGAACTGTTCCGCCTTCTGTCGCAGCTTGGCGCGGATGGCAGCACCTTGCGTCTGGTCGCGCTGAACGATTATGCCGTCGACATCCCGGCAACCGAGGCTGTCGAAGGCGGGCCGGTGCTGGCCTTTCGCATGGATGGCAAAGACCTGTCGCCCCGCGACAAGGGGCCATTGTGGATGATCTATCCCTATGATGTGAACACGGCCTACAAGAACGAGGTCAGCTATTCCCGCTCGGTCTGGCAACTGAGCAGCATCGAGGTTCTGGACTGACGGGTTGCGTTTGTCGGCCCGTTCCCCATATCGACAGGGATTGCAGCGATGCTGCGCGCGATGGGGATGACAGGACAGATGACCGACCAGACGCCACACTCTGCCCTGCACAGCGGCTTCCGCTTTGACAATTCCTGGACCCGCGATCTGCCCGGCACCTTTGTGGCGCAAGACCCGGACGCCGCGCTTGCGCCGCAGATCCTTGTGCTGAACAGGGGACTTGCGGCGGATCTGGGCTTGGTGGCGGAGGTGTTGGTGCAAAACCCCGGCTGGTTTGCCGGGGGCAGCCTGCCGGCTGGGGCAGAGCCAGTGGCGCTGGCCTATGCCGGCCACCAGTTCGGCGGATTTTCTCCGCAACTGGGCGATGGCCGGGCGCATCTGCTGGGGGAACATATCGGGGCTGACGGGCGGCGCTGGGATATCCAGCTGAAAGGCTCTGGCCGCACCCCGTTTTCGCGCGGCGGCGATGGCAAGGCGGCATTGGGTCCGATGTTGCGCGAATATGTGATCTCTGAGGCGATGGCGGCGCTGGGCGTTCCCACCACGCGCAGCCTTGCCGTGGCGCTGACGGGCGAGGATGTGCGGCGCGAGGCGGGCCGCCTGCCAGGGGCTGTGGTCACCCGCGTGGCCGCCAGCCATCTGCGTGTGGGCACTTTGCAGTTCTGGGCGGCGCGCGGCGATCATGACACGCTGGCCCGGGTGGTCGATTACGCCATTGCCCGCCATGATCCTGATCTTGTGGGGCAGGAGGGGCGGATATTGGCCTTCTTTGACCGCATCATTGCGCGTCAGGCCCGGCTGGTGGCGGCGTGGATGGGGCTTGGCTTTGTGCATGGCGTGCTCAACACCGACAATGTGGCGCTGTCGGGGGAAACCATAGACTACGGCCCCTGCGCCTTTATGGAGGCCTATGCGCCGGGCACGGTGTTTTCCTCGATCGATCATCAGGGGCGCTATGCTTACGCCAATCAGCCGCATATTCTGGCCTGGAATATGGCCAAGCTGGCCGAAAGCCTGCTGCCGCTGATGGGCGGGACAGAGGCGGTGGTGCAGGTGCTGAACGACCGGTTGTCTGGCATCGCCGCGATTTATCAGGCGGAATGGCTGGCGGTGATGCGCAGCAAGCTGGCGCTGGACGGCGCGCAGGACGGCGACCATGATCTTGCCACCGGATTTCTGGCCGCGATGGAGGGGCAGGGGGCAGACTGGACGCTTGCCTTTCGCCGTCTGGCCGATGCGGCGACGGGGGATGTGACCCCGCTGCGCGCGCTGTTCGCCGATCCGGCAAAGCTGGATCTGTGGCTGCCGTTGTGGCGCGCGCGCCTGCGCGCCGATGCGGCAGGTCACCTGCGCGCCTGCAACCCACTGGTCATCCCGCGCAATCACCGCGTGGAAGAGGCGTTGCAGGCTGCTGAAGCAGGCGACCTTGCCCCGTTCACCGCCTTGCTGGCAGAGGTGACAGACCCCTACACCGACCGTCCGGGGCGGGAGGGTTATACTCTGCCAGCCCCCAGCGGGTTTGGCGATTACGTGACCTTCTGCGGCACCTGAGGCTATTCCGCCTCTGGCGCGGCCTTCATCAGCCGTTCGGCCTTTTTGCGCACCAGAACCGTGCGCAGGTCGTGCATGGCCAGCAGCAGCGTGTCGGTGACCTCTTCCAACTGGGCGTCATCCGCCTTTGACTGCGCCCAGCCTGTCACCAGATTGAGGTGATCCACGGCGCGGTGAATGTCATCGACATCGCGTGCGGCCAGAACCGCGGTGCGCTGCGCCATCCAGGTGGTGATGACGGCGGTTTCCTCGGCCGTCAGCTTGCGGTCGCCATGCGGCTTGATATTGCCATTGCGCACATTGGCGATGGCGATTTCTTCCATCTCGATCCGGCGCTGGCGGTTTTCGGTATCCACCTTGAACACAGCGGCACCGTTTTCACGGATGCGGAAGTAATACTCCGGCAAATCGCCCGCCATGACCCCCCCTCAGGCCAGCGTGGCGCAGAACGCCTGAATGCGGCTGCAGGCTTCACGCAAAACCTCGTCTGCCGTAGCATAGCTGACGCGGAAGTTGGGCGACAGGCCGAATGCCGCGCCGAACACCACCGCCACCCCGGTTTCCTCCAGCAGGGCGGTGGCGAACACCTCGTCATTGGTGATGAGCGTGCCGCCTGCGGTGACCTTGCCGATACAGGCCGAGATGTCGGGATAGACATAGAACGCGCCTTCGGGCTTCGGGCAGGTGATCCCCTTGGCGGCGTTCAGCATCGACACCACCAGATCGCGGCGGCGTTCAAACACCTTGCGGTTTTCGGCCAGAAACTCCTGCGGCCCGGTCAGCGCCTCGAGCGCGGCATATTGCGACACCGAACAGGGGTTCGAGGTGGATTGCGACTGGATCGTCCCCATCGCCTTGATCAGCGCCACCGGCCCCGCCGCATAGCCGATGCGCCAGCCGGTCATGGCATAAGATTTCGACACCCCGTTGCAGGTCAACGTGCGGTCATAAAGCGCAGGTTCAATCTCAGCCGGGGTGCAGAATTCGAAATCGTCAAACACCAGATGCTCATACATGTCATCCGACAGGATCCAGACATGCGGATGGCGCAGCAGCACATCGCAAAGCCCGCGCAATTCATCGCGGGTATAGCCCGCACCCGTGGGGTTCGACGGGCTGTTGAAGATGAACCACTTGGTTTTCGGCGTGATCGCCGCCTCCAACTGGGCGGGCGTGATCTTGAACGCGGTCTCGATCCCGGCGACTACTGGCACCGGGGTGCCGCCCGCCAGCAGCACCATATCGGGATAGCTGACCCAATAGGGGGCCGGAATGATCACCTCATCGCCCGGATTGCAGGTTGCCATCAGCGCGTTGTACAGCGTCTGCTTGCCGCCGGCGCCCACGGTCACTTGCGCGGGCGTATAGGTCAGCCCGTTTTCGCGCAGGAACTTGGCGCAGATCGCGGCCTTCAGCTCGGGAATGCCATCCACAGCCGTATATTTGGTCCGCCCGGCATCAATCGCGCGTTTGGCGGCGTCCTTGATGTTCTGCGGCGTATCGAAATCCGGCTCGCCCGCGCCAAGGCCGATCACATCCTGGCCCGCCGCCTTCAACGCTTGCGCCTTGGTGGTGACAGCGATGGTGGGCGAGGGTTTCACGCGCGCCAGCGTGTCGGACAAGAACGGCATTATGGGCTCCTGATTTGTCATTTCCGGTCTTTGGTCTTATGGATGGGTCCTGACCCGATCAAGCGATATCGACGTAGAGGAGAGGCAAGATGGCGGAAAGTGACACAGGGGCTGCGTGGTTTTCGGCAGAGGTCGCCACCTTTGGCGACCGGCTGGCCGGCGCACGCGAGGCAGCAGGGCTGTCGCAGCCCGATCTGGCCAAACGGCTTGGCGTGCGCCTGACCACGGTGCAGGGCTGGGAGGATGACGCGTCAGAGCCGCGATCAAACCGGCTGCAGATGCTGGCGGGCATGCTGAACGTGTCGATCCGCTGGCTCTTGACCGGGGAAGGCGATGGGCTTGACGCGCCCTCGGCTCCGGGCACCCATGATGCGGCAACACTTGAGGCGCTGGCCGATCTGTCGCGGATGCGCGCGCAGATGCTGGCGCTGGCGCAGGATATGGGGCAGATGGAAACCCGGCTGCATCATCTGTTGCGGCGCGAAGAGGTGGATGCCGAATGACCCTGACAGAAACCCCCGAGGCACGGATCAAGCGCATGAAGATGCGGTCCTGGCGGCGCGGCACCAAGGAAATGGATCTGGTGCTTGGTCCCTGGGCCGATGCGCATCTGGATGCGCTGTCGCCCGCGCAGCTCGACGAATACGAGGTGTTGCTGGCCGAAAACGATCAGGATCTGATGGCGTTCATTTTCGGGCAGGCCCGGCCCGCGCCCGCCATTGCGCCGCTGCTGGACCAGATCACCCTGTTTGCCCGCGACCGGCTGCGGAAGGTTTGAGCAAAATCTGAATTCGGTTTACCGAATGTTTTCTGTTTGTGACGATTCTGCCAGTCGATTGATGGATGGCGGAGATCAGCATGACGCATCAGGCCCCGGTTCTGGATGGTTCGCACAAGGTTCTTACACTGGGCTATCTGGATAGTCTTGCTTTGGTTGAACGCCTGCACCGCCTGCTTCTTGATGTCATAAAGGATGAGTTCGAGCGACTTTCCATTCTGGAGATCAACTCGGTTCAGGCGCTGCTCTTGTTCAACATCGGCGAGAATGAGGTGACGGCGGGAGAGCTGAAAAGCCGCGGCTATTATCAGGGCAGCAATGTCAGCTATAACCTGAAAAAGCTGGTGGAACTCGGTTATATGCATCATCAGCGCTCCGAACTCGACCGCCGGTCGGTGCGGGTCCGGCTGACGGAAAAGGGTCGGCGGGTGCGCATTGTGCTCAATGATCTGTTCGCCCGCCATACTGAGGTGCTGCTGAAAAAGGCAGTGATTGACGCCGCCGGCATGGAAGAGGTGAACCATTCGCTCAAACGGCTTGAGCGGTTCTGGACAGATCAGATCCGCTACATCTACTGAGGTCTTGAGCGTGTTCCAAGGCGACGGCCTACCATCGCACCGCATTGTGCCGGCGCGTGTCTTCCCCGGGCCCTAACGCCGCCACAGCCGCGAAAATGTGGCAAACCGTCCTTGCAGCTTGGCAAAAACCCGGTTGCCGAACCCCGGATGTGGCACAGGTCCAGACGCCAGGCGCGCCACTGCCACCTCGGGGGGGCAGGCGCGGCAGCTGACCGGATCGTAATAGCGTGGATAGGCGATCAGCGCCGCATGCACCAGATGATCCAGCACTGGCCGTGGCAACCACGCGCCATCAGCGCCCCGCGACCGGCGCAAGGGCACCGGGCATAGGTCGCGCGTCAGCCCCCAGCCTGCATAGAATGGCACGCCCAGGCAGGTGACAGGCTTGCCGCGCAACAGGGCCTCGAAGCCCAGCAGGCTGGTCATCGTCCAGACCTCGTCACACGCAACGATCAGCGCCACCGGGTCGGCGTGACTGGCCACCACATCGGCCAGACCGATCAGATCGCCGGCCGCAACCGTGCCGCGCCGCAACCCGGCCTCGACATCCGGATGCGGTTTGTAGACCAGCACCGCGTCCGGATGCGCCGCCCGCGCCGCCTGCAGCAGCGCCAGATTGGTCCGCACCGGGCCGCCGCCTGTCAGGATCGAGGCATCATCCTCGACCTGCCCGGGCACCAGAATGCGGTGGCCGGGGGGCAGGTCGGGCAGGGTTCCGGGCAGGTTGTATTTGCTGACCCCCAGCGCCACCAACCGTTCGCGCAGCCGGGCGGCGCGGGCAAGGCCGCCCGGCGGCAGGGGGGAAAGGATCAGCCGCTCCAGCCGGCTTTCGCGGCTGGGGTCGTAATAAATGCCCAGATCATCGGTGACCAGGGACAACGGCGGCACCAGTTCGGCCCCGAGCCCGCGCGAACGCAGAAAGCCATCCTCCACGCGGCGCAGCGGCACGTCGGCCTGCGCCAGTTCCGGCGTCTCCTTCCCGGCCCAGACCAGAATGCCGCGCCCCCGGGTGTCGCCCGGCGCATCCCGGAACACCAGAGGCGTTTCGCGCCCGAACACCGCTTGCAACCACCCGCGTTTCCACAACCGCATGCCGACCGCCACATGACCGCGGCGATCTTCGCGAAAGGCGCGCACCTCTGCTTCCAGCTGATCGAGCGCCTCTTCAAAGCTGCACAAGCGGTCACGGCAGGGGTCATACCAGACCGGGGCAAGGATCATCGCGGCGGCAAACAACTGCACCTTGGTCAGGACGCGGCCGCGCCGGGGCAGGGGGTGGGCGTCATGGGTCAGGCCCCAGCCCGCATAAAACGGCTGGCCATAGACATGCGGGCGATGCCCGGCAAGGATCGCCTCGAACCCGAGTTGCGACGAGACGGTATAGACCGCAATCGCCCCGTCCAGCAGCGCGTGGGGCGACACCGGGTCTGCCAGAAGCGTGACGCGATCAGAGATGTCCACCCCGGTGTAATGTCCGGCGCGCAGGCCAATTGCGGTTTCGGGATGCAGCTTGATGACGATCCGGGCCCGTGGATGCGCCTCCATCGCCTCGCCCAGCATCTGCGCGAAACTTTGTGCCGAGGCCCCGCCATGCCGGATCGAGGCATCGCCGCGGGCCTGGTCAACCACCAGAACATAGCCGGGTGCCGGGATGGGCAGTGCTGGATCGTGCATGTTGTATTTTGACAAGTCGGCCGCCCGAAGGCGGGCAATGCCCTCGCGTGCGCGCGACAGAGTGTTGGAATTGTCCAAGGGATCGGTGGCCAGAATTTGCTCCAGCCGTGAGGGTCCGCTGCTGTCGAAATGCACGCCCACCGGGTCGATCAGCAGCCCCAGCGGCCCGCCACCCAGGCGGCCCGGACGCAGCCCGCGCAAAAATGCATCCTCCACCCGGATCAGTGGCACCCCACGCCGCGCCGCCACGGCCTCGCCCCTATGGGCATAGGGGCTGCGGCCCCAGACCAGCACGCCATCTTCGGGGCCGGGCAGGCCCAACTTCAGCTGATGGCCGGAGAGCGCCAAAATGCGGCGCAACGTCCGGTCGCGCAGAAAGCCCGCGGTGTAATGATAAAGCCGCCGGGGGATCTGCCCGGCGGCCTCTGGTCTGTCATCGGGGCGCGGTGCCACCCCGGCCTCAGCCGCCGGTGCTGACGTCAGACAGCGAGCTGGCCGCCCCGGCGGTGCCGGTGATCGCCGACAAGGTTTTTTGCCACTGTACGAAAGGTGCTTCGGTCACATAGACCGTGTCGCCATCGCGCACCACGAAATCGCGGGCCTCGAACATGCCGGTGGGTTGGGTCAGATCCAGCACATAGACCATCCGCTGCGCGCCGCGCAGATCCTTGCGGCCCAGCACGGCATTGGCAATCTCTTCAGGTTCGTTGCGGAACACGAAGACGCCGGTCGGGTCGGCCAGGTTGGTATTGAGACCGCCGACAATCGCAATCGCCTCGATTGCCGACAGGGTCTGGGTTTCAAACGGCACGCGGTTCTGTGCGCCGGTCGCGCCAAGCGCCACAAAGGCCCGCGTGTCGCGTTCGACCACGATCTTGTCGCCGGGGCGCAGGGCGATATCCAGCGCCGGATTGGCATAGAGGTCTTGCAGCCAGACGCGTCCGGTATGCGCCCCGCGCGTGACGCGGATGACGGCCACATCGGGCTCGATGGCCACGCCACCAGCGCGCGCGATCATGGCCGACAGCTTGCGGGTCGGGCGTTCGATGGGAAACACCCCGGTGGTCCCGACAGAGCCCTGCACCGACACGCTTGATCCGTCGCCGGCAAGCCGGGTGACGGTGACCTGTGGGTCTGGGGTCTGGGTGTCGAGCTTGCGGGTGATCGCCTGGCGCAGGCCTTCGGGGGTCTGTCCGGCGGCCCTGATCCGGCCCGCATAGGGGACAAAGATGTAACCCTGACCATCGACCTGCACTTCGTCCAGCGCGCTGACGCGCTGGCCAGTGTTGCCCAGAAGCGGATCGTCGCGCACATTTTCGAAAATGGTCAGGCCCAGCGTATCGCCAGAGTTGATCGTATCCGACCCGACGACACCCGCGTTCAGGAAAGCCGCAGAGAACCCGAAGGCGGGGATGACGGCTGTGGCCCGAGTCACACGCGGATTGACCGAGACAATAAAGGCATCACCCTCTTTCAGCACCGACCCTTTGAAAATCTCGGCTTTGGTCGGGCCGGACCGAGGCAGGCCGCAGGCTGCGGTGGAGGCCACCAACGCAACAAGGCAAAGGGCTTTTGCCCCTTTGGAAATAAGCACGTTCACTGCTCGGGCTCCTTTGACTGGATTTGCCTCAAGTTTTGCCTGCAAGGCTACAGAACGATGTGAGAAAACGCCAGCACCGGCTTTTGCGGTCAGTTCACCAGCCGCAACTGTTGCCGTGGTGCCGCGCTTCCCGAGACCAGTGCCTCATAGGGATCTTCGGCGCAGAGCATCATGTCCACCACCTGCCGCAGCACCTCTTGCCGGCCGCGCGCAGAGTAAAAGCCGCCGCTGATCTGGCTGGTTTCCAGCAGATAATGCCGGAAGGTACGATAAGCCCGGCCATCGGGGCGGCTGGGCTTGGCAAAAAAGGCGGCGAGCGGCTGGTCAGACACGAATTCCGGCTTGGCATAAACCGCCGCGCCAAAGGTCTTCAGCGGCATCCCGCGCCACAGCACCTGCTGACCGGCCGTTGAATTCACCGTCACGGCGCTGCGCGCGTGGTTCAGAAGCTGCGCCAGCTTGCCACCGCGCACGAAATGCACCCGGTCCGCCACCCCGTGCAGCTGTGCCAGACGGCGAATTTCTGCCTTCAGCGGCGCGCGGCCGTCTTCCAGCGGATGGGCCTTGAACACAAGATGATGGTGCGGCGGCGCGCCTTTGGCAAAGCCATCAACCACCACGGCCAGAAATTCGGCCATGGTGCGGAAGGGCGAATGCATCTGAAAGCTGGCGTCATGTTCCAGCTGCAACAGCACAAGATGATAGGGAAAGCCACCGTTGCGAATGCGGGCCTGCGCGATCATCCGTTCCCAGCGGTGCAAGGGCAACAGCACAAGGCGTTTGCAATACAGCAGAAACTCCTGCCCTACCGTGTGTTTGCGATGGGGGCGGAACTGCGGGAAGGCACGAGAGCCGGTCATGACGAACCAGTGATACAGCGCGCCCCAGAAGATGTGCTGGCGCATGTCGCCCCAACTGGCCGGGGCCTCGGGCTGGTCAATCTCGGCCTGTGCCAGCGCGGCCTGCATGTCGGCCACCGACATCTGCATCAGCCGGGAATGCCCGTTCGCGCCACCGCGTTCATAAGTGACCCAATGCGGGCGCAGATAGCCTTCCTCGAAGACATGCACCGTCACCCCGGCGGCGCGGGCGGCGCGGATCGCCTGCGCATGCACCGGGCGGGTGTCGCCATAGAGCACCAGATCGGTGATGGCCTGATCACGCAGCAATGCGGCAATCCGGCCGGGCCACAGATCTGCCGTATCACGAAAGGGAATGAAGCTGTCCGCAGGCCAGAACACCTGGTCGCCGCGGTTGAAGCCCACACGCCAGACCTGCGCCCCCGCCGCCTGCAGCATCTTGCCCAGACGGCGGAAAAAGGGCCCATGTGGCCCTTGCAGAAACAGAAAGCGGCGTGTGTCACCTGTCATGCGGGTGGTGTCCGTCAGTGCCTGTCGGCGGCAAGATGCCGCGCAGTCCTGAACCTTTACCCATTTGGCTTGGTCAAAGCACGGCGAAATTTTGGCAAATGGTGCGCAACCTTGCGTCGTCCCCAACCGCAGGCTACGCATTGCAGCAAAGGAGACCCAGCATGTTCACAGGGATCGTCAGCGATATTGGGGAAGTTCTGCAGACCGAGCAGCAGGGCGATTTGCGCGCCCGCATCGGGACGCGCTACGATGTGGGTGGCATCGACATCGGGGCTTCGATTGCATCAGACGGCGTGTGCCTGACCGTGATCGCCACCGGCACCACACCGCGCAACTGGTATGATGTGCAGATCTCGGCGGAAACCGTGCGCAAGACCAACCTGTCGCGCTGGGCTCCCGGCGCGCGGGTCAATCTGGAACGCGCGCTCAAGGTGGGCGATGAATTGGGCGGGCATATCGTCTCGGGCCATGTCGATGGCGTGGCCGAAGTGGTGGATGTGGTGCCCGAGGGCGACAGCCTGCGCGTGACCTTTCGCGCGCCGCGTGACCTGGCGCGCTTCATCGCGCCCAAGGGGTCGGTGGCGCTGAACGGCACCTCGCTGACGGTGAACGAGGTTGAGGGCACTGATTTCGGCATCAACTTCATCCCGCATACCCAGAAGGCCACCACATGGGGCGATGTGGCGGTGGGCGATCTGGTCAATCTGGAGGTGGATACGATGGCGCGCTATGTGGCGCGGCTGCGCGAATGGGACTGAGCGCTGGCATCGGCCATAACCGGGGTCCGGACATGACCGGCCTGTCCTGGCGCACCCAATGCTGGCGCGCCGCCCGCGCCCGCCTGCTGCCGACCCTGCCGATAGAGGTGGTGCGCCTGCGGGTGCGCCGGGCTGCGGAACTGGGGCTGGATTACAAGACCTATGCCGGGGTGCGCGCCAGCACCGGGCATGATCTGGTGGCGTTTCTGTTTTCGTCCAACGCCTTGCGGGTGCTGCGCGCGGGGCAGGTGCTTTCCGCTGACCGGATGGTCAGGCTGGGCGCGGTGCAGGCGGCGGGGCTGATCGGCCTTGCCGTGCCGCCGTTGCAGGCGGCGGATCTGGCGCAGGCCGCTCCGGTGCTGCGTGCAAGCCACGCCGCCCCGCACCATCTTGCCAGTTTTGCCGAGGCGCGCATACGGCTGCGCGCGGCGCTTGGCAGCCTCCCGCCCGACACGGTGTTGCTGATCGGTGATCACGGGCTGGAGGCGGAATGGGCCGCTGCGGGCCGGCTGGCGGGCTATCTTCCGGCCGAACGGTATTTTGGCAGCTGAGGGACGTGGTGTGGCGCACAGTCGCTCTGCGCCGCCCGCCTCTGGCTTTTGTGGCCCTGTCGCGGTAAAGCCGGGCAAACCCGATCAGGAATCCGCAGCATGACCGATTATTCCGACGCCATTTCCTCTGTCGAAGACATCATCGACGATGCGCGCAACGGGCGCATGTTCATTCTGGTCGATCATGAGGACCGCGAGAACGAAGGTGATCTGGTGATCCCGGCGCAAATGTGCACGCCGCAGGCGGTGAACTTCATGGCCACCTATGGCCGGGGCCTGATCTGCCTTGCGCTCACCGCCGACCGGGTGGATCAGCTGGGTCTGCAACCGATGAGCCCGAAGAATTCCTCGCGCCTTGCCAGTGCCTTCACCCTGTCGATCGAGGCCCGTGAGGGCATCTCCACCGGGATTTCGGCGGCTGACCGGGCGCGCACTGTCTCGGTCGCCATCGACCAGACCAAGGGGCCGCAGGACATTGCCACACCGGGCCACGTCTTTCCGCTGCGCGCACGCGACGGCGGCGTGCTGGTGCGCGCCGGCCATACCGAGGCGGCGGTGGATGTGGCGCGGCTGGCGGGCCTGAACCCGTCGGGTGTGATCTGCGAGGTGATGAATGACGATGGCTCGATGGCGCGGCTGCCCGATCTGATCGTTTTCGCGCAAAAGCACGGGCTGAAAATCGGCACGATTTCCGACCTGATCGCCTATCGCCGCCGCAACGACAACCTGGTGAAGCTGACCGAAGAACGTGCCGTCACCTCGGAATTCGGCGGTGACTGGACGATGCGGATCTATACCGATGTGACCGAAGGCGCGGAACATGTGGTGCTGATCAAGGGAGACATCACCACCCCCGGGCCGGTGCTGACGCGGATGCACACGCTGGACCCGCTGCTCGACGTGGTCGGCCTTGGCGGGGCAGGGCGCACGGCGGAATTTGCTGAGGCGATGAAGCTGATCGCCGCCGAGGGGCGCGGTGTGCTGGTATTGCTGCGTGAGCTGGACCGGCGGCTGATTTCCGATACCGAAGCCTCGCCGCAGACCCTCAAGCAATACGGCATCGGCGCGCAGATCCTTGTGTCGCTGGGGGTCAATGACCTGACCCTGCTGACCAATTCGCCGCAGCCCAAGATTGTCGGGCTTGACGCCTATGGGTTGTCGATCACCGGCACCCGCAAGATTACGGAGTAAGCCATGGCCAGTGCGGAAACCCATTACACCCTGCCGCTGCCCACGTTTGACCAGCCGGTGAAACTGCTGATCGTGGTGGCCCCCTATTACAAGGATATCACCGACAATATGGTGGCCGGTGCCCGCGCCATCGCCGCCAGTTGCGGGGCCGATGTCGATCTGATCGAGGTGCCCGGCGCGCTGGAAGTGCCGACCGCGATTGCCATGGCCGAGCGTCAGGCGAAATATGATGGCTATGTGGCGCTTGGCTGCGTCATGCGGGGCGAGACCACGCATTACGATACCGTGTGCAATGACAGCAGCCGCGCCATCAGCCTGCTGGGCCTGCAAGGGGCCTGCATCGGCAACGGCATTCTGACCGTGGAAAACCGTGCCCAGGCCGAGGTACGGGCCGATCCGGCGGGACAGAATAAAGGGGGCGGGGCAGCAGCGGCGGCCTTGCACCTGATCGCGATCTCGCGCAAATGGGCGGGCCAGACGACAGGGATCGGGTTCCGCGCATGACTGACGACACACCGGCGGCCAAAGGCCTCAAGCCAAGCAATGCCGAGAAGAAGCAGATGCGCTCTGCCGCGCGGCTCTATGCGGTGCAGGCGCTGTTCCAGATGGAAGTCTCGGGCCAGACGATCAAGGCGATCTGCCGCGAATTCGAGGTGCACCGCTTTGGCGCCACCTATGAAGAAGGCGAATTTGCCGAAGGCGATGTCACGCATTTCCGCAACCTTGTGGATCATGCAGTGAACTTTCAGGCGCTGATCGACCAGATGACCGACCGGGCGCTGGTGGCCAAATGGCCGATTGACCGGATCGACCCGGTGCTGCGTGCGCTGTTCCGCGCGGCCGGTGCCGAGTTGACGCAGATGCCGACGCCGCCTCGGGTTGCCATCACCGAATATGTCGATGTCGCTAAAGCCTTTTTCCCCGATGGCAAGGAATCGCGCTTCGTCAACGCCGTGCTGGATCACATGGCGCATGAGGCCAAGCCCGAAGGCTTCTGAACTGCCCTGAGTTTAGGCCCGAGGGGACTATCCCTTTCGGGCCAGGACGGGCTGATCGTTCCAATTCCTAACCTCAAAGTAACCAACCTGGCACATTTGGCCCGCCTGCGGCAAAATGGGCCTTTCGCTTTTGCAGCGCTGCGCTAGGCTTGACCTGTTGTCAGGAGCGCAAATATGCCCAAACTCATCCGGCTTTATATCGTGAATGTTGCCATCGGCTTTGGCATTGCTGTCGCTTTCGTGGCAGGGCTGCTCTGGCTGGATGTGGCGGGCTTGCGCCATCTTGTCTTGCAGTCGCCGATGGGATGGGTGGCGGCGATCATGATGGTGATGGTCAATGGGGTGGTGTTCGGTGGGGTTCAGTTCGCCATCGCGGTGATGCGAATGGCCGAATCGACGCAGCAGCCACCGGGGGGCACAGGTGCGCGACTGGTCCCGGTACCGGTGCTGGCCAAAGCAAGTGCCCGACCGGCTTTGCCCGGCCGCCCAAGGTCTTCGCGCTGATCCGTTAAGGCAACCCGCCGCAGTGTCACGCGACATAGAGTTTTTTGAATCAATGGCTTGGTTGCCCTAAGGTCAGTTCACACCGCGTCACAGAACGGTGATGCGCAGGAACTATGCCCGCTTCCTGACGTTTCATACGCGACCGGCACGAGAGAGGCCGGTGAGTGTGAAAGGATAGTATATGACAGTCAAACTCCGCACCTTTGGTGCTGGCGTGCTGGCTATTGCCGTCGCTCAAGTTGCTTTTGCACCTTCGGCGATTGCTCAGGTTGCCATCACGGGCGTCGAAGCACTTGATGACCGCATCGATGATATCGATGACGATGTCAGAGACGATATGGAGCGCGCCGAAGATGCTGCGCGCTTTGGCAATCCGGAGTTTCGTCCTGGTCTGAGCGGCAGTGCGTCGCTCGGATACGCGGGCAACACAGGCAACAACGAGTCGCAGGATCTTGTTGGCGGCGTCCGGCTTCGCTACGCGCAAGGCCAGTTCGTACAGACTTTGGGAGCCGCGCTTGAGTTTTCCGAGGACAATAACGTGTCCACGACGGAAGATGTATTTGTCGTCTATGACGCCAACTACTATCTGAGCGACCGGTTCTACGCCTTTGCGTTGGGCCGCTTGGCGACCGATGGGCTGGCCACGGAAATCAGCGCCGATGGCGTTGATCGTCGTGACGAAAACACGCGCCGCGATGGGTTCATTGGCTTTGGTCCAGGCTACCGTGTCGTGAACACACCGGACATGACCTGGCGTGTGCAGGCAGGTATCGGCGTCAGCTACCTCGAAGACGGTCTGGGCAATTCAGAGACCGAAACCGGCTATCTGGCCGCGTCGCGGTTCTTCTACCGGATCAACGACAACTTCTTCGTGACGAATGACACCGATGTTCTGAAATCGGATTCGGCACTTCGGGCCAACAACGACCTTGGCCTGAACGTCAAGATGACCGAGGCCTTCTCGACTCGTGTCAGCTATCTGACCGAGTATGACGAAAGCCGCGCGATCCGGACCGACAACAAGCTGGGCGTTTCGCTGGTGTTCGGCTTCTGAGCCGGAAAACCCCACACAGCAGGAAAGGGGCGGAGAGATCCGCCCCTTTTTCGTGTCTGCCGATGTCAGAAGGTGGCGGGCCCGCAGCAGCCGTGGGTGGCATGGTTTCCCGAGAGCCAGAGGTCTCAGGTGGGCACCAGGTAGCAAGACCAGGATCTTGCCAGAGCCAGCATCCATTCGTTTGCTTATCGGCCACTGGAAAAAAGCCCCAGCACGCGAAGAGCAGCACCCGCCACCTCACAAGATAGGCGCGCAGCAGCCCCTCTGCAAGGCTTGTCAGGTGTTCATCTTTCGTTCATATTTCGGGGATGGATTGCACCGACTCCCTGCCGCCATTGCCCGGACAGCGCCTTGCGCGGGGGGTGGCACGTGCTTTGCGTGACCTTGGGTTCGCGACGGTGGAAGAATTGGTGCCCGCGCCCGGGCTGCGGGTAGATCTGATGGCGCTTGGCCCCAAGGGGCAGATCTGGGTTGTGGAATGCAAATCCTGCCGCGCCGACTATCAGGCTGATCGCAAGTGGCACAATTACCTGCCGTGGTGCGACCGGTTTTTCTGGGCGGTGGATGCCGATTTCCCGGCAAGCCTGTTGCCCGAAGATTCAGGCCTGATCCGAGCGGATTCCTATGGGGCTGAAATCATGCGGATGGGTCCGGAAACCCTGCTCGCGCCCGCGCGCCGCAAGGCGGTGGTTCAGGGCTTTGCCCGCCATGCCGCGCTGCGCCTGCAGGCCCTGCGTGATCCGGCTGGGGTTATTTCCGCCTGGGCTTAGGCTTGCCGCCGCCCTTGCCATTGCCCAGGGCGCGCACCGCTTCGGCAGCCGCGCGCAGCTCTTCGGCGATTTCTTCGGCCTCTTCCGGCTCAAAATCCAGCGGCAATTCGATGCCGCCATCGGCTTCGATGTAGATGCGAACCATTCCGGCCGAGGTCGGCCCGATCTGAAGGTTTGCGGCGATTTCGCTTTCCTTGTCGATGCCCATTTTGGCCCCCTTGCTGTGCTGGCTTCCGCCTAGCGTTCTTTGCAGGCTTTCGCAAGCACACCGGCCAAAGCACCGCCATGATCGGGTCAGCCTCCACATTTTTGCGCCAAAGCCTGCTTGCAATCCAAAGCAAGGGGCGTTAAATCGCCCCCAAGTGCCGGCTTAGCTCAGTTGGTTAGAGCACTAGATTGTGGATCTAGGGGTCCCCCGTTCGAGCCGGGGAGCTGGTACCATCTCCTTCAGTCCAGACTGCCAAAAGTCCCTTGCGGGGCTTTTGGCGTCGGCTGTGTGGCAGGCGGCGCGTCGCTGCCCTTTCCCTCTTCACAGCGCTTGGGTATGGTCGCCCTCCGACCATACGGGAATGCCATCATGACGCCAGACACCACCCGCCGCATCGCGCAAACCATCGCGACCGAAATCAACGCGCAAACCCCGCAGGTCACCGCCGCCGTGGCCCTGCTGGATGAAGGCGCGACCGTGCCCTTCATTGCGCGCTACCGCAAAGAGGTGACAGGGGGATTGGACGATTCGCAGCTGCGCCTGCTGGCTGAACGGCTGGTCTATCTGCGGGAGATGGAAGCGCGTCGCGCGGCGATCTTTGGGTCGATCACCGAACAGGGCAAGATGACCGATCCGCTGGCCCTGTCGATCGGCAAGGCCACCACCAAGGCCGAGCTGGAAGACATCTATCTGCCCTTCAAACCCAAGCGCCGGACCAAGGCGATGATCGCGCGTGAAAACGGGCTGCAACCGCTGGTCGATGCGATTCTGGCAGACCGCGCCGCCGATCCGGCAACGCTGGCGACGGGCTTTGTCACCCAAGCCGTGCCGGATACGAAAGCAGCACTGGAGGGCGCGCGCGACATCATCGCCGAAGGTCTTTCAGAAAACGCCACGCTTCTGGGCCGGTTGCGTGAGCATATGAAGAAGGTTGCCCGCCTGTCGGCGAAGGCGGTTGCGGGCAAAGAGGCCGAGGGCGCGAAATTCTCGGATTATTTCGCGCATGAAGAACCCTGGGCCACCGCCCCCAGCCACCGGGTGCTGGCCATGCTGCGGGGCCGGAACGAAGGGTTTCTGACCATAGATCTGGAGATCGACCCAGACGCCCCCCGTGGCCAAAGCCCGGCGGAACAGGCCTGCGGTGCGGCGCTTTCGGCAGGCTCCAAAGGCCCGGGCGATGCCTGGCTGCGTGAAGCGGCCAGCTGGGCCTGGCGGATCAAGCTGAAAACCTCGCTCACGCTGGACCTGATGGGAGAGTTGCGTGACCGGGCCGAGGCCGAGGCGATCAATGTTTTTGCCCGCAATCTGAAAGATCTGCTGCTGGCAGCCCCGGCGGGCGGCAAGGCCACCCTTGGGCTGGACCCTGGCATCCGGACCGGGGTCAAGGTGGCGGTGGTCGATGCCACCGGCAAGGTGCTGGCGACAGATACGGTCTATCCGTTTCAGCCGAAAAATGACTTGCGTGGCGCGCAGGTGGCGATTGCCCAGCTGATCGGCAAGCACAAGGTGCAGCTGATCGCCATCGGCAACGGCACCGCCAGCCGCGAGACGGAAAAGATGGTGGCGGACCTGCTGGCCGTGCTGCCCGGCACGGAAAAGCCGGTCAAGGTGATCGTGTCCGAGGCCGGGGCTTCAGTCTATTCCGCATCAGAACTGGCGTCGAAAGAGTTTCCCGATCTGGACGTGTCCTTGCGCGGTGCCGTCAGCATCGCACGACGCCTGCAAGACCCGTTGGCGGAACTGGTCAAGATCGAGCCCAAATCGATCGGCGTCGGTCAGTACCAACATGATGTCGACCAGCACCGGCTGGGCCGCAGTCTGGAGGCGGTGGTGGAAGATGCGGTGAACGCGGTCGGCGTTGACCTCAACACCGCCTCTGCGCCGCTCTTGGCCCGGGTGTCGGGTGTGGGGGCCGGGCTGGCCGAGGCGATTGTGGCGCACCGCGATGCCAACGGCCCGTTCAGCACCCGGCGAGACCTGCTGAAGGTCGCGCGTCTTGGCCCCAAGGCGTTTGAACAGGCCGCAGGCTTCCTGCGCATCGCGGGCGGCAAGGAGCCGCTGGATGCCTCCTCCGTGCACCCGGAAGCCTATGACGTCGCCCGCCGCATCACTGCCGCCTGTGGCCGCGATATCCGCAGCCTGATGGGCGATACGGCAGCCCTGCAAAAGCTTGACCCGCGCCAGTTCATCGACGACCGCTTTGGCTTGCCGACGGTCAAGGACATTCTGGCCGAGCTGGAAAAGCCCGGCCGCGACCCGCGCCCCAGTTTCCGCACCGCCACCTTTACCGAAGGCGTCAACGAAATCCGCGACCTGAAACCCGGCATGATGCTGGAAGGCACCGTGACCAACGTCGCCGCCTTCGGTGCCTTTGTCGATGTCGGCGTGCATCAGGACGGGCTGGTGCATGTCAGCCAGCTGGCAGACCGATTCATCAAAGACCCGCATGAGGTGGTGAAGGCGGGCGATGTGGTGCAGGTCCGCGTGGTCGAGGTGGATGCAGCGCGCAAACGCATTGCCCTGACCATGCGCAAGGACAGTGCCGACGCGCGGGAGAGCGCCCGCGAACGCGCTGCGGACCGGGCAGAGAAGCCCGGCCAGCGGGGCAGGTCACAGCCCATGCAGGCCACCCCACAAGGTGCAGCATCCGGCCCCGGCACCAACCCCTTTGCCGATGCGCTGCGCGGCAAGTTCGGGAAATAGGATGCGTATTTGGACAAGGTGCAATCTCTAAGCACAGGCTTTGATTGCACCTGTTTGTCAGACGCCCGTGGCAGGCGTCTGACAGCCGGGCAGGGCGCGCCGGTCAGTTGGCCTTGCGTCGGGGCAGGAACGGCAGTGGCGTCACCGGTACGCCGTCTTCGATCAGCTTTTTCGCCTCTTCGGGCTTTGCCTCGCCATAGATGGCGCGTTCGGGGCTCAGCCCGTCGTGCATCTTGCGGGCTTCAGCGGCGAAGTTCAGGCCAACATACTCGGAATTGGCCTCGACCTGCGCCCGCAGGGCGGCAATCGCCTGTTCAACCTCGGTCTTTGGCGGGGCCAGAGATGTGGCGGGTTGAGCGGCGGCAGCGGCCGCGCTGCGCGCAGGGCGCACGGCGGGAGCCATCAACAGCTTTTCCACATCCGCCGCACCGCAGATGGCACAGGTCACATGTCCGGCACCCTGCAAGGACTCGTAAGCCGCGGCTGACTGGAACCAGCTGTCAAACTCATGGGAATTGATACATTTCAGGCTGTAACGGATCATAACCGGACCAGAGCAAGGGTTGCATATCCCGCGCCACAGCTAACAATCCGCTGCGCGAATTCAAGCGTGCTTTTTGGTGCCGGTTGCACAAACCAGTTTTTGCCCCTTGCTGGACAGCCGCGCCAGCAGCCCGCGCAGATCAGGTTCGGCCACCTTGCGCGCGGCTTTCTGGGCATCGAACCATTTGCGCCGCCGCTGTTTGCGTTCAGGGAATTTGTCGGCAAGCTTTGCCACACGCAGGGCAAAGACGCTGACCACGCAGGGAATCGCCACGTCCGGCAGGCGCAGCTTGTCATAGCGATAGACCCCAAGCGGCGCCGCGGCATCAACCTCACCCTGCACTCCCGCTTCCTCCCAAGCCTCGGTAACAGCGGTTTCAGCATCGGTCTTGCCCGCCATCGGCCAGCCCTTGGGCATGATCCAGCGCCCGGTGTCGCGGCTGGTGATCAGCAACACCTGCACCCGGCCCCGATGCATCCGCCAGCACAGGGCAGCGTTTTGCGTCGCGTCGCTGTCAGACAGAGCTGTGGTGAATTGAGCCGAAGTGGATTGTTTCATATCGTCTTTTTCTTTGTTCTGCTCGACGGATGGCTGCGGTCGCCTGACATCGCCCAAACTGGCCGGTGCGGGCACAAGCCTTTGCTCTTCATGACCATCTGATGGTCGAAAGGTGCCATGTGAATGTCATATATGGGACCTTTGTCAGAAATTTGTCACCCCTGTGATTGAAAAAAGTACGTGCTGCACCGCAAATTCGACACCCGCGCTTTGATCTTCTCTCAGTCGGGCCTACCATCAGGTTAAGATAATCGGGGGAATGGCATGCGGCGGCGGGTGTTTCTGGGCCAGGTCTTGGCTGCCACGGGGCTTGGCTTCTGGCCCCTGCGATCGTTGGCGGCAGCGGATGCCACCGCGCAGGGATTTTCTTTTGACTCGATTGACGGCGGTCGGATCGAGTTGGATGCCTGGCGCGGAGGTCCGGTGCTGGTGGTGAACACGGCCTCGCTTTGCGGGTTCGCCGGGCAATTCGATGATCTGCAAGCGCTGCACGACCGCTACAACGCGCGGGGCCTGCGGGTGCTGGCGGTGCCTTCTGATGATTTCAATCAGGAACTTGCCGATGCGCAGGCGGTCAAGGACTTTTGTGCGCTGCGCTTTGATCTGACCTTGCCGATGACCGATATCACCCCTGTCCGGGGGGCAAAGGCACATGCCTTCTACCGTTGGCTGGCGGCTGAACACGGGTTCACCCCGCGCTGGAATTTCAACAAGGTGCTGATCGGCCCGGGCGGAGAGGTTCTGGGCACCTGGGGGGCTTCGGTCAAGCCAACTTCGACGGCCATCCTCGGGCGGATCGAGCCCCTGTTGCGGTGAGCGTGCCGCTGTTCATCGGATCAGAGGTCTATCGTGGGTCGTCCTATGGGCCGTCCCATCCGTTGCGCGTGCCGCGCGTGTCTACGGTGATGGATCTGTGCCGCGCCATGGGCTGGCTGCCAGCGTCCCTCTATCGCACCAGCCCGCGCGCCAAGCCGGCAGCGCTGACCCGCTGGCACAGCCCCGGCTATGTAGAGGCGTTGCAGAGGGCCGAGACGGAGGGCAGGGTGACCGATGCCATACGGTCGCAGTATCATCTGGGCACCCTGTCGAACCCGGTGTTTGGCCAGATGTATTCCCGCCCCGCCACCGGGGCAGGCGGGGTTATGCTGGCGGCAGAGTTGCTGGCCACCGGCACAAGGGCTGTGCATGTACCCGGGGGCGGCACCCATCACGGCCTGCCCGACCGTGCCAACGGCTTTTGTTATCTGAACGATCCGGTGCTGGCGATACTGGTCCTGCGCGGCGCGGGCATGTCGCGCGTGGCTTATATCGACATTGACGCCCATCATTGTGACGGGGTGCAACACGGCTTTGCGGGTGATCCTGAAACCCTGCTGATCTCTACCCATGAAGAGGGGCGCTGGCCCTTTACCGGGGCATTGGAGGATGACGGCGGGGGCAATTGCGTCAACCTGCCCTTGCCGCGCGAGGCCAATGACACCGAAATGCGGGCGGCGCTTGAGGCGGTGATCCTGCCTTTTGTGCAGGCGCATCGCCCCGATGTCATTGTGCTGCAGGCCGGGGCGGATTCGCTGGATGAAGACCCGCTGTCGCGGCTGTCTTGGTCGAACCGCGCCTATGTCGAGGTGCTGCGCGCCTTGTTGCCCATGGCCCCGCGCTTTCTGCTGCTGGGCGGGGGTGGCTATAACCCCTGGAGCGTGGGGCGGTGCTGGTCGGCACTTTGGGCCACGCTGGCGGGTGCCGATATCCCTGACCGGCTGCCTGATCCGGCGCAGCAGGTCTTGCGCGCGCTGACCTGGGGTGGCGGGGGCCGTCCGCCCCCTGCGCCGCATCTGCTCAGCACGCTTCTCGACCCGCCGCGCGAGGGGCCGGTCAGGCCCGAGGTGCAGGCAAGGATCGCCCGTCTGGCCCAGCGGTTGCGGGCATAGGGCTTCCCTTGCGCCCGCGCGGGCGGTAGATCAGGGCAAACCAATGCAAGGACGGTTCCCATGAAGATCGGCACCCGTGAGATCGGCCCCGGCCACCCCCCGCTTGTCATCGCCGAAATCGGCATCAATCACGGCGGCAGTCTGACGGTCGCCAAAGAAATGGTGCGCCTCGCCGCCGGTGCCGGCTGCGAGATGATCAAGCATCAGACCCACATTCTTGCAGATGAAATGACGGATGAGGCAAAGGCGATCTTTCCGCCCAATGCCGATGTGTCGATCTGGCATGTGATGGAGGCCTGCGCGCTGTCGCTGGACGAAGAGGCCGAGCTGAAGCGCTACACCGAAAGCCTGGGGATGATCTGGATTTCCACCCCGTTTTCGCGCGCGGCGGCTGATTTTCTGGAAACGCTCGATGTGCCGGCCTACAAGATCGGCTCGGGCGAGGCGGATAATCTGCCGCTGATCCGCCACATCGCGCGCAAGGGCAAGCCGGTGATCCTGTCCACTGGCATGCAGACCATCGAGACCATTCGGGCATCGGTGGCCATTCTGGATGCGGCGGGGGTGGAGTATGCGCTGCTGGAATGCACCAACCTCTATCCCAGCCCGCCCGAAATCGTCTCTCTGCGCGGGGTGACCGATCTGAAAAATGCCTTCCCCAAGGCGGTGGTGGGCTTTTCCGACCATTCCATCGGCCCGGAAATGGCGCTTGCCTCTGTCGCACTGGGGGCGTGCATTCTGGAACGTCACTACACCGATACCCGCTATCGCAAGGGGCCGGATATCATCAACTCGATGGACCCGTCGGAACTGCGCCACCTGATCGACCGCTCGCGCGAAATCTGGATCGCCGCCAACAACCCCAAGCAGCGGACCGAGGCGGAAGAACCGGTCTACCGCTTTGCCCGCGCTTCGGTGGTGGCCGACCGCGACCTGCCTGCAGGTCATGTGATCGCCGAGTCCGACATCTGGGCGCGTCGCCCCGGATCGGGAGAGATTGCGGGCTATGACTTCGACAAGGTGGTGGGCAAACGCCTGACCCGCGCGGTCACGCGAAACACCCAGCTGAAGTGGGGGGATCTGGGGTGACGGCTGGCCTGAGCCTGCCGATCTGGATGATAAATCTCGACCGGGCCACCGAACGACGCGCCCGGATGGAGGCGCAGTTTGACCGCATGGGCCTGACCGTCACCCGCGTTGCCGCAGTCGATGGCAAGGCAGAGGCCGCACGCATTGCGCCCATGGCGGATGCCACACGCTTTGCCGCCCTGATGGGGCGCCCGCCCCTGGCAGCAGAGCTGGGCTGCTATCTGTCGCACCTAGAGGTCTGGCAACGCCTCGTCGACTCGGGCGCGGAAGTCGGCATGGTTCTGGAAGATGACGTGGTGTTTCACGATGACTTTCTTCCGGCCGTATCTGCGGCACTGACGGTCAGGGATCAGTGGGACATGCTGAAACTGAACTGCATCCGCGCCAAGGTGCCTGTGCGGCGGGGCAGGGTGCAGGACTGGCAGCTGAACGCCTATCTGGGCCCCGCGACAGGCTTCGGGGCCTATCTGATCACCCGCGATCTGGCGGCGCGGCTGTTGCCACGGCTGTTGCCGATTCGCTTGCCGATAGATTACGAGGCGACGCGCTGGTGGCACTATGATTTCCGCCTTGTTGGCCTGGAACCCTTTCCAAGCCATGTGGATGATGGCGGCGTCAGCACCATCAACGGGCTTAACTTTGCCGAGGCGGTCAAACCGCCGCGCCACAGGCGGTTGGGCAACTACAAGATGCGGGCCGGCAATTATCTGCACCGCCTGTCTGCCGAACTGCGCAGAGGTGTGTTCAGGGCAAAACCCTAGGTTTTGCGCAGAAGATTGAGCGTGGCCCAGGCATAGTCCGGACCCTTGCGCCGCATCCGGACCAGCTTGTTTGCCCCTGACGTGCGTTCGTTCTGCGGGTCGATGGTCGAGACAGAGCCTTCCTCACCGAAAAGCGGCTGCTCCAGGACCGCCCCACGGCCAGACCGACAAAAGCAGGCCCGCATCGCATCATCCGCCGGACGATCCATCCCGTATCGCGCCACATGGTGCAGAAAATCCTGCATGCCCTTGCGCGTCCACAGATTTGCACTGCCGATCAGGGGCGGGCGGTAGGCCCGGCGCACCTGGATATCCCCGACCGTGGCAAGGGGGCGCCCCCATTTTCCAAGCGGGCGGGAAAGATGGACCCAATCCACCCGTGCTTGCCCCGTCTGGCAAAGCCAGTCGGATAGGGTGGCCAGCGTCTCGCGCAGCTTTGTGGTCTGCGGCGTGGCATCATCTTCCAGCACGAGCGCCAGGGCAGCGCCCTCTTGCAAGGCAGCTTCCATCACCGCCATATGGCTCAGAAAGCAGCCGATTTCTCCCCGGCTCATGTCGCGGCCGAACAGGGCGCGCATCCTCTGGGGGCGGTAGAGCGGATGGGCATGCGCTGCCTCTGGCGAGGCGGGGGCAATGGCCGGGTGGCGTTGCCAGTCAATCCCTTGCGAGTCGAGCTTGGCCGTGATCGTGGTCAGACGGTCCACACTCCGGTCGAGGTTGATAATTCGGGCAACAGGTACGGTCGTCATGGTCAGCCTTGCAAATCCTATATCCGACGGGATCCGGACGTCAGGGACGCCAGATGCCGAAGGTGTCCTGATAATACCGGACACAGGCCGTGTTCAACGCGATGCGGTCCATGCCGTCGACAATCTGGGTGTGCAAGGCGACACGCCTGACCTCGTTGCGAGAGCCGCGCACGCGCGGCCCCCCGAACTCGAGCCAGATCGGCACACCCCGGGCGGTAAGATGGCCGGACAGCCAGATGTCATCCACCATCCACAACGGGTCGGGAATGTCGAAGACCGCATCGCCGAAAAACCTTGGCCGCACCATGACACCGCCCCAGCCTTCCAGAATATCGGTGTAGCCGCTGGATGTGGCCTTGCGGGATTTCCAGTTTCCCAGACTGGCGGCCCGCTTCAACCGGTAAAGCATGTCTTTCCGGCGCCGGTCATAGCGCGGCAGGAGCGCGCCTTGAAAGGGCACATCCGTGCATTCGTAAATGTCGCTGCCTTCCTCGACGATGCAGCACTCCGGGCGCTTTTCGGCGGCGGCAGCAAAGCGCTCCAGCGTGTGCGGATCATAAATCTTGTCGTCGTCACCAAAGAAGATCAGCACATCCTCGTCGCGGTACTTTTGCACGGTCGGCAGAACTTTGGTTGCGGGTCCGAAATCCCTGTCCACCCGGTTCACGGTGATCCCCGCGGGGACGGATGGCGGCACTGCCGGATTGAAGCTGTCGCGCCTGTATTCATAGGGAATATTCAGAAAAATCTGCTCTGGCTTCAGTGTTTGCCTTAGAAACCCGTTCAGAACCTCGGCAAGATAGGGGAAACGCGGCGGAACTGCCGTCATGGAAACGATAATACGTGGCATATGTTCAGACCCTTCCGCCGTTTGCTGTCCAATACTCAACCATCCAAGGCACCTGTCCGCGCCCAAAGTGGGGCGGCACATCCCAGTTTCCGGCAGGCGGGCGGATAAGGTCGATTGGGCGGGGACGACCGTGAAAACACAAGACCCGCGTTTCGGGGGCGGGGACTTTGGGCTCAAGGAAACGATCCAGGATCAACGGCTGACGCTGGTGGTACTTGAAACTGCGTACCCAGGACTGGGGCCAGAAGCGGATTGCCCGCGCCTCCCCCTTGATGAAGTCTTGTTCAATATCGTAGCGCGCCACAAGAGCATCCCGATCGCCACGCAATTTGTCGACCATGTAGCCCATCGTTCCCAGATCAAATCCGAAAATCGATGACATTGGACGTGGCACGCCGTCACGATACCGCCATGGACCTGAATCAAGCATCACCAGGCCCTCGCCATGGTCAAAAAAGCCGTCAAGATCATGCAAAAGAACCATGTCGAGGTCGATAAACAGCGCGCGGCCCTGCAAGCCATAAAGATCGTCGAGAAACAGTGCAATTTTGGGCCAGCATCCGCGCGTCCAATGCACGGGTTTCAGCCCGATATCGGGAATTGGGAAAATCTCAATACGATCATCAAGCCCGCTGCCGTCATCTCTAAGGCAGACAAAGCGCAGATCGCCCGTAGTCAACCGCCGCGCGGCATTGTGCAGGACATTCACGTATTCCGGGCCATAAAGCGTGCCCCACTTCATACACAGAATGACCTTCTGCATCGCATGCCCCCGCCTTGTCTCCCGCAGCGCTTAGGCAGTCTGGTCTTCAATGTCCATTGGTAACGATTGCCTCCGGCGGCCGCTGTGCCTATGGTTGGCGTCAATTTTCCGGCGGCTGCACACAGCGCAGCAGTCTATTCAGCAGTAGCCCATGACCCGCCACCTTCTCTTCCTCACCGGAACCCGTGCCGATTTCGGCAAGCTTGAACCTCTTGCCGCCGCCGCGCGGGATGCGGGCCATCGGGTCACCTTCTTTGTCACCGGCATGCATATGATGGACCGCTATGGTCTGACCAAGCTGGAAGTACAGCGCATGCCCGGTGTGCGGGTGCATGAGTTTCTGAACCAGCGGCCCGGCGACGGGCAGGATATCGTGCTGGCGAAAACGGTCGTGGGCTTTTCCGACTATATCACCGAACACGCGCCCGATCTGATCGTCATTCACGGTGACCGGATCGAAGCATTGGCGGGGGCGCTGGTGGCGGCCACCAATTACATTCCGTCGGCGCATATCGAGGGCGGCGAAGTCTCGGGCACGATTGACGAAGTGTTCCGCCACTGCAACACCAAACTGGCCACACATCATTTTGTCTCGTCCGATGCCGCAGCCCGCCGCGTGATGACCCTGGGAGAGCCGCCCGAGACGATCCATGTCATCGGGTCACCCGAGCTTGACTTCCACGCCGGGCCATCCGGGGTCAGCCTGGATGAGGTGCGCGCGCGCTACGACATTCCCTTTGCCGATTATGGCATCGCGGTGTTCCACCCGGTCACCTCGGAACAGGCGACGATGGGCACCCAGGCCGAGGCCGTGTTCGGGGCATTGGAGAGATCGGGGCGGAATTTCGTGGTGATCGCGCCAAACAATGATCCGGGGTCCGAGGCGATTTTCGCGGTGCTGGACGGTCTGCCCAAGGACCGGTTCCGCCTGATCCCCTCGATGCGCTTTGCCCATTTTTCCGAACTGATGAAACATGCCGCCTGCATGGTCGGCAATTCCAGCGCAGGGGTGCGCGAGGCCCCGTTTCTGGGCCTGCCATCCTTGGATATCGGCACCCGTCAGACCAACCGGGCCATGGCGGCTTCGGTCGCCTTTGCGGCGGCGGGGGATGGTGCGGCTGTGGCGCAGTTCCTCACCGACTGCTGGGGCAACCGCCATGCGCCTGACACCGGATTTGGCGTAGGCCACGCCGCAGAGCGCTTTGTGCAGACGCTGGCCAGCCCCGAGTTCTGGACGCAAGGCTTGCAGAAGGCCTTTCGTGATCAGCCCGGTGGCTGATCCTGCACCGACCGGTCTGGGGCTGCGGGGCTATCTGGCCGCCAGTCCGCTCATTGCGCTTGCAGGGCCGCTGGTGCTGCGCCGTCGCCTTGCGCGCGGCAAGGAAGATCCGCTGCGCGTGGCGGAAAAGCGTGGCTTTGCCTCGGCTCAGCGCCCGGACGGCCGGCTGATCTGGCTGCATGCCGTCGGTCTTGGCGAGGTGCTGGCGCTGCGCGGTCTGATCGGGGCGATGGCGCGACAAGACCCCGAGCTGCAGTTTCTGGTCACCTCCTCTGCCCGGTCTTCGGCGCAGGTCATCGGGGCCAATCTGCCGCCGCAGACCCGGCATCAATATCTGCCGCTGGATGCGCCGCGCTATGTTGCGCGCTTTCTGGACCATTGGCGTCCCGACCTGTCAGTCTGGGCCGAGCAGGAGCTCTGGCCGGGTGCCGTGGTGGGGGCGCATGCGCGCGGCGTGCCGCTGGCGCTGGTCAACGCCCGGATGACCGATGCAGGCTTTGCCCGGCGGGCGCGGGCGCGTGGGCTCTATGCTGACCTTCTCGCCCGGTTCCGGCTGATCACCGCGCAGGATGACCGTAGCGCGGGCCATCTGCGCGCGCTGGGGGCGGGTGGAGTTCAGGTCACCGGATCGCTGAAATTGGCCGCCCCGCCGCTGGCCGCCGATCCTGTCGCGCTGGTGCAGGTGCAGGCGGCGGTGCAGGGCCGCCGGGTCTGGGTCGCGGCTTCGACCCATCCGGGGGATGAGGCGCAGGCGATGGTGGCGCAGGCGGCGCTGTGGCGCGCCGATCCGCGCTGGTTGTTGGTGCTTGCCCCGCGCGATGCGGGTCGGGCCGGGGCGGTCGCCTCTGCGCTGACCGAGGCACGCCTGCCCTTTGCCCGCCGCAGCCTTGGCCGTGTGCCATCGGGCGGCGATGCGGTCTGGCTGGCCGATACCTATGGTGAGATGGGGCTGTGGTACCGTCTGGCGGAAACCGCGCTGATCGGCGGCGGCTTTGATGCGATCGGCGGACATAACCCCTGGGAGGCGGCGCATTTCGAAACGGCCATCCTGCACGGTCCGGACATCAGCAATTTCGCGCCTGATTACGGGCAGTTGCGGGCCGAAGCTGCGGCGCTGCAACTGGCCCCCGGTGGTCTGGCAACAGCGCTGCAAGACCCCGGCCTGCCCGGAATGGCAAAGCGGGCGGCGTGCATCGTCCACAAGGCGGCCGGAGGGCTCACCCCGCTGGCCACTGATCTGCTGGCGCTGGTGCGGCCATGATGCGGGGCTTTCTGCTGCTGTGGTCGGCGCTGTGGACGCTCGGCCTGCCCTTGATCCTGATCTATCTGTGGCGGCGCGGGCGCAAAGACCGCGCCTATAGCGCGCATCTGGCCGAACGCTTTGGCCGCTATCCTGCGCCTTTGCCCGGTGCGGTCTGGGTGCATGCGGTGTCCTTGGGCGAGCTGCGCTCGGCCGTGCCGCTGATCCGGGCCCTCCTCGACCGGGGGGATAGGGTGGTGACCACGCATTTCACCCCGGCGGGGCGGGGCGAGGCCCTGCGGGTGTTTGCCGCCGATATCGCCGCAGGCCGGATGCAGGCGGTCTGGGTGCCGCTGGAAACCGGCTGGGCCTATGCGGGTTTTTTCCGCGCCTTTCAGCCTGCTTACGGCTTGGTGATGGAGATCGAGATCTGGCCACGCATGGTTGCGGCCTCGCGCAGGGCCGGTGTGCCCTTGTTCATGTGCAATGCGCAATATCCCAGCCGGGCCCTGACGCGCGACAGTTCGGGGCTGCGGCTGCGACAGGCAGTGATGCGCGGCTTTGCCGGGGCGCTGGTCAAGTCCGACTTGCAGGCACAGCGCTTTGCCTCTGTCGGCGTGCGCAACATTGCCGTCACTGGCGAGCTGCGGTTTGATCAGCCGGTGCCGCCCGACCTGGTGGCCGCAGGACAGGCCGCGCGCGCGTGGATCGGCGCAGAGGCGCGGCGTGTGATCACGGTTGCAAGTGCGATTGAGGGCGAGGATGCGACCTATATCCATGCCATCCGCATCTTGCGCGAGGACCACGCCGCGAAATCGCTGCCGAAGCCGTTGTTTGTTTACGTGCCACGCAGGCCGGAACGCTTTAATGATGTGGCAGAAACGCTTGTTAAGGAAGGATTTTCTTTGATCCGTCGGTCACAGCTGCCGGGGCCTTTCGATACGGCGCAGTGGCCCAAAGCCTCTGACTGTCCCGACATCTTCTTCGGGGATTCACTGGGCGAGATGTATGGCTATCTGGCGATGGCCGATCAGGTCATCGTCGGCGGCGGCTTCAACCCCAAGGGCGCGCATAACATTTCCGAGGCTTTGGTGCTGGGCAAGCCAGTGATCACCGGGCCGCACACCCATACCATCGAATATCCCTTTGCCGAAGCGCAGGCGGCGGGCGTTGCGGTGTCAGTGCCGGAGGGACAGGCGCTTGCGGCACATCTTCTGGCCAATCCGCAGACCGATGCAGACAAGATCGCTGCCTTCACCGCCGCGCATTCCGATGCCACCCGCAAGACGCTTGCGGCGATCCCGCGCCTGCTGGCGGCGGTCAGACCTTCCTGACGCCGGCGTTCAGCTGCTCGGTCAGCAGGAATTCGACCAGACGGAAATCATAGGGCGTATCAATGTCATGGCAGCGGTCGGAGGGCAGCACAAAGGCCACGACCCGCCCTTCATAGATTGTCTTGGCGCGGCGCAGATAGTCTGGGGCCACCACATAGACCACGCCCACATGCTCATAGACCACCGGCGCGTCCTGCCGCGCCCAGACCCCGCCGGGCAGCGGTTTCGACACTTGCAGCGCGCCGGTCGCATCGGGTTCGACGAGGTTGAAATAGGGGTTCTTGCGCGCTTCACACACGCTCATCACCATATCCGGGGCAACCGCTTCAAATGTGTCGAGCGCGCCGTCAATATCTTCGGGGATGCGCAGGGGCGAGGTGCAGTCCAGATCCAGAAAGGCCGAGACCGGCCCGCAAATCGCCTCGGACGCGGCCAGCGCATGCTGCCAGACCCCCCATTTGGGCGCGGTGTCGGTGGCCAGTTCTGGCGGGCGCAGCCCGATAGCCAAGGCCCCGCGCGCGCGCGCATGGTCATAGATCGCCGGATCATCGGTCGAGACCACAACTGCACCCACGCGCGGGTTGGCAAAAAGCTGATCCAGCGACCAGTCGATCAGCGGCTTGCCGCAGAGCGTGCGGAAGTTCTTGCCGGGCACGCCCTTGGACCCTTTGCGCGCGCCGATATGCCCTAAGATCATGGTGTTTTTCCACTTTGCTGAAGTGCCGTGTAATAGGCTGTCAGCTGTTCCTTGACCGGCCCCAAGGCGGCTTCGGACCAGATCAGGCGGCGTCCCTTGCGGTCCACCACCTCGGCCTCGTCGGGCAGGGTCAGAAGCGTCTCACCCTTGACCTCCACCCCCGGCAGGGTCAGCGCGATCAGCCGGGCCCAGCGACGGCGCACCCATGGCAGGCGGGCGCGCAGATGGATGAGCCAGGGCCAAGGCAGCATGAATTCGGTCGGCAGCTTGACCGCCATATCATGCGGTATGGCGCGCATATGCGGCTGATGTGACCAGCTGATGAAGCGTTCATCCGCGATCATCGGGCGGATGCCATTAAAGCCAAGCTCGCCCACCAAGGCGCGATAGCGCGCCGCGATATGCGCGGTTTCTGCCGGATGATAGACCACGATCGACGAGTTGCCCCGCGCGTATCGGCGCCCTTTGGTCAACCGGAACAGCGCGCGGGCCAGTGCCCCGAAAGGCAGGATGGCGCTTTGGAAAATGGCCACGGTCTTGCGGCTGTTCTGCAACGCCAGAAACTGCGCCATATCGCCCAGCACAACGGTGTCGATGTCGATGAAAACCGCCGGAAGATCCTCCGGCACCACGCCCGCCTCGAACATGCACAGCTTGGTCTGGCACCCCGGCCCGCGCATCCGCGGGTCCATGAAAAACGTGGGGATCAGCCGCTGCACGACGCCGTCGCGCAGACCGTCGCGCAGGGCATCGGTGATCAGCACCACACGCGGGGCGTGGCTGGCAAGGCGGCAAACGGTGTCGATCAGATGGTTGACCTCTGCCACCGGGTATTTGGTGCCCCACAGGACCAGCACAAGCTGCCAGACCGGGGGCGGGGCCGCTGTCATGTGCGCACACCGGCAAAGCGCGTCTGCCAATCGGCACGCTCTTCATCGGTGATCTTGCGGAACAGGTTTTCCGGCACGGTGAAGGGTTGGCCGGGCTCAAGCACCCGCATCGCAGCGGACAGATCATCGGGCCAGGTCCAGTCTTCAGACCCCATCGCCGCCATCATGGTGGCGGAGGCATCGGGGATGAAGGGTTGCGACAGGATGGCGTAGACCCGGATCAGGTTGAGCGCCAGCCGGATCATGGCCTGTGCCTGCTCAGGGTCGGTCTTGACCACCGTCCAAGGGGCGGCGGCTTGCAGGTATTCGTTGCCGATCACCCAGATTGCCCGCAGTTCGGCAGCGGCCTTGCGCACCTCCATCGCCTGCATCAGCGACTCGTAGGTGCGGATGCGGGCGCCCAGATCGGCGATCAGCGCGGTTTCCATCGGGCCAAAGCTGCCACCGGCGGGCACTTGCGCGCCAAATTTCGCGGTGGCAAATTTCGTGACCCGGCTGACCAGATTGCCCAGCACATCGGCGAGGTCCTTGTTCACCGACCCTTGGAAATTCTCCCATGTGAATTCGGAATCCGACGATTCCGGCGCATGGGACAACAGCCACCAGCGCCAGTAATCGGATGGCAACACCTCCAGCGCCTGATCCATGAACACCCCGCGCCCGCGCGAGGTGCTGAACTGGCCGCCATCATAATTCAGATAATTGAAGGACTTCAGGTAATCGACCAGCTTCCACGGCTCGCCTGAACCCAGAATCGTGGCGGGGAAAGACAGGGTGTGGAAGGGCACGTTGTCCTTGCCCATGAACTGGTAATAGGTGACATCTTCCGCGCCCATGTCGGTGCGCCACCAGCGTTGCCATGCGGCATCGTCCAAGCCATTGGCATCGGCCCATTCGGCGGTGGCGGCGATGTATTCGATGGGGGCGTCGAACCAGACGTAGAACACCTTGCCCTCCATCCCCGGCCAGGGCTGATCACCGCGTTTCACCGGAATGCCCCAGTGCAGATCACGGGTGATGCCGCGGTCCTGCAAGCCATCGCCATCGTTGAGCCATTTCTTGGCGATGGATGTGGTCAGCAGCGGCCAGTCATGCTTGCTGTCGATCCAGGCCTCCAGCTTGTCGCGCAGATTGCGCTGCATCAGATACAGGTGCTTGGTTTCGCGCAGTTCCAGATTTGTGCTGCCGGAGATCGTGGAGCGGGGATTGATCAGATCGGTGGGGTCCAGCTGCTTGGTGCAGTTGTCGCATTGATCGCCGCGCGCCGAGTCGTAGCCGCAGTTCGGGCAGGTGCCCTCGACATAGCGGTCGGGCAGAAAGCGGCCATCGTCGACCGAATAGATCATCTGCTCGGTCACTTCGCGGATCAGGCCGTTATCGGCCAGACGCCCGGCGAAATGCTGGGTCAGCGCATGATTGCGGGGGCTGGACGAGCGGCCGAAGTGGTCAAACGACAAGCGAAAGCCGCGCGCAATCTCGGCCTGCACGGCGTGCATGTCGGCGCAATACTCGGCCACCGGCTGGCCCGCCTTGGCCGCCGCCAGTTCAGCGGGCGTGCCATGTTCATCGGTGGCGCAGATGAACATCACCTCATGTCCGCGCGCCCGCATGTAGCGCGCGAACAGATCGGCGGGCAGCTGGCTGCCGACCAGATTGCCCAGATGCTTGATCCCGTTGATATAGGGAATGGCCGAGGTGATGAGAATCCGTGCCATGATGCGCCTTTGTCTTATGGTGCCGCCCGTTTAGCGCAAGCCGCAGCGCCTTGCCAGAGGATGCGCCGGGGGCGGGCGGCGCAATGTGAGTATTTGGACCAGTTGCAAGCGATGAGCCGCCTGCGATGGGGTCAGCGGTCGCGGCGGCCCCGCAACAGCCTGCCGATCAGGAAAGAGGTGCGCGGCTCATAGGTATAGGGGGTGCGCGCATCGGGGGCGGGGCGGGCGCGCATGCGCGCCAGACCGAACAGAACCAGCGCGATATTGACCACCGCGATCATGGCAAACATGGCCGCCGGGCCGAAACGGTCGATCAGCAGCGCCGCGATCAGCGGGCTGGCGATGGCACCGACGGCATAAAGGAACATCAGGGCAGCAGACAGCTCCACCCGCTCCATCTGGGTGGCATGATCATGCGCATGCGCGGTCGAGACGGAGTAGACCGGCATGGTGACAAAGCCGAACGCACCGACGGCAAGGAAAATCGCCACCGTGCCATGGCCCGCCGCCAGCACGGTGGCAGCGCAGGCCGCAGCGGCGGCGACGGACAGCCCGATCAGCACCGCGCGGCGGTCGAACCGGTCGGCCAGCCAGCCGATGGGATATTGCGCGAAGGCCCCGCCGAGTACGTAAGCCGCCAGAAACAGCGCGATCTGATCGGCCCGCAGACCGACCTCGGTGCCGTAAAGCGGCCCCACCATGCGGAACGCGGCCCCCGTCACCCCTGAGACCACCACGCCCATGCAGGCCAGCGGCGACAGCCGCCAGGCCAGCCCCGGGCGCAGCCGGGGGGCGTCGGGCATTTCGGGGGCCTCTGCCTTGCTCAGCGTCATCGGAAAGATCGCAAGACAGCACAGCAGCGCCAGAATGTTGTAGGACAGATAGCTTGCCGGCTCCAGCACCCCGATCATCAGCTGCGCGCCAAGGCTGCCCACGATGTCGACCACACGGTAGACCCCCATGGCGCGGCCGCGGGTTTCATTGGTCACCTTGGCCTGCAACCAGGCCTCGATGATCGTGTAGCAACCGGCCACCGCCAGCCCCGAGGTCAGCCGCATCAGCGCCCAGGCGTACGGATCGACCACCATCATATGGGCCAGAATTCCCAGCGTGCCGGCGGCGGTCATGGCGGCAAAGGCGCGCGAATGGCCCACACTGCCCATCAGGCGCGGGGCCCACCAGCAGCCGATGAAAAAGCCGAAGAAATGCGCAGAGCCCAGAAGCCCGATCTGCGAGGTGCTGAACCCCAGCTGCACGCCTGAAATCGCATCCAACGGGGCGACCCCGCCAAGGCCCAGCTGCAACAGCACGACCGACAGGAACAAAGCGGCAAAGGAAATCAGCAGGCGCATGGCGGCAGCAAAGACGCTTTGCCGGGCAGAGTAAAGAGGTCGCGCAACGAAGGAGGCGCACCGGAACCCGCGCAAAGGACTGGCGCTGTGTCACTTGGCCTTGCCATGCCGGGCGGGGCGGTTAGGTTGCCTGCCAAGTGACGACCGAATGAAAAGGGCAGGCAATGGAACGGGTTCAACTGGGGCAGAGCGGGATTGAAGTGTCAAAGCTGTGCCTTGGCACGATGACATGGGGCAGCCAGAACACGCAAAGCGAAGGCCACGCGCAGGCCGATCTGGCCATCGACCATGGTGTGACCTTCTGGGACACGGCCGAGATGTATCCGACCAACCCGGTGCGGGCCGAAACGGTGGGCGACACCGAAACCATCATCGGCAACTGGCTGGCACAACGCGGCGGGCGGTCGGGCGTGCAGATTGCCACCAAGATCACCGGGGCGGGGCAGGCGGCGGTCCGCGACGGTGCGCCGATCACCGGGGCAGCCCTGCGCGCGGCCGTCGAGGACAGTTTGCGCCGGTTGCAGACAGATTACATTGACCTTTATCAGCTGCACTGGCCGAACCGGGGCAGCTATCACTTCCGCCAGAACTGGCGCTTTGCCCCGCGCGTGACCGACCGGGCGGAGGTGGAGGCGCATATGCTTGATGTTCTGCGCACCGCCGCCGATCTGATCGCCGAGGGCAAGATCCGCGCCATTGGCCTGTCGAATGAAAGCACCTGGGGGGCGGCGCTGTGGCTGCACTTGGCGCAGGTTCACAGCCTGCCCCGCATGATGTCGGTGCAGAACGAATACTCGCTGCTGTGCCGCCAGTTCGACACCGACTGGTGCGAGCTGAGCCTGGTCGAGGATATGCCGCTCTTGGCATTTTCGCCCCTGGCGGCGGGTCTGCTCACTGGCAAATACGCGGGCGATGTGGTGCCCGGCGGCACGCGGCGCAGCTTCACGCCGGATCTGGGCGGGAGGATCAACCCGCAGGTGTTTCCCGCGGTCGCCAGTTATCTGGGCATTGCCGCCACCCATGGGCTGGACCCGTGCCAGATGGCCATTGCCTTCTGCCTGTCGCGGCCCTTTCCCTGCATTCCGATCATCGGGGCCACGAGCGTGGAGCAGCTTGCCACCAATATCGGCGCGGCGCACCTGACCCTGTCGGATGCGGTGCAAGAGGATATTGTGATCGCCCACCGCCTGCACCCGATGCCCTATTGAGTGGCGCAGCGGTCAGACGCGCCGCAGCCTTCGCGCTGTCTGGCCTGCGGTTGCGGCGGGTCCGCGCGGGCGCGCTTGTTGCGGTGCTTTTGGGGCTGGCCGGGTGTCAGGTCTTGCCGGGTGCGGGGGCAGAGGGCGCAGGTGCCGCGCCGGCCGTGCAAGGCCCGCTCTTGGGCGGGGACATCGAGGTAACATCTCTGGATGCGGCAGATTCCGAAGCCGAAGGCTCTGACGCGGCAGACACCGCCATGACAGGCGCGCGCGTCGCGGCTGGTGCCGCCATGCCCGCATCCTCTGAGCCTTTGTCCCCTGTGTCCGACAGCATGCCGGGGGCTTCGGCGCAGCAAAGCCCGCAACCCTCTGATCCGGCGCAGGACGCCCTCGCGGCACCGGTGGTGATCAAAAGCCCGGCCCATCTGGCCTGCGAGTCGCGCGGTGGGATCTGGAGCAGAACGGGCGGGGGCGCAGCGGCCTTTTGTCAGACGCCCGCGCGCGATGCGGGCAAATCCTGCCGCGCCTCGACCGATTGCACCGGCTATTGTCTGGCCCAATCGGGCACCTGTGCGCCGGTCTCGCCAATGCTGGGCTGTCATGACATTCTGAACGACCAGGGAAGGATGCTGACCCAATGCATCAACTGATCCGCAGGCCTGCCTCGATCGGCACCGGTCTTGGCATGGGGCTGCTCTGCCTGGCTCTGGCGGCCTGCGCTCCGAAACCGGCGGTGCCGACTGTGCCCTATCGCACGGCAGGCGCGCCGATCTGGTCGAATGCGCAGTTTGACCAAGGCAGGATTCGGGGCCAGTGGCGGCAAGCGGCGGCCTTTGCCTCGGCGGGCGGCTGCCCTGCCGGGGGGGCCGATATCAGCGGGGCGGCGGGAGCCCTGACCATAAGCGGCCGGCTGTGCCTGTCAGGCCAGGAGGTGCGGCTGTCCGGGCCGGTTGAAGGCATCGGGCCGGGCCGGTTCCGGGTGGAGGGGCAGGAGTGGTGGGTGATCTGGGTCGATACCGATTATCGCACCCTTGCCATCGGCACGCCATCGGGGGCGTTCGGGTTCATCCTCAACCGGGGTGGGGCCCTGCCGCCCGACCGCTTGCGCGCCGCGCGCGAGATTTTTGATTTCAACGGCTATGACACGCGGTTTCTGCAAAGCTTCTAGGCCACCCGCGACCGCAGGCCACGCAGATGCGCGGGCAGGTCGCGGGCGCTGACGGAGGCTTCACGCACCAGCCAGTCGAAATGCCGTGTGAAACTGTCCACCCGTGCGGAATCGCGGAATGCCAGATGGTGCCGTCCCAGATAGAGCACCGCCAGCAGCGGCCCGAACACCGTGATCGGCGCGGAAAACACCCGGCGGGCATCGAACAATGTGACCCGCAGCGCCGGATACAGTGCCTCGGTCAGGTCGATCATGCGGTCGATCTGCTCCAGCCGCAGGGCGGCGGGCAGGCCGGAATAATAGCCGGTGCCGGTGGAAAACGCCAAAAGCGCGTGTTGGGGCAGGGCAATTTCGTAATCCGACCGGGCACCGCGCATCCATGTCAGCCGGTCTTCAAACGCGCCGATCGCCTGTTCCGCCGACCGGCCCAGTTGCGGCGCATATTCCCATTCGACCATGGCGCGCGTCTTGAGCATGTCGGGCAGCGTGGCCGGCACATGGCGGATCTTGTAGCCCGCCGCCTCTTGATGCCAGCCAAAGATTGCTTCGTCGATCAGCGCGCGCGGGGCCTGGGTTTCGGTCAGTTGCATCGCCAGCAGATCCGCCATCGGCTCGGGCCGGCCCGACAGGCCCAGAAGCCAGTCGGCAGAGACGCCCAAGGCCATGGCGCAATCGGCCGCGAGTTGCGCATTGGGCATCCGCTTGTCCGACACCAGCAACTGGCTGATGGTGGACCGGTCCACCCCGCAAGCCCGCGCCAGTGCGGCCTGCGAAAACCTGCGTTCTGCCATCGCCTCGGCCAGCCGGGTGCGGAACAGGGCGGCACGGATGCGCTTGTCGATCATAGCCAACTTTGGGTGATTTAAGACAACGAGGGTGAGTTTATGTTGCGCATCCTTGGCGTTTTCAGCCTGAGAGGCAAGTGATACTCACAAAAGGGTTATCATTGACGGAAGACCGCATTGGCGCTTGGCGACCCTGTTCAGACCTGCCGCACCCCGATTGCCATTGAATGGCCGACCCTTGCCCTGCTTGCGGCGACCTATGCGCTTTGGGCCCTGGGCACCACCATCCTCTATGCCCAGGCGCCGGTGCTGGGGGTTATCGTGACTGCCCTGGCCATCACGCAATACTCCTCCTTGCAGCACGAGGCCCTGCATGGCCATCCGTTCGAGGACGCGCGGTGGAACGAGGCGCTGGTGTTCCCGGCGCTCTATCCGACCGTGCCATATCGCCGGTTCCGCAGCACGCATCTGGCACATCATCATGATCCGGTGCTCACCGATCCCTATGATGATCCGGAGTCGAATTACCTCGATCCCGTGGTCTGGGACCGGCTGCCGCATTGGTTGCAAACGGTGCTCCGGGTCAACAACACCCTGCTGGGGCGCATGATCATCGGCCCTGTGCTGGGCAATCTGGTCTGGCTGCGGTCTGAGGCACGGCTGTTGCGCCGTGACCGCGCGGTTCAGCGGGACTGGCTGCTGCATCTGGGCGGGCTTGCGCTGCTGGGGCTGTGGCTGACCCCGGCCCCGATGGGCTGGGCGGGGTATCTGCTGGCCTTCTACATCGCGGCGGCGCTGCTGAAGATCCGCACCTTTCTGGAGCACCGCGCCCATGACGCGCATCGGGCCCGCACGGTGATTGTCGAGGACCGCGGCCCGCTCGCGCTCTTGTTCTTGAACAACAACCTGCATGTCGTCCACCATATGCATCCGCAGGTGCCATGGTATCGGTTGACCGATTTGTATGCCGCGAACCGCGACCACTACCTGCGCCGCAACGACGGGTACTGCTACCGGTCCTATGCCCAGATCTTCGCCCGCCATTTCCTGCGCGCGAAAGACCCGGTTCCACATCCGCTGATGCCCGCCGATGCGGCCTATACGATGCGGCGAAACGCGGGAGATGTGCCCGAGTTGTCAAAAAAAGGCACGCCCTGATCTGCTGCGCCGCGCAGGATGGCTGTCACCTCGGCCAGCACCACCTCGGTGATGAAGGGCAGGTCCAGTGCCCGCGCCAGATCCAACCCGATCCAGTGCAGGTGAGACAGTTCATCCTGTGCCGCGCTGAAATCATCCTGGGGTCCGGCCAGATGCGCCGCATCGGCCAGAAAGAACCGCGCGTCAAAGCGGCGGGTCCGTCCGGGCGGCGTGATGGCACGGAACACAAAGCGCAGGGCAGGGGCATCGGTCGGCGGCAAAACCAGCCCGGTTTCCTCCTGAAGTTCGCGCAAGGCAGCCCCCGCCAGTGCCGACGGAGAGGGTGCCTCTGGCCCGCAGAAGGCACGCAGCCGCTCTGCACAGGGCCCTGCCATCGGCAAAGGCTCTGCCGCATCGCCCGGATCGACCGCCCCGCCCGGAAACACGTATTTCGACGGCATGAACACCGCTGCGGCCCCCCGCATCCCCATGAGCACCTGCGCGCCCGAAGGTGCTGCGCGCCACAGGATGACCGTTGATGCGGATCGGATCTCTGGCCGCGGGGGGGTGTCAGCCGTCATCTTGCGTACCGCCAAACCCATGCATCCGCCGCGACCACTGGATCGCCACCATGACCCCTTTCAGCCGGGGCAGCAGATAGAGCGACAGCGCCACGGTGCCGACCGAAAACACCGTCGCCAGCACCAGCGGATCGGGGCGATAGGCGGTGAACACATACAGGATCAGGGGTGCCATCAGGTGGCCCACGATCAGGATGGTCAGATAGGCCGGGCCATCATCGGCGCGGTGGTGGTGAAAGGCCTCACCACAGACCGGGCAGGTCTCGCGCACCTTGAGATAGCCACGCAGCATCTGGCCCGCACCGCAGTTCGGACAGCGTCTGCGCCAGCCACGCAGCATCGCCGGGCGCAGCGCCCGTTCGTCCTGCATTGCCGGCCCGGTGTCGGGGGCGGCGGGAGGTGTCATCTCTGGCATGGCGGTCCGATGTCTCGTTGATCTGGGGTCCCGAGCCGAAACTCCCGCGGCAGTGCTACTCCAGACCTCGCCGCAGCGCAAAGCCCTGTTGCCCGCCCTGCCGCCCCGCTGCGCGCCTTTGTCGCAAGCCCGCAACAATCTGCGACGGAACGGCGTGCAGCTGTCGTTTCACAGTCACAAGGCCCCAAACCAAACAGGGGGCCGGTCTGAAAAAAGGATGTGAGCAATGATCGACAAAACCAAAATCATGGGCGCTTCGCTGGTGGCCCTGGCCATTGCCCTGACCGCAGGGGCCGCCATGGCCGACCGGGGCGACCGCATGGGTGGCATGGGTGGGCCGATGGGCGGACCGGGTGCCGAGATTGATTTTGCGGCCATGGATGCTGACGGAGACGGCAAGGTCACGCAGGCTGAAATTGACGCCTTCCGCGCCGCACAGACCGCCGCGATCGACACCGATGGCGATGGTCTGCTGAGCGCCGAGGAAATCGCCGCCATGCAGATCCGCGCGGCAACGACGCGCGCGAATGACCGTGCCGCCTGGATGATCGAGCGGCTGGACACCGACGGCGACGGCAAGCTGTCGGCGGCGGAAATGATGGCGCGCCCGATGCCCGCGCGCCTGTTCGAGCGGCTTGATGCCGATAACGACGGTGCCATCACCGAAGCTGAAATCGCCGCCGCCAAAGAGCGGATGGGGGAACGGCGCGGCGGCCGGCATGGCGAGCAGCACCGTGGTCCCCATGGGCCGCGCGGCAACAACTGATCCTGAACCGCTTTGGGGGGCCGCGAAGAGGCGCGGCCCTTCCGGCGCGGGGCGAAAGCCGTTAAGCCAGCGACAGGATGGACATGCCACGCGACGACACCGCAGCCCCGCTTTCGGACGAGGCGCTTCTGGTTCTCTATGCGAATGGAGATCCCGGGGCGGCACGTCTGTTGACCCAGCGTCTGGCTCCGCGCGCCTTTGGTCATGCGCTGCGCTTGCTGGGCGACCGGGCCGAGGCCGAGGATGTGGCGCAAGAGGCGCTGTTGCGCCTGTGGCGCATTGCAGCCGACTGGCGGCAGGGCGAAGCGCAGGTCACCACCTGGCTGTTCCGGGTGGTGGCCAATCTGGCGACCGACCGGTTGCGCGCGCGCAGCCGGCGGCGGGCCACGCCATTGGACGATGCACCGGACCTGGTCAGCGCGCAGCCCGCCGTGCTGCAGTCGATGATCGAGGCCGACCGCCTGGCCGCATTGCAGGCAGCTCTTGCAGACCTGCCGGACCGCCAACGGCAGGCGGTGGTGCTGCGCCACATCGAGGGGCTTGCCAACCCGCAGATCGCCGCGATCATGGAGATCGGGGTCGAAGCGGTGGAAAGCCTGACCGCGCGGGGCAAACGCGCATTGGCCGCCCTTTTGGCGGGGCGGCGAGAGGATCTGGGATATGAAGACGCAGACTGACACCACACCCGAAGCGGATCTGGACGCGCTGTTCGCGCAGGCGCGCGCCCGGCCGCCCGCGCTGGAGGAGGCTTTTCTGGCGCGCGTGCTGGCGGATGCGCAGGCGCTGCAGTCGCACCCGGCGGGCCAGTCGGCCCCCCGCACCAGACCACGTTCCGGCCCGTGGGCCAGGCTGGCGGCCGCCCTCGGGGGGGCGCTTGCGGTGGTGGGGGTGGGCAGCGCCGCCATGGCCGGGCTGGTGATCGGCTATGTTCAACCCGAACCGATGGTCAGCCTTGCCGGAAGCATTGGCTTTGGCGTGACCGAAAGCCTTGACCTGCTGCCCGGATTTGATGCGCTATTGACCGAGGATGTGTCGCAATGACCGACCTGCCGCCCCCCGTTTCCTCCGCTTCCGCCAGTGCCCGCCCGCCAGGTCGCGGGCTCAAGCTGCTGCTGGCGGTCTCGCTTGCGCTGAACCTTGCGGTGCTGGGCACATTTGCGGGTGTGGCCCTGCGTGGCCATGATCCCGACCGTCGCCCGCCGGCGGCCGTGCGCGACCTGAGCTTTGGTCCCTTTACCGAAGCGCTGACGCGGGATCAACGCCGCGCCATGCTGCGCAGCCTGTCCGAGCGGGGGCCGGGCCTGCGCGAGATGCGGGCCCAGATGCGCGCCGATTTCGACGATGTTCTGGCCACCCTGCGCGCGACACCTTTTGATGCGGGCGCGTTTCAGGCGGCTGTGGCGCGGCAGAACAGCCGGTTCTCGGCCCGGGCCGAAGCCGGGCGCGACGCGCTTGTCGCGCTGGTGCTGCAGATGTCAGATCCCGAGCGGGCAGCCTTTCTGGACCGGCTGGAGCAGGCGCTGGACAGGAGTGCCAGAAAGGGCCGCGGCGATGCACCACGCCGCGACTGATCTGTCACAGCCCTTCGGATCATGCCGCGGTGCGGGCCAGCGTCACCTGATTGCGGCCCGCCCGTTTTGACGCCAGCAGGGCCTGATCCGCCCGCCCGATCAGGGCTTCGACCGTATCTGCCTCGGCTCCCAGGCTGCCGTTTTCCGGGCATTGCGACATCGCCAGCCCGATCGATACGGTGATTTTCAGAGCACCGCCCCCCGCCACCAGAATGGGCCGCTGCTCCACTTCGTGACACAGACGGCGGGCGACGGATTGCGCTTCCTCTGGCGTTGTCAGGGGCATGGCGATCAGAAATTCCTCTCCACCGATGCGCGCCAACAGATCATCCGCCCGCAGACTGCAGCCCAGCCGGTGACCGACTTCGATCAGGACATCGTCGCCCACGGCATGGCCGTACTGATCATTCACTGCCTTGAAGCGGTCGATATCGGCCACCATCACCGCCAGGGGGCGACCGTCCCTTTCACTGCGTGCCGCCATGACCATCATCCGCGCCGAAGCATAGCGGCGATTGAACAATCCGGTGAGGGGATCGATCATCGCCAGGCGCAGCCCGTCCTGCACCTGTTCGCGCCGCAGATCGGCCCGCCGCTTGCTGCGCAGCACCGCCCGCAGCCGCAGCGCGATTTCCGCAAGCGTCATGCCGCTGTTCAGAACGTCATTGGCACCCAGATCAAGAGCCATGATCATGTGACTTTGCACCACCGCCCCTGCAATCAGGCAGATCCCGGCATGCCGGGTCGCGGCGCGGCTGCGCAGGTCAGACAGCAGACGCAGGCCGCGTTCTGACTGAAGATAGTCGACATCAATCAGATAGATATCGGGTGTACGCGCCGCCGGCTGGGTCTCGGACAGCACCGTGTCATGTGTCAGCACCGAGATCGTGTCACGCATCAGCGGTGCCAGATCCCGGCGCAGCTGCTGCGCCCGTTGCGGCCATTCGGTCACCAGCGCCAGATGGCCGGGCTGCTGAAATTCCGCCTCCGGCTCGGCCATGCCGAACAGCCTGCCGTCATGTGCGTCGGTCAGATCGGCCAGATCCTGACGGCTGCGCAGCAGATTGCGCAGACGCGCCATCATCAGATCGTCATCATAGGGCTTGATAAATACATCATCTGCCCCAGCTTCCAATGCGGCAAGCCGGTCTTCCAAAGTGGTCGAGGATGTCATCACGATGACGGGAACATCACGGGTCACAGGGTCACTGCGCAATTCGCGCAGCACATCAAAGCCCGGCAGATCGGGAAGCATCAGATCAAGCATGATCAGATCCGGCACACATCTGCGCGCCAGGCGCAGGCCTTCCACACCCCCGCAAGCGATGATCGGATGGTAGGAAGCCGCGCCAAGTTTGACCTTCAGGACAATCCTGTTTGTCGCGACGTCATCGATGATAAGGATCCTGCCGTCCATGTCACTCCGCCTGAGACGAGTATATGACGTCAATTTATCCTACCAGTTGGTTAAGAAATCCTTGAAAAAGCAATACTGGTTTTCATTCACTTATCCTAAAATACGCTATAGTTTGACAAAAAACGTCAGGAACTCCGTCTTGTCTCAGCAGGAATCCGCCGAAACACTGGCTTTGCAGGCACTTGCCTGGCTTGCAGGTCACGAAGATCTGCTTCCGGTCTTCCTCGGCTCGACCGGGATTTCCGCCGACACGTTGCGCAGCCGCGCGACCGAGCCAGAGTTTCTGGGCTCGGTGCTGGATTTTCTGTTAACGGATGATGCGTGGATTATGGCCTTTTGCGATGCCACCGGCCTGCGGTATGACGCGCCGATGCGCGCCCGCGCCGCACTTCCCGGGGGCGAGGCGCTGCACTGGACATGACATCCACAAAAAGGGACCGGCACATGATTGACGGCGTGATTTTCGACAAGGACGGCACATTGTTCGATTTCCGTCGCAGCTGGGGCGGCTGGGCGGAAACGCTGCTGAAAACCTTGGCCCGCGATCCAGAGCATGCAACGGCCATGGCAGATGCCATTGGCTACGACCTTCCCACGAAAACCTTTGCGGCGGATAGCCCGGTGATCGCGGCCACCGCCAACGACATTGCCGCGGCGCTTGCCCCGCATCTGCCTGGCCAGACTGTGGCCGGGATCGCGCAGCACATCAATGCCGCCGCGGCCCATGCGGTGATGGTGCCCGCCGTGCCGCTGCGTCCGCTGCTGCAATCGCTGCGCGCCAGCGGTCTGCGCATCGGCTTGGCAACCAATGACACCGAAGTGCCGGCCAGGGCGCATCTGGCCGCGCATGACCTGACCGAATTGTTTGATTTCATTGCCGGCTACGATTCCGGCCATGGGGCCAAGCCTGGTCCCGGCATGTGCCTGGCCTTCGCCCATGCGACTGGGCTGGACCCGGCACGCATCGCCATGGTCGGCGACAGCCTGCATGATCTGCATGCCGGGCGGGCAGCGGGCATGCTGTGTATCGCCGTGCTGACCGGCATCGCCACCGAAGACGATCTCGCACCGCACGCCGATGTGGTTTTGCCTGATATCGGCGCGCTGACCGGATGGCTGGCCGGACACGCGGCTTGAAAACGACGCATAAACGTCGCCGCTGAATGGCGCGCCCCGAGCGGCTTTCGTCCATCCTGCCCCCAGACGGCCCGGTCGGGTCAAAGGAGGCGGGATGACGGATATTCAGGATCGCAAGCGCCGCGCCGGCGGGCGGGCTGGCAACAAGGCGCGGGCAGGATCCGCCGTCATCGACCAGATGCCCTGGCGCATTCCAGTCAACCCTGATCGCCCCACCGAACCCCTGGATGCCGAAGGTGTCCAGCGCATCCATCGGGGTGCCATGAGCATCCTGTCCGACATCGGCATCGAATTTCTCAACCCCGAGGCAGTCGAGATCCTGCGCAGGGCAGGCTGCCGCGTCAACGGCACCAATGTCCGCATGGATGAGTCCTTTGTGATGGAAATGCTGGGCCACGCGCCCGACAGCTTCTCCATAACCCCGCGCAACCCCGCCCGGAAGGTGGTCATGGGCGGTCAGCATATGCTGTTCGGCAATGTCTCCTCCCCTCCCAATGCCTGGGATCTGGAACGTGGGAAACGTTCAGGCGATATGGCGACATTCCGCGAATTTACCAAGCTGACCCAATATTTCAACTGCATCCACCTGAACGGCGGCTATCCGGTGGAACCGGTCGATGTGCATGCGGGGGTGCGCCATCTGGACTGTCTCTACGAACAGCTGACCCTGACCGACAAGGTGGTGCACGCCTATTCGCTGGGGGCCGAACGGGTCGAGGATGTGATGGAGATGGTCCGCATCGCCGCTGGCCTGACGCCCTCTGAATTTGACGCAAGCCCGCGCATGTTCACCAATATCAACTCGGTCAGCCCGCTGAAACACGATTACCCGATGCTGGACGGTGCCATGCGCATGGCCCGGCGCGGCCAACCGGTGATCGTGACCCCTTTCACCCTGGCAGGCGCGATGGCCCCGGTCACCATGGCGGGTGCTGTGGCGCTGTCCTTGGCCGAGGCGCTCGCCGCGATTGCCTTGCTGCAATACATCAACCCCGGTTGCCCGGTCGCGATCGGCACATTCACCAGCAATGTCGACATGAAATCGGGTGCCCCCGCCTTTGGCACGCCCGAATACATGCGTGCGACCCAGATGACCGGCCAACTGGTGCGGTTCTACGGGTTGCCGCTGCGTTCTTCTGGCGTCTGTGCCGCCAATGTGCCCGATGGCCAGTCGATGTGGGAAACCTCGAACAGCCTTTGGGCCGCTGTGCAATCTCGCACCAACCTTGTCTATCACGCAGCGGGCTGGCTAGAGGGTGGGCTGATTGCATCCCCTGAAAAATTCGTGATGGATTGCGAGGTGTTGCAGATGATCCAGCGCTACTTCGAGGAGGCCACCTTTGCCACCAGCGCCGATGACATCGCCCTTGATGCCATCCGTGAGGTGGGGGCAGGTGGGCATTACTTCGGGTGCCAACACACGCAAGACCGCTATCAGACCGCGTTCTACGCCCCTTTCGCCAGCGACTGGCGCAATTATGAGGCTTGGGCTGCCGATGGGGCGCACTGGACGCCCGAACGTGCCCACCGGATCTACAAGCAGATCCTGGCCGAATTCGAACCGCCCGAAATGGCTGATACCGCCCGCGAAGAGCTTGGCCGTTTTGTGGCCCGCCGCAAGCAAGAGGGCGGTGCGCCGACCGACTTCTGACACCCTCCATCTGAGCAGGGGCGAAGCCAACGCGCCAAAAAGCCGTTGTATCCGCCGCCGGAATGTCCGATGTAGGCCATGCAGGCCGGGCAGGCATCCCTCACCCAGATCCGTCTTTCCCAGACCAAGTGAGACGCCATGGAAGACCAGATCGCGACCGAAGTCGCCACCCCTGTTTCCGCTCCGCTATCCGATGCTTTCGGTGACATGGTCGGTTTCATTGCCATGGGTGGCCCGGCCATGTGGGCCATTGCGGTGCTGTCCATCCTGACCATCGCCTTGATCCTGTGGAAGGTGATGCGCCTGTTGTCCTTTGGCACCTGGTCTGGCGGCGGCCACACGGCCCGCGCGCTGGATCTCTGGGCCAAAGGCCAGACCGATGCGGCGATGGCGGTGCTGGACAGGCGCAAATCCTTGCGCGCCCGTCTGGCATTGGCCGCCATGCAGGCGGCAATGAACCCCGCACTGGACCCGAATGCGGCAGAGGCGGAAACCGCCCGCGTCGCGCGCAGCCTGCTGGCCCGGGCCCGTGCCGGTTTGCGCGGGCTGGAACTGGCCGCGACCATCGGGCCGCTTTTGGGCTTGCTGGGCACTGTCACCGGCATGATCGCCGCCTTTCAGGCCCTGCAAGAGGCCGGGTCGCGCGCCGACCCTGCCGCCCTTGCCGGTGGCATCTGGGAGGCGCTTTTGACCACCGCCGCGGGTATGGCGGTCGCGATCCCGGCCTCGGTCGCGCTGACATGGTTCGAAAGCGTCGTCGACGGCTTGCGCCATGACATGGAGGATTCGGCGACCCGTATCCTGCACGGCGCGCGCGTGGTGCCAGCTGATCCAATCGCTGTCCGGCGCGCAGCCGAATGATGTCCTTTGGCACAGAGCGTGCGCGCAGGCGGCCCAACCTGACGCCGATGATCGACGTGGTCTTCCTGCTGCTGGTGTTTTTCATGCTGGCGTCGCGCTTTGGCACCGACCGGGCCTTGCCCTTGTCGGTGGCAGGCGGCGGCGGCGCCTATTCCGGCCCGCCGCGGCTGATAGATCTGGCGGGCGACAGCCTGCGCCTGAACGGGGTCGAGATTGCGCCCGAGGCTCTTGCCGGGGCGTTGCAAAGCCTGACCGACAGTCCGGCCGATGCCATCATCCTGCGGGCAGGCGACGGGGCTGATCTGCAGGCTCTGGTCGCGGTGATGGACCGGCTGACGGGCGCGGGCTTTACCCGTCTGGTTCTCGTCGAGTAGCGCGGTGGACTTTTCGCCCCCCCCTCGTCGGCCCGCGCAGGAAAACCTGCTGCCGATGATCAATGTGGTCTTCCTGCTGCTGATCTTTTTCCTGATCTCTGCCCGGCTCACCCCGCCAGAGCCTTTTGCTGTAACCCCACCACAAGCGCAGGCAGAGGCCGAAGCGCAGGGAGAGTTCACCCTGTTCATCGGGGCCGATGGTCAGCTCGGCTACCGCGACCTGCTGGATGACCCGGCCCTTGCCGCCATCAAGGCGGCCCGCAGTGACCATTGCGCGCGAACGGATTGCGCAGCGTCCCCCCCCCGCCTGACACTGCGCGCCGACGCGGCCCTGCCCGCAGCGCGTCTGGCACAGATCCTGCCCCGCCTGTCGCCGCTTGGCTTTGCGCAGATCGAACTGGTGGCCCAGCCCATGGCAAACCCATGAGCGCGCGTCTGCACGCCGGCCTTGCCCTTGCCTTGGCTCTCGGGCTGCATGTCGCGGCCTTTGCCATCCGCCCGCCACCGGCAGGGGCAATGTCTGCCGGGGCAGGGGGCAGCGATCTGGTGTCGCTGCAGGCCGCCGATGCGGTGCTGGCCGATCTGATCAGCGCCTGGGACCGTCCGCCCACACCGGACCCCGCACCGGTGGCCGCGTTGACCCCGCCCGTCCAACCCGACACACCCCCTTCATTGTCCCCGGCGGCAGAACCAGCTCCGCCCGCGATGCCCGCGCCAGAGGCCATGGCCCTGCCAGACATGGCCGAGGCCCCGCCGAGCGCCGACATCCGCCTGCCGCCCCCACCCCCCCCAGAACCGGACCCGCTGCCCGAAACGGACCCGGAGCCAGTGCCGGACCATCGGCCCAAAGCGCGCCCCGCGGATCTGGCCAAATCCGCAGCACAGCCACCCCGGTCCGAGGCCCCGAAAGCCGCAGCCAAACCGTCCCGCCGGGCCCCGTCTGACGGGCAGGCCGCGCAGCGCGCTGCTGGCAGCGGCGGCGGCGCGCAGGCGGGCAACAGCGGCAGTGCACAGGCGGCCACACGGTCCACGGCGCAGGTGAATGATCTCAAGGCGGGTTGGGGTGCCACCATCCGCAGCCGGATCGAGCGTCGCAAGGCCTTTCCCGCTGCGGCGCGCGGCGCGTCGGGCACGGTGACCGTGCGGCTGACGGTCAGCCGTTCGGGCCAGTTGGCGGGGGTCGGTGTCGTGGCCTCTTCCGGCAATGCCGCGCTGGATCAGGCAGCGCTCCGGGCGGTCCAGTCAGCCCGGTTGCCGCCGGCCCCGGCGGGCCTGACCGATGCCAGCTATTCCTTCACCTTGCCGATGACCTTCCAGCGCTGACCGCGCGCGCTTGCCGGATGCCGCCGCGCGCCTATGTCAGCCCAAAGGGAGAAGATCATGTCCGTCAACACCATGCCGGTCACCACCGGCGAGGCCGCTGCCGTGCTCTGGCACGGCTGGCAGACACAGGCCGCAGGCGGGCTGACGGCGTCCTGGATGCTGCACGGCCGCCCCGGCATCGGCAAGACCGAGATCGTGCAGGCCTTGGCCACCCGCATCGGCGCGCGCCTGTTCGACCTGCGCCTGACCACGATCGAGCCGCAGGATCTGCGCGGCCTGCCCTATTACGACCATGCCACACAGCGCACTGTCTGGTACCGGCCCGAAGACCTGCCCGATGATCCGGCCCAGCCATCTGTGCTGTTTCTGGATGAGTTGACCGCAGCCCCGCCCGCGCTGCAACCCACGGTCTATGGGCTGTTGCAGGAACGTCGGGTCGGGCGTCATCTGCTGCCGGACAATTGCCTTGTGGTCGCCGCGGGCAACGGGCCGGAGGATGGGGCAATCGCCTATGAGATGGGCACCGCTTTGTCCGACCGGCTGATCCACCTGTCCTTGCGCGCCACGGCCCAGGACTGGGTGGAAAACTACGCCCTTCCACAGCGCCTGCACCCGGCCATCCCCGCCTTCCTGCGCGCAAGGCCGGACTTGCTGGAAACCACCGCCGATACGTTGCAGCGCGGCCAGCTGATTGCCTGCACCCCCCGATCCTGGGCGCGGGTCAGCGCGATTGTGCAGTCGGTGCCGGACCGGCGTCTGCGCGATGTGATGATCGCAGGCACGGTGGGCGAGGCCCCGGCGGCCGAATTCGCGCTGGTGCTGGCCGATATCGCCGCCAGCGTCCGGGTGGATGAGATGATCGCGGCAAAGCCGCAGGATCGCTGGCCGCTGTATCCCACATCCCTGCACGGCCTTACCGCGCTGACCTACGCCCTGATCGGTGCGGCAGAGGATGCCACGGTCACCCCGGTGATCGCACTGATGGCGGGCATTGGCCAGCTGCACCGCCACCGCGATGACCCTTCCTTGCGCGCCCTGCCGCTGGCAGAGCTTTGCACCCATGGGTTCGAGCTGCTGTTGCAAAAGGCGCTGACGCGCGGCTGGGAGGCACATTTCGCGGCCTCGCCCGACTGGCAGGCCTATGCCCGCGCCCGTCCTGGTGCTGGTGCGCAGGCGTGACTGCGCCCGGCCCGCATTCCGAACGGGCCAGACCGGCGCTGGTGCGGCTGGCCAGCGATGACCCGGCGATGGGGGCACTTGCGCTGTGGTGCCGGCACCGCGATGCCACGGATGGCCCTGCGGCATACACCACCGGCACCACCATTCTCTATGGTCCGGGGTTTGAGGCCCTGGCCCCGCACGAACAGATGGGCCTTGCTGCGCACCATGTTCTGCACATTGCGCTGCGCCATGGGCCGCGCATGGGCGCGATGGCGGCCCGGCTGGGGCAGGGGTTTGACGAGACGCTCTATGGCATCGCCGCTGACGCGCTGATCAACGATGCCCTGCTTGCCGCGCATTACGCCTTGCCGCGCCCCGCGCTCACCCTGCGCGACCTTCTGGAGCAGGCGCTTGGGCTGCCCTATACGGCTGACGCCCTGTCGGAATGGGATGTCGACCAGCTTTACCTGCGCCTGACCGAGCCCGGAACCGGCAAACGCAAGGGCAAGGGGCCGAAAGGGCAGGGCGGTGACAGCCCGACGCCTGCCGAGCGCGCCCGCCAGCTCGCGCAGCGCGCGGGCTTTGCCGCCGACCTCGCCCGCGCCACGCCCGATGCCGACAGCCCTGACGGGGCCGATCAGGCGGCGCTCTGGCGTCAGCACCTGACCCGCGCGCTGGACATGGGGCGCGCCGCAGGGCGCGGCATCGGGCTGATTGGCCACCGTCTGGCCGATCTTGCTCCGCCGCGCACGCCATGGGAGCATGTCCTGCGCCGCCTTTTGATGCGCGCCCTGCTGCCGGGCTTGACACAGACCCACCATCGCCCTGCACGCGACTGGATTGCCGCCGAGGCCCTGGCCCGCAGTGCCGGTGCCCCCACGCCCGGCTTTCGCCCCGGCATCCGGCGCAGCGTGGATGTCCCCCGTGTGGCGCTTGCCATCGACGCCTCAGGCTCGGTTGAAGGCCCGCTGTTGCAACGCTTTTTGTCCGAGGTTACCGGCATTGCCCGCCGGGTTGCGGCAGAAATCCACCTGATCGCCTTTGATGACGGCGTCCGCTGGCAGACCCGGCTGGACCTGGCCCACTGGCAAGGCCAGATAGCGTCGCTTGACTGGCCCCGTGGCGGCGGCACCGATTTTGCCCCGCCGCTTGCGGCGGCGGTGGCGCTGAACGCCTCGGTTGCGGTGGTGCTGACCGATCTTGAAGGCCCCTTCGGCCCCGCCCCCCGCGCCATGCCGGTGATCTGGGGATTGCGGGGAGAGGCACCCGCGCCGCCTTTCGGTCAGGTGCTGTCACTGGCGCAGTGACGACGTTGCCACTTTCCGTGCCGGGGGTTGCGGTTTCGGCCCGCCCGCGTGAGGGTGGCACCAAGAATGGAGGATTGAGCATGCAAGACCCGGACCGCCCCTTGGTGCTGTGCTGCCCGCTGCCGCGCACTCTGGACCTGATCTTCACGCCCTCGCGGCTGGCAGAGGTGCGGGCGCGCTACCGGCTGGTCGAGACCACGGATGAGGCGCTGCCGGACCTGCCGGATGCGGTGCTGGCGCAGGCGCGCTATATCATCGGGCAACCGCCGTTGACAGAGGCCGCGTTGGCGCGGCTGCAGGGGTTGCGCTGCATTTTCAACGTGGAATCCAATCTGATCAACAACATGCCCTATGATCAGGTCTTTGCGCGCGGCATCCATGTGGTGACCACGGGCGCAGTGTTTGCCGAGCCGGTGGCCGAGATCGGGTTGGGCTTCGCGCTGTCCTTGCTGCGCAACATTCACGGGGCCGATGCCGATTTCCGGTCCGGGCAAGAGCTTTGGGGCGGGGCGGGCAATGCGGACGCCCGGCTGCTGACCGGGGCAGAGGTGGGGATCATCGGTTTTGGTGATCTGGGTCGGGCCATGGCGCGGGTGCTGCAAGGCTTTCGCCCCCGGTTGCGCATTCATGACCCCTGGCTTCCCGAGGCCCGGATATCCGAGGCCGGAGCAGAGCCTGCCACGCTGGATCAGCTGATGGCGGGGTCTGATGTGGTGTTCGTGACCGCTGCGGTGACATCGGAGAACCGGGGGTTTCTGGGCGCGGATGCCTTTGCATCGATGCGCAAGGGGGCGGCCTTCATCTTGCTCAGCCGCGCCGATGTGGTGGATTTTCCGGCCCTGATGGCGGCGGTCGCCACAGGCCACATCCGTGCAGCGTCAGATGTTTTCCCAGACGAGCCGCTGGCCGCCGATCACCCGGTGCGCCGCCTGCCGGGCTTTTTGCTGTCGGCGCATCGCGCGGGGGCGCTCGACGTGGCCTTCCGGCGGATGGGTGAAATGGTCTGGCAGGATCTGGCGCTGCTGGACAAGGGCCTGCCGCCCAATCTGTGCAAGCGGGCCGAGCGGGAAACCGTGGCCCGCATGCGGTCACGCCCGGTGCGCGTGAACTGACACGAAGGGCGGTGGTGGCTGCAAGTTTAGACGGCGCCCCTTGTGACCATTGCAGCGCAGGGTGTTGGGCGCGTAGACTCTGGCGCATCCTGAAAGGAAGGCCGCTGTCATGCGTTGGTTGATCCGTTCTGTGCTGGCCTTGTGCTTGCTAGTGTTTCTGGTGCTTGCCGCCGTGGTGATGATCCCGTCAGACCGGATTGCGGCGCTTGCGGCGGAGCGTTTTGCCGAAATCACCGGGCGGCGGCTGGTGATGGAGGGTGCGGTTCGCCCCACATTCTTTCCGACGCTGGGGGTACAGACTGGGCCTGTCACGGTGTCGAATGCCGATTGGGGCCTTGAGGGCGACATGCTTCGGGCCGAGGGGGTGAGCATCGCGCTGGATCTGGCGGCGCTGATCGGCGGCGAGGTGCGGATCACCGGGCTCTCGGTGCAGGCCCCGCAGCTGACGCTGGAACGTGCGCGCGACGGGCGGGAAAACTGGGCGTTTGATGGTCCGGGCGGCGGCAGCGCGGCACCCGGGATGGCTGGTGAGGGCACACCGTTCACGCTGGATCTGGCCGAGGTGACCGATGGCCAGATCACCTTTGTCGATCACGGGTCAGGGCGCAGGATGGTGCTGAGCGCGCTCAATGGTGCGGCAAGGATACCCGATTTTCTAGGATCGGCCGATGTCACTTTTGATGCAGTTCTGAATGGTCAGCCCTTCGATATGGCCTTGAAAATTGCACAATTCGAACCTTTTCTGAAGGGAAAGCCCGTGGGGCTTGATGTGGAATTGACAGCCGGTGACGCCGCATTCCGGCTTGCCGGGCGCGGGGGGTGGAGGCCCTTCGGGCTTGAGGGGGACCTGAGTGCCACGCTGGCGGACTTGTCTTCTGTCACCCAGCTGGCCGGTGTGGATCGGCCCAGGGTGCCGGATGGGCTTGGTGCCGGAAGGGTGGACGTGTCGGGGCAGCTGACGCTGACCGATGCGGGATCGGTCCATCTGCGCGACGGCACATTGCGGCTGGATGACAACCAGTTGCGGTTGGACGCCGACCTGACCACGGCTGGCGACAGGCCCAACCTGTCGGCCCAGGTTGCAGCGGGGGCCTTGTCGCTGGCAACGGCACTCGGGGGCAGTGCGGCCGGAGGCAGCGGCGACAGTGCGGTGCCGGACAGCTGGCCAACAACCCCGATTGACGTGTCGGCTCTGGCCCTCATTGATGCCTCGATTGCCCTGACGGCAGAGAGCATCGATCTGGGCAGGTTGCGGCTGGGGCCGACGCGGGTGGTCACCACCATCGACCGCGCGCGCGCCGTGTTCGATCTGCGCCAGATTGCGGCCTATCAGGGCAATGTCAGCGGCCAGTTCGTGATCAATGGCCGTTCGGGCCTGTCGGTGGACGGCGATCTGGCACTGGCCGGTCTGGCGATGCAGCCGCTGCTGTCAGACCTTGCCGGTTATGACCGGCTGATCGGCGCCGGCGATCTGCGGCTGAAATTTCTGGGCGTCGGGGACTCGATGGACGCAATCATGCGCAGCCTGTCCGGTTCGGGCAGCCTCAGCCTTGGGCGGGGAGAGCTGCGCGGCCTTGATGTGGTGGGCATGCTGCGCAGGCTGGATGCGGGCTATGTCGGCGACGGGCAGCGCACGATTTTCGACACGGTCAGCGGCAGTTTCCTGATGGATGGCGGTGTCTTGTCAAACACCGACCTGTCGTTCCGCGCGCCTTACGTCACCGCGACCGGCGATGGCACGGTAAACCTTGGCGCGCGCACGCTGGATTACCGCCTGCGGCCCGTGGCCCTTGCGGCAGAGGATGGCACCGGCGGGGTGATGGTGCCCTTGCTGATCACCGGGCCCTGGGCCAGTCCGCGGTTCCGGCTGGATCTGGAGGCATTGGCCCGCGAACGCTTTGAAGAGCAGGCGAAGGAAGCCGAGGCGCGGGCAAAGGCCGAGCTGGAGCGCCGTGCCGAACAAGAGCTGGGCATCCAGCGTCAGGAGGGCGAGAGCCTGGAAGACGCCGCCCGCCGCCGCGCACAGGAAGCGCTTGATGCCGAGGCGGGGCGGCTGTTCCAGCGTCTGTTGGGGGGCAATTGAAACAGGCGGCCCGGTGGGCCGCCTGCACAAAAGCTCTGATCGGGTGGCTGTGCGTTCAGCGGCGGCGGTCCCGCCGCGCGCTCATCGGCTGGAAGGCCACGCCGACATGCGCCTCGCAATAGGGTTTGCCGGGCAGGCTGGGCAGGCCGCAGAACCAGAAATCATCGGTGGCCGGGTCGCCGATTGGCCATTTGCAGGTCCGTTCCGTCAGTTCCATCAGCGTCAGGCGCTTGGCATGCTTTTCCACCTCACGCACCGAGGCCAGGGCTTCGGGGCTGATTTCATTGGCGGATGGCTGCGGCGGCAGCGGCTGACCGGCGGGAATGATCGCCTTGCGCACCGGCAGCGGCGTGACGTTCGATGGGGCCGCAGGCGTGGCTGCGGGGCGTTCAGGGGCCGGGCGCGGGGCCGCGGCCACGGGTTCTGGCCGCGGGTCCGGCACGGGGCGGGACACAGGCTCGGGTTTGGCGGCCACCACTGGAGCTTCTTCTTCCACCTCATCCTTGCCGCCGCCCACACGGTTCGACAGGCCCAGACGGTGCACCTTGCCGATCACCGCATTGCGGGTGACGCCACCAAGCTCCTTGGCGATCTGGCTGGCCGACTGGCCTTCGGCCCACATCTTCTTGAGCGTTTCAACCCGCTCATCCGTCCAGGACATGGTGATCTCCGCTATTGGGCTGCGATAAGTCTCTTGCGGCGCATTCTAACCGCGACGGCACGGGATACAAGCCGCAGGGCCGAAGATCAAGCGCCGCTGGCCCGGTGGTGGTGCCAGATTTCCGTTTACAGACCACAAATCTTCGCCTATCCCCATCGCATGACCAAACGGCACGCCCTTATCCGACGTCCCCGACGCTTCTGAGCGACAGGTTACGCCTTGCCCGGCGCATAAGGGCACTCCCCAGATTGACACCCCCTGCGGCCAACCGCTACGCCTTGGCTTTCCCCTCATGTCCGGGGAAGATCCATCGTTCCGGACCCGCCACACCCCGAAAGGCCTGTGCCATGATTTCCGCCGTTCTGCCCACCTACAACCGCGCCCCGCTTGCCTTTGTGTCCGGCAGCGGCAGTTGGCTTCTGTCCGACGATGGCGACAGGTACCTTGATCTGGGCGCGGGCATTGCCGTCAACGCGCTTGGCCACGCCCATCCGGCGCTGGTAGAGACGCTGACGACACAGGGGCAGAAGCTGTGGCATGTGTCCAACATCTACCGCATCCCCGAGCAGGAGCATCTGGCCCAATTGCTGGTGGACCGGACCTTTGCCGATACGGTGTTCTTTACCAACTCCGGGACCGAAGCGGCAGAGCTGGCAATCAAGATGGCCCGCAAGCATCATCACGATGCGGGCCAGCCCGAGCGCACCCAGATCATCGCCTTTGAGGGCGCCTTCCATGGCCGCTCGACCGGGGCGATTGCTGCCGCCGGGTCGGAAAAGATGGTCAAGGGCTATGGCCCGCTGATGCCGGGGTTCACGCAAGTGAAATGGGCCGATCATGATGCCATTCGTGCCGCCATCACCGATCAGACCTGCGCCGTGATCATCGAACCCGTTCAGGGCGAAGGCGGCATCCGCGTGGTGCCTGACCAGTGCCTGAAAGGCTTGCGCGACCTGTGCGACAGCACCGGCACGCTTTTGATTTTTGACGAGGTGCAATGTGGCATGGGCCGCACGGGGCGGCTTTTCGCGCATGAATGGGCCGGGGTCACGCCTGACATCATGATGGTCGCAAAGGGCATCGGCGGCGGCTTTCCCTTGGGCGCGGTGCTGGCCACGGAACACGCCGCATCCGGCATGGTGGCGGGCAGTCATGGCTCTACCTATGGCGGCAACCCGCTGGGCTGCGCCATCGGGGCCGCGGTCACCGAAATCGTCTCAGACCCCGCGTTCCTCGATGCCGTCAGCCAGAAGGCCGCGCAGTTCCGCCAGGGTCTTGAAGGCCTTGTCGCCAGCCACCCGAAAGTGTTCGAGGCGGTGCGCGGCCAAGGCCTGATCCTGGGCCTGAAATGCGTGGTGCCGAACACCGATGTGGTGAAGGCCGGTTACGCCCGCCACATCCTCACCGTCGCTGCCGCCGACAACGTCCTGCGCCTGCTGCCTGCCCTCAACATCCCCGAAGCAGATATCACCGAAGCGCTCTCCCGCCTCGATGCCACCGCCACCGATCTGGAAGCCACGCTCTGATCTGCATTATCTGTTTACAAATATCCCGGGGGTCCGGGGGCAGCGCCCCCGGGGCTTCCGCCAAAAGCAACGAAATGACATGAAACACTTCCTTGATATCCACACCACCGACGCCACCGAGCTCCGCTCCATGATCGACTCGGCCCATGCGATGAAATCGGCCCGTCTGGGCCGCCCGCGCGGCGCGCCGGATGATGACCAGCCCTTGGCCGGCCATATGGTCGCGCTGATCTTCGAGAAACCTTCGACCCGCACCCGGGTGTCCTTTGATGTCGGCGTGCGGCAGATGGGCGGGCAGACCATGGTTCTGTCGGGCAAGGAAATGCAGCTGGGCCATGGCGAGACCATTGCCGACACTGCGCGCGTGCTGTCGCGGTACGTGGATTTGATCATGATCCGCACATTTGAAGAGGCGACGCTGCTGGAAATGGCCGAACATGCCACCGTTCCGGTGATCAACGGCCTGACCAACCGCACTCATCCCTGCCAGATCATGGCTGATGTGATGACCTATGAAGAGCATCGCGGCCCGATTGCCGGAAAAAAGGTGGTCTGGGCTGGCGACGGCAACAATGTCTGCGCGTCCTTTCTGCATGCCGCCGGGCAGTTCGGGTTCGACTTCACCTTCACCGGGCCGGAAACCCTTGATCCCGAACCGAAGTTTGTCCAGTTCGCCCGCGCCAAAGGCTCTGACATCCAGATCGAACGCGATCCGCATACGGCAGTGATCGGGGCAGATCTGGTGGTGACCGATACCTGGGTGTCCATGCATGACCCGGAATCGGCCAAGGAACGCCGCCACAACCAGTTGCGCGGCTATCAGGTGAACGAGGCGTTGATGGCAAAGGCCAAGCCGGACAGTCTGTTCATGCATTGCCTGCCCGCGCACCGTAATGATGAAGCGTCCAGTGCGGTGATGGACGGCCCGCATTCGGTGATCTTTGACGAGGCGGAAAACCGGCTGCATGCGCAAAAGGCGATCATGCGCTGGTGTCTGGGGAAATAGCGCGCCGGCTGGTCCGCTTCAGCCCATCTGATGCTTCAGGATGACGGGGATGATCAGATCCTCTTCATCCTCCAGATGCCGGATCAGCTGGCGTTCAAACGGGGCGAGGCTGGCGTGAAAGGCCAGCGCTGCCTCTCGCGCATCGGTGGCTTGCAGCGCGTCATTGGCCGCCGTCACGAACCCGTCCAGCAGCCCGTCCAGCGCGTGGTGGTCGCGGTCCAGCAGCTCGAACCCGCGCGCCAGCCGCGGTTCCAGCTGAACCATGGCCGGAAAATAGCTTGCATCTTCAACCTGATGATGCCCGATCAGGCCCTGCACCAGTTGCTCGCCGCCGCGCAGCAACCGGCCCTGCCAGCGCTGCGGGTCGATCCGCCCGCCGCTCATGTGTTCGGCGTCCAGCCGCAGGCCCGACATCAGGTCGCGAAAGCCAAGGTGACGGTCCAGCCAGAAGGACGACAGCCCTTCAAACCCCGGCACATCGGACCACCGATCGCGCGGCCAATCGGCCAGCAGGGTCACAAGATCGGCTGGCAGGTGGTCGCGGTGGGCAAGGTCATCGGTCATGCGCTGGACATAAGCTGATCCACGCAGGGTGCAAGCGCCCATTGCCGCGGCACCTGTGTCAGGCCGCGGTGCGGGCCGCGGGTTCGGGCACCGCCTGCACCTCATCCGCGCCTGCGGTGCGGCCTGCCAGCAGGGCGACCACGATCAGGAGCAGCGACAGGACGGCATAGGTGATGCGGAAACCGATGGCCTCGGCCACAAAACCGATTGTGGCAGGGGCCACCAGAATGCCGGCGTAGCCCACCATCGTGACGGCAGAAATCGCGGTGCCGGAGGGGATGCCGGGGTAGTTTCCGGCGGCGGAGAACAGGATTGGCACCATATTGGCGACGCCAAGGCCGGTGATGAAAAACGCTGCAATTGCAAGGGTATCGCTGGGGGCGAGGGCCGCCAGCATCATGCCTGCCGCCGCCACGAGACCCGAGATCCGCAGGGTCAGCACTGCGCCAAAGCGGTTGCGCACGCCATCACCGGCAAAGCGCATGATCGCCATCGCCCCGGCAAAGACCGCAAAACCAAGGCCCGAGCGGAACACATCCGAGCCGAGGTCCTTTTGCAGATAGATCGCCGCCCAATCCAGCACCGCCCCTTCTGGCACCATAGAAAATAGGGCCAGCGCGCCCAGTAGCCACAGGCCCGCCGCGCGGGGCAAGAGCACGGTCTTTTCCCCCGGCAGGGCCGGGGCCACCGGGGCCGGGGCCTCGCCGCGCAGGAAGGGCATGGTGGCCAGCACCACCGCTGCCGTGACCAGCGCCACAAGCCCGGCCTGCACCTCGGCCCCCCAATGTGAGATCACCCAAGCCCCTGCAAATCCACCGAAAAAACCGCCAAGGCTCCAGAACCCGTGGCTTGATGACATGATCGCCCGGCCCAGCCGCCGTTCGACCTCGACCGCGTTGGCGTTCATCGCCACATCCATGCAGCCGATCAGCGCGCCCAAGAGCGCCATGGCGGGCACAAGGATGGGAAGCGACGGGGAAAACACCACGACCGGCAGGGCCAGGGCAGCGGAGAGGGCAAAGCCGCGCAGCACGGCGACAGAGCCGTAGCGGGCGATCAGCCGGCCGGTGAACAGCATGGCCACAACAGCGCCGACGCCCAGCACAAGTATCAGTAATCCAAGGGTAAATTCGGTGATCTGATGGCGTGGCAGCAACAGCGGGATCTGCGGGGCCCAGGCCCCCATGACAAAGCCCGCAGCGGCGAACATCATCGCCACCGCCCAACGGGCGCGCTTTGCCTCGGTCATGGTCATCGGAACTCTCCCTGTGTTGCGACTGTGGGTAAACCGGGGGCAGGGGCTGGGAAAGCCCCCGCAGGTTCACAGATTGTGTCAGCGCTAACGGTGCGGGGGACGGCACAAAAGAAAACGGCGAACCGGGGGAGGACCGGTTCGCCGCAAAACCTGTTGGCGCAGGGAGGAGGAGGCGCCATCAGGAGGGGGGTTTCAGAGCGTAACCCGTTGAAGAATAACGCTTTCTGACGGATTACTTGCCGTAGGCAGCTTCATGTGCGATGTCTTCGATCGACACGCGGGCGACGTTGATGTCAGCCAGATCGCGGTCGGACATGGCCGACAATTCGTTCAGGGTTTGCAGATAGACCGCGCGACGTTCGCGGGCCACAGTCCACTTGGCCAGAACATCGCCGATCCATCCACCGACCTGAAAGCCAGCAACCGTTTGCGTGTTCGTGTAAGCCATTTTCATATCCTCTTTCTCATCTTCGGATCGGATAAGGCGGCCCATCCGCCCTTTCCGTTGACGCTAACATGGGGCTTTTGCTGCACCTGCACAATCCGGCGATTGGCCAAAGCCGTTATGCACGGGCTGCATGGCTTGCCGGGGCGGCGCCCCTGCGGAGGAGGTGTGGTTTGTGTCTGGCCTGCGTATGGCCGGCGTATGGCTTACGTCATGACGTCAGTGCCGGCCCAAAAGGGCCAGCATTTGCAGGGCGGCAGCCTCGGGCAACAGTTCGCCCGCCGCGACCTTTGCCCCCAAAGCGGCCATCGACCCCTTGGCCGGTTCACGATCGAGCACCGCCAAGAGGCCGCGCCGGACCTCTTCGCCAAACCAGTGCCGGGCCTGATGGGCGCGGCGGCTGTCCCAATGGCCTTGCGCGCGCCGCCACTCGGCGAGGGCCTGCATGTCGGCCCATGCCTCGGCCAGCCCGGTGGTCTCCGTCGCCGAGACGCAGACGGCCTTGGGAAAGCCCTCGGGGTCTTGCGGGCGGCGGCGCAGCAGGTGCAGGGCCCCCGCGTAATCGGCGCGGGTGCGCATCGCCGCTGCTTTCAGATCGCCATCGGCCTTGTTGACCAGAATCATGTCGGCCATTTCCATGATGCCGCGTTTGACGCCCTGCAATTCATCCCCCCCCGCCGGGGAGAGCAGCAGGATGAACAGGTCGCAGATTTCCGCCACCACGGTTTCCGACTGGCCCACGCCCACGGTTTCGACCAGCACCACATCGAACCCCGCCGCCTCGCACAGCGCCACCGCCTCGCGTGAGCGGCGGGCGACGCCGCCAAGCTGGGTCTGGCTGGGCGAGGGGCGGATGAAGGCGGCGGGTTCGCGGCTGAGCCGGTCCATCCGGGTCTTGTCGCCAAGGATCGACCCGCCCGAGCGGGCCGAGCTTGGGTCCACCGCCAGCACCGCCACCCGCAGGCCGCGGGCCACCAGCATCATGCCGAAGGATTCGATGAAGGTGGATTTGCCCACCCCAGGTGTGCCCGACAACCCGATGCGCAGCGCCTGCCGCCCGGCGGCGCGGGCCTGGGCCACCAGATCGACCGCCTCTGCGCGGTGATCGGGGCGCGTGCTTTCCACACGGGTGATGGCGCGGGCGAGCGCCCTGCGGTCGCCTGCAATCACCTCTGCTGCCAGTCTGGTCATGTCCATCGGCGCGCCCATCCGTCACCCCTGCTTGCTGCTGTCCTTCATGCCCTAAGCGTCGGGGCTGTGCCAGCCTGCGTGGCGGATCTGCCTGCACTGTTGCAAAAGACAGGGTCTGTGCGGCCCCTTGATCTGCGCGGCCCCCCCTTGATCTGCGCGGCCCCCCCTTGATCTGTGCGGGCTGGGGCCCTAACCCCGGCCCATGGCAGACGTGCTTCCCATTGATGAGGTGATCCCCGAGGTCCGGGCGGCGCTGACCGCGCGGGGCATGGCGGTGTTGCAGGCCCCGCCCGGGGCGGGCAAGACGACGCGGGTGCCGCTGGCGCTGCTGGCGCAGGTGACGGGGCGCATCCTGATGCTGGAGCCGCGCCGTTTGGCCACGCGCGCGGCTGCGGCGCGGATGGCAGAGACCCTGGGCGAGGCTTTGGGGCAGACGGTGGGCTACCGCATCAGGGGCGAGGCGCAGGTGAGTGCCGCCACGCGGATCGAGGTGGTGACCGAAGGCATCCTGACCCGGATGATCCAGTCCGATGCCGAATTGCCCGGCGTGGGGCTGATCATCTTTGACGAATTTCATGAACGGTCATTGCAGGCCGATCTGGGGCTGGCCTTGGCACTGGAAATCCGGGGCGCGCTGCGGCCTGATCTGCAACTGCTGGTGATGTCGGCCACGCTGGATGCCGCCCCGGTGGCGGCGCTGATGGGGGATGCGGCCCTGATCACCTCGGCGGGCCGCGCGTTCGAGGTGGAAACCCGCTGGCTGCCGCGTCCGTTTGATGCGTCGCTGCGCTATGAGGCGGCGGTGGCGGGGCTGATCCGGCAGGCGCTGGAGGAGGTGCCCGAGGGTGATGTGCTGGCCTTCCTGCCCGGTGAAGGGGAAATCCGGCGGGTCGAGGCGCAGTTGCAGGGCCTGCCGGGCGTGAGCATCCGCCCGCTGTTTGGCGCGATGGAGTTTGCCGCCCAACAGGCGGCGCTTGGGCCTGCGGTGGGGCGCAAGCTGGTGCTGGCGACCTCGATTGCCGAAACCTCGCTGACCATTCCGGGCGTGCGGGTGGTGGTGGATGGCGGGCGCGCGCGGCGGGCGCGGTTTGATGCCAGTTCGGGCATGTCGCGGCTGGTGACGGAACGGGTGACCAAGGCCGAGGCCGACCAGCGCCGGGGCCGGGCCGGGCGGGTGGCACCGGGGGTGTGCTACCGGCTGTGGACGCGCGGCGAAGAGGGGGGGATGGCGGGTTTTCCGCCGGCCGAGATCGCGGCGGCGGATCTGGCACCGCTGGCGCTGGAGCTGGCGCTGTGGGGGGCGGTGGATTTGCCGTTTCTGACGCCGCCGCATCCGGGGGTGCTGGCCGAGGCGCAGGCGCTGTTGCGCGGGCTGGGGGCGCTGGAGGCGGGCGGCGGCATCACGGCGCATGGCCGCGCGCTGGCGGCGCTGCCGCTGCATCCGCGGCTGGCGCATATGCTGGTGGTGGCGGGGCCGGGGGCGGCGCCGCTGGCGGCGCTGCTGGCCGAGCGCGACCCGCTGCGCGGGGCGGGGGCCGATCTGCTGGCGCGGCTGCGCGCGATTGAGAGGCCGCCCGAGGGCGCGCATCGCGCGACGATAGAGCGGATCAGGGCGGAGGCGCGCCGTCTGGCGCGGATGGTGCGTACAGCGCAGGTGGCGGATCTGTCGCCCGCGCAGATGGCGGCGCTTGCCTACCCGGACCGTATTGGCCTGCGCCGTGCCGGCGATGCGCCGCGCTGGGTGCTGTCGGGCGGCAAGGGGGCGGCGATGGCGGCGGGGCAGCCGTTGTCGGGCGCGCGGCTGATCGTGGCCACCGATCTGGACGGCGACCCGCGTGAGGCGCAGGTGCGCCAAGCGGTGGCGCTGCCCGAGGCGGAGCTGCGCGCGCTGTTTGCGGATCAGATCGCCTGGGCCGAGGGGTGTGACTGGTCGCGCCGCGAGGGCAAGGTCGTGGCCCGCAGGCAGGAACGCTTTGGCGCGCTGGTGCTGGCCGAGCGGCCCTGGCCCGAGGCCCCGCCCGAGGCGCTGGCGCGCGCAGCCCTGGAGGGCTTGCGCCAGATTGGCCTGCCCTGGACGGCGGCTGCGCGCCGGTTGCGGGCGCGGTTGCGGCTCGCGCGCGGTGACGATTGGCCCGATCTGGAGGATGACGCCCTGCTGGCAAGCGCCGAGGCTTGGCTGTTGCCCTATCTGGCGGGCAAGCGTACGGAAGCTGATCTGCGGGGGTTGGACCTGACCGAACCGCTGCGCGCGCTGATCGGCTGGGACCGGATGGCGCAGACCGATGCGCAGGTGCCGGGCCATTTCGAGACGCCCCTGGGCCGCAAGGTGCCCATCGACTATGATGGCGACCATCCTGCGATCGAGCTGCGTCTGCAAGAGCTGTTCGGGGTGACCCGCCACCCCACGGTCGGCCCCCGGCACCAGCCGTTGCGCATCACCCTGTTGTCGCCCGGGCGGCATCCGGTGCAGGTGACGCTGGACCTGCCCGGGTTCTGGGCCAACAGCTATGCCGAAGTGCGCAAGGACATGCGCGGCCAGTACCCGCGCCACCCCTGGCCCGAAGACCCCACCGCCGCCGACCCCACAACGCGCGCCAAGCCGCGCGGGACGTGAAACAGATGAGCGGCTGCGCCGCGTTGGTTTTTATCTCGGCTCTGGCCTGCGGCCAACCGCCTCGGCTGTGCGCTGCGCGCAAGGCGTAAGCGGGAAAGCCGCAGACGCACAGAGGGGCGGCCTTCGCGCTTGCGTCACGGGAAGGGACGGGAGGCGGAGCTAGGGCCCAATTCTTGGGGCGGTGTGGGTGAATCGCTTGACGAGGGGGGCAATCGCGCGTAAATGCAGCCATCGAATTCGAGGTCGCGCCTGCGCGGGCCTTGTTGTTTTTGCACCTTACGCCCTGCTGGCGTTGACTTGAAGGATTACGACGATGTCGCGCGTCTGCGAACTCTCGGGCGTTGGCCCGATGACCGGTAACACCATCAGCCACGCGAACAACAAGTCGCGTCGCCGGTTTTTGCCGAACCTGAACGAAGTGACCCTGATGTCCGACACGCTGGGCCAGTCGTTCAAGCTGCGGATCTCTGCTGCTGCGCTGCGCACCGTGGACCATCGCGGTGGTCTGGACGCGTTCCTGGCCAAGGCCAAGGATGCCGAGCTGTCTGGCACGGCGCTGAAGATCAAGAAAGATATTGCGAAGGCGCAGGCTGCCGCCTGATCCCGCCTGACACGACCTGAGACTTCAGGCCCGCCCGCAGGATTGCGCGGCGGGCTTTGTTCTTTGGCGGGTGGCGGATCTGACTGCCAGCGGGGCGTGCGTGCGGGGGGCGCAGCCTCAGCCAAGCCCGCAACAGGCGGGTTGGGCCGGGCCGGTGGTGCTGGTCGCGCGACAGGTCAGCGGGTGCAATAGGCCTCGGCCTGCTGGCCAAAGGCTTTGTAGCGGCGCCAGAAGTCATTGTCGGTGTCGGATTTCGACATCCGCACTTTCTGGGCGCGGTCGGGGTCTTTGAAGAACGCGGCCGCCTTGCGCTGATCGCCACCCCGCAGGGTCATGTCGGCGACCTGCTGGACGCAGGCGCAGACCGCGCGGCTGGCGGCCTTGCGATCCGAGCTGTTGCAGGCCCGCTCGATGGGGCCGGCGAGGGCCAGGCTGCCGGACAGGGAAAGAAGCACAGCAGCGCAGGCTGCCAGAGCCACAGGTTTCATCATCATGTTCTGCCTCATTGCCGGGGACGGGGAACCCCTCCGTCGCAGGTCGTTTTCTGCCAGTGATCATGCAGAAAAGGCAGCGGTTTTTCAATGCCGCAGCGCGGCTGGGCGCTGAATCGCCGAAAGCCAGGCACGGGTGGCGGTTGGCCGTCAGGCCAGACACAAGATCGGGTGTATGGATGGCGCTGCGGGGCGGGGGGAGGGCCGGCTTTGGGCGGTTCGGCCCTCGGCGCGAGGGCAGAATCACCCGGGCCGGGGGGGAGCTGCGGGCCTTGATCCGCTTCATTCGGCCCCGGCGCCCGCCAAACGCTGCATCCCCCTTCCCGGCCCCATATTTCCAAGCTATATGCCGCGCATGACCCAGCTTGATCTCATCCGCAATTTCTCGATCGTGGCCCATATCGACCACGGAAAATCCACCCTCGCCGACCGGCTCATTCAATTGACCGGGACGGTGGCTGCGCGCGATATGAAGGCGCAGATGCTCGACAGCATGGATATTGAGCGCGAGCGTGGGATCACGATCAAGGCCAATACGGTGCGGATCGAATATCCGGCAAAGGATGGCAAGACCTATATCCTGAACCTGATCGACACCCCCGGCCATGTGGACTTTGCCTATGAGGTCAGCCGGTCCATGCGCGCGGTGGAGGGGTCCTTGCTGGTGGTGGACGCGAGCCAGGGGGTTGAGGCGCAGACGCTGGCCAATGTCTATCAGGCGCTGGACGCCGGGCATGAGATTGTGCCGGTGCTCAACAAGATCGACCTGCCTGCGGCAGAGCCTGAACGGGTGAAGGCGCAGATCGAGGATGTGATCGGGCTGGATGCGTCGGATGCCATCAATATCTCGGCCAAATCGGGGCTGGGGATTCCCGATGTGCTGGAGGCGATCGTGACGCGCCTGCCCGCGCCGAAGGGTGACCGTGATGCGCCGTTGAAGGCCATGCTGGTGGACAGCTGGTATGACAGCTATCTTGGCGTTGTCGTCATGATCCGGGTGATCGACGGGGTGATCCGCAAGGGCGACCGCATCCGCATGATGCAGACCAATGCGGTCTACGGCGTGGACAAGCTGGCGGTGCTGAAACCGCAGATGGTGGATATTGACGAGCTGGGGCCGGGCGAGATTGGCATCTGGACCGGGTCGATCAAGCAGGTGCGCGACACGCGGGTGGGCGATACCATCACATCGGAGAAAAAGGGCTGCGAGACGCCGCTGCCGGGCTTCAAACCGGCGCAGCCGGTGGTGTTCTGCGGGCTGTTCCCGGTGGATGCGGCGGATTTCGAGGATCTGCGTGACGCGATCGAAAAGCTGCAGCTGAATGATGCCTCGTTCAGCTCGGAAATGGAAACCTCGGCCGCGCTGGGCTTTGGCTTCCGCTGCGGCTTCCTGGGCCTTTTGCACCTTGAGGTGATCCGCGACCGGCTGGAGCGGGAGTATGATCTGGATCTGATCACCACGGCCCCGTCGGTGGTGTTCAAGCTGCACATGAAGGATGGCGAGGTGCGCGATCTGCACAACCCCGCCGATATGCCCGACCTGACCTATATCGACCACATCACCGAGCCGCGCATCAAGGCCACCATCATGGTGCCCGATGACTATCTTGGCGATATCCTCAAGCTGTGCCAGGACCGGCGCGGCATTCAGCTGGACCTGTCCTATGCAGGCTCCCGCGCCATGGTGGTGTATGATCTGCCGCTGGCCGAGGTGGTGTTCGACTTCTACGACCGGCTGAAATCGGTGACCAAGGGCTATGCCAGCTTTGACTATGTGATCAGCGAATATCGTGAGGATTTTCTGGTCAAGATGTCGATTCTGGTGAACGAAGAGCCGGTGGATGCGCTGTCGATGATGGTGCACCGCGACCGGGCCGAGATGCGGGGCCGGGCGATGGTGGAAAAGCTGAAAGAGCTGATCCCCCGGCACATGTTCAAGATCCCGATCCAGGCGGCGATCGGCGCGCGGGTGATTGCGCGCGAGACGTTGTCTGCGATGCGCAAGGACGTGACGGCGAAGTGCTATGGCGGGGACGCGACGCGCAAGCGCAAGCTGCTGGACAAGCAGAAGGCCGGGAAGAAGCGGATGCGGCAGTTCGGCAAGGTGGAGATCCCGCAGGAGGCGTTTATCTCGGCGCTGAAGATGGATGGGTGAGGATGGCTGACAAAAGTGCATTGTCGCTCAATAGTCTTAAAATACCTGATGCTGATGGCCCTCCCCAGCCGTTAACGGATTATAGTTCTGAATTCCTGTCGGTCGATAAAGTTACTGTAGTTTTTAGGGATCATCGTGCGAAACTTAAAAATTTCATATCTAGGCATGATTTTATTTTTGGTGCGGTAGCTTGGTTTACAGATGAAGAAGTAATTAAAAGTCTGCGTGGAAAAGTTGTTTCAATTATTGTTCAGAAAGAAGATTTTCTGAAGCCTGACAGGTTTGGTACGGTGTCAACGCTGCAAAGTGCATATGGCTCCGTTGAATCTAAGTTGACGCGCTACGGCATTCCCGGGCAGGCAAATATGATGTCTTTTGCATGCTCACCTGAAGTCGAAGCATTTCGATGTGTCGGAAATTACAATCGTGACAAAAAGCCCGCATTTCCCCGGATGCACAATAAGTTTCTTGTGGGAGGAAGGATTTCGGTATCTGCCGATGGTGAACACTCTTTTGTGCCCGAAGCTGTTTGGACGGGCAGCTACAATATCAGTTACAATGCTCAATTGAGTTTTGAGAATGCGCTAATGATCGAAGATAGGTCTGTGGCCACCGCATATGTTAATGAATGGTCCCAAATTCTAGCTTTGTCGGAACGGCTGAACTGGGAAAGTGATTGGGCAGCGCCTGAGTACAGAATTGGTAGCTGACAAGTCATTCTAAGACAATTTCTAACGTTTTTCCTCCTACCCATAAACCCCACCCCTAGGCGCTACCGTCACCACCAATACCACCAGCCGCCCGTCCTCGATCCGGTACACAATCCGCCAGTCCCCGACCCTCACGCGCCACTGGTCCACTGCGCCCACCAGTTTCAGGCACCCCGCCGGGCGTGGATTATCAGCGAGTGTGGCGATTGCCTCTGTCAGCCGGTCATGTAACCGGCGGTCTGTCATCCGGCGCAGGTCTTTCAGGGCGCGGGGGGACAGCTCAACGCGATAGGCCGTCATTCCGGCCGGTCAGCCTTGGCAGATGTCTCGGCCAGATAATCCTCCAGCGTCATCGCGCTGCCCGGATCGGCCAGATATTCGGCATAGGCCTCGGCCCCCATCTTCGCCAGTTCCGCCTCTTCCAGCGATTCGTAATAGGCCATTGCCTCGACCGAGATCATCACCGCCACTGGCTTGCCATGCCGTTCGATGGTCACATCCTCGCGCCCGTGCTGGACCTTTCCCAACAGGTCGGACAGGGTTTCGCGGGCTTGGGAGACGGAGACGGTGATCATGGGTTTGTCCGATTTGTACAAAAATTACAGAATGTACAATAAGCGGAGAGGGGCCGTAAATCAACCGGACTTGAGAAGGGCGCGCATGTGGCCACCCGCCCAAACAAAAAGGCGGAGCAAATGCCCCGCCTTTCCCTACGTTTCAAACCGCTGATCAATACGCCGCGGCCTGGGCTTCCTGCGTGATCGCAGATCCTGCGACCTGGAGGTCGCGGCCGGCGCCGGCGACGGTGCCGCAGGCAGACAGGGTCAGGGCGGCGAGGACGGACAGAAGGGTCAGGCGGCTTTTCATCGGATCTTCCTCTTGGTGAACTCGCGGGTTAACGCGCGGGGTGGGGTTCGGTTCCTTGCGGGGCCGGATTTTTCTTCGGGACTGCCGCAGCTTATCTGGTACGGTTTAACGCTGTCTTAACCATGCTGCATCAGGCTGGAGGCATGCGTGTGATTGTCCTCCTTCTGCTTCTTTGCGCCTGCGGGGCGCAGCCTGCGCCGCAGTTCTTTGGCGCGGACCGCACTGATGTGGTGCGCGACGGGCGCAGCTACACGGTCTACCAGAAGGGCAACGCGGTGGAGGTGATCCGGCTGGGCTATGCGCGGCGGGGGGAGCATCAGGGCATCCGCGCCACGATGATCGACATGATCCCCGAGGTGACGGGCTGCACCCTGATCGCCAGCAGCCTGCAGGGCGACAGTGGCGAGATGCGGGGGCGGCTGCGATGTTGACGGCATCGGCGCACGCAAATGATTGATCCCCGGCTCTGGCCCGCCCTATACAAGGCCAGACCAGAGCCGAGGATGCCAGATGATCACCGACCCAAGCGCCTTTCTGCGCCGCCTGTTCGACCGCGCGGTGGAGGTGGCCGATCCGATGCGCAGCCTTGCCCTGCACCTGCCGCCGCGCCCGGCGGGGCGGGTGGTGGTGGTGGGGGCCGGCAAGGCCAGTGCCCGGATGGCCGAAGCGGTGGAGGCGGAATGGGGCCCGTGTGAGGGGCTGGTGATCACCCGCTATGGCTATGCCCGCCCCTGCCGGGGGATCGAGATTGTGGAGGCTGCCCATCCGGTGCCCGATGCAGCCGGGCAGGCGGCCACCACACGGATGCTGGACCTGCTGGCGGGGTTGGGCGCGGGGGATTTTGTGCTGGCGCTGATCTCGGGCGGGGCTTCGGCGCTGTTGGTGGCCCCCAGCCATGAGGTGACGCTGGCGGAAAAACAGGTGGTGAATGCGGGGCTCTTGGCCTCTGGCGCGCCGATTGACCGGATGAACACGGTGCGCAAGCATCTGAGCCGGGTCAAGGGCGGGCAGTTGGCGGCCGCGGCCTATCCGGCGCAGATGCTGGCGCTGATGATTTCCGATGTGCCGGGGGATGATCCGGCGTTTATCGGCTCTGGTCCCACGGTGGGCGATGCCAGCACCCCGGCGGAGGCGCGGGCGATTCTGGACCGCTGGCAAATCGCGGTGCCGGCTGCGGTGCAGGCAGCGCTGGAGGCGGGGTCGGGCGTGGTGCCGCCGGGGGATCCGCGGCTGGGCCGGGTGGTGAACCGGATCTATGCGGCCCCGGCGCAATCGCTGGCGGCGGCGGCGGAACTTGCCCGCGCGGCGGGCTGCGAGGTGCGGCACTTGGGCGACGCGCTGGAAGGTGAGGCGCGGGAGGTGGCTGCCGCGCAGGCGACGGAGGCGGCGGCGGTCAAGGCTGCGCTGCGCCCCGGCGATGCGCCGGTGCTGCTGCTGTCGGGCGGTGAGCTGACGGTGACGCGGCGCGGCGACGGGATTGGCGGGCCGAATGCGGAATTTGCGCTGGCTCTGGCCATCGCGCTGGAGGGGGCGACCGGGATTCATGCCATCGCCTGTGACACCGATGGCGTGGATGGCGCGGCCGAGGTGGCGGGTGCGCTGATCGGCCCGCAGACGCTGGAGCGCGCGCGGGCGCTGGCGCTGGACCCGGCCAGCGCGCTGGCCCGCAACGACGCCCACAGCTTTTTCGCCGGGGTGGCGGGGCAGGTGGTGACCGGGCCCACCTTGACAAATGTCAATGATTTCCGGGCGATCCTGATCACGGGGTGAGCAGGTACGGGCGAGGCCCGGCGACCTGATTGACGTACCTCAGATTTTGGGGCTAAGCCTAGGCGATGGGCAGGCCAACGGTTACAGATATTGCGCGCGAAGCCGGGGTCAGCCTTGCCACGGTGGACCGGGTGCTGAATGCGCGGCCCGGGGTGCGGGCCAAGACCATTGCGGCGGTGCAGGAGGCGGTGGCCCGGCTGGGCTATGTGCGCGACATGGCGGCGGCCAATCTGGCGCGCGGGCGCAGCACACGGGTGGCGATTCTGCTGCCCGATACCGAAAGTCAGTTCATCCAGACCCTGGAAGACGCCTTGGCGCAAGCTGCGGCCCTGGCCAGTTCGGCGCGGATGCAGGTGGATCTGCTGCGCTATCCGGCGGCGGACCTGCACCGGTTGACCGCGATGCTGGCGGATCTGGCGGCGGGGGGCATCTCGGGCGTGGCTTTGATGGCTCCCGAAACGCCGCTGGTGCGCGATGCGCTGCGCGCCTTGCATGCGGCGGGGATTCCGGTGGTGGCCATGGTGTCGGCGCTGCCCAATTGCGGGGCTGCGCATTATGTTGGCATCGACAGCCATGCCGCCGGGCGCACGGCGGGGGTGTTGATGGGGCGGTTTCTGGGCGGCCGGACGCCGCGGGTGATGGTGATTGCCCAATCCATGCTGCTGCGCGACAGTATCGAGCGGCGGCGCGGGTTTGATGCGGTGATGCTGGCCGATTTTCCCGGGGTCACAGTGGGGCAGACCCTGGAAACCCATGGTGTGACCCAGACGCTGCATCAGGTGATGCGGGAATCATTGCGCTCTGACGGGCCGGTGGGCGGCATCTATCTGCTGGGCAGCGGGCACCGGGCGCTGGCGCAGGTGCTCTCGGAGCTGGGGTTGCTGGGGCAGGTCGTCGTCATCGGGCATGAGCTGACGCCGCACACCATATCGGCGCTGCGGGCGGGCTGGCTGGATGCGGTGATCGCGCAGAATGTGGGCCATGTGGCGCGCAGCACGTTGCGGGTGCTGCAGGCCAAGGCCGACCACCAGCCGATCAACGAATCGCAGGAACGGCTGCGATTGGAGATCATTTTGCGCGAAAATCTGCCACAGGCGCTGTGAGGCGTGGTTTCAAACCGGTTTGAATCGCGCGCGCTGCCGTTTTGATGTGCGTACCTCAAAAATGATGGACAGGTCGGTTTTCCCTGCCTATCGTCTGAGGCAGCAATCCCGATGGCGGCCAGAGGAGGGGCGCCCTTGCGCGTTTGCACTCAGGGAGGAAATAACAATGAAGGCAAGATTTTTGACCGCAACCGCGGTCGGTGCCGTGCTGTCTGCCACCGTGCTGTCTGCAAGCGCCGCCTCGGCCCAATCCAATGAACTGACCTTGTGCTGGGCCGCGTGGGACCCGGCCAATGCGCTTGTAGAACTGTCCAAGGATTTTGAGGCACAGTCCGGCATCAAGATGAATTTCGAATTCGTGCCATGGCCCAATTACGCCGACCGGATGCTGAACGAGCTGAACTCTGGCGGGCAGTTGTGCGATCTGCTGATCGGCGACAGCCAGTGGATCGGGGGGGGCGCCGAAAACGGCCATTACATGAAGCTGAACGATTTCTTTGCCGCGGAATCGATCAGCATGGATGATTTCGCCCCCGCCACGGTTCATGCCTATTCGACCTGGCCCAAGGGCGAGCCGAACTATTATGCGCTGCCCGCGATGGGAGATGCGAATGGCTGGTTCTATCGCAAGGACTGGTTTGAGCGCGAAGACATCCGGGCCGCTTTCCTTGAGGCCACGGGCCGGGAGTTGGGAGAGCCGCAGAGCCAGAAGGAACTGCTGGAAATTGCCCAGTTCTTCCAGGGCCGCGAGATTGATGGCCAGACCGTCTATGGCGCGTCGATCTTTACCGAGCGCGGGTCGGAAGGCATCACCATGGGGGCCACCGGGGCGCTGTATGCCTGGGGGTTCAAGTATGAAAACACCCCCGGGGCCTATGACATGGAGGGCGCGGTGAATTCGCCGGAAGCGGTGGAGGCGCTGGAGTTCTACAAGGAGCTCTACAAGACCGCGACCCCGCCCGGCTATGACAATGCCTATATGGAACAGTCGCTGGATGCGTTCAAATCCGGTCAGGTGGCGATGGCGATGAACTGGTTCGCCTTCTTCCCCGGTCTTGCGGCAGACCCGAACGTGGGCGGTGACAAGATCGACTTTTTCGTGAACCCGGGCCAGAACCAGCCGGCCTCGACCCTGGGCGGGCAGGGGATTTCGGTGGTGACCTATTCTGACAATATCGAAGGGGCGCTGGACTATATCAAATGGTTCGCCCAGCCCGATGTGCAGAAGAAGTGGTGGTCGATGGGCGGGTATTCGTGCCATGTCGCGGTGCTGAACGACCCGGAATTCGTCAACTCTGCCCCCTTTGCCGCCGATTTCCTGGCGGCGATGGATAACGTCTACGACTTCTGGCAGGAACCGGCCTATGCCTCGCTGCTGCTGGCGATGCAGGACCGGCTGCACAATTACGTGGTGGCCGATCAGGGCACCGCGCAAGAGGCGCTGGATGGTCTGATCGCGGATTGGACCGAAGTGTTTGAGGACGAAGGCAAGCTGTAACCGGCGCTGTGGCTGCGCCGGAACCCGGCGCAGCCACCCCCGTTTCGGGCAGGTTTGCCCTTGATTTGCAGGACCCCCCCATGACCGATACGCCGATCGACCGGATGGCGCGCGCCACGCCCCCGCATCTGGCACGCCGTGTGCGCGGGCTGTCTGACCGCGCGATTGCCTGGCTGTTCGTGGCCCCGACGATCTTTTTGCTGCTGGCGATCAACATCTTTCCGCTGATCTGGACGGTGCGGCTGTCTTTCACCAATTTCGCCGCCAACCGCCCCGGGCGTGAGGTGGAATGGGTGGGATTGCGCAATTATCAGCGCATCCTGACCGATGATGGCATCTGGGCCAATATGCAGACCACGGCGCATTTCCTGATCTGGACGATCACGCTGCAGGTGCTGATCGGCTTTACGCTGGCCTGGCTGATCAACCGCAAGTTCAAGGGCAATGACCTGCTGACCACGCTGATCGTGCTGCCGATGATGCTGTCGCCGGCGGTGGTGGGCAATTTCTGGACCTTTCTTTACCAGCCGCAGATCGGGCTGTTCAATTATGTGGTGGAGCTGGTCACCGGCACGCCGGCCAGTTCGTTTTCCATGCTGGGCGCGGGCGGGCTGGCGAAATGGTCGATCATCATTGTCGATACCTGGATGTGGACGCCTTTTGTGATGCTGATCTGCCTGGCCGGTCTGCGCTCGATCCCCGACTATATCTATGAGGCGGCGGAGGTGGACCGCGCCAGCAAGTGGCGGCAATTCTGGACCATCACCGTGCCGATGGTGCTGCCCTTCCTGATGCTGGCGGTGCTGTTCCGGGGCATCGAGAATTTCAAGATGTTCGACATGGTGGTGCTGCTGACCGGCGGCGGGCCGGGGAATGAGACGCTGCTGGCCAGCATCGATCTGAAGCGCGAGGCCTTCGAGAAATGGCGCACCGGGTATTCGAGCGCCTATGCCATCATCCTGTTCGTGACCGTCTTTGGCCTTGCCTCGATCTATGTCAAAGCCCTGAACAAGGTGAAGGAAAGATGAGCGCTTATTCCGTCACCGAACCCTCGCGCGCGTCCAAATCCATCGCGGCCGTGCTGGTGGTGGTCTATGCCATCATCACCTTGCTGCCTTTGCTGTGGATCATCTCGACCGGGTTCAAATCCGGCCCCGACAGCATCAGCTATCCGCCGAAGGTGGTGTTCGAGCCGAGCCTGGAGGGTTACGTCAACCTGTTCACCACCCGCACCCGGATCGGGGCCGAGGACTTTGCCGCTCTGCCGCCGCCCGAGACCTGGTATGACGAGATCGTGCGCCAAAGCGGCACGGTGATTGCCGGGCCGTCGCGCTTTGGCGAGCGCTTCATGAATTCTGTGATCATCGGCTTTGGCTCGACCGCGCTTTCGATCTTTCTGGGCACGCTGGCGGCTTATGCGTTTTCACGTTTCAAGGTGCCGCTGAAGGATGATCTTTTGTTCTTCATCCTGTCGACCCGGATGATGCCGCCCATTGCCGTCGCGATCCCGATCTACCTGATGTACCGCGAGCTGGGCCTGTCTGACACCCATCTGGGGATGATCCTGCTTTATACGGCGGTGAACATCAGCCTTGCGGTCTGGCTGCTGAAAGGCTTCATCGACGAGATCCCGCGTGAATATGAAGAGGCGGCGCTGATCGACGGCTACACGCGGTTTCAGGCCTTCCGCAAGGTGGTGCTGCCGCAGGCGGCGACCGGGATTGCCTCGACCGCGATCTTTTGCCTGATCTTTGCCTGGAATGAATATGCCTTTGCCGTGCTGCTGACATCTGGCAACGCGCAGACCGCGCCGCCCTTCATTCCCACCATCATCGGGGTTGGCGGGCAGGACTGGCCTGCGGTGGCGGCGGGCGCCACGCTGTTCCTGCTGCCGGTGATGATCTTCACCATCCTGCTGCGCAAGCACCTGCTGCGCGGGATCACCTTTGGCGCGGTGCGCAAATGACCGGGACTGGCGGGGTCTGTCGCACCATATCTCTGCCGGACGCACCTGCGGCCGGCTGCGGGAGCCTCCGGCGGGGATATTTAAGAACAGATAATGGGGCAGGGGCATGAGCACATTTGTAAGCGGGCTTTTGCGGTTCCGGCGGGGACCCTGGGAGAACCTGTCGACGGTTCTGATCGCGTTGGGGGTGGTGATGCTGATGCAGCCGTTCTTTCTGTGGGCCTTTACCTACAGTTTTGTCGTCACCCTTCTGGGCACGGTGATGTTCATCATCACCAGCCATTTCCCGGAGTAGCCGCCTTGGCCGATATCGTGATCCGCAATCTGCGCAAGGAATTCGGGGCCTTCACGGCGGTGCAGGGGTCGTCCTTCACCATTCGGGACGGCGAGTTCTTCATGCTGCTGGGACCGTCGGGCTGTGGCAAGACCACGACCTTGCGGATGATCGCCGGGCTGGAACTGCCGACCAGTGGCGAGATTTTGATGGATGGCGAGGATGTGTCGCAGCGCCCGGCATCCCAGCGTGACATCGCCATGGTGTTCCAGATGTTCGCGCTGTACCCGCATATGAATGTGCGCCGCAACATCAGCTATCCGCTGGTGAGCCAGGGCCTGCCGCGCGCGCAGGTGCAGGCCAAGGTGGCCGAGGTGGCGCGGATCCTGGGCATCACCGACATTATGGACAAGCCGGTGGGCGGGTTGTCGGGCGGGGACCGCCAGCGGGTGGCGCTGGGCCGCGCCATCGTGCGCAACCCCAAGGCCTTCATGATGGATGAGCCGCTGGGGGCGCTGGACGCCGAGTTCCGGGAGCATATGGCCGAAGAGCTGCGCGCGCTGCATGACCGGATGGGGGCGACCACGGTTTATGTGACGCATGACCAGCTGGAGGCGATGCAGATGGGCGACAAGATCGTGGTGATGAACCATGGCGTTGTCGAGCAGTTCGGCGCGCCGCAGGATATTTACGACCACCCCGCCACCCTGTTCGTGGCCGATTTCATCGGCAGCCCGCCGATGAATGTGCTGCGCTTTCAGGGCGTGGCGCAGGCCGGTGACAGGTCGATCGCCATCGGCGACGTGACGCTGGCCCTGCCCGAGGTGCAGCAGGACGCCTCGGGCCGTGATCTGGTGCTGGGGGTGCGGCCCGAGCATGTGACCCTGGCCGATGACGCGCCCTATCGCGGGCGCATTCTGGCCAGTGAATATCTGGGCACGTCGCAGATCATCACGCTGGACACCGCGCATGGCGTGGTCAAGGCGCGCGCGCCCTCTGCGCAAGGGGTGCGCAGCGGCGATACGGTGGGGCTGGCGTTCCGGGCCGAGACGCTGTCGCTGTTTGACGCGGGAACCGGCCGGGCCTTGCGCACCGCGGCCAATGCGGGGGTGTTTCATGGCTGAGGTGGTGCTGTCGCAGGTGTCCAAATCCTTTGGGGCCGCCCGCGCCTTGCGCGATGTCTCGCTGACCATTCCTGACGGGGCCTTTGTGGTGCTGTTGGGGCCGACCGGGGCGGGCAAGACCACCACCCTGCGGCTGATCGCCGGGCTGGAGCGGCCCGACAGCGGCGATATTGCCATTGGTGGCGCATCGGTGGTGCAGGACATGCCGGCGCAGCGCGATGTGGCCATGGTGTTCCAGCAATACTCGCTGTATCCGCATCTGTCGATGCGCGACAATCTGGCCTTTCCGCTGCGCAGCCCGGTGATCAACATGGCAGAGCCCGATATTGCCGCGCGGGTGCAGGCGGTGGCCGAGGCGCTGCGCATTGGCCACAAGCTGGACAACAAGGCCACCGCCCTGTCGGGCGGCGAGATGCAGCGGGTGTCGATCGGTCGGGCGCTGGTGCGCCAGCCGCGCATTTACCTGATGGATGAACCGCTGTCCTCGCTGGATGCCAAGCTGCGCGCCGATCTGCGGGTGGAGCTCAAGCGCATCCATGCCGAGCTGGGGGCGACCTTCCTTTATGTCACCCATGACCAGATCGAGGCGATGACCATGGCCACCCATGTCGGCGTGCTGGATCAGGGGCGTCTGGTGCAGTTCGGCACCCCGCGCGAGATTTACGAAGACCCGGTCAGCACCTATGTCGCCAGCCGTCTGGGTCAGCCGCGCATCACCCTGCTGCCCGCCGACTGCTTTGGCCCCGGTGCCCCGGCAGGGGCCACGCAGATGGGGCTGCGCCCCGAGCACATCCTGATCGGCGAAGGGCATGCGGCCACCGTGCGACGGGTCGAGCGGCTGGGCGACCAGACCCGGCTGCACCTTGGCCTTGGCCCGCATGAGATTGTTACCCTGGCTGACCCTCATACCCCGCTGGGGCCGGGGGACAGCATTGCCATCCGCCCGCAGACCCCGCTGTGGTTTGATGCCAGCGGCAACCGCCTTCAAGGATCACGCCCATGAAACAGTTCATGAATGCCCGGGAAAGCCTGGTCACCGATGCCATCGACGGGGTGATTGCCGCCTCGGGCGGGGCCCTGGTGCGGCTGGATGGCTATCCGCATATCCGGGTGGTGCTGCGCAGCGACTGGGACAGATCGAAGGTCGCGCTGGTGTCGGGCGGGGGCTCGGGGCATGAGCCCAGCCATGCGGGCTTTGTGGGGCAGGGCATGCTGACGGCGGCGGTCTGTGGCGATGTCTTTGCCAGCCCGTCGGTCGATGCGGTGCTGGCGGGCATTCTGGCGGTGACCGGCGCGGCGGGATGCCTGCTGATCGTCAAGAATTATACCGGTGACCGGTTGAACTTTGGTCTGGCCGCCGAACGGGCGCGGGCCTTCGGGCTGAAGGTGGAAATGGTGATCGTCGATGACGACATTGCCTTGCCCGATCTGCCGCAGGCGCGCGGGTTGGCGGGCACGCTGTTCGTGCACAAGATTGCCGGGGCCATGGCAGAGGCCGGGGAGACGCTGGAGACCATTGCCGCCGCCGCGCAGAGGGTGATCGCAACCGCGCTGTCGATCGGCATGTCGCTGGACACCTGCACCGTGCCGGGCAGCCCGAAGGAAGAGCGGATCGACCCCGGCAAGGCCGAGCTTGGCCTTGGCATCCATGGCGAGGCCGGCGTGGAACAGGTGGCCTTTGCCGGGGCCGCATCGGCGATGGCGATGGTCGCCGACCGTCTGGCCGCGCATCTGGGCAGCGGTGACCATGTGGCGCTGCTCAACAACCTCGGCTCTACCACCCCGCTGGAAATGAGCGTGCTGGCGCATGAGCTTTGCCAGTCGGCTCTGGGGGCGCGGATCAGGTGGATCATCGGCCCGGCCCCGATGATGACCTCGCTGGACATGCACGGGTTTTCGCTGTCGCTGCTGCCGGTGACAGCCGAGCAGGAACAGGCGCTGGCTGCCCCGGTCGGGCCGGCGGCCTGGCCGGGGCTGCAGCGGTTTGGCACGGTGGGCCTGCGCCCCTTGCCCGATGGGCTGAGCCCGATCCAGCCCCAGCCCTCGGCCAATCCGGCGCGTGCCGCGCTGCTGGCGCGCTGCTGCCAGGCGCTGATCGCGGCCGAGGCCGATCTGAATGCGCTGGATGCTAAATCGGGGGATGGGGACACCGGATCGACGCTGGCCGGTGCGGCGCGCGCCCTGGCGGCTGCGCTGGACCGGATGCCTTTGGCCGATAGCACGCAGCTGTTCCGCGCCATCGGGTCGGAACTCAGCCAGACCATGGGCGGCTCGTCGGGCGTGTTGCTGGCAATCTTCTTCACCGCGGCGGGGGATGCGGCGGCGGGGGGCAGAAACTGGATCGGTGCGCTGTCGGCGGGGTTGGACCGGGTGCGACAGGTGGGCGGCGCGCAGCCCGGCGACCGGACGATGATCGATGCTCTGGCCCCGGCGCTGCTGGCGCTGCCACAGGGGGTGGTGGCCGCCGCCGCCGCCGCACGGGCCGGGGCGGATGGCACCGCGGCCATGACGCGGGCCAAGGCCGGGCGGTCCAGCTATCTGTCGGCCGACAAGCTGGCCGGGCACAACGATCCGGGGGCAGAGGCGGTGGCGCGCCTGCTGGAAGATCTGGCCCGATCTGCCTGAGGTGCACGGATCTGTCAGGAATATGGGTCAAGACAGCGATGGCATATTGATTGTGTTCAGAAATTCGGTCTCTGTTGGCGCGACGCCCGAACCGAAGTGAGATCATGAGCCCTACCATCGCGCTGGAATCGCCGCTTGGCACCGACCTTGCCCTGCTGATGCGACGCCACACCCTTGAAATGCACGCCGATACGCCCCCCGAAAGCGTCCATATGATGGATGCCGGTCAGCTTGCCAGCCCGGGGATCTGGTTTTTCGTGATGCGCGAAGAGGGCGAGCCCATCGGCATGGGTGCCTTCAAGCGGATCGACGCAGGCCATGCCGAGATCAAGTCGATGCATATTCTGTCGGAAGTGCGGGGCAGGGGGCTGTCGCGCCGGATGCTGGAACATCTGGTCGATGCCGCACGGGCCGAAGGTTTCGCCCGGCTGTCGCTGGAAACCGGGGTGCAGCCCACCTTTGTCGCCGCCCGGGCGCTGTACGCCAATGCCGGGTTTACCGAATGTCCGCCCTTTGAAGGCTATGCCGACGATCCGAATTCGGTTTTCATGACGCGCAGCCTTGTCTAACGCGCGCACTTGCCGCAAAAAGGGCGCGTCGGTCCCGTAGCTCAGCTGGATAGAGCAGCTGCCTTCTAAGCAGCGGGTCGGGGGTTCGAGTCCTCCCGGGATCGCCAACCTAATCTGAATGCTGACGATCTCCGGGGCGCGGCACCCGACTGCCACCTTGAGTGAAACCGGAAACCTGTGTTTTCTGGCGTTCCAAGGGTGAGGGTCGGATCTGTGAAGGCGCCCATGGGTGCTTCAGGCGGCCTGTGCGGCCCGGGCCGCATCGGTCAGCGCGTCGGCGATGTAGTCCAGCTCTGGCACCGTCAGCCGCGCCGGGAGACGCACATCGCAGGCGCGCATCAACATGGCGCGGGTCAGCGGCAGGTCTGGCGCGTCGCCCAGAAACTGCCAGTTCCAGAACGCCCGCGCATTGCCATCGGACAGGCCGAAGATCTGCACCGACACGCCGCGGGCCTTTGCCTCGGCTTGAAAACGGTGCGCCTGCGCGTCGGTCCAGCTGCCGGCGAGGGTGAACTGGATCGAATCCGGCGCACGCAGCTCGGGCGGCAGGGCAGGGGGCACCTGCAGCACCCCGCTTGCATTCAGCGCCGCCGCCACATGGTCATGATTGCGCCGCCCGTCGGCCACCCGCCGCGCGATCAGCGGCAGTTGCGGCCGGATCACCGCCGCCGAAAGGTTCTGCATGCGCAGATTGTAGAGCGGCAGCTTGTTCTGCCATGCGCAGTAGCTGTTCTGAAAGCCGGGGTGCTTTTTCCAGTTCTCCTCATAGGCGCCCGACATGATCACCGCGCGGGCAGCGATTTCGGGATCATCCGTGACCAGAATGCCGCCTTCGCCCGCGTTTACCATCTTGTAGGACTGGAAGCTGAAGCAGCCAACCTTGCCAAGGGTGCCGATATAGCGCCCGGCCCAGAGCGTGCCCAAGGAATGCGCCGCGTCTTCGATCACCGGAATACCGGCGGCATCGCACAGCGCCATGATGGCATCCATGTCGGACGTGTGGCCGCGCATATGGCTGATCAGTACGGCAGAAGCCTCTGGCAGTTTGGCGGCAAAGTCATTCATATCAATGCGGTAGCTGTCGCCAACTTCCACCAGCACCGGCACGCAATCGGCGTGGACCACGGCAGAGGGTACGGCGGCGAAGGTGAAGGCGGGGATCAGCACCCGGCTGCCGCGCGGCAGGTCCAGCGCCTTGAGCGACAGGAACAGCGCGGCAGAGCAGGAGGATACGGCCAGCGCATAGCGGCTGCCCAGCAGATCGGCAAATTCCTGTTCCAGCAGGCTAACGGGGGAGTCCTTGGCGGCGGTGTAGCGGAACAGATCGCCCGAGCTCAGAAGCCGCTCGATTTCGGCCCGTGCGGCCTCGGGGATCGGTTCGGCGTCGTAGACATTGGGGGGCAGGGTCTGGCCGTCATGTGCCATGGGGTTTTCCTTAAACTCAGTTTAAGGCCTGCTTAAACTTTGTGGGTTGCCAAAGCCAGTGACAAATCCATGACGTGGCAAGCGGTTGCCTATACGCCCAGCCGGTCGCGCAGCGAATACCAGGTCATCGCGGCGACCAGCAACGGCCAGCGCAGAGCCGCCCCGCCCGGAAAGCGCGGCTGCGGCAGGCGGGCCATCAGGTCGAACCCGCTGGCCTGACCCTGCACCGCCTGCGCCATCATCTTGCCCGCAAGTGTCGCCATCGCCACGCCGTGACCCGAGTAGCCGGAGGCTGACAGAACCTTCGGCGCGGGCCTTGCAAAGCAGGGCATCCGGTTCATGGTGATGGCGAGCGTGCCGCCCCAGGCGTAATCCACCCGCACATCGCGCAGCTGGGGATAGACCTCCAGCATCGGTTTCATGACGGTCTTGATGACATCGGGAAAGCGGTAGCCATAGCTTTCGCCCCCCCCGAACAGCAGGCGGTTGTCTTCGGACAGCCGCCAATAGTTGACCACGAATTTGGTATCGGCCACGGCAATCGGGCGTGACAGCACCCCGGCGGCACGGTCCCCCAAAGGCTCGGTCGCCAGGATGAAATTGTTGATCGGCATGACGCGGGCCGCAATCTTGCGGTCCAGCCCGCCCAGATAGCCGTTGCCGGCAAGGATGACGTGATCACAGGTCACCTGCCCGCTGGCGGTGCGCACCACGGGTTTGTCGCCATGGGTGATGTGATGCACCTCCGAACGCTCATACAGCCGCGCGCCGGCACCCGTTGCGGCCTGTGCCAGACCAAGCGCAAAGTTCAGCGGGTGCAGATGGCCCGCGCCCCAATCGAGATCGCCGCCGTGATAGGCATCTGATCCGATGATGGCGCGCATCTGGTCGCGGTCCAGCGGTTCGATCTGGGTGTAGCCGTAATCGCGCGCCAGTTTTTCGGCATAATGGTGCGCGTGGCGCACCTCTGCGGCAGAGCGGCAGGCGTGGGCGATGCCGGGATGAAAGGTGACTGGCATGGCATGGCGGTCGATCAGGCCGCGCACCAGGGCCTTGGCATCTTCGCCCATATCCCACAGCCGCCGCGCGTCCTCGCGCCCCACGGCCGCCTCCAGCCAGTCCTGATCCTGACGCTGACCGCTGCCCACCTGACCGCCGTTGCGACCCGAGGCGCCAAAGCCCATGCGATGCGCCTCCAGCAGCACCACATCAAGGCCAGCCTCGGCCAGATGCAGCGCGGCGGACAATCCGGTGTAACCGCCACCGATGATGCAGACATCGGCGCGGGTCTGGCCCCGCAGCGTGGCAAACGGGTCCAGCGGCGTGGCGGTGGCCGCGTAATAGGACGGCGGGTATTCCCCCGTCCGGTCATTGGCGTGCAGCAGGTTCATACGTTCAAGAGCAGATGCTCACGCTCCCACGGGCTGATCACCTGCAGGAACTCCTTGTATTCGTTGCGTTTGACGGAATCGTAGACCTTGCAGAAGCTGTCGCCCAGCACCGCCTTGAGCGCCGCATCCTCATCCAGCAGGTCCAGCGCGTCGCCCATGTTGACGGGGATCTCGTCACTGTCGATATAGGCGGAGCCGATGAATTCTGGGCGTGGATTGCGCTTTTCCATCAGGCCCAGGTAACCGCAGGCCAGCGTTGCCGCGATGCCCAGATAGGGGTTGCAATCCATGCCCGGCAAGCGGTTTTCCACCCGGCGCCCGGCGGGGGTGGAGATTGGCACGCGCAGACCGGTGGTGCGGTTGTCGCGGCCCCATTCCAGATTGATCGGGGCGGCAAAATCGGGGACATAGCGGCGGTAGCTGTTCACATAAGGGGCCAGCAGCGCGATGCCTGCGCCAAGGTGGTTCTGCAAGCCACCGATGAAGTGCAAGAACGCTTCGGTTTCCACGCCCTTTGGCCCGGAAAAGATGTTCTTGCCGGTCTTTGAATCCACCACCGAGGTGTGGATGTGCATGGCCGAGCCGGGCTCACCAGCAATCGGCTTGGCCATGAAGGTGGCAAAGCAATCATGGCGCAGGGCGGCTTCGCGGATCAGGCGCTTGAAGAAGAACACGTCATCGGCCAGCCGCACCGGGTCACCATGGGCGAGGTTCAGCTCGATCTGGCCGGCACCGCCCTCTTGCAGGATGCCGTCAATCTCGAGCCCCTGCGCCTCGGCGAAGTCATAGATGTCGTCGATCACCTTGCCATATTCATCGACCGCTGACATCGAATAGGCCTGCTTGCCCGCCGCCCTGCGGCCTGATCGGCCCATGGGCGGCATCACCGGCATGTTGGGGTCGATGTTGCGGGCGGTCAGGAAGAATTCCATCTCGGGGGCCACCACGGCCTGCCAGCCCTGTTCGGCGTAAAGATCCACAATCCGGCGCAGCACATTGCGTGGCGCAAAGGGCACCAGCACCCCGTTCTGATCCTTGGCGTCATGGATCACCTGCAAGGTCACATCCGCCGTCCAGGGGGCTGCGGTGGCGGTGGTGAAATCCGGCTCCAGGATCATGTCGGGTTCGGTGAAGGCGTCAAACGGGTTATCGGCCCATTCGCCGGTGATGGTTTGCAGAAAGATGGAATTCGGCAGGAAATAGCTTTTCTGCGTCGCGAATTTGGCGGCGGGCATGGCCTTGCCACGCGCCACCCCGGCGATATCGCCGATGATGCATTCCACCTCGTCCACGCGGCGGTCGCCGATGAAATCACGGGCGGCTTCGGGCAGTTTTTCGGTCCATTTGGACATGGGTTGGTCCGTGTGTTTGCCCCCGGACGTCAGGTCCGGGGCGCTTTGAAGAAGGCCGCGATCTTGGCGGCGACAGAGGTATCATCCAAAGGTGTACCCAGTTTTGTCGCGGCTGTCTGCAACAGCGGGTCGGGCACCACGCCGATGGCACGGGTTTTCATCAGCCCGTCGACAAACGCATCCCTGAACTCGGGATGCGCCTGAATGGTCAGCGCCCGGTCGTCGTAGAGGAGCGCTGCATTCTCACAAAAGGCATTGGTGGCAATGACCTTTGCGCCTTCGGGCCGCTTGACAACCTGATCCTGATGCCAGGCGTTCAGCGTGATGGTTTCGCCGTCGAAATCGTAGCTTGTGGGGCCGACGGACCAGCCGCCAGCGTATTTTTCAACCTTGCCCCCCATGGCCTGCGCGATGATCTGATGGCCAAAGCAGATGCCGACGACCGGGACGCGGGCGGCGAAGGCCTGCCTGATGAACTCCTCCAAGGGCGGAATCCAGGGGTGGTCTTCGTAGGCCCCATGTTTGGAGCCGGTGATCAGCCAGCCATCACAATCCTGCACGGTGCCCGGGAAGATCCCGTTGACCACCTGATAGGTGCGGAAGGTAAAGCCGTGCCCGTCCAGCAGGCGGGCGAACATGTCGGGGTAATCGCCCATGGCCGGGGCCAGAGCGTCGGGGGCGAGCCCGGTTTGCAGAATGCCGATCAGCATGACCTGTCCGAAATTGAGGGTGACCAAGTTCTGTGCCACGCCCCCCTGTTTGGTCAAGGGGGCGCGGCAGGTCTGGCGTCAGACCGTGTCGAGGTAAAGCTCGATCCGTTCTTCCGGGGTCAGTTCGGCGATGTAATGCATCTCCTGCCGCTTGGTCAGCACGAAGTTTCGGATCAGCTCTTTGGGCAGGAAGCGTGACAGCATGTCGCTGTTCTCGAACGCATCAATCGCCTCTTCCCATGTCGCGGGGATTTGCGGCAGGTCCATCGCATAAGCGTTGCCGGTGACGGGGGAGGGCGGTTCCATCTCATCCTCCATCCCCATCAGCGCGGCGCCAAGGATGGTGGCCAGCATCAGATAGGGGTTCACATCGCCGCCCGCGACGCGGTGTTCGATCCGCCGTGCCGCCGGGCTGCCTGCGGGGATGCGGATGGCGGCGGTGCGGTTTTCATAGCCCCAGCAGATCGCGGTGGGGGCGTGTTTGTCGGGCACCAGCCGTTCATAGCTGTTTTCATGCGGGGCAAAGACCAGCGTGGAATCGCTCATCGCGGCCAGACAGCCGGCAACGGCGTGCTTGAGCGCGGCCGTACCCTTGGGGCCGCCGGAGTCAAAGATGTTGTCACCCGCGGCGTCCAGCACCGAGAAATGCGTGTGCAGGCCAGAGCCGGAGTATTCGGCGTAAGGTTTCGCCATGAAGCTGGCGGCAAAGCCGTGACGCCGTGCCAGACCCTTGACGAGGAGCTTGAACAGCCAGGCATCATCGGCGGCGCGCAGGGCGTCGTCGCAATGCATCAGGTTCACCTCGAACTGGCCAAGCCCGGTTTCCGAGGTGGAGGTGTCGGCGGGAATGTCCATCGCCTCGCAGGCGTCGTAGAGATCGGTGAAGAAGGTGTCAAACGCGTCCAGCGCGCGGATCGACATGGTTTCCGCCGCCTTGCGCCGCTTGCCGGACCGGGGCGAGGAGGGCACTTGCAGCGTCTTGCCGGAATCGTCGATCAGGAAGAATTCCAGCTCCATCGCCACCACGGGGGTCAGCCCGCGTTTCTTGTATTTGTTCACCACCGCGTTCAGCGCATGGCGGGGGTCGCCATCATAAGGGGTGCCGTTTTCGCGGAACATCCAGATCGGCAGCAGGGCCGTTGGTGCCTCCAGCCAGGGCATTGGCATGAAGCCGCGTTCGGTGGGCTTGAGCACGCCATCCTGATCGCCCTGTTCAAAGACCATCGGGCTGTCGTCGATATCCTCGCCCCAGATGTCGAGCGACAGGATCGAGAATGGAAAGCGGGTTCCGTCCTTGACCGCCTTGTCGGCATAGCGGGAGGGGATGCGCTTGCCGCGGGCCTGACCGTTCAGGTCGGCGGCGGCAACGCGGATCGTGCGCACTTGCGGGTGTTTACGCAGATAGTCCTTCATCATGATCGTTGGTCGGGGCGTTGCAGCGGGCGCAGCCCTTGTTCCATCCTTGGTTTGTGATCTTTCCTCCCGTGCGGGGCACGGGTCCGGACGGGTGCCCGAATAATTTGATCAAATAGACGCTACTATCGGATCACCTGAGGACGCAAGCGAATTTTACCTCCCATATTGGACGGCAAGTGCCGGTTCAGCCGGGCGTTGATGGCGCTGAACAGCCAGATCAGCAGCAGGGTCAGCGCGATGAAGTACCCGGCGACAATGGGATATGACACAAAGGGGTTAAAGGTTTTGTCCGCGAAATAGCTGGCATAATACAGCGCATCGCCGCGCTGCTGAAATGCTGGAAACCCGGAAAAGAACACCAGCGTGGTGGAATGGAACAGAAAGATCGCCTCGTTCGTGTAGGCAGGCCAGGCCAACCGCAGCATGGTGGGCCACTGGATGCGGCGGAATTTGGCAAATCCTGTCAGACCATAGGCCTCTGCGGCCTCCAGATCGCCCTTGGGGATGGACCTGAGCGCGCCATGGAAGATCTCGGCGGAATAGGCGGCGGTGTTGAGAAACAGCACGAACAACGCCCCGGCCCAGGCCTTGGTGGTCCAGGCGGTTTGCACTGTGATACCGAAGACATCAATCCCGGCGCGGGGCAGCATCTGCAACGCCTCATAGGCGAGGAAGAACTGGATGAACAAGGGCGAGCCGCGGAACAGGAAGATGAACCATTCTGCGGGCTTGCGCACCAAGGGGCTGTGTGACGCCTTGGCAAAGGCAATCGCATTGGCCAGCACAAAGCCGAAGGCAAGCGCGATGACGCCAAAGTAGATGTTCCAGATCAGACCAGACCCGATCAGCGTGAATTGTTGGCAGAGGGTAAAATCACTGCGCGGCAGCAGCCGTTCGCCATAGCCGATGGAGCGGAAGGCATAAGCGCCGATGGTTTCCCAACAGGTCATATCACCGCCTTGCGCAGGGCTTCGCCGGCGGCTGTCGCCTGTCCTTTGGACAGGCGGGCCGTGATGCGGGCCAGAACGATTTCGGATACGCGGGTGAAGGCGAGATAGAACACCAGCAGGGCCAGGAAATAATAAAGCCGCCAGTCAGGATGCGGATAGTCGAAGGCCTGCGTCTTGGCACTGCCCAATTCGCGCGCCCAATAGACGATATCCTGCACGCCCAGCAAGAACAGCAGCGGTGTTGCCTTGATCAGGATCAGCCACAGGTTTGACAGGCCGGGCAGGGCATAGACCCACATCTGCGGCACCAGAATCCGGCGGAACACCTGCGCGGGCGACAGGCCATAGGCCTCGGCGGTTTCGAGCTGCGCGCGCGGCACCGCCTGCATCGCGCCATAGAGCACATTGGCGGCGAAAGCTCCGAACACCAGCGCAAAGGTCAGCACCGCCAGCATGAAACCGTAGAACTGATGCACCACCTGCGGCGCGGAATTGAGCGGCACCTTGGCCTCGGGGCAGACCCGGAACTCCAGCCCGTTGCGCACCGGATCGGTCCAGTCCGGGCAACGGACAGTATGCATCAGATATTCGATGCCCTGATCCAGTGCGATGACGAAGAACAGGAAAAACACGATATCGGGCACGCCGCGCACCATGCCGGTGTAGCCCTTGCCGATCAGCCGCAGAACGAAAAACTGGCTGCGCGCCGCCATCGCGCCGAAGAACCCGAACAGCATGGCAATGGGGGCCGTCACCGCAAGCAAGAGCAGCACGGTGCCAAAGGCCCAATACATGTTCATGTGCTTGCCCGAGGTCAGGTAGCACGACAGCCATGTCAGGCCTTCCAGCGATTTGGGATCAGCGCAGATTTCAAACATGGGCCAGTTTCACAGGGGGGACGTTGCCCCCGCACGGGTTTCGCGCGGGGGCCTTGTCATCAGAACACGTCCGCGTCGTCGCCGAACCACTTCTTGATCAGCGTGTTCAGCGAGCCATCTTCCTTCATCGAGGTAATGGCCGCATCGAACTTGCCGCGCAGCTCGGTATCCGACTGACGCAGGCCCATGCCGACACCGGCACCCAGCACCACATCTTCGCCGACAAACACCAGCGCATCCCCCGATTCGGCCACGATCGGAGCCAGATAATCCTTGTCGGCAAAGACCGCATCCGCCTCGCCGTTGCGCACGGCGGCCACGGTTTCATCAGGGGTCGCAAACTCCAGCAGGGTCGCACCCGAAGACGCGATATAGCCCGACTGGATGGTATTGACCTGCGCCGCGATCACCGCGCCTGCCACATCGACATCGGGGGTCAGCCCGACATAGGCCGACGGGGCTGGCGGGGTGTAGTTCTGGGTGAAGGAGATGATCTTCGACCGTTCCTCGTTGATGTTCATGCCGGCGATGATGGTGTCATAGTTGCCGGACTGCAGGTTGGGGATGATCGAATCCCAGTCGGTGGTGACCCATTCGCAGGTCAGCTCGGCGCGCGTGCACAGCTCGTCGCCCAGCTCACGCTCGAAACCGTCTACCTCGCCAGAATCGTTGATGAAGTTGAAGGGCGGGTAGGCGCCCTCGGTGCCCATGCGGACGGTCTGTTGGGCAAAGGCCCCCCCAGCGGTCAGCGCGACAAGCGTGGTGGCAAGCAGCAGCTTTTTCATAGATGTCTCCCGATTGGTAAGCTGTTGTTATGGTTCAAGTGTAAACTCAGGCCGTGGCAGAAAGAAAGCCACGCAAACGTGCGGTCTGCGGGTTTGTGAACAGGGTGGCGGGTGGACCCTGTTCCTCGATCACGCCTTGATGCAGAAAGATGACATGGTCCGAACAGTCGGCGGCCAGCTTCATGTCATGGGTGACCAGAATCATCGTGCGGCCTTCCTCGGCAAGCGCCTTGATGACGCGGATGACCTCTTGTTCCAGTTCCGGGTCCAGCGCAGAGGTCGGCTCGTCAAACAGCAGGGCGCGCGGTTCCATGCACAGGGCGCGGGCAATCGCCGCACGCTGTTGCTGGCCGCCCGACAGCATTGCGGGCCAGGCATCGGCCTTGTCGGCGATGCCGACCTTGGCCAGATATTCCCGCGCCTTGGCCTCGACCTCGGCCGGATCGCGTTTCAGAACGGTGACGGGGGCCTCCATCACATTCTGCAGAATGGTCATATGCGACCACAGGTTGAACTGCTGGAACACCATCGACAGATTGGTGCGGATGCGCGTGACCTGCGCCCGGTCAGCCGGGTGGCGGCCCGCCCCTTCGCCCTTCCAGCGCACGGCCTCGCCCTCGAACCGGATCTCGCCCTGCTGGCTGTCCTCCAAAAGGTTGCAGCAGCGCAGCAGCGTGGACTTCCCCGAGCCGGATGATCCGATCAGGCTGATCACATGGCCGCGCGGGGCCTTCAGATCGACGCCTTTCAGCACCTCCAGCGACCCATAGGCCTTGTGCAGGCCATGGATATCAATCACCGGGGTGGTCTGTTTGGGGGGCGGGGGGGCGGCGGTCACTGGGCCTCGCTTGAAAAGGAAACTGGGTCAAATAGGGCGCAAGTTCCGCGCCATTGCAACGCCCTTTGTGACAAACGCTGCGGCATTTGCCACTGCTTTGGTCATGGTGTGCCACCAAATTGGGCAGGCGCAGGCGGGATTGGCAAGGCCAGATAGGCCCGAGCCGGAATGCGGACCAAGCCCTGCAAGCAGAGCGTGTGGCGCTGATCGGTGCTCAGCGCGTTGATTGCCGCTGTCACGCAGTCGAACAGGGCATCGGCCTGTGCGCTCTGCGCGGTGATCAGGGGCAGGCCCGGGGTTGGCGCGGTGTGACCGAACACGCGCAGGCCGGCGGTGATGTCGGTGTGGCGGTCCAGCAAAGCCCATGTCACGGCATCTATTGCGGCAAAATCGGCCTCTCCCCTGGCCACCGCCAGCGCACTGGCGCGGTGCGCGCCGGTCTGGATGGCAGGGGCGATGGTCAGGCCGAGGGCGTGAAAGTGCTGATAAACGGCGGCCCAGCCCGATTGCGACAACGGCTCGTTGATCGCCAGCCGGGCGGAGGCGAAGTCCGCTTCGGTGCTGCGTGGATCAGTCGCGCGGGCAATCAGGACGGACCGGTAGTAACCGGGCGGGCACCCCGCCACGCCGTAGTCGGGCGTGCCGATCAGGGTGATATGGGCATGCAGTCTGGCCCGGAAGGGCAGGCCACAGGTCTGTGACAGCAACAGGTCAGGCGATTGCCAAGCTGGCCAATAGGCGGCGTCACCGCGCGTCAGCCCCTCCGGCGCAGGCAGGCCGCGTGCCCGTGCCCCATCGCGGATCAGGGACCACAGGGCATCCTGTGCCGCCCGCATTGGCGGCAGGTCATACATGCCAAGCGCGGCGATCACGCCTTGGACGCCCGCTGCCGCGCGAGCGCCGAATCCACATCGGTCAGCCCCAGCAGATTGGCGACCAGACGCAACAGCCGGTCCTCTTCGGCATCGCGGGCACCATCCGACAGGGCAACCGACCACAGGGCCTGCAACAGGCGGGCTCGCTCATCATGTTCGGTGGCGGCCTTGATCGCGCGGGTGAAGCGCACGGTATCGGGGGCCTCGGCCTCCAGCACCTCGGCGCGTGCCCGCAGATCCGCGGCCTCGAAAGGCGACAGGCCGTGCAACGCGGCCAGCACCCGGTCAATCTGGGCAATCTCGTTCTGGGCATAAGTGCCGTCAGACCGGGCCAGCCGCACCATCAACGCCGCAAGGGCAAGGCGCGCATCCGGTTCGGGCAAGCGCGCGGGCGAAGGGGCCAGAAGGCCAGAGAGGAGACGTTCAAACATGTGACAGACATAGAACCTGAGGCTGGCCCCGGCAAGACGGTCAGCTTGCGCAATAGGCTTGCGATTTGGTCCAGCCCGCGATGTCGGACCGTTTTGCGGCCGAGCGGAACGGCCCCCAATCGCGCCCGATGCCCTTGTTGCCACCGCCCGCAACCACGCCGTCGCGGCCGACCTGTTTTGACATGATCCGGATCGCGCAGGCCAGATTGGCTTCGCCATTCTTGAGCTCTGCCGGATCGGTTGCGGCACAGCCATAGGCGCGCGCGGTCTGCGGTGAAATCTGCATCAAGCCGATATAGCGCCCGCCCGCCCCGGACGCCTTGGGGTTCCAGGTGCTTTCATGCTTGGCCGTTGCCGACAACAGGCCCGCCCAGAACGCCCGCCGTTCGGTCATCGATGCGTCATCATATCCCGGGCACCAGCCTTCGATATCGGCGGGAACCTTGGCCGCCAGCACCGCATCATTTGCCGCAATCACATTCATCGAGGTCTGTGTCCAGGTCGCCGCCTCGGGGCGGTGATCCCAGCGCATCACCGGCTGTTCGCTTGAGTCTGTTCCAGAGGCTCCGGCCACGCAGCCGGCAAGGAGAAAGGCCGAAACGGCAACAAGCGAAACGGGAAAACGCATTGGCAAGACCATGGGCAGCACCGCACCTTTGTGCGCGGCCCTGTGGCGTTACGCCGTCAGACCCGGGTCAGGCAAGCCCGGGCGGGGCCGATCGGCGTCAATCCGCCCGTTCCGCCCTGCCGTCACCCCCTTGCCCCAGGCCCCGCCGCCGCCTAAAGACAGGGGAAACGTGAAGGAGTGCGCCATGCTGGACCTGACCTATACCGCGCCGACCCCCAAGGTGATTGCCGGGGCAAAGCACGATTGGGAACTTGTCATCGGAATGGAAATCCATGCCCAAGTGTCCTCTAACGCCAAGCTGTTTTCCGGGGCCTCCACCACTTTCGGGGCCGAACCGAACGCCAATGTGGCCTTTGTCGATGCCGCCATGCCCGGCATGCTGCCGGTGATCAATGACTTCTGCGTGGAACAGGCGGTGCGCACCGGGCTGGGGCTGAAGGCGCAGATCAACCTGTTCTCGGCCTTTGACCGCAAGAATTACTTCTACCCCGATCTGCCGCAGGGCTATCAGATCAGCCAGCTCTATCATCCCATCGTGGGGGAGGGCGAAGTGCTGGTGGAACTGTCCCCCGGTGTCGCCCGTCTGGTGCGGATCGAGCGCATTCATCTGGAGCAGGACGCCGGCAAATCCATCCACGACATGGACCCGGCGATGTCTTTCGTGGACCTGAACCGCACGGGAGTCGCGCTGATGGAAATCGTCAGCCGCCCCGACATTCGCGGCCCCGAGGAAGCCGCCGCCTATGTCGCCAAGCTGCGCCAGATCCTGCGCTATCTGGGCACCTGCGATGGTAATATGCAGAACGGCAATCTGCGCGCAGATGTGAACGTCAGCGTCTGCCGCCCCGGCCAGTATGAGAAGTATCAGGAAACGCAGGATTTCTCGCATCTGGGCACCCGGTGTGAGATCAAGAACATGAACTCGATGCGGTTCATCCAGCTGGCCATCGACTATGAGGCCCGCCGCCAGATCGCCATTCTGGAAGACGGCGGCAAGGTGGATCAGGAAACCCGGCTTTACGACCCCGACAAGAACGAGACCCGGTCGATGCGGTCCAAGGAAGAGGCGTTCGATTACCGCTATTTCCCCGACCCCGACCTTTTGCCACTGGAGATCGAACAGGCCTGGGTTGACGATATTGCCGCCCGGATGCCCGAATTGCCCGACGCCAAGAAGGCGCGCTTCATGGGCGCGTTCGGCCTGACCGATTATGACGCCTCGGTGCTGACCGCAGACCTGGAGTCTGCAGGCTTCTTCGAGTCGGTGGCCCAAGGCCGCGACGGCAAGACCGCCGCCAATTGGGTGATCAATGAGCTGTTCGGACGGCTGAACAAGGTGGGCCTGTCGATTGCCGACAGCCCGGTGTCTGCGGCGCAACTGGGTGGCATGCTCGACCTGCTGGCTTCGGGCGAGATCACTGGCAAGATGGCCAAGGATCTGTTTGAAATCTTGTGGACCGAAGGGGGCGACCCGGCAGAGCACGCCGCCAAACACGGCATGAAGGCCGTGACAGACACCGCAGAGATTGAACGCGCGCTGGATGCGCTGATCGCCGCCAATCCGGAACAGGTGGAAAAGGCCCGGGTCAATGCCAAGCTGGCGGGCTGGTTTACCGGGCAGGTGCTCAAGGCCACCGGCGGCAAGGCCAATCCTGCTGTGGTGAATGCGATGGTGGCGCAGAAACTGGGGCTGTGACCTTGGCGGGCCGCTTGCGCGCGGCCCTTGGCCGCGACGATGCCTCGCTGCTGGCGCGGGCGCGCGCGGATGTGCGGATGGGACTGGCGCTGAACCCGCCCGCCTGTCTTGCCCCGCTGAACCGTGCGATTTCAGCGCTGGAACGCCTGCCCAATGGGCCAGAGGTCGCGCTTCTGCTCGGCCGGGCGCTGCGGGCCAAGGCGCAGGTTCTGACCGGCAAGGCTGCGCATGATCTGCGGGCGCGGTCTGTGGCCAAACTGCGGGCGATGGTTGACGCGCCACAAACCACCGCAGCCGAGCGGGCCATGCTGTGGGCCGCCCTCGCGCAGGCCTGGATGCCGCTGCCCGCCGATGCGGGTGACGCAGACCTCAGCTATCGCCAGTTGATCCGGGCGCAAGAGGCCCAGACCGAGGCGTTGGTGCTGCCCTCGGCCTCTGCGCATCTGGCCATGGCGGAAATCCTGCTGGCCCTGTGCCGTTCCCCGTTGTGCCCCGATGCGCGCAGCCTGGCGATGACCCTGCGGCACCACCTGCAAGCCGTGCGCAGCCATGCCCCCGAGTTTGAAGACGAAGCAACCGCCGATGCGCTGGACTCCGCCGTGCTTGGCCTGTTCCCCGACCTGTCAGATCCGGCTGACCGCTAGGGCTTGCGTCGCCTCCTCCAACAGCGCCCAGATCGGGCGTTTCTGGCCCAGCGGCCCATGATGCCGAAAAAGTGCGCACAAGGCTTGGTCCTCGCCGGAAAAACCGGCTATCGTGCAGGCTGGAAAATCTGCGGGAGCCATCATGCAGCGGTTTGAATACAAGGTGATACCAGCACCGAAACGGGGCGAGAAACGTCATGGCGTCAAAACCACCGAAGACCGGTTTGCCCAGACCCTGACCGAGCTGATGAACAGCCTTGGGGCCGAAGGGTGGGACTATGTGCGCGCCGATACCTTGCCCTGCGATGAACGTGCGGGCCTGACCGGCACCAGAACCACCTATCAGAACATGCTGGTGTTCCGCCGTGTGCGCGCCGGGGATAGCGTGACGGAGGCACCGATCGCCCTTGCCCCCCTGCGCGCCACGCCCGAGGCAGAGGCACCGGCCCTGAAACTCGGCACGGCCCATGTGGCGTCGGGGCCTGCCCCGGCGATCGGCCCGGCCAAGGGCGATATTGCCGCGGAATGATCAGCCTGCCGCAGCAACCGCCTGCGGCAGCACCTCATCCAGCACATCAAGGGCGGCGGCGTCGCCAAGGCTGATCCGGATGCAGCGATCCAGCGGGGCCACGCCCGGCATGCGGATGAAAACGCCCCGCGCCACTGTTTCGCGCAGGATGGCGCGGGCATGGTCGCCGTCGCGGCCACAGTCCACGGTCACGAAATTGGTGGCCGAAGCCAGGGCGCGCAGGCCGTTCGCCGCCGCAAGGGCCGTGACGCGGGCGCGGGCGGTGACCACACGCTGTCGCACCTGTTGCAGCCAGTCCTGATCCTGCACAGCCGCGAGCGCGCCGATCTGGGACACGCGGCCCATGCCGAAATGGTCGCGCACCCTGTCAAAGGCCTGCGCCAGTTCCGGCTGGGTGATCGCATAGCCGACCCGGGCCCCTGCCATGCCATAGCCCTTGGAGAAGGTGCGCAGCCGGATCACCTGCGGGTGGTCTGCCGGAACCGTGGGGATCGCCCCTTCGGGGGCCAGATCGGCATAGGCCTCGTCCAGCACCAGCAGGCTGTGGTCGGGCAGGTTGGCGATCATGTCCTCGATCACCGCGCCGGGGTGATGGCTGCCCATCGGATTGTCGGGATTGGCCAGATAAATCAGCCGCGCCCCGGTCTGGCGGGCGGTGTCCAACAGCGCCTGCGGGTCTTCGTGATCGCCCCGATACGGCACGCGGTGCAGAGTGCCGCCAAAGCCTGTCACGTGGAAATTGAACGTCGGATAGGCCCCAAGCGAGGTGACGACCGGCGTGCCCGGCGCCACCGTCAGGCGGCACAAAAGGCCAAGCAACCCATCAATGCCTCCGCCCAGCACGATGTGGTCCGGGGGCACGCCATGGTGGCGGGCGAGCGCCTGTTTCAGGTCATGGCTTTCGGGGTCGGCATACATCCACACGGCCTCGACCGCCGCCTTCATCGCGGCAATGGCCTTGGGGGAGGGGCCGAACAGGCTTTCATTGGCCCCCAGCCGGGCGCGGAAAGGCCTGCCCTGATCCCGCTCCATCGTCTCCGGCCCGGTAAAGGGAACGGTGGCGGGCAGGGTGGCGGCGAGGGGGGTGAGAAAGCGGGTCATGATCACGGCAGAGTGGCGGGAATTGCGGCGCGGGGCAAGAGGGGCTTCCCCCTGTGTTACAGATAGGTGGACCCAATGATATCAATGGCTTGATGCTGGGTTTTAACGTGAGCTTAATATTTTGGCCGCCGCAGCGCCCTGTGGCCGGCGTCGCAAAGGGGGGCTGTCTGCCCCCCTTCGTCGCTTCGCGCCTCATCCCCCCGAGGATATTTGTGAACAGGTAATGAGCAGGTCTTTTGTCATTATCTGTTCTTAAATATCCCCGCCGGAGGCACCCCCCGATGGGCCGGGGCGTGCCGGTCAGCCGATCTCGACCAGACGCGCCATGGCGGCGCGGAGTTTGCTGGCTTCGTCCTCGCGCGCGGCCAGGTTGGTGCGGCATTCTTCCACCACCTCTTCCGGGGCGGAGGCGGCGAAGGCGGGGGTGTTCAGACGTCCCTTCAGGCCGCCGATTTCCTTGCCCAGTTTGTCGAGGGTCTTTTGCAGGCGGGCCTTTTCCTCGGCGATGTCGATCACGCCGTCCAGCGGGATTGCGAAGGTGGCCCCTTCGGCCGCGACGGTGATCGCGCCTTTGGGGGCGGTGTCGGTGCGGGTCAGGGTCTCGATGCGGGCCAGACGCTTGATCAGCGGTTCGTTCTGCGTCCAGGCGGTTTGCGCCGCGTCGGTCATGGCGGTGGCGACCAGATCGAGTTTCAGGCCTGCGGGCACATGCACCTGGGTGCGGGCGGAGCGGATGTCGTCGATCAGGGTGGTGACCCAAGTCATCTCGGCCATCGAGGGCGCGTCGATCAGGTGGCTCGGCAGATCGGGCCAGTCGGTGTGGACCAGTAGCTTGGCGCGGGTGCCGGTGGTGGACCACAGCTCTTCGGTGATGAAGGGCATCATCGGGTGCAGGAGAATCATGCAATGATCCAGCACCCAGGCCATGGTTTCCCGCGTCTCGCCCGCCTGTTCGCCATCAAACAGCGGTTTGGCGAATTCGACATACCAGTCGCAGACCTTGCCCCAGACGAATTTGTAGAGCGTGTCGGCGGCTTGGTCGAAGCGGTAGTTTTCCAAGGCTTCCGAGACCTCGGCGGCGGCCTTGGCGGTTTCGCCGATGATCCATTTGTTGACCGTGGCGCTGGCCTGGGGGGGCGCGCTTTGGGTGCTGTGCCCCTCCCACACGCCGTTCATTTCGGCAAAGCGGCAGGCGTTCCAGAGTTTGGTGCCGAAGTTGCGGTAGCCTGCGATGCGGGCGGTATCGAGTTTCAGCACCCCGCCAAGGCTGGCCATGGCGGCATTGGCAAAGCGCAGCGCGTCGGCGCCGTAGTCGTCGATGATCTCCAGGGGATCAATGACGTTGCCGAGCGATTTCGACATCTTCTTGCCCTTGGCGTCGCGGACGAGGCCGTGCAGGTAGACGGTCTTGAAGGGCACATCCTCCACCACGGCCAGCTGCATCATCATCATCCGGGCGACCCAGAAGAAGATGATATCCTGGCCGGTGATCAGGGTGGAGGTGGGGAAGTACTTTTGCAGCTCCGGGGTCTGCTCCGGCCAGCCGAGGGTGCCGATGGGCCAGAGGCCGGAGGAGAACCAGGTGTCGAGCACGTCGGGGTCGCGCCAGACCGGATAGACCAGTTGGGTCGGGTCTTGCGACAGGGTGTAATCGGCCAGGGCAGCGGCAAAGGTTTCCACCGCCGTCTGCCGGTCAGCCACTTCCACCACGCGGGCGGTGTTGAGCGGGTGGGGCAAAGCGGCCAGATCATCGCGGAAGCGTTCGGCGACGCCGTCCTGAGTGGCGGCGCAGTGGAAGCGCGACTCGCGGTCGATATAGCCGCCATCGCCAAGGATGGTCAGAAGTTCAACCTGATCGAGCGCATTGTCGCCTTCGGCATCGACGAAATCGGCGGCGTCAATGGACAGGCCATACCACACCGGAATCTGATGCCCCCACCAGAGCTGGCGGCTGATGCACCAGGGCTCGATGTTTTCCAGCCAGTGGAAATAGGTTTTCTCGCCCGACTCCGGGATGATTGTGGTCTTGCCCGTGCGCACCGCGTCCAGCGCCGGTTCGACGATTTTCGCCGTATCGACAAACCATTGATCGGTCAGCATCGGCTCGATCACCACTTTGGAGCGGTCGCCGAAGGGCTGCATGATCTTTTTCGCCTCGACCACCGGCTCCAGGCGCAGGTGTTCGCTGCCGGTTTCGGGGTCGGTTTCCTTGATCAGCGTGGTGACGGCGAGGCCGATGGCGTTGATGTCGGCGATCACCGCCTTGCGGGCCTCGAACCGGTCCATCCCGCGGTATTTTTCGGGGACGAGGTTGAGGCTGTCGACTTCGGCTTCGGTCGTGGGGGAACCAGCCGCGATCTCACGGGCGCGGGCCACCGCCTGTTCATAGGGCGCACCATCGGCGCGCATGGCACCTCGGGTGTCCATCAGGCGGTAGCAGGGCAGGTTCGCGCGTTTGGCGACGCCGTAGTCGTTGAAGTCATGCGCGCCGGTAATTTTCACCGCGCCGGAGCCGAAGGTGGGGTCGGGATATTCGTCGGCGATGATCGGGATCAGGCGGTCGCAGAGTGGCAGGTGGACCATCTTGCCGACGATCGGGGCATAGCGTTCGTCCGACGGGTGCACCGCCACCGCGCCATCGCCCAGCATGGTTTCGGGGCGCGTGGTGGCGATGGAGATGTAGTCGCGCGTTTCGCGCAGCGTCACCTGGCCTTCGGCGTCTTTCTCGACATAGTCATAGGTTTCGCCGCCTGCGAGGCGGTATTTGAAATGCCACATATGGCCCGCGACTTCGATATTCTCGACTTCGAGATCGGAGATTGCGGTTTCGAAATGCGGGTCCCAGTTCACGAGGCGTTTGCCGCGGTAGATCAGGCCCTTGTGATACATATCGACAAAGACCTTGATCACGGCGTCGTGGAAGTTGCCCTCCTCACCCTGTGGCGCGCCGGGGGCACCGGACATGGTGAAGGCCTCGCGGTCCCAGTCGCAGCTTGCGCCAAGGCGTTGCAGCTGGCCGATGATGGTGCCGCGCGACTTTTGCTTTTGCTCCCAGACCTTGAGGGTGAAGGCGTCGCGGCCGATGTCGCGGCGGGAGGGTTCGCCGGCCTTCGCCATTTCGCGTTCGGTCACCATTTGCGTGGCGATGCCCGCATGGTCGGTGCCGGGTTGCCACAGCGTGTCATCGCCCTGCATCCGGTGCCAGCGGGTCAGGATATCCTGCAGCGTGTTGTTGAAGGCATGGCCCATGTGCAGGCTGCCGGTGACATTCGGCGGCGGGATCATCACGGAAAAGGCCGGGCGGCCGGGCTTGGCATTGGCCCCGGCGGCGAAGGCTTTGGCCTCAAGCCAGAGCGCGGAGATCCGGGCCTCGGCCTCGGCGGCGTTGAAGGTCTTTTCCATCGGCATGGGCATCATCCTCTGCGGTTGCAGGGGACTTAGCGAATAAGGGCGCAAAGGCCAAGGGGGGAGGCGTTTTTGCCGTGCTCAGGCCGGGCCGACCAGTGCGAAGATGGCGCCCCTGGGGTCGGCGGCGTAGCAGACAAAGGCACCGCCCGGCACCTCCATCGGGCCGTGCAGGGTCTTGCCGCCCTGCGCGCCGATGCGGGTCATGGCGGCAGCGATGCTGTCGGTGCCGAAGACGGGCAGCCAGTGCGGGGGGATGCCGGGTTGGGGCAGGGCCATGAGACCGCCGATGTCGCCGTGTGGCATGGACAGCAGGTGGTAGGTGCCCTCGGCCCCCATCTCCATCGCCTGCCCCTCGGTCCAGCCCAGAAGGGTGGTGTAGAAGCGCAGCGCGGCGGCGGGGTCGGAGGTTTGCAGCTCGTGCCAATTGGCATGTCCGACCTGCATCGAGAGCGAATAGGCCGTGCCGGGCTGACCGTCGGCCGGTTGCATCAGGCCAAAGACCGCGCCTTGCGGGTCGGCGGCGATGGCGAAACGGCCAGTGCCGGGGATGTCCTGGGGCGCGCGGTGGACGGTGCCGCCGAGGGTGGTGACGCGCTTGGCGGTGGCGTCGCAGTCATCCACAGCGAAGGTGAGCAACCAGAATTCCGGCATCGGGGTGTCCGGCCCCATCAGGCCCGCGACCATGTCTGTGCCATGGCTGGCAATGGTGTAGTCGAACCCCGGCATGCCGGAGTCCTTGAACTGCCAGCCCATCACCGGGCCGTAGAAGGCCGATGAGGCGGGGATACTGGCGGTGGTGAGTTCGTACCAGAACGGCAGCCCGTGAACGGTCATTCCCCGGCCCCCTTGACCAGAACCGGGACAAAGCCGCCGTAGATCATGCGCTTGCCGTCAAATGGCATCTGTTTCATGTCTTCGGGGGACATTGCGGCCTCCATCGCCTTGTAGGCCGCGTTGCGGGTGTCTTTGTCGGGCCATGTCATCCAGGCGACGACCACGCTTTCCCCGTCCTTCAGATCGACCGAGCGCAGAAGATCGGTCTGTTTGCCGGGCGGCACGTCGTCGCCCCAGCCCACCACAAAGGACAAGGCCCCCAGCTTCTGAAATGCGGTCCACCACTTTGCTTCATGCGCAATGTAGTCGTCGCGGCGGGCGTCGGAGACGGGAATCACAAAGATATCGAGATAATTCATGTCAGATTCCTTTTACGCTTGCAGGGTCAGGTTGGCAAAGTTAGTTATAAAAAGCAACTGAAAGTTAAAAAGAGTGACTGAAAATCGCCGAAGCTATGACGAGGGCTGCATTGCGGCCCATGCGCTGGACCTGATCGGCGACCGCTGGGCGCTGCTGGTGGTGCGCGAGCTGATGCTGGGGCCGCGCCGGTTTGGCGCGATCCGGGAAGGCTTGCCGGGGATCAGTGCCAATATCCTGACCCGGAGGCTGGAGGATCTGGAGGCCCTGGGCATCGTGGCCCGCGAGCAGTTGCCCGATCCGGTACGGGTGCAGCTGTACCGGCTGACTGATGCGGGGCTTGGCCTGTGGCCGGTGATCCGCGCGCTGTGCCGGTGGGGGGCGGGGATGCCGGGGCATGACCCGCGCCTGTTCATCAGCCCGGTCGCGCTGATGCTGTCGATGCGGGCGCTGTGCGCGCGGGGGCGGGCGGGGGTGCATCGGGTGGCCATGGTGCTGGGGGGCGACCGGTTTGTGATCCGCACCGCGCCGGGGGCGTTTCTGGTGGACCGCAGCATGGCAGAGGCGGCGCTGTGCTTTACCGGGGGGACCAATGCGATGGCGGCGGCGATCTACGGCCCGATGCCGCTGGCGCAGACGGCGCAGGGATTGATCCGGTTTGACGGCGATCTGGCCGAAGGGCAGGCCTTTGTGGATCTGTTTTCCCTGCGGGCTGATGCCTAGACCGCCCGGTCGATCTTGGTGCTGAGGTGGATCAGGCTTTCCGACGAATGCACCCCCGTCATCGCGCCGATCTGGTCCAGCACCTGATCGAGCACCTGCGTGTTGGGGCAGGCGATCTGCAACAGCAGGTCCACCCGGCCCGAGGTGGTGAACACCCTCTCTACCTCGGAAATCGACTTGAGCCGGGTCAGCAGGGCGGCCTGGCTGCGCGGCTCGATCGTCAGCAGCACGGTGGCGCGCAGACGGTTGGGGTCGGCGCCTTCGCCCAGTTTCAGGGTGTAGCCGGCGATGGTGCCATTGTCTTCCAGCCGGTCCAGCCGGGCCTGAATGGTGGAGCGGGCGACCTTGAGCCGGCGCGCCAGCATGGCCAGAGACAGCCGCGCATCGGCCCGCAACAGGGCAACGATGTTGCGATCCAGATCATCCATACGATTTGACCGATGATTTCGTCATTATGACGGCCCCAGACTCCGATTATGTAGTTTTGTTCGGTGCGTTTGTGCCTCATATGCCCCATCCTACGTTGCAGGAAAAGGGCGGTTCATACGCACCTGGCCTGGTTTTAGATAAACCACGCTGGTGCCCGGCCCCGTTCAGTGCAACGGTCAAGGGCTATGCGTCTTGTTGGCAGGAAAGGAAACTGCGATGGGACTCTCGAAGACGATCTGGACAAATCCAACCGAATTTCTGCGCGTCGAACAGCCCGAAAACCCGGTGCTGTTCTTTGCGCCGACCGTGGTGCAGGCAGCGGCGCGCCGGTTTATTGATGGCTTTCCGGGCATGGTGACCTATGCCGTCAAGTCCAATCCCAGCGATGAGATGATCGAAAACCTTTCAGCCGCCGGCGTGCGCGGCTATGACTGTGCGAGCGGGTTCGAGATTGACCTGATCCGCCGTCTGGCCCCTGATGCGGCCATCCATTACAACAACCCGGTGCGCGCGCGGCACGAGATTGCCTATGCGGTGACCCGGGGTGTCAAATCCTACAGCGTTGATTCGCGGTCGGAACTGGACAAGCTGATCGAGATGGTCCCGGCCGAGGGCACCGAGATTTCGGTGCGCTTCAAGCTGCCGGTGGCGGGGGCGGCCTATAACTTCGGGGCCAAGTTCGGGGCGACGGCCGAAGTGGCGGTGGACCTGCTCAAACTGGTGGCCGAGGCCGGGTTCATCCCGTCGATCACCTTTCACCCCGGCACGCAATGCACCGATCCGGCGGCCTGGGAGTCCTATATCCTTGAGGCGGCAGAGATTGCGCGCAAAGCCGGTGTCACCATCGCGCGGCTGAACGTGGGGGGTGGTTTCCCCAACCACCGGCTGCACGGCGTGATGCCGCAGCTGGAAGAGACCTTTGCCCTGATCGACCGTGTGGCCACGCAGGCCTTTGGCGATGACCGTCCGCTCTTGGTGTGCGAGCCGGGCCGGGCGCTGTGTGGGGACGCGTTCACGCTGGCCGCCCGGGTCAAGGCAGTGCGCGACGACAGCCATGTGTTCCTGAACGATGGCGTTTACGGCACGCTGACCGAGCTGCCGCTGATCGGGGTGATCGACCGGATGGAAGTGCTGTCGGCCAGCGGTGAAAAGCGGCTGGGCGAAGAGGTGCCGCGCATCATCTTTGGACCGACCTGCGATTCGGTGGACCGTCTGCCGGGGGATATCCCGCTGCCGGGCGACATTGCCGAGGGTGATTTCGTGATCGTGCATGGCATGGGTGCCTATTCCACGGTGACCAATTCGCGCTTCAACGGCTTTGGCGATCTGAGCGTGGCCACGGTGCTGTCGCTCAAGTCCTGACCCTGCCACGATCCGGACTGCAAAACGCCCCCGGCTGGACAAATCCGGCCGGGGGCGTAACTCTTTGTGCGGCAGGCAAAGGGGTTGGGCATGAGCATATTCGGCAAGGCGCAGGGCACGGGTCGGCATGAGGATCTGCGGTTTCTGACCGGGCGGGGCCGCTATGTGGAGGACATCTCCCCTGCCGGGGCGCTGCAGGCGCTGTTTGTGCGGTCGGATCATGCGCATGGGGTGATCACGGCGCTGGATCTGGCGGCGGCGCGGGCGGTGCCGGGCGTGCATCTGGTGCTGGACGCGGCGGGGCTGGAGGCCTTGGGGGTCACGCTGGGCATGAAGGGCGCGCGGCTGCGCAATGCCGATGGCAGCATGGGGGCGGGGCCGGAGCGCCCGGTGCTGGCGCGGGGCCGGGTGCGCTTTGTCGGCGAGGCGGTGGTGATGATCGTGGCCGAGACCTTGGCTGCGGCGCAGGATGCGGCAGAGCTGGTGGAGCTGGAGGTGGAAGGGCTGCCGGTGGCGCTGACGCTCGCCCCGGGCGGGCCGGCGGTGCACCCCGAGGCCCCGGAAAACCGCGCCTATGACTGGGAGATCGGCGACGGCCCGGCGGTGGAGGCGGCATTTGAAGCCGCTGCGCAGCGGGTGTCGCTGGAGGTGATCCACAACCGCATCATCGTGAACGCGATGGAGCCGCGCGGCTGTTTTGCCGAATGGGACATGGGCCGCCTGCATCTGTGCGTCAACGGGCAAGGCGTCTGGAACCAGCGCAATGAATTGGCGCGGATGCTGACCCTGGCCCGCGATGCGGTGCGGGTGACCAACCCCGATGTGGGGGGTGGCTTTGGCATGAAGGCGATGACCTATCCGGAATATGTCTGTGTGGCGGCGGCGGCGCGCGCGCTGGGCCAGCCGGTGCGGTGGAGTGCCACGCGCGGCGAATCGATGCTGACCGACAATGCCGGGCGCGATCTGGTGGCCAGGGCCGAACTGGCCTTTGATGCGGATCTGCGGATCACGGCGTACCGCGTTAATCTGGTGTCCAACCTTGGGGCCTATAACTCGCAATTCGGGCAACCCATTCAGTCGGAGCTGTTTTCCAAGGTGTTGACAGGGGTCTATGACATCAAGGCGGCGCATTTGCGGGCGGTGGGGGTTTATACCAACACCACGCCGGTCGACGCTTATCGCGGCGCGGGGCGGCCAGAGGCGATCCTGACCATCGAACGCGCGATGGATGAGGCGGCCCGGGTGCTGGGCGTGGACCCGTTTGATCTGCGGATGCGCAATTTCATCCGCGATTTCCCCTATCGCAGTGCCACTGGCGAGCTGATTGACGTGGGTGACTTTCCCCGCGTGCTGACCCGCGCGCAAGATATGGCGGATGTGGCGGGTTTTGCCGCAAGGCGGGCGGAAAGTGCGGGGCGCGGCATGCTGCGCGGCATCGGACTTGCCACCTATATCGAAAGCATTCTGGGCGACCCCGAGGAAACCGCGCGGCTGGTGCTGGAGGATGATGGCGGGGCCACGCTGTACGTGGGCACCCAGTCGAACGGGCAGGGGCATGAAACCACCTATGCCCGGATGGTGGCCGGTTGGACCGGGCTGCCAGAGCATGCGGTGCGGATCGTGCAGGGCGATTCCGATGCCATTGCCAAGGGTGGCGGCACCGGCGGGTCGCGGTCGGTGACGGTGCAGGGCACGGCGATGCGCGCGGCGGTCAAGGTTATGGTCGCGGGCTTCAGCGCCTTTCTGGCAGAGGAGTGGGGGGTGGAGGAGGTTGGCTTTGACGGCACCACCTTTGGCGCGCCGGACAGCAACAGCAGGCTGACGCTTGTTGAAGCCGCCGATCTGGCGCGGATGCGCGGCCGCACCGATCTGCTGGATATCAGCCAGACCACCACGCTGGACGGGCGCAGCTACCCCAATGGCGCCCATATCGCCGAGGTGGAGGTGGACCCCGACACCGGCGCGCTGGTGATGGACCGCTATACGGTGGTGGATGATTTCGGCACGCTGATTGCCCCGGACCTTGCCATCGGGCAGGTGCATGGCGGGGTGGCGCAGGGCTATGGTCAGGCGGTGTGCGAGGCCGGGATCTATGACGATCAGGGCCAATTGCTGGCGGCCAGCTTCATGGATTACGCGATGCCGCGCGCGGCTGATCTGCCGATGTTCGGCTTTGCCAGCGAGCCGGTGCCGTCGGTGATGAACCCGCTTGGCATGAAGGGCTGTGGCGAGGCGGGCACCGTGGGGGCGCTGGGCGCGATTTCCAACGCGGTGCGCGATGCGCTGGCCCCGCGCGGCGTGACACGGGTGGATATGCCGTTTACGCCGCAGCGGATCTGGCACTGGCTGAAGGAGGCGGAAGACGTCGCTTCTTGACCGCATTAGGCAATGGTTCCACCCCCATCCGGTGGTGGAAACCGAAGGCACTGCGCCCCCCGCAGGGCCGGGGCGCGGTGTGGTGGATCACATCATCATTCTGGATGGCACGATGTCCTCGCTGGCACCGGGGTATGAAACCAACGCCGGGCTGGCCTTTCAGCTGCTGAGCCTGCCGACCCCCGGCCAGCGGCGGCGGCTGTATTATGAACCGGGCCTGCAATGGGAAGGCTGGGCCAGTCTGAACGGCGTGGCGCAGGGGCGGGGTTTGAACCGGCAGATCCGGAGGGCCTATGGCTGGCTGGCCAGCCAGTACCGGCCCGGAGACCGGATTTTCCTGCTGGGCTATTCGCGCGGGGCCTTTGCCGTGCGGTCGCTTGCCGGGGTGATCGACCAGATCGGCCTGCTGCGCCACACCCATGCCACCGAGCGGAATGTGACACTGGCCTATCGCCACTACCGGTCTGACCCGCAAAGCCAAACAGCGAAGATGTTTGCGCAAGACAGCTGCCACCCTTCTGCCCCGATCGAGATGGTCGGGGTCTGGGACACCGTCAAGGCGCTGGGCCTGCGCCTGCCGCTGTTGTGGATGCTGACCGACCGGCATCATGCCTTTCACAGCCATCGTCTGGGCGCGTCGATCCGGCACGGATTCCATGCGCTGGCGCTGCACGAGACGCGGGCGGTGTTCGAACCGGTGCTGTGGGAGTGTCCCGAGGGCTGGCAGGGCAATGTCGAACAGGTCTGGTTTGCCGGGGCGCATGCCGATGTCGGGGGGCAGGTCGGTGCCTTTGCAGCGGCGCGGCCTTTGGCCAATATTCCGCTGGTCTGGATGCTGGACCGGGCCGAAACCTGCGGTCTGGCGCTGCCCCAGGGCTGGCGCGCGCGATTCCCCTGCGACCCGCAGGCCCCGATGGTGGGCACCTGGCGGAATTGGGGCAAGCTGTTCTTGCTGCGCGCAACCCGGGTGGTGGGGCGGGACCGCAGCGAAAAGCTGCACCCCAGCGTGGCGGAGCGCGAGCCGGCCGGATCGCTGATGCTGTCCGTGATGCAGCGCGCGCGGGTCTGGCGCTAGATCCGCCGGCACCTGCCCCCCCTTGGGGGAGGGGCCTGGTTCTTGCAGTGTCGCCGTCCAGGGGTCAGCGGTTGCGCACGTCGACATAGGCGCGATGCGCCTCGCCGATGTAGAGCTGACGCGGGCGGCCGATTTTCTGGCCCTTGTCGCCGATCATCTCTTTCCACTGCGAGATCCAGCCGACAGTGCGCGAGATGGCAAAGATCGGGGTGAACATCGCGGTGGGGAAGCCCATCGCCTCGAGGATGATGCCAGAGTAGAAATCGACGTTGGGATAGAGCTTTTTCGAGATGAAATACTCATCCGACAGCGCGATGCGTTCCAGTTCTTTGGCGACCTGCAGCAGCGGGTTGTTTTCCACCCCCAAGAGGCCCAGCACCTCATCGGCGGATTCCTTCATGACCGTCGCGCGCGGATCGAAGTTCTTGTAGACCCGGTGGCCAAAGCCCATCAGGCGGAAGCCGGACTCCTTGTCCTTGGCCTTGGCCACGAATTCGGGGATGCGGTCAACGGTGCCGATTTCCTTGAGCATTTCAAGGCAGGCCTGATTGGCCCCGCCATGTGCAGGCCCCCAGAGGCAGGCGATACCGGCGGCAATGCAGGCGAAGGGGTTGGCCCCGGAGGAGCCTGCCAGACGCACGGTGGAGGTCGATGCGTTCTGTTCATGATCGGCGTGCAGCATCATGATCCGGTCCATCGCCTTGGACAGGATCGGGTTGACGACATAATCCTCGGCCGGGATGGCAAAGCACATGTGCAGGAAGTTGCCCGCGTAATCGAGGCTGTTTTTCGGGTAAACGAAGGGCTGGCCGATGGAATATTTGAAGGCCATCGCCGCGATGGTCGGCAGTTTGGCGATCATGCGGATCGCCGCGACCTCCCGCTGCCACGGGTCATTGATATCGGTGGAGTCGTGATAGAAGGCGGCCATGGCACCGACCACACCCACCATGGTGGCCATTGGATGCGCATCGCGGCGGAAGCCGCGGAAGAAATAGTGCATCTGTTCATGCACCATGGTGTGGCGGGTCACACGCTGTTCGAAATCGGCCAGCTGGGCGGCGGTGGGCAACTCACCATAGAGCAGCAGGTAGCAGACTTCGAGGTAATGCGACTGCGCGGCCAGTTCCTCGATCGAATAGCCACGGTGCAAAAGCTCACCCTTGTCGCCGTCGATATAGGTGATGGCGCTTTCACAGGCGGCGGTCGAGGTGAAGCCGGGGTCGAAGGTGAACACATCCGCCTCGGCGTAAAGCTTGCGGATGTCGAGCACATCGGGGCCAAGGGTTGGGGAATGAACCGGCAGGTCAAAGGACTTGCCGTCCAGCGTCAAGGTCGCGGTCTTTTTCGTCTCAACCATCTTTCACATCCCTCTTTTCCGCCCCGCCGGACCGTCCCGGCTGGTGGCGCATTCCGTTTGTGGTGGCAAGGTGCAGCCAGATCAGGCCGCGGCGTCCTGCAACCGCGCAATCGTCTCATGCTGACCGATGACCAGCATCATGTCATAAACACTTGGGGTGGCACTGCGCCCGGCGAGGGCGGCCCGCAACGGAGCGGCCAGTTTTCCGAAACCGATGCCATGGGCCGTGGCAACCTCCGTCAGAATGGACTCAAGCCCTTCCTTCGTCCAGCTAGCATTTTGCAACCGCAGCGTCAATTCTTTCAGTATACCACGGGATACTGCATCCAGCGCCTTGCTGGCCGCCTCGTCAATGTCCACCGGGCGCGAGGTCAGGGCAAAGTGAGCCTTATCAAGCAGTTCCGGGAAGGTCTTTGCGCGGTCCTTCACACAATACATGGCCGCTGCCAGCAGGTCACGTTGCCCTTGCGTCAGGGCAGGCCGGTCTGCGGCGGCAAGGTAGCCTTCCGCCTCATGCAGCAGCGCAGCATCGTCACTTTGGGCCATGTGCCAGCCACAGGTTGATTCCAGCTTCTTGAAATCGAGGCGGGCGGGGCTGCGGCCGATTCCCTCCAGCCCGAACATGTCCAGCGCCTGTTGGGTGGTGAACAACTCGGCATCGCCCTGCGCCCAGCCCAGCCGGGTCAGGTAATTGCGCATGCCTGCGGCAGGGTAGCCCTGCGCCTGATAATCGCCGACCGCCGTGGCGCCGTGGCGCTTGGACAGTTTCTTGCCATCCGGCCCGTGGATCAGCGGGATATGCGCCCAGACCGGCACCGGCCAGCCCATGGCATCATAGACCATCTGCTGCCGGGCGGCGTTGTTGAGGTGGTCATCGCCGCGGATCACATGCGTCACCCCCATGTCGTGATCATCGACCACGACAGCCAGCATATAGGTGGGGGTGCCATCGGAGCGCAACACAATCATGTCGTCCAGTTGATCGTTGCGAACGGTAACGATTCCCTGAACGCTGTCTGATATTTTGGTCTCGCCTGTGCGCGGGGCCTTCATGCGGATGGCATAGGGTGCGTCGGGATGGCTGGCCGGATCGGCATCGCGCCAGGGGCTTTGGAAAACGGCATAGCTGGCGCCTTCGGCCTCGCGGGCGGCGCGGAAGGCGGCGATCTCCTCTTGGGTGGAGAAACACTTGTAGGCGGTGCCGCGGTCCAGCATTTGATGTGCCACCTGCGCATGGCGGTCGCGCTGGTCAAACTGGCTGACCGCCTCACCGTCCCAATCCAGCCCCAGCCAGGTCAGGCCCTGCAGGATGGCTGCCGTGGCCTCAGGCGTGGACCGCTCGCGGTCGGTATCCTCGATCCGCAGCAGGAACTTGCCGCCCCGACCGCGCGCGAAGAGCCAGTTGAACAGCGCGGTGCGGGCGCCGCCGATGTGCAGATACCCTGTGGGGGAAGGAGCGAAGCGGGTGACGACGGGGACGGACATGGTGGCGTTTACCTTTCGGAAACCATCTGAGCGGTAGGCTTGGCCCGGTTCTAGGCGGTGAAAGGGCGGGAAACAAGGTGGCGGTCCTGACTGGCTGGCTGGCCCGGCCTTTTGTGGCGGTGGCCATGGCGCGCGGCACGCTGTTTCCCTGGGTGCCACTGTTCATGGGGCTGGGCATCTGGGGCTGGTTTTCGCTGCCATGGGAGCCGGGGGCGCCGGTTTACATCGGGGCGGCGGCGGTGCTTGCGCTGGCCGCCGGTGTGCGGATGCTGGCGCCGGAGGTGCTGCACCCTTGGGCAATCGCGCTGGGCGCGGTGGCGGTGGGGGTGCTGGCCTGCGGGCTGCGGGTGCAGGCGGTGCAGGCCCCGATGCTGGAGTTTCGCTATTATGGCCCGGTGACCGGCCGGGTGGTCTGGATCGACCGCAGCCAGACCGACGCCTTGCGCATCACGCTGGACCGGGTGCAGCTGGACCGGGTGGCCCCTGCGCGCCTGCCCGAAAAGGTGCGCATTGCCCTGCGGAGCAAAACCCCCGGCCACGCGCCGTTTCCCGGTGAGGTGGTGATGACCACCGCCCATCTGGCCGCCCCCAATGGCCCGGTGGAGCCGGGAAGTTTCGACTTTCGCCGCATGGCCTTCTTTGATGGGCTGGGGGCGGTTGGCTATACCACCGCGCCCATCGTGTTGTGGTCGGCGCCAGAGCCGGGGGCGCGCCCGGTGGATCAGATGCGCAGCGCGCTGGCCAATGCGATGCGCGACGCCATGCCCAGCCAGGCCGGGGCCTATGCGGCGGGGGCGATGACCGGTGACCGGTCGGGCATCACCGAAGAGACGGTCAAGGCGCTGCGCGACAGTTCGCTGGCGCATCTGCTGGCGATTTCGGGGATGAATCTGGCCTTTCTGATCGCCTTTGTCTTCGGGCTGTTCCGCTATGGGCTGGCGCTGATTCCCTATGTGGCGCTGCGGGTGAACAGCAAGAAGGTGGCGGCGCTGGCCTCGCTGGGGGTGGCGGCCTTCTATCTGGCGCTGTCGGGGGCCAATGTGGCGACGGAACGCGCCTTTATCATGGTGGCGGTCATGCTGGGGGCGGTGCTTCTGGACCGCAAGGCCCTGACCCTGCGCTCGGTGGCGATTGCCGGGGTGATCTTGCTGGCCTGGAAGCCTGAAAGCCTGATGGAGCCGGGATTCCAGATGTCTTTTGCCGCGACGGTGGCCCTGATTGCGGGCTTTCGCGAGGTGGACCGGCGGGTGGTGGCCGGCCGGCTGCCGCGCTGGGCGATGCCGCTGTTCACGCTGCTGTTGTCGAGCGTGATCGGGGGTCTTGCCACGGCACCCTATGCGGCGGCGACGTTCAACCGCTATGCCGATTACGGGCTGATCGCCAATCTGCTGACGGTGCCGGTAATGGGGTCTGTGGTGATGCCGGCCGGGGCCATGGCGGCGCTGCTGGCCCCGTTCGGGCTGGCCGCGCCGGCCCTGTGGGTGATGGAACGGGGCAGCGCCTGGATCCTGTGGGTCGCGCATTGGGTGGCCGGGTGGGACGGATCGGTGACCGCGATCCCCGCTCCGGGGCCATGGGTTATTCCTTTGATCACGCTGGCCGGGGCCTGGGTGATCCTGTGGCGCGGCTGGGTGCGGGCGGTGTCGCTGGGGCCTGCGGTGCTGGCCCTGGCGCTGTGGGTCGGGGTGGAGCGGCCGCTGGTGCTGATCTCGTCTGATGGCGGGCTGGTGGGTGTGCTGGGGCCAGAGGGGCGGGCGCTGTCAGCCCCGCGCGGGGCGGGGTTTGCCGCGCAGAACTGGCTGGCCAATGATGGCGATCTGGCCGCGCAAGAGGCGGCGGCGGCGCGGCCCGGCATGTCAGGTGACGCGGGGGCGCGGCAGTTTCAGGCGGGAGGCGTGACCGGCGTGGCGCTCAAGGGCAAGGGCGCGGCTGACCGGCTGGCCGCGGCCTGCGCGCAGGCCGATCTGGTGGTGATTTCGGTGCCGGTGGATCAGCCCCCCGCTGGCTGTGTGGTGCTGGATGAGGCGCTGCTGAGCCGTGCGGGCGGGCTTGCGCTTTATCCCGAGGGGCAGGGGCTGCGGGTGGTGGCCACCTCGGCCACCCGGCGGGTCTGGTCTTCACCGCGCCGGGCCGAGGATCTGGTGGCCGTCATCCGGCCGCGCGCGCCGCAAGGGGCGGTGGCGGCGCGTCAGTAGCTGCGGATCAACCCCACGAGCCGGCCCTGCACCTTGACCTGATGATCGGGCAGCATGCGGGTTTCATAGGCCGGATTTGCCGCCTCAAGCGCGATCATATTGCCCTTGCGGCGGAAGCGTTTCAGCGTGGCTTCGGCATCATCCACCAGCGCCACCACGATATCGCCATTCTCGGCCGTGGATTGTTCGCGGATCACCACGATATCGCCGTCGTTGATCCCGGCCTCGATCATCGAGTCGCCCTTGACCTCCAGCGCGTAGTGGTTGCCCTGACCCGAGAGCATCGAGCCGGGGACGGCGACGTGATGCGACACTTCGGAAATCGCCTCGATCGGGACACCGGCGGCGATGCGGCCCATGACCGGCAGTTCCATCGCATGCACGGCCTCGAGCGGCATGGCACCGCGCGGCGGGGCTGCGGGCCGGTCCCCTTCGATCACGCGGGGGGTGAAGGCGGGCTTTTCCGCCACATCCGGCATCTTGATGATGTCCAGCGCGCGGGCGCGATGCGCCAGACGGCGGATGAAGCCACGTTCTTCCAGCGCGGTGATCAGCCGGTGAATGCCGGATTTCGACCGCAGGTCCAGCGCATCCTTCATCTCGTCAAAGGACGGTGGAACGCCGTCCACATCCATGCGGGCCTTGATGAACGTCAGAAGTTCCAGCTGTTTGCGCGTAAGCATGCCCCACCCTGATCTGCCTTCGTTAGCGCTATGTTCTGCCCGTGTTCCCTTTTTGTGTCAAGGGCAAAGCGCCGCAGAGGTGAGGCATCTCAGAGCGGCAGATAGGTGACGCTGTCGCCGGCACGGCGCGGGCCATCGCCTGCGGGGCGGATCAGCAGGGCATCCGCCGAGGACAGGATCGACAGCAGCGAGCTGTCCTGCCGGTCAAACGGGGTGATCTGCGGCAGGCTGCCGGTCTGGGTCAGCCGCGCGCGCATGTAATGGGCGCGCGGGCCGGTCGGGCCGGTGTCTTGTGTCAGAATGGCCGGGCGGGGTTTGGGGGCGATGGCGTCTTCAGGCAGGCCCAGGCTTGCGCGGATCATCGGCAGCAGGAACAGATGCGCACAGACCACCGCAGACACCGGGTTGCCGGGCAAGCCCAGCAGGGCAGCCCTGCCCAGACGACCGGCCATCAGCGGCTTGCCGGGGCGCATGGCGATTTTCCAGAACGCGCGCTGCAGGCCCAGATTTCCTGCGACCTGCGCCACAAGGTCATGGTCGCCCACCGAGGCGCCGCCCGTGGTGACGATGATCTCGGCATCCTGTGCCAGACCCAGAACATAGGTGAGCGAGTCCACACTGTCCCGCGCGATGGGCAGCAGGCGAACCTCTGCACCAGCTTCTTCGGCCAAGGCCTTGAGCGTAAAGGAGTTCGAGGCAATGATCTGATCGGGGCCGGGGGTGTCTCCCGGCATCACCAGTTCGTCCCCGGTGGCGATGATCGCCACCACCGGGCGGCGGGTGACGGGGACTTTGGCGATGTTCATTGCGGCCAGCAGCGCCAGATCGTTCGGGCGCAGGAGGCGCGGCGACAGCGTGTCACCGGCGCGGAAATCCTGCCCGGCGGGGCGGATATGGGTATTGGTATCGGCCCCTTCGGACAGGGTGATGATGTCACCGTCGCGCGTGACATCTTCCTGAAGGAGGACGCGCGTGGCCCCTGCGGGCAGCGGTGCCCCGGTGAAGATGCGCGCGGCCTGCAACGGGCCGAGGGTGCCCTGCCAGGCATGGCCTGCCCCCGCTTCGCCCACCACGGTAAAGCGGTCCCCGGGGGCTGGGTCGCCCTGGACCGCATAGCCATCCATGGCCGAGGCGGCAAAGGGCGGCTGGTCGCGCATGGCGCGGGCGGGCTGCGGCATGTAGCGCCCGCAGGCCTGTGCGAAGGGCACGTTTTCCACCGGCAAGGGGGCGACGAGGGCAAGGCATTCGGCCAGGGCCTGTTCGACCGAAATCATGCCCGCTCACCCGGTGCTGTATAGCGGCCCGATTTGCCACCTTCTTTAAGAACCAGATGTATCCCCTCGATCCGCATGGATTTTTCGACGGCTTTCACCATGTCATAGATCGTGAGGCAAGCCACCGATACGGCGGTCAGCGCCTCCATCTCTACCCCGGTCTGGCCGCCGGTCTTGACCGTCGCCTCGACCACCACGCCGGGCAGGGCCGGGTCTGGGGTCAGAGTCAGCGCGACCTTGGTGATCGGCAAAGGGTGGCACAGCGGGATCAGATCGGCGGTCTTCTTGGCCGCCATGATCCCCGCCAGCCGCGCCACGCCCAGCACATCGCCCTTGGTCGCCTGACCAGAGGTGATCAGTGCCAGTGTCTGGGCCGTCATCACCACCGATCCGCGCGCCACGGCCACGCGATGCGTCACCGGCTTGTCCGACACATCGACCATATGGGCGGCACCGGACGCGTCAAAGTGGGTCAGGCCAGAGGGGTCGGTCATACGCCACCCTGCGCCGTCAGCGGGCGGGACAGGATGGCGCGGGTGGCGGCGGCCACATCTTCCTGCCGCATCAGCGCTTCGCCGATCAGAAAGCAGCGCGCGCCATATTGCGCCAGATCGGCCAGATCGGCGGGGGTGTGAAGCCCGGATTCCGACACGATCAGCCGGTCTTCTGGCACGCGGCGGGCCAGATCGCGGGTGGTGTCGAGCGAGACATCAAAGGTGTGCAGGCTGCGGTTGTTGATGCCCAGAAGGGGCGATTTGAGCAGGGTCGCCCGCTCCAGCTCTGCCCGGTCATGCACTTCGATCAGCACATCCATGCCCCAGTCGGTCGCTGCGGCCTCCAGCTCGGCGGCCTGTTCATCCGACAGGCTGGCCATGATCAGCAGGATGCAATCGGCCTGCAGGGCGCGGGCCTCGGCCACCTGATAGGGATCATACATGAAATCCTTGCGCAGGCAGGGCAGGTCGGTGGCCTGTGCGGCCTGCGTCAGAAACGCGTCTTCCCCCTGAAACGAGGGGGTATCGGTCAGCACCGACAGGCAGGTGGCGCCGCCTTCGGCATAGGCCCTGGCCAGCTCTGGCGGGTCGAAATCGGCGCGGATCAGGCCTTTGGAGGGGCTGGCCTTCTTGATCTCGGCAATCAGCCCATAGCCGGTGCCCGCCGCCACCGACAGCGCCTTGGCAAAGCCGCGCGGGGCGGGGGCGACGCGGGCCGCAGCCTCGACCTCGGCCAGCGGGCGGGCGGCCTTGCGGGCGGCGATCTCTTCCAGCTTGTAGGTTTTGATGCGGTCGAGGATCGTGGTCATGCGTGTTTTCCTTGCCCCATGGGCTGTCAGGCGTTGGTCAGGCGGGCCAGGGCCGTGATCTTGCCCTTGGCGGCACCGGAATCGATGGACTGGCGGGCCATCTCGACCCCTTCGGTCAGGCTGGTGGCCTTGTCAGCCACAACCAGAGCGGCGGCCGAATTGAGCAGCACCGCATCGCGGTAAGCCCCCGGCGCACCCTCCAGCAGCGCGCGCAGGGCCGCGGCGTTTTCCGCCGGCGTGCCGCCCATGATGGTCTCGAACGGGTGATAGGGCAGGCCCGCATCTTCGGGATGCAGGGTGAATTCGCGGATATGGCCATGTTCGACCGCCGCCACCTGGGTGGGGGCGGCGATGGAAATTTCATCGGTGCCGTCGCCGCCATGCACCAGCCAAGCCTTGATGGAGCCAAGCGCCAGCAGGGTTTCGGCCATCGGGCGGATCAGGTCGGCGGAAAACGCACCGGTCAACTGGCGTTTCACCCCCGCCGGGTTGGTCAGCGGACCAAGGATGTTGAAGATGGTGCGCGTGCCCAGTTCCTGCCGGACCGGCATGACATGGCGGATCGCGGGGTGGTGCATCGGCGCCATCATGAAGCCGATGCCCGCTTCGGCCAGGCATTTTTCCACCAGGGCCGGGCCGACCATCACGTTCAGGCCGATTTCGGTCAGCGCATCGGCGGCCCCCGATTTGGATGACAGGTTGCGGTTGCCGTGCTTGGCCACCACCACACCCGCCCCCGCCACCACAAAGGCCGTGGCGGTCGAGATGTTGAGCGTGCCCTTGCCATCGCCGCCGGTGCCGACGATGTCCATGGCCCCCTCTGGCGCCCTGACCTTGTGGCATTTGGCGCGCATCACGGTGGCGGCGGCGGCGTATTCATCCACCGTTTCGCCACGCGTGCGCAGCGCCATAAGAAAGCCCCCCATCTGGGCCGGGGTGCCCTGACCTTCAAACAGCGCGCCGAAGGCCGCTTCGGCCTCGGCCCGGGTCAGCGGGCGCGTCGCGGCAAGGCCGATCAGCGGGCGGAGGATTTCGCTCATGCGGGCACCGTGGCGGGCACCCTGACGCCGGCCTCATCGAGAAAATTGCGCAAAAGCTGGTGGCCATGTTCGGAGGCGATGGATTCGGGGTGGAACTGCACACCCTCGATCAGATGGGTCTTGTGGCGCAGGCCCATGATGGTGCCATCCTCCAGCCAGGCGGTTACGTCCAGACAGTCGGGCAGGGTGTCGCGCTCGACGATCAGAGAGTGATAGCGGGTGGCGAGGAAAGGTGAGGGCAGGTCACGGAACACGCCCGCGCCCGCATGATGCATGGCGCCCATCTTGCCATGCACGATTTCATGGCAGCGGATCACCTTGCCACCGAACGCCTCACCAATGGTCTGATGGCCAAGGCAGACACCCAGCAGCGGAATCTTCGCCTCATAGGCGGCTGTAGTCAGTGGCAGGCAGATGCCCGCAGCTGCCGGATCGCAGGGGCCGGGCGACAGGATGATGGCCTGCGGGGCCATGGCCAGCACATCCTGCACCGTCAGCGCATCATTGCGTTTTACAACGACATCTGCCCCCAATTCGCCAAAGTAATGCACGAGATTGTAAGTAAAGCTGTCGTAGTTGTCGATCAGAAGCAGCATCTTGCTTGGGCCTGTCGGATAGGGGATGAAGCCCGGAGCGGGTCGGGCTATAGATGGTCAGACCGGGGCAGGGGCGTCAAGACCGCTTGATCACATGGCCGGGACGGGCACAATGTCCGGCAACGAAAAAAGGGGCAAGGCAGTGCGCGGGTTCTTTCGGGGCGTTTTGTGGGGAAGTCTGGCGGCCGCAGGCGGTCTGGTCGTGGTGTCGCAGGTTGCAGGACCAGTGGGGCCAGAGCGCGCCGATCTGGGGCCAGGCAACATGCAGCCCGTGGCGGTGCCCGCGGAGCCTGCGGCAGAGGGCGCGGCCCCGGTGGCGGTTGAGACTGGGCCGGTTGAGACTGGGCCGGTGGAGCCCGAGCCGTCGGACCCTGAACTGGCGGAAACCCCGATGATCTCTGACCCCGTGACTTTGCCGCCTGAGCCGGAGCCTGATGCGGCGGCGGGTTTGGAGGAAGCGCCCACGCCCGATACCCCGGCCAGTGCCGGTACGGCCCAAGCCCCCTCGGCCCCCGTGGTGATGCCGGGCGCGGCGGATGCGCCCCTGGCGGAGCTGTCCGACCCAGGTGACGTTGCGGCCCAGCCCGGGGCAGCCCCTCCGGCCGAGACGCCCGCCCTGCCGCAAGCGGAGTCTGTAACGGCGCCCGCCCCATCAGCGCCACCCGCCCCTCCGCCGACAGAGGCCCCGACCGAACGGATGGCCGGTTTGGGGCAGGTCAATCCCTTGCCGGAGGCCCCTGCACCGGGTGATGGGCCGATGACGACTGTTCCACCCGTGGCACCCGGCCTGCCGCTGGCCGAGGGGGCTCCGCTGCCTGCCGATCTGCCGCCGCCCCCACCGCTGACGCCGCAGGAAGAGGCCTTGTTGCTGCCGCTGCCGGAGGCGGCAGAGAGCGGGGAAGGGGCCGCCTTGAGCGACCCGACACCCGAGCCGATGCCGATGCCGATGCCAGAGGCGAACCCCACACCGGCAACGCCGCCACAGGGCAGCCTGACCCCGTCGCAAGCGCTTGAAGATCAGGCCACGGGCGTGGTGACCGGGCGATTGCCCCGCATCGGGGCCGAGCCTGCGCCGGGCGCTGCCAGTGACCCTGAAGCGCAGACGGATGCGGCGGGCGTGGAGGACGCCACACCGCTGCGTCTTTATGCGCGGCCCTTTGACAATGCGGCGCAAAAGCCGCTGTTCGCGATTCTGTTGCAGGATGATGGCGACACGGCTGTGAATCGTGCCGAACTGGCCGCCCTCGACATGCCGCTGTCCATCGTGATCGATCCGCTGTCCGAGGGGGCGGCGGCGCGCGCCGCGATCTGGCGGGCGGGCGGTCAGGAGGTGGTGATGGCGGGCACCGGCATTCCGGAAGGGGCCGGACCCGGTGATCTGGAACAGAGCTTTCAGGTGCTGGCCAGCCGCCTGCCCGAAGCGGTGGCGGTGATCGATGCCGATGGCACGGCGTTTCAGAATGACCGCCCTCGGGCGGCACAGGTGGTGCCGATCCTGGCCGAACAGGGCCGGGGGCTGGTGACATTCGACCAAGGGCTGAATGCCGCCGATCAGGTCGCCCGGCGCGAGGGGCTGCCGGCGGCCATGATCTTTCGTCGCATTGATGGGGAGGGCGAGGACAGCCCGGTGATCCGCCGCTATCTGGACCGGGCGGCGTTCAAGGCGGCGCAGGAAGGCCGGGTGATTGTGATCGGCACGCTGCGACCCGAAACGGTGGCAGGCGTGATGGAATGGGCGATTGAGGGGCGGGCGTCCACCGTGACGCTGGCACCGATTTCCGCGATGCTGCAGGTGAACTGAGGGCTACGGCCCTGCCTGCGGCGCGCCCATCGGGCGCAGCAGGCCAAGGGTGGCGCGCAGGATCAGCACGATTGCGGCCCCGGCCAGGGCACCGGGCGCAAAATCCATCATCGCGCCGATGACCGCGCCCAGCACCGCGCCGGTGGCGGCAGCGGGCAGCCAGCCGAACCAGCCCAGCCGGATCAGCAAAGATGCCACCGGCAGGGTCAGGATCATCCCTGCAAGGCTGAGGAGCGGCGACAGCAGGAATGCGGTGCCGATCACCCAGAGCGAAACCCCGGCGCCAGCGGGCAGATAGGGTTGCGCAAGCCTGACCAGCCCAAGACACAGCAGGCCCAAGGCCGAAGGCAGGATCACTGCCACCACCGCCGCCGCAAGCAGATCGCGCCAAGGCGTCTGCATCTGCTCGGGCGAGCGGATCAGGCTCATGCCGCCGAACCGCCCACCGTCAGCCCGCCGATCATCAGCGTGGGCTGGCCGACGCCGACCGGCACCCACTGCCCGGCCTTGCCGCAATTGCCGATGCCGGGATCGAGCGCCAGATCATTGCCGATGGCGCGGATCTGTTTCAGCGCGGTGGCCCCGTCGCCGATCAGCGTGGCTCCTTTGACAGGCGCGCCGACCACGCCGTTCTGCACCCGGTAGGCCTCGGTGCAGGAGAACACGAATTTGCCGTTGGTGATATCGACCTGCCCGCCTCCGAAGCCCACGGCATAGATACCATCCTTGAGACCCGCCAGAATATCCTTCGGGTCATCCGGGCCCGCCAGCATATAGGTATTGGTCATGCGCGGCATCGGGATATGGGCATGGCTTTCGCGCCGACCATTGCCGGTGGGGGCCACGCCCATCAGCCGCGCATTCTGGCGGTCTTGCATGTAGCCCACCAGAATTCCGTCCTCGATCAGCACGTTGCGGGCCGAGGCTGTGCCTTCGTCATCAATGGAAATGCTGCCGCGACGGTCTGGAATCGTGCCGTCATCCAGCACCGTGACCCCGCGCGCCGCGATCTGCTGGCCCATCAACCCGGCGAAGGCAGAGGTTTTTTTGCGGTTGAAATCGCCCTCCAGCCCGTGGCCAATCGCCTCGTGCAGCAAGATGCCCGGCCAGCCGGGGCCGAGGACCACATCCATCACGCCCGCCGGGGCCGCGACGGCATCAAGGTTGACCAGCGCAATCCGCAGCGCCTCGCGCACCATGGGTTGCCAGCGGCCGGGTTGCATCAGCGCGGCCAGACCGTGCCGCCCGCCGCCGCCCATGCCGCCCTGTTCGCGCCGCCCGTTCTGTTCCACGATCACCGAGACGTTCAGCCGCGCCATCGGGCGGATGTCGCGCAGGCGCAGCCCTTCGGGGCGCAGGATCTCTACCTCCTGATAGGACGCCGATACGGTGGCCGAGACCTGGATCACCCGAGGGTCAAGGTCGCGGGCAAAGGCATCAATCTCGCGCAGCATGTCGATCTTGATGGCAAACGTGGCATCGGCCATCGGATCGGCGTCGCCATAGAGCCTTGCATTGGTGCCCTGCGGCGGGGCCGCCATCACGCCGCCGCCGCTGCCCACCGCCAGCCGAGCGGTTTCCGACGCGCGGATCAGGGCCTGTTCGCTGATCTCGGTCGCATGGGCATAGCCTGCCACCTCCCCGCGCACCGCGCGCAGGCCGAAACCTTCGGAGGCATCGTAAGAGGCGGTCTTGATGCGCCCGTCATCCAGCACGATCGCCTCGGAGCGGCGGCGTTCCAGATACAGCTCGCCATCATCTGCCCCCAGGGTTGCCGCGCGCAGGACCGCCAGTGCCGCCGCCTCGTCCAGATGGGTTTCAAACGGGCGGAAGGGCTGATCGGTCATGGAAGATGTCCTTGATCTGAGTCAAATGGCGCTGCTTTGTCGCAACGGTTTCTCTTGTGGCAGAGGCCCTAATATGGTTTCAAGACAGCCGGAAACAACGGGATTCTGCCGCGTGCGCACCATGCGATACGGGCGGGACTCTGACAAGCGGCACCCAAGCCGTAAGGATAACGGGAACAGAACATGCGTCTTTGGAACCAAATCGGCGGGTTTGCCGCCAGTGTTGCGGGCTTGATGTCAGGCAGTGCTGCGCTTGCGCAAGGTCTTGAAATTGTCGGAAGACCTGTTGACGGGGGGACCGGTTTCCAGCCCGCGGCGACCGAATTGGCCCGCGATCTGCAGGGACTTGACTGGATGCTTCTGGTGATCATCACCGTGATCACCATCTTTGTGACCGGCCTGCTGATCTGGGTGATCATCCGCTACAACGAAAAGCGAAACGCCAAACCGGCGACCTTTACCCATAATTCGCCGCTGGAAGTGGGCTGGACCGTGGTGCCGATCCTGATCCTGGTGTTCATCGGCGCGTTCTCGCTGCCGGTGTTGTTCAAGCAACAGGAAATTCCGGTGGGCGACATCACCATCAAGGTGACCGGATACCAGTGGTACTGGGGCTATGAATATGTGGACGACGGCATCAACGAGCCGAATGCCGAAGGGGCAACCCCGGTGGCGTTTGACAGCTTCATGATCGGTGCCCCGGCCACGGGCGGTGACAACCGCCTGACGCCGGAAGTGTCGGCGCAACTGGCGGCCGCCGGGTACACGGATCAGGATTTCCTGCTGGCGACCGACACTGCGGTGGTCGTGCCGGTTGGCCGCACGGTGGTGATGCAGGTCACCGCTGCCGATGTGATCCACTCCTGGACGATCCCGGCCTTCGGGGTGAAGCAGGACGCCGTGCCAGGCCGTCTGGCGCAGCTGTGGTTCAACGCCGAGCGGGAAGGCATCTATTTCGGCCAGTGTTCGGAACTTTGTGGCATTGCCCATGCTTATATGCCCATCACGGTCAAGGTCGTGTCGGAAGAGGTGTATGCCCAATGGCTGGCCGCCGCGCAGGCCGGGGACGTGGTGTTGTCTGACGCCGATATCGAGGCCTATTCGGCAACCCGTCTGGCCGCGAACAACTGATCCCGTTCCGACGGGAAAGCGATGTGGATGGCCCCGTGTCCCGGGGCCATTTCCCTAAGCCAAGGAAATACAATGAGCGATGTTCAGGCCTACCCCGACAGCGGAGAGGCGCAGTTTGGCGATTACGTCGCGCTGCTGAAGCCGCGTGTGATGTCGCTGGTTGTGTTCACGGCGCTGGTGGGGCTGCTGGTGGCACCGGTGGGCGTGCATCCGGTGGTGGGCTTTGCCGCGATCCTGTTCATCGCGCTTGGGGCGGGGGCCTCGGGTGCCTTGAACATGTGGTGGGACGCCGATATCGACGCGGTGATGAAGCGCACCCAAAGCCGCCCGGTGCCTGCCGGCAAGGTGCAGGCGGGGGAGGCTCTGGGTCTGGGGCTGGCCCTGTCCGGCATTGCCGTGGTGATGCTCGCGCTTTCGGCCAATCTGGTGGCGGCCGGGCTGCTGGCGTTCACGATCTTTTTCTATGCCGTGGTCTATTCGATGTGGCTCAAGCGCCTGACGCCGCAGAACATCGTGATCGGCGGGGCGGCGGGGGCCTTTCCGCCGATGATCGGCTGGGCGGTGGCCACGGGTGGCGTATCGCTGGAATCGGCGCTGATGTTCGGGCTGATCTTCATGTGGACCCCGCCGCATTTCTGGGCGTTGGCTCTGTTCATGAAGGAAGATTACCACAAGGCCGGGGTGCCGATGCTGACGGTCACGCATGGCCGCAAGGAAACCCGGCGGCAGATCTTGATCTACACGGTGCTGCTGGCTCCGGTGTCGATCTGGTCGGCGCTGACATCCATCGGCGGGCCGGTCACGCTGGCGACCGCCCTGGTGCTGAACGCGATCTTCCTGAAAGGTGCCTATGACATCTGGAAACGCCCCGAGGCGCAGGCAGAGGGTGACAAATATGCGGTTGAAAAGCGGGTGTTCAAATTCTCGCTCGCCTATCTGTTCCTGCACTTTGCCGCGTTTCTGGTGGAAGCGTTGCTGAAGGTTTACGGGCTGGGGGGCTGGGCATGAGCTTTCGCCCGGACCATGAGCTGCACCGCCGTCGCTTTTCGCGCAACGTGGGCCTTGGCGTGACGCTGGTGGCCTTTGTGGCGCTGGTGTTTGCGCTGACCGTGGTGAAGGTCACGCGCGGCGACCCGATGCAGGGCTTTGACCATACCGTGCGGCCTGAACTTCTGCCTGCACAGACCGCAGTTGAACAAACCGGGGGAACGCAGCCATGAACAGCAGCGTAAAGACTGCAGCCAAGCTGGTGGGGGTGGCGGTGACCATGGCGTCGCTGTCCTTTGCCGCCGTGCCGTTCTACGACTGGTTCTGCCGGGTCACCGGCTTTGGCGGCACCACCGCTGTCGCCTCGGCAGCCCCTGACACGATTCTGGACCAGACCATCCAGATCCGGTTCGACGGGTCGACCTCGGGCGGGATGGCCTGGGAGTTCAAGCCGATGCAGCGCACCATGACGGTGCGGATCGGCGAGAATGCCCTTGCGTTCTATGAGGCGCATAATCCGACTGACCAGGTGATCGCGGGCACCGCAAGCTATAATGTGACACCGGATGCCGCGGGCGGGTTTTTCGCCAAGATCGCCTGTTTCTGCTTTACCGAACAGGTGCTGCAGCCAGGGGAAACCGTGCAGATGCCGGTGAGCTTTTTCGTCGACCCTGCCATCGTGACCGACCGCGAAGGCAAGTTCGTCAAAGAGATCACCCTGTCCTACACCTTTTACGAAACAGAGCTGACGTCAGAGCAGGCAGCCCTTGCTGTCGCCCCGGCTGACACTGTAAACTGACAAAAAAGAACCGAGGGAACCGACCATGGCCCACGCCAAGAACCACGATTACCACATCCTGCCGCCGTCGATCTGGCCGTTTCTGGCCGCGCTTGCCGCCTTTGTCATGCTTTACGGCGCTGTGCTGTGGATGCACGGATCGGGCCCCTGGTTGGGTCTGATCGGCTTTGTCGCCGTTTTGTATGTCATGTTCGGCTGGTGGGCGGATGTGGTGAAGGAAAGCCAGGACGGCGATCACACCCCCGTGGTGGTGATCGGCCTGCGCTATGGCTTCATCATGTTCATCATGTCGGAAGTGATGTTCTTCGCGGCATGGTTCTGGTCCTTCTTCAAACACGCCATGTATCCGATGGGGCCGCTGTCGCCCATTCAGGATGGCGTCTGGCCGCCGGCGGGGATTGAAACCTTTGACCCGTGGCACCTGCCGCTGATCAACACGCTGATCCTGCTGTGCTCGGGGGCTGCTGCCACCTGGGCGCACCATGCCCTGGTGCATGAAAACAACCGCAAGGATCTGGTGAACGGGTTGATCCTTGCCATCGTGCTGGGCGTGTTCTTCACCATCCTGCAGGTTTACGAATACACCCACGCCGCCTTTGGCTTTGCCGGCAACATCTATGGCGCGAATTTCTTCATGGCGACCGGCTTTCACGGCTTTCACGTGGTGGTTGGCACCATTTTCCTCGGCGTCTGCCTGATCCGCGCGCTGAAAGGCCATTTCACGCCCGAGCGTCACGTGGGCTTTGAGGCGGCGGCCTGGTACTGGCATTTTGTGGACGTGGTCTGGCTGTTCCTGTTCGCGTCGATCTACGTCTGGGGTCAGTAAGCCCCCGGGGCCTTCTGGCCCCTTCACGGCATCACCGGGCGCGGGCCACTGGGTCCGCGCCTTTCGTTTGGAGAGCTCTTGTCGATGACCACGCTTGCGCGCCGCATGATCCTTCCCCTGCTGTTCGGCCTGATCGGGGCGGCGGTTCTGGCGGGCCTTGGCCTGTGGCAACTGGACCGGCTGGCGTGGAAAGAGGCGGCGCTGGCGGATATTTCGGCCCGGATCGTGGCCGAGCCGGTGCCGCTGCCCGCCGCGCCCCGCCCCGAAGCGGACCGTTATCTGCCGGTCACCGCAACGGGCCGCTACACCGGGGAGTCGCTGGATGTGCTGGTCAGCCGCCGCGAGATCGGGGCGGGCGTGCGGGTGATCGCGGTGTTCGAGACCGCAGGCCGTCGGGTGCTGGTGGACCGCGGCTTCGTCCGAGAGGCCGACCGCGCCGCCCCGCGCGGGGCGGATGCGGCCATGGTGACCGGCAACCTGCATTGGCCCGATGAGGTGGACAGCTTCACCCCAACGCCCGATGCCAGCACTGGCCTGTGGTTCGCCCGCGACGTGCCCGCGATGGCCGCTGCCTTGGGTTCAGAGCCGCTGCTGATTGTGGCCCGCGCCACAACAGCCCCCGGCATAGAACCGATGCCGGTCGATATTTCCGGCATTCCGAACAACCATCTGGGCTATGCCGTGCAATGGTTCGGCCTCGCTTTGGTGTGGTTGGGGATGACAGCGTATCTTCTGTGGCGTATCAGGCGCAGGACAGTGTGAAGACAGGCTTTGTGATGCAATACATCTCTACGCGCGGCTCCGCCCCGGTTCTTGGCTTTGGCGAAGCGATGATGACCGGCCTTGCCCGCGATGGGGGCCTTTATGTGCCGCAGACCATTCCGACCATGAGCCATGACGAGATCGCGGCGCTTGCGGGTCTGTCCTATGAGGAGATCGCCTTCCGGGTGATGCGCCCCTATCTGGGCGATACCTTTGGGGATGATGAATTCCGTGGCCTGCTGGCGGCGGCCTACAAGCCGTTCGGCCACCTGGCCCGCGCGCCGCTGGTGCAGATGGGGCCGAACCATTTCCTGCTGGAGCTGTTTCACGGCCCGACGCTGGCGTTCAAGGATTTCGCCATGCAGCTGATCGGCCAGATGATGCAGGCGGCATTGGCGAAAACTGGCGCGCGGATCACCATTGTGGGGGCCACATCAGGTGATACCGGATCGGCGGCGATGGAGGCGTTTCGCGGGCTGGCCAATGTGGATCTGTTCATCCTTTACCCGCATGGCCGGGTGTCAGAGGTGCAGCGCCGCCAGATGACCACGGCGGTGGAAGACAATGTGCATGCACTGGCCATGGACGGCGATTTCGATGATTGCCAGGCCCGTGTGAAGGATATGTTCAACGATTTCGCCTTCCGTGATGGCGTGCGGCTGGCGGGGGTGAACAGCATCAACTGGGCGCGGGTTCTGGCGCAGGTGGTCTATTACTTCTCCTCTGCCGTGTCCTTGGGCGCGCCGCACCGCGCTGTCAGCTTTACCGTGCCCACCGGCAATTTCGGCGATATTTTCGCCGGATACATCGCGCGCCAGATGGGCCTGCCGATCGAGCGGCTGGTGGTCGCCACCAACCACAATGACATCCTGCACCGCGCACTGACCTCGGGTGACTACACCAAAGACGGGGTGAAACCCTCGATCAGCCCGTCGATGGACATTCAGGTCAGCTCCAACTTCGAACGCGCGCTGTTTGATGCTTACGGTCGCGATGGCAATGCCGTGGCGCAGCTGATGGACGAATTGAAAGCGGGCGGCTTCCATATTAGCCAAGGGGCGTTGGAAAGCTTGCGTTCCACCTTTGCCTCGGGCCGCTGTTCCGAGGAAGAAACCACCGCCACCATCACCCGCGAATATGTGCGCACCGGCGAGGTGCTTTGCCCGCATTCGGCCGTTGGCGTGAAGGTGGCGAATGACTATCTGGGCAGCACGCCGATGATCACGCTGGCCACGGCGCATCCGGCCAAGTTCCCCGATGCGGTGCTAGATGCCATTGGCCAACGCCCCGCCTTGCCCGCCCGCATGGCCGACCTGTTCGACCGGCGCGAGCGGTTGACCCGTGTGCCCAATGATCTGGCACGTCTTCAATCCCTGATCCGCGAAAGGATCGCATCTTGAGTCTGCAAATCTCGACCCTGCCCAATGGCCTGAAGATCGTCACCGAACATATGCCGGGGCTGCAATCTGCCTCGGTCGGGATCTGGGTCATGGCAGGCGGGCGGCATGAGACCGCCGCCCAGAACGGTATCGCGCATTTTCTGGAACACATGGCATTCAAGGGCACGGCAAAGCGCACGTCCCTGCAGATTGCCGAGGAAATCGAGGATGTGGGCGGCTATATCAATGCCTATACGTCCAAGGAAATGACCGCCTATTACGCCCGCTGTCTGGTGGCCGATGTGCCGCTGGCGCTGGATGTGATTTCCGACATCGTGCTGAATCCGGTGTTTGACCCCAAGGAAATCGAGACCGAACGCCATGTGATCTTGCAGGAAATCGGGCAGGCGCTGGACACGCCCGATGACATCATCTTCGACTGGTTGCAGGAGGTGAGCTACCCTGATCAGCCGTTCGGCCGCACGATTCTGGGGCCGTCCGAGCGGGTGAGCAGCTTTACTGCCGAAGATCTGCGCGGCTTTGTCGGCCAGCATTACGCGCCCGATCAGATGATCTTGTCGGCTTCGGGCGGGGTGGATCACGAGTCGATCGTGCATCAGGCGCGTGAGATTTTCGGCCATCTGGCGGCCCGCGGCATCAGCGTGGTGGAACCCGCCGCCTTTATCGGCGGCGAGCGGCGCGAGGTGAAAAAACTGGAACAGGTGCATTTCGCCCTGTCGCTGGAAGCGCCTGGCTATCGCCACCCTGACGTTTATACCGCGCAGGTCTATGCGATGACGATGGGGGGGGGCATGTCCAGCCGCCTGTTCCAGAAGATCCGCGAAGAGCGGGGGTTGTGCTATTCGATCTTTGCGCAATCGGGGGCCTATGAAGATACCGGGTCGATCACGATCTATGCCGGGACCTCAAAGGAGGAGATCGCGGCGCTGACCCAGCTGACCGTGGATGAGATGAAGCGCGCCGCCGAAGACATGACCGAGGCCGAGGTGGCCCGCGCCCGCGCGCAGCTGAAAGCCGGGTTGCTGATGGGGCTGGAGAGCCCGTCGAACCGGGCCGAGCGCAATGCGCGGCTGCTGGCGGTCTGGGGCCGGGTGCCGACGCCCGAAGAGGCGGTGGCCAGGATCGACGCGGTCAACATGGCCGATGTGCGCCGCTTTGCCGCCGAGTTGGCGGGCGCGAAGACGGCGCTGGCCATGTATGGTCCGGTGGCAAAGGCCCCCGGTCTGGAGGCCCTGCGCGACCGGCTTGCCGCCTGATGTTGCCGTTCCGCCGGCGCCCCAAGCTGGAGACAGAGCGCATGACCCTGCGCCTGCCCGCGCATGGCGATTGGCGGGCCTGGGCGGACCTGCGCGAAAGCAGTGCGGGGTTCCTGACCCCGTGGGAGCCGGTCTGGTCCGCCGACCATCTGTCGCGGCGGTCGTTCACCAACCGGGTCTACTGGGCGCAGCGGGCCGAGGCGCAGGGCACGGCGGTGCCCTTCCTGCTGATCCGGCGCCAGGACCAGCAATTGCTGGGCGCAATCACGCTGGACAATATCCGGCGCGGCCCGGCGCAATGCGCCACCATCGGCTATTGGGTGGGCGAGCCGTTCAGCCGCCGCGGCTATATGCGCGAAGCGATTCTGGCGGTGGTGCACCATGCCTTTGCCACGCTGGACCTGAGCCGGGTGGAAGCCGCCTGCCTGCCGGAAAATGCGGCCTCGCGCGGGGTGCTGGAAAAGACCGGCTTCAAATATGAGGGCGTCGCGCAAAGCTATCTGCAGATCAACGGGCGCTGGCGCAATCATGTGCTGTATTCGGCCCTGCGCGCTGACCGGCGCGGCCGGACCGATGTGGGCTGACCGCCTGACGAAAGCGTGAACATGCGCCAAGGCTGACGCAGCGGCAAGCCGTGCTACCATTAGGGTTCAACCCCGGAGGTGCCCGATGCGTTTGCCGATCCTGCCCGCCTTGCTGTTGGTGACGACCGCTGTGCCCGCGCTGGCACAAGAGCGCATCCCGTCGCATTGCTTTGCCGTGGCGCAAGGGATTGCCCAGGTGATGCCCGCCAGCTTTGCCCCCGATCTGGCGCAGGATCAGGTGCGCATTCATTACATCGCCCATTCCAGTTTCGCGATTGCCTCGGGCGGCAAGACGGCGGTGACCGATTTCACCGGCTACACCGGCATGGCCGATTGGGTGCCTGATGTGGTGACGATGAACAATGCCCATTCCAGCCATTGGACCGCCAACCCCGATCCGCGCATTCCCAACGTGTTGCAGGGCTGGGCCGATGCAGCGGGACCGGCGCAGCACGAGCTGGATCTGGGGGCCATGCTGGTGCGCAATGTGCCCACCGATGTGCGGTCGCGCTGGGGCGACGGCGCGCGGGCGAATGGCAATTCGATCTTTGTGTTCGAGGCCGGGGGGCTGTGCATCGGCCATCTGGGCCATCTGCACCATGCCCCTGACGAGGCGCAATACGCCAGCATCGGGCGGTTGGATGTGGTGATGGTGCCAGTGGATGGTGGCTATACCATGGCCGTGTCGGAGATGAGCGAAGTGGTGCGGCGCTTGCGCTCGTCCATCGTGATTCCGATGCACTGGTTTTCGGGGGCCTCGCTGGCGGGGTTTCTGGACACGATGAAAACCGAATTCGAGGTTGTGGAAACCGGGATGTCCTCGCTGGACGTGTCGCTGCGCAATCTGCCGGGGCGGCCCACGATCATGGTTCTGTTGCCCGAGGGGATCAACTGACGCGCCGCGGTGCGGGCGGCGGTCATGAGGGTGGCGCGCTGGCGGCAAGAGCGGGTTTTCTTGCGCCGCGCGCTGTCGTAGACCGGGGGCAAAGGAGCCGTCCATGCTGAACCCCTGCACCCCCGATCTGTTGTCTGCGCTGGACATGGCGCATCCCGGCCTGCTGCGCGCCGTGGCCCCGCAGGATGTGGAAGAACCGCGCGGGCGCTGGCGTGGGCAGGCGGGGGCGGTGGCCTGCCCCCGCAGCACCAGCGAAGTGGCTGCCATTGTGGCCGCTTGCGCGCAGGCCCGCATCGGCATTGTTCCCATGGGCGGCGGCACCGGGCTGGTGGGCGGGCAGGTGATGGCGCAGGGCCCCGCCCCGCTAATCCTGTCGCTGGAGCGGATGAACCGGGTGCGGGGGGCTTATGGCGCCGAAAATGTGCTGGTGGTCGAGGCCGGGATGATCCTTGCGGAGGTTCAGGCACAGGCCGACCGGCTGGGCCGGATCTTTCCTTTGTCGCTGGCATCGGAAGGCTCGGCCCGGATTGGCGGCAATCTGGCGGCAAATGCGGGCGGGCTGAACGTCTTGCGCTACGGCAATGCGCGCGACCTGTGTCTGGGGCTGGAGGCGGTGCTGCCCGATGGCAGTGTTTTCAACGGCTTGAAGCGGCTGCGCAAGGACAACACCGGCTATGACCTGCGCCATCTGCTGATCGGGTCCGAGGGGACTTTGGGTGTGATCACCGCCGCCAGCTTGCGCCTGTTTCCCAAACCCGCCGCCTGCGTGGTGGCGCTGCTGGCGGTGCCCTCGCCGCAGGCGGCGCTGGAGTTGCTGGCCTTGGCCGAAGGCGAGCTGGCGGGGCTGATCTCGGCCTTCGAGCTGATCCACCGGATGGGCTATGATTTTCTGGCGCAGACACTGCCCGAGGTGACGGTGCCGCTCTCACCCATTCCGGACTGGTCAGTGCTGATCGAGCTGGGCCTGCCGCAGGGCGTGGCCCCGGAAGAGGCGATGGCGGGCCTTTACGCGCAGGCGGCAGAGGCGGGGCTGGTGCTGGACGGGGTGATCGCCACATCGGCGGCGCAGGCCGCCAGCCTATGGCGCATCCGCGAAAGCATTCCCGAAGCCAACCGCCGCATTGGGGCCGTGTCGAGCCATGACATCAGCCTGCCGCTGTCGGAGGTTCCCGGCTTCATCCCACGCGCACACGCGGCCCTGGCAAAGCTGGGCGACTGGCGGATCAACTGCTTTGGCCATCTGGGCGATGGCAACCTGCATTTCAACGTCTTCCCGATGCCGGGCCGTACGCGGCGCGACCATGATCATCAGCGTGACGCGATCAAGGCCTGCGTGCATGACATCGTGCATGACCTTGGCGGATCGGTCAGCGCCGAACATGGCATCGGGCGGCTGAAGGTCGCTGATCTGGAACGCTATGGCGATCCGGCCAAGCTGGCGGCAATGCGGGCGATCAAGGCTGCGCTGGACCCTCTGGGCATCATGAACCCCGGCGCAGTGCTGCGCGGCTGAGGGCAGAGGGGGGCGAGGCCCCCCGCGCCCCGCCTAGCAGTTGGGCACGTTCACCGCCAGCCCGCCCAGCGAGGTTTCCTTGTACTTCTCATGCATGTCGCGGCCGGTCTGGCGCATGGTCTCGATACAGGCATCAAGGCTGACCAGATGCTGCCCGTCGCCGCGCATCGACAGCGAGGCGGCAGAGACCGCCTTGATGGCACCCAGCCCATTGCGTTCGATGCAGGGCACCTGCACCAGCCCCTTGACCGGGTCACAGGTCATGCCAAGGTGATGTTCCAGCGCGATTTCGGCCGCGTTTTCCACCTGTTCCGGGGTGCCGCCCAGCACGGCGCACAGGCCGGCCGCGCCCATGGCGGCGGCGCTGCCCACCTCGGCCTGACAGCCGCATTCCGCGCCCGAGATGCTGGCGTTGTGCTTGCAGAGGCCACCGATGGCGGCGGCGGTCAGCAGGAAATCGGCGATGCGCGACGGGGATGCCCCCGGCACATGGTCCAGCCAGTAGCGGATCACCGCAGGCACCACGCCTGCCGCGCCATTGGTGGGGGCGGTGACCACCTGGCCCCCGGCGGCGTTTTCCTCATTCACCGCCATGGCGTACAGGCTCATCCAGTCGTTGATCGTGTGCGGGGCCTGCATGTTCAGCCCGCGTTCGGCCAGAAGCTGGTCATGGATGCCCTTGGCGCGGCGGCGCACCTTGAGCCCGCCGGGCAGAATGCCGCTGCCTGCCATGCCGCGGTCGATACAGGCACTCATCACCTCCCACAGTCGGACGATGCCACGGTCAAGCTCTGCGGCGGAGCGGAAACGCAGCTCATTGGCGCGTTTCATCCCGGCGATGGACAGACCGCTGTCCTTGGCCATGGCCAGCATTTCGGCGGCGGTCTCGAACGGGTAGGGCACGTCGGCACGGGGCTTTTTCTTGTCAGAGGCATTGGCGGCAAGTTCCTCTGCCGTCAGGACAAAGCCGCCGCCGATGGAATAATAGGTTTCCTGCAGGATCACATCGCCTTGCGCATCGGTGGCGCGCAGGATCAGGCCATTGGCATGGCCGGGCAGGGCAGGGCCGTAGTCGAAGGCCAGATCCGCGCCAGGGTCGAAGTGCAGCGCCGTCAGGCCGGGCGGGGTGATCTGGTGGCTTTGCCTGATCGCGTCCAGCGTGGCGTCAGCCCGTTCTGCATCATAGGTTTCGGGCACAAACCCCGCGAGGCCCAGGATGGTGGCGCGATCTGTCGCATGGCCCACGCCGGTAAAGGCCAGACTGCCATGCAGCGAGGCGCGCAGCCCATGTGCCTGAAACGGCGAGGCGCGCAAACGGTCCAGAAACCGCGCCGCCGCCACCATCGGGCCCATGGTATGGCTGCTGGACGGGCCGATCCCCACCTTGAACATATCAAAGACCGACAAGAACATGCGCCATCCCTTTGCACTGATGCGGCATTGTGCGCCGGAATGCCCGCGTTTCACCAGACGAAAGCGACATTGCGCGCGCGTCTGCGGCATGGGCCAGCGGTGGTGGCGGCAGGGTGATGCGCGCGGGATCTGCGCCGCCTGCGCCGGGATTGTGGCAGGCTGGCGGGCAATTCACCCTCGCACCTGCGGGCCGCTTTCCCTATAACGCGGGCAGTTGCCCCGCTTCATTCACAGGGAATCGCCCATGGCTGCCGACCTCTCGCCCATTGACAAGGCCAAATTTCTGGCCGCCAAGCGCGCCACCGATTTTGTCGAGGACGGGATGAAACTGGGGCTTGGCACCGGGTCGACCGCGGCCTGGATGGTGCGCTGCCTGGCCGAACGCATCCGCGAAGAAGGCTTGCGCGTGGTGGGTGTGCCGACATCCAGCCGGACGGCGCAGCTTGCCACGCAGCTGGGCGTGCCGATCACCACGCTGGATGAGGCGAAGTGGCTGGATCTGACCATTGACGGCGCGGATGAATTTGACGGCAATCTGAACCTGATCAAGGGTGGCGGGGCGGCGCTGTTGCAGGAAAAGATCGTCGCCACCGCGTCGGATCAGATGATCGTCATTGCGGATGCCGCCAAGGATGTCACCCAGCTGGGCGCCTTTCCCCTGCCGGTCGAGGTGATCCCGTTCGGCTGGCAGACCACCAAGGCCTTGGTCGAAGAAACCCTGGTCTCGCTCGATGTGCTGAACCGCGACGTGACCTTGCGGATGAACGGGGCGGCACCGCTGGTGACGGATGAGTCGAATTACATTCTTGACCTGCATCTGAAACGGATCGGCAATCCGCGCCAGTTGGCGCTGGTGTTGAATCAGATCCCGGGTGTCGTGGAAAATGGGTTGTTCATCGACATCTGCGACATCGTGGTGATCGGCCATGCCGATGGCCGGGTGACGGTGCGCGACGTCAACTCGGGAGAGATCGAGGAAGATCGCGTGGAATTCGTGCCAACCTCAAACATATTCGCGGATCTCGACTGATGGCTTTTGATGTAGACCTGTTTGTCATTGGCGGGGGCTCTGGCGGCGTGCGCGCGGCGCGGATGGCAGCGGCCACCGGGGCATCGGTCGCGCTGGCCGAGGACAGCCGCCTTGGCGGCACTTGCGTGATCCGGGGCTGTGTGCCCAAAAAGCTGATGGTTTTTGCCTCCGGCTTCCGGGAGATGCCGGCTGAAGCGCGGGCCTATGGCTGGGATATTGCCGATGGCACCTTTGACTGGTCCATGTTCCGCACAACCCTGCACACGGAGCTTGACCGGCTGGAAGGCGTGTATCGCCGGTTGCTGGAAGGGTCGGGCGTGCGGGTGCATGATGCCCGGGCCCGGCTGACCGACGCGCATAGCGTTGTGCTGTCCAGCGGTGAAACGGTCACCGCCAGGCATATTCTGGTCGCCACGGGTGGCTGGCCCGAGCGGCCGGACCTGCCCAATGCGCAGCTTGGGCTGGTGTCGGATGACATTTTCGAACTGGAGACCTTGCCCAAGTCCATGCTGATCGTCGGCGGGGGTTTCATCGCCTGCGAGATGGCCTGCATTCTGGCCGGTCTGGGCGTCAAGGTGACGCAATTCTATCGCGGGGCGCAGATCCTGCGCGGCTTTGACGATGAAGCGCGCGGGCTGATTGCTGAATCGATGAAGGCGCAGGGGATCGAGCTGCATCTGGGTACCAATGTGGTGGAAATGGCCGAAGCTTCGGCGATGACCGATGAGGCCAGCAAGATGGGGGCAGGCGTGGAGTCGGCTGCGGATCTGTTGCCACAGTCGGGCAAGCGCGGCTGTCCGGTCTGGGTCAAGGCCACGAATGGCATGGAACAGACCTTCGACTCGGTGCTGTTTGCCACCGGGCGCCGCCCGACCACAGCTGATATGGGGCTTGAAGATCTTGGCGTAACCCTTGGGCGGCGCGGGGAAATCGTGGTGGATGACTACAGCCAGACCGCGGTGCCTTCGATCTATGCCATTGGCGATGTGACCAACCGTGTCAACCTGACCCCGGTCGCGATCCGCGAAGGCATGGCCTTTGTGCGCACCGTGTTTGAGGGGGAGCCGACGGCGGTGGATCATGATCTGATCCCCAGTGCGGTGTTCACCCAGCCGGAACTGGGCACCGTGGGCCTGACCGAAGAGGCCGCGCGCGAGCAGGAACCGATCGAGGTCTATTGCACCAGCTTTCGCCCGATGCGCAGCGCCTTTGCTGGCAGCGATGCAAGGGTGCTGATGAAGTTGATTGTCAGTCAGGCGACGCGCAAGGTTCTGGGATGTCACATCGTCGCACCCGACGCCGGCGAAATGATCCAGTTGGCGGCAATTGCCGTCAAAATGGGGGCCACGAAGGAAGATTTTGACCGAACAGTGGCGGTTCACCCGACAATGGCCGAAGAACTGGTCACGATGCGGACAGCAACGCGCAAGGCATGACCGGATTTGCTTGATTTTCGGGCCGGAATGACCAGTTAAAAGACACAAGCGAACAAGAAGGGTTTCAGCGAATGGCAAGTGGAGGTCCCTGGGGGGGCGGTGGCGGATCGGGCGGCGATGATCGTGGCAATGGACGGGATGATGAGCGCAAGACGCCGGGCCGCAGGCCGGAAAACGCGGGACCACAAATTCCCGAAATCGACCAGATCGTCAAAAAGGGCCAGGAACAGCTGCGTGTTCTGATGGGCGGACGCGGCAAGGGTGGCGCGAATGGCGGTGGCGGCGGTCGTGGCCCGTCTTCGCCACGGGTGACCAAGCAGGGGATCGTGCTGGGTGGGCTGGCTCTTGTCGCGCTTTGGTCCTACATGTCATTTTACACGGTGCGGCCGGAAGAACGCTCGGTCGAGCTGTTTTTGGGTGAATTTTCCACCGTGGGTGGCCCCGGTCTTAACTTTGCGCCTTGGCCTATCGTAACGGCCGAGATCGTGCAGGTCACCAACGAACGGACGACCGATGTCGGTGTCGGCCGGACCGGTGAAGACGCCAGCCTGATGCTGACCCGTGACCAGAACATCGTCGACATCGGTTTTCAGGTGGTCTGGAACATCCAGGACCCCGCGAAATACCTGTTCAACCTGGCCGACCCGGCGGACACAATCCGCGCGGTGTCTGAATCGGCGATGCGCGACATCATCGCGCGGTCGGAACTGGCCCCTGTGCTGAACCGGGACCGCGGCCTGATTGCAAGCGACCTTCTGGCGGCGGTGCAGGGCACGTTGGACAGTTATGATGCGGGCTTGAATGTGGTCCGGGTCAACTTTGAAAAAGCCGATCCCCCGCGTGAGGTGATTGATGCCTTCCGCTCGGTCCAGGCCGCCCAGCAGGAACGCGAACGGCTGCAGAATGAGGCTGATGCCTATGCCAACCGTGTCACCGCCGGAGCCCGCGGTGAAGCGGCGCGTCTGGTCGAGGAGGCCGAAGCCTATCGCGCGCAGGTCGTCAACGACGCCTCGGGTGAGGCAAGCCGTTTCCTGTCGGTCTATGAGGAATATGTGAAGGCGCCGGATGTCACCCGCAAGCGGATGTATCTGGAAACCATGGAACGGGTGCTGGGCAGCATGAACAAAGTCATTCTGGACGGCGTTCAGGGCGGCGAGAACGGTCAGGGCGTCGTGCCCTTCCTGCCGTTGAACGAACTGGGTCGCCAGACACCTGTTGCCGCCCCGGCTGCAGCATCGACCGGAGGAAACAACTGATGAAAGCGCAACTTATTCTGCCGGTCGTGGCAGTGATTGCCGTGGCCGCTTTTTCGTCGATCTTTATCGTGGACGAGCGTGAAAAGGCGCTGGTGCTGCAATTCGGTCAGGTCAAGCAGGTCAAGGAAACTCCCGGACTGGGGTTCAAGATCCCGTTGATCCAGGAAGTCGTCACCTATGATGACCGGATTCTGGGCCTGCCGACGCAACCGCTGGAAGTCACCCCGCTGGATGACCGCCGGTTGATCGTGGATGCCTTTGCCCGGTGGCGGATCAATGATCTGATCGAATTCCGCGAAGCCGTGGGCGCGGGTGGGGTCGATTCGGCCCAGACCCGTCTGGACCGGATTTTGAACGCGGCCATCCGGGAAGTGTTGGGTTCGGTTCCTTCGGGCCGGGTGCTGTCAGAAGACCGGACCGTGCTGATGAACCAGATCCGGGACCGGGCACGGGTAGAATCGCGGGCCTTGGGCATTGAGGTGATCGACGTGCGTCTGACGCGCACGGACTTGCCCGAACAGAACCTTGCCGCCACCTTTGCCCGGATGCGGGCAGAACGGGAACGTGAAGCCGCGGATGAAATCGCGCGTGGTGGTGAAGCTGCACAACGGGTGCGGGCTGCCGCAGACCGGACTGTGGTGGAACTGACCTCGGATGCGCGCCGCATGGCCGAGGTGACCCGAGGTGAGGCCGATGCCGAACGCAATGGCATCTATGCCGAGGCCTTTGGCCGCGACCCTGAATTCTTTGCCTTCACCCGCTCGCTGACCTCCTATGAGCGCTCGTTGCAAGCTGGGAATTCGTCGATCGTGATGCAGCCGGACAGCGAGTTCTTTACCTATCTGCGCAGCGATATCGCCCCGGGTGATCGCCCGGGGGTGACAGATCAACCCGTCGGGACCACCGCAGCATCGGCCCCATGATCTGGGTTGTGCTGGCCGTCGGGCTGGTTGCCATTGCCGAGGGGCTGGTGCTTGCACTGGCCCCTTCGCGTCTGGAACAGGTGCTGGCCCTGATGGTGCGCCTGTCGATGGAAACCCGGCGTCTGATGGGATTGGTGTCGGTTGCCTGCGGTGCCACGCTCATCGCATTGGCGCGTTGGATCGGGTTTTAGCGGCAGGTCAGATCTGGGCCCTGTGTCGGCCAGGGGCCGCTGTCGCGCGCCTGCACCCCGTCGGGGCCGAGCGTCACCGTCAGTTTGCGTGACCAGTCTGCCGAGGCAATCACCAGCATGTCGCGCCCCTGACAGCGAAGGGTGCCACCGGCGATGCTGCTGTCCCCGATGCGATGATTGGTGAACCCCTGCGCGCGGGCGCGTTCCACAAGCCGGTCGCCCTCCAGCCGCACAAACACCAGATTGCGCGCCAGATGCGGGCGGTCGACATAGGCAATGTCGATACGGCCGTCGCCATCAAAATCGCCCCATCCGGCCGGGGCCAGCCAGCGGTTTGGCTGACCGATATAGGCTGTGGCGGCCCGTCTGCCATTGATGTCGTAGATGGCAAGCGCGGCCCCTTGCGTGAGAGAGGTTTCCACCACCATCACTTCATCGCGGCCATCGCCGTCAAAATCACCCAGCCGCGCGGTGATGTCTTCAAACACATGACTTTCCGGCAGGGTGAAGCGCAGGCGGCGGGCATCAGACAGCACAAGCTCCAGCCCGCCCCATTCCAGCGCGTCGCCCAGCACCGCATGGGCGTAGCGGTCGGTGGGCGCGACCAACCGGGCCTCTAGAATATCCTGCGCCATGGCGGGGCCGGACAGCCCCATCACAAGCGCAAGCGATAGACGCATCAGATCTGCTTTTCCGGCATCTGCACAACCAACCCGTCCAGCGCGTCGGACACTTTGATCTGGCAGGTCAGGCGGGACCGAACCGGATCGGGCTGGTAGGCGAAATCGAGCATGTCCGCTTCCATACTGTCTTTTTGCGGCAGGCGATCCACCCATTCGGGCGCGACATAGACATGGCAGGTGGAACAGGCGCAGGCCCCGCCGCAATCGGCCTCGATGCCCGGAATGCCGTTGTCGCGGGCCCCTTCCATCACGGTCAGGCCATTGGCCACATCCACGACATGTTCCTTGCCGCCGTATTCCACATATTTGATCTTGGCCATCGTCTGTCCGTGTCCCTTTTCGCAAGCTGGCGCAGTTCCATGGACATAGGCCACAATGGCGGTCTTTGCCAGAGGTGGTGGTAGTGGAAAGGCGGGCAGCGGGGCGGGGTTGCCGGGCTGCAACGCCGCGCCGGTCATCGGGGCAGCGCGGCTAGGCCAGGGCGAGGTGCTGTGCTAGGCTATGGTCCAGAGAGCCGGAGCAACCGGCGCAGGCAGGATGTGATACCCCGATGATGCGCCGCGCGCCTTTGGCCCTGTTGGGGGCTGCCCTGCTGCTTGCTGCCTGCCAGCCGGTCGGCACCCCCAAGGCCCCCGATCGCGCCGATCTGGCAGCAGAGCTGGTGCGGCTGACGGGGTCTGGCCCGCCGACCGGACCGGAGGGCGCATGCTGGGCATCGGACGTGACGCCCATGGTGATAGAGACCGTGACGCAACAGGCGATGGTGTCTGATGCACGGCGCGACAAGGACGGGCGCGTTCTGGCACCCGCCGTGTTCCGCTCGGAAACCCGGCAGAATATCGTGCAGAACCGGGAACAGGTGTGGTTCCGCAGCCCTTGCCCGCAGGACATGACGGTCGAGTTCATCGCCAGCCTGCAACGGGCGCTGAAGGCGCGGGGATTGTATCTGCTGCCGCTGACCGGCCAGATGGATGCTCCAACCCGCGCCGCCTTGCGCCGGTTTCAGGCCGACCGCGGGCTGGAAAGTGACCGCTTGTCGCTTGGGGCCGCGCGTGAGCTGGGGCTGGTAACCATCGATCTGGAGGCAGGATGACCGATCTTGCAACAGCGGCCCGGGCAGAGCTGATCCGGCTTTGGGGCGAGGCGCGGGACGCTGCGCATGACCTTGGCCATATCGACCGGGTCTGGGCCAATGCCAAGGCGATCATGGGGGATGCACCGGGGCTGGACGTTCAGGCGTTACAGATGGCGGTGATCTTTCATGATGCGGTCAACCTGCCCAAGGATGCGCTCGATCGCGCACAAGCCTCCGCGCGCTCGGCTCAGGCGGCGGCGGGCTGGCTGAGGGCGCAGGGCTGGGGGACAGAGCGGATTGCGCTGGTGACCCATGCCATCGAGGCGCACAGCTTTTCCGCCGGTATCACGCCGCAAACCCCCGAGGCGCGGGTGTTGCAGGATGCCGACCGGCTGGAGGCCCTTGGTGCCATCGGTCTTGCGCGCATGTTCGCGGTGGCCGGGTCGATGGGGGGCGCGCTGTTTCACCCGGATGACCCCTTGGCGCAGCACCGCCCGCTAAACGACCGCGCCTATGCGCTGGACCATCTGGAGGTCAAGCTGTTCGGTCTGACCCAGACCATGCAGACGCCCACGGGCCGCGCGATGGCAGAAGAGCGCACCGAATGGATGTTCAGCTTTCGGGCGCGGCTGTTGCGTGAAATCGGCGGTGGCGGGTCGTTCTTCTAGGCCGACCGGCGCATGGTCCGCCCTTTCCTCCCGGCGGGACCAAAAAAACGCGCGGCAATCGGAGGACTGCCGCGCGTTGGATGGTGTTGCCTGCGTGGGATCACTCGATGGCAAGCGCCACAAAGCGGGGGTCACCGGCACGGCGGACCAGAAGCAGGATGGATTTGCGCCCGGCATCACGCGCCTCGGTGATGCGGTCTTCCAGATCCTTGACCCGCAGCACTTGCTGCTGACCGGCCTCGGTGATGATGTCGCCTTCGCGCAGACCCTTGGCATAGGCCTCGGAGGTCTGATCAACCGCGCCCACGACCAGCCCTTCGGCATCATTGGGCAGGCTGAGCTGTTCTTTCATCTCATCGGTCACCGGCGCAAGGGTCATCCCGAGAATTTCGGCTTCGACCGGATCTTCCGGGGTTGCGGCGGCGGGGCGGGTTTCAGCGGCTTCGGCCTCTTCCCGGCGGCCAAGCGTGACCTGCAAGGTTTCGGACCGGCCATCACGCTGAACGATCACCGGCACCGCCTCGCCCACCGGGCTGTCGGCGACACGGCGGGTCAGGTCGCGGGTGTCACGCACCGGCTGGCCATCGAACAGGGTGATCACATCGCCTGCGATGATCCCCGAGTCCTTGGCCGGGCCATCCGGCACATCGGTGACCAGCGCACCCGAGGCCTCGGTCAGACCCATGGCTTCGGCCACATCGGGGGTGACATCCTGAATGCGCACGCCCAGCCAGCCACGACGGGTTTCGCCGAATTCCTTCAGCTGATCCACCACCTTGGTGACAACATTCGATGCCATCGAAAAGCCGATGCCGATCGACCCGCCATTGGGCGACAGGATGGCGGTGTTCACGCCGATCACCTGACCATCCATGTTGAACAGCGGCCCGCCCGAGTTGCCACGGTTGATGGCGGCATCGGTCTGGATGTAGTCGTCATAAGTGCCCGACAGGGCGCGGTTGCGGGCCGAGACGATCCCGGCGCTGACCGAGAAGCCCTGACCCAGCGGGTTGCCCATGGCCACCACCCAATCGCCCACGCGGCTGAGGTCGGAGTTGCCGAAGGTGACGAAGGGCAGGGGGGTGTCGCTTTCCACTTTCAGCAGCGCGATGTCGGTCTTGGGGTCGGTGCCCACCAGTTCCGCCTTGAGCCGCGTGCCCGAGAAAAACTCGATCTCGATCTCATCGGCGTTTTCGATGACATGGTTGTTGGTGACGATATAGCCGTCTTCCGAAATCACGAAGCCGGACCCCAGCGCTTCAGACCGGCGTGGCGTGTTTTCGCCACCGCCCTGACCGTTGCGATCCATGAAATCGCGGAAGAAATCTTCAAAAGGGCTGCCCTCGGGCACCATGGGCCCACCCGATGCCGGGCCCGAGACCACGGCAGAGGTGGTGATGTTGACCACCGAGGGGCTGATCTGCTGCGCAAGGTCAGCGAAACTGTCGGGCGCGCGGGCAAAGGCCCCCTGCGCCTGACCCAGCGCCAGCGCAAGGCCAAGGCCGATGGCCATCAGCGTGGCGCGGCCCCGGGCAAGAACCGCCGGGTGTCTGGAATAGAGTATGGCTTTGGACTGCACTCCCGAACTCCTTATTGTTTGGACGGCAGGCCCAAGGCGCGGATATGCGCGCCGGGTCGCCAGCAGACTGTAACACATCATCAGGTAAGCACGGCCAATTGCAATGCAAACCCTGTTACGTTCCCTCAAAGCCTTGTGATGGCCGCGTGTGGCCCCGGCTCAGCGGTTGCCCTGCCGCGCGAACAGACCCGCATCTTCGGCCGCGCGGCGCAAGGCACGGGATTTGTTGACGGTTTCCTGAAACTCCGCTTCGGGGTCGCTGTCATAGACCACGCCGCCTCCGGCCTGCACATAAAGCGTTTCATCTTTCAAAACGGCGGTGCGCAAGGCGATGCAGAAATCCATTTCACCGTTGGCGGCGAAATAGCCGACGCCGCCGCCATAGATGCCGCGCTTTTCCGGCTCCAGTTCGTCAATGATTTCCATCGCCCGCACCTTGGGCGCGCCAGAGACGGTGCCCGCCGGCAGACCGGCCAGCAGGGCCGACAGGGCGTCTTCGCCTTCCTTGATCTGCCCCACCACGTTGCTGACGATATGCATGACATGGGAATAGCGTTCGATGGTGAATCGTTCGGTCGGGTGCACCGTGCCGATGCGGCTGACACGGCCCACGTCGTTGCGGCCAAGGTCCAGCAACATCAGATGTTCGGCCAGTTCCTTCTGGTCGGCCAGCAGGTCAAGCTCCAGCGCGCGGTCCTCTTCGGGCGTCTCGCCGCGTTTGCGCGTGCCGGCGATGGGGCGGATCGTCACCTCGCCGTCACGCAGGCGCACAAGGATTTCAGGGCTGGCCCCGATGACCTGAAAGCCCCCGAAGTTGAAGAAGAACAGGAAGGGCGACGGGTTGGTGCGGCGCAAGCTGCGATAAAGCGCAAAGGGCGGCAGTTCGAACCGCTGCGCCCAGCGTTGGCTTGGCACCACCTGAAAGATGTCACCGGCGCGTATGTAATCCTTGGCTTTTTGCACCGCTTGCTTGTAGCCGTCATGGGTGAAGTTCGACACTGGCTCACCCACCGGGGCGGCCTCGCCCAGATCGCGCTGCGCCGGGGGCGCGCGGTCCAGATCGCGCAGGGCGTCCATCACCCGTTCCGCTGCCTGCGCATAGGCCGCACGGGCCGACAGGCCGCCTGCGACCCATGCCGGAGAGACGAGGGTGACCTCGCCCTTCACACCGTCCAGCACCGCAATCACGGTGGGGCGCATCAAGACCGCATCGGGCAGGCCGATGGGATCGGGGTTCACATCCGGCAGATGTTCCACCAGCCGGATCATGTCATAACCCAGATAGCCGAACAGCCCGGCCGAAACGGCGGGCAGGCCATCGGGCATATCGATTGCGCATTCGGCGATCAGGTCGCGCAGGGTTTTCAGCGGATGGCCGTCGAGCGGGTGGAACGCCGCCGCATCAAACCGCGCCTCTCGGTTGATTTCCGAGGCTTCGCCGTTGCAGCGCCAGATCAGATCGGGCTTCATCCCGACAATCGAATACCGGCCCCGCACCTCGCCGCCGGTCACCGATTCCAGCATGAACGTGTCGGGCCGGGCCTCGCCCAGCTTCAGCATCAGGCTGACCGGCGTGTCCAGATCGGCGGCCAGACGGGCCCAGATCAGTTGGTTCTTTCCCGCGCTCCAGTTGCGTTCAAACTCTTCAAAACTGGGGGAGAGGATCATCGGTCGGAGCTTTCGGCCTGAGTGTTCGGGCAAATGGGCGCAGTCAGTTGAACTGCGCGTTCACAGCATTGATGGCGTTCTGGTCAAGAAAGATCCCGGCCTCATCGGTCAATGCGCTGGAAAACAGTTGCAGCGCGTCTTGCGCCAGGGCCTGTTCGACCTGCGCTGCGATGGCGGATTTCAGCGCGGCCACCTCTTCGCCCTCTTGGGCGGCAGGCAGCACCTCGTCCAGCCGCACCAGGCCGACAAAGCCCGGCGCTTCGATGACCCGGACCTCGCCCGCTGCCATCGCAAAGACCGCCGTCAAGACTTCGGGCGGGGCCCCTTCGACAAAGCCTTCGCGCGAGATATTGGCGGTGCGCCGCACGATGCCAAAGGCCCCAAGCGATTGGCCCGCCTCGACTTCGGCCTTCACCTCTATGGCACGATCCGCCAGCGCCTTGGCGGTGGCATCGGCGGCATAGGCCGCGCGCACGTCGTCCCGGGCAATTTCAAACGGGATCGGGGCCGCCGGAACCAGTTCGACAAATTCCATCGCCACAACGCCGCCGTCGGCGAGCAACACCGCCTCGGGGAAATCGCCTTCGGCCAAAGCCTCCGCTGCCGTGCGGAAGGCGGGATAGCCGGCAATGCCTTCGGGTGCGGTCTCGGAGGCGACATAATCCACCGTCTCAAGGGTCATCCCCTGATCCTGCGCCACTTCTTCCAGCGTTGATCCTCCGGCCAGCATGTCATCGATCGCTTCGACGCGGTCGGCAATGGCGCGGCGGGCCGCGTCTGTCTGCATTTCGATGGCAAGGTCGGCGCGGGCGTCTTCGAAGGTGATTTCCTGAGCGGAGAGGATCGCGTTCATGCGAAACAGGGCCGGGCCCAGATCGCTGTCGAACGGACCCACCACGCCAGGGCTTTCCAAGGCAAACACGGCGTCACCGGCGGCACCCAGGGTTTCGCGCGACACATCGCCAAGATCGATGTCGTCCAGTTCCAGCCCGCGTTCCGCCACCAGAGTCTCGAACGCCTCACCCGCATCGAGGCGGGCCTTGGCCGCGTCTGCGGCTTCGGCCGAGGGGTAGATCAGCCGTTCGACAAGGCGCCGTTCGGGCTGTACGAATTCGGCGATGCGGGCCTCATACATCCGGCGCAGGGTGTCGTCATCCACTGGCTGGTCAGCGGCGATTTCATCGGGCAGCAGAGCGGCATAGCGGATGCGCTTGGCCTCGGGCGCAGTGAAGGCGTCAATATTTGCCTCATAGAAGGTCTGCAAGGTTGCGTCATCTGCTTCGGCAACCGGGCTGGCAAGATCCTCAGCCGTCAGTTGCAGCAGCGAAAAGCCGCGCCGTTCGCTGATCCAGTTGTACAGGGTGTCGGTCAGCGGGGCCGGGGCCACAAAGCCGCCCGCAATCGCCCCGGTCAGCAACTGGCGGGCGACATCGGCCCGAAGTCCGGCTTCAAAAGCGCTTTCCGTCAGGTTGTTGCGGTCGAGCACAAAGCGATAGCTTTCGCGGTCAAACTGGCCGGAGGTGCCCTGAAACGCCGGGGTCTCGGTGATGCGCTGCGCGATCACCGCATCGCCGACCGACAGGCGAACGCGGTCTGCCTCGTTGTCGAGCGCGGTCTGGGCAACGATGGATTGCAGCACCTGCCGGTCCACCCCAAGGCTTTGGGCCTGTGCAAGGGTGACGTTCTGGCCGAATTGTGCCGTCAGCGCTGCCAGTTCCTGCTGCAGGGCGCGGGCATAGGTGTTGGTGTCGATCTCGCGGTCTCCGACCCGGCCGATGCTGGTCAGGCCGCCGCCAAAATTGCTGACGCCAAAGCCACCAAGGCCGACAACCAACATGGCCATCAGCGCCCAGACCACAATCTGGCTGCCCTTGCCCTTTTTGCGCGGGCTATCGTCGCTGTCTTTGGCCATCATCTGCCCCTTTGGAACCTGCTTTGCGACTGTCTATGCGGTAAGGCAAAGCGGAACAAGAGGATGTCAGGCCCGAAAGGCTTTGAGCCGTGCAAACAGCTGCGTGATCCCTTGCGCATCGACATTGGCAAAGGCGATGCGGATCTGCCGCTTGCCGGCATCCGAGCCCGGCGGCTGGAACATGGTGCCGGGCAGCATCAGCAGCGAGGCTTCGGACACCAGCCGCTTGCACAGCTGATCCGACGGCAGGTCAAAGGGATGTTCGACATAGGCGAAATAGGCGCCGCAGCCCAGAAGCCGCCAGCCGTCCATCTGCGCGAAACCGTCGATCATCGCGCGGCGGCGGCTGAGGATCTCATCGCGTTCGCCCGCGACCCATTGGCCAAGGTTTCGCATGCCCCAAAGAGCCGCAAACTGGCCCAGCTGGCCGGGGCAGATGGCGACGGTGTCGAGGAATTTCTCCACCTCGGCCAGCCGCGCGGTGCTGGCCACAACCGCGCCGACGCGGTGGCCGGTCAGCCGGTAGGCCTTGGAAAAGCTGTAAAGCTGGATCAGGGTGTCAGACCAGTCGGGATCGGCAAACAGATCATGCGGCCGGCCCCCCAGGTCTACCGAGTGACGGCTGTCAAAATCGCGGTAGGTTTCATCGACGATCAGCGCAAGGCCATGAGCACGGCACAGATCGCGGAACGCGGCCAGCGTCTGCGCCGGATATTCCACCCCACCGGGATTGTTGGGCGAAACCAATACGATGGCGCGGGTCTTTGATGTGATCAGCGCCTGTGCCGCCGCGGCATCGGGGATCAGCGTCGGCCCGGTGTTGAGCGCCACCGTGTGCACGCCCTGCATGTCGAACCACATTTTATGATTGAAATACCATGGGGTTGGCAGGATGACTTCATCCCCCGCACCGGCGAGGGTGGACATGACGGCGGTGAAGGCCTGATTGCAGCCTTGGGTGATCGCCACCTCGGCCGCGTCAATGGTGCCGCCATAAAGGGCAGACCATTGCCCCGCGATTTCGGCGCGCAGCTCGGGCAGGCCCAGGACAGGGCCGTAAAGATGTGCGGCATCATTGGTCAGCGCGGCCTCTGCAATCGCCTGGCGCAAAGCCAGCGGCGGCGGCTCGACCGGGGCGGCCTGCGACACGTTGATCAGCGGGCGATCAGCCGGAAAGGTGACCCCCTGCAACCAGCGCCGTGCCTCCATCACCGGGGGGGCTTCGGTGGCGGCCATGGCGGGGTTGAGCGGCTGGGTCATGTCTGCGCCTTTTGGCTTGTGGCGGAACCGGGGGTTTCACACCCCCGGACCCCCGTGGGATATTTGGAAACAGATAATGGCAGGGGGCAGGCGCAAGATCAGTCCGTGCCGCGATAGGGCTGGACATATTGCAGCGCCATGTCCCAGGGGAAGAAGATCCAGGTGTCCTGGCTGACTTCGGTGATATAGGTATCGACCTGCGGGCGGCCCGAGGGTTTGGCGTAGACGGTGGCGAAATGCGCGCGTGGATACAGCTTGCGCACCAGTTCCAGCGTCTTGCCGCTGTCGACCAGATCATCGACGATCAGGATGCCGGTGCCATCGCCCATCAGATCGCCCTGCGGCGATTTGATCACCCGCGCCTCGGTCTGGGCCTGATGGCTGTAGGATTTCACGCTGATGGTATCGACCACGCGGATATCCAGCTCGCGGCTGACGATCATGGCGGGCACCAGGCCGCCGCGGGTGATGCCGACCACGGCCTTCCAGGCCCCATTGTCCGGACCCTTGCCATCCAGCCGCCAGGCCAGCGCACGGGCGTCGCGGTGAATCTGGTCCCAGCTGACGTGAAAGCCTTTTTCATGCGGCAGGCGGTCGTTCATGGCAGGCTCCTTCAGGTGGCGGCGATCTTGGCGCCGAGCAGGGCGAGAAGACCGCCAAAGCAGCGGTCCATGGTGGATTTTGCACCGACATAGGCCCGCCGCGTGGCGGGCAGGGAAAAGATGCGGGCGACGAAGGTGTTCCACAGCGTTTCCACCGTGAACAGAAAGCTCAGCAGGCAGGCGAGCACCCAGAGCGGGGTGTCAGGCGGCACGGTGCCGATGAAGATGGCCGAGAGCACCACGGCGGGTTTGGGGTTCGACAGCTGCGTGACCAGCCCCAGCCGGAAGGCGGACAGCGCAGATCGTGGCGGCAGGCCGGTGGTGTCGGGCAGCGGGTCGGACGCGTGGCGCCACATCTGCAGCGCCATCCAGATCAGATAGAGCCCGCCCACGATCTTGAAGGCCCACAAGAGGGCGGGGGCAATCTTGAACAGCGCCGCCAGACCCGACAGCGCCAAGGCCGCCCAGATCACCGCGCCGAGACCGATGCCCATGGCCAGGAAAAACCCCGTGCGCAGCCCTTCAGTCACCCCGGTGCGCGCCGACATCAGCACGGCCGGGCCGGGGCTGACCGCGCCCATGGTCAGCAAAGCCGCCACCGCCAGGAACGCCGCCAGCGTCATCGCGCCCGCCCTGTGCCCTTAGTCGCCACGGCCTGTCACCACATCGATATCGGGCGCATCGACGGCCTTCATGCCCACCACATGATAGCCTGCATCGACATGCAGGTTTTCGCCCGTGGTGCCGGACCCCAGATCGGAGATCAGGTAAAGGGCCGCCTTGCCGACCTCTTCCTGTGTGACATTGCGGCGCAGCGGGCTGTTCAGCTCATTCCACTTCATGATGTAGCGGAAATCGCCGATGCCGGAGGCGGCCAGCGTCTTGATCGGGCCGGCGCTGATGGCATTGACGCGGATGCCGTCCTTGCCAAGGTCTTCGGCGATGTATTTCACGCTCGCCTCAAGCGCAGCCTTGCACAGGCCCATCACGTTGTAATGCGGCATGACCTTTTCTGCCCCATAATAGGTCAGGGTCAGAAGGCTGCCGCCATTTGGCATCAGCTTTGCGGCGCGCTGGCAGACGGCGGTGAAGGAATAGACCGAAATATCCATCGACATCAGGAAGTTGGCGCGCGAGGTTTCCACATAGCGGCCGCGCAATTCGTTCTTGTCGGAAAAGCCGATGGCATGGACCACGAAGTCGATCGTGCCCCACTGTGCCTCGAGCCAGGCAAAGAGCGCATCCATACTTTCTTCGTTGGCGACGTCGCATTCGTACAGGCGCGGCTCGCCCAGTGAGGCTGCCAGCGGGCCCACGCGCTTTTTCAGCGCCTCACCCTGATAGGAGAACGCCAGTTCGGCGCCGTGGTCGGCAAGGGTCTTGGCGATGCCCCAGGCGATGGACTTGTCATTGGCAAGCCCCATGATCAGCCCGCGCTTGCCCGCCATAAGTCCTGTTGACATCTGTTGCCCCTCGCACATTTCTCGCATTGAGATAGACGTGTAGGCGAAAGGCAAAGCGCGTTCAAGCCAGAGGCTGCGGGCAGCTTTCGCGCAAGGTAAGGACCGATATCATGGACAGAGGCGGAATTTTCGCGGGCGATGACCCGTTTGCCATTGCGAGGGCCTGGATGGCGGAAGCCGAGGCGACAGAGCCGAACGATCCCAATGCCATTGCCCTGTCCACGGTGGACCAGGACGGGATGCCGAATGTGCGCATGGTGTTGTTGAAGGACATCGAGGAGGACGCCTTTGTGTTCTACACCAATTACCAGTCCCGCAAGGCGCAGGAGATCGAGGCCGCGGGCAAGGCGGCCTTTGTGCTGCACTGGAAGTCGCTGCGCCGCCAGATCCGGGTGCGTGGCGTCACCGAACGCGAGGAGGGCCCGAAGGCCGATGCCTATTATGCCAGCCGCAGCCTGAAATCGCGGCTGGGGGCCTGGGCCAGCCAGCAGTCGCAGCCGTTGTCCAGCCGGGAGCATCTGATGGCTGAGGTGGCAAAACTGACGGTAACCAAAGGCACCCATCCGCCGCGCCCATCCTTTTGGGGAGGTTTCCGCCTGCGGCCGGTTGAGATAGAGTTCTGGGCGGACGGGGCCTTCAGGCTGCACGATCGCTTCCGCTGGACACGGCAGACCACGCAGGATACTTGGGCGATCGTGCGCTTGAATCCTTGAGTGTCGACTTTTTCGGCGCAGGGATCGGGCCGGTCTTGCGGAAATGTGCTTGAATCCCGTCCGGGGATAGCGTCTTAACGGCGTTTGGGGTCAATCTGGGGAACGGCTCTGCTATGACTGATGAAGAGACGGCCACGCATATTGTGCATGGCCATGTAAAATGGTTTGACCCTGCGAAGGGGTTTGGGTTCATCGTTTCGAACGAGACTGAAAGCGATATTCTGCTGCATGCCAATGTGCTGCGGAACTATGGTCAGAACTCCGTGTCTGATGGCGCGATGATCAGCGTTCGCGTTCAGCAAAGTCCGCGCGGGGCACAGGCGGTCGAGGTTGTCTCGGTGCAGGCACCGGCAGGGGTGGCCTTGCCACTGGCCGATGAAGGCACTCTGATGTCGGCCGAACAGATCGCCGCGCTTGCGCTGGAACCATCGCGGGTGAAATGGTTCGATAAAGCCAAGGGCTTTGGCTTTGCCAATGTGTTCGGCCACAATGATGATGTGTTCATTCACGTCGAAGTGTTGCGCATGTCGGGCTTTGCCGATCTACAAGCAGGGGAAGCGGTTTGCCTGCGGATCATCGAGGGCAGGCGCGGGCGCATGGCGGTACAGGTGGCATCATGGGAAGCAGCATCGCGCGCAGAGCGCTGATCGGATCTGTCGCGGCACTCGTGCTGATGGTGGGGACCGTCAGCGCAGCCTGCCGTGACGATCAGGTGGAGCTGCGCTGGCCGGGTGGTCAGGCGCGCTTTGCGGTTGAGGTTGCCGATACGGATGCCAAACGCAGCCGCGGCTTGATGTTTGTCGAAGACATGCCGCAATCGGCGGGCATGCTGTTCATTTATGACAGCCCCCGACGGGCAACCTTCTGGATGAAGAACACGCTGATCCCGCTGGATATGATCTTTGCCGATGCCGCGGGCCGGGTGACAAAGGTGCATGCCAATGCCAAGCCACAGGATCTGACCACGATCGATGGCGGCGAGGGGGTCAAGCTGGTGCTCGAAATCAACGGCGGGCTGGCCGCACGCATGGGAATTTCTGCCGGTGCCGAACTGCGCCACCCGTCAATTGCAGATCCGGCATGGTCTTGTGCGGAATAGCCCTTTTCATCCCCCGCGGCATTCGCTAAGACCCCATTCAGTCGGGGCGTAGCGCAGCCTGGTAGCGCGACGGTTTTGGGTACCGTAGGTCGAGAGTTCGAATCCCTCCGCCCCGACCATTTCTTTCTTTAGTCGTTTGACATGCCCTCCGGGCACCCTAACCGGCGACGGCGGCGCAGGATTTGCGTTCCACCAGCCGGCAGGCCAGTTCGATGCGGCGGGCGGGCAGATGCGCCCCAAGGCTCAGGTCGCGCAGCAGATCAACTGCCGCCGATCCGATGTGGCGCATCGGAATTTCCAGAACCGTCAGGGCAGGCGAGAAGAATGCGCCCTGGGCCAGACCGTCCATACCCAGCACCGACACTTGATCGGGGACGCTGATCCCCAGTGAGGCCAGGCCCTGCATTGCCCCAAGCGCCAGACTGTCGCCGGCACACAGCACGGCGGTGAAGTCGAGGCCCTTGGCGCTGACCCTGTCGCGGAGCGCTTTTGCGGCGTGATCAGGCAGCCAGTCTGCCACATCCACCTGCAGTCCCGGATCGAATGCCGCGCCGCCCAGGGTCATTCGGTCTCGCCAGCCTTCGGCCCGCCGTTCAATCGTGCGGCGGCCCCTGCGGCTGAGAAACAGGATGCGGCGGTGCCCCAGCCGCATCAGGTAATCGGTGGCCATGCTGGCGGCAGCCCGGTTTGACGGCGCAACCGACGACAGCTGCATCAGCGGATCATCCCCGTTGACCAGAACCACCGGCTTGCGAAACCTGCGGGCGGCGGTCAGCATGTCTTCGTCGTCCAGTGTCAGGAACAGCAGACCCGTCACGCGCGGGTCGGTCGCGGCCAGTGCGAGGGCCTGTCGTTCCTGTTCCGTCGAGGTGATGGCTTCGGTGATCACCTCGGCCCGTAGCAGGCGGGCGCGTTCCTCGATGCCTTGCATGACATTCAGGGTAAACTGGCTGCGCGCATAGTCTTCCATGGCGGCGCGGCTGGCAAGAATCAGCAAGCGCTGACCGGCAAGGGTCGAGGGCAGGGCGTAGCGAAACTCCTGCGCCTTGCGCTGGATCTTTTCGACCAGGTCGGGCCGGACGCCCGGCGTGCCGGACAGGGCGCGCGACACCGTGGCGATCGACACATCGCAAGCCTTCGCAAGATCGTCCAGCCTGATGCGGCGGCTGGGTTTGCCGCTTTTCCCGGGGGGAATCGGTGCCATTGGGGTTTTTCCATTTTGCTGTCTGACTATGCAAAAAATTTTCAGGTTGTGCAAAAATTTTGCACTGCCATGCTTCAACGATCGACCAAATGCCGATGCCCGGGGAGGGGACATGCGACCACAGGTGGATCAGATCAGGCTGAAACTGGGTCAATTGGTGCGGGGCCTGACCGATCTGCGCCATGATGGCCAGTTTGACGAACCGAATCTTGACGGGACGGCGGGCGACTACATCAGCTTTGACAGCTGGGAATGGCCGCAGGGTGTGGGCCTTTATGGTCTGGCCCAGTTGTGGCGGCGCCAGGGGGATCCGGCGTTGCGCGAGATGCTTGAGGGCTGGTATGCGCGGCATCTGGCGGCGGGCCTGCCCGATTTGAACATCAACACCACGGCACCGATGCTGGCGCTGTCGATGCTCTGGGCCGAGACAGGCGATCCGCGTTGGCGGCCGGTGCTGGACGACTGGGCCAACCGTCTGATGACGGATGCGCCGCGCACCCAGGAGGCGGGGCTGCAGCATGATGTGTCCGACAAGGTGAATCCCGGCGAATTGTGGGATGACACGCTGTTCATGGCGGGGTTGTTTCTGGCCCGGTATGGCCATGCTTCGGGCCGGACCGAGCTGGTGGATGAGGCGATCCGCCAGTTTCTGGTGCATGCGCGCTATTTGTCGGATCCGGACACCGGGCTTTGGTTTCATGGCTGGACCTTTGACGGGCGGCATAATTTTGCCCGCGCCCGCTGGGCACGCGGCAATGCCTGGATCACGGCCTGCATTCTGGACCTGTTCGAGGTGCCGGATCTGCCGGGGTCGGTCAGGTTGTATCTGACCGAAGTGCTCAAGGCGCAGGTGCAGGCGCTGCTGCCGTTGCAGACGCAAAGCGGCGCGTGGCGGACGCTGCTGGATGATCCGTCGAGCTATGAGGAGATCAGCGCCACGGCGGGCTTTGCGTACGGGCTGCTGAAGGCCGCGCGGCAAGGGATCGGCGGGCCCGACTGGGCCGAGGCCGGGTGGCGCGGCGTGGCGGCGGTGATGGCGAATATCGATGAGGGGGGCACGGTGCAGAACGTCTCTTACGGCACCCGCATGGGGCATGATCTGCAGTTCTACCGCGATATTCCGCTGCAACCCACCGGCTATGGGCAGGCCTTGGCGATCCTGTGTCTGGTCGAGGCCGAGGGCCAGGTTTCGGCGCAGGAGGTGGCGGCATGATGGATGTGCGATACGGCGGCAACCCCGCCGATGTGATGACCGCGACAAGCGACCGGCTGCGCAGCGATTACATGGTGGAAGGGGCCTTTGCGCCGGGGGCCTTGCGGCTGACCTATACCCATGTGGACCGGATGATCCTTGGCGGCGCGGTGCCGGTGGATGGCCCGCTGAGCTTTGGCGACGGGGCCGAACTGGGAACCGAGTTCTTCTTTTCTGCCCGTGAGGCGGGGCTGGCCAATCTGGGCGGGCCGGGGGTGGTGACGGTGGATGGCACCGATTACGCCATGGGCAACCGCGATATCCTGTATATCGGACGCGGGGTACGGCAGGTGGACATGCGCAGCACTGATGCGGCCAATCCGGCGTGGTTTTATGTGAACTCCGTGCCTGCGGGCACCGATCATCCGACGCGGCTGATCCGGCGTGATCAGGCCAAGCGCATCCAGCTGGGGGATGCGGCAAAGGCGAATGCGCGGTCGCTTGCAATGTACATTCACCCCGAAGTCTCGCCCTCTTGCCTGCTGTTGATGGGCATCACCGATCCGGCCCCCGGCAGCATGTGGAACACCATGCCGCCGCATCTGCACGAACGGCGGATGGAGGCCTATTGTTATTTTGACATGGGTGCCGAGGACCGGGTGATGCATTTCATGGGCCGCCCCGACCAGACCCGGCATTTGGTGGTGGCCAATGGCGATATGGTGCTGTCGCCCGCCTGGTCCATTCACATGGGGGCCGGGACCGGGCCTTATGCCTTTGTCTGGGGCATGACCGGCGAAAACCAGGCCTATACCGACTTTACCCCCGTTTCCGTGTCCTCTCTTAGGTAATCCCCTGACATGCAAGGCTTTCTGTCCCATCCCCTGACCTCCGGCACGGCTCTTGGCTATTGGCGTCTTGGCCAGACGGTCGAAGCGCGCTTTGATCTGCCCGACCTACCGATGAAGGGGGAAATGGACCCGTTCTTTTTCCTGACCAAGGACAAGAACTTCATCCCGCACGAATATCCCTGCCGCACCCAGTTCGCGGCGGACCGCCGCGACCGGCGGCCACAGGCTGCGGGCGGGTTTGAACCGGCGCGCAACTGGCTGCCCTTCGGCGCGCCCCGGCTGGATCTGTCGGGGTTCTGGTTCCGGCCGACCCATATCGCGACCTGGGCGCAAACGGTGATCCGCACGCAGGCGGCAGGGGCCGCGCGGCTGCGCCTGCGCACCTGCGGCGGGGCGGTGTTGTTCGTGAATGGGGCCGAAGCGGGTTGGATGGCCCCCTACAAGCGCAATGCCGAAACAGCGGCAGAGTTCGAGGTGGCGCTGACTGCGGGCGACAACCGGATCGAGGTGTTCTTCGACGATCTGGCCGAGCGGGACGCCCGCTATTACATTCAGGCCGACTGGCTGGACGGGCCACAGGCCGAGGCGGGCATTCCCACAGGGTGCAGCACAGACATCGCCCGCGCGATGGAAACTGCACTGGCCACCATGCATTTCGACCAGCCCGCCTATACCGGGGGAGAGGTGGCTTTGGTGCTGCCGCATCCCATGCCGGTGGATACGGATGTGGCGATCCGGGTGGAGGGCGATTTCATGTCGCACCACCCGGCCGCGTTGCAGCGCCATCTGCCGGCCGGGGCCAGACGGCTGGTCATTGACCGCGCCGAAAACCTGCCTGGCGATTTCCGGCATTTCATTCCGACGCTGACCGCGGATGGCTTTGCCGCCACCCGCACCTTCGGCGTGGAGGTCTGCGATCTGGCGGCGCAGGGCGAGGCCCCAGCGAGCTTGGAAGCGCGGATCGACGAGGCGCTGACCTGGGTCGCCACCCGCGCCGAACCTGACACAGTGGCGGCACTGGCACGGCTGGCGCAGGGGCTTTCCGGCCCCCAGACCGAGGCAATGATCGACGCGACCCTCCCCGCGATCGAGGATTGCTGGGATTGCGCCGATTTCGCGCTGGTGCCGCTGCTCTGGGGGCGCACCCGGTTCGGACATCTGTTGTCCGACCGGGTGCGCGACCGGATCGACGCAGCGATCCTTGGCTATCGCTACTGGATGGACGAGCCGGGCAATGATGTGCAGTGGTATTTCAGCGAAAACCACGCGCTTTTGTTCCACACTTCGGCCTATCTGGCAGGGCACCTGCTGCCGGAGGCCACCTTCCGCAGGTCGGGGCGTAGCGGGGCGGAACAATCGGCTACCGGGCGTGAGCGGGTGCGGGCCTGGCTGGATCATTTCGAGGAATGGGAAATGGCCGAGTTCAACTCTGCCCCCTATTTCCCGATTGACCTGAAAGGGTTGACTGCCCTTTACGCGCTGGCCCCCGATGCCGATATCCGCGACCGGGCCGGCCGCGCCGTGGTGCGGCTGGTGGAGGTGGTGGCCAATTCGGCGCATCACGGGGTGATCACCGCCGCCCAAGGGCGCAGCTATGAACACACCTTGCGCGCGGGGCGCACGCTGGAATTGTCGGCCATCACCCGGATGCTGTGGGGCATGGGCCATTTGGGCGCGCGCTTCCATTGTCTTCCGGGGCTGGCGCTGGCGCTGCGCGATCATGACTTGCACCTGGATGCCGGGCTGGCGGCGCGTGCCAGTTTGCAAGCGGGAGAACAGGAATGGATGTTTGCACAAGGGCAGGGGCGGTTTGCTGCCCTGTATCATGCGAAGACGCCTGACTGGGCCATGGGCACCACCGCCGCCTATCGCTGGTTCGACTGGGGCTATCAGGAAACGCTGCTGCACGCCCGGCTGGGGACCAATCCCGATGCGCAGATCTGGATCAACCATCCGGGCGAGGTGATCCACTCCGGCTATGGCCGCCCGTCCTATTGGGGTGGCTCGGCCTCGGTGCCACGGGTTCAGCAATATCGCGGGCTGGCGCTGGTCTGGTTTGAGGGCCAGCCGGAACAACCCGATTTTACCCATTGCTGGTTTCCGGCGGTGGCTTTTGACACAATCCACCAGCACGGCAATCTGGCGGCGGCAAGCGTGGGAGAGGGTGCCATGCTGATCCGTGCCTCTGGTCCTTTGGAGATGGTGACCGATGGCCCGACAGCAGGCTGCGAATTGCGGCTGGCGGGGCGGCAGGGCTGGTGGATCGTGCGGATGGGAGCCGCGCGGCAGGGGCTGGATGCCTTTGTTGCGCAATGCGCGCAACTTGCGCCTGACTCGGCAGATCCACATGCTACAGTCACGGTGGTGGACCCCGAATACGGCCCGGTGCAGTTTCATGCCGATGGCCGGATCGGGGCGGAGGGTCGGATCATGAATCCGAAGGACTGGACGGTCGCGGGGCACAGAACCCTGCACCGGTAAAGACGACCCCGGCGGGAGGCCGGGACAACACATGGAGGAGACTGCAATGAAAAACACGATGATCGCCCTGGCGCTTGGGGCCAGCCTGATGGGCACCACAGCCCTTGCCGGTGATGTGCGCCTGATGTGGTATTCCGATGGGGTAGAGGGCGAGGTGATGAAAGACCTCGTCGCCCGGTTCAATGCCGAAAACCCCGGCATCAACGTCATTCTGGACGAGGTGGCCTATAAGGTGGTGCAGGAACAGCTGCAGATCCAGCTGGAGGCCGGGTCGGGCCCCGACATCGCCCGCGTCACCAACATCAAGACGCTGGCCCCGCATTGGCTGGACCTGACGCCGCATCTGACCGACCCTGAATATTGGCGCACCAATTTTGGGGCCCATGCCGACTGGATGCGCGAAGATGGCAGCGAGGCGATCACCGGTTTCATGACCCAGCTGACGCTGACCGGCGGTTTCGCCAATGCGACCCTGTTCGAGCAGGCCGGTGTGGCCCTGCCGGGTGAGGGGGCAACCTGGGATGACTGGGTGAATGCCGCCGATCAGGTCGCCAAGTCGCAGGGCACTGCCGCCGCCTTTGCCATCGACCGTTCCGGCCACCGGATTTCCGGGCCGGCCGTGTCTTATGGCGCGAATTACATTGCGGCAGACGGCATGCCTGCGCCGGTGGATGACGGCACCAAGGCTTTTGCCGAAAAGCTGGTGGCCTGGGTCGAAGGCGGGCAGATGCTGCGCGACACCTGGGTTGCGGCGTCAGGCTCCACCTACCGTGCGGCGGCAGATGATTTCATCAATGCGGCCATCCCGTTCTACTATTCCGGCAGCTGGCAGATTGCCAACCTGTCGACCAAGATCGGCGACGGGTTTGACTGGGTCGCCACCGGGTCGCCTTGCGGCACGGCCGGATGCTCTGGCCTTGCTGGCGGGGCGGCGCTTGTGGCGGTGAAATACACCCAGAACGCCGAGGAAGTGGCGAAAGTCATGGAGTATTTTGCCCGCGAGGACATCGTGAAAGAGTTTTCGGAGCGGACCCTGTTCCTGCCCGCCCATGCCGGTGTGGTGGCGGCTGGCGGCATGAACTGGCAGACCGAGGACAAGAATGTGGGTGCCGCCCTTGATGCCTATATCGCGGCGGCGGGCGATATCCTGCCCGGTGCCGATGCGCTGCCCGCGTGGAAATGGGCAACGCCCTATTATGGCGCGCTGGTCAACCGGATCAGCCAGGTGATGGCGGGCGAGTTGACGCTGGACGACGCCTATGCCCGCATCGACCAGGACATCACCGAAGCGGTCGCGGCGGCGCAATAAGCCATGACTGGGGTAAAGGGAGTGTTGGGGGCCGTTGTGGCGGCCCCCCTGGGCTGGCTCGCCCGTCTGCTGGAGGCGCCTTTGCGTCTTTGGCAGCGGCTGGCCGGGCAGACTGGCATGGTGGCGTTTTTCCTGCTGCCGAACATGGCGATTTTCACCGTGTTTGTCCTGGTGCCACTGGTGATCAACATCGCCTATTCGATGACCACCGGCGCGGCCCTCTTTTTGCCTGAGCGGACCTTTGTGGGTGCGGCGCAGTTTGAACGGCTGCTGCGCTGCACTGACTACACCGATCTGATGACCTGCCAGGAAGACCAGTTCTGGATCGCCCTGCGCAACACCGGCACCTTTGTGGTGCTGCAAGTGTCGTTGCTGATCGTCGCCGCGACGATCACCGCGCTGATCCTGAACAGGGCACTGCGCGCGCTCAGCTTCTGGCGGGCGGTGTTCTTTTTTCCCGTCCTGTTGTCGCCCGTTGTGGTTGGCCTGATCTGGCGCTGGATCCTGGACCGCAACGGTGTGCTGAATGCGGCGCTGGTGGGCATGGGGATGGACCCGGTGAACTGGCTGCTGGAGCGCAACTATGCTTTTTCCGCTGCGATCGGCGTCACGATCTGGGCGCATCTGGGGTTTTTCGCGCTGATCCTGCTGGCCGGGCTGCAGGCCATTCCGCGTGATCTTTATGAAGCCGCCGAGATGGATGGCACCAAACCCGCCCGCGTGTTCTGGCGCATCACGCTGCCGCTGTTGATGCCCAATATGCTGGTGGTGATCGTGCTGGCGCTGATCCGCGCGGTGCAGGTGTTTGACGAGGCCTATGTTCTGACCGGCGGTGGGCCGGGCACGGCCACGCTTTTCCTCACGCAGTATATCTACGAAGTGGGCTTTGCCTCGCTGCTGAAAAACCCCGGACTTGCCGCTGCGGCATCGATCCTGATGGGCGGGGTGCTGATCGTGCTGACATTGCTGCAACTTGCCTTGGGCAAGCGCAACGAGCGGAGAGGAAAGCTGAAATGAGCCGCGCCATCGGGTTTCTGACCCGCCGCAAGGGCGGCACCGGCTGGGATTGGACCGATGTGTTCACCTTCGTCTGGCTGGGCGCTGCCGTGATCATCATGTTCGGGCCGGCGTTCTGGCTGGTGATGTCCTCGTTCAAATCACCGGCGCAACTGTCGGAATTTCCGCCAACCTTGCTGCCCTATGAGGCGCAGGCGGTGGTGGTGGAGGGCTATGACCGACCCTTGCCGCTGTTTTCCGTTACCGATGACGCAGGCACCCGCACCCTGGCCGAGGTGCGGCGCGTGGGCACGGTGGCGCAGATGGTGGACCCCGAGAACCCCGGCGAGGTGCAGCGCATCAACATCGCCAACCGCACCCCGGTGCGCAAGGTGGGGTTTTCCTGGGACAATTACCTGGACCCGTTTCTGCGCTTTGATTTCCTGACCTATACGAAAAACTCGATCTTCGTGACGGTGGTGGCCACGCTGATCACCTTGTTGACCAATTCGATGGCTGCCTTTGCCCTGTCGAAGTACGAGTTCCGCGGCCGTGGGTTTGTGGTGGTGCTGATCATCGCCACGCTGATGATTCCGTTGTCGGTGATCCTTGTGCCGCTTTACTCGATCGTGTCGGGGGTGGGGCTGATCAACTCGCTTTGGGGCGTGATCCTGCCGACCGTGGCCACGCCGACAGGGGTATTCCTGCTGCGGCAGTACATGCTTACGATCCCGGATGAGCTGCTGGAGGCTGCCCGGATGGATCATGCCAGCGAATGGCAGATCTACTGGCGGATCGTGCTGCCGCTGACCGCACCCGCGCTGGCGGTGCTGGCGATCTTTTCCGTGGTCTGGCGCTGGAATGATTTCCTGTGGCCGCTGATCGTGCTGAGCCGCCAAGAGGTCTATACGCTGCAAGTCGGCCTGAACGCCTATGCGGGCGAGCTGAACGTGCAATGGCACTATCTGCTGGCGATGACCGTCATCACCATGATCCCGGTCGTTCTGGTCTTCATCTTCCTGCAACGGTTCATCACGGCGGGCATCGCCGGAACCGGGTTGAAATAGGATATCCCCATGGGTCGCATACAGTTGCACGACATCCGCAAGAGCTTTGGCGCCGTTGATGTGCTCAAGGGCATTGATCTGACCATAGATGAGGGCGAGCTGGTGGTCTTTGTCGGACCCTCGGGCTGTGGCAAATCCACGCTGCTGCGCATGATTGCCGGGCTGGACAAGCCGACGGCCGGGCGGGTGGAGATTGACGGCGCGGATGTGACCGCGCGTTCGGCAGCGGATCGGGGGCTGGCGATGGTGTTCCAGTCCTACGCCCTGTATCCACACATGACCGTGCGGGCCAACATGGCCTTTGGATTGCAGAATACCCGGATGCCGAAGGCCGAGATCGACAGCCGCATCGCCGAGGCGGCAAGGATGCTGGAGATCGAGCCGCTGCTGGACAGGCGCCCGGGCCAGTTGTCGGGCGGGCAGCGTCAGCGCGTGGCGATCGGCCGGGCCATCGTGCGCCGCCCGACGGCCTTTCTGCTCGATGAACCGCTGTCCAATCTGGATGCCGAACTGCGGGTCTCCATGCGGGCCGAATTGTCGGCGCTGCATGACCGGCTGGGCGCCACGATGATCCATGTGACGCATGATCAGGTCGAGGCGATGACGATGGCCGACCGGATCGTGGTGTTGCGGGCCGGCAAGGTCGAACAGGTGGACACTCCGTTGAACCTGTTCAACCGGCCCGCCAATCTGTTCGTGGCCGGTTTCATCGGTGCGCCGGGGATGAACCTGTGGGCGGGCCAGGCCAGGGACGGATCGGTGCACCTGGACAATGGCGCGCTCTTGCCCTTGCCAGTGGGGCTGCATGTGCCCGATGGGGCTGTGACCCTCGGCATCCGCCCGCAACACCTGCGACCCCAGACCGGGGGGCCGCTGCGGGCCAAGGTGCGGTTGATCGAGGCGCTTGGGCCGGAAAGCGTGGTGCATGCCGATCTGGGAGCGGAGCATGGCCTGCTTGCCGTGCTGCCCGGCCAGCCGGATCTGGCACGCGGCGCGGTGCTGGATCTGGGCTATGATCCGCAATCGGTGCATGTCTTCGGCGCAGACGGGCAGCGGCTGGGCTAGGCCAGTGCATCGGTCATGAAATCGAGCATGGCCGCGTGCATTGCGGGCGTCTCGACATGGCCTGACGCCGGTTCGCGGTGGATCAGCAACCGACCTCCGTTGCGGGCATAGGCCGCCCGAACCTCGGCCAGGGCCGGGTCAACGGCGGCGGGGGGCGTGAGCGGGTCCAGATCGCCCAGACCGATGAACTGTGCCCGGGGCGCGACCATCCCGGCAATCTGCCCGTTCGAGGCATGGGCCAGAAGTCCCGGCACAGTCAGGTAAATCCCGTGCAGATCATGCTGGCCAAGGGCGATCAATCTGCGAAAATCAGCAAAGCAGCACTCCTGCGCCACCGCGCGCAGGCGCGGGTCAAGCGCTGCCAGCCAATAGGCCAGCGTGGCCCCCATCGACAGGCCGAACACACCCAGCCGCGCGGGGTCGATGCCGGGCTGCGCCGACAGCCAGTCGAGGGCGGCAAGGTTGTCGCACAGCATCTGCCCGGCCAGCGACCGGCCCTCCCACAGCAGGGCCTTCGCCGTCGCGCTTTCGCTTTGCCCGGCGCGGCTGCCAAAACAGGGCATGTCAAGACAGAGCGAGGCGATGCCACGCCTGGCCAGGGCAGGCCCGGTCGGTGTGTGCAGCGCGGGCCGTCCGTGAACCATCTCGGCGGCGCCGATATCATAGCGATTGCCATGCGCGTGCAGGATCAGCACGGCTGGAACGGGACCAGCCAGATCGCGCGGGCGGCACCAGAACGCCCGGATGTCATCGCCGCCCTCTGCGCGCAGACGCAATTCCTCCGCCCTGCATTCGGCTGTCTGCAGCACGGTGGTGACCCGACGGACGGACAGAGGCGGGACCGGCAGCGTGACGCCGAAGGCCGCCAGAAGCCTGTCGCGCGGTGTCCTCATGAGGCCCCCCTAAGCGTTCGTGCAGTCGGTACTGTGACGCGCGGCACAGGTCTGGTCCAGTCCCGGATTTTGCGGGCCGGCGGATCTGAACTGGACGGCAGGTATTTTTCTGACTATAACACTCAGGTTAATGGAGCAGACCGATGCAGGCCGTCGCAAGAACACCGTCCGTTTTCAGCCCAAGCGTCGAGATTCCGGCGGCCGTAGCGGCTTTGCGGCGACTTGCCCCGCGCTGCCAGGCCGGCGCGCGGCTGGATTTGTTCCGGGCCTGTGCGATGCTGTCTGCGCATGCCGATGTTGCGGCCCGGGCCTATGCCGAGGCGCTGTTGCGGGGCTTGGCCGGTGTTCTTGGCCGCGCGCCGGTGCTGCATCAGCCGGGCGCGGCGGAGCTGTCCTTTGACGAAGCCTGGATCGCCAGCCTGCTGGCCGCTGCCCGGCGTGGCGATGCGGGCAGCGTGCAGTTCCTGCTGGCGTCGCGCTTGCCGCGCCATGCCTGGCGCCAGATCGGCTGGCTGGCCGCGCAGCTGGCACAGCGGCAAGACCAGATCTGACGCTGGATGTGACTGACTGATTTTGTCGGATTTAGAATTATTCTAAATAGGGCTTGTCCTGGCCCGAGCTTGCCCCTAGGTTGTACGGGCGGGCAGCCAGCCGAGGTGCAAGCCAGTCCCGCCCCAGAATTCCAAACGTCATTTCAGGAGGTCAGGCATGGCGCAAGCTTCAGCCCAAATCAGCCCATCAGCGCGCGAAGCCGTGTGCGAAGCACTCAATCAAGGCGTCGCCGAAACCGTCGTTGCGACGATGTTGGCGCAAAATTTCCACTGGAACGTGACCGGCATGGGCTTTGGCCCGCTGCATGCGCTGTTCCAGACCATGTATGAAGATCACTTCGTCGCGCAAGACGACCTGGCCGAACGGATCAAGGCGCTGGACGGCCATGCCGAAGGACAGTTGTCGGCGATGTTGGCGCGGTCAAAGATTGCCGAGCATGACGGACATGCCAAGGCCGAAACCATGGTTTCGACCCTGTTGGCGGCACAGGAAACGCTGGCCGCCACGATGGCGGGCATTTCTGCGGTGGCCGAGGAAAACGGCGATCTGTTGACGCAGGATCTGGCCATCGGTCGCGCGCGCACGCATGAGAAATTCGCCTGGATGCTGCGCGCCCATCTGCGCTGACAGTCTGCCGCGCGGCCTAAAGCGGGCTTTTGACATCCCGCTTTTCGCAGCGTTTTGCGTAAGCGGGCGCCCAGTGGCGGTAGCGCCCCAGGTCATTCTGCTGATGCACCAGCATGTCGATAAAGGCGTGCTGGTGTTTTTCTTTCTTGAGTTTCTTGAACAGGTCTTTCTGGGCCTTGGTCATCGAACACCCGATGCAATGGCCTTCGCGTCTGAATTTGCAGACACTGATGCAGGGAGAGGGCAGTTTGGTCATGGCGTCCTTGCAGGGCTGCTGGGCCCTTTGGCTGGGGTCATTTGGTCAGGATCAGCTTTCCGGCGCGGGTGATGCGCAAGGTATACACTTGCCCCTCCAGAATAATATGCGCGACCGGGCCGCCCTTGGTCAGCGCCATCGCTTCATGGGCGGGGCTGCGGCACGGTCTTGCGCTGAGTTCTGAACAGGGGGGGGCGGCGTGTGTTGCATGATGGATCAGGTTGGATGTGATGTCTTCAGGCCCGCGGCCCGTCTTTCGATGGTTGAGCGTTTTTATCGGGAAAGTCAATCCTGAGTATTTTACTCGGTCGTCTGCGGCGGCACGATCGCCCCGTGCCGCGCCGGTCAGCGGCGTCCGACGAATTCAAATCTGAAATCGGTCTCTGCCCCCGCAGGTGGCGGCGGGAAGGGGGCCGCGCGGCGGATGTGGTCAAGCGCGGTCCGCTCCAGCGCGGGGTCGCCCGACGACCGCACCACCTGCGCCGAGGCCAGACCGCCAGAGGGCGCGACGCGGAACGCCACAACCACGCTGCCGCGTGCCCGGCTTGCGGGCTTGCGGGTCCGCTCGATCTTGCGCAGCACAACAGCGGGATAGGTGGCACGCGCGGCATTGCCCGCTTGTGCGGCCTGGGCCCCTGATCCTGCGGCGGTGGCAGAGGCGGGGGCTGCGTCCTGCCCTGACTGTGCGCCCTTGCGGGCATTGCGGTCGGCATTGCCAGCGGCGACCGGGGTGGACTGCGCCTCGGCCCGCTTTTCGACGGGCCTGGCGGGCGCTGGGGCCGCGGCGCGCGCAAGGGGCCGGGGAGAGGCTTCGGGCGCCGAAGATGCGGGGTCTATCGCGGTGGCATGCTCTGCCGGGGCCGCAACAGCAGCGGCCGACACGGCAGCAGACCCTTGCGGCGAGGCTTCGGAATGCGCGGCTGGTGCAGGGTCAACGGTTGGTACAGCGGCCAGATCCGCGGTGTCGGACGAAGGCAGCGCCAGCGGCGGGGCCGGGGGTGCGGCCATCGGTGGTGGGAGGGCGGCCACCCGTGTTGCCACCGGCACGGCGGCCAGAGGCGGCGCGGGCGGGGCTTCGGTCGGGGCGACAGGCGTGGCCCCTTGCGCCAGATCTTCAAAGGACTCGCCCAGCAGGGCGACGGTGGCGGCACCACCGCCTTCGACCGCAAGCGTATCCGGCTGCGGTGCGATGGCAATCGCAGCGGCGGCGTGAAGTGCGCCCGACAGGGCGAGCGCAATTGCAAAGGGCAGGCGGGCCTGGGTCATGGCGCGGACCTTTCGGTGACCAGCCGCACCTCTGACGCGCCTGCCAGACGCAGGGCGGTGGCGATACGCACCAGATCGCGTGCGGGCAGATCGCGGGCCGGGACAAGCCGCAGCACATCGGCACCCTCTGCGATCCGGGCGGCGGCAAAGGCTTCGGGGGAAATCGGCTCATCCCGCCACAGCGTCGTGCCATTGCGGCGCACGGCCAAGGCATCATCCGGGGCGCGGGTCGCGAGGGCGGCGGCGTCGATCAGTTGAATATCGCGGTCAACCGGGGCGGCGACTTGTCCGGCCACAAGAAAGAAGATCAGCATCAGAAACACCACATTGATCAGGGTGATCGTGGGTTCCGAAGGCTGGCGGGGCTTGGCGGCAAGGCGCATTGTCATCCTCCGATCACACGCAGGGTCACGCCCGGCAGATCGCGCAACACGTTGAGCGCATCGACCAGACGCTGGGCTGTCACCCCTTCGCCGGGGGCCACGATCACCAGCACCGGTGCGCGCGCCAGAAGGGCGGCGGGCAGGGCGGCGAGGTCAGCCGCATCGGTGTCCAGCGTCAGGCTGTCGGGCAGCAGCCGCAGAAACGCGGGGGCTTCGGCCTGCGCCACCGCCCCGCCCGAAGCGGTGGTCAGGGGCAGGTCACCAAAGCGGGTGAAGGTCGAGGACAGCATGAAAAACAGCAGCAAAAGGAAGATCACGTCGATGAGCGAGGTCATCGACAAGGCCCGCCGTCGCGCGGGTTTCCTAAGCCGGGACATATGCCCTGTCCGTCTGCACCTGTTGGCCGGCGATGGCGCGCAATCCGGGGCACAGGGCGGCCTCGATCACCGTGCCTGCCATCCGGCGTTCCGCAGCCATGCGCGATTCAAGCAAAGCCAGCAGGGCCGACACGGGCATCGCCACCGCAAGCCCGGCTGCCGTGGTCATCAGCGCCACCCAGATGCCGCCGGCCAACACCGAAGGGTCCACCGCCGCCCCTGCACCCTGCATCGCGCGAAAGGCGTCAATCATGCCCAGTACCGTGCCGAACAGTCCCAGCAGCGGCGCGGTCTGCGCCACGGTATCCAACAGGCGAAAGCCGGACTCCAGGCGCGCCAGCCGCTCTTCGGCCAGCGTGTACAGCCGGTCGCGCGTGTCCGGGTCGCGCGCCTGCAAGGCTTCGACGAGCAGCGGGGCCAGATGGCTGGGCGAGGCTTCGGCCAAGGCGCGGGCGCGGCTGTGCTGGCCCGCATCATGGGCGGTGATGGCCGCGTGCAGCCCGGCCTGCCGCCCGACACCTGCCGCGCGGAACTGCCACAGTTTCCACAGCACCACCGCACCGGCCAAGACGGACAGCGCAAGGATCAGCGCCACCACCGGCCCGCCTAGGGCGATCAACCCGCGCAGGGCATCGCGTGCATCGGTCAAATGAATCATCCTGCCACCTCTACCCCGTCAACCCTGCTGCCCGGCGTCAGAGCGGCGGCGCAAGCTTGCGGGTCCGCGCCGTCGCAGGCCGACACCCCGTTCAGCAGCACCTGTCCCAGATCATCGCAGGCCAGCCCTGCCACATCAAACTGCCGTACCCTCTGCCGCCCCTGTGGCAGGGCGGCGAAATCGAACAGCGTGAATTGCGCCACCTGACCCGCCTTTGTGAACAGGACCGCCTCGATCACCAGACGGGTGATGTCGGTCGTGGTTTCGTTGTCGGCCACGAAGGTCAGCCGGCAGGCCTCTGGCTGCGCCTCCACGGTGTTCAGGCTGATCTGCAGATCCTGCGGCACGTTTTGTGCCTGGACAGGGCCTGCGGCGATGGCAAATGCCACCGCCGCCCCGGAAAGCCGGGTTACCATGTCAGCGCCTTGGCAAAGCTGACCTTGAAGGTCCGCCCGCGCCCACGGTCTGCCGACAGGTTGTTGCGGAAATCGCGGTCCAGCACATTTTCGACCGCAAGCTGCACGTCAAAGCCGTCCAGCGCCCCCGACTGCGGTTTGAACGAGACGAACAGATCATGCGTGGCATATCCGGCATAATCGGTGGTGGTAATCGCCCCGGTGCCGTTGTTGCGGCTGGATGTGGTGATGCCGTCGACAAAGGTTCCGCGCCAGCCGTATTCGATGCCCCGATCCGGAACGCGGCCCCCAAGGGTCAACGCCAGCTGATCTGCCGGGGTGGTGTTCAGGGTATAGCCGAAATCGCGGTCCTTGCCCGACACATGCGAATAGGCGATGCGGCCAAAGAGGCGCTCGGCCTCATACCCGGCCTCGATCTCTGCGCCCTGAAACTTTGCCCGGGCCACGTTGCGGTGGAAGACGGTATCGCTATTGGCCGTGGTGGTGATCAGATCATCGATGCGGTTGTGGAACAGCGTCGCCTTGATCTGCAGGCTGTCATCGGCCGCGAACAGGCCCTGACGGGTCCATGACAGGCCCAGTTCGACGTTGGTGGCCTGTTCCTTGTTCAGGTCCAGCGCCGCAGCCTTGGTGGCGGAGTAGGAATAAAGCTCGTCCAGTGTCGGCAGCCGTTCGGTCCGCGCAACCGAGCCGAACACCGACAGGTCATCGGTGATCTTGTAAAGCGCCGCGAATGTCAGGGCGGTCGCATTGTCCTTGACCTGAGCACCACCCGGAATCGCTTCCCCCGGCTTGCGGTTGCCAAAGTCCACCCGCGCCCCGGCGATCAGGGTCAGGCGGTCACCCAACAGCAGTTCGGACTGGGCATAGACCCCGACCTTGCGGTCGCTGCCTTCGGGGTGAAAGCCCAAGGGGCCCGCGCTGTCGGCGATGCGCTTCTGGTCTGTGGCCTGCAGGCCGAAGGTCAGGAAATTTTCCCATCCGGCCCCTTGCATGCTGGCTGTGTTCTCCACCTTCAGCATCGTTGTGCGATAGGCGTAATCAACGTCACAAAAGACGTTCGCCTGCGACAGCACCGGCAAACAGACCTGCGGCGCGCCGGTCAGATCACGGGCATTGCGTTGCACCACACGCGTGTCGGACCACGCCAGCTGGACCTTGGGGTTCAACCAGTCCAGATCGGTTGTTGCCTGCCATTCCGCGCTGACGGTGGTATCGGTCGTGTCCCGGTCCACGATGCCGAAGGCATTGGCAATGGCATTGCCGCCGCCGGTCTGCGACAGGGTGGCATTGTCGTTGTCGGACTCGAAACGCTGCATCGACAGGCGCAGCGTCTGGGTCTCGCCCAGCTGGAACGCCCCTTTGACAAGCGCCGAGGGTGAAGACCCTTCGGTGCCGCGCAAGGTGTTGCCAGCCCCGTCCTTGTAATCGTTCGATGTGCGGTAGCCCAAGGCCGCCAGAAACTCGGCGCCCGGTGCCGTGCGCAGCGCCAGGATGCCCTGGGCCATCAACCCGTCGCCATTGCTGTCATAGCCGAATTTCAGCCTGGCCGCGCCAGTCTTGCCTTCGGGGATGAAATCGGAGGCATCCTTGGTTTCGAAATTCACCGTGCCGCCGATGGCCCCCGAACCGTAGAGCACGGCTGATCCCGGCCCGCGCAGCACCTCGACCCGGCGATAGAGTTCTGGGTCGGTGAAGAAAGATCCCATGCGGTATTGCTCGTAGAACTTCGGCACCCCATCGACATTGACAATGATGCGCGCCTCGCTGGCGGTCTGTTCGGTGGTGCCGATGCCGCGGATGTTGAAGGCGGTGCCCAGCGGACGGTCTGATCCTGCGGTCTGTACCCCCGGCACATTGCGGAAGATCTGGCCAACGGTGGCGGGCTGTTCGCGGTCGATGTCTTCCTGTTCCACCGAGGTCACGGCTTGCGGTGTGTCGATCGCCACTTTCTGCTGGCCGGCCCCCAGGATCAGGCGGCCCAGAAAGGTGCCGCCCTCTGAGTCTTGTGCGGTGGCCGGTGCGGCGATGGCGATGATGGCGGCGGTGGTCAGCAGGCGGGCAAGCCCCGGAATGATGGCGTGCCCCGGCATGTGCGGTTGCATTCAGTGTCCCCTTGGTCGCGACGGTTGTGGTCGGCTGGCGGAACGCTGGCACCCTGCGGGATCGCTCTTGACCCCGTTCGACTCGGCTTCTAGATTGTCCGAGTAAATTCGTCAAGTATTGCGCCGCGCCATCCAGCCGTGGGGTCACCCCCCCGCCAGACATGCGACAGCCTTCCCGCGTCACAGCCCATGTCCAAGGATGACCCCATGCTGCTTTCCCCCGATGTGATCGAACGGATCACCCATGCCCGCACCGAATTTCCCAAACTGCGCGAGCGCGATCTTGCGGCTGCCATTGGCTTGTCAGAGGCGCAGCTGGTTGCGGCCGAGGCCGGCGGCGCGGCGACCCGGATCAACGCCGATCCGGCGCTTTTGCTGCCACATGTCTGCCAGATGGGCGATGTCATGGCTCTGACCCGCAATGACAGCGCGGTGCATGAACGCCGCGGCGTGTACAAGAATTTCCACTCCGGCGCGCATGCGTCGATGGTGCTGGGCGACGAGATTGATCTGCGGATCTTTCCGCGCCATTGGGTGCATGCCTTTGCCATCCGGCGCGAAACCGATCAGGGCGTGAAGCGCAGCCTTCAGGTGTTCGATGCCGCGGGTGATGCCGTGCACAAGGTGCATCTGGGAGCAGAGTCTGACAGTGCCGCCTTTGATGCGGCGGTGGCCGATCTGGCCTTGCCGGTGGATGCCCCGTTCGAGATCACCGCCCGCGCGGCCCCGGACGCGGCGCGCATTGCCGAAGACAAGATCGACGCGCTGCGCAGCGAATGGGCGCAAATGACCGACACGCATCAGTTTCTGGCGATGGTGCGCAAGCTGAAGATGAACCGGCTGGGGGCGAACCGCGCTGTCGGGGCCGATTTTGCCAGGCAACTGCCGGTCGAGGCTGTGTCCTGGGCCCTGGAGCGGTCCGCGCAAGAGGCCCTGAAGATCATGATCTTTGTCGGCAACGACGGCTGTATCCAGATCCATTCCGGCCCGGTGCAGCGCATCGCGCCAATGGGGCCATGGCAGAATGTGCTCGACCCCCGGTTCAACCTGCATCTGCGCGCCGACCACATTGCCGAGGTCTGGCTGGTGTCCAAACCGACCAAACGTGGTCCTGCCATCTCGGTCGAGGCCTTTGACGCCAAAGGGCAGCTGATTTTGCAGATGTTCGGCAAGCGGGCGGAAGCCGACACCGATACCTCGGGCTGGGACCGGATGGCGCAGGGGCTGGCCGCAGAGGTGGCGGCATGAGTCGCTTGCGGTTTGTAACAGTGGGCGGCATTCATGCCGCGCTGACGGGCGCTGTCTTGGTGTTGGCCCTGTCCGGCCTTGCCCGTGCCGAGGAAGGTCCGCGCCGCGTGATTGCCGCAGGCGGATCGGCGGCGGAAATCGTGTTTGCGCTGGGGCAGGGGGATCGCCTGATCGCCCGGGATACCACGTCGAGCTTTCCCGAAGCGGTGCTGGCCTTGCCCGATATTGGCTATGTCCGTCGGTTGTCCCCGGAAAACCTGATCGCGATGGCCCCGGATCTGATCCTGGCTGAACATGATGCCGGACCGCCGGAAACCATTGATCTGCTGATCCGGGCCGAGGTGCCGTTGGTGAGCCTGCCAGAAGCAAAGACTCCGGCGGATGTGCTGGCCAAGATCACGCGCGCCGCCGAGGCGCTTGGCGTCCCACAGGCCGGAGCGGACCTTGCCGCCCGGACCCAGGATGACCTGGATGCAGCGGCCCGGGCGGCGGCAGCGATGCCCGCGCGCCCGCGTGTGCTGTTCGTGCTGTCCTTGCAAGGCGGGCGGATCCTGGCGGCGGGCACGGATACGTCAGCGGGGGCGATGATCGCGCTGGCCGGGGGCGTCAATGCGGTGGAGGGGCTGTCTGGCTACAAACCCCTGACCGACGAGGCGGTGATTGCAGCGGCCCCCGATGTCATTCTGGCGATGGACCGCGGTGGCGAGTTGGCGGTGGAAGCGGCGGACTTGCTGGCGCACCCCGCGCTGGCCCTGACCCCGGCGGGGCAAAGATCGCAGGTGGTGCGGATGGATGGGCTTTACCTTCTGGGCTTTGGCCCAAGGACGGGTGCTGCCGCGCTGGAACTCAACGCGGCCCTGCGCCAAGCCCTTGCTGCGGAGCGCGGGTGATGGTGGCGCTGGATGCTGTGCGCCTGTCCGGCGACCGCGACGCGCAGGCGCGCAATGCGATGCTGGCGCTGTCGGTGGCGTTGCTGCTGACCGCGGGTCTCAGCCTGTCGCACGGGGCCTCGGAGGTTTCGTTGGGGTCTTTGCTTCACGTTCTGGTGTCCGGACAGGCCATGGCCGATCAGGACAGGCTGATCCTGTGGGAGATCCGGCTGCCCCGGATGCTGACCGGTGTGCTGGTGGGCGCTTCGCTGGCGGTTGCGGGGGCGGTGATGCAGGGTCTGTTTCGCAACCCGCTTGCCGACCCTGGGCTGGTGGGCGTGGGTGCGGGCGCGGGGCTGGGTGCGGTGCTGGCCATCGTGCTGGGCGGGCTTGCGCCGGTCTGGATCACGCAGGCCATGGGCTATCATCTGGTGCCTTTGGCGGCCTTCTTCGGCGGCTGGGTGTCGACCCTGCTTTTGTACCGGGTGGCCACACGGTCGGGGCGCACCTCGGTGGCGACGATGTTGCTGGCAGGAATTGCGCTGGGCGCGCTGGCCGGGGCGGCGACCGGGGTGCTGGTCTATATCGCTGATGACCGGCAGTTGCGGGATCTGACCTTCTGGGGCCTTGGCAGCCTTGGCGGTGCAAGCTGGCCCAAGGTGCTGGCGGCAGGACCGGTGATGGCGCTGGCGCTGCTGGCCGCCCCCTTTCTGGCGCGGGGCCTGAACGGGTTGGCGCTGGGCGAAGCTGCGGCGCATCACATCGGCCTGCCGGTGCAGCGGGTCAAGGCCGTGGCGATCCTGACCGTGGCGGCAGCGACCGGGGCGGCGGTGGCCGTGTCGGGGGGCATCGGCTTTATCGGCATTGTCGTGCCGCATCTGCTGCGGCTGGCGACCGGGCCAGACCATCGGTTCTTGCTGGTCAATGCCGGACTGGCGGGGGCGACGCTGTTGCTGCTGGCCGATCTGATCGCGCGCAGCATTATCACACCGGCCGAACTGCCCATCGGTATCGTCACCGCCACGCTGGGCGCGCCGGTGTTCCTGTGGATACTGCTGCGCCGTCGTGGATTGGTGGATCTGTAAATGCTGAGCGCAAAGGATATCCGGGTGTCTCTGGGCAAGACGCCCGTGCTGCACGGCATCAGCGCAGAGGCGCTGCCGGGCGAGGTGACGGTGATCGTTGGCCCGAATGGATCAGGCAAGACCACCCTGTTGCGTGCCCTGACCGGCGATGTGCCTTTCGCCGGGCAGGTCCAGCTGAACGGAAAGGATTGCGCGCGCCTGCGTCCGTGGGAACTGGCCGCGGTGCGCGGTGTGCTGCCACAGGCGTCTGTTATGGCCTTTCCCTTCACCGTGGCCGAGGTCGTGCGCCTGGGCCTGACCGCCGCTGCCCATGCCGGGCGGGCCGATCTGGTGCCACGCGCCCTCGCCGCCGTTGATATGGAAGGGTTCTCGGCCCGGTTGTATCAGGAACTCTCGGGCGGCCAGCAGGCGCGCGTGCAACTGGCCCGCGTGCTGGTGCAGGTCTGGGAGCCGGTGGTGGACGGCGTGCCGCGCTGGCTGTTTCTGGATGAACCTGTCGCCAGTCTGGACATCGCGCATCAACTGGGCGTGGTGCAGCTGATGCGCGCCTTCGCCCGGCGCGGGGGCGGGGTCGTGGCGGTCCTGCACGATCTGAACCTGACGGCGATGGTGGCCGATCGCGTCTGGCTCATGGACCAGGGGCGGCTGACCGGGCAGGGCAGGGTGGCAGAGGTTCTGACCGACGCCGCGCTGGAACGGGCCTATGGCTGCCCGCTGCGGGTCGGACGTCTGCCACCGCAGGGTGGTTGGTTCGCGCTGCCGCAGGCGGCCGGCGCAGCCTAGGCGGCCACACCCCTGCGTCACACCAGGCGCAGGGGAGGTTGGCCTGTCGTGCCGTCACGGGCTTTGCGACACGCCGATCACCGTGCCATACAGGCCAAACGCGGTGGACCAAAGCGCTGCTGCAACACTCATGACCGCAAATCCGCCACACAAAAGCACAGGCTCGCGGGGCACGCCGTCGCGCCCCGCTGAAGGTTTCATCGCCGTGGGCGCAGGAACAGCCGGGCTATGGGCGCGATCAAGGCGAACAGAACCGCCAAGACGAGAACGGCAGATATCGGGCGCTCGACAAAGATCATCGGACTTCCGAAGGACAGCAGCAATGCCTGCCGCAGCGAGGTTTCCATCAGGGGGGCCAGGACCAGGGCCAGAACCAGCGGTGCCCGGGGGATGTCCAGTTTCATCATCACCCACCCCAACAGACCAAAGAAGATGCACATCCAGACGGTCGCCATCGTCAGGGTTGCAGCATAGGCCCCGACCAGAGAGATCACCAGAATCCCGGGGGCGAGATAGACATAGGGAATGCGCAACAAGGCCGCGAAGACAGGAGCCATGGGCAGGTTCATGATCAGAAGAAACACATTGCCCAGCACCATCGACGCGATCAGCGCCCAGACCAGAGTGCTTTCCTGTGTCATCAGCATCGGTCCGGGTTTGATCCCATGCAGGATGAGCGCAGCCAGCAGCACGGCAGAGCTGGCATTGCCCGGAATCCCAAGCGACAGCATCGGGATCAACGCGCCGTGCGCTGCCGAGTTGTTTGCCGCTTCGGCGGCCGCCACACCGTCAATGGCCCCGGATCCGAACTTTTCCGGCTGTTTCGAAAACTTGCGTTCGGCAAGATAGGACAGCAAGGATGCGACAGAGGCACCCGCACCCGGCATGATGCCAACAAACAAGCCGATGACGCCGCCGCGCAGGATGGAAAACCGGCAGGTTGTCCAGTCCTCTGCGGTCAACCACATATCCTTGAGCCGGGTCCGGATGGGCTCCAGCTTCTCGGTGCGCTCCAGCGAAGACAGCACCTCGGCGATTCCGAATACACCGATTGCAACGGGTATGAAGTCGATCCCCTGGTACAATGCCGGTATGCCAAAGTTCAGGCGCGGCGTTCCAGTCAGGGGGTCAACCCCCACCAAGGCCACCATCAGTCCCAGCACCCCGGCCAGCAACGACCTGATCGGGGTGCCACCCAGACTTCCCACCGCGATGATCCCAAGCAAGGCCAGCAAAAAGTATTCAGGCGCGTTGAACCTGAGCCCGACGCTGGCGAGCGGCGGCGTGATGATCGCAACCGCAATGACGGCTCCGACACCCGCGATAAAGGAACCGATGGCGGCAATCGACAATGCCGCGCCGGCCCGGCCCTGGCGCGCCATGGCATGGCCATCCATCGCCGTCATCACGCCGGAGGCTTCGCCGGGGACATTGATCAGAACCGACGTAAGAGTGCCGCCATATTGGCCGCCATACATGATCCCGGCCAACATCATGATCGCCGTTGCTGGTTCCAGACCAAAGGTCAGCGGGAGCAAAAGCGCCATTCCGGCCGCCGGGCCGAGACCCGGCAACGCCCCCACAACTTGCCCCATCAAGACACCGAGGAAGATGAACAGCAGGTTTTCGGGCAAGAAGGCAACGGCGAACCCTTGCATCAAGGCGTCTATCATCAGTTGGCTTCCCTTGGATGAATCGGCATCAGAAGAACGGCGCGGGCAAAGGCACGCCGAGCCAGCGCGCAAAGATCATCTCTATCCCGACCGAGATGATCCCGGCGGTCACCAGCGACGGCAGAGCGGCGGCCCGCTGAACGATCAGCAGCTGGAACAGAATGAAGATTGCAACCGCAGGGACCATCCCAAGCACCGGTATCATCAATCCAAGGATGATGAGCGCGATCAGGGTGGCCCCCACCCGACGCGCCCCCGGCGCGTCGGGCAGGTCTGGCGCTCCTGCGTCGGTGCCACGCCACTGCGTGAGCAGCAGCGTGGCAGACAGAACGATTGCAGCCCCTGCCAGCCATCCGGGAAGGAACCGCGCCCCAGGCGTCATTCCATCCCAGAACCGCAACCCCTGGGTTCCCAGGATCACACCAAGCGCGAGGGTGATCATGAAAATGGCAGGTGCCGCCATAAGGAACTTTGTCATGGGCCTTTCCCCGCCTGCACCCGGCCTATTTTGCCAGTCCGATCTGTGTCAGGACTGAGCGGAACGTGTCCTGTTCCGCCGCAAAATAGCTTCCGGCTTCGTCGAGCGCGTAGAAGTTGCCAAGCTGCAGGTTTGCGGCCAAACCGTCTTTCCAGCGCTGGGTTTCGGTGGCCTGACGGAATTTGTCAGCCCACCAGGCTGCCACCGCAGGGTCCAGATCGGCGGGTCCGCCCACGCCCCAGAACTGGGTATAGACCACATCCACCCCCTGTTCGGTTGCGGTCGGAATGTCGGCGACGCCCGGCTCGCTCCGGCGCTCTGCCGACAGAATACCGAGCGGCTTTGCCGTTCCCGCGCCGATCTGTTCCATGCCTTCCGACAATGTGGCAAAATGCAGTTCCACATTGCCGCCAAGGAAGGTTGCCCGGGCCGCACCACCGCTTTCGTGCGGAATATAGGTGAGCGTGATGCCGGCGGCCGTTTCGATCAGACCGGTCGCCACATGATCATTGCCGCCCGATGCCCCACCGGCCACGCGCACGCGGCCCGGATTTTCCTTGGCAAAAGCAACCATGTCCTGCAGTCCGGCCCAGTCGCTGCCAGGCGTCGTCAACAGCATCAGCTCCGACTGGATAAATCCCGCAATCGGCGTGATCTGGTCGATCACCGAAGGCGTCCCCTGCACAATCGGCGTCGTGAACACCGGGGATGCCAGGGTCAGAAGGGTGTTTTCATCGCCCGGTATCCCCAGAACATGATTGTAGGCGTTTGAATGGCCAGCACCGCTGCGGTTCTGAACCACGATCGGGTTCTCCACGATGCCTTCTTCATTCATGATCTGGGCCACCGTGCGCATGATGACGTCCGGCGATCCGCCCGCGCCTGCGCCGACGGTGAATTCAATCGGCCCGACAGGTGCGCGCATTTCCTGCGCGACGCCCGTGCCAACAGACAGGGCCAACGCCATTGCAACGGTAAGTGTCAGTGTCTTGCTCATAGCCATCTCCTCCCAAAGACTGCAGTTGATCTTCTTCCTCCGTCCGCTCCTCTCGGAGCATGGGAATTCATGTATCGTGAACCGACTCGTGAAACAGTTCCGCGGGGCTCAGCCTCCTGTGTGCCAGATGTTGCTCTACAGAATAGCGGCAGACTGTCTCCAGCTCTGGCAAAGCGGCTTGATAGCCGTAGGGCCAGTAATTCTTGCCCATCGTTCCCAATGTGCGTTCCATCGCCGCGTTGAACCACGGCAGGCTCAGACGGTTGGCAGACCCCAGCCAGATATCCTGCAGCCGTGTCAAAGCCATGTCGCGCGCTTTGCTGAAGGCGTTGAAAAGCGCCCGTGGCAGATCTGGATGCGCCGCAACCAGCGATTTGCGCACGGCCAGCAAATGCATGATCGGGAAGAACCCGGTCCGGCGGTGATATTCTTGCTCGGCCGATGCAAAGTCCGGGATGATGCGGGTGATTGCGGGGTTGCCGTCCAGAAACGCCCGGGGTGGGTTCGGCGCCAGCAGGGCATCTATCTTGCCGTCCAGCAAAAGGCCTTGAAGGGTCTGGCCATCCTGAATGGGGGTGATGGACAGCGATGGCGGTGCGTCAAGCTCCAACCGTTCGTGGCGCACGCCCTGATCAAGGGCTCCCGTTCGCCAGATGATATCAGATGCGTTGAGACCGTGATCATCCTTAAGGATGCCCCGCATCCACAGCGCCGCAGTCATCTGGTATTCGGGCACACCGACGACCCGCCCCTTCAGATCGGCCAGGGTCGCGATACCACTGCCGGTGCGGGCAAAAAAACCGTTGTGTCGGAAAGAGCGGGCCAGAAACACGGGGATCGCGGTATAGGCACATTCTCCGCGTGAGGTTTGCAGCACATAGCTCGACAGCGAAATTTCCGTGACATCGAACCGTGCTTCCCGAACGGCGATAGGAAACAGCTTGCTGGTTGGCAGGATATGCGGGTCTACCTCGAAGCCCGCGACGGGAACCTCGCCGGTCAGAACCGGCATCGCCCGGTCGTGGTCCCATGAGGCAAGGGTCAGGCGGGTCATTAAACCCTCCCCTTGGTCGGACGGGCCGCCGTCTGCGCCCGCAATGTCTTGCTGAATGATGACCCGATGCGCATCGCGATAAGCCTCAACCTGAACTGGAACACTTGGCTGACCCTCTGCAGCCGTGGAGCCTTAATCTTGCGCAGCTTGAGGGGCCGGACAACTGGTGAATATTGACAGCTGCTATGCAGATCGTGCACATCAAAGGACATCCTCGGGAGGCACGTGACGTGGGACGATCAAAGATCACGGGGGTTTTGCCCCGTATGCCGCTGGAAGTCCTCCGCTACGTTGTTCTGGTTGCAGAACACGGATCGTCGCTGGCAGCCTCTCAGATCGTCAACCTGACCCCATCCAGTCTGAGCCGAAAGATCGCCTTGCTGGAAAGTGAACTGGGTGTCGTGCTGTTCGACCGCCATTCGCGCGGGATGCGGCTGACACCGACAGGGCATCTGGTTGTCGAAGCGGCGCGCCAGATGCTGCATCGCATGGACCGGCTGGCCGCCGACATTGACGAGGTCGAATCCGAGGGGCACGGGACGGTGCGCATTCACGTCTCGCAATCGCTGGTCGAGCGGTTTTTGATGCCCTGCCTGATCCGCATGGCCAAATCCTATCCTCTTATGCGCACCCAACTGCACATCGCGGCGGGGCGCCAAGCCGAACGCGCCTTGGTGCATGATCTGGCGGATTTCGCCTTGGTGGTTACTGCGCCCGACCACCCGGATATCGAAATAGTGGCGGAACGACCCAACCGGATCGTCGCCGTCGTCGGCGAGAGCCATCCTTTGGCCGGTGCCAGCAGCATTAATATTGCGGAACTTGTCGCGCTGCCGTTTGCGGCCATGCCGCCAAGCTATACCAGTCGCGTCGCCTTCAACTCGATCGTCCCAAATCAGCACCGGGATGGTCAGCCGCACATGACGGCAAATTCCATTCCCGCTCTGAAAGCCTATGCCCGGTCTGGCATCGGAATAGCGGTAATGCCGGAAGTGGCGGTCTGGGAAGAGGACCGCGACGGGGACCTGATACCGATCGCGATTTCCGGTCTTGATGATTCCTCGACCCGGATGTGTCTGTGTCGGCGAAAATCACGCACCCTCGGTCCGGCAGCAGAGCGGTTTCTGACGGCGCTGGTGGCCGAGTTTCAACTGGCGTCACCCAGTGCCATGCCACCTGATCGGGGCAATGGCGCGGGCCGGCCGTCCGAAGGTGGTCGGGTGACTCTCAAATCCCGCGCTGCGGCAGAATGATCTAGGAATGCGCCACCGCGGTCGGCATGCATCTCGAATGGGTGAAGATCAACATTCCCGCGCGGTCATGCGGGCAGCGGAGCCGGTAGACCGCTCCCCAAAACCTGCCCCCCGCGAGCAGATGCTGAGGGGGGCAGTGATCGAGGTGCGAGCGCTTTCGGATTAAAGCAGATCCAGCAGTTTTCGTGCCGCTTCTTCCGATGATGCGGGGTTTTGGCCGGTGACCAGCTTGCCGTCGGTGACGACGTAAGATGCCCAGTCTGCACCTTTCTCATACAGGCCACCGTTGGCTTTCAGCATGTCTTCCACCAGGAACGGCACCACATCGGTCAGGCCGGCGGCGTCTTCTTCGGTATTGGTGAACCCGGTCACGGTCTTGCCCGATACCAGCGGCTTGCCCTCGGCATCTTTGGTATTCTTGAACACCGCTGGCGCATGGCAGACTGCGGCGACGGGGCGGTTGGCTGCGGCGAAGGCTTCGATCAGCTTGATACTGTCGGCATCCTCGGCGAGATCCCAAAGCGGGCCGTGACCGCCGGGATAGAAGACCGCATCAAAGTCATGCGCCGAAACCGTCGACAGCACGACAGTATCCGCCAGATCGGCCTGCGCTGCCTTGTCGCCCTTGAAGCGTTTCGTGGCATCGGTCTGTGCATCTTCCGCGTCGCTGGTGGGGTCCAGCGGCGGCTGGCCGCCCTTGGGCGAGGCCAGTGTCACCTCCGCCTTTGCATCCTTGAAAACATAATAGGGGGCAGCGAATTCCTCGAGCCAAAAGCCGGTCTTCTTGCCCGTGTCGCCGAGCGTGTCATGTGAGGTCAGAACCATAAGGATTTTCATCGAAAAGCAGCCTTTCAGAATGCTGTGATTAAGACGGCGCGCGTGACGACAGGTGTGCCGAAGGCCTCGCCCTTGCGCAGACCAACGCGTGCCGACGGTGCGCGTTCCAACCTGTCGCGCATTTCCTCGCGATCAAGACCCACAGCTGACCAGAGCCACGCGGCAACCTGCGCAAGTGTCAGGTGCGCGCCGCCCGGTCCGCCGCTATTCCATCGGCAGCCAGCGGCCCTGGCCGGGCGTGCCCTCAAGGACACGGCGACGGATCACACATTTGCCGCGCGACAAGACCGTGACCGGCAGGCCAGTGACCGTTGTGCCCTCAAAAGGGTTGTAACCCACATTGTCGCTCAGATCGTTGGCCTTGTAGGTGTAGGAAAGGTCTTTGTCCCAAAGCGCCAGGTCTGCATCAAAGCCCGGCGCGATCTGACCCTTGTGGCGAAGCCCGAAAGCCCGCGCAGGGGCAGTGGCGGTGACAAAGACAAAATGCTCCAGCGACATCCGCCCTTTTGTCACCATCGCGTCAAACATCAGCGGCATACGCGTTTCAAGACCCGGCATGCCATTGGCGATGCGGTTGAAGGGTGCCTCCCTGCCATTGGCAAATTTTCCGGTCTCGTCCATGCGGTACGGGGCGTGATCCGATGTGACAAGGGTGATCGTCTCGTCGCTGAGCCCGTCCCAGAGTGCGGCCTGGTCATCGGCGGTCCGCTGCGGTGGGGAGCAAAGAAAGCGCTCTGCTCTGGGCTGGTTCAGGATATCGCTGGTCATGAACAGGTAATGGGGGCAGGTTTCTGCCTGCACTGGCACCCCTCGGGCAATCGCATCGCGAATGATGGCAACGCCTTCACGGGTCGAGACGTGAAAGATCATGATCCGCGCGCCGGTGAATTCCGCAAAGCGGCACATCCGGTCAATCGCTTCGATCTCGGCCGCGCGCGGGTGCGAGGCGGCGTGATACCTGGCGGCTGTCTTGCCCTCGGCAATCAGTTTCTCGGTCATATGGCGGATCAAGCCGTCATTTTCGGCGTGGAAACAGACAAGCGCCCCGTGGTCTTTTGCAACGCTCAGAATGTCGAGGATGGATTTGTCATCCTGCCGGACCTTGTCATAGGTGGTGAAGATCTTGATCGAGCGATGCCCTTCGGCGATCAGCGCGGGAATGTCATGCTCCAGATTGCCATTGGACGTGTCCGAGACGATCATGTGAAACGCATGGTCGATCAGCGCACCCTTGCGCGCAAGCGCGGCATAGTCTTTGACCACCGTCGCCATCTTGTGGCCGGGGTGTTGCGCGGCAAAGGATACGACGGTCGTTGTGCCGCCCATCGCAGCCGAGCGGGTTGCCGTCTCGAAGGTGTCTGCATTCAGCAGACCCGCGCCTGAGACCTGTTCGATATGGCAGTGGGTGTCTACACCGCCCGGCAAGACCAGAAGGCCGGTTGCGTCGATTTCGGACTCTGCCCTGACATCGATCCGGTCTGCGACCGCCCTGATCTTGCCGTCAAGGATGCCGATATCCGCAGGGCCGGTGCCTTGGGAGTGCACGACAGTGCCCCCCCGGATGATTGTGTCATAGAGCTGCTTTTCCATCATCGACCGCCGCTGCGTTGCATGCTGATATACCAAGTGTATACTAAATTGTGTCGCATTTATATGCTAGGTGCAAGCAACACGGCGGTATCGGGATGATCAGGGGGAATGCGATGGCCGAAACAGCGAAAACTTTGGGCAGTTCGGCCTATGAGCGGATGAAGGCGATGATCCTGGATGGGACTTTGTCGCCCGGATCACCGCTGCGCGAAAACCATTTTGCGGACCAGCTTGGCGTGTCCCGCACGCCGGTGCGCGAAGCGATCAGCCAGCTGATCAGCGAAGGGCTTGCAACCCGCACGTCCGGCGGTGCCCCCGCCGTAAACCGGGTGTCGTTGCAAGACATCATGGAAATCCTTCATGTCCGCAGTCTATTGGAATGCGAGGCGGCCCGAAAAGCCGCCGTTTCGGGAAAAAACACGGATGATTTGGTGGAAATGCGGGCAAGGGTCAGCGCATTTCTGGCCGGTCCACGGCCCAGCCCGGGCGATCATTACGCGCTGGATAAAGAGCTGCATCTGAAGATTGCCGAATTGGCGGGGTCGCGTCTGCTGGGGGAACTGATCGAAGGCTTGAAGATCAAGACGCGGATGTATGACCAAGGCTCCATTCCGGAACGATTCGAGCCCGGCTGTCATGAACACATCGCCATTATCGATGCGATTATGGGCGGCAACGCCGAAGGTGCAGCCGAGGCGATGCGACTTCATCTCAAGAAAGTGCGCGAGTCGATCATTTCGCACATTTATCACCCGTTCTGACGAAATTCACAGGGCCTCTGACCGCAGAGGGGGCACAGCTTTGTTGACTCGGTGTTCTTCGTGTATACAGTCGGGATACATGAACCAGCACCGGGTGGACAGATGACCTTGCCAGCACCACAACGACCCGCAGACGGGATCGTGCTTGCCATCACCTTTCAATATTACCGCGACCTGAAGACCGCGATGGCCTTTTACGAGGATGTGCTGGGCCTGACGCTGGCGATTGATCAGGGATGGTCGAAAATCTACCGGATCGACGGTCAGGCCCATATCGGTCTGGTCGATGAAACCCGCGGCATGCAGAACTGGGCAGCGGCCAAGACCTGCCAGCTCTGTCTGCGCGTGCCCGATGTTGACGCCTGGCATGCATGGGCCGCTCACTGTGGCGTCGATGGCCTGACTGCACCGCGTGATAGCGCCGAACTTGGTATCCGCGCCTTCGTGATGAACGATCCCGAAGGCTATCAGATCGAAGTGCAGACGGCCAAGCCCGGCCACTGATCCTCTTTGCCTTCAACAATAATCACGAGAGGCGGCAAACCGTCTCCTCCTTACCTCGCGATGCGCGACCAACAATGGAGTGTCTATGAAGATCCTGTCTCAAACAGCTTGGCGGTGTTACACGCTTGGCGCAGCGATTGTGGTCGTTGCGGCCGGCGCGTCTTTCGCCCAGACGAAATCGCTGACCATCGGCCTGACCGCGGACCCCAGCCATCTTTACCCGCTTGCCGGGGAAGAGCTGTCCTCCAACATCATGTATTACCATCTGTATGATCCGCTTGTGTCCCGCAGCGCCGATCTGGAATTCGGCCCCGGTCTGGCAGAAAGCTGGGAGCGGGTGGATGACACCACCTGGCGGTTCAAGCTGCGCGAAGGTGTCACCTTCCACAACGGCAATGCCTTCACCGCCGCAGATGTGGTGTTTTCGGTGGAAAAGGCGCGGGCATCCATCCGGCCCGATCTGGTGGCAAGCATCGCATCGGCCACGGCGATCGACGATCTGACGGTGGAAATCAAGACCCCGCAACCCTATGCGGTCTTGCCAAACGATCTGGCCGAATTGCTGATCCTGGACGAGGAATACACCACCGCCACCGGCGATCAGGACATGGACCTGAAGCCGATGGGGACGGGGCCTTACAAGCTGCAGGAATGGATCAAGGAGGAGCGGCTGGTTCTGTCGGCCTTTGCCGACTACTGGGGCGGCGCGCCAAAGATCGAAACCGTGACCTTCCGGCCCATCACCAACCCGGCCACACGCACGGCGGCCTTGCTGACCGGTGAAGTGGATGTGGTGCAGGATCTGGCGGTCCGCGACGTTGACCGGGTCCGCAACGAGGCCGGTTTCGAGGTGGTGACGCGGCCAAGCCTGCTGAACGTGGTCCTGGGCATGGATACGCGCGAAACATCGCCCACCATCGACGGCCCCAACCCGATGACCGACCAACGGGTGCGCGAAGCCATTGCGCGGGCCATTGATGTGGATGCGATCAACAAGATCGTCATGAACGGTCTGGCCACGCCAAGCGCGCAATATGTGCCGGACTCGCATCTGGGATTTGTCGAGGGCATGGATTTCCGCCAGATGTATCCGCTCGATATCGAAAAGGCCAAGGCACTGCTGGCCGAGGCGGGGTATCCTGACGGCTTCACCATGACCCTGGACGCGACCAACAACCGCTATGTGAACGACGCGCAGATTGCACAGGCCTTGGCGTCAATGCTGGCGCAGATCAATGTCACGCTCAATCTGAACATCATGCCGAAGTCGAATTTCTGGGGCTACATCCGTGTGCCCTCCGAAAATTCCAGCTTCATCATGAGCGGCTGGGATGTGCCATCGGGCGATGCCGGGTCAATGTATCAGGCCCTGTTCTACAGCCGTGACAAGAAGGAAGGCTATGGTCAGGTGAACCGTGGATCTTACTCGAACCCGGCGCTTGATGATCTGGTCGATCAGGCGGATTCCACCCCCGATGTGACCGAGCGGGATGCAATCCTGCAAGAAGCGACCAAGCTGCTGATGGCGGACATTCCGATGATCCCGCTGCATTATGAACAGGATATCTATGGTGTGCGGGACGGTGTCACCCTGACCCCGCGCGCAGACAAGTTCCTGTCTGCCTTTGAAATGGACGTTGAATAATCCCGATCGTCCACGGCCCCGGCCTTGCCCATGGGGAAGGCCGGGGCCTTTCCTGACCCCGCAGACAAGAAAAGTCAGTATTCTGATATGCTTGGATATCTTATCAAAAGACTGATCCAGATGCTCTTGGTGCTCTGGATCGTGTCTCTGGTCGTGTTCCTGATGATGAGCTTTACCGGCGATCCGGTGTTCATGATCGTGCCCATCGACGCAACCGATGACCAGATTCAGCAGGCACGGCGTATTCTGGGCCTCGATCAATCCTTGCCGGTGCAATACTGGATTTTCATCAGCAGTCTGGTGCAGGGCGATTTCGGTCAGTCCTATGTGTTCCGCCAGCCGGCCCTGGCGCTGATCCTGGAACGGATGCCCGCCACGGTTGAAATGGTTCTGGTGGCGATGGTTCTGGCCGTCGTGGTGGCGATCCCGCTTGGGGTCTATGCGGGGGCAAATCCGAACGGCAGGCTCAGCCGCATCATCATGGCCGGGTCACTCTTGGGCATATCCTTGCCGGGCTTCTGGGTCGGCATGGTGCTGATCTACTTCTTTGCGGTGCATCTGGGCATATTTCCCTCTTCCGGGCGCGGTGAGACCGGCGAGGTGTTCGGGGTGCGGACCAGCCTTGTCACCTGGAACGGCTGGCATCACATCATTCTGCCTGCGGTGACCCTTTCCCTGGCGACCATGGCCATTCTGTTGCGGATGACGCGTGCCGGAATGATGGAGGTGGCGCGGCAGGATTACATGAAATTCGCCCGCGCCAAGGGAGCAACCCGTCAGGATGTGCTGTACAAGCACGGCCTGAAAAACGCGCTGATCCCGGTTGTCACCATCTTTGGCCTGCAGCTGGGGGATCTGATTGCCTTTGCGACCATCACCGAGACGATTTTCTCATGGCCGGGGATGGGCAAGCTGTTGATCGACTCGATCTACCGCGCCGACCGCCCGGTGATCGTGGTCTATCTGATGCTTGTGGCCCTGATCTTTGTTGTCATCAACTTTCTGGTCGATCTGGTCTACACGCTGATTGACCCTCGCATCACATTGAAATGAGGGGCGCATGACCAGCTTCGTCCAGACTGAATTCTTCCACAACTACCGGCGCAGCACCTCTGCCGTCGTGGGCAGCGCGCTGATGCTGGCCTTTGCTTTCGCGGTGACGGCGGGGCCGTTTCTGGTGGATCAGAACCCCTATGACATTGCCGCACTGAACCTGATGGACAGTTACAAACCGCCGGTCTGGCTGGAAGGCGGCGATCCGCGGTTCTTGCTGGGCACCGACGGGCAGGGGCGCGATGTCTGGGCATCGATCCTGTATGGCGCGCGGATTTCGGTGTTCATCGGGCTGGTGGCGATGATCGCCTCCTGCGTGATCGGCACGGTGCTGGGGCTGATCGCAGGGTTTTATGGCGGGATTGTCGATTCCGTCATCATGCGGATCGCCGATATCCAGCTGTCGTTTCCGTCAATCCTGATTGCGTTGTTTCTGATGTCGGCCGTGGGAACGGGCGTGGACAAGGTGCTGATCGCACTGACCGCCGTCGGCTGGGTGGTCTATGCCCGCACGGTGCGTGGGGCGACCCTGTCCGAGATCAAGAAGGAATATGTGCAGGCGGCCAAGGTGGCCGGGCTGCCCAACTCCAAGATCATCCGCAAGCATGTGCTGCCCAATGTGATGACACCCCTTATCGTGATCGCCACCATTCAGGTCGGAACCTTCGTGCTGATCGAGGCATCGCTCAGCTTTCTGGGGGTGGGAGTGCCGATCACCCAGCCGTCGCTGGGGCTCTTGATCAAGAACGGGTTTGACGTGCTGTTCAGCGGGTTGTGGTGGACATCAGTGTTCCCCGGTCTTGCCATCATGACGCTGGTCTTCGGCATCAACCTCTTTGGTGACTTCTTGCGCGACGAATTGAATCCGAGGCTGAAATGACGGTGCAGACCCAACATGCCCTATTGGCGGTGCGGGATCTGCGCACCTATTTCCATACGTTTTCCGGCACGGTCAAAGCCGTCAACGGTGTCAGTTTCGACATCGGCGAGGGCGAGATCATGGGGCTGGTCGGGGAAAGCGGCGGCGGAAAATCCGTGGTCGGCTTTTCGATCCTTGGGCTGATCGACAGCCCCGGTCAGATCATGGGCGGCCAGATCCTGCTGAACGGCGAGGATCTGGTGACCGCCGGCGAAGACCGCTTGCGCCAGATCCGGGGCCGCGAGATTTCGATGGTGTTTCAAGACCCGATGACATCGCTGAACCCGCTGCACACGGTGGGCCAGCAGATGGATGAAGTGTTGCGGCTGCATTCCGATCTGGATGCGGCAGCGCGCCGCAAGGCCTGTGTCGAGATGTTGGAAAGCGTCGGCATCAGCCGGGCGGCAGACCGGTTGGGGGCCTATCCTCACCAGTTTTCCGGCGGGATGCGGCAGCGGGTCGTGATCGCCATTGCCATGCTGGCAAAACCGCGTCTGATCATCGCGGACGAGCCGACCACAGCGCTGGACGTGACCATCCAGAGCCAGATCCTCAAGCTGATGCGCCAGCAGATCGCGGCGCGCGGGGCCTCGATGATCCTGATCACCCATGATCTGGCCGTTGTGTCGGAAATGGCTGATCACATCACGGTGCTGTATTGTGGCAATGTGGTCGAACGCGGTCGCACACGCGACCTGATCGAAACCCCGGCGCACCCCTATACCCGCGGCCTGATCGACAGCATTCCCGATCCGGCAAATCGCCACCCGCGGCTGAAGCAGATCCCGGGAACGGTGCCCGATATCCGTAACCTGCCGAAAGGCTGCAATTTCCGCGACCGCTGCCCGCGCGCGCAGGCGCTTTGTGCAGTGGAAGAGCCACAGTTGCGCCCACAGAACGCCTCGCAATGGGCGGCCTGCCATTACCCCTTGCAGCCGGGAGATCTTGCGTGAGCGATGCCCTGCCCATACTCGAGGTCCGCGACCTCAAAATGCATTTTGACATCGGCGGGGGGCTGCTGGATCGGCTGAAGATCAGCGGCTCCGGCGTCAGGATCGACAAACCCGTTGTTCATGCGGTGAACGGCATCAGTTTCTCGATCCGGCGCGGAGAGATCATGGCGCTGGTCGGGGAAAGTGGCTGTGGCAAATCGACCGTCGCCAAGACGATTGCCCGCATCCATCAGCCCACGCAGGGCGAGATCCGCATCGATGGCGAGGATATTGCCAGCTACGGCTTTGCCAAGATGCTGCCGGTGCGGGCGCGGATGCAGATGATCTTTCAAGACCCCTATGCCTCGCTCAACCCGCGGCAGCGGGTCAGGGATATTGTTGCCGAACCCTTGCTGCAGCAGACCCGGACGGCCGAAGAGCGCAAGGCTGTTCCGGCCCGGATTGAAGCACTTCTGGCCAAGGTCGGGCTGAGCGTGGAACACGGCGGGCGCTATCCGCACCAGTTTTCGGGCGGGCAGCGGCAGCGGATCGGCATCGCACGGGCGCTGTCGGTGATGCCGGGGCTGATCATCGCGGATGAGCCGGTGTCGGCGCTTGATGTCTCGATTCAGGCACAGATCCTGAACCTGATGATGGATCTGCGCGACGAATTCGGGCTGGCCTATCTGTTCATCAGCCATGATCTGTCGGTGGTTCACCACATCGCAGATACGATCGGGGTGATGTATCTTGGGTTTCTGGTCGAAACTGCGCCGCGTGATGTGCTGTTCTCCCATCCGCGCCACCCCTATACCCGGGCTTTGCTGTCAGCGGCGCCCAGCATCAAGGAACGGCGCGATGTTGATGAGATCACGCTGAACGGCGAGGTGCCCTCAGCGCTGACCCTGCCATCGGGCTGCTGTTTCCGCACCCGCTGTCCCTTTGCATGGGAGCGCTGCGCGCAAGAACGGCCTCGGCTGGCCGATGTTGGTGGGGGGCAAAAGGTGGCCTGCCATCTTGTGGAAGAACCGGACAGGGACAGACCATGACACGCATTGCTCAAGCCAGGGTCGGGCTGCAGGACCCGCATGATTGTACCGATGCCAGCGACACGCTGACGATGTATCACGCGGTCTATGACACGCTGGTGCGCCGGGTCGGGCAGGACTATGTGCCGCATCTGGCGCGAGACTGGCAAGTGTCGGACGACGCGGTGCAATGGACCTTCCACCTGCGCCCCAACGTCACCTTTCATGACGGAACGCCTTGTGATGCATCTGCGGTTGCCGCGTCGCTGGCGCGCATGGCCCGCGAAGACAAGGGCTATACTTTGGGGGCTCCTGCGGTATGGCGGCAGTATCTGGGCAATGCCGGGCTGAAGGTGGCGGATGCGGTTACCCTCGTGGTGACATTGCAGGCCCCGATGGCCGATCTGCTGGACGTGCTGGAGCAGGCCTTCATCGTCGCCCCCTCAGCCTTTGCGGCCTTGGATGCGGGGGATCATGGGTGCCAGATCGGGTCTGGCACCTATCGCATCACCCAGACTCTGCCCGGGCAGATCACGGCAGAGCGCCGGGATGGGCATTTCGCCGGGACGCCCGCCAATCCGGGAATCACATGGCTGGCCGTGCCAGACCCGGCGGAGCGGTTGGCCTTGCTGGAAAACGGCACGGTTCAGGTGGCAAACGGGCTGGACTTTGTGCAATCACAACGACTTGGTGCCATGCGGCACGTCTATTTGTCGCCGGTGGCGATCATCTATCTGCTCAACGCGGCCCGGGGTCCGTTGGCCGATGCGCGGGTGCGCAAGGCTTTGACGCTCTGTGTGGATCGTGACGCGCTGGTGGAAACGGTCATGTCCGGTGCCGCCCAGCCTTTGCACGGTTTCGTCAGCCCGGTCCATTACGGGGCAGGGCAGGGTGACGGCGCGGGGCTGGACCGCGACACTGCCCGCGCCCTGCTGGCCGATGCGGGCTATGGCAATGGCCTGACGCTGGAGGTCGACTGCCCGACTCGTCTGCCTGATGAGGCCGAACGCCTGACCGCCGCGCTTGGCGATCAGCTGGCCGAGATTGGCATCACCCTGCGCGTGCACGTTCACACCGAGCGCGAAGACTATGCCCATATGGTGCGCCGCAAAGAGATCCGCGATTTATGCGTCTTCGATTCAAGCCCGATGAGCACCTACCGGGTCCTTTATGAAAAGATCGACTCGCGGATCGCGGGGGCGTGGTGGCAGGGCTATGCCAATCCGCAGATAGAGGCCTTGATCGACAAGGGCCGCGTCACCCCCGACCGCGCCGCCCGCGCCGACATCTGGCGCGCGGCTTATGCGCTGCTGCAGGATGATCCGGCCTGGCTGACGCTGTACAACCCGCTGCGGGTCATCGGATTGGCGGGCAGCAACCCGGACTTTGCAATGCCCGCAGACGGGGTAATCGACGTGGCGCGGTTGCCCGAACTGAGAGAGGGTTGAGGATGCGCGCAGATACTCTGGTAACAGGCGGTGTTGTGGTCACGATGGACCCGGCCCGCCGTGTGATTGCAGATGGTGCGGTTGCGGTTCTGGATGGTAAGATCATCGCCATCGACACCGCGCAGGCCTTGCGCGGGTCGGTCGAGGCGACCGAGACGATTGACGCCAGCGGCCATATCATCATCCCCGGCCTGATCGACGTGCACGCCCATGCGGGCCACGGTCTGGTGAAATCCATGGGAATGCACGGCGGCGCGCGCTGGGAAGACATCTGCGGCGAAGTCTACACCCAGGCCTCGCCCCCTGCGTTCTGGTATGCCGAGGCGCGGCTTGCCGCGCTGGAGCGGCTGCGGTTCGGCGTGACAACGGGGGTTTCGCTGCTGGGCGGTGGCGATACCATCATGCGGACCGATGATCCCGCCCATGCCGCCGCGCATTGCCGCGCCGTGGTCGAGGTCGGCACCCGCAGCATGGTCGCGGTCGGTCCCACCCGCCCGCCCCATCCGCGCAGCTATGCCGAGTGGTCGGATGGCACGCGGCAAAGGTACGACGTCGGCTTTGACCGCCAGTTCCAGACCTGCAGCGAGATCGTCGATGCCTGGCACGACACCCATGACGGGCGCATCCAGATTGCGATGCTCTACCCGGTGCTGCGTGATGAGCATGAGCGGGACATGACAGCCCAAGACTATGCCGCCGCCTGTGATCAGGTTCAGCGCATCAGGGCGTTCGCCCGCGACCGCGGTCTGGTCTTTACCCAGGACGGGCACTGGCGCGGATCGGTGCGGCGCGCCGAAAAGCTGGGGTTGCTGGGGCCGGATGCCTTGCTGTCGCATTGCATTGACCTGCATGATGACGAGATTGCCCTTGTAGCACGAACCGGCACCAAGGTGGCGCACAACCCCTCGGCCATTGCATCGATCATGGGGCGCTGCCCCGCCACCGAACTGATGGCGGCAGGGGCCTGCGTGGCATTGGGGTCGGATGCAACGGCACCAGACCGCTCGGGCGACATGTTCCGCCACATGCAGCAGGCGATGCATTATCACCGCACCTTCTTTCGTGATGCCTCGGTGCTGCCCATCGGCAAGGTGCTGGAGATGTGCACCATTGGCGCTGCGCAGGCGCTTGGCCTGGCCGACCGGATCGGATCGATCGAGACGGGCAAGGCCGCTGATCTGGTCATGGTGGACCTGCGCAAGCCCCATCTCTACCCGCCAAACATGCCGCTGCACCGGCTGGTGTGCTTTGCCAATGGCAATGACGTGTCTTCGGTCATGGTTGGGGGCCGGATGGTTTTGCGGGACGGCCGGGCCACGCAGGTCGACGCGGCGGACGTGTTGAACGATGCTGCATCACAGGCCGCGCAGATGATCGCGCGGATCGGGGCGGCGGCAGATCTGGAATTGCCCGCAGACTTCTGGGGCGAAAAGGGGCATCAGCGATGACGATCTATGTGATCAATCCCAACAGCAGCCAGCATGTGACAGATGGCATTACCCAAGCCGTCAATCCGATGCGGGCCATCAGCCACGTGCACATCGAGGCGCGCACCCTGGCCGAAGGACCGCCGGGCATTGAAACCCAGGCCCATGTCGACGGGGTGGTCGGCCCCTTGCTGGCCCATTGTGCGGCGCTGGAGGCCGAGGCAAGCGCCTTTGTCGTCGCGTGCTATTCCGATCCGGGCCTTGCCGCCCTGCGCGAGCAATCGGCGCGGCCTGTGTTGGGCATTGCCGAAGCCTCGATCCTGACGGCGATGATGATGGGGCAGCGCTTCGGCATCCTGTCGATCCTGTCACGCAGCATTCCGCGCCATATGCGCTATATCGGTGCCATGGGGGTGATGGACCGGCTGGCGGCCGATCTGCCGCTGGAGCTTGGGGTGCTTGACCTGCAAGACAAGGCGCGCACCTTCGAGCGGTTGACATCGGTTGGCACCCGCCTGCGTGACACTGCCATGGCGGATGTGGTCATTCTGGGCTGTGCGGGAATGACGGCCTTTCGCACCGATCTGGAAGAGCATCTTGGCATTCCCGTGGTGGAACCCTGTCAGGCCGCCGTCGCCATGGCGATCGGGCGCGTCGCATTGCAAAAGACACTGAAGGACAGAACATGACCCAGCTTACCATCACTGCGCGCGGCGTTTTCGTGATTGCCGTCACACCGTTTCACCCTGATGGCCGCATCGATATGGAAAGCTGCGATTCCATGGTTGATTTCTACCTTGAGGCTGGCGCAACAGGGCTGACCGTTCTGGGGATGATGGGCGAGGCCCCCAAGTTGACGGTTGAGGAGTCGCGCGACGTGGTTGCGCGCATTCTGGCGCGTGTGGCGGGGCGCGTGCCCGTGGTGGTGGGCGTCTCCGCCCCCGGCTTTGCGCAAATCAAGACCCTGACCACGATGGTGATGGATCTGGGGGCCGCTGCCGTGATGGTGGCCCCCCCTTCCAGCCTGCGCACCGATGATCAGATCCTGACCTATTTCCGACAGGTGGCAGAGCTGATCGGCGACGTTCCGTTCGTCTTGCAGGATTTTCCCTTGGTCACGAACGTGCAGATGTCGGCAGGAGTGATCGCGCGCATCGTGAATGAGCATGAGACCTGTGTCTGCCTCAAGCACGAGGATTGGCCGGGTCTGGAAAAGATCACCACCCTGCGCCGCGATGGTGTGTTGAACCGCCGCATCTCCATTTTGTGTGGCAATGGCGGGTTGTTCCTGCCCGAAGAAATGGCACGCGGGGCCGATGGCGCGATGACCGGATTTGCCTATCCCGAAATGATGACCGGGGTTGTCAGGCTGTTTGACGCGGGCCAGATGGACGCCGCGCGCGATCTGTTTGACGCCTATCTGCCGCTGGCCCGCTTTGAACAGCAGCCGGGTCTGGGGCTGGCGATCCGCAAATACGTTCTGGCCAAGCGCGGTGTGATCGCGCATGACAGCCTGCGCAAACCCGGGGCTGCGCTTTCGGCGCAAAGCCGGCAAGAGGTCGATGCCTTGATCGCACGGCAGGACGCACGACTGAAGGAGCTGAACTGATGGATCTGGGACTCGCCGGAAAACGCGCGCTGGTGCTGGGCGCCAGCCGGGGCCTTGGCAAGGCGATTGCGCAATCGCTGGCCTCTGAAGGGGCTACGGTTTTCGCCGCCGCCCGCAGTGTCGAGAAAATTGAGGCCTGGTCGGCTGGGCTGGCTTCGGTCCACCCGGTGAAACTTGATCTGTCGGATCTCAGCACCGTCGATGCGGTCGCGGACAGGCTGTTGGCCGAGGGGGGTGTCGACATCATCATCAACAACAGCGGCGGCCCGCCGCCCGGAACCGCGCAAGGCGCAGAGCGCGGGGCATGGATCTTGCATTTCGAGGCCATGGCGGCCAATCTCTTTCATCTGACCGCCCGCTTGCTGCCGCCGATGCAGGACCGCAAATGGGGGCGGGTGATCTCGATCACCTCATCGGGTGTCGAACAGCCGATCCCCAATCTTGCCTTGTCAAACGGGGTGCGCTCGGCGGTGGTGGGCTGGTCCAAGACCCTTGCCAACGAAGTGGCCGCTGATGGCATTACCGTGAACGTGGTCCTGCCCGGCCGCATCCATACAGAACGGGTGGACGAGCTGGATGCCGCCGCCGCCAAGCGGACACAGACCGATGTTGCAGAGGTTGCGGTGAAATCCCGTGCGACGATCCCGGCGGGACGCTACGGCAAGCCCGAGGAATTTGCCGATGTCGTGACCTTTCTGGCGTCAGACCGCGCGGGATATGTCACGGGGTCCCGCATCCGGATCGACGGCGGCGCGATCAAGGCAATCTGAAGCGTTGTCTATGCCATCGACACAGGTCACGGTCTAGCACGGCCCTGCGCGAATCCGAGAGGGTGGCGTCCTGTGTAATGTGCAGAAGGGCCTTGGGCGCAGCACAGTGCGTCGCCCGAGGCAGAGGAAAGGCCAGACTTATCCCCGTTGCTGCCTCTCGCTGCAACGGGAAGACCGCGTATCTGATGCCAATGCAGGACAGCGCCTGCCGTGGATAGGCGGCAAGCGCCTCTTGCTCAGACTAGCCCAGCATACGCTTGAACGCGCGCTTGGTGATGATTGCGGACATATCCTTGGGCACTCTCCGGCGATACTGACCGCCGCCCGATTTGGTCCGTTCAATGTGCGTCAAGGTGAGCCCAATGTGTGCCTCGCATGTGCTCGAATGTGCACCGAGAGGGACCGCAAGTCACTCAAAACCTTGATATATTTCCATCTTCTTTGGGAAAATGGCTCCGGCGGTAGGGATCGAACCTACGACCAATTGATTAACAGTCAACTGCTCTACCGCTGAGCTACGCCGGAACACGTGGGCCGTATAGCAAGTGGTTTTGGGGGCGTAAAGGGGCATTGGGGAAAAATCGTCATCCAGCATCAGTTGGTGTGAAGATTGTGTCGGGGCCGGGCAGGTCGGTGCATGCCAGAAGGTTTCTGTGTTCGAGATCAATAAGATGGGCCAGAACGTTCCTTTGGGCGGCGGGCAGCAATGCGGCCGGTGTCCCGTGATATATGCTGCGGGCAAGCGTCGCCGCGTTTGCGGGCCTGGTGCGCAGCGCGGCCAGCACCTCGGCTTCGCGGGCGCGGCGATGGTCTGCAAGCGCCTGCAGTCGCCCCGCCACGTCGCAGACCGGATCGCCATGGCCGGGCAACATCAGACGCCATCGCTCCTCCATCAGGCGGTAGAGTGAGGCCATATAAGCCCCCATATCCCCATCGGGTGGCGAGATCAGGCTGGAGGCCCAGCCCATGGCGTGATCGCCCGACAGCAGCACATCGCCAAAAGCGACACAGATATGTCCGCCCATATGACCCGGCGTGTGCAGGATGCGCAGGCCCTTTCCGGCGCAGGGCAATACCGCGCCATCCGCCACGCACCGGTCGGGACGGAAGGCGTGATGCGCCCCTTCACCGCCACCCGCAAGCCCGCCTGCCACCAGCCTCGCCATGACCGGGCTGCGCCCCGATGCGGCATCGCCAAAGGCAAGCACCGGAGCAGAGGCCAGGGCCGCAAGAGGACGGGCCGCAGCAGAATGGTCCTTGTGCGCATGCGTGACCACAATGGCCGTGACCCGCTCTGCCGGGGCCAGCGCGGCCAGGATCACAGCGATATGCGACGGATCTTCCGGGCCGGGATCAACCACGATCACATCGGTGCCGCGCCCAAGGATATAGGTGTTGGTGCCCGGCCCGGTCATTGGCGAGGGGTTCGGGGCCAGAATGCGCCGGATATCGTCTGTGATCCAGTCCACCACACCTGCCTGCACCGTGTTGCCCGCTTTCATTTGCCCGTTTGCCCGGCTAGGCTAACGCCATGCGCCTCAGCCTCAAGCCCTTTTTGCCCCGCAGCCTGTTCGGCCGTGCCGCGCTGATTCTGGTGGTGCCGATCGTTACCGTGCAGTTGATCGTCTCGGTCGCCTTCATTCAGCGGCATTTCGAAGGGGTCACGCGGCAGTTGGTGCATGGCGTGGTGGTCGAACTGACCCTGCTGCGCAACGCGGTGGAACAGGCCGACAGCCCCGAAGCCGCCCGTGCCGCGGTGCGGCCCCTTGCCCGGACGGTGGAGATGACCGTTGTTCTGCCCACCCCAGAAATTGCAGCCTCCGATCTGCGCGGCTGGGCCGATCTGACGGCGGGGCCGGTGATCACGGAATTGCGCAACCGCTTGCCGAATATTCTGTCGATTGATCTGGCCAGCCGGAAGGGCACCGTGCTTTTGGCCGAACAGACGCGGCATGGCCCGATGCTGGTGTCCTTGCCGCGATCGCGGGTGTCGGCGTCTAACCCGCATCAGTTGCTGGTCATCATGATGTTGTCTTCGGTTCTGATGACATTGATCGCCTATATGTTCCTGCGCAATCAGCTGCGTCCCATCAAGCGATTGGCCGAGGCGGCGGCGGCTTTTGGCAAGGGGGATGCCGTGCCTTACCGCCCGCGCGGCGCGTTGGAGGTGCGGGCGGCCGGGGCGGCGTTTCTGGACATGCGCGCCCGGATCGAGCGGGCGATCGAGACACGCACCTTGATGCTGTCAGGCGTCAGCCATGACTTGCGCACGCCGATCACCCGGTTGCGGCTAGGTCTGTCGATGCTGCCCGAGGATGAAGATACAGCGGCCCTGCTGTCGGATGTGCGCGAGATGGAGCGGCTGGTCGATGCGTTTCTGGCCTTTGCCCGGGGCGACGCGATGGAAGAGCCGGTGGCCGCCGACCCGGCCGAGATCGGCCGCCAGATCGTCGAAAACGCCGAACGCTCTGGCCAGAGCATAGACTACGAGTCGCTTCTTGCCGGTCCGGTCGAGATGCGCATGCGGCCGCAAGCGGTGCAGCGGGCAGTGGAAAACCTGATCGGCAATGCGCTGCGCCACGGCACCTCGGTCAGGCTCACGCTGTCTGCCACCGAAAGGGGGGTGCGCTTTGTGGTCGAAGACAATGGCCCCGGGATTCCCGAAACCCAGCGCGAGGCGGCGATGGCCCCCTTTGCCCGGCTTGGGGCCGCGCGCGACCCCAACCATGGCGGTGGGGTCGGTCTGGGCCTGTCGATTGCGGCCGATGTGGCGCGCAGCCATGGCGGGCGGCTGATGCTGGGCCGGTCGGACGCCTTGGGCGGATTGCGGGCGGACCTGTTTCTGGCGCGTTAAAGCGTGACCGCCTCGCCAAGCGGGGTCACAACATGCCCCCCGGCGGCATGGGCATCCTCGGCGTCATGGGTGACCAATATGGCGGGAAGCCCTTCGGTCCGGATCCGCGACACCACAAAGTTGCGGATCTGCACGCGCAATGATGCATCGAGACGCGAGAAGGGTTCGTCCAGCAGCAGGGCACAAGGTCTGGCCAGCAGCGTCCGCATCAAGGCCACGCGGGCGCGTTGACCGCCTGACAGGGTGGCCGGATCGCGCGGCGCAAAGCCGGACAGGTCGGCCTGATCCAGCGCGGCATCGATTGCGGCCCGGCGCGCAGCCCGGCCCTTGACCGATGGCGGCAGCGCAAAAGCCAGATTGTCGCCCACCGACAGATGCGGAAACAGCACATCATCCTGAAACAACAGGCCGACGCCGCGCTTGTGCGGGGGCAGGGTGGTGATATCGCGTCCGGCCAGCAGGATCTGCCCCTCTGCACGGAAGGCTGGGGCGAGCGTGCCCATCATCGCGGCAAGTGCCGTGGACTTTCCAGATCCCGAAGGCCCCATGATCGTCAGGACGTCGCCGGGGGCGACCTGCCGGGTCAGATTGACCACCAGCCTGCTGCCAGTGGTGATGCGCAGTCCGTTCAGCTGCAATGTGCCGGTCATGCCGTCACCGCCATACCGCGCCGGTTGCGAAACAGCCAGGCAGGGACCAGCAAAGCCAGGGCAAACCCCGCGGCAGGCAGCAGCATCTGCAGCAGGGCATAGGTGCCGATCAGCCTGCGATTGCCCCCGGATGACAGGGCAACAGCTTCGGTCGTCACTGTCTCGACCCGCCCGCCACCGATCAGCAGCGTCGGCAAGTATTGTCCGACCGACACAGCCATCCCCACGGCTGCCGCCGTCAGCACCGGGCGCAGCAGCACGGGCAGGCGCAAGCGCCAGAACACCCGCGCCGGTGTGGCCCCCAGCGACAGCCCGGCCACCGACAGGCGTGTGTCCCACGCCCGCCAGCTTGGGGCCAGCGACAAAAAGACATAAGGCAGCACAAACACCAGATGGGCGGCAGCCACGGCCAGCCAATGCCCTTCGATCCCGCTGCGCAGGGCTGCAAATTGCAGGCCCGGCAAAAAGGCCACCTGCGGCACCAGAAGCGGCAGGTACAACACCCAAAGCGACCGCGCGTCGGGAGAGAGGGCATAGCGGTGTTCTGCCTCCAGACAGGCGAGCACCAGGGCCAGCGACAGGGTTGTGGCGGTCACCGCGATGCCAAGCGTCAGCGCCCCGGTGCGCGCCAGATCGGGGGCAGCGCGCGCCCATGTGGTCAGCGTCAGAGTATCGGGCAGGGCTGCTGGGAACGACCACAACCCGGCCACCGACCAGGTCGCCAGCCCCGCCAGACCCAGACCCAGCGCCCCCGCCGTCACCGTTCCGGCACCGATCGCAAGGCTGCGGGCGATGGCGTCCAGCGCATGGGCGCGCAGACCTGCCCGTGCCAACGACACCATCCCCCGGCGTGCCAGACGCTCCAGCCCCCGCCAACCCGCCAGCGCAAGCACCACCAGCCCCAACTGCAGCACCGCCCCGGCAGCGGCCGTGGCCTGAAAGCGCAGCGTGGGGTCGGCCATCCAGATCACCACCTGCGCCGACAGCGTGTTGGGGCGCGTTGGGCCAAGGATCATCGCCATTTCGACAGCGGTCATCGAATAGGCCAGAACTGCGTAAACTGGCAGCCGCAATTGCCTGTAAAGACTTGGCAATACAGAAATCACAAAGGCCGCGATCCGCCCCGCGCCCAGACTTTGCGCCACATTCATCCGCCGCGCCCCATCGGTCTGGGGCAAGGCGGCAAGGGCCATCAGAAACAGAAACGGCACCTCTTTGGTGACCAGTCCAAGCGTCAGTGACAGACCATATGGGTCATTCAGGATCAGCAAATCGGGTGGTTGCTCCCATCCGGTGGCCCAGGGTGACAACAGCCGGACAATCCAGCCCGATGGCGCGATCAGAAAGGCCAGCCCAAGCGCCGCGGCCGCATGCGGCACCGACAGCAAAGGGGCCAGCACATGCTGGATCAGCCCGAAAAACCGCGTGCCCCAGAGGCTTGCCACCAGCACAAGCGTGATCGCGAGCGACATCGCCGTAGCGCTGACCCCGGTGGTCAGCGAGAGCAGGGCCGCAGGGCGCAGGCCGGGCCAATCAAGAAGGGCGTGAAACCCGTTGGCATCATTGGCAAAAGCCGGAATCAGAGTGCCCAAGAGACCTGCCGCCACCGGCAGGATCAGCAAGGCAAGTGTCAGGCGGGGGGCCCACCGCAGCAGGCCGCCCGTGATCATTGGGCAACGCCGTAGCGTTCCACCCAGTCCTGCCCGATCCGCACCATCCAGCTGGCATGCGGTTCCAGCAAAGCAGGGCCCAGATCTTCGGGCGACAGGGTGGCCAGGCCAAGTTCGAGCGCGTCAAACCGTGCGCGGTCGGCGTCGGAAAGTGAAGAAAGGTCCAGAACCGTTTGGAATCCAATCACATTCGGATCTTGCGCCCGGGCCTGGATCTCGGGGTCGAGGAGCAGGTTGGCAATCACCTGCGCCCCTGCCTGATGCGTGGCGTTGAACGGGATGGCGACGAAAGACGCGTTGCCGATGGTGCCGCTGTCGAAGGTGAAGGTGCGCACGGTCTCTGCCAGAGTGCCCGCCGCAATCTCGGCGCTCGCCCGGCCGGGGTTCAGGGCAAAGCCGATGTCCACCTCGGCATCGGCCAAGAGCTGTCCCAGCGCGGGTTCGTTCTGCGGATAGGCTGCACCCGAGCGCCACAGCGCCGGGGTCACGGCATCCAGCCAGGCCCACAGTGGCGCCACGGTCGCCTCATAGGTGGCCTCATCCAGCGGTAGCTGCATCACCGACGGATCAGAAAGCGTGCCGTAGGCCACCTGCTTGAGAAAGGTGGTGCCCAGATAATCGGGCGGCTGCGGATAGGTGAAGCGGCCCGGATTTGCAAGGATCCAGTCCTTGAGCGCCGCAAGGCTGCGCGGCGGTTCGGCCAGGCGGGTGCTGTCATATTCAAACACCAGCTGCGCCATCGCCCAGGGGGATTCGTACCCCATCGTCGGCAGGGTGAAATCAGTGACGACGGCAGGCTTGCCGGCCACATCCACCAGCGGCCAGTTCGGCAAATTTTCCGCAAAGGGGCCAAACAGCAGGCCCTGATCCTTCATGGCGGCAAAATTCTCACCATTGATCCAGATCAGGTCAACCGCCCCTCCGGCCACGGTACCTGCGTTGCGCTCGCTCAGCACCCGCGCGACCGCATCGGCGGTGGAGGCAAGTTTGACATGCGCCACTGTCACCCCATGGCGGGCCTCGGCCTGTTCGCCAACGAAGGTGATGAAATCATTGATCTTCGGATCACCGCCCCAGGCATGCCAATAGACCGTCTGGCCGCGGGCCTGTTGCAGAACATTGTCCCAATCTGCCTGCGACTGTGCCTGCGCCGGCAGGGCCAGCAGGGCGGCGGCGGTGATCAGGAAATGGCGTCTGTGCATGGAAAACCCCTTTGGAAGGGCCTCATCCGGCCCGGTCTGCGTGTCGCAGGATACAGCTTCGGGATAGGCAGGGCAGGGCCGGGCACGCAAGTGAAATTCTTTGCAGACAAGTCTTCGTGACGCCCGGACACAGTTGCGCTACCCGATGTAACGATCGCATGCTTTGTTCCGAAGGCAGGGGGCGACAGGGCAAGGACGGAGTGCATACCATGCTTGACGGAACCATGCGGCAGTTGATCGACCCCCCGCTGAACAAGGCCGGCCGCTGGCTGGCCGCACGCGGGGCGACGGCGGATGGGGTGACGCTGCTGGGCCTTGTGGCCGGGCTGGTGGCGGCGGTGATGCTGGCCCTGGGCCTTCCGGGCTGGCTGGCGCTGCTGCCTTTGTTGACAGGGCGGCTGCTGGATGGGCTGGATGGCGCCGTGGCGCGGGCCACCTTCAAGACCGACTTTGGCGGCTATTTCGACATTTTCTGTGATTTCGTCTTTTATGCCGCGATTCCGCTGGCCTTTGTCATCCGCGACCCTGCGGCCAATGCCGTGGCTGGCGCATTTCTTTTGGCCGCATTCTATACAAATGCTGCCAGTTTTCTGGGCTATGCCATCATCGCGGCCAAACGCCGCATGACCACAACCCAGCAGGGGGAAAAGTCGCTCTATTACGCGGTTGGCCTGCTGGAGGGAACGGAAACCATCGCCTTCTTTGCGCTGATCTGCCTGATGCCGTCGCTGTTTGCGCCCGCCGCACTGATCTTTGGCGGCCTGTGTCTGATCACTGCTCTGGCGCGGGTGGTCCTGGCGCGCCGTGCCTTTTTCGATGCGCCGTCAGGGCGGGATTAGACCAGTCTGCGCGCGGCCTGATGAAAGCGGAAAAACCCGTGTGTGGCATGCGGCCAAAGGGAAGCATCATAGGGCCGCATCGCCCGGATCAGCCGGATATTCTCGGCCGCCAGCCGTTTGTCGAGCGAGGCCAGCAGCCCCGCCACCGGGCCGACCGGGGCAAAGGGCGTTACCACCTGCAAGGCGGCGCTCTGCCGCGCCCAGGCGACCAGCGCGTCAACCGCGCCCGGCCCCTGAACCGGGCCGTGCAGGCTGGACAGATCCGGTGCCAGACGGCGGCTGCAATCTTCCACCGCGCCGCGGACGAAGGTCTTGATCAGCGGCGAGACGGGCCGGGGCGAGCGGGCATCCGGGGCCACCAGAAAGGCCGTGGACTGCGGCCGCAGGCCAGAGGTCAGCAACCAGTCGGGCGACAGGTCCTCTTCGTGCAGCAGCAAGGCGGTCGGCAGGTGCCGGTCCCAGGCGCCGCCCTGCGGGCAGGGGCCGGGCACCGGGTTTGACGGGCCGGCAACGGCAAAGGACTGTTCCGCAAGCCCTTTGGGCCAATGTGCCCCATCGCTGAGCGATGTGATCACCTCGGCTTTGGCAAGATAGGCTTTGCCGGGGGTGTGCAGCCCCGCAACCCAGCGCCAGGACAGGGTGTTCGAGGCCGGATCGCCATCCAGCAGGTGGCGCAAGAAGAAATCCGCCCCCAGTTCCCAAGGCAGATGCAAGGTGAAGATCCAGATCGAGGCAAAGCACATCCGCTGGTGATTGTGCAGATAGCCCGTGGCGGTCAGCGCGCGGGCCCAGTCATCAAAGCCGTCAATCCCGGTGCGTCCTTCGCAGGCGGCCTCATAGGTATGGGCAAGATCGCGGTCGCGGTCCAGCCTGGCCAGCCCGGCGTAAACCCCGGCCTGGGTTTCGCGCCAGACCTGAGGGCGCATTTCCAGCCAGCCTTTCCAATAGGCCCGCCACAGGATTTCGGCCACAAACACATCGGCATGCGCCCCATGCCGGGCGCGGGCCTGATCGATCACCTCGGCCTCTGTCAGCAGCCGGTGCCGCAGATAGGGGGACAGGCGTGAGACGTGATCATGGCCCGGACGGTGCAGGTTGCGCAGCTTTGCATAGTCCTCGCCCGCCATCGGCAGAAATTGTGCAAGCCGGTCAAGGCCGCTGGCGCGCGTTGCGGCTGCAGGGGGAGGGGTCATCATCATTGTCGTCGACAGGTAGTGCAGGTACCGGCGTGATCAAGCCTGCGCGCGCCCGCTGACCAAGCCGGTGATCCGAGGAAAACACCACCTGCCCTTGCAGCCCCCGCATCGCACTACTAAGACTCTGTCAACCACCGCCCGATATTCACCGATCAGACATCCAAGAGGCAGGCCCCCCATGCGCGATCCCGTTGATTACTTCACGAATAACCTTGTCCCCATGGTTGTCGAACAGACCAGCCGGGGGGAGCGTGCCTATGATATCTTCTCGCGCCTGCTCAAGGAGCGGATCATTTTCGTGAACGGGCCGGTCCATGATGGCATGTCCACCCTGGTGGTGGCGCAGCTTCTGCACCTTGAGGCCGAGAATCCGTCGAAGGAAATCTCGATGTACATCAACTCGCCCGGCGGGTCGGTTGTGGCGGGGATGAGCATCTATGACACGATGCAATACATCCGGCCCAAGGTCTCGACCCTGGTCTGCGGGTTGGCGGCGTCGATGGGATCGGTGATAGCCGTGGGTGGGGCCAAGGGGCAGCGTTTCTCGCTTCCGAACGCGGAATTCCTGGTGCACCAGCCTTCGGGCGGCATGCAGGGCACGGCGGCGGATATCATGATTTCGGCCCGCCACATCGAACAGACGCGTGAGCGGATGTATCAGCTTTACATGCGCCACACCGGGCAGGACTACGACACGGTCCGCGCCGCGATGGAGCGGGACAAGTGGATGACCCCGGAAGAAGCCAAGGAATGGGGCCATGTCGACGAGATCGTGGCCAACCGCGAAAAGCTTGACGACACATCGAAGTGACGCTTTGCCCTCCGGGCGTTCGGTCCGGGGGGCAATTTGACATTGTGGAGGGTCCGGGCTTGGCCTAGACTTATCCAGACAAGGCTTGAGGAAACCCATGGCGAACAATTCCGGCGACAGCAAGAACACGCTTTACTGTTCCTTCTGCGGCAAGAGCCAGCACGAGGTGCGAAAGCTGATTGCCGGGCCCACAGTGTTCATCTGCGATGAATGCGTGGAACTGTGCATGGACATCATCCGCGAAGAGACCAAGGCCACTGGCCTGAAATCGACCGACGGGGTGCCCGCGCCGCGCGATATCTGCAAGGTGCTGGATGATTACGTTATCGGCCAGGTCCATGCCAAGCGCGTGCTGTCAGTTGCGGTGCACAACCATTACAAGCGGCTGAACCATTCGTCGAAGTCCGATATCGAACTGTCAAAGTCCAATATCCTGCTGATCGGCCCCACCGGCTGCGGCAAGACGCTGCTGGCCCAGACGCTGGCACGGATTCTGGATGTGCCCTTCACCATGGCCGATGCGACAACTTTGACCGAGGCAGGCTATGTTGGCGAGGATGTCGAGAACATCATCCTGAAATTGCTGCAAGCCTCTGAATATAACGTGGAGCGTGCGCAGCGTGGCATCGTCTATATCGACGAGGTCGACAAGATCACCCGCAAGTCCGACAATCCGTCGATCACCCGCGATGTGAGTGGCGAGGGCGTGCAGCAGGCGTTGTTGAAGATCATGGAAGGCACCGTGGCATCGGTGCCGCCACAGGGCGGGCGCAAGCATCCGCAGCAGGAATTCCTGCAAGTGGACACCACCAACATTCTGTTCATCTGCGGCGGGGCCTTTGCAGGTCTGGAAAAGATCATCGCACAGCGCGGCAAAGGGTCGGGCATCGGCTTTGGGGCCGATGTGAAAGACCCGGATGGCCGCGGCGTGGGCGAGTTGTTCAAGGAGCTGGAGCCGGAAGACCTGCTGAAATTCGGGCTGATCCCGGAATTCGTCGGTCGTCTGCCGGTGCTGGCCACCCTGACCGATCTGGATGAAGCGGCGCTTGTCACCATCCTGACCGAGCCGAAGAATGCCTTGGTCAAACAGTATCAGCGCCTGTTCGACATCGAAGGCGTCAAGCTGACCTTTACCCCCGATGCGCTGATTGCCATTGCCAAGCGGGCCATCAAGCGCAAGACCGGTGCACGCGGTCTGCGCTCGATCATGGAAGATATCCTGCTGGACACCATGTTCGAACTGCCGGGGATGGAGGGCGTTCAGGAAGTCGTCGTCAAGGAAGAGGCGGTGAATGCCGGGGCCAAGCCGATCATGGTTTACACCGAGGCACCGAAAAAGAAAGAAACGGCCAACGCTGGCTAAAGGTCGGCTGGCGCGATCGGGCTGACAAAAGCGCGGGGGGCCTTTCCCGCGCTTTTGGTTTTTTTGCAGAAAGTCTGTGTGAAACATAAGGCTGATTTTTCGCGTTAAACCCGCCCATCCCTCTGCCAAAGGCACCCGTCAGTCGTCTGCAGACCCTAGACCTTTCCCGTCCTTTCGGCCATATCAGGGGCAAGCAACCGGAGGCTCCCGATGTATTTCCTCAAGCGCCTGCTCACATGGTGGAACAGCCAGACCATCGGCACCCAGATCTTTACGGCCCGCAAAGGCATAAAGGTGGGCGAGGATGATCAGGGAAACCTGTATTACCAGACCGCCGATGCAAAGAAGCGCTGGGTGATCTACAATGGTGAGATGGAGGCGACCCGCGTCTCGCCCGACTGGCATGGCTGGCTGCACTTCACCTGGGATCAGCCGCCCACCAAGGCTCCGCTGACCCATAAGGTCTGGGAAAAGCCGCATCAGGAAAACCTGACCGGAACCCTGGGGGCCTATGCGCCTGCCGGGTCTCTGCGGCGCACGGCCCCCGTGGCGCGCACCGATTACGAAGCCTGGCAGCCGGAATAATGGCGTCGGAACGGGCTGAAATACTGGCAGGCGCGGCCGTGCTGGCCGTGGCGGTCGGGTTTATGGCCTATGCCGCTCAGTCTGCCGGTCTGCTGGCCCGCGGGTCTGAGACCTATCCGCTGACGGCCAGTTTTCGCGCGATGGACGGAATCAGTGTGGGCTCTGACGTGCGCCTGGCTGGCATAAAAGTGGGCAGCATCAGCGATCTGCGCCTGAACCCGCAGACCTTCTTTGCCGATGCCACGATTCAATTGCGCAACGACATTCTGCTGCCCGATGACTCTGCGATCCTGATTTCCTCCGAGGGGCTGTTGGGCGGCAATTTTGTCGAGATCCTGCCCGGCGGGTCGCTGGACAATTACGCGCCCGGAGATGAGATCGAAGACACCCAAGGCGCGGTCAGCCTGATCACCTTGCTGATGAAATTCGTCGGCGGTGGGTCTGATGCGGCAGGAGGTGCGGAATGATCCGGATCCTGGCTTTGGCCCTTGTTCTGATCTGCCCGTTGCAGGCTGGCGCGCAAGAGATGGAAACCGCCCCCGGCGGCACTCTGCGGTTGCTGGACAAGGTGACCGGGCGGGTGGTGGATCTGGCCCTGTCACGCGGGCAATCGGTCCAGCAGGGTCGTGTGGGCGTTCAACTGGACGAATGCCGCTATCCCCGCGACAACCCCGCCGCAGATGCGCAGGCGCATCTGACGGTGGTGGATATTGCGGCGGGCACCACGGTGTTTTCCGGTTGGATGCTGGCCTCCAGCCCGGCGCTGTCGGCGATGGACCATCACCGCTATGACATCTGGGTCTTGTCTTGCGACTCGGGCTTTGTGGCCCCCGATGTGACCGCACCAGAGGAAGACCCAGACGCGCCGCTGGAAGAGATCAACGAAGGATAGGGCGCATAGCCGGGCGGGTCGAAGCGGGCCACCCGTCCAAGGGCGTGTTGCAGCCGCGCATGATAGGCCGCGCGCGAGATTTCCTTTGCGCCAAGGCTGGCCAGATGCGGCGTCAGAAATTGGGTGTCAAACAGGGTGAAGCCACCCGCGCGCAACCGGTGCACCAGCCAGGCCAGCGCGATCTTTGACGCATTCGTGCGGCGCGAGAACATCGACTCGCCAAAGAACGCCGCGCCCAGCACCACACCGTAAACCCCGCCAATCAGGTCTTCCCCCTCCCACACCTCCAGGCTGTGGGCATGGCCCTGGCGGTGCAGGGTCTGGTAAAGCTCGGTCAGCCGGTCGTTGATCCAGGTTTCCGGCCGGTCGGCGCAGGCCGCCAATACGCCCGCGAAATCGGTGTTGACCGTGACCTGGTACCTGTCGCGCAAAATAGCGCGGTGCAGGCTGCGCGAGATATGGAAGCCATCGAGCGGAAACACGCCCCGTCTGCGCGGGTCGATCCAGTGCATCTCCGGGTCGCTGGCGGACTCTGCCATCGGAAACACACCCATGGCATAGGCGCGCAGCAGCATGTCGGGGGTTATGGTCTGGACAGGCATCATCCTTGTCCTGGCACCGGGCAGGGTGGAAAAGGGGGCCGCTGGCCCCCTTTCATCACTGGCCGAACTGGGCTGCCAGCCATTTTTCCAGCCAGTGAATGTTGTAATCCCCGGCTTGAATGTCGGGCTCGTTCAACAGCGCTTCGAACAGCGGGGTGCTGGTGTCAACGCCGTCGATGATCAGCTCGCCAAGCGCGCGGCGCAGGCGCGCCAGCGCCTCGGGCCGGTCACGGCCATGCACGATCAGCTTGCCGATCAGGCTGTCGTAATAGGGCGGGATCGAATAGCCGGAATACAGCGCGCTGTCCATCCGCACGCCAAAGCCGCCCGGCGCGTGGAACATCTTGACCTTGCCGGGGCAGGGCGAGAAGTTCGGCAGTTTTTCTGCGTTGATCCGCACCTCGATGGCATGGCCGTTGATTTCCAGCTCGTCTTGCGTGAACGACATCGGCAGGCCAGAGGCGACGCGGATCTGTTCGCGCACAAGGTCAACCCCGAAGATATATTCGGTGACCGGGTGTTCAACCTGCAGGCGGGTGTTCATCTCGATGAAATAGAACTTGCCGTCTTCGTACAGGAACTCAACCGTGCCTGCGCCGATGTAATTGATCTTGGCGACCGCATCCGCGCAGATCTTGCCAATCTCGGCCCGCATCTTGGGGGTGATCGACGGGCCGGGCGCCTCTTCAAACACCTTCTGGTGGCGGCGCTGCAAGCTGCAGTCACGCTCCCCAAGATGCACAGCGTTGCCCTTGCCGTCGCCAAAGACCTGAATCTCGATATGGCGCGGTTTTTGCAGGTATTTCTCGATATAGACTTCGTCATTGCCAAAGGCGTTCTTGGCCTCTGACCGGGCGGTGCGGAAGGCAACCTCCAACTCGGCTGCGTTCTTGGCCACCTTCATGCCGCGCCCGCCGCCCCCGGCGGTCGCCTTGATGATGACCGGAAAGCCGATTTTCTCGGCCACGCCAATGGCTGTTTCAAAATCGGCCACCCCGCCATCGGACCCCGGCACAACCGGTATCCCCAGCTCCATCGCGGTGACCTTGGCGGTGATCTTGTCGCCCATGATGCGGATATGTTCGGCATTTGGGCCGATGAAGGTCAGGCCATGATCTTGCAACGCCTGTGCAAAACTGGCGTTTTCCGACAGGAAGCCATAGCCCGGGTGCACGGCTTGGGCACCCGTGATCTCGCAGGCCGAAATGATCGCGGCCTTGTTCAGATAACTGTCCGTGCTGGCGGCAGGCCCGATGCAGATCGACTCATCGGCCATCCGCACATGCATGGCATCGGCATCGGCGGTGGAATGGACGGCGACCGATTTGATCCCCATTTCGCGGCAGGCGCGGATCACGCGCAGGGCGATTTCCCCCCGGTTGGCGATCAGGATTTTTTCAAACATCGGCGTCACTCGATGATCAACAGCGGTGCGCCGAATTCAACGGGCGTGCCATCCTCGACCAGAATGCGCTTGATGGTACCGGCGCGTGGGGCGGGAATATGGTTCATGGTCTTCATCGCTTCGATGATGAGCACGGTCTGACCCTCGGCCACGGTGGCCCCGATGGTGATGAAGGGCGTGGCACCGGGTTCGGCGGCCAGATAGCAGGTGCCGACCATGGGCGAGGTCACCGCACCCGGATGCTGGGCCGGGTCTTCCATCGCCGCCGGTGCGGCTGCGGGGGCTGCGGCGGTGGGAGGGGCTGCGGCATAGACCGGGGCGGGGCCAGCCACCTGCGTGGTCACGATATTGGCCTGCTTGACCACACGCACCTCAAGACTGTCGTCTTCGCCATATTCGCGCTTCACGCTCAGCTCGGTCAGCTCGTTCTTGTTCAGAAGTTCTGCAAGGGCCGAGATAAAGGCCACATCTGCGTCGGGGGAATGTTTGCTCATGCCGTCCTCTGGTTGGCTTTTGTGCCAGTTGGTGACCGATCTGTCCGGGCGCAAGGGCCGGGTGTCGGGGCTGTCCGCTTATAGCCCGCGTTTTCCGGCGAGAAAAGCACCCATTCGGTTGCGCAATTTTTGGGCAGTCTGGCGCGCAAGTCCCGGAATTTTGCTGCGCGCCAAAATTTACCGTTTGATAAAAAAATGGACCTGTGCCAGCTTTTTTCCAAAGAACAACCAAAAAGGGGAGACGACCGCCCATGACCAACAGCCCGCTGACGCCCGGCATTGTGCCCAGCCGTCTGCCAGCCGACCGGATCGCCCGGAACTTTGCCGACCACACGCCGCCGCTGGATGCGCATGAGGCGCTGGTGGCCGCGGACCGCTGCTATTTCTGCCACGACGCGCCTTGTGTCACGGCGTGCCCCACCAGTATCGACATTCCGCTGTTCATCCGCCAGATCGCCACCGGCACGGCCGAGTCTGCGGCGACCACGATCTGGACCCAGAACATTCTTGGCGGCATGTGCGCCCGGGTCTGCCCGACCGAGACGCTGTGCGAAGAGGTCTGCGTGCGCGAGGTGGCGGAAGGCAAGCCGGTGGAAATCGGGCGGCTGCAACGCTTTGCCACCGATACGGCGATGGCGCGCGGGTTGCACCCGTTCACCCGCGCGGCCCCGACCGGAAAAACGGTGGCCGTGGTGGGGGCGGGGCCTGCGGGGATGGCCTGTGCGCACCGGCTGGCGCTGCACGGGCATGATGTGGTGGTCTATGAACGCCGCGCCAAACCGGGTGGGCTGAACGAATACGGCATTGCCAGCTATAAAACGACGGGCGGGTTCGCGCGAAGGGAGGTGGATTGGCTGCTGCAGATCGGCGGCATCACGATAAAGACCGGGGTGGAACTGGGCCGCGACATCTCGCTCGACGGGTTGCTTGCACTGCATGACGCGGTGTTTCTGGGCATTGGTTTGGGTGGGGTCAACGCCCTGCGCGCAAGTGGCGAGGACAAGGCGGGCGTCACCGATGCGGTCGATTTCATCGCCGAGCTGCGTCAGACCACCGACCTGACCACCCTGCCGATTGGCCGCGATGTGGTGGTGATCGGCGGCGGTATGACGGCGGTGGACGCCGCCGTGCAAAGCAAGCTGCTGGGGGCGGAAAATGTGACCATCGTCTATCGCCGCGGGCAGGAGAAGATGGGCGCCAGCACATATGAGCAGGAGCATGCCACCAGTGCAGGGGTGCGCATCATCTGCAATGCGGCCCCGGTGGCCGTGCATGGCAATGGCGCGGTGCGCGAGGTGGAATTCGGCTATATGGCCGACACGCCCGAAGGGCTGAAAGCCACCGGAGAGACCTTCCGGCTGAAGGCCGATCAGGTGTTCAAGGCGATTGGCCAGACCTTGACCGGCGCGCCTGACGGCGCGGCGCTGGAGGGCGGCAAGATCGCGGCACTGCCCGCACGGGTCTGGGCTGGCGGCGATTGCACCGGCGGCGGCGAAGACCTGACGGTGACGGCGGTGGCGCAGGGGCGCGACGCGGCAGAAGATATTCACATGTTTCTGAGGGGGTAAGCACAATGGCCAACCTGACAACCGACTTCATCGGCATCAAATCCCCCAACCCGTTCTGGCTGGCCTCGGCCCCGCCCACGGACAAGGAATACAACGTCCGTCGCGCGTTTGAGGCAGGCTGGGGCGGGGTGGTATGGAAAACCCTTGGGTCCGAGGGGCCGCCGGTGGTGAACGTCAACGGCCCGCGCTACGGTGCCGTCTGGGGTGCCGACCGCCGCCTTCTGGGGCTGAACAACATCGAGCTGATCACCGACCGCCCGCTGGAGGTGAACCTGCGCGAGATCAAATCGGTCAAGCGCGATTACAAGGACCGGGCGCTGATCATCAGCCTGATGGTGCCTTGCGACGAGCAGTCTTGGAAGGACATCCTGCACCGGATCGAGGATACCGAGGCCGACGGGGTGGAGCTCAACTTCGGCTGCCCGCATGGCATGGCCGAGCGCGGGATGGGCTCTGCCGTGGGGCAGGTGCCCGAATATATCGAGATGGTCACGCGTTGGGTGAAACAGCACAGCCGGATGCCCTGCATCGTCAAGCTGACACCCAACATCTCTGACATCCGCAAACCGGCAGAGGCGGCCAAGCGTGGCGGGGCGGATGCGGTGAGCCTGATCAACACCATCAATTCGATCACCTCTGTCAACCTTGACAGCTTCAGCCCGGAACCGATGATCGACGGCAAGGGCACCCATGGCGGCTATTGCGGTCCGGCGGTCAAACCCATCGCGCTGAACATGGTGGCCGAAATTGCGCGGTCTCCCGAGACCCATGGCCTGCCGATTTCCGGCATCGGCGGGGTGACGACATGGCGCGATGCGGCAGAGTTCATGGCGCTGGGGGCAGGCAATGTGCAGGTTTGCACCGCAGCCATGACCTATGGTTTCAAGATCGTGCAGGAAATGATTTCTGGCCTGTCGCAGTACCTGGATGAAAAGGGCATGGCGTCGACGGCCGATCTGGTGGGGCGTGCGGTGCCAAATGTCACCGACTGGCAATTCCTGAACCTGAACTATGTGACCAAGGCGCAGATCGATCAGGACGCCTGCATCAAATGCGGACGCTGCTATGCCGCCTGCGAGGACACCAGCCATCAGGCCATCGCCATGAAACCGGGCCGGGTGTTCGAGGTGATGGATGACGAATGCGTTGCCTGCAACCTTTGCGTCAATGTCTGCCCGGTGGAGAATTGCATCACCATGGTCGAGATGCCCAAAGGGGCGGTGGACCCGCGCACGCAAACGCCCGTGGGCGACTATGCCAACTGGACGACGCATCCGAACAACCCGAGCGTCGCAGCAGAATAGGGCGGGGGTCGCCCCGCAGCACCCTTTTACCTCACCGCGCGCCGGGGTTTTGCAACCTGCGGCGCGCGGCATCCACCATCCGTTTCTGCGTGGTGGCGGTGCGGTTGCGCAGATGCATCGCGGCATAGACCGGCTGGCGGATCACCGGTGCGTCGGTGACCATGTGAAACCCGCCCGCTGCCACCAGACCCTGCGCATGGCTTTCCATCACATAGCCCGCCCCGCCCAAACTGTGCAGCAACAGCGCCACGGCACTGCTTTGCCCGACGGACAGCGGGGCGGCATGCAGGAATGGCAACAGCTGCCGGTGCGCGGCCTCGAATGCGGGGGAAAAGTTGGCGCAAATATAGCGGTCCGGGGTCAAGTCTGACAGGCTGGTGGGCTCGGTGCAAATCAGCCGGTAGGGAATGTCGGGCAGCGACTGGAAAAACAGGTCCGGCTGTGGTTTCGGGGTGAAGAGGATGGCGAAATCCAGCGCCCCCGTGACCAGATCGGCGCACATCTGGGTGGAATAATCGGGTTCGACATAGAGCGCCGCCTGCGGCAACATTCCCCGGAACGCCGCAATCAGCGCCCCCAGATGGTCGGCCACCAGATCGTTCTGAATGCCGATCCGCAAGGTCAGCGCCGCCGTGCCGGAATCGGCCACCGCGCGCCGCGCCATCATCCATTCCTGCCGCAAAAGCCGCGCATGCGGCTCGAACTTCAGCCCTTCGGTCGTAAGCTGCGTGCCGGCGCGCGACCGGGTGAACAGCCGCGCGCCAACCGCCTGCTCCAGCGCCACCACCCGGCCCGAGACCGTGGATTGCGTCAGGCCAAGACGCTCGGCACTGCGGTTGAAGCTGCGGGTCTCGATCAGGTCGAGGAAGGTGTCGATCAACTCGATCTGCATCGCGGGCTCCTGCGGCTGGCCCCGGGCCTTGCCGACCACTCCGGGGGGGGCCGGGGCGTGGCAAGCCTGATCGGGATTTCCGATTAATAGGGGCAAAAGGGGCGAATTGAAAGGCTGTGCCAGCGCGCGCAGACTGGCGGCGCAAGTCAGCGGAGAAACGGTATGGCAGGTCTGCCCGGCAGCGCGCGTGTGGTGATTATCGGAGGGGGCGCTGTGGGGGCGTCTGCCTTGTATCATCTGGCCTTGGCTGGGTGGCGGGACGGCGTGCTGCTGGAGAAGAACGAGCTGACGGCAGGCAGCACCTGGCATGCGGCAGGCAATGTGCCGACCTTTTCGGCCAGCTGGTCGATCATGAACATGCAGCGCTATTCGGCGAGCCTCTACCGGACCTTGGGCGACCGCGTCGGCTATCCGATGAATTACAACGTCACCGGGTCGGTGCGGCTGGGGCATTCTGCGGAACGCCTGCTGGAATTCCGCCGTGTGGCGGGGATGGGGCGCGCGCAGGGGATGGATCTGACGGTGCTTGGGCCGGAGGAGATTCGTGCGCGCTATCCATTCGTGGAAACCCATGACCTGACCGGCGCGCTGTACGATCCCTATGACGGCGACATTGACCCGGCACAGCTGACACAGGCGCTTGCCAAGGGCGCGCGCGACATGGGCGCGCATGTGGAGCGGTTCTGTCCGGTGACGGCGGCGGAATGGACCGGAACCGAATGGGTGCTGACCACACCCAAAGGGCAGATCCGGGCAGAATATGTGGTGAATGCGGGCGGCTATTATGCGGCCGAGGTCGGCCGGATGTTCGGCCGCCGGGTGCCGATGATGGTGATGAGCCATCAATACATGCTGTTTGATGCCATCCCGGAACTGGAGGCCTGGACACGCGAGGTCGGCCACAAGCTGCCGCTGCTGCGCGATGTGGATTCCAGCTATTACCTGCGTCAGGAAAAGATGGGCTTCAACCTTGGCCCTTATGAAAACCCCTGCCGCGCGCATTGGGCGACGCCCGATGACCCGATGCCCGACGACTTCAGCTTTCAGCTGTTCCCCGACGATCTGGAGCGGCTGGAGTTCCAGATCACCGACGCCATGGCGCGGGTGCCGTTGCTGGCCGGGGCCCGTCTGCAAAAGGTGATCAACGGGCCAATCCCCTACACGCCCGACGGCAACCCGCTGATCGGGCCGATGCCGGGGGTGCCCAATGCGTTCGAGGCTTGCGTCTTCACCTTTGGCATCTGTCAGGCCGGCGGAGCGGGCAAGGTGTTGGCGGAATGGGTGACGCAAGGCGCGACCGAATGGGACATGTGGTCCTGCGATCCGCGCCGCTTTACCGGGTTCGAGGATCACGATTACTGCGTCGCCAAGGGGATGGAGGTCTACGGGCACGAATATGCCATGCATTTCCCGCACCATGTCTGGCCTGCGGGGCGGATGAAGAAAGTCAGCGCCGTGCATGACCGCGTGGCGGCGCTTGGTGCGCAGCTCGGGCCGTATAATGGCTGGGAACGGGCGCTTTGGTACGCGGGTGATGGGGATGACACCTCGGAGGCCGCTCAGCGGACATGGGCGCGCAAGGGGCCTTGGTTCCGCGCGGTGCAGGCGGAATGCGCGGCGGTGCGCGACGCCTGCGGTATCCTCGATCTGCCGGGGTTTTCGCGCTTTGTGATCCGGGGGCCGGGGGTGGCGGAGTGGCTGGGCCGCCAGATCACCGGCAAGGTGCCATCCGTGGGGCGGCTGGGGCTGGCCTATTTCGCCGATGACAAGGGGCGGATCGTGACCGAGATGTCTGTGGCGCGGTTGGCCGAGGACAAACTCCTGCTGATCACCGCCGCCACCGCGCAGGCGCATGACAAGGACTGGCTGCTGCGGCATCTGGATCCGGGGCTGGCGCTGGAGGATCAGACCGAGGCCTGGTCCACGCAGATCCTGACCGGGCCGAAGGCGCGGGCGGTGCTGGCGGGGGTGACGGAGGCAGACCTGTCGCGGCCCTGGCTGACGTGGCAAGACGCACGGATTGCCGGGGCGGAGGTGCTGCTGATGCGGGTCAGTTTCGCGGGGGAGCTGGGGTGGGAGATCCATTCCCGCACGGAAGATACGCCAGCGGTCTGGGACGCGATCTGGGGCGCAGGTCAGGGGCATGGGTTGCGGCCCTTTGGCATGTTCGCGCTTAATGCCTTGCGGATCGAAAAGGGCTATCGGGCATGGAAGGGCGATCTGTCCACCGATTACACCGTGCTGCAAGGCGGATTGGAGCGGTTTGTGGACTGGTCTAAGCCGGAGTTCCGGGGCCGGGCGGCGTTGATGACGGAGCGGCAGGCGGGCGTGACCAAGCGGTTTGTGACCCTGCGCATCGACGCGGGCGATCTGGACCCGCCCTATATGGCGACCCTCTGGAAGGGTGATGCAGTGGTGGGCGAAGTTACCAGTGCAGCCTTCGGGCACCGGGTGGGGGCCTGTCTGGGCCTTGGCATGCTGCGCGCCGATCTGGCGGTGCCGGGCCTGGTGCTGGAGGTGGAGGTGTTCGGCGACAGGGTGGCGGTGGAGGTGCTGCCGGAGGGGCCGGCGTGGGATCCGGGGAACCTGCGGTTGCGCGGCTGAGAGGACAGGACCGGGGGTTTCACACCCCCGGACCCCCGTGGGATATTTTTGAACAGATAATGAGGTTTGACGTGGGTTTGCCGGACAAGGCGCGGGCGGTGATCATCGGGGGTGGCATTTCGGGCTGTTCCGTCGCCTATCATCTGGCGAAGGCCGGGTGGACCGATATTGTGCTCTTGGAGCGCAAGCGGCTGACGAGCGGCACGACATGGCATGCGGCGGGTCTGATCGGCCAGCTGCGCGGCAGTGCCAACATGACCCGGCTGGCGCGCTATTCGGCAGGGCTTTATGTCGGGCTGGAAGCGGAGACCGGGATTGCCACGGGCATGCGGCAGGTGGGGTCGATCTCGGTTGCCTTGACGGCAGACCGGATGGAGGAGCTGCGCCGGCAAGCGACGCTGGCGCGGATCTTCGATGTCGAGGTGGGGGAGGTTTCGCCCAGCGAGATCAAGGCGATGTATCCGCATCTTGAAGTGGGCGATGTGCTGGGCGGGGTGCATCTGCCGTTGGACGGGCAGTGCGACCCGGCCAATATTGCCATGGCTTTGGCCAAGAGCGCGCGGATGCGTGGCGCGGTGATCGCCGAAGGGGTGGTGGTGACCCGGGTCACCACGGCAGGGGGCCGGGTGACCGGGGTGGAATATACCGGGCCGGAGGGGCCGGGGCATATCGCCGCCGATGTGGTGATCAACTGCGGCGGCATGTGGGGGCGGGATCTGGCGGCGCTAAATGGGGTCACGGTGCCGCTGCATGCTTGCGAGCATTTCTATCTGGTGACAGAGCCGGTGACGGGTCTGGGACATCTGCCGGTGCTGCGGGTGCCTGATGAATGCGCCTATTACAAATCCGATGCCGGCAAGATGATGCTGGGGGCCTTCGAGCCCAAGGCCAAGCCCTGGGGGATGGGTGGTATCCGGGCGGATTTCGAATTCGATACACTGCCCGAGGACTGGGATCATTTCCAGCCGATCCTGGAGGCGGCAATGGCGCGCATGCCGCTGTTCCAGAGCGCTGGCATCCATACCTTCTTCAACGGGCCAGAGAGTTTTACGCCCGATGACCGCTATTATCTGGGGGAGGCACCGGAACTGGGCGGCTATTGGGTGGCGGCGGGGTATAATTCCATCGGCATCGCCTCATCCGGTGGGGCTGGGATGGCGCTTGCGCATTGGATTACCGAAGGCGAGCCGCCGTTCGACCTGTGGGAGGTGGATATCCGCCGGGCGCAGCCGTTCCAGAAGAACCGGCGCTATCTGAAAGAGCGGGTGAGCGAGACGCTGGGGCTTTTATATGCCGACCACTACCCGTACCGGCAGATGGCGACCAGCCGGGGTGTACGGCGCAGCCCGCTGCACGAAGCGCTCAAGACGTGCGGCGCGGTCTTTGGCGAGGTGGCGGGATGGGAGCGGGCGAACTGGTTTGCCGATGCGGGGCAGGAGGCGGCCTATCAGTATGGCTGGGGCCGGGCGAACTGGTGGGGCAACCAGCGCGCCGAGCATCTGGCGGTGCGCACAGGCGTCGGCCTGTTTGACATGACCAGTTTCGGCAAGATCCGGGTCGAGGGGCGCGACGCCTGCGCCTTTCTGAACCGGGTCTGTGCGGCGCAGGTCGATGTGGCGCTGGGCCGCGTGGTCTACAGCCAGATGCTGAATGCGCGCGGCGGGATCGAGAGCGATCTGACAGTCACCCGCCTGTCGGAGACGGCGTTTCTGCTGGTGGTGCCGGGGGCGACCTTGCAGCGTGATCTGGCCTGGCTGCGGCGGCATCTGGGAGACGATTTTGCCGTGATCACCGATGTGACAGCGGCGGAAGCGGTGCTGTGCCTGATGGGGCCGCAGGCGCGTGAGGTGCTGGGCCGGGTGTCGCCGCAGGACTTTGGCAATGGTGCGCATCCCTTTGGGACGGCGCGGGAGATCGAGATCGGCATGGGTCTGGCCCGGGCGCACCGGGTGTCTTATGTGGGGGAACTCGGCTGGGAGCTTTATGTGCCCACCGATCAGGCGGCGCATGTGTTCGAGGCTTTGCGCGAGGCCGCGCCGGAGATGAAACTGTGTGGGCTGCATGCGCTGGATTCGTGCCGGATCGAGAAGGCCTATCGCCATTTCGGCCATGACATCACCGATGAGGATCACGTGCTGGAGGCGGGTCTGGGCTTTGCCGTCAGCCGCAAGAAGCCGGCATTCATCGGCCGCGACGCCGTGCTGCGCAAGGCGGAGGCAGGGCTGACCCGGCGGATGGTGCAATTCCTGGTGCGCGATCCGGGGGCGATGATCTTTCACAACGAGGCCATCGTGCGGAATGGAAGGATCGTCGGGCCGGTGACAAGCGGCAATTATGGTCATGCTTTGGGCGGAGCCGTGGGCTTGGGCTATGTGCCGTGTTCGGGGGAGACCGAGGCGGATGTCCTGGGATCAACCTATGAGATCGAGATCGCCGGGCGGCGCTATGGGGCGGAGGTGTCGCTGGTGCCGATGTATGATCCGGGGTCTGAACGGATGCGCGCGTGACCGGTGTTGGACCGGGGGTTTTCCACCCCCGGACCCCCGGAGGATATTTACGAACAGATATTGAAACAGGGGCGTGGCAATGAGTGATCTTGGCGAAGTGTGTGAGCCGTTGCGTGCGAAGCGGTCGGGCGGTCGGGGGGCGCGGGTGGCGTTGCGCGCGGCACCCTTGTCGGAAGCGATGCGCCCCATCCGGCCCGGAATGCCGGGCGGGCAGTACCGGCCGCTGACCGATGCGGGCATGGCGCGCATTCACCAGGCGGCCTTGCAGGCGCTGGAAGAGATCGGGTTGTCACAGGCCCCACCCTCGGGCGTGGCAGTGATGACGGCGGCGGGGGCGGTGCTGGGAGATGACGGGCGGCTGCGCTTTCCGCGCGCGCTGGTCGAGGACATGCTGGCGGTGGCGGCGCGCGACATCACGCTCTATGCCCGCGACCCGCGCCATGACATGCATCTGAGCGGCAGCAAGGTGCATTACGGCACGGCGGGCGCGGCGGTGCATATCGTCGACCCGTTCACGCTGGAGTACCGCGACAGCACAGCGCAGGATCTTTATGATGCCGCAAGGCTGGTGGATAACCTCGACAACATCCATTTCTATCAGCGCACCATGGTCTGCCGCGATGTGGTGGACAACCGCGACATGGATCTGAACACGCTTTATGGCTGTCTGGCCGGGACCGTGAAGCATGTCGGCACGTCCTTCAGCGACCCGTCCCATGTCGCCGATTGTTTTGACATGCTCTACATGGTGGCGGGGGGCGAGGAGAAATGGTTGGAGCGGCCGTTTGTCAGCAATTCCAATTGCTTTGTCGTGCCACCGATGAAGTTTGCCGAAGAATCCTGCATCACCATGGAAGACTGCATCCGGCGCGCGATGCCGATGCTTTTGCTGAGCGCGGGGCAGGCCGGGGCGACGGCACCGGCACCGATTGCGCTGACCATCGTGCAGGCGGTGGCAGAATGTCTGGCCGGCGTGGTCTATGCCAATGCGATCAAAAAGGGCGCGCCCTGCATCTTTGGCACCTGGCCCTTCGTCAGCGATCTGCGCACCGGGGCGATGTCGGGCGGATCCGCCGAGCAGGCGCTGCTGACCGCGGGCTGCGCGCAGATGCACCGGTTCTATGACCTGCCCGGCGGGGCGGCGAGCGGGATTTCCGACAGCAAGCTGCCCGACATGCAGGCCGGGTGGGAGCAGGCGATCACCAACACCCTGGCCGGTCTGGCGGGGTTGAACCTGTGCTACGAGGCGGTGGGGATGCATGCCTCGCTTTTGGGGTTCTGTCTGGAATCGCTGGTGCTGGGGGATGATCTGCTGGGGCAGGCGATGCGCTGTGTGCGCGGCATCGACGTGACCGAGGACTCGACCTCCATCGAGGCGATGAAAGAGGTCTGCCTGGGCGGGCCGGGGCATTACCTTGGGTCAGACCAGACCCTGCGCTTGATGCAGACCGAATACACCTATCCGATGGTGGGCAACCGGATGAGCCCGAAGGAGTGGAACGAGGCAGGCAAGCCGCAACTGCTCGACAAGGCGGTGGAGCGCAAGAATGCGATCCTCGCCAAGGCCGGGTGCCGGGTGGCCCCCGAGATCGATGCGGCGATCCGTGCGAAATACCGGATCCATTTCCAGTGAGGCGTATCATGGGCGGAGAAACAGCGTGAAGATCGGCTATATCGGGCTTGGCAATCTGGGCGGGCATCTGGCGGCCAGCCTGATCCGCGCGGGGCATCAGGTGGTGGTCCATGACCGTGACACCGCGCTTGCCGAACGGCACCGCGCAATGGGGGCAGGGGTGGCGGACAGCCCGGCCGATCTGGCGGGCCGCGTGGATCATGTCTTCACCTGCCTGCCCTCTCCGGCCGTGTCCGAGGCGGTGCTGGCGCAGGTGTTGAGCACGGCGCGGCCCGGGATGACATGGGTGGAAAATTCCACCCTTGGCCGCGATGACGTGATCCGGCTGGCGGAAGTCGCGCAGGCGGCTGGCCTGCGGATGCTGGAGGCACCGGTGACGGGCGGCGTGCATCTGGCGGCGCGCGGGGAAATCACCGTGCTGGTGGGCGGCGACGCCGATTTGCTAGATCTGCACCGCGCCGCGCTGATGGCCATCGGCAACCGGCTGTTCCACATGGGGCCGCTGGGGTCGGCGGCGGTGATCAAGGTGATCACCAATATGCTGGCCTTCATCCATCTGGTCGCGGATGGCGAAGCGCTGATGTTGGCTCGCCGCGGGGGCTTGGATCTGAAAACCGCATGGGAGGCGATTGCCGCCTCATCGGGCAGCAGTTTCGTGCATGAAACCGAAGGCCAGCTGATCCTGAACGGCAGCTATGACATTGCCTTCACTATGGATCTGGCGCTGAAGGATCTGGGCTTTGCCATGGGGTTCGGGCAGGAATTCGGCGTGCCGCTGGACCTGGCGGGCCAGACCATGCAGACCTTTGTCAAGGGTCGTGCGGCCTATGGCGGGGCGGCGCAATCGACGCAGATCGTGAAGCTGCTGGAAGACGCGCTTGGCACCGATCTGCGGGCCGAAGGGTTCCCGGCCCGGCTGGAGTAGATGGCCCCATACTCCCGGAGGGTCTGCCCCCGCTCCACCAGCCTACCGCCAGATCGGATTGGACCAAGCCCGCTTGCCCGCACTGTCCATCAGCGTCACCCGCAGCCAGGGGCTGTTGCCAAAGCGGGAGAGGTCCATCTCGGCGCTGGTCATCGAATGGCCATGGACCGCGCGGGCAGCGGTGCCTTGACCTTGCACGATCATGGCGGCGACGGCGCTGCTCTCGACCTCGATCCGGTCATCGAACAGGCGAATGTCGCGCAGTTCTGGGCCCTGGCTGGAATAGAAGTCACCGGCTTTGAGGGCCGAGAGCAGGGCCTCGGGCGTGTTTTCGGGCGCTTTCACCATCACCCAGCCGCCAAAATGGTCCGGCTCATGGAAATGCGCGTCGTCTGTGGCGATCATGGTCAGGCGGCGGCCTTCAGACAGCAGCAGGTCGGCGATGGCGGCGCCATCGGGGCGGTCGCAGCCCATGGCGCAGCCGTGGTTGTAGATCTCCACCGCATGGGCGGCGGTCACGCCGCGCGCGTCCGCCAGTGTCAGGCCAGACCATTGCGGATGGGCAATGGCGACAAAGGCTCCGGCCTCGACTGCACGAGCGGCCAGCGCGGCGGCGGATTCCTGCCCGGGTTTGGCGTGAAAATCCGGGCTGTCAGAGGGCGGAAAATCCGCGGGCAGGCCGACGGCGAGGATATGCCACAGCTCGCCATTCGCCATCGCACCGGAATGGAGTTCGGCCCCAAGGATGGTCGTGAACCCTTCGGTCCGGTACGGCAACGTATCAACGATCGGAAAATCATAACACCCGACGAAATGATCGGTCAGCGCCAGAAAATCATAGCCTTCTGCACGATAGCGACGGCACACCTCTTCGGGCGGCAGCACGCCATCGGACCGGGTGGAATGGGTGTGCAGATTGCCGCGCCAGAAACGACCGGCGGTGGAAAAGGCGGATGGACGGATCATGGGCGGCGGCTTTCTGAAAGGGCACTGCCGCGGCACGCTAGCCGCGGCAGGTGACCGTTTCAAGACGCTGTCACCCCAGTGTCACCAGCGCATGCCGCTTTTTCCCCGCCGTCAGTTTGAGCGGTTCGGCCAGATCGCCCGCGCCAAAGCGGCGGCCGCTGTCGGTTACGATGTCATCATTGACCCGCGCCCCACCTTCCGAGATCAGGCGCTTGGCGTCCTTGCCGCTGGCCGACAGGCCCGCGCGCACAAAGAGCTGCACGATGCCGATGCCATCCGCGATTTCTGCAGGTGCCAGGGTCACCGTGGGCAGATCGTCGCCGATGCCGCCCAGTTCGAACACCTCGCGCGCGGTGGCTTCGGCGGCCTGTGCGGCCTCTGCCCCGTGCAGCAAAGTTGTGACCTCATTGGCAAGAATGACCTTGGCCGCGTTGATCTCGGCCCCTTGCAGGGCACCCAGACGCTCACACTCCTCCACCGGCAGTTCGGTGAACAGCTTGAGGAAGCGCCCCACATCGGCATCGGTGGAGTTGCGCCAGAATTGCCAGAATTCATAGGGCGACAGCATCGCGCCATTGAGCCAGACCGCGCCATTGGCCGATTTGCCCATCTTGCGCCCGTCGGATGTGGTCAGCAGCGGTGTGGTCAGCCCATAGACTTCATGGTCCACCACCCGGCGCGTCAGATCGACACCATTGACGATATTGCCCCATTGATCCGACCCGCCCATCTGCAACAGGCAGCCATAGCGGCGATTGATTTCAAGGAAATCATAGGCTTGCAGGATCATGTAGTTGAATTCAAGGAAGGACAGCGATTGCTCCCGGTCCAGCCGTGACTTCACCGAGTCAAAAGACAGCATCCGGTTGACGCTGAAATGCCGCCCGATGTCGCGCAGGAATTCGAGGTAATTCAGATGATCCAGCCATTCGGCATTGTTGAGCATGATGGCGTCGGTCGGCCCGTCGCCATAGCTCAGGTAGCGGGCAAAGACCTGCTGCATGCCGGCGATGTTTTCGTCGATCTTTTCCGGCGTCAGAAGCGGGCGTTCCTCGGCGCGGAACGACGGATCGCCCACCTTGGTGGTGCCGCCGCCCATCAGGGTGATCGGCTTGTGGCCACATTTCTGCAACCAGCGCAGCACCATGATGTTGAGCAGATGCCCCACATGCAAGGATGCCGCCGTCGCATCATAGCCGATATAGGCGGGCACGACCCCGGATCGAAATGCCTCGTCCAGCGCCTGATAATCCGTGCAATCGGCCAGAAAGCCCCGGGTCATCATCACGCGCATGAAGTCTGATTTCGGATGGTAGGTCATGTCGTCCTCGTGTCATAGACTGTGGGGGGGTATAGCGGCGGCCGGCGGGTTTGAACAGATGGGGGGGCTTGGAAAGATGCGAGTGACAGGGGCCATCTGGGCTTTGGGGGCGATGTCAGGCACCTCGCTGGACGGGGTGGATGCGGCGATGGTGCTGACCGACGGGCAGTCGATTGCACAATTCGGCCCAGATGCCTACCGGGCCTATAGTCAGGCAGAGCAGGATGTGATCCGCGCCGCCTTTGGCCACTGGCCGGGGGACGCGGGGGTGGATGAGGCGGCGGCGGTGGTGGAAACCGCCCATGCGCAGGTGCTGTCGCGGTTTTCGGGGGCGGATGTGGTGGGGTTCCACGGCCAGACATTGGCGCATGACCCCGCCGGGCGCGGCACGCATCAGGCTGGCAGCGGGGCCTTGCTGGCGCAGGTGCTGGGGGTGCCGGTGGTCTGGGATTTCCGCAGTACGGACGTGCAGATGGGCGGGCAGGGCGCACCGCTGGCCCCGTTCTTCCACCACGCCTGCGCCCGCTTTGCCGGGCTGGATGCGCCGGTGGCCTTTCTGAACCTTGGCGGGGTCGGGAACCTGACATGGGTGGACCCAAGGGTTGCGCGGCCCGAAGATCCGGGCGCATTGCTGGCCTTTGACACCGGGCCTGCCAATGCGCCGGTCAATGATCTGATGCTGCAGCGGCGCGGCCTGGGGCAGGATCTGGGCGGGGCACTCGCCGCTTCCGGGATGGTGGACGAGGCCGTGGTAGAGGCCTTCCTGTCGCATCCGTATTTCTTCAAGATGCCGCCAAAGTCGTTGGACCGGAATGGTTTTCCCGGCCTGTTGTCCGCCGTCGCGCCCTTGTCTGATGCCGATTCCGCCGCCACCCTTGTCGCCTGTGCCGCCGCCGCAGTCGCGCGCGGGGCCGAGCATTTTCCGCATCCCGTCTCGCGCGTTCTGGTCTGTGGCGGCGGGCGGCACAATGCGGCGCTGATGGCGCAGCTTGCCGCACGACTGGGGGTGGAGGTCGACCCGGTAGAGGCCATCGGGCTGAACGGCGACATGCTGGAGGCGCAGGCCTTTGCCTATCTGGCCGTGCGGGTGATGCGCGGCCTGCCCACCTCGGGCCCGGCCACCACCGGCGTGCGCGCGGCGGTGGGGGGCGGCCAGATCAGCCGGCCCTAGGCTTTCAGTCTTCGGTCAGCGGCAGGTCGGGCAGGCGGCGGGCGGCCTCTTTGCGGGCAAAGGTTTTCAGGCCCAGACCGGGGCCATCCATGAATTCGGCGGCGCGGGCGGGGTCATGCTTGGCCAATGTGTCGATCCAGTCGGCAATCGCCTTCTGGATGAACCAGTTGCGATCTGTCACCAGATGCTCGGCCCAGATCAGCCCGGTTTCGCGCGCGTCATATTCGGCGTCTTTCAGATTGTTCAGCTTGGCAAAGGGCAGCAGCATCTGCAGCGCAGCGCGCCGTGCCCAATGGCTTTCACTCTCGACCCACTGTTCCAGATCGGACAGACGGGTCAGGTCGGCCACCACCCGCTTTTGCCCAGCAGTGGTGACCAGATCGGCCAGTGCCCAGACATCCAGCTCCTCCACCCACATGCAGATCACCGTCCACGCCCGGTTGTCGGGGCGCAGGCGGGCTTGGCTCAACAGCTTCGCGGCAGCAACGCGCGCGTCATGCACATTGGTGTTCCACAATCCTTCGGCCAGCGACACCCGCCCCTCGACCGACAGATCGGCACGCCATTGGGCCACATGCGCGTCGATCTGCGCCGGGGTCAGCCCCAGATAGCGGCGCCCCGAATCTGCGGGGGCCTTGTGATAGGCGGCGGCTTCGGCGGCCTTGGCCGGATGGGCCACAGTCTCCAGCGCTTCCAGCGCCTGGTAGGGGGTCATGGGCGCTTGCCCCGTGCTGTCTGTGCCACCGATATTTCCCTTTACTGCCGGATTTCGAACCGGATGGACCCTACAGGAATACCGGCGCGGGAGACAACCGCATCATTCACGATCACCCCGTCCTCGCGCAGATAGATCACATCGGCAAAGCCGAGCCGGGTGACGCCTTCATTTGATTTGAAATCGGCGGTGTAGGTCAGCCGCACCTCGCCGTTTTCCTCGATCACGGTGGCTTGCCCCACCGTATCCTCGCGCCGCCCGGTCCAGCGGCCGGGGCCGTTGCGGTCAAACACCCAGGTCAGACGGTCGGTCTGGCCGTCGTCATAGACAAAATCCTCGACCACCGTCATTCGCTGGCCGCCGCGCGACAGCCGCCCGTCCAGCCGCGCATCAAAGCGCCGCTCATCCCCGGTCAGCCAGACGCGGAACAGGCCCTTGCCGCGTTTGCGCCCGACAAAGGCCGCGTCCAGCGTTACGGGGCGGGTGGGAACAGTGGGCGAGGCCGGGGCCGAGGCGCAGCCGCCAAGGGCCAGCGCGCCAAGCAGGAACAGGCGACGGTGCATCTTATCCTCCGGGTTGTTGCCTCGCGCAGATAGCGCGCGCTATTCCACAGTCACGGATTTGGCCAGATTGCGCGGTTGGTCCACATCGGTGCCCTTGGCGATGGCGGTGTGATAGGCCAGCAATTGCGCCGGTACCGCATAAAGGATCGGCGCAAAGATCGGGTCCACCGCGGGCATGGTCAAGGTGGCCCAGGTGCCGGGCCCTGCTTCGGCCAGCCCGGCGGCATCCGAGATCAAGAGCACCTTGCCGTGCCGCGCCATCACCTCTTGCATGTTCGACACGGTCTTGTCGAACAGCGCATCGCGCGGGGCCAGAACGATGACCGGCACCTGTGCATCAATCAATGCGATGGGGCCGTGCTTGAGTTCCCCCGAGGCATAGCCCTCGGCATGGATATAGCTGATTTCCTTGAGCTTCAGCGCGCCTTCCAATGCCATCGGATACATCGGGCCACGTCCCAGAAACAGGATGTCCTGCGCCCGGGCCAGCTCTTCGGCGAGCTTGGCAATCTCTCCCGATTGGCCAAGCGCGTGGTTCATCAGCCCCGGAAGCGCGTGCAGCGCCGCCAGATGCGCGGCAAGGGCAGCTGCATCAAGCCGCCCCCTGTCCACCCCGGCCTTGAGCGCCATCAGCGCCAGCACCATCAGCTGCGAGGTGAAGGCCTTGGTCGAGGCCACCCCCACCTCGACCCCCGCCAGGATCGGCAGGGTCAGATCGGATTCGCGCGCAATGGAGGAGGTGGGCACGTTGACCACCGAGACAACCTTGGCCACCTTTTCTTTCGCATAGCGCAAAGCTGCCAGCGTGTCGGCGGTTTCGCCCGACTGGCTGACGAAGACGGCCCATTGATCGGGGGACAGCGGCGGCTCACGGTAGCGGAATTCCGACGCAATATCGATGTCGCAGGGCAGGCCCGCCAATGCCTCAAACCAGTATTTGGCGACATGGCAGGCGTAGGAGGCTGTGCCGCAGGCGACCAGCACCAGACGGTCCACCCCGGTAAAGTCCACGCCTGCGGGCAGGTGTAGGGCGGGGTTCACCCCGCCCTGCGAGGCGCCTTGCGTATAATGCTGCAACCCTGCCGCCAGCACCACCGGCTGTTCGGCGATTTCCTTGGCCATGAAATGCTTGTAGCCGGCCTTTTCGATCCGGGTGGCGTCGATCTGGATGCGGGTCTCGGCGCGGTTGGCGCGGCGGTCGTGATCGTCAAAGATTTCGGCCCCGGCACGGGTGACCACCGCCCAGTCCCCTTCTTCCAGATAGGTGATGCGGTCGGTCATCGGCGCAAGCGCGATGGCATCCGAGCCCACGAACATCTCGCCCTCCCCATGGCCAATCGCCAGCGGGCTGCCCTTGCGCGCGGCGATCAGCAGATCATCCTGACCGTCGAACAGAAAGCACAGCGCAAAGGCCCCGTGCAGGCGCTTGACGGTCTGGCGCGCGGCCTCTGTCGGGCTGGCCCCGCCGTCCATCGCCTGCTGCACCAGCAGCGCCACGGTTTCGGTGTCGGTCTGGCTTTCCTGCGCATAGCCCGCCGTTGCCAGGTCCGCGCGCAGCTCCCGGAAGTTTTCGATGATCCCGTTATGCACCACCGCCACCGGCCCGGCCTTGTGCGGATGCGCGTTGACCACCGTGGCGGCCCCATGGGTGGCCCAGCGGGTATGGCCAATGCCCGCCTTGCCCGCCAAGGGGTCATGCACCAGCAGGTCCGACAGATTCACCAGCTTGCCCACCGCGCGGCGCCGGTCCAGCCTGCCGTGGTTCACCGTGGCGATGCCTGCGGAATCGTAGCCGCGATATTCCAGCCGCTTGAGCGCCTCGACCAGCAGGGGGGCCACTTCATGATTGCCCAGAACGCCGACAATTCCACACATGGTTTATCCTTTGGCCTTTGCGGCCTTGAGGGCGCGCAGCCGCGCAAAAAGCTTGGTCGCAAGTCCGGGTTTGGTCACCTGCCGGGCGCGGCCTACCGCCAGTGCCTCGGCCGGCACATCTTCGGTGATGACAGAGCCAGAGGCGGTCATCGCATGGTCGCCCACGGTAACAGGGGCCACCAGCATGGTGTCCGACCCGATGAAGGCGTTCTTGCCGATCCGGGTGCGGTGCTTCATCACACCATCATAATTGCAGGTCACCGTGCCCGCGCCGATATTGGTATACTCACCGATATCGGCATCACCGATATAGGTCAGGTGGCCGATCTTGACGCCTTCGTCCAGAATGGCGTTCTTGATTTCGACGAAATTGCCGACATGCACATCTTCGGCCAGTTCGGCCCCCGGGCGCAGGCGGGCGAAGGGGCCGACGGTGGCGCCGCGGCTGATGTGGCAGCCTTCCAGATGGCAGAAGGCTTTGATCTCGGCCCCGGATTCCACGGTGACGCCGGGCCCGAAGATGACATTCGGCCCGATGATGGCATCGCGGCCCACCACAGTGTCGAGCGCAAAGAACACGGTTTCCGGTGCGGTCAGGGTGACGCCGTTTTCCAGCGCCTCGGCGCGGGCGCGGATCTGAAAAGCGCGTTCGGCGTCAGCCAGTTGCGCCCTTGTGTTCACACCAAGCGTTTCCTCCTCGGGGCAGATCACCACGCCTGCCGACAATCCGCGTTTGCGGGCGAGTTCCGGCAGATCTGTCAAGTAGTATTCCCCCGCCGCATTGGCGTTGCCGACTTGGCCCACAAGGTCGAACATCAATTTCGCATCGGCACAGATCACCCCGGAATTGCAAAGGGTTATCGCGCGTTCTTCATCTGATGCGTCCTTGTACTCGACAATCTTTTGCAGATTTTCCCCCTCGGCCACCAAACGGCCATAGCGGCCCGGATCGGCGGCGTGAAAGCCCAAGACCACCACCGCATGGCGGGCGCGGGCGGCCTGCATCGCCTCCAGCGTCTCTGGCCGCACGAAAGGCGTGTCGCCATAGAGCACGATCACATCACCCGAGGCATCGGCCAGCAGGGGGGCGGCTTGCGCCACGGCATGGGCGGTGCCCTTCTGTTCGGCCTGCACCACGGTCAGCGCGTCTTCGTCAAAGGCCAGCGTGGCCTTGGTCACCGCATCCGCCCCATGCCCGGTGACCACCACCACCCGCTCGGGTGCCAGCGCGCGGCCCGCCTGCATTGCATGATGCAACAGGGGGCTGCCCGCCACAGGGTGCAGCACCTTGGGCAGGTCGGAATTCATCCGCGTGCCCTGACCTGCTGCCAGAATGACCAAGGATACCGGCATACTGCCCCTTTCTTTCTTGTTGCCTCCGTTTTACCCATGGGGCCGGGGGCCGCAAGGCCCGTGTTCCTCACGCAAGGTTACAGTCTATGCGCACTGTCGTTTTCGATCTGGACGGCACCCTTGCCGATACCAGCGATGATCTTCTTGCCGCTGCAAATGCCTGTTTTCAAAGGCTGGGCCATGGCGACATGCTGGGCCCCGACGATAGGCTGACGGCCTTTCACGGCGGGCGGGCGATGCTGCGCTTGGGCTTTTCGCGGCTGGGGTCGGTCGAGGAGGGGCAGATCGACGCGCAGTACCCGGTGCTGCTGGAGGCATATGGGCAGGCGATTGCGGTGCATACAAAGCTGTATCCGGGGGCGGTCGAGGCGGTGGAGGCCCTGCGCCGCAAGGGCATTGCCGTGTCGATCTGCACCAACAAGCCCGAAGCTCTGGCCGAAGAGCTGACGCTGCGGCTTGGCATTCGCGGCCTGTTCGGGGCGCTGATCGGCGCCGATACCCTGCCCACCCGCAAGCCCGATGCCGCGCCCTATATTGCGGCGGTGCGGCAGGCAGGCGGCACGGTCGGCCGGTCGATGCTGATCGGCGACACCGAGACCGACCGCAAGACCGGGCTGGCCGCCGGGGTGCCGGTGGCGCTGGTCACCTTTGGCCCTGAAGGGCGCAGCATCGCGCGGCTGCAGCCCGAGGCGCTGCTGGATCATTTTGACGATCTGCCCGAGCTTGCGACGCGCCTTTTGGCCTGAGGCTCAGGGCAGGAAGCTGCGCCGGCACCACAGCGCCGTATCGCCGTATTCCTTGACCAGTTCTGCGGGTGTGCGGCTGGTCATGATCCGGTCAAACCGCTGCACCATCGCCCGGCGGCGCTGCTCTTCGGTGCCCGGTACCTGATCGAGGATCACCAGTGCCGCCCGCTGCGCCGTGTCGCGCATATTGCGCGCAATTTCGCCCATGTCATACAGGGTCGAGGACACGATGAACAACATGGCCGAGCAATGCAGCGCCTGCGCCGCGCGGCCTTCGATGATCAGATCGGCCTGCGCCGGCGCTGATTGCGCGGCATTGGCGAAGGACAGCGCCAGACAGGTGGCGATGCAGAGGTGGCGCATGGGGTCTTCCTTTTTCCTGAACCTACCGTGACACAGTGACCCCTCCGCGCCAAGCCATTGACGATCCGGCGATTGCGACACATGTTCCCCGGCATGGAACGGTTCACCGGCAGCTTTACCCAACAAGAGCCCATCCCCGAAGCGGGGATCGCGGCAGCGATGGATATTCTGCGGCACGGGCGGCTGCACCGCTATAACACTGCGCCCGATGAAATCGCGCAAACCGCGCTGCTGGAACAGGAATTTGCCGCCTTTACCGGCGCGCGCTACTGCCTTGCGGTGGCTTCGGGCGGCTATGCGATGGCCACCGCCTTGCGCGCCTTGCAGGTGGGGCCGGGGGAGGCGGTGCTGACCAATGCCTTCACGCTGGCCCCGGTGCCGGGGGCGATTGCCAGCATCGGCGCGCGTCCGGTGTTCATCGAAACCACGCCCGACCTGACCATTGATTTTGCCCATCTGGAGTCGATGGCGCTGTCTACCGGCGCGCGGGTGCTGATGCTGTCGCACATGCGCGGGCATCTGTGTGACATGGACCGGCTGATGGCGCTGTGTGACCGTCTGGGCGTGAAGGTGATCGAGGATTGCGCCCATACCATGGGTGCGGCGTGGAACGGCGTGCCTTCGGGCCGGCATGGGGTGATCGGCTGCTATTCGACGCAGACCTACAAGCACATGAACTCGGGCGAGGGCGGTTTGCTGGTGACGGATGACGCCGATCTTGCGGCGCGGTCGGTGCTGCTGTCGGGCAGCTATATGCTGTATCCCCGCCACCGCGCGGCCCCCCCGCCCGAGGTATTTGAGGGCTTGCGGCTGGACATTCCCAATATTTCGGGCCGGATGGACAATCTGCGCGCGGCGATCCTGCGGCCGCAGATTGCATTGCTGCCAGACCGCGCGGCGCGGTGGCTGGCGCTTTACCGCGCGGTGGAACAGGGGCTGGAGCAGACCAACGGCTTGCGCCTGATCCCCCGGCCGGATGCCGAACAGTTTGTGCCCTCAAGTTTCCAGTTTACGCTGCCGGGGTGGGAGCCTGCACGGGTGGCCGCGCTGATCGCGCGCTGTGCGGCACGCGGGGTAGAGCTGAAATGGTTCGGTGCGCCGGACCCGGTGGCCTTCACCAGCCGCTATGACCATTGGCACTATGCGGCCCCCCGGCCCCTGCCGCAGACCGATGCGGTGCTGGCGGGGCTGATCGACATGCGGCTGCCGCTGACCTTTACCCCGGCGGATGCGGCCATGATCGCAAGGATCATCCGGGCCGAAGTGCTGAGCCTGAGGCAGGGCGAGATTTCCCCGGTTGCGGCGCTGCCCTTGGGCGACTGACGGGCCGTTCCCTGCGTCGAAACAGTTAACCTTACGATTCGCGTGCCGCAGCGCAGCAAGTATCTGGAACTGCAAGGCATGCCTTGTGCCCGGTTTTCGGGGTGTGACGATTTTCACCCTGTATTGTGGCGTGTTTTCGATACCCTGTCCGTTGACCCCGCTGGGGGAGCAGAGTAAACGGGTGCGCAAGAGTGCAAGCGGGTCGCCAGCATCCGCAGCTCGCAGTCGCCAGCCGAAGGAGCATCTCGTGGACGCACTTCTCCGAGAGTATTTTCCGATCATCGTTCTACTTGCACTTGCAATCGGACTGGGGCTTGTTCTGCTTCTGGCCGCCGCAGTGCTTGCTGTCCGCAATCCCGACCCGGAAAAGGTGTCGGCCTATGAATGCGGATTCAACGCCTTTGATGATGCCCGGATGAAATTTGATGTGCGGTTTTACCTCGTGTCAATCTTGTTTATCATCTTTGATCTGGAAGTCGCCTTCCTGTTTCCCTGGGCGGTTGCCTTTGGTGAAATCAGCATGACGGCGTTCTGGTCGATGATCGTGTTCCTGGGCGTGCTGACGGTGGGCTTTGCCTATGAATGGAAGAAGGGGGCCTTGGAATGGGAGTGATGGCAGGAGCCAACACGGCGGGCGGCGACATGGAGGTTGCCACCCAGGCCCTGAACCGTGATCTGCAGGACAAGGGGTTCTTGCTGACCTCGACCGAAGACATCATCAACTGGGCCCGGATCGGCTCTTTGCACTGGATGACTTTTGGCCTGGCCTGCTGCGCGGTAGAGATGATGCACACCTCGATGCCGCGCTATGATGTGGAGCGCTTTGGCGTGGCACCGCGCGCCAGCCCGCGCCAGTCTGACGTGATGATCGTGGCGGGCACGCTGACCAACAAGATGGCCCCGGCGCTGCGCAAGGTTTACGATCAGATGCCAGAACCGCGCTATGTGATCTCGATGGGCTCCTGCGCCAATGGCGGCGGCTATTATCACTACAGCTATTCGGTGGTGCGCGGTTGTGACCGGATTGTGCCGGTCGATATTTATGTGCCCGGCTGCCCGCCCACGGCCGAGGCTTTGCTTTACGGCATTTTGCAGCTGCAGCGGAAAATCCGCCGCACCGGCACCCTGACCCGCTGAGGAGAACATCATGTCCGAAGCCCAAGTCTCGGAAGCGCTGCAAGAGTTGGCCGCCCATATCGCGATGCGCCGGCCCAATGATGTGCTGGCCTCGCATGCTGCCTTCGGCGAGCTGACGCTGGAGGTGGTGAGCAGCCACATCGCTGATTTTGCCGATTTTCTGCGCACCGATGCGGCGTGCCGCTTCTCATCATTGGTGGATATCACGGCGGTGGATCACCCCACGCGCGAGCGGCGCTTTGATGTGGTGTACCATTTTCTGTCGATGTATCAAAACCACCGCATCCGGGTGAAAATCGCGGTGGGTGAGGCGGATATGGTGCCATCGCTGGTCGGTGTGCACCCCAGCGCCAATTGGTTCGAACGCGAAGTGTTCGACATGTTCGGCATCCTGTTTTCCGGCCACCCCGATCTGCGCCGCATCCTGACCGATTACGGCTTTCGCGGTCACCCGCTGCGCAAGGATTTTCCGACCACCGGTTATACCGAAGTGCGCTATGACGAGGCGCAAAAGCGCGTGGTCTATGAGCCGGTAAAGCTGGTGCAGGAGTATCGGCAGTTTGATTTCATGTCCCCCTGGGAAGGCGCGCAATATGTGCTGCCCGGGGATGACAAGGCGGGGGCCAAATAGATGGCCCGCGACCAAAAGGGAGCAGTCTGATGGACGGCGATATCCGCAAGAACAGCTATGACGACGGTTCCACCGATTTTGAGACCGGTGAACAGAAGATCCGCAATTTCAACCTGAACTTCGGCCCGCAACACCCTGCGGCGCATGGCGTTTTGCGTCTGGTGCTGGAACTGGACGGTGAAATTGTCGAACGCTGCGATCCGCATATCGGCCTGCTGCACCGTGGCACCGAAAAGCTGATGGAGAGCCGGACCTATCTGCAGAACCTGCCGTATTTTGACCGGCTGGACTATGTGGCGCCGATGAACCAGGAACACGCCTGGTGTCTGGCGATTGAAAGGCTGACCGGTACAGTTGTGCCGCGCCGGGCGTCGCTGATCCGGGTGCTGTATTCCGAGATTGGCCGGGTGCTGAACCATCTGTTGAACGTGACCACCCAGGCCATGGATGTGGGCGCGCTGACCCCGCCGCTTTGGGGGTTCACCGCCCGTGAAGAGCTGATGGTGTTTTATGAACGGGCCTGTGGCGCGCGTCTGCATGCCGCCTATTTCCGGCCCGGCGGCGTGCATGTTGATCTGCCCGATGCGCTGGTGGAGGACATCGATCTTTGGGCGACCAATTTTCCCAAGCTTCTGGATGACATTGAAACCCTGCTGACCGAAAACCGCATTTTCAAGCAGCGCAATGCCGATATCGGGATTGTCACCGAAGAGGATATCCTCAAATGGGGCTATTCGGGCGTGATGGTGCGCGGGTCCGGTCTCGCCTGGGACTTGCGCCGCGCGCAACCCTATGAATGCTATGACGAATTCGACTTCAAGATTCCGATCGGCAAGAATGGCGACTGCTATGACCGCTATCTGTGCCGCATGCAGGAGATGCGGGAAAGCACGTCGATCATCCGGCAGGCCTGTGCCAAGCTGCGCGTGGAAAAGGGCGATGTGCTGGCGCGCGGCAAGATCACCCCGCCCAAGCGGGGCGAGATGAAGACCTCGATGGAAGCGCTGATCCATCACTTCAAGCTCTATACCGAAGGCTTCCACGTGCCCGCCGGAGAGGTCTATGCCGCCGTTGAAGCCCCCAAGGGCGAATTCGGTGTTTATCTGATGGCCGATGGCACCAACAAACCCTACCGCGCCAAGATCCGCGCGCCGGGGTTTTTGCACCTGCAATCCATGGATTATATCTGCAAGGGGCATCAGCTGGCTGATGTCTCTGCCATCATCGGCACGATGGATGTCGTGTTCGGGGAGATCGACCGCTGATGCTGCGCCGCCTTCACAAAGACCAGCCTGCCTCGTTTGAATTCACGCCCGCAAACCTTGCCTGGGCGCAGGGGCAGATTTCCAAATACCCCGAAGGGCGTCAGGCATCGGCCATCATCCCGCTGTTGTGGCGTGCGCAGGAACAGCATGGCTGGCTGACGCGTCCGGCGATCGAATATGTGGCCAACATGCTGGGCATGGCCTATATCCGCGCGCTGGAAGTGGCGACCTTCTACTTCATGTTCCAGCTGCAACCGGTTGGATCGATTGCGAATATCCAGATTTGCGGCACCACGTCCTGCATGATCTGCGGGGCCGAGGATCTGATCGCCGTCTGTCAGGAGTTAATTGCCAAACAGCCGCATACCGTCTCAGTTGATGGCAAGTTTTCCTGGGAAGAGGTGGAATGTCTGGGGGCCTGTTCCAACGCCCCGATGGCCCAGATCGGCAAGGATTACTATGAGGATCTGACGCCCGAAAAGCTGCGTGATCTGATCGCGCGGTTCAGCGCCGGAGAGGTTCCGGTACCGGGGCCACAGAATGGGCGCTATGCCTCCGAACCGTTGACCGGGCTGACCAGCCTCAAAGAGCATGAGGCGGGGCGCAAGCCCTATAACGCAAGCGCACAGCTGGCGGTGGATATCGGCGAAACCGTCAAGCGCATTGACGGGACTGAAGTGCCACTGACCACGCCCTGGATCGCCCGGCCCGAAGCGCCACACGGCTCTGGTGCGCCCGATGATCTGCCCAGCGAACCGAAACCCGGCGCAGGCATCCCTGCGGATGCAACCGGTGCCACTGTGCAGGAGGCCCCGGCGAAATCCGCCGGCAGGCCGATTTCAAAAGGTGAGCCAGCCAGCACGCCGACCGAGGTTGCGGCCGCGCCAGAGACCGTGCCGTCCAAGGATACGCAAGACGGCGTGGCCCTGCCGCCGGAACCCGGCATTGCGCCGCACGTGCCTGCGGGCGAGAAGCCGCAAGGTCTTGCCGAGCCACGCGGTGGGGCAGCCGATGATCTGAAGATCATCGAGGGCATCGGCCCGTCGCTGGAAAAGCTGTGCCATGACCTGGGGATCTTCCATTTTGACCAGATCGCCGCCTGGTCTGAGGCGGATATTGCCTGGATGGACCAGAACCTCAAAGGCTTCCGGGGCCGGGTCAGCCGGGACAAATGGGTGGCGCAGGCAAAGATCATCGTAACCGAAGGTCTGGACGCATTCCGCATCCGGGCCAAGACCAACGATTACTGAGGGCATGGCATGACCCGGCCAGATCCGAAGCGTGACATGAGCACGGCTCACAAGGCCCGGCTTGTGGCCTTTGTACTGGCGGGGACGATGGTGTTGTGGATGGGCGCGCAATTTGTGGGCGGACAGATGGGGTGGGATCCCCGCTATGTCTTTCTGTTCGATTTTGCCGCGATTGCCGCGTTCTTCTGGGCGCTGGTTGTGACGTATCAGATCTGGCGCAGTCGTCAGGGTTGAAGGAAGGGGCAAGCAATGCTCAAGGATAAGGACCGCATCTTTACCAACCTTTACGGGATGCATGACCGCAGCCTTGCGGGGGCAAAGGCGCGCGGCCATTGGGATGGCACCGCCGAGATCATCGCGCGCGGTCGCGACAAGATCATCGAGCAGATGAAGGCATCGGGCTTGCGCGGGCGCGGCGGGGCAGGGTTCCCGACGGGTCTGAAATGGTCATTCATGCCCAAGCAGTCCGATGGGCGGCCCGCCTATCTGGTGATCAACGCCGATGAGTCGGAGCCGGGAACCTGCAAGGACCGCGAGATCATGCGGCATGATCCGCATACGCTGATTGAAGGCGCGTTGATCGCGTCTTTCGCGATGAATGCCAATGCCTGCTACATCTACATTCGCGGCGAATACATCCGCGAGAAAGAGGCGCTGCAGGCGGCAATCGACGAATGCTATGACGCCGGGATGCTGGGGCGGAATGCCGCAAAATCCGGCTGGGATTTCGATCTGTACCTGCACCACGGGGCCGGGGCCTATATTTGCGGCGAAGAAACCGCGTTGCTGGAAAGCCTTGAGGGCAAGAAGGGCATGCCGCGGATGAAACCGCCGTTCCCGGCGGGTGCAGGGCTTTACGGCTGCCCGACCACGGTGAACAACGTCGAGTCGATTGCGGTTGTGCCCACCATTCTGCGGCGCGGGCCGGAATGGTTTGCGGGCTTTGGCCGCCCGAACAACGCGGGCACCAAGCTGTTTGGCATCTCGGGCCATGTGAACGCACCTTGTGTTGTCGAGGAGGCAATGTCGATCCCGCTCAAGGAACTCCTGGAACGGCATTGTGGTGGCGTGCGCGGCGGGTGGAAGAACCTCAAGGCGGTGATCCCCGGCGGGTCGTCGGTGCCCTTGCTGACGGCGGCGCAATGCGATGATGCGATCATGGATTTCGACTGGCTGCGTGAGCAGCGGTCAGGTCTGGGCACGGCGGCGGTGATCGTGATGGATCAGTCCACCGATGTGATCAAGGCGATCTGGCGCTTGTCCAAATTCTACAAGCACGAAAGCTGCGGCCAGTGCACGCCCTGCCGTGAAGGCACTGGCTGGATGATGCGGGTGATGGACCGTCTGGTGCGCGGTGAGGCCGAGGTGGAGGAGATCGACATGCTGATTTCCGTGACCAAGCAGGTTGAGGGGCATACGATCTGTGCCTTGGGCGATGCGGCGGCCTGGCCCATCCAGGGTCTGGTGCGGGCGTTCCGCGATGAGATCGAAGACCGGATCAAGGCCAAGAAAACCGGGCGCATCAGCGCCGTTGCTGCGGAGTGATGCGGATGGCGGCAGCCCTTTCCCTGACGCTGGCCCTTGGGGCCTGCGTGCAGCCGGCCCCGCAGGGGACCGGTCAGGGTGCGGTTGCGCCAATGCCCTTGCGGGTGACCAATAATGGCCAGCCGTTCGGGATGCATGAAGGCGCTGCCGCGCGCCGGGTGGCGGATGCCACCTGTGCCGCCGAAGGCCGGCGCTTGCGCCCCGGGATCTATGACCGGTTCGAGGCAGGTACCTGGGTCTATGTCGGGGGGTGCGCCTGATGCGCTATCCGATAACGGCCCAAGATCGCGTGATGGAACAGGCTTGTCATCGCATATCCGGGGCGGCAGTGCCTATGTCCTTGGCATGGACTGCCAAGGAGGCCGTGATGAAACTGGTTCCGATGATGATTGCCGCCCTGATGCTGGCCGCGCCTGCTTTTGCGCTGGTGCCGATCAATCAGGAAAAGCGGATCAATGACACGCTGCGCAGCGGGTTCATTGCCGATGCGATTGCCGACAATTGCCCGACGCTGGAACCGCGCCGGTTGCGCGCGCTCAATGAGCTGTTGAAGCTGCGCGACTATGCCCTGTCGCAGGGCTATAGCGCCACCGAAGTGCGCGCCTTTGTGGAAGACAAGACGGAAAAGGCACGGGGCAAGGCAGAGGCGGCAGCCTGGCTGGCCAGCAAGGGTGCCGTTCCGGGTGAGGCTGGCGCCTATTGCGCCGCGGGTGAGGCAGAGATTGCGCGCGGCAGCCTTGTCGGCGCATTGCTGCGGTCAACCAGATGACCGGGACAGAGAGATTTCGCCGGGCGCAAAGCCAGGCACAGAACACGGCACAGAACAGGGCGCCGGGGCGGGTGATCCACCCCAGCGCCACGATGGCTGCGGAGTAAGCAGATGACGAACCTGAAAAAGATCAGCATTGACGGCATCGAGGTCGAGGTGGATGGCGCGATGACCATCATCCAGGCGGCCGAGGTGGCAGGCGTGGAAATCCCGCGCTTCTGCTATCACGAACGTCTGACGATTGCCGGCAACTGCCGCATGTGTCTGGTCGAGGTTGTGGGCGGCCCGCCGAAACCGGCGGCAAGCTGTGCCATGCAGGTCCGCGATCTGCGCCCCGGCCCGAATGGTGAGGCGCCGGTGGTGAAAACCAACAGCCCGATGGTCAAGAAGGCCCGCGAAGGGGTGATGGAATTCCTGCTGATCAACCACCCGCTGGATTGCCCGATCTGCGATCAGGGTGGCGAATGTGACCTGCAGGATCAGGCCATGGCTTACGGCGTCGATTTCAGCCGCTACCGCGAGCCGAAGCGGGCAAGCGAAGACCTGAATCTTGGCCCGCTGGTGGCCACCACGATGACACGCTGCATTTCCTGCACCCGCTGCGTGCGTTTTACCTCGGAAGTGGCTGGCATCACCCAGATGGGCCAGACCGGGCGGGGCGAGGATGCCGAGATCACCAGCTATCTGAACGAGACGCTGAACAGCAACCTTCAGGGCAATATCATCGATCTGTGCCCGGTCGGCGCGCTGACCTCGAAACCCTATGCGTTCACGGCGCGGCCGTGGGAGCTAACCAAGACCGAATCCATCGACGTGATGGATGCGCTTGGCAGCAACATCCGCATCGACACCAAAGGGCGCGAGGTGATGCGCATCCTGCCCCGTAACCATGACGGCGTGAATGAGGAGTGGATTTCCGACAAGACCCGCTTCATCTGGGACGGGTTGCGCCGCCAGCGGCTGGACACGCCCTATATCCGCGAGAACGGTCGGCTGCGCAAAGCCGGTTGGGGGGAGGCCTTGGCCGCCGCAGCCGCTGCGATGACCGGCAAGAAGGTGGCGGCGATTGTCGGCGATCTGGCCCCGGTGGAGGCTGTGTTCAGCCTCAAGCACCTCGTCGAAGGTCTTGGCGGCCGCATCGAATGCCGCACCGATGGCGCGAAACTGCCGATCGGCAACCGCTCGGCCTATGTCGGCACGGCGGCGATTGAAGATATCGACACGGCACGCGCGATCATCCTGATCGGAACCAATCCCCGCGATGAGGCCCCGGTGCTGAACGCCCGCATTCGCAAGGCGTGGAGTGCGGGGGCAAACGTGACCCTGATCGGTGCCGCCGTGGATCTGACCTATGACTATGGCCATGCCGGCGATGACCGCGCGGCACTGGTCAAGGCGGTGTCTGAAGCTGCGGCAACCGAAGGGGCCGTGGTGATTGTCGGTCAGGGGGCCCTGAACGAGGCTGATGGCGAGGCGGTGCTGTCGCAGGCGATGAAACTGGCCGAAGGCATGGGCGCGAAACTTCTGGTGCTGCACACCGCCGCGGCCCGGGTGGGGGCAATGGACGTGGGTGCCGTGACCGATGGCGGTCTGTCTGCCGCGCTGGATGGGGCAGAGGTTGTCTATAACCTTGGCGCCGATGAGGTGGACATCAAGGCCGGTCCCTTCGTGATCTATCAGGGCAGCCATGGGGATCGGGGCGCGCACCGCGCCGACCTGATCCTGCCCGGTGCCGCCTATACCGAGGAAGGCGGCCTGTTCGTCAACACCGAGGGCCGCCCGCAACTGGCGCTGCGCGCCGGTTTTGCGCCGGGCGAGGCCAAGGAGAACTGGGCGATCCTGCGGGCGCTGTCGGCGGAACTGGGGGCCACGCTGCCTTGGGATTCTCTGGCGGGGTTGCGGCGGGCGCTGGTCGCGGCGCATCCGCATCTGGGCAAGATCGATCAGCTGGCCGAAAATGCCTGGACCCGCATCCCCCTGCGCGAACCTGCCCGCGCCAGTTTCCGGCTGCCGGTGCAGGATTTCTACCTGACCAACCCGATTGCGCGGTCCTCTCAGGTGATGGCAGAAATGTCAGCGCTTGCGAAAACCCGGCACGCGTCCCCTTTGGCGGCGGAATAACAGATGCCCCACGCAACCGCCCTTGCCAGCCTGACCGCCGCTTTTGCGGCGCTGTCGGCTTGTGCCGGGACCGGGACCGTGGCACAGGGCGGCATCAATCCGTCCTATCAGGGCATTCAGACCGTGCTGCTACAAGATGACATGGTCAGCTTTCGTGTCGCGCTGGATGGCGCGCGCGGGAATGAGGATGTCGAGGCTTATGGCCGCTGTGCCGCCGCACAATATGCGCTGATCCGGGGCTACGGTTTTGCGCGGCATGTGCGCACCACGGTGGCGAAGGCTGGAAATACCTGGCGGGGGGACGCGGTCTATTTGATCTCGGCCGCCCTGCCACCCGGGCTGAAAACAATCGACGCCGAGGTGACGGTGCGCGATTGCGGGGCGCTCGGGATACCGACGATATGAAGATGAGAGGCTGAGAATGTCTGATTTTCTGGCAACGCCAATGGGCACGCTGGTTCTGGTCGCGGCGCAAAGCCTGCTGATCGTGGGCTTCGTGATGATCAGCCTGTTGTTTCTGGTCTATGGGGACCGCAAGGTGTGGGCCGCCGTGCAGATGCGGCGCGGGCCCAACGTGGTGGGGGCCTTTGGCCTGCTGCAATCGGTGGCCGATGCGCTGAAATATGTGGTCAAGGAAATCGTGGTGCCTGCGGGGGCCGACCGCGCGGTGTTCTTCATGGCACCGATGCTGTCTTTCGTGCTGGCGATGCTGGCCTGGGCGGTTATTCCCTTCAACGCGGGCTGGATTCTGGCCGATATCAACGTGGCCCTTCTGTTTGTGTTCGCGGTGTCCTCGCTTGAGGTGTACGGCGTGATCATGGGGGGCTGGGCGTCCAACTCCAAATACCCGTTCCTCGGGTCGTTGCGCTCTGCGGCGCAGATGATTTCCTATGAGGTGTCGCTGGGTCTGATCATCATCGGCATCATCATCTCGACCGGATCGATGAACTTTTCGGCCATCGTGGCGGCGCAGGACGGGGCTTACGGCTTGTTTTCGTGGTACTGGCTGCCGCATCTGCCGATGGTGGTTCTGTTCTTCATCTCTGCCCTGGCCGAAACCAACCGTCCGCCGTTCGATCTGCCAGAGGCTGAATCGGAACTGGTGGCCGGGTTCATGGTGGAATATTCCTCGACGCCTTACCTTTTGTTCATGGCGGGCGAATATATCGCCATCTTCCTGATGTGCGCGCTGATGAGCCTGCTCTTTTTCGGCGGCTGGCTGTCGCCCATTCCGGGGCTGCCTGATGGCTTCTTCTGGATGTTCATCAAGATGGCGTTCTTCTTCTTCCTGTTCGCCATGGTGAAAGCCATCGTGCCACGCTATCGCTACGACCAGCTGATGCGGATCGGCTGGAAGGTGTTCCTGCCGCTGTCATTGGCTTGGGTCGTGCTGGTGGCTTTCCTTGCGAAATTCGAAGTTCTGGGCGGCGCTTGGGCCCGCTGGACGATTGGGGGCTGATCATGGCAAACATCGACTGGAACCGCGCAACCCGGTATTTCCTGTTGCAGGATTTCATCAAGGGCTTTGCTCTGGGGTTGAAATACTTTTTCGCACCGAAAGACACGCTGAACTATCCGCATGAAAAGGGGCCCTTGTCGCCCAGGTTCCGCGGTGAACACGCGCTGCGCCGCTATCCCAATGGTGAAGAGCGTTGCATCGCATGCAAGCTGTGCGAGGCGGTCTGCCCGGCGCAGGCCATCACCATCGATGCCGAACCGCGTGAAGACGGCAGCCGCCGGACCACGCGCTATGACATCGACATGACCAAGTGCATCTACTGCGGATTTTGCCAGGAAGCCTGCCCGGTGGATGCCATTGTCGAAGGCCCGAATTTCGAATTCAGCACCGAAACCCGCGAGGAGCTGTTCTACGACAAGGAAAAGCTGCTCGACAATGGCGCGCGTTGGGAGGCGGAGATTGCCCGCAATCTCGAACTCGACGCGCCCTACAGGTGAGCGCGATGACCGAAGCCTATACCAGAATGCTGCAGCAGATGATGGAGCAGGGGCAAAAGATGGCAAGCGCCTTCATGCCCGGCATGGACACCATCGATCCGAAGGCTTTTGAAAAGCTGTTTCCGGCGATGCCGAAAGAGCTGCTGGAAATGTGGTTCGGCAAGACCTTCAACCCCGAAGGTCTGGATGCCCGCACCCGGTTTCTGGTGACCATCGCCGCCCAAACCGTGCTTGGCCCGATCGGTGAGCCGCAATTGCGGGTGACCATCAAGAACGGTCTCGCCGCCGGGGCCACGCAGCGCGAGATTGCCGAAGTGATCTGGCAGATGAGCATGTTCGGTGGCCTGCCCGCCACGCAAAAGGCATTGGAAATCGCGCAGAGCGTCTTTGCCGAGACTGAGGAGAGTGACACATGACTGTCGCGGATTATGCCTTTTATGCCTTTGCCATCGTTGTGGTGGCAGCCGGGCTGATGGTGACCCTCAGCCGCAACCCGGTGCATTCGGTGCTGTGGTTGATCTTGGCCTTTCTGTCCTCTGCGGGGCTGTTCGTTCTCTTGGGTGCAGAGTTTGTGGCGATGCTGCTGATCATCGTCTACGTCGGTGCGGTCGCGGTGCTGTTCCTGTTTGTGGTGATGATGCTCGACATCGACTTTGCCGCACTCAAGGGCGAGATTGCCCGCTACATGCCACTGGGTCTGCTGATTGGCGTGGTGCTGCTGATGCAGCTGTCCTTGGGCATCGGGGCCTGGGTGCAGGCCGAGGGCGCAATGGGGCTGCGGCAGGCGGTGGCACCGGAGATGGATCAGGTGGAAAACACCCGCGCCTTGGGGCTGCTGATCTATGACAAGTATCTGCTGTTGTTCCAGCTCTCGGGTCTGATCCTGCTGGTTGCCATGATTGGGGCGATCCTGCTGACCCTGCGCCACCGCAAGGATGTGAAGCGCCAGAACGTGCTGCATCAGATGTGGCGCGATCCGGCGAAGGCGATGGAGCTGAAGGATGTGAAGCCGGGGCAGGGGCTCTGAGGCTTGCGAAAATGGGGTAGGGCGGGGTTAACCCCGCCTCTGCGACAAAGACAAAACGGGGCAAACACCCGGAGGGACTAGGATATGGTTGGTCTGGAACATTACCTGACAGTCGCGGCGGCGCTGTTCGTCATCGGCATCTTCGGCATCTTCCTGAACCGGAAGAACGTGATCGTGATCCTGATGTCGATCGAGTTGATGCTGCTGGCCGTCAACATCAACATGGTCGCGTTTTCAAGCCATCTGGGCGATCTGGTCGGGCAGGTGTTCACCATGTTCATCCTGACCGTCGCGGCCGCCGAGGCGGCGATTGGCCTTGCGATTCTGGTGGTGTTCTTCCGCAACCGTGGAACGATCGACGTCGAAGACGTCAACGTGATGAAAGGCTGACCCCATGGCAACGATCATCCTTCTTGCGCCGCTGATCGGCGCGCTGATCTGCGGCTTTGGCTGGCGCATCATCGGTGAACGCGCCGGGCAGATCATCGCCACGGCGCTGGTGTTTTTGGCGGCGTTCCTGTCTTGGGTCATCTTCCTGACATTCGACGGCGAGATGTACCGCGTGGTGCTGCTGCGCTGGATTGAGAGCGGATCATTGGGCAGCGAATGGGCGATCCGCATCGACCGGCTGACCGCGATCATGCTGGTGGTGGTAAACTCGGTTTCGGCGCTCGTGCACCTGTATTCCTTCGGCTACATGGCGCATGACGACAACTGGACCGAGCGGGAGCATTACCGGGCGCGCTTCTTTGCCTATCTGTCGTTCTTTACCTTTGCCATGCTGATGCTGGTGACATCCGACAACCTTGTGCAGATGTTCTTCGGCTGGGAAGGCGTGGGCGTCGCGTCCTATCTGCTGATCGGGTTCTATTACAAAAAGCCAAGCGCCAATGCCGCTGCCATCAAGGCTTTTGTGGTCAACCGGGTGGGCGACTTTGGTTTCGCCCTTGGCATCATGGCACTGTTCTTCCTGACCGACTCGATCCGCTTTGATGAGGTCTTCGCGGCCGCACCAGCGCTTGCGGAAACCAGCATCCGTTTCCTCTGGACCGATTGGAATGCGGCAAACCTGATCGGGGTGCTGTTGTTCATCGGCGCGATGGGGAAATCGGCGCAGCTTGGCCTGCACACCTGGCTGCCCGACGCGATGGAGGGGCCGACCCCGGTGTCGGCGCTGATCCACGCGGCAACGATGGTGACGGCGGGTGTGTTTCTGGTCTGCCGCATGTCGCCGGTCTATGAATATGCGCCAAGCGCCATGGTGATGATCACCGTGCTGGGGGCTGCGACCGCCTTTGTCGCTGCGACCATTGGCCTTGTGCAGAACGACATCAAGCGCGTGATCGCCTATTCGACCATGTCGCAGCTGGGCTATATGTTCGTGGCGGCGGGTGTGGGGGTCTATTCGGTGGCGATGTTCCACCTGTTTACCCACGCCTTCTTCAAGGCGATGCTGTTCCTTGGCGCAGGCTCGGTGATCCATGCCACGCATCATGAACAGGACATGCGCAACTACGGCGGTCTGCGCAAAAAGATCCCCTACACCTTCTGGGCCATGATGATCGGCACGCTGGCCATCACCGGGGTGGGCATTCCGCTGACCCATATCGGCTTTGCCGGTTTCCTGTCGAAAGATGCGGTGATTGAATCGGCCTTTGTCGGCAATCAGGGCGCGTTCTGGTTGCTGGTGGTTGCGGCCGGGATGACCAGTTTCTATTCCTGGCGTCTGATGTTCCTGACCTTCTATGGCAGCAACCGGGCCGGAACGGTGGGGCATGGGCATGGTCACGGCCATGACGATCACCACCACGAGCCGCATGAAAGCCCCAAGGTCATGCTGATCCCGCTGGGGGTTCTGGCGCTTGGCGCGATGTTTTCGGGCATGATCTGGTACAGCGTGTTCTTTGGTGACGAAGACAAGGTGCGCAACTGGTTCGGCATGGACGCGGCGCATCATCAGGCAGAAGAGCATGCCGCCGCCCCGGTTGAAGGCGCTACAGCGCCGGCCCCGTCAGAAGGCGCTGTGGTTTCGACCGAGGCTGCGCCCGTCGCAGGTGCCGCAACTGCTGTGGCAGATGTCCCTGCGGTTGCGACCGAAGAGGTGGCCACGGCAGAGGCCGCGCATACCGCCAGTGTTGCCCCCAAAGGCGCCATCTTCATCGGGCCGGACAATACCGTGCTGCATGATGCGCATTATGTGCCGAAATGGGTGAAGGTCAGCCCGTTCATCGCCATGGTGCTTGGCTTTGCGCTGTCCTGGCTGTTCTACATCAAGAACCCGTCGCTGCCCGGCCGTCTGGCCGCCAACCAGCGACCGCTCTACCTGTTCTTGCTGAACAAATGGTACTTTGACGAGCTTTATGACTGGGTCTTCGTGCGCCCCGCCAAGTGGCTGGGTGGCTTCCTGTGGAAGCGCGGCGATGGGGCAGTGATAGACGGGTCGATCAATGGTGTGGCCATGGGGCTGATCCCTTTGCTCACCCGCCTCGCCGGTCGGGCGCAGTCCGGCTATGTGTTCCACTATGCCTTCGCCATGGTGATCGGGGTTGTGGCCCTGATCACCTGGCTCACGCTGTCCGGCGCGCAGTAAGGGGGCGAAAGAGACTTTATGGACAACCTGCTTTCCATCATCACCTTCATCCCCGCCGTGGCCGCCGTCATCATGGCGCTGTTCCTGCGCGGCAATGACGCCGCTGCGCAACAGAATGCCAAATGGCTGGCGCTCTTGGCCACCGCAGCCACGTTCCTTGTGTCGCTGTTCCTTTTGGCCGGGTTCGAACCTGCCAATACCGGCATGCAATTCGTCGAGGAATATGACTGGATCCTTGGCCTGCAGTACAAGATGGGGGTAGACGGCATCTCGGTCCTGTTCGTGATGCTGACCACCTTCCTGATGCCGATCACCATCGCGTCGTGCTGGACGGTGGAAACCCGCGTCAAGGAATACATGATCGCCTTCCTGATGCTGGAAACCCTGATGCTGGGCGTGTTCTGCGCGCTGGATCTGGTGCTGTTCTACCTGTTCTTCGAGGCGGGTCTGATCCCGATGTTCCTGATCATCGGCATCTGGGGCGGCAAGGAACGCATTTATGCCGCCTTCAAGTTCTTCCTCTACACCTTCCTCGGCTCGGTGCTGATGCTGGTGGCGATGATCGCCATGTATTGGGATGCAGGCACGACGGATATTCCGACTCTGCTGACCCATAATTTCACGTCAGATACGTTCAGCCTGTTCGGCATCCCAATCATCGGCGGGTTGCAGACCATGCTGTTCCTGGCCTTCTTTGCCAGCTTTGCGGTGAAAATGCCGATGTGGCCGGTGCACACCTGGCTGCCCGATGCCCACGTGCAGGCCCCGACGGCAGGCTCGGTAGTGCTGGCGGCGATCCTGCTGAAAATGGGCGGCTATGGCTTCCTGCGGTTTTCCCTGCCGATGTTCCCGGTCGGCTCCGATGTGATGGCCCCGCTGGTGCTGTGGATGTCGGCGATTGCGATTGTCTACACCTCGCTCGTGGCACTTGCGCAGTCGGACATGAAGAAACTGATCGCCTATTCGTCCGTCGCCCATATGGGCTATGTGACCATGGGGATCTTTGCCGCCAATCAGCAGGGGATTGACGGCGCGATTTTCCAGATGATCAGCCACGGCTTCATCTCGGGCGCGCTGTTCCTCTGCGTCGGCGTGATCTATGACCGGATGCACACCCGTGAGATCGACGCCTATGGCGGTCTGGTCAACAAGATGCCGGCCTATGCGATGATCTTCATGTTCTTCACCATGGCCAATGTCGGTCTGCCGGGCACCTCCGGCTTTGTCGGCGAATTCCTGGTGCTGGTGGGGATCTTCCAGGTCAACACCTGGGTTGCGGCGGTGGCGACCACCGGGGTCATCCTTTCGGCGGCCTATGCCCTGTGGCTGTATCGCCGGGTGGTGATGGGTGAGCTGATCAAAGAGGCGCTGAAGTCGATCACCGACATGACCCGCCGGGAGAAGGCCCTCTTTGCGCCTTTGGTGGCGATGACCCTGCTTCTGGGCATCTACCCGGCGCTTGTCACCGACATCATCGGCCCCAGCGTCACCGCTTTGGTGACAGATTATCAGGCCGCGATCCCCGTTTCGGGTGCATCGCAGCTTGCGCAGCAGTGAAGGAGCGGGGATCATGACCGCAGTCGATTTCAATACGATCCTGCCGGAATTCCTTCTGGCTGCCTTCGCGCTTGGGGCGCTGATGTTCGGGGCCTATTTCGGCAAGGACAAGACCGCCGCCACCCTGGTCTGGGCGACATCGGGCCTGTTCATCGCCCTGGCCCTCTTCATCGGCTTTGGCACCGAGGGCGAGCGGATGGCCTTTGGCGGCCTGTTCACCGATGATCCTTTCGCGCGCTTTGCCAAGGTGATCATCCTTGTCTCTGCCGCCTGCGTCATGGTGATGGCGCAGGACTATATGCAACGGCGTGACCTGCTGCGCTTTGAGTTTCCCATTCTGGTGACGCTGGCCGTGATCGGGATGATGGTGATGGTCTCGGCCGGCGATCTGATGACGCTGTACATGGGGCTGGAGCTGCAGTCTCTGTCGCTGTATGTCGTGGCCGCCATGCGCCGTGACAGCACCAAATCGTCGGAAGCGGGGCTGAAATATTTCGTCCTTGGCGCACTGTCGTCTGGCCTTTTCCTCTACGGTGCCTCACTGGCCTATGGCTTTGCCGGCACCACCCAGTTTGCCGGCATCCTGTCGACGCTGGGGGGGGATACCCCGGTCGGCCTGACCATCGGCCTGGTGTTCATGCTCGCCGCCCTGGCCTTCAAGGTCTCGGCAGCACCGTTCCACATGTGGACGCCCGATGTCTATGAAGGCTCGCCCACACCGATCACCGCTTTCTTTGCCACCGCGCCCAAGGTGGCCGCCATGGCATTGATCGCGCGGCTGGTGCATGATGCCTTCGGCGGCATCCCCGGCGAATGGACCCAGGTGCTGGCAGCACTTGCCGTGGTGTCGATGTTCCTCGGCGCGATTGCGGCAATCGGGCAGCGCGACATCAAGCGCCTGATGGCCTATTCCTCGATTGCCCATATGGGCTATGCGCTGGTTGGCCTTGCCTCGGGTACAGCCGAAGGCGTGCAGGCCATGCTGATCTACATGGCGATCTACGTCACCATGAACGTCGGCACCTTCGCCTTCATCCTGTCGATGGAGCGGGATGGTCGCCCGATCACGGATATCCAGTCGCTGAACATGTTTTCCAAAAAGGAACCGCTCAAGGCGCTCGCCCTGCTGGTGCTGATGTTCAGCCTTGCCGGTGTGCCGCCGATGCTTGGCTTTTTCGGCAAGTTCTATGTGCTGAAAGCGGCGGTTGATGCGGGCATGGTCTGGCTGGCGATTGCCGGGGCGGTCGCCTCGGTGATCGGGGCGTTCTACTACCTGCGGATCGTGTTCTTCATCTACTTCGGCAAGGACGGCGAACCGGCGGACAGCAACATGGCTCCGGTGCAATGGCTGATGATGGTCGGTGTGGCGGTCATCATGGTGCTGGGCATCGTCAACCTGTTCGGGATCGAGCCTGTTGCAGCGCTCGCCGCCGAAGCCCTTGTCCGATAGACCTTGGCCGGCAGGCGTTGGACGCAGCCTCCTGCCAGAGGTTGACAGCACCAATGCCGAGGCCTTTCGTCGGGCCCCGCAATGCGCGGGGCCCGAATGGATACTGGCGGCGACACAGTCCGCAGGCCGGGGCCGCCGGGCCCGGCCCTGGGCCAGTCCGCGCGGCAATTTTTACGCGACCTACTGCATGCAAAGCAGGGAGTCGCCGCAGTCTCTGGCCTTGCGCAGCTTTGTCGCCGCCCTTGCCCTGCATGACGCCTTGAGCGCGGTGACCGGCACGCCGGAGGCGCTTGCGCTGAAATGGCCCAATGACGTGCTGTTGTCGGGCGGCAAGGTGGCGGGCATTCTGCTGGAATGCCAAAGCGGGCTGGGCCGCCAGACCCTTGCCATCGGCATCGGCGTCAATCTGATCGGCCATCCGGATGCGGCCCAGGTCGAACCCGGGGCCACCCCCCCGGTCTCGGTGCTGTCGGAAACCGGTCAGCGCGTTACGCCCGAGGCGTTTCTTGACGCCCTCGCTGCCGCCTACGCCCGGTGGGAGGCTACCTTTACCACCATGGGCTTTGCCCCGATCCGCAGCGCCTGGCTGGCCCATGCTGCCCGTCTGAATGAGCCGATCCGCGCCCGCACCGGCACAACAGACCATCATGGCATCTTCGAGACCATCGACAACTCCGGCAACCTGATCCTGCGTACCCCGCAGACCAGGCTTGCCATCCCCGCTGCCGAGGTGTTCTTCTGATCCTCGACCTTATTATCTGTTCTGAAATATCCCACGGGGGTCCGGGGGTGTGAAACCCCCGGTCCTGTCCGATCTGCAAGACCAAACGCCCGGAATCCATGCCCATGCTTCTCGCCATCGACTGCGGCAATACCAACACCGTGTTCTCCGTCTGGGATGGCGCGCGCTTCATTGCCACCTGGCGCATCGCCACCGATCACACCCGCACGGCGGATGAATATTTCGTCTGGCTGTCGTCGCTGATGATGATGACGAAGACCGAAGCCACAATCACCGAAGCCATCATCTCCTCTACCGTTCCGCGCGTGGTGTTCAATCTGCGGGTGCTGTGTGACCGCTATTTCGGCTGCCGGCCGCTGGTGGTGGGCAAGCCGGACTGTCGCCTGCCGGTGCCGCCGCGGGTGGATCAGGGCACGACCGTGGGCCCCGACCGGCTGGTCAACACCGCGGGCGCGCATGACCGCCATGGCGGTGATCTGATCGTGGTCGATTTCGGCACCGCGACCACCTTTGACGTGGTCGATACCGATGGCGCCTATGTGGGGGGTGTGATCGCGCCCGGTGTGAACCTGAGCCTGGAGGCGCTGCATATGGCCGCCGCCGCTTTGCCGCATATTGATGTGGCCAAGCCCGCCAAAGCCATCGGCACGAATACGGTGGCCTGTATGCAATCCGGGGTGTATTGGGGATATATCGGGCTGGTCGAGGGCATCGTGCGCGAAGTGCGCCGCGAGCGCGACCGTCCCACCAAAGTTATTGCGACCGGGGGGCTTGCCTCCTTGTTCGCGCAAGGCACCGATTTATTTCACATGATCGAGGATGATCTGACCATGCATGGCCTCGTCCTGATCCACGACTACAACAAGGAAACTGCATGAGTGTGAACCGTCTGATCTATCTTCCCCTCGGTGGCGCGGGTGAGATCGGGATGAACTGCTATGTCTATGGTTATGGGCCCGAAGGGCGCGAACGGCTGATCGTCGTTGATCTGGGGGTCACCTTCCCCGATATGGATGGCAGCCCCGGCGTCGATCTGATCATGGCCGATATCTCCTGGCTGGAGGCGCGGGCCGACCGGATTGACGGTATCTTCATCACCCATGCGCATGAAGACCATATCGGTGCCCTTGGCCTGTTGTGGCCCAAACTGAAATCCCGCGTCTATGCCCGCCGCTTTACCGCCAGCATCGGCAAGCTGAAGCTGGATGAGATGGGCCTGCCGCTGGATGTCATCACCACGGTCGATCCGCGCCCTGCCATCGTTCAGGCCGGCCCGTTCGACGTGCAGTTCGTGCCGGTCAGCCATTCCATTCCCGAGGCGAGTGCGCTGGTGATCGATACACCCGCAGGCCGTATCTTCCATTCGGCCGATTTCAAGATCGACCCCAATCCGGTGGTGGGCGAGCCGTGGAGTGACGAAGCGATCAAGGCCATCGCCGAAGAGCGCCCGATCAAGGCGTTGATGTGCGATTCCACCAATGTGTTTTCCACCCATCCGGGGCGATCGGAATCCACGCTTGGCACCGCCCTGCGTGAGCTGATCGCGTCGCGTAGCGGCATGGTGGTGGCCACCACCTTCGGGTCCAATGTGGCCCGGTTGAAGACGCTGGCGGAGGCCGCGCGCGCCTCGGACCGGTCGATCTGTGTGCTGGGCCGGTCGATGCGGCGGATGTTGTCGGTCTCGGAAGAAACCGGCGTGCTCAACGGCTTTCCGCGTCTGGTCTCGCCCGAAGAGGCGCTGGATATTCCGCGCGGCAACCTCATGTTGCTGGTGACCGGCAGCCAGGGTGAGCGGCGGGCCGCCTCGGCGCAGCTGAGCCGTGGCAAATATCTGGGCTTGCAGATGAAGGAAGGGGATACCTTCCTGTTTTCGTCCAAGATCATTCCGGGCAATGAACGCGGCGTCTACAAGATCATGAACGCGTTTTCCGAAATGGGCGTTGACGTGGTGGACGATTCGAACGGGCTCTATCACGTATCGGGCCATGCCAACCGCCCCGATCTGGAGCATGTGCACCGTCTGCTGCAGCCCGACATGCTGATCCCGATGCATGGCGAACACCGCCATCTGCGTGAGCATGTCAAGATTGCGACCGAGGCCGGCATTGCCGCCGAAGTCGCCACCAATGGCATGATGATGGACCTAACCGGAGATGCGCCGACCGTTGTCGAATATATCGAAACCGGCAGGCTGTATCTGGATGGCAATGTGCTGATTGGCGCGCTGGATGGCGTGGTGCGCGACCGTATTCGCATGGCGCTCAACGGGCATGCGATGGTGACGGTCATTCTGGACGAGTCGGATGAACCGCTGGGCGAGGCCTGGGTCGAACTTTCCGGCCTGCCGGCGGTTGGTCGCGGGGAACGCAATCTGGCCGAAACGCTGGAAGCCGACCTGTCGGCCTATCTGGACTCCGCCGGCCCCAAGGTGCTGCGCGATGACGCCAAGCTGGACGAGGCCCTGCGCCGGATCGTGCGCCAGGTGTCGATGGAAGAGATCGGCAAGAAGCCGGAAGTGACCGTGGTGGTCAGCAGGTTGCAGGCCGAATAGCTGGCCCCCTACGGCAGCACATAGAAAAAAGGCCCTGCAGCGATGCAGGGCCTTTGGTCATTCTGAGGATGCGAAGTGCCGCGCCTCAGCCATCGGTGCCGGTGGCCGGTTCCTCTTCGGCGTCATCCGCCGTGACAGAGGTGATCTTGAAGCTGCGCAGGATGAAATCGGGCACATGATCGCCCATGCCCACCACGGAATGCTCGCGGCGGTCACGCCCGCCATCGCGGCGATCATCACGACGGTCATCCCGGCGGTCGCGCGCGGGCGCGTCCTCCCGACGGTCACCGCGGCGGTCTTCACGCACCGGGGCATCATCGCGCCGTTCAGATCTGCGCTCTTCGCGGCGCGGGGCAGGGGCGGCTGCGGGGGTTTCCGCCACCACCTCCACCGCGACGGGCTGTGCAATCGGTTCCATGCTGGCGGGGGCAGCGTTTTCGTCGCGCTTGGGTTTGCGGTTGCGGTCACGCTCACGCGGTTTGCCACGCCCTTCGCCCCGCGCCTCGCGCGGTTTGTCGGAAGATGCTTCGTCCAGCCCCGTCAGCGCGCCCTCTGGCACCACACCGCGCGGAATCGGCAGTTTTACCAGCGATTCGATGGCCGACAGGTATTTGTCATCGTTTGGCACGGCAATCGTATAGGCCTTGCCCAGACGCCCGGCGCGTCCGGTGCGGCCGATGCGGTGCACATAGTCTTCGGGGTGCGACGGCACGTCGAAGTTGAACACATGGCTGACCGCCGGAATGTCCAGACCGCGCGCGGCAACATCAGAGGCCACCAGCAGGTGCAACGACCCGTCGCGGAAGGCATCCAGCGTCTTCATGCGCTGCGACTGTTCCAGATCGCCATGGATGGGGGCCGCGTTGAAGCCATGCGCCTTCAACGACTTGGCAACCACATCCACATCCATCTTGCGGTTGCAGAAGATGATCGCGTTGGTACAGCTATCGCCTTCGCCCTTGATCAGGCTGCGCAGCACGGCGCGCTTTTCGGTAAAGCTGCGGTCGCGGCGGGTGGGGGTGAACTGGATCAGCGCCTGTTCGATGGTGGTCGAGGCCGAATTCTGCCGCTCTACTTGCACCCGGGCCGGGTTGGTCAGGAAGGTGTTGGTGATCCGCTCAATCTCCGGTGCCATGGTGGCGCTGAAGAACAGGGTCTGGCGGCTGAACGGCGTCAGCTGGAAAATGCGTTCGATATCAGGAATGAAGCCCATATCCAGCATGCGGTCGGCTTCATCCACCACCATGATTTCCACGCCGGTCAGCAGCAGTTTGCCACGCTCAAAGTGGTCAAGCAACCGGCCCGGCGTTGCAATCAGCACATCGACGCCCCGGTCGATCAGCTTGTCCTGTTCGCCAAACGACACGCCGCCGATCAAGAGCGCCTTGGTCAGCTTGGTGTGCTTGGCATAGGTGTCGAAGTTTTCCGCCACCTGGGCCGCCAGTTCGCGCGTGGGGCACAACACCAGTGACCGTGGCATCCGCGCGCGGGCGCGGCCACGGCCCAGCCGGGTGATCATCGGCAGGGTGAAGCTGGCGGTTTTCCCGGTGCCGGTCTGGGCAATGCCCAAGACATCACGCCCTTCAAGCGCGAAGGGAATCGCCTGTTCCTGAATGGGGGTCGGGGTTTCATAGCCGGTATCAATAACGGCTTGCAGAACGCGCGGGTCCAGCGCGAGGTCAGAGAATTTTAGCATCAGCGTCCTTTGGTTGCGGGATCGGCCCGCAAATCATGAAAAGGGACGCATGCAATCCGGCGCCCCGGCAATGGCCCGCCGTATACGAGCATGGCACCGCTTATCGCAAAACCCGCCTCAGGTCAATGTGGCGGATTTTAAGGCAGATGACGCAACCAAAACCTTGATTATGCGTTAATGGCCCAAGTGCGATTAGGACCAGTCGCCCGCGCATGCTACGCTTTGTTTGCGATACAGGCGCGCAGCCGATTGAAAGGGCCTCTATGCTGATCCGTTATGGTTATGACTTTACCCTGTTCTGCGCGGCCGAAACCCCGGTGGTGACCATGGTCAGTGCCCGCCCCGAGCGCAACGGTGACATGCAACGGCCCGAAGTTCACACCCGTTCGCCCGATGTGCCCGAAGAGGTCTATACTGACAGCTTCGGCAACATCTGCCGCCGCTTCACCGCACCGGCCGGAACCATACGGCTGCAAGGCGAAGGGTTCATGTATGACAGCGGCGCACATGACCCTGTCTGCGCGGATGCGGAAGAGCACCCGGTGTCTGATCTGCCGGATGAGGCGCTGATGTATCTGCTCTCCTCGCGCTATTGCGAGGTGGACAAGCTGAGCCAGGTTGCCTGGGACCAGTTTGGCCATCTGGCCCCCGGATGGGGCAAGGTGCAGGCAATCTGTGATTATGTGCATAATCAGATCCGGTTCAACTATGCCGATGCGCGCAACAACCGGACGGCCTTTGACGCATGGCAGGAAGGCAGGGGCGTGTGCCGCGATTTTGCGCATCTGGCCATCACCCTGTGCCGGGCCATGAACATTCCGGCGCGCTATGTGAACGGGCAGTTGGGCGATTTCGGCATCCCCTATACCGCCGACCCGATGGATTATGCGGCCTGGATGGAAGTGTATCTGGGCGGGAAATGGCACACCTTTGATCCGCGCAACAACAAGCGGCGGATCGGGCGCATCGTCATTGCCTATGGCCGCGACGCGGTGGATGTGCCGATGATCACCTCTTTCGGTCCGCATGAGTTGCGGAATTTCAAGGTGATCACGGATGAGGTGACTGAAAGCAACATGCCGCAGACTGCGGCGCAATAGGGGCGTCTGCCCCTTTTGCTTACACCATCATTTCCTTGGTCGCGGTCAGCCGCAGCTCCGGGTAGTCGCGCACCACGCGGTCGATATCCCATTGCAGCCGGGTCAGGAACACCACATCGCCATCGTGATCGGTGGCCATGTGCTGTTTGTTGATGTTGGTCATCCGCTCGACCTCGGCCTTGGGCCCTTGGACCCAGCGGGCAGAGGAGAACTGGCTGCCCTCAAACCGGACGGGCAAAGAGTATTCCGCCTCGATCCGGCTGGCCAGCACATCAAACTGCAAGGCCCCCACAACGCCGACGATAAAGCCAGAGCCGATCATCGGTTTGAACACCTTGGCGGCCCCTTCCTCGGCAAACTGCATCAGCGCCTTTTCCAGATGCTTGGCCTTCATCGGATCGCCCGCCCGCACGCCCTGCAACAGTTCGGGCGCGAAGGACGGAATGCCGGTAAAGCGCAAGGCTTCGCCTTCTGTCAGCGCGTCGCCGATGCGCAGCTGGCCGTGGTTCGGGATGCCGATGATATCACCGGCCCAAGCCTCTTCGGCCAGTTCACGGTCAGCAGCGAGGAACATCACCGGGTTGGCGATGGCCATCTGTTTCTTGCTGCGCACATGGGTCAGCTTCATGCCGCGTTCAAAGTGGCCCGAGGCGAGCCGCACAAAGGCCACGCGGTCGCGGTGTTTCGGGTCCATATTGGCCTGCACCTTGAACACAACGCCGGTCACGGCGGGCTCCTCGGGCGCAACCTTGCGGGTGGCGGTGGGTTGCGGCTGTGGTTCAGGCCCGAATTTGCCGATGCCGTCCATCAGTTCCTTGACGCCAAAGGAATTGATCGCCGATCCGAACCAGATCGGCGTCATCGAGCCATTGAGCAGCGCCGCGCGGTCAAAGGCGGGCAGCAGTTCCTTTGCCATCTCCAGCTCTTCGCGCAGTTTCGCCAAGGCTTCCGCCGGGACGTGTTGGGCCAGCAACGGATCGTCCAGACCGTTGATCTGAATGGTTTCGGCCACCCGGTTGCGGTCGGCGCGGTCCATCAGCTCCAGCCGGTCGTTCAGAATGTCATAGCAGCCCAGGAAATCACGGCCCGAGCCGATGGGCCAGCTGGCGGGGGACACGTCAATCGCCAGATTTTCCTGAATCTCGTCGATGATCTCAAACGTGTCGCGCGCCTCGCGGTCCATCTTGTTGCAAAAGGTCAGGATCGGCAGATCGCGCAAGCGGCAGACCTCGAACAGCTTGCGGGTCTGGCTTTCCACCCCCTTGGCCCCGTCAATCACCATGACGGCGGCATCAACGGCCGTGAGCGTGCGGTAGGTGTCTTCGGAAAAATCCGAGTGGCCGGGGGTATCGACCAGATTGAAGCGGAATTCGCGGAAATCGAAGGACATGGCGGAAGCCGAGACGGAAATCCCGCGCTCTTGCTCCATCTTGATGAAGTCAGACCGTGTGCGCCGCGCCTCGCCCTTGGCGCGGACCTGTCCGGCCATCTGAATCGCCCCGCCGAACAGCAGGAATTTTTCGGTCAGCGTGGTCTTGCCGGCATCGGGGTGGGCGATGATGGCAAAGGTGCGCCGGCGGGCGATTTCGGGCGGAAGGGTGGGGCGATTGTTCAACATGCCGCGCGTTTATCGCAAAGTGCCGCGCCCGTCCATTGCCTGCGATCTCAAGGGCAGCTACCTGTCGTCGCCCCCGCGCCTGCGGGGGGCATAGAGTGCGGCGCGCCCCACCTCATCCAGAAACTGGCGGCTGGCCTCGGTGCCGAAATGCTGCACCTGCGCCAGCCCGGGAAAGCGTGCCTTCACATCTTCGGCCATGCCTTCGGGCAGACGCGACAAGGTGGCATCATTGACCATCAGGCTCTCGGCCGGCACGCCTTCGGCATAGATGATCTCGTGCTTGTCGAACACCAGCGAGTAGTAATCGACAAAACCGCCCTCACGCTGAAACACCCGTTCGTCATCGACCAGATGCCGGGCCTGCACCAGCAGTTCCGAAGTTTGCAGCCCCGCCCGCCGCTGGCGTTGATAGAGGAAGATCCGGTGATGCGGGCTGACGATCAGATCGCCTGCATTGCCCAGCGTGCCCGAGGTGATGACCACCGGTGCAAAGGCCCCCTGCGCGCGCAACGTCGCCTTGCCCAACCAGCGCACCGCTTGCGGCCCGTGGTCGCGGGTCAGCACCTTGTCGCCGGGGCGCAGCGCCTCGATCGGCTGCTGGCGGCCATCGGCAAGGGTGATCATGGTGCCGCGCGCGAACGAGACGCACAGCAGATCGGCCAGCCGCGCCGCCTGGGGGGCGGCGTCGATGGCCACCAAGGTGTAATCGGCGGCGGCAGACATGGGCGACATCGGCAGTACCACGCGCATGCCGCTGTCAAGCTGCATCAGCAATACATCGATCCGGTCGCCATCGGGGGCGATCAGGGTATAGCGCGCCGCAAGCAGGACGCCCTCGCCGGGTTGGCCGATCTGGCTGCCCGGGGCCACGCGCTGCCCGCCGGCTGCATGCGACAGGATCAGACGCAGCGGCTGTGCATCCTTTTCCAGCGCATAGATGTCGCCTTCGCAGACCTCGTCCGGGCCGCCCAGCCCGTCGCCACTGTTCACCCCATGGATCACATAGACGCAATCGGCAGCAAACACCTGACAGGCATGGCCGGGAAGCGGGGGAGGGGCGGGGGAAGCGGGGGTCATGCAGAGCCAGTCCGTTGTGTCGGTCAGTGGCTGCCCCCACAGACCACAGCACTTGGCTTAGCCCGAAGCGCCCCCTTGCGTCAACGCGTCACCGGCTGCTAGGCACGGGGCAACAACCAGTCACAGGGGGCGGATATGGATCTGGGGATCAAGGGCAAGCGGGCATTGGTATGTGCCGGATCAAAGGGTCTGGGGCGCGGCTGCGCCGAGGCCCTGGCCGCCGCGGGGGTAGATCTGGTGCTCAATGCGCGCGGGGCCGAGGCGCTGGAGGCGACGGCTGCGGCCATCCGCGCCGCGCATGGCGTATCGGTGGTGACTGTAGCCGCCGACATCACGAGCGATGATGGTCGTGCGGCGGTGCTCAAGGCGGCGGGGATGGTCGATATTCTTGTCACCAATGCCGGTGGCCCGCCGCCAGGCCTGTGGAGCGACTGGGGCCGCGACGATTTCATGCGCGCGCTGGACGCCAACATGCTGACACCGATCGCGCTGATGACCGCGCTTTTGCCCGGGATGATCGAGGCCGGGTGGGGCCGTGTGATCAACATCACCAGCCAGTCGGTGAAGGCCCCGATTGCGCAGCTGGGCCTGTCGAATGCGGCCCGCACCGGGTTGACCGGCTATGTCGCGGGCACCGCGCGGCAGGTGGCCCCGCAGGGGGTGACGATCAACAATCTGCTGCCCGGCATCCATGACACCGACCGGGCAACCGCGCTCGACGCCGGGGTGATGAAGGCCGAAGGGATCACCGCAGAAGAGGCGCGTGTCCGCCGCGCCGCCACGATCCCGGCCCGCCGCTATGGCACCGCCGCCGAATTCGGCGCGGCCTGTGCCTTCTTGTGCTCGGTTCATGCGGGCTTCATCGTCGGCCAGAATATTCTGCTGGACGGTGGTGCGACCAACGCCACGATCTGAGCCTGGTGCCGGACGTGATCTGACGGAGCGCGCAAGCGCGCAGGCTTTTTATCTCGTCGCGCGCCTGCGGCGCGTCTCCTCGGCGAAGAGCCTCCGGCGGGGATATTTGGGAACAGGAAATGGGCAGGGGGCGACCCTTGCACGGGCTCTGGCGGGCTGCTAGGGGAAGTTGACGGAAGCGCTAGGATACCAATGCAGCCCCCGGAGCCCCGCCTTGTTGTGGAACATCTGAGCCGGTCTTTTACAGGCCGGGCGGTGGTGGATGATGTGTGTCTGGTTGTTGCGCCGGGGCAGGTGACTTGTCTGCTGGGGCCGTCGGGCTGCGGCAAATCCACCACCTTGCGGATGATTGCCGGGGTGGACCGGCCCGATGGCGGGCGCATCCTGATCGACGGGGCCGAGGTGGCGGGACCAGGGTGCCATGTGCCACCCGAGCATCGGTCGGTCGGGCTGATGTTTCAGGATTTCGCGCTGTTCCCGCATCTGACGGTGCAGGACAATGTGTCCTTCGGTCTGAAGGGCGACCGGGCTGCGCGGGCCCGCCGGGTGGAGGAATTGCTGGAGCGGGTGAACCTGAGCGGCTTTGGCAAGAAGCATCCGCATGAGCTGTCGGGCGGCGAGCAGCAGCGGGTGGCCTTGGCGCGGGCACTGGCCCCGCGGCCGAAGGTCATGCTGATGGATGAGCCGTTTTCCGGCCTCGACAACCGCCTGCGCGACGGCATCCGCGACACCACGCTGGATATTCTCAAGGATGAGGGCACGGCGGTGGTGCTGGTCACGCATGAGCCCGATGAGGCGATGCGGATGGCGGATGAGATTGCGTTGATGCGCGGCGGACGGATCGTGCAAAGCGGCGCGCCCTATAACATCTACAACACCCCGGTTGACAAGGCCGCGGCAGCGTTTTTCAGCGATATCAATGTGATCCGCGGCACTTCGCGCGGGGCGCTGACCGAAACGCCGTTCGGGGCCTTTCTGACGCCGGGGCAGGCCGATGGCGCGGCCGTGGACATCGTGATCCGGCCGCAGCATCTGAAGATCGATTTTGACCGTGCCGGGCGCGGCCCGAACCCGACGCCGCTGGAAGGCAGTCCGGCCAGCGGCACGGTGATCCGGGCGCGCTATCTGGGCCGCGAAAGTCTGGTGGAGTTCCGGATGGCCTTTGACGGATCGACGCTGACGGCAAGCGTGCCCGGGGTATTCCTGCCCAAGCCCGGCACCCTGCTGTGGCTGATGATCCGACGCGACCGCTGTTTCGTCTTTCCGGCAAAATAGCGATTTTCAGCCGTCTTCCATCAACCTGCGGTAATCGGCAAGGTCTCGACCCGGTTCGGGGACAAAGGTCTCTCCGGTCTCTGCAAGTGCCATGATCCGGTCCACCCGGAAGCTGCGAAAGCGGTTGTGCTGATCACACCACGCTGCCAGCGACCAGACCCGCCCGGTCAGGTCCAGCGCCAAGGGGCGGATGTCACGGTGGGTCTCGCGCCCTTCCGGGTCGATATAGGTCAGCGTCAGGCGCTCCCGGGCCTTGATCGCGCGGCGCAGCAAGGGCACATGCGCCGGGGCACGGTTGGCCTCTTTGCCGGTGAAGACGAAGAGATCGTCATCTCCGGCCTCGGGCGGGGCGGGGGTGACGCTGGCGATCTTGGTCGCCAGCATGCGCGCGGCCCGCGCCAGTGCCGGGTCGGCCCCGTCGGCGACCAGCCGCACGCCCGCCCGCAGCGCGTCGAGTTCCGCCCCGGTCAGGATCATCGGTGGCAAGGTGATGGGCGCGCGCAGGATGTAGCCAACACCCCGCTCGCCTTCGACCGGCAGGCCAGAGGCCATCAGCGTGGCCATGTCGCGCCAGATCGTGCGCACCGATACCCCCAGCGTATCCGCCATTTCGCCCGCGCGGTGCAGCCGCCCGTCGCGCAGGATCTGGATCAGGTCAAACAGGCGGTCGGTGCGGCGCATGGGGTTGGTCCTCTTGGGGCAACTGACATATAGCTGTCAGGTATCTGGGGGGAAAGCCCCGGTCAGGCCGCTGAATCAGGCTAGGAACCAAGCGCTTGCGGCAGTAGGGATAACGGCAGGCGACACTGGGCGACATGACGCCCCGGTCAGCAGGAGGATTTGACATGCTCAACAACATCGGCCTTCCCGGCCTTCTTCTTATTGCAGTGGTGGTGCTGGTCCTGTTCGGGCGCGGCAAGATTTCGTCCTTGATGGGCGAAGTCGGCAAGGGCATCACGGCCTTCAAGAAAGGGGTGAAGGACAGCTCGGAAGAGATTGAAAACACATCGACCCCGGTCCGCGACGTGACGCCCCAAGCGGAAAAAGACAAGGTCTGAACCGCTTGTCGGGCCCAGCCGTCTGACCATAAAGGAAGCCCCGCGCCATGTTAGACCTCGGCATGTCCGAATTGCTTGTCATCGGGATCGTCGCGCTCATCGTGATCGGCCCCAAGGATCTGCCCGGGCTGTTTCGCAGCCTAGGCCAGTTCACCGGGAAAATGCGCGGCATGGCCCGTGAGTTTTCGCGTGCGATGGAGGCGGCGGCAGACGAGTCTGGCGTGAAAGATGTGGCGCGCGACCTGAAAACCGCAACCTCGGCCAAGTCGATGGGGCTGGAAGCGGTCAAGGATGCGGCCTCCAAGTTTGAAAAATGGGACCCGCTCAAGAATGCGGCCCGCCCCAGCACGGCACCACCCGCGCCCGATCTGCAGCCTGATCCGCAGGCCGTGCCGCCAGCAGAGCCGCAACCGGCCGTCGCCCTGGGGCCAGAGACACAGGCGCTGGTGGCCGCCAAGGCCGAGCGTCAGGCGATCGTGAAGGACGCGGCCGAAAAGCTGAAAGCCGCCAAGCCCGGAAAGGCGGCGGCCCCGGATCCCGCACCGGCGGTGGAACCGGCCAAAAAGCCGCGCGCACCGCGCAAACCGAAATCCGACAAGACCCCCAAGGCCGAAGCATGAGCAAGTCAGACGAGATCGACGACAGTTCTGCCCCCCTGATCGAGCATCTGGCCGAATTGCGCAACCGCCTGATCTGGGCGGTCTCTGCCTTTATCGTGGCAATGGTCCTGTGCTTTCTGGTGGCCGAGCCGATCCTGAGCTTTCTGCTGCGCCCCATCGAAGAGGCGATGCGCGCCTTGGGCAACCCCAATCCGATCATGCAATACACAGCCCCGCAGGAGTATTTCTTTACCCTGATCCACATTTCTGTGGTGGCCGGTCTGGCGCTGTCTTTTCCGGTGATCGCCTACCAGCTCTGGCGGTTTGTGGCCCCGGGCCTTTATCGCAATGAAAAGAATGCCTTTCTGCCCTTTCTGATCGCGTCGCCGCTGCTGTTCCTGCTGGGGGCCCTGTTTTCGCATTATGTGGTCACGCCGCTGGCCATGGCGTTCTTCCTCGGCTTTGCCGATGCCACATCTGTGGTCTCGGCCTTGTTGCCTGCCGTTTCGGACGCCCCCATCGCCGATGTACCGGTGGCCACACCGCTGACCGAGGCGGTGAGCAGTCAGGGCATCGACATCGTCTTCCAGGGCAAGGTCAATGAAACGCTGGATATCTCGCTCAAGCTGATCATTGCTTTTGGTCTGTGCTTTCAGTTGCCGGTGTTGCTGACGCTGATGGGCAAGGCAGGTCTGGTGTCCTCGGCCGGTCTCGCGGGCACGCGCAAATATGCCGTGGTGCTGATCCTTCTGGTCGCGGCCCTGGTGACGCCTCCCGATATCATGAGCCAGCTGATCCTGTTCCTGGCGGTCTATCCGCTCTATGAGGTGTCGATCTTCCTGATCCGCCGGATCGAGAAGAAGCGCGAGGCAGAGCTGCGCGCACAAGGCCTGTGGGATGACCCAGAGGCGGAAGAGGAAGACCACAAGGCATGAGCGCAGACACGCTGGCCCGCATCGCCGCCGCCCTGGAACGGCTGGCCCCCGCACCGCAACCGGCTCCTGATTTCAGTGTCGCCGATGCCTTTGCCTGGCACACCGACCCCGACCGGCTGGAGCCGGTGGCGCGGGTCGCGCGGGTGGACCTGTCGCTGCTGGTGGGGGTGAACCGGGCGCGTGACACGCTCTTGGACAACACCCGCCATTTCGCGCGCGGTCTGCCGGCCAATAACGCCCTGTTGTGGGGCGCGCGTGGCATGGGAAAGTCCTCGCTGGTCAAGGCGATCCATGCGGCAGTGCTGGCCGAAGGTCTGCCGCTGAAAATCGTCGAACTGGCGCGTGAGGATCTGCCCTCGGTCCAGCGCCTGCTGGCCCTTCTGCGTGGGTCTGACGCGCGCTTCATCCTGTTTTGCGATGATCTGTCCTTCAGCCATGATGACCAGCACTACAAATCCCTCAAGGCAGTGCTCGATGGCGGCATAGAGGGGCGGCCCGACAACGTGCTGCTCTACGCCACCTCCAACCGCCGTCACCTGATGCCGCGTGACATGATCGAGAACGAACGCTCTACCGCGATCAACCCTTCCGAGGCGGTGGAGGAAAAGGTGTCCCTGTCAGACCGCTTCGGCCTCTGGCTCGGCTTCCATCCTTGCAGCCAGGACGACTACCTCGACATGATCCGGGGCTATTGCGCGGCCTACGGCGTCACCACCTCTGAGGACCGGCTGCGCGCCGAAGCCATCGAATGGCAGGCCACGCGCGGCGCACGCTCGGGCCGGGTGGCCTGGCAGTTTTTCTGCGACCTCGCCGCCCGCGAAGGCATACGCCTTTAGGCGCGCGGCCGCTGCCCCATTATCTGTTCTTAAATATCCCCGCCGGAGGCTCCGACGGGGATCACAGTCACCTCTATTGCAGGAATGGCACCGGATCGGTGCTGTCCACCCCGCGCCGCACCTCGAAATGCAGGAAAGACGGCGTTCCGGCGCGCACCTTGGCGATGTTTTGTCCACGGCTGACGCTGTCGCCCTTCTTCACCGTGATCGCATCCACCCCGGCGTAAACCGTCAGCAGATTGTCGGCATGGCGCACCACGATGATCGGCGTCTGCGCCGTGTCCGTGGTGATCGCGGCGACGGTGCCGGCGGCGGCGGCCTTGACGGGGGTGCCCGCGGCGGCAGAAATGTCGATCCCGTCGTTGCGCCCCTTGGCATAGGGCCGGATGATCGATCCCTGCACCGGCATCTGCATACGCGCCGATGTGGTGGCCTGCGATCCCAGATTGGGTGAGGCGGGGGTATCCTTGGGTTTGGCTGCGGCCGGCGCTGTCGTTTCGGCAGGCAGCGGCCGTGTGGCCGAAGGGGGGGTCGGCGTGGCAGACCCGGCCCCGGGCGGGGCCACGGTTTGTGGGGCGGCGGGGGGGGCGGCACTGGCGACCGGGATGATCAGGTACTGCCCTTCGCGCACGTCAAGGTTGGGACCAAGCCCGTTCCATTCCCCCAGCGCCTTGGCCGAGATGTTGTAGCTGCGCGCGATGGAAAACGCGGTCTCCCCACGCCGCACCTGATGCCGCACGGGTTCGCTGCCGCTGGCCGGGCGCGTGGTTGCCGGTGGGGTCGGGGTGCCCACACGGTCCAGCGCCGTGGTGGCGATGCTTGACACATCAACCGGCGCGGGGGCCACACCGGCACCGGCACCGGCACTCAGGCCGCCATCCGGCACACGGCGCGGCAGGGCCACGATTTCGCCGTCGCGCAGCGGATCGGTCGGCATGATCGCATTGTAGCGGGCCAGCTCATCCGCGCCGATGCCGACGCGGGCTGCGACCGAAGCCACGGTATCGCCGCGCCGGGCCACCGCCACCTGATAGCCGGGATAAGAGATCACGCCCCGCCCATCCGGCGCGGGCCGCCGTTCGGTGGCGCTCAGGGCTGCATCTGCGGTGGTCAGCACGCCGGGGCCGTTGCGCATGTCCCAGTCCATGCCCTCAAACGGATTGCCGCCACTGGTGGGGGTACAGGCGGACAGGGCCGCCAGCGCGCCTGCGGACCACAGGATACGCAGACGGGGGGCCATCAGGGCCGGAGAGATGCGGGTCATGCTCTGCCTCTTATACTTGTCGGGCGGTGTTTCCCGCCCCTTGTTACGCCACTTATTCGGCGCCCAGACCTTCGATCAGCGGCACGAAACGCACCGGGCGCAGTTCTTCGTAGTCATAGCCGCTGATGCCGCGGGTCACTTTGATCAGGCTTTGCACGGTATCGGACTGTCCGACCGGCAGCACCATGATACCCCCAACCTTGAGCTGCGCCAAGAGGGGCCCGGGCGGGTCTTCGGCGGCAGCGGTCACGATGATGCGGTCAAACGGGGCCTGATCGGGCAGACCATGGCTGCCATCGGCGGTAAAGGCGGTGATGTTGACCAGCCCCAGGCCCTGAAACACGCCCTGCGCCTCGCGCACCAGACGGCGATGCCGGTCCACTGTATAGATCCGCCGCGCCAGATGCGACAGGATTGCGGCCTGATAGCCAGACCCGGTGCCGATCTCCAGCACCGTATCGCGCGGCTGCACGTTCAAGGCCTGGGTCATCAGCCCCACCACCGAGGGCTGGCTGATGGTCTGGCCACAGGCGATTGGCAGGGGCATGTCATCATAGGCGCGGTCGGCGAAATGACCGCGCACGAACAGGCCCCGGTCCACCCGTTCCATTGCGGTCAGCACGCGGGCATCGGTGACGCCCCTTGATCGAAGCCCAAACAAAAAGCGCATCTTGCGTTCGGCGTCCGTCTCTTCCGGGCCGCCGTGTCCCATCATGCCAGCTGCGCTTCCAGCCGCGCCAGCAGGTCATGCGCGGTCAGATCGGCCCGCATCGGCGTGATCGAAATCCAGCCGTCAAGATTGACCGCCGCATCGGTGCCGGGCAGGGTCGGCGTGTGCTGCGGCCCGCCCTTGATCCAGAGAAACCGCCGGCCGGTGGGGGAGATCTGCGGCTCGCAGGAAAACGAGGTTTCGCGGCGAAAGCCGATGGCGGCCACTTTGGTGCCCCGCACCTTGTCCGCCGCACAGGGCGGAAAGTTCACATTGTAGAACACGCGAAAATCATCCTGTGTCCAGATGCCCTTGTCCAGCAGCAGCCGCACCACCGCGGCCCCATGCCCCACCGCAGCCTCAAACGGCGTGTCCAGATCAGCGGTGCCGCGCCCCATGTATTGCGACAGTGCAATGGCCGGAATGCCCTGCAAGGCCGCCTCCATCGCGCCGCCGATGGTGCCCGAATATAGCGTGTTTTCTGCCGCGTTGTTGCCCCGGTTCACCCCCGACAACACCAGATCGGGCTTGGCCCCGTCCAGCACATCGTAAATCGCCGCCAGCACGCAATCGGCCGGGCTGCCTTCGGCCGCATAGCGCCGGTCAGACAGGCGCGCGACCATCATCGGATGCGCATAGCTGATGCAATGGCCGACACCGGATTGTTCAAATGCGGGGGCGACGGTCCAGACTTCACCCTCTGGCCCGGCAATCTCATGGGCGATGGCGGTCAGAACCTCCAGCCCCGGAGCGTTGATGCCGTCGTCATTTGTGATCAGAATGCGCATGAAACCGTCCTTTTCCCCTGCTTAGACGAGGCAGGCACAGGCGGCAAGCACTTGCGCCCGCTTTGCTTGACATCGGGGGCAGGCCGTTGTCGGCTGGCCGCACCAAAAGGGATCACCCATGATGCTGACAGCCGAAGACATCGCCGATCTGACCCGGCTGCGCCACGATCTGCACCGCCACCCCGAGGTGTCCGGGGCCGAGGCCGGCACGGCGGGGCGGGTTGGAGCGGCGCTTGCCGCGCTCGCCCCCGACCAGCTGGTGGCGGGGCTGGGCGGGCATGGCGTGGCGGCGGTGTTTCAGGGCGGCTTGCCCGGCCCGACGGTGATGATCCGCGCCGAACTGGACGCGCTGCCAATCCTGCAGGCGCCCGGCCCGGTCTATCGGTCGCTGACGGATGGCGTGGCGCATCTGTGCGGGCATGACGGGCATATGGCGATCCTGCTGGGGGTGGCCCGTGGCCTGTCGCGGCAAAGACCGGCCTCTGGCCGCGCGGTCGTGATGTTCCAGCCTGCCGAGGAGGATGGTTCGGGGGCCGCCGCCGTGCTCGCCGACCCGAAATTTGCGCCGCTGCGGCCTGACTGGGCTTTCGCGCTGCACAACATGCCGGGTCTTCCGCTGGGACAGGTACAGGTGTCAGCGGGGCCGATGAACTGTGCCTCTTGCGGGCTGCGCCTGCGCCTGACCGGCCGCACCGCCCATGCCGCCACCCCGGATACTGGCCTGTCACCCACGCCGGCCCTGTTTGATCTGATCCCCGCGTTGCAGGCGCTCGGGCCGGGTGGCGCACTGATGCCCGGCTTTCGGCTGGTCACGCTGACCCATGCGCGCCTTGGGCACCCCAGTTTTGGCATCGCACCGGGGGAGGGTGAGCTCTGGGTCACGCTGCGCAGCCTGACCGATGCGGATATGCTGGAGATGAAGACAGAGGCGCAGGATCTGGCGCAACGGGTGGCGGCGCAGCACGGGTTGCGGCTTGACCTGTCCTGGCACGATGACTTTGCCGCTTGCCACAACCATCCGCAGGCGGTGGCGCAGGTCGAGGCGGCGCTGACGGATGCCGCCATTCCCTTCGGCCCCACGGGTGGCCCGATGCGCCCGTCCGAGGATTTCGGTCGCTTCGCGGGCTCCGGCGCAGGCTCTGCCATGTTTTTGCTGGGCGCGGGCGAGGCATGCCCGGCGCTGCACGACCCGGGCTATGATTTTCCGGACAGTCTCATCGCGCCGGGGGTGTCGGCCTTTGCCGCCATTTTGCGCCGCATTCTGGGCTGAACGGTGCTATTGCGCACAATTTCCGCGCGACCATAGGCGAAGACGCACAGGGAGATCACGCCTAGCTTGGGGACAAAGGAGAACAACATGAGCTGGAACCCTGTCCTTGACCCGTCCATCCCGATCGGCGACGCCGTGGATGCCATTGAAACCGTGATCGTCCCGCGCGCCCGTGATCTGGGCGGGTTCGAGGTGCGGCGCGCGCTGCCTTCGGCGGCGCGGCAGATGGTGGGGCCATTCATTTTCTTTGATCAGATGGGCCCCGCCGAATTCCTGACCGGCAAGGGCATCGACGTGCGCCCGCATCCGCATATCGGCCTTGGCACCGTCACCTATCTGCTCAAAGGGCGCATCCATCACCGCGACAGCATCGGCACCAATTCCTGGATCGAGCCGGGGGCGGTGAACTGGATGCTGGCGGGGCAGGGGATCACCCATTCCGAACGGCAGGACGGCGCGATCCGCGAGACCCCGCATGATCTGTTCGGGTTGCAGACCTGGCTCGCCTTGCCAAAGGCGATGGAGGATGACCCGGCTGCCTTTGTGCACGCCGGGAAGGCGGACCTGCCGGTGCTGGAGGGGGAGGGCAAGCAGGTGCGGCTGATCCTTGGCTCGGCCTACGGTGCAAAGGCCCCGATCCCGACCGGCATCGAGGTGTTCTATGCCGATGCCGACCTGGCCCCCGGTGCCGCGATTCCTCTGCCCGATGATCATGAGGATCGCGGCGTCTATATCCTGGCAGGTGCGGTCACGGTGGGCGGGCAGACGTTTGAGGCGGGCCGCATGCTGGTGTTCCGCCCCGGCGACAGGATCTCGGTCCGGGCAGGCGATCAGGGCGCGCGGGTGATGTTGCTGGGCGGGGCCACGATGGACGGGCCGCGCCATATCTGGTGGAATTTCGTGGCCTCCAGCAAGGACCGGATCGAGGCCGCCAAGGAGGCGTGGCGGGCGGGCGACTGGGCGCATGGGCGGTTCCGTCTGCCGCCCGATGATGCGGGCGAATTCATCCCGGCTCCCGAGCATTAGGGGCGCGCAAAAAAAGCGGTGCTTTGCGTCTGGTCCCGCTTGACGCCCCCTGCGACTGCCCCTAAAAGCCCCCTACGGCGCGGGGGTGACCTTGGGCCGGACGGAATGTGCGGTTGTAGCTCAGTTGGTTAGAGTACCGGCCTGTCACGCCGGGGGTCGCGGGTTCGAGCCCCGTCAACCGCGCCATTCCTGCCTTGAAAGGGCCCCTGCGAGAGCAGGGGCCTTTTGGTTTGGCAGGGGGGACTTCCCCCTGTGTTACAGGGCGTGTGTTTCAATAAAATCAATGACTTGCACCTATGAAATTAGGGATTTGTTAAGTCTTTGACCCAGGCAAGCATCGCCCCACTTTCCCGCTTGACGCCCCCTGCCGGCATCTATATCCACCCCTCATCGCGCGGTTGTAGCTCAGTTGGTTAGAGTACCGGCCTGTCACGCCGGGGGTCGCGGGTTCGAGCCCCGTCAACCGCGCCACTTTCCTTTTTGCCGATGAACACCGCCTGTACCGTCTTGGTGCGGGCGTTTTGCCGGTTCCGCCCCCGTCCCGACGCGAAACGGGCCGATCAGTCTGCACAATGGGGGGCGGTCAGGCCATCGGGGCGCATGCCGCCCTCGGGGAAGAACCGGGGGAAGGTGGTCTTCAGCGCCAGATCCAGATCATCCATCGTGACCGGCAGGCCCAGATCGACAAGGCTGGTCACGCCCGAGTCGCGGATGCCGCAGGGCACGATACCGGAAAAATGCGACAGATCCGGTTCGACATTGATCGAGATGCCGTGAAAGCTGACCCAGCGCCGCAGTTTGACGCCAATGGCGGCAATCTTGTCTTCGGGCACCGTGCCGTCCGGGCCGCGCCGGTCGGGCCGGGGCACCCAGACGCCGACGCGGCCGGGGCGGACCTCTCCGCTCAGGTTGAACTCTGCCAGCGCGGCGATCACCCAGTTTTCCAGAGCGCGCACAAAGCAGCGCACGTCGCGGCCACGAAGGCCTACGTTCAGCATCACATAGACCACGCGTTGCCCCGGCCCGTGATAGGTGTATTGCCCGCCACGCCCCACCGCATGCACCTCAAACCGGGCCGGATCTGTCAGGTCCTGGGCCTTTGCGCTGGTGCCTGCGGTGTATAGCGGCGGATGCTCCAGCAGCCAGATCGCCTCGGGCGCGTCGCCGCGGGCAATGGCTTCGGCCCGGGCTTCCATGGCCTCCAGCGTTGGCAGATAGGGCGAAAGTCCGGAAAAATGCTGCCATTCGGGCATGAGGTGCCTTTGGGTAAGGAAAAGAGGACTAGGCATATCGCGGGATCGTGATAGCCTTTTGCCCAATTGAAATTGAGTCTGTCATTTGAGGAGAGATGTGATGAAGTTGAAAGCAATTGCAACAGCCGGGATCGTCGCGGCCCTTGGACTTGCGCCTGCCGACCCGGTTCAGGCCGATGCGGGCGACGCCATTGCCGGGGCGCTGATCGGCGGTATCATCGGCCATGCCATCGCCAATGATCAGAACAAGCGCCGGGTGACCACGCAGCGGCGCTCGACCAAATCATCCGGCATCTCTTCTGCCCAGCGTGAAGCCAACCGCGAGGTGCAGACCGCGCTGAATCATTTCGGCTATCCGGTCGGGGCGCCGGACGGGGCGATCGGGCCGCGCAGCCGGGGCGCGATTTCCAGCTATCAGGCAACCCTGGGCTATCCGCCCACCGGGCAGCTGACCGAATATGAGCGGACGGTGCTGGTCAGCGCCTATCACCGCGCGATTGCGGGCGGGCCGATGGTGGCGCAGGCGGCTGCGACCCATCCGATGGGCATGCGCGGCCTGCTGCTGATGCAGCGCGACGAAATGGCGGGCATACCGCCCGCGATGGCGGCGGCGCCATCGGTGCCGGTGGCCCCCCCCGCCATGCCGGTGCTGGTGACACCTGCCGCCCCGGCGGCGGTGATGGCGGCCGCCCCTGCGCTGCCCGCATTGATGCCAGAGGCTCCGGCCGCCACCACCGCCGCCGCCCCGGCCCTGCCCAGCTTCATGGGCTCGGGCACCGCACAGGTCTCGCTGGCCAGCCAGTGCAACAAGATCAGCCTGATGACCAATACCAACGGCGGTTATGTGACCGAGGCCAGCATGACCGACCCGACCTTCGCCCTGGGCGAACAGTTCTGTCTGGCGCGGACCTATGCGATGGCCACCGGGGAAGAGCTGGCGGGCAAGGTAGCGGGGTTCACACCGGCCCAGATTGCCGAACAATGCTCCGGATTCGGCCCGGTCCTGGCCGAGCATGTTGCCGGCCTGTCGATGAAGACCCGCGATGAGGTGCTGACCGGCGTCAAGGGCTTCATTCTGGAATCCGGCATGTCGCCGGCGCAACTGTCGGGCACGGCCAAGGTCTGCCTTGGCGTGGGGTATACCACCGATGCGATGGATGTGGCGGTCGGATCGGCCTTGCTGCTGACCGCGATGGGCGAGGCGGGTTATGCCGAGCTGCTGGGCCACCACCTGAGCCAGGGGTTTGGCGCCACCGTGCGCCCCGAGCTGGCGCTGGACTGGTATGACATGGGGCTGACGGCGATCGGGCAGGGGCAGGCGGTGTTTGCGCCGGGCCTTGGCGGCGACCGGGGGGCTGTCATCCGCAAGGCGGCCTATACTGCGGCCGGGCGCGCGGGCGATCTGACCCCAGCCGTGCCGGCAAGCCTGCCGCAGTTCGCGCTGGTGCCACAAGCTGCGCCGCAAGCCTCTGTCGAGCAGGTGGCCGCCAATAGCGACGCCCCCGCCACGATGGTGCCACGGGTGGTGTCGGCGGCCAAGCTGTTGTCGCTGCTGCCGGGCAACTGAGCCGCCAGACCGACCGGGGCAGAGCGAGGGTGCCTGAAAACCCCGGGGTGCGCAGAAAGCGGGAAGGGGGCGTAAAATCCCCCTTCCCTTCGCAGCAGACCTTCGGTAAAAGCCCGCCATCCAGGTCGTGTCTGCGGATGTGGCGGAATTGGTAGACGCGCAGCGTTGAGGTCGCTGTTCTTTAATCGGAGTGAAAGTTCGAGTCTTTTCATCCGCACCACGTCCTGGCAAAACCCAAAGAAGGCGCCCCTGATCCGGGCGCCTTTTGGTTTTGATGGCCCCCGACCATGCCGCCGGGACAGGATCAACCCCGATCTGGTGCCGCGCTGACGGGCAAACCGCCTGAGATCTGCCCGCCAACTGCCGCAAGAGGCGGCGAAAGCGGCGCAATATGACTGATTTTCCCGCATATGCTGTGACATGCCTTATTATGTGACAAGCCGGTTGCATTGCGAGGCAGCATTGGTTTTAGTCATCATAACAAGTGCAGAAAATCTGCCGGACCACATGGGGAGACCAGCGCGGTGAGCGTAAGCCACAACGACGCTTTTGTTGCCTTTGACCGGGTGCAAAAAAGCTATGACGGCGTCAGCCTTGTCGTCAAAGATCTGAACCTCGACATCGCCAAGGGCGAGTTTCTGACCATGCTCGGCCCGTCAGGCTCGGGCAAGACCACCTGTCTGATGATGCTGGCCGGGTTCGAGACCGCCACCAATGGCGAGATCCGGCTGGACGGCACCAATATCAACGCGGTGCCGCCGCACAAGCGTGGCATCGGCATGGTGTTCCAGAATTACGCTTTGTTTCCGCATATGACGGTGGGCGAGAATCTGGCCTTTCCGCTGGAAGTGCGCGGCATGGGCAAGTCGGACCGTGACGCCAAGGTGCAGCGCGCGCTGGACATGGTGCAGATGGGGGCCTTTGCCAACCGCCGCCCGGCGCAACTGTCGGGCGGGCAGCAACAGCGGATCGCTTTGGCGCGGGCATTGGTGTTTGATCCCAAGCTGGTCTTGATGGACGAGCCGCTGGGCGCGCTGGACAAACAGCTGCGCGAACATATGCAGTTTGAAATCAAGCACCTGCACGAAAGCCTTGGCATCACCGTGGTCTATGTCACCCATGATCAGGGTGAGGCGCTGACCATGTCTGACCGGATTGCCGTGTTCAACGACGGGCGCATCCAGCAACTGGCCCCGCCCGCCGATCTGTATGAACGCCCCGACAACAGCTTTGTCGCGGGCTTTATCGGCGAGAACAACAAGCTGCCCGGCACCTTGGAGCAGCTCTCTGGTGACAAGGCGCTGGTGCGGCTGGCAACCGGTGAGGTTATTGACGCCACCGCCGTCAACGTCACGCAGAAAGGCCAGGCAACCCTGGTGTCCATCCGCCCGGAACGGGTGGAGTTCAAGCCCGAGATGATGCCGCCCGGCGCCCATATGATCGGGGCCGATGTGCTGGAGGTCATCTATATGGGCGACATCCTGCGCGCCCGGCTGCGCGTGGCGGGGTCGGATGATTTCGTGATGAAGATGCGCAATACCCAAGGCCAGACCCGTCTGAGCCCCGGGCAACAGATCAAGGTTGGCTGGCATCCGCAGGATGCCCGCGCGCTCGACCCGGTCTGACGACATCCCCGGCATAAGGGGAAGGCCGCACAAGGCCAATCCGCCAACGACAACCAATATGGGAGACTGCCAATGAAGAAACTTCTCGTTCTGTCTACGGCCCTTTCGGGCTTTGGTCTTGCCGCTTCGGCACAGGAAATCGCGGTCATGTCCTGGGGCGGTGCCTATGCCACCAGCCAGATCGAGGCCTATCACAAGCCCTTTACCGCCGAGACCGGTATCAAGGTGGTGAACGTCGACGCCGACAACCCGGCCGCGCCCATCAAGGCGCAGGTCGAGGCCGGCAATGTGACCATCGACGTGGTCGATCTGGAATATGCCGATGCGGTGCGCCTGTGCGACGAAGGCCTGCTGGAAGTGCTGGACCCCGCCATCCTTGCCCCCGGCACCGATGGCACCGCGGCCATGGATGACTTCCTGCCCGGCGCGGTGACGGATTGTTTCGTCGCCACCATCGTGTTTTCGACCAACTATGCCTATGATTCCACCAAGTTCCCCGAAAATCCGCCGACCACGATCGCGGATTTCTTTGACACCGCCACCTATCCGGGCAAGCGCGGCATGCGCAAAGGGGCCAAGGTCAACCTTGAAATGGCGCTGATGGCCGATGGCGTGCCAGCGGATGAGGTCTATGCCCTGCTGGAAACGCCCGAAGGCGTGGAGCGGGCCTTTGCCAAGCTGGATACCATCAAGGGCGACATGATCTGGTGGGAGGCTGGCGCACAGCCGCCGCAACTGCTGGCTGATGGCGAAGTGGTGATGTCCACCGGGTATAACGGGCGTTTCTTCTCGGCGGCCGTGACCGAAGGCAAGCCCTTCGTGCAGGTGTTTGACGGGCAGGTCTATGAATACGATGGCTATGCCATTCCCAAGGGCGCGCCGAACATGGAAGCCGCGCTGCAATTCCTGACCTATGCAACCACGACGCAGGCGCTGGCCGATCAGGCCAAGTGGATCGCCTATGGTCCGGCGCGGGTGTCCTCTGGCCCGCTGGTCGGGTTGTTCATGGATGGCAAGACCGAGATGGGCCCCAACATGCCCACCAATGCCGCAAACCTGACGAATGCGCTGCCGTCTTCTTATGAGTTCTGGGTCGACCGTGACACCGAGCTGAACGAGCGCTTCAACGCGTGGCTGGCCTCGAACTGATCTGAACGTGACCTGAACGGGTCCGGGGCGGCGCCCAGCCGCCGCCCCGGACATATGCCAAGGGGATGACTGATGGCTGACATTTCTGCCTCCGATGCCGGGTTGCTGAAGACCAGCGATGGCCGCCCGCTCAAATCGGCGCTTGCCACCGCGCAGCAGCGGTCAAAGCGGCGGGCCTTCCTGCTGGTGCTGCCGCTGCTGGCCTTTGTCATCATCACCTTCATTGTGCCCATCGGGCAGCTGATGCATCAGGCGATCTACAATGACGGGTTTTCCGCCAACATGCCGCGCACCACGGCCTGGTTTGCCGAGACCCCGCCGGGCACCGTGCCCGATGACGCCGCCTGGGAGGCGCTGGCGCTGGACCTGAAAGACGCGGCTGCGGCGCGGTCTGTGGGCGTGGTCGGCACAAGGGTGAATTACGAAATGTCGGGCACCCGGTCGCTGTTCACCTCGACCGCGCGGCGCGCCGATGATTTTGCCCCGCCCTACCGCGACGCCTTGCTGGCCGCGAATGAAAAGTGGGACGATCCCAACCTGTGGGGCACGATGCGGCAGGTGTCGGATGCCTATAGCGCCAATTTCTTTCTGGCGGCCCTGGACATGACCCGCGATGTGAACGGCGATATCGTGGCAATGCCGGAAGACCGGCAGATCTATGTCAATCTGTTCGTGAAGACATTCCTGCTGGCGGCCCTGATCACCTTTACCTGCTTTGTGCTGGGGTTCCCGATTGCGCATCTGCTGGCGACCCTGCCGATGAAATGGTCGAACCTGTTGATGATTCTGGTGCTGCTGCCGTTCTGGACCTCGCTTTTGGTGCGCACCACCAGCTGGATGGTGTTGTTGCAACAGCAAGGCGTCGTCAACAACACGCTGGTCGCAGCCGGGGTGATCGGGGACGAAAGCCGGTTGCAGATGATCTACAACCAGACCGGCACCATCATCGCCATGACACATATCCTGCTGCCCTTCATGATCCTGCCGCTTTATTCGGTGATGCGGCCGATTCCGCCGTCTTACGTGCGTGCGGCGCGCAGTCTGGGGGCAACCAGCTGGACCGCCTTCCGCCGGGTCTATCTGCCGCAAACCCTGCCGGGGGTGGGGGCCGGGTCGCTTTTGGTGTTCATTCTGGCGGTTGGCTATTACATCACGCCCGCGCTGGTGGGCGGGGCCAGCGGGCAGCTGATTTCCAACCTGATCGCCTTTCACATGCAGGACAGTCTGAACTGGTCCCTGGCCTCGGCGCTTGCGGCGCTGCTTTTGGGCGCGGTGCTGGTGCTGTACTGGATTTACGACCGGCTGGTCGGCATCGACAACCTCAAGCTCGGGTGATCTGAATGGCGCTTCCTGTTTACGCATCGCCGCTGGAGCGGATCTGGCATTACACAAGGCTGGTGATCTGCGCGCTGATCTTTCTGTTCCTGATCGCGCCGATCCTGATCATCATCCCGCTGTCGTTCAATGCCGAGCCTTATTTTACCTTTACCGAAAAGATGCTGGCCTTTGATCCGTCCGGCTATTCGCTGCGCTGGTATGATCTGTTGCTGACCCAGCCATCGATTCCCAATGACGTGCCGCGCGATGCGGCATGGTGGGGGCAGGTCTGGACGGAAAGCGCCTGGGTCCGGGCGGCGAAGAATTCGGTTCTGATCGGGTTCTTTTCCACCGTGGTGGCCACTGTGCTGGGCACGATTGCGGCCCTGGGCCTGTCGCGGCCCGAGATGCCCTATCGGCGGCTGATCATGGCGATCCTGATCTCGCCGATGATCGTGCCCATCATCATCACCGCGACGGGGCTGTTTTTCTTTTATTCCTCGCCCTGCGCGCTGATCGGCTGGACCGGGCTAGAGCCGTATTGCGGGCGGTTGACCAGCAGCTATACCGGTGTGGTGCTGGCCCATGCCACGCTGGGCATTCCCTTTGTGATCATCACCGTGACCGCCACCCTGATCGGCTTTGACCAATCGCTGAACCGGGCGGCGGCCAGTCTTGGCGCACCGCCGACCACGACCTTTTTCAAGGTGACCATGCCCCTGATCCTGCCCGGCGTGATTTCAGGGGCGCTGTTTGCCTTTGTCACCTCGTTTGACGAGGTGGTGGTGGTGCTGTTTGTCGCGGCCCATGACCAGCAGACCATCCCGCGCCAGATGTGGAACGGCATCCGCGAGCAGATCAGCCCGGCGATCCTGTCGGTGGCGACGATTCTGGTGGTGATTTCCATCGGGATGCTGGCCACGCTGGAGATCCTGCGGCGCCGGTCCGAACGGCTGCGCGGTGTGACACCGATGTGAGCGGTCAGCCTCAGGGCAGGATGGCCAGCCACATCCAGACCGACCCGATTGACAGGGCGGTGCCGATCAATACGGCAGAGGCGTTCACCCGTTTGGCCACGCCATACATATGGGCGAACAGATAGGCGTTGACGCCGGGGGCCATGGCGGCGGTCACCACGGCCGAGCGCAGGCTGGCGGTATCAAGGGTGAACAGCTGACTGCCCAGGACCCAGGTCACCCCCGGATGCACGATAAGCGAGGCGGCGCAGACCATGGCGATGGTGGCGCGGTCGCCCTCGGGCTTGTAGCGCAGCAGCACCCCGCCCAGCCCGAACAGGGCCGCGGGAATGGCGGCGCGGGTCATCAGGTCAACCCCCGCCCAGAACGCCCCCGGCAAGGGCAGGCCGGACAGGTTGACGATGAACCCCAGCGCAATGCCGATGACCAGTGGCTGCGAGAACACCGCCCGCCCGATCTGGCGCGACAGCGCTGCCGCAGACAGCCCCTGTCCGCGCGTGCGGGCCCATTCCATCAGCCCGATGCCAAAGCCATAGAGCATGGGGGAATGGACAGAGATGATGGCAAAGTTGCCCTGCAAAGCCTCGACCCCATAGGCCCGCTCGGTGATCGGCAGGCCCAGAAGCAGCGAGTTGGAAAACAATCCGGCAAAGCCGATCGCGACGCAATCGGTCAGCGGTCGATGAAACAGCCAGCGCGCCCCGGCAAAGCAGAGCGCAAAGCCGGTGAAGGCACCGATATAGAAGGACACCAGCAACCCGGTGTTATAGGCCCCTGACAGATCCAGCGTGGCGATGGATCGAAACAGCAAACAGGGCACCGCGAAATTCTGCGCAAAGCGCATCAGCCCGTCGACCGCCGAGTCGGAAAACAGGCCAAAGCGGGCTGCGGCATAGCCAAAACCGATCACCATGAAGACCGGCAGGATCACGTCGAGCAGGGCGGTCACGCAGCGATCTCGATCACCATGCCGTCGAAGGCGGGGCGGATATGGGGGGGCAGTTCCTTGAGCAGCGTCGCATGATCCATGTCGTTGTGCATATTGGTCAGCACGGCGCGGGTGGGCTGTGCCCGTGCGATCCAGTCCAGCGTCATGTCCAGATGGGCATGGGTCGGGTGCGGCTTGCGGCGCAGCGCATCGACCACCCAGACCTGCAAGCCCTTGAGCAAGGCCCAGTGCCGTTCCGGAATGGCCACAGCGTCCGGCAGATAGGCCAGGCCGCCGATGCGGAAGCCCTGCGCATCCATGCTGCCATGCTCACACATGAAGGGGACGAAGGTCAGATCCCCGCCCGCGCCGGCAATCGTGAAGGGCGTATCGTCGGTGATGCCGTTCATGTCCAGGATTGGCGGATAGGGGCTGGCTGCGGGCTGCACGAAAGCATAGCCAAAGCGCGCGATCAGCGCGTCCTGTGTGGGACCATCGGCCCAGATTGGCAGGCGACCGCCGGTGTTGTAGACCACCTGCCGCAGATCATCGATGCCATGGGTATGGTCGGCATGGGCATGGGTGAAGACCACGCCATCGAGCACGCCCACCCCCGCCGCCAGCAGTTGCGCATGCATGTCGGGCGACGTGTCGATCAGCACCCGGGTGATGCCGCCAGCCCCGATCCGTTCCACCAGCATCGAACAGCGGGTGCGGCGGTTTTTCGGGTTGGCAGGGTCGCAGCTGCCCCAGTCCGGTGCCTCAACCCCAAGGCGGGGCACCCCACCCGAAGAGCCGCAGCCCAGAATGGTAAAGCGCAACCGGTCTGTCATGCCGCCTTGTCCTTCAGGCGGGCGCGGGGGAACAGCCGGTCGAAATTCGCGGTGGTCTGTTCGGCAAACTCTGCCTCGGTCAGATTGAACAGGCCGGCCCCGACCTTTGCGGTATAGCTGGTATAGGCCGGTTCGTTGCGCCGTCCGCGATGCGGCGGCGGTGCCAGATAGGGGCTGTCGGTTTCCAGCAGGATGCGGTCCACCGGCGCGGCGGCGAAGATGCGGCGCAGATCATCGCTGCGCGGAAAGGCGGCGATGCCCGACATCGACAGGTAAAACCCCAGATCGAGCGCGGCCTTGGCAAGCTCGGCACTGCTGGAAAAGCAGTGCATCACGCAAGAATAGGGCCTTTGCCGGTAGGTTTCGGTCAGGATGGCGGCCATGTCGTCATCGGCCCCGCGTGCGTGGATGATCAGCGGCAGGCCGGTCTCTTGGGCGGCGGCAATGTGCAGGCGCAGGCTGGCCTGCTGCACATCCTTTGTCTCGACCGTGTAGTGATAGTCGAGCCCGGTCTCGCCGATGCCGACGAATTTCGGGTGCTGGGTCAGGGCCACCAGCTGATCCACCGTCACCAGCGGCTCTTCATGCGCGCGCATCGGATGAACGCCTGCGGCATAAAACACCGAAGGATGCGCCTCGGCCAGCGCGCGGACCTTTGGTTCTGCGTCCATCCGGGTGCAGATCGTGACCATGCGCTGCACACCTGCGGCATGGGCGCGGGCGATGATCTGATCGACCTCGCCGTCGAAATCAGGGAAATCGAGGTGGCAATGGCTGTCCACGATGTGGATGGGGCGTCTTGTCGGCATCACGCTTACCTTTGGGCGAGCTGTGCCGCCGTCTCGTCAATTCTGAGCAAGCTATCCATCAGAAGCGCGGCAGGGTCAAGGTTGACCGCCTTGCCCCGGCGCGCCCGCAACGACAGGGTTTGCGCCAGGTCAGCCCAGGCCCGCGCGGCCTGCTCGGAGGGGGCCAGACGGGCAAACAGATCGCCTTCGCCACGCGCAGCCTCGGCGGGCAGCTGGCGCAGGGTGCCGGCCCGCGCAAGGCGCGCAAGAAACAGATCCAGCAGGGTGACGATGAGATCAAACCGCTCTTCCGCCCCCTTGCCCGCACCGGTCTCGGCCAGGGCCAGCGCACGCGGCCGGTCCAGCCGGGGCAGGGTGGTGAACAGCTGGGTCAGGCTGGCATAGGTTTTCAGCCCGTCCAGATTGGTCAGCCGGAACGCCTCTCCCACAGATCCGCCTGCCAGCTCCCCCAAAGCCTGCACATCATCGGGGTCCACGGCGCCGCCCGCCTGTTCCAGCGCGCGGGTGAGCGGTGCGGGGGGCAGGGCGGCCAGCCGCAGCTCGCGGCAACGTGATCTGATGGTGGGCAGCAGGCGGTGCGGCTGATGGGCGATGACAAGAAAGGTCACGCCTGAGGGTGGTTCCTCCAGCAGCTTGAGCAGCGCATTGGCGGCGCCGGTGTTCAGGTCATCGGCGGCATCAATGATCGCCACCCGGCGGCCGCCATCGGCGGCGGACAGGGCGAAAAAGGATTTCATCTTGCGCACCTCGTCCACGCGGATATCGGCAGACAGGGCGGTTTCCTTGTCATTCGGCCCACGGCGCAGCAGGAACAGCCGGGGTTCGGCCAGCTGCAGCATGCGCCGCGCCACCGGGGCCTCGGCGGGGATGGTGAGCGACTCGGGCGGCGGGGCGGCGAACATGCCGCCATCGTCTTCCGGCGTGGCCAGCAGAAAGCGGGCGATGCGCCAGGCCAGGGTGGCCTTGCCCACGCCCTTTGGCCCGGTGATCAGCCAGCCATGGTGCAACCGGCCCGAGGTAAAGGCGTTCAGAAAGGCGCTTTCCGCCGCCTCATGCCCATAGAGCCGCAAAGTCTCACGCGGGTGGGGGGCACCCTCGATCCGGTCGGGTTCGGGCAGGTCTGCTGTGGCCATCAGCGGCCCCCGATGGCTGCCAGAGCGGTTGCCAGCACATCGGCGGCCACCGCCGCGGGGGCGCGCGCGCCGTCAATCAGCCGAAAGCGGGGATGGTGGGCGGCGAGCGCCAGAAAACCAGCCCGCGCCCGGGTCTGGAACGCCAGCCCCATGTCTTCAAACCGCATCTCGGCCCCGGCGCGGGCGGTGGCGCGGGCCAGGCCCTCGGCCGGGTCCAGATCGATCAGCAGGGTCAGGTCGGGTTCCACCCCGATCATCAGGGCGTGCAGCGTATCGACCGTGGCGGTCAGATCGCCCCGGGTGATGCCCTGAAAGATGCGTGTTGAATCGGCAAAACGGTCGGTGATCACCACATCGCCGCGCGCCAGCGCCGGGCGGATGGTCTTTTCCAGATGATCGCGGCGGGCGGCGGTGAACAGCAGGATCTCGGTTTCCGGCGACCAGCGGTCGGTGGCGCCTTCCAGCACCAGGCGACGGATTTCTTCGGCCCCCGCGCTGCCCCCCGGTTCGCGGGTCAGCGTCACGCCATGGCCCAGAGCGCGCAAGGCATCGGCCAGCAGGCGCGCCTGCGTCGATTTGCCAGACCCGTCAATGCCTTCAAAGCTGATGAACATTCCCGCCATGACCCCCGCCTATCAGGAGGCGGGTGTCCCGTCGAGGTAGCGCGCGCGCAAGGCATCGATCGCCGTCATCATCCTTTTGCCAAAGCCGCCGCGGGCCACATCCGTCTCCACCACCAGCGGCACCCGGGCATCGGGCAGGCCGGGGATATGGATGATCAACTCGCCCGCCGGCGTGCCAGCGGTCAGCGGCGCGGTCAGCGGGCCGGTATAGATCACCTCGGCGGTGGTGGTTTCCTGCACCAGGGCGGGCACCAGCTGGCGCACATCGGCGGCAGGCACCAGACCGACCGACTCGGCGGCCCCCATCCAGACCGGCACATCGGCCACGCGCTGCCCGGCGGTCACCAGCGTTTTCTCGGCAAACTGGCGAAAGGCCCAGGACACGATGCGCTCTGCCTCTTCGGCCCGCTCCCGCTCGCTGCTCAGGCCGGTGATTACAAAGATCACCCGCCGGTTGCCCTGCGCCGCGGACCCGGCAAGCCCATAGCCCGCCTCGGACGTGTGCCCGGTCTTCAGCCCGTCGGCGCCGACGCCAAGGGCCAGAAGCGGATTGCGGTTATTCGCATTGGCGGGGGCGCGGCCTTTGTAATCAAAGGTGGTTTCCGCAAAGATCGGATAGAATTCCGGGAAATCGACGATCAGCCGCTTTGACAGAATGCCCAGATCGCGCATCGACATCACATGACCGGCAGCAGGCCAGCCGGAAGAGTTCTTGAACACCGAATTCTGCATCCCCAGGGCCTGTGCGCGCTGCGTCATCTGCTCGGCAAAGGCCTCTTCGGTGCCCGCCAATCCTTCGGCCACCACCACGCAGGCGTCATTGCCGGAATTCACGATCATGCCATGGATCAGATCGTTGACCGTGGGCCGGTCGGATTCCTGCAGGAACATGGTCGAGCCGCCCATCGCGGCGGCGCGCGACGACACCGGGAACTGGGTGTCCATCGTCACCCGGCCATCGCGCAGGGCTTCGAACAGCATGTTGATGGTCATCAGTTTCGACATGCTGGCGGGCGGCAGCGCCTGATCGGCGTTCTTGTCCATCAGCACGGTCTGGGTCGTGACATCATAGACCCAGGCGGCGGTGGCCCGGGTTTCAAAGGCCTGTGCCACCGGGGCCGCAATCAGCAGGGCCAGCGTCAGGGCGGCCCGGAGCAGACGGGTGGTCAAAAGGCCTGTGCGGACCAGGCTGTGGGGGTGGCGGCTTCTGATGCGCATCGGATCTGCCTCTAGCGGTTCAGGAAATAGGCATCGGGAAAGCCTGCGCCCTTGGCGCGGCTCAGGGCGGCGGCATCCCCGGTGGTGGTCACCGACCACAGCGGTTTGCCCTGGCTTTCCTCACGCCGGACGGTGCCTTGCAACCCGGCCGCGCCCAGCGACGCGGCAGCGCGGGTGGCATTGGCCTCAACCGAAAAGATGCCGATCTGGATGGTGCGCCCGCCCGTGGCCGGGGCGGGGCTTGCCACCGGCGCGGCGGCGACCGGAGCAGGGGCTGCTGCGCCGACTACCGGCGCGGCCGGGCCGGGTGCAACCGGCGCAGCTTCGGCCCGGTCAATGGCCGCTGCGGCCCCGGCGATCGGGTCAAGCGACTGGGTTTCCACCGTTTCCGACGAATCGAGGATCGGCTTGCTGGCATCCGGGGTGACCGTCGCTTCTTCACGGCGCAGCGCGATCACGCTGACATCAGCCGGGGCACCTGCCAGAATGCCAAGGGCTGCGGCGGCATCGGAGGAGATCTGCAGCTTTGGCCCGGGATTTTCAATCTCGCGCCGGAACAGCGCGCCGATGACGAACTTGCCATTGGCGGTGTTGCGGATGATCACGCGCTCGGGGTCTTTGGCATCGGGGGAGGCTACCCAGACGCCGCCCAGCGAGGGCCGGCCATCCCACAGCGCCTTGTCGGTGGTCTGAAACACCTCGGGTGCCTCGACATCGCGGTCGACCAGCCGGGTGGAGGTTGACGCCGTGGGTGTGGCCCCATCCTGGGTGCCCGCCCCGCGAAACGGGTTTGCGCCATCGACGCAAGCGGCCAGTGCCGAGCTTGCGACTGTCATCAGGATAAGCGCCCTGATCCGTGCCTGTGCCATGTCTTGCCCCTGATACCGCAGGTTTATCCTGCGCTTGTTACCCTTGGTTGCGTCGCACGGGCCATGCCCCGGCCCGACGCTTGATCTGGCCTTATCATATCGCCGCAGGTCTTGCGAGGAAAGGGTATGTGGAACTTTCGGCACAGATCGACACGGACAGTTGACCATTCGGCATTGCGCCCGCTTGAATTCCCCGCCACGGCCCGCTATCGGGGGGCTGCTGGAAGTGTGGCCGAGTGGTTTAAGGCTCTAGTCTTGAAAACTAGCGTGCGGGGAACCGTACCGTGGGTTCGAATCCCACCGCTTCCGCCACCTGCCGCACAAAGAGGCGCAGCCAGCAGCGCAGGCATGGACCGTCAGGCGCTGGTGCCGCGCGGGTCAACGGATGACAAAGATCGGCACATGAACCCCTCTCACGCCCACAGGCTTTCCGTCGCCCCGATGATGGATTGGACAGATCGCCATTGTCGGGTGTTCCACCGGATGATGACGCGGCGTGCCATGCTGTATACAGAAATGGTCACCGCCCCGGCGATCCTGCACGGGCCGCGTCCCAAGCTGCTGGATTATTCTGCGCCAGAGCATCCGCTGGCCTTGCAGCTGGGCGGGTCGGTGCCGCAAGAGCTGGCGCAGGCGGTGCGCATCGCGCGCGACTGGGGGTATGACGAGATCAACCTCAACGTCGGCTGCCCGTCAGACCGGGTGCAATCGGGCTGTTTCGGCGCGGTGCTGATGGAACGGCCCCAGCTCGTGGCCGACTGTGTGGCCGCGATGATCGCGGAATCGGCGGTGCCGGTGACGGTGAAATGCCGGATCGGGGTGGATGACCAGATCCCCGAGGATGTGCTGCCCGGTTTCCTTGACACCGTGTCGCGCGCCGGGGTGCGGCACATCATCATCCATGCCCGCAAGGCCTGGTTGCAGGGCCTGTCGCCCAAGGAAAACCGCGAGATTCCGCCGCTGGACTATCCGCTGGTGTTGCAGATGAAGCGTGATTTTCCGGACCTCACGATCTGCCTCAACGGCGGGGTCACCTCGCTTTCACAGGCCAAAGACCTGCTGGATCAGGGTTTGGACGGCGTGATGATCGGGCGGGCGGCCTATCACGACCCGGCGGCCGCGCTGATCGGGGCGGATGCGCTGTGGGGCGATGATTTCGCCCCCGACGCGCACAGCGTGGTGCAGGATATGAAACCCTATATCGCCGCGCATCTGGCGGCAGGGGGCCGCTTGCATCAGATCACCCGGCACATGCTGGGCCTGTTCACCGGGCGGCCCGGGGCGCGAGGCTGGCGCCGCGTGCTGTCGACCGGGGCCACGCGGGAAGGTGCGGGGCTGGATCTGCTGGATGAGGCCCTGGCGCAGGTTCAGGCGACGGCGGCCTGAACCCGGACAAAGCGCGACAGAGCCAGGGCGATCGCCCCGCAGAGCGCGATGGCCAGCAGCATCGGCAGGGCGGTGCCATCAAAGAACGGCGCGCTCACCGCGATCATCACGCCGCCCGCCAGCATCTGCAACGTGCCGCCCAGCGATGAGGCCAGGCCCGCGATGTCGCCATGCTCTTCCAGCGCCAGCACCATCACCGTGGGGATCACCAGCCCGAGGAAGGCATTGGCAAGGAACAGCCCCACCATCACCACCGGCAAAGTGGCCAGCCCCAGCACGCCAAGGGCCGCCAGACAGGCGGTGCTGGCACAAAAGCCCAGCACCGCCCCCCGCACCACGCGGGCCGCGCCAAAGCGCTGGCCAAAGCCTGCGGCCAGTTGCGAGGCGGCGAAGAACCCGATGGCATTGACCGCAAAGGCCAGCGAAAACCCGGTCGGGGACAGGCCGAAGGCCTGGGTATAGACAAAGGGGCCCGAGGCGATGAAGACGAAAAAGCTCGCCATGGCAAAGCCGCCCAGAAAGGTCAGCGCCATGAAGCCGGGGTCGCCCAGCAGGCGTCTGGCCCCGCGCAGCGTGTCGTTCCAGTCAAAGCGCTGGCGCTGTGCGGCGGGCAGGGTTTCGGCCAGCACAAAGCGGATCATCAGCAAGGACAGCAGCGCTGCAATCGCCAGCACACCAAAGATCCAGCGCCAGCTTGCCACCGCCATCACCCCGGCCCCCGCCAGCGGCGCCAGCATGGGTGAGACGGAAATCACCAGCATGATCGCCGCCATCAGCCGTGTGGCCTGATGCCCGGTCGCCATGTCGCGGATGATGGCGCGCGGCACCACCATCACGGCGGCCCCGCCAAGCCCCTGCACAAAGCGCCCCACCATCAGCCAGGTGATGCTGGGGGCCAGCGCACAGATCAGCGTGCCCAGCAGAAAGACCGCAAGCCCGGCATAAAGCGGCGGTTTGCGCCCGGCCTGATCGGCCCAGGGGCCATAGACCAGCTGCGCCAGGCCGAAGGCCAGGAAATAAGCGGTGATCGTGCCCTGCATCGCGGCCACCGATGTGCCAAGCCCGGCCCCGATTTCGGGCATCGCGGGCAGATACATGTCGATGGCAAAGGGACCGACGCAGGACAAAAGCCCCAGCACCAGCGCGGGTCGCAGCAAGGAAGCGGTCATGGAAAGGGTCTCGCATCGGAACAAATGGTGCGGCCCGAATACACCGTTCCGGCAAGAATGGGTAGCCGTGCACTGGCACCTGTGCGCGCAGCGCAGTATCAGCACCTGGCGCGCCCCTGACCGCGTGACAGTTCAAGGAGCTTTCGATGCCCGACGCCAGCCTTCTCATTCCGATGATCGGCCTTCTGGCTGTGATCGGGGCCCTTGCCGGGGTGATTGCCGGACTTCTTGGCGTCGGAGGGGGCATCGTGCTGGTGCCGGCGTTCTTTTACGCCTTCGGCTATCTGGGCTATGGCGGGCCACAGCTGATGCAGGTCTGTCTGGCCACCTCGCTTGCCACCATCGTGGTCACCTCGCTGCGCTCGGTTCTGGCGCATCACAAGAAGGGCGCGGTAGACTGGCAGATCCTGCGCACCTGGGCCCCGGCCATCGGTGTGGGCGCGGTGATCGGGGTGTTCACCGCCACGGCGCTCAAATCGGTGACCTTGCAGGCGATCTTCGGGGTGCTGGGCATTGTCGTGGGGCTGTACATGGCCTTCTCGCGGTCTGACTGGCGGCTGGGGTCTGAAATGCCCAAGGGCGCAAAGCGCATCGGGCTTGGCGGCATGGTCGGCTTTCTGTCGGTGCTGATGGGCATTGGCGGCGGCAGTTTCGGCGTGCCGCTGATGACGCTGTACAACACCCCGATCCACCGGGCCGTGGCCACCGCCTCGGGCTTTGGCATGACCATCGCGGTGCCTTCGGTGCTGGTGTTCCTGTTCCTCCCCGTGGACGGCGCGCCACCCTATACGCTGGGCGCGGTCAACCTGCCGGCCTTTGCCCTGATCTTTGCGATGACGATGATCACCACCCCTTGGGGCGTGAAACTGGCGCATGCCATGGACCCCAAGCCGTTGAAGCGGGTGTTTGCCGTGTTCATCACGCTGGTGGCGCTGAACATGCTGCGCAAGGTTCTGGGGTATTGACCGGAGCCGCGGCCCTGACCCGCCGGGGATGGGGCCGGATCGGCCCCGACCCTGCCATCGCGGCCTGGGCAGAGGCGGCCTTGCCGGTGGCGCAGCAACAGATCAGCGCCAGCCAAGAGCCCTGGCGCTGTGGCGGCACCTGGTTTGTCGGCGTCGATGCCTTGCCCAACGGGCCCGATGGGGCGGTGGCGGGCGTGGCCTTCCCCTGGTCTGCCCTGCCGCTGCAGCCCGTTGCCCTGCATCCGGGCCAGTTGTCGGTGATCCGGCGCGGCTATCCGCAGCCCTCGCCCGACGAAACGGCCTCCGCCTTTGCCTTTCGCCAGAGCCGCGACGCGGCCCATCTGGACGGCTTGCTGCCCGTCGGTCCTGACCGGCGCCGCATGATCCGCGAGCCGCATGGCTGGATTCTGGGCCTGCCGCTGACCGGCATTCTTGCCTCACCTCTGGTGGTCTGGGAGGGCAGCCACAAGATCATGGCGGCGGCACTGGCAGCGGCCCTGCGCCCGCATGCGCCCGAAACCTGGGCCGATATCGACGTGACGCAGGCCTATCAGGCCGCCCGGGCGCAGGTGTTTGACAGCTGCCCGCGCATCGAGCTGCCTGCGCGCCCCGGAGAGGCGACCCTGCTGCACCGGATGACCGTTCATGGTGTGGCCCCCTGGCAGGGCAGCGCACAGGGCGACCGGATCATCGCCTATTTCCGTCCGCTGCTGGCCACAGTGGCAGAGTGGATGGCGGCGCCGTAGCGCGAGGGTGTCAAGCGGGGCGTTGCGCCGGTGCCTGGCCCGGTGCGGTCAGCCCTGCAACCGCGCGGCGCGGCCACCCCGGCGCGTGGCGATGCGCGGCGCGCGGGCGGGCAGCTCTGCCATGATCGCCTCGCGCGCCTGCGGTGACAGGCGCGACCATTGAGTGATCTCGTCAATGCTGCGCAGGCAGCCGATGCACAGACGGGCTTCGGGGTGAACGACGCAGAGCTTTACGCAAGGCGAGGCGATTTCATCGCGTTTCCAGATCTCGTCCGTCACTGCTCCTCCAGCCTTGCCATATACGCCATGCGGTCCAGCGCCCCTTGCAGGATATAGCCGGCGGCCACCTTGTCGATCACCTCTTTGCGACCCTTGCGCGACGTATCCGCCTCCAGAAGCGCCCGTTCGGCGGCAACGGTGGACAGACGCTCATCCCAGAAGGTGATGGGCAGGGGGGTCAGCTTTTCCAGATTGCGCGCAAAGGCGCGGGTGGATTGCACGCGCGGGCCTTCGGACCCGTCCATGTTCAGCGGCAGGCCAAGAATGATGCCCGCCGCCCCGCGCGCCGTCAGCAGGGCCAGCAGGCGGGCGGCATCAAGGGTGAATTTCTCGCGCCGGATCACCTCGACCGGGGTTGCGACCTGACGGCGCAGGTCGGACAGGGCGACGCCGATGGTCTTGTCGCCCAGATCAAGGCCCGCAATGCCGCCGGACCGGGGCAGGGTGGGGATGAAGGCGGCGATATCGGGCAAGATCATTCGCCGACCCCGGCCTCGACCGCGGCCTGACGCAGGCCCGACAGTTCCACCGTGCGCCCGGCAAAGCGGGTCTGCGCCTCGGCATAGATCGCACGGGCCTGATCGGTGCGGCCTATCTGCGCCAGCGAGGTGATCAGCCGGGCCCAATCCTCGGCCGGTCCGCCCTCCTGCGCCAGCCGGGCGCCAAGCTGATCGACCATGCCCTCGATCATCGCCTGACGCTCCTCGGCTGTCATTTCGGCGGCGGCGGCGATGTCGTCCCCCGTCGGGCCGGGGCCGGTTGAGGCGGGCGGCAGGCTGTAGCGCACACCGGCGCGCGCGGCGACCTCTGTGATTTGGCCACGGATCGGGGCGACCCAGGGCGCATCCGGCGGGCTGTCTGCCAGCAAGCGTTGCCACAGGGTAAAGGTCCGGTCAAAGCGGCCGATCTGGGCGAACATCGTGCCCGTGTAATAGCGTGCCGTGCCATTGCGCGGATCGGCCTCCAGCGCCCGGACCAGCGCCTGTTCCGCCTCTGGCGACACATATCCCCCCGCAGCCATGATCATCAGCTCGGCCAGCGCCGCGTGATCTTCGGCGGTGGCGGCCACACCCTTGAGCGTGATCAGCGCGGCCTGCGCGTCCTTGGCCGCTGACAGATTGCCCATCGCCGCCTCATTGCGGGCCAGGAGTTCCAGCCCTTGCTGATCATCGGGGCGGTCCTGCACCGCCTGGCGCAGTCTGACCATCAGCTCCAGAAAGGACGGATCTATATCGGTGCGCGGGGCGACGCTGGTCTGCGCCTCGGCATCTGCCTGCGTCGGGCGGTTGGCGCGGATGTCTTCGCTCATCGCAAGCCGGGCCTGCAGCGGCAGGTCAGGGTATCCCGGCGCGCCAAGATGCCAATAGCCATAGGCCCCCGCCGCAAGGATCAGCGCGATCAGCACCGCCACGACCGACCCGCCGAGCTGTTGCGGGGCAGGGGCCGTCTTTGCCGCATTGCGGTCGGCATCCAGCAGGCGGCGCTGAATTTCGGTGCGCAGCCGCGCGCCTTCGTCAGAAGGAATGGTGCCGCGGGCGATGTCGCGTTCAATCTCGGTCAGCTGGTCACGATAAACGGCCAGATCAAACTCATGCGCGCCGCGCGCATCGGTCTGGGCCCGCGACATGGCGCGCAGCAACGTTGCCAGAATGCCCACAACCAAAAGGGCCGCCGCTGCCCAGAATCCCCACGCCTCCATGCCATAGCCCTCTTTTGCCTTGCCCCCTTCATGTAAGGGGTGATTGCCCCGGACAAAAGGCGCGAATTGGCCGCAGCTGGATTGGCCTGCGGTCTGCGACACCCGCCTGCGACAGCAATCGGGCGCGATGTCGCAATTTTCCCTGTTGTGCCGCTTGGGGTGGCGGCGGCAATCCGGTATCACGTCACACAGACGCAACTGCCTGCCCGTCCGAAGGAATGCCGCCATGAAACGCTATTCGGTCTTTGCCATCGCGCGTGAGGCGCTGAGCCACCATCAAGGCTGGGAACGGGCGTGGAAATCGCCACTGCCCAAGGCGTCCTATGACGCGGTGATCATCGGCGCCGGCGGGCACGGGCTGGCCACGGCCTATTACCTTGGCAAGAACCACGGCATCCGCAATGTGGCGATCCTCGAAAAGGGCTGGCTGGGGGGTGGCAATACCGGGCGCAACACCACGATCATCCGCTCGAACTACCTGCAGGACCCGTCTGCCGCGCTTTATGAAAAGGCGCGGTCCTTGTATGAAACCCTGAGCCAGGAGCTGAACTACAATATCATGTTCAGCCCGCGCGGGCTCCTGATGCTGGCGCAGACCCATCACGAGGTGCGCGGCTATCTGCGCACGGTGCATGCCAACAACCTGCAAGGGGTCAGCACCAAATGGATCACGCCCGAGCGGGTCAAGCAACTGGTGCCGATCATCAACATTGACGGGCCACGCTATCCGATCCTGGGCGCGCTCTATCAGGCGCGCGGCGGTACGGCGCGGCATGATGCGGTGGCCTGGGGCTATGCGCGGGCCTGTTCCGACATGGGGATGGACATCATCCAGCAATGCGAGGTCACCGGGGTGCGGTCGGAAAATGGCCAGGTGACGGGGGTCGAGACCAGCAAGGGCTATATCGGCACCAAAAAGCTGGGCATCGTGGTGGCGGGCCATTCCGGGCAGGTGGCCGATATGGCGGGGTTCCGCCTGCCGGTGGAATCGATGGCGCTGCAGGCGCTGGTGTCAGAGCCGATCAAGCCCTGCATGGATGTGGTGGTGATGGCCAACACGGTGCATGGCTACATGAGCCAGTCCGACAAGGGCGAGATGGTGATCGGCGGCGGCACCGACGGATTCAACAACTACACCCAGCGCGGGTCTTTTCATCATATCGAGGAAACGCTGCGCGCATTGGTTGAGACTTTCCCCATGATTTCAAGGCTCAAGATGCTGCGGCAATGGGGCGGCATCGTGGATATGACCGGCGACCGCTCGCCCATCATCTCGAAAACCCCGCTGGGGAATTGCTTTATCAACTGCGGCTGGGGCACCGGCGGGTTCAAGGCCATTCCCGGCTCTGGCTGGGCCATGGCCGATCTGATGGCGCGCGGCGAGCCGGGGCCGCTGGCGGCCGAATTCGACATGTGGCGTTTCCGCGAAGGCCGGTTCATCGACGAGTCGGTGGCAGCCGGGGTGGCGCATTAATGATTTCCGGGAACCTTCCTGTGATCGACCGCGTTTGTCCTCCAATCACGTATTGCAAGGAGGACCAGTCATGGCCGAACCGCACACCCCACCGACCAACACCACCTACACGACCAGCTCCGCCGTCCCGCCCCACGCGACCAATACCAGCACCACCACGCATATCCGCGAGACACCCGCGTCGACCAACTGGTTCGCCTATCTGCTGGGCGGCGCCGTTATCGCCGTCGGCATCGGCGCGCTGGTCCTGTCTGGTGGCGATGACGCAACCGTTGTGCCCGCCGATGGCAGCAACAATGTCACCATCGAAGCCCCTGCAACTGCGCCTGCCGCAGAAGCTCCGGCAACAGCACCGGCTCCTGCTCCGGCAACCGAAGCTCCGGCTGCAACCACGCCTGACGCAACCGCTCCGGCAACCACGCCCGACGCAACCGCTCCGGCGGCCCCTGCCGATCCTGCCCCTGCGCCAGAGGCTGGCAGCACCGTGCCGCCCGCAAGCGGCGGCTGATAGGTTTCTTTCTCTCATGACTTCCCGTCACGGCGGGCGCTGTACAGCGCCCGCCGTTTCCATGTTCACAGGTGTGCCATGCTGATCCTTTCCTGCCCCTATTGCGGCATCGACGCCGAAGAAACCGAACTTGCCCCGGGCGGTGAGGCGCATCTGAAGCGGTTCGGTCCGGGGTCGGATGACGACGCGTTCGAGGCTTATATGTTTGCCCGCAAGAACCCCAAGGGCGTGCACTTCGAGCGGTGGCGCCATGCCTATGGCTGCGGCAAGTGGTTTCTGGCCGCGCGCTGTACCGCCACGCTGGAAGTCTTCGGCACCTATCCGGCACAATCGACCGAGCCGCCCGTCGAGATCGTCGAAAAAATCAAGGCCAAGCGCCCCGAGTGGAAGGGCTTTTCATGAGCACGCGTCTGAAATCCGGCGGCCGGTTGATCGACCGGTCTGCCCCGCTTGACTTCACCTTCAACGGCAAACGCCTGCGCGGTTGTGCGGGGGATACGCTGGCCTCGGCGCTTCTGGCCAATGACCAGATGCTGCTGGGCCGGTCGTTCAAATACCACCGCCCGCGCGGCCTTGTGGCCAGCGGGGCGGAAGAGCCCAATGCGCTGGTCAATCTGGGGCAGGGCGCGCGGCTGGAGCCCAACCAGCGCACCACCACGACCGAACTGTTCGACGGGCTGGAGGCACGCAGCCAGAACCACTGGCCCAGTCTGGACTTCGATGTGGGCGTGGTGAACAACTATGCCGCACGCTTGCTGCCGGGGGGGTTCTATTACAAGACCTTCATCCACCCGCGTGCGGCGTGGAAACATTTCTTTGAACCCATCATCCGGCATTCGGCGGGCCTTGGCTCTGCCCCCAAGGACCGCGATGCCGACCGCTATGAACAGGCCTATGCCTTTTGCGATCTGCTGATCGTCGGCGGCGGCGTGGCCGGGTTGCAGGCGGCGCTGGTGGCGGGGCGGGCTGGCGCGCGGGTCTGGCTGGTGGAACAGACCGCCCATTGGGGCGGGCGCGCACCGGTCGATGGCGATGTCGTGGGCGGCATGCCTGCGGCGGACTGGGTCGAGGCGGCGGTGCTGGAGCTGTCGGCGATGGACAATGTCACCCTGCGCCTGCGCTGCATGGCGGCGGGGTCTTACGACCACGGCTATGTCCTTCTGGATGAAAAGCTCGCCGACCACACCCCCGGCGACGGGCGCCCCCGGCACCGGCTGTGGCGGATGCGGGTGGGCAAGATCCTTGCGGCCACGGGTGCGATCGAGCGGCCGCTGTCCTTTGCCGGCAATGACATTCCGGGCGTCATGCTGGCGGGGGCGGTGCGCGATTACGCGGTGAACTGGGCGGTTTCCCCGGGCGACCGAACCGTGGTGGTCACCAACAATGATGACGCCTATCGCACCGCGATTGTGCTCAAGGAAGCAGGGCTGGAGGTTGCGGCGGTGATCGACGCGCGCAACATCGCCAACGGGCCGCTGCCGGAACGCGCCCGCGCCCTTGGCATAAGGGTTGAAACCGGGCGCGCCATCGCGCGGGTCAAGGGTGGCAAGCGGGTGGAGGCGGTCGAGATCTGCCAGCAGGCGGGCGAGGGTGCGGCCAGCACGACGCTGTCCTGCGACGCGGTGGCCATGTCCGGCGGCTGGTCGCCGGTGGTGCATTTGTGGAGCCATTGCGGCGGCAAGCTGATCTGGGACGAGTCCGAGGCGATGTTCCGCCCCGACGCCACCCGTCCGCCGCTGCATGCCGATGGCACGGCCATGGTGCTTTGCGCCGGTGCCGCCAATGGCGCGCTGCGCCAGGCGGTGGCAGATGCTGATGCGCAGGTTAAGATCGCGCTGCAAGCCCTTGGATTTGAAGCGGAGTCAGAGGAAGTGCCCGCCCATGACGTGGCGGACGAATCTGCGCTGGAACCGGTCTGGATCATGCCGCAAGGCGCTGGCATCGCGCTGCGGTCCAAGATGTGGCTGGATTTCCAGAATGATGTGAAAGTGTCAGACGTGCAACTGGCCGCGCGCGAGGGCTATGAAAGCGTCGAACACACCAAGCGCTACACCACGCTGGGCATGGCGACGGATCAGGGGAAGCTAAGCAATATCAATGGTCTGGCGGTGCTTGCTGACTCTTTGAATGCGCAGATCCCACAGGTCGGCACCACGACCTTCCGCCCGCCATATACCCCGGTGCCGCTGGGGGCCTTGGCGGGTGAAGCGCGGGGCGAGATCTTTCAGCCGCTGCGCAAGACACCGATGCATGACTGGCACCAGCAGAACGGTGCCTATTTCGAACCCGTGGGCCATTGGCGCCGGCCATATTGCTTCCAGCGCCCCGGCGAGACGCCGGAACAGGCGGTGCACCGTGAGGTGAAGAACACGCGTGAAGCCCTTGGTTTGCTTGATGCATCGACCCTTGGCAAGATCATCGTCAAAGGCCCTGATGCCGGGCGATTCCTTGACATGCTTTACACCGGCGTGATGAGCACCCTGCCCATCGGCAAATGCCGCTACGGGTTGATGTGCAATGAACAGGGCTTCCTGTCGGATGATGGCGTGGTGGCGCGCATCGACGCCGACACCTGGCTGTGCCACACCACATCGGGCGGGGCGGATCGCATTCATGCCTGGATGGAAGACTGGCTGCAATGCGAATGGTGGGACTGGCAGGTGTTCACCGCCAATGTGACCGAGCAATATGCGCAGGTGGCGGTTGTCGGGCCAAATGCCCGCAAGCTGTTGGAAAGCCTTGGCGGGATGGATGTGTCGAAAGAGGCGCTGCCCTTCATGCACTGGGCCGATGGCACGCTTGGTGGCTTTGCCTGCCGGGTGTACCGGATCAGTTTCTCGGGCGAGCTGTCCTATGAAATCGCCGTGCCTGCCAGCCAGGGTGCGGCGTTCTGGGCCTTGTTGCACAAGGCGGGGGCGGCGTTCGGCGCAATGCCCTATGGCACCGAGGCCCTGCATGTGATGCGGGCCGAAAAGGGCTTTATCATGATCGGCGATGAAACCGATGGCACCATCATCCCGCAGGATCTGGGTCTGGACTGGGCCATCTCGAAGAAAAAGCCCGATTATCTGGGCAAACGCGGGCAAGAGCGCAGCTTTCTGGCAAATCCCGACCGCTGGAAACTGGTGGGGTTCGAGACGCTGGACGGATCGGTGATCGAGGATGGCGCCTATATCCCCGAGCATGGGGTGAACGCCAACAATCAGCGCCGCGTGCAGGGGCGCGTCACCTCGACCTATCATTCGCCGACCTTGGGGCGCGGCATTGCGATGGGGCTCTTGCGCCAGGGTCCGGCGCGGATGGGCGAAGTGGTGGAGTTCACCAGAATGGATGGTGGTGTCACACCGGCCCGGGTGGTGGACCCGGTGTTCTTTGACAAGGATGGGGAAAAGCAGAATGTCTGATCCGGTCAGCGCGTTGCAGGGCGCAAGCTATGATGGGTTTGCGCAACTGCGTGAGATCGGCCCCTTGGGCATGATCACGCTGCGCGCCAAGGCGGGCACACCGGGGCTGGAGGCGGCGGTGCAGGCTGCCACCGGCTGCGCCATGCCCCAGATGCGGCGCATTGTGCGGCAGGGGCCATGTGCGGCCGGATGGATGAGCCCGGATGAGCTGTTGCTGATCCTGCCCTATGCAGATGTGGCGGGCGCTCTGGCCCGGATCGGTGAGGCCTTGCAGGGCCAGCACCATCTGGCGGTCGATGTCTCTGACGCGCGCGCGGTGTTCCGGATCGAGGGCGCAAAGGCCGATCAGGTGCTGCGCAAGCTGTCGCCGGTGGATTTCGACCGGCTGGAGCCGAATGAGCTGCGCCGCAGCCGCGCGGCACAGGTGGCGGCGGCGTTCTGGGCCGAGGAGGGCGGCTTTACGCTGGTGTGTTTCCGCTCGGTCGCGGGCTATGTGATGGGGCTGTTGAGCGTCTCCGCCCGGCCGGGGGCTGAACTCTAGGCGGTGCACCGCGGGGCGGGCGTTGCACTGGGGGTTTTCCACCCCCAGACCCCCGGAGGATATTTAGAAAACAGATAATGGTTACAGACCGACGAGGGCGCGGATATCCTGCGGCGTCGCCCCTTCGGCGCGGTATTTTGCCAAGGCGCGGGCGTCATCCCGCTTGGCCAGCCGTTTGCCCTGATCATCGCGGATCAGGCGGTGGTGGTGGTATGTGGGCGTCGGCAGGCCGAGCAGGTGCTGCAGGATCACCTGCACCGGGGTGAAATCAAACAGATCCTCCCCCCGTATCACATGGGTCACGCCGTGATCGGCATCATCCAGGGCCGAGGCGAGGAAATAGGCGACGATCTCTTCGCCCTTGCGTGACAGGACCACATCGCCGATGCGGGAGATGGCCTCGGCGGGGTTGAGGATGTGCTGCCCCGCATGGGCCGCCCCGGTTTCGGCAAAGCCGATGCCCGGGGGCAGTTGGGCGAGGGCGGCGGCAAGGTTGATCCGCAGCGCATCGCCGGGCTGGCGCGACTCTATCGGGCGGTGCCGGCAGGTGCCGGGATAGAAGGGGTGGATGCTGCCCTCTTGCGGTGCGGCAAGCGCTGCGCGGATATCGGACCGGGAGCAGGCGCAGGGGTACAGCAGGCCCCGGGCCACCAGCGGCTCCAGCCGCGCGGTGTACTCCGCGATATGGTCGGACTGGCGGTGCACCGGGCCATCCCATGTCAGGCCAAGCCATGCGAGATCATCGAGGATCTGCGCCTCCCAGGCGTATTTGCTGCGTTCGGTATCGGTGTCTTCCATCCGCACCAGGAAGCGGCCCCCGGCGGCGCGGGCCATGTCATGCGCGAGGAGGGCGGAATAGGCGTGGCCCAGATGCAGCGGGCCGGTGGGCGAGGGCGCGAAGCGGGTTGTGAACCCGCCTGACGCCGGGGCCGCTACCCCAGCCATGCCGTGAACGCGTCTTTGGCGCGGTCGGTATAGGCCTTGTAGCGGTCCTTGCGGCCACGCCGCCCGCCGCGGGCGTCGATCGGGGGGAAGAGGCCGAAGTTGACGTTCATCGGCTGAAAGGTTTTTGCCTCAGCCCCGCCGGTGATATGGGTGATCAGCGCGCCTGTGGCGGTTTCGGGTGGGGGCGGCGGCAGGGTGGTGCCCTTGATCTCTGCCGCCGCCATCCGGCCTGCCAAGAGGCCCATGGCGGCGCTTTCGACATAGCCTTCCACCCCGGTGATCTGCCCGGCAAAGCGGATATGCGGGTGCGATTTCAGGCGCATCTGATCATCCAGCAGGGTGGGAGAATTGATGAAGGTGTTGCGGTGAATGCCGCCCAGACGGGCAAAGCTGGCATTGGTCAGACCTGGAATGCGTTTGAACACATCGGTTTGCGCGCCATATTTCATCTTGGTCTGAAAGCCCACCATATTGAACAGCGTGCCCAGCTTGTTATCGCGACGCAGCTGAACCACGGCATAGGCCTTCACATCGGGCTGGTGCGGGTTGGTGAGGCCCACCGGCTTCATCGGGCCAAAGCGCAGGGTTTCGCGGCCGCGTTCGGCCATCACCTCAATCGGCAGGCAGCCGTCGAAATAGCCTGCGGTTTCGCCTTCCTTGAATTCCGTCTTTTCTGCCGCCAGCAGCGCGTCGATGAAATCCTCGTACTGTTCGCGGGTCAGCGGACAGTTGATATAGGCGGTCTGTTCTTCAACCGTTTCGCCCTTGTCATAGCGCGACTGCATCCAGGCCACCGACATATCGACGGTGTCGGCATAAACGATGGGAGCAATGGCATCAAAGAATGCCAGCGCCTCGGCCCCGGTGGCGGCGCGGATGCTTTCGGCCAGCGCGCCCGAGGTCAGCGGGCCGGTGGCGATGATCCAGTGGCCATCGGTCGGCAGGTCGGTGATCTCTTCATAGGAGACGGAAATCAGCGGATGCGCCATGATGCGGGCGGTGACGCTTTGCGCAAACGGGTCACGGTCCACTGCCAGCGCGCCGCCCGCAGGCAGGCGGTGCGCGGCGGCCTGTTCCATGATCAAGCCGCCGGCTGCGCGCATTTCCCAATGCAACAGGCCCACGGCATTGCTTTCATGGTCATCGGACCGGAAGGAGTTGGAGCAGACCATTTCGGCCAGATGCCCGGTGCGATGGGCAAAGGTGCCTGTTTTGGGCCGCATTTCGTGGATGACGACCGGCACACCCTGTTGCGCCGCCTGCCATGCCGCTTCTGTCCCGGCCATACCGCCGCCGATGATGTGGAGTGTCTTGTTCATGCGCGGGAGATATCCCGCCGGCCCCCCGCTTTCAAGCGGGCGCGTCACACCAGCGCAATCCGTTCACGTTGAGAGGCATCGGGGTAGGGACGGTAGAGGCCGACATCGACATGCGCGATCATCTGATGCATCAGATCATAGCGGCGGCCCGCCTCTTCATCTGCGGCGGCGAGCGCGGCAAAGGCGTCATCCAGCGCGGCCATGCCCTTCACCTCCACCTCCAGCAGGAAATCGGGATGGGCGCCCGAGGCGAGGCCGAACTTGCGCCGCATCAGCCGCCAGCCGGTGATCAGCCCATGCGTTTGCAGATAGCCCATCCAGTTATCGACCGCCTTGGCAAAGGCCAAGGCGCGGCTGTCTTGCCGCAATTCGATCATGCAGTGATAAAGGTTCATCCGTGCCATCTCCCTTTGCGGTGAAGATAGGCACGGCCCTGTTGCCAAAGGGTTAAGCGCTGCGGCTCAGCCGCCGGGCAACAGGTCGATGATGCTGCGGCGCTCAAAGCTGGTGCCGCGCTTTTCGCCGAAGGTCACCTTGACGCCGACCGAGACATAGGGTTCGGACCCCAATCCCTCGATCCGGGCGCGGCCCAGTTCACCGGTGACCGTCACGCCGGGCAGCGCATCCACTGCGCCGGTCAGACCAAAGCGCGTGGTATCGGCGCCTTCGATGTTCAGGTTGTCAAGGCGTGCCCCGACCATCGCGGTCCCGGTCAGGGCATAATCGCCCTTGATGCCGATGACGGTGCCATCGGTGCCCCCATCCTTGGCGAAGGTCACATAGCCTTCGGCGTCGATCAGCCCGGCCTGATGCCCGACCTCGAACCCGAAGTAATTCAGGTTCTGCCCTTCAAACCGGTCGCGCCCGACATAGGCCCCGACAGAGGTGCTTTCATTTGCATGAACAATGGCATGCAGGCCGAAGTTGAGGTTGTCGGTATTGGAGGCATCAAGCTGGGTCAGGGCAAAATCGCCTTGCAGCGCAAATTGGTGCGACAGGGCAAATTCCATCGAACTGCCCAGTGACAGCTTGCTGACATCGGTGGCCTCGCTGCTGCCGACAAAGCTGGAATAGCCCAGCGAGAGCGAACCGCCGGTAACCTCGAATGCCTGCGCGCCCGTTGCGCAGAACAGGCCGGCCAGAGCCAGGGAAAGGGAATGCTTCATAGGTGCCTCAATGGTTATTGCATCGCGCTTTGTCGCGCGTTGCCCGATGGATACGCGGTCGGGGGACAGGCTGTAAACCGGTGCGATCAACCAGCCCCGGACTGTGGCGGAGGGGCAACATCGGCGCTGTAAAGCGCGGCACGGTGCTGTGCGGTGAAAGCGGCGGGGTCGCCGATGGCAAAGCCAAGCTCTGCCGCCTTGTCGAAAAACCCCCGGGCGGGAAGGCCAGCCGAGAGGCGGGCCTCGCACAGCGCTGCGCGCAACGGCTGGCCGTTGCGCGCATCGGTTTCCATCAGCGCCTCAAGGGCCGCGGTCAGCTGGCCCATCCGCCAGCCGAGATCGCGGGCAAGCTGGCCATAGGTGATGGTCTGACCGGCAGCGGCGAGGCTTGCCAGCCGGTGGTCCAGGTCATTCATCGCCCTGTTCGGCGACGCGGGCGACCGAGACCACCACTTCGTCGCGGCCGACGTTGAACACCCGCACGCCCCCGGCAGAGCGCGAGCGGAAGCTGATCTGATCGACCGGTACCCGGATCGACTGGCCGGTGGAGGTGGCCAGCATGATCTGATCCGACGGATCGACCGGGAATGACGCCACCAGCCGACCGCCGCGCATCGCCTTGTCCATCGCCATCACCCCCATGCCGCCGCGCCCGCGCACCGGATAACCGTGGCTGGACGACAGCTTGCCCGCACCGCCTGCGGTGATGGTGAGGATCAGGTCTTCGGATGCTGACATTTCACTGTAACGTTCCGGGCTAAGTTGGCCCACTGCAACGGTTTCTTCGTCTTCATCTGCTTCGGCCTCATCCTCCACAGCCCCTGCCATCAGGCGGCGCTGCTTGAGGTAAGCCTCCCGCTCCTCGGGCGTGGCCTCGAAGTGGCGGATGATGGCCATCGACACCACCTTATCCCCCTCGGCCAGACGGATGCCGCGCACGCCGGTGGACCCGCGCGATTTGAACACGCGGATTTCGGTGGTGGAAAAGCGGATGGCGCGGCCAAGGGCGGTGACCAGCATCACATCGTCATTTTCATCGGCAATCGCGGCATTCACCAGCAGCACGCCCTCGGGCAGGTTCATGGCGATCTTGCCGTTACGCTTGACGTTGGTGAAGTCCGACAGGTCGTTCTGTCGCACATCGCCATCGGATGTGGCAAAGACGATCTGCAGGGTTTCCCATTCATCCTCTGGCACATCCACCGGCATCAGGGCTGCGATGGAAACCCCGGGCTGGATCGGCAGGATATTGACGATGGCCTTGCCCTTGGCGGTGCGGCCCGCCAGCGGCAGGCGCCAGGTTTTCAGCTTGTAGACCATGCCATCTGTCGTGAAGAACAACAGCCAAGTGTGCGTATTGGCAACGAAAAGTGTCGTCACCACATCATCTTCCTTGGTCGCCATCGACGACAGGCCCTTGCCGCCCCGGTTCTGCTGGCGGAATTCGGCCAGGGGGGTGCGCTTGATATAGCCGCCGGAGGTGATGGTGACGACCATATCCTCGCGCTCGATCAGATCCTCGTCTTCCATATCGCCGGCCCAGTCGACGATTTCAGTGCGACGCGGCACGGCGAAAAGCTGTTTCACCTCGCGCAGCTCGTCCGAGATGATGGCCATGATCCGGTCACGTGAGCCCAGAATCTCAAGGTATTCCTTGATCTTGCCGGCCAGTTCTTCCAGCTCGTCGGTGACTTCCTTGACGCCAAGCGCGGTCAGGCGTTGCAGCCGCAATTCCAGAATGGCGCGGGCCTGCACTTCCGACAGGTTATAGGTGCCATCCTCGTTCATCGTGTGGGAGGGATCGTCGATCAGCAGGATATAGGGCGCGATGTCGGCGGCAGGCCAGCGGCGTGTCATCAGCTTTTCACGCGCTTCGGCGGCATCGGCAGAGGCGCGGATGGTGCGCACCACCTCATCCACGTTGGACACGGCAACCGCCAGACCGCAGAGGATATGGCTGCGCTCGCGTGCCTTGCGCAGCTCGAACGCGGTGCGGCGCGCCACAACTTCTTCGCGGAAGGTGATGAAATGCGTGAGGAAATCGCGCAGCGTCAGTTGTTCGGGGCGGCCGCCGTTCAGCGCCAGCATGTTGCAGCCGAAGCTGGTCTGCATGGGCGTGAAGCGGAACAGCTGGTTCAGCACCACATCCGGCGTTGCGTCGCGTTTCAATTCGATCACCACGCGAATCCCGATCCGGTCGGATTCGTCGGCGACCGCTGAGATGCCTTCGATCCGCTTTTCGCGCACAAGTTCGGCGATCTTCTCGATCATCGCGGCCTTGTTGACCTGATAGGGCACCTCATCAATGATGATGGCGTAGCGGTCCTTGCGGACCTCTTCGATATGGGTTTTCGAGCGGATGATGACCGAGCCGCGCCCTTCCAGATAGGCTTTGCGCGCGCCCGACCGGCCAAGTATGGTGGCGCCGGTGGGGAAATCCGGGGCGGGGATGATCTCCATCAGCGCCTCGGACGACAGATCGGGGTTGTCGATCAAGGCCAGCGTGCCGTCGATCACTTCGCCAAGATTGTGCGGCGGGATGTTGGTAGCCATGCCGACGGCGATGCCACCCGCACCATTGACCAGCATGTTGGGAAAGCGCGCGGGCAGGACCGTGGGTTCCCGGTCTTTGCCATCGTAATTGTCTTGAAAATCAACGGTTTCCTTGTCGATATCGGCCAGCAGGAAGGCGGCGGGCTTGTCCATCCGCACTTCGGTATAGCGCATCGCAGCGGCGGAATCGCCGTCCATCGAGCCAAAATTGCCCTGACCATCGAGCAGTTTCAAAGACATCGAAAACGGCTGGGCCATCCGCACCAGCGCGTCATAGATCGCGCTATCGCCATGGGGGTGGTATTTCCCCATGGTATCGCCCACGGGCCGCGCCGATTTGCGGTAGGGTTTGTCGTGGCTGTTGCCCGATTCACTCATGGCAAACAGAATGCGCCGGTGGACGGGTTTGAGCCCGTCGCGCAGATCGGGGATCGCGCGGCTGACGATCACGCTCATCGCGTAATCCAGATAGGCGGTCTTCATCTCGGCGGCGATGTCGATCTGCGGGCCGGTGTAGACCGGCTTTTCGTCTGTTTTATCAGTGTCTTCGGGCGTATCGCTCATGGGGCCGGGCCTTCCTTACGGGGGGCTATATCTTGTTGGGGCAACCTTACACCATGCAAGGGATGGGGTGCAATGCCGCCTCGGCATGCGATCTGGCAGCCGGGTCGAGGCAGTGATAACAAATTGAAATCATTGATTTTTAATCTGAAGCTGGCATGATTCTGTGACAGGCATGACACAGGAGAGTCATATGGAGAGAACCGAGACCGAACTGATGCTGAAAGGCTATGGGTTGACCACGGCAGAAATGTTCTATCGCTTGCCCGATTATCGTAATGTTCTCAATACCTTCATCTGGCAGGACTATGATCTTGCCCCCGATTATCCGCGCCTGTTCAAGTTCATTGAATATTGGCAGGACAAGATTGAAGGCCCGCTGCATTCGGTGCGGTTCAGCCACAAGCGGCTGATCGGTCCGAATGAATGGCGCAATGTGGTCGGAGAGTTCCGGTTGCATTAAGCAAGCACTGGTCCCGCCGCAGGACGGTCGTTAAGGTCTGCTCCGTAGCATACGGGAGGAGACCACATGGCACAGCGCAGCATTCTGATCACCGGGGCAGGCTCGGGCATTGGCCGGGCCACGGCGCGGGCGTTCATCGCGGCAGGCTGGCAGGTGGCACTGGTGGGCCGCAGAGAGGACGCTTTGCGCGAAACCGCTGGCACGCATGACGCGCTGGTGCTGCCCACCGATGTCACGGATGAGGCGCAGGTCGATGCGGCCTTTGCGCGGGTTGCGGCACAGTTCGGGCGATTGGATGTGTTGTTCAACAATGCCGGCATGTCGCTGCCGGGCAAACCGATTGACGAGATTGCGGTGGCCGACTGGCTGGCCCTGTCGAATGTGAACATCACCGGCATGTTCCTCTGCGCCCGCGCGGCCTTTGGCCTGATGCGGCGGCAAGACCCGCAGGGCGGGCGGATCATCAACAACGGGTCGATCAGCGCGGACCGCCCGCGCCCCGGATCTGCCCCCTATACCATGTCAAAACATGCGGTCAGCGGGCTGACAAAAACCCTCGCGGTCGATGGGCGGCGGTTCGATATTGCCTGCGGCCAGATCGACATCGGCAATGCTGCCAGCGAGATGACGGCCGGGTTTTCCAGCGGCATGCCGCAGGCCAGCGGCGAGATGCGTCCCGAACCGTTGATGCCGGTGGTGCATGTGGCCGAGGCGGTCTTGCATATGGCCAATCTGCCGCTGGATGTGAACGTGCCCTTCATGACCATCATGGCGCGCGACATGCCGTATCTTGGGCGGGGCTGAGGCGCGTCACCGCACCCCCGGTTTCATCGCAGGACAGGCGGCACAGGCCGCCTGTCGCGTCAGCGCCCCCTGATCCTTGGGTCCAGTGCATCGCGCAAGCCGTCACCAATGTAATTGACCGACAGCACGGTGAGAGAGATCGCCACACCGGGCCAGATCACCCGTTCGGGATATTGCTGGATGTAATCCACCCCGTCGAACAACAGCCGCCCCCAGGTCGGGAAATCGGGCGGAAAGCCAAGGCCGAGGAAAGACAGAGCGGATTCGGTGATGATGGCCGAGGCGATGCCCAGCGTGGCCGAGACCATGATCGGGCTGACCACATTGGGCAGGATATGGCGCAGGATCATCCGGCGCGACGGGGTGCCGATGGACCGCGCGGCCAGCACGAATTCACGCTCTTTCAGCGCCAGAACCTCGCCGCGCACGATGCGGGCGGCCTGCATCCAGCTGGTGACACCAATGGCAAAGACGATCAGCAGGAAGGTGCCACCCTCTGGCCCCAGGGTACGCGAGAGGGGATCGCGGAACAGCATGACCATGACCAGCAGCAAAGGCAGCAGGGGCAGGGCCAGGAACAGGTCGGTCAGCCGCATCAGCGGACCGTCAAGCCGGCGGAAATAGCCCGCCGTCACCCCCACCAGCGTGCCCAGCAGGATGGAGATGGTCATTGCCACCAGCCCGACCGCGATGGAAACCTGCCCGCCCTTCATCATCCGGGCCAGCATGTCGCGGCCCAGCTGATCGGTGCCAAGGGGAAAGTCCCAGCTTGGCGGCTTGTTGCGGGTGCGGATCATCTGTGCCGCATCGGGGTTGATATAGGTGGGATCGGCGGTCCAGATGAAGGGGCCCACGGTCACGAACAGGATCAGCAGCACAAAGACCGTCAGCGCCGCAACCGCGCCCTTGTGGGTCTTGAACTGCGACCAGACATCCGACCACTGGCTGCGGGGTTTCTCGATGGCGGAGATGTCAGTCATAGCGGATCCTCGGGTCGAGCATGCCGTAGAGCACATCGGCAATCAGGTTGAAGAGCACGATCAGCACGGCAAAGATGAAGGTCAGGGTCTGCACCATCGGCAGATCCGACCCCTGGATGGCATTGATCAGCAGCGCACCAAGGCCGTTCACCTTGAACACCTGTTCGGTGATGATCGCCCCGCCAAAGATGGTGGGAATGCCAAGCGCGATGACGGTGACCACCGGGATCAGCGAATTGCGCAGCACGTGTTTCAGGACGACCACCCGTTCCGACATGCCCTTGGCGCGCGCCGTGCGCACATAATCCTGCGCCAGATTGTCGAGCATCGATGACCGCATGTAGCGGCTGATCTGTGACGCGTTGTACAGCGCCAGCACCGCCACCGGCATGGCCATCTGCCGCACCTGCTGCAAAAAGCTGTCCCAGTCGGTCACCCGCAGGCTGGTGTTGTAGATTGACGGGAACCAGCCCAGATTGACCGAAAACACCAGGATCAGCACCACCCCGGTAAAGAAGGTCGGCACCGAAAAGCCGATCATGGCGATGAAGGTGCCGATCTGGTCGAACCAGCTGTATTGCCGGTAGGCCGAATAAATGCCGATCGGCACCGCGATCAGAACGCCGATCACATAGGCCGAGCCGACCACGGTCAGGGTCTGCGGCATGCGTTCGGCGATGATATCCATGACCGGGCTGCGCGACTGCCAGCTGACGATGCGCTGCATCCCCTCGGACCAGGTGGTACCGAAGATACCATCGATCATCACCAGCGGTTCGACCCAGAAGAATTGCTTGAGCCACAACAGGTAGCGCACAAAGATCGGCTCGTTGGCCCCCATCGCCTCGATGATGCGCAGCCGCACTTCGGGCGGTACCGTCAGGGGGATCTGGCTCATCGGTGAGCCGGGCGCGAAATCGACCAGCAGGAAAATCACCAAGGAGATGAACAAGAGCGTCGGGATCGCCAGCAGCAACCGGCGGATCGTGAAGGTAAGCATCGGCGACGCCTCGGTTGTGCAGTCGGGCGGGCATGAATTTTTCTGTGAAAATTCAGACCCGCACGAGGGTTGAGGGAGAGGATGGAAAGGGAAGGGGCGCGCCCTTTTGAATTTTCACCGAAAATTCGATCAGGCGCGCCCCGGATGTCAGATCACTTGATGCGGAACCAGTCGCTGGCGTTCCACAGTTCGGAATCCCAAGTGTTCAGCACCACGCCGCCCAGCGTGTTGGAATGGGCCGACAACCGTCCACGATCCACCAGCGGCACGATGACATAGCTGTCCTTGGTCAGCATTTCGTTCAGGCGGATGGCGATTTCGCTGCGCTTTTCCGGCTCGCGGGTGCTGGCCAGTTCGGCCACCAGCGCATCATAGGCCGGGTCGCAATAGCGGTTGATGTTTTCCCCCTGCCAGCCATTGGCCGGGCTTGGGGCCTTGTCGCACAGGTATTGCGCAAGATAGGGCTCGGGGTCGGTGCCATCGAAGTTGTTGGCATACATTTCCACATCGGCATAGAATTTCTGGAAGGTGTCGGGCGAGCCCGGGTCGCCGCCAAAGAACACACCGCCGTCGACCGATTTCAGCTCGACCTCGACGCCCAGCTCATTCCACCAGCCCTTGATCAGCGCCTGGAAGTCCTGCCGCACCGGGTTGACCGAAGTCTGGTACAGCAGCTTCATCGGCACGCCATCCTTGGCGCGCATGCCATCTGCCCCCGCGACCCAGCCGGCTTCGTCCAGCAGGGCTTTGGCCCCTTCCATATCCTGAGCGATGCAGTCGGTGTTGGGCGAGGCGAATTGCGCCGGTGCCGGCACCAGATTGCAGGTCGGGCGCCCGGCATTGCCATAGCCGACTTCAACCAGCAGGCTGCGGTCGATGGCCATCGACAGGGCCTTGCGCACGCGGATGTCCGACAGCATCGGGTGCGGGTGCATGGCGGTGGAGCGCTCGCCTTCTGGCAGATCCGGCGACGGATCGGTCATGTTCATCTCGATCCGCTCGACCAGCGTGCCGAAGGCGGACACGAACTTGCCCTGACCGCCAGCCTCCATCTGGGCCTGCAGTTCGGGGTTGATCTGGGTGTTCCAGGCGTAGTCGAATTCGCCGGTTTCCATCACGGCGCGGGCTGCCCCCGCCGCATCGCCGCCGCCCTTGACGGTCATCGTGGCAAAGGCCGGTTTGGCCGGGTCGCGGTAATTCGGGTTGGCGGCCAGTTCGACCACGTCATTCACCTTGAAATCGGTGACCATGAAGGGGCCGGTGCCAATCGGGCGGAAGTTCTGTTCGGTGCAGGTGGGGGCGGCGGTGCCAAGGCAATTGGCAAATTGCGCGGCCTGCAGAATGGGCGAGGTGGCACCGACAAAGGCGGTGAAGGGGTTGGGCTTTGGCCCGGTCCAGGTGATCTTGACGGTCAGATCATCCAGCGCCTCGACCTTTTCGATCCCTTCATAGCGCGCGGCCTGCGCGCAGCCGCCTTCGGGATGGGTGCAGTATTCATACGAGAAGACGGCATCCGCCGCTGTCACCGGCGTGCCATCCGACCACAATAGGCCGGGGGTCAGTTTCCAGGTGATCGTGGTCAGGTCTTCGGAGATGCCGCCGTTTTCCACCGATGGAATTTCGGTGACCAGACGCGGGATGACATTGCCATCCTGGTCGAAACCGGCCAGCGGCTCCAGCACCAGAGAGCCCACTTCGACATCCTTGGTGCCCGAAGACAGATAGGCGTTCATGATCGAGACGGCTTGCGAATACAGGACGTTGACGTTGCCATCGGCCCCGCGTTCCGCAAATGCGGCAGGCGCAAAGGCCAATGTGGCGGCCGCGCCCAGAAGGGCGGTTTTCAGTTTCATAGGGACACTCCTTGTTGGTTGTGCTCGTTGGCAGTGGACGCGCCGGTTGATCCGGCGGCGGTAGGATCGGAATACAGATGGCAGGCCACAAAGCGGCCCGGTTCCACCTCGGCCAGCTCGGGTTTGACCTGACGGCACAGGTCGAACACCTTGGGGCAGCGGGTGCAGAAATTGCAGCCCTTTGGCGGATTGGCGGGCGAGGGCACATCGCCTTGCAGGATGATGCGTTGACGCGACCGCGCCAGCGTCGGGTCCGGTTCGGGCACCGCCGACAAAAGCGCCTCGGCATAGGGGTGCAGCGGGCGGGCATAAAGCGCATCGCGCGGGGAAAGCTCGGCAATCCGGCCCAGATACATCACCGCCACCCGGTCGGCGATATGGCGCACCATCGACAGATCATGGCTGATGAACAGATAGGTCAGGCCGAACTTTTCCTGCAAATCCTCCAGCAGGTTCACCACCTGCGCCTGAATCGAGACATCCAGGGCCGCAATCGGCTCGTCACAGACGATAAAGCGCGGGTTGAGGGCGAGGGCACGGGCAATCCCGATCCGCTGGCGCTGCCCGCCGGAAAATTCATGCGGGAAGCGGTTGGCAAAGCGGCGGTTCAGACCCACGGCATCCATCAGCTCATAGATCCGGGCCAGTTTGCGGTCACCGTCCCAGTCTGTGTGTTCGTTGAGCGGCTCGCCGATGATATCGGCCAGCGTCATGCGCGGGTTCAGGCTGGCCTGCGGGTCCTGAAACACCATCTGCATCTGCGGCCGGGCCTTTCGCAGATCTTCGGTGCCAAGGGTCGCCACATCGGTGCCGTTGATCTCGACCGTGCCACCCGTGATCTCGTACAGCCGCAGCAGGGCGCGGCCCACGGTGGATTTGCCGCAGCCCGATTCGCCCACCAGCCCAAGGGTTTCGCCCGGCATGATGTCAAAGCTGACCCCATCGACCGCTTTCACATCGCCGGTGTGGCGGCGCAGAATGCCGGAATAGATCGGGAAATACATTTTCAACCCGCGCACCTGCACCAGTGGCGTGATCGGTTTGGCCACATCAAGCATGCGCCACCTCTGCCACCCAATGGCAGGCCACGTCATGGCCCTTGCCAACCTCGCACCCGTCAATCGCGCGGCGTTCGGGGTTTTCCACAAAGCAGCGGGCGAAGGCATGCGCGCAACGGTCCCGGAAGGGGCAGGCGGCGGGCGCGCCGGTCATGATCGGCGGCTGGCCTTCGATCACCTGCAACCGCGCCTCACGCTCCCCGGTCAGCGACGGAATGGTTTTCAGCAAAGCGCGGGTATAGGGGTGTTGCGGATTGGCAAAGAGGTCCTTCACCGGGGCCTGTTCAACCACCTGACCGCCATACATCACCATCACCCGGTCGGCGATGCCCGCGATCACCCCCAGATCATGGGTGATCCAGACAATCGCCATGCCCAGTTTCTGGCGCAGGTCTTTCACCAGTTCCAGAATCTGCGCCTGAATGGTAACGTCCAATGCCGTGGTCGGTTCATCCGCGATCAGCACATCGGGGTCGCAGGCGAGTGCTATGGCGATCATCACCCGCTGCCGCATGCCGCCGGAAAACTGGTGCGGGTAGGATTTGAGCCGCGCCGCCGCATCGGGGATGCCGACCAGCGCCAGCAGTTCCGCCGCGCGCACCTGGGCTTGTTTCTTGCTCATCCCCATGTGGCGGATCAGCGGTTCCATGATCTGGTTGCCCACCGTGAACACCGGGTTCAGGCTGGTCATCGGGTCCTGAAAGACAAAGCCGACCTTTGCGCCGCGCACATCGCGCAGCTCATCCGCACTGATTTTCAGCAGATCGCGGTTGCCCAGCATCACCGTGCCCCCGCGCACATCTGCGGGCGGCGAGGGCAACAGCCCGATCAGCGACATCATCGTTACAGACTTGCCGGAGCCGCTTTCTCCGACAACGCCCAAAAGTTCACCGGGGTTGAGGTGGAAGCTGACTGAATTCACGGCATGCACTTCGCCCCCACGGGTGCGAAATACAGTTTTTAACCCCCGGACATCAAGGACGGGCGCGGCCCCATCGGCCATATGGTAACCCCCAAGTGGTTCTTTTTATTTATTATTCCGGTGTCATAGCCAAGGCTCGCCCGGTGATTTGACCAAGTGTTAGAGATTTTTGTGCATCCCGCAAGCGGCATGTTTGCCATGCCCTTGCGGCAGCGGGTCCGGGCTTGACCTTGCCTGTTTAAGCGGCGCACCTTCGACGCGAACGCATCAAGGACAGACCGATGACAAACCCGCTTTCCGCCCGCCAGATCCTTGACCAACTTGTCAGTTTTCCGACCGTCAGCCGGGATACCAACCTGCCGCTGGTTGACTGGGTCGAGGGCTATCTGGCCAGTCAGGGCATCACCGCACACCGGCACTGGAACGAGGACCGGACCAAGGCCGGGCTGTTTGCCCATGCCGGTCCCCTGGTGCCGGGCGGGGTGATTCTGTCGGGCCACACCGATGTGGTGCCGGTGGACGGGCAGGCCTGGACGTCGGACCCTTGGGTGGTGACAGAACGGGACGGGCGGCTTTACGGGCGCGGCACCTGCGACATGAAGGGGTTTGACGCGCTTGCCATCTGGGCCTTGGCGGAGGCGCACCGGCGCGGGCTGCGCCGCCCGTTGCAGATTGCGCTGTCTTATGACGAGGAGATCGGCTGCATGGGCGCGCCGCCGCTGATTGCGGCGTTGCAATCCGAATATCCCAAGGCCGCGCTTGCCATCATCGGCGAACCCAGCCGGATGAAGGCGGTCAACGGCCACAAGGGCGGGGCCGGTTACCGCGTGCATCTGCGCGGGTTCGAGGTGCATTCGTCGCTGCTGCCCCAAGGTGTCAGCGCGATCATGGAGGCGGCGCGGCTGATCATGTGGGCCAATGACCGCAATGCCGAGAATGCGGCCAAGCCCGCATCGGCCGTGGCGGCGCTGTTCGACCCGCCCTTCACCACGCTGCACACCGGCATGATTTCGGGCGGAACCGCGCATAACATCACCGCCGCCGACTGCCGCTATGTGATGGAATTCCGCGTCGTGCCCGGCGAGGCGCCGGAAGACTGGTGTCAGGCCTTCGAGGCCGAGGTGGCGGCCCTGCGCAGCGCCATGCAGGCGGTGCGGCCAGAGGCGGATGTGGTGCTTGAACGCTTCTTCGACGTGCCGCCTCTGGTGCCCGAAGCGGATGGCGAGGCCGAGGCCCTGGTGCGCCGATTGACCGGCGACAATGCCACCCATGTGGTCAGCTATGGCACCGAAGCCGGGCATTTTCAGGCAGCGGGCATTTCCAGCCTGGTGTGCGGCCCCGGTGATATCGCGCAGGCGCATCAGGCCGATGAATATCTGGAGATCGCCGAATTTCAGGCGGGGCAGGCGTTCATGGAGAAACTGCTGGCGGATCTGGCATGACCTTTCCGATCAGCTTGCAAAGCCCGATCCGTTTTCCCGGCCCACTGCCGCAGGCGGCGGATGTGGTGGTGCTGGGCGGCGGCATCATCGGGGTGATGACCGCCTATTATCTGGCGCAGGCCGGGCAAAAGGTGGTCCTGTGCGAAAAGGGCCGGATTGCGGGCGAGCAAAGCAGCCGCAACTGGGGCTGGATCCGCCAGCAGGGCCGCGACAAGGACGAATTGCCGATCGTGGTCGAGGCCATGCGCCTGTGGCAAGGCTTTGCGCAGACCTTCGGCGCTGCGCTGGGGTTCCGCCAGACCGGGGTGGTCTATCTGGCCAATACCGAGGCCGCGCTTGCAAAATACGCCGACTTCCTGCCGCAGGCGCAGGCCAATGGCGTCGACACCCGTCTGATGAGCCGGGCCGAGATTGCGGCGCTGCTTGGCACCTCGGCCGGATGGAAGGGCGGGATGATCACGCCTTCTGACGCGCGGGCCGAACCCTTTGTCGCGGTCCCGCTGCTGGCGGATCTCGCGGTTCAGGCGGGGGTGTGCGTGGTCGAGCAGTGTGCGGTGCGCAGCCTTGATCTGCAGGCCGGGGCGGTGGCCGGGGTGGTGACCGAACAGGGCCTAGTGCGCGCGTCGCGCGTGGTGGTGGCGGGTGGTGCCTGGTCACGGCTGTTTCTGGCGGCGCATGGGGTGGACATTCCGCAACTGTCGGTGCTGGCAAGCGTTGCGCAGACCGAACCGATGGCGGAGATCTTTCCCGGGGCGGCGGCGGATGATCATTTCGCCTTTCGCCGCCGGATGGATGGCGGCTACAGCATCGCGCCGGGGTCCGAGCATGACTTTTTCATCGGGCCGGATGCGTTTCGCAGCGTCGCGCCTTATCTGCCGGTTCTGAAACAGGATTTCCGCTCCACCCATTTCCGCCCGGTCGCGCCCAAGGGCTTTCCCGACGCATGGGGCACCAAGCGCCGTTGGGGCGATGGCCCCAGCCCCTTCGAGGCGATGCGCATTTTGAACCCGGCCCCGAACCGCACCACCCTGTCCCGCGTGCAGGATCGCTTTGCCGCCGCTTTTCCTGCGCTGGGCCGCCCGAAGATCAAGACCGCATGGGCCGGCATGATCGACACCATGCCCGATGTGGTGCCGGTGGTGGATCACGCGCCGATCCCCGGCCTCTCTATCGCCACCGGCATGTGCGGCCATGGTTTTGGCATTGGCCCCGGCCTCGGACGCGTGATGGCCGATCTGGTGATGGGCCGGCCAACCGGCCATGATCTGCGCCGGTTCCGCCTGTCGCGCTTCAGCGATGGCACGGCCCCCGAGGTGGGGCCGGCCCTGGCCTGATGCCTTATTTTTGATCAAAAGATCAGGATGCGGCGCTGACCCCCTTGAAGGGGGCGGCATTCCGGCCCACCATTCCGCCACCCTGACCCAGAGGAGGCCATGATGCCCGTCAAGAACCGCTTCGCCGAGATGCTGCCCGAAATCACCCAATGGCGGCGTGACTTTCACACCCATCCGGAACTGTTGTTCGAGGTGCACCGCACGGCGGCCAAAGTGGCCGACCTGCTCCGCGATTTTGGTTGTGACGAGGTGGTGACCGGCATCGGCCGCACCGGGGTGGTGGGCGTGATCCATGGCAAGACCGATACATCCGGCCGCGTCATCGGGTTGCGCGCCGATATGGACGCTCTGCCGATCCATGAACAGACCGGGGTCGACTATGCCTCCACCACGCCGGGCGTGATGCATGCCTGCGGCCATGACGGCCACACGGCGATGCTGCTGGGGGCGGCCAAATATCTGGCCGAGACGCGGAATTTCGACGGCCGCGCCGTGGTGATCTTCCAGCCGGCAGAGGAAGGCGGCGGCGGCGGGCGCGAGATGGTCGATGATGGCATGATGGACCGGTTCGGCGTGCAGGAAGTCTATGGCATGCACAACATGCCCGGCATTCCGCTTGGCACCTTTGCCATCCGTCCGGGGGCCATCATGGCGGCGGCGGATCAGTTCGAAATCACCGTCACCGGCAAGGGCGGCCATGCCGCCAAACCGCATGACTGCATCGACACCACGGTGATCTCTGCCCATATCATTGTGGCGCTGCAGACCATCGCCGCGCGCGGGGTCGATCCGATGAAACAGGTGGTGGTCAGCGTCTGCACCGTGCAGACCGATTCCACCGCGCATAACGTGATCCCGCAGGTGGTAAAGCTCAAAGGCACCGTCCGCACCATGGACCCGTCGGTGCAGGATTATGTCGAGCGCCGCATTTCCGAGATCGCGCAAGGCACCGCCATCGCGCTCGGGGGCAAGGCTGAGGTAAACTATCAGCGCGGCTATCCGGTCACCGTGAATGCCGAAGACAACACCCGCCACGCCGTGGCCGTTGCGCAAGCCGTCTCGGGGCAGGTCGATGACAACACGCCCCCCCTGATGGGGGCGGAGGATTTCAGCTTCATGCTGAACGCGCGGCCCGGCGCCTATATCTTCCTTGGCAATGGCGATACCGCGATGGTGCACCACCCCGCCTACAACTTCGACGACAATGCCATCCCCTTCGGCTCAAGCTGGTATGCCGGCATGGTCGAGGCCCGGATGCCTGCCGCCTGACCTTGACCGCCTCCGCGTATTATCTGTTCACAAATATCCTCGGGGGGGCGCGGCACGCGCGGGGGGCAGACAGCCCCCCTCAACGGTCCCAGTCATAGCTGAGGTTGGTCGCCTTGCCCCGGAACACGGTGTAGGACAGCACCGTGTAGCCAATGATCATCGGCAGCACGAACAGGGCACCCACAAGAATGATCTTCAGGCTCTCAGGGCTGGACGCCGCCTCATAGATCGTGAGCTGTTCCGGCACGATGAAGGGGTAGAAGCTGTAGCCCATGCCGAAAAACCCAAGCACCATCAGCGTTGTGGCCCCGGCAAAGGGGAACCAGGCGAAATGGTCGCCCTTGCTGGGCAGATGGCGCAGTGAGAGCCAGAGCAGCACGATCAGCGCGACCGACATCAGCGGCAGCGGGGCCAGCAGGACCACTTCGGGAAAGCTGAACCACCGCTCAAAAATCCTGGTGCTGACGAAAGGCGTGGCCAGCGATACCGCCCCAAGCCCCAGTGCCATGCCCCAGATGCCGCCGCGCGCCCAGGCCACCGCCTTGATCTGCAAGGCCTCATCGGTTTTCAGGATGAGCCAGGCCGCACCGATAAAGCTGTAGGCCACGGTCAGCGCGCCGGCGGTCAGGGCGGCAAACGCCACATGGAACAGCGTCCAGTCCAAGCCCATCACATACATCCCCAGCATGAACCCCTGCGCGCCCGAGGTCATCAGGCTGCCGCAAAAGAACGCCCGGTCCCAGGATTGCTTGTGCGCCAGCGGGGCCTTGGCGCGGAACTCGAAGGCCACACCGCGCAGGATCAGCCCCACCAGCATGACGGCCACCGGCAAGTACAGCGCGGTCAGGATCGTGCCATGCGCGGTCGGAAAGGCCACCAGCAGAATACCGATGGCCAGCACCAGCCAGGTTTCATTCGCATCCCAGAACGGCCCGATGGACGCGATCATCCGGTCCCGCTCCTCTGGCGTGGCCAGCGGAAACAGCAGGCCGACGCCCAGATCAAAGCCGTCAAGAATGACATACAGCAGGATCGACAGCCCCATCAGGGCGGCAAAGATCACCGGCAGGGTGGTGGCATCAAGCGTCATGGTCCTACTCCGCCGGGACAGGGATGGGGGCGTCGCGCGGTTCTTCGCGGGTCGGGCGCTTGCCCGCTGCGGCGCGCTTGGCCAGATGGAAGATCACGCCGATATAGGCGATCATCAGCGCCAGATAGACGGCCAGATAGGTCATCAGGGTGGCCATCACCATCGGGGCGGCGACATCGCCCACCGCGGCCTCGGTCGTCAGCACCCCGGTCACCAGCCAGGGCTGGCGGCCGATCTCGGTGACATACCAGCCCGCCAACGTCGCCAGCCAGCCGGAAAAGGCCATGCCGGTGGTCGCAAAGAGGAAGGGCCGGGGCAGGGCATCTGCTCCGCGCCGCCACAGCAGCAGGGCACCTGCCCATGACAGGGCCAGCATCGCCATGCCGGTGCCGACCATCACCCGGAAGCCCCAGAACACAGGGGCCACGGGCGGGTGCATCACCGTGCCATCCTCGGCCACGAAGTCGTTCAGTCCCGGCACCACACCATCAGCGGAATGCTTCAGGATCAGGCTTGCGCCGCTTGGAATGGCAATCTCGGCATGGTTGGTGCGCGCCGCCTCATCGGGGATGGCAAACAGCAGCAGCGGCACATTCGGCCCGGTTTCCCAGTTGCCCTCCATCGCCGCCACCTTGGCCGGCTGATGGTCCAGCGTGTTCAGACCATGCAAGTCGCCCATCAGGATCTGCGCCGGGATCAGCATGGCCCCAAGGATCAGGCCAAAGCGCAGCTGGGTCAGGGTCGACTCCTCCCGGTCGCCGATCAAGCGGCGGAAGGCTGCGATACCCGCGATCAGGAAGGCCACGGTCAGGCCCGAGGCCAGCAGCATATGGCCCAGCCGGTAGGGCATCGACGGGTTGAAGATGATGGCAAACCAGTCGGTTGCGTGCACGATACCGTCGCGCAATTCATAGCCCTGGGGCGTGTGCATCCAGGAATTCAGCACCAGGATCCAGAAGGCGCTCATCGTGGTGCCAAAGGCCACAAGGAATGTCGCCAGAATATGCAGCCAAGGCGGCACCCGGCGCGCGCCAAACAGCATGATCCCAAGGAACACCGCCTCAAGGAAAAACGCGGTCATGATCTCATAGGCAAGCAGCGGGCCCGCCACATTGCCGACCGCTTCCATGAACCCCGGCCAGTTGGTGCCGAACTGGAAGGACATGGTGATGCCCGAGACCACGCCAAGCGCGAAGGACAGGGCGAAGACCTTGACCCAGAACATATAGGCCTCCATCCACTTCGCCAGCCCGGTGCGGGCATAGCGGTAGCGGAAGACCAAAAGCACCCAGCCGAGCGCAATCGTGATCGTCGGAAACAGGATGTGAAAGCTGATATTCGCCGCGAACTGGATGCGCGAGAGGAGGAACGTGTCCATCAATACACCTTTGCTGTTGCGCCCAATCTAGGGGGCGCCAGCAGGTTCGGGAACCCGGTGCGACCAGCGGTCACGGCATGGGGGTCAGCCGCCGGTATGGCTCATGTGGCGCGTCATCTGCCCGGCCACGCCGGTATGGCTGTAGTCGAAATCATGGCCCTTTGGCTTGTGGCGGATGGCGGCGCGGATGGCGGTGGCCAACGCCTCATCGTCTGCACTGGCCCGCAGCGGCGCGCGCAGGTCGGCCATGTCTTCCTGACCAAGGCACATATAGAGCTCGCCGGTGCAGGTCAGCCGCACCCGGTTGCAGCTTTCGCAGAAATTATGGGTCAGAGGCGTGATGAAGCCAATTTTCTGCCCGGTGTCCTCCAGCCGCACATAGCGCGCAGGCCCGCCCGACCGCTCTGTCAGATCGGTCAGGGTGAAGCGGTCTGCATAGCGGGCGCGCAGATCCCTGAGGCTCCAATACTGGTCCAGCCGGTTTTCATTGCCCAGATCGCCCATCGGCATGACCTCGATCCAGGTCAGGTCATGGCCATTGTCGGCGCACCATTGGGTGATGCTGAACTGTTCATCCTCATTGAACCCCTTCAGCGCCACCGCGTTGATCTTGACGCGCAGCCCCGCCGCCTGTGCCGCCGCAATCCCGTCCAGCACCTGCGGCAAACGGCCCCAACGGGTGATCTGCGCGAATTTCTCTGGGTCCAGCGTGTCGAGTGACACGTTGATCCGCCGGACCCCGCAAGCCGCCAGATCCGCGGCATGTTTTGCAAGCTGGCTGCCATTGGTGGTCAGCGTCAGCTCTTTCAGCGCCCCCGAGTCCAGGTGCCGGGACATGGCGCGAAAGAAGGTCATGATGCCCTTGCGCACCAAAGGCTCGCCGCCGGTGATGCGCAGCTTTTCCACGCCCAGACGAACAAAGGTGGTGCACATCCTGTCCAGTTCTTCCAGCGTCAGCAGGTCGGCCTTCGGCAGGAAAGTCATGTTCTCGGCCATGCAGTAAACACAGCGGAAATCGCAGCGATCGGTGACCGAGACCCGCAGATAGGTGATTGCGCGGGCAAAAGGGTCGATCAAGGGTGCTGTCTTGTCCATATGCCGAAGGTAAGACCCCGCCGATGCGCTGACAAGCGGTGATCGGGCCATTGCGGGCGGCGACGGGGCAGACTAAGGTCTGATCATGCAAAAGATCATCCTCCTGAGCCTTGCCCTGTCTGCCCTGTCCGGATGTGCGGCGATTGACCGTATCACGACCCGGGCAACGCCGGCTCCTGCCGCCGCCGCTCCGGCGGTGACCGCACCGCCGCCCGTGCTGGGCGCGGGCGCGACCGCTGCCACGCTGGACACCACCACCGAGGAGGAAAAGCAGGCCGCCCTCGCCGCGCCCGCCGCCAGTGGCGAACGCGCGCTTGGCACGGTGTCTGTCAGCCTGGGCGGGCCGGCGGAACCGGGCATCTGGCTGCGCTCGGCATTGGTCACGGCGGCGGGCAAGGGCCGGGTGGTCACCGCCTCGGGCCAGTCGGTTGCGGTCGATCTGTTGCCGGGGCAGGGGGCGGCGCAACTGTCCCTTGCCGCCTATGTCGCGCTTGGCCTGCCGCTGACCGCGCTGCCAGAGGTCACCGTTTTCGCCAATTGAACCGATTTAGGGCTGGCCAGTCCGAGACGCAGGCTCCATCCTGATACCACGTCAGGTGAGGAGGTCGGGATGCGGATGTCGGGATGGGTTTTGGTGCTGGGCGCGGGGCTTGCCGGTGCCGCGCAGGCGCAGACGCTGGATTGCAGCAACGCCATGACGCAGAGGGAGATCAACGCCTGTCTCGGCAGGGCGTTCGAGGCGGCGGACGCGGATCTGAATGCCGCCTATGGGCAGGCCCGCGACCAGATGCGCCAGATCGACAGCGGATTGTCCCCCGACCAGCAAGGGGCAGAGCTTGCCCTGCGCGATGGGCAGCGGGCCTGGATCAGTTTTCGTGACAATGCCTGCGCGGCAGAAGGATTCCAGATGCGCGGCGGCTCGGGGGAGCCGATGCTGGTGCTGGGCTGCAAGGCGCGGCTGACGCAAGTGCGAGCGCAGGATCTGTGGACCCTGGCCGCAGGTATGGAGGGCTGACGAAACCTGAGGCGCAGCCATTAGGCCGGGGGCCTCAGGGGGCCCCGTCCTTGAGCGTTTTTGCAACCTCGGCCGCCAGAATATCGGCCAGACGCTTGCGAAAGCGCGGCGCGTTCAGGCGCGCGGTCACATTCTTGCAGATCATCTTCTCCAGCTCGGTGCGGCCTGCGGTCTGCGCCTGCATCAGCAGAACCCGCAGATAGGGGCCAAAGTTGCGCCGGCCGCGCCACAACCGGGCAAAGCGGTTGCGGGTCAGGGTTCCGGCCATGGCCGCTTGTGCCAGCGGCACGACAATCTGCATATGGGCCAGCGCCGCATCCAGCCGGCTGCCAAGCCGGGGGCAGCGCAGATGGGTCACATGGCTGCCCTCAAACAGCGCCGCATGCATCGCATCTTCCATCACCTCGGGGTCGTAGAGGATGTAGACATGCTTGGCCCCGTCAACCATGTCGGGCGCATAGCCATAGCGGCTGGTGAAATCCAGCTTGCGCGCCTGCACCGCGCGCTTGTCCCAGCCCGCCTTTTCCGGCCGCAATGTGGCGCGCGGGCTCATCGCGATGACCGAAGCACCTGGGGCTGCGACAGAAAACGCCGCCGCTGCATAGCCCTGCGCGCCAGATCCCATGAAAAGCACGGAATCGAAATCTTCAAAAAACGCATCATCGACCAGCCGGTCGAAAAAGCCATAGACCCGCGGGTCGCGATAGAAGGTGTCGCCATCGGCAATCAGGCACAGGTGCGACCAGCCATTCTGCTTTGCAATATCATAGCCCAGCGGCATCTGGCCGGGCCGGGACATGATATCTGCGGCCTGTTCAAAGGTGACCAGCAGGGTCGGGGCCTCATCGATGAAAAATGCCCAGTGCCGGGTACCAAGCGCGATGAAATACCCCGCATCCTCGCCGATCCGGTCCATCAGCGACAGCCAGGCGGCACGGCTGTCGGGTGGGGTGGCATCAATGGGGGTCACGGTTTCTTGGGGGGTCTGGGGTTGCACGCCGGTTGACGCCTGTGATGCTACAACCGCCAAAATCAGCGGGGGGAGCCGTTCCGACATGATACTCTCCGTTCACGGTGCAAGCAAAGATTGCACCGAACTTTACTGGTTACACAAAATCTACACGTCGACTTTGGCCGATTTGAGGCAAATCCAATCGCTGCGTCAAGGGTTTTATCTCCGGCACCGGGACCGTGCCGGAGACCGCTGCTAGGGCTCGACCGCCCCGGCGGGATCAACGGTGAAGAAGAACCCCGGCGGCAGATCGCGCAGGTGCAGATCATGCGGAATCACCTCTGGCCCGGCGGCAAAGACGGCAGAGCCGAAGTGATGCTGCATCCGGCACAGGCTTTGCATGCGCGCGCCCGTCAGCTCGGTGTACAAGCGGCTGTAGGTGTCGGTCTGGAGCAGTTCGTCGATCTTGGCGCGGTGACAGGCGACCGAATGGTCATGCGCCGCCCGGATCTGCGGGTCGGCCAGCAGCCGGTCATATTCGGCCCGCAAGGCAGGGATCATCCGTTGGAGGGAGGTGTCGCGCTCTGCATTGTGATTCATCCGGAACCAGTAGTTCAGCCCCTGATCGCGGTCGACATGGTTGACCCGGCCCCGGTCACGCTTGACCAGAAAGCTCTGTGCCGAGCGGACCGCATAATGGTTGAGCTGCACCCAATCATACCCATAGGTCTCCAGCGTCGATCGCCAGCCGTTGCGGAACAGCTCCTTGGGCATCGGCTGGCCCGAGCCGTTGAGCCATTTCACCTGATCCCACAGGTCCGGACGCAGCCCCTTGGGCCGGTGCACGCCCAGTTTCTTGTAGATGTCGATGTTGCGAAACAGCGTCTTGAAGCCCCAGGCCTGATGCGGTTTGCGGATCACCTGCGGCGCGCAGGCGGTGAACTGGTCCAGCATGAAGCGGTCTTCATAGCGCGCCACATCGGCATTGCCGAACAGCCGCCAGGTCAGACTGATCATATTGGCGTCGCCCATCGCGGCATAAAGCGCCCGCAGCGTGCCGTCGCCCAGCTTGATGTTGATGAATTCATCCACATCCATGCAGATGCCCCAGCCGCAATTCTGCATCACGGGTTCGCTTTCCGCCGCCTGCAAGGCAGCGTGCTGCGGTTTGAGCGCACCGCCCGGCACCCAAGGGTTGGGGCGATGCTGGCACAGGCCTTTTTCCTGCAACAGATCCAGCATGGTATCGGTGCCATCGGTGCAGTCATTGGTATAGATCAGGAAGTCATCAACGCCGATGGCGCGGTGATAGGCGATCCATTCCAGAATGAACGGGCCTTCGTTCTTCATGGTGGTGACAATCGCCGTACGTCCGCCCAAGGAGGCCGGGCGCGGGGCGGCGCGCGGGGCAGAGGCGGGCGCGCGCACCGGCTTGTGGTGAAACATCTGCTCCGACAGGGCCAGCAGGGCAGGATCTTCGATCAGCGAGGTTTTCGGCGCAAGCTCGCCCGGCTGCCGCCCCGGCACGCGAAGCGCCATGGCGCGCAGGAACGGCACCACCTCGGCGGGGTCGGGCTTGGCATAGGCCACCCGCACCATGCGCCAGGTGTTTTGCAGGCCCGCGCGTGCCGGGGCCACGCCCCAGCGCGCAATGCCGCGCCGTGCGTCGAACTGGCGGCAGATGTGGTCGCCAAAGCGCGCCTCGCCCTGCGCCCGCAGCCGCCAGGGATAGATGCGCCGGCCTGCCAGCAAGATCACCCCATGCCTTGCGGTCAGACAGCGGTCAAAGGCGTTCGGACCGTCCGGGGCCAGCAGATCACAGACATCCAGCGTCAGCACCGCCCGGGCCTGCGACAGGAACCGCCATTTGAGATGTTCGAACAGGATCTGCTCGGCCAGATCCGACCGCCAGGGGTCGGGGGGCGGCGGCTCCATCCTGTCCTTGCCGGGGGCATCGGGCGCATGCCAGGGGTGGGTCATCGGGCCCTGGTCCGGCTTGCCCAGGGGAAGGGGGCTGTCCAGCACGACCACGGTCAAAGCCAGATCCGCCACTCTGCGGCGCAACGCGCAGGCAAAGTCCGCAGCATCCGAAGTCCGGCAGACAATGAGGGCCGCCTGCAAACCGTGGTGCAGCGCATGGTAGCGCAGCCCTTCGGCCACCTGTTCCGGCGTCTCGTCAAGACGGAACCCAAAGATCGTGTTCAACCCGGCAAAGAGCCCGGGTTCGGCCGGCACCGGGTTTGCCTCGATGCGTCCCCCCGTGGTCAAGGCCAGCGCCCCCGGGCCGGCGGTGACCACCAGCGCGGCCTCCGAAACCTCGCGCAGCTCCAGCGGCATGGCGCAGCCCGCTGCCCCATCGGGCAGGAATGCCGCCGGATGCGTGCCGGTGCCAAAGGTGGTGATCACCTTTCCCTCCGGCAGCTGAATGCAGTCAAGCAGCCGCGTCAGCCCGTCCTGGCCCAGATCCCGCGCCCCAAGACTGCGGCAAAGCACGGTCGCGCCTTTTGTCCTCTCGCTGACCAAGCCTATCCCCCTGCTGTCGGCTGTGCGTGTCGCCGGTGGCATAGCATGGCGCCCGATCACGGCAAAGCAAAGGCCGGTCCGGCGTGGCACGCGCTTGGCAAAGCGCGGTAATATCGTCAGACTGGGAAAGAGCGGTCTGCACGGACAGGTCGGATTTGGGGTTGGCGTCAGGCATGGGCAGGGTCAGGGAGGTCGGCACCTTATGGATTGGCGGCAGCCTGTCCTGGCTGGAACAGCTGTGCCTGAAATCCTTTGTCGACCGGGGGCAGCCGATTACCCTGTTCTGCTATGAGCCGATTTCCAATGTGCCCGCCGGTGTCACCTTGCGCGACGGGCGCGAGGTGCTGGAGACCGAGAGCTTTCTGAAATACGAGAAGAAAGACAGCTACGCCCTGTTTGCCGACCTGTTCCGTCTGCACATGATCGCGTGCAATCCCGGCATGATCTGGGTGGATACCGATGTCTACTGCCTTCGGCCCATCACCTGTGACGATGATCATGTGATGGGATTTGAGCTGCCTGGTGACTCGCGGGTTAACAACGCGGTGCTGGGCCTGCCGGCAGAGGGGGCACTGTTGCGGGCGATGCTGGACTATACGGCGGATGGTCATGCCGTCCCGCCCTTTGTGAAGGGCAAGCTGCAGGAAGAGTACCGCGCGGCGGCGGCAGCGGGACATCCGGTGCATGTCAGCCAGCAGCCCTGGGGCGTCTGGGGGCCGATGATGATCACCCATTTCACCCATGCGCTGGGGCTGGCAGACAAGGTGCAACCGCTGGATGCCTTTTACCCGGTTACCTTTCCCGACCGGCTGAAATTCCTGCGCCCGGCAGAGGTGGCAGAGCGCATGATCACGCCGCGCACCACGGCGCTGCACCTCTGGGCCTCGAATAAGCGCGAGTTGGGACTGCGCCATCACGGGGTGCCGCCCGTGGGAAGTTATCTGCATAAACTTCTGGCATTGCACGATATTTCAGCGCAGGCCGCGCCGATCAAGGGCCGCGGCAAGCGGGTGTTTGATGCCGGTCTGATCGACCGGCTTGACGGGGTTGCTGTCTCTGTCTTTGCCGATGTGGGCGGCAATGCGCAATCGGTGGCTTTGGCCGCCTGGCATCGCTGGGCCTGTGACATTGATCTGATCGATCTGGACCACAAGGGTACCTGGCCGGGCACGCCGTCACCATGGGTGGCGCCCTATGTGGATTTCCTGACAGCGCAGGGCGTGCCTTCGGCCAAGATCAGGCGTATCGCAAGCCCTGCCGACCTGCGCCCGGCGGGGGTGATCGCCAATCTGTCCGGTTTTGGCGATGTGAACAAGATCAAGTACCTGCAGCCCGTTCTTGACGCTGCACTTCAGCCGGAAACACGGATGCTGACCGATATCCGCAAAGGATCTGGCAGCTATCCGCTCTTGAACGCCTATGGCCGCTGCGAGACCCTGTCCCTGCGCGAGGCGGAGGGGGTGACCATCACCCGCGCCCTGTTCCGCGCCGGACCGGAGGCGGCAGCGACAGCACCCGAAGAGGGCAGCTGGGCGGCGATTGCCACCACGCTGGCCGGACAGGACGGGTTCTTTCGCGAAAGTCCGGACCATTCGTTTCTGTTCATCGGTCGGTCAGACACGCTGGTTGTGACCTTTGACAACCTTGATATCGCCATGGGCAAGCGCGAAGACCGACGCCCCTGGGGGTTTTCCTTCATCGAAAAGCAGGGCTGGTCGATGCTGGGGGTGATGGCGAACGGCTGGACATGGTACCGCGACCCCTGGGTCTGGCAGCAGTTCAACGACCTGCGCGACACGGGATTTTTCCAGCCGTTCAAGCGGGTGGTGTTCTATGGGGCCTCGATGGGGGGCTATGCCGCCTGCGCCTTTGTCGCCGCCTGTCCGGGGGCGGATGTGGTGGCGATCTCGCCGCAATCCACGCTGGACAAGGCGCTGGTGCCCTGGGAGACGCGCTATCACACGGCCTGGGGCCGCGATTTTTCGGGTCCCTACGGTGATGCGGCGCAGGTGGCACAGGCGGCGGGCCGGGTGTTCCTGCTCTATGACCCCTACGAGCCGCTGGATACCGCCCATGCCGACCGGTTCACCGCAGCCAATGTCGTCAAGCTGCGCACGCCTTTGCTGGGCCACCGGCTTGGGTCCAGCCTGCACCAGATGGGCATTCTTGCGCCGATCACGCTGGCCGCGCTGAACGGCACGCTGACGCAAGCCGAGTTCTACCGCACCCTGCGCGCCCGCCGCAGTTTTGCGCGCTATCAGCGCGAACTGTTCAAACGCGCGCTGGACCGCGGCCGCCCGGATCTGGCGCGAAAGGTGGGGCGCTGGGTGCTGACGCGGGGCGATCACCGCTATATCCGGCAGGGCATGCTGAACCTGTAAGGGCTGCGGGCGCACGTCGCGCGAGGCGCATGGGACACAGGCAGCAGTCCGAGCGCAGACTACTGCCTTGGTCGTAGCCCTGCACGTGCCTGCTTGACCCCGCCAGGGGTTCTGCCCAGCATGTCGCAACCCAAGGGAGGATGCCGTGTGACAGCCGTTCCGGCCACGATCGATGCGACAGAGGCCATGCTGTCCAGCCAGAGTTATGTCGCCAGCCGCGCGCTGGCGACGGTGGTGTTCTTGTCGCTGAAACTGGGACGGCCGCTGTTTCTGGAAGGCGAGGCCGGGGTCGGCAAGACCGAGATTGCCAAGACATTGGCCAGGGCCCTGGGGCGGCGGTTGATCCGGCTGCAATGCTACGAGGGGCTTGATCAGGCCTCGGCGGTGGCAGAATGGAATTTTGCCGCGCAGATGGTGGCGATCCGCGCTGCCGAGGCCACGGGCACCAGCCCCGCACGGGCGGATCTGTTCAGCCAAGACTTCCTGATCGAACGCCCGCTGCTGGCGGCGATGCGCCCGCAACCGGGTGGCGCACCGGTCTTGCTGATCGACGAGATCGACCGCACCGATGCGCCGTTCGAGGCGTTCTTGCTGGAGGCCCTGTCCGAGGCACAGGTGACGATCCCCGAGATTGGGACCATCCGCGCACCAGAGCCGCCCATCGTGATCCTGACATCGAACCGCACACGCGAGGTGCATGACGCGCTCAAACGCCGCTGTCTCTATCACTGGGTGGACTATCCCGCCTTCGACCGCGAGATGCAGATCCTGCAGGCCCGCGCGCCAGAGGCGCAAGACGCGCTGAGCCGCGAGATCGTGGGCTTTGTCCAGCGCCTGCGACGCGAAGATCTGTTCAAGAAACCCGGCGTGGCCGAAACCATCGACTGGGCCAAATGCCTGCTGGCGCTGGATGTGATCGCGCTGTCGCCCGAAGTGATTGCCGACACGCTCGGCGCGATCCTGAAATATCAGGACGACATCCAGAAGATCCAAGGCTCCGAAGCCAAGCGCCTGCTCGACCAGGTGCGCAAGGAGCTTGCGCCGGCATGAGGAGCATAAGCCCGTCTTTTGCCCATTATCTGTTCTTAAATATCCCACGGGGGGTCCGGGGGGTGTGAAACCCCCCGGTCGCAGCCATGGCCCCCTACGCTCCGCTGACCCTGCCCGAAAACGGCCAACTGGCTCAGAACATCACCCATTTTGCCCGGGCCCTGCGCAAGGCCGGGTTGCCGATCGGGCCGGGCCGGGTGCTGGAGGCCATCCGCGCGGTGGAGGTGGCCGGCTTTACCGAACGCGCTGATTTCTACTGGACCTTGCAGGCCTGTTTTGTCAGCCGTCCCGAAGAGCGGGTGGTGTTCGAACAGGTGTTCCGGCTGTTCTGGCGCGATCCGAAGTATCTTGACCATATGATGAGCCTGCTCTTGCCCTCGATCCGCGGTCTGCAGGAGGACCGCCCGGCGCAGGCTGCGGAGCAGCGGGCGGCGCAGGCGCTGCTCGATGGGGTAGAGCGGGACATGCCCGCGCCGGCTGATCCCTCAGAAGACCGGATCGATATCGACGCCTCGGCCAGCATGAGCCAGGAAGAACGGCTCAAGACGCTCGATTTCGAACAGATGTCGGTGGAAGATATGGCACAGGCCAAGGCCATGCTGGCGCGGCTGTCGCTGCCGGTCAAGCCGCTGATCACGCGGCGCAGCCGGGCATCGGCGGGTGGGGCACAGGTCGATCTGCGCCGCACCTTGCGCGCCAGCCTGCGCCAGGGCGGCGAGATCACGCAGCTGGCGATGCGGGCCCCGCGCCTGCGCTGGCCGAACCTGGTGGTGCTGTGCGATATTTCCGGCTCGATGAGCCAGTACAGCCGGATGGCGCTGCATTTCGTGCATGCGGTGGCGAACCGGCAGGGGCAGGGCTGGGCGCAGGTCCATGGCTTTACCTTTGGCACGCGGCTGACCAACATCACCCGCCACCTGAAGGCCCGCGATGTTGATGCCGCGCTGCGGGCGGCGGGGGCCGAGGCGCAGGACTGGTCGGGCGGCACGCGGATCGGGGCCAGCCTTGCCGCCTTCAACCGCGACTGGTCGCGGCGGGTGCTGGGGCAGGGCGCGGTGGTCTTGCTGATCACCGATGGGCTGGACCGCGACGACAGCGGGCAGCTGGCCACGGCGATGGAGCGGTTGCACCTGTCCTGCCGCCGTCTGATCTGGCTGAACCCGCTGTTGCGCTGGGAAGGTTTTGCGCCGAAGGCCCAAGGCATCCGGGCGATGCTGCCGCATTGCGATGTGTTCCGCGCTGGGCATTCGGTGGCCTCGCTGGAGGGCTTGGGCGCGGTGATTTCCGGCGCTGGCGGCGGTGCCGGCGGCGCGGACGGCGAGAAGACGCGGCTGCTGCGGCTGTTGTCGGGAACCTGAGGCACAGGCTGCGCGTTACAGGCGCAGAGTTGACAGGTGTTATGCCAAAACCCGGGGCCGATATCGCATAGCACTGCGCTTCACCCTAGGAATTGCCCCTGCTCAACGGCGGCCCGAATCGCATCAGGCGACCGGGCCGATCCCATGCGAAAGGAAGACCATGAAACGTTTGCTCTCCACCACTGCGGTTCTGTCGCTCGCCCTGACCCCCATTCATCCCTGGCCGTTGATGGCGCAGGACATCAGCGCCAACCTGACGGTGGCCGAGGATGGCTCGGTCCTGGCCGAGGACGGCGCGCTCTTGTGCTCGGTGGCTGCCGGTCAGACCTGCGACGTCGCGCTGATCACCGAACAGGTTGTGGCCGGCAATGCTGACCAGCTGATCGCCGAAGTGGCGGCAGCCGAGGAAGCGGCCCTTGCCGAAGCGCTGGCGGCAGAAGAGGCTGCAGCGGCAGAGGCGGAAGCCGCAGGTGCGGCAGAAGCGGAGGCTGCGGCTGCGGCAGAAGCAGGAGCGGCAGAAGCGGAGGCTGCGGCTGAGGCAGAAGCGGCCGCTGAGGCCGAAGCTGCGGCAACGGCAGACGCAGAAGCAGAGGCTGCGGCGGCAGAAGTGGAGGCAGCAGAGGCTGCGGCGGCAGAAGCGGAAGCTTTGGCAGCGGCGGAGGCTGCAGCGCTTGACGAGGCCGCAACGGCTGCCGCAGCAGAAGACGCGGCGGCGGCCGAGGCTCTGGCGCTGGAACAGGCGCTGGCGGCAGAAGAGGCGGCGGCGGCTGAGGCAGAGGCAGAGGTCGCGTCTGACGCAGAGCCCGCAGCCGAGGCCGAGGTCGCTGCGGAAGAAGAGGCAGAGGCTGATGCTGCGCCCGAAGCTGCGGCAGATGCAGAACTGCCCGTCGAACCCGAGGCTGGCGCCGGAGCCACCGCCGAGTCCGAAGCCCCGGCTGACGCGCCGTCCGAGGCAGAGGCCGCCGAGGCCGCCGCGCCGGTGGAGCCCGAGGCGACCACGGAGGCTGAGGCCACGGCTGAAGTTCCGTCCGAGGCAGAGACCGCTGAGGACGCCGCGCTGGCCGAGCAGGATGCCATAGCCGCCGAGCAGGCCGCCATCGAGGCTGAGGCTGCCGCCGCAGCCGCTGCCGAGCGCGAAGCACAGGCGCTTGCCGAGGCCGAGCCGGTAGAGGCACCGGTCGTCACCGAGGAGGAAAACCAGACCCTGCTGAATCTGCTTGCCGCCCCTGCTGCGAGCGATGCGGAACCGGACAGCAGCGACACGGTAACTGGCATTGCCGCCGCCGCTGCAGCCGGGCTGATCGCAGGCACCACAGCCGATGGCACCGCCCCGGCAGAGGCCCCGGCGGACCAGCCGGAGCCAGAGAGCGTCACCACCACTACCGTGACCGAGGCCGATGCCCGGTCTTCGGCGCAGGAATTTGCCGCAGCACCCACCGCCGTGGGGGACAATCAGCGCTCGGGCCTGTCGAACTTGGAAAAGGTCGGCCTGCTGGCGCTGGGTGCCCTTGTGGTGGGTGCCGTGCTGAACGATGGGCGCGAGGTGGTGGAGAACACCGGCGACCGAGTTGTGGTGCGCGATCCACAGGGTAACTTCCAGGTGTACAAGGATGACGACACCCTGCTGCGCCGCCCCGGATCGACCGTGCAGACCGAGACCTTCACCGATGGATCGACCCGCACCACCGTGAACCGCGATGACGGTGCCCAGGTGGTGACCATCCGCGATGCCTCGGGCCGGGTGCTGCGCCGGGCGACCTATGACAGCCGTGGCAATGAGATCGTGCTGATTGACGATCTGGTGCGCGAAGAACGGATCGATGTCTCGACCCTGCCACGCCCGCGGCCGGACCGGGTGACGATTTCGACCAATGACAGCAATGCCGCGCTGAAAGCAGCCCTTGCCCGGGATGAGGCGCGCGCCATTGGCCGCACCTTCAGCCTGCGTCAGATCCGCGAGATCCCGCAGGTGCGCGACCTTGCCGCGACCATCGACGTGGACAACATCACCTTTGCCTCCGGCTCTGCGGTGATCCGGCCAAGCGAGGCTCGCAAGCTGGCCTCGATCGGGCGCATCATGGATGACATCCTGCGCGACAATCCCGGCGAGGTGTTCCTGATCGAGGGGCATACCGATGCGGTCGGCTCGGCATCCTATAACCTGACGCTGTCTGACCGGCGCGCGGAATCCGTGGCTTTGGCCCTGACCGAGTATTACGACATTCCGCCGGAAAACATGGTGGTGCAGGGCTATGGGGAAACCGAGTTGCGCATTGACACCCAGGCCGATGAGGTCCGCAACCGGCGGGCGGCGGTGCGGGTGATCACACCGTTGATGCGGTCTGCGTCCTTGCGCTGACCGGCTGAGACCGCCTGACACACACGAAAAACGCCGCAGGGAAACTCCCCTGCGGCGTTTGCCTTTGGCTTGCGGCACTTTTTGCCAATGGCATGGCTGACCGGTATCGCCCATACTGCGAGTATGGCCACACCCGGCCTGCCGAACCGAGGAAGACATGATCGCTGCCGACCACGACCATATCCCCGAAACCGCGCTGGGCTGGCACCGCGACGGGCTCGGTGCCGCGCTGGCCACGGTGGTCGAGACATGGGGATCGGCACCGCGGCAGGCGGGCAGTCAGCTCGCGGTGTCGGGGGCGGGCCAGATCATGGGGTCGGTGTCGGGGGGCTGCGTCGAGGGCGCTGTGGTGGCCGAAGCGCTGGAGGCGATGGCCGATGGTGTGCCGCGCCTGATGACCTTCGGGGTCAGCGATGACAGTGCCTTTGCGGTGGGGCTGGCGTGCGGCGGCACCATCCGCGTGCTGGTGGAACCGGTGGGAAAAGGTGGCAACCGCCTGCCGCCCGAGATGCTGGAAGCATTGGTCGCAGCGCGGGCCGCGCGGCAGCCGCTGGGCTATACGGTCGCGCTGGACAGCTGGGCGCGGTGTCTGGTGGCGGTGGGGCAGGACGCGGCAGTGGACGCGCGGCTGCGCTCGGACAAATCGGGGTTGGAGGAGGATGGGCGCTTTGTCGCGGTGCACAACCCCGGTCTGCGGCTGATCGTGGTGGGGGCGGTGCATATCGCGCAGCCGCTGCTGACCATGGCGCGCGCTTGTGGCTATGCTCCGGTCCTGATCGACCCGCGCGCCGCCTTTGGCAGTGCCGAGCGGTTTCCGGGCGAGGTGATTTCCGAAGACTGGCCGGATGAGGCGATGGCAGCACTTGCCCCCGATGCGCGCACGGCGGTGGTGACGCTGACCCATGATGCCAAGCTGGACGATCCAGCAATCATGGCCGCCCTGCAAAGTCCGTGTTTCTATCTGGGCTGTCTTGGGTCCACCCGCACCCATGCCAAACGGTTGGAGCGGTTGCGGGCCGCGGGGGTGACGGAGGCGCAGATCGCGCGCCTTCACGCGCCGGTGGGGCTGGCCATCGGGGCAAAGACGCCGGCAGAAATTGCGGTCTCGATCCTGGCGCAGATTACCCAGGTCTTGCGGAGCCTGCCGTGATCTTTGCCGAAGTGCCGCTGGAGCAGGCCGAGGGGGCGGTGCTGGCGCATTCGGTGCTGGAGGGCGCGGCGCGGCTGCGCAAGGGCGTGGTGCTGGGCGCGGGCGAGCTTGCGCAGTTGCGCGTGGCCGGGGTGACCCGGGTGACAGTGGCACGGCTGGAACCCGGTGACGTGGATGAAGATCGCGCCGCGACGCTGCTGGCACAGGCGCTTGCGCCTGATCCTGCGGCGGCAGGGCTGACGCTGACCACCGCCTTTACCGGGCGGGTCAACCTGAATGCGCTTGGGCCCGGGGTGGTGGGCCTTGATACGGCGGCGATCCATGCGCTGAACCGGGTGGACCCGTCGATCACGCTGGCCACGCTGGCCCCCTTGACCCGGGTAGAGGCGGGCACCTTGGTGGGGACGGTCAAGATCATCAGCTACAGCGTGCCAGAGGCGCTGCTTTTGCGGGCCTGTGATCTGGGGCGCGCGGCGGTGAAGGTGCATCCGGTGGTGCTGCCCGATGCCGGGCTGATCCTGACCGAGGTGCCCGGCCTGCCGCCCAAGCTGGCAGCCAAGGGGCGCGTCGCGGTAGAGGCGCGGTTGGCTGCCTTGGGCATGCGCCTGGCGGGCTGTGAGGTGGTGGCGCATGACGAGGCGGCACTTGCCGATGCCCTGGGCCGCATACCCGGGGCGCTGGTGCTGATCCTGACCGGATCGGCCACGTCAGACCTGTTTGACACCGCGCCGCAAGCCTTGCGCCGCGCCGGGGGGCAGGTGGCTCGTTTCGGCATGCCGGTGGACCCGGGCAATCTGCTGTTCCATGGGCACCTTGGCGCGCGCCCGGTGATCGGCCTGCCGGGCTGTGCGCGCAGCCCGGCGCTGAACGGGGCCGATTGGGTGCTGGAGCGGCTGGCCTGCGGGCTGGCGCTTGGGAATGACGACATTGCCGCCATGGGCGTGGGGGGGCTGCTCAAGGAGATCCCGATCCGCCCGCAACTGCGCGAACCGCGCCTCCGGGCATGAAAACGGGGGCCAGACTGGCCCCCGCGCTCTGCTTTGCAGGGTCTGTGACCATCAGGGCCCTTATTTGGGACCGATCATCATCACCATCTGCCGGCCTTCCAGCCGGGGCATCGATTCCACTTTGCCATTGTCGCCGACATCGGCCGCCACACGGTTGAGCAGTTCCATCCCAAGGTTCTGGTGCGCCATTTCGCGGCCCCGAAAGCGCAGGGTGACCTTGACTTTGTCGCCCTCACTCAGGAACTTGAGGACAGAGCGCATCTTCACGTCATAGTCATGGGTATCCGTTCCGGGGCGGAACTTGATTTCCTTGATCTCGATGATGTGCTGCTTCTTGCGGGCTTCCGCCTCGCGCTTCTGCGTCTCATACTTGAACTTGCCGAAATCCATGATCTTGCAGACCGGCGGCTCGGCATTCGGGCTGATCTCGACCAGATCAAGACCGGCCTCTTCGGCCATCGCCATGGCGCGGGCGGGCGTCACGACGCCGACATTTTCGCCATCCGCCCCGATCAGGCGGATTTCCGGGCTGCGGATGCGATCATTGATACGCGGGCCGGTGTCACGTTGCGGCGGGGCGTTGTGGGGTCTGCGGGCTATGGTTTTCGTCCTTTGGTGGTTTACACAAGCGCAGGCAAGATAAACGCCCTGCGCCTTGGGTTCAATGTGATTCACCGCGATTTTGTTCCCAAGACATGCAGAAAAGCGGCCAGGCCCGGCCAAATCCTTGGCGCAGCGCGGCGCGCGTCTTTTCAACCCGGTGTTCAGCTGCCATATGGGCCGTGCAACCGGGCGGGACACCCGGATATGGGAGTATGGAAGATGAACAAGACTGTAATCATTGGTGCCGTTGTCATTCTGCTGGCCGCGGGCGGATATTACCAGTTCAGCTATGTGCCGGCACAACAGGCGGCTGAACAGGCCGCTGCCGCTGCTGCCGCCGAAGCGCAGGCGGCCGAAGAGGCTGCGGCTGCCGCCGCCGCCGAAGCCGAAGCTGCCGCTGCTGCGGCCGCCGAAGAGGCCGCTGCTGCCACCGCCGCCGCCGAGGCTGAAGCTGCCGCCGCTGCGGCAGAGGCCGAAAGCGCCGTGACGGACGCGGTTGAAGCGGCCGCCGCCGCTGCCGAAGCCGCCGCTGCTGCCGCCGCAGAAGCGGCCCAGGGCGCTGCCGCTGCCGCTGCCGAAGCGGTCGAAGATGCGGGTGAGGCTGCCACCGACACGGCGACCGATGCGGCAAATGCCGCCAATGTGGCCGCCGAATCCGCAGCCGATGCCGCAGAAGAGGCCGCGACCAGCGCCTCTACCGCCGGGGCTGCTGCCCTTGATCCGGAAAACTTTGATGCCGATGCGGTCAAGGCCCTGATCGCCAGCTCGTCGCTGGATGGCGCGACCAAGACCACGCTGACCTCGGCCGTGGATGCCGCCGCCTCCAATCCGGCGCTGCTGGACGGCGTGATCACGCAGGTCAAATCGGCCCTCGGCCTCTGATCCGGGATCAGAACAGGAAAAGGCCGCGCAGAGAGCGCGGCCTTTTTCATTGCGGATCGATCCGTCAGATCCCGTCGCCGACAAAGGCCTTTTCCACCACATATTCCAGTGGTTCGGAATTGGCCCCTTCGCGCAGGCCAAAGCCTTCGAGGATCGCCTTGACATCAACGTTGAACGCCAGCGACCCGCAGACCATGGCGCGATCAGTGGCCGGGTCCATCGGCGGCAGGTCAAGATCGGCAAACACCTTGCCAGAGGACAGGTTATCGGTCACCCGGCCCATGCGCGGAAACGGCTCGCGGGTGGTGGTGGGGTAATACAACAGCTTGTCACCCACCATCTCGCCGATCAGCGGGTCATCCTTCAGGCTTTCCACCAACTGGCGGCCATATTCCAGTTCCGCCACCTCGCGGCAGGTGTGCATCATGATGATCTGGTCGTATTTCTCGTAAGTATCCGGCTCGCGCATCAGGCTGGCGAAGGGCGCGATGCCGGTGCCGGTGGCCAGAAACCACAGCCGCTTGCCCGGCAGCAGCGCATCATGCACCAGGGTGCCCACGGGTTTGGGACGCAGGATGATCTCATCCCCGACCTTGATATGCTGCAGCTTGCTGGTCAGCGGGCCATCGGGCACCTTGATTGAATAGAACTCCAGCTCTTCATCCCAGGCGGGCGAGGCGATGGAATAGGCCCGCAACAGGGGTTTGCCGTTGTCCCCGATCAGGCCGATCATCACAAACTCGCCCGACCGGAAGCGCAAGGTGCGCGGGCGTTCGACCCGGAAGGAAAACAGCCGGTCGGTCCAATGAGTCACAGAAGTGACCTTTGCCGCATCGGGCAGGTGCGGTTTTGCGGCCGGGGCGGGGGCGGGTGTGGCAGTGGTCATCGGGGTCACTTCGGTCATGAGAGTTGTGTCCGGCGATATACCGGCATCTTCCTTCTAGCTATGATCCGGATCAGTGGAAAGCATCGGGGTGTCTCAGGCGCGCAAGCGGGCCTGATAGTGGTGGGCCTGCCAGTCGGCGCGGAACTGCCATTGCTCGGCCGGCTGGCGCGCGGCCAGTTCGTCGGGGATTTCGACCGAGTCAAAGCCCACGCGCCGCGCCATCGCATATTGGTCGGCAATCACCGGTCCGGTGGCGCGCAACTCGCCGGTGTAGCCCAGCATCCGCAAGCGGCGGGCGACGGTAAAGGCGCGGCCATCGCTGAAGGCGGGAAAGGAGATGCGGATCAGGGTGAGGCCAGCGAGGTGCGGCGCAACTGCCGCCGGATCATCGGTATGGGCCAGATCCAAGGTGCCCTGATGGCTGGCAATATCTGCCAGGGTCACGGCATCGACGGGGGCGGCGGGCGCAAAGCCCGTATCGGTGACGATCACGCTCATGCGGCACTGTCCTTTGTGATGCGAACCGGCTTGCCATCGATGAAATGGATGCCGCATTCGGTTTTTTGTGTACCCCGCCAACGGCCTGCGCGCGGATCTTCTCCCGGTTTCACCGGGCTGGTGCAGGGCGCGCAGCCGATGGAGGGATAGCCTTTGGCCACCAGCGGATGCCGTGGCAGGCGGTTGTTGACGATGTACTCCTCAAGGTCTTCGCGGCCCCAATGGGCCAGCGGGTTGACCTTGATGCGGGTGTCGCCTTCGGATTCGAAAAAATCCACCGTGCCGCGCGTGTTGCTTTGATAGCGTTTGCGCCCGGTGATCCAGCCGTCAAAGCCGGACAGCGCGCGTTCCAGCGGCTCCACCTTGCGCACGGCGCAGCAGGCATCGGTGTTGAACTGGTGCAGGGTGCCGTCCGGATCTTCGAAGGCCACACGCGGTTGCGCCGCCCGGATGGTGCGCACGTCGCACAGGTGGAGTTTGTCGGCCAGTTGGCGCTGATAGTCGAGCGTCTCGGCAAAGAGCATCCGCGTGTCGATGAACAGCACCGGTGTTTCGGGTGCTATCACAGAAACCAAATGCAAGAGCACCACTGATTCCGCGCCAAAGGATGACACCAGCGCCACCCGGCCCAGATCGGCATCCTTGAGGCTGTGTTCCAGCACGGCGGTGGCAGAGTGGTGCTTGTAGCGCGCGTTCAGCGCCGCCACCCGCTCTGCCACCGGGCCGGCGTGCAGATCACGCGGCATCCTGAGCGCCTTCGGCCTCATACAGGGCCACCTTGAACGGCTCCAGGCCCAGACGGCGGACGGTTTGCAGGAAGGTTTCCTGCGGTGCCTCGCGCACCGCAAGATAGGCGCGCATAATGCGCTCTATCGCGGGCACAATCTCGTCATAGGCAAAGCCCGGGCCGGTCTTGTCGCCGATGGCAGCGGTTTCCGTGCCGTCGCCGCCAAGGGTGATCTGGTAGTTTTCCACCCCCGCCCGGTCGAGCCCCAGAATGCCGATATGGCCGACATGATGGTGTCCGCAGGCGTTGATGCAGCCCGAGATCTTGATCTTCATCGGCCCGATCTCATGCTCCAGATCCAGCGCCTTGAAGCGTTCGGCGATCTGGGTGGCGATGGGGATCGACCGCGCGGTGGCAAGGGCGCAGTAATCCATGCCGGGGCAGGCGATGATGTCGGAAATCAGGCCAACATTGGCAGTGGCCAGACCGACTTGCGCCAGTGCCGCATGCACGGCTGGCAGGTCGGATTTGTGGACATGCGGCAGGATCACGTTCTGCTCATGGCTGATGCGCAGATCATTGTGGCCGTAACGCTCGGCCAGATCGGCCATGACCCGCATCTGATCGGAGGACGCATCGCCCGGGGTCTGGCCATGCGCCTTCACGCTGATGGTAACGATGGCATATTGGTCATTGCGGTGTGGGGTCAGGTTGGTATCGGCCCAGGACCGGAACACCGGATCGGCCTTGTAGAAGGCGTCATAGGCATCGGTGGGCGCGTTGCGGAAGGCGGGCGGTGCGAAGGCGGCGCGGATGTCTTCCAGCAGCGCCTGATCATGGCCACCAAACAGCGGGCGCAGCTCGGTGAACCGCTGTTCAATCATCCGGGAAATTTCTTCTTTTCCAGTCTCATGCACGGTGATCTTGATGCGTGCCTTGTATTTGTTGTCGCGCCGTCCCAGCGTGTTGTAGACGCTGAGCACAGCTTCGACGTAAGGAAGCAGATCGGCGATCGGCAGGAAGTCCCGCACGGTATGCGCGATCATCGGCGTGCGGCCAAGGCCACCGCCGACCATCACCTCGAACCCCGACTCGCCAGCGGCATTCTTCACCATGCGCAACCCGATGTCATGCGCGCGGGTTACGGCGCGGTCATTGGGGCTGCCGGTGATGGCGATCTTGAACTTGCGCGGCAGGAACTGGAATTCCGGGTGATCGGTGGACCATTGCCGCAGCAGTTCGGCATAGGGGCGGGGGTCTTCAATCTCATCCGCAGCCGCCCCGGCGAAATGGTCCGCCGTCACGTTGCGCACGCAATTGCCCGAGGTCTGGATGGCGTGCATTTCCACATCGGCGAGGGCCTGCAGGATGGCGGGCACATCGGGCAGTTTGGGCCAGTTGAACTGGATGTTCTGCCGGGTGGTGAAGTGGCCATAGCCCTTGTCATAGGTATCGGCGATCATCGCCAGCTGCCGCATCTGGCGCGGGCTGATCGTGCCGTAGGGAATCGCCACCCGCAGCATATAGGCGTGCAATTGCAGATAGAGCCCGTTCATCAGGCGCAGCGGGCGGAACTCTTCCTCGGTCAGCGATCCGTCCAGCCGCCGTTCGACCTGCTGGGTGAACTGGGCGACGCGGGCACGGACGAAGGACTCGTCAAAGTCGGAATAGGAATACATCTTTACGCCCTCAGGTCTGCTTGCTTGCCGTGGTCATAATTCGACGGGCCACGGGTGCGGAACGCCTCGCGAAAATGCACAGGTTCCGGCCCGTTCGGGCCGGCCTTCGCATCGGCCAGATAGGGGCCGACGATCAGCAGCTTCTGCGCTGAGGCATGCAAGAGGCGCAGCTGCGCATGCGCCTCATCCTCGATCAGCTCTGCCTCGTGATGCAGCAGCGTCCATTGGTCATCGGCGGTCAGATAGACCACATCGCCTTCACGCAGGCGGTTGGCGGTAACGACTTTCGGGGTGAACTGGCGGCTCATGCGGTGGCTTCTTTCAACTGGTCAAGAGAGGAGGCAGCCGCGCGCGGGGCGAGGCCGAACAGAATGATGGCAGGCCCGTCGCAGGTGGCAACCGCGTCGGGCAGTTGGGCCAGCGTGATGCCGATGATGCGCTGATCCGCGCGGCTGACATTTTCGACGATGGTGATCTCGGTGCCGGGGGCGGCACCATGCATCATCAGCCGGCCCTGAATGAAGCGGGCGGATTTCTTGCCCATGTAGATGGCCGCCACTTCACCCGCCCGGGCCATGCCGCGCCAGTCCTGTTCGGCAAAGCCCGCCATATCATGCCCGGTCAGGATGCGCAGGCTGGCGTTGCGCCCGCGTTTGGTCAGGCTTTGGCCGATGCTGGCGGCAGCCACCGTGGCCGAGGTGAGACCGGGCAGGATGCGGAACGAAAGCCCTGCCGCTGTCAGCGCGTCCATCTCTTCATCCAGCCGGCCAAAGATACCGCAGTCGCCGCCCTTGAGCCGCACCACCCGCGCGCCGGTCATCGCATGGGCCACCAGCGTGGCGTTGATCGTGGCTTGCGCTGTTGTGGGGCCAAAGCCCTCTTTGCCGACATCGACGCGGGCCGCGGTGGCCGGGATCAGCGCCAGCACCTCGGCCCCCACCAGACGGTCATGGATCACCACCTGCGCCTCTTGCAGCGCGCGGTAAGCCCCCAGCGTCAGATGCTCGGCCGCACCGGGGCCTGCGCCGACAAAGGTGACGGCGGGCAGCAAGGGCTGGTGCAGCGTGGGCATGGCGGATTCCTTTGGCTGTGCGCGGTCAATATAGGATATTTTCCCTGTCGCCTGCCATGCCCCCTTGCAGATAAGGAAACCTGTTCCGATACTGCGCCAAAGCGGGGCAGGGGTTCTGCAAAACGAAGGAAATGGTGAATGGCGGCCCAACTGGATGAACTGGACCGGAAAATCCTTGGCGAGTTGCAGCTGGATTCCAGCCAGTCGCTGGATGAAATCGCGCGCAAGGTGGGGTCGTCGAAAACGCCGGTGTGGAACCGCATCCGCCGGATGCGCGAACAGGGCGTGATCACCCGCCAGACCGCCATTCTGGATGCCGAGGCACTGGGGCTGGAGGCCTGTTTCTTCGTGCTGATCCGCACTTCGGAACATGAGGCGGAATGGCAGCGCAAGTTCCTGAAAACGCTGCGCGAACGCCCCGAGGTGCTGGAGGCGCATCGCTTGGCCGGGGATATCGACTATATCCTGAAAGTGCGGGTCAAGAATGCCCGCGCCTATGACCAGTTCTATCAGGCGCTGATTTCTGAAGTGAAGATCTACAACGTCACCGCACTTTTGAGCATGGAAGAGATCAAATCGACCACCGTGCTGCCACTATAGGGCCGCCACAGGGGCGGGCGCGTATCAGCGCGCCAGCATCAGCCGGTCCAGCCCGTGGAAATGGTAGACATCTGCGTAACGCGGCGGTTCGGCCAGCCGAAGCCCGGGCAGCCGCTGGAACAGGATGGGCAGGGCCACCTGCAATTCCAGTCGCGCCAATGGTGCGCCCACACAGAAATGCAGGCCGGCACCAAAGGTCAGGTGGGGCTTGGCTGTCCGCTCCGGCAAGAACCGCTCCGGGCGGTCCCACAGCGCCGGGTCGCGGTTGGTGGCCCCCAGCAGCAGCGCCACCTGATCGCCGCGCGCAAAGGTATGGCCCATCACCTCGACGCTTTCATAGGCGGTGCGGGTGAACATGTGCAGCGCCGGGTCAAAGCGCAGGATCTCTTCAACCGTACCGGGCAGGGTTTCGGGCGACAGGAGCTGCGGCACCGATCCGGTCTCCAGCAGGGTCTTCACGCCATTGCCGATGGTGTGCACCGTCGCCTCATGCCCGGCGTTCAGCAAAAGGATGCAGGTGGTGATCAGCTCATCGGTCGACAGCCGCTCGCCTTCGGATTCGGCCGCGATCAGCTGGGTGATGAGGTCGTCGGCAGGGGCTTTGCGGCGCTCTTCGACATAGCCGCGCAGGAAATCGGAAAAGTCGCGGGCGGCGTTGCTGGCGGCCAGTTCCATTTCATGCGTGCGCCGGGCCTGATACATGCCGACCATGGCATTGGACCAGTGCAAAAGCTGATCCGCCATCGCCTCGGGCACGCCCAGCAGGCGGGCGATGATGATCACCGGCAGGGAGCGGGCAAAACCGCTGATCAGGTCGAAGTCGCCTTCGGGCAAGGCGTCGATCAGGCTGTGGCTCAGGCTTTCGACATCGCCATGCAGGTTGGCGATCCGGCGCGATGTGAACGCCCGCAGCACCAGGGACCGCAGGCGGGTGTGGCGCGGCGGCTCCAGCTCCAGCATCGAATGCGCCTCGACCGCGTAGAAGGGCGCTGTGTGCGGGGCAATGGGGCGCGCCAGATCCGGCGGAACCTCGCGCCCGAAGCGGCGGTCGCGGAAGATGGCATTGGCGGCGGCGGCACTTGGCGTGCAGATCAGCCCATAATCCTGCCAGTGAAAGAACGGGCCTGCCTTGCGGGCGCGTTCATAGAACGGATAGGGATTCTGGACAAAATCCGGCGCGGTCGGGGATTGGGACAGGGTCTTCATGGGCCCTCGCTTACCCGCGCCGGGGGCGCCGGCGCAAGGGTCCTTGCGCCACCATCACCCCCACCACCACCAGCGCAGCCCCCAGCACCTGATGCCAAAGCCATGGCCCGCCAAGGACAAACAGGATCAGCATCACATAGAAGGGCGTGGCATTGATGTGCAGCGAGGCCATCCCGATGCCCAGCCGTCCGACAGAGACGATCCACAAAAGCTGCGACAGGGCCAGGGCGGCAAAGGCATAGACCAGCATCGCCCCCGCCTCTGGCAGGCCAAGCGCCGACCAGTCGGGTGCCGGCAGGCCAAAGACCGTGGCCACCCCTGCCGTGACCACAGCGGCCAGTGCGCCGCCGCAGAGCGTGATGGTGGTGCGCCCCAAAGGCGACAGGCCCGGGTATGCGGTGACCGTCAGGCGCGAGCCGAAGGTAAAGATGACGATCGCCCCAAGGCACAAGAGCGCCCCCAGCACCGTGCCTTTGCCCGACGCCCCGCCGTCCAGCGCGATCAACCCGCCCACCAGCGACAGCCCGATGCCAAGCACCAAAGCGCGCGTGATGCGGCGGCCGTCGAACACCACCTCTATCCCCATGCCGACAATCGGCATTGCGGCGGAAACGATGGCCACCGTCACCGCATCCGACCTTGCCTGCCCGAGGATCAGCCCGAAGGCCCCAAGGCTGTTGATCGCCCCGATCAGCAGGCCGATCCCCCAGGCCGCCCCCAAAACGGCGCGGTGCCCATCCAGCAGCCACCAGAACGGCAAGAGCGCAAGCGCGGCAATGGTCATGCGTGCGGCGGTCAGGGTCAGCGCGGGGACATGCGGGATCAGCAGATCTGCCGCCGGAAGTCCCGCCGCCCAGACCAGCATCGACCCCGCACAGGCCAGATGGGCAAGGGCGAGCGAGGGCTGGGGCAGGGTGGCGGGGGCAAGGGTCATTCCCCCCTTGATGCCCGCCTCCTCTCCATCAGGCTTGCCTGCCCGCGACGGCACAATGCCGCAAACGGCCGACCGGTCAGGCTGCCGACAGCGCCGCGACAATCGCGCCGAAATCGGCGGCCTTGAGGCTGGCCCCGCCGACCAGCGCGCCATCCACATGCGGCACGGCAAAGATCTCGGCGGCATTCGACGGCTTGACCGACCCGCCGTACAGCAGCCGCACGCCCTCTGCCTGCGCCCCGATCCGCGCGGTCAGGCGGGCGCGGATAAAGGCGTGCACCTCGGCAATCTCGGCAATCGTGGGCGTGCGCCCGGTGCCGATGGCCCAGACCGGTTCATAGGCAATCACCAGATTTTTCGACGTAGACCCCTCGGGGACGGACCCCAACAGCTGCCGCCCGATCACATCGAGCGTTTCATGGGCATCGCGCTGTGCTTCGGTCTCGCCGATGCAGACCACCGCGACCAGACCGGCCAGATGGGCCGCCTCTGCCTTGGCCAGCACCTGCGCATCTGACTCGTGATGGTCGGTGCGGCGTTCGGAATGACCGACGATCACATGGCTGGCCCCGGCATCTGCCAGCATCGCTGCCGAGACATCGCCGGTATGCGCACCGCTGCCGTTTGCGTGGCAGTCCTGCCCGCCCAAGCGCAGTGCGGTGCCGCGTGCCAGATCGGCCATCCGCGCAATCAGCGTGGCGGGCGGGCACAGCAGCATATCGCAGGCCGGGGCAGGATGCGCGCTCAGCAGGGCCGCCACCTCGGACAGGCTGGCCTGCGTTCCGTTCATCTTCCAGTTTCCCGCTGCCAGCTTGCGCATCTCGATTCCCTTACAGTGCAGAATGACCGGGGGCGATCATAGAAGCCGGGACTCATGACACAAGCGTCAATCGCAGGCTGACCGCCCCATGACCCGCGCAAACCCGGACGGAGCGGCCTGTCGGGAATAATGTAAAAATGTTTTACATCCCCTCTTGAACGACACGCCCCGCATGGGCATCTTGCATCATGTGAAGGGCGTTTACATTACCCGTCACACCCGCAACCGCCGAGATGGAGAGACGCTGATGACCTATTCCCCTGAGACCACCGCCAAAGCGCCTGCGCTCGGCGGCCTGATGGACAGACTGCGCCGTGCTGAGGACTGGATGGATTCCCGGGGCCGGGGGGCGTGGATCGCCGCCATGGTGCTGGGCTTCATCTTCGTCTGGCCGGTCGGACTGGCCCTTGTGATCTACATGACCTACGCCAACAAATGGAGCAAAAGCATGTTCAAAGGTAAATTCTGCGCCAGCCGCCGCGAGGGTGGCATGGGCCGGCACGCTGCCTGGCGGTCTTCGGGCAATTCGGCCTTTGACGCCTACAAGGCCGATACGCTGCGCCGTCTGGAAGATGAACAAGGTGCCTTCGAATCCTTCCTGCAGCGTCTGCGTGACGCCAAGGACAAGCAGGAGTTCGACAGCTTCATGGAAGACCGCGCCAAAGGGGCCACGCGCCCGGCGGTTGCTGCCGAAGACGCTCCGCGCGGCGAATATTGATGCCAGTGACGTGGCGGCCCGGGGTCGGGCCGCCGCCTTTTCCGCCCGAAACCTCTTGTTCAGGACCGATTGCCATGCGCACAATCTCTTCGATGACGATATCCGATATGCAACCCGACCCCGAGCGCCATGCCGCGTTTTACGAAGGTGTCCTTCCCAAGCGGTTCCTGGCCTGGGTGCTGGACCTTGTGCTGATCGGTCTGGTGACCGCACTGATCGTGCCATTCACCGCCTTTACCGCGCTGTTTTTCCTGCCGGCACTGTTTCTGGTGGTGGGCTTTGTCTATCGCTGGTTCACCCTGTCGGGCCGCTCGGCCACCTGGGGCATGCGGCTGATGAACATCGAATTTCTGGACCGCAACGGCCAGCGTTTTGATGGCGCCACCGCGTTGCTGCACACGCTGGGCTATACGCTGTCGATGGCCTTTGTGATGCCGCAGATCCTGTCGGTGGTTCTGATGCTGACCTCGTCGCGCGGGCAGGGCCTGAGCGATCTGGTGCTGGGCTCTGTGGCGATCAACAGCCCGTCCACGCGCTGAAGCAGGCAAGTCTGCGCGACCGCTGTCCTGAAGTGCTGTCTTGCGACAAATGCCGTCTTGGCGACCGGCGCGCGGCTTGCTAACGTGACGCATCTTTCACAATCAGTCAGTCATGCGCCACACCCTTCCCATCGCGCCCCAGTTCTATGTGACGGCTCCGCAGCCCTGTCCGTACCTTGAGGGTCGGATGGAGCGCAAGCTGTTCACGGCGCTGCAAGGGGAGCATGCGCAGCGGCTGAATGATACGCTGTCCAAGCAGGGATTCCGCCGCAGCCAGAATGTGCTCTACCGCCCGTCCTGCGCCGAATGTTCGGCCTGCCTGTCGGCCCGGATCCGGGTGGCCGATTTCGAACCCAGCCGGACGCAGCGCCGGATCATGCGGCGCACAGCCCATCTGCGCCGCAACGCCACCAGCCCCTGGGCCACGGAAGACCAGTTCGCCCTGTTCCGCCGCTATCTGGATGCGCGCCATGCCGATGGTGGCATGGCCGATATGGATATCTTCGAATTTGCGGCGATGATCGAGGAAACCCCGATCAAAAGCCGGGTGATCGAATACACCGCCCCGCGCGGGCCCGGTGAACGGTCGGCGGCTTTGGCGGCGGTCTGCTTGACGGATGTGTTCGATGACGGGCTGTCGATGGTCTACAGCTTTTACGACCCCGATCTGGTCGATCTGTCCCTGGGCACCCATATCATCCTGGATCACATCGCCATCGCGCGTGAGGCCGGGTTGCCCTATGTCTACCTGGGCTATTGGGTGCCCGGCAGCCGCAAGATGGGTTATAAGGCCGGGTTTTCCGCGCTGGAGATCTACAAGGGCGGCACATGGCAGGATCTGGGGGATCCGGCCGCGCACCGGGCCGAGTTGCACCCGCTGTCTATGGACCCCATTGCCGAACAGGTTGCCCGTATCAACCTGCCCGAAGCCCGCCCGCACCGCGATTGATCTGCCGCAGCAGAGGGCCTTGCCGGCGGCGTTTCAGACGAAGACTGGACGGGGCGGGCCGGATTTCCTATATATTCGCTCAACAACCCCTGATGAGGCCGGAATGAACAGCGAAGCAAAGATCGAGGGCACCCCGCTCATCAAGCCATCAAGCACCGATCATCCTCTGTATGACTTGGTGGTCGAGGCCTGCCGGACGGTGTTTGACCCCGAAATCCCGGTGAACATCTTTGATCTGGGCCTGATCTACACCATCGAGATCGACGCGGAAAACGCGGTCGGCATCATCATGACCCTGACAGCCCCCGGCTGCCCCGTCGCCGGAGAGATGCCGGGCTGGGTTGCCGATGCGGTGGAGCCTTTGGCGGGGGTCAAGCAGGTCGATGTGCAGATGACCTTCGATCCGCCCTGGGGGATGGAGATGATGAGCGATGAGGCCCGTCTGGAACTGGGCTTCATGTAAAGATCCATCAGGGTATCGAATGTAATGCAAGCCAAATGGCTTGCATTTTTCATTTGAAACCCTTTCGGCTTGCGCATTCCCCGCATGGTTTTGGGGTTGCTTCTCGAGATCGAAAGCCATTTGGCTTTCTTGATTGAAGTGCAGGCCAAATGAATTGCATTTTCGACATGCAAGTTGTATGGCTTGCGTATGATCCAGCGGCACGCAGTCCTTACCGGCGATCTGATCCTGTCGACCCGCAGCACGGCGGCGCAGGTTGATGACACGATGATGGTGATCGAAGAGGCTATTGACCGGCTGGGCAGCACGGCCCGTTTTCATCGTTACCGGGGTGACGGCTGGCAGGCCTATGTCGGCGCGGCGGCGCAGGGCCTGGAGGTCATGGTGTTTCTGGCCGCACAGTTGCGCGCCATGGATCTTTTATCCAGCCGGATGGCCCTGGGGATCGGCGATGCCACCGGTTTTGACAAGGGTAATCTTGGCACTGCGGGCGGCATGGCCTTTGTGGCCTCGGGCCGGGCGCTGGACGCGATGAGCACGGGCCAGTGGCTGGCGCTGGCGGGGGCAGGGACTGACCCGCTGCATCAGGCGCTGATGGCCTATCTTGATGCGCAGGTGCAGGGCTGGTCGCCGGAACAGGCCGAAGCGGTCGCCCTGTCGCTGGACCCGGATGGGCAGCAGAGCCAGCAGGTGCTGGCCGAGCGGCTGGGAATTTCGCGGCAGGCCTTTGGGGCGCGGCTGTCGGCGGCCGGATTTGATCTGACGCGGCGCGCGATCCGGGCCTTTGCCACGCAGTTCGCGCAAGGGGACACCGATGGCTGAAACCCTGGCCCTGCTGATTGTGGCGCATGTCCTGGCCGATTTCGTGCTGCAACCGGACCGCATGGCGCAGGCCAAGGCCGGGGGGCACATTGGTTGGATGGCCGCGCATATCGGGGTGGTGGGCGTGGTCACGTTGCTGGTGCTGGGGGTGCAGACGCCGCAGGCGCTGATGGGGGTGGCGATCCTGAGTGCGGCGCACCTGGCGATCGACGTGGCAAAGGTGTTGCTGGGCAGGCACCTGTCAGGAATTGCCGCCTTTCTGGCCGATCAGACCGCCCATTTTGCCACCTTGCTGCTGATGGCGGGGCTCTGGCCCGGCCTTTGGATGCAGGGGGCCTGGGCCGCGCATGCGCCGCTCTGGCTGCCCGCTGCCGCCACCGTCATTGCCGGTGCGGTGCTGGCCACGCGGGCGGGTGGCTTTGCGCTTGGCCTGTTGATGCGGCCCTGGAGCGAGGTGGGCCTGGACGGCCTGCCCGGGGGCGGCCGGATCATCGGCATGCTGGAGCGCGGGATCATCTTTGTGCTGATCCTTGCGGGTGAACCCGGCGGCATCGGATTCCTGATCGCCGCCAAATCCGTGCTGCGCTTTGGCGCGGTGAAGGAGGAGGCGCGGCTGTCGGAATATGTCATCATCGGCACGCTGGCGTCGTTCGGCTGGGCCATGTTGATGGCGATTGGCACGGTGATGGTGCTATCATCGCTGCCAGCGCTTGGAATTCCCGACCTTTCGCCTTAGATTGAAGCGAGAGAGCAGGAGTACCCCCATGTTTGGCATCCCCGGCAAAGCCGCCGTCACCCTGACCCCGATTGCCGCAAAGCAGATTGCCCGGCTGATGGAAAAGGATGGCCGTCAGGGCCTGCGCATCGGCGTCAAGAAGGGCGGCTGCGCGGGAATGGAATACACCATGGATTACGTGTCCGAGGTGAACCCGCTGGATGAAATTGTCGAACAGGACGGGGCCCGGGTGATGATTGCGCCCATGGCGCAGATGTTCCTGATCGGCACCGAGATCGATTATGATATCGACCTGCTGCACGCAGGGTTCAAGTTCCGCAATCCCAATGTGGCCGAAGCCTGCGGCTGCGGCGAGTCGATCAAGTTCAAGGATGCGCCCGCCGCCTGAGCGCGCCTTGAAGAAAATAGAGCGGCTGCGCCGCGTTGTTTTTCAAGTCGCCTCTGGCCTGCGGCCAACCGGCTCCGGCCTGCATCCGCTCAAGGCCGTTGGGAAAGCTGCATCTGCTGCACGACAGAATTTTTCTGATCCCCGCCTGATAATAGGACTGTTGCAAGTCCCACGCCGGGGCAGCGCCTTTTCTGTGGTGCGCGTCGGCGATTGACCCTGCTTGCGCAGTTGGTCAAAGCTGCGGGGATGATGACCGATTTTGCAGCACGGCTGACCCGCTCTCCGCATGCCTTTGACCGCGCCACCGGCGATGAGGTGCGGGCGGCGTTTTCCGATCTTGGGTCAGAGGTGGCCGGTCTGATGGGGGGGGTGGCGGGGTGCAGTCCCTATCTGCGTGGATTGATGGGGCGGGAGGGGGCGTGGCTGCGCCTTGCCCTGGCACAGGGGCCGGAGGAGGCCGTGACGGAGGAGTTCGTCCGGATCGAGGCCTTGGCGCTGGAGGATCTGGGGTCGGGCCTGCGGCAGGCCAAACGGCGCATCGCGCTGCTGACCGCGCTGTGCGATCTGGGCGGGGTCTGGACGCTGGAAGAGGTGACCGGGGCCCTGACCGGGCTTGCCGACCGCGCCGTGCATCTGGCGATGGTCCGGCTGGTGGCGGATGAGATCCGGCGTGGCAAGATCCCCGGTGCGCTGCCCGAGGATGCGGCGACAGCGGCAGGCATGGTCGCGCTGGCCATGGGCAAGATGGGGGCAGGGGAGCTGAATTATTCCTCTGACATCGATCTGATCTGCCTGTTTGACGAGACCCGCTACCCTGGGCAAGAGCAGGAGGCGCGGGCGGCCTTTATCCGCGTGACCCGCAAGATGACGGCAATCCTGTCGGACCTGACCGGGGATGGCTATGTGTTCCGCACCGATCTGCGGCTGCGCCCGGATGCTTCTGTGACCCCGGTCTGCCTGTCGATGGCGGCGGCGGAAAGCTATTATGAAAGCGTGGGCCGGACATGGGAACGCGCGGCCTATATCAAGGCGCGGCCCTGTGGTGGTGATCTGGCGGCGGGGGCGCGGTTTCTGAAAACACTGACACCCTTTGTCTGGCGCAAGCATCTGGATTTTGCCGCCATCCAGGACGCGCATGACATGCGGCTGCGCATCCGTGAGCATCGCGGCCTGAACGGCCGGGTTGTGGTGGAGGGCCACAACATGAAGCTGGGGCAGGGCGGTATCCGCGAGATCGAGTTCTTTACCCAGACCCGGCAGCTGATTGCGGGGGGGCGTGACCCTGACCTGCGCGACCGCACCACGCTGGGGGGGCTTGCGGTGCTGGCAGCCAAGGGCTGGGTGCCGCCGGATGTCGCGGCGGAGCTGACCACGCTGTACCGCGCGCACCGCGAGATGGAGCACCGCTTGCAGATGGTGGGCGATGCGCAGACCCATGATCTGCCGGTCACGGCAGAGGGGGTGGCGCGGATTGCGGCCTTTTGCGGTGAGGAGGTGGCGGCGTTTCGCAGTGGTCTGCTGGACCGGATTGCGCGGGTGGATACGCTGACCGATGCCTTCTTTGCTCCGGGTGAGGCCGAGGCCGGGCCGGAACTGTCCGAGGCTGCGGCAAAAATCGTCGCAGGCTGGATGCATTATCCGGCGCTGCGGTCAGATCGGGCGCAGGCGATTTTCCGGCGGTTGCGGCCGCAGCTTCTCAGGCAACTGCACCGCGCCGCGAACCCGGATGAGGCGTTGCGCGCGCTGGACGGCTTCATGGCGGGCTTGCCCGCGGGGGTGCAGATTTTCTCGCTGTTCGAGGCCAATCCGGTTCTGATCGAGCTGATCATCGACATTGTCGGCACCTCTGCGTCGCTCGCGCGGCATCTGTCGCGCAATGCGGGGGTGCTGGATGCGGTGATCGGCGGCAGTTTCTGGACCGCGTGGCCGGGGACGGTGGCGCTGCGGGCCGATCTGGCGCGGGTGCTGGACGAGGTGGCCGATTACGAGAAAAAGCTCGATACCGCGCGGCGCTGGATGAAGGAATGGCATTTCCGGGTGGGGGTGCACCATCTGCGCGGGTTGAAGGATGGGTTCGAGGCGGGCAAGGCCTACGCTGACCTCGCCGATGCGGTGGTGGGGGCGCTGTGGCCGGTGGTGACGGCAGAGTTTGCCCGCAAGCACGGGCCGATGCCGGGGCGGGGGGCGGTGCTGATCGGCATGGGGTCGATGGGGGCGCAGCGGCTGAATGCGGGGTCGGATCTGGACCTGATCATGATCTATGATGCGGCGGGGGTCGAGCAATCCGACGGGCCAAAGCCGCTTGCCACGCGGCCCTATTATGCGCGCCTCACGCAAGGAATGGTGACTGCGCTGACGGCGCAGATGCCCGAAGGGCGGCTCTATGAGGTCGACATGCGCCTGCGCCCATCCGGGCGGCAGGGGCCGGTGGCGACGGGATGGCAGAGTTTCACCGGCTATCAGGAGACCGAAGCCTGGACCTGGGAGCATCTGGCGCTGACCCGGGCGCGGGTACTGGCGGGCGATGCGGGGCTGGCGGCGGACTGGGAGACGTTCCGCCGCGACCTTGTGCTGCGCAAGGGCAAGGGGGCCACCGTCCGGGCCGATGTGGCCGCCATGCGGCAGCGCTTGCAGGCGGCCAAGCCTGCGAAGGGGAGTTGGGAGGCCAAGAACGGCGCGGGCCGCCTGATGGATGTGGAACTGTGCGCCCAGATGCTGGCGCTGCTTGCGGGCAGCCCCGCACGCGGGGTGGAACGCCAGATCGCGGCGGGTTCGGTGGCAGGGGTGTCGCAGGCGGATCAGACCGCGCTCCTGGACGCCTACAGACTGCTGTGGCGGCTGCAATGCGGCACAAGGCTGCTGACCGAGGGGCCGCTGGACATGGACGATCTGGGCATCGGGGGCCGGGCCTTCTTGCTGCGCGAGACGGGAGAGGCCAGTGCCGAGGCGCTGACCGCCCGGCTGGAGGCGGTGACGGCACAGGCGGACCGGGTGATCAGCAGACTGATGGGGGATCTGGATGGGGAGAGCGGTGATGCGGCAGGATGAGGCGGACCCCAAGGGGCTGGTGCGCGAAAGCTACCGGATCGAGGGGATCACCGGGCCGGAATGCCGGTCGATTTTCATCGACTGGGCGCTGAGCTTGGCCCCGGGGGTGGATGTGACTCAGGCGTTGCGGGCGGTGCTGGCCGAATATGCGGTGGCCGCACCAGAGCATCCGATGAGCCAGGTGCTGACGCAGGCGCTGGTCCGCCCCGACCCGCCGCGTCGCAGGGGTGGACGGGCGGCACGCTTGGGGGCATAGGGGACGGGGGGCACAGGGTGGCCACAGAGCCGGTGCATTGCGCCGGTATTCAGGATGGCCTGGCTGGCATCCGGCGATGCTGGGCGCGGGTCTTGCAGGGGCAGGGTGAATTAAATCGGATATGCGATGAAAACCCGCCGCCGCATGCTGCATCCTCTGCGTCTGGCGCGGGCCATTGTGACGCATCGGCGGTCTGCCGGGAACGATCTTGTGCTGGCTACGGTTCTGGCGGCAGTTGCCGGGGCGGTGAATGCGGGCGGATTTTTTGCGCTGGGCCAATACACATCGCATATGACCGGATATCTGTCGCAACTGGCCGACAATCTGGTGACCGTGAACTGGTGGATTGCCTTTGTCAGTGGTCTGGCCATCACGGGTTTTGTCGCCGGTGCAGGCTTCAGCACCATTCTGATCCATGTGGCCCGCCTGGCCGCGATCCGGCAGCAGTTTGCCTGGCCATTGGCCGTGCAGGGACTGTTCCTGTTCTGCTTTGCCTTTGGCGGCACCCTGACCAGCGAGGCAGGCCGGATGTTCGCCCTGGCGTGCCTGTGTTTCATCATGGGCATGCAGAATGCGACGATCACCAAGATTTCGGGCGCGCGCATCCGCACGACGCATGCAACCGGCATGATCACCGACATCGGGATCGAGCTGGGGCGCGCCTGTCTTTCGCTGCTGCGGCCCGGACTTGGCGTGCGGGTGGACAGTGCCAAGCTGCGCATCCTGCTGCGGCTTGTCGCGGCCTTTCTGGGTGGTGGGGTGATCGGGGCGGTCGGATATGGCCAGATCGGTTTCTTCTTCTCGATGCCGCTGGCGCTGATCCTGCTGACGATCAGCGTGCCTGCCCTGTTGCAGCAAAGGCGCTGACCGGATCGCCTGACGCCCACAGCTTTTGAGGCTGGAACTGCCTGTCCTCGGCCGCGTTGTGAGTTGATACCTATGGAGTATTCCCCAAATTGACCCAACCCCAGATGCTGCTGTTCGCCTTGTTTGCGGCAATTATCCTGCTGATGATCTGGGGGCGATTGCGGCATGACATCGTGGCCTTTGCCGGGTTGATCGTGGGGGTGCTGATCGGCGTTGTGCCGGTCGATGACGCCTTCTCTGGCTTTGCGCATCCGGCGGTGGTGACGGTGGCGCTGGTGCTTGTGGTGTCGGCCGGCCTGATCCGGACAGGGGCCATCAATGCTCTGGCGCGGGTGCTGTCGAACCCTGATCTGCCGGTGTCGCTGCATGTGCTGCGCTTGGGGGCAGTGGGCGGTCTGCTGTCGGCGGTGATGAACAATGTGACCGCGCTGGCCCTGCTGATGCCCGTCGATGTGGCGACAGCGCGCAAGGCGGGGCGGGGGGCAGGCCTGACGCTGATGGCGCTGGCCTTTGCCACCATTCTGGGGGGAATGGTCACGCTGATCGGTACGCCGCCGAACCTGATCGTGTCGGGCTTTCGTGCCGATGCAACGGGGACGCCCTTTGGCTTTTTCGACTTTGCCTGGGCGGGCGGCATTGTGGCGGTGGCGGGCCTGCTGTTCGTGGCCTTTGTTGGCTGGCGGCTGGTGCCACACCGGGACGAGGGCAGCACACCCGCCGATACCGAAGCGCGGATGCGCCATTATGTGACCGAGTTGGTGGTGCCCGAGGATTCCAAATCCATCGACCAGAGCAAGGCCGATCTGCGCGCCGCCTGCGAAAAGCTGGGGGCGACACTGATCGCGGTCAAGCGCCGGGGCCGGCGGGTTTACGGCGCTCCGGCCAGCATCGTGCTGGAGATTGGCGATATCCTGCTGGTCGAGGCGAACCCGACCTTGCTGGAGGAGGTGCGGGTGGAACTGCAACTGGCCTACCCTGATGGCTTGGCGGCAGATGCGCCGCGCATTTCCCTGGCCGGTGAGGTGATGGTGGAATTTGTTGTCACCGATGCGTCGCGCATCGTGGGGCGCACGGCGCGTCAGGCGCGGCTGGCGGTGGACCACGATTCGGTGTTGCTGGGCATCATGCGGCGCGACCGCACCTTGCATGACAAGCTGCGCGACACCAAGATCCTTGCGGGCGACATCCTGCTGGTGCTGATCCCCGAAACCGAGGCCGAGGCCATCGCCGATGCGCTGCGCCTGCTGCCGCTGAGCCGGCGCGAGACAGTGACGATGGAAAAGCGTGCGGTGGGGGCGGTGCTGATGTTCGTCGCCGCGATTGCGGCGGTCAGCCTTGGGCTGGTGACGATGCCGGTGGCGCTGGGGGCGGTGGTGATTGGCTATGTGCTGTTCAAGGTGCTGGGGGTAGAGGATCTGTATGACCATATCGACTGGCCGGTGATCATCCTTCTGGCGGCGCTGATCCCGCTGGGGATGGCAATGGACAGCACCGGCGCATCTGGGCTGATTGCAGGGGCGCTGGCGGCTGCGACATCGGGACTGCCGGCCTGGGTGGGTCTGCTGGTGCTGATCGTCTCGACCATGTTCATCTCGGATGTGCTCAACAACAATGCCACCGCCATTCTGGCCGCCCCGGTGGGCATCCGGCTGGCCGAGGCGACGGGGACGAACCCGGACTCCTATCTGATGGGGGTGGCGATTGCCGCATCCTGCGCGTTCCTGACGCCGATCGGACATCAGAACAACACCATCGTCATGGGGCCGGGGTCGTACCGGTTTTCGGATTACTGGCGGATGGGCTTGCCTCTGGAGGCGATCGTGATAGCGGTGGGGATGCCGGCGATCCTGTGGTTCTGGCCGTTATAAGCGGGCAATTAATCGCCGAGGCACGCAGATTTCATGCAACCCAAGCCGCGGTTGTGGCGTTGACACCGGACTTCACACAGTTGTCGGACACTGGCGCAGATGCCGCCTCTGTCCCTGTTTCCGGAGATCCGAACAATGGCCAGCATGGTGAGCGACGCAACGCAGGATGAGAGATCTGCCAACCTGGTGACCCTTCTGCTCGCCGGGGGGCGCGGATCGCGTCTTTATGAGTTGACCGAGCGGACCTGCAAGCCGGCGCTGCCTTTTGCGCGACGGCGGCGGATTGTGGATTTCACCCTGGAAAACATCGTGCGGTCAGGTCTGCAGCACGTGATCGTGGCCAGCCAGTACCGGGCCGAGCCGCTGGAAGACTATCTGCAGGCCGCCTGGAGCGGGCGGCTGGGGGATGGGGCGCTTCGGCTGCGGCGGGGGTCAGACCTGCCGGATGCGGAGTTGGGTTATACCGGCACGGCGGATGCGGTGTGGAAGAACCGGGCCGATCTGGACGGGCTTGGCGCGCGTGAGGTGCTGATCCTGTCGGCGGATCATGTTTATGAAATGGATTATCGCCCGCTGATCGCGGCGCACCGCGCCTCTGGCGCGCGCATCACGGTGGCAGCGCAGCCCGTACCGCGCGAGGCCGCGCGTGACTTTGGCGTGATCACAGCCGATGACGGCGGCCAGATCCGCGCCTTCGTCGAAAAGCCCGCCGCGCCCCGCGGGATGCCGGACCGGCCGGATCAGGCGCTGGCCAGCATGGGCATCTACATCTGCGACTGGCGTTGGCTGCGCGACATGCTGGCGCGAGATGCGCAGGTGGCGGGCAGCGGCCATGATTTCGGCCATGACATACTGCCTCAGGCGGTGGCCGCGGGCGATGCTTTTGCCTGGGTCTGGAACAGCGAGCGCGGTCAGCCCGCCTTCTGGCGCGATGTGGGCACGCTGGACAGCCTGCGCGAAACCGCCCTGCTGTTCGAGACCGGTGAGGTGCCTTGCGCCTTGCCATCCCCCGATCTGGCCGATCTGGAGCCGGTGCTGTCGCGCTTTGGCATGTCGACTACGGTGGGTGGCCTGCGGCTGTTTGCGCCGCTGCACAGCCCGTCCGGAAAACCGGGCTGGGGCGTGGTGGAGCAATCGGTGCTGATGGATGGCGCGCGATTGTCGCCGGGCTGCCGGTTGACGCGGGCGCTGATTGCGCCGGGTGTCACCCTGCCCGAAGGGCTGGTGGTGGGCGAAGACCCGGTCGAGGATGCGCGCTGGTTCCGGGTGACCCCGGGGGGGACGACGCTGGTGACCACACAGATGTTGTCGCGCCGGGCCGCGAGCTTGCCGCGCACAGCGCGTCAGGGACGGTTCAGATTTTTCCAACAGATGGTGTCATGATGCTAAAAGCCGTTACGCAGGATGTGGCCTTTGACCGGGACGCAGGCCATCCTGATGCCCTTGGCGCCGAACCCAATGGAGATGGCGTCAATTTCGCGCTGTTTTCAGACCATGCCGAGCGGGTGGAGCTGTGTCTCTTTGGCCCTGACGGGCAGACCGAAACCGCCCGTATGGACATGCCCGATATGGAGGGCGGGGTCTGGTTCGGCTTTGTGCCGGGGCTGATGCCGGGCCAGGCCTATGGCTACCGCGTTCATGGCCGCTATGCCCCGGAAGAGGGGCACCGTTTCAACCTGAACAAATTGTTGCTGGACCCTTATGCCCGGCAGCTGACTGGCACGCTGACTTGGGATGATGCGCTGTTCGGCTATCCTGTCGGCGGTGAGGATACGGCATTTGATGACCGCGACTCCGCCCCATTCATGCCGCGCGCCTTGGTGGTGGACCAGAATTTTGACTGGTCGGCAGACCGCGCCTTGCAGACGCCCTGGGACAAGACCGTGATCTACGAGGCGCATGTCAAGGGACTGACGATGCGCCATGACGGGGTGGTGCAGGCCGATCAGGGCACCTTTGCCGGGCTGGCATCCGCCCCGGTGATTGATCACCTCAAGGCACTTGGGATCACCGCCATCGAATTGCTGCCGGTGCAATCCTTTGTGCAGGACCGGCATCTGCTGGAAAAGGGGCTGTCGAACTATTGGGGGTATAACTCGCTGTCGTTCTTTGCGCCGAATGCGCCTTATCTGAAGACCGGCAAACTGTCGGAAATCAAGGATGCGATCCGCCGCTTCCATGATGCCGGGATCGAGGTGCTGCTGGATGTGGTCTACAACCACACGGCGGAAGGCAATGAGATGGGGCCGACCCTGTCGTTCCGCGGGATCGACAACGCATCCTATTACCTCCTGTCGCCCGAAAACCCGCGCCACAGCTTTGACACCACCGGCTGCGGCAATACGCTCAATGTTGCGCATCCGATGGTGTTGCGCATGGTGCTGGACAGCTTGCGCTATTGGGTGCAGGTGATGCATGTCGACGGGTTCCGCTTTGACCTTGCCTCGACCCTGGGGCGCGAAAGCGCGGGCTTCGAGCGGGAAGGCGCCTTCTTTGCCGCGATCCGGCAAGACCCGGTGCTGAGCCGCGTCAAGCTGATCGCCGAACCATGGGATATCGGCGAGGGCGGCTATCAGGTGGGCGGTTTCCCCTGGCCCTTCCGGGAATGGAACGACAAGGCGCGCGATGACCTGCGCAGCTTCTGGCGGCGCGATGCCGGCCTGCGCGGCGATCTGGCGCAGCGCCTGCTGGGGTCACCGGTGCAGTTTCACCACTCCCGCCGGCCGGCGACCTCTTCGGTCAACTTTCTGGCGGCACATGACGGTTTTACCCTGTGGGATTGCCTGTCTTATGATGACAAGCACAACGAGGCCAATGGCGAAGACAATGCCGATGGCCACGACAACAACCTGTCGCACAACATGGGGGCCGAAGGTCCGACCGATGACCCCGGTATCCTGCATGGCCGCTTGCGCCGCGCCAAGGCGATGTTGGCCAGTCTGCTGATGTCGCAGGGCGTTCCGATGATCCTGGCGGGCGACGAGCTGGGCCATTCGCAGCAGGGCAACAACAACGCCTATTGTCAGGATAACGAGCTGGCCTGGATCAACTGGGCCGAAGCGAAAGCCGAACTGGTGCAGGCCGTGGGTCAGATGACGGCGCTGCGCAGCGATCTGGGTCTGGCGCGACGGCGCTTTGCCGTTGGGGCCGGGGATGGCGACGGCATGGCCGACGAGGCGGTGTGGCTGCACGCCGAAGGGCGCGAGATGCAGGACGGCGACTGGCAGCAGGAAGGGCCGCTGGGGCTGGTGCTGCGCCGGGCAGAGCGGGCCGATGTGCTGGTTGTGCTGAATGCGGGCGATGACGCAGATTTTGTCTTGCCCGAGGGCGACTGGACCCTTCGGCTCGACAGCGCGGCCGAGGCCGTCGTGCCGCAGGAGGGGGCCGATGCCTCGCGTTCGGGGCAGGTGATGGTGCCGGGGCAGGCGGTTCTGGTTCTGGTGCAAAGCTGACCGCTGCGCCGGAACCCCAGCCGGGGGACCGGCGTTGTATCTGCACAGGGTCGGGCAGCCGACCCGGCAGAATCCCTGCAACCGCGTGAAAGGAGTTTCCATGCTCACCCCGACAACCGCCGCGATGATGCTTGATACCGAAACCGGCACTGCACCCGAAGCGGCCCCGGATGCCGCCGATGCCTTGCTGGCGCTGCAACGCCGGACGGCGGATGCGTTGGCCGGTTATGTCACCATGGTAGACAAGGCCGAACCAGAGTTCCGCCCGGTGGCCGAACGGTTCCGCGCGATTCATGACCGCCACAATGCGGCCCTGACCGCCATGTTGATCCGCCACGGCGTCGAACCCGATGCCGACGGCAGTTTCATGGGCACCGTCAACAAGGCTGTGGTGTCACTGCGCGCTTTGTTCGATGACATTGATGCCGATGTGATGGACAGCATCCGCGATGGTGAAAACCACGTGCTGGAGGCCTTTGACGACGCCATTGGCGCAGCTGGCATGCCGCCAGCGGACGTAACCCAGCTGCGCGACATGCGCGATGAGCTGACAGTGCTGTTGCAAGACACCCGCCATCTGGACTGAGGGTTTGACGGGCTCGGGCCGGCCTTATGCGCTGCACCCCCGTCATGAACTTGCGCTACAGGATCCGGTGCGGGGCTTTGCCCTGTATCGGTTGGTAACAAGTTGTCTGATTTCCGTTTGGTATTTCACGAGTGGCACTGCGCCGGGGGAAGGCCTTCCCCCGGCGTAATTTTTTCACCGTATCCGGCTGGAAGGGGTTCGCGATGCTTGGCTCCAGGTCAGGGGAACCTGCCGGTGCTGATGCGCGTTTGCACGGTGCCGGAGCCTTTGCCGGTCAGGAGTCTGTCAGCATGAAATCTGTCGCGATCATCGGCACCGGGCCGACCGGCCTTTACACCTTTGCCGGGCTGAGTGCCGGACCGGCCTGCCGGATCACCTTGTACGAAAAGGGCGACACCATCGGCGTCGGCACGCCCTATTCCCTGGACTCGGCCACCAAGGCAATGCTGGCCAATATCGCAAGTATTGAAATTCCACCACTGGTGACAGGCTATCTGGACTGGATGCAGGCGCAATCCGATGCCGATCTGGCGCGGTTCGGGCTGGTGCGTGCCGATCTGGATGAACGCCTGTTCACGCCGCGCCTGATGCTGGGGAGCTATTTTCATGACCAGTTTCAGCAGCTGATCGCGCGGGCGCAGGCGGCAGGCCATCAGGTGGTGGTAAAAACCGGGGTCGAGGTGACCGATATCGTCGCGCAAAGCACTGGCTTGCGGCTGGTGGTGGCGGCGGCACCGTCTGAAACGGCGGTGTTTGACCATGTGATCGTGGCCTCGGGCCACAGCTTTGCCGAGGATGATCCGGGCACAGGGCGCTATTTCCCCAACCCTTGGTCCGGGCTGATTCAGACCGACATTCCCGCATTGCGCGTGGGCATTCTTGGCACCTCGCTGAGCGCGATCGATGCGGCGATGGCGGTCGCAACCCAGCATGGGCGCTTTCGTCTCAGCGGGCGTGGTGAAGACCTGACCTATGACCTCGACGATGCAGCAGCGGATGGCACCGGCCTGCAGATCACCTTGATGTCACGCAGCGGGGTGTTGCCAGAGGCGGATTTCTATTGCCCCATTCCCTACAGCCCCTTGCAGGTGATGACCGACAGCGCGCTGACGCAGGCGCTTGCCGGGCCAAGGCCGCTGGATGCGGTGTTCGATCTGTTCCGGGCCGAGATTGCAGTGGCGGACCCGGAATATGCCGAGAAGATCGGCCTTGACCAGTTGACGGCGGATGATGTCGCGCAGACCTATTTTGCAGACCGGATGGCGCGCGATCCCTTTGGCTGGGCGCGGGAAAACCTGCGCGAGGTCGAGGCGAACAAGGCCAATAAGGTGACGGTCGGCTGGCGTTATGCCATCTTGCGCATGCATGAACAGGTCGAAGCGGTTGTGGCCAGCTTACCCGAGGCCGACCGCGCCCGGTTTGATGCGGGGCTCAAGCGGGTGTTCATCGACAATTACGCCGCCGTCCCACCGGAATCGATCCGCCGTCTGCTGGCGCTGCGGGATGCGGGCGTGCTGCGGGTGGTGGCATTGGGCGAGGATTATGATCTGGAGCCCGGGCCGCAAGGCACGGTGATCACCTTGGCACCGGATGCAGATCAGGCCGCGCCGGCGCGGCAGATGCGGTTTGACGTGTTCATCGACGCGCGCGGCCAGCGCCCGATGGCGGCAGAGGATATGCCCTTTCCCGGGCTGCGCCGCGCCGTGCTGGAAGCGGGGCAAGAGGTGCCGGATCTGGACGCTGCCTTCGCGCTGACCGGCGTGCCGGGGTTCGAGGGGCGCTTGGTGCTGGCGGCCTTGCCGTACCTGATGCACGACCGGCCGTTCGTTCAGGGCATCACCGCCTCGGCCGAAATCGGGGCGGTGATTGCCGAAGCCCTGGCAGAAGAGATGCGGGCCGAGACCCCGCGCGCGGCGCGGCGCAAACGGCGCATCGATCAATGGGGCTGGGCGGCCTGAGGCTAGCCGTTTTGTGCACAGTGTCGCGCGCTGGCCTGGACCTAGCCGCGCAAAGCGCGTGCTTCGGCCGCAAGGGTGGTGACGGTGGCCCAGTCGCCCTTCGCCATTGCCTCTTTGGGCGCGACCCAAGAGCCGCCGACGCAGAGGATGTTCTTGAGTGACAGATAATCGGCCGCGTTTTTCAGGCTGATGCCCCCTGTAGGGCAAAAGCTGACCTGCGGGATCGGCGCGCCGATGGATTTGAGAAAGGCCGCCCCCCCGGATTGTTCGGCGGGGAAGAATTTCTGCACCGTGTAGCCCTTTTCCAGCAAGCGCATCACTTCGGATGCGGTGACCGCGCCGGGCAGCAGAGGCAGATCAAATTCGGCGCAGGCGTCGAGCAGAGCCTCGGTTGCCCCCGGCGAGACGCCGAAGGTGGCCCCGGCCTCCTTGGCGGCCTTGACATCCGCGCGGGTCAGCAGCGTGCCTGCCCCGACGACGCCGCCCGGAACCTCTGCCATCACTCGGATTGCGTCCAGCGCGCAAGCTGTGCGCAAGGTGACCTCCAGCGCAGGCAGACCACCCGCGACCAGCGCTTCGGCCAAGGGGCGGGCATGCGCCAGATCGTCGATCACCAGCACGGGAACGACGGGGGCAAGGCGGCACACGTCAAGCGCGCGGGCGGATTGTTCGGCGGGGGTCATGGGCATGGTCCTTTGGCGGCAGAGAGGCGGGGAGGGCAGGAGCCTCCGGCGGGGATATTTAAGAACAGATAATGAGACAAGAGGGTGCTGCGTCAGACCACCACGCCGGCACCGGTGTCGGCGGTGCCGACGGTCTGGCGGAAGACGTTGAAGAGTTCGCGCCCGATGCCATGATTGTTGGCCGAGAGATCGGCGGTGACGGGGGGGCGGCTGTCGAAATCCTCTGCCAATACGCACAGCGTGCCTGCGACCGCATCAAGGCGGACGATGTCGCCGTCGCGCAGGCGGGCGAGGGGGCCGCCCTTGGCGGCCTCGGGGGAGACGTGGATGGCGGCAGGCACCTTGCCGCTGGCCCCCGACATGCGGCCATCGGTGACCAGCGCCACGTTGAGCCCGCGATCTTGCAGCACCATCAGGGTGGGGGTCAGCGAGTGCAGTTCGGGCATCCCATTGGCGCTGGGGCCCTGAAAGCGGACCACGACGATGGTGTCAGAGGTGAATTCGCCCGCCTTGAAGGCGGCCTTGACCGCATCCTGGGTGTGAAAGATGCGGACCGGGGCCTGCACGATATGGCGCTCGGGGGCGACGGCGGAGACCTTGATCACGCCGCGCCCAAGATTGCCGGACAGCTGTTTCAAGCCGCCGCTGGAGGCAAAAGGATCAGAGGCGGGCCGCACGATTTTGTCGTTCAGGCTGATGCGCGGGCCGTCCTGCCAGCCGAGCTTGCCCTCTTTCAGCGTGGGTTCCTGACGGTAGGCCTCCAGCCCGTCGCCCTGAACCGTCTTGGCATCGGGATGCAGCAGCCCTGCGTCCAGCAGCTGGTTGATCAGGAATTGCAACCCGCCGGCGGCGTGGAAATGGTTCACATCTGCAAGGCCGTTGGGATAGACCTTGGCCATCAGCGGGACCACATCGGACAGATCGGCAAAATCCTGCAGATCAAGGATCACCCCGCTGGCCCGCGCCATCGCCGGCAGGTGCAGCACAAGATTGGTGGAGCCCCCCGTGGCCATCAACCCCACCAGACCGTTGACATAGGCCCGTTCGTCGAGAATCTCGCCGGCCGGCCGGAAATCATTGCCAAGTGCGGTGATCTGGGCCGCGCGTTCCACCGCTGCCGTGGTCAGCGCGTCACGCAAAGGCGTGCCGGGGTTGATGAAGCTGGAGCCGGGCAGGTGCATCCCCATGAATTCCATCAGCATCTGATTGGTATTGGCGGTGCCGTAAAAGGTGCAGGTGCCCGCGCCGTGATAGCTGGCCATTTCCGCCGCCATCAGCTCGTCGCGGCTGGCCTTGCCTTCGGCATAGGCGTTGCGGACGGCAGATTTCTGATCATTCGGGATTCCGCTCGTCATCGGTCCGGCGGGCACGAACACCGCCGGAATATGGCCGAAGCTGGCGGCGGCGATGATCAGGCCGGGCACGATTTTATCGCAGACGCCAAGGTAGAGGGCAGAGTCGAAGGTGTTGTGGCTCAGCGCCACGCCTGCGGCCAGCGCGATCACATCGCGTGAGAACAGCGACAACTCCATCCCCGGCTGGCCTTGGGTGACGCCATCGCACATCGCAGGCACGCCACCGGCCACCTGCGCGGTGGCCCCGGCGGCACGAGCGGCGGCGCGGATCAGGTCGGGGTAACGTTCAAACGGCTGATGCGCCGAGAGCATGTCATTATAGGCGGTGACGATGCCGATATTGGGGGCGCGGGTGGTGGCCAGCGTGTCCTTGTCCTGCGCCATCGCAGCATAGGCATGGGCCTGATTGCCACAGGTCAGATGGCTGCGCGCGGGGCCGGCGGCCACGGCAGCGCTCATCTGGCGCAGGTAATCGCCCCTTGGTCCATGGCTGCGCGCGCGGATGCGGTCGGTGACGCGGGCGATCGTGGGATGCAGGGTCATGGCGGGCCTTTGCGTTGTGGCTGGCGGTGGCATCAGCGTATCAGAATTTGTTAGCGCTAACAAGAGCGGGTGCCCCCCCAGCCGCTGCCAGAGCCCCAGGGGGCCCGCCGCCAGGCAAGGCGAGGCGCTTCTACAGGGGCTGTGGCCCGCCCCGCAGACACCACAAAACCCCGCTTTTGCACAGATTTGCGCGTAATCGTGCCATTTTTGGCAGCTATGCCTGCAAAGACAAGGGGAAGACCTCCCCGGAGGATTTGGTGATGAAGACACTGCTTATACCGGTTCTGTCTGTGGTGATGGCTCTGTCGGCCTGTGGCACCGGGCCGGAGGTTATGCAGGCGGACCGGAGTCAGATGACGCTGGCCACGCAGGGGCCGGGGGCGGTCCGCCTCCCGGCCGGAGCGCAGGTGATGGCGGCGCAATACGATGTGCAAGAGGTCCGCGTCGCGGTGCCCGACAGTCTGAAGGTGTCGGAAGCCAATATGTTCTATCCGGTGGCCGATATCGTCTGGCGCGGCGAGCCGAGGGGCAATCGCCATGCGCAGGTGGCGGCGATGGTCCGTGAGGCGATGGAGCGCGGCACCAGCGCGATGACCTCGGGTCGCCGCGTTGTGGTGGATGTCGAGGTGACACGCTTTCACTCGGTAACGGAAAAGACCCGTTATACAGTGGGTGGCACCCATTCCATGCGCTTTGACCTGACGGTGCGCGATGCTGAAACGGGCGCGGTGATCGACGGGCCACGTGCGGTGGTGGCCGATGCAAAGGCTGCTGGCGGCAAACAGGCGGTGGCCGAGGAATTGGCAGGTCGCACCCAGCGGGTGGTGGTGGTGGACCGGCTGGCGCAGGCAATCCGATCTGAACTCTCGGCGCGGGTGACAGACCCGATGCTGCTGGCCCGGGCCCTGACGCAGCCGGATATCGTGACCCTGCGCTGAGGGGCATTTCCCAAGCGGGGCGTTTGCGGTAAGGGAAGGGGATGATGACCCCTCCCGTTGCGCATGACGCCCCCGACTCCGTTTCTGATGCCGATGCCCGCACCCTTCCCGTGGTGCGGCTGAAACCCAAGGCCGAGGCCCGGGCGATCCGGCACGGCTTCCCTTGGGTCTATGCCGATGAGCTGGTCACCGACCGGCGGACCCAAGGTCTGGCCCCCGGCACGCTTGCCGTGCTGGAGGATGGTGAGCGGCGGCCCCTGGGGCTGGTGACGGTAAACCCCAAATCAAAGATCATCTGCCGAATGCTGGACCGTGACCCGGCAGCGGTGATTGACCAAGCCTGGTTCGAGCTGCGGATTGCCCGTGCGCTGGACCTGCGCGCGCGGCTGTTCGACGCGCCCTATTACCGGCTGGTGCATGCCGAGGCCGATGGATTGCCCGGTGTGGTGATTGACCGCTTTGGCGATGTGGCCGTGGTGCAGCCGAATGCGGCCTGGGCCGAGGCGCATCTGGATGTGCTGGTGGCGGCGCTGATGGCGGTGACGGGTGTGGCGTCGGTGGTCAAGAACGGGACGGGCCGGTCACGCAGTCTGGAAGGGCTGGCCGAAGAGGTCGTTGTGGTGCGCGGCGCGGTGGACGGGCCGCTGACAGTGCCAATGAACGGGGCGCTCTACATGGCCGACCTTGTGGGCGGCCAGAAGACCGGGTTGTTTTATGACCAGCGCCCGAACCACGCCTTTGCCGCGCGTCTGGCACGGGGCGCGCGGGTGCTGGATGTGTTTGCCCATGTCGGCGGCTTTGGCCTTGCCTGTCTGGCGGCCGGGGCAGAAAGCGCCTTGTCGGTGGACGGATCGGCCCCGGCGCTGGCTTTGGCCGCGCAGGGTGCTGCTGCAATGGGGGTAGAGGCACGCTTTGCCACCCGCCAGGGCGATGCCTTTGACGTGCTGGAGGCCTTGGGGGCCGAGGGCGCGCAGTTTGATCTGGTCATCTGCGACCCGCCCTCCTTTGCACCGGCCAAACCTGCGCTGGAAGCAGGCTTGCGCGCCTATGAGCGTGTGGCGCGGCTGGCAGCGCCGCTGGTCGCACCGGGAGGTTACCTGGTGTTGTGTTCCTGTTCTCACGCTGCCGATCTGGCCTCGTTCCGCAATGCAAGCGGTCGGGGCATCGGGCGCGGCGGGCGGCGGGCGCAGCTGATCCACACCGGCTTTGCCGGGCCAGACCACCCCATGCTGCCGCAATTGGCAGAATCGGGCTATCTGAAGGCGCTGACCTTCCGGCTGGACGGGTGACGCGCTTGCGGGCGGTTCTGGACGCCTGCGTGCTCTATCCGACCGTGCTGCGGGAGATCCTGATGGGATGTGCTGCGGCGGGGCTGTACGAGCCTTTGTTTTCCGAACGCATCCTGCGCGAATGGGTGCGGGCGACGGCCAAGCTGGGGCCGGTGCAGCAGGCTGTGGCGGAGGGGGAGGCGGCACTGTTGCGGGCGCGCTTTCCGGCGGCGATGCTGCGCGAGCGGCCAGAGATCGAGGCCCGGCTGATGCTACCGGACCCTGATGATGTGCATGTGCTTGCGGTGGCCATCGGTGGATCGGCCGACTGTATCATCACCTTCAACGCCATGGATTTTCCGCGCCAACTGCTGGCCGAAGAAGGGGTGGAGCGGCGCGATCCCGATGGGATGTTGTGGGAGTTTTGGTCGCACAACCCGCAGGACGTGGCGCAGGTTGTAGAAGATGTCCACGCGACCGCCTGCCGGCTGGCAGGACAAACGTTCAGCCGCACATCGCTGTTGAAGCGGGCGCGGCTGAACCGGTTGGCAAAGGCATTGGACAGGGCAGGGGTCTAAACCCATGCGAAAGATTACTCTGCCGGCGGAGCATCCACTGCCGGAACATCGGCGGGCGTGAGCGGGTCAACATTCTGCGCCGGTACGCCGGGCGATGACTGTTCGGCCCGCGGCACCAGTGCCGATTCGGCTTCGGTTGCCGATGGGGCGGGGTCCGTTGTCTGGCCGGTGCGGCTGTCGATCTGGGTCTGTTCGCCCTGCGGCGGATTAGATTCCGAGACTTCGTAGCCGACCCACCACAGATAGTAGAGGCCGACGGCAAGGACCACGACGATCATCCCGATCAGCGGGCCGCGGTGACGGCGCTTCTGTTTTTCGATATTGGTTTGCGGGGCGGACATAAGGCCTCCTGTAGAGTGTCAAATTACACAGAGGCAACGCAAGACCCGGCCATGGGTTCCATCAAAACAACGGTCAGCGGGCTTGCCAACGGATTTCCGCCGCCTCGATCGCCCTGATGCGGTCATCCGTGCGGGGGTGGCTGAGCAGCCAGGCCGGCACGCCCGGGCCTGATGTATTGGTCAATGCTTCCAGTTTGCGGAACAGCGATTTTTGCGGCGCCGTGCCAATGCCCGCCTTGACCAGCAGGGCCGAGGCATAGGCATCTGCCTCGAATTCATCGCGGCGCGACATGCGGGCCATCAGCGCGGTGGAGATCAGGTTGGCAATCCAGACCCCCAGCACTGGAATGAATCGGTTGAGCAGCGCCGACAGCATCACGAACACGGCATTCTGCCCGGTGAAGTCGATCATCCGGCGGCGGGTGTGGCCCAAGGCCACATGCCCCAGTTCATGCGCGATGACACTGGCCAGTTCTTCGGCGCTGACCTCGCCACGGGCCTTGCGGTTCATAAAGCCGCGGGTGAGGAAAATGCGGCCGTCGGGGGCGGCAAGGCCGTTGACGGCGTCAATCTCGAACACGTTGACCTTGATGGTGGGAATCTCCAGCGCCTGTGCCATCCGGTCGGCCAGGCGGGTGATGGCAGGGTCGGTCAGGGGCTGGCTTTGGCTGTCGAGCATCTTCCCCGTACGCCAGACCGAGAACCGCCACATGAGAAGGGCGTATCCGATGGCAAGGAGGATGGGCAGGAATTTGATCATGCTTTGGAATATGGGGCGGGGCGCGGCAAAGGGAAAGGGTCACTCACCGCGTTTGGCCAAATGCCACAGCCACCAGCCAAGCGCGGCGGCGATGGCCCCTGCGGCCAGAAATCCAACGATTGACCCGGCGAATTCGGTCGCAGCTTCCAGATTGTCGCCAAAGGTATAGCCTGCACCGACATAGACGCCCACCCAGACCAGTTCTCCTGCAACGGCGGCGGATGCAAAGGGCAGCCAGCGCATGCGGCTGGCCCCGGCGATCAGGTTGGCATAGGGCGCAAGCGGGCTGATCAGCCAGCGGGTGAGGAACACCGCCAATGTGCCCCGGGCGGCCACCTGGGCGCGGGCACGGTCCAGCAGCTGTTCCCGGGCACCGGTGGCAATGCGGTCGACCAGCGGGGCACCCCCCTTGCGCGCCGCCCAATAGGCGGTCTGGTCGCCGACCCCCGCGCCCAGCAGCGCGGCGAATGCCACCTGCCAGACCTCCAGATCACCGGCGGCGGCAAAGCCCCCTGCGGCCAGCATCAGCATCGACGCAGGCACCGGCACCCCGACACAGGACAAGAATGTGACCAGCGCCACCAGCCAGGGCCCATAGGTCGGCACGGCAGAAAGCATCCAATCGGTCACGGTGCCGCCACCCCGTCGCGCGCTTCGGTCAGGCGGTCGATGGCCGCCTCGACCTCGGCAATCAGGGTGGGCAAGGGGATGCCGCGGTCTTCGGCCAGTTGTTCCAGCGTCATCGGCTGGCGCCGCGTCGGGCCGGGCAGTCCCGCAGCGTCATACAGATCGCGCGGCGGCAACTGCCAGCTGCGGGCAATATAGCGCAGGGTCATCCAGCCTTCGACATCCTGCTCCTGCCGCGCCGGGTCGGACCAATAGATCACCTGCGCCACGAAGCGGCCGGCAAACACCAGTGTCAGGATCAGGGCCAGGGCGAAGAGGCTGGCCAGAAGCGGATGGCGGCGCAGCAGGGTCATCGGATCAGCCTGATGCCCCGGGTCAGGCCCTCAATGGTCATCGGCACCATGCGGCCCGCGAAAATGCTCGAAATCAACTGGGTGGATTGGGTATAGGACCAATGCGCCTCAGCCACCGGGTTGATCCACAGATGCTGCGGCCACTGCGCACAGGCGCGTTCCAGCCAGACCTGGCCGGATTCCGGGTTCCAGTGTTCATTCGCACCTCCGGGGTGCAAGATCTCATAGGGGGACATGGCCGCGTCGCCGACAAAGATGCACCGGTAGTTCGGGCCATAGCTGCGCAGCACATCCCAAGTGGGGGTCTGCGCGTCCCAGCGGCGGGCATTGTCACGCCAGACGCCTTCGTACAGGCAGTTGTGGAAATAGAACGGGACAAGGTGTTTGAACTCTGACCGCGCGGCAGAAAACAGCTCTTCCATCACCCGCACATAGGGGTCCATGCTGCCGCCGATGTCAAAAAAGATCAGCACCTTGACCGCATTGCGCCGTTCGGCCCGGGTCTGCACATCCAAAAAGCCCGAGCGCGCGGTGGACTGAATCGTGCCATCAAGATCAAATTCCTGCGCTGCCCCATCGCGGGCCCATCGGCGCAGGTTGCGCAGCGCGATCTTGATGCTGCGGGTGCCAAGCTCGGCCTTGTCATCCAGGTTGCGGAATTCGCGCTTGTCCCAGACCTTGACCGCGCTTTTGTGGCGGCTTTCGTGCTGCCCGATGCGCACGCCTTCGGGGTTGTAGCCATAGGCCCCGAACGGCGAGGTGCCGGCAGTGCCGATCCATTTGCTACCGCCCTGATGGCGGCCCGTCTGCTCTTGCAGCCGTTTCTTCAGCGTCTCCATCAGCGCGTCAAAACCGCCTAGCGCCTGAATTTCCGCGCGTTCTGCGGCCGTCAGGTGCCTTTCGGCCAGCTTTTCCAGCCAGGCGCGCGGCAGGTCTATGGCGTCCAGCACCTGTTCTGGGGTGATCTGCTCCAGCCCTTGGAAACTGGCTGCAAAGGCGCGGTCGAACCGGTCGATGTGGCGTTCATCCTTCACCATCGCCGTGCGGGCAAGGTAATAAAACGCATCGGCATCGTAGGTGGCAAGCCCTGCCGCCATGCCCTCCAGAAAGCCCAGATATTCGCGCAAGGACACCGGAACGCCGGTTTTTCGAAGGCAGTCGAAGAACGGCAGGAACATCGCTCAGCCTTTCCGCACGCCGGGCATCAGGATAAGGCGCGCTCTATGAAAATGGTCACGAACAGGCCCAACAGCATCAGCGCGATGGCATAGCCTGCAGCATATTGTGCCATGTCCAGCCGGTTGCCGCCGCGTTTGCGCGCGGTATAGGCCCCCAACACGACCCCAAGGACCAAACCCGCCAGAACGATCATCCGCTTTCCCTTGCCTGCTGTCCGGGGGCGGTCCCGCCTTAGCCCCGTGCGCCGCGCCGGGCCAGGGCCGCGATATCCGCCATCCGGGCCCGCACCTTATCTTCCGAGCCGAACGCATAGCGTGCCCAAGCCAAACTGTCGAGACGCGCCAACCGTGCCTCCGCCCCGCGGCCAAGCCTGCCCAATGCTTCGGCCTGCATCGCCAGCAGCGACGCCAGCAAAGATGCGTTCTGGTGGCTGCGCGCAACCGGCAGGGCGCGGGAGGTCAGGAACAGCACGGCGTCATCCTGCCCCGATGACAGGGCGAAGGCGGCCAGCTGCATATCGACATGGGCGGCATGGATCTGGCCGCCGGGCAGGCTGCGCCAGATCTGCGCCGCCTGCGCATAGGCCTCGGTCGCGGCGACGCTGTCGCGCGCGGTCAGGGCGCGGCCCTGGGCATAAAGGCTGAAGGCCAGACGGCCATCGGTCCAGCCTTCCGCCCGCGCGAGTGTCAGCATGCGGGCCGCGCCACTGGCCCGCGCGCCGGCATTGGCGCCAAAAGCGGTCTGGGTTGCCGAAAGGAAGGCGCGCGGGCTGATGCCCTTGGGGCGCCCCGCGACATTTTGTCCGGCGGGGTTCAGGCGGGCAAGGATCGCGGGCAGCCGTGCGGCCACCTGCGCCTCTGTCATCCCCGACCGCAGCGCAGAATCGTAGTGAACACGCAGCATCAGCATGTCGAAGCCGGTCAGAACCGAATGGAAATTGTCATCGTTGAACACGGAATCGGGCAGGCGGAACAGGTCGTTGAGCGGACCCAGCGCCTGCGCCAGTTCTTCATGCAGACAATCGCGCAGCTCTTGCGGGCTGGAATCCGACGCCAGCATGACGGCAATCTGCGTGCGACTGGGCAGCCGGCCCCAGTCCACTGCGGCGCTTCCCCGCTTTTTGCGGTAATCGGCCAGCCCTGTCACGTTCGGCACCACGAAACAGGCCGCAGAGGGAACAGCGCGCGACAGGGCGGATCTGGGCTGAAAATCAAGGGTGATCGCGGCGGGGCCATTGGTCTGGCGGATCGCAAGGCCGGCCTCGCTCTGCAACCGGGACAGCAGCGCTGACAAATCGCTCTGCGCGCTGGCAGGAACATGGCCAGTCAGCGCCACGGTGACAGGTGTTTCGAACCGGGTCAGCACGGGCAGGCTGCGCCCGCTTTCCATGCGGAAATTCAGGTCGAGAAAATCCTGCGCCATCTCGGCATTGCTGCGCTGCGCCGCAGGTGCCTGCGTGGGTGCAAAGCTGCGCAAGGGGACAGGGCCGGGCAGGGCAAGGGGTGGGTTGAACGCGGCCTTGCTGACGTCAGAGCCGGGTGCTGGCGCGCAGCCGGTAAGGCCGATGGCAAGGGCGGCGAGCAGCATGGGAAGACGCATGGCAGGGCGACCTGTGACAAAAGGGACGGCAGAGTGCAGACAGCAAGGGAAGATCAGCCCCCTTTGTCGGCAAAGGGGCGGCGGCGTGTCAACGCAATGACGCCGCATGTGTCAGCCCCGCGGCGCGCGATGTAGCTGACCCTTGCCGCCTTGCCGCCGGTGGGGGAGGGGCAGGACTGATCGGGCATTTAAAAAATCCCGCGCGCCCCGGCGGAACAGCTATGAGACGCGGATCGACGCAAAGGCCTAGCGGGTGCTGCGCGACAAAAAGGCGAGGCGTTCGAACAGCTGCACGTCCTGCTCGGTCTTGAGCAAGGCGCCGTGCAGTTTTGGCAAGGCAGATTTCGCGTCACCGCGCAGATCTTCCGGGCTCAGATCTTCGGCCAGCAGCAGTTTGAGCCAATCGAGCACCTCGGAGGTTGATGGTTTTTTCTTCAGCCCCGGCGTCTCGCGGATGTCGTAAAACTGCGTCAGCGCCGTGGTCAGCAGCGCCTCTTTGATCTGGGGGAAGTGCAGCGACACAATGGCACGCAAGGTCTCGGGATCGGGGAAGCGGATGTAATGGAAAAAGCACCGGCGCAGAAAGGCATCAGGCAGTTCTTTTTCGTTGTTCGAGGTGATGATGACCACGGGCCGATGCAGCGCGCGGACGGTTTGCCCGGTTTCATAGACGTGAAACTCCATTCGATCCAGTTCCTGCAACAGATCGTTCGGAAATTCGATATCGGCCTTGTCCACCTCGTCGATCAGCAACACAACCCGCGCGGGTGCGGCAAAGGCCTGCCAAAGCTTGCCCTTGCGGATGTAATTGGCCACATCATGCACGCGCGCATCGCCAAGCTGGCTGTCGCGCAGCCGGCTGACGGCGTCGTATTCATACAGGCCCTGCTGCGCCTTTGTCGTTGATTTCACATGCCATTCAATCAATTCCATCCCCAGGGACGCCGCCACCTGCCGGGCCAGTTCGGTCTTGCCGGTGCCGGGCTCCCCCTTGACCAGCAGCGGCCGTTGCAGGGTGACGGCAGCATTGACCGCCACGGTCAGATCTTTGGTGGCGACATAGCTCTGAGTCGAGGTAAAGGTCATTGCGGGATTTGCTCTTGCTGCGGGAAGGTGGCGTGCAGGCTATCTGCGACCACAAATTCTCGCAACAGCTAGTGACAACGGCTGCGAAAAGAGCTAGGTGCTGCGCCAACAGGAGTGCGCAACGACAGAAAGCCCGCCTGTCTGTGCGATCCGACCAACTGGAGAGTGCTGCGATGAAGCCAGAAGCCTTCCTCCCGGATGATTATCGTCCCGCCGAGAGTGAACCTTTCATGAATGACCGGCAGCTGGAGTATTTCCGCCGCAAGCTGGTGACCTGGAAGCAGGAGCTGATGGATCAAAGCGCGGAAACCCTTGGCAACCTGACCGAAAGCGGGCGCAATGTGCCCGATCTGGCCGACCGCGCCTCGGAAGAAACCGACCGCGCGCTGGAACTTCGCACCCGCGACCGTCAGCGCAAGCTGATTTCCAAGATCGAAGCCGCGCTGCGCCGGATCGACAATGGCGAATTCGGCTATTGCGAGATGACCGGCGAGCCGATCAGCCTGAAACGGCTGGATGCGCGGCCGATTGCGACGATGACGCTGGAAGCGCAGGAAAAGCACGAGCGTCGGGAAAAGGTCCACCGCGAGGATTAGGCCCGTCGCAAGATTTGCTGGTCTCCTGTGGGCCGACGAAGACATGACGCCGGGCCGAGGGTCCGGCGTTTTTGCATTGAAAGACGGGGGAGAGGCGGATGAGCCTGATCGGGCAAAGCGTGACGGTTCTGGGTGGCGGCGTGGCCGGGCTTGCGGTCGCGCGCGCTCTGGCAATGCGTGGGGCACAGGTGGTGGTGCTGGAGCAGGCCGATGCCATCCGCGAGGTGGGGGCGGGCCTGCAGATCAGCCCGAACGGTGCGGCGGTGCTGCGCGCTCTGGGCCTGGGCGATGCGCTGGCGGCAGCCTCGACACGCGCGTTGGCGGTCGAGTTGCGCGACGGGCCATCAGGGGATCTGGTGACACGGCTGGATGTGTCGGGCGCGGCGGGCGGCTATCACTTCGTGCACCGCGCCGATCTGATCGCGCTCTTGCTGGACGGCGCGCGCGAGGCCGGGGTCGAACTGCGCCTGCTGCAAAAGATTGCCTCTGTCGACCTGGCCGGGGCGCGACCCCGCTGGCACAACGCACAAGGTGCAACGGGGGAGTGCGATCTGCTGATCGGGGCGGATGGGCTGCACTCGACCCTGCGCGCGGCGCTGAGCGGCAAGGTGGCCCCGTTCTTCACCCATCAGGTGGCCTGGCGCGCGCTGATCCCCGAGGCGCCGGGCGTGGAAAACCGGGCCGAGGTGCATATGGCACCGGGGCGGCATCTGGTCAGCTATCCGCTGCGTGGCGGCGCCTTGCGCAACATCGTGGCGGTGGAAGAGCGTCGGGCCTGGGTGGAGGAAGGCTGGACCATCCGCGATGACAGCATGGATATGAAGCTGGCCTTCGAGGGATTTTCGCCGCGCGTGCGCGGGTGGCTGGACCAGGTCGAGGATGTCTGGCTGTGGGGGTTGTTCCGGCATCCGGTGGCAAAGCAATGGTTTGCGCTGCAGGATGAGGGGGCTGCGGTCATAATGGGCGATGCGGCCCATCCGACGCTGCCGTTTCTGGCCCAGGGGGCCTGCATGGCGCTGGAAGATGCCTGGGTGCTGGCCGATTGCCTCGCCACGCATGACAGCCTGGCGGCAGGGCTGGCGGCCTATCAGGCCGCGCGCTTGCCGCGCTGTGCCCGCACTGTGGCGGCGGCCAATACCAATGCGCGGCTGTATCACCTGTCGGGTCCGGCGCGCGGCATCGCGCATCTGGGCCTGCGGTTGGGGGCGGTGGTTGCACCGGGGGCGGCGCTCAAGCGGTTTGACTGGCTGTACAAGCAGGATGTGACGGCCTGAACCTGGGAGGGGCCCGGTAGCCCCCATTGGTCTGTTTCAGCCCAAGGTGGCGCTGATGGCATCGGCAGTGACGCTGATGATGGTGTCGGCCTCTGCCGTGGTCAGGCACAGCGGCGGGGCAAAGCCGAGGATTTCGCCTTGCGGCATCGCGCGGGCAATCACGCCGCGTTCAAGCATGGCGGCGGCAATCCGGGGGCCGATCTTCTGCGCCGGGTCGTAAAAGCGGCGGCTGTCGCGGTCGGCGACCAGTTCCACGGCGGCCAGCATGCCTTCGCCCCGGACATCGCCAACATTGGGGTGGGCGCAAAGCGCGTCCTGCAAGCCTTTGCGCAGATAAGCGCCGGTGGTGCCGGCATTGTCCACCAGACCCAGATCGTCGATCAGTTTCAGGTTCGCCAGCCCGGCAGCAGCGCAGACCGGGTGGGCGGAATAGGTCCAGCCATGGCCCATCGGCCCCATCCGGTCGGCCCCTTCGACAAGCACCTGCCAGATCTTGTCTGACACGATCGACCCAGACAGTGGCGCATAGGCCGAGGTCAGCCCCTTGGCGATGGTGATCAGATCGGGCGTCATGCCGTAATGATCCGACCCGAACATGGTGCCCAGACGGCCAAAGCCTGTGACCACCTCATCCGCGACCAGCAGGATATCGTATTTCGTCAGCACAGCCTGAATGGCCGGCCAATAGCCTGCCGGTGGCGGCACGATGCCGCCGGTGCCGAGCACGGGTTCGGCCCAGAAGGCGGCGATGGTGTCGGGGCCTTCCGCCACGATCATGTCCTCAAGCCGCTGCGCACAGCGGGCCGAAAATTGCTCCTCCGTCAGCGACAGGTCATCGCGGCGGAAGTAATAGGGCGCGTCACTGTGCAGGATCGGCGCGCGGGGCAGGTCGAAATGGTCGTGGAAGATCTGCAACCCGGTCAGGCTGCCAGTCATCACGCCCGACCCGTGATAGCCACGCCAGCGGCTGATGATCTTTTTCTTCTCGGGCCGGCCAAGGATATTGTTGTAATACCAGACAAGTTTGATGTTGGTTTCATTCGCATCAGAGCCTGACAGGCCGAAATACACCCGGCTCATGTTCGGGGGCGCGCGTTCGATGATCATGCGGGCCAGCGTGATGCTGGCCTCGGTGCCGTGGCCGGCATAGGCGTGGTAATAGGCCAGATCGCGCGCCTGTGCGGCCATGGCATCGGCGATTTCCGTACGACCGTAACCCACGTTGACGCAATACAGCCCGCCAAAGGCATCAAGGCTGCGTATGCCAGCGGAATCCACGATATGCACGCCATCGCCGCCCACAATCTGGCGGCGCGGGCTGTCTCCGCGCGCATGCTGGCCTGCCGGGGTGGAGGGGTGAAAGAAATGGTCACGGTCCCAGGCGGTCAGGTCATTGGCGCGGTCGGTCATGCTGCGTTCCTTTGTGCTGGGCGCAGCATGGCAGGCCAGACCCGGAGAAGGGGACCAAACATCCGGGTTTCGCAAAAGGTTTGGTCTGTAAATCAGATCAGCTGTAGAGAGAGTCTCTAGCCCAGCAGGGCAAGCGGGAAATCAGGGTCGTCTTTCACCGTGCGGGTGACGACATAGGTGAAATAGCGCTCGATCCCGATGTCACTGGCAAGCCAGTGATCGACAAGGCTTTGATAGGCCTCGATATCCGGGGTCAGGATTTTGAGGAAATAGTCCACCTTGCCCCCGACGGACCAGATCGCCACCACCTGCGGCGCGGCCTTCACTGCACGCTCGAACCGGTCAAAATCGGCCTGACGGTGGTTTGACAAGGTGATTTCCATGATCACGGCCGCAAAGGGCGTGACTTTGCGCGGGGCCAGCCGGGCATGATAGCCCGCGATCAGCCCCGATTGCTCCAGCCGCCGCAGGCGCAGCCAGACCGGGGTCGGCGACAGGCCCGCCGCTTCGGCCAGCCGCAGCTTGGTGATGCGACCGTCGCGCTGCACGGCATCCAGGATTTTCAGATCAATCGCATCCAGCCGCATCGTCAGGCCCCTTTGCGGAGCAGCCAACACCATCACGACGCTGGGTGCAAGCGGGGGGCTTGACGGGCAGGGAAACGGGCGCAAGCCTTGCGCATACGCATGTGTGAGGGGCCGATGATCACGCCAAAGCTGAAATTTGACCGAGAAGAATTTGCCACCCGACTGGAACGGGTGCGGACCGAGATGGCAGCCCGGGGGCTGGACTGTCTGATCGTGTCAGATCCAAGCAACATGAACTGGCTGACCGGCTATGACGGCTGGTCATTCTATGTGCATCAGGGCGTGGTGGTGCCGCTGGAGGGTGCCGTGTTCTGGTGGGGTCGGGGAATGGACCGCGAGGGGGCGCGGCGCACCGCCTGGCTGGAACCCGGTGATATGCTGGCCTATGCCGACCATTATGTGCAGTCCACCGAACGGCATCCGATGCAGGACCTGTGCGCGCATCTGGCGGCGCGTGGTCTGGCGCGGGGCAGGATCGGGGTGGAGATGGACAATTACTGGTTCACCGCCGCCGCTTACCGCACGTTGCTGACAGGTCTGCCGGGGGCAGAGCTGGTGGATGCAACGGCGCTGGTGAACTGGCAGCGTGCAGTGAAATCTGCGCGTGAAATCAGTTATATGCGCGATGCAGCTAAAGTGGTTTCTGAAATGCACCGCCGCATTGTCGATGTGGCGGAACCGGGCATGCGCAAATGCGATCTGGTGGCCGAAATCTATGACGCATCCTTGCGCGGTGTGCCGGGGATCGGCGGCGATTATCCGGCGATTGTGCCGATGCTGCCGTCGGGGGCCGATGCGGCGGCCCCGCATCTGACATGGGATGACAGCCCGCTGAAATCGGGTGAGGGCACCTTCTTTGAAATTGCGGGCTGCGTGAACCGCTATCATGTGCCGCTGTCGCGCACGCTGTTTCTGGGCAAGCCGACGGATGCTTTCCTGCGCGCCGAAGAAGCGGTGCTGGAGGGCATGGCGGCGGGCCTGGCGGCGGCCAAACCGGGCAATACCTGCGAGGATATCGCGGTCGGCTTCTTCGACACGCTGGCGCGGTTCGGGTTCCAGAAGGACAGCCGCACCGGCTATGGCATCGGCGTCAGCTATCCGCCGGACTGGGGCGAGCGCACGATGTCGTTGCGCCGGGGCGATCACACGGTGTTGCAGCCGGGGATGACCTTCCATTTCATGACCGGGCTGTGGCTGGAGGATATGGGGCTGGAGATCACCGAAAGCATCCTGATCACCGAGACGGGCGTCGACTGTCTGGCCGATGTGCCGCGCCAGCTGTTCGTGAAAGGGTAGGGGATGCGCGACTCTCCGATCACCGCGACGGTGGATTTTGACGCCGATGGTGTGCAGCACGGCTTTCTGCGCCTGCCCTACAGCCGGGACGATGCGGCCTGGGGGTCGGTGATGATCCCGGTCTGTGTGGTGAAGAACGGGGCAGGGCCGACGGCGCTGCTGACCGGGGGCAATCATGGTGACGAATATGAAGGGCCGGTCGCGCTGTTCGATCTGGCGCGCAGGTTGCGGGCCGAAGACGTAACGGGGCGTGTCATCCTTGTGCCCGCGATGAACCAGCCCGCCTTCGCGGCGGGGACGCGGACCTCGCCCATCGACCGGGGCAATCTGAACCGCAGCTTTCCGGGGCGGCCCGATGGCACGGTGACGGAAAAGATTGCCGATTACTTTCAGCGCGTCCTGTTGCCGATGGCCGATGTGGTGGTGGATTTCCATTCGGGCGGCAAGACACTGGATTTTCTGCCATTCTGCGCGGCTCACATCCTGCCCGACAAGGCGCAGGAGGCCGAGGCCTTCCGGCTGGTGCGGGCCTTTGGTGCGCCCTATTCGGTGCGGATGCTGGAGATTGATGCGGTGGGCATGTATGACACCGCGGCCGAAGAGATGGGGCGCGTCTTTGTCACCACCGAATTGGGCGGCGGCGGTACGGCATCGGCGCGGACTGTTGGCGTTGCGGTGGATGGCTTGCGCAACCTGCTGATGGCGGCGGGGATCTTGCGCGGCTTGGTGCAGGCGCGACCGACGCAATGGCTGGATATGCCGGATGGGGATTGCTTTGCCTTTGCCGAAGACGGCGGGCTGATCCGGTTTACCGCCGATCTGGGCGACCGGGTGGCGGCGGGTCAGGTGATTGCGCTGATCTATCCCACAGGGCGCACCGGGGCAGAGCCCATGGAGGTGCGGCTGCGCCGGGGCGGGCTGTTCACCGCGCGGCATTTTCCGGGAATCGTGAAGCCGGGGGATTGTGTGGCGGTGGTGGCGGTTGAGATGCCGGGCTAGCGAAAGAGTCGCGCCACGATCGGCGCAGGCAGGATCACCAGGATGATGCGCAAGAGGTGATAGCTGACCACATAGGCCAGATCTGCCCCGGCGAAGATGGCGATGACCACCATTTCGGCCTGAGTGCCGGGCAGGAAGGCCAGGAAAGCGTTCAGTGCGGGGGCAAAGCCCGCGAGGTAGATCACTTCAAAAACCTGCGGTTGTTGGTCGCCGGGCGGCGGCCATCGGATCGGACAGCGCCACATCAGGAAGCGCGCTGCGATCGGCGGTGGTGCAAGAGGGGGACAAGCTGCGCGTAGGCCCTCCGACCGGAGATGTCTTGCAGAGCGGGACGTTCAGGGCTCAAGGCTTTGCGGCGGGCCACATGTCCGGCGGCCATTTCTGCGCGCCAGGCTGGCACCGCATGCTGTGGCGCTACCTGCCAAGGGGAGCGGGCCACTGGCGGGCAACGGGGCGAGCTTTGTCCGCACCCCGCACCTGCGCCCGATGCAGCTTGACCCCGTGTTTGAGGCCCATCCGGCGCCTGTGGCGCACAACCCCGTTCTGGGCAGATGACGCGCCGCGACAGGGCCGCCCCGGCCAGCCATGTCGGTAAGCAGAGCGCTGCAGATTATTTCGACACAGCCCCTTGCCCCCGCCGCGCCGCCTCTTTAAACGGGTCGGTGGAGTGGTGGCCGAGTGGTCGAAGGCACACCCCTGCTAAGGGTGCAGACGGCAACGTCTCGAGGGTTCGAATCCCTTCCACTCCGCCACATTCAGATACTGAATCCGTCCAAGGGCCCCGATTGGGGCCTTTTTTCTTTTGGTTTCAAAGGGCGTTGGCAGCGCCATCCGCCCTTCGGAGACTGGGCGCTTGACGCAGAATGGGTCTCCGAATTGCCCGTGTCTCTCTTCGAGCGCCCCTCGATGGTCACGGGACGGCGTAAAACATCCACGAAATTCCAATGGGTTGCCGGGTTCATGGGTTCGCCCCGTTCGCGAGATAATCCGGTGGCGGAGACTGACACGAAGGCGCAGGGCGGTCGGAAGGACGGCTCCGCGGCGGCCGATCCCCAAGTCCGGCGGAAGCGTCCGAAGCGAGCCAGGACCCTGCCGGAAGTCTCTGATGACAAACAGACTTCGCGCCCATAGCCTGGCGCAATGTCGAACGGGCCCTGGACGGATGAAGAGAACGACCTGATCGTCGCGGATTACTTCGCGATGCTGGCCGACGACATCTCCGCGCGCCGCTACAGCAAGGCCGAGCACCGCCGCGCGCTCCTGCCGCTGCTGAACGACCGGTCCGAGGGGTCCGTCGAGTTCAAACACCAGAACATCAGCGCAGTGCTGAAGGGGCTCGGCGAGGACTGGATCCCCGGCTACAAACCCGCGTTCAACTTCCAGATGACCTTGGTGGTTGCCGTTGCCCGATGGCTGGCGCTGAACCCGGCCTGGCTCGGGCGCCAGCCGGGGCTGCAACCGGCCGTGGCCCTACGCGAGGCGGCGCAAATCTGGATCGGACCGCCGCCGACGCTGTCGAACCAGCCGCCGCCGCAGGAACTGGACCAGATGCTGCACATCGCCCGCAAGTTCGACGTGGCGGGCCGGGACGAGCGCACCCGGGCCCTCGGCCGCGCTGGCGAGGAACGCGTTCTCGCGCATGAACGGGCGGCATTGCGGACGGCAGGACGTGACGATCTGGCGCGCAAGGTGCGCTGGGTGTCGGAGGAGGATGGCGACGGCGCGGGCTACGACATCGCGAGTTTCGCCCTAGACGGGCTACCCCGGCTTATCGAGGTCAAGACCACGAACGGCTGGGAGCGCACGCCCTTCCACATCACCCGCAACGAACTGGCCGTGGCCGAGGAGCGCCGGTCGGAATGGCGGCTATTTCGGCTGTGGAATTTCTCGCGCGAGCCGAAGGCGTTCGAGCTGCACCCGCCACTGGACGCGCATGTCTCGCTGACGGCGACAACGTTTCAGGCGAGCTTTCACTGAGGCTCAGTCGAACACCCGCTCCGGCTGTTCGTGCCACGGCAAGGCCGCGACATCGGTCAGTTTCAACAGGGTCACGGCGGGCACCTCCCGCTTGTAGACCAAGCGCTTGAGAACCCCCGGGGCGAGATATGCGAGCCGCAGCTGTCGGCTGACATGGCGTTCGGCCAAGGGCAGCGACTTTCTCGCTCGATGCCTCTCTGGCCGTCAGCACGATGATCGGGACGAGTTTCTCGCGGAACGCCCCGATCAGTTCCAGCCCGTCGCGGTCGGGTAGACCCAGGTCCAGAAGCACGAGCTTCGGCACGGACCGTCGAAGGGCATCGAGCGCGGCCGCTCCGCAATCCGCCTCGACGGTCGCATATCCGCTGCGCTCGATGGCAACACGAAGAAGGCGGCGGATCGGCATTTCGTCGTCGACGATCAGGATGTGTCCGCTCACGCGATGTCCTCCATCGACACGTGGACTGTAGCCTCATGGGGGATACGGATGGTGAAGCGTGATCCGCCGCCCTGGCGCCGCGCGGCCTCGACCGTGAAGCCCATCGCCTCTGCAAAGCCCTTGACGATGGCAAGGCCGAGCCCCGATCCGCCGGTGCGATCCGATGTCTCGCCGCGGGCGAAGCGGTCGAAAATGCGCTGTTCGCTGCCCTGGGGAATGCCGGGGCCACCGTCGAGCACGTCGATCACCGGGCCGCGCCGCCCCATCCGCGCGATAATCTCGATCGGTTCCTCCTGCGGCGAATACTTGGCCGCATTGTCGACCAGGTTCAGGAGCGCGTGGTTCAACAGAACCGCGTCGGCCCGCACGAGAGGCAGGTTCGGGTCGATTGAGGTCTGTACCTTGCGCCCTGCCAACGTCTTGGCCAGGTCGCCGACCGCAGAGGCGATAACGTCGGTCAGATCCGTCGGGACAAGATCGGGAGTGACGGCCCCTTCTTCGATCCGGGTCAGGTCCAACAGGTCGGACAGGAAGCGGTTCAACCTGCGGGCCTCGCTGCGCACCGTCTCGACAAGTTCAGCGCCGTCACGGCCGTCAGAGGTGTGCGCAAGTCGTGGCTGAGCGACGCGAGCAACGCCGCACGCAGGCTGTCGCGTTGGCGGACCACCTCCATGTCGCGCATGTCGGTTTCCAGCTTCAGACGCTCGTGGGCAAGTGCTGCCTGGTCGATCAGGCTCTCTGCCAGTGCTGCGCGCTCGGTGGGAATGGGATCGCGACCCGGTGGTCCGCGGAACCCCAGCACCGCAAGCGTCCCGAGTGACGTCTTGAGGGGGCGGAACTGCCACTCGCTGGCCGTGAGTGTGTTGGTTGCCAAGCCGGCGTCTTCGCCGTGCTCCATAACCCACTCGGCCGCCGCTTGATCAATGGGGGTGAGTTTCGGCTTTGTTTGTCCGAACGCGCTGATCTCAACGCTGTCCCCGGAGCGGTGCAGCACGATCGTCTGCACCGCCAGCAACGACCGTAGCTCATCTCTGATAAGTTGTGCCGTCTCTTCCGTGGTGCTCGCAGCGCCAAGGCGCGTGGCGAAACGGGCGAGACCGGCGTTCTCGCGGGCGCTGCGCATGGCAAGTGCCGCGGCGGCCCGTGCGCGGGCCGCGAGTTGACTGGTGATGACCGCCACGATCACCAGCAAGACTGCCGTGATGACATTGGCGGGACTATAGATGATGAAGGTGTAGACCGGGGCGAGGAAGAAGAAGTTGTAGGCGATCCCGGCAGCGATAGCCGCGACAAGGCCTGCGCGGGAACCGTAAAAGCTGGCGGTCGCAATGACCGGCACCAGATACAGCATGTCGATCGGACCCCGCCCGATCCAGCCCTGCGCGAGATAGGCGATCAGTGTCAGCACCCCCACCGATGCGATCCCAACTACGTCCCCGGTCCAGTTTTCGCGGGGCAGCAGTCGCCGCCAGTCGCGCGCGCGTGGGGTTTCGTCGAAGCGGATGACATGGACTGCGATGCCGGTCGTACGGTCCAGGATGTCCTGAACGACCCGGTCGCGCCTCCTGAACCAGCCGCCGCTGCCGCGCGACCTGCCGAGGACCAGCTGTGTTGCACGCATTTCCCTGGCTTGTGAAAGTATGGCTTCCTGCGCCGAGGTTGCGGGGACCGATTGCAGGGTGGCCCCCAATGATGCCGCGAGTGACAGGTTGCGGCCGAGTTGCGTTTTTTCGGGATCGCTGAAGCGCGCAGCGGCCGGAGTTTCGACGTAGAGAGCGATCATCGGGGCTTTCAGCGCATCGGCGAGCCGCTTTGCAGAACGCACCACCTGCTCGCATCCGGCCGCCTGGGAGACGGCAACCAGAAGCCGCTGCCCACCGGTGTAGCCGTTCTCCTTGCCGGTGACGTTCTTGTGCTCCTGAATGCGGGCATCGACATATTGTGCGGCATGGCGCAGGGCGAGTTCCCGCAGCGCCAGCAGATTGCCCTTCGAGAAGAAGTGGTCAAGCGCGTGGCGGGCCTGGTCTGGAACGTAGACCTTGCCGGCGTCCAGCCGCTTGGATCAGGTCCTCGGGCGGCAGGTCAATCAACTCGATCTCGGCGTTCTCGAACACCTTGTCGGGTACGGTCTCCCGCACGCGGACATGGGTGAAGCTGCCCACGATGTCATTGAGGCTTTCGACGTGCTGAATGTTGACCGTGGTCATCACGTCGATGCCTGCGGCCAACAACTCCTCGATATCCTGCCATCGCTTGGGATGCCGACTTCCGGGCGCGTTGGTGTGGGCCAATTCGTCGACCAGGACAATCTCCGGCCGCCGCTCAAGGACTGTATCGAGGTCCATCTCGGTCAGTGTCTGGCCCTTGTAGTCGATGGTCTTGCGAGGGATCACTGGCAGGGGCGAGACCAGCGCCTCGGTTTCTTTCCGGCCGTGGGTCTCGACGATGCCAATCACCACATCCGCGCCAGCCTCAAGCTTTTCTGCGCCTTCGAGAAGCATTTCATAGGTTTTCCCGACACCGGGGGCGGCACCGAGAAAGATCTTGAGGGTGCCACGCCCCTCGCGTTGCGCTTCGCGCAGCAGGGCATCGGGCGAGGGGCGGGCATCATCTGTCATGGTACTGTTTTACTCTGTACTGGCGGGACTTACCAATTCCGCATCGAGTGCGAGGTTCAATTCCAAGACGTTGACGATCCTGGCCGCGGTGAAGATCCCGCCGGGCCGTTCGGCCAACCGGTCGACAATCGCCCGGATGGCAGCAGGCTCGACCCCGCGCGCCTCGGCCACGCGGGTCACTTGAAAGAGCGCACCCTCTCGCGAGATGTGGGGGTCCAGCCCCGCGCCCGAGGCGGTCACCAGATCCGCGGGGATCAGGGTGCCGTCGACTCCGCCATGGGCCGTGATCAGCGCCTCCGCCCGTTCTGCCAACTCGGGGTTGGCAGGAGAGAGATTGGAGCCCCCTGCGCCATCGGCGGCGTAGTCCACCGCCGATGGTCGGGGCCAGAAGTATTCCGGAAAGGTGAAGCCCTGCGCGATCAGGCGGCTGCCAATCACTGTGCCGGTGTCATCAGTGATCAGCGATCCGTTGGCCGTCGCCGGTGTCACGGCCTGCGCAAAGCCGAGGATCACCGTGGTATAGCCTGCGACGCAGATCGCCATCGTTGCGGCCGTGACGCGAAGCCCTGAGATGATGTCATTCATGGTTCTGTCTCCTGTCAGCGCCGGTCAGGGCAGCGAGAAGTGTTCGGCCAGCGGACCAAGAGCAGCCGCCGGCAGGAAGGTGAGCGCGCCGAAGATGACGACCGTCAAGCCAAGCATCGTGCCGAAGGTCGCATCCTCGACGCCAAGCGTGCCCGCGCTTTCCGCCGCGCGGCGCTTGGCCATCAGGCTGCCCACAATGGCGAGCGGCAAGATGATGGGGAGGTAACGGCCCAGCAGCATCACGATGCCTGTGGCGATGTTCCAGGCCCAGGTTCCGTCGCCCAAGCCCTCGAAGCCCGAGCCGTTGTTGGCCGCAGCCGACGTGAACTCGTAAAGAATCTCAGAGAAGCCGTGCGCGCCCGGGTCCTGAACAGTGGCCTGGCCCAGCGAGGTCGCGGCGAACAGCGCCGTGGGCCCGAGGATCAGGACCGCGTGAGAGAACAGCGCCAGAATGGCCAGCCGCACCTCCTTGGCCTCGATCCTGTGGCCGAGGTATTCAGGGGTGCGCCCGACCATCATGCCCGCGACGAAAACCGCGACGATGATGTAGAGGAACATGTTGATCATCCCCACGCCGACGCCGCCGAATGTCGCGTTCAGCCACATGCCCGCCATGGCCGTGGTGAACATCACCGGGTTGCGGATCAGCTGGCGCGGGTCGAGCTTGGTGAAACTGTCCCGGATAGCTGGCCCGACGAGGTCGGCGGAAAAGATCGATGTGTTTTGGTGTTGTGCCATGCCACGCCCCTCAGAACCGTTCCGGCCGCAGGAGCACGGCCAGCAGGTACACAAGGAGCGCTGCGGCAACGATGCCGCCGAGCACGAGATCGAAGCCCATGTATCAAACCTCCAGATACCGTTTCGTTTCGGATATGTGCGCTTGATGGGCGTAAAGCCGCCATGTGAAGTTCAGCGGTCGGGAATAAGGGCAACATAAAATACGTTTTTATTCAATGGCTTAAGGTGGAGAAGGTTCGACGTCAGACCCACTCCCTCCGCCACCTTCAGATACCGAATACTTACGAGAGCCCCAGTTGGGGCTTTTCCCTATTTCGGTTCAGAGGGCTTCCGCGCGACCATCCGACTTTCGGAGCCTGGCGTTAGCGAAGAAGCACGGCGATAACCGTAGTCGCGCGTCGCGGCCACATTATGCGGTTGCGCGTCCTTGCGTGCTGGGCATGATCGGCGACAGCCGGCCGCCGTGGATGGTGTGACTGCAAGTAAAACCAATGGTTCATTGCAAGCAGTTTCTTGATATGTCTGAACTCCGCCCAAGGGTCGCGGGGCAGCGTTTAGAGCAGCCAGACTGCGCAGTGGACCCCCGCAATGGCCGTTCTTCAGGCAGGCACAAGCCTCACATCGTCGAGCCCAAAGCCCAGATGCACCGTCTCGCCCTGACGGAAGGGCAGGGGTTGTGGCGCGCCGATGGCGAAGATCGACCCCACCTCGGTGGACAGCGTATACTGCACCGAATTGCCCAGCCATGCGGCATAGGTGACCTCGGCGGGCAGAGCGTGGGAGCCTGCATCCCGTGACAGCTGGATGTGATGCGGGCGCAGAACCATCCGCGCTGCGCCTGCCGACTGGCTGGTCAGGGGGAGGGTCAGTTGCCGGCCCATCAGTCTGATTTCGGTCGGCGTCCCGGCCTTGGTGACCTCGACATCGATCAGGTTCGCGTCGCCGATGAAATCGGCAATGAAGGCATTCGCGGGCCGGTCGTAAAGATCAAACGGCGTGCCTTCCTGCGCGATCTCGGCATTCTTCATCACGATGATCCGGTCTGACACTGCCATCGCCTCTTCCTGATCATGGGTGACGTAAACCGCGGTCAGGCCAAGGCGTTGCTGGATCTGGCGGATCTCTTCGCGCACATGGCGGCGCAGCTTGGCGTCAAGGTTCGACAAGGGCTCGTCCAGCAGCAGCACCTCGGGTTCCAGCACAATGGCGCGGGCGACCGCCACACGCTGTTGCTGGCCGCCCGACAGTTCCGACGGCAGCCGCGCGCCAAAGCCTTTCAGGCCCACGGTTTCCAGCCCGGCCTCGGCCCGGTCGCGCACTTCGGTTTTCGACATGCCCTTGACCGACAGCCCGTAGCCGACATTTTCCAGCACGGTCATATGTGGAAACAGCGCGTAGGACTGAAACACCATCGACACGCGGCGATAGGTGGCGGACAGATGCGTCACATCCTCACCGCCGATCAGGATGCGCCCTTCGGTTGCGCTTTCCAGCCCCGCGATCAGCCGCAGCGTCGTGGTCTTGCCGCAGCCCGATGGCCCCAGCAGGGTGACCAGCGTGCCGGGCGCAATATCCAGAGACAGCGGCTTTAACGCGACCACATCGCCGAATTTCTTCGTGACATTTTCAAACCGGACAGAGCCTTTCATGGCATCCTCCTTCAATGGGCTTCGATGCGGTCGGCCCGGCGCAGTTTGCGTCGTCCGATGATCAGTTGCAGGGCAAGGATGGCAGCCAGCATGGTGACGATCAGCACGGTCGCGTAGGCAATCGCGATGCCGAATTCGCCATTCTCCACCCGTCCGACGATAAAGCTGGTGGCCATGTTATAGCGCGCCGACACCAGAAAGATCACGGCAGAGACCGAGGTGATGGCGCGCACGAAACTGTAGGTGAGTGCCGCCAGAATCGCAGGCCCCATCAAGGGCAGGATCACCCGGCGCAGGGTGGTGGCGGAATTCGCGCCCAGCGTGATCGACGCCTCATCCAGCGATTTGTCCAGCTGGCTCATCGCCGCGATGCCGCCACGCACGCCCACCGGCATGTTGCGGAACACAAAGACGATGATCAGGATCAGTCCGGTCGCCGTCAGTTCGATGGGCGGGAAGTTGAAGGCCATCACATAGGCCACCCCGATCACCGTGCCGGGAATGGCAAAGGACAGCATGGTGGAAAACTCGAACGCGTCCTTGCCGGTGAACTTCTGCCGCACCAGCAGATAGGCGGTCGCCAGACCCACGGCGGCGGTCAGCGGGGCGGCGATGGCCGCGATGGTCAGCGTGGTGAAATAGCTGCTCCAGGCCGCCCCGATGAAGTGGATGCCGTTGCGGTAGACGATGCCGAAGGCGCGGGTGTAATGCTCGAAGGTCAGGGTATGGTCATAGCCCCAGAGCTTGACGAAACTGCCAAAGAAGATCAGCCCATACAGCACCAGCGTGAAGGCGGCCCATGGCAGGGCTACGGCATAGCAGGTCCAGCGCAGCCCGTCGTTCAGCGCGGCATTGCGGCCTGAATCGCCCTTGCCGGTCACGGTGGCATAGTTCTTGCGGCCCAGCCATTTGCGCTGCGCCAGAAACGCCCCCAGCGTCAGTGACAGCAGGATCAGCGACAGGATCGCCGCCTTGGCCGGGTCGGCCACGGTGCCGACGATGGCAAAATAGATCTCGGTCGACAGCACGTTGAAATTGCCGCCCAAGACCAGCGGATTGCCGAAATCGGCCAGGCTTTCGATGAACCCCAAAAGGAAGGCATTGGCCAGACCCGGGCGCATGAGCGGCAGGCTGATGAAGCGGAAGGTTTGCCAGCGGTCGGCGTCCAGCGTCTGGCTGGCCTCTTCCATGCTGGGGCTGACGCCTTCGACCACGCCGATCAGAACCAGAAAGGCAATCGGCGTGAACGACAGCATCTGCGCCAGCCAGACCCCCCAGAAGCTGTACAGCCAGCGGGTTTTTTCCCAGCCAAAGGCGTCGGCAAAGAATTCGGTGATGGTGCCCGAGCGGCCAAAAAGCAGGATCAGCACCAGCCCGATGACAAAGGGTGGGGTGATGATCGGCAGGATGGTCAGCACGCGCAGCAGTTTCTTGGCGCGAAAATTGGTGCGGGTGAAGATCAGGGCAAAGGCCAGCCCCATCAGCGTGGTGCCGGTGGCCGTGGCCAGCGCCAGCATCAGCGAATTGAGCGCAGCACCGCAATAGCCAAGCCCGGTCAGGCAGGCGGGCGACCAGATTTCCCCTGCCAGAAAACGGGGCAGGAACTCACTCACCCCCAGCCCCGCACCGCCGCGAAGCTCGAATGCGCGCACCAGGATAAAGCTCATCGGGTAGAAGACAAAGATGCCGACCAGCGCCACGATGGCCCCGATCATGCCGGTGATGAAGGCGTCGCCCCGGCCGCGGCCAAGGCCGGAAATGCCGGTGGTCAGCAAAAACAGCAGCGCCGCCCCCACCACAAGCGCGCCTGCGCCCATGCCGGGTTGCGTGGCTCCTTCCAGCAACCCGAACCGGGTGCCGTTGCCAAGGATCACCAGACCCTGCGCCGCCATCAGCGCCAAGCCCAGCGCCCCGGCAATCACCAGCCCCCGCGCCATCGCCAGCTGTCCGCGCGCAAGCACCAGAGTGGCCCCTGCGACCGCAAAGCCCAGCAGCGGCAGCCACAGCCAGCCCCGCCCACCCAACGACCACAAGAGCGCCGATTGCGCCTCGCCGCCCATCTGCATCATCCAGCCAAGGGACCAGAAGCCCCCCGCCACCATATACCAGGGCAGCAGGCCATAGCCCGCCAGCCCGGCCAAAAGCCAAAGCCCCGCCGTGCGCCGCATTGCATCAATCTCCCGGAAGTCTTGCCGTGACGGCAGATTGGCCCGCCCCGAGGGGGCGGGCCGGTCAGGCAATCATTCCTCGAAATTGCCGCCCTTGGATTTCACTTCGGCTTCCCACCGCGCCAGCAGACGCTCGCGCGTCTCAGACGAGCCATAGGTGGCGAAATCGTAGTCGATCAGCTTGACCCCTGCCATGTCGGGCGCTTCGGGGTCGGTCGCGGCTTCGGGGTTGGACGGGATGTTGAACACACCCACCTCCAAGCCTGCCGATTGCGCCTCGGCGCTGATCACATATTCTACCCACTGCCTGGCCGCCTCAAGGTTCGGGGTGCCGTTGATGACGGACACGGCCCCCACCTCATAGCCGGTGCCTTCGCAAGGCGAGACGATCTCGACCGGGAAACCCTGCTTTTTCAGGTTCACCATGTCATGCATGAAGCCGACCGCGATGGTGGTCTCGCCACGCGCGGCCATCTTGCCGGGGGCGGAGCCGGATTTGGTGTTCTGGTTCACGTTGGCCCCGATCTCGGCCAGCATCTTGAACGCCTCATCTTCACCAAACAGCTGCACCAGCGTGGCCAGCTGGGTATAGGCGGTGCCCGAGGATTGCGGGTTCGAGACCGTCACTTCGCCCTTGTATTCGGGCTTGGCCAGATCCTTCCAGCAGGCTGGCGCGGGCAGCCCCTTTTCGGCCAGAACTTCGGTGTTGTAGAGCATGCCCAACAGGCCGACATGCACGCCCACAGCCTTGCCGCCCGACATTTCGGTCATGTTCTGCGACCAGCCGAGCTGGCCCGACACATCGACGCCGGTCGGCACGGTGAGGTCTTCATTGGCGGCAATCAGATGCGGGTCGCCGGTTCCGCCCCACCAGACATCAATCTTGGGGTTGCCCGCTTCGGCGCGGATCTGCGCCAGCACCTCGCCGGTGGATTTGCGCACCATGGCCACATCGACGCCGGTGTCGATCTTGAAGTTCTGTGCCATCAGATCGCACCAGGCCTGCTCGTTCGAGCAGACCACGTTCAGGCTTTGGGCCTGCGCCGCACCTGCGGCCATGGCAGCGCCCAGTGCCAGCGCACTGATCATCGAAACTTTCATTGTCATCCTCCCAGATAGACCACCTCTCCCTGGTGGTAGGCGCAAAGACTGGCACGAGATCCGGCCTCAGGCGAAGGGGTGTCCGGGTTAACAGCCTGTCCGAAGGCCGGGCTTTTGATGAACAGTGTTACAAAACCCCGCCAAACCCGGAACTTTGCTAACCTGAATTGGATTGCGCCGCCCTGCAGTTTGGCCATCATGGCCATGGGGAGGAAAAGGCAATGGAACAGGCGTCCATGCCGCAGGGGGAGATGCCTTTGGGCAAAGACCCGGTCGTGGCCATAATCGATGATGACGCCGACCTGCGCCGGACAGTCGCCGAATTGCTGGCCGGCAACGGCTTTACCCCGTTGCCCATGGCGGACGGGGCGTCCTTTCTGGCCCTGGGCCCGCGACCGGCGGTGGACCTTGCGTTGATCGACCTGCGGCTGCGGGGCGAAAACGGCCTGACCCTTGCGATCCGCATCCGCGAGACGACCGGGATTCCGGTGGTGATGCTGACCGGGCGCGGCGATGAGATGGACAAGATCATCGGGCTGGAAACCGGGGCTGACGACTACATGATGAAGCCTTTCAACCCGCGTGAACTGATTGCCCGCCTGCGCGCAGTGCTGCGCCGCGTGGGCCATCCGGGCGTGCTGCCCCCCGACCGCAGCAGCAGCATGATCCGGGCCTTCGGACAGATGCGGCTGGACCAGACCCGGCGCGAGTTGCTCGACCCGATGGGGGCAGAGATTGCGCTGACCAATGCCGAATACCGGCTGCTGGAATATTTCCTGCGCCATCCGGGCCGCATCATTCCGCGCACCGAATTGCTGACCGAACTGGGCAATGATCTGTCGCAGTATATGGACCGCACCATCGATGTTCTGATCCTGCGCCTGCGCCGCAAGATCGAAGCCGTGCCGTCAAAGCCGGTCCATCTGCAGACCCGCCGCGGGCAGGGCTATATCTTTGTCACCGGTGTGATGGCATGAAACGGTTTTCCGTCCGCAGCCGCCTGCTGGTGGCGCTGGCGTTGCTGGCCGTGGCGGTGCTCACGGTAGGGGGGATTGCCTGGGGCGCGCTGTCGCGCGGCAATGACCGGATGGACCGCTTGCTGGCCGAAACCCTGACAGGGGTCGATTCCGCGCTGACCCTGTCGCGGCAGGCGGCGGATCTGGCGACACTGGCCCCCTATCTGCTGACGCTGGAAAGCCCGTTCCGCATTGCGCAGGAAGGGCAGGCAGCCACCGCGCTGGTCGACGGGTTGCTGGCGGGGCTGCCCGCCGACGACCCGCTGCGCGCGTCATTGGGGGTGACGCGGTTGGCGATTGCCGGGCTGGTCCGCGACACCTCGCTCCGCGCGGGATTGCGCGACCGCACCCTGCGGCTGAATGCCGAGCTTGCCGTTGCCGAACGCCGCTATGCGGCGCAATCGGCCCGCGCAACCGCCCCGTTGCAGGAACGGCAGGACTGGCTGGTGCTGCAACGCACCGCTGCCGCCTTGCTGGGGGCAGGGCGGGCGGAAAACCTGATCGGCGTGGGCGAGTTCCAGCGCGAATACACCCGACTGACCCGCCCCCTGACTCTGGGCCTGACCGGCCAACGCCCGGTGGCTGAGGCGGCAGAGCTGGGCCGGCTGAAGACAATTGCCGAAGGCGAGGCCGGCCTGTTCGAGCTGCGCCGTCTGGAACTTGCCCGCCAGATCGGGGCCGAGGCGGCGCTGGTGCGCATCCGGCTTGGGGCCGCTGCCGTCACCGCCCATGCGGCCAATGCCACCTTGCAGGCGCAGGCGGCGATTGCGGCGGAACGTGCCAGCACCACCACCGCCATCGCGCTGGCCAAGTCCACGTTGCTGCTCGTGGTGCTGGCCAGTGCCGCGCTGGCGCTGGTGGCCGCCCTCTATGTCTCGGGCTATGTCACCGCCAACCTGCGGGCGATTTCGGATGCGATGATCCGCCTTGCCGCCGGCGACCGCCAGACAAAGCTGCCGCGTGGTGAGGGGCAGGGGGATGAGATCGGCAAGCTGTTTCACGCGTTCCGGACCTTCCGCGCCAATGCGTTGCGACTGGACCGGTCGCATCGGCAGATGGCGCAGCGCACCGCACTTTATGAAAACATGATGGCAGGTATCAGCGACGGGGTGGCGATCCTGTCGGATCAGGGCCAGATCGTCGCGCAGAATGCCCGCCTGGCACCCGTTTTGCGGGTTGATCCCGCGCGCCTGACCGGCCGCCCCCGGCTGACCGATGTAATCGCCGATGCAGGCTGGCAGTCCGGCGCGCAGCAGGCCGGTTACGCAACCCTGTCACTCGGCGGCGTTCACCATACCGAATTGCGCGAAAGCCCGCTGCCCAAGGGCGGCGCGGTGGTGCTGCTGTCCGACGCGACCGAACGGCGGCAGCTGGAAGACCGCTTGCGCCAGATTCAGCGGATCGAGGCGCTTGGCAAGGTTTCGGGCGAAGTGGCGCATGATTTCGGAAATATCCTCTCTACCATCTCGGGCAGCCTGCACTTGATGGACTCGGCCCCGCCCGAGCGGCAAAGCATCCTGCGCCAGTCCATCGCCTCGGCGGTCGATCTGGGCACGGCCCTGACCGTGCGGTTGCTGGCATTTGCCCGGCGCCAGCATCTGGAGCCGGAACTGCTGGATCTGCCGGGGCTGGTTGATGGCATCGTGGATCTGGTGAGCCTTGCATTGCCCGAGGAAGTAGAGCTGATCGTCCGGAACGCGCCGATTGCGTTGCCAGTGCGGGTTGATCCGGGGCAGTTGGAAAGCGCCATCCTGAACCTGTGCCTGAATGCCGGTCAGGCCATCGCGGCCAAGGGCCGGGTTACGCTGACGGTCTCGCAACTGGACGATCTGGCAGTGGTGGAGGTGGCCGATACCGGTGCGGGCATGCCGCCCGAGGTGCTGGCCCATGCGATGGAGCCATTCTTTACCGCCCGCGCCGATGGCACCGGTACCGGGCTTGGCCTTGCCATGGTTTACGGCTTCATCCGGCAATCGGGCGGCGATATCGCCATCACCTCTGCCCCCGGTCAGGGCACCACGGTGCGCCTGACGCTGCCGCTGCAACGCGCCGCACTGGCCCCGGAGTCGTTGGATCTGGGACCGGTGCTGCTGGTCGAGGATGATGCCGCAGATCGCAAGGCCGCCGTCACGCTTCTGGCGCCGATCGCCGCACCCTTGCTGCTAGCGGGCGATGCGGCAGAGGCGCTGGACCAGATGGCCGACCCCTTGACCCTGATCGTCACCGATCTGACGCTTGCAGGCCGGGTTGATGGCTGGCGTCTGGCGGAAACCGCGCTGACCCGCTGGCCCGAGGCCCGGGCCATCGTGGTCTCGGGTCATCTGCCGCAGGTTGACCCGCTGTCGCCCCGATTTCCGGGTCGCATTGCCACAGTTCCAAAGCCGTTGACCGCCGATGCGCTGTCATCGGCGCTGTCCACCCTGTTCAGAAAGTCCGAGGATGCCAAAGTCGCACAGCGATGATTTCGCCGCTACATCTGCCCCTGCCGCCCTGCTGTTCGATTGCGACGGCACGCTCCTGCTGACCGCCGATCTGCATTTTACCGGGATGGCGCAGGCGATGCAGCTTCAGGGGCTGCCCTTGCCCCGCGCCTGGTACATGGGGCTGACCGGGTTGGACCGGACCCGGCTGTTTGAACGCTTCCTGACCGATTTCGGGGGGACCGGCGATCTGCCGCGCTTTGTTGCAGACAGCGTGGCGCTGACGGTGACGCTTGCGGATCAGGCGCGGGAAAACCCGCGCGTGGCAGCGCTGGCGCGGGCTGCCGCCGGGGTGGTGCCGATCGCCGTGGTGACCAACAGCGAAGGTGCCATTGCCCGCGCCTTTCTGCGCGAGACGGCGCTGGCGGCTCTGTTTGACGACATCATCACGGTTGAGGATGCGCCCTTGCCGAAACCGGCACCTGATCTTTACCAGATCGCCGCCGCGCGGCTGGGGGTGGCGGCCTGCGACTGCCTTGTGCTGGAAGACAGTGATCAGGGTATTCAGGCCGCACAGGCCGCTGGAATGCGATGGATCGACGTACGCGACCCGCATTGGCCCGAGGGGTGCGATGCCCTGCTTGCTGATCACGAGATCAGCATGGTTTCTCTGCGATGACATGTTCGCAGGGGACTAGGTGATGCCAAGGTTTCGCCGTGAGGGCTTTCCCTGTGGCTGTGCCTGCCCCTTTCGCGGTCAGAGTCGCGCTCATGCGTCGGACGAGAGGATCATCCCGTGCTTGGCCAGCTGGGCCAGCAGACGTGCGGTGTCCGTCAGGATGGTGGTCATGGGGTGTTCGGGAAACACTTCCGCCAGAGCCTCGGCCAGATCGGTCGCAGAACCGGGAATTTCCAGCAAGGCCCAGATCGCCGCGCCCAGCGGGTTGAGATGGTGCAGAACCGTGTCGTCGGGCATCCACAGGAAAGAGGACTGGCCGACCTGTCGCCGTGCCACCTGTGGGTGATGCCGCCAGACCAGATGCGGATCGACCGGGTCGATTGGCGCGGCGGTCGCGGGCGGATTGCTGTCATCGGGTGCAAGGGGCAAAGCCGGGTTCAGCCGACCTGGCCCGCCAAAGGCCGTGTGCAGCAAGGCCACCGCCTCTTCCAGATCGGCATAGACCATGCGCAGGCAAAGCGTGCCGCTGACCAGGGCGTGCATCTGCGCAAAGGCCACCTCGGCGCTGCCAAGATCGGCCAGATTTCGCGCCAGCACATGGCGCAGCGCCATATCCGTCGCAATAGGGTGCAGCCGCGCAGCACCGGCGTCGCGTCGGTCCAGCACGACAATCACTGACAGCGGTGCGGTCGTGCCATGCGGGGCCTGGCCGGGGGCAGAGACATAGGCATAGCGGTCATCATGCAAAGACACATGGCGTGCCACATGCGTTCGGAACCGGGTCGAGACGCGTTCGGGCAGCGGAAGCCGCAGCCGGGGCGAGATCCCCAAGGCAAGCCCCTGCCCATCCGGGAGAATCGGCAGCACATCATCGCAGAACACCCGCATCTGCGGCTCGGCCGTCAGACGGGCGATCAGGGTGCTTTTGCCCGCCCGGTGTGCCCCGGTCAGCGCCACCAGCCTTCCGTTGACCTCGACCGCGCCACAATGCAGGGCCCCCAGATCTGGCCGGTGATCGACAAACCCTTGCGACAGGTCGGCGGCAAGGGCGCAAGCGGCAGCAGCCAGAGACAGGCCGGGCAGGGGGCTGTCGGCATAGCGCGACTGCAGGGTGAGGCCGTCTTCCAGTGCCGTGACACTGGCGAGCACATCGGCAGCCTCCGGCGCGACTCGCGTCTGCTGCGCTATCTCACAGGGCCAGTCGGGTGCAATCCGGCGCAAGGCCGTGACCAGATCTGGCGCGGCCTCGATCAGGACAGATCCAGCAACGCCGTCAAAATCAAGCCGCTGCACTGGCTTGCGCGCGGGTCTGCGAACCCGCGCAGGGCGGGTTCGCAGAGGGGCAGGCACCATTGGCGTCCCCGTCATGAGATTACAGACCGATGCTGCGCAAAAGCCTGTTCATGTCGCGGCCCAGGTCGCCGGTTGCGTCCGTCCGACGGGCCCCGCGCGACGGGCGTGACTGGCGCGACGGGCGTGACTGGCGCGAAGGCCGCGACAGGCCAGAGTTGCGCGAGGGCCGCGACGCGCCGGAAACGCCCGACCCGCGTGATGCGCCAGAGGTGCCGCCACTTGCGCCGCCGGATGTGCCGCTGCCGCTGGTGCCGCTGGCGCGCGCCGCATTGAAGCCGGCGAGAGTGGGGGCAACATAGGCCGCACCTGCAACCAGACCGATACGGCCCAGCAGGGCCCGGCGCGAGATCAATGTCTTGGTGTCGTTGGACATGGGATTTTCCTTTTCAGGTTGGGCCGGTTCTGTGGTCCGGCACTGTCAGGAAAACGGACGCATCCGCGCTTTATTCCCCGCTGATGGTAAAAAATTCTGATTTGTCGCGTGTGCATTGCCCTGGCGCGGTCAGCAGCCCGTGGCCAAAGGTTGTGTCAAACCCGGCCTCTCCCAGATCACGGGCACAGGCGAATAGCCTTTGCGTCACCTCGGGCACGGCCAGGTCTGGAGTGCGCAACCGTTCCACCGCCAGTGCCGCCGTGACGAAAGGGGCGGCGTAAGAGGTGCCCGACCGCAACCGTCCGCCCGAGATGGATGCCGCCGTCCAGAGCGATACCCCCGGTGCCGCCAGCATGACATAGGGGCCGCGATTGGCTTGCCGGTACGGTTGCTCGGCCGAATCTACGGCTGTCACCGCAATCACCTGCGCCCATGCGGCGGGATAGGCCGGCGCCGCGCCCGGCCCGCCGTTTCCGGCAGCGGCAACCATGGCGATACCCGCGACATCGGCGCGGACCACCATGCGTTCCAGTACGGCATTGGCCGGGCCCGAGAAGGACATGTTGATCACACTGACCCCTTCGGCCAGCAACAGCTCCAGCCCCTGGATCAGGGCAAAGGCATCGGCCACCTCACCGCCTGCGTCCTGATGAAACACCTCTACCGCGATAAGGTCTGCAAATGGCAGCAACCCCGGCACCCGCCCGGTGACTGTGCCGATCAGCAGGGCGGCAATGGCCGTGCCATGCGCGCGCCCCGCAGCGTCGCGGTCGGCCAGGTCGATCTGATGCACGGTCAGCTTCTGGCCGATCAGCGCCGGGTGATCGACATTGATCCCGGTATCGATCATCCCGATCTTGGGGGCCATCGCACTGGGCCAGCCTGACCAGCCGATCATGGCCTGCGCGGCACAGTCCTCGGCGGTGCAGGTGAAGTCGTCGGGTGTGTAAAGATGGTTTTGATCTGCCAGGGCCCCTGGGATCAGCCCTGCCAGTTCGACCAGCGCGGTATCGACCGTTCGCCCTTGCGGCAGGGACAGTCGCGCCAGCCTGCCGGACAGTGCCGCTGTCTCGGCTTCGGCCAGCAGCGTATAGCCTGCGGCAAGTGCCGGGGTCAAATTCTGCTCTGGACCAAGCAGGATCAGGATTTCGGGACGGGCCGGCACTGCCACACGGCGCGGCGGCTGGCTCCGACGGGGGCGTGGCTGGCCGGGTCTGGACCCGCCGCTGTCGCGCGACGCCCCCGAGGCCCCGGACCCTCCGCTCGACGAGGCGCGGGCAATCCCGAGGCCTGTCAGGCTGGGGGCGACATAGGCCAGGCCGGACGCCAGGCCGATGCGGCGCAACAGGGCGCGGCGGGTGGTCTTTTGGCGCGGATCACTGTCCATGGTCTGTCCTTTCGCGGGCGGCCTTGATCAAGGGGGGCAAGCCTGAATAACGCCACAGCCGGGCCTTTTATTCCTGCACAGCTCCGTGAATGGCAGAAAGAGGATTTTTTCTGGCGGCCATCGGAATAAATGATGACCAGCAGCCGTTACACCGGCACCAAAAACAGATTTTGCCGGGATGGACCACGTGTGACCACCGATAGTCGCAGCGAAATGATCACATTGTTGCCCCGGTTGCGCGCCTTTGCCCGCAGCCTGACAGGGGCCGCCGATCTGGCCGATGATCTGGTGCAGATCACGGTGGAAAAGGCCCTGCGCCATCTGGACAGCTACGCGCCTGACACACGGATGGACGCATGGCTGTTTCGCATCATGCGCAATGCGTTCATCGACATGGTCCGCGCCCGCCGCGACACCCAGCCGCTGGACGATGCCGGGGCCGATACGGTGATGGGGGAAGATGGCCGCAGGACAACCGAAAACCGCCTGCATCTGGCCGAGGTCCGACGCGCCATGGCAGGGCTGCCGGAAGAGCAGCGCACGGTGCTGATGCTCGTCTGTGTCGAGGGCATGCGCTACCGCGAGGTGGCCGCTGCACTGGGTATCCCCGAAGGCACGGTGATGAGCCGTCTGTCGCGCGCCCGCCTGTCTTTGGCCCATAGTCTGAACGCCACGCCCGATACGGGACCACACCGAGGGATTGCCCGATGATCCGAACCGATGAAGTGAGCACAGAGATGTTGATGGCCCTGGCTGATGGAGAGCTGCCCGAACCGCTGGCACGGGATCTGCGGGCGCGTGTTGCAGCCGACCCGGGTCTGGCGGCGCGTTTCGCGGTCTTCAGCGAAACGCGGGCCTTGATGCAGGCGGCCTTCCCGCCGGAGCCGGTGCCGCAGCACCTGATCGCTGCGGTGATGCAGGGAGGCGGCGTGCCGACAAGTGCGACCCATGCGGCTGATGCCGGTGTGGCTGGCGAAACGGGAGCTGCGGTTTTGCCCTTTGCTCAGCGGATACAGCGTGCCGCAAACAGCTGGGGCCTTGCGCTTGCTGCATCGCTGGTGCTGGCGGTGGGGGCCGCCGGTTTTGTGGTGGGACGCAGCGCCGCCCCGCCGACCCTGGCCGAGGCAAATGGACCAGAGGCCGCGGCCCTGGCTCTGGCTGCCGTACCGACGGGTGGAGAGGTCACGCTGACCGATGGCACTCAGGCCCGGGCCTTGGCCAGCTATGAAACCGATCTTGGTCTGTGCCGGCTGATCAGCACCCAAACCAGCCGTGCCATTGCCTGCCGGGCAGAGGCAGGTTGGGACATTGCCCTGGCCGTGTCCGCAAGGGGGGGCGAGGCCTATCAGCCGGCGTCCGAGATTGGCACCGCGCTGATCGACCGCTTCCTTGATGACGTCGCCGCTTCGCCGGCCCTTGACCCTGCCGCCGAGGCGCAGGCGCTGCGCCGCTGACGGCGTCCCCGCAGGGCTTTGGCCTGCTGCCTGGTCACGCAGATGTCAGCTTGCCCGCGACGGTTTCGCTTAACAAGAACATAAAGCGAACATATACAGGGCGCATGGCGCAAAGGACACTTCAGGACAAACTGGCAATTCTTGCCGATGCCGCAAAATACGATGCGTCCTGCGCATCATCGGGCGGTGAAAAGCGCAATTCCGGCGATGGAAAAGGCCTTGGGTCATCGGGCGGTGCGGGGATCTGCCATGCCTATGCCCCGGACGGGCGCTGCATTTCGCTGCTCAAGATCCTGATGACGAATTTCTGCATCTATGACTGTGTCTATTGCGTTAATCGGGTGTCCAGCCACGTTCAGCGGGCGCGCTTCACGGTGGATGAGGTGGTGCAGCTGACCGTCGAATTCTATCGCCGCAACTATATCGAGGGTCTGTTCCTGTCATCGGGCATCATCCGGTCCCCCGATGACACGATGGCCGATATGGTGCGCATCGCCCAGACCCTGCGGGAGCGCGAGAATTTTCGTGGTTATATTCACCTCAAGACCATCCCTGATGCTGCGCCCGAGCTGATCGAGGCGGCGGGCAAATGGGCGGACCGGCTGTCGATCAATGTGGAACTGCCGACAGAGGCCGCGTTGACCGCCCTTGCCCCCGAAAAATCGGCGCAGACCATCCGGCGGGCGATGGCCGATGTGCGCAGCCGGCGCGAGGCGGCGCGCGATGTCAGCCATGGCGGCAAGAAGGCCAGCCGCTTTGCGCCGGCGGGACAGTCGACGCAGATGATCGTCGGGGCGGACAGTGCCACGGATGGGCAGATCCTGGGCACGGCCTCGCAGCTCTATGGCGCGTACAGGCTGGGGCGGGTCTATTATTCGGCGTTTTCTCCTATCCCTGACAGTTCGCGTCTGTTGCCGCTGATCCGGCCGCCGTTGATGCGGGAACACCGGCTGTATCAGGCAGATTGGATGATGCGCTTTTACGGGTTCACCCATGATGAAATCGCGCCGAAATCCGGGATGCTGGATCTGGCGATCGATCCGAAACTGGCCTGGGCGATTGCGAACCGGCAGAGCTTTCCTGTCGATGTGAACAAGGCCCCGCGCGAGATGCTGTTGCGCGTGCCCGGTTTTGGCCCAAGGTCGGTGGACCGCATGCTGGCGGCGCGCAAACACCGCAGCCTGCGCTATGAGGATCTGATCCCGCTTGGCTGCGTGTTGCGTCATGCGCAGCCGTTCATCTCGCTGCCGGGCTGGTCGCCCCGCGCGCTGACGGATGACGAAAATCTGCGGGCGCGCTTTGCACCGCCGCCCGAGCAGCTGTCGTTGTTCTGATGCGCGTGATCCGGCTGCCGCTGATCGGAACGGTTGCCGCGTGGCGCGGTCATGTTCGCCAGCTTGCGCGCAGGTCGGTGCCGCCAGAGGCGGTGCTGTGGCAGGTGGGGGAGGGCGGGGCAGATCTGTTTGCGGCAGATCCGCCCGGTGGGGACGGCCCGGTGCCGGACCCCTCGGTCCCACCGCTGACCCTGCCGCGCGAAGTGATCGGCGCGATCGAAACGGCGTTGTGCCATTCTGATCCGCAGCGCTTTGCCCGCGCCTATGCCCTCGCCCTGCGGCTGTTTGGCAAGGCGTTGCGCTGGGGGGACAGGTCGGATGCGCCTTTGCGACGCTTGCTGGACCAGGAAAAGGCGGTGCGGCGCGACATCCACAAGATGCACGCTTTCGTCCGCTTCCGCGATGTCACGCCGCCCGATGCAACACGGCGGGCCTTTGCGGCCTGGTTTGAACCCGAACATGCCATCGTCGAAGCCGCCGCGCCGTTCTTTGCCAGACGGTTTGGCGATATGGACTGGGTGATTGCCACCCCGTCGCTGACCGCCCGGTTTGAAGACGGTCTGCTGACCTTCGCGCCAACCGCCCATCACGCCCCGCCACCCGAAGATGCGACAGAGAAATTGTGGTGCACCTATTTCGCCAGCATCTTCAATCCAGCCCGGCTGATGGTGTCGGCGATGACGTCAGAGATGCCGAAGAAATACTGGAAGAACCTGCCCGAAGCCGCATTGATCCCCGATATGATCCGGGCCGCCCCCGCGCGGGCACGGGGGATGCAGGAGGCGATGCCGACGCTGGAGCTTGCCCATGTTGCAAGGCTGCGGCCGCAGCGTCCCGCGCTGACGGCTGACGTCGGTCTGGAGGATCTGAAGCCCGCCCTTGATGCCTGCCGACGCTGTCCGATCGGGGCCTGCGCCACGCAGGGCGTGCCGGGCGAGGGGCCGCGCCATGCCCCGCTGATGATTGTCGGAGAACAGCCCGGCGATGCGGAAGATCTGGCCGGGCGGCCCTTTGTCGGGCCGGCGGGGCAGGTATTTGACCGCTGCGCCACAGCGGCAGGGCTGGACCGGGCGAAGGTCTACGTTACGAACGCGGTCAAGCATTTCAAGTTTCAACCGCGTGGCAAGCGTCGGCTGCATGAGCGCCCGACCCAGGATGAAATCTCTCTGTGCCGCTGGTGGCTGGATCTTGAGCGGCAGGCCGTGAAGCCGGGGCTTCTGGTTGCGATGGGGGCGACTGCCGCCGCGGCGCTGACCGGAGATGGCACGCGTCTGACCTCCCGTCGGGGCAGGTTGGAAACGACAGCGGACGGCAGCCCGGTGCTGATCACCCTGCATCCCTCCTACTGTCTGCGCTTGCCCGACCGAGCGGCACAGGTGCGCGCGGAAACACAGCTGACAGATGATCTGCGGCTTGCCCTGCAGATCGCGGCAGGAAGCCGGTAGGGAGGTTTCCCGTGTTGATGCGGGATGTGGCACCTGCGTCCTGCGATCTGACCAAATCGCAGCAAGCTGCGCAGCAACCGCCGCAAGTGTGATCACAATTATGTGACATTTTTGCGGGAACGCTGGATTATTTTAGGCGTTATTTTCTTTGCAAAGGACCTGTGTGGTTGAACCCTGCCCGCTTTTCTGGTCAGGACCGCTTCATCTGTCTGTGTCGTGGAGCAACGGCGCGCAGCCCATGGCAGCTTGCCTGCCGGAAAAATGTGCGGTGCCGGACGGTGCTGCTCACGAATGAGCTGAATATCCATCGGATGTTCAGGCCACACATGATTGCCACCGGAAACGGATCCGACGGGTGCAGGCCCGTGGCGGGCGCTGCCTGCCTATTGGGTCGAGAGGGATACCATGCTGCATATTACAAGCAAAACACTGGCGTCGCTTGGTTTGCTCAACGGTACGTCCCACGAAGGGTTCGACCGGCAGACGCGCCTTGCACGACTTATTCTGGCCGCCGAAGCATCGGTGATGTCGGTGATCGATGATGAAGCGGACCGGCAGTTCTTTCGCAGTGCGAATGGCGTGAAGGAACCGCTGCAAAGCCAACGCGCAACGCCGTTGAGCCAGTCGTTTTGCAAATTGGTACGCGACGCAGATGGACCTCTGGTCATCGCCGACGCCCGCACCGATGACCGCGTCGCAGAGCATCCCGCCGTGGAAAAGCTTGGGGTGATCTCCTACCTCGGTGTTCCGATTCACGAACCTTCCGGTGCGCCGATCGGTTCGCTTTGTGTGTTCAACAGCGTGCCGCGCAGCTGGACACCCGAAGAGCAATCGCTGATCGCGGAACTCGCCGCCATGGTGGATGAGCAGATCCTGCTGATCAAAGCCGTGCAGGACAGGGATCTGGCCATGGCGCAAGCCTGCCGCGAATCCGAGGCTCGGGCGAAGTTCGTGGCGTCAGTCGGGCATGAGGTGCGCACGCCCTTGAATGGTGTGATGGGCTTGGCACAGGTTTTGGCGCAGGATCTGGTCGATCCGGTCCATCAAGGCAGGGTTCAGGCGATCATCGACTCTGGCGATGTGATGCTGCAACTGCTTAATGATCTACTGGATCTGTCCAAGATCGAAGCCGGCAAGATGGAATTCAACCCGGCTCCGTTCCGCCCTCTGGATCTGGCCAACAGGCTTGACACTGTCTATTTCGATGTGGCGGACCAGAAGGGCCTGACATTGGAGGTCATGTCCAATCCGGGGGCCGGGGCCTTGTGGATGGGGGATGAGATGCGGATCAATCAGATCCTGCAGAACCTTGTCAGCAACGCGATCAAGTTTACCGAGACCGGGACGGTTGCCGTCAGGTTCAGCTGTGTGCCGGGCCGTCCGTTCCGGGTGACGGTCAGCGACAGCGGCATTGGCATGGCACCGGAGGCTGCGGAGTCCTTGTTCACGCCCTTCGGACAGGCGGATGCAACGATTTCGCAACGCTTTGGCGGCACCGGTCTTGGCCTGTCGATCGTCAAGCATCTGGTCACCGCGATGGGGGGCACCATTTCCGTGTCCAGCGTCGAGAACAAGGGGACAGAGTTTCGGGTCGAACTGCCCCTGCAGATGGTGGATGGGCCTGCGGCCCCGCAAGAGTCCCAGACGCTGGAGGCTGTGGCCGGTCTGCCGGTGCTTGCCGTGGATGATAACGCGGCCAATCTGCTTGTGATCAAGGCGATGCTGGAACGGCTCGGGCTGGTTGTCGACACCGCGCGCGATGGATTGGAAGCCCTGGAAAAGGTCCGCGAAGGATGCTTCACGGCAGTGTTCATGGATATCTCGATGCCGCGAATGGATGGTGTTACGGCGGCGTTGGAAATCCGGGCTGCCGAAGAGGAGCAGAGCTTGCCGCCTGTGCCGCTGGTCGCGGTCACCGCCAATTCTCAGCCGGGACAGATCACCTCCTATCGCAGCAGTGGTTTTGACGATGTGATCTGCAAGCCGATCCAGATGGGGGAAATTACCCGTGCGGTGCGTGACCATGTCTTGCCGGTCGCGGTGAGCGACCGCCAGCCGCAATCCTGAGCCTTGGTTGGATGACCATTTCTGTTGAAGCGTCACCGGTTCCCTGTTGGGGGCGGGCAGCGCCGCGCGACTGCGTCAGAACCCCTGCCAAAGGCCCGGTAAGGTTGCCACTTCCAGCAGATTGCCATCCGGGTCGCGGAAATACAGGCTGTGGCCGCCGCGCCGCCAATCGGATGTGCCTTCGATCGGCACGTCATGCTGCGCCAGATGGTCGCGCCATGACGGCAAGGTTTCCGCTGTGATGGCAAAAGCCATGTGGATCTGGCCCGTGGCATCATGCGGTGGGATCAGGCCGCCGCCGGTTTGAACCGGTTGTGTTGTCGCACCGCGCAGAAACAGCAACAGAACGCTGACCCCGTTAACCTGATAGGCCCGCATCCGGTCATCCGCGTGCAGGCAGGACAGGCCCATGACGCCTTCGTAAAACGCGGCTGCCCGGTCAAGGTCGCTGACGTAAAGCGCGGTTTCCAGAATGCGCAGCAGGGCTGGGGCCGGCATCTATTCCTCTCCGGTGGCATAAAGGTGCAGCACCAGATCCTCGCAGACCCCGCCGATGGCGTCAAAGTCGTCCCCATGGCGAAAGTCGTCAAGGCTCAGGTGCGGGAACGCAAAGTATTTTGCCGCGACGCGCCCTTGCGTTGCCGCAAAGATCACCCGGCGTATGCCGGCAAAGCGCATCGCCGCCAGACACATTTCACAGGGTTGCAGGGTGGAGATCATGACGCAGCCCTTGAGATCTGTCGTGCCAAGCACTTCGGCGGCGCGCGCGATGGCTACCATTTCGGCATGCCGGGTAGGGTCGCCTTGCAAATGCACCTCGTTTTCGGCCTCTGCGATGGTCTGGCCGTCGCGCAGTATTGCCGCGGCGATCCCGGATTTGCCGCTTTGGTCCCGGGCCGCAAGCGCGCGCTGCGCTGCTTCGACAAGGGCAGTGTGTTCCGTCGGGCTGACGGGAACTGGGGTGGACTCTGGCATCATGACGTCTCCGTAAGGGGCTGGTGGCGGCTGTGCAGCTTTTGCACGGCGGACGGTATCAGGCCGCAACTCGTGCTGTCGCGGGGTCCGCTGTGCGAAAGCAGGCACGGCTATGTCATGCTTTGGTCGCAGGCCTGTTCCGAGGTTGATCAGCTTTGCCGGCCTCACCGCCCTGCGTTTGCGGGTTTATCGCATCAAATTCATCCGGACCATGGGCCGAGCCTTCATGGTCACCTTGTGCGTTCTGACGCTCTGGCGGGGGAGGGCGCTTTTGCTTGGCGGCGTCAGGACTATTCGGCATTGCCATCGTCCCGCTGCGGATCGCGCAGATCCTGCCCCGGTTGTTTTTGCGAGCGCTTGGCGCCGTCGTTCGGATCATCCCGATGCTGGCCCGCAGGATCGATCTGCTGCTTGCGCTGGTCAAGCAGCCCATCCTTGGTCCGCAAGGCCTCGTTTGAGGGTACTTTCTGTGACATGCTCGGCTCCTATTGCTTAGCGTTCAACGAACGGCGCAGGGTTACGTTCCCACCGATTGAGCTGCCCTTTGCGATGAGGAGCGCCGTTGGACGCCGTCTGGTGCCATAGGAAACAGCCCTGCTGGCAGAGGCGCGGGCAGATCGCTTCACAGCCAGGTACATTCCGAACCTGTTCCTGCGAGGGCCGTCATGCTATAAATTGATTTTAAACAGATAAGGGGAATGGTGCAGTATAAGAGGAAAGAGGCCCGGTGAAGCGGAGGCATGAGGGGGGAAAGGTTTCTGATTTCCATCAGCTTTCGTCGGACCGTAGCAGCGGTCCTTGTGCCACTGTTTCACGAAAGTCTCGGCGGGGTGCCATAGGTTGAAAAGCGCCGCGTGTTTTGCTGAGTTTTTGCAGTTGTAGAGTTTTTTATGAGTTTCGGGAGCGTGACATGCCCAAGGTGATCCCACCAGATCCATTCATCCAGCAGCTGGCCCAGGCCCTGGAAGACAATTCCGTCATCGGCAAGATAAACCTGTCGACACATGCCAAAAGCAATGCCGCACGGCTGCAGTCGGTGTTCCAGTCAGACCTTGATATTGCCTTGCAGTCGCTGGCTCCGATGGATCGGTCGCGGTCGGCACAGGGCCAGGAGCCTGAGCCGCGCGATCGGTAACGCGCCACGCACCTGACCCGGTGTCAGATTACCTCAGCGACGCGGGGGACACTGATCTGTTGCAGTACAGACAGCAATTTCGTCGGATCGACCGGCTTTTGCACGATGGGAACGGATTGAAAACCTGCAGGCAGGTGTTCGGGACCATACCCTGATACAAAGCAGAACGGGATTCCCCGCTGGCTGAGAATTTCAGCGACAGCATCCACCTTTTCGCCGCCCAGATTGCCGTCGAGCAAGGCAAGATCCACCATCTGGTCCTGTGCCTCGCGCAGCGCGTCGCGCAGGGTACGGGCAACAGCAACCACTTCGGCCCCGACCTCTTCCAACTCGAAGGTCAGATCAAGGGCGACAAGCGGTTCGTCTTCAATCATCAGAATCCGTCGACCCACCAGAGATTCTTCGCTCACGTGGACCGGTGCCTGTGTCTTTGGCACCGGTGTTTGCGCGGTAACGGGTGTGACGCCTTGGCTCAGGCGTATGGTCCAGACCACACCTTCGCGCTGCCAGTCCACGTCGACGCTGCCATCCTGACCGCCTGCGCTTGCGCCGATCAGGGTATGGCCAAAGCCCTTGCGAACCGGCGGGGTGACGCTGGGCCCGCCGCGCTCTTGCCATTGCAGCACCAACCCTTCCCCTTCGCAGTGCCAGGTCAGATGAATCTCGCCGCCGGGCTGCGACAGAGCACCGTATTTTTGCGCGTTGGTGCCAAGCTCATGCAGGGTCAGCGCAAGCCGCAGCATGTTTTCCGGTGAAATCTGTACCTTTGGCCCGGACCGTCGCAGCCTGTCGCCGTCCAGCGTTCCGGCCTTGATCTGATCCTCGATCAGATCATCCAGCGGCGCGCTGGACCAGGTGGCATCGGACAGGATGGAATGCGCGCGCGCCAGCGCCTGAAGCCTGCCGGAAAAACTGCGGTCAAAATCCGCCAAACCGGCTGACTGGCGCAGGGTCTGACGCGCGATGGCCTGCACATTGGCCAGAGTGTTCTTGATGCGGTGGTTCAGCTCGCCGATCAGCAGCGAGCGCATGGCCTCAGCCTGACGGCGTTCGGTGATGTCGAGCACCTGCAGGGTCAGCGACCTGTGCTGCCCTTCCGGTTCGCACAGCGAAGAGGCATAAAACTCGCACGCAATTTCGCGGCCATCCGCATGGAAGGCAATGGCTTCCGTGGTATAGCGGGGTGCGGCGTCCCGACCGTCATCCTCCGCAATCCAGCCCCGCAAGATCTGGATGGTCTCTTGCGACAGCCAGCCGCTGCCTTCCACCGGCTTTCCCAACATGTCCCGCGCCTTGTGGCCAAAGATGCGCTCGGCACCCTGCGACCAGACCCGCAGGTTCAAGGAGCAGTCCATCTCGATGGTCGCCAGCGGGGAATTGTCGGCATGGGCTTTCAGCCGCGCCATGGCCTGATCGCGGTGCAGGGCAATGGCGCGCATCTGGTCCCGCTGCCGCGCCAGATCAAGCGCCTGCCGTCCCAGCTGAAAAAACACCTCGGACTTGGATCTGAGGATGACAGGATCAATCGGCTTGAAGATGAAATCGACCGCCCCCGCCTCATAGCCGCGAAAGCGGCGGGTTTCGTCCATGTCGGATGCGGTCACGAAAATGATCGGCAACCTGCGCGTCCGCTCGGCTCCGCGCATCAGCTCGGCCAGTTCGTAGCCGTCGATGTCGGGCATATGCACATCCAGAAAGACCAACGCATAATCGTTGACCAGCATCAGCTCCAACGCCTGTGCCGCGGATTGTGCCGTGTGGATGTCCAGACCATCGCGACGCAGCAAAGCCTCGAGTGCGACCAGATTTTCCCTGATATCGTCGACCAACAGGTAGCGAACGTCATTGTCTGGCATGATCACCCTCTTGCCGCGCGGTGCGGCGCCAAATGCGCTGAGACTCGTCGAACGCAGAGAACAGATTTGAATAGGCAGAAAAGCGCAGCGTTTCATGCGACCCTAGGCCCAGGAATCCACCGCGGGCCAGTGACCCGGCGAACAGACCCAAAGCCCTGTCCTGCAGGGTACTGTCAAAATAGATCAGCACATTGCGGCAGGACACAAGATGAACTTCGGAAAACACCTGATCGGTTGCAAGATTGTGTTCGGTGAACACGGTTTTGCTGCGCAGACTGCGGTCAAAGGCGGCACGGCCATAGGCGGCAGTGTAATAGTCGGACAGTGAGGCCCGGCCGCCGGCTTGCTGATAGTTTTGTGAAAACTGGGCCATGCGGTCCATGTCGTAGATGCCGGCTTCGGCCTTGGCCAAGGCACGGCGGTTGATTTCTGTGGCGTAGAACAAGGTGCGGTCGAACAGCCCTTCTTCGCGGAACAGGATCGCCAGCGAATACAGTTCCTCGCCATCGGCGCAGCCGGCCACCCAGACCTTCAGCGACGGAAAGGTGCTCAGATGCGGGATGACCTCGCGGCGCAAGGACAGATAATAGGCCGGATCGCGAAACACCTCGCTGACCTGCACGGTCATGGCATCAATGACGGCGGGCAGCACATCAGGTTCCCGCAACAGGCGCCCTTGCAGATCTGACAGCGTGGCGCAGTCCAGCCGTTCACAGGCCACACCGGCGCGCCGGTGCAGCGAAACGCGGGAATAAGAGCGGAAATCGTAGTGGTAGAGCCGGTAGAGCGCTTCAAGAAACAGATCCAGCTCCACCTCTTCCGGGGCGGGGACGGGCACGGCGGCAGGGGTCATCGCGGCATCCAGACCCGGGTCAGCGACAACAGCTTGTCCACATCGAGCGGTTTGGACAGATAGTCATTGGCCCCAGCGGCAAGGCACTGGTTCTGGTCATCGGCCATGGCCTTGGCGGTCAGCATGATGATGGGCAGGTGTTTCCAGCGGTCGATCTTGCGGATCTCGCGTGTGGCGGTCATGCCATCCATCTCGGGCATCATGACATCCATCAGCACCAGATCGATCTTTGGCTGCGCCCCGTCTGCAATGCGGCCCAGCACGTCCAGAGCTTCGCGCCCGTTGCGGGCGATCTGCACGGTAGCGCCATGCGGCTCGAAGATGCCGGTCAGGGCATAGACATTGCGGATGTCATCCTCGACCACCAGAATCCGTCGCCCCTCCAGCATGGAATCACGGTTCAGCGAAGCGGCCAGCATTTCGCGCTGCCGCTCTGGCAGATCGGACACCACCTGATGCAGGAACAGGGTCACCTCATCGATCAGCCGTTCGGGCGATTTGGCCCCCTTGATGATGATGGATTTGGAATGACGCCGCAGGCGCTGTTCCTCGGCCTCGGACAGGGAGCGCGCGGTATAGACGATCACCGGTGGAAAGCTGGGATCATCATCGGAATCGAGCATTTCCAGCAGGTCAAATCCGGTTGCATCCGGCAGGGTCATGTCCAGAACAATGCAATCCACCGGCTGACTGCGGAACACCGCCAGGGCCTCGGCTGCCGTCGGGGCACCAACGGTTTCAACTTCGCTGTTGCCCAGCAGGGCCTTGAGCCCTTCCAGCTGCGCCGGATCATCCTCGACGATCAGCACACGCCGCACACGTTGTTCCAGCCGTTGCTCCAACCGTTGGATGGCTTGTGCCAGCTCGTCGCGCTGAACCGGTTTCATCATATAACTGATGGCACCCTGGGACAGCGCCTCGACAGTGTAATCTTCGGCAGAGACCATGTGCACCGGGATGTGGCGCGTCGCCAGATCGCGCTTGAGCTGATCAAGCACCGACAAGCCGGAATGGTCGGGCAGGCCCACGTCCAGCACGATGGCATGGGGCAGGTAAAACCGCGCGGCCGCCACCGCCTCATCGGCGCGGCCCACGCACAGGCATTTGAACCCAAGCTCGGCGGCAAGGTCGGTCATCACTTGCGCAAAGGCGGTGTCATCCTCGACCACCAGCATGATACGGTCTCCAGTGGAAATCGTGTCGCGGTCGTCGGTGACTCCCGGCAGGGGTGTCAGATGGGGGGCTTTTGTGACGCCTGTCGTCGTTGCGGGGGCAAAGGACGGGGAAGGCCTGGTCACCGCCTCGCTGACGCCGATGCCGCGGGTCTGTTCGCCACGGGCGGGCAGGTCGCGCGGGATGGTCAGGGTAAAGGTGCTGCCCTTTCCGGGGGTGCTGGCAAGCGCGATGCTGCCGCCCAAAAGATCTGCCAGCTCACGCGAGATCGACAGGCCAAGGCCCGTACCGCCGTAGCGGCGCGAAATCGTGCCATCCGCCTGGCGGAAAGCATCGAAGACCGCCTCCTGCTCGGCCTCGGCGATCCCGATGCCGGTATCCTGCACTGAAAAGGCAATTCCGCTTTCTGCGGGCGCAATGTGCAGCGACACCCGGCCACGATCGGTGAATTTCAGCGCGTTCGACAGAAAGTTGCGCAGAACCTGCTCCAAGCGGTTGATGTCGGTGTAGAAAGTCCCGACCCCCGGCGCGACCTCGGCTGTCAACTGCAGGCCCTTTGAGCGTGCCTGCACCTCAAACCCGCGCATCAGCTTGCGCACAACCGATTGCGGGTCCACCTCGGCGCGGATCACGTCCAGTTTGCCTGACTCGATCTTGGACAGATCCAGAATGTCGTTGATCAGGGTCAGCAGATCCTGCCCCGAACTTTCGATGGTCTGCGCCCAACGCACCTGTTCGGCAGTCAGCGTCCGGCCACGGTTTTCGGCCAGAAGCCGTGACATGATCAGCAGCGCATTCAGCGGCGTGCGCAATTCATGCGACATATTGGCGACGAATTCCGATTTGTAGCGGCTTTCGCGTTCCAGCGTCTTGGCCTGTTCCTCCAGCGACTTGCGCGACTGGACCAGGGCATTGCGCTGCTCTTCCAGCAGTTGTGTCTGGCTTTCAAGCTGGGCGTTCTGGCTTTCCAGTTCTGACTGCTGATGTTCCAGAAGTTGCTGGCTTTGCTGCAAGGCGCGGGTCTGTTCTTCCAGCTCTTCGTTGGTGGAAGCCAGTTCTTCGCTATAGCTGCGCAGTTCTTCGGTCTGACGGCGGCTTTCTTCCAGAAGTTGCTGCAATTGGGCGCGATATTGCGCCGAACGGATGCCGACACCAACCTTTTCGCCAACCCGTTCCAGCAGGCGCTGGTGGTATTCGGCCGGCAGGTTGTCGAGACCGATCTCGATCACCCCGTTGCAGGAAATGCCGTCATGGGTGGGAATGATGACGGTATGGGCCGCCTTGCCCCGCATCAGCCCCGAGCCCCAGCCGAGCGCAGTTTCCGGTGGTGCCGTCAGGGTGATGATGCTGTTGGTCTGGATCGCGCGCGACAGGTGGCCCCCATCTTCGGGAACAGTCTGGGGAAGGGCCTGCCCGTCGCCGCCCCAATGACCGATCCGCTCGAAGGTGCGCCCTTGTCGGACATAGATCACACAGGCCCGCGCATCCAGCTTTTCGGCCAGGTTGCCAAGCACCTGTGCGCCCAGCTTTTCCAATGTCAGATCGCCTTGGAGCGCGCGTGCCAGCTGCACCTGCCCCTGTTGCACCCAATCTGCCTCGGCCAGACGATTGCGACTGTTGATCAGATAGCGCCCGGCCCAGCCAAGGATGAACCCGACGCTGGCAGCCATGGTCCGGTTTGCGGCCGCTATGGTGGAATCGATGTCGGCAGGGTCACTGCCCAACTGGTCGAGACCAAACCCCACCAAGAGCCCGATTGCGACGGTGACAGAAATGGCCACCGGCAGCCACGACCGCGACGAGGCGAAACTGAGGACGAGAGGAAGGAAATACCCCAGCCAGACCGCCGTTCCCAATGGGAACATGAGGTCCAGAACAAAGACCGCGACCAGCGAGACAACGACCAGTATTGATACGAATGCCCGAGGGTCTGAGATCGCAAATCGTGTGTCCAGATTGGTCCGCATATCGGGCTGTCCAGTCCTCAAAATAAAAGGCACCCAAAGCGCAAGGCGCCATGGTGCCGAGCACTTAACGCAGATTTGCCAGAAATGTTCCATGCAACCGGGAATTTTTTTACGCCCGTATTTTCCTGTGGGCGGGGGATGGGTGCGGCACTGTGGGACGCAGATCGAAGCCGCATAGGGTCGGCTGAGCCTGTCGCTAGATCACATGGCGCAAGGTGTCCTTCGCAAGGGGAGATATGCTGTAAACGCCGTTTGCGTGGTCAGGCAGGCCTGTTTTGCGCTGAAATCTTGATCATCAACGGTTTTTCGCGGCTTTCCCTGCGGCGGGCGCGGGGTAGAGCGTTGTGGTTCGGCAAATTGCATTCATGATTGCATGCAAATAGGGATGACGCGATGACACAAAGTCTGATACAGGGACAGAACCTGAGCAAGGTTTACGGCACGGCCACCGGGCCGCTGGTTGCGCTGGATGATGTGTCGTTTCACATCGAAGAGGGCGAATTCATCTCTTTGGTCGGGCCATCAGGCTGCGGTAAGTCAACCCTGCTTTCGATCCTTGGCGGTCTGGAGGCAAAGACCGAAGGCACGCTGGTGGTGGGGGGCAAGCATCACGACGCGCCGCGCGCCGATATCGGCATGATGTTTCAGACCTCGGTGCTGTTTCCCTGGCGCAGCATCCGCGAGAATGTGCGGCTTCCCGGACTCATCCTTGGGCTGGACAAGCGGCAGCAGGCGCAGCGGAGCGAGGAATTGCTGGATATGGTCGGCCTCAACGGCTTTGGCGACCGCTATCCGGGGGAGCTGTCGGGCGGCATGCGCCAGCGGGTGGGGCTGGCGCGGCTGTTGGCGCATGATCCGCGTATGTTGCTGATGGACGAACCCTTTGGCGCGTTGGATGAATTCACGCGTGAGACGATGAACCTGGAACTGCTGCGGATCTGGGAAAAGACCCGCAAGACGGTGATCTTTGTCACGCATAACATCGGCGAGGCAGTGTTCCTGTCGGACCGGGTGTTTGTGATGACCCCGCGCCCGGGGCGGCTCGAAGGGATCGTGGAGATCGATCTGCCACGCCCCCGCACCACCGCAATGATGCGCGACCCGCGCTATTCCGAACTGGTTTTCGAGATCCGGCGCATGCTGGGCGTCGATCATTGACCCTGGAGTGACAGTATGACCATGGCACATATCGAACCCGTAGCCCTCAATCCCACCGCGCTGCCGCGTGATCCTTCCGGTCCATCCGCCGCGCGCAAGGCCACCGTTGCCGCGTTCATCGAGGCCGAACGGCGCAACGCAAAGCGACAGGTGCTGATCAACCGCGCCTTGGCAGCGGGGTTTGGGGTGTTTGTCATCGCGGTCTGGGCAATTGCTACGATGGGTGGCTTTGTCCATGCGCTGATCATCCCCACGCCGATGGACACGTTCTGGGCCACCGGGCGGGTGATGTCGGCGGATTACTTCTGGCCCAATGCCTGGGTGACCCTGCAAGAGATTTTCTGGGGTTTCCTGATCGGGGCTTTGGCCGGGGTGATCCTTGGCATCGGGGTGGCGATGTTCGGGCCAGTGCGGGCCACGCTTTACCCTTATCTGGTGGCGTTGCAGGCCCCGCCAAAGATCGTGTTGGCCCCGATCTTCATCACCTGGTTCGGCTTTGACATGGCGTCCAAGATCGCGATTTCGGTGGTGATGTGCTTTTTCCCGATGTTCCTGAACACCCTGACCGGGCTGTCCAGTGTGGACCCCAACGCGGTGAAGCTGATGCGGTCGCTGACCGCCAGCCGCTGGCAGACCTTCCGCTACCTTTTGTTGCCCAATGCGCTGCCGATCATGATGGCGGGGGTCAAACTGTGCTGGACGCTTGCCGTGCTGGGCGTGATCGTGGGTGAATTCGTCGGGGCGTCTGCCGGGATCGGCTATCTGATCTATGCGATGAACTTCCAGCTCGACATCGCGGGCGTGTTCTCGCTGATCATCCTGCTCTCGCTGTTCACACTGGTGATCTACAATCTGATCGAGGCTTTTGAGGCCCGGATCATCTTCTGGAGCCAGCTTTGATATCCGCCGGTCTGCAAGGCCCGGTTTCCCCCAAACCCAACGGAGACTGAAATGACCCTATTCGCAGATGGAAGACGCATGATCCGGGCGGCCGCTCTGGTGGCGCTGGTCACCGCAGGGGGCGCGCAGGCGCAGGAGCTGACCCCGTTCAACGGGGTGACAGCCCAGGGCGGGCCAACCGCGCAGATGTTCCCGATCTTCATGGCGCAGGAAAAAGGGTTCTATGCCGAAGAAGGGCTGGAGGTGACCCTGAACTATTCCAAGGGATCATCCGATGCCGCGCGTCAGCTGGCGGCCGGCAATGCCGACTGGGGCATCTTTTCGGCCGCCGCCACCATGCAAACCACACAGCGCGGCTTTCCGCTGAAGGCGATCATGCAGATCTACTATCCCGATACCTTTGACATCGTGGTGCCTGCCGACAGCCCGGTGCAGTCGATGGCCGATATGGTGGGCAAGACCATCGGCGTATCCGATCTTGCCGGGGGCGAGGTGCCGATGGTGCGCGCCTCGATCGTGGAAAGCGGGCTGAGCGAGGGCAGCGATGTCCGGCTGGTCATCGCGGGCGAGGGCGACCCCACCACGGTGCGGTCGTTCAATGAAGACCGCATTCAGGCCTATGCCGGGGCCAAGCGCGACCTTTTGCTGATCCCGGCACAGGGCATTGCCACACGGTCGATCACCCCGGCGGCGATTGCGGCGTTTCCGGGGGATGCGCTTGCCGTGCGGTCCGAAACCTTTGCCTCAGACCCCGAACTGCTGACCAAATTCGTGCGCGCCACGCTGAAAGGGCATGCCTGGGGCATGGCCAACCCGGATGCGGCCTTTGAGTTGTTGAAGACGAAATATGCCGCCGCATCGCTTGGGGACAATCCGGTGGCGGCCGAGTTCTGGGCGCTGGTGCAGAGCTATTACACGGCCCCCGAGGGGGTGACCCAGCACGGCACCTTCCTGCCCGCATCCTGGGATATCTACATGACCTATCTGCAACTGGGCGAAGGCGAGCAGAAGGCGCTGCAGGGCCCGGTCGATCTGGCCGATCTTCTGAGCGACGAGGTCGTGAGGAAGGCCTGGGACGGTCTGGATATCGAAGCGGCAAAGGCTCCTTGAGCTGTGACCTTCCGGCCCGGACATCAGCTTCGGGCCGGAGCGACGGCAGAGACAGCAAGCAGTGAATGAGGCACAGAGTGACAGACAAGACCCTTGATGCGACCATAGATCTGATCGTGGTCGGCGCCCATCTGAGCGGGATGCCGCTGAACCGCGAACTGGTCGATCTGGGTGGGCAGCTGGTGGCACCAACCCGCACGGCACCGACCTACCGGCTGTATCAGCTGCCGGGGGGAGGGCCGCGCAAACCGGGGCTCCTGCGGGTGGCCGAGGGCGGCGCGGCGATCGAGGTCGAGATCTGGTCGCTGGATGTGGCCGCTTTCGGGGCCTTTGTCGCCGCCATCCCGCAGCCGCTTGGCATTGGCACGGTGCTGCTGGAAGATGGCAGCAGTGCCAAGGGGTTTCTGGTCGAGGCGGTTGCCGTCACCACCGCCCGCGACATTACGAGCTTTGGAGGCTGGCGCGGGTTTGTGACCAGTGAAGCGGCGGCCTGAGGCCCCCGCTAATCGGGTCAGTCGTCAACGCCCAGACCTTGCATGATCTTGCCGACCGAATTGCGTACCACGCGCAGATGGTCGCGCATGTGGTGCGCCGCCGCCTCGCCATCGCCGTTCAGGATCGCCTCTACGATGATGTCATGTTCGGTGATCGACCCCATCAGCCGTCCGGTATGGTTGAACTGCGCCTTGCGGAACGGGGCAAGGCGGTTGCGCACGCCGCGCGTCACTTCGGCCAGAAAGACATTGCCGCTGAGTGTATAGATCGCCTCGTGGAAATGGCGGTTCGCCTCCTGATAGGCGGTGATGTCGCCGCTCTGCGCGACCTGACGACAGTCATGATGCGCCGCCTTCAGCGCCTCGCGCAAGGCAGGGGATGGATTGGCGGCGGCATAGCGGGCACATAGCGCCTCCATCTCGGCCATCACCGTGAACATCTCGGTCAGCTTTTCCGGGGTGAAATGCGGCACCACCGCCCCGCGATGCGGGCGGGCCTCGGCAAAACCGATGGCTTCCAGCTGACGGATCGCTTCGCGCACGGGGGTGCGCGATACGGAAAACCGCTCGGCCAGCGAGGCTTCGTCCAGAATGACACCGGGGCCGATGTCGCCGCGGACGATTTCATCAGCCAAGGTCGCGCGGATGCGCTCCGTGGCAGTCGGTTTCTTGCTGGCGGGTTTCACGGTCACAGGGGCCTGACGGGTTGCATGCAATTGCAGTGCAGGTGTCGTAGCGCGCAGGCGTTCCCCTGTCCATGGCAATGCGCTGCGCGGCGAGGATCGGCCAGACGGCGGGCGCATCCATCGCCCGGGTCCGCCCCGCGCAACCGTGACCGCGACACGGGCGCACATCCCATGGTGTGTGGTGCAAATTCGGCCTATCATGGCACCGGAACGTGGGAGATGCGCATGATCGTTGAATTTGGTCACTTTGCCTTGGTTCTGGCGCTGGCGGTTGCCTTGGTTCAGACGGTTGTCCCGCTATGGGGGGCGTACCGGCGCAACGCGGCGCTGATGGCGGTGGCAGAACCGGCGGCGATGATCCAATTCGTGCTGATCGCGGCCAGCTTTGCGGCATTGACCTATGCCTTTGTCACTTCAGACTTTTCGCTGGTCTTGGTGGTGCAGAATTCCCATACCCTGAAACCCATGCTCTACAAGATTTCGGGCGTCTGGGGCAATCATGAGGGGTCCTTGCTGCTTTGGGCGCTGATCCTCGCGCTGTTCGGGGCCTGTGCGGCCTGGTTCGGCGACAACCTGCCGCCAACCTTGAAAGCGCGGGTGATCGCGGTGCAGGGGTCGATCGGCGTCGCCTTCCTGATGTTCATGCTGTTCACCTCGAACCCGTTTTTGCGGCTGGAAGTGCCGCCGCTGGACGGGATGGACCTCAACCCTCTGCTGCAAGATCCGGGCCTCGCCTTCCATCCGCCCTTCCTCTACCTTGGCTATGTCGGCCTCAGCATGGCGTTTTCCTTTGCGGTGGCGGCCCTGATCGAGGGCCGCGTGGATGCTGCCTGGGGCCGCTGGGTGCGGCCATGGACGCTTGCGGCCTGGATCTTCCTGACCATCGGCATCGCCCTGGGGTCTTGGTGGGCCTATTACGAACTGGGTTGGGGCGGGTTCTGGTTCTGGGACCCGGTCGAGAACGCGTCCTTCATGCCATGGCTGCTGGCTGCCGCCCTGCTGCATTCGGCCATCGTGGTGGAAAAGCGCGAAAGCCTGAAGGCCTGGACCATTCTGCTGGCGATCATGGCCTTCGGGTTTTCGCTGATCGGCACCTTTATCGTGCGCTCTGGCGTGATCACATCCGTGCATTCCTTTGCCAATGATCCAGAACGCGGCGTGTTCATCCTGTTGATCCTGGCGGTGTTCATGGGTGGCGCGTTGACCCTGTTCGCGTTTCGCGCAGGCTCGATGGAGGCGAAGGGACTGTTTGCCATGGTCAGCCGGGAGTCTGCGCTGGTGGCCAACAACCTTTTGCTGTCGGTGGCGGCTTTTGTGGTGTTCATCGGCACGATCTGGCCGCTGCTGGCCGAACTGTTCTTTGGCCGCACGCTCAGCGTGGGCGAGCCGTTCTTCAACGCGGCGTTTTCGCCCTTTGCCGTGGCGCTGGCGGTGATCCTGCCCATCGGCGCGATGATGCCGTGGAAACGGGGAGAGCTTCTGCGCGGGTTGCGGCCGCTGATCCCGGCGATGCTGCTGGCCTTTGCGCTTGGAGCCTTGGCCTGGGCCATGCAGACCGGGCGCACGGCGCTGGGTCCGGTGGGTGTGGCCCTCGGGATCTGGGTGGTACTGGGCGCAGTGCTCGACCTGTGGACCCGCACGGGGCGCGGGGCCGTGGCTGGCCGCATCGCGCGGCTGGGCCGGTTGCCGCGGGCAGACTGGGGCAAGGCCACGGCCCATGCCGGCATGGGGATCACGGTCTTTGCCGTCTGCGCCATGCTGGCGTGGAAGACCGAAGACATCCGCATTGTGCGCGAAGGCGGCAGCTATGCGCTGGGGCCTTATGAGGTGACTCTGACTTCGGTGGATGAGGTGCAGGGCCCGAATTACCAAAGCACCATGGCCACCATGGTCGTGCGCAGGGATGGGGCCGAGGTGGCGGTGCTGACGCCCGAAAAGCGCTTCTATCCGGTCCAGGGCATGCCCACGACCGAAGCCGCCATCGACTACGGTTTCTTGCGCGACATTTATCTGGTGATCGGTGATCCGCAGGATGGCGGCGGCTATGCGGTGCGCTCCTACATCGAGCCCTTTGCCAACTGGCTGTGGGGCGGCTGTCTGATCATGGCCTTCGGTGGCCTGCTCAGCCTGACCGACCGGCGCTACCGCGTGGCGGCGGGGGCATCCCGGCGCAGAGCGGCGGTTCCGGCGGAATGATGGCCATGAAACGCATCCTGTTGGTCCTGCTGCTCGCGGTCGCCCCAGTGTCTTCGGCACAAGCGGTGCAACCTGATGAGGTGCTGGCCGATCCAGGGCTGGAGGCGCGGGCCCGTGCCATCAGCCGCGATCTGCGCTGCCCGGTCTGTCAGGGCGAGTCGATCGACGATTCCAATGCGCCGATCAGCCGCGATTTGCGGCTGGTGGTGCGCGAACGCATCATGGCGGGCGATACCGATGCAGAGGTGCTGGCCTTTGTGGTGGACCGCTATGGCGAGTTCGTGCTGTTCAACCCCAGGGCCGAGGGCGCCAACCTGATCCTGTGGCTGGCCGGGCCGGGCGTGTTTCTTCTGGGGGCGGCGGGGGCCTTGGTCTATATCCGCCGGCGCGGTCAGCCGGTGGCGACAGAGTCTGCGACCGAAACTGCGCTGACCGCAGACGAACAGGCCCGGCTGCGGGATCTGATCGGCAAGTGACGCCGCGTTTGGCCTTTTCTTGCGCGCCGGGGGCGGTAGTCTGGCACCGGATCTGAGGGGGCCAGAATGACGTATCAGACAATTTCCGTCACCGAAGACGGTGGCATCACCACAGTGGCGCTGAACCGGCCCGAGGTCATGAATGCGCTGTCCACGCAGATGCGGGCCGAAGTGCTCGATGCGTTGCGCCTTGCCGGCAAAACCGCACGGGTGATCGTGCTGACCGGCACCGGGCGGGCCTTCTGCTCGGGTCAGGATCTGGGGGACCGTGCGAAAATCGCCGAGATCGATCTGGAACGCACCCTGCGCGATGAATACGAACCCTTGTTGCGTGCCCTCATGGACTGCCCGGTGCCGACCATTGCGGCGGTCAATGGTGCGGCGGCGGGGGCAGGGGCCAATCTGGCACTGGCCTGTGATGTGGTGATCGCGGCGGAAAGCGCCAGCTTCATTCAGGCCTTCACTCGCATCGGTCTGATGCCGGATGCCGGCGGCACCTATTGGCTGCCGCGTCAGGTGGGGTTTGCCCGCGCCATGGGGGCGATGCTGTTTGCCGACAGGATCAGCGCGCGGCAGGCCGCCGACTGGGGCATGATCTGGGAAGCGGTCCCGGACGCGGATTTCCCTGCCCATATTGCCGCGCGGGCGCGAACACTGGCCACCGGGCCGACGGTGGCCTATCGCGGTGTCAAGAAGGCGCTCCGGCAAAGCTTCAGCAATGATCTGGAGGCGCAACTGGCGCTCGAGGCGCAGCTGCAGGGTGCCTGCGGCCAGACGCGTGACTTCATGGAAGGTGTCGTGGCCTTCCTCGACAAGCGTCCCGCAGCCTTTGAGGGGCGCTGACACCCGGGCCCCGCGCCGGCTGTTCCTTTGACCGGGAGCCGTGCCAGGGCACTGCGACGCAGTCCCCCGGCGCGACAGGAGTGGCTCAGAGCCCGCGTGACAGGGCCGCCACACCGGTCCGCGCAATTTCGCGCAAGCCAAGCGGGCGCATCAGTTCGGCAAAGCTGTCGATCTTCTCTGGCGTGCCCGTCATCTCGAAGACAAAGGATTCCAGCGTGGAATCCACCACATGGGCGCGGAAAATCTCGGCCAGCCGCAGCGCCTCGATCCGGTGCTCGCCCTTGCCTGCCACCTTGAACAGCGCCAGTTCGCGCTGCACGGAGGGGCCTTCTTCGGTCAGGTCATGCACGTCATGCACCGGCACCATGCGCGCCAGCAGCGCCTTGATCTGCGCAATCACCTGCGGCGTGCCCCGGGTGACAATGGTGATCCGGCTCAGATGCCCGGTATGGTCCACCTCGGCCACGGTCAGGCTGTCGATGTTGTAGCCACGGCCTGAAAACAACCCGATGACGCGGGCCAGAACCCCGGCCTCGTTCGCCACGATCACGGCCAGGGTGTGGCTCTCGATCACCTCGGCATTGGGATCGCGCAGGTCATAAGCCGAATGGCTGGACGAACCGGATTTGATATTGAGCGGCGACATCGCCTCTCCCTTCCTTATCTGTTCACAAATATCCTGGGGGTCCGGGGGCAAAGCCCCCGGGGTTGGCGGCAAGACATCACACCAGCACGGCGCCGCGTGCCCCGATGGCATTCTTGGTATCGGCGTCGCCAAGCAGCATCTCGTTGTGGGGCTTGCCCGAGGGGATCATCGGGAAGCAGTTCTCGTGCTTTTCGACCAAACAGTCAAAGATCACCGGCCCGTCATAGCGGATCATCTCCATGATGGCGTCGTCCAGATCCTTGGGATCACTGACCTTGATGCCCTTACAGCCAAAGGCCTCGGCCAGTTTGACGAAATCGGGCAGGGATTCCGACCAGCTTTGGCTGTAGCGCTCGCCATGCAGCAATTCCTGCCACTGGCGCACCATGCCAAGCCGTTCGTTGTTCAGGATGAACTGCTTGACCGGGGCGCGGAACTGCATCGCCGTGCCCATTTCCTGCATGTTCATCAGCCAGCTTGCCTCACCCGCCACATTGATCACCAACGCGTCCGGATGCGCGATCTGCACACCGATGGATGCCGGCAAGCCATAGCCCATGGTGCCCAGACCGCCGCTGGTCATCCAGCGGTTTGGTCCTTCAAAGCCCAGAAACTGCGCCGCCCACATCTGGTGCTGGCCAACTTCGGTGGTGATATAGCGGTCCATGCCCTTGGTCAGGGCCTCCAGCCGTTCGAGCGCGTATTGCGGTTTGATGATGCTGGTGGAGGGGTTGTAGGTCAGGCATTTCACCGCCCGCCATTCGTTGATCTGCTTCCACCACGTTGCCAGCCCGGCCTTGTTCACCTTGCGGCCCCGGGATTTCCAGATCCGCAGCAAATCTTCCAGCACATGGCCGACATCGCCCAGGATCGGCACGTCGACCCGCACCACCTTGTTGATGGATGAGGCGTCGATGTCGATATGGGCCTTGCGGGAATTGGGGCTGAAATCCTTGATCCGTCCGGTGATCCGGTCATCGAACCGGGCCCCGATATTGATCATCAGATCACAGCCGTGCATGGCGAGGTTCGCCTCATACAGGCCGTGCATGCCCAGCATGCCCAGCCAGTTCTTGCCGCTGGCCGGATAGGCCCCCAGACCCATCAGGGTCGAGGTGACGGGAAAGCCGGTGGCTTCGGCCAGTTCGCGCAGCAGCTGGCTGGCGGCGGGACCAGAGTTGATTACACCGCCGCCGGTATAGAACACCGGGCGCTCGGCGGTTTCGATCATCTCGACCAGACGGGTGATCTGTTCGATATCGCCCTTTACCTTGGGCTGGTAATGGCTTGGCTTGATTTTCTCACGTGGCACATAATCGGCGTCGGCAAATTGCACATCCTTGGGAATGTCGATCAGCACCGGGCCGGGGCGGCCCGAACGGGCGACGTGGAACGCCAGATGAATGGTTTCCGACAGTTTCGCGGTGTCTTTCACCAGCCAGTTCATCTTGGTGCAGGGCCGGGTGATGCCCACTGTATCGGCTTCCTGAAACGCATCGGTGCCGATGGCAAAGGTGGGCACCTGGCCGGTCAGCACCACGATCGGAATGCTATCCATCAGCGCATCGACCAGACCTGTCACCGCATTGGTTGCCCCGGGGCCGGACGTGACCAGCGCCACACCGACCTTGCCGGTAGAGCGCGCATAGCCTTCGGCCATGTGGATGGCACCCTGTTCATGGCGCACCAGAATGTGGCGGATGTCATTTTGCTGAAAGATCTCGTCATAGATCGGCAGGACTGCGCCGCCGGGGTAGCCAAAGACCACTTCGACGCCCTGATCCTTGAGCGCTTGCACCACCATCCGTGCGCCTGTCATCGACTGTGTCATCGTCCGTCTCTCCGCCTGTATCCGTCTGGCCTGATCGCAACAAAAAGCCCCCGGGGTTTCCGGGGGCGCATGGGAACCTGCTATGGTCAACCGTTACCGGCCCATGCACCCAAAACCCCCAAGTACGAGAATGTGCAGCACTGCCGCCCCCTCTAAGCTCTACGCTGGGCAAACTATGGTGGCGCATTGGGGGCGTCAACCGCAAAAAGGCAAATAATGTGTCGCCATGCGCGGCTATTTTTGGTTTTTTCTTACGTTTGGGTCGGTCTTGCGGAAACTAATGCAAATATTGCAGGCCGCGGGCCGCCGTCCGGGACTGAGTCGCGGGCGGCGGCTCGGAGTCTCAGGCCATCATCAGCGCGACATATCCGGCGTAGATCGCCAGCAAGGCCACGCCCGCAAGCCGCGGAATGCCCTTCAGCACGACGGCAAACAGCACCAGCAGGATTGCGGTGCCGGCGACCCATGGCATGTCGGCACCGGCAAAGCGCGGGTCGGCGGGGATGGGGGTGATCAGCGCGGTGATGCCGAGGATCGAGAAGATATTGAAGATGTTCGACCCGATCACATTGCCGACCGCGATTTCGGTCTGCTTGCGAAAGGCAGCAATCACGCTGGTGGCCAATTCCGGCAGGCTGGTGCCGACGGCGACGACAGTCAGGGCGATCACCGCTTCGGACACCCCGAAGGACTGAGCGATCAAGGTGGCGCTGTCGACCAGAAGCCGTGCGCCGATCACCAGAACCACCAGACCGCCAAGGGTCTGCGCAATGCTGATCGGCATGCCGGCAGGCGGGGCGGCATCCAGATCAGGCTCTTCCTTGCCCAGCACGAAGGCCATCACCATGAAGATCGCAAGGCCGACCAGCAGGATGACACCGTCCAGGCGCGAGATGACACCGTCGAGCAGCATCACCCAAAGGGCCGCTGTGGCCAGCACCATGATGCCAAGATCACGCCAAACCTTCTGCAACGGGATCATCAGCGCGGCGATCACGGCAGAGGTGCCAAGGATCAGCAGGATATTGGCGATGTTGGACCCCAGCACATTGCCGATGGCAATCGCGGGCTGACCGGCAAGTGCTGCCTGCACCGAGACCAGAAGCTCGGGGGCCGAGGTGCCGAAACCCACGATGGTCAGGCCAATCACCATGGGGGACAGGTTGAAATGGCGGGCGATGTTGGACGCACCGCGCACCAGGTATTCGCCGCCAAAGAACAGGGCGACAAGGCCGATGCAGAACAGGATATAGGTCAAGATGATGTCCCCGGTTGTGTTTTTGCTTTGCGGCCGGTCTGTGTCTCGCCCCGCCACGATGTGGCCCTCACTTTGGGGGGGCGGGGCGAAATACAAGGGGGCAGGGCAAAGTTCCTCGCTGCTTTGGCGCTCGGGGGCGGTTTTTGCTGCAGGGTGTGGCCTGCGGGTCAGAACCGGGCCAGCAGCTGCCGAGCGTGGTCAGGCTCTGCCTGCCAGCAGGACGCGATCTCCAGCGCCAGATGGGCGCGGGTGATTTCGGCTGGCAAGGCTGCACTGTGGATCAGGTCAAGTCCGGGTAGATCGACGCGGGATTCGTCCCAGTCGATCAGGCCGGGCCCTTGATCGGACAGGATCAAGTTGCCCGGTCCAAGATCGCCATGGATGGCCTGAACCGGCGCATCGGCCAAGCCGGCCCACGCCTGTCGCAGACCGGGCAGGACATCGTCGGGCAGGGCGGTCAGGTCGATGTCGCCGCTGTTCAGCTGCTGCAGCAGATCGGGGAGCGCCCAAAAACCGGGGCGCTGTGACAGGACAGGGCAGGCCGCGTGAAAGGCCCGGATGCGCGGGGCGAGGGCAGGCATGTCTGTGACAAGGGCCGTGGTGCCCTCCACAACAGGCTCGACGGTCCAGCCATCGTACAGCAGCCTGCCGTTTGAGCCTTGCTGGGGTTCGGGCACAATAAAGCCTGCCATGCGGGCGGCGGCATAGAGCGGTGCCAGCCAGCGCAACTGCGCCTCGGTCCGGCGGGTGGATTTGGCGACAACAGGGCCTTGCGGACTGTCGCAAAGCCAGACCGTATTGCGGTGCCCTCCGGTCAGGCGCTGCCGTGGCTGCAGGCCAAGCGCAGCGGGCGGGGTGGGGCAGATCATGTCAGGCAGACCTTTGCTGGCTGGAGGCACCTTCAGGCCCCGCTGGGCCGAGGATACCACCGGGCCGAACACCGTTCAAACCCTGGCATAAGGACGGGCTGTTGCGTGACCAAAGGCGTTTGGCAAGATCATCGTAGAGGCGCAGCCTCAGATAATCCCCACTGCCAAAGCGCTTTGGATGATGCTATTCAGCGCTGTGACGCAAAAGCATGGAGGGATTCGCCATGGCGATCCGGGTAACGGTCTGGGGCGAGAATGTTCACGAGCGGGAAAACAAGGTCGTGGCGGGTCTTTATCCCGAGGGCATGCATCGGGCGATTGCCGATGCGCTGAACACGGACGCCGGGGTATCGGCAAGCACCGTGACGCTTCAGGACCCCGAACACGGCCTGACAGCGCAAAAGCTGGCCGAGACCGATGTGCTGATCTGGTGGGGCCATGCCGCGCATGGCGACGTGGCCGATGCGGTGGTCGACCGGGTCTGCGAGGCGGTCTGGTCCGGCATGGGCGCGATTTTCCTGCATTCGGCGCATTTCGCCAAGCCGTTCAAACGCCTGATGGGAAGCCCCTGCAACCTGACCTGGCGCGAGGCGGGCGAGCGGGAGCGGATCTGGCTGACCAGCCGCAACCATCCGATTGCTGCCGGACTGCCCGATCATTTCGAGCTTGAGACCGAAGAGATGTATGGCGAGCCCTTTGGCGTGCCCGAACCGATGGAGACGGTGTTTGTCTCGTGGTTTCAGGGGGGAGAGGTGTTCCGCTCCGGTCTGACCTACAAACGCGGGGCGGGGTCGGTGTTCTATTTCCGTCCGGGGCATGAAACCTATCCGACCTATCACAACGCCCATGTGCAGCGGGTCATCCTCAACGCGGTGAAATGGGCGCATAATCCGGGCGCGCGGCTGGCAGAGCCTTCGGCGGCCCCCAATGTGCCGGTGGATCAGGCGCTGGAGCCGATCACCGAGCGCGGACCACGCCTGCATCAGAATGGCGAAGAGGGGTTCCGGTGACAGTCCGTCTGCTGATCCTCGGCACCGGGGGCATGGCGAACAACCATGCCGAAGGCTTTGCCGCCATTGACGGCGTGCAGCTGGTGGCGGGGGTGGATACACGCCCCACGCAGCTGGCCACGTTTTGCGAAAAACACAATATCGCCAACGGCTTTTCGTCCATAGCTGAAGCACTGTCCTGGGGCGCTTTTGACGCGGTGACCAATGTGACGCCGGATGGCGCGCATTTTGCCACCACCATCCCGGCGCTGGCGGCGGGCAAGCATGTCCTGTGCGAAAAGCCGCTGGCCACGACAGCGGCGGATGCCGAAGCGATGGCGATTGCGGCCGCGACGGCGGGCGTGGTCAATATGGTCAACCTGACCTATCGCAACGGCGCGGCGCTGCAACGGGCCGCGCAGATGGTGCAAGACGGGGCCATTGGCAAGATCCGCCATTTCGAGGCGTCCTACCTGCAAAGCTGGCTGACGCAGCCTGCCTGGGGCGAATGGTCGATCGAACCGCAATGGCTGTGGCGGTTGTCCTCGTCGCATGGGTCAAAGGGCGTGCTGGGCGATGTGGGCATTCATATCCTTGATTTCGCAACCTTTATCGCCGGCGAGGCGGCGGTCGACGTCTCGGCGCGGCTGGCCACCTTTGACAAGGCCCCGGATGGCCGGATCGGGGAATACACGCTGGACGCCAATGACTCTGCCACGATGCAGATCCGGCTGGAGGGCGGTGCCCTGGGTGTGGTGCATGCGACGCGCTTTGCCAGTGGTCACTTGAACGACCTTCGCTTGCGGATCTACGGTGATCTGGGCGGGCTGGAGGTGCGGTCTGATAACCATGTCAGCAGGTTGTATGCCTGCACCGGAACGGATCGTCTGACCGCGAGCTGGACCGAGGTGGACTGCCCGCCCACAGCTTCGGTCTACGAGCGGTTCATCGCGGCGATCCGGCAAGGGGCCCCGGCGATCCCTGATTTCGCGCGCGGCGCGGCATTGCAGCGTCTGCTGGACCGTGCCGAGCAGAGCGCACGGCAGGATGGTCTGGTTCTGTCGGTCTGATCATTATCTGTTCAAAAATATCCCGGGGGGTTTGGGGGGCTGGCCCCCCAATCCGCCGGTCTGCCCCCCTCAGACCGCCCCGGCGGTTGCGCTGAACAAGGGCCGCGTGTATCAGGCGCAAAAGCGGTGTCGGGCTGGGAGAGATCGAATGCGTCGTGTCGTGGTCACGGGTCTGGGGATGGTAACGCCTTTGGCCTGCGGGGTAGAGGAAACCTGGAGCCGTCTGATCGCCGGGCAATCCGGGGCGGGGCCGATCACGCGGTTTGATGCCAGCAATGTGGTGACGCAATACGCTTGCGAAATTCCGCTCGGCGATGGCACGGACGGCACCTTCAACCCGGATGACTGGATGGAGCCGAAGGACCGCCGCAAGGTGGATGATTTCATTCTTTACGGCATGGCGGCGGCAGTGCAGGCGGTGCGCGATTCCGGTTGGGAGCCGCAGACCGACGAAGACCGTGAGCGGACCGGCGTGATGATCGGGTCGGGGATCGGCGGGTTGTCCTCGATTGCGGAAACGGCTGTGCTGATCAAGGAAAAGGGGCCCAAGCGCGTGTCGCCCTTCTTTATCCCCGGCGCGCTGATCAATCTGGTGTCGGGGCAGGTGAGCATCCGCTTTGGCTTCAAGGGGCCGAACCATGCAGTGGTGACAGCCTGTTCCACCGGCGCGCATGCGATTGGCGATGCGGCGCGGCTGATCATGCTGGATGATGCCGATGTGATGGTGGCCGGTGGGGCCGAAAGCCCGATTTCAGAGATCGGGATTGCCGGTTTCAACGCCTGCAAGGCGCTGTCCACCAAGCGCGGCGATGATCCCACCAAGGCCAGCCGGCCCTATGATACCGACCGGGACGGCTTTGTGATGGGCGAAGGCGCGGGCTGTGTGGTGCTGGAAGAATATGAGCATGCCGTGGCGCGTGGGGCAAAGATCTATGCCGAGGTGCTGGGCTATGGGCTTTCGGGCGACGCCTATCACATCACCGCGCCCTCCGAGGATGGCGATGGCGGCTATCGCAGCATGGCGGCGGCGCTGAAACGGGCCGGGTTGACGCCTGCGGATGTGGATTACATCAACGCGCATGGCACCAGCACGATGGCGGATACGATTGAGCTGGGTGCGGTGGAGCGGCTGATGGGCGATGCGGCGGCAGGGGCTACGATGTCATCGACCAAATCCTCGATCGGCCATCTGCTGGGCGCGGCTGGCGCGGTGGAGGCGATTTTCTGCATCCTTGCCATTCGTGATCAGGTGGCACCGCCGACGATCAACCTGGATACCCCGGCGGTCACGCCAAGGCTGGATCTGGCCCCGAATGTGGCGCGCCACCGGAAAATTGACGTGGCGCTGTCCAATTCCTTCGGCTTTGGCGGCACCAATGCCAGCCTTGTCCTTGGCAAGGTGCGCTGAGCGATGTGGCGGTCCATCGCCTCGAATGCGCTGACGCTGTTCATTGTGGCTCTGGTGGTCGCGGCGGGCATTCTGGCCTGGGGGCGAGAGGAATATACCGGTCCGGGGCCGCTGACCGACGCGATTTGTTTCCGGGTGGAGCGCGGCGCATCGCTGAGTCAGGTCAGCCGGGCGCTGGAGGCGCAGGGTGCGGTGTCGGATGCGCGGATCTTCCGGATCGGCGCGGATTATTCCGAAAAGGCACAGCTGCTCAAGTTCGGCAGCTATCTGATCCCGCCGGGCGCGTCGATGGTGGATGTTCTGGCATCGCTGACGATGGGCGGACAATCGACCTGTGGGCGCGAAGTGAATTTCCGCATCGGGGTGAATGCGGCGGATGTGGTGCTGCGCGAGTTGGATGCGACGACAAACCGCTATGTCGAAGTGGCGAAATTCGATCCGGCGGTGGAGGCCTTGCCGCAGGCCTATGTCGATGTGGTGGAAGAACCGGATCTGCGGTTCCGGGTGACACTGGCCGAAGGCGTGACCAGCTGGCAGGTGGTCGAAGCGCTCAAGCGCGCCGATTTCCTGACCGGCGAAGTGACAGAGGTTCCGCCTGAAGGGTCGCTGGCGCCCGACAGCTATGAGGTGGACAAAGGGTCTGACCGGGCGGCGTTGCTGGCGCGGATGACGACCGCGCAGGAGCGCATTCTGGCCGAGCTTTGGGCAGCCCGCGCCGAGGGTCTGCCCTATGAGACGCCCGAGGAGGCGCTGATCATGGCGTCGATCGTGGAAAAGGAAACCGGGGTCGCCGAAGAGCGGCGGCAGGTGGCAAGCGTGTTTGTGAACCGGCTGGAACTGGGGATGCGGTTGCAGACCGATCCTACGGTGATCTACGGGATCACCCAAGGGCAAGGCGTGCTGGGGCGCGGCATCCGGCAGAGTGAACTTCGGCGTGCAACCCCCTATAATACCTATGTTATTGACGGTATGCCGCCGACGCCTATTGCCAACCCGGGCCGGTTGAGCATTGAGGCGGCGCTGAACCCGGACAGCACGGATTACATCTTCTTTGTCGCCGATGGCACGGGTGGCCATGCCTTTGCGGTGACGCTGGAGGAGCACAACGCCAATGTGGCGCGCTGGCGCGAGATTGAGCGCACACAGGGGGCCGAAGGCCAGACCGGGGTGCAGGGGGAATAGGCTGTGGCTGCGGTCAGGGTTAACAACCGGTAAACGCGGGGCGCGGTAAACCATTGGTATTGCTGCGATTTTCGCTTGACTTGCCGCGCGGTCCGATGTATCACTTGTGACATGCTAGAAGACGTGTCGAGAGCGGCGGGGTAACACCCCTGACCGCTCTTTTTCATATCTGCTCGACCGGAGGGACAGCGAGGCGGGTGGCAGCACAGCATGACAATCAACTTAATTGCGACGGAAGCGGACAAGACTGAAGCGCCAGAGGCTCTGATGTGGGTGGCCGAACAGCAGTTGGGGCGCGCGGTCGTCAGGCTGCATCAGGTGATGGAAGCAGTAGAGGCAGGCAAGTTTGAGCAGTTGGCCGAGGCGAAGCGTGTCGCGGACAATCTGACCGGCTTTGTCCGGCTGTTTATGGATGAGAGGAACAAAGTTGACAAACTCCGCAAAACGCTTGCCGGGGCTGTCGGAACCGGCGAGCTCGACTTTCAGGCCGCGCGAGATGAGATCGGGCGGCGTCTGGCTCTCCTCCGCGACGCCGGAAGTGATTGACGATTTTCTGAATGGCCTGTCCGATGCGGCGCTGCTGGCGCTGCCGTGGATGTTCGAATTCTGGGCGCTGCCGCATCAGTTGCCCCCTGATGGGGCCTGGAAATCCTGGGTCATCATGGGCGGGCGCGGGGCCGGCAAGACACGGGCCGGGGCCGAATGGGTGCGCGCGCAGGTGGAAGGGGCGCGGCCGTCAGACCCCGGCCGGGCGACCCGCGTGGCGCTGGTGGCGGAAACGCTGGATCAGGCGCGCGAGGTGATGGTGTTCGGGGAAAGCGGGATTCTGGCCTGCTCACCTCCGGACCGGAGGCCGGAGTGGAATGGCTCGCGGCGGATGTTGACCTGGCCCAACGGGGCGGTGGCGCAGGTGTTTTCGGCGCATGACCCGGACAGTCTGCGCGGGCCGCAGTTCGATGCGGCCTGGGTGGATGAGCTGGCGAAATGGAAAAAGGCACAGGAGACCTGGGACCAGTTGCAGTTTGCGTTGCGACTGGGGGCCAACCCGCAGCAGGTGGTGACAACGACGCCGCAGAACATTCCGGTGTTGAAGGCCATTCTCAAGAACCCGTCGACGGTGATGACCCACGCGCCGACCGATGCCAACCGGGCCCATCTTGCGAAGTCGTTCCTTGACGAGGTGCAGACCCGCTATGGCGGGCAGCGGCTGGGGCGGCAGGAGCTGGAGGGGGAGCTGATCGAGGACATCGAGGACGCGCTTTGGACCACACAGATGCTGGAAGCGGCGCGGGGGCCGTTGCCCGACCGGCTGAGCCGGATCGTGGTGGCGGTGGATCCGCCGGTGACGAGCAAATCCACATCGGATGAATGCGGGATCGTGGTCGTAGGTGTGCTGACGGAAGGCAATCCGCGCGACTGGCGGGCGGTGGTGCTGGAAGATACCAGCATCAGCGGCACCCCCACGGACTGGGCGCGGGCCGCGGTGGCGGCCTATGAGCGCCACGGGGCCGACCGGATGGTGGCGGAGGTCAATCAGGGCGGCGATCTGGTGGAATCGGTGATCCGCCAACAGGGGGCGTTGGTGGCTTATCGCGGGCTGTCGGCCTCGAAGGGCAAGGGGTCTCGGGCCGAGCCGGTGGCGGCTTTGTATGAACAGGGCCGGGTGGTGCATTCGGGCTATCTGCGCAAGCTGGAGGATCAGATGTGCCTGATGACCCGCACCGGATTCAGGGGCGCAGGCAGCCCGGACCGGGTGGATGCGCTGGTCTGGGCGCTGCAGGAAGCGATGATCGAACCGGCCAAGGCCTATGGCGGCACTCCGCAGATGCGGGTGCTGGAACGGCGCTGACGCGCGTCGGGGGCAACCCTGAAAAACGGAGATCTGAAAACATGGTGTTCAACTTTCTGCGGCGGGGCGAGGCTTCGTCCGCCCCCCTTGCTGTGCCGGAAACCAAGGCGAGTGCGACCGGTCGGGTCGCAGCCTGGGGATCGGCGGGTCGGGTGCGGTGGAGCCCGCGCGATGCGGCATCGCTGACGCGGACCGGGTTTCTGGCCAATCCGGTGGGGTTTCGCGCGGTGAAGCTGGTGGCCGAGGCGGCGGCGGCGCTGCCGCTGGTCTGTCAGGATGCCGAGCGGCGGTTTGACAGCCACCCGGTGCTGGGGGTGATCAACCGCCCCAATGGCGCACAGGGGCGGGCCGAGTTTCTGGAGGCGGTCTATGGGCATTTCCTGCTGAGCGGCAATGCCTATCTGGAAGCGGTGCCGGGCGCGGGTGCCTTGCCCGGCGAATTGCATGTGCTGCGGTCGGACCGGATGTCTTTGGTGCCGGGGCCCGATGGCTGGCCGGTGGCCTATGACTATACGGTGGGCGGGCGGACGCATCGGTTTGACATGCGCGGCGCGGTCAAGCCTATCTGCCATCTGAAAGCGTTTCATCCGCAGGATGACCATTACGGGCTGTCGCCAATGCAGGCGGCGGCGGTGGCGGTGGATGTGCATACCGCGGCGAGTTTCTGGTCGAAGGCGCTGCTCGACAATGCGGCGCGGCCTTCGGGGGCGATTGTCTACAAGGGGGTAGACGGGCAGGGGTCTTTGTCGAACGACCAGTATGACCGGCTGGTGGGCGAGATCGAGGCCAATCATCAGGGCGCGCGCAATGCCGGGCGACCGATGTTGCTGGAGGGGGGCCTGGACTGGAAGCCGATGGGCTTTTCGCCCAGCGATATGGAATTCCAGCAGACCAAGGAGGCGGCGGCGCGGGAGATCTCGATCGCCTTTGGCATTCCGCCGATGCTGCTGGGGATTCCGGGGGATGCCACCTACGCCAATTACCAGGAGGCGAACCGGGCCTTCTACCGGCTGACGGTGCTGCCTTTGGCGGCAAAGGTGATGGCGGATGTGAGCCATTGGCTGGCCGGGTTTACCGGCGAGGCGGTGGAGGTGAAGGTGGATCTGGACCAGATCCCGGCGCTGGCTGCCGAGCGCGACCAGCAATGGGCGCGGGTGGGCGCGGCGGATTTCCTGACGCAGGCCGAAAAGCGCCGGTTGCTGGGCCTGCCTGCGGTGACGGACGAACCATGACGATCCGCAAAACCGAAGGGTCACGGTTCCTGTTCGACAGCTTTGACGCGGCGGCGGCGCGGATTGAGGCGAATGAGCGGGTTGCCGCAGAGCGGTGGGCCGCGCTGGACTACCGGTTGGGACAGATTGATGCGGTGCTGGAGCGGTTGGAAAAGCGCATCTGGCTGGGCGTTTACGGGGTTGCGGCCTTTTTGCTGACGCAGGGGGCCGAGGCCATTCTTCAGGCGGCGATGAGGTGACGGAATGAGTGAATATGGCGCGCCGGAGCGCAAATTTCTGCGGCCGGAGCAAGGGTTGACGGTGACGGATGGCCAGGTGGTCGAAGGCTATGCAAGCTTGTTCGGGGTGCAGGACCAGGGCGGCGACATGGTTGTGGCCGGTGCCTATGGGGCCAGCCTGAAGCGGCTTGCCGGTGCGGGGGCCAAGGTCAAGATGCTGTGGCAGCATGATCCGGCGCAGCCGATCGGTGTCTGGGAGGAGGTGCGGGAGGATGGGCGCGGGTTATGGGTCAAGGGGCGCATCCTGACTGAGGTGGACCGGGGTCGCGAGGCTGCGGCCCTGCTGGCGGCGGGGGCGATTGACGGGCTGTCGATCGGCTACCGGACGGTGAAAGCCGAACGCAATGGCAAAGGCCAGCGGCTTTTGTCGGAGCTGGAGCTTTGGGAAGTGTCTTTGGTGACCTTTCCGATGCTTTCTGAGGCGCGGGTGCAGGCAAAGTCGGATGACGGCTGGCACTGGCGGCAAATGGTGCAGGTCTTTGACGACGCGCGCCGGCAACTGGCCGAGCGGTAACGCCCCGGCTTTCGTTCAAACATCAGGAGTGACGATGACCGAGACAAAGGCTCGGGCCGGGGAAGGTTTGCCCACGGCCCTGCATCCGGGAGCGGAGATTAAATCTGCAATGGCCGGATTTGTAAATGAACTCAAACTGTTTCAGGCCGAAGTGAAACAAACGCTGCAACATCAGGAAGAGCGACTGACCATGTTGAACCAAAAGACCATGAGCTATGGCCGTCCGGCCCTTTCGGCGGCGGCGGATCTGGATGCGCCCCATCACAAGGCCTTTGATGCCTATCTGCGGTCGGGTGATGATGACGGGCTGCGCGGGCTGGTGCTGGAAGGCAAGGCGATGACCACCGCCGTGGCCGCTGAGGGCGGCTATCTGGTGGACCCGCAGACCGCTGATACGATCCGGTCGCTGCTGGTATCGACCTCATCGCTGCGGTCTGTCGCCAATGTGGTCCAGGTGGATGCCGTGTCGTTTGACGTGCTGATTGACCGGACCGAAGTGGGATCGGGCTGGGCCACCGAAACGGCGGCGCAGGCCGAAACCGCGACTCCCGCCATCGAACGGATTTCCGTCAAGCTGCACGAGCTGTCGGCGATGCCGAAGGCCAGCCAGCGGCTGCTGGACGACAGTGCCTTTGATGTGGAAGGCTGGCTGGCCGGCAAGATTGCCACGCGGTTCATCCGGGCCGAGGCGGCGGCATTCATCAATGGCGATGGCGTCGACAAGCCGCGCGGCATTCTGCTGCCGGCGAAAGTGGCAAATGCGGCCTGGACCTGGGGCAGCCTGGGATATGTGCCGACCGGGGCCGAGGCGGATTTTGCATCGAGCAATGCAGCAGATTGCATCGTCAATCTGGTCTATGCGCTGGGGGCAGATTACCGGGCCAATGGGGCCTTTGTGATGAATTCGAAAACCGCCGGCGCCGTGCGCAAGATGAAGGATGCCGATGGCCGCTTCATGTGGTCGGACGGCCTGCAGGCCGGGGAGCCGCCGCGCCTGATGGGCTATCCGGTGCTGATCTGTGAGGATATGCCGGATGTGGCGGCCAATGCCTATCCGATCGCCTTTGGCGACTTTGCCTCGGGCTACACGGTCGCCGAGCGCCCTGATCTGCGCATTCTGCGCGATCCGTTCAGTGCCAAGCCGCATGTGCTGTTTTATGCCAACAAGCGCGTGGGCGGCGACATCACCGATTATGCGGCGATCAAGCTGCTGAAAGTGGCGGTGTCGTAACACTTTGGTCAACGGCTGGCCTGTTGCCTCAGGCTGGCCAGTTTTCGGGCGCGCGCAACCAAACCCATACCGTCTAGCTGCTCCCCCCTCTGACCGAGCGGTATGGGGCGCGCGCCCGATCCTTGCGTGGAGACGGGACAATCGGAGAGTGAACATGATGTTGACCGAGCTGACCACGGTGCTGCCGGATGCGCTGCCCGTGCAGGGAATGAAAGACCACCTCCGGCTGGGCACAGGCTTTGCGGATGATGGATTGCAGGATGGGCTGGTGGCGGCCCATCTGCGGGCTGCCATCGCAACCATCGAAGGCCGTACCGGCAAGGCCCTGTTGACGCGTCGCTTTGTGCTGCGGCTGACCCGCTGGCGCAATGACAAGGGCGGCCAGGCGCTGCCGGTGGCACCGGTCACGGCGCTGGTGTCTGTGACGCTGATCGATGCCTTTGGGGGGCTAAGCCTTGTGCCAGCGGAGAGCTATGTGCTGGAGCCTGACACTGCCCGACCGCGGTTGCGCGGCGTCGGCTTGGCCCTGCCGCCGGTTCCGGCCGATGGCGCAGTCGAGATCGTGTTCGATGCGGGTTTCGGGGCGGATTGGGCCGCTGTTCCCGCAGACCTGGCACAGGCGGTCTTTTTGTTGGCGGCAGAGTTTTATGAAGCACGGCATTCGGGGGGACGGGGCGGGCCGGCCCTGCCGATGGCGGTGCAGGCGCTGATCGAACGCTGGCGCACGGTGCGGGTTCTGGGTGGGGGCAGCGCATGACGGCTTTGCACCTGAATCGGCTTCTGACCTTGGAAGAGTCGGTCTTCACACCTGACGGCGCAGGGGGCTTTGCCACCACCTGGCAGGCGGTGGGCACGCTGTGGGCCCATGTGGCACCGGGGGCGGGGCGCGAGGCCACGGGAGAAGAGGTTACGGTGTCGAGGGTGCCTTACCGGATCACGGTGCGGGGCGCGCCCGTCGGATCTCCGCAAAGGCCGCTGCCCGGCCAGCGACTGACACAGACGGGGCGGGTGTTTCAGGTGCTTGCGGTGACCGAGCAGGACGCGTCGGGGCACTATCTGACCTGCTTTGCGCAAGAGGAGGGACCGGCATGAGCTATGGTGCGGCGGCGGCCTTGCAGACGGCCATCTATGCCTTGCTGACCTCGGCCCCCGCGCTGAGCGGGGTGCTGGTGGTTGACGCCCTTCCTCCTGCGACTGTGGCTTCGGCCTTTGTGCTGATCGGCCCGGAAGAGGTGGTGGACCGATCGGACAAGAGCGGGGACGGTGCCGAGCACCAGATCGTCATCAGCGTGATCAGCGAGGTCACGGGATTTCTGACCGCCAAGGTTCTGGCGACCGGCGTCTCCGACTGCCTGACCGGTGCCACGCCGACCCTGAGCACAGGGCGGGTTGTGAGCATCCAGTTTCTGAGGGCGGTCGCACGGCGGCTGGACGATGGCGGCGTGCGCCGGATTGACCTGACCTTCCGCGTGCGGGTCGAGATCTGATGATCTGAATTTCAATTATTTCTGGAGACGGACATGGCGGTACAAAGCGGCAAGGATCTGCTGTTGAAAGTGGATCTGACAGGGGATGGCACCTTCGAGACGGTGGCGGGGCTGCGGACGACGCGGATCAGCTTCAATGCCGAGACAGTGGATGTGACCAGTCTGGAAAGCACGGGTGGCTGGCGTGAGTTGCTGGGTGGAGCCGGGGTGAAATCGGCGATGATTTCAGGGTCGGGCGTGTTTCGTGACGCCAACACCGATGAACGGGCACGCCAGATCTTTTTCGATGGCGAGGTGCCGGACTTTCAGGTGATCATCCCCGATTTCGGCGTGGTGGAAGGGGCCTTCATGATCACCTCCATCGAATATGCAGGCAGCCACAATGGCGAAGCGACATATGAGATGTCCCTGGCGTCTGCGGGTGCACTCAGCTTTGTGGCGCTGTGATGGCCAATCCATGGGCCGGGGAAGTGGCCGTGGTTCTGGACGGGCAGCGCCATGTGGCCAAGCTGACCCTGGGGGCGCTGGCTGAACTGGAAGAGACGCTGGCGGCGGGCTCGCTGATTGACCTGGTGCAGCGGTTCGAGGCCGGGCGGTTTTCATCGCGCGATGTTCTGGCCTTGCTTGTGGCGGGGCTGCGCGGGGCCGGCTGGCAAGGCACCGCGGCAGATCTGCGGAGCGTCGAGATCGGGGGCGGTCCGCTGGAGGCTGCGCGCGTGGCGGCGGAACTGCTGGCACGCGCCTTTGCGCTGCCGGGGGAGGGATGAGTGGCATCGACTGGCCCGGCCTGATGCGGGTGGGGTTGCATCAGCTGGGCCTGGAGCCGGCCGCGTTCTGGCGGCTGTCCCCGGTGGAATTGCGGATCATGCTTGGGGCGGATGCGGCTGGTCCGCCCCTGACGCGGGCGCGGCTGGCGGAATTGGCGGCGGCGTTTCCTGACAGAGTGAAAGAGGCAAAAGATGGCACGGATCGATGAGATTCAGGAGCAGATCGAGGCGCTGGACACAGCCTTGGGTGGCGCATCTGTGATGGTGAGCGCCTTTGAGGGCGAGCTGGCACGGATGCAGGAGACGATGGTGTTCACAGGCCGTGAGGTGAATACGCTGTCAAGGAGCTTTGGCGGCGGGTTGCGGCGGGCGTTTGACGGGCTGATCTTTGATGGGTTGAAGCTGTCGGATGCGTTGCGGATGGTGGCGCAATCCATGATCAACGGGGTCTACAGCACCGCCATGCGCCCTGTGCAGAACGCGCTTGGCGGATTGGTTGCGCAGGGCGTGAACTCGGCGATGAGCAGCATCATGCCATTCGCAAACGGCGCGGCCTTTTCACAGGGACGGGTGATGCCCTTCGCCAAGGGCGGCGTAGTGGCCAGTCCGACCAGTTTTCCGATGCGTGGTGGACGCGGGTTGATGGGCGAGGCAGGGCCAGAGGCGATCATGCCGCTGGCGCGCGGTGCGGATGGGCGGCTTGGGGTTCAGGCGGCGGGCGGTGGCCGTGCCGTAACAGTGGTGATGAACATTCAGACTCCGGATGTGCAGGGCTTTCAACGCAGCCAGAGCCAGATTGCGGCGCAGGCCTCGCGGGCATTGTCCCGCGGGCAACGGAACCGGTGAGGAGAGGGCAGATGGCATTTCACGAGGTCAGATTTCCGGCGAACCTGAGCTTTGGGTCGGTTGGCGGACCCGAACGGCGAACCGATGTGGTGACGCTGGTCAATGGCCATGAAGAGCGCAATACGCCCTGGGCCCATTCGCGTCGGCGCTATGAGGCGGGGTCCAGTCTGCGCACCTTGGATGACATCGACGCGCTGATCGCGTTTTTTGAAGCGCGACGGGGCAAGTTGCACGGGTTTCGCTGGAAAGACTGGGCAGATTACAAATCCTGCGTCCCGTCATTGCAACCAACGGCGATCGATCAGGTCATCGGAACTGGCGATGGCGTGCAGACAGTGTTTGGTCTGACAAAGACCTACCGCTCGGGGGAGCAGACCTATACCCGCCGCATCAGCAAGCCGGTGGCGGGAACAGTTCTGGTGGCTGTGGCCCGTGACCCCAAGGTGGAGGGTTTGGAATTCACGGTCGATACCCTGCGTGGAGAGGTCAGTTTTGTCGTCCCGCCGGATCTTGGCGTTACGGTAACTGCCGGGTTTGAATTCGATGTGCCAGTGCGGTTTGACACCGATATGATCATGACCTCGATCGCTTCCTTTCAGGCTGGTGAAATTCCTGATGTGCCGGTTCTGGAGGTGCGACTCTGATGCAGGCAGCGCTGGACGAGCATCTGAAGAGCGGCGTGACGACAGTGTGCCGGACCTGGCTTTTGCGCCGGAAAGACGGCGAGACCTATGGGTTCACCGATCATGATTGCGACCTGACCTTTGATGGGGTGATCTTTTCCGCCAAGACAGGCATGACCGCCGGTGCAATTGAAAAAAGCAACGGTATGGCAGTCGACAACACCGAGGTCACTGGTGCCTTGTCTGACGCGTCGATCAGCGAGGAGGACATCCTTGCCGGTCGGTATGACGGGGCGGACGTGACAACCTTTCTGGTCAATTGGACCGACGTGACCCAGCGGACAATCTTGTTCCGGGGCACATTTGGCGAAATGAGCCGCAGCAATGGTGAATTCCGGGTTGAATTGCGTGGCCTGACCGAGAAGCTGAATGTCCCGCATGGGCGGGTGTATCATTCGGAATGCAGCGCTGTTTTGGGTGACCGTCGCTGCCGGATTGATCTGAACGCAGCTGTCTACAGCTGTGAAAGCACGGTGGCGGCCGTGATTGACGGCCGTGTCCTGCATGTTCCGGCTGCCGATTTTGCCGAAGGCTGGTTTGTGGACGGACAGGTTTTGATCCAGTCGGGTGCGGGCAGGGGCCAATCGGGTCGGATCAGGTCGGACAGGTTGCAAGATGGAGGCCGGGTCATCGAACTGTGGCGGACTCTCGCTGTGCCTCCTGCACCGCAGGATCAGATCAGGTTGATCGCGGGGTGCGACCGGAGGGCCACCACTTGTCGTGAGAAGTTCGGCAACTTTCTCAATTTCCGGGGGTTTCCGCATATTCCGGGCGAAGACTGGCTGCGCTCAAGCCCTGACAGAGCCGTAAAGAGGTGATGGCATGGCTGCTTTCACAAGTGCTGCATCGCTTGACCCGACTTTCGGTGGCAAAATCGTCGAAGAGGCGCGCAGCTGGATTGGAACGCCCTATCGCCACCAGGCCACAACCCGGGGTGCCGGCACAGATTGTCTCGGCTTGATCCGAGGCGTGTGGCGTGCCCTGATCGGGCCGGAACCGCTGTGTCCTCCTGCCTATTCAATGGATTGGTCGGAGCCTTCGGGTGAGGAAATCCTGATGCAAGCGGCGGGGCAATGTCTTTGCCGCAAGCCTGACCTCTCGCTGTCAAAGGGTGATGTCCTCCTGTTCCGGATGCGCAACGGTGCGGTTGCCAAGCATCTTGGCATCGTCTCCGAGGACGCGCCCACCCCGAAGTTCATCCATGCCTACACCGGCTACGGCGTGGTCGAGAGCTCTCTGTCCGGACCATGGCTGCGTCGCATCGTGGCTGTTTACTGTTTTCCTGAAAAAGGTTGAATGATGGCTACGATCCTTTTTTCTGCAGCCGGTGCCGCATTGGGGGCTGGTGCAGGCGGTACTGTGCTGGGGCTCTCGGGCGCCGTGATTGGCAGAGCAGTCGGCGCGACGATCGGGCGCGCCGTAGACCAGCGGATCATGGGTACGGGCTCTGATGCTGTCGAAGTGGGAAAACTCGACCGTTTCCATATCATGGGGGCCAGCGAGGGCGCAGCTATCGCCAAATGCTGGGGCCGGATGCGCCTTGCCGGTCAGGTCATCTGGGCATCGCCGTTTCGGGAGAGCCGCAGCACAAGCGGCGGCAAAGGCATGCCCTCGCCCAAGGCTGTGCAATATTCCTATTCCGTCAGTCTGGCTGTTGCATTGTGCGAGGGCAACATTCTGGGTATCGGCAGGATCTGGGCTGATGGTGATGAAATTGCGCCAACGTCCCTGAATTTGCGCGTCTACACCGGAAGTGAGGATCAACTTCCCGATCCGTTGATCGAGGCGCAGATGGGATCGATGCATGCGCCAGCCTATCGGGGCATTGCCTACGCAGTCATCGAGGACCTTCAGTTGTCGGCCTATGGCAACCGCGTCCCGCAACTGAGCTTTGAAGTCATTCGACCGGCGCAAGGTACCGAGGCAGAACGGGTAGCAGACCTGCAAGATGCCATCAAGGCGGTCACCCTGATTCCGGGGACGGGTGAATATGCGCTTGGAACCAAGAAAGTCTGGGAGGAACAAGGTTTTGGGGTGACACGCACGCTCAATGTGAACACACCCAGTGGTGAAACGGATTTGTCCACATCGTTGAACCAGTTGCAGCAGGAACTGCCCAACTGCAAGGCTGTGTCCTTGGTCGTATCCTGGTTTGGCAATGATCTGCGGTGCAATCAGTGTGAGGTGCAGCCCAAGGTCGAACAAAAAGACTTGGAGGCCGTGAAAAACCCCTGGCGATCAGGTGGGGTTACACGAAGTGAAGCCGCCGAAGTTCCACGCCGCGAGGGAAGATCAATTTACGGTGGCACCCCGGCCGATTCCACCATCATCGAAGCGATTGCTGCCCTGCACGCAAGGGGCCAATCAGTGATGTTCTATCCGTTCATCCTTATGGATCAAATGGACGGCAATACGCTGGCTGATCCCTATTCAGATAACGAGTTTCAGCCTGCATTGCCTTGGCGGGGACGTCTTACCCTTTCTGTTGCGCCTGGGCGTCCGGCCAGCCCCGATCTCACAGCATTGGCAACCCTGGAAGTCGCGTCATTCTTTGGCGACGCACAAGCTGACGACTTTTCAATCTCTGAACAGAACCAGATCTTTTATCATGGAGAAGAAAAGTGGGGGTATCGGCGCTTTATCCTTCACTATGCTCACTTGTGTAAGATTGCAGGAGGGGTGGAGGCTTTTTGCATCGGATCTGAAATGCGCGGCCTCACGCAGATCAGAGGGGAAAATCATAGTTTCCCCGCCGTTCAGGCCCTCATCAAACTGGCAGCAGATGTGCGTGGCATCTTGGGAGCGGATGTCAAAATCAGCTATGCTGCCGATTGGAGTGAGTATTTTGGCTATCACATAGGTGACAACGTCTATTTTCATCTTGATTCGCTTTGGTCTGATCATAACATTGATTTTGTTGGTATTGACAACTACATGCCCATATCTGACTGGAGAGATACGAGAAGACACGCTGATGCAGATTGGCTGTCGATCTATAATCTAGATTATCTTAAATCAAACGTTATGGGTGGAGAAGGGTTTGACTGGTACTACTCTGGTCAAGAGGGCTTCAATGCCCAAAGGAGGATAGAGATTCGAGATACCCTGCAAGGCGAGGATTGGGTTTTCCGGTATAAGGATCTCAGGTCCTGGTGGGCCAATGTACATCACAACCGCATTGATGGCGTCCGTCAGGCATCACCCACGTCTTGGAGTCCAAGATCCAAACCGTTCAGGTTTACTGAATACGGCTGTGCTGCAATTGACAAGGGTACCAACGAGCCCAACAAGTTCATTGACGATAAATCATCTGAGTCTGCCATTCCTCGTGCCTCGACGGGAGTCCGGGACGACTTTATCCAGATGCAATATTTTCGGGCACAGCACGAATTCTGGTCGGATACTGATCATAACCCACGATCGGAATTTTATGCGGGTCGCATGGTGGATATGGATCATGCCTATGCATGGGCTTGGGATGCACGGCCTTTTCCTGCGTTTCCCCGCGCCACGGATCTCTGGTCAGATGGAGGTAATTATTACCGTGGTCACTGGTTGAACGGCCGTGCAAGCTCTGCGCCGCTTGACAAAGTGGTTAGAGAAATTTGTGCAGATTGTGGTGTCGAACGGATTGACACAAGGTATTTGTTTGGATTGGTGCATGGTTACGGAGTGTCCGATACCCAATCAGGGCGCGCCAGACTGCAGCCACTGCTCGTCACTTACGGCTTTGACTGCACAGAAAAGAACAGTATCCTGAGTTTTCAGACGCGTGGGCTGCTTTCTGATGTTGCAATTGACAAGGGCTTGATCGCGGTCGCTCAAGATGAATCTTCAAGTCTTCAATTGATCCGCCTTTCGAACAATGATGCGCCTGAAAAGCTGCGCTTTACTTATGTTTCTGCAGATGGAACATTCGGGGCGTCTGTTGTGGAAATCTCACTTGCAGAGTCGGACTCTCCAAACGTGGTTGAAACTGAATATCAGTTGGTATTGCCGGGAGAGATAGCCAAGGCAACTGCGCAGAATTGGCTGATTCAAGCCCTGGCTTCACGCGATCAGTTGAAGCTGGAATTGCCGCTATCCTATATGTTTCTAGGGGTCGGTGACACAATTTCTACAGACGGGTTAACCTACAGAATCGACAGCGCTGAACTTGATCAAAAGGTTGCAATAATTGCAAGTTGCGTCGAGACTTGGAGCTACCGTGTTCAAGAACAAGAGATCGACTATCAAGGCTGGACCTCATTCCGTGACTCTGGCCCTGTCTCGCGGATCTGGATCGATCTGCCTCTTTTCAAAGACACTCAAGTTGCTGCAGCGCCGTTTATAGCCGTTGCCGCAGAACCCTGGACCGGATCAGTTGTTTTGTGGTCTGCGAATGAGGATTCTGACTATACTGTAAATACCAGATTTTTCGCTGCTTCAAATGTCGGGAAAACACGGTCTGACTTGCCCGCCTGCGCCCCTGGCATTACTGATCGAGGGGCAGGCCTTATTGTTGAAATGCAGACTGGAATTCTGGAGTCAACGTCATCCTCCGGATTGCTTGCGGGGAAAAACCTAATTGCAATCGGTGGCGACGATCCGACCCGCTGGGAGATTTTTCAGTATCAGACCGCTGAACTAATTTCCCCCGGCGTTTACTCCTTGACGGCTCGTCTCAGGGGATTGATGGGAACAGATTCAGTGATGCCTGCCTCCTGGCCCATCGGAAGTTACGTTGTGCTTATCAACGATTTTTTAACTCAGATTTCACTTTCAAAAGAACAAGTGAATGTTGAACGTCACTATCGATTGGGTTTCTCAAGCGAGGATATCGGGGCTGATACGGTGGTTCACGATGTCTTAGCATTTAAAGGTGTGGTACTCCGCCCTTTCTCGGTCTCGCACTTGCAGGTTGCCTTGGACACATCAGAAAGTCACATCTTCACCTGGATTCGGCGGTCTAGACTTGGTGGCGACTCTTGGGAGGGGTATGATGCGCCACTCGGTGAAGAGCGCGAGCTTTATGAGGTCCGTATCTTTTCTTCAGATGGCCGTGTTTTGCATAGCGAAGTTGTGACTGAGCCGCGGTATATGATGTCTACTGAGCAAAGAGGGCTGATCGGAATTTCCTCGATCTATTCATTGGAAGTCAGTCAAATCTCAGCAGTCTACGGGGTGGGACCAGTCAAGCGGATTGATGTCAACTACAGTAACTAGGCCAGTTTTTTGATTCTTCTACCAAATTCGATTTGACGGCATCTGCGCGACTTGCGGCCACTGTCCCGATGTCGATCAACAAACTGGGCGAATTTTAAAATCTTTGTATTCCTGACCAGAAGTTTCGCGAAGAGAAAGCCTTTTACGGTGACTGACGCTAATCGCGAACAAACCGGATGCGACCATTGATGGTGACCTCAAGCATTCCCGCAGCATCTTAAAGCGCCACAGCAGATGTTCGCAGGTCTTCTATGGAATCGTCGCCTGTGCTGATTCCGTCATGTCTGGCCAGATCACTCGTTGGCTAAAGACAAAAGTGAAAGCCACCACGTCTCACCGTGGCGGCTTTCGTTTCAAGGAATTATGGGTTCGTTTGGAAGCTTAAGTTGGCAGTCATTTGATCGATCATATCACTATACCTAATGTCACGTCAGCTACAGCCGCTCGTGCCACCGCAGGTGTTGCACTTCATGCAGGTTCCGTTGCGGACCAGCGTGAAATTACCGCATTCACCACAGGGGTCGCCCTCATAGCCCTGCATTTTTGCCTTTGTCCGGGCATCAATGCTGTTAGCCGCACCGATTGCGAAAGCTGAAGCGCCGTCAGCCGTGCCTGCAGCGCGTCCCTGTGGCATCAGGGTGTTCAATACATACATTGGATCGATGCTGGCGGCTTCGTCGGTCTCTCCCATCCCGCCTTGAAGCAAGACCAAGTCTTGCGGCAGGCGCTTGCGAAGATAGCCTGTCGAGGAGATCTGACGCAGCACCTTCAACCCTCGTGACGCCGTGGCGTCGGTCATCGGGGCCAAATTCGGCTTTGCCTCGTCTTCGCCGCGCCCCAGATCGTCGAAAGATGCGCCCGTTGGCTTGACATGCGCCAGATCTGTGCGGTCGAGGTAGGAAATGGCCAGCTCTCGGAAGATATAGTCAAGAATCGATGTTGCATTCTTGACGCTGTCATTCCCCTGCACCATGCCCGCCGGTTCAAACCGGGTAAAGGTAAAGGCCTCAACGAACTCTTCCAAAGGCACGCCATACTGCAGACCCACCGAAACCGCGATGGCGAAATTGTTCATCATCGCGCGGAAGCCGGCCCCTTCCTTGTGCATGTCAATGAAGATTTCTCCCAAAGACCCGTCCTGATATTCGCCGGTGCGCAGGTATACCTTATGGCCACCGACAATGGCCTTTTGCGTATAGCCCTTGCGACGTTCTGGCAGCTTTTCACGATGGCTGCGGATGATTTCCTTGACGATCACCTTTTCGACGATCTTTTCTGCGATCACCTTTGCCTTTTCCTGCATCGAGCCGGAGGCAAGGATCTCTTCAGCCTCCTCATCGTCTTCGATGAGCGCAGAGGCCAGCGGCTGCGACAATTTGGAACCGTCACGGTACAGCGCATTGGCCTTGATGCCGAGGGAGTGTGACAGTTCATATGCGGCCAGGGTTTCTTCGATGCTGGCCGAGTTTGGCATGTTGATGGTTTTGGAAATCGCACCCGAGATGAAGGACTGGGCCGCAGCCATCATATAGATATGGCTGTCAACTGAGAGGTAACGCTTGCCTTTTTTGCTGCAGGCGTTGGCGCAGTCGAACACCGGGTAATGTTGTTCCTTCAGGAAGGGGGCACCTTCCAAGGTCATCGTGCCACAGACATGGTCGTTGCAGGCGTCAATCTGGGCACGCGTGAAGCCCAGGTGACGCAAGAGATCGAAGCTCGGATCCGCCAGTTTGTCTGCTGGTATCCCCAATGTGCCTTTGCAGAAATCTTCGCCGAGTGTCCATTGGTTGAACACAAAGCGGATGTCGAAGGCAGAGGGTAGAGCAGCCTCGATCTTCTCAATCTCGCGCGGACCGAAACCATGGCCAACCAGTGCGGTATGGTTGATGGCAGGCGCCTGCGCGATAGAGCCGTGACCCACGGCATAGGCGACGATTTCAGCGATCTGATGGCTGGGGTAACCCAAGGCCTCCAGTCCTGCCGGGACAGATTGGTTGATGATCTTGAAGTAGCCCCCGCCCGCCAACTTCTTGAACTTCACCAGCGCAAAATCCGGTTCGATCCCGGTGGTGTCGCAATCCATGACCAGACCGATGGTGCCGGTGGGGGCGATCACGGTGGTCTGCGCATTGCGAAAACCGTGCGCCTCCCCCAGCGCCAGCGCCTCATCCCAGGCAGATTTCGCAAGCGAAACAAGGCGCTGATCGGGACAATTGCGGTGATCCAACGCCACCGGGTTCACATTCACACCGTCATAGCTGCCGCTGGCCTGGGCCGCGGCGCGGTGGTTGCGGATGACGCGCAACATATGGTCGCGGTTGCGGTCATAGCCTGCAAATGCGCCCAACTCCCGAGCCATCTCGGCGCTGGTGGCATAGGCGACACCCGTCATCAGCGCCGTCAGCGCGCCGCACATCGCCCGGCCCTGATGCGAGTCGTAGCCAAGACCCATATTCATCAGCAGCCCGCCGATATTGGCATAGCCAAGCCCCAGCGTGCGGAAATCATAAGAGCGTTGCGCAATCTCCTGGCTGGGGAACTGCGCCATCATCACCGAAATTTCCAGCGTCACCGTCCAAAGCCGCGTGGCGTGGATATAGGCATCTGAATCGAAAGCGCCATTGGCAAAGAAGGTCAACAGGTTCATCGACGCCAGATTGCAGGCCGTATCGTCAAGGAACATGTATTCAGAACAGGGGTTCGAGCCGCGGATCGGGCCATCTTCGGGGCAGGTGTGCCATGCATTCACGGTGTCGTGGAACTGGATGCCGGGGTCGGCGCAGGCCCATGCGGCATGGCCCACCTGATCCCAAAGATCGCGCGCCTTGATGGTCTTGGCCGGTTTGCCATCGGTGCGGCGGATCAGGGCCCAGTCGGCATCGTCCTTCACCGCCGTCAGAAATGCATCGGTGACGCGGACCGAGTTGTTGGAATTCTGGCCCGAGACCGTGACATAGGCCTCGGAATCCCAGTCCACATCATAGGTCGGAAATTCAATCGAGGTGTAGCCCTGACGCGCATATTGCAGGATGCGGTTGGTGTAGGTGTCGAGGATCATCGACTTCTTCGCCGTTTTGATCGCCGCCTTCAGTGCCGCATTCTTTGCCGGATCAACCGAGTCTTCGGCAGACCCATCCCACTCCCGGATTGCGGTGAAAATCTCGTTCAGCCGTACCTCGTGCAGCTTGGACCCTGCGACAAGGCTGGCGACTTTCTGCTCCTCGATCACCTTCCAGTTGATGAAGGCCTCGATATCGGGGTGATCCATGTCGCAGATCACCATCTTGGCTGCCCGCCGCGTGGTGCCGCCTGATTTGATCGCCCCTGCAGCCCGATCACCGATCTTGAGAAAGCCCATCAAGCCAGAAGACTTGCCGCCCCCCGAAAGCTTTTCGCCCTCACCACGCAAGGACGAAAAGTTGGTCCCGGTGCCCGAGCCGTATTTGAACAACCGCGCCTCACGCACCCAAAGGTCCATGATGCCGCCATCGCCCACCAGATCATCCTTGACCGACTGGATAAAGCAGGCATGCGGCTGCGGATGTTCATAGGCGCTGGTCGAACGGGTCAGCTTGCCCGTCTTGTGATCCACATAGAAATGACCCTGTGATGGGCCGTCAATGCCGTAGGCCCAATGCAGCCCGGTGTTGAACCATTGCGGGCTGTTGGGGGCTGCCATCTGTCGGGCCAGCATGAAGCGCATCTCGTCATAATAGGCCCGCGCATCGGCTTCGGTGGTGAAATAGCCGCCTTTCCAACCCCAATAGGCCCAGGCCCCGGCCAGACGGTCAAACACCTGTTTGGCGCTGGTTTCGCCCACAATGCGCTGGTCTTCGGGCAGGGCGGCAAGCGCTTCTTCATCTGCAACGGACCGCCACAGGAATTCGGGAACGCCTTTTTCCTTGACGGGTTTCAGGCGCGCCGGCACGCCGGCCTTGCGGAAATACTTCTGCGCCAGCACGTCTGACGCGACCTGGCTCCACCCTGTTGGCACTTCGACCGCGTCGTTGCGAAACACCACCTTGCCGTCAGGATTGCGAATCTCGGACACCGTTTTGGTGAATTCCATCGCCCCATAGGCGCCGGTTGCTTCGCTCGTGAAATTCCGCTCGATTTTCATCTGCCCCGCCTTTGCTTTCATGGCCCCGGTTCACATCCGGTTGTGGCCTGTTGGTCCCGATCACAGCCCTGTCGGATGCGGCAGCCAGACAGATTTCGCGGGCCCGACCGTTTTCGCAAACGGGGGCGCAGTGCCTCTGAGCACTGTCGTACGAAGAATGTTTAGCTTGGCCTTGGATGACACCACATTTAGTGTCCCGTCAGGATCGCCTGTCAAACTGTCGTATAGCCTCAGGTCCTTCAACCGAATTTTTATCGATTCATCACAAAAAATCGCTTGACCAGACCCAGGTCGCGTTCCGCCTGACGACAGGGTAACCTCGCGTCGATGCGCAGATTTTTGCGGGGTCGGGCGTAGAGGCAGAGTGGCACTGGAACAGATTCTCGTTCATTGCCGCAGGGTTGTGCCGAAACGTTTCCATCACCTGAGGCTGCACCACCGATGCAAGTGCGCAGCCGTTTTCGGGTGCGCCCTGATTCCCGCCGCGATGCCTGCTGTGGCACCAGCCGATCCACCGTGTCCTCTGTGCCATGATCCTGTGGCAACTGACGGACAAGGGGCCTTGGCCGGCATGGCCCATCCGCTTGGCCTGACCCTGACTTGCCCCACCATCACGCAGCATCGGGCTTTGGGGTGGCGCGCCCTGCGCCACTGGGCTAAAGCAAAGGAACACTGGTTCCGCAAAAGCAAGCCCATGACCGACATCATCGCCCGTTGTGAGGCCAAGGGCCTCCGAATGACCGAACAGCGGCGCATCGTCGCCCGCGTCGTGGGCGAGGCCGAAGACCATCCCGATGTCGAAGAGCTTTATGCCCGCGCGGCGCGGGTCGATCCGCGCATTTCGCTGGCCACGGTCTACCGCACGGTCAAGCTGTTTGAAGAGGCCGGCCTGCTGGAAAAGCTGGAATTCGGCGATGGCCGGGCCCGCTATGAAGATGCCGAACGCGACCATCATGACCATCTGATCGATGTGAATTCGGGCGAGGTGATCGAATTTGTCGATCCCGAGATCGAGGCATTGCAGGAACGCATTGCCGCTCGGCTGGGCTACCGGCTGATCGGACACCGGCTGGAACTGCTGGGCGTACCGGTCAACAAACCGCCAAAGGGATGAGCAGCGCCGACAACCCGCGTGCGGCGGCCCTGATGGTGGCCAGTATGGCGGCCTTTGCCTTTGAAGATCTGTTTCTCGTGCGCGCCGCGACCACGATGCCGCCGGGGCAAGTGATTGCGTTGATGGGGGCAGGCGGGGCCTTGGCGTTCTGGCTGTGTGCCGCGCGCCTTGGCCAGCCAATCCTGACCCGCCGTGCCCTGACCGGGGCTGCCGGTCTGCGCAGCCTGTCCGAGGCGGGGGCGGCGATGCTCTATATCACGGCACTGGCCCTGCTGCCCCTGTCGGTCAATTCGGCCCTTCTGCAAGCCTCCCCGCTGGTGGTGACAATGGGGGCAGCGCTGGTGCTGAAGGAAAAGGTCGGCTGGCGGCGCTGGAGTGCGATTGCGGTTGGCTTTGGGGGCGTCCTGATCATCTTGCAACCGGGGACGGAGGGCTTTCGCCTCGCGGGCCTGCTGACGGTGGCCTGCGTGGTCCTGATGGCGGCGCGCGATTTGTCGACGCGGGTGATGGATGCCAGCATCGGCACCTTTCAGTTGACGACATGGGCCTATCTTTCGCTGGTGCCGGCAGGGCTGATCTTGATGGCGCTCCAGGGGCAAAGGTTGCAAGCCATTGATCCGTCTCAATGGTTTGATCTGACGGGCGCGCTGATCACCGGGCTTTTTGGCTATTACGCGGTGACGGCGGCGATGCGGCTGGGCGAGGTGTCGGTGGTGGCGCCCTTCCGGTATGCGCGGCTGGTGTTTGCCATGATCTTGGCGATGATTTTTCTGGGCGAGCGGCCGGATGTCTGGATGCTGACCGGAGCGGCACTGGTGATCGGTTCGGGTCTTTACACCTTCGCCCGCGAGGCACAGCGCAGGCGCGCCCTTTCCATAAAGGCCGACGCAAGGTAAAGACGGGGCCGAGAGCATCATCCGCCATACGGAGCCCCCATGAGCACGATCATTGACATTCACGCCCGCGAAATCCTCGACAGTCGCGGCAATCCCACCGTTGAAGTGGACGTGACACTGGAAAGCGGTGCCATGGGCCGCGCCGCCGTCCCCTCGGGTGCCTCGACCGGTGCACATGAGGCCAATGAAAAGCGCGATGGCGACACATCGCGGTATAAGGGCAAGGGCGTGCTGGATGCCGTGGCCGCCGTGAACGGCGAGTTGGCCGAAGAATTGGTGGGCTATGACGCGACCGAACAGGTCGGCATCGACCGCACCATGATTGAAATGGACGGCACCCCGAACAAATCCCGGCTGGGGGCCAATGCCATTCTGGGCGTATCGCTGGCCGTGGCCAAAGCAGCCGCCGAATTTACCGCACAGCCCTTGTTCCGCTATGTCGGCGGCACCTCGGCCCGCATGCTGCCAGTGCCAATGATGAACATCATCAACGGCGGCGAACATGCTGATAATCCTATTGATATTCAGGAATTCATGATCATGCCGGTGGGCGCGGACAACATCCGCGACGCGATCCGCATGGGATCGGAAGTGTTCCATACGCTCAAGAAAGAGCTGCAGCAGGCCGGGCATAACACCAATGTCGGCGATGAGGGTGGCTTCGCACCCAACTTGAACTCTGCCCGCGATGCACTTGATTTCATTCTGAAATCCATCGAGAAGGCCGGTTTCAAGCCGGGTGTCGACATGTATCTGGCCCTTGATTGCGCCGCGACCGAGTATTTCAAAGGCGGCAAATATGAGATGAAAGGTGAAGGACGCTCGCTAACCATCTCAGAAAACGTCGATTTCCTTGCATCTCTTGCAGCAGATTACCCGATCATCAGCATCGAGGACGGCTGTTCCGAAGATGATTGGGAAGGTTGGAAGCTGCTGACCGACACCATCGGTGACAAGATCCAGCTGGTGGGGGATGACCTGTTCGTGACCAACCCGAAACGTCTGGCCGAAGGCATCAAACAGGGCGTGGCGAACTCGATGCTGGTCAAGGTGAACCAGATCGGCACGCTGACCGAAACGCTGCAGGCGGTGGATATGGCACATCGTGCGCGTTACACCAATGTGATGAGCCACCGCTCGGGTGAGACCGAGGACAGCACCATTGCCGATCTTTCGGTCGCCACCAATTGCGGCCAGATCAAGACCGGCTCGCTGTCGCGCTCTGACCGGCTGGCGAAGTACAATCAACTGATCCGGATCGAGGAAATGCTGGGCGAGACGGCGGAATACGCCGGCCGGTCGATCCTGAAGGGCTGAGACAGCCTCCCGGCGGGGGCGGTCGCGGCGGATGCCGGGCGCCTTCGGCGGGAGATTTCACAAAAGTGCAAAGGGCGGGGGGCGCGATGACAGAGGCTGACCGGATCATTGCCCGTCTGGGTCTTGCGCCGCATCCCGAAGGGGGCTGGTATCGCCAGACCTGGGTGGGGCCTGTTGTCAACGGGCGTCCCTCTGGCACGGCCATCCTGTTCCTGCTGAAATCGGGCGAGCGCAGCCATTGGCATCATGTTGATGCCGATGAGATCTGGCTTTGGCATGCGGGCGCGCCGGTGGTGTTGTCGGTGGGCCGGGATGTGGCAGTCGATCATCTGCTGGGGCCGGATGTGCTGGGCGCGCAGATGCCGCAGATTGTGGTGCCGGCGGGGGACTGGCAGGCGGCGCGCTCGACCGGAGACTATTCTTTGGTATCCTGCACTGTCAGCCCGGGCTTCGACTTTGCCGGCTTTGTGCTGGCCCCGCCGGAGTTCGATCTGCCGCGCTGATTGTTCCGGTCACAAATTGGCATTGGTGGCGGCGCGGCCAAAGCGCTAAGCGGGTGGCATGAGTGCCGCACCCCCCGCCCAAGATGATGACAGCCGCGCCGGCTTTTATTTCGCCCTGATCGCCTATCTGATCTGGGGTGTCATGCCGCTTTACATGAAGCTGCTGGCGCATGTTCCGCCGGTAGAGGTCATCGCGCACCGCGTGCTGTGGTCCTTGCCGATTGCCTTCGTGGTGATCTGGTGGCTGGGGCGGACGCAGGATCTGCGCCGCGCCTTTCAGACCCCGCGCACGCTGATCATGGGGGCGGCCACTGCGGCCCTGATCTCGGTGAACTGGGGGATCTATGTCTGGGCCATCGGGGCAGGCTTTGCGCTGGAGGCGGCGCTTGGCTACTACATCAATCCGTTGTTTTCGGTGCTGCTGGGGCGGCTGCTGCTGAACGAGCGGTTGAGCCGCGCGCAATGGGCCGCGCTTGGCCTTGCCGCCGCAGCGGTGGTGCTGCTCACCTATGACGCGGGGCGGGTGCCGGTGGTGGCGCTGGGTCTGACGGTGACCTGGGGCTTTTACGCCTATCTCAAGAAATCGCTGCCGATCGGGCCCAATCAGGGCTTCACGCTGGAGGTGATGCTGCTGGCCCCGATCGCGCTTGGCTATCTGCTGTGGGTGCAATGGCAGGGCACGGCGCATTTCGGCCAGGGCATAACGCGCGATGACCTGCTCTTGATCGGGACCGGGGCGGTGACGGCGATTCCGCTGATGGTTTATGGCAGCGGGGCCAAGCGCCTGCGGCTGTCGACCATTGCCATGATGCAATATATTTCGCCCACCATGGTGTTCCTGATCGCGGTCTTTGTCTTTGGCGAGCCGTTTGGCACCGTCCGGCTGATCGCCTTTCCGATGATCTGGGCGGCGCTGGTGATTTACACCGTGGCGATGCTGCGCGCCCGGGGCCGCGCCCGGGAGTCGGCCAAGATCAATCGGCCAGTGTGATCCAGACCGGCACGTGATCTGACGGCTTTTCGCCCGCCCGCACCTCGCGGTCGATGCCGGCCCCGGTCAGCCGGTCGGCGGCCTGAGGCGACAAAAGCAGATGGTCGATGCGGATGCCGTTGTTGCGCTCCCAGGAATTGGCCTGGTAGTCCCAGAAGCTGTAATGCCCTGCGCCCTGTTCGCGGGCGCGGAAGGCATCGGTCAGGCCAAGGTTCAGCATCCGGCGAAAGGCTTCGCGGGTGTGCGGCAGATAAAGCGCGTCATCCACCCAGGCCTCGGGCCGGGCGGCATCCATCGCCTGCGGGATGACGTTATAATCACCGGCGCAGATGAAGGCCTCTTCCAGCGCCAGCAGGGCACGCAGGCGGGTTTCCATCCGCGCCATCCATGCCAGTTTGTAATCATACTTCGGCCCGGGTGCCGGGTTGCCGTTGGGCAGGTAGAGCCCGCAGACCCGCACCGGGCGCCGCGCCATCACCACCGCCTCGATCCAGCGCGATTGCGCATCGCTGTCATCTCCCGGCAGGCCGCGCGTGACATCTTCCAGCGGCAGGCGTGACAGGATGGCGACCCCGTTGAAACCCTTTTGGCCATGGGTTTCCACCCGGTAGCCCATGTCTTCAAACAGGTCGCGCGGGAACCCTTCGTCGACAGATTTGATTTCCTGCAGGCAGACCACATCCGGGTTTTGCGCCTGCAACCACCGTGGCAGCGCCTCGATCCGGGCCTTGATGCCGTTGATGTTGAAGGTTGCAATGCGCATGGGCCAGCCTTTCGATGGTGCGGTCCCAGCTATCGGTCAACCGCAGGCCCAAGGCAAGCGGTCAGGCGTCACATGGAAAACGATGTGCCGCAGCCACAACTGCTGCTGGCATTGGGGTTCTCGATCACGAAGCGCGCGCCGATCAGCTCTTCGGTGAAGTCGATCACCGCGTTTTGCAGGAAGGGCAGGGACACCGCATCGACCAGAACCCGCTGGCCGTCTTTTTCGAGCACCAGATCATCCGCCGCCGGATCATCCAGCTTGATTTCATACTGAAACCCCGAACATCCGCCGCCTTCGACGGCCACGCGCAGCGATTTCTGCTCCCCGGTCATCTGGGCAATTTCGGCCAGCCGGGCAAAGGCACGGTCGGTGACGCGCGGATGCAGGGCATCGGGGGGCAGGGTCAGGTCCATGATTTTTCACATATCCTTGGGGTTCATGGTGCAATATAAGGGCGATAGAAGATTTCAACAAGAACGGGCAGTTCCATGCTTGCGCCTTTTGCCTGCCAACCCGATGCCTCCCGCGGTCGCCTGCATGAAGAACGGATGTCGTCCTTTCGCTCGCCCTATCAGCGCGACCGCGACCGGATCATCCATTCATCCGCCTTCCGGCGGCTTAAACACAAGACGCAGGTGTTTGTCGAGCATGAGGGCGATTACTATCGCACCCGCCTGACCCATTCGATCGAGGTGGCGCAGGTCGCCCGCACGATTGCGGGGGTGCTGGGGCTGAACACCGATCTGGCCGAGTGTATTGCCCTTGCCCATGACCTTGGCCACACGCCCTTTGGCCACACCGGTGAGGATGCGCTGGGGGCGCTGATGGCACCCTATGGCGGGTTTGACCACAACGCGCAGGCGCTGCGCATCGTGGCCCGGCTGGAACGGCATTACGCCGATTTTGACGGGCTGAACCTCACATGGGAGTCGCTGGAGGGTATCGCCAAGCACAACGGCCCGGTCATCGGCGAAAATGCCAGTGAAAAGCATGCGGGCCCCTTGCCCTATGCTCTGGCGGAGGTGAATGCCCAATGGGATCTGCATCTGCACACCCATGCGTCGGCCGAGGCACAGGTGGCGGCGATTGCCGATGATGTGGCCTATTCCCACCATGATCTCCATGATGGCTTGCGCTCGGGTCTGTTCGATGCCGCCGATCTGATGGAGCTGCCCGTCACCGGCCCCGCCTTCGCCGAGGTGGATGCGCTTTACCCGGGGTTGGACCCGATGCGGCGGCGCCACGAAGCGTTGCGCCGGGTGTTCGGCCGCATGGTGGAGGATGTGATTGCGGTGGCGCAGGGCCGGCTGGAGGCGGCGCAACCACAATCGGTCGATGATATCCGCCAGATGGGCACCACCATCATCCGCTTTTCCAAACCGCTGTACCAGGAGCTGAAGGCGATCCGCAGCTTTCTGTTCCACCGCATGTACCGCGCGCCTTCGGTGATGGAGGTGCGGGCCAAGGTCACACAGGTGGTGCAGGATCTGTTCGCGGCCTATCTGGCCGACCCGGGCCTGCTGCCCGCCGAATGGGAACATGCGGTACAGGCCTGTAACGATCAGACCGAACTGGCGCGCACGGTGGCCGATTATGTGGCGGGCATGACCGACCGTTTTGCCATTCTCGAACATGGCCGCTTGTGCGGCGGGGTCCTGGTCGAAACCCACACCGGCCCGTCTTTCCCGTCCTAGATTTCAGGCGCGCCGGGCTGCCATCAGCCAGATCCCGGCCAGGCCCAGCGACAGGATCATGTTCCATCCGGCCATCGAAATCCCGGCCAGCGACCAGGCCACCTGATCGCAGCGGGCCGGGGTACCGACGCTTGCAGCCGGGTTGAGCAGATCATCGACGCTGATGCCGGTGATGGCACTGCCGCCACAGGTGGCCAACCCCTCCCACCAGCCATATTCGACGCCCATGTGAAAGCCGCCGATGGCCGCCGTGGTCAGCGCGGCCAAGGCCCCCAACAGCCGAAGGCCGCGATGCGGCACCATGAGCGCCAGAGCCATGATCACCACCGCCGCCGCATGCGGCCAGCGTTGCCACAGGCACAGGGCACAAGGGGCCAGACCGCCGATATGCTGGAACGCAAAGGCCCCGGCCAGCACGGCCGCAGATCCTGCACCCGCAAGAGCAACCAAAGCGCGCGATGACAACCGGACCAGCATCACAAGACCTTCAGCACAACAAACCCGCCGACCAGCAGCAGCATGAACAGCGTGAACATGAGGCCCAGGCGCCGTTCGATGAAATCACGAATGGGTGCGCCATATTTCCACAGCAGGGCCGCCACCACGAAAAACCGGAACCCCCGCGCCACAATCGATGCAATCGTGAACACCACCAGATCCAGCCCGGTCGTGCCCGACAGGATGGTGACAACCTTGTACGGAAAGGGGGTCACGCCTGCGATCAGCACCGACCATGCGCCCCATTCATTGTAGCGGTCGCTGAAGACCTCGAAGTTGTCCGTCTTGCCATAGAATTCCAGCACCGGCAGCCCGACGCTTTCATACAGCACCGCCCCGATCCAATAGCCGAACATGCCGCCCAGCACCGACATGACTGTGGCGACGGTGGCAATCAGGAAGGCGCGGCGCGGCGCGGCCAGAATCATCGGGATCATCAGAATATCGGGCGGGATCGGAAACACCGAACTTTCGACAAAAGCCACAAAGGCCAGGGCCCAGAGCGCACGCGGGTGTTCCGCCAGCCGGATCGTCCAGTCATACAAGGCGCGGATCATCTGGACTTCCCGTTGCTGTCGCGAGGCTTGCATCATGACGGTAGACAAAGGTCAAGAACGCTTTCCGTTCCGCCAGCATCTCGCTACTGTGGGTGTGGAAAATGAGTCAAGGGGGCACGGGAGATGCAGTGGCGTGGGCGGCGGGGCAGCCGCAATATCGAGGACCGTCGCCGCAGCTCTGGCGCAAAAGCAGGCGGTATCGGCGGCGTCGGGGTCATCGCCGTTCTGGTGATCGGCTATTTCCTTGGCATCGACGTCACCCCCTTGTTGCAGCAGACCGGCACCCAATCCTCGGCCCCTGCGGATCTGACGCAAGCCGATATCGCGGCGGGCGAGTTTGTTTCGGTCACCCTTGCCGATACCGAAGAGGTCTGGGCCGAGCTGTTCCGGGCGCAGTTGGGGCGGGACTACCAGCCTGCCACGCTGGTCCTGTTCAAAGGGGCCACTCAAAGCCCCTGTGGTGGGGCCTCGGGGGCCAGCGGGCCATTCTACTGCCCGGGCGACAAAAAGGCCTATCTGGATACGGAATTTTTCACCGTCATGGAAGAAAGGCTGGGGGCAGGGGGGGAGTTTGCCGCCGCCTATGTGGTGGCCCATGAAATTGCCCATCATGTGCAGAACGAGCTGGGCATTCTGGGCCAGGCCAACCAGCTGCGCCAACAGGTCAGCCAGGCCGACAGCAATGCCATCTCGGTGCGCATCGAATTGCAGGCCGATTGTCTATCGGGGGTCTGGGCCCGCACGGCGGCGCGCAATTTTGGCACGATTGACCGCGATGACATTGAAGAGGCGGTAAATGCCGCGCGGCAGATTGGCGACGACACATTGCAACGCGCCGCCGGTCGACGCCCGATGCCGCATACCTTTACCCATGGCACGGCCGAGCAGCGGTCGCGCTGGTTTGTCACCGGGCTGCAATCGGGCCAGATTGCCGCCTGCGATACCTTTGCCACCGACGATCTTTAGCCCGCGCACAGCCTGTTGACGCCGCCCGGCAGGGCGGCTAAACGATGTGCCGAGTGGCCCGAGTGGTGGAATTGGTAGACGCAGCGGATTCAAAATCCGCCGCCGCAAGGCTTGTCGGTTCGAGTCCGACCTCGGGCACCATCCTGTTTTAGTGAGACGATAGCACAGCAACCGCAGGTGCAAGGCGGCACATGCCGGGCCATGCCCTATTGGTGCCGCACGGACGATTCGCGTCAAACCGCTAAAAAAGTGTTAATTGTTGCCATTCGGGAAACCCGCGCTTTGGCGCTAAAGCTGCGGAATGGCAAAAATGCGGCGCGGCGATGCGCGACTTTTTCAGTCGTAAGATTGTTTCTACCTTCTGGGCAAAGCCGCAGTTTGGCGGGTCAGTTCCCTGTGCTGGGCCGGGAAATGGCGCATAATGCGGGCCCAAGCCGGGCCATGCCGTTTCACATCCGGAAACAGGCAGTCTGCGCACGAACGTGCCCGACCCGTGGTTTCTGAGCGCGCGTCGCGTTTTATGCCCTTTTGCGGGCGCATCGTCGCCCCGGAAGTCGCGCATTTTTGCCTTTTTTACTTCCCGTTAGCCTTAATGGATTGTAGGTATTTGATTGTCTTGCTGGGCAGGACAACTGACCGTGGGGGCGGTCGTCTGGTGACAGTGTGCTGCCAAGCATTCTGGACAATGGATCGGATGTCGGGCCGTGGGCAATCGCGGGTCGAAATGCGGAATCATGGCAGTCTCGGAAGGCAGATGCCTTGCGGGGATGCGCATGGTGAACCGGACGTCAGGTCGCGTGGTGAATGCGCAGGGGGGCCTGTGCAGAACGCCAAGGTGCCGGCCCTGTGACAGGGGACGGTGCAAAGTGATCTGTGCGGCGGGATGTCCCGTCCGCTGTAAGGAAACGTACAATGACGATTATCGCACTTTACAACCTGAACGATCCCGCAACCACCGCCACGGACAGCGCAGCAGATGATGGCGCACAGCTTGGCGAATATATCAACGGCGCCTTGTCAGTTGGTGGCCGCGCGGTGTTGGATGGCGTGGACGATATCGTCAAGATTTACGTGGACCCAGCGTTTCAGCTGACCCGCGGCACCTTGGACATTGAGTTCAGCCTGGCAGGCGGCACCACCCTGACCGAACCGCGTACCATTTTGTCGCGCGACAGCGCAGGCGAAACTGCGGGCGGGTTCCGGGTCGAGACCTTGCCCGATGGGGCGGTGCGGATCAGCCATGAAAGCCCCACAGGCACCACGATCTTTGAAACCGCCGCCGGATTTCAGGCCCCGGGTGACACCATCCGCCTGAGCTATTCCTGGGATGCCGCAGGATCGGGCGGCCGGGTGCAGATCGACAACCTGACCACCAGCGGCAGCTTTGCCGATGATGTGCCCGCTGGCCTGACCATGGATATGGGGCCGATCAACCAGAACTGGATCATCGGGGCCGGGCAGTCCACCTCGCCTGCAGGCACCGTGCAGAATGTCGATCAGCACTATGCCGGGGCGGTCGAATTCTTCTCGATCTCGGATTCGGTCGACAACCTGCCGCCAGCGGGTGACCGCGATGGCATCGTGCGCGGCACCGCCGGCAACGACCTGATCGACGTGGCCTATGTCGATCCGTTCGATGGCGATGTGGTCGATGGCAATGATGCGATCCTTGCCGGAGACGGGCCAAATGATGATCGGATCGTCGCCGGCGACGGTGATGACACCATTTTTGCCGGTCTGGGCAATGACCTTGTCTATGCCGGGCCAGGTGATGATGTGGTGTACGGCGAAGACGGCGCTGACATGATTTTCGGCGGTGGCGGCCGCGATGAGGTTTATGGCGGCGAGGGCGACGACCTGATCGACACACGGGCGGATTTTCCGCAGCCCGATATCGACTATCCCGGCCTGTATCCCGCCGACGCCGACCCCTTCAACAACCGAGACTCCGTCTACGGCGGTGCGGGCAACGATACCATCTTCACCGGCGATGATGCCGACCTGATCTATGGCGGCACCGGTAACGACTACATCGACGCCGGTGTCGACAATGACACCGTCTATGGCGGGGACGGCGATGACACCATCATCGGGTCAGAGGGCAATGACAGCATTGACGGCGGGCTGGGCGACGACCTGGTCTATGGCGGCCTCGATTTGTCTTTCCCCGATGCCATCAACATTCCGAACGATGCGGGCGACCTGCGTCCGATGAACAACGCCGATATCATTACCGGCGGCGCGGGCAATGACACCCTCTATGGCATGGATGACAACGACACCCTGTTTGGCGGTGATGGCAATGATCTGCTGTACGGCGGAGTCGACAACGATCTGATCTATGGCGACGCCGGCGATGACACGCTGTACGGCGAGCATGGCAATGACACCCTCTATGGCGGTATTGGCAATGACGGCCTGTTCGGTGGCATCGGCGCTGATCTGCTGGACGGGGGCGCGGGCAATGATCTGCTGGATGGTGGCGAAGGCAACGACATCCTGCTGGGCGGCGATGGCCAGGACACGCTGCTTGGCGCTGCGGGCGATGACACGCTGGAAGGCGGCGCCGGTGATGATCTTATGGATGGCGGCAGTGGCAATGATCTGCTGGTCGGCGCCGAAGGCGCAGACACGCTGATCGGGGGCGACGGTGCCGATGTCCTGTTTGGCGGCGCAGGCAATGATGTCTTCGACCTGGCCGATCCTGCGACCGGCGCGCCCGATGATTTTGCCGATTTGGCCTTTGGCGGCGCGGATCGTGACATCTTTACCGGCGTGGGCATCGGCGACGCGGTGTTCGGCGGGTCCGAAGGGGATGATTTCGACACCCTCGACCTGACGGGCACCGGCCCGCGCAACGTGGTGCGCACCAATGTCGACAGCGACGGCAACGGCTTTGACGGCTATGTCGACTACCTCGACGCAGACGGCAACGTTATTGGCAGATCAACCTTCACAAATATCGAGAGCATCGTGTGTTTTACCCCTGGAACCCTGATCGCCACCCCGAAGGGGGAAATTGCGGTCGAAAATCTGCGGGTCGGTGACAAGGTCATCACCCGTGACAATGGCATTCAAGACATCCGATGGATGGGGGCCAAGCAGATGGGCTGGCATGATTTTGCCGCCAATCCGCATCTGCGGCCGGTGATGGTCAAGGCTGGCAGTCTGGGCAATGGCCTGCCAGAGCGCGACATGATGCTGTCGCCCAACCACCGCGTGCTGGTGGCCAACGACCGGACCGCCCTGTATTTTGACGAGCATGAAGTGCTGGTCGCGGCCAAGCATCTGGTCGGCGGCAAGGGCATTCAGCAGGTCGACTCGGTGGGCACCACCTATGTCCATTTCATGTTCGATCAGCATGAGGTGGTGTTGTCGAACGGGGCCTGGACCGAAAGCTTCCAGCCCGGCGATTACACGCTGCGGGGTCTTGGCAACTCACAGCGCAGCGAGCTGATGGAGCTGTTCCCCGAGCTGAAAGCCCCTGCCGGGGTCGAGGCCTATCAAGCCGCCCGCAAGACGTTGAAAAAGCATGAGGCGCGCCTTCTGGTGCGGTGACACGGCGCTGTAAAGCACGCGTCCTCACCACAGGGTCCGACCGGCAATAGGGCTCTGACTCGGCTCCTTTTACATTGGCGCAGCGGTTGATCCTGATTGTGTCGTTGGCCGCAACAAACCTGGCCTCAGCCACCTTTTGGCCATGTTTTGCCAAAGTCGCGCCGCCTTCCACCTGTATCCACAAATTGAGTAAAATTAAGTGGATACGCCCGAATGGCCAACATCACCGGGACGGGTGGCAACAACACGCTGAATGGCAGCAGTGATGCCGACACGATCAGCGGATTTGGCGGCAATGATGTGGTCAATGCCGGGGGCGGCAATGACACCGTCTTTGGCGGCACGGGCAATGATACGCTCAACGGCCAGGACGGCGACGACAGTCTGCTGGGCGAGGCGGGGGCAGACCGTCTGTTCGGCGGCGCGGGCAACGACTCGCTGTTCGGCGGCAGCGGGGCCGACAGCCTGGAGGGCGGCGCGGGCGATGACCTGCTCGATGGCGGTGCAGGGGATGACACCCTGATCGGGGGCGGCGGCACTGACACCGTCACCTATGCGTCCGAAACCGCTGCGGTGGCCGTGAACCTCAACACCGGAACCGCAACCGGCACCTCTTCCGGCACCGACAGCCTGAGCTCCCTCGAAAATGTCATCGGCACCGGGTTCAACGACACGATCACTGGCAGCAATGAGGCCAATCTGATCGAGGGCGGTGCAGGTGATGACCTGATCGACGCAGGCGCAGGCAAGGACACGGTGTTTGGCGGTGCGGGCAATGACACCCTCATCGGTGGCAATGACTCGGGCGCGCATTACGCCAGCAACGCGCCCTCCTTGACCTACAACCTGATTTCCCTTGGCACCGTTGCGGATATCGATCCGGATGAAGCCAACGGCAGTTCGGAAAATGCCGCAAACCTGCTGACCACCTTCGGCAGCGCCGCCACGCCTTTGTCCGGGGCGATCGTGCGCGCCACCGCCGTCGATCTGAACGGCGACGGCATTCTGGCCGACAATGATGCCAATGCCGCGGGCAATACCGAGCATTTCCTGATCGATGGCGTGCAGGCCTATCTGGATTCCACCCAAGTCTATAACGCGACCGTCACCTTTGCCGATGGCAGCAGCGGTCAGATCACCGCCGTTGTGATCCAGCTTACCGATGGCCGGGTGTTTCTGGCCCCCGAGTTCGAGATCAACGACGACTCGGCCCTGTTGACCAGCGGGCCGATCACCGCGATTCAGCTGACCTCGGTGAACACTGCCGACACCGGGCTTTATGCGGCCCGGTTGGATACCGGCTATCTTGGCACCGGCGATGACGACCTGCTGTATGGTGGCGACGGCGATGACTCGCTCAGGGGCGGCACTGGCGCCGACACCCTTTACGGCGACGCCGGCAATGACACGCTGGAGGGCGGTGCCGGCGATGACCTGCTTTTCGGCGGGGACGGCAATGACACCATCCTGTTCGGCGCGGGCAATGACACCGTCTTTGGCGGCGCAGGCGATGACACGATCGACGATGTCAGTGGCGGGCAATTGTCGGGCGACAACCTGCTGTCTGGCGGCGACGGCAATGACACGATCTGGGCCGGGGGCGGCACAGATACCATCTATGGCGACGGCGGCAATGATCTGCTCTGGGGCGAGGGCGATGACGACCGGATCTATGGCGGGGCAGGCGACGACAGCCTCTATGGCGGCGCGGGCAATGACACGCTTGATGGCGGCGACGGGGCCGACCTGCTTGATGGCGGCGACGGGCGCGATCTGTTCTTTGGCGGCCCGGGCGACACGATCTTTGGCGGCGATGGCGGCGACAACTATGACACGCTGGATCTGTCGTCCTGGGGCAAGAATGCGACAAACATCGTATTCGATGCGGCCAACGGTCAGAATGGCAGGGTCGAATTCCTTGACTCCGATGGCAAGGTTTCTGGCACTCTGTTCTTTTCGGGCATTGAAAATGTGGTGCCCTGTTTCACACCCGGAACCCTGATTACCACGCCGCTGGGGTTGCGCCGCGTCGAGGCTCTGCAGCCCGGTGACCGGCTTCTGACCCGCGACTCCGGGTTTCAGGACATCGTCTGGGTCGGACGGCGCGATCTTGGCGCGGCGGATCTTCTGGGAAATCCGGCGTTGGCCCCGGTGCGGATCGCAGCCGGCGCGCTTGGCGGCGGCTTGCCCCGGCGCGACATGGTGGTGTCACCGCAGCATCGCATGCTGATGGAAGGCGTGCGGGCCGAACTGCTGTTCGGAGAGTCCGAGGTGCTGGTGGCGGCGATCAACCTGATTGGCCTGCCGGGCATTGCCCGGATCGCCGTGCGGCGTGTGAGCTATCTTCATGTGATGTGCAGCCAGCACGAAATCATCCAGGCCGACGGAGCCTGGACCGAAAGCTTTCAGCCTGGCATCGCCACGCTGCGGTCGATGGACCAGGGCCAGCGGGACGAGATGCTGGCCCTGTTCCCGGAACTGGCCGAAGGGACACAGGCCTATCCGGCGGCACGGGCCACGCTGCGCGCGCATGAAGCACGGGTTCTACTCGCGGCCTGACCGCCAGGTGGCCCAGTCTTCGGGCGTATCAAGGTCGGTGGTGGCGTGCCGGTCGGGCAGGGCGATCAGGCGCAGCAGGCCGGCATGGCGGCGCAGCAGGGCGCGCGCGCCGTCATCGCCCGACAGCTGCATCAGCTCGGCCCGAAGAGAGGCGGGAAAGATCACCGGATGGCCGGGCTGGCCGCTGGCATCGGTGGCGCGCAGGATCTGATCCGGCGCATCGGCATAAGCGCGGGCCATCTGCATCAGGTCTGCGGTCGTGATCTCGGGCAGGTCGGCCAGCAGGACCATCACCGCTTGCTGCGGCGGCAGGCTGGCCAGCCCGGCGCGCAGGCTTTGGGCCAGGCCGTCTTGCGCATCGGCGACAGGGATGTGCCGGATCGGCAGGCCGCTCAGCGCTGCAGCGCGGGCGGGGCGGTCAGGGGGAAGGGTGACGGTGACGGCCAGACCAGTGGCAAGCGCCTGACCAGCGATGTGGCGCAAGAGCGGCTGACCTGCCACTGGTTGCAACAGCTTGTCCGTCCCCCGCATCCGGCGCGATGCCCCGGCGGCAAGGATCAGGATCTGCAGGTCGGGCGTGGAGATTGGCATGGATGCTCCGCTGCGACGCAAGCCGGGCTGCGCCTGATGTGGCAAGGGGGGCGGCCTCCTCGATATTTCACGCCACAGCGGGGTCAGGCGCGCATGCGCCCGCCGTCGTCCCACAGCGGTGCAAGCGTCACACGGGCCGGGCGGCGGTGGCCGAGGATTTCGATTTCCACCGCCAGGCCATCGGTGATGCTGCCTTCGGGCAAAAAGCCCATGGCGACCGACTGGCCGGTGGTATGGCTGTAGCCCCCCGAGGTACAATAGCCCTGCACGGTGCCATCCAGCCAGATCGGTTCCCATGCCACCACATCGGCATCGGTGGCGTCAACGATGAACTGGGTAAGCCGGCGTTTGGGGCCACTGGCTTTCTCTGACATCGCAGCAGCCTTGCCGATCCAAGCGGAGGGTTTGTTCCACTGGATGAAGCGGTCAAGGCCGGTCTCTGCCGGTGTGTAATCGGGGCTGAATTCGCGCCCCCAGGAGCCGAACCATTTGTCAAGCCGCAGGCTCATCATGGCGCGCATCCCGAACGGGCGCAGGCCAAGGTCTGCCCCATGGTCATTCAGAACATCCCACAGGTGGCGGACCGACATCTGGTCGGTGTAGATCTCATAGCCCAGATCGGCGGTATAGCTGACGCGCTGCACCAGACAATTGGCCATGCCGATGGTCAGGCGTTTTGCGTCCATGAACCGGAACGCCTCTGCCGAGACATCGGCGCGGGTGACGCGGGACAAAAGCGTGCGGGCGTTCGGCCCCGCGATCTGGAAGCCGGACCGGCTGTCGGAGATGTTCTCGACCGTGACGCCCGGTTCGGCGTTCTGGTCGAACCAGCGGCTGTGCCAGCCTTGCGCGCCATAGCTGGCGGTCAGCTGGAACTCGGTGTCCGACAGGCAGGTGACGGTGAAATCGCCGATGATCTTGCCGGAATGGGCCAGCATCGGCGTCAGTGACAGCCGCCCCGGTTTGGGGATGCGGCCCGCCATGATGCGGTCAAGCCAGTCGCGGGCATTCGCGCCGGTGACCCGGTATTTGCCAAAGTTCTGCAATTCATTGATGCCGACGCCCGTGCGGACGGCCATGACCTCCTGGCGCGTTGCCTCCCAGGCGTTGGAGCGTTTGAAGCTGGGCACTTCATGGCGCGGCTCGTCGGGCAGGGCGTGGTAATTCACCACCTCCAGCCCATATTGCTGGCCCCAGACCGCATTCATCTGGTCAAAGACCGGGTACATCGGCGTGGTGCGGAAGGGCCTTGCTGCGGGGCGTTCCTCATTGGGGTACGACACGTTGAAGCGCATCTGGTAGTTTTCGATCACCTTGGGCACGGTGTAGCCGGGGCTGGTCCAGGTGCCAAAGCGCGCGACGTCAAAACCGCGCGGGTCGCGTTCGACCTCACCCTCGATCATCCATTGCGCCAGGGCCAGACCCATGCCGCCGCCCTGGCTGAACCCGGCCATGACCGCGCAGGCCGACCAGTAGTTGCGCAAGCCCGGCACCGGGCCGATCAGCGGGTTGCCGTCGGGCGCAAAGGTAAAGGGGCCATGGATCACGCGCTTGACGCCAGAACGTTCGAGCACCGGAAAACGGCGGTAGGCGAAGGTCACCGAGTCTTCGATCTTGTCGAACTGTTCGTTCAGCAACTCATGGCCAAAGTCCCATGGGGTGCCGTCTACCGCCCAGGGCTCGCAGGGCTTTTCATAAAACCCGATGCACAGCCCCCGGCCTTCCTGCCGCAGATAGGATTCGCCGCCCGGGTCCATCACATGCGGGAATTCGCGGCCTGATTTCAGGATCTCCATGATTTCGGGAATGTCATCGGTCACCAGATACTGATGCGCCATCGGCAAGAGCGGCAGATAGACGCCGGCCATCGCGCCGATTTCCCGCGCCCAGAGGCCACCGGCATTGACCAGATGCTCGCAAGTGATGGTGCCTTTTTCGGTGACCACTTCCCAGCCGTCGCGGGTGGGGTTCGTCTCCAGCACCCGGTTGTGCAGGATGATTTCGGCCCCGCCCATGCGGGCGGCCTTGGCATAGGCATGGGTGGTGCCCGACGGGTCCAGATGGCCGTCCAGCGGATCATACAGCGCGCCGAGGATGCCTTCGAGGTTGACCATGCCATCGGTCAGCTTGTGGATCTCCTCTGGCCCCAGGATTTCGGTGTCCAGCCCCATGTAGCGGTGCTTGGCGCGTTCGGCCTTGAGCTGTTCAAACCGCGCTTCGTTATCGGCCAGCGTGATGCCGCCCACATGATGCAACCCGCAGGACATGCCGGTGATCTGCTCCAGCTCCTTGTAGAGCCGGATGGTATAGCCCTGCAGCGCCGCCATGTTGGTATCGCCGTTGAGCGTATGGAACCCCCCCGCCGCGTGCCAGGTGCTGCCGGATGTCAGCTCGGACCGTTCGATCAGCGTCACATCGGACCAGCCCAGCTTGGTCAGGTGATACAGGACCGAACAGCCGACGACGCCGCCGCCGATCACCACCACGCGGGTATGGGTTTTCATCTGGGTCCTCCGTTGCCTTTGCCCGCCAGAGTGGCGGGGCCGGACCCGGCTGGCATGTCAGACCGCGACAGGAAATGTCGCGGATGGCTGGTGCGGGCAGAGGTGCTCGCGCGTCTGCGCGCTTGCAGCACAGCTGTGATTGCCCCAGGGGGGCGTGTTTCAGAAAGGCGCAACCCCGACAGGGACTTGCCTCTGTGAAACATACGCCCGCCTAAGACCACCAAGGCGGCTGCGGGTTCAGGCAGGGCGTCGCGCCTATCTCTCCGGCAACAGCCCCTTGGGCGCAAAGCGCAGCACCAGAAGCAGGATCACCCCCATGGTCAGCAGGCGCATATGCGCCGCGGAGTTGATCAGATGGGCTTTGAGCCAGCCATCGGCCATGCCAGAGGTGATCACCACCATCAGCCAGTTGCCGATCGGTTCCACCATCACCCAAAGCCACCAGATCAGGAAGCCGCCCAGCACCGAGCCCCAGTTGTTGCCCGACCCACCCACAATCACCATCACCCAGACCAGAAAGGTAAAGCGCAGCGGTGAGTAAGAGCCGGGGGTCAGCTGCCCGTCGAGCGTGGTCATCATCGCGCCCGCAATGCCGATGACAGCGCTGCCCAGGATAAAGACCTGCAGGTGGCGGCGCGTCACATCCTTGCCCATCGCTTCGGCCGACACTTCATTGTCGCGGATGGCGCGCATCATCCGGCCCCAGGGGCTGTGCAGCGCCGCCTGTGACAGGGCTATCAGCGCCAGCAGCACCACGGCAAACAACCCGGTATACATCAGCCGCACCACGATGGAGGAAGCGGTGACCGGGTCAAACCCCCAGCTCAGCGCCCAGTCAACAAAGCCTTGGCTGCGTTGCAGATCCACCTCATAGGGCACCGGGCGGGGCAGCGAGATGACGTTCTTCACGCCCCGCGCCATCCAGTCTTCGTTTTTCAACACCGCCAGGATGATCTCGGCAATGCCCAGCGTGGCGATGGCCAGATAATCCGAGCGCAGGCCAAGTGCGGCCTTGCCAATGGCCCAGGCGGCGGCGGCGGCCAGCAGGCCCCCTACCGGCCAGGCCAGCAGCACCGGCAGGCCCAGACCGCCAAGGTTGCCATCGGTGGCGGGGTTGTTCGCCTCGACCGCCTGCACCGCGGGGTCAAACACGGCGCGGAACAGGAAAAAACCGATGATCAGGATGGCAGCCACCACCACGGTGCGCCTGCGCCCCGGGCCCATCTTGCTGGCCGCCATGACGGCCGCGGCGATGGTGGCCGCCCCCATTGCCAGACCCAGCACGATACCCGCGCCGCCCGCCGCCCAGCCGCCGGGCGCAGGCGCCGAAGAGATCAGCACCACCGACAAGCCGCCAAGCGCCACAAACCCCATGGTGCCAACCGAAAACAGCCCGGCATAGCCCCATTGGATGTTCACCCCCAGCGCCATGATGGAGGAGATCAGCGCCATGTTCACGATCAACAGCGCCAATGTCCAGCTTTGGAACAGCCCGGTCGCAATGAAGAGCGCCGCCACAAAAGCAGCCAGAAGCAGCCCGCGCCCGGGGCCGGTGCTTGTGGCCTGTGAGGTCATCTGTGCGCCGCTCATATCGATTTTCCCTTGAACAGACCGGTGGGCATCACCAGAAGCACGATGATCAGGATCACGAAGCTGACGGCGAATTTGTAATCGGTGGACATCAGCTGCAACAGCCCGCTGGGGGCCATCTCTTCCGGTACAAGATAGGTCACTACCTTCTTCCAGGCATAGGTCACCATCACCTCGGAAAAGGCGATGACAAAGCCACCCGCAATCGCGCCGATCGGGCTGCCAAGGCCGCCGACGATGGCCGCAGCAAAGATCGGCAGCAAGAGCTGGAAATAGGTGAAGGGGCTGAATCCCTTGTCCAGACCATAAAGCGTGCCTGCCGTGGTGGCCAGTGCGGCCGCCACGATCCAGGTCACCGCCACCACCCGGTCGGGGTTGATGCCCGACAGCAGCGCCAGATCCTCATTGTCGGAAAACGCCCGCATCGACTTGCCGGTCCGGGTCTTCTGCAGGAACCAGAACAAGGCCGCCACCGCGATGATGGCCACCACCAGGGTCACGCCCTGGGTCGTGCGGATCGCCAGCCCCTCGGCCAGACCAGACCATGTGCGGAAATCGCCTGCGGTCAGGATGAAGCGTTCGCCATCAGTGAAACTGATGTCGCTGGTGCCGATGATGAAGCGGGTCACACCGTTCAGGATGAACATCACCCCCAGCGAGGCCATGACAAGGATCACCGGCGCCGCCTTGACGCGGCGGTAATAGCGGTAGACCACGCGGTCTGTCGCCAGCAGCAGCATCGCGGTCAGCGCGATGCCGAAGGGCAGGGCGAGCAGGGCGGTCGGCAACGGGCCAAAGCTGACGCCTGCGCCTTGCATCCCCCAGGTCAGCAGGATCACGAACACGGTGCCGATAGCCATGGTGTCACCATGGGCAAAGTTGGAAAACCGCAGGATCGAATAGATCAGCGTCGCCCCCAGCGCACCAAGCGCCAGCTGCGCGCCATAAGCCACGCCGGGAATGAAGACAAAGTTGAGAAAGGCCACAAGGGCGTTGAGGATATCCATGGCTCAGCCCCCGAGGAATGATTTGCGCACATCCGGGTCGGCCAGCAGGGCCTGTCCCGTGTCGGTAAAGCGGTTGGCACCCTGCACCAGAACATACCCTTTGTCGGCAATCTCCAGCGCCTGACGGGCGTTCTGTTCCACCATCAGGATGGAGATGCCGGTGCGCGCCACTTCGATGATGCGGTCAAACAGCTCATCCATCACGATGGGGCTGACCCCGGCGGTGGGTTCGTCCAGCATCAGCACGCTTGGCTGCGTCATCAGCGCGCGCCCCACCGCCACCTGCTGGCGCTGCCCGCCGGAAAGTTCGCCGGCCGCCTGATGGCGCTTGTCGCGCAGGATCGGGAACAGGGTATAGACCTGCTCCATCGTGGCACGGATGTCATCGCGGCGCAGGAAGGCCCCCATTTCCAGGTTCTCCTCCACCGTCATCGAGGTGAAGATGTTCGAGGTCTGTGGCACGAAGGCCATGCCCTTGGCCACCCGCGCCTGCGGGGTCAGCGCGGTAATGTCCTCGCCCTTCAGGCGGACCGACCCCGCGCGCAGGGTGAGCATGCCGAACACCGCCTTCATCGCGGTGGATTTGCCCGCCCCGTTGGGGCCCACGATCACGGCAATCTGGCCCGGGTCCACCGCAATGGTGCAGGCGTGCAGGATATCCGCGCCACCATAACCGCCGGTCATCGCCTCGCCAATCAGAAAGGGCTCAGCCATGATCTTGCTCATTATCTGTTCCCAAATATCCCGGGGTCCGGGGCAGAGCCCCGGGTGTCTGCCCAGCAGAACGCGGCTCACCCATGCGCGGCTTCCTTCATCTTGTTCTTCAATCCGGTGCCCAGATAGGCCTCGATCACGCGCTCATCATTCTTGACCTCTTCGACCGTGCCTTGCGCCAGAACCTTGCCCTCGGCCATGCAGATCACCGGGTTGCACAGCCGCCCGATGAAATCCATGTCATGCTCGATCACGCAGAACGTATAGCCACGTTCGGCGTTCAGCCGCAGGATCGCATCGCCGATGGTGTTCAGCAGGGTGCGGTTCACCCCGGCACCCACCTCGTCGAGAAACACGATTTTCGCATCCACCATCATGGTGCGGCCCAGTTCCAGCAGCTTTTTCTGTCCGCCCGAGATCTGGCTGGCCTTCTGATCGGCCAGGTGGTCGATGGTCAGGAAGTTCAGCACCTCATGCGCCTTGGCGCGCAGCCGCTCTTCCTCGGCCCGCACCGCGCCGCGGCGGAACCAGGCGTTCCACAGGGTCTCCCCCATTTGCGCGCCGGGCACCATCATCAGGTTTTCCACGCAAGACATCGAGCCGAATTCATGCGCGATCTGAAAGGTGCGCAGCAGGCCCTTGTGAAACAAGTCATGCGGCGGCAGGCCGGTGATGTCTTCTCCCGCCATTTCAACCCTGCCGCTGGTCGGTTTCAACCGTCCGGCGATCACGTTGAACAGCGTGGTCTTGCCCGCGCCGTTCGGACCGATCAGCCCGGTGACAGAGCCGGTGGCGATCGACAAGGATGCGCCGTCCACTGCCCGGAAGCCGCCGAAATGGCGGTGCAGGTTTTCAACCTTGATCATCTGTTATCCCCTGAACCTTCCGTCGCAGGTCCGGATTTTCCGGGCGCGGAGGCTTTGTCTTATGGCAACGGCCCGGATTGCTCCGGGCCGTGCTTGGATGGGTCTGGCTGCGATCAGCGGAACCGCACGGTTTCGATCTTGCCGTCCTTGATCTCGATCTCGCGGTAGTTGCCCGCACTTTCGCCCGGCCCGATCAGTTCCACGGCGGTGGCCCCGATATAGTCGATGTCAGTGCCTGCTGCGATCAGGTCCAGCGCCTTGCCCAGCTCGCCCGGCAGGATCGGCTCGCCCGGCCCATTGGCCAGATCCATCACCTTCGGGGCCCAGTCCTTGGAGTCGGTCGAACCCGCAGCGGCCATGGCCAGCATGATCAGCGCGGCCGCATCATAGGATTCCGGCGCAAAGGCCGAGGTTCCGTCAAAGCCGCCAGCGGTCGCCAGCGTCTGGAACATTTCGGCCCCCTGGCTGTCGGTGCCCGGGTATTGGCCAAAGGAACCGGTCAGCCCGTCGCCGAGGTCATCGACCAGCTTTTGGCCAACCATGCCATCGGGCAGCACGAAGGTCGAGAACGCGCCGGAATCGAGCGAAGCCTGGATGATCGACTTGCCGCCCTTGTCGGTATAGCCCGCCACGACCAGCACTTCACCGCCAGCCGAAGCCAGCGATGCGACCTCTGCCGAATAGTCAGCCTTGTCATCTTCATGCGGGGCATTGATGGTCACGGTGCCACCGGCCTCGGTGAACGCGGCCGAGAAGCTGTCAGCCAGACCTTTGCCGTAATCATTGTTGGTATAGGTCAGCGCAACCGTCTTGATGCCCTTGTCCATCAGGATCTCGGTCATCACCACGCCCTGACGCGCATCGGATGGGGCGGTGCGGAAGAACAGCCCGTCATCTTCGGCGGTGGACAGGGCAGGCGAGGTGGCGGATGGCGAGATCATGCCAACGCCATTGGTGCGGGCGGCGTTCTGCAGGATGGCCCCGGTCACGCCCGAGCAGTCAGCCCCCATGATCGCGGAAATGCCTTCGGCGGTGATCAGACGGTCGGCAGCGGCGGTGGCGGCAGCGGCATCGATGCAGGTGCTGTCGGCCCGGACCGGCACAACGGTGCCAAGGGCGAACTTGCCGGTGGCGTTGACTTCGGCAATGGCCAGCTCGGCCGCGGTCGCCATGTTCGGCGTGATCGATTCCAGCGGCCCGGTGAAGCCAAGGATGATCCCAATTTTCACATCCTGAGCCTGCGCGGCCCCGGCGATCAGCGCGGTGGCGGCACTGGCAAGAAGCAGTTTCTTCATATTTTGTCTCCCATGTCGGACTGTTATCCTGCGCGGCAGGTTAGTTGGCCGTTTGGTAAAAGAAAAGTGCCTTCTGACCGGCAATTTTCCCGGATGACGTTGCGTGAAGCGGGCCGCCTTGCCGCTGGCCCTGCATCACGCCGCATCACGCTTGCGCGACCGGGCCGAAACCCGAAGCAGGCGCTCTATGTTGAGGTGGCCAATGCAAAGCAACAGGAGAGTTCATGTCACGCACGCGCTGCTTCCCCCGTTTGTCCGCCCCCCGTCTGTTCCTGCTTGCCGCGCCGGCGTCTGCCCTCGCGCTGCTGGCAGGCCAGGGCTTTGCGCAGACAAGGCTGGACACCTCTGCCGGTGCGATGCAGATCACGCCGGTCGCAACCGGGTTCGAAGAGCCATGGGCCATCGGCTTTCTCCCCGAGGGCGGGGTGATCGTGACCGAGCTTGCCGGGCGGCTGCTGCGCGTTGATGGGGGGGAGATCACCGAGATCCGTGGCGTGCCAGAGGTTTTTGCCCAGGGGCAGGGCGGGTTGCTGGATGTGATGGTGCCGCGCGATTTTGCGCAGACCCGTGAGATCTGGCTGTCATACGCGGCCCCCGTCGCGGGCGGGGCAGCCACGGCGGTTGGCAAGGGGCGCCTGTCAGACGATGGCACGGCCCTGGAAGGGTTCGAACAGCTTTATGTGGGTGACGGCTCCTCGGGCGGGCGCCATTTCGGCAGCCGGATTGTCGAGGCGCAGGATGGCACCGTGTTCATTACCGCGGGCGACCGGGGCACCGGGCCCGGCGGAATGGAAGCTCAGGATCTGTCGCGGGTTGAAGGATCGGTGATCCACCTGAACCGCGACGGCACGCCCGCCACAAGCATCGACGGCTGGCGGCCGGGGATCTATTCCAAGGGCCACCGCAACGCACAAGGGGCCACACTTGGCGCGGACGGGGCGCTGTGGCTGGTGGAACATGGCGCGCGGGGCGGAGATGAGGTCAACCGGGTGGAGATGGGCCGCAACTACGGCTGGCCGGTGATCAGCTATGGCGTGAATTACAACGGCAACAGCATCGGTGAGGGCACGGCACAAGAGGGGATGGAGCAGCCCGCGCATTACTGGGACCCGTCCATCGCGCCTTCGGGCATGATGGTCTATTCCGGGGCCTTGGTGCCGGAATGGGAAGGTGATATTTTCACCGGGTCGCTGAACACCAGTTTTCTGTCCCGGCTGGACCCGGACACCGCCGCCGAAACCGGCTTTGCCGAAGAGCGGATCGAGGCCGAGGAAACGGGAAGGGTCCGGGATGTGCGCGAAGCGCCGGACGGCTCGATCTGGTTTGTCTCGGTGCTGGAAGGCGCGATCTTCCGCCTCGCCCCGGCCGAGGCCAGCTGACCTGAGCCCTCGCCCGGTTGTCAGATCGACAGCCGGGTGGGGGGCGTCGGCCCTTGCGACCCACGCTCGCGGTAGGGTGTGGTGTTGTAATGGCTGCGGTAGCATTTGGAAAAATGCGACGGGCTGGCAAAGCCGCAGGCCAGCGCCACGTTGATCACGCTCATATCCGTCTGCATCAGCAGATTGCGCGCCTTGCCCAAGCGAAGTTCCATGTAATAGCGCTTGGGGCTGCGGTTGAGATAGCGGCGGAACAGCCGCTCCAGCTGGCGCGTGGACATGTCGACCTGATCGGCCAGATCGGCGGGCGACAGCGGGTCTTCGATATTGGCCTCCATCATCTGGATGACCTGTGACAGTTTGGGATGCCGCACCCCGATCCGGGTTGGGATCGACAGGCGCTGCGTGTCCTGATCGGTGCGGATCGCGGAATAGATCAGCAGGTCGGCCACGGTATTGGCCAGATCCTGCCCGTGATCGGCGGCGATGATCTTGAGCACCAGATCGATCGACGAAATCCCGCCCGCCGTGGTCAGCCGGTTGCCATCCATCACAAAGACCGATTTGGTCAGCTTGACCTGCTCGAATTCCTCCAGAAAGCCATCCTGATTTTCCCAGTGGATGGTGGCCTTCTTGCCGTCCAGCAGCCCGGCTTTGGCCAGTGCATAGGCCCCGGTACACATGCCCCCGATGGTGTTGCCGCGCCGCGCCTCGCGCCGCAGCCAGTTCAGCACCGGTTTGGTGGTGGCGCGCTGGATGTCGATGCCGCCGCAGACCAGAATGGTGTCGTCGCGGTCCACATCGTCCAACCCGATGTCCAGCTTGAAGGTGGCGCCGTTGGAACAGGTCGCCTCCACCCCGCCTTCGCCCGCCAGGATCCAGTCATACAGCGGCTTGCCCGCCACGTAATTGGCCAGCCGCAGCGGCTCGATCGCGCAGGAAAACGACATCATCGTGAAACGGTCCAGCAGCACGAAAACGAAGCGCTTTGTCGCGGGCGTCGCATCGGTTTTCTGGGCGCGGGTGGAGGACGTGGACATCTTGCGACCTGTTCGTGTCGGATATGGACGCATGAGACAGGATTTGTGGCGTTTCGCAAGGGGTCAGATGGGGCGTTTGGGCCTTTGCATCTGAGCCGCCAGACCGTATACAACGGCGCGATACCGCTAACGACCCACAGGTGGGCCCGAATATGGGTAAGGAGAAGGCCATGACCAAAGGCTGGCAAAAATCAGACTGGCGCGCGAAACCGCGGGTGCAGATGCCTGATTATATGGACAGCGCCGCGCTGAATGCCGTCGAGGCGCAGCTGGCCAAGTATCCGCCGCTGGTCTTTGCAGGCGAGGCACGGCGGCTGAAAAAGCAGTTGGCTCTGGCCTCCGAGGGCAAGGCCTTCTTGCTGCAGGGTGGTGATTGCGCGGAAAGTTTTTCCGAATTCAGCGCCGATAACATTCGCGACACCTTCCGCGTGATGCTGCAGATGGCGGTCGTGCTGACCTATGGCGCCAAAGTGCCGGTGATCAAGGTGGGCCGCATGGCGGGGCAGTTTGCCAAGCCGCGCTCGGCCCCGACCGAAGTGATCGGCGGGGTGGAATACCCCAGCTACCGCGGTGACATCATCAACGGGTTCGAAGCCACGCCCGAAGCGCGCCAGCCCGACCCGCAGCGCATGCTGCAGGCCTATACGCAGGCGGCGGCCAGCCTGAACCTGTTGCGCGCGTTTTCCACCGGTGGCTTTGCCGATATTCACCGGGTGCACAGCTGGACGCTGGGCTTTGCCGAGCATGACAAGGCCGATCGCTACCGCGAGCTGTCGAACCGCATTTCCGACGCGCTGGATTTCATGACGGCCGCCGGCGTGAATGCCGACACCGCCCATATGCTGACCACGGTCGATTTCTACACCAGCCACGAAGCCTTGCTGCTGGAATATGAAGAGGCGCTGTGCCGGGTGGACAGCATCTCGGGCCAGAACGTGGCCGGGTCGGGGCATATGATCTGGATCGGCGACCGCACGCGGCAGCCCGATGGCGCGCATGTGGAATTCTGCCGCGGCGTGCTGAACCCGATCGGGCTGAAATGCGGGCCGACCACCACCGCCGAAGACCTCAAGGTGCTGATGGCCAAGCTCAATCCGCAGAACGAGGCGGGCCGGTTGACCCTGATCGCGCGCTTTGGCGCGGGCAAGGTGGCCGAACACCTGCCGCGTCTGGTCAAGGCGGTCAAGGAAGAGGGGGCTAACGTCGTCTGGTCCTGCGACCCGATGCACGGCAACACCATCAAATCACCCTCGGGCTACAAGACGCGGCCGTTCAATGCGGTGCTGTCTGAAGTGCGCGAATTCTTTGCGGTGCACAAATCCGAAGGCACGATTCCAGGCGGCGTGCATTTCGAGATGACCGGCAAGGATGTGACCGAATGCACCGGGGGCCTGCGCGCGGTGACGGATGAGGATCTGTCAGACCGCTACCACACCGCCTGCGACCCCCGCCTGAACGCCAGCCAGTCGCTGGAACTGGCGTTTCTGGTGGCCGAAGAGCTGCTGGCCTTCCGCGATGTCGGCCACCGCGTCGCGCTGTAAGGGCAAGACTTGATTGTAAAGATTTGGGGGGTGGCAGATTGTGCCGCCCCCTTTTTTCTGTACCGTCGCTGGCTCAGGCCTTCACCAGCCGCAGATGCGGCACGCCGGGCCTGGCCCGTGGGGGCGGCGGCGTGGCTGCGCTGTAATCCTGAACCGGCACGCCGCTGCTCAGCGGTTCTTGCGCGCCTTGGGTGATCTCGAACCGGCGTGGCGCCCGGCCGATGGTGCCCACAAGGTCCAGACAGCCGATGGCAAGCGTTGCCTCGCCCTTCTGATCCAGCATTGGCAGAATCTGCATCCGGCCGGACAAGGGGGACCGCATCAGGGTGGATTCGGCCCGCAGTTCCAGCGTCAGGATCGAGGGCGTGCGGAACACGCGTTCCAGATCCAGCGGCAGCCGGTCCCGAGACTGGCCCAGAAACAGGCAAGACAGCGGCATCCCGCGCACATCGAGGCCCATTAGATCGTTGTAGATCATGCCGGCGATGCGGAACCGCGCAATGCCCGATGCGATGCGCTCGACCAGAAAGCTGTGTTCCAGCGCGTCGGACAGGCCGCGCGGATCCACCCGGTCGCGGCGCGGCGGGTCATCGCCGGTGCGCAGCGCCTCCCAATAGGCGCGCAGCTGCGCGATCTTGCCGGGGCCACGGTGATCTGACCCGTTTGAGGTGCGGTCGTTCCAGCCAGATGTCATGTTCCGTTTCCTTGTCCCTGCGTGGGCCGCTCTGGCTGCCCGGTTGCCCCGACCTTTCTGGCCATGCTATGCGGTCCGGACCGTCTGCCGCACGGCGGGGTGACGGTCTGGATGCCGACTCGCTATCCTTACTCAAGTGTTAAGCTACACCAGAAGCCGGTGGCGATGCGCGGGATTCTAGACAAATGGTAAATATCGCCCCCGGGGCGAGGGAGAGCAGATGACCGTTTCCATGACCGGATTTGCGGCCCGCAAGGGCCAGGATGCAGGTTATGTCTGGGTTTGGGACATCCGGTCGGTCAATGGCAAGGGGCTGGATCTGCGGCTGCGGCTGCCCGATTGGGTGGAGGCGCTGGAACTGGCGGTGCGCACCCAGGTGCAACAGGCGCTGTCACGTGGCAATGTCAGCCTGTCGCTGAAAGTCGCGGCAGAAGCCGCCGAGGCGGGGCCGGGCTTGCAGGTGAACGCCGCGGTGCTGGCGGCGGTTCTGGCCGCTGTGCAACAGGTGGAGAACGCCGCGATGCAGGCGGGGGTGACGCTGGCGCAGGCCACGGCCGCCGATGTGCTGGCGGTGCGCGGCGTGCTCGACACCGCAAGTGCCGAGGCGGACACCGCCCCGCTGCGCGCGGCGCTGCTGGCCGATTTGCCCGCGCTGCTGGCCGATTTTGCCGCCATGCGCGCGGCAGAGGGTGCGGCGCTGCACGCTGTGATCAGCGCCCAGCTGGACCAGATCGACGCGCTCACCCGGGCTGCCATCGCCGAGGCTGACCTGCGCCGGGATGCGGCCGCCGATGCCCTGCGCACCGCCCTTGCCCGGGTGCTGGACCATGCCGAGGGCGCCGATGAGGCCCGGGTGGCGCAGGAACTGGCGCTGATCGCGGTCAAGCAGGACGTGACCGAAGAGTTGGACCGGCTGACCGCCCATGTGGCCGCCGCGCGCGCGCTGTTGGCCGAGTCCGGGCCCGTGGGGCGGAAGTTCGATTTTCTGATGCAGGAATTCATGCGCGAGGCCAACACCTTGTGCTCCAAGGCGCAATCTCTGGCCCTGACCCGGATCGGGCTTGACCTGAAAACCGTGATAGACCAGATGCGGGAACAGGTTCAGAACGTGGAGTGACAATGCAGCGCCGTGGCCTTTTGCTGATCTTGTCGTCACCGTCAGGCGCAGGGAAATCGACGCTTGCCCGGCGCTTGATGGATTGGGATCCGACGATCCGGTTCTCGGTTTCGGCCACCACGCGGGCACCGCGTCCGGGTGAGGTGGATGGGCAGCACTATTACTTCCGCGACCGCGCGGCTTTCGAGTCCATGATCGCGGCGGGCCAGATGCTGGAACATGCCGAGGTGTTCGGCAATTTCTACGGCAGCCCGCGCGGCCCAGTGGAAGACGCGATGCGCGACGGGCGCGACACGCTGTTTGACATCGACTGGCAGGGCGGCCAGCAGATCCGCAATTCGGCGCTGGGGCGCGATGTGGTGTCGGTCTTCGTGCTGCCGCCCTCGATTGCCGAACTCGACCGCCGCCTGCGCGGACGCGCCCAGGATACCGAAGAGGTGATCGCCGGGCGGATGGCGAAAAGCCGCGATGAAATCAGCCATTGGGCCGAATATGACTATGTTCTGGTGAACGACGATATTGATAAGTCTTTCCATCAGTTGCAGACCATTCTTGAAGCAGAGCGCATGAAGCGCGACCGCCAGCCGATGCTGGCAGATTTCGTGCGCGGCCTGAACCGGGAGTTCGAGAACCGATGATCTATGCCCTTGGTGATATCGCCCCCGTCCTTGATCCCTCTGCCTGGATCGCGCCGGATGCCAATGTCATCGGGCGCGTGGTGCTGGAGGCGGGCAGTTCGGTCTGGTTCGGCGCAACCTTGCGTGGCGACAATGAGGTGATCCATGTCGGGCACGGATCGAATGTGCAGGAAAATTGCGTGCTGCATACGGATATGGGCTATCCGCTGATCATTGGCGCGCAATGCACCATCGGGCACAAGGCAATGCTGCATGGCTGCACAATTGGCGACGGCACGCTGATCGGCATGGGCGCAACGGTTCTGAATGGCGCAAAGATCGGGCCTGGGTGCCTGATCGGCGCCGGGGCACTGATCACCGAAGGCAAGGAGATCCCCGCGTTCAGCCTGGTGATGGGCAGCCCTGGCCGCGTGGTCCGCGCCTTGGAGGCCGAGGCGCAGGCGGGGCTGTTGCAATCGGCGGAAAGGTACCGCGCCACTGCCGCGCGGTTCCGGGCTGGCCTGCGCCCTGTCGCCTAAAGCACCAGCAGCGACACGGTCATTCCCGGCGCGGCCAGGGCCAGTTCCCGCTCCACCATCCCCGGATCGGGCAAGGGGGGCGCGATGACCACCACGGTGCCGCGATAGCCGGCGGCCGTCAGCTCGGCAAGGATATCGAGCGCATCCACCTCGCTGCCCAAAAGCATGCAGGCGATCAGCGCGTCAGACATCCGGTGCAGGCCCGCCTGCGCAATGTCCTGCGGTGCGACAGAGAACAGCGGACGGGGCCCGGCGCAATGCCTGGCCAGGACTTGGGGCAGGCCAATGCTGATGAACGGGCTGGTTCGCCCGCGCAGGTCAAACCTGTCCGGCACAGATGTGGCAACGCGAACGGGCACGGAAAACTCCTGTAAAAGGCGGCGCTGGTACAAATGGGCCAAGACCCGGAACAAGATGACGTAAGGTAAGTCACCAAAAGAACCTTAGCCGGGAATTGGTTCAGATCAAGCGGGTGTCTCGCATTTCAATGTCAAAGCCGCTATGGAAGGGCGGACACCAAAGCCATTGGGGCAAAAGATGATCGAAGCAGCTGTTCTGGGCGGCGTTCCCTTGCCGGCGCTGATTGTTGGCCCGGATGAACGCATCTCGGTGATGAACCCTGCCGCAGTGGCGATGTTCGGGGCTGCCATGCTGGGGCGGCATCATGCGATTGCGCTGCGCCACCCTGATGTACAGGCCGCCTTGATGCGGGCCCTGCGCTCCAGTGAAGGCAGCGTGGCGCGTCAGGTGGTGCCCGGGCCCTCGCAGGATGCCGTGCACCGGGTGACAGTGACGCCCCTGCCGCGGGAGGCGGGGGTGCTGTGCGTGCTGGAAGACCTGTCCGAGGTGGAGCAGATCGGCCAGATGCGCCGCGAATTCGTGGCCAATGTCAGCCATGAATTGCGCTCACCGCTGACGGCCCTCTCAGGCTTCATTGAAACGCTGAAAGGGGCTGCCAAGGATGACCCGGCCGCACGGGAGCGCTTCTTGCTGATCATGGAGCGTGAGGCAGGGCGGATGAACCGGCTGATCCGCGATCTTTTGCACCTCAGCCGGGTTGAGGCCGAAGAACGCGTCCGCCCGACCGCCCTGGTCGAGATGGTGGAGATCCTGCGCTCGACCAAGACCACCTTGCGCCCCCTGGCCGAAAAGCTGGGTGTGGCGGTGCGGCTGGACATTGCCGAAGACCTGCGCACCCAGGTGCCCGGCGACGCCGATCAGCTGATTCAGGTGTTCCAGAACCTGATGGAAAACGCGGTGAAATATGGCGGCTCTGGCGGCGAGGTGGTCATCCGGCTGACGCCGGACAGCCTGCCGAAATCCGCTGCCCTGCGGATCGAGGTGATCGATCAGGGTGAAGGCATCGACGCGCAGCATCTCCCGCGTCTGACCGAACGCTTCTACCGGGTCGACAGCCATCGCTCACGCGAGAAGGGCGGTACCGGCCTTGGCCTTGCGATTGTCAAACACATCGTGCAGCGCCACCGGGGGCGGCTTCACATCGCCAGTGAAAAGGGCAAGGGCAGCACGTTTTCGGTCATCCTGCCGGTGGAGTGACCCTGCAGGTCAAAGCCGCCCGATGCGTTCAGTCAGCAGCGCAAAAAATCCCTCGGCGTCCAGAGAGTTGATGAACAGCGCATTTCCGGGCCGTTCGGTCACACGCCACCAGTCGGCCACGGTCATGCCCAGGGTCAGCTCTGACTGGGTTTCAATCTCGACATTGATGAAACGTCCCTGAAACAGCTCTGGCCGGATCAACCAGGCAATCACGCAAGGATCGTGCAGCGGGGCACCATCGCTGCCATATTTCTGCTTGTCGAAACGTTCAAAGAAATCGGTCCATTCCGCCACCAGACGCCCGGGCTCTGTCTTCAGGTCACGGAACGCGGCGATGCGCTGCGGGCTGGTCAACGCCTTATGGGTGACATCCAGCGGCATCACGATGATGCAGGCACCAGATTTAAACACGATATCAGCGGCATGTGGGTCAACGTAAATGTTGAATTCTGCCACCGGCGTGACATTGCCCAGTTCGAAATAGGCCCCGCCCATCAGCACGATCTGCTGAATGCGGGGGATGATGTCGGGTGCCCGCTGAAAGGCGGTGGCGATATTGGTCAGCGGCCCCAGCGCGCAGAGCGTGACACTGTGCATAGGTTCGCGGCGCAGGGTTTCGATGATGAAATCAACGCCGTGCTGGGATTGCAGCGCCATGGTCGGTTCCGGCAGCGTCGGGCCGTCCAGTCCGGTCTCGCCATGCACCTGTTCGGCCGTCACCAGCGGGCGCAGCATCGGGCGGTCGCAACCGGCAAAAACACGGGTTTCGGGTTTGCCCGACAGTTCGCAGACGATCCGCGCATTCCGCTCCGTCAGCGCCAGTGGCACATTTCCCGCCACCGCAACCACGCCCAAAACCTCGACCTCGGGGCTGGCAAGCGCCAGCATGATGGCCACGGCGTCGTCCTGCCCTGGATCGGTATCGATGATGATTTTGCGTGGTGCCTCGGTCATCGCCGTCTCCTGTCTGCGCCAGCAGTCAATCCCGACAGGTGTGATTTGTCCAGATGGTAAAACAAACAACTGGATATGTGCCCGCCTGTGCCGCATGGCGGGGGCGATGAAAATGCCAAGGCCCCGGGGTGACCCGGGGCCTTGTTTTTGTGATACGCACCAAAGATTTAGCCGTCGAAGTTTACTTCTTCGATAAGCTTCAGCGCCGCGGGGCGCAGTTTGGCAACTTCGGTCAGCGGTTTGGTGTCAGCGGTGAAGTCGCCCCAGCTTGCCACCAGTTCCGACCGCTCGACCCCGGCCTTGACCGGGAATTCGTAGTTGGTTTCGGCATAAATCTTTTGCGCCGCGTCACTGGTCAGCCATTCCATGAATTTGATGGCATTGTCCTTGTTCGGCGCTGCCTTGGTCAGCGCCACGCCCGAGACGTTTACATGGGTGCCGCCATCGGCGAAGGTCGGGAACACGATGTTCACCGCCTCGGCAGCCGCTTGCTGCTCGGGGTTGGCCAGCATCTGGCCGATGTAATAGGTATTGCCGACCGCAATATCGCATTCACCGGCGGCAATCGCCATGACCTGATCGCGGTCTCCGCCATCGGGTTTGCGGGCGAGGTTGGCTTTCACGCCTTCCAGCCAGGTTTTCGCAGCCTCTTCGCCGTGATGGGCGATGACAGCGGCCGCAAGCGCCACGTTGTAATCATTGGTGCCCGAGCGGATGCAGATGCGGCCCTGCCATTTCGGATCGGCCAGATCTTCATATGTGGTCACTTCGCCCGGTGCCACGCGGTCTTTGCTGGCATAGACGATGCGGGCGCGGGTGGTGACGCCGAACCAGTGGTTGGCCTCGTCGCGCAGCTCTGCCGGGATATTTGCGGCCAGGACCTCGGACTCGACGGGCTGCGTCACACCGGCATCAACCACCTGGGTCAGACGGGCGATGTCCACGGTCAGCACCAGATCGGCGGGCGAACGGTCGCCTTCGGCCACCAGACGTTCCGACATGCCCTTGTCCACAAAGGCGATGTTCACGTCGATCCCGGTTTCTGCGGTGAAGGCGTCGATGATCGGCTGGATCAGCTCGGGCTGGCGGTGGGAATAAATGTTGATCTCCTCGGCCAGCGCGGGCATCGCGACAGAGCCAAGGGCAAGGGCTGCGAGGGAAAGACGGAAGGTCATGGTTGAGTCCTTTGGTCGGAAATTATGCAGCCCATAAAACCGACTATTTTACTTTGGTCAATAGTTGAGTGAAAAACTTTGGTTAACCGCAGGCAGCTTTCCGGGCCTTTTCCTCGGCCTTGGCGCGGTCCCACAGCGCATCCATTTCGGCCAGGTCGGATTGCTCCGGCCTGCGGCCAACTTCCGCCAGCAAATCCTCGATCCGTTGAAACCGGCGCGTAAACTTGGAATTTGCAGCGCGCAGAGCGGCTTCCGGGTCAACCCTCAGGTGCCGCGCGAGGTTGGCCATGACGAACAGAAGATCGCCGAATTCCTCGGTGACCTCGGCTTGCGACAGGGTGTCGCGCGCCTCCACCAGTTCGGCGGCTTCCTCGGCAATCTTGGCGACCACCTGATCGGTTGTCGGCCAGTCAAACCCCACGCGGGCCGCGCGCTTTTGCAGCTTCACCGCCCGCATCAGCGCCGGCAGGCCAAGGGCCACACCGTCCAGCACGCGGGCGGGGCCACGTTCGGCGGCTTTCAGCGCCTCCCAGTCTGCGGTTTGCTGTTCGGCCGATTTTTCGCGCGACTCAGAGCCGAAGACATGCGGGTGGCGCGCCACCATCTTGTCGGAAATGCTGCGGATCACATCCTCAAGGTCGAAATGGCCCGCTTCCTCGGCCATCTGCGCATGGAAGACCGATTGAAACAGCAGATCGCCCAATTCGCTCTGCAGCCCCGGCCAATCCTGCTGCTCGATGGCATCGGCCACCTCATAGGCCTCTTCGATGGTATAGGGCGCGATGGTGGCAAAATCCTGCGCGATATCCCATGGGCAGCCGGTGGCGGGGTCGCGCAACCGGGCCATGATGGCGCGCAGGCGTGGCAGACCACCCTTGGGGTCGTGGATCAGGTCATCTGAGGCAGGGGGCATTGCAGGCACCTGTGTTTTGCGATTTGATCAAAGGCCGCAGTCCAAAGGAGAAGACCCATGCCCGTCCTCAACCGTATCGCGGCTTTTGCCGAAGAAATGAAGGGCTGGCGCCGGCACCTGCACGCGAATCCCGAGTTGGAATTTGACTGCCACAATACGGCGGCCTTCATCGTGGCGCGGCTGCGCGAGATGGGGGTGGATGAAATCCACGAGGGCATTGCGAAAACCGGGGTAGTGGCCATCATCAACGGGCAGGGCGCGGGGCCGACCATCGGGCTGCGCGCTGATATGGATGCGCTGGCGATCCACGAGATCACGGGGGCCGAATATGCCTCGACCAGTCCGGGGCGAATGCATGCCTGCGGGCATGACGGGCATGTGACCATGGCCTTGGGCGCGGCGAAATATCTGGCCGAGACGCGGAATTTTGCGGGACGCGTCGCGATCCTGTTCCAGCCGGCGGAAGAAGAGGGCGGCGGCGGCAATGTGATGGTGCAGGAAGGGGTGATGGACCGCTTCGATATTGCCCGGGTCTTTGGCATCCACAACGCGCCCAACATTCCGCTTGGCCATTTTCAGACCACGCCGGGGCCGCTGATGGCTTCGGTCGATACCGCCTGGGTCACGGTGACGGGAAAGGGCGGGCATGGGGCCACGCCGCATGAGTGCATCGATCCGGTGGTGGCGGTGGTGGCCATGGTGCAGGCGGTGCAGACCATCATTCCGCGCAACGTCTATGCGATGGATGAGGCGGTGATTTCGGTCACGCAGATCCATGCCGGGACGGCATCCAATATCATCCCCGAGGTGGCGACCTTTTGTGCCACGATCCGCGCCTTCAAGCCCGAGGTGCGCGACCTGCTCAAGCGCCGGGTGCATGAGATTGTGGCGGGCCATGCGGCGGCGTTCAATGTGCAGGCCGAGGTGGACTATGACTGGGGCTATCCGGCCACGGTGAACCATGCGGAAGAGGCCGATTTTGCCGCCAGCGTCGCCGCCGAGGTCTCGGGCGCGGCGGCGGTGAATGCGCGGGCCAACCGGGAAATGGGGTCCGAGGATTTCAGCTATATGCTGGAGGCGCGGCCCGGGGCGTATCTGTTCATGGGGATCGGGCCGGGGGCGGGGCTGCACCATGCGGCCTATGATTTCAATGACGAGGCCGCCCCGATCGGAGCCAGCTTCTTTGCCCGGTTGGTGGAACGGGCGCAGCCGCTGGGGTAGCTTGGGCTTCCCCCTGTGTTACACACCTGAAAATGTATAAAAATCAAAGGCATATGCTGCGGGATTTAAGAGTTTGTTAACTTTTTCCGCAGCCCGCCTTGATGCTGTCAGGCGCAGGCCGGGCTTGACAGACAGGTGTTGTCTGGGCATTCAGCGCCATCCGGATCTGGCGCGTCTCCGAGGGACAGAATGACGACCCTGTGGCCAAGGGGAGTTCTGACATGGCTTTGGAAGATGCGAAACACGATGTGGACGGGGCCTTTACCCGCAAGGGGCTGAAGGGTCTCGCCTTTGAAAACGCCTTTGCCGGGGCCACCAGTTTCCTGCGCCGGACCTATACCAAGGATCTGGCGGGGGTGGATCTGGCGATCACTGGCGTGCCCTTCGATCAGGCGGTGACGCACCGGACCGGCACGCGCTTTGGTCCGCGCGCCATCCGCGAGGCAAGCGCCTTGCAGCCCTTTGACCCGCCCTATGGCTGGCCGACCAGCCCGCTGGAAGAGATGGCGGTGGTGGATTACGGCGATCTGGCCTTTGACTACGCCCATACGCCCAGCTTTCCGGGCCTGCTGACCGAGCATATCCGCGCCATTCTGGCCGCAGGTGTGGGTACGGTCACCTTGGGGGGCGATCATTTCATCACTTTGCCGATCCTGCGTGCCTATGCCGAAAAGTATGGCCCGATGGCGGTGATCCATTTCGATGCGCATTCCGACCTGTGGCAGGACGATGACATGGACCGGATCGACCATGGCACCTTTTTCTACAAGGCGGTGAAATCGGGGATCATCGACGCATCGGCGAGCGTTCAGATCGGCATCCGCACCCATTGCGACGATTATCTGGGGGTCGAATACATCGACGCCCGCAGCGTGCACGAGCAGGGCACGGCGCAGGCTGTGGCGCGGGCCAAGGAAATTGTCGGCGACCGCCCGACGTATGTGACCTTTGACATTGATTGTCTGGACCCGTCTGTGGCCCCCGGCACCGGCACGCCGGTCTGGGGCGGCTTGCACAGCTGGCAGGCGGCGGCGTGTCTGCGCGATCTGGCGGGGATCAACATGGTGGGCGGCGATGTGGTTGAGGTGTCCCCGGCCTATGATACCAGCGGGGCCACGGCCATCGCGGGGGCCCATGTGGCACATGAGCTGATTTGCCTGTACCATTGGGCCAAGTTCCGCAGGTGAAAAGGGCATGCGCGCCATGGGTCTGATCTTTGCCATTCTGATCATCGCGGTGCTGGGGCTGATGGCCTTTGTCCGGCTGGCCCCGACCGATCCTGCGCGCTGGCATGTGGCGCAGGAGGATGCAGGCTGGGCGGCCGCGCCATGGGATGCGGTGGTGCCGGAAACCGGGGCGGCGCGGCTGCGCCTGTCTTTGGGCCGGGGTGCGCCCGCCGATCTGCTGGCCCGGCTGGACGGGGTGGCGCTGGCCACGCCACGCACCCGGCGGCTGGCGGGATCTGTGGAGGAGGGGCGGATCACCTATATCACCCGGTCTGCCTTGTGGGGCTTTCCCGATTTCACCACGGCCGAGGCACGCGAAGACGGGCTCTACATCCACGCCCGGCTGCGCTTTGGCCGCGAGGATATGGGGGTGAATGCCAGACGCCTGCAAGGCTGGCAGGCGGCGCTGTGATGGGGTGCAGATGACCTTGATTTTTCGCAAGGCCCGCGCGGAGGATCTGGCGGATATTGTTGCCCTGCTGGCGGAGGATGCGCTGGGGCAGCATCGCGAGGCCGTGTCGGATCTGACGCCATACCGGCGCGCCTTCGCACAGATCGACGCGGACCCGAACCAGTTTCTCTGCGTGGCAGAGCGTGCGGGGCAGGTGGTTGGCACCATGCAACTGACCTTCATTCCGGGGCTGTCGCGCGGTGGCGCAAGGCGGGGTCAGATCGAGGCGGTGCGGGTGGCGCAGGCGCATCGGGGCAGCGGCATTGGTCATGCCATGTTCGACTGGGCCATCGAGACCTGCCGGGCGCAGGGCTGCACCCTGGTTCAGCTGACGACCGACAAGGCGCGGCCCGATGCCCACCGCTTCTATGAGGCGCTGGGGTTCACGGCGTCGCATATCGGCTACAAGCTGCGGCTGGACCCGCCCGCCTAGGCGCGGGCGTCGGGCAAGGGCGTAAGGATTGCCTCTGGCTCGGGATGCGAGACGGGCGTCGCCGGTTCCGGCGCCGGGTCCGGCTCGTCTTCGGCCAGCGGCACCGGGTCGTCGCCGGCCAGGAAGTTGCCCAGCTTTTCCAGCCCCGGCACATGATCGCAGATCACCGAGATCACCACGAGGAGCGGCACCGCGATGATCATGCCGATCACCGACCACAGCCAGGCCCAGAGCGCGACGGTCAGGAACACCACCACCGCATTCATCTGCAAGCGGCGGGCGACGAAATACGGTGTGATCAGCTGCCCTTCCAATGTGGTCAGCGTGAAATAGGTCAGCGCCACCATCACCGGCCAGAACACATCGCTGAAGGTGACCAGTGCCACCAGCAGCGCAATGCCCACCCCGGTGATCGCCCCAAGATAGGGGATGAAGTTGAGCGAGAAGGCCAGGAGGCCGAACAGCAGCGGCGAGGGCATGCCGAGCGCCCACATCGCCAGGCCCACCGCCACGCCCAGACCGGCGTTGATCAGGGTGATGGCCCCCAGATAGCTGCCCAGGCTTTCCTCTATCTCACGCAAGGCAGAATAGGCGTTGCGCTTTTCGCGCAGGGAATCAAAGCTTTGCACGATCTTGAGATACATCAGATCGCCCGAGGCCAGCAGGAAGAACAACAAGAAAAGGGTCAGCGCGACCTGACCCATGATGCCGGGCGTGGTATAGAGCGCATCCAGAATGGCGGTGGCGACATCAAAGCCCGGGGTGTCCTTTTCTTCTGCATCGACTGCGGTCTCTTCCGACCCTTCTTCCATCTGGGTCATCGCAGAATCGATGGTCTCGAACGTGCCGCGCAGGCGTTGCAGCTTTTCGGTCAGGGCCGACTGAATTTCCGGCATATCCGAGATCAGCTGCCCGGCGGGTCCGGATACGGTCCAGCCCAGGGCGATGATGCTGAACAGCAGGCCAAGGACAACGCCGGCTGCGGTCAGGATGGGCGGCACGCCCAGACGCGTCAGGCGGCGGCGCACCGGCACAAAGACAAAGAACAGCAACAGCGCAAAGGTGATGGGCATCAGGAAGTCGCGCGCCAGAGCGATGGCCGCGATCAGGGCCAGAATGAACAACCCCACCACGGGCCAAGAGGGGCGCGGGCTGTCAGGGGCGGGCATGGGCTGGAACGGGAACTTGTGAATCGGCTCATAGCTGGTGCGCGGCATGGCGTCGGATGGTCCCCCCTGGACGGGCCAAAGCTGCACGGGCCCGCGAGACAACGTGCGGCGGCCGCATCGGTTCCCTGCGGTCCATCACAGTTTTGCGCGGCCCCAGCGCAGGCCCGGGCCTTGACCCGCCCGCGCAATCGCGCGACACCGCGCGGATGGTTCCGTTTGACAAACTTGCCCAGATCACCCAGCGGTTCGAGTTTCTCGAAGCGCGGCTGAATGCGGGAGCCTCACCCGGTGAGATTGCCGGGCTGAGCCGCGAATATTCCGAGCTGAAACCGGTGGTCGACCAGATTGCCGCCTATCGCCGCGGACTGGACGATATGGCAGAGGCGGAGGGCTGGCTGGCCGACCCCGAGATGAAGGCGCTTGCCGAAGAGGAATTGCCGCGCCTGCGCGCCCGCATTCCAGAAATCGAACAGGCGCTGCGGGTGGCGCTGCTGCCGCGCGACGCTGCCGATGCGCGGCCCGCGATCCTGGAAATCCGGCCCGGCACCGGCGGAGATGAGGCCGCGCTGTTCGCAGGCGATCTGCTGCGCATGTATCAGCGCTATGCCGAAACCCGGGGCTGGCGGTTCGAGATCCTTGAGCAGCAAGTGTCCGATCTGGGCGGCATCAAATCGGTGACGGCGCATGTGCAGGGCGAGGGCGTGTTTGCCCGCCTGAAATACGAGGCCGGCACCCACCGCGTGCAGCGCGTGCCCGAGACCGAGGCGCAGGGGCGCATCCACACCTCTGCCGCCACGGTGGCCGTGCTGCCCGAAGCGGAAGAGGTCGATCTGGACATTCCCGCCAGTGACATCCGCATTGATACGATGCGCGCCTCCGGTGCGGGCGGCCAGCATGTGAACACCACCGATTCCGCGGTGCGCATCACCCATCTGCCGACCGGCATCATCGTCACCAGTTCCGAGAAGTCACAGCACCGCAACCGCGAGATTGCGATGCAGGTGCTGCGCGCGCGATTGTTCGATCTGGAACGCGAGCGGATCGATGCGGCGCGCTCGGCCGACCGCAAGGCGCAGGTCGGCTCTGGCGACCGGTCCGAACGCATCCGCACCTATAACTTTCCGCAAGGCCGGATGACCGATCACCGGATCAACCTGACGCTTTATGCGCTGGCGCAGGTGATGGCGGGCGATCTGGACGCCATCATCGATGCGCTGCAGGCCGAGGATCAGGCCCAGAAACTGGCCGAGGCCGGGCTGTGACCACGCTGTCCGCCGCTCTGGTGCAGGCGGTGCGGGATCTGCGGGTCGCGGGCGTGCCCGATGCGGCCGGCGATGCCCGGGTGCTGCTGGCCCATGCGGCGGGCATCGCGCCCGATCGGCTGACCCTGCATCTGCCGGAACCCGCGTCAGAGGCCGCGCTTGCGGCCTTTGCCACATTGCTGCGCCGCCGTGCCGCGCGCGAGCCGGTGTCGCATCTGACCGGGGCACGGCTGTTCTGGGGGCGGCGGTTCATCGTGACGCCGGATGTGCTGGACCCGCGCCCCGAGACCGAGACACTGGTGGCCGAGGCGCTGCGCGCTCCCTTTGCCCGCGTGCTGGATCTGGGCACCGGATCGGGGGCAATCCTGCTGTCTCTGCTGGCCGAGCGGCCCGGGGCGCTTGGTCTTGGCGTCGATCTGTCGGCGGCAGCGCTGCTGGTGGCGCAGCGCAATGCGCAGGCGCTTGGGCTGGCAGGGCAATGCCGGTTCGCGCAAGGGTCATGGTTCACCCCGGTGGAGGGGCGCTTTGATCTGATCGTGTCAAACCCGCCCTATATCACAGAAGCCGAAATGGCGGATCTGTCGCCAGAGGTGCGGCTCTATGAGCCGCATCTGGCGCTGACCCCGGGCGGCGACGGGCTGGACGCCTACCGCGCCCTTGCCGCCGGACTGGGGGCGCATCTGGCCGCCGAGGGGCGGGTGCTGCTGGAAATCGGCCCCTCTCAGGGCGCGGCGGTGGCACAGATGATGCGGGCCGCCGGCCTGCGCGATGTCCGGGTGCTGCCCGATCTGGATGGGCGCGATCGCGTGGTATCGGGACAGGCGGCCCCGGCCTGACCGGCATCGCAAGGCGCTTGCGGCCCGTGGAAAACGCCAAAGAAGCGCCGATCCCGTGAAATTGACGCAGAATCGGCTTGTCAGGCGGGCTGCGCCATGATTATTCACTGTCAGGCGTTGTCAAAGCGCGGCGGGCCTTTCAGCCCCCGTTCAGACGGTGCTTAAACCCGACCTTGCCTGTTAGACCCTTATCAGGGATCGCGCCATCCGGGTGCTTCATATCCGGGCAAGTCGGACAGTCGGATCAAAGGACAAGATGCGCTCTTCCAAGTCCCGTTCGCGTTCCAAGCAGAACCGCCCGCGCACGCTCGGCAATATCATCAACCGGGTGTTCGAAAGCTCGGGCCCCGAAGGCAAGGTGCGTGGCACCCCGCAGCAGATCATCGAAAAATACCAGATGCTGGCGCGCGATGCCCAGCTGTCGAATGACCGTGTGGCGGCCGAGAATTTTCTGCAACATGCCGAGCATTACACCCGCATGCTGAGCGAAGCACAGCGCGAAATGGCGGCCGAACAGGAACAACGCCAGCAGCAGTTCGGGCAGAATGGGGGCCAGCAGAATGGCAACCAGACGGGCGGCCAGAACGGCAATACCAATGGCAACACCAATGGCGGCCAGCACGGCAATGCGCAGGGTGGCCATGCCGGCAACCGCGATGGCGGCAACCGTGACGGCCGTGACAGCCGCGATGGCGGCATGCGCGACAGTGGCAATCGTGATGGCGGCAATCGTGATGGCGGCAATCGTGACGGCGGCAACCGCGAGGGCGGCAACCAACGGTCCTGGCGGGATGACCGGTCGGATGCCGGGCAGGGCGACCAGCCCGAAACCGGCCTGATCGACGATCCGCGCGGCGAAGACAGCGGCCTGGTGGAAACGCCCGAGGCCCGGCCTGCCGATGCGCCGCGCCGCGAAGACCGCCCGCGCCGCAATGACCGCCCCGAGGGCGAACGCAACCGCACACGCGACGACACCTCCAACCGCAACAGCCGTGGCCCACGCCCGCCGCGCCCGGAACGGGGTTCCGATGAGCGCGCGGCCGAAGGCTCTGCCCCGCGCGCCGATGCGCCTCAGCCCGAAGCTCCGCAGACCGAGGTCCGGCATGCGTCCGAGCCGCGTCAGGCAGAAGCGGCGGCTGGCGATGCGCCAAAGCACGAGGCAGAGGCAAAGGTGCGCCGCCCGCGCGCGCCGCGCAAGCCCAAGGCCGCCGCCGAGCCGGGTGACAAGCCTGCCGGGGATGACGGCCCGCGCGAAGCCGCAGAGTAACCACACTGCCCGACACGCCGCCCCCCGGGCGGCGTGTCCCGTTCTGGCGGTCGGTTCAGCGCGCGGCCACTGCCCGCGCCAGCGCGCAAAACTGCTCCAGCCCGATCTCTTCGGCCCGCTGGGTGGGCGTGATGCCCACCCCTTCCAGCAAGCCCTCGACATCGCCGCCCAGACCCTTGAGGCTGGACCGCAGCATCTTGCGGCGCTGGTTGAAGGCCATTGCGGTCACGCGGCTCAGCACAGCCGCATCGGCGGGAAAGCGCGGGGCCTCCAGCCGGGTCAGATGCACCACTGCCGAATGCACCCGTGGCGCCGGGGTAAAGGCTTCGGGCGGCAGGTGCATCACGATCTTGGGCTCGGCCCGCCACTGGGCCAGCAGGGCAAGCCGCCCGTAATGGTCGCCGCGCGGCTTGGCCACGATCCGTTCGGCCACCTCTTTTTGAAACATCAGCGTCAGCGAGGTCCAGAACGGCGGCCACAGGGCGGGCGACAGCCAGCGGATCAGCAATTCGGTCCCGACATTATAGGGCAGGTTCGACACCACCCGGATCGGAGCCTTCAGCCGCGCCGCCACATCCAGTTCCAGCGCATCGCCCTGCACGATCTCCAGCCGACCGGGATAGGTCGCTGCAATCTCCTCCAGCGCGGGCACGCAGCGCGGGTCTTTCTCCACCACCAGCACCCGGCGCGCCCCTTCCGCCAGCAGCCCGCGCGTCAGCCCGCCGGGGCCGGGGCCCACCTCCAGCACATCACAACCCGGCAAATCCCCCGCCAGCCGCGCGATCTTGGCGGTCAGGTTCAGATCCAGCAGGAAATTCTGTCCCAGCTGCTTTTTCGCCACCAGATCATGCGCCCGGATCACCTCGCGCAGCGGCGGCAATCCATCTATCGTCGCCATATCCGCGCATCCTTGTTCATTATCTGTTCACAAATATCCCGGGGTCTGGGGCAGAGCCCCAGTCAACACTCACCCCAAACGCGCCGCCGCCATGTCCCACGCCAACCGGCAGGCCGCAACCAGAGACTCCGGCAGGGCCAGCCCCTTGCCGGCAATGTCGAAGGCCGTGCCATGATCGGGCGAGGTGCGCACGAAGGGCAGGCCCAGGGTCACATTCACCCCGCCATCGAAATCCAGCGTCTTGATCGGGATCAGCGCCTGATCGTGATAGGCGCAGATCGCCGCATCATATTGCGCCCGGGCACGGGGGTGGAACAGGGTGTCGGCGGGCAGCGGGCCTGTCAGTTCCATCCCTTCGGCCTGCAGCCGGGCGATGACGGGGGCGATCACGCTTGCGTCTTCATGCCCCATCGTCCCGCCTTCGCCGGCATGGGGGTTGAGCCCCGCAACCGCGATGCGCGGGGTCGACAGGCCGAAGTCGCGGATCAGCCCGGCATGGGTCAGGCGGATCACCTGGTCCAGCAGCTCCGGGGTCAGGGCGGCAGGCACCTGCGCCAGCGGGATATGGATGGTGGCGGGCACCACCCGCAGCAGCGGCGAGGCCAGCATCATCACCACCGGCACGTCCCCCGCCAGATGGGCCAGATATTCCGTATGGCCGGGAAAGGCAAAGCCCGCGCCATCCTTCAGCACTTTCTTGTTCAGGGGCGCGGTGACAATGCCCGAGGCCGCCCCCGCTTGCACCAGTGCCACGGCGCGGGCGATCACCTCGATCACGCCGGCGGCATTGGCGGGGTCGGGCTGGCCCGGGGTGACGGCGGCGGCAAAGCGGTGGGGCAGCACGGGCAGGCGGCCTTCGGCCACATTGGCGGCGGCTTGCGGCGTATCGACCGCGATCCAGTCGGTGCCGGGCGGCAGGTGGCGCGGGTCGCCCAGCCAGACAAAGGGCACGGCAGCGCCCAGGATCGCGCGCGCGCGCACGGCCAGCTCCGGCCCGATGCCGGCCGGTTCGCCACAGGTCATGACAAGCGGGGCGCGGGTCACGGCGTGGAGATGATGGCTTCCGAGCGCAGCTCTTCCAGATACGCTTCGGCCAGCAGGGTCAGCCGGCGCGAGGTGAGCTGTTCCCGGATCGACTCGCGGTTGATCCCGCCTTCGACAACCGGCGCGCGGCTGCACAGCATCAGAAACACGCGGGCCCCACCACGGGTCAGGGCGGCGGAATATTCGCCCGGATCAAGCTGCGCCAGCAGCAAGGCCAGATCGCCGGGCACGGCGGCCGCAGGCTGGGTTTGAACCGTCAGCCGGTCGGCGGGCAGGCCGCGTGCTTCGGCCTGCAGATCGGCGCAGGTGTCGATCCTTGCGTGCAAGGCTGCGGCCTGCGCCAGCACATCGGGGGTGTTGGGCAGCAGGAACTGGGCATATTCCAGCTGCACCTCTGGCGCCTCAGCGGTCTGGTCTTCGGTCACGTCGCGCAGCTGGAACACCGCCACCGCATTGGGCAGCGTCACCGGTTCAGACACCTGACCGGGGCCAAGCGCCAGCACCAGCTCCACGATCTGCGGCGGCAATTGGGATGTCGGCGTCCAGTCCAGCCGCCCGCCACGACCGGCAGAGGGCGAGGCGGAATAGCGCCGGGCCGCGGCGGCAAACCCGTCTTCGGTGCTGATCTCGGCGCGCAACTGCCGCGCCAGCGCCTGCTGCGCCTCGGGATCGCCGTCAACCGGCAGGATGATTTCCGACAGCAGAAGCTGCATGGCGGTGTTCTGGGTGCCGCTGGCGATGGCGCGGTCAATCTCGGCATCGCTGATGGTGAAAGACCCGGCAAAACGCCCGCGCACCAGATCACGCCACAAAATGCCATTGCTGGCAAAATCGCGGAAGGTTTCCATTTCCACCCCGGCTTGCGCTAGGGCCTCGATGAATTGATCGGTGGTCAGGTTGGCGCGGCCGGCAAATTCCTCCATCCCGGCGGCGATCTGTTCCGGGGTCAGGCGCAGGTTGAAGCGCTTGGCCTCGGCCATGGCCAGCCGGTCCTGCGTCAGGCCCTTGAGCGCCTCGGCCTCCGGGTCGCCGGGTGCGCGCAGAAGTTTGAGAAACAGTTTGCGCTGCTCCAGCTCATAGCGGGTGATCACCGAGTCATTGACCCGGAGCACCGCTTCGAAAGGGGAGCCGCTCTGCGCCAGAGCGCCATGCGGAAGCGCCACCATCGGCACGCTCAGCGCCGCCGACAGGCAAAGCACCCGGAGGAGGGAGGAGAAGGGTCTGGTCATGCGGTCTGCCGTCACTGCTCTTGCGCCTTTCTGCGTCTTGCGCCCGATTGGTCTGCCCTGCGGGGGGGGATGATGCCCGCCCGGTCCCTAGCGTCTGCAGCTTCGGGACGGGCCGGCAGCGGTTCCGGCCCCAAAGCCGACCAGATCGACCGAAAGGCCGAAATCCGTTGTCGGCCTTACATTAGTCGAGGATGTGAACCGACGCGAGAGAGAAAGATCGACCGAAACGCATTCGTTGCGGAACTGAACCCCCAGCCCGGCGCGGTTGGCACGGTCGGCTTCGATATCATAGCGGGCCCCGGCGCGGGCGGTCCAGACATCGTTGATGCGGTAGCTGCCATCAAAGGCCAGTTCGGCAATATCGGCGGGGCGCTCTTCCACCGGATCGGCGGACAGAAAGACGTAACTCCCCGACAGCCCATAGCGGTCGCCGGCCAGCGCCAGCCGGGTTTCCGATTTTGTCAGCGTCATGTCATCGTCGATCAGCACACGCTGGGTCAGGCCCAGACCCATCGGCAGGTTCAGCTGCGCCGCCGCCAGCCAATCGGACCGGCGGCCATTCAGCCCCGAGGCCTGGGTGAACTGACCCAGATCTTCGGTGCGAAACACCCGGCCAAGGGCGGTGGACAGGGTCCATCCCGCCGGATCGACGCGGGTATAGGACAGGCCAAGGTTCACCCGCCCGCCCCGTTCGGTGGCATCCGACCCCGGATAGCGGTTGATGGAAAACAGATTGCCCTCGTCAAATTCGACCAGCACCGAATCTTCATTGGGCAGGACTTCGGTGCCCTTGGGGGCCCAGACAAACTGCACCACCGGTTCGATCACATGCCCTACGCCCCCCGCACCGGATTTGGCCCAGGGCCAGCGCAGTTCCACCGCAACCCCGCCATGCAGCCGGGTCGGCCTGCCGGCAAAACTTTCGTCATCGCCGATGCGATAGGTATCGGCGGTCACCTCGCCCAGGGTGCTGGCCAGCATGCCCATCGGCAAAGTCCAGTTGCGCCGCCAATCCAGCCGCAGGGACGCGCGGGTGACATCGCGGCCAAGGGCGGGCAGGGGGCCAGCCGCACCATCGGGATCGGTGGGGTCGGTCGAGCTGCGGTAATGGCCATGGGTCTGGAACCGCATTCCGGCCTCGCCGCCCAGCGGTCCGCCGGAAAAGCGGCGATGCCAGGTCAGATCGGCGATCAGTGTCGGCAGGGTGGAGTTCACCTCTCCCTCACGGATGGAGCGATAGCCGATCAGGCGCCCGGCGATATGTTCGTTGCGCTGTGTGCGGCTGATGGCAATCACACTGGCCAACCGGTCGGTTTCGGGCAGGGCGTAATCCACCAGATAGGCCGGGTCGCTGACCAGGATGCCCAAAGCATAGAGGTTGAAGCCACGGGGCAGGGCAAACTGCCCGGTGCCGTTCAGGTAATAGCGGGTGTCGCCGGGAATCAGCTGGTCGCGCGAGACCGAGCCGTTCAGCGTGAGCGTGCCGGTGGCAAAGGCCTGACGGTAACGCAATTCCACCGTGCGGCCGGATTTGGTGGACAGATAGGGCGTGATCGTCAGATCGCGGTGCGGCCCCAGGGTCAGGAAATAGGGCAGCTTGATCCCGGTGCCCAGACCCGAGGTGGTGCGGATGGTCGGGGCCAGCACGCCCGATGTGCGTTCCAGCGTCGGGTCGGGCATGCGCAGGCGGGGGAAATACACCACCGGCACCCCCGCCACGCGGAATTGCGCGTGGTCAAAATAGATCTGGCGTTCCTGTTGATCATGCAGCACACGCCGCGCCCGGATTTCCCACAAGGGCGCTGCGGTGCTGCAGATCTTGCACGAAGAGGCGACGGTGTTGTCAAGCTGGGTGTAGCGGCCGCCGATCCGCTGAATCTGGCTGGCGGCCAGTTGCAATTCGCGGTTCAGCACCAGCCGCGCGCTGGTCAGCACGCCTTCGGTCAGATCGGCGGCAAGCTCGGCCTGATCGGCCACAAGGATGGTATCCGCGCCATCGACCAGCACGATGGGGCCGGTGATGGTCAGCCGGTCGCCCGCGCGGTCATAGGTGATGCGCGCGGCCGACAGCGTCCGGCCCTGATAGAACACCTCGACCCCGCCTTCGGCGATCAGCTGGCCCCCGGCGTCGATGCGCACGGAATTGGCCACAAGCGCCGCCATGTCCTGCGCCCGGCTGGTATCGACCGGGGCCAGCGCCAGCAGGGCCCCGATGGCAAGCCCGGCCAGCAGGCGGCGCAGGTTGCGATCCTTGCGGGAGGGCACAGGCATCAGCCATCCTCCAGATGCAAAAGCAGGCCCAAGGCCAGGAAGACGGCGGCAACCGGGGCGGCCCATGCCGAAAGCAGGATCGGAATTTGGCCATTGTTGCCAAGAACCTGCGCGAAGTTTCGCAAAAAGAAGATGAAGAAACCGCCCAGAATGGCCAGCAGCACATAAACCCCGGTCTTGCCAAAGCGCGCATGTCGCATGGTAAAGCCTGCGGCGATCAGCACCATGGCGGCCAGAAGCAGCGGCTGCGCCAGTTCCATCTGATACCAGACCCGATGCGCACGCGCCGAAAAGCCCGCCCGTTCCAGCCCGGCGATATAGGCGGGCAGAGCCCAGAACGCCACCGCTGACGGCTCGCCAAAGCTGTCGCGGATGCCGGCGGCGGTCAGGTTCGAGGCAAGGGTGGCATCGGGGGGCAAAAGGATCGCCTCGCGTTCAGGGTTCGCGCCCGACATGTCCCAACGCTTGGCCCCCGTCAATGCCCAGGCGCCGGTGCCAAGGCGGGCGCTCTCGGCCTCGACCCGGTCCACCGGCAGACCTTCGGCCCCGAAGCGCAGGAAGGTGACGCCGTACAGCTCGGTCCCGTCAACATTCGACCGGATGGCGCGGATCACGGTCTGGCCTTCATCGGTGCCCTGACGCAGCCAAAGCCCGGTATCGGCCAGCGACAGGGTGCTGACCGCGCCATCCGCCGCAGCCGCCCAGAGCCGGTCATATTCTTTTTGCGTGGCGGCCACGAGCGGGTTGAACACGGCGATCGTGACCCCGCCGATCAGCAGGGCCATCAGCACCGGGGCCAGCAGGAAGCGCAGCGCCGAGCGGCCCGCCGCCCGGATCACCACCAGTTCCGATGACCGCGCCAGCGACAGGAACAGGGCAATCGCGGCCAGAATGGTGATCAGCGGCAGAATGCGGTACAGGCTGGCAGGCGTGTTCATCGCCGCCAGGTGCAGCGCACCCGCCGTGCTGATGCCTTGCGAGGAAAAGCGGCGCAGCTGTTCGACCATGTCGATCAGCATCATGATCGCCCAGAAACTGCCAAGCACCTGCAGGTAAACCCAGAGAAAGCGCAGCGCGATATAGCGGGACAGGATCATGCGCCACTGCCTTCCATTGCGCCACCGCCCAGCGGCGCGCGCTGCGCCCGGCTGAGCCAGCGCGGACGTTGTGACATCCACAACAGCCCGACGCCGATGGCCATGCCAACAAGGGGGGCGGCATAGACGGCGGGCCATGCCGCCTCGGACCGGATCGCCAGCCCGGTGCCTTGGGTGTTGATCATCTGCACCACGATCAGCAGCACCACCGCCACCCCGATCTGGCGCCACAGACCAAATCGGCTGAAGGCGCCCAACAACAGCGCGCCAAAGCCGATCAGCGCCGCCGCGACCGCGAGGAAAGGCTGGGCGATGCGGCTGTGACCTTCCTGCAGCAGGTTGGCACGGGGCGAGCGCAGCTCGTCGCTGAGCGCAGGATCGGCGCGCAACAGCTCCAGCGTGCTGGCCTCGTCTATGCTGCGCGCCTCCTGGCTGCCATCGCCCAAGAGGCCGCCCAGATCATAGGTCACATCGGCAAAGCGGGTGACAGACAGGCGGCGGCTGGCCTGATCCAGTTCCTGGGTCATGCCTTCGAACATCAGCAGCTTGGCGCCGTCCTCGCTGCGCGCGAGCAGCGCGCGCCGGGCCGTATAGGTCAGGGTCTGGCCCGCTGTGCGATCATCGGACAGGAAGATATCGCGCAATTCGCCGGTCTCGGTGATGTCGCGGATATAGAGCGTCAGCCCGTCGGCCGGATGCAGGAACTGACCGCTGCGCAAAAACCGGGCGGTGACGTTTTCGGCAATCTCGGCACTGCGTTCGGACAGGGCGGCCCGGCTGGCGGGCACCAGAACATGGGTCAGCACCGACATCATCAGCATGACCACAAGGCCGAACAGAAAGACGGGACGTGCCAGCCGGAAGGACGAAAATCCGGTCGCCTGCATCACCACCAGCTCTGAATCCTTCATCAGCCGGTTGGCCACGTAAACCGCTGCCACAAAGGTCGAAATCGGCAGCACCAGCCGGATCACATTGGGCAGGGTCAGCAGCGAGAATTCCACAAACACCAGCGCCGACTGCCCGTCGCCGATCAATTGGTCAAACAGGCCGACGGCGCGGTTGATCCAGTAGACCGATACCAGCAACAACGAAAAGAAGCCGAACAGCGCAAGAAGTTGCGACAGCAGGTATCTGTCAAATCTTGGCACGGCCTGCGTCGCTCCCTCACCCGAGTTGCCGACAAACTAGGCCATAAGTGCGGCGTTGAAAACCGGTATCTGGCAGCAGGGATCGGCGGGTCTTTGCCCAAGTGGTCTCTGGTCTTTACCCGAACTGCGGGCTAGCCTTCGGCTTTTGCGGCGCATCCGTGCCAGACACCAGCCCGAGGACGACCATGACCCAACCCGTGCCGATCAAGTTCCGTGACAGCGATGCCGATGCCCTTGCCACCCAGCCGGGGCGGATTGCGGTTCTGGCCGATGCCGGGGCCGCGCTGTCGCCGCTGGCCCGCAAGCTGGACAAGCTGACGCGGGGGGCAGTGACGCGGGCGGTGGGATCGGACGCGTTTGACAAGCTCAAGCCCGGCGAGTCGCTGGATCTGGCCTTTCCCGCCGGGCTGATGGCCGAAAGCCTGCAGATCCTGCGCCTGCCGCGCAAGGCAGGCCAGGATCAGGCGCGCAAGGCCGGGGCCGCGGTGGGGCGGGCGCTGTCAGGGGTGGAAACGCTGGTGTGCGCGGAAAACCACCCGCGCGCGGCGGACATCGCCTTTGGTCTGGCGATGCGCGCCTATGATTTTACCCCGCACAAGACGGCTGCGCCAAAGCCGGTGGGACCGGTGACGGTGATGGTCAGCGCGCCCGAACAGGTGGCGGCGGCGGCAGGGGCGGGGGCTGCGGTTACCGAAGGGGTGTTCTTTACCCGCGATCTGGTGAATGAACCTGCCAATGTGCTGACCACAGATGATTTTGCCGCCCGTCTGGCCGCAATGCAGGAGCTGGGGCTGGAGGTCGAGATCCTGGAAGAGGACGACCTGCTCAAACTGGGCATGGGCGCGCTGCTGGGGGTCGGTATGGGGTCGGAGACGCCCTCAAAAGTCGTGGTGATGCAATGGAACGGCGGACCAAAGGGCGAGGCCCCGTTTGCGCTGGTCGGCAAGGGGGTGGTGTTCGACACGGGGGGCATTTCCATCAAGCCTGCGGGCGGGATGGAGGACATGACCATGGACATGGGCGGTGCCGCTGTGGTGGCAGGCGTGATGCGCACGCTGGCGCTGCGCAAGTCAAAGGCCAATGTGGTGGGGCTGGTCGGTCTGGTGGAAAACATGCCCGATGGCCGCGCCCAACGCCCCGGCGATGTGGTGAAATCCATGAAGGGCGATACCATCGAGGTGATCAACACCGATGCCGAGGGGCGGTTGGTGCTGGCCGATGTGCTGTGGTACGCGCAGGACCGGTTCAAGCCATCGGGCATGATCGACCTTGCCACGCTGACGGGTGCGGTGATCGTGGCGCTGGGGCATGAGAATACCGGCGTGTTTTCCAACAATGATGCCTTGTGCGATGCGTTCCTTGCGGCGGCCAAGGCCGAAGGCGAAGGCGCATGGCGCCTGCCGATGGGCGAGGCCTATGATGCCAAGCTGAAATCGCGCATTGCCGACATGATGAATGTGGGCGGGCGCGATGGCGGGGCGATCACGGCGGCGCAGTTCCTTGCGCGCTTTGTCAAACCCGATGTGCCCTGGTGCCATCTGGACATCGCGGGCACGGCGCTTTTGAAGGCCGACAGCACGCTTGCGCCCAAAGGGGCCACCGGCTGGGGTGTGATGGCGCTGGACCGGCTGATCCGCGACCGGTTTGAAGCGAAGTAACACGCGTGGGCACCGTGATGTTCTACCATCTGACGCAGTCCAGCGCGGAACAGACCGCGCGGGTGCTGCTGACGCGCGCGCTTGCGCAGGGCTGGCGGCTGATGATCCGGGGCACCGAGATGGCCGCGCTCAAGCGTCTGGATGCAAGGCTGTGGGAAATCCCGCCCGAGTCTTTCGTGCCGCATGGGATGGAGGGTGGGGCGCAGGATGCGCGCCAACCGGTGCTGCTGGGCACCGGGCCGGTGACCAACGGGGCCCGCGGCCTGCTGCTGATCGACGGGGCCGAGGTGGACCTGGACGAGGCGGCGGGGCTGGAACGGGTCTGGATCCTGTTCGACGCCGACAACCCCGAGCGTCTGGCGCAGGCCCGCGGCCAGTGGAAGGCGCTGACCGCTGCCGGTTTGCCTGCGCAATACTGGTCGGAAGAGTCCGGCAAATGGGAAAAGAAGGCCGAGAAGGTCTGATCTTGATCCAGGATGCCTGCAGCTGCTCCGCAGCGCCGCTGCTGCGGGGTCAGCGCCGCAAGATCATCTCGCCGCCGGTGATTTCCACCGAATAGCGGCCAAGGTAGGCCATGCCCAAGAGCGATGTGTCCAGATCGCCCTCATTCACCACGGCGCTGATGCGCGGGTCGGAATGCGGGCCAAGGGTCACGTCGGTCAGGGTGACGCGCGCGGTACGCACGATGCCATTGGCGGTGCGGGCCTGGCCGATGAAGGCGAGCGAGGCCGGGTCCAGCCCCAGGCGGCGCGCGTCCTCAAGGCTCAGCACCATGTCGCTGGCGCCGGTGTCGACCATGAAGGGCACATCCACGCCGTCAATCGTCAGGGTCAGGTAGTAATGGCCATCGGGCGCGCGGGGCAGGCGGATCTCACCGCCGTCAACCACCGATTGCCGGGGCAGGATGTCGCTGCGCAGATCCTGCCACAAGCCATACCCTGCCATCAGCCCGACCACGATCAGGCCCCAGGCGGCGGCGGTGCGCAGGGCTTGTCCCATGCGACCCCGAAACTCCACGATGATATAGCCGCCGACCGCCGCCAGCAGCAGCCCAAGATAGGCCAGTCGTGCGATGATGTCGCCGTCCATTCGGGGTCCTTTCGCTCCTGCTCAAGCTAGGGGCGGGGGGCCGGGACTGCAATCGCTGCGCGGTCAGATCAGCCCGGTCTGGCGCACACCGTCGATCACGAATTGTACGGATAAGGCCGCCAGCAGCATGCCCAAGAGCCGGGTGATCACAATGGTGCCGGTGCGGCCCAGCATCCGTTCCAGGGGTGGCGAGGCCAGCAGGAACAGAAAGGTGACAAAGATCATCCCCCAGGTCAGGCCCAGCACGGCAAAGGTCGCAGGCCAGTCGCCGCCGCCTTGCCCGATCAGCAGGATGATCGAGGCAATGGCACCCGGCCCCGCGATCAGCGGTGTGGCGAGCGGGAAAACCGATGGGTCGTGGTATTCATCCACGGTCTGGCCTTCGCGCCGCTGGGTGCGGCGTTCAAACAGCATGTCGAGCGCGGTCAGGAACAACAGGATGCCGCCCGCGATGCGGAAGGCCGACATCGAGATGCCGATGAAGCCCAAGATCGCCTCTCCGGCCAAGCCGAACAGCGTGAGCAGGGCCGCCGCGATCAGACAGGCCCGCTGCGCCATGGCCCGACGCTGCTGCGCGCTCATCCCCCGGGTGAGGGCGATGAACAAGGGCACCAGCCCCGGCGGGTCGATCACCACGAACAGCGTGGCAAAGGCGGTGATGAGGAAAGCGGTTTCCATGCGGGCAGGCTATCCGCACGCGCTGCGCTTGCAAAGCGGTGTGCAGGGCAAAGCCCGAAAAATCATGCGGCTCAGACGATCCTTGGCCCGAGGGTGGCGGGGTCGGTGCCGGGGGTGGACCAGAACTCGGTGGCAAAGGCCGGGAGGGTGGCGATAACCCGTTCGAGATCGGCACGGGGCACGCATTTGCGCAAGGCGATGGCGGTGGCCAGGATGCAGGTCTCGGGCGTCAGATTGTGGTGTGGGCGCAACGCCTGTGCCTGCGTCGTTCAGTCGGCGCGTGTGCCAGGGGGCAGGGGCGGCGCCACCTGCCACTGCGCGACAAAGATCGCGCGCAGCACCGAAGGCAGCACCTGCGCGAAATCCAGCGCCTCTTGCACCGTCAACCGGTCACGGAACGCGCGCAGCACGCCTTCTACCGCCGTAAAGGCCATGTTGTCGCTGACCAGCCCCATCTCTGCGCGCACATCTGCCAGAAAGGCCTGCCATTCGCGCGTTGCGTGACGGTAGGTCCAGGGCATCGGCATCGCTCAGGCCGCGTCTTCCAGTTTTTCCTGTGCGGCCAGCCAGAGCGCCTCGGCCTTGTCGAGGGCGTTCATCACCTCGGCGTATTTCTTGTTCCAGGTTTCCAGCTCGCCGATGCGGGCGGCTTCATAAAGCTCGGGGTCGGCGAGTTTCTTGGCCAGCTTGTCGCGCATGTCGTTGAGCTTGGTCAGGCGCTCTTCGCATTTGCGGACCTCGGCGCGCAGGGCGAGCACCTCGTCTCGGCTGGCTTTCTTCGGCTTTTCGATCACCTTTGCCGCAGGCTTTTCGGGTTCATCCCCGGCCAGCAGCATCTTGCGATAGGCTTCGAGGTCTTCGGTGTAAGGCGTGACCGCGCCGCCCTTGACCAGCCACAGGCGGTCGGCGACGAGGGAGAGAAGGTGCATGTCGTGAGAGACAAGGATCACCGCACCGGAATATTCGGTGAGCGCCTCGACCAAGGCCTCGCGCGATTCGATATCAAGGTGGTTGGTCGGCTCGTCGAGGATCAGCAGATGCGGCGCATCCAGCGTGGCCAGCAGCAGCGACAGGCGGGCCTTCTGCCCGCCCGACAACCGGCCCACCACCGTTTCGGCCTGATCGGCCATCAGGCCAAAGCCAGCCAGCCTTGCGCGCAAGCGGGGTTGGCCTTCCGCCGGGCGTTGGCGTTGTAGATGTTGCAGCGGGGTTTCGTCGATATAAAGCTCATCCACCTGATGCTGGGCGAAATAGCCGATGCGCAGCTTGGTAGAGCGGGTGATCTTGCCCGTCATCGCGTCAAGCTTGCCCGCCAGCAGTTTGGACAGGGTCGATTTGCCTTCACCATTGCGGCCCAGAAGGGCGATGCGGTCGTCCTGGTCGATCCGCAGGGACAGGTTTTTCAGGATCGCCGGGCCGCCATAGCCCACGGCCGCCCCTTCCATATTGATGATGGGGGGCGACAGTTCCTCGGGCGCGGGGAAGGTGAAGACCACCTTCTTCGCATCCTCGGGGGCGGTAATCGTCTCCATCTTCTCCAGCATCTTCACGCGGGACTGCGCCTGCACGGCCTTGGAGGCCTTGGCCTTGAAGCGGTCGACGAAGGATTGCAGATGGGCGCGGCGGGCTTCCTGCTTTTTCGCCTCGGCCTGCAGCACGGCGCGGCGTTCCGCCACTTGGCGCGCGAACTGGTCATAGGGGCCGGACCAATAGGTCAGCTTCTTCTGGTCCAGATGTAGGATGCCGGTGACGGCGCGGTTCAAAAGCCCCCGGTCGTGGCTGATGATCAGCACGGTATGGGGGTATTTGGTCAGGTAGGATTCCAGCCAGAGCGCGCCTTCAAGGTCGAGGTAGTTGGTCGGTTCGTCCAAGAGCAGGTAATCGGGCTGCGCGAACAGCACGCCCGCAAGCGCCACGCGCATGCGCCACCCGCCCGAAAAATCGGAACAGGGGCGCTTTTGCGCCTCGGCGTCAAAGCCAAGACCCTTGAGGATGGAGGCCGCGCGGCCCTCGGCCGACCAGGCGTCGATGTCGGACAGGCGGGCCTGCACCTCGGCAATGCGATGCGGGTCGGTGGCGGTTTCCGCCTCGGCCAGCAGGGCGTTGCGCTCGGTATCGGCCTCCAGCACGGTATCCAGCAGCGAGGTGGAGGAGGACGGCACCTCTTGCGCCACCCCGCCGATGCGGGCGCGGTTGGGCAGGCTGATGGTCCCACCCTCCAGCGCCAGCTCGCCCCGGATCAGGCGGAACAGCGTGGTCTTCCCCGCGCCGTTGCGCCCGACAAGGCCGACCTTGTGGCCGGTGGGAATGGTGGCCGAGGCCCCTTCAAACAAGGGGCGGCCTTCGACGTTATAGGTGATGTCTTCGATGCGTAACATGGCGGGGGGATGCCCTAGCCCCGGTCAGAGGTCAAGCGCCAGATTGCGGCAAGGTTACAGCGTGACCCGGCGCCTGTGCCAGACATACCAGGTGAGCGCGGCCATGGCAGCGGCGGCGGCGGCGGCGGTGGTGGCCACCAGCAGATTGGTGTCGGCATTGCTGACAATGATCCCGACCAGCGCCCAGACCACGGTGATGCCATAGACGGGCATATAGGGCCGCAGCCATTGCACCATCCCGGCCACCGCGACCACGACCCCGATCATCACCACTGCGCTGGCACTGTCGCCCAGCAGCCCATAGCCCGCGAGCGCCACGCCCACCGAAACGGCCGATGCGGCAGACAGCCAGCCCGCATAGATCGCCAGCGGGGCCGACAGCATCCAGCGGTCATAGAATTCATCCGCCTGCAAGAAGGCGACCATGGCGGTGGCCAGCATGAACAGGATGCCGATGGTTGCCAGCAGCGGGAAGGCATTGGCGATGGCCAGCCAGACCGTGCCGATCAGCAAGGACACGATCAGGGGCACGCGCACCTCATCCCAATCGGCGCTATGGGCGCGTTTCCAGAAGCCGTAGATGGCGTGCGCAATCAGCCACAGATAGATCACCGACCAGATCGAGAAGGCATAGCCCGCCGGTTGCACCGCCGGGTCCACGATCTGCACCGGGAAATCGCTGGGGTCATAGCCGGTGAAGGGCGGTGTGACGAAGGGGGCGATGCCAAAGGCGATGGCGGCAAGGATCAGGAAGAGCGCGCGAAGGGTCATGGCTGGCCTTGTCGTAAGAAGGAAGTTGTCCTGTGACAAACGCTGCCACCGCGGTTTGGTTTCACGCCAGCGTGCCGGTGGCGGTGATTTTTGTGCGCCCCCCCAGATAGGGGTGCAACACGGCCGGCAGATCGACCGAGCCATCGGCCTGTTGGCCGTTTTCCAGCACCGCAATCAGGCAGCGGCCCACGGCAAGGCCTGAGCCATTGAGGGTGGCCAGGAACTCGGGCTTGGCCGCGCCGCCTTCGGCCTTCGTGGGCCGGTAGCGGGCGTTCATCCGGCGCGCCTGAAACTGGCCGCAGGTGGAGACGGAGGAAATTTCGCGATAGGTGTTCTGGCCGGGCAGCCAGGCCTCCAGATCAAAGGTGCGCTGCGCGCCAAACCCCATGTCGCCGGTGCACAGCACGACCGTGCGGTAGGGGATGTCCAGCTTTTCAAGAATCGCCTCGGCGCAACGGCGCATCCGGTCCTGTTCCTCCAGATGGGTGTCCGGCGTGCAGATCGTGACCATCTCCACCTTTTCGAACTGGTGCTGGCGCAGCATGCCGGAGGTGTCCTTGCCTGCTGAGCCTGCTTCGGACCGGAAGCATTGGGTATGGGCGGTCATGCGGATGGGCAGGGCGCTTTCCTCCAGAATGTCGCCCGCAACCGTATTGGTCAGGGTGACTTCGGAGGTGGGGATCAGCCACCAGCCATTGGTGGTCTGATAGCTGTCTTCGGCGAATTTCGGCAGCTGGTTGGTGCCATACATCGCGTCGTCCTTGACCAGCACCGGGGTCCAGGTTTCCTGCAACCCGTGTTCTTCGACATGCGTGTCCAGCATGAACTGCGCCAAGGCCCGGTGCACGCGGATCACGGCCCCCTTGAGCACCACAAAGCGGCTGCCAGACAGTTTGGCGGCGGTTTCAAAATCCATGCCGGGTTTGACGCCTGCAATCTCGAAATGTTCCTTGGGCGGGAAGTCAAAGGCGCGCGGGGTGCCCCAGCGGTGCACCTCGACGTTGTCGGCCTCGTCCTTGCCCTCGGGCACTTCGGGCAGCGGCAGGTTGGGGATGCCCATCAGCAGGTCGCGCAGGGCGATGTCCTGTTCGCCCGCCTCGGCTGTCAGGCGCGCGATGTCGGCCTTGGTTTGCGCGACCAGCGCGCGCAGCCGCTCAAATTCAGCGTCATCGCCGCGCGCTTTGGCGGCCCCGACCTCTTTGCTGGCGCGGTTCTGCTCGGCCTGCGCGGTTTCTGCCGCCACGATTTTGGCACGACGATCCGCATCCAGCGCCAGAATGTCCGACGACATCGCGGACAATCCCCGGCGGGCCAGTGCGGCGTCGAACGCTTCGGGGTTTTCGCGGATGGCTTTGATGTCGTGCATGATGGCCTCTTGCTGTGTCTGGCGCGCTTATGCCCCAAATGGGCACCCGGAAAAAGGGGGTGCGAAAAGCGTCCCATGGGCCTACCAATTGGCGCACACCCCGCATATATGGCAGGCCAAGGGTCGCAGACGGGCCCGTCTTGCACCCGTGCGCCCCGATATGTAGGGTGCGCGGCAATGAAATCCGGGGGTTTTCCCCGCCGACAGTGATGAGGATGCCCATGTTCGCAACCCCCGCCTTTGCTCAGGCCGCCGGTGGCGGCGCTGCTGCCTTTACCAGCTTTGTGCCGCTGATCCTGATTTTCGGGATCATGTATTTCCTGCTGATCCGCCCGCAGCAGAAAAAGCTCAAGGAGCACAAGGCGCTGGTCGAGGCGCTGCGCCGGGGCGATCAGGTGCTGACGCAAGGCGGCATCGTGGGCAAGGTGACCCATGTGAACGAAGATGGCACCATCATCGTCGAAATCGCCGATAACGTGAAGGTCAAGATCGTCAAGGCGACGATCGTTTCGGTCATGAACAAGACCGAACCAGCTGCCGCCTGAAGGGAACGCCCGCGATGAACGCCATGCCGCTGTGGAAGCGTGTGATTATTCTTGCCATTTGCGCATGGGGTATCGTCGCGGCTGCACCCAACTTGAACTATGCCAATATCGAGCGTCACAATGACGCGCGGGCGGCGGTGGAAGCCGCCGGTGGCACCGCGACCCCGGATCAGCAGGCCGATCTGGACCTGTGGCCGAACTTCCTGCCGTCCTCGCTGGTGAACCTCGGGCTGGATCTGCGCGGCGGCGCGCATCTGCTGGCCGAGGTGCAGGTGGCAGATGTGTACAAGGCGCGGATGGATGCGCTTTGGCCCGACGTGCGGGATGCCTTGCGCGATCAGCGCGACGCGGTTGGCAATGTGCGCCGCCTGCCCAGCCCGGACGGCACCTTGCGGGTGGCGATTTCCGAACCCGGCGGCATGGCTGCGGCGCTGGAAGCAGTGCGCGCCCTGGCCACGCCGGTGGTGAGCCTGACCGGCGTAGGCCAGAATGACATTGATGTCAGCGCCGAAGGGCTGGAAATCGTGATCCAGCTGTCGCAGGCCGAACGCACGGCCACGGATGACCGCACCATCCAGCAAAGTCTTGAGATCGTGCGCCGCCGGGTCGATGAGGTGGGCACGCGCGAACCCACGATCCAGCGGCAAGGCGCGGACCGCATCCTGATTCAGGTGCCGGGCATCGGCTCGGCAGCAGAGCTCAAGGCGCTGATCGGCACCACGGCCAAGCTGACCTTCAACCCGGTGGTCGGGCGGACAACGGATGCAGGGGCCAGCCCCGGCGCGCGCAATCTGCTTTTGCCGTCGATGGATGAGCCGGGCACCTTCTTTATCGTCGAGGAGTCGCCGGTGGTGACCGGGGAAGAGCTGGTCGATGCGCAACCCGCCTTTGACCAGAACAACCGCCCCGCCGTGAACTTCCGCTTCAACCCGCAAGGTGCGCGCAAGTTCGGCGATTACACGGCGGCCAATATCGGCGCGCCCTTTGCCATCGTGCTGGACGACGAGGTGATTTCCGCCCCCACGATCCAAAGCCATATCGCCGGCGGATCGGGCATCATCACCGGGTCATTCACGGTTGAGGAAAGCACGGAACTGGCCGTGCTGCTGCGGGCCGGAGCCCTGCCGGCCGAGCTGACCTTCCTCGAAGAACGCACCATCGGCCCCGAACTGGGGCAGGACAGCATTGATGCGGGTCAGACCGCAGCACTGATCGCCATGGGGGCGGTGGTGTTCTTCATGATCGCCAGCTACGGGTTGTTCGGGGCCTTTGCCACCGTGGCGCTTGGCATCAACGTGGCGCTGCTGTTCGGCGCTTTGTCCACCATTGGCGGCACGCTGACACTGCCGGGTATTGCCGGGATCGTGCTGACCATCGGCATGGCGGTGGATGCCAATGTGCTGGTGTTCGAACGCATCCGCGAAGAACTGCGCAACGCGAAAAATCCGGCCCGTGCGGTTCAGCTGGGCTATGAAAAGGCGCTGTCGGCGATCATCGACGCCAATATCACCACTTTCATTACCGCAACCGTGCTCTTTGCCGTAGGCTCTGGCCCGGTGCGTGGCTTTGCCATCACGCTGGGTATCGGGATCATCACCTCGGTCTTCACCGCATTGTTCGTGACGCGGGTGCTGGTCGAGATGTGGATCGGCTGGCGCCGGCCCAAGACCATCATCGTGTAAGGGAAGAAAACCATGGCTTTTCGTCTGCGGCTTGCGCCCGAACACACCAACATCAACTTCTTTGCCTATCAGCGCCTGACGCTGGCGATTTCTGCCCTGATGATGGCGGCGTCGGTGGCGCTTTGGGCGGTGATGGGGCTGAATTTCGGCATCGATTTTCAGGGCGGCACCACGATCCGCACCGAAAGCAACCAGCCGGTCGATGTGGCCGCCTATCGCACCGCGATGGCCGGGCTGGAGCTGGGCGATGTGGCGATCACCGAGGTCTTCGACCCCAGCTTTGACGATGACCAGTTCGTGGCGCAGGTCCGCATCGCGGCACAGGACGGGTCTGAGGCGGTGACGCCCGAGACGATTCAGATTGTCGAGGAGGCGCTGAAAACCGTTGATCCGTCGATCACCTTTCCTTCGGTGGAATCGGTGGGGCCAAAGGTGTCGGGCGAGCTGATCCTCAGCGCCATTCTGGCGGTTCTGGGGGCGTCGGGGGCGATCCTTGTCTACATCTGGCTGCGGTTTGAATGGCAATATGCGGTGGGTGCAGTGGCGGCGCTGGTGCATGACATCATCATCACCATCGGGGTGTTTGCGCTGTTCCAGATCAAGTTCGATCTGGCCATCGTGGCGGCACTGCTGACCATTCTGGGCTATTCGATCAACGATACGGTGGTGATCTTTGACCGGCTGCGCGAGAATATGATCAAGTTCAAGACCATGCCGCTGCGCGATGTGATGAACCTTTCGGCGAATGAAACGCTGTCGCGCACGTTGATGACCACCGGCACCACATTGATCGCGCTGATCGCCATGCTGATCTTTGGCGGCGACGTGATCCGTGGCTTTGTCTTTGCCATCACCTTCGGCATCGTGATTGGCACTTACTCCTCGGTCTATGTCGCCAAGAATCTGGTGCTGCTGATCGGGCTGGACCGGAGCGACAAGCCGAAGAAGAACGGCACCCCGGACGAATACGCCAATATCGACGCGTGACGCCATGCGATTGACCGAAATCAGCTACGGCACGGCAAAGGCGATTGACGGCTATGGCCCCGGGTTTTTTCGGGTGAATGGTCATGTGCTGCGCGGGGCCTGCCTGATCACGCCCTGGGATGCCGGGCTGTGGGGCGGGTTTGACGATACGGAAACGCCGCTGTCGCTGGCGGGACGGATCGACGTGCTGTTTGTCGGCACCGGGGCGGAAATCGCGCATCCGCCCGTTGCCTTCCGCACCTTGCTGGAAGCCTCTGGCATCGGGGTGGAGGTGATGAATTCGCCTGCCGCCTGCCGCACCTATAACGTGCTGCTGTCCGAAGGCCGCCGCATCGCCGCCGCCCTGTTGCCGGTTGTGTCCGTCAAGGGCTGAGGCTTTGGCCTGCGTATCTTTCTGAAAGACGCCCGCCGCAGGTTTCCCACCGCTGCCACGCGGCTATTCGGCGGCCATGCTGATCACCGGCTCCATCGCCGCCAGTTCTTCCGTTGACAGATGGCACTTGATCTGATGCCCGCCCGCCAGCACCTGCACGGGGGGCAGAACGGTGTCGCACAGGTTGCCGGGGACGCGGGTCTTCCAGCGGCAGCGGGTCTGGAACGGGCAGCCAGGCGGCGGGTTCATGGCCGATGGAATATCCCCCTCCAGCACGATCCGGCGCTTTTTCACCCGGGTGTCGGCGATGGGCACGGCGGACAACAGCGCCTCGGTATAGGGGTGGTAGGGCGGGGCAAAGACCTGATCGGTGGTGCCAAGCTCGACCACATGGCCCAGATACATCACCATCACCCGATCAGACAGATAGCGCACAATCGACAGATCATGGCTGATGAACAGCAGCGTGGTGTGGTTCTCGCGCTGGATATCCATGAGCAGATCGGTCACGGCGGCCTGTACGGAAACATCGAGCGCCGAAACCGGCTCATCCGCCACCACCACCTTGGCGCCACCGGCAAAGGCGCGCGCGATGCCGACACGCTGCTTTTGCCCGCCCGACAGCTGGCGCGGCATCCGCTCGGCAAAGGCGCGCGGCAGTTTGACCATGTCGAGGAGGTTCAGCATCATGTCGCTGCGCTCGGCGTCGGAGCTGCCTTTCTGGAAAATCTCCAGCGCGCGGATGATCTGCCGGCCCACGCTCATGCTGGGGTTCAGCGTGTCGAACGGGTTCTGAAACACCATCTGCAGCTTTGACACGGTGTCGGTGTTGCGCGCCTGAATCGGTGTGTCCTGCACGTTTTCGTCAAACAGCATGATCGAGCCAGAGGTCGCGGTTTCCAGCCCCATCAGCACCTTGGCAAAGGTGGATTTGCCACAACCCGATTCGCCGACGATGGCGAGGGTTTCATTTTCATGCGCTTCGAACGACAGGGATTCATTGGCCTTCACCACCTTTTCCGCGCCGCCGCCAAAGGCCCCGGCGCTGACCTCGTAATATTTGCGCAGATCCTCCATCTTGAGCACCAGCCGCCCGCGCGGCAGTTTTTCGGTGACCTTGCCAACCTTGGGGGGCGCGTCCCAGTCGATCTCGCGCCAGCGCAGGCAGCGGGTGGCGTGGCGGTCATGGCCTGGAACCGCGTCCATCGGCACCTCGCCCGCATTGCACAGCCCGTCGCGGAAATAGTCGCAGCGCGGGCCGAAGTTGCAGCCCTTGGGCCGTTCATGTGGCAGGGGGAAATTGCCGGGAATGGCGATAAGGGGGCTGGAGTTCTTGTCGGCACCGGGCAGGGGAATGGAACGGAACAGCGCCTGCGTATAGGGGTGGCGCATCTTGTCGAAGACCTCCACCACATTGCCGGTCTCGACCGCCTCACCGGAATACATCACGCAGAGCCGGTCGCAGACATCGAGGATCAGGCCAAGGTTATGGCTGATGAACAGCATCGAGGTGCCGTATTTGGTGCCCAGATCCTTGACCAGATCGACGATCCCCGCCTCGACCGTCACATCGAGCGCGGTGGTGGGTTCATCCAGGATCAACAGGGCAGGTTTGGCCATCAGCGCCATGGCGATGACAATGCGCTGCTGCTGGCCGCCCGACAGCTGATGCGGATAGGCGCGTAAGATTCGGTCGGGATCGGGCAGGCGGACATCGGCGATGATCTGGCGGGCGAGTTTGAGGGCGGCATCGCGGGTCATGCCCTGATGGATCATCGGCACCTCGGCCAGCTGATCGCCCACACGCATGGCGGGGTTCAGGCTGGCCATCGGTTCCTGGTAGATCATCGCGATTTCCGAGCCACGAATGTGGCGCAGCTCTTCCTCGGTCATATGCGTCAGGTCGCGGCCCTTGAATTTGATACTGCCGCTGGTGATGCGGCCGTTGGTGCCAAGGTCGCGCATGACCGCGAGGGCCACGGTGGATTTGCCACAACCCGATTCGCCCACCAGACCCATCGATTCGCCCGGCATCACGGTGCAGGAAAAATCCATCACCGCCGGGATCTCGCGGGCCCGGGTGAAGAAGCTGATCGAGAGGTTCTCGATCTCGAGGATGGGTTTGGAGGGGTCCCAGTCGGTCATGTGCCAGTCCTTTTGGGGGTGTTCCTTTGGGAAACTTCGGGACCGGGGGCCAGCCCCCGGACCCCCGGGATATTTATGAACAGATAATGGTCAGTCGCGCATGGATTCTTCGCGCAGGCCATCGGCGAGCAGGTTGAGGCCGAGGACAAGGCTCATCAGGGCGAGGGCGGGGACGACGGCGGGGTGGGGGTAGATGGAGAGCAAGCGGCGGCCATCGTCGATGGTGCTGCCCCAGTCAGGGGATTCAGGGGATACGCCGAGGCCGAAGAAGCCAAGGGTGCCCAGCAGGATGGTGGTATATCCGATGCGCAGGCAGAAATCGACGATCAGGGGGCCGCGCGCGTTGGGCAGGATTTCCCACAGCATGATGTACCAGGCACCCTCGCCGCGGGTCTGGCCGGCGGCGACGTAGTCTCGGGATTTGAGGTCCATCACGATGCCGCGCACGATGCGGAACACGGTGGGGGCATTGACGAAGACCACCGAGACAAAGACGTTCAGAAGGTTGGGGTCCATCGACCAGATGCCGGTGGGATCCGCGTTGAAGGCGAGGCCGGAATAGGCCCAGAGGCCGAGGACAAGGGCCACACCGACATAGAGGTTGCGCCGCGCGGGCGTGGTGAAATAGCGGCTGTTCAGCAGCACCGAGACGAAGATCACCGGGAACAGGAAGAGCACGGCGGCAAGGGCGATGGGCACGCCGGTGGAGCGGATTTCCGGCGTGACCAGCAGGTAGAAGAGCAGGATCACCGGGAAGGCCAGCACCAGATTGGCAATGAAGCTGAGGCCGGTATCGAGCTTGCCGCCGAAATAGCCTGCGGGCAGGCCAAGGGTGATGCCGACCATGAAGGCGATGACGGTGGCGGCGGGGGCGATGGTCAGCACCCGGCGCGCGCCCATCACCACGCGGGAAAACACATCGCGGGCCAGATGATCGCCGCCCAGCAGATACCACTGATCGGAGTCCGGCACGGGCGTGCCGGGGACCACGTTCTTGAGCCCCGAAAGCTGTGCGATCGGGTCGAAGGTGATGATCATGTCGGCAAAGAGCGCCGTGAACACCCAGAACATCACGATGACAAAGCCGGTCATGCCGACATTGGAGTCAAACAGCTTGCCATAGAGGCCAAGGCGGCGCCGGAATTGCAGCGACAAGGCCACGGTGACAATCAGCGCCAGCCAGACCGGCCAGAACTGGACGGCCATTTTGGCGAAGATCATTGGCCAGGAGAGGGGTTCCATGCGCGCTATTCCTCAGCTCAGCCGGATGCGGGGATTCAGGAAGACGTAGCCTATGTCGGAGATCAGCTGCGTGACCAGCACGACAAAGACGGCCACCACTGAACAGGCCAGCAGCAGCTGGATGTCATTGTTGCCGGCGGCCTGCACGAGGGTCCAGCCGAAGCCCTTGTAGTTGAAGAGGGTTTCTACAATCACCACGCCGTTCAAAAGCCAGGGGAATTGCAGCATGATCACCGTGAAGGGCGCAATCAGCGCGTTGCGCAGGGCGTGTTTCAGGATCACCTGATGGAAGGCCACGCCCTTGAGCCGCGCGGTGCGGATGTATTGCTGGGTCATCACCTCGGTCATGCTTGCCCGGGTCATCCGGGCGATATAGCCGATGCCGTAGAGCGCGATGGTCATCACCGGCAGGGCGAAGTTCCAGAAGGTGATCTGGTCAATGGCCGATGTGGCCGTGCCCAGAAACAGCGTGCGTCCGTCGATCCAGCCCCATTCGGCGAGCAGGGGCGAAATCCCGGTGGTGGCCGAGGCGAAGATCACCACCAGGATGACGCCCGAGACATATTCCGGCGTGGCCGTGGTGGCGATGGCGAAGGTCGAGAGCACCCGGTCGGTCCGGCTGCCTTCGCGCATGCCCGACATGACGCCGATGATCAGCGAGACCGGCACCATCACCAGCATCACCCAGAGCATCAGCCAGCCGGTCGAGGCCAGCTTGTCCGAGATGGTCTTGGCCACCGGTTCGCGGAACACCGTAGAGGTGCCCCAGTCGCCTTGCAGGATGCCGCAAAAGCGCGGGGCCTCTTCGGCAGTGACACCTTCGGTGATGCAGCGGCCGCGGGTGACGCCCTTGTCATCGGTGCGGGTCCAGCCGGGCACGACACCGAGCCATTGGCCATAGCGGGTGATCATCAGCCCGCCATGGCCGTTGTTGATGATCCATGAGTCCACCGCTTCATCCGACATCCGGACCGAGCCTTCGGTGCGGGCCAGCTTTTCCAGATTGGGGGCAAGGTTGGTCAGGCAGAACACGACGAAACTGAGCGTCAGCGCAGTCAGGATCATCACGCCGACCCGGCGCAGCAGAAACGGCAGCATGGCGTTATCCTTCCCTTGCGAGTGGCGGCAAAGGGTGGCGGGAGGAGGGGCTTGGCGGGGAAGGGGGCTGCGGCAGGCAAACCGCAGCCCCCGAGGGCAGGATCAGGCGTCCATCGACCACTTGTAATGGTGGTGTTCGAACGACGGATGCATGTCGATATTCACCCCGTCGCGGGCGTGCCGGTAAAGCGAGCGCCAGAACGGCTGGATGATATAGCCTTCGTCCTGCAGGATGGTTTGCAGCGTCACCATCACCTCGCGCCGGGCATCGGCATCGGCCAGCGACAGGGCCTGCGCCATGGCGGCATCGAACTCCGGGTTTGCCATGCCGGTCTCGTTCCACGACCCCGTAGAGGTATAGGCTAGCGCCATGTTCTGCACGGCAAGCGGGCGGTGGTTCCAGGTGGTCGAGGAGAACGGATATTTCTGCCAGTCGTTCCAGAAGGTCGAGCCCGGCATCACGGTGCGCTTGATATTGGCGCCCGCATCGCGCAGCTGGGCTGCGATGGCATCGGTCGAGGCGGCTTCCCAGCCGTCATCGAGCGAGATCAGCTCGAATTCGGTGTCGGCCATGCCGGCGGCTTCCAGCACCGGGCGCAGCCCGGCAGGGTCGATGGTCTGCGCCGGAATCTCGGCATATTCCGGATGGACCGGGCAGGCGTGGTGGTTTTCTGCCGTGGTGCCAAGACCGTTGTAGCCCAGTTCCAGAATGATTGCCGGATCAACGGCCTTCTGGATCGCCTGACGCACGGCCTTGTCCTTGTAGAGGTCGCCATTGGCCGAATTCATCCGCGCCACGATGGTCGATGCGGTGACGGCCTCCAGCTTGTTCCAGCCCAGCCCATCCAGCACGTCGATGAACTCGCCGGTGGATTCGTAGTTGCAGTCGATCTCGTCCGATCCGGCCAGCGCCACCATGGCGGCGGGGTCGGTGCCAAAGTCGATGTATTGGATTTCATCGAGCGGTACGGTGCCGCCCCACCAGCTGTGGCCCTCATTGCGGGTGAGGATGGCGCGCTGGCCGACCGAGACTTCGGTCGGCAGATAGGGGCCGGTGCCGATGGGGTTGGCGGATGGGTCCGACCCGTCGACATAGGACGAATGCACCACCGCTGCCGGATAGTCGGACAGGTTGGCGATCACCGCCACATCCGACATCGACATCACCAGCTGCACGGTCATGTCATCGACCTTGACCACTGCGCCGTCGCGCAGCGCGCCGGTGGCTTCATCGACGAGGCCAAGGAAGCGCGAGGCCATGGCATTGCCCTCGACCGAGGCATCGGTCCAGCGGGTGAACATGCGCACCACATCATCGGCGGTGAAGACATCGCCGTTGTTCCAGGTGACCCCGGGGCGGACGCGCAGCGTGTATTGGGTGGCGTCTTCATTCGCCTCCCACGACTCCAGCAGGCGGCCTTCAAAGGTGCCGTCGGGGTTGTATTGCACCAGATATTCCAGCCAGCCCCGGTAGACGTTGGCGATATGCGGCCAGTCGGCGGTGCGCGGGTCTTTCTGGGCTTTCACCTCCATGCCGACGCGCAGGGTGCCACCGGTGGCGGCGGCTTGCGCCTGAACCGGGGCCTCGAGGCCCAGCAGCGCATAGGCGGCTGTCGCCGTGACGCCCAGAGCGGTGGTGCGGGTCAGGAATTCGCGGCGGCTGAGGGCGCCGGCGCGCACATCGCGGGCAAGCAGGGTGGCCGCCGGATGCAGCATCTGGGTCTTCATCGTCATCATATGTCTCCCTGATGGCAGTGCCATCTTGTTCTTGTTTTGACGGTTGCGCCGGACTGTGCCCTGCTGGGGCAATGACCAGTCTGTTCTTGCCCGGCGCGGGCAGGATTGCACCGGGGCATTGGCCCCATTGCGCAATACTTTACGTCAGGCGTCAACGCCCGAAGTCGCCCCTTTGTGCCGCAAAACCGACATCTTGTCGACCGCTGAGAGGAAATTAATCCGAACCATCCCCGGAATTCGGGCCGGGTTTCAAGCCTTTGGGGCTTAAACTTCGCGTCGGAAGGCGGTGGGAGAGCGCCCGGTCAGGTGCTGGAACGACCGTGTGAAATAGGCGGGCGAGGTAAAGCCAAGCGCCTCGCCGATGCGGGCAACCGGCATGCGGGTTTCGGCCAGCAAGCGGCGCGCTTCAAAGATACGGCGGTCCTGCAGCACCTCGATCGCCGACCGCCCGCAGGCGATGCGGCAGCACCGGGTCAGATGGGTGGGCGTGACGCCCAGGGCCGCGGCAAATTCACCCACGCCCGCCCCGGTGCGAAAATCGCGTTCCAGAAGAGTGGTGTAGCGGGCCACCAGACGGCGCGCCGCATCAGGTTTGGGGGTTTCGGGCGCGGCCTTGACCGCCTGGCGTTCCAGCCAGACGCCCAGCAGGCCCAGATAATGCCGGGTGGCCCGGTCATGCGCGGGGATGTCGCTGTCCATCTCGCGTTGCAGCGAATCAAGGATGACGTTGATTTCCTGCTGGGCATGCACCTCGCGGATGCGCAGGTGCTGCGCGGTTTCGGGCAGGGTCACACCGCTGTCACGGCCAAAAAACACCGCTGTCCCAAAGACCTGCGGCCCGACCTCAAACCCGTGCATCACGCCGGGCGGGATGAACACCGCATTATGTGCGGTATAGCCGCGGGTCACACCGGCAATGGTGATGCGACCCTGTCCTTTGGTGAACCACAACAACATCGGCTCGGATATGGCGCGCATCGCCTCAACCCGCCAACGCCCGCCGGCCGCAAGCCGGGGGATGGCAGTGACACGCAACTGCGACAGGGCAGATGCAGCGTTCGGCACGCTTGGGGCAGGGTGTTGGTTCATGGCGTCCTGCTCATTCTTGGCTGGATACAGATAAACAGGGCATGGCAGGCAACCCAAGCAGAATTATGACCTTGTCCACAGAACAACGCCCGACCTGTGGATAACTTGCCGCGTCCCGCCGCCCGCGGGCATCCCGTCCGGGGGGTCACTCCGGCACAACCGCCCGCCAGTCGCGCATGCGGTTGCGCAGCCAGGTGCGTTGGCGTTTGGCATATTGGCGGCTGGCCAGCTTGGCCGCCGCAACCGCGGCCTCCAGCGGCATCTGCCCTTGCAGATGCGCCACCAGGTCCGGCGCGCCGATCGCGCGGGCAGAGGGGCGCAGGGGGTGCCAGTGCGGCAACTCGGCCCGCACCTCTTCCAGCGCGCCCTGCGCCATCATCTGGTCGAACCTGCGGTCGATCCGGGCATTGAGCCAGTCCACCTGCGGGCGCAGCACCAGCGCCTCGGCCTGATTGCGCGCGATCAGCGGAGCAGGCGTGTCGGCCTGCCAGGCGGCCAGCCCCCGGCCGGTGGCACGCAACACCTCCCAGGCGCGCTGCACACGGGCAGGGTTGGCCAGGTCAATCCGCGCCGCTGTGTCCGCGTCCAGCGCCGCCACCATCGCAGGCAGGTCGGCGGCGCGCAGGGCATCGGCCTCGGCGCGGACCTGCGCCGGGATCTCCGGCACCTCGGCCAGCCCCTCGGTCAGCGCCAGAAAGTAAAGTCCCGTGCCGCCGACGATCACCACCGGTCGGTCCAGCCAGCCCGCCACCTCGCGCAGCCAATGGCCCACCGAATAGGCCTGATCCCGCCCGACATGCCCATACAGCGCATGCGGCAGCGCTGCCTCATCCGCCACCGAAGGCCGGGCGGTCAGCAGCCGCCAGCAGCCGTAGACCTGCAAGGCATCGGCATTGACGATCATACGGCCATCGCGCGCCGCCAGCTCCATCGCCAGCCCCGACTTGCCGCTGGCTGTCGGCCCGGCGATCAGCACGGGTGCCTCGCGAGAGATCTCGGCAAGCCTCATTTTCAGTCCTTGAATATCCCACGGGGGTCGCCATGGCTGCGCCATCGGTTCTAGCCCAATGGTGACGGGGTGTGAAACCCCCGCTGCCCGGCCAGTCACAGGTTGAACCCGCCCCCGTTTTGCGACAGTTTGCGCGGCAGTCCAAATGCAAAAACGAAGATGCGGGGAACACCCATGACCATAGCGACCCTTGAAGGTGGCGTGAAATACGACCGTGTGATGCTGAAAATCTCGGGCGAGGCGCTGATGGGCGATCAGGCCTATGGTTTGCACCCCCCCACGGTGGAACGTGTCGCGCGCGAGATCAAGGCGGTACATGATCTTGGGGTCGAGATCTGCATGGTGATTGGCGGCGGGAACATCTTCCGCGGGTTGCAAGGCTCTGCGCAGGGGATGGAGCGGACAACGGCCGATTACATGGGCATGCTGGCCACCGTGATGAACGCGCTTGCCATGCAGGCCGCCCTCGAATCGCTGGGCGTCTATACCCGCGTGATCAGCGCCATTCCGATGGATCAGGTCTGTGAACCCTATATCCGCCGCCGCGCGGTGCGCCATCTGGAGAAAAAGCGGGTCTGCATCTTTGCCGCCGGCACCGGCAACCCCTATTTCACCACCGACACCGCCGCCGCGCTGCGCGCAAGCGAAATGGCCTGCGAGGCGATCTTCATGGGCAAGAATGTCGATGGGATCTATGACAGCGACCCCAAGCTGAACCCGGATGCCAAACGCTATGCCGACATCACCTATGATGATGTGCTGCAGCGCAACCTCAAGGTCATGGACGCCTCTGCCATCGCGCTGTGCCGTGACAACCGGATGCCCTTGGTGGTCTTTGCCCTGTCCGAGCCCGGCGGGTTCAAGGGGATCATGGCGGGGCAGGGCACCTATACGATCGTGCATGACTGACAGGCGGGCACAGGCGGTTGCCCCGGGGGCTATACCCATGGACAGGCTTGGCTTATAGAGCGTAAAAAACGTCCGGTGCGCTGATGCCGCCGGACGCGTGACGAAGGAAAGACCCGATGGCTGACGATTTTGAACTGGATACCGAAGATCTGACCCGCCGCATGGAGGGCGCGATCAACGCCCTGCGCACCGAATTTGCCTCGCTGCGCACCGGGCGCGCCTCTGGCTCGATGCTGGAACCGATCCAGGTGGATGCTTATGGCCAGATGACCCCGATCAACCAGCTGGGCACCGTCAACGTGCCCGAGCCCCGGATGGTGACGGTCAATGTCTGGGACAAGGCGATGGTCAACAAGGTGGAAAAGGCCATTCGCGAGTCAGGCCTGGGCATCAATCCGCAGACCAATGGCACCATCATCATGCTGCCGATCCCCGAGTTGAACGAGCAGCGCCGCAAGGAACTGACAAAGGTGGCGGCGGGCTATGCCGAACACGCGCGGGTGGCGGTGCGCAACCTGCGGCGTGACGGGATGGATCAGATCAAGAAGGCCAAGGGCGACGGGCTGTCGGAAGACGACGTGAAGTTCTGGGAGGCGGAAGTGCAGGAGATGACCGACAAATACATCAAGCTTGTCGATCAGACCCTGGAAGGCAAGCAGGCCGAGATCATGCAGGTCTGACACAAGGTGTGACGGGCGGGGCCTGAGGAGGGGCCGCGCCCGTTGTTGGTTTTGGTATCCGGGACAGTATCCGGGCAGTTTCGGGAAAAGGGACAGGGGCTTGGCTTCCAGCACATCGGCAGATCAAAAGCTGCCCCGGCCGGCAGAACATGTGGCGATCATCATGGATGGCAATGGCCGCTGGGCCACGGGGCGTGGCTGGCCGCGACTGGTCGGGCATCGCAAGGGTGCCGAGCGGGTCAAGGAGATTGTCCGCTGCGCCCCTGATCTGGGCATCCGCTGGCTGACGATCTATGCGTTTTCCACCGAGAACTGGAAGCGCTCCACCGAAGAGGTGGTGGGGCTGATGTCGATCTTTGCCCGCTATATCGAACGTGAGGCCGACCGCCTGGCCGCCGAAGGCGTGCGGATGCGCTTCATCGGCGACCGCAGCGCGCTGAACCCAAAACTGCGGGGGCTGATGGCGGGGATCGAGGCGCGCACGGCCGGATTCTCCCGGCTCAACCTGACGGTGGCGATCAATTATGGCGGGCGCGACGAGCTGACGCGCGCCCTGCGCAGTCTGGCCGCCGATGTGGCTGCAGGACGGCTGGCGCCCGAGGCGATCACCGATGCGCTGATCGGGTCGCGGCTGGACACGGCCGATCTGCCGGACCCGGATCTGGTGATCCGCACCAGCGGCGAGACGCGGACCTCGAACTACCTGCCATGGCAGGCGGCCTATGCCGAATATGAATTCACCCCGACGCTGTGGCCCGATTTTTCGCCGGCCGAGCTGGCGCAAATCCTGTCGCGCTTCGGCAACCGGGAACGGCGCTTTGGCGGGGTGGCCAGCGGATGACAGATGTCATTGCCCGCTGGGGCGATCTGAAAAAGCGGGCAATTTCTGCCGCATTCATGCTGGCGGTCGGTGCCGGAGAGCTGTGGCTGGGCGGGACACCGTTTTCGCTGCTGGTCATCGCCCTGACCGGGGTGATGTTCTGGGAACTGGCCAATATGACAGCGCCGGGGCGGCGCGGGACACCGCTGGCCATGGGGCTGTTTGCCGCCGCCTGTCTGGCCGGGGCCGAGCTGTTCCGCGATGATCTGGCCACGACCCTGCTGATCTTGCCGGGTCTGGCACTGGCCCTGTCGCCGCGCCGGGACCGTCGGATTGCCACGGTTTATGGCATTGCGATCATGGTGGCGGGATATGGGCTGATCGAGCTGCGCAGTCCGGGCATGCCGGCGATTCTGTGGCTGGTGGCGATTGTCATCGTGTCGGATGTGATGGGCTATTTCGTCGGGCGCATCATGGGGGGGCCGAAGTTCTGGCCGGCGATCAGCCCCAAGAAAACCTGGTCCGGCACCGTGGCGGGCTGGGTGGGGGCCGTCCTTGTCTCGCTGATCTTTGTGGCAACCGGCCATGCGCCCTGGTTGGCGGTGGTGCTGGCCCCGTTTGTCGCCCTTGCCGGGCAATTGGGCGATATTGCCGAAAGCTGGATCAAGCGGCGGTCGGGGGTCAAGGATTCCTCGACCCTGATCCCCGGGCATGGTGGATTTCTTGACCGCTTTGATGCGCTGATCGGGGCGGTGGGGCTGGTGATGCTGCTGGGGCTGTTCACCTCGCTGCCGATGCCTGCACCTTTGGGGGGATAGGGTTTGCGCAGCATTTCGATTTTTGGCGCCACCGGGTCGGTGGGGGAAAGCACCTTTGACTTGATCTGCCGGGCGGGCGGGGCGAAGGCGTTCCGCACCGTTGCGCTGACAGGTGCGCGCAATGTTGCGCGGCTGGCCGAAATGGCGCGCGTGCTGCGGGCCGAGGTGGCGGTGTGTGCCGACGAGTCTTGCCTGCCGGACCTGCGTGCCGCGCTTGCAGGATCGGGGGTGCAGGCGGCTGCGGGCGACGCCGCGATTGCTGAAGCCGCCGATCGCCCCGCCGATTGGGTGATGAGCGCGATCGTGGGGGCGGCGGGACTGGTGCCGGGGTTGCGTGCCCTGCGCCACGGCGGCACGCTGGCACTGGCCAACAAGGAAAGTCTGGTGACCGCCGGGCCCTTGCTGATGGCGACCGCCGCGGCGCATGGCGCGCGACTCCTGCCGGTGGATTCGGAACATTCGGCGATTTTTCAGGCCCTTGTCGGCGAAGATATCGCCTCGGTCGAGCGGATCATCCTGACCGCATCGGGGGGTGCCTTGCGCGACTGGCCGCTGCCGGCGCTGGCGCAGGCCACGGTCAAGGAAGCCCTGGCGCATCCGAACTGGGCCATGGGGCAAAGGATTACCATCGATTCGGCATCGATGTTCAACAAGGCGCTGGAAGTCATTGAAACGCGAGAGTTTTTTGGTGTATCGCCTGATCAGATCGAGGTGATCATCCACCCGGAATCGCTGATCCATTCGCTGGTCGGCTTTCAGGACGGTGCCATCATGGCGCATCTGGGCGCGCCCGACATGCGCCATGCCATCGGCTATGCGCTGAACTGGCCGGACCGCGCGCCCTTGCCGGTGGCGCGGCTGGATCTGGCGCAGATTGCGACGCTGAGCTTTCGCGCGCCCGACCTTGCCCGCTATCCGGCGCTGCGGCTGTGCCGCGAGGTGATGGCGGCGCGGGGTCTGGCGGGGGCGGTGTTCAACGCCGCCAAGGAAATCGCGCTGGACCGGTTTCTGGACGGCGGCATCGGCTTTATGGACATGGCGGGCGTGGTCGAAGACACGCTTGCCAGGGTTATGCCGGAGATGTGCCTTGAAACTGACGTGATGACCCTTGAGGACATCCAGGGCGCGGACCATCTTGCGCGGGTGCGGGCTGCCGAGGCCGCGGCCGTGCTGGCGGGACGGCGCGCGACGTGACTGTGCGACCCTCGATTTTGCGGCCTTCTGTGGCCCTCATGGAATGAAGGATAGACCTTGGATCTGATCGGTCTTGTTCCCAGTTTTGGCGGTCTTGTCTGGACCGTGATTGCCTTTGTCGTGGCGCTGTCGATCATCGTGGCGATCCATGAATACGGCCATTACATCGTCGGCCGCTGGACCGGCATCCATGCCGAGGTGTTCAGCCTTGGCTTTGGCCCGATCCTGTATTCCCGTGTCGACAGCCGGGGCACCCGCTGGCAGGTCGCGGCGCTGCCCTTTGGCGGCTATGTCAAGTTTCTGGGCGACAGCAATGCCGCGTCTGGCAAGGATGGCGCGGCGATTTCAACCCTGTCCGAGACGGAGCGGCGGCGCACGATGCATGGCGCACCGCTTTGGGCGCGGTCGCTGACGGTGGCGGCGGGGCCGGTGTTCAACTTCGCCTCGGCACTGCTGATCCTGACCGGGCTGGTGCTGTGGTCTGGCGTGTTCAGCGATGATACCTTGGTGGGCGAGGTCACACCCTTGCCCTTTGAAGGCCAGCAGCTGCAGCCCGGCGACCGCATCCTGGCGATCAACGGCACCGAGACCCCCGACCTGACCCGTCTGGTCGAAGTCTCGAACGACCTGCCTGCGGCGGGTTCGGTGTCATACACCGTCGAACGGGACGGGCAGGAGCTGGCTTTTGACGGCCCGCATCCGTTGCCGGCACTGGCCTCGGGCGTGCAGCCGCAAAGCGCCGCCTTCGACGCGGGTCTGTTGCCCGGGGATGTCATTCTGGCGGTCGATGCGGTGCCGGTCACGGTGTTTTCGGAACTGCCCGCGCTGGTGGCAGGGTCTGAGGGCCGCCCGCTCAACCTGAGGGTCTGGCGCGCGGGCGAAACGTTTGAAACCACCCTGACCCCGCGCCAGATGGATCTGCCCAAACCCGAGGGCGGGTTTGAGACCCGCTGGCTGATCGGGCTGAACGGCGGGCTGGGGTTCGAGCCGGAAACCCGGTATCCGGGCGTGTTCGAGGCGGTGGGCATCGCCGGTGAGCAGACCTGGCGCATCGCCACCACCTCGCTTTCCGGCCTCTGGCATATGGTGGCGGGCAAGATTTCCAGCTGCAACCTGCGCGGGCCAATCGGCATTGCCGAAAGTTCGGGCGCGGCGGCGAGCCAGGGGGTGGAGACGTTTATCCAATTCATCGCGCTGTTGTCGGTGGCGGTGGGGCTGATGAACCTGTTCCCGATCCCGGTGCTGGATGGCGGACATCTGGTGTTTCATGCCTATGAGGCGGTTGCCGGCAAACCGCCGTCAGACCGGGCCTTGCAGGTGATGATGACGGTGGGGCTGGCGCTGTTGCTGTCGCTGATGGTGTTTGCGCTGACCAATGACCTGTTCTGCCCGTAACCCGCGCGATCGGACGCCATATTCGGGCCATATTCGGGCGTTAACCTTTTTGCGGTGCAAGAGGGGGCGTCATGCAGATCGTTGTGCAAAGCTATCGTGGGTTGTCGTTTCTGGTCTGGCTGAATGCTGACCGGATCTTCACGATGGGCACGGTGGTGGCCGGGCTGCTGGCTGGCGCATTTTTTGGCAGCATCCTGATCGAGCCCTGAGCAGGGCCGCGCGCAGACCTGATAGGCCACGGCAGCATGCGGGCCGGCCGGGGCGCGCCGCGCCGCGCGCAGACCATCTGCAGCATGTTGGCAACGCCCGTTAACTGCTGTGGCAAAGCCGCGTCCAACGCTTTGACAAGCCCCGCACTTCCGTCTAGTGAAGACACAACAGTTTGTTGATATGGGGCATTGTCATGCACGATACAGCGGGTGCCGCAGAACGCGTGGCGCATGGCAAGGCGGCCGTCCGCAAGCGCATTCTGACCGCGCTTTTTCTTTCCACCGCAACGGCTTCGGCGGCGATCTTCGCCCCCGCATCGGCGCAGCAATATGCCTTTGATCAGGTTGTGATCGAAGGCAATCAGCGCGTCGACAATGCCACTATTCTTGGCTTTGCCGGAATCAGGCGCGGGCAGGCCCTGAGCCAGGGCGGGCTGAACGATGCCTATCAGGGGCTGGTCCGCTCGGGCCTGTTCCAGACGGTCGAGATCGTGCCGCAGGGCAGGCAGCTGGTGATCCGGGTGCAGGAATATCCGATCGTCAATGTCATCAACTTTGAAGGCAACAAGCGCCTGAATGATGAAGAACTGGCCGGCCTGATCCAGTCGCAGCAGCGCCGGGTCTATTCGCCCAGTGTGGCCGAGGCGGATGCGGCGGCGATTGCCGAAGCCTACCGGGCCCGTGGCCGGATTGCCGCGACCGTGACCCCAAAGCTGATCCGCCGCAGCGAAGGCCGGGTCGATCTGGCGTTCGAGATCACCGAAGGCCGCGTGACCGAGATTGAGCGGCTGTCCTTCATCGGCAACCGCGCCTTCAGTGACCGCCGCTTGCGGCAGGTGCTGGAAACCAAGCAGGCCGGGCTTTTGCGCACCCTGATCCAGCGCGATACCTTCGTGGCCGAGCGGCTGGAACTGGACAAGCAGTTGCTGCGCGATTTCTATCTGGCGCGCGGCTATGTCGATATTCAGGTCACCGACGCCTCGGCCGAAGTGGCGCGCGAGCGCGATGCGGTCTTTGTCAGCTTTGCGATCCGCGAAGGGCGGCAATACCGGTTTGGCGGCGTCACCACCGTGTCCGAGATCGAAGGTCTGGATGCGGCGGAATTCGGCGCGCTGTCGCGGGTGCGCTCGGGCGTGCCCTATTCGCCGCTGGTGGTGGAAAACACCATCGCGCGGATGGAAAATCTGGCGCTGCGCAAGGGGCTGACCTTCGTGCGCGTCGATCCGCGTATCACCCGCAATGACCGGACCGGCACGCTGGATCTGGAATTTGCGCTGGTGCGGGGCGAGCGCGTGTTTGTCGAGCGCATCGATATTGAAGGCAATACCACCACGCTGGATCAGGTGATCCGCCGTCAGTTCCGCAGTGCCGAAGGCGACCCCTTCAACCCGCGTGAAGTGCGCCAATCGGCAGAACGCATTCGCGCGCTTGGCTTTTTCTCGGATGCGCAGGTCAATGCGCGGCCCGGTTCGGCGTCGGATCAGGTGATCGTCGATGTCAACGTGGAAGAGCAGCCCACCGGGTCGCTGTCCTTTGGCGCAAGCTACGGGGTGGATGCCGGGGTCGGGGTGAACATCGGCTTTTCGGAATCGAACTTCCTGGGGCGCGGTCAGGCCCTGTCTGTTGCAGTGTCCACCGCCACCGACAGTACCTCTTCGTCGATCTCGATCACGGAACCGGCCTTTTTGGGGCGCGATCTGTCGCTGTCGCTGGGCGCGTTTTATGACGTGACCGATCAGCGCAATGCCATCTATGACACCGCCCGGGTTGGCGGACGGGTGGCGCTGTCCTTCCCTGTGGGCGAAGTGAGCCGGCTGGAAGTGCGCTACGGTTTGGCGAAGAACACGATCAAAGGGTACGAGGGCCGGGATGTCGACGGCAATGGCACGATCGACCCGGCGACCGAGGTCAACCCGACGCTGCGCGACGAAACCGCGCGGGATGGTGAAATCACCTCGGCCGTTGGCTATACCTACAGCTATGACACGCGGATCGGCGGGCTGAGCCCGGATCGCGGTGTGGTCTTCCGCTTCAGTCAGGATTATGCCGGGCTGGGCGGTGACGCCAAGTATCTGTCTACCGAAGTTCAGGCCTTGGCCGAACGCAAGATCCTGAACGAAGATGTCACCTTGCGCGCGATCTTCGAGGCCGGTGCGATTTCGGCAATCGGCGGATACAACACCCGGGTGACCGAGCGCTTCTTTGGCAACAGCAAGATCCGCGGCTTTGAAGGCAACGGGATCGGTCCGCGCGATACGGTGACCGATGATGCTCTGGGCGGCAACTTCTATGCTGTCGCGCGGTTCGAGGCGGATTTCCCGCTGGGCCTGCCCGAAGAATACGGCATCAGTGGCGGCGTCTTCCTGGATGTCGGTTCGGTCTGGGGTCTGGATGGCACGGTTGTCGACGCCTTGGGCGCGCCGATCGACACCGGATTCAATCCGCGGGCGGCCGTGGGTCTGTCTGTGCTGTGGGATGCGCCGATCGGGCCTTTGCGCTTCAACTTCTCCCGCGCTTTGGTGCAAGAGGACTATGACCTGGAACGGTCTTTCGATCTGACGATCTCCACCCGGTTCTGATGATCTGCGTCCGGTGGTGCGTCTGTCTGTTGCTGGCCCTTGGCTCTGCCGGGCCAGCGCTGGCGCAGGGTGCCCCCGGCAGCGTGCCGCCGGAGGCAGAGCAGCCTGCGGCCAACCCTTCGGCGGTTGTCACGCTGGACCGCGCCCGCTTGTTTGAAGAGTCGCTGATGGGCCGGGCCATTCTGGCACGGGTCGAGACCGCCTCGGCGGACCTGCTGGCGGAAAACCGTCGGCTGGAGGCCGCGCTGGAGGCGGAAGAGCGCGCCCTGACCGAACGGCGGGCGACGCTGCCGATGGACGAGTTTCGCACCCTTGCGCGTGAATTCGACACAAGGGTTGAAGAATTGCGTGTGGCGCAGGAGGCCAAGAGCCGGTCGGTCACCCGCAGCCGCGACGCCGAACAGCAACGGTTTTTCGAGCTTGCGGTGCCGGTTCTGGCCGAGCTGATGCAGGATCTTGGCGCGGTGGCCATCATTGACCGGGCGGCGGTGATCCTGAGCTTTGACCGGATCGACATCACCGAACAGGCGATTGCCCGGCTGGACGCCCGGCTGGGCGATGGGGCCGCAGTGCTGGCCGTGCCAGAACCAGAGGAGCCGCCGCCTGCGGACCCCTCGGTCGCGGGCGGGGACGCGCCCCAGCCCTGAGGCGGGGCCAGGCGCAATCCCTTGCCGGGCTGCGTTGCAATTGGTAGCAAAGTCCAAAGAGCCATGCAGCCCGCATGCAAGACAAAGACGGGGATCGTGAATGACCGACACCACCAAGACCACGGGCCAGACGGCCGATATCGCGCTGATCCAGCGCATCCTGCCGCATCGCTATCCGTTTCTGCTGGTGGACAAGGTGGTTGACATCCAGATCGACAAAAGCTGTGTCGGTATCAAATGCGTGACGATGAACGAACCACAGTTCACCGGCCATTTTCCCGGCGTGCCGATCTTTCCGGGCGTGATGATCATCGAGGCGATGGCGCAGACCAGTGGCATTCTGGTCGGCCTGTCGATGGATCTGGTGGACAAGAATGCCAATGTCTTCTTCATGGGGGTTGATGGCGTGAAATTCCGCCGCAAGGTGGTGCCGGGCGATGTGCTGGAACTGCATGTCACGGCGCTGCGCGGGGGTGGCCGGGTCTGGAAATTCGCGGGCCGCGCCATGGTCGGGGACGAGCTGGCCTGCGAGGCCGAGTTCACCGCGATGTTCGATGTGCCGAAAAGGGCCTGAGTCATGACCATTGACCCATCCGCCCGCATCCACCCGATGGCCGTGGTCGAGCCCGGTGCCGTGATCGGGGCCGGGGTCGAGGTTGGCCCTTTTGCGGTGATCGGGGCCGAGGTGACGCTTGCTGCGGGCGTGGTGGTGAAATCGCATGCCGTGGTGACCGGCTGGACGGATGTGGGCGAAGACACGGTGATCTTCCCTTTCGCCTGCGTGGGCGAGGTGCCGCAGGATCTGAAGTTCAAGGGCGAACGCACCCGGCTGATCGTGGGCGCGCGCTGCCGCATTCGCGAAGGGGCGACGCTGAACACCGGCACCGAAGGCGGCGGCGGGGTCACGCGGATTGGCGATGATTGCCTGTTGATGACGGGCGCCCATGTCGGCCATGATGCCAGCATGGGCAACCGGGTGATCCTGGCCAATCAGGCGGCGATTGCCGGGCATTGCCAGATCGGGGACGATGTGATCGTTGGCGGTCTGTCGGGCGTGCATCAATGGGTGCGGGTGGGGCGCGGGGCGATCATCGGGGCGGTTACCATGGTGACCAATGACGTGCTGCCGCATGGGTTGGTGCAGGGGCCGCGCGGGGTGCTGGACGGGCTGAACCTTGTGGGGCTGAAGCGCCGCGGGGTGGAGCGGTCGGAAATCACCGCCTTGCGCGCAGGCTACCAGATGCTGGCCCAGGGAGAGGGGTCTTTCGTGGACCGCGCGCGTCGGCTGTCGGAAGAAACGGAATCGGCGCATGTGCGCGAGATGACCGATTTCATCCTGTCGGCCAGCGACCGCAGCTTTCTGACCCCGAAATGACCGGCCCGACCCTGATCCGCACGGCGATCATTGCCGGGACCGGGCGGCTGCCCGCTGCCGTGGCGGCAGAGCTGGATGCGCCGCTGATCTGCGCACTTGATGGGTTCGTGCCAGAGGGTCTGGCCGTCGACATGGTGTTCCGCGTCGAACGGCTGGTGCCGTTCTTTCATGCGCTGGAAGAGGCTGGGGTCACCCGGGTGACCTTTGCCGGGGCGGTCCAGCGGCCAAGGCTGGACCCGGCGCTGTTTGATGCGGGGACGGCGCAACTGGTGCCGCGCCTGATGGCGGCGATGGCGCAGGGCGATGATGCGACCTTACGCGCGGTGATTGGTCTGTTCGAGGACGCCGGTTTCGCGGTGGTCGGCACCGCCGAGCTCGCGCCGGGTCTGGTGCCGGGGGCGGGGGTGCTCTGCGGCATGATAGGCCCGCAGGATGAGGCGGACGCCACGCGCGCGGCCGCGATTGTCGCGGCCCTTGGTGCGGTGGACGTGGGTCAGGGCTGCGTGGTGGCGCAGGGCCTGTGTCTGGCGGTAGAGGCTTTGCCGGGCACCGATGCCATGCTGGCGGGGGTTGCCGGCGTGCCACCGCGATTGCGCCCCAGCGGCACGCGCGGCCTGTTCTACAAGGCTCCAAAGCCTGGGCAGGATCTGCGCGTCGATCTGCCGACCTTGGGGCCAGAGACGGTGGCGCGGGTGGCGCAGGCGGGGCTTGGCGGCATAGTCTGGCAGGCGGGCGGGGTGATCTGCCTTGATCTTGATGCGATGATTGCTGCGGCCAGGGATGCGGGCCTGTTCCTGTGGGCGCGCTGAATCTGTTCCTGATTGCGGGGGAACCGTCGGGCGACCGGCTGGGGGCGGCCCTGATGTCAGGGCTGGCCGCGCTGTCGCCCGGGGTGAAATTTGACGGTATCGGCGGGCCGCTGATGCAGGCCGAAGGCCTGGACAGCTTGTTCCCGATGGAAGAATTGTCGGTGATGGGGCTGGTCGAGGTGCTGCCCCGGTATTTTGCGCTCAAACGCCGGATTGCGCAGGCAGCGGCGGCGGTGCTGGAGTCAGGCGCGCAGGCGCTGGTGACCATCGACAGCCCCGATTTCTGTTTGCGTGTCGCGGCCATTGTCAAAGCCGCGCGCCCCGGTTTTCCGGTGATTCATTATGTCGCCCCCTCGGTCTGGGCCTGGCGCCCCGGGCGGGCGGCCAAGATGGCGCGGGTCGTCGATCATGTGCTGGCACTGTTGCCGTTCGAGCCGCCCTATATGACAGCCGCCGGGATGACCTGTGATTTCGTCGGCCATCCGGTGGTGGCAGAGCCTTTGGCGACAGAGGTGGAAACTCAGATGATGCGCGGCCATGGCCCGCTGATCTTGGCGCTTCCGGGGTCGCGCAAGGGCGAGGTCGCGCGGCTGGCCCCGGTGCTGGGGCAGGTGGTGGCGCGGATCAAGGCGGTGCATCCCGATGCGCGGGTGGCCTTGCCCACAGTGCGGGGCGTGGCCGGTCTGGTGCAGGATCTGACGGCGGATTGGGCGATTGCGCCACAGATCATTCAGGATGCCGCCACCAAACGCGCGGCTTTCGCGGCGGCGGATGTGGCGATTGCGGCCTCGGGCACGGTCAGTCTGGAACTGGCGGCCAATGATTGCCCGATGGTGATCGCCTATGACATGAACCCGGTGACCCTGTGGCTGATGCGGCGCGCGGCGTTGATCGACACGGTGACGCTGGTCAATCTGGTGTCGGAAACCCGGACGGTGCCGGAATTCATCGGGCCGGACTGCCGGGCGGAGAAGATCGCGCCTGCCGTGTTGCAGTTGCTGCGCAGCGGCGACGCGGCGCAGCGTGAGGCGATGCGCCTGACGATGCAGCGCCTGGGGCAGGGTGGCCCACCGCCGGGGCAGCGGGCGGCGCAATCGGTGCTGGATTTTCTGGCCGGGCGCGGTGTGATCGGTCAGCCCGCCCGCTGACCGGCGACGATCTGGCGCATGCCTTCGAGCGGCACATAGCCGCGCACCATGGTTTCATCGATCACAAAGGTCGGGGTGCCGTTGATCTCCATCAGCCCGCCAAGCGCGTGGTTGGTGTCGATGATCGCCTGCACCTCGGGCTTTGCCATCTGATCGGCGATGGCGGCAGGGTCATGCCCCAGATCTGAGGCCAGACGCGCCAATGTTTCCGGGGTCGCATCGCCGCGCAGGGCAATGAGCGCGTCATGCGCGGCCTTGTAGGCATCATCGCCATGCAGCTGGCGCACTGCGATGGCAAACTGAGACGACAACAGCGATTGTTCGCCAAGGATCGGGAATTCCTTGAGCACAAGACGGATATTGCCGTCCGATTCTACCAGATCTGCCACCTCGTCATGCGCGCGGCGGCAATAGCCGCAGCGGTAATCGACAAATTCGACGATGGTCAGGTCGGCCTCCAGATTGCCGCCGGCCCAGGAATTGGGGTCGCGGTAAATCAGATCGGCATTGTCGCGCAGCATGGCCAGATCGCGCTCGGCGGCCTGCATTTCCTGCTGGCCTTGCAGCACCTCCATCGCCTCGACCAGCACTTCGGGCTCTTCGAGCAGGAAGGCGCGCACCTCGGCCCGGAACGCCTCACGCTCGGCCGGGGTCATTTCGGCCAGGGCGACGGTTGAGGTCATCATCATTGCGGTGATGCCGATCAGGGTTCTGAGGATCATGGGCTTCTCTGGCTGGGGTGAAGGGGAAAGGCGAAGGCTTGACCTTGCCCCGCGAACCGGGACACTGCGCCAAGACCATAGAGGGGCGGGCATGAAGAGTTCAAGACGGGGTGATGTCGATCCCTTCATTGTGATGGATGTGATGGAAGAGGCGCGTCTGCTGGAGGCAGCGGGGCGGTCGGTGATCCATATGGAGGTGGGACAGCCCGGCACCCCGGCTCCGGCTGCGGCGCGGGCGGCTTTGACGCAGGCGATGGCGGCGGGGCCGTTGGGCTATACCGTGGCGCTTGGCGTGCCGGAGCTGCGCGCCGGAATCGCGGCACTCTACCGGCGCTGGTACGGGGTGGATCTGGACCCGGCGCGGGTGGTGGTGACCTCGGGATCGTCGGCGGCCTTTCTCTTGGCCTTCACCGCACTGTTTGATGCGGGCGACCGGGTGGGTCTGGGCGAGCCGGGCTATCCAAGCTATCGCCAGATCCTGCGGGCGCTGTCCTTGCAGCCGGTGGGCATTGCCACCCATGCCGCGAACCGGTTGCAACCGGTGCCGGCAGATCTGGAGGGGGTGGATATGGCAGGGCTGATCGTGGCCTCGCCCGGCAATCCCACGGGCACGATGCTGGATCATGCGGCCCTCGCGGCGCTGATCAGCCATTGCGCGGCGCGCGACATATCCTTTGTGTCGGACGAGATTTACCACGGGCTGCACTATGGCGCGCGGGCGGTGTCGGCGCTGGAAATCACCGATGACTGCTATGTGATCAATTCCTTTTCCAAATATTTCAGCATGACCGGCTGGCGTGTCGGCTGGATGGTGGTGCCGCCCGACCATGTGCGCACAGTGGAGCGGCTGGCGCAGAACATGTTCATCTGCCCGCCGCATGCCAGCCAGATCGTGGCGCTTGCGGCGCTGGAGTGTATGGATGAGCTGGAGGCCAACCGTGCCATCTATGCCACCAATCGCGCGCTGATGCTGGAGGGGCTGCCGCTGGCCGGGTTCACGAAAATCGCCCCGCCCGATGGTGCCTTCTACGTCTATGCCGATGTGGCAGAGCTGACCCCGGACTCGCTGGCCTTTGCGCGCGAAATCCTGCAAAAAGCCGGGGTGGCGGTGACCCCGGGGGTGGACTTTGACCCGGTGCGCGGGCGGCAAAGCTTGCGGTTTTCCTATGCGCGGGGGACGGCGGATATTGTCGAGGGGCTGGCGCGGTTGCGGGCGTTCATGGTGGCGCGCGGGCTGGCCGGCGGGAACGCAGGGGGCTGAGGTGCGCCTCCGGCGGGGATATTTGGAAACAGATAATGGGCTGGGCGTTAGGGTGAGGGTTTGGCTGCTGATCCTTGTGGGGGTGCTGTGGTCCGGGGCGGGCGCGGCACAGGACTTGTCGGCGCTGGCGCGGCTGGTGCCGGAGGCCTCGGTGGTGGAGGACCGGCAGGGCGGGGTGGCGGTGGATCTGGCGCTGAGCCAGCCGGTGCCCTGGCGGGTGCGGGTGCTGGACGCGCCGCCCCGTCTGGTGCTGGACATGCGCGAGGTGGACTGGACCGGGCTGGATGCGGTGGACCGCGGCGCGGATGCGGTGGTCGACCTGCGCGCCGGGGTGGTGCGGCAGGGTTGGTCGCGGCTGGTGATGGAGCTGGCGGGGCCGCATCTGGTGGCGCGGGCCGAGATGGTGACGGGCGACGGCGGGGCGCGGGTGCGCTTGCAGCTGGACCCTGCAAGTGCCGCAGCCTTTGCCGCAGCCGCGGCCCAGCCCGAGCCAAAGGCTTGGGCACTGCCGCGGGGGACTGATCTGCCGCGCGCGGCGGCCCCGCGCGGGACCGGGCCGCTGGTGGTGGTGCTGGACCCCGGCCATGGCGGCATCGATCCGGGGGCGGAACGCGACGGGCTGACCGAGGCCGGGTTGATGCTGGGCTTTGCGCGCGAGCTGAAAGACCTGTTGCTGCGCGATGGCGGATTTCAGGTCATCCTGACCCGCGAGGAAGATGTCTTCGTGCCGCTGGAGGCGCGGATTTCCATCGCGCGGGCGGCGGGGGCCCATGTCTTCCTGTCGCTGCATGCCGATGCTCTGGCCGAGGGCGAGGCGGTGGGCGCGACGCTCTATACCCTGTCGGATGAGGCGAGTGACGCCGCGTCACAGGCCCTGGCGGAACGGCATGACCGGGATGACCTTTTGTCCGGCGTCGATCTGACCGAGCAGGATGATCTGGTGGCGTCCGTGCTGATGGACATGGCGCGCACCGAGACCGTGCCGCGCATTGAACGGCTGACGCTGGCGCTGGAAGGTGCGATCAAGGCGGCGGGGCTGCGCATGCACCGGCATCCGCGCCAGACCGCAGGGTTTTCCGTGCTCAAATCGCCCGACATTCCATCGGTGCTGGTGGAACTGGGCTTCATGTCTTCGACACAGGATCTGGCCCGGCTGATCGATCCGGACTGGCGGGCCACGATGGCATTGGCGCTGCGCGATGGGTTGAAAGCCTGGGCCGCGGAAGATGCGGCGTTGTCGGCGCTGCGCCGCTAGGGGCGGCGCAGTGACGATTGCGCGAGCCGGTGCCTGCGACGGGGCGTTCGTTTTGACCGCAGGGCACGGCCCATGTATAAGGCCCCGACAGGATACGGGAGTTGTCGGTTGGTCCGCTTCATAGGCTCATTCTTTGGTGGCATCTTCACCATGATCACCATGGGGGTGCTGTTTGCCGCCCTGTCGGTTGGCGCGGTTTTCTATATGTATTCCCGTGACTTGCCCAGTCATGAGCGGCTGGCGCAATATGCGCCGCCCACCATCAGCCGAATCTATTCCGGCGAAGGCCAGATCATCGACGAATTCGCCAAGGAGCGGCGGCTGTTCGTGCCGATCGAGGAAATTCCCGATCTGGTGAAACAGGCCTTCATCAGCGCCGAGGACAAGAACTTCTATTCCCATGCCGGCTATGACGTGACGGGCATGGCATCGGCGCTGCGTGACGCGGTTGTCAGCCGGGGCCAGAATGTGCGCGGGGCCTCGACCATCACCCAGCAGGTGATGAAGAACTTCCTGCTGTCGAGCGACCGCACCGGCGAGCGCAAGATCAAGGAACTGATCCTGGCCAGCCGGCTGGAAGAGACGCTGAGCAAGGACAAGATCCTTGAGCTTTACATGAACGAGATCTTCCTTGGCCAGAACAGCTATGGCGTGGCGGCAGCGTCGCAGACCTATTTCAACAAGCCGCTGACCGATCTGGCCCCGCATGAGGCCGCGATGCTGGCCGCGATGCCGCAGGCCCCGGGCCGCTACCATCCGGTGACGGCCAAAGAGCGGGTGACAGAGCGCCGCAACTATGTGCTGCGCGAGATGTGGCAGAACGGCTATATCACCGAGGCAACCTATGAGGCAGAGCGGGTCTTGCCGCTGAAATCGGTACAGAACGGCGATTTTCCGGCCTTCCGCGATGCCTTGCCGCCGCGCGATTATTTCACCGATGAAATCCGTCGCCAGCTGTCGGGCAGCTTTGGCGAGGAAGAGTTCTTTGGCGGCGGTCTGTCGATCCGGGCCACCGCAGACCCCGAAATGCAGGGCGCGGCAGCCGAGGCGCTGCGCCGGGGGCTGGAGCGCTATGACCGTGATCAGGGTGTCTGGCGCGGCACGGGGCATAGCGTGCCGGTGGATCAGCTGACCTCGGAAGACAGCTGGCGCGCGGCTTTGGCCGGCGTGGCGGTGCCGCGCGACGTGGCGGGCTGGTTCCCGGCGGTGGTGCTGGAAACCGGTGACCGCGCCGCCCGCATCGGGATTGAAGGCCAGCCGGAAGACGACGACGGCCATTTCATCCCGGCCGAGGACGTGACCTGGGCGCGCAAGCGGCGGGCAGATGGCAGCCTGGGGCCACGGGCGCAGCGCGCCAGTGATCTGGTCTCGGTGGGCGATGTGGTCTTGGTGCGCGCGGTGACCAGTGACTCCGACGGCAGCTTTGTGCGCTGGTCCTTGCGGCAGGTGCCCGAGGTGCAGGGCGGCTTCATGGCGATGGATGTGAACACCGGCCGTGTGCTGGCGATGCAGGGCGGGTTCTCCTATGAGGATTCGGTGTTCAATCGCGCCACACAGGCCACACGCCAGCCCGGGTCGAGCTTCAAGCCCTTTGTCTATGCCGCCGCCCTGGATTCCGGGTTTACCCCCGCCACCATCGTGGTTGACGCCCCGATCGAGGTGAACACGCCGCAGGGTCTGTGGCGGCCCAAGAACGCGTCGAACCGGTTTTATGGCCCCACCACCATCCGCACCGGGATCGAGCAGTCGCGCAACCTGATGACGGTGCGGATTGCCGAGGAAATCGGCATGGATACGGTGGCAGGCTATGCCGAACGCTTTGGCGTCTATGACCGGATGCCGGCGTTTCTGGCCAATTCGCTGGGCTCGCAGGAAACCACGCTGTTCAAGATGGTGGCGGCCTACGCGATGTTTGCCAATGGCGGCGAGCGGGTGGAGCCGACGCTGGTGGACCGGGTGCAGGACCGCTTTGGCCGCACGGTGTACCGCCATGACCAGCGGATCTGCGAAGATTGCCAGCTGGCCAGCCTCAACCCGGGCGATGCGCTGCGGGTGACGTCAAAGCGCGAACGGGTGATGAATGCGATCACCGCCTATCAGCTGACCTCGATGATGGAGGGTGTGGTGCAGCGTGGCACGGCGCGCGGCATCAATCTGCCCGTGCCGGTGGCAGGCAAGACCGGCACCACCAATGACAACAAGGATGTGTGGTTCATCGGCTATACCAGCAATATCGTGGCAGGCTGCTATATCGGTTATGACCAGCCGCGGACGATGAACGGTGCCTCGGGCGGCGGGTTCTGTGGCCCGGTGTTTGAACAGTTCATGCGCACCGCCATCAAGAAATACGGCGGCGGACAGTTCAAGGTGCCACCGGGGGGCTATTTCATCAATATCGACCGGTTCAGCGGGGCCCGGCTGCCCGATGATGCCAGCGGCGACGCTGTGGTGGCGGAATATTTCCGCGAGGGTGAAGAGCCGATCTTTGGCTTGGGCGCGATGGTGGATGGCGGCTTTACCATGGGGGGCAACCTGCCGCTGTTCGCCTATGGCGAAACCGATGGCGGCGGCGGCGGCGGCGGTGCGGCCACCGTGACCACCGCGACCGGCGAGCGCAAATCCGTGCCCGCCAAGGCCGATTTCGGAACGCTGAGTTCCGGCGGATTGTATTAACCCGACAGCTGCGGGGCCGGGGGCACAGGGCCATGCCCTTGCCCCCAGGCCCCGTTTTCGCTATGTGCCGGGCACCAGCCCGAAGGATCAAGACCCATGCGCGCCGAGACGCAGAACAATGTGACCACCATCGAGAAATCGCTGAAACTTCTGGCCCAGCGCATGGACCGGGAAACCGCGCCACACCGGCTGGAAGAATTCAACGCGATGATCGAAGATCCCAACCTGTGGAACGATCCTGCCAAGGCGCAGAAGCTGATGAAAGAGCGTCAGGCGCTGATGGAGTCCATCTCTACCTATGATCTGATCGCATCGGGCCTGCGCGACAATGTCGAGCTGATCGAGCTGGGCGAGGCGGAGGGCGACGCCGAGATCGTGACCGAGGCGGAAACCGCGCTGCGCGACCTGACCAAGCTGGCCGCCGCCAAGGAGCTGGAAGCGCTGCTGGATGGCGAGGCCGACGGCAATGATACCTTCCTTGAGGTGAACGCCGGCGCTGGAGGCACGGAATCCTGTGACTGGGCCAGCATGCTGGCGCGGATGTATGTCCGCTGGGCCGAGAAAAAGGGTTACAAGGTTGAGATGCAATCGGAAACCGCAGGCGAAGAGGCGGGAATTCGGTCGGTTTCCTACAAGATTTCCGGGCATAATGCCTATGGCTGGCTGAAGTCGGAATCCGGCGTGCACCGTCTGGTGCGGATCAGCCCCTATGATTCCGCGGCCCGGCGGCACACCTCGTTCTCATCCGTATGGGTCTATCCGGTGGTGGATGAGAATATCGAGATCGACATCCCGGACCGTGACATCCGCATCGATACCTACCGGTCCTCCGGGGCCGGTGGCCAGCACGTGAACACCACCGACTCGGCGGTGCGGATCACCCACTTGCCGACCAATATCGTGGTCACCAGTTCGATGAAATCGCAGCACCAGAACCGGGAGATCTGTATGAACGCGCTGCGCTCACGCCTGTACCAGATGGAGTTGGACAAGCGCAACGCCGCCATCAACGCCGCCTATGACAACAAGGGCGAGGCGGGCTGGGGCAACCAGATCCGATCTTATGTGCTGCAGCCTTACCAGATGGTTAAGGATCTGCGCACCAGTGTGGAGACATCCGATACGCAGGGCGTGCTGGATGGCGATCTGGACCAGTTCATGGCGGCCACGCTGGCGCTGGACGTGTCGGGCAAAAGCCGCGCCGAGGCGAATGCGGAGTAAATCCGCAATTGCCTCGCTGAAATACATCTTTGAGCCTGCTGCCGTTTCCGCTTAGCCTTGCCGCAGGGCAGGAGGCGTTATGGACGCAGGCGAGATGAGGGCCGGGGCCAACCCGGCCAGTGACATTGCAGAGCTGGATCTGTCGGATTTGCGGGCCGCATTGGCGGCGGGCTGGCGGGATTTTTGTCGCGCCCCGGTTTATGGTCTGCTGTTTTCAAGTGTCTATGTCGCGGCGGGCTGGCTGATCAGCTATGCGCTGCTGGCCAAGGGGCAGGTGTGGTGGACCATCATCGCCGGTGCGGGCTTCCCCATTCTGGGGCCGTTCATCGCGTGCGGGTTTTATGAGGTGTCACGCCGGCTGGAGGCCGGGCAGGCCCTCGACCTGGCCGAAGTGGCCGGGGTGATCTTTTCCCAGAAAGACCGGCAGATTCCGTCGATGGCGGCGGTCGTGGTGGTGTTCTTCCTGTTCTGGAATTTCCTCGGCCACATGATCTTTGCGGTATTTCTGGGCAATGCCACAATGACCAATATCACCAGCAGTCTTGCCGTGTTCCAGACCGCTGAAGGCGTGATGATGCTGGCGGTGGGCACCGTGGTTGGGGCAGGCTTTGCTGGCACGCTTTTTGCGCTGACCGTGGTCAGCCTGCCATATCTGCTGGACCGCGAGGTGGATTTCATCACCGCAATGATCACCAGCTTTTCCGTGGTCAGCCAGAACCCCGGCGTGATGCTGGTCTGGGGGCTGCTGATTGCGCTGCTGCTCTTTGCCGGGATGGCGCTGGGGTTTCTGGGCCTGTTCGTGGTGCTGCCGGTGCTGGGGCATGCGACCTGGCACCTGTACCGGCGGGCGCTGCTGTTCGACGCAGACTGAGCGGGCAGATAGGAAAAAGCGCGCCCGGATGGGACGCGCTTTCTGTACTGCGGTGCAATCGAAAGATCAGACGCCGTCGCCGGGCTTTTGCGCCGGAGCATTGGCCCCCAGTGGCGGGGCCAGCTGGGCCTGCGGGGTCGGCGCCGAGATCCGGCCCTGCGCCAGCGGATCTTCCTGCCGCTGGACCGAGCCTTCGAAATGGGCACCGGATTCGATGGCGATGGTCTTGTGGATGATGTCCCCCTCAACCCGCGCGGTGGCGGTCAGGCGGACCTTGAGCCCGCGCACGCGGCCAATGACGCGGCCATTGACCACGATGTCATCGGCAACGATTTCGCCGCGGATCGTGGCGCTTTCGCCCACGGTCAGCAGATGGGCGCGGATATCGCCTTCGACCGTGCCTTCAACCTGAATGTCGCCGGTGGTGCGCAGATTGCCGACGATGGTCAGATCAGAGGACAGGACGGAAGCTGAAACTTTGCCCTTGGGGGCCGATGGCGTAAAGTCCATGTTCGGTTTCGAAGCCTGAGTTTCGGGGGCCTTTGACTTGTCGTCTGCCTTTGGCCCGGGTTCATTGATTCGGCTCTTAGAAAACATGGTTCGCTGCCTTTATGAAGGTCATCGGATTCACGGCTCTGCCGCCGATGCGGATTTCGTAATGGAGGTGGGTCCCGGTGGACCTGCCTGTGTTGCCCATAGCACCGATCTGCTCGCCGCGCGATACCCTTTCGCCGACCTTAACATTGATCGCTGACATGTGAGCATAGCGCGTCTCGATTCCGAACTCATGCCGGATCTTGACCAGGCGGCCATAGCCCGAGGACCAGCCGGCAAAGGTGACCACACCGTCGCCGGTGCTCAGGATCGGCATGCCATGCGGGCCCGCCATGTCGGTGCCTTCATGCATGCGGCGGCCCATGCCCTTGGGGTCGTTGCGATGGCCAAAGCCGCTGGTCCAGCGGAAATTGCCTTTGACCGGCATGGCGAAGGGGGCCTTGTAGGCGGCCAGACGGTACAGGTTCATCCGGTCCAGCCCTTGCAGGATTGCATTGGCGCGCTGTTCATCCGCGTTGGAGACCGAACCACTGGTCGACAGGGTCAGGGGCGAAAGCGGCCCCCCTTGACCATTGTAGCCGCGGCGCACCTGGCTGAGCAGGTCATCAGGCGACATGCCGGCGGCGCGGAACATCTTGTCCAAGGGTTCCATGGAGACGGAAACCGCCTCTTCCAGCTTGGCGAAAATCTCGTTGTTGCGGGCCTGCAGGGCCTTTTTCTCGGCCATGACGGTTTCGACCCGCTCGGCCGATTTCGTGGCGGCCCCTTCCATCAGATCACGTTCCTGCGCGGTGGCAGACAGGGCGCTGGTCAGGATATCCACCGTGGCCATGGCATCCCGGGCGCGTCCGGCATCAGATTTGGTGGTGCCGTTTTCGGCCACCTGTGCCACCCCGGCGGCTTCGGCCTGGGCCCGCGCCTCATCCCGTTCCTTGATGGTCCGGCGCAGCGTGTTCTGGATCACGTCGATCCCGGTTTCCAGCTCGCGGCGGCTGTCTTCGGACGCCAGCAGACGGGCCTGCATTTCGGCCACCTGGGTCAGCGCAAGGTTGAAGCGTTCCTGCGCCCCGGCAGCCTCATCGGCGCGGGCATCGCGATCGATGCTCAGGGCGTTCAGGCGCTGTTCATACAGGGCTTGCTGGCGCAGGGCCTGATCGCGGCCGGACCCGGCGCTGATCGAGTCCATCAGGATGATGGCGGTGGCAAGGATGGTCCAGCCCAGCACCAGCGCCCCGCCGGTCAGGGCAATGGCCTGCGTGGTGGGGCGCAGACGGATGAAACGGGTTTCGGTGTCGGATTTCAGAAAGAGACGTTGTTCGGGAAAGTACCGTTCAAGTCCATGGTGGATGCGATAGGTCAGTCGCGTGAGCACTGCTGGCGTTCCGTTCGTGAGAGACAGGAAGGGCGAATGCCCGCTCCTCCCATGCGGGGGGCAAGCGCTTTCTGATTAGCCATCGCTTTACAGTCCCGCAACATTTTTGACCGCCGGGTGCCGCCAACCCGCCGTTTTGGCTGCCCGATCGGCGAGTTCCCGCCGATTTTGCGCCTCTGCCTAGAGTTGTTTTTCCGTGTTTTCTGTCAGGGGCCAGTAGAAATCGGGCGGCAGGCCGGCATCGGCGCGCTTTTCTTCGTTGAACGGCGGCTTCAATGTGCCGTGGAAATAGTGGCGCACAAGACGGTGGAACACCTCTTTGGGGTCAGACCCGTCGCGGCCGCAGAGCCAGTTGAACCATTTCGACCCATAGGCGACATGGGCCACCTCTTCGGCATAGATCACCTCCAGCGCGGCGACCGGACCGGCCTCACCGGCCTTGCGGAACAGGTCGATCATGCCGGGGGTCACATCCAACCCGCGCGCCTCCAGCACCATCGGCACCACGGCCAGACGGCCATGCAGGTCATCGGCCGTGTCGCTTGCCGCGCGCCACATGCCGGCATGGGCGGGCATGGCACCGTAATGGCTGCCAAGCGCTTCAAGACAGTCGCACATCAGGTTGAAATGCTTGGATTCTTCATCCGCCGCTTTTACCCAGTCATCATAGAACCCCATGGGCATCGGATGATCAGTGAAGCGGGCGATGATATCCCAATGCAGATCGACCGCGTTCAGCTCGATATAGGCCACCGCATGCAGCAGGGCAATACGCCCGGTGGGGGAACCGGGCCGGCGGCGCGGCACGTCGCGCGGGTCGAGCAATTCGGGTGTCGCAGGGCGCGCGGGCGCATCGGGCGGCGCCGCCTTGCCGATGGGCAGTGGTGTGCCCGCCGCCCGCGCCGCCCGCCAGTCGGCGGCATGGGCACGTGACAGCGCGGCCTTGGCGCGCCCGTCGGCGGTGGTCAGCACCTGCACCGCCCGTTCGGCAAGGCTGATCATCACAGCGCTTTTGCTGCCGCCAGCACCTCATCGGCATGGCCCTTGACACTGACCTTGGGCCAGACCTGCGCGATCTTGCCTGCGCCGTCGATCAGGAAGGTCGCGCGGGTGATGCCCATATAGGTCTTGCCATACATGCTCTTTTCCGTCCAGACGCCATAATCCTCGCAGGTCTGGCCAGCCTCATCACTGGCCAGAATGATCTGCAGCCCATGCTTTTTGCAGAATTTGTCATGCGCCTTGACGCTGTCCTTGCTGATCCCGATGACAGTGGTGCCAGCGGTGGCAAACTCGGCCGCGCGGGCCGTGAAATCCTGCGCTTCCAGCGTACAGCCGGGGGTGTCGTCCTTGGGATAGAAGTACAGCACCACCTTGCCGGGGCGGAAGGCGGACAGCGTAACGGTTTCCCCGCCATCGCGTGGCAGGGTGAAATCGGGCGCGATGGTTCCTGTTTCGGGGATCTGGTCAGACATCTGGGCGGCTCCTTGCCTTGCGGGTCACTAATCTTTGCGTTTTAGTTGCCGATCCGCGAAGATAAAGGCAAGTCCAGGCAACACCTGGAAAAGAGGGACCGGCATTGGGCGGAAGGGCACAGGCGCAATGACAGACCTGTCAGCGCAGGACAAGCCGGTTGCGGGGGAGGGCGGGGCCGATCGCTCCCCGCTGCCGCGCCCGGGCGTGCCGCGCTCGCCCCTGCGTCGGGCCGGGCGCACCGGGCTGCTGACGGTGATGGTGCTGGCGGTGCTGGCGGCGCTGTCACTTTTGGCGGTGCTGGCACTGACCGGCAAGCCGATCCGCCTGCCGGTCTGGACCGTGGCCGAGATCGAAACCCGCGCCAACGCCGCCTTGCAGGACGCGCTGCCCGGTGCCTCGGTCTCTGTGGGCGGGATCGAGATCATGCTTGATCCGGACTGGACACCGCGCCTGCGGCTGGAGGATCTGCGGCTGTTGCAGGCACCGGGTACGACAGTGTTTGCGCTGCCCGACCTGCGGCTGAGTTTCGACGCCCGCAGCTTTCTGACCGAACGCGCCTTGCGCCCGGCGTCCGTGCGGCTCATCGGCGGGGCGGTGGTGCTGAACCGGCGGGCGGATGGCCGTCTGGACCTGCGGATCGGCGCGGAGGCAGCGCCGCCGATCAGCAGTCTGAACGATCTGTTCGCGCAGATCGACCGCGCGCTGGAGTCCCCGCTGCTGTCGGAACTGGACCGGATCGAGGCGCAGGGGGCCAGCCTGACGCTGATCGACGCGCGGCTGAACCGGACCTGGACCGTGGGAGATGGCAGGATCACGCTGGACAACCGCGCCGATGCTCTGGCGGCCGAGGTGGGTCTGACGTTGGCCTCGGACAGCGGTGCTCCGGCGCAGGCGCTGGTCACGCTGATCCGCCCCAAGGGGCAGGCGGTGCTGCGGGTCTCGGCGATGGTGGAAGGTGTGGCGGCGGCAGATATTGCGGCGCAGACCCCCTTGCTGGGGGTGCTGGGCGTGCTGGACGCGCCGATTTCAGGACAGATTGCGGCGGAACTGAGCGCCGAAGGGCTGACTGCGCTCGACGCACAGATTGCCTTGGGCGCGGGGGCGCTGCACCCTGACCCGGCAACCAAGCCCATCGGCTTTGACGGGGCGGCCCTGACCCTAGGCTATGATCCGGCGCGGGGCCGGGTGGTGATCAGCGATCTTTCGGTCGAAGGCCCGACCTTGCGGCTGAAAGCCTCGGGCCATTCCTATCTGCTGGGGGAGGCGGGCGATATTCTGACCGGGCCGCTGGGGCAGCGCCTGCCTGCCGGGTTTCTGGGGCAGGTGCAGATTTCCGACGCGCAGATCGACCCTGAAGGTCTGTTCGAGCGCCCCTTGCGCTTTTCGGCGGGTGCGATGGATGCGCGGCTTACGCTCAACCCGTTCCGGCTGGAAATCGGCCAGATCTCCTTGATCGAGGAGGCCGGGCGGCGCCTGACCCTTGCGGGTGGCGTGACGGCACTGGCAGCGGGATGGCAGGTGGCGCTGGACCTCACTCTGGATGCCATCGCGCATGACCGGCTGTTGCAGATCTGGCCCAAAAGCGCTGTGCCACGCACCCGTGACTGGGTGGGGCAGAATGTGGCGCAGGGCCTGCTGACCGATGTGAAGGCCGCCTTGCGCATTTCGCCGGGAACCGAGCCGCAGCTGGCGCTTGGCTATGAATTCGACGGGGCCGAGGTGCGGTTTCTGCGCACCCTGCCGCCGATCCGCAACGGGCGGGGCCGGTCATCGATCGAGGGCACGGCCTATACGGTGGTGCTGGATGGCGGCACGGTGGATGCGCCTTTGGGGGGGCAGATCAATGCTGCGGGTTCGGTGTTTTCGGTGCCGGATGTGACGGCAAAGCCGGCGCGCGCCGACATCCGGCTGCGCACCGAAAGCTCGCTGACCGCCGCGCTGTCGCTGCTGGATCTGCCGCCCTTCGGCTTCATGACCAAGGCCGGGCGCGGGCCGGATCTGGGCCAGGGCCGGGCGGTGATGGACACGCGCCTGTCGTTGCCACTGGTGCGGCGGGTGTTGCTGCCCGATGTGGATTATGCAGTGACCGGGCAGATCCTTGGCCTGTCATCGGATGTGCTTGTGCCGGGCCGGACCATCACCGCCGAGGGGCTGATATTGACTGCCGACCCCACCGGGTTGCGGATCGAAGGGCCGGGCCGGATTGGTCAGGTGCCATTCGATGTGGCCTATACTCAGGGGTTCGGCCCCGATCAGCGGGGCAAAAGCCGGGTTGAGGGCACGGCCAGCCTGTCGCCGGCGACGGTTGCCGAATTCGGGCTGGGCCTGCCGCAAGGCATGGTCAGCGGGGCCGGCACGGCAGATGTGGCGATAGATCTGACCCGTGACGCCCCGGCGCGGCTGCGGCTGACCTCCGATCTGGCCGGAATAGGCCTGACCCTGCCCGCCGTGGGCTGGACCAAAAGCCCGGGCAACAGCGGGCGGCTGGAGGTGGAGGCAACACTTGGCCCGGTGCCGCAGATCTCCCGTCTGGCGGTTGAGGGCGGCGGGCTGGAGGCGACGGGCGCGATCACGCTGGCGGATGGCGGCGGGTTGCAGGAGGCGCGGTTTGATCAGGTGCGGCTGAACGGCTGGCTGACGGGCGGCGTCACCCTGACCGGGCGGGGGCAGGGCCGGGCCCCCGATGTGGCGGTGACAGGGGGCACGGTCGATCTGCGCAGGCTCTCCATTCCGCAGGGCGGACAGGGGGCCGGAGGGCAGGCGCAGACACAGGGCGCGCTGTCGCTGAGCCTTGACCGGCTGATCGTCAGCGACGGCATCGCACTGACCGGATTCCGGGCCGATCTGTCGCAGCGTGGCGGGCTGAATGGCCCGTTCCGCGCCAGTATCAATGAGGCGGCTGCGGTCAATGGGGTGGTGGTGCCCTCGCGCCATGGCACCGCGGTGCGGCTGCAATCGGCCGATGCCGGGGCGGCGTTGCGGGCGGCGGGCATCTTCCGCTCGGCCGGGGGGGGCACGCTGGATCTGCGGTTGACCCCGCGCGCGCAAAAAGGCGTCTATGACGGGCGCGCCGAGATATCACAGGTGCGGGTGCGCGATGCCAATGTGCTGGCCGAACTGCTGTCGGCCATTTCAGTGGTCGGCCTGCTGGAGCAATTGGGTGGCGAAGGCATTCTGTTCAGCACGGCAGAGGCGGATTTTGTCATCGTGCCCGGCGCCATCGAGATCACCCAAGCCTCGGCCATGGGGGCCTCTCTGGGGGTGTCGATTGCCGGGCTTTTTGGCACACAAAGCAAGCGGCTGGCCTTGCAGGGGGTTGTGTCGCCGATCTATCTGGTGAATGGCATCGGCGCGGTGCTGACCCGGCCGGGCGAAGGGGTGTTCGGCTTCAACTATGCGCTGACCGGCACGGCAGAGGCACCGCAGGTCAGCGTCAATCCGCTGTCGATTTTGACTCCCGGCATGTTCCGCGAGATTTTCCGCAGCCCGGCCCCCCAATTGCCGCGCCGCAACTGAGCTTAAGGCCCGTGATGAAACTGTCTGACTTCGATTTTGACCTGCCCGAGGCGCTGATCGCCACCCGGCCCGCCCGCCCGCGCAGCTCTGCCCGGCTGCTGCTGGCGGAAGGCGACAGCCTTCGTGACCTGCATGTGCGCGATCTGGTCGAGGTGTTCCGCCCCGGCGACCGTCTGGTGCTGAACAACACCCGCGTGATCCCCGCGCGGCTGACCGGGCAGCGCCGCCGGGGAGGGGCCGTGGCAAAGGTGGAGATCACCCTGATGGAGCCGGCAGCCTCGGGCTGGCGGGCCATGGCCAAGCCCTTGCGCAAGGTGCTGCCGGGTGAGGTGCTGGTATTTTCGCCCGACCTGTCGGCCACAGTCGTGGAAAAATCCGACACCGATCTGCGACTGGAGTTCAACCTGACCGGCGACGACTTTGATGCCGCTCTGGCGCAGGCGGGGGCCATGCCCCTGCCGCCCTATATCGCCGCCAAACGCGCGCCGGATGCGCAGGACGCGGATGATTACCAGACCGTCTTTGCCCGGCACAGCGGGGCCGTCGCCGCCCCCACCGCCAGCCTGCATTTCGATGCCGCCTTGCTGGAGGCCCTGCGCGCCAAGGGCGTGGCCTTCACCGAGGTGACGCTGCACGTCGGCGCGGGCACCTTTTTGCCGGTGAAGGTCGAAGATGTGACGACCCACCGGATGCACGCCGAATGGGGGCAGGTGAGCGCGCAGGCGGCCGAGCAGATCAACGCGACCCGCGCGGCGGGGGGGCGGGTGATCCCGGTCGGCACCACCGCGCTGCGCCTGATCGAGACGGCGGCGCGCAGCGGTAGGGTCGAGCCGTGGGAGGGGCCCACGGATATCTTCATCTACCCCGGGTTCACCTTCCACGCGACCGATGCGCTGATGACCAATTTCCATCTGCCAAAATCGACGCTGTTGATGCTGGTCTCGGCCCTGATGGGCAAGGACCGGATGGACCGGATCTACGCTCATGCCATCGCGCAGCACTACCGGTTCTTCAGCTATGGCGATGCGTCGCTGTTGATCCCGTAACACACGGCATTGTCGCTTGCATCTGACCGGCAGGCATAGCAAAGGCCGCTTTTCGCGTCGGGGGTGCCGTCTCTGACATGACTTCGACACGCCTGTTGCCTAGACTGGGCGGATTGACCAAAGGACGCTGCACATGCTGACCGTTTTGCGCAACACCTGGGCGCTTTTGCTGGGGCTTGGCCTGCTGATGCTGGGCAATGGCATGCAGGGCACATTGCTGGGTATCCGCGGCGGGATCGAGAATTTTTCGACCTTCCAGATGTCTCTGGTGATGTCGGCCTATTTCGTGGGGTTTCTGTTCGGCAGCCGTCTGGCCCCGCTGATGATCCGCCGTGTCGGGCATGTGCGGGTGTTTGCCGCGCTGGGGTCGCTGATTTCGGCGGTGCTGATCCTGTATGCGGCGGCCCCTGACTGGATGATCTGGGCGGCGTTGCGGGTGATCATCGGGTTTTCGTTTTCGGGCGTGTATATCGCCACCGAAAGCTGGCTGAACAATGCCTCCACCAATGAAAACCGCGGTCAGGCACTGTCGCTGTATCTGATCGTGCAGATGATCGGGATCATTGCGGCGCAACTGTTGCTGAACGTGGGCGATGCTTCGGGCTATATCCTGTTTGTCATCCCGTCGGTGCTGGTGTCGCTGGCCTTTACCCCGATCCTGCTGTCGGCCAGCCCGGCGCCGGCCTTCGACTCCACCAAGCCGATGTCGTTCCGTCGGTTGTACGAGGCGTCCCCCCTTGGCTGTGTCGGCATGTTCCTCTTGGGCGGCGTGTTTTCGGCCCAGTTCGGGATGGCGTCCGTCTGGGGCACGCAGGCGGGGTTGAGTATTGCGGATCTGACGATCTTCGTCTCGGCGATCTATGTCGGCGGTCTGGTGCTGCAATATCCCACAGGCTGGCTGTCGGACCGGATCGACCGGCGCATCGTGGTGCTGTGGCTTGCCGTTCTGGGGGCGGTGGCGCTGATGATACCGGTGCTCTTTGATCCGCCGTTCTGGGTGCTGGTCGGCGTGGGTGCGATCTGTGGCGGGGTGTCGAACCCGCTCTATTCGCTGCTGCTGGCCTATGTGAACGACTATCTGGACAAGACCGATATGGCCGCAGCCTCGGCCGGGCTGATGTTCATCAACGGGTTGGGGGCGATTTCCGGCCCGGTGATCACCGGTTGGATGATGGGCGTCATCGGGCCATCAGGGTTCTTTCTGTTCATGGGCATTCTGTTTGCGGTTCTGGCGCTTTACACCGTCTGGCGGATGACCCAGCGCCGCGAAACGCCGATGGTCACCTCGGGCTATACGCCGGTTTCGCCGACAGCGTCGGTGGTGGCGGTGGAAACCGCCGCCATGGTCGAGGCCGAGGATGCGCAGCAAGTCAAGGCGCGGAACTGATTTGCCTTTCCGGGATTGGCCTGTCAGGCTGAGGCAAAACAGGGGGGCGGCATGTCTGATCCGATAGAGGTTCTTGATTTCTGGCTGGGCGAGATCGGCTCTGAGGGCTGGTACAAGGGCAGCGAAGAGATCGACGATGCCTGCGCCACGCGCTTTGGCGCCTTGACCGAGGCGCTTGGCAATGACGGGCTGGAGCATTGGGTGGATGGCGCGGTCGGCACATTGGCCTATCTGATCGTGGCCGACCAGTTTTCGCGCAACATCCATCGCGGCACGGCGGCGGCCTTTGCCAATGACGCCCGTGCCCGGGCTGCGGCCCGCCGCGCGCTGGAGGCGGGCTGGGACATGCAGGCCCCGGTGCCCGAACGGCAGTTTTTCTACATGCCGTTCGAGCATTCCGAAGACATCGCCGATCAGGATCTGGCGGTCAGCCTGATGGAGACCCGGATGGAGGGCGATGCCGAGCTTTTGCTGCATGCCCGCGCGCATCGTGACATCATCGCGCGCTTTGGCCGGTTTCCGTTTCGCAACGCGGCCCTTGGGCGGGACACAACGCCGCAAGAGCAGGCCTTTCTGGACGCAGGGGCCTATGCGGCGGTGGTCACCGCGCTGCGCAACAGCCATGCGTCAGACGCATAGGGTGCAGGCGTCAGCTTCGTTGCTTGAATTTCAGGAATAGTTTAAGGGTAAACCACTTTTTCCAGGGAGGGACGAATGGCAGGTTCAGGCTTTGATGTGATCGTGGTGGGCGCAGGCCCCGGCGGCTATGTGGCGGCGATCCGCGCCAGCCAGCTTGGCCAGAAGGTCGCAATCGTCGAGCGCGAACATCTGGGCGGCGTCTGCCTGAACTGGGGCTGCATTCCGACCAAGGCCATGCTGCGCAGTGCCGAAGTGTTCCATTTGATGGAGCGGGCCAAGGAATTTGGCCTCAAAGCCGACGGGATCGGTTATGACTTGCCTGCCGTGGTGGCGCGGTCGCGCGCGGTGGCCAAGCAGCTGTCGGGCGGCATCGGGCATCTGATGAAGAAGAACAAGGTCACGGTCTTCATGGGGGCGGCGACGCTGCCAAAGCCGGGTGTGGTGTCTGTCAAGACCGACAAGGGCACCGAAGAGCTGACGGCCAAGAACATCATCCTCGCAACCGGCGCGCGCGCCCGCGAATTGCCGGGGCTGGAAGCGGATGGCGATCTGGTCTGGTCTTACCGCCATGCGCTGGTTGCCAGCCGCATGCCGAAAAAACTGCTGGTGATCGGGTCGGGCGCCATCGGCATCGAATTTGCGTCCTTCTTCAACACGCTGGGGTCCGACACCACCGTGGTTGAGGTGATGGACCGCATCCTGCCGGTGGAAGATGCGGAAATTGCAGCCTTTGCCAAGAAGCAGTTCATCAAGCAGGGCATGAAGATCATGGAAAAGGCGGCGGTCAAAAAGCTCGACCGCAAGCCGGGTGTTGGCGTGACCGCGCATATCGAGGTGGGCGGAAAGATCGAGACGCATGAGTTTGACACGGTGATTTCCGCTGTCGGCATCGTCGGCAATGTCGAGAACCTGGGGCTGGAGGCTTTGGGCGTCAAGATCGACCGCACCCATGTGGTGACAGATGAATATTGCCGCACCGGGGTGCCGGGCCTGTTTGCCATTGGCGACATTGCAGGCGCGCCATGGCTGGCGCACAAGGCCAGCCATGAAGGCGTGATGGTGGCCGAACTGATCGCGGGCGGTCATCCGCATCCCATCAAACCGGGCAGCATCGCCGGCTGCACCTATTGCCACCCGCAGATCGCATCGGTGGGGATGACCGAGGCCAAGGCCAAGGAGGCCGGGCATGAGATCAAGGTCGGGCGCTTCCCCTTCATCGGCAATGGCAAGGCGATTGCGCTTGGCGAGTCGGAAGGCATGATCAAGACCATCTTTGATGCCAAGACCGGCGAGTTGCTGGGCGCGCATATGATCGGTGCGGAAGTGACCGAGCTGATCCAGGGCTATGTGATTGGCCGCACGCTGGAGACCACCGAGGAAGACCTGATGAACACGGTCTTCCCGCATCCGACCCTGTCCGAGATGATGCATGAATCGGTGCTGGACGCTTACGGTCGTGCGCTGCACATGTGACCGGCGGCGTCAGGGGGGCTTTCCGCCCCCCTCGGCTTCGCCTCACCCCCCGAGGATATTTGTGAACAGGAAATGAGCCGGTCATGCGGGCTGTGGTGACGGTGCTGGCGATCTGGGCCGCGGGCCTGGGGGCTGCGGCGCAGTTCGGCAAGATTTCGGTGCTGTTCGGGGCTTTGGCCGATCAATATGCCGGGGCCTCGCCGGTGGCGTTGGGGCTGATCGTGTCGATTGTCGGCATCGTCGGGCTGGTGTTCGGCACCACGGCGGGGCTGTTCGTGGCGCGGATCGGGCCGCGCCGGGCGATTGTCGCCGCGCTTGCAATGGGGGCCTTGATGAGCGCGCTGCAATCGCTAGGCCTGTCCTATCCGGTGATGATCGCCAGCCGGGTGATCGAGGGTGTCTCGCATCTGGCCATTGTGGTGGTGGGGCCGACGCTGATTGCGGGGCTGGCGGCAGAGCGGTTTCGCGGGCTGGCGATGACACTGTGGTCAAGTTTCTTTGGCGTGACCTATGCGGTATTGGCCCTGGCCGCGCCGCCCCTGCGCGATGCCTATGGTGCGGCGGGGATCTATCTGGCGCATGCGGGCTGGATGGCGGGGATGGCGCTGTGTCTGGCGCTGATCTTACCAAGGGACCCGGCGGCACCGCGCGGGGCCCAGTCTGGGGTGCTGGCGCAGCATGCGGCAATTTACGCCTCACCCCGGGTATCGGCCCCGGCGCTGGGGTTCTTTTGCTACACCTTCCTTTATGTTGCGCTGCTTACGCTGGTGCCGCCCGATGTGCCGGTGGCTCAGCGGGCATTGGCGGCGGCGGGCATGCCGCTGATTTCCATTGCGCTGTCGCTGACGCTGGGGGTTTGGCTGCTGGGGCGGGTCTCGGCGGTGCGGGTGGTGCAGGGGGGCTATCTGGCGGCGGTGCCGGGGATTGTGGTTCTGGCGCTGTTCTGGGGGCAGGGAGCGGGAATGGTGCTGGGGGCGCTTTGGGTCGCGGCAGCGCTGGGGATCGTGCAGGGCGCGAGTTTTGCCGCGATCCCCGAGTTGAACGCCACATCGACGGCGCGGGCGCAGGCCGCGGGGGCGATCGCGCAACTGGGCAATCTGGGCACCACCACCGGCACACCGGTGCTGGCGGCGCTGCTGACCGGTGCGGGGCCATGGGGGCTGGCGCTGGTGGCAACACTCGCCTGCGCCCTGGGGATTGGCCTGCATGTGGTGCAGGCACGGCGGCGGGGGCGGGGGGCGTGAGCGGCTTTTTCGCATGTTCTTAATCTGTTCTTAATTTCACCTTGGAGACTCGCGCGAAAGCCCCTATCTGTGGTGCGGCAGTGCGGGGTGAGACTATGGCGGAACAAAAGTTCATCGAGGTGCGCGGTGCGCGCGAACACAACCTCAAGAACATTGATGTGGATATTCCCCGTGATCAGCTGGTGGTGATCACCGGGCTGTCGGGGTCTGGCAAATCGTCGCTCGCCTTTGATACGATTTATGCCGAAGGCCAGCGGCGCTATGTCGAGAGCCTGTCGGCCTATGCCCGCCAGTTTCTGGACATGATGGGCAAGCCCGATGTCGACCACATCTCGGGCCTGAGCCCGGCGATTTCCATCGAGCAGAAGACCACCAGCAAGAACCCACGGTCCACCGTCGGCACCGTGACCGAGATCTACGATTATCTGCGCCTGCTGTTCGCCCGCGTCGGCACGCCCTATTCGCCCGCCACCGGCCTGCCGATCACCGCGATGCAGGTGCAGGATATGGTCGATGCGGTGATGGCGATGCCCGAGGGCAGCCGCGCCTATCTGCTGGCCCCGATCGTGCGCGACCGCAAGGGCGAGTACAAGAAGGAGTTCCTCGATCTGCGCAAGCAGGGGTTTCAGCGGGTCAAGGTGAATGGCGCGTTCTATGAGCTGGAAGAGCCGCCGACGCTGGACAAGAAATTCCGCCACAACATCGACGTGGTGGTGGACCGGATCGTGGTGCGTGAGGGGCTGGAGACCCGGCTTGCCGACAGCTTCCGCACCGCGCTGAACCTCGCCGATGGCATCGCCGTGGTGGAAACGGCCCCTGCCGAAGAGGGGGCTGAGGGCGAACGCACCACCTATTCCGAGAAATTCGCCTGTCCGGTTTCCGGCTTTACCATTGCCGAGATCGAGCCGCGTCTGTTCTCCTTCAACGCGCCCTTCGGGGCCTGTCCGGTTTGTGACGGTTTGGGCGTAGAGCTGTTCTTTGACGAGCGTCTTGTGGTGCCCGATCAGGGGCTGACGCTGATGCAAGGCGCGATTGCGCCGTGGTCAAAGTCGAAATCACCTTACTTTACGCAGACCATTGATGCGCTCGCCCGGCATTACGAGTTTGACAAGAAGAAGAAATGGAAAGACCTGCCCGCCCATGTGCACCAGTTGTTCCTGCATGGGTCACATGGCGAGGAGATTGATTTTTCCTATGACGAGGGCGGGCGCGTCTACAAGGTGCGCCGGGTGTTCGAAGGCGTGATCCCCAATATGGAACGCCGCTACAAGGAGACCGACTCCGCCTGGTCGCGCGAAGACATGGAGCGGTTTCAGAACAACCGCGATTGCGGTGCCTGTGGCGGCTATCGCCTGCGGCCCGAGGCTCTGGCGGTCAAGATCGGCGGATTGCACATCGGGCAGGTGGTCCGCATGTCGATCCATGAGGCGCATGACTGGATTCAGACCGTGCCCGCGGCGCTGACCGGGCAGAAGAATGAAATCGCACGCGCGATCCTCAAGGAAATCCGCGAACGGCTGGGGTTTCTGGTCAATGTGGGGCTCAATTACCTGACGCTGTCGCGCAATGCGGGCACGCTGTCAGGCGGCGAGTCGCAACGCATCCGGCTGGCGAGCCAGATCGGGTCGGGGCTGACCGGCGTGCTCTATGTGCTGGATGAACCCAGCATCGGGCTGCACCAGCGTGACAATGACCGGCTGCTGACCACGCTGAAAAACCTGCGCGATCAGGGCAATACCGTGCTGGTGGTCGAACATGACGAGGATGCGATCCGCGAGGCGGATTATGTGTTCGACATCGGGCCGGGGGCCGGGGTGCATGGGGGCCGGGTGATTGCGCATGGCACGCCGGCACAGGTGGCGGCGGACCCTGCCAGCCTGACCGGGCAATACCTGTCGGGCGCGCGCGAGATTGCGGTGCCCAAGGTGCGGCGCAAGGGCAGCGGCAAGAAGCTGACCGTGGTGGGTGCCACTGGCAACAACCTGCAAAATGTCACCGTGACCTTCCCCTTGGGCCGGTTCGTCTGCGTCACCGGCGTGTCGGGCGGGGGCAAATCGACGCTGACCATCGAGACCCTGTTCAAGACCGCCGCCGGCAAGCTGAACGGCGCGCGCGAGACGCCGGCACCCTGCGAGACGATCACCGGGTTCGAACACCTTGACAAGGTGATCGACATTGACCAGCGCGCCATTGGCCGCACGCCGCGCAGCAACCCGGCCACCTATACCGGGGCCTTTGGTCCGATCCGTGACTGGTTTGCCGGGCTGCCGGAATCCAAGGCGCGCGGCTATCAGCCGGGGCGGTTTTCCTTCAACGTCAAGGGCGGGCGGTGCGAGGCCTGTCAGGGCGATGGCGTGTTGAAGATCGAGATGAATTTCCTGCCCGATGTCTACGTGACCTGCGAAACCTGCAAGGGCAAGCGCTACAACCGTGAGACTTTGGAAATAAAGTTCAAAGACAAGAGCATATCAGACGTTCTTGATATGACATGTGAAGAGGCTTTGGGGTTCTTTCAGGCGGTGCCCGCGATCCGCGACAAGATGGATGCGCTGTGTCAGGTGGGGCTTGGCTATATCAAGGTCGGCCAGCAGGCGACCACGTTGTCGGGTGGCGAGGCGCAGCGGGTGAAACTGTCCAAGGAACTGTCGCGCCGCGCGACCGGCCGCACGCTCTATATTCTCGATGAGCCGACGACGGGTCTGCATTTCGAGGATGTGCGCAAGCTGCTGGAGGTGCTGCACGAATTGGTGGAGCAGGGCAACACCGTGGTGGTGATCGAGCACAACCTTGATGTCATCAAAACCGCTGACTGGATCATCGACATCGGCCCCGAGGGTGGCGATGGCGGCGGGCAGGTGGTGGCCGAAGGCACGCCAGAAGATGTGGCAAAGGTCGCGGCCAGCCATACCGGGCGCTATCTCAAAGACATGCTCAAACCCCGGCGACTGGCGGCAGAATAGGCATTTGGCGGCTGCTGGTCAGATCAGCTTGCCTCCAATCCGGCCTTTCCAGATGGGCAACAATCGCAATTGGCGCAGCGCCGCGGGCTGAACCGCGCCTGCGTTCCGGGATGATTCGCTTTGAGCGTCGTCTGTGTGGTTTCGAATATGTAAACAATTCGTAACCGTAGCGTGTATTTGTTTTTCCGGTCCCGCAGACCTTTCAACCCGTGCTTGCAACTGCGCGTATTTTTGCGATTTGCTTAGGGAAGCGGCGTCAAACAAGGCAGAATTGAGGCACGAGACCATTTTCACAGGCTGCCCGGTGCAATGTGACTGGAACGCCAATCAACATATAAGACGGAGGGCTGAAATTGAGAGTTACATCTTACGTCATGGGCGCAGGGGTGGGGTTGGCCCTGGCCTTTGCCGCCTCGGTGGCATCCGCTGCAACCTGCGGCACCTCATCCGGGCTTGACACCACCAATGTGATCATCACGTCGATCGACTCTTCCCCAGCTTCGATCGCGGCATCTGATTGCGCAGGGGTGTTTGCCGGCAACGACACCGGCAACCAAGGAACACTGCTGTCAAACCTGAACAGCGGCATCTTTGCCGGTTTCATCGGTGACTGGTCGATCTACGGCAAGTCGGATGAAGACGCGAGCGTCAGTGCAAGCGAAACAAATAACGGGTCGTGGAGCATTGATTACCTGACCAAGTCCTATTCCGTGTTTGCCCTGTCGCTCAAGGCAGCCAATGGCTATGCCGTCTATCTGTTCGACCTCAGCCCTGGCAGCGCGATGGATCTTGCGGGCACGTTCAAAACGCTCGGCTTTCAGGCGGGCAATAGCCCAAATTCACCAGATCTGTCGCATATGACCGTCGCCGTGTACGGCGATGGTGTGTCTGCGGTGCCACTGCCGGCGGCAGGATGGCTGATGCTGGCGGGGATCGGTGGACTTGCCGCGCTTCGCCGCCGCAAGCGCAGCTGACGGTCAAGACATTTTATGAAGACAAGGGCGGCCTCTCAAGGCCGCCTTATTTTTTGCGCCTATGCCTTGGCCCCGGTGCTGAGACTGTGCCGAGACCGCTGCTATTCAGGTGCCTTGTCATGCCGTTTCAGTTTCAGAAACACTGTGTCGCCGCGCCAGGGGCCGCAAAACACCTGCCAAACATAGCATTTGAATCACCTTTATGTCATTTAAGACCCACGGATCAGACTGGGGTAATGGGCATCGTCGGGTCACGAAACGTTTAACCAGTCAGAAATGTATCGGAGCTGACAATGATTGACACAAAATGGGTGGCCGCTGCGGCGGTGACCGTCTGCATGGCTGCTGGCACCGCGCAGGCTGCGACCTACACGTTTGATTTCACGGACTCGACCAGCGGATGGCAAAACACCCTGTCTTTCGCATCGCTTGAGGATCCGACGGTCAAGGTCACGGCAAGCGCCGGAACCTACAGCAACAGCAATGTGGTGACTGCCGGTGATGCGAGGGTGCGGACCTGGGCAGGCGCAGGCCTTGGCGTCTGTGGCGATGTGGCTGGCAAGAGCAACAACTGCAAGGACAAGGATCATCGGATCGACGGCAACGATACCAATGATCTGGCGATGTTTGTCTTTGAAAAGGCGATGCAGGTCACCTCGATTTCCTTCTCGTATTTTGACAGTGTCTTTGTGCCGGCCAAGTACAAAATCGAAAAAACCACCTGCAAGAGCGTCAAGTGGGGCTATTGCACAAGCTGGAACTACACCTACGTTCTGGAAACCCCGTCCGAAACCATTGTCGACATGTTCGACCTGTTCCTTGGCACCGAATATGCCACGACGGATGTGGTCGAGGGCAGGGTGACGTTTTCCGATCTGCCGACTGTGCTGTCCTTCGGTATCGGCGCATCAGGCAAGCATGACGCGTTCAAGATCACCGGCATGACGGCCGCGCATATCGAAACGCCAGCTGCAGTGCCGCTGCCCGCCGGCGGGTTGCTGCTGCTGACCGCGATGGGTGGCATGGCCGCGCTGAAGCGTCGCCGCAAGGCCGCCTGAGCCGCAACGCCCCGGCACGGGGCATGACGGAATGGAAAAGGGGTGGTCCTGCGACCACCCCTTTTTGCTTCACTCCATCTGTTTGAAGTTCAGGCTGGCCCCTTCCTTGATGCCCGAAGGCCAACGCGAGGTGATGGTCTTGGTCCGCGTGTAAAAGCGGAAGGCATCCGGCCCGTGCTGGTTCAGATCGCCGAAGGAGGATTTCTTCCAGCCGCCAAAGGTGTGATAGGCCAGCGGCACCGGGATCGGCACGTTGATGCCGATCATCCCCACATTGATCCGGTGCGCAAAGTCGCGCGCCGTGTCGCCGTCGCGGGTGTAAAGCGCGATGCCATTGCCGTATTCATGGTCCATGGCATAGCCGATGGCTTCCTCATAGGTTTTCGCCCGCACGGTGGACAGGACGGGGCCGAAAATCTCCTTGCGGTAGATGTCCATGTCGGTGGTCACATGGTCAAACAGATGCGGGCCGACGAAGAAGCCGTCCTCATAGCCTTGCAGGTTAAAGTTGCGGCCATCGACCACCAGTTTTGCGCCCTGCGCGATGCCGGACTCCACCAGCTTCAGGATATTGGCCTTGGCCGCGGCGGTGACCACCGGGCCATAATCCACATCATTGCCGGCGGTATAGGGGCCAACCTTCAGCGCTTCGATCTTGGGGATCAGCTTTTCGATCAGCCGGTCAGCGGTTTCATCGCCCACCGGCACCGCGACCGAAATCGCCATGCACCGCTCACCGGCCGCGCCGTAGCCTGCGCCGATCAGCGCATCGGCGGCCTGGTCCAGATCGGCGTCGGGCATGATGATCATGTGGTTCTTGGCACCGCCAAAGCACTGCACCCGCTTGCCATTCGCACAGCCGCGCCCATAGATGTATTCCGCAATCGGGGTCGATCCGACAAAGCCCACGCCCGCAATCTCCGGATTGTCCAGAATGGCATCCACCGCGTCCTTGTCGCCGTTGATCACCTGCAACACGCCATCGGGCAGGCCGGCCTCTTGCATCAGCTCGGCCAGCATCATCGGCACCGACGGGTCACGTTCCGATGGTTTGAGGATGAAGGCGTTGCCGCAGGCGAGCGCGGGGCCCATTTTCCACATCGGGATCATGGCGGGGAAGTTGAAGGGCGTGATTCCGGCGGCCACACCGATGGGCTGGCGCATGGAATACATGTCGATGCCGGGGCCGGCGCTGTCGGTGAATTCACCTTTCAGCAGATGCGGCGCGCCGATGCAGAATTCCATCACCTCCAGCCCGCGCTGGATATCGCCCTTGGCGTCGGGAATGGTCTTGCCGTGTTCAGACGACAGTGCTTCGGCAAGCTTGTCCATGTCGCGATGCAAAAGCTCGACAAACTTCATGATCACCCGCGCGCGGCGTTGCGGATTGGTGGCACCCCATTTGACCTGCGCCTTTGCAGCATCAGCGGTGGCGCTGTCCAACTCGGCCTTGGTCGCAAGCGCCACACGGGCCTGCACTTCGCCGGTGGCGGGGTTGAAGACATCGGCAAAGCGGCCCGAGGTGCCGGGGGTGTGCTTGCCGTTGATCCAGTGACCGATTTCTTTCATCGTGGTCTCCCTTTGGTTTGGCGGCAGGATAGCCTTGCACAAAAGCAGGATAAAGCGGCAATATATCAAAAAGGTTTTGCAGGATTGCAATATGGACTGGGATGATCTGCGGGTGTTCCTTGCGGTCGCGCGGGCGGAAAGCCTGTCGGGCGCGGGCAAACGGCTGGCGCTGGACCCGGCCACGGTGGGGCGGCGGGTGGCGCGGCTGGAGGTGGGGGCAGGCGCGCGCCTGTTCCTGAAATCCCCGCTGGGCTATGCGCTGACCGAAGAAGGCGCACGTCTGGTGCCGCATGCCGAAGCGGCCGAAGCCGCGTTGATGGCGGCAGAGGAAGCGATCACTGGCGGCGCGGGGGCAGGGCTGTCAGGGCAGATCCGGCTGGGGGCACCGGATGGCTGCGCAAATTACATCCTGCCGCAGGTGATCCGGGCGATCTGTGACGAAAATCCGGGGCTGGAGGTGCAGATCGTGGCCCTGCCGCGGGTGTTCAACCTGTCACGACGCGAGGCGGATCTGGCCATCGGGGTCAGCCGACCACAGGCGGGACGGTTGACGGTACAGAAGCTGACCGATTACCGGCTGCATCTGGCGGCGCATCCCGAGTATCTGGCCGCCGCCCCGCCGCTGCGGACCCTGGCCGATCTGGCAGGGCATCGGGTGGTGGGCTATATCGCCGACATGATCTTTGACAAGGAGTTGGATTATCTGACCAGCCTTGGCGCAACGGCCCCGGCGATGGCGTCGAATTCGGTATCGGTGCAGTTGAACCTGCTGCGCGCGGGCGCGGGCGTGGGGGTGGCGCATGACTTTGCACTGCCCTTTGCGCCGGAACTGGTAAAGGTGCTGCCGGCAGAGCTGTCGCTGACCCGCGCCTTCTGGCTGATCCGGCATGAGGGGGATGCCCATTCTGCCCGGCTGGCCCGGTTCGCAGACCGGTTGGCACAGGGCATTCGCCGCGAAGTTCAACGGCTTGAGGCGCAGAGCCCAGCTGTCGCCGCACAGGATGCTTGACAGAGTGTCACAGTCGGCGGACGCTTTGAGGACGCGTCAAGGGAGGATGCCATGATCGTTCAGCAAATTCTGAAACTGAAAGCCAGCAGCGACGTCACCACTGTGCCGCCAGAGGCTGATCTGCGCCATGTGGCTGAAATTCTGGCGGCGCGCAAGATCGGCACCGTGGTGGTGACACAGGATGGCAACACCATTCTGGGCATCGTGTCAGAGCGCGACATCGTCAAGGAAGTGGCGCAGAACGGGGCGGCCAGCCTGACCCAGCCGGTGGAAACGATCATGACCAAGGTGGTGCAGTGCTGCAAAGCGGCGGAAAGCGCGGATTCGGTGCTGGAGCGGATGACGGCAGGCCGGTTCCGCCACATGCCGGTGCAGGATGGCGATCAGATGGTCGGGCTGATTTCGATCGGCGATGTGGTCAAGGCGCGGCTGATGGAGCTTGCGGCTGAAAAGGACGCGCTGGAGGGGATGATCAAAGGGTTCTGACGCAGGGTCGTGCCGGCTCTTTCGCGCTTGCAATCTTCTGCCCGATATTGTTGCGTTTCATCAGTTTAAACGGCGGAAGAAGACCCTATGCGCATCGGCCTCTATCCCGGCACCTTTGATCCGATCACCCTGGGTCATGTCGATATCATCCAGCGGGCCATGGCGCTGGTGGACCGTCTGGTGATCGGGGTGGCGATCAACCGTGACAAGGGCCCGATGTTCAGCCTGGAAGACCGGGTGCGCATGGTGCAGGCGGAATGTTCTGCCATCACAGCCCGTACCGGGGGCGAGATCATCGTGCATCCCTTTGAAAACCTGCTGATCGACTGCGCCCGCGATGTGGGGGCCTCTGTCATCGTCCGTGGTCTGCGGGCGGTTGCGGATTTTGAATATGAATTCCAGATGGTCGGCATGAACCGTGCGCTGGATTCCAGCATTGAAACGGTGTTCCTGATGGCCGATGCGCGGCGGCAGGCGATTGCGTCCAAACTGGTCAAGGAAATCGCGCGGCTGGGGGGTGATGTGTCGAAATTCGTGACCCCGCCGGTAGATGCCGCCCTGCGCAACCGCTTCGGCACCCGGATCTGATCTGCCCGCGGGCCTATCTGGCCAGGCTGGTCACCCTGCGCAACCAACCGGTTCGGCTCAGGGCGACAGTCCCCGCCTGCGGCAGCTGGCTGGCATCCAGCGCCACGCCGCGCTTCTCGGCGCTGGTCTGCACCGCGGTGCACAGCTGCGGCGCACGGCGCAGCAGATCCAGAAAGCGTGATTCCTCGAGCGACAGCAGGGTGGTATGGCTGATCGCGGTCACCCGCGCCCGGCGCGACCGGCGCAGCAACAGCGACAGCTGGCCAAACATTTCACCCCGGCCCAGAAGAAAGCGGCTGCCGGCCTGTTCCGCCTCGACCGCGCCGGAGGCAATGAACCAGACCCTGTCGGGCTTGTCATCCTTGCGCATCAGGATGTCGCCGGGTTTGGCATAGACCGTCTTCATATGCTTGGCCAGTTGCGCCAGTGATGCAGGATCCAGATCGGAAAACAGGGGAAAGCTGCGCACGATATCGGTGCGTTGCAGGCGCAGGTCCAGCCGGGGGCGCAGCGCAAGGGCATCGCGTTCGGCTGCGGTCTGGCTGCGCAAGGACAGGCGCAGTTCCGGACCGATCAGACCATCGGCGGTCATCTGGTCATATTCCGCCTCTTCGCGCTGCAAGACCAGACGCCGGATCAATCGGCGTTCCAGCTCTTCGGCATAGCCGGGGAATTGGGTCCGCAACCCCTCCATCTCGCGGTTGGTGTCCTCGATCCGGCGCTTGATCAGGTCGTGCAGCAGCCCCGCCACCCGGCGCGAATGGATGCGCAAAATGCGGGTTTCGATAAAGCCGGTCAGTTGGCGTAGCATCTGCCGATGCGCCACCAAAGCCTCGAACCGGTCTTCGGTCATCCGGGCCAGCGGCAGCTTGATGCGGAACCGGTTGTGCAGCCATTCCGCCGTGCGCAAGGTGCGCCCCGCCGTCAGCGCCCGGCGCGCCTGCGCGCGATAGCCGGCGCGGCCTTGGGTCAGCGTGGCTTCGATCAGACGGTCGGCATCGGCCAGCATCCGGTCGGCCAGCCGCGCCGACATCAGGTTTTCCTGAAACGCCTCCAGGATCAGATCGCGTTCATGGCCGGCAAGCGCCAGCAGGCCCAGCGTCACCCGGTCTTTTTCCAGAATGTCGCGCGCCTCATCGGCGCGTTCAACCGCCGTGTTGAGCCTTTCCCCAAAGCGGACCGCCTCATCGCGGACAATGGCAGGGGTCAGGTCCATCTCGCGCGCGGTTTCGGCCACGGTTTCGCGCACCTCCTGCAAGGAGACCGCCACCACCTGATCCGACAGCGCGCGGTCCAGCGGCGACAGCCGGTCAAGCCCCAGCTTGCCGATCACCCACCGCAGCGTGGTGCCCTGCACCAGCAGGGTAAAGAGCACAAAGCCGGTGGCGACGATGCCCACCTGCCGCTTGGTTTCGACAAAGATGCCGGGGTTTTCGGTAACGGCAAGCGCCAGGGCCAGCGTGACCGCGCCGCGCAGCCCCCCCCACAGAATGGCGATGCGGTAGGGCGGGTCTACCTGTGGCGACAGCCCGGCAGAGGTCAGCAGCGGCAGGATGCCATAAAGCACGATGGCCCGGGCCACAAAGGCTGCGATCACCGCAACAAGGATCAGGCCAAGATCTGTGGGCCGCAACCCCTCCAGCACGCGCGGCACCAGAAGGGCGGCCAGCACAAAGATCAGCCCGCCAGCCCAATAGGCGATCAGCGACCAGGCATCACGCAACTGCGCCAGTGCAGGGGGCGAGATGCGGCCGGGGGCGGAAAAGTTCACCGTCATGCCTGCGACCACCACCGCCACAACGCCCGAAGCGCCAACCACCTGATCCGCAAGCAGGAAGGTGGCAAAGGGCGTGACAAAGCTGATCGACACCTGCGCCAGTGGCCAGGGGTTCATCCAGCCCATCACCTGTACCGCAAGCCTGCCCACGAACCAGCCGACAAAGGCCCCGGCCACGATCAGCCAGGGCAGTTGCAGCAAGGCGAGGCCAATGTTCGGCTCGGTATCGCGCGCGGCGACGGCGACCAGAAACACCGAGGTCAGGGCGATGGCGGCGGCGTCATTCAGCAGGCTTTCGCCTTCGACGATGCGGGCCAGACGCTGCGGGGCAGGGGTGGCGCGAAAGATGCTGACCACCGCCGACGGATCGGTGGTCGAGACAATCGCGCCGATCAGCAGACAGGCAATCAGCGGCAGGGGGGTAAAGGGTTTCAGCGCCATGCCGATCACGAAGGTCGCCACCACTACGGCCACCACCGCCAGCACCAGCACCGGCACCCAGTCATCCAGCAGGCGCCGCAGGTTCAGCGTGAGCGAAACCTGAAAGATCAGCACCGGCAAGAAGATGTAGATGAACAGATCGGAAGAGATCGGCAGCGACAGGATCGCCAGCGCCAGCGGGTTCAGCGCATCGGTAATGTCGGTGCGGAAGAACCACGCCGCCGCCGCCCCGATGGCACTGCCAACGGCCGCGAGGATCACGGTGACAGGCAGCCGCAGCCGCGCCGCAAGCGGCTCGGACAGGGCGATGGCCAGAAACAGGCCAGACAGGATGGCGAGGAAGACAATCAGATCCATGACGCCCTCATAACCCGTTGCCGAGACAATAAAAAGCGAGGGCCGGTCACAAAACGTGACCGGCCCGAAACATGCCTGAGCTCAGGCGTGTTCTCGCACCCTGCCGTTCACGGCAAGGGCGCCAGGACCATTGCGCCTCAGGCGGTGGTGCGGCGGCGGCGCGCCAAGGCACCAAGCGCCCCCACACCGGCCAACATCATCCAGCCCGCAGCCGGCAGCGGTACGGCGGGCGGCGTTCCCGGATCGACTGCGGCTACCGAATAGAGGATATTGGAAATACCCACGTTCCAGGCATCGGGGCCAAGATTGATCTGAATGCCCGAGGCCGAGGTCCAGGACCCGTTGAACGAGGTCACTTCCCCTGTGGCAAGCGGTGTAAAGCTCTGGTTCACCAGCAGAGTGTTGGCGGCGGTGTCGATGACCTGCACCAGCGTATCCGAAATAGAGCTTGCATAAGGTGCGATCTCAAAGCCCGAGACAGTGACTGCAAAACCCGCAAGCGGCTGGAACAGAATAGACAGACCGCCCCCCACAAATTCGCCATAGGCGACATGGGGCAGGGTCTCATATCCGCCAGCCCAATGACGAACGTCAAAGAGCCCGGCATTATCGCGCGAACCGTCATAAATGACATCCAGCTGCCCGGCGATATCACCGTATGACTGCCCGATGAACGATCCGTTGCCGCAAACCGTGTCAGCGGCCGCACCACAAATGCTGCCGCTGAAATCAAGGATGAGAGGGGCTGCCTGCGCCATAGGGGCAAGACAGGTTGCAAGGGTAAAGGCGAGAGCGTAGCGCATTTTTCCTCCATGAACAAAAACCCGGACAGGCCGGAAACACCAAAAGAAGGAAAACGCTAGGATCGTCTGATGATTCGCTCAACCGGCAATATGTCTTTGCCATGCATGATTTGGGTACAAGCAAGGCAAGAGCGGGCCGACTATGTGGCGGCTCGAGCTTTCTTGCCTGCGCCCAGTGGAGATATCCCGCTTGTCCGCGGCCCGCCCGTGCGGGATCAGATCAGCTTGCCCATCGCCACTGCGGTATCGGCCATCCGGTTGGAAAAGCCCCATTCATTGTCATACCAGGTCAGGATGGAACAGAACGTGCCATCCATCACCTTGGTCTGATCCATATGGAACACCGAAGAATGCGGGTCGTGGTTGAAGTCTGACGAGACGTTCTTGTACTCGGTATAGCCCAGAATGCCCTTCAGCTTGCCATCCGCGGCCGATTTGATCGCGGCATTTATCTCCTCCACCGACGTTTCACGCTTGGCGATGAACTTCAGGTCAACGACCGAGACATTCGGCGTCGGCACGCGGATGGCAAAGCCGTCCATCCGGCCCTTCAGTTCGGGCAGCACCAGTCCCACGGCCTTGGCCGCCCCGGTGCTGGTGGGGATCATCGACAGGGCGGCGGCGCGGCCCCGGTACAGATCCTTGTGCATGGTATCCAGCGTCGGCTGGTCGCCGGTGTAGCTGTGGATCGTGGTCATCATGCCTTTTTCGATGCCGATCACGTTGTTCAGCACGTATGCCACCGGCGACAGGCAGTTGGTGGTGCAGGACGCGTTGGACACGATGATATCATCCGATGTCAGCGTGTCATGGTTCACGCCGTAGACGATGGTCTTGTCTGCACCATCACCTGGGGCCGAGATCAGCACGCGTTTCGCGCCGTTTTCCAGATGGGCCTGGCATTTTTCCTTGCTGGTGAAGATGCCGGTGCATTCCATCACCACATCGACATCCGACCATGGCAGATCGGCCGGGTTGCGCAGGGCGGTCACCCGCATCTTGCCGCGGCCCGCGTCGATCCAGTCGTCGCCAGTGGTCACGGTGCCGGGAAAGCGGCCATGCACCGAATCGAAGCGCAGCAGATGCGCGTTGGTTTCAACCGGGCCCAGATCATTGATCGCAATGACCTCGATATCCGTGCGGCCCGATTCGATGATGGCGCGCAACACATTGCGCCCGATGCGCCCGAACCCGTTGATGGCAACTTTGACCGTCATGGCAATCTCCTGATGAAAAGCGACTCGCATGTCACGTTTAGCGCTAACATCACCAGTCAGCGGCAAAAATCAACGGCAGACTGGCGCATTCAGCGCCAGAATGCCGACCATTCCACCATATCCGCGAATTTCATCGAGAGAAACAGCAACGCGCTGGCGTCGTTCCATGCAATGTCCGCGCCTGCCGCCGCGATGATGATCAGGCCAAGGCTCAGGGCAATCCGGTCGGTCACATTCATCCCCAGTCGGGGCGCACCTTCCCCCGGTCAGTGCAGCAGCCGCCCCATCACACCGGCCACATCGGCCATGCGGCAGGAAAAGCCCCATTCATTGTCATACCAGGCCAGAACCCGCACCGAACGGCCAACAACGCGGGTCTGGTCCGGGGCAAAGATAGACGACTGCGTGGTGTGATTGAAGTCGATAGAGACCTTGGGTTCCGGATCATAGGCCATCACCATGCCCATATAGCCGGCGCAGGCCTCGCGCACGATCGCATTCACCTCGTCCACCGTCACCGATTTCGCGGCGATGAAGGTCAGATCTACCGCGCTGACATTGGGGGTGGGCACCCGCAGCGAGGTGCCATCCAGCTTTCCGGCCAGTTCCGGCAACACTTCGCCCAGCGCCTTGGCCGCCCCGGTGGTGGTGGGGATCATCGCCATGCTGGCCGCGCGGGCGCGGTACAGATCGGCATGGCGGCGGTCCAGCGTGGGCTGGTCGCCGGTGTAGCTGTGGATGGTGGTCATGATGCCCGACTCGATGCCGATGGCGTCATTGAGCACCTTGGCCAGCGGTGCCAGACAATTGGTGGTGCAAGATCCGTTGGATACCACGTGATGGTCGGGCGTCAGGGCGCGGTGGTTGACGCCGTAGACCACCGTCATGTCGGCGCGCTTGGCGGGCGCGCTGACCAGCACCCGCTTGGCCCCCCGCGTCAGGTGCACGGCGGCACGGTCACGGTCGTTGAACTTGCCCGTGCATTCCAGCACCACATCCACACCGTCCCAATCCAGCTCGGACGGATCATAGCTGCTTTGCACCCGGATCGGCCCACGCCCCAGATCCAGCGTTGTGCCGCTGACCTTGATCACGCCGGGAAAGCGGCCATGCACCGAGTCATATTTCAACAGATGCGCGTTGGTTTCAATCGGCCCGGTCGCGTTGATGGCCACCACCTGCACATCATTGCGGTTTGATTCCGCAATATGGGCCAGAGTGCAGCGCCCGATGCGGCCAAAGCCATTGATGGCGACGGTGATGGTCATGGCGCGCTCCTGCCTGAATGCTCCACGCTCAGATACAGGGCGCAAAGCACTGTGCAAAGATCAAAAACGCATTACAATCATGATGTTAGCGCAAACCATTGATGTTTGCGCTAACGATGCCGCGCCCTTGGGCAAGGGGCCGAATCCCGGTGCAAACCGGATGCGGCCCGCGCAGGTTCAGGCTGTGCGGCGGCGCAGCAGCGCCAGCCCGCCCAGCGCAGCAAGCATCAGCGGCAGGCCGGCAGGCAGCGGTACCGGCGCGAATTGGGCGGCCAGATCGCGGGTGGCATAGCGGGTGCCATCCCCCAGCAGCCAGGTGTCGAAGTTGACGAAGCGTCCCAGCGTCTCGCCCGCCACGCTGGTCAGCGCAAACTGCACCACACCATCGACAAGCGAGAAGCTGGCAATATCGGCCAGCAGGTAATCGGTCAGCCGCAAAGTGTTCTGCCCCGCGCCGCCATCGGCCTGCCCGTCAAACAAAAAGCCCGCGCTCAGCGCCTTGATTTCCAGCACATCATTGCCACCACCAAACAGGATGTCGCCAAACACCTGGCTGTCACGGCTCAGCGAAACCAGACTGTCGCCTTGCATCGGTGCCAATGCTATGGCGGGGCTGTCCCGTCCAACCAGCGTGCCGCTGTTGTAGACCTCCACGCGGTTCTGCGCGGCCGGGTCGGTGCCGATGGCCGAGGGGCCTTCGATGTAACCGGCGTTGATGATGGTGACCGTGCCGGAGGGGCGGAGCGGATCGCGGCTGTTGTCAAACTCCGGGTCGATGTCGATGCCATTGCCACCGGACCCGGTGGTGATGATGCGCCCGGTCGCGGTGTTGGTGATCGTGCCTTCGTCGATGTCGATGCCGTCGTCGCTGCCCTGAATAAGACCGTGGTTGAGGACAGTGCCAGAGGCGAATTGCACGCCATCCTGATCTTCCACCCCGTCACGGATCTTGATGCTGCCGTAATTGACCAGACTGAAATCGTCCCGCGCCTCGATCACCTCTTCGCCGCCGATCAGCGTGCCGTAATTGGTTACGCTGGTGCCCTGGCCCCGCAATTGCAGAGCGCGGCCTTCCAGCGAAGAAATGGTGCCGTAATTGGTCACGACCGAACCGGGGGCCGAGCCTTCGGTGCGGATGGTCTGGCGGCGCGAGGTGATTTCCCCATCGGCAAGGTTGGTCACCACCAGCCCGCCGCCAAAGCCGTCCAGCGCGTGAATGGCGCGGTCGCCACTGGATATCTTGCCCGAATTCACGATGGTCAGGCCGCTGCCGGTGGCCTGGATGGCATCTGTGTTGTTGCGGGTGTCAGAGTTGTCGATGATGCCGTCATTGACGACGCTGACAGTGGTGCCGCCGAGGGCCAGCGGAGGGGTGTTGCGGTTGGTGCTGGTCACACTGCCAGTGCTGGTGACGACAACCGCCAGACCATCTTGTGCCGAACTGACCGGATCGCTGTCCGGCGCGCCGCAGGTGACCGTGGGGGCAAGCGGATCAATGCCAAAGCTGCAGGGCGCAGCATGGCCCGCCTGGGGCAGGGCCAGCAGAACCAGTGCCGTGCTGGCAAGAGCGGTGGTAAAACATGCGGACGAACGCATCCTGGGCAATCTCCTTGATTGGCTGCAGCACAGGCCGCCAGCCGGTTCCGGTATCGCCGCAGGGTTGATCGTCTTGCGTGACGCAAAGATGCAGGCTTGGCGAAGCTTTTGTGACGTTTCCGTTTCGGAAACGGGTGCGCCGGTTCGTGCCAAACAGCAAGGTTACCCGAGGCTGAGCAAGCGGAGAAGGCCGGTGTTGTCGCGCATCAGATCTTCCAGGGTCACCGCGTCAAGCCCGGCATAGAATCCCTCCAGCGCCGTGGCGAGCGTGGCCTTCAGCCGGCAGGCCCCGACCAGCGGGCAGGTGCAGTCAGTGCTGGAAAAGCATTCGGCAAAGGGCAGGCAAGCCTCGAACTGGCGGAACACTGCGCCTACGGTGATGGTGGCGGCACTGCACCCCAGCATCAGCCCGCCGGTGCGGCCGCGCAGGGTGCGCAGATAGCCGGTCTGGGCCAACAAGTGGATCACCTGGGCCAGATGGTTTTCGCTGGCATTGCAGGCCAGCGCGATCTCGCGCTTGCGCACGATACGGTCCGGGTTGGCGGCGCAGAACATCAGCGTGCGCATGGCGAGGTTGGTGCGTGTGGTCAGTCGCATATGGGGGGTGTCTGCGCCAAAAGATGTGCCGGATAAGTGTTAATACTGCGCAAGTGGCACGGCACGAGCCTTGATCCAGATCAATCCAGTGCCAAAGGCCACTGCGCGAGGCCCGGCAGGGTGACACAGCCCCTGCCGCACAAACAGACCTGCTGCCCGCAGATTGGGCACAGGGGCCGTCGCAAGGGTTTGTCACCGGCCGTGTCATTTTCTGTCCACGGGCGAGTCTTCAAAGCGCTTTGAGAATTTTAAATATCTGAAAGTAAGGCACTTTAAATCCGTGCGTTCCGATGGTGATTGCGGTAACTGTGAAGGCAGTTTCTGCGACATCGCGCCCGGGCAAGATCAATGGCAAACTGCGGGCGCTTGACCCCGACGGCCATGGGTCTAGCCTCAGGCAGATGTCTTGCCACCCCAACCTGTGGAACCCGATGAACGATCTCAGCTCCGCTCCGACCTCGTTGAAAGCCAATATCCTGCGTCATCTGGCCTATACGCTGGGCAAGGATGCCGAACATGCCAGCCTCTATGACTGGCGTATGGCACTGTCTTTCGCGATCCGGGATCAGATTGTCGAACCCTGGTTCGCCTCGACCCGCAAGACCTGGGCCACCGGGCACAAGCGGGTCTATTATCTGTCGATGGAATTCCTGATCGGGCGGATTCTGGAAGATGCCACCGTCAACTTGGGCCTGCGCGATCAGGCGATAGAGGCGATGGCCGGTTTCGGTCAGGATTTCCGCGCGATCATCGAGGATGAACCGGACGCCGCGCTTGGCAATGGCGGTCTGGGGCGGCTGGCGGCCTGTTTCATGGAATCTATGGCCACGCTGGGCTGCCCGGCCTATGGCTACGGCATCCGCTATGAACACGGGCTGTTTCGCCAGCGCTTTGAAGGCGGGCGTCAGGTCGAAGCCCCGGAAGACTGGCTCAAGCAGGATCACCCGTGGGAATTCACCCGGCCCGAGGCGGCTTATGTGATCCCGTTCAAGGGCCATATGGAACAGCAGGCCGGGCGCGAGGTCTGGGTGCCAAGTGAGACCGTGGTCGCCTCGGCCTATGACACGCCGGTTGTGGGCTGGCAGGGCAAATGGGCCAACACCCTGCGCCTTTGGGGGGCGCTGCCCACCACGATGTTCGACCTTGATCGCTTCAATCGCGGCGATTACGCCGCTGCGGCTGAGCCGGAGGCGTTGGCCCGCACCCTGTCACGCGTGCTTTATCCCGATGACACCACCTATCAGGGCAAGGAGTTGCGGTTGAAGCAGGAGTTTTTCCTGACCTCCGCCGCGCTGCAAGACATCCTGCGCCGCTTCCTTGCGTCGGAGACCGACCTGCGCAAGCTGCCCGATCATGTGGCGATCCAGATGAATGACACCCATCCCGCGATTGCCGGGCCAGAGCTGGTGCGGCTGCTGGTGGATGAGCATGGCATGCCGTTCGATCAGGCGCTGCCGGTGGCGCGCAACTGCCTTGGCTATACCAACCACACGCTCCTGCCCGAAGCGTTGGAGCGGTGGGCCACCTTCACCTTCGGCAATGTGCTGCCGCGCCACATGCAGATCGTCGAGCAGATCGACCACTGGCACAAGACCGAACACCGGGGCCGTCCGCATTACATCGGCATCGTCAAGCATCATGAGGTGCGGATGGGCGAATTGGCCTTCATCATGGCCCATAAGGTGAACGGCGTCTCGGCGCTGCACTCTGATCTGGTGAAGAAGAACCTGTTTCCGGAACTGCATGCGCTGCACCCCGACCGGATTGTGAACCAGACCAATGGGGTGACCCCGCGTCGCTGGCTGAAGATGTGCAACAAGCCGCTGTCCACCCTGATCACCGATACCATCGGTTCGGACTGGGAGGCTGATCTGGATCTGCTCAAGGATCTGGAAAAGCCTATTGAAACCAGCGCATTCCGCGCAGAATTTGATGCAGCCAAGCGCGCGAACAAGGTGGCGCTGTCGAATTGGCTGGCCAGCCATGAAGGCATCACCGTCAACCCGGATGCCTTGTTCGATGTGCAGATCAAGCGGATTCACGAATACAAGCGTCAGTTGTTGAACATCCTGCAGACCATCGGCCATTGGGAGGCAATCCGGCAAAATCCCAAGGCCAATTGGGTGCCACGGGTCAAGATCTTTGGTGGCAAGGCCGCCCCGGGCTATGCGGTCGCCAAGGAAATCATCCGCCTTATCAATGATGTGGCGCAGGTCATTAACAATGATCCTGTCACGGGTGATCTGTTGAAGGTGGTCTATCCGGCCAATTACAACGTGTCGATGGCTGAACGGCTTATCCCTGCGGCGGATCTGTCCGAACAGATCTCTACCGCCGGGAAGGAGGCCTCGGGCACGGGCAACATGAAGTTCATGATCAACGGCGCCCCCACCATCGGCACGCTCGACGGCGCGAATGTCGAGATTTTGCAAGAGGTTGGGATCGAGAACTTCTTCCTGTTCGGCATGACCACCGAAGAGGCGATGGCGCGCCGGCAAGACCCTGATCATGCCCGCAAGGCGATCGAGGCCAGCCAGACCTTGCAGGATGTGCTGCAAATGGTTGCCGAAGGACGCTTCAGCCCCGAAGAGCCGGACCGCTACCACGATCTGGTGCACCGGGTCTGGCACCATGACTATTTCCTTGTGGCCAGCGATTTCGATGCCTTTGACGCGGCGCAGGCGCGGGTCGATACCGCCTATGCCGACCGTGACAACTGGACAAGGATGGCGGCCCTGAACACAGCGCGGTCGGGGTTCTTCTCCTCTGACCGCACCATCCGCAGCTATATGAAAGACATCTGGAACGTGTCATCGGCGCTGTAGCGCCGGGGCCGGTCCGGGGGGGCTGACTTTGGGAGGAGACAGCATGGCCGAACATCTGATCGACGACGGCGTGGCGCTTGCCATCGTCGAAGGGCGGCATGGCGACCCGTTTTCGGTGCTCGGTCCGCATAAGCGGGACGGAACATGGCAGGTGACAGCCTTTGTCCCGGGGGCAGATCAGCTTTGGGTGCTGACCGGGAAAGCAGGTCAACAAACGGCTGCAACCCATTGGGGACAGGGGCTTTTCGTCGCCACGCTGCCGCGCAAGGCGGCCTACCGTCTGCGCGCCAGCGGGCAGGGCACGACATGGGAGTTTGAAGACCCGTTCCGCTTTGGCCCGGTGCTGGGCGAGCTGGACGAATACCTGCTGGGCGAGGGCACCCACAAGCGCCTGTGGCAGGTGCTGGGCGCGCATGTGATCACGCATGAAGGGGTGCAGGGCACCCATTTCGCGGTCTGGGCCCCCAATGCCGAACGGGTGTCGGTGGTGGGGGATTTCAACATCTGGGACGGGCGGCGCCACCCGATGCGGCGGCGCGGGGCCACGGGCGTCTGGGAGACCTTCGTGCCCGATCTGGGCGAAGGGGCCACCTACAAATACGAATTGCGCGGCCCGGGCGGGCAGCTCTTGCCGCTCAAGGCCGATCCGGTTGGCTTCGGGTCTGAACATCCGCCCGCAAATGCCTCTGTTATCAGGACAATTTCCGGCGACTTTCATGACGCCGACTGGATGGACTCGCGGGCCGCGCGCCACATCGTCGAGGCTCCGATCTCGGTCTATGAGGTGCATCTGGGCTCGTGGCGTCGTGCGCCGGGGGACCGGATGCTGAGCTACCTTGAGCTTGCCGAGCAACTTGTTGATTATGCAGTCGATATGGGGTTCACCCATATCGAGTTGCTCCCCGTGAGCGAATACCCGTTTGACGGGTCCTGGGGCTATCAGCCGGTGGGCCTGTTTGCGCCCACCATCCGCCACGGCACCCCGCCGGAATTTCGTGCCTTCATTGATGCCGCGCATCGCAAGGGTCTGGGCGTGCTGCTTGACTGGGTGCCGGGGCATTTCCCCACCGATGCGCATGGCCTTGGCCAGTTTGACGGCACCCCGCTTTATGAACATGCCGATCCGCGTGAAGGGTTCCACAATGATTGGAACACGCTGATCTACAATTACGGGCGCAATGAGGTGCAGAACTATCTGGTGTCCAACGCGCTGTACTGGCTGGAGGAATTCCACATCGACGGGCTGCGGGTGGATGCGGTAGCCTCGATGCTCTACCGCGACTACAGCCGCAAGGCCGGGGAATGGGTGCCCAACCGCGATGGCGGGCGCGAGAATTACGAAGCCATCGCCATGCTCAAACGCATGAATGTGGTGGCCTATGGTGAATCCCCCGGTATCATGACGATCGCCGAGGAAAGCACCGCTTTTCCGGGGGTCAGCCGCCCGGTCAACCACGGCGGGCTGGGCTTTGGCTTCAAGTGGAACATGGGCTGGATGAACGACACCCTGTCCTACATGGAAAAGGACCCGATTCACCGCAAATATCACCACCACCAGATGACCTTTGGCCTGCATTATGCGTGGTCGGAAAATTACATCCTGCCGATCAGCCATGATGAGGTGGTGCATGGCAAGGGCAGCATGCTGGCCAAGATGCCGGGCGACGGGGAAGAGAAATTTGCCAACCTGCGCGCCTATTACGGGTTCATGTGGGCGCATCCGGGCAAGAAACTGCTCTTCATGGGCTGCGAATTTGCCCAAGGGGCGGAGTGGAACCACAATCAGAGCCTCGACTGGCATCAGCTTGAAATTCCATCCCATTCCGGGATTCAGGCTTTGGTGCGCGATTTGAACCGCGTCTACCGCGAAACCCCTGCGCTTTACCGCAATGACACAAGGCCCGAAGGGTTTGAGTGGATCGAGAGCAATGATGCCGAGGCCAGCGTCTATGCCTGGGTCCGCAAGGGGGCGGAGGGGGATCCGGCCGTGGTGGCCTTGGTCAACATGACGCCGGTGGATCGGCGCTACCGCGTTGGCCTGCCATCAGGCGGGGATTGGGCGGAACTTCTGAACACCGATTCCGTTGCCTATGGCGGCGGCAATCGTGGCAATCTGGGCGGGGTCACGGCAGAGGAGGTGCAGTGCCACGGCAGGCCATGGTCGGCGGTTGTCACATTGCCGCCGCTGTCGGCGGTCTATCTGAAACAGGGGGGGCTTGCGTAAAGCAGGCAAAGGGGAGGGATCATGAAGGCGAAACCGAATACAAGGCTGTCGTCGCAGGCCATGGCATTTGTTCTGGCGGGGGGCCGGGGCAGCCGGTTGAAAGAACTGACAGACCGCCGCGCCAAACCGGCGGTCTATTTCGGCGGCAAGACGCGGATCATTGATTTTGCGCTGTCCAACGCGCTCAATTCCGGCATCCGCAAGATGGCGATTGCCACGCAATACAAGGCGCACAGCCTGATCCGCCACATGCAGCGCGGCTGGGGGTTCTTCCGCGCCGAACGCAACGAATACCTTGATATCCTGCCCGCCAGCCAGCGGGTGGATGAGACGAAATGGTATCTGGGCACCGCCGATGCGGTGACGCAGAACATTGATATCGTGGATGATTACGGCGTCAAATATGTGATCATCCTGGCGGGCGACCATATCTACAAGATGGATTACGAGGTGATGCTGCAACAGCATGTATCCTCGGGGGCGGATGTGACCATCGGCTGCCTGACCGTGCCGCGGATGGAAGCAACGGCATTCGGCGTGATGCATGTCGATGACCAGATGACCATCACCCAGTTTCTGGAAAAGCCCGCCGATCCGCCCGGCATTCCGGGTGACCCCGACAATGCACTGGCCTCGATGGGCATTTACGTCTTCAACTGGGATCTGCTGCGTGATCTGTTGATCCGCGATGCGGAAGACAGCAATTCCAGCCATGATTTTGGCAATGACATCATTCCGCAGATCGTGAAGAACGGCAAGGCGGTGGCGCATAAGTTTGCCGACTCTTGCGTGACGGCGGGGCTGGAGGATGAACCCTATTGGCGCGATGTGGGCACGATCGATGCCTTCTGGCAGGCCAATATCGACCTGACCGAGTTCGTGCCAAAGCTGGATCTGTACGACAACAGTTGGCCGATCTGGACCTATGCCGAAATCCTGCCGCCGGCCAAGTTCATCCATGACACCGAAGGCCGGCGTGGCATGGCGGTGTCTTCGCTGGTGGCGGGGGATTGTATCGTCTCGGGGTCGGAGGTGCGCAATTCGCTGCTGTCCACCGGCTGCCGCACCCATTCGTGGAGCACGCTGGACCATGTGGTGGCGCTGCCGCAGGTGTGCGTGAACCGCAAGGTGGAGCTCAAGAATTGTGTGATCGACCGGGGGGTTATCATCCCCGAGGGGCTTGTGGTTGGACAGGACCCGGAGGAAGATGGCAAGTGGTTCCGCCGGACGGAAAGCGGGATCGTGCTGATCACGCAGGACATGCTGGATGCGCGGGCGCGGGTGTTGGCATAGGGCGGGTCCCGGGGTGACCCCGGGGGCTGTCTGCCCCCGGACCCCCGAGGATATTTGGGAACAGATAAAGGGGGTGTGATGAAGGGTCGGGTTCTGTCAGTCGCATCGGAATGCGTGCCGTTCATCAAGACCGGCGGGCTGGCCGATGTGGTGGGGGCCTTGCCTTCTGCCCTGGCGGCGGTGGGCTGGGACATGCGGGTGCTGATTCCGGCCTACCGCGCCCTGCGCCCCTTGTGCGCGCAGATGACTCCGGTCTGGACCGAGCAGGGTTTGTTCGGCGGGGAGGGCGTGGTCTATGCGGGCAAGGTCGAGGGGATCGACCTGCTGCTGCTTGATGCGCCGCATCTCTATGACCGCGAGGGGACGCCCTATGGCGGGCCGGGTGGCGAGTGGTGGGACAATCCGCAGCGCTTTGCCGCCCTGTCCTGGATGGCCGCCCGCATGGCGCAGGACGGTGTTGCCGGCTGGCAGCCCGATATCCTGCACGCCCATGACTGGCAGGCAGGCTTTGCCCCGGCCTATCTCGCCTATCGCGGCAAGGGCGCGGTCAGATCGGTGATGACCGTGCACAACATTGCGTTTCAGGGCTGGGCCTCGGTGACGCTTTTGAATGAATTGCGCCTGCCGGGAGAGCAGTTCTACTCGGACGGGTTGGAATATTACGGCGGCTTGTCCAGCCTGAAGGCGGGTCTGATCACAGCCGACTGGATCACCACGGTGTCGCCCACCTATGCGGCAGAGCTGATGCGGGCCGAATTCGGCATGGGGTTGCAGGGGGTGATCGCTGCGCGTGCGGCGCGGGTATCGGGCATTCTGAACGGCGTGGATACCGGGGTCTGGTCGCCGGACCGCGAGCCGGTGCCGTTCAGTGCCAAGGCGCCCGAAGGCAAGGTGCAGGCGCGGGCAGCGCTTTGCGCGGGGTTCGGAATCGATGTGCCCGGACCGCTGGCCATTGTGGTCAGCCGGTTGACCCACCAGAAGGGCATTGACCTGCTGCCGCAGGTGGTGCCCGAGTTTGTGGCGGCAGGCGGCGGGCTGGTGGTGCTGGGATCTGGCGAGCCGGAGATGGAGGATGCGATGCGCCGGCTGGCCGGGGAGCATCCGGGCCGGGTGGCGGTAAAGATCGGCTATGACGAAGATCTGAGCCACCAGTTGTTTTCCGGGGCGGATGCCGTGCTGGTGCCGTCGCGGTTTGAACCTTGCGGGCTGACCCAGATGTATGGGCTGCGCTATGGCACAATTCCGGTGGTGGCGGCGACGGGGGGGCTGGCCGATACGGTGATCGGGGCCACGCCCGCCACGCTTGCGGCTGGGGTGGCGACGGGGGTGGTGTTTCACCCGACCGATGCGCTGGCCTTTGGTCAGGCGCTGACCAAGCTGGTCGAGATCCATGCCCAGCCAAAGTTGTGGGCACGGTTGCAGAAGAATGCCATGCGCCATCCGGTGGGCTGGGAAACCTCTGCCGCCGCCTATGCCGCGCTTTATGACAAGGTGCGCGGATGACAGCGGGGCCTGCGCCGCTGGCCGCGCGGCTGCCGGGCCATGCGCTGTCGGCGGGCCGGCCCTGGCCGATGGGGGCAAGTTTTGATGGGGACGGCGTCAATTTCGCGGTGTTTTCTGCTCATGCGACCGCGATCGATTTGTGCCTGTTCTCGCCCGATGGGCGCAAGGAAATGGCGCGTCTGCCGTTTCGGGACCGTGACGGCGATATCTGGCACCTGCATGTCGGCGGGCTGACCCCTGGCACGGTGTACGGCTTGCGCGCGCATGGGCCCTATGCGCCCGAACGCGGGCACCGGTTCAACCCGCACAAGTTGCTGTTGGACCCCTATGCCCGGGCGCTGGAGGGCCGCTTGCGCTGGTCGGATGCGGTGATGGGCTACAAGATCGGGTCCAGCCGCGGCGATCTGTCGTTTGACACCCGCGATTCCGCCTTTGCCGTGCCCAAGGCGGTGGTCACCGACACGTCTTTCACCTGGGGCGATGACGCCGCCCCGCGCACCCCGCGCTCTGAGACGGTGATCTATGAGGCGCATGTCAAGGCCCTGACCCAGCTGCATCCGGGCGTCGACAAGCCGCTGCGCGGCAGCTACCTTGCGCTGGCCTCTGATCCGGTGATCGCGCATCTGCAAAAACTGGGCGTCACGGCGGTGGAACTCTTGCCGGTGCAGGCCTTTCCCGACGACCGCTTTCTGGTGGCACGCGGCTTGCGCAACCATTGGGGCTACAACACGCTGGCGTTCTTTGCGCCCGAGCCGCGCTATATGGCGCGCGGCGCGCTGTGGGAGTTTCAGACCATGGTCCGCCGCCTGCATGTGGCGGGGATCGAGGTCATTCTGGATGTGGTCTACAACCACACCGCCGAAGGCGACCAATTCGGGCCGACGCTGTGCTACCGGGGCCTGGATAACGCGAGCTACTACCGGCTGACGGATGGCGGGCGGCATTATGTGAATGACACCGGCACTGGCAACACGCTGAACCTGACGCATCCGATGGTGCTGCGCATGGTGATGGACAGCTTGCGCTATTGGGTGGAAACCTGCCATGTCGATGGCTTTCGCTTTGATCTGGCCACCGTGCTGGGGCGTGAGGCGCATGGGTTTGACCCCAATGGCGGGTTCTTTGATGCCATAAGGCAAGACCCGGTGTTGAGCCGGGTGAAGTTGATTGCGGAACCCTGGGACATCGGCCCGGGCGGCTATCAACTGGGCGGCTATCCGCATCCGTTCCACGAATGGAACGACCAGTTCCGCGACGGGGTGCGTCGGTTCTGGCGCGGCGATCCGGGGATGACGCCGCATCTGGCCAAGCGGCTGCTGGGAAGCTCGGAGCAGTTTGACCATTCGGGGCGCTCCGCCACCTCTTCGGTGAATTTCATCACCGCGCATGACGGGTTTACACTGGAGGATCTGGTCAGCTTTACCGTCAAGCGCAACTGGGCCAATGGCGAAGACAACCGCGATGGTCATTCCGACAACCATTCCGACAATATGGGCGTCGAAGGGCCAAGCGATGACCCCGCCGTGCAGGCGGCGCGGGCCTTGCGCAAGCGCAACCTGATGGCGACGCTGATGCTGAGCCAGGGCGTGCCGATGCTGCTGGCCGGCGATGAGCTGGGCCACAGCCAGGGCGGCAACAACAATGCCTATGCGCAGGACAATGCGGTGACCTGGCTGGACTGGTCGCAGCCCGACACTGGGCTGATCGATTTCATCGCGCGTCTGACCGCGCTGCGCCGGGCGCATCCGGTGCTGCGGCAGCGGCGGTTCCTGCATGCCCGCGCACGCGCGACGGATGGGCTGGCCGATGTGATCTGGCACAAGCCCGATGGCAGCAGCCCTGCGCCGCAAGACTGGCATGATCCGGCCTTTCGCGCTCTGGGCGTGGAACTGCGGATGGCCGCTGAAGGTTTTGACCTGTCGGATGATGCGGTTCTGGCCTATTTCAATTGTGGCGGAGGGGTGCCGCTCTCGCTGCCCGGCTCTGCCAGATGGGAGCTGGTGCTGGACAGCACCCGTCCGGATCTGACAAGCGGGCCGGCCCCGGCAGAGCTGCCGGCGCAGTCCGTGCTGATGTTTCGCGCAAGGCCCGCCGACGGGCCGGCACAAGGAGAGAGTAGATGATCACCACCGTCGCGACCCAACCGATTGCCGGGCAAAAGCCGGGCACTTCTGGCCTGCGCAAGAAAACGCCCGTCTTCATGGGGCGGCATTATCTGGAAAACTTCACGCAGGCGATTTTCGATGTGGTGGGTGCTGCGGGCAAGACCTTCGTCCTGGGCGGCGACGGGCGCTATTTCAACGATGTTGCGGCGCAGGTGATTTTGCGGATGGCAGCAGCGAATGGCGCAGCCCGGGTGATTGTGGGGCAGGGCGCAATTCTGTCGACCCCGGCCGCCAGCCATCTGATCCGGCTGAACAAGACCGATGGCGGCATCATCATGTCTGCCTCGCACAATCCCGGCGGGCCCGAGGAAGATTTCGGCGTCAAGTTCAACATGCCCAACGGCGGCCCGGCCCCAGAATCCGTGACCGAAGCGATGTTCCGCCGCACCGAGGAGATCACCGACTACAAGATGCTGGAGGCGCAGGATGTCGATCTGAACCGGGTCGGCCGCCAGACCCTTGGTGACATGATCGTCGATGTGGTGGACCCGGTCAGCGATTATGCGGCGCTGATGGAAACCCTGTTCGATTTTCCTGCGCTCCGCGCGCTGTTTGCGGGCGGCTTTCGCATGCGGATGGATGCGATGTGCGCCGTGACGGGGCCTTATGCGGTAGAGATCCTTGAAAACCGGCTGGGAGCGGCCAAGGGCACCGTGACCCATGCGACCCCTCTGCCGGATTTCGGCGGCATGCACCCCGATCCGAACCCGACCTGGGCGCATGAGCTGATGGCCGAGATGATGGGGCCGGATGCGCCCGATTTCGGTGCCGCCAGCGATGGGGATGGCGACCGTAACATGGTGGTCGGCCGGGGCATCTATGTCTCGCCGTCAGACAGCCTCGCGGTGTTGGCGGCCAATGCCCATCTGGCCCCGGGCTATGCGCAGGGCCTGGCGGGTGTGGCGCGCTCAATGCCAACCTCTGCCGCCGCCGACCGGGTGGCCGATGCTTTGGGCATTGCCAAGTTTGAAACGCCGACCGGCTGGAAGTTTTTCGGCAATCTGCTGGATGATGGCAAGGTGACGCTTTGCGGGGAGGAAAGCTTTGGCACCGGGTCTGACCATGTGCGCGAAAAAGACGGGCTTTGGGCCATCCTGCTGTGGCTCAATATCCTCGCCGTGCGCAAGCAATCGGTGGCCGAAATTCTGACCGAGCATTGGGCAAAATACGGCCGCAACTATTACAGCCGTCATGATTTTGAGGCGATTACCAGTGACAAGGCCGATGCGATGATCAGCGCGCTGCGCGCCACCCTGCCCAGCTTGCCGGGGCAGGTGGTGGAGGGTATGACCATCACCGCTGCCGATGATTTCGCCTATACCGATCCGGTCGATGGCTCGGTCAGTGCCAGGCAGGGCGTGCGGATCATCTTTGCTGACAGCAGCCGCATCGTGATGCGCCTGTCGGGCACCGGCACCGAAGGGGCGACGCTGCGCGTCTATCTGGAACGCTATGCTGCTGGCCCGGAGGGGCTTGATCTTGACCCGCAAGAGGCGCTGGCCCCGGTGATCCGCGCCGCGCACGGCCTTGCCCGGCTGACCGAATTCACCGGGCGCGAAACGCCCGATGTCGTGACCTGAGTCCGTCGCAAATGCGTTCCGCTGGCCGTTGCAAAGGTCAGCGGAACTGCTTGGCCAGCTTCAACCCCTGACCCTGATAATTGGAGGCGATCTTTTCGCCATAGAGCGCATCGGGCCGTTCGGCCATGCGTTCATAGACCAGACGCCCCACGATCTGGCCATGTTCCAGCACAAAGGGCGCCTCGTGGCAGCGCACCTCCAGCACGCCGCGCGACCCGGCCCCCCCGGCGGCGGCATGGCCGAAGCCGGGGTCAAAGAAGCCCGCGTAATGCACGCGGAATTCGCCGACCATGGCCAGATAGGGGGCCATTTCAGCGGCATAATCGGGGGGAATTGTCACCGCCTCGCGGCTCACCAGAATGTAGAAGGCCCCGGGGTCGAGGATGATACGGCCCTCTGTGGTGCGGATCTCCTCCCAGAACTCCGCTGCCGGATACTGGCCGATGCGGTCCAGATCGACCACACCGGTGTGCGGCTTGGCGCGGTAGCCGACCAGATCGCCGGTTTCGGGGCGCAGATCGACCGAAAACCCCAGACCTTCGGAAATCACCGGCGTGCCGCTCACCAGCGGTTCGCGCGCGTGCAGCGCTGTCAGATCGGCGTCGGACAGCACCGCCTGCCCATAGCGGAACCGGATCTGGTTGAGCCGCTGCCCGGCGCGGACCAGCACGGAAAAAGAGCGGGGGCAAACCTCGGCATAAAGGGGACCGTCATAGCCATCGGGGATTCGGTCGAATTCGGTGCCGCCATCGGTGATCGTCCGCGTCAGCAGATCGAGCCGCCCGGTCGAGGATTTGGCATTGGCCACCGCAGACAATCCGGCGGGCAGGGCCAGCCGCTCCATCAGCGGGATGACATAGACACAGCCCTTTTCTAGCACGGCCCCGGCGGTCAGATCCACCCGGTGCATCTCGAACTCGGCCAGACGCATCGCCACCGGGCGGCCCTTGCCGGCCAGAAAAGACGCACGGACGCGGTAGGCGATGGTGCCAAGCCGCAGATCAAGGCTGGCGGGTTGTACCTGTTCGGGCAGAATGGCGGGGGAGGCGCTGATGACGCCATCACCGATCATCTGGCGCAGATGTTGGGCGGCAAGAACTCCGGTCAGTGACATTCTGAACCCCCCAGATGCTTTAAACAGAACCGCCCGCAAGGCACAGGGCCAAGCGGGCGGTTTTGATGATGGTCGGGCCGGAGAGATTCGAACTCTCGACCTTCCGCCCCCCAGACGGACGCGCTAACCAGGCTGCGCTACGGCCCGAACATGCCGGGATACATACTGATATTCGCAGGCGGCACAAGCGGGAAAGCATCACGATCCTGTCCAAAAACGCGCGCTTAGCCTTGGGCCCGCACCGGACCGGACAAGCGTGACCGCAGCGCCAGGGCCTGATCGCGGATCTGCGCAAGACGCTGGCGGTCCTCTGGCGCAAGATCATCGGATGACACGGCCCGCAGGCGTTGCGCAAGGGTGGGCCCGGTCTGGATCGGGGCGCGCGGCGGCGCGGCCGCTGCTGGCCCCTGTGGCTCGGCGGCGGGGCGCAGCGTGACCACGGCCGCGCCTGTCGTGCGGGCGGTGGTCGCCGTATCCTCGGCCCCATCGGGCGTGAGGTCGCTTTCATCGGCCCAGACCGCCATCGGAGCCTCGGCGGCAGGATCTGCTGGCGGAGGGCTGGCGGAAGGCGGCTCGGCGATCGGCAGGCGCGAGAACAGATCCTCGGCTTCGGGCACGGGCGGTTTGGCAGGCGGCAGCGGCTCTGCCGGAGCGGGCCGGCTTTGGGCCATCACGGGCGGTGGCGGTTCGACCACGGTGGCGGCAAGATCTGCCGGCAGCTCGTCTTCTGCCAGATCGGCCTGTTCCTCCACCGGGTTGATCCCCGCGCCTTGCAGGTCATCGGTGCCGTCCGCCAGATCATCGCCTGCCACAGGCTCTGCGCGCGGCGGTGCCTGCAAGGGGATGATCCTTGCGGTTTTCGCTGCGCGGGGGGGCGACGTTTCGGGCGGGGGCCCAACCGCATCCAGATTGTCATCTTCGCCGTCGTCAGCAACGCCAGAGACGTAGCGAACCCCTTGTTCGCGCAGAATTTTCTGCACGCCGCGAATCGTGATGCCATCGTCGTGCAGCAGCCGCTTGATTCCCGTCAGCAGCGCCACATCCGCCGGACGATAATACCGACGCCCGCCGGCGCGCTTGACCGGGCGGATCTGCGGAAACCGGCTCTCCCAGAACCGCAGCACATGCGCCGGTATGTCCAGAAGCTCTGAAACTTCCGAGATCGTACGAAAGGCGTCGGGCGATTTGGTCATGCGCCGCGCGGTCCTGCAGTCATGGGATTACTTCTTTTTGCCAGCAGCCACACGGTCGCGCATCAGATGCGACGGCCGGAAGGTCAGCACGCGGCGCGGGCTGATCGGCACTTCATCGCCGGTCTTGGGGTTGCGGCCAACGCGGGCCGATTTGTCACGCACCGAAAACGTGCCAAAGGAGGAAATCTTGACCTGCTCACCGGCGGAAAGCGCGTCAGACATGTGTTGCAGCACCGCTTCCACCAGTTGCGCCGATTCATTCCGGCTTAAACCCACCTCACGGAAGACGGCTTCCGACAGGTCCATTCGGGTCAGTGTCTTTTCGCTCATCCGCAAATCCCCCCGGCATTTGATACAAAGGATGCGCCGTCCGGAAATGCGAGTCAATATCAGACAGTTGGATCAGACAGTTGAAGCGCTTGGTGAAGTCGCCCTACCAGCGGAGAACCACCGATCCCCAGGCCAGACCGCCGCCGATGGCCTCGGTCACGATCAGATCGCCCTGCTTGATCTGCCCGCGTGCGCGTCCGACCGACAAGGCAAGCGGGATGGAAGCGGCCGATGTGTTGCCGTGATCCTGCACCGTGACCACCACATTTTCCATCGGCAACTGCATCTTTTTGGCGGTGCCTTCGATAATGCGGATATTGGCCTGATGCGGCACGATCCAGTCGACATCGGCGCTGGTCAGACCGGCCTTTTCCAGGCTGGCATGCGCGGTTTCGGCAAGCTTTTCAACGGCATGGCGAAAGACTTCCTTGCCCGCCATCCGCAGATGGCCCGTTGTGCCGGTGCTGGTGCCGCCATCGACATAGAGCAGATCGCGGAACCGGCCATCGGAATGCAGATCGCCCGCCAGAATGCCCCGGTCGCTGGGGGCGCCGGTGCCGGTCTGTGCCTCCAGCACCAGCGCGCCTGCGCCGTCGCCGAACAGCACGCAGGTGGTGCGGTCGGTCCAGTCCATCAACCGGCTGAAGGTTTCGGCCCCGATCACCAGAATGCGCTTGGCCTGACCCGACAGGATCATGCCATTGGCGGTGGTCAGCGCATAGACAAACCCGGCGCAGACCGCCTGAATGTCGAAGGCAAAGCCCCGGGTCATCTGCAATTCGGCCTGCACCATGGTGGCGACCGAGGGAAAGGTGAGATCGGGGGTCGAGGTGGCCACGATGATGGCATCGATGTCATCCGGCACCAGACCGGCGTCGGCCAAAGCGGCGCGCGCGGCATGGCTGGCCAGATGTGAGGTCATCTCGCCCTCTGCCGCGAAATGCCGCCGCTCAATGCCAGAGCGCGAGCGAATCCATTCATCGCTGGTTTCGACCAGAGACTCCAGATCGGCATTTTCAACCACGCGGGCGGGCAGATAATGGCCCACGCCCGCAACAACGGCCCGTATCGTCATGATGTTGCCCAATCTTTCCCAGGCGCGTCTTTCCCGTCCACGTCTTCTTCGTCGGAGCGGTCTGCCAGCTTTTTGCCGGTGGAGGCCAGCCGCGCCGCCAGACGTTCGACAAAACCAGTGCGGGCCAGTTGAATCGCCAAGCCGATTGCCGCCGCCACCCCGGTTTCATCGGCCGATCCGTGTGATTTCACCACCGTGCCGTTCAACCCCAGAAACACCCCACCGTTCACCCGGCGCGGATCGATGCGTTTTTGCAGCCGTTTCAAGGAGTTCAGCGCAAGAAGCGCCGCGAATTTTGACAAGATCCCCGCCCCGAACGCCTCACGCAGAAAGTCTGCGATCAGCTTGGCGATGCCTTCACCGGTCTTCAGCGCGATGTTGCCGGTAAAGCCATCGGTCACGATGACATCAACCCGGTCGCCGGGAATATCGCCGCCCTCGACAAAGCCGACAAATTCAAAGCCGCCGGCATCGGCGGCCTCGACCATGCGGTCATGTGCGATTTTCAGCTCGGCCCGGCCCTTGTGCTCTTCGGTCCCGACATTCAGCAGGCCGACGCGGGGACGCGACAGCGCAAGCCCGTTGCGGGCGTAAGAGGCCCCCATGGTGGCGAATTGCAACAAGTCTTCCGCCTCGGCCTCGATCCCGGCACCAACGTCCAGCATCAGGTTGAAGCCACCGGGATTGCGGCTTGGCCAGAGGCAGGCAATGGCAGGGCGGTTCACACCGGCAATCTTGCGCAGCCGGACCATCGAGACCGCCATCAGCGCGCCGGTATTGCCGCAGGACACCGCGGCCTGCGCGTCACCGGATTTCACCGCGTCAATCGCAGACCACATCGAGGTGCCGGCACCATGGCGCATGACCTGACTGGGCTTGTCGTTCATCGTGACGACACGCTCGGCATGAACCAAAGTGACCCGGCCAGTCAGGCCGGGTTGCGCCGCCAGAAGCGGGGTCAGCGTGGCAGAATCGCCATGCAGGATGAAGTGGACATCGCTGTGCTTGGCGGCCGACAGACCAAGACCGGCGACAACCACCGCCGGCCCTTTGTCGCCCCCCATGGCATCGACCGATATGACTGTCAAAGCCTCGCCCTCAAGCCTGTCTGTCGCCGGATTTTGCAGTCCGCTTGCCATAGGCCTGATTGCGCCGTTGCCTTGCGGCTTACGCCGCGTCCTCGTCCAGGTCGACGTCTTTGGTGGTCGCCACGACTTCGCGGGCGTCATAATGGCCGCAGGCACCGCACACGTGATGCGGGCGCTTCAGCTCGCCACAGTTCGGGCAATCGGCCGGATTCCCGGCGACCAGCGCATCATGTGCACGACGCATGTTCCGCTTGGATTTGGTGACTCGGTTCTGAGGGACAGCCATGTCGCAACCTTTGGGTAGTGGGGACATGCCCCTGTTTTACTTGACGATTCTTCTAGCGGGCAAAGCCGCCGGGGGCGCTTTTCAACACCCCGAATGAGGCGCGGAACATACATTTATCTGGCCGGGGCGCAAGCCCCATTCTGAACAGGGTCTCGTTCAGGCATCAGATCCGCCGCCCAGTTTGTCCTTGAGCGCGGCCAGTGCGGCAAAGGGTTTGAGGTCTTCGTCGCGCAGCGGTGCCGCGCCCGGCGGGGTGGCGGCCACTTCGCCCAGTTCCGCCCCGGGTGCACGCGGATACATCGGCAAGGCCAGCACCAGCGATTCCAGCGCAACCACGCCCACGTCGATCACCTCGGGGATACCTTCGGCAGTGTCATCCTCGGGCATTTCCACCTCATCGCCGGTGGGGTCCACCCAATCCGAAACAAAGCGCCGCCGCACGGTTTCGGTGATTTCGGCCCGGACCGGCGCAAGCGAGATCACGCAAGGCTGATCCACCACCGCCGACAGGTCGGCCTCCAGCACGAAGTCGCGGTTGGGGGCCGGGCGGATTTCCCCCTTGAAGCGCAGGTAGGGCACCGAGAGCAGGCCAAGATCGGCGGCAATGGCCGCGCGGGTGGCGGCATCGGGCACCAGATCAAAGCGAGTCGGCTTGCGCATCGACAGCGCACCGCTGCGGAACGTCTGGCTGAGCGGGGGCGGGCTGGCGGGCAGGGCAGTCTCGGACAAAGAGACGGGCGCGCTGGGTTTTTTCATGGCAGACTCACCTTCTGAGAACAGGGACCCGGGGGCAGGGATCAAGGAACCCGGGGCATTGGCGCAGACCTTGGTCGCAGGCAAGGCGCGTTCCATTCTTGAACCGGCCCGCGTCCTTCTGTAAGCCTTTGCCTCAGGAGACGGTTTCTGATCCTGTGGCACGTAAGCGGCGACACCCCGCTTGGCAAGGCCAGAGGTGCAGTCTGGGCCGGGTCGCGCAGGAACGCTGGGTAGGGATTACGACGGATGGCATGGACGACAGCACAGCGCGACCGCAGATCTGCGGCCATTTCCAATCGCCCTGTGGTGCGGCCAGTGATGCGGATCGTCGCGATGATCTGCCTGACCGCCGCGCTGACGGCCTGTGCGCCGATCTACCGCAATCATGGCTATGTCCCGTCGGAAACCGATCTGGCGCAGCTTGTGGTGGGTCAGGACACCCGCGACACCGCAGCCCCCAAGGTCGGGCGGCCCTCGGCCTCGGGCCTGCTGAATGACACCGGCTGGTTCTATGTGCAAAGCCGCTGGCAACAGCGCGGCGCGCTTGCCCCGCAAGAGATTGACCGTCAGGTTGTGGCCCTGAGCTTCAGTGACAGCGGCGTGCTGCAGAATGTCGAGCGCTTCGGTCTGGAACGCGGGCAGATCGTGCCGCTGTCCCGCCGGGTCACCGAAAGCAGCGTTCAGGGTCAGAGCGTGCTGGGCCAGCTCTTTGCCAATATCGGCCGGTTCAGTGCCGGACAGTTCCTGGGCGACTGAACCAGCCTTCGGCGGCCCTGCCGGTCAGCCTGCTTCGGGCTCGAAGGTCAGGGCCACGCCGTTCATGCAATAGCGCAGGCCGGTGGGCGCAGGTCCATCGGGGAACACATGGCCCAGATGCGCGTCGCAACGGTTGCAATGCACCTCGGTGCGCCGCATGAACCAGCTGCGGTCTTCGGTCTCTCCCACCAACTCGGCGCTGATCGGCGCATAAAAGCTGGGCCAGCCGGTGCCCGAGTCGAATTTGGTCGACTGGTCGAACAACGGCGCATCGCAGCACACACAGCGATAGGTGCCCGGCTCTTTCGGGAAATTGTCATGGGTAAAGGCCCGTTCGGTCCCATGTTTGCGGGTCACCTTATAGGCAAGCTCCGACAGCATCTCCTGCCATTCGGCATCCGATCTCACGACCTTGTCCATACGCATCTCCTGTGGTTCTGTGCGGCTGACCGATATGCCAGCCTGCGGCATCATCGGTATATCTAGGGGGCGTGGGTCCGGGTGCCAAGGGTACGGCCAGAGGGACGCGTCATGGGTCGGGGGTACGGCATGCAACCTTTGTCGCGCGGGCTCTACGAGGTGCGTCTTGCGACGAGCGCAGAGTCGGTCGCGGCGGCACAGCGGCTGCGCTACCTTGCCTTCCGGGCGGCGCGGGGCAGCGCAGCGGCTGACCATCGCGATGCCGATGCCTTTGACGATCAGGCGCAACATGTGCTGGTGCAGGACCGTGCTTCGGGCGCCTTGGTCGCCACCTACCGGGTGCAGATGTTTGACGGGGCCACCCTTGCGCAATCCTATGCCGCCCAATTCTATGACCTGTCCCGGCTGGCGCGGTTTCCGGCCCAGATGCTGGAAATGGGCCGCTTTTGCCTTGCGCCTGACCGGCATGATCCAGACATTCTGAGGCTGGCCTGGGCCGCGATGACGCGACTGGTCGATGCGGGCGGGGTGGGGCTGCTGTTTGGCTGTTCCAGCTTTGCCGGGGCCGATCCGGCCCGGCACACCGCAGCGCTGGGTGCTTTGGCCGCACGCATCGCGCCTGAGTGCTGGCGACCCGGGCCGCGCGCGCCCGAGCGTGTCAGCCTGCCCGACACCGCGGCCCCCTTTGCGGCCCTGCCGCAGATTCCGCCCTTGCTGCGCACCTATCTGTCGATGGGCGGCTGGGTCAGCGACCATGCGGTCATCGACCGTGACCTTGATACGCTGCATGTTCTGACAGGCGTTGAAATTGCCGCCATCCCCCCGGCACGGGCGCGGGCGTTGCGGATGATTGCGGCGGAATCAATGGGGTAACATAATACCACTTTTGTAAGACTATGATTTTGCAATATTATATATTGCCCGCACCGCTTGACGCAGCGCGCCCTATGCGCGATAAGCCGCCATCCGAGTTACCGGGGGGCAACCCCTGCCTGACCTCCATGGGACACCACCGATGAAAACCTTTACCGCTACTCCGGCGGACATCGAGAAAAAGTGGATCCTGATCGATGCCGAAGGCATCGTTCTGGGCCGCCTTGCCACGATCGTCGCCAACATCCTGCGCGGCAAGAACAAGCCGACCTTTACCCCGCATATGGATATGGGTGACAATGTCATCATCATCAATGCGGACAAGATCCAGATGACCGGCAACAAGCGTGCCGACAAGATCTATTACTGGCACACCGGCCATCCGGGCGGCATCAAGCAGCGCACCGCGCGGCAGGTGCTGGAAGGCAATCACCCCGAGCGTGTGGTGATCAAGGCCGTCGAGCGTATGATCACCCGCAACCGTCTTGGCCGCCAGCAGATGACCAATCTGCGCGTCTATGCCGGGACCGAGCATCCGCATGAAGCTCAGCAGCCCACCGTCCTCGACGTTGGCGCGCTGAACCCCAAGAACACCCGGAGCGCGTGATCATGGCTGACATCAAATCCCTCGACGATCTGAAATCGGCCGTGTCCGGCACCAATGCTGACGCGCCTGCTGCCCCTGCGGCAGCCCCGCGTGTGGCTGTGCGGGATGCGCTGGGTCGGTCCTATGCGACCGGCAAGCGGAAGAACGCGGTTGCCCGCGTCTGGGTCAAGCCCGGCACCGGCAAGGTTGTGGTCAACGGCAAGGAAATGGCGGTCTATTTTGCCCGTCCGGTTCTGCAGATGATCCTGAAGCAGCCCTTCACCATCGCAAACGTGGAAGGCCAGTTCGACGTGATGGCCACCGTGGTTGGCGGCGGTCTGTCGGGGCAGGCGGGGGCCGTGAAGCATGGCATCTCGAAGGCCCTGCAACTGTACGAACCCGGCCTGCGCGGCGCGCTGAAAGCCGCCGGCTTCCTGACCCGCGACAGCCGCGTGGTGGAACGGAAGAAATATGGCAAGGCGAAAGCCCGTAAATCCTTCCAGTTCTCCAAGCGCTGAGCTTTCGGAACGTTTTGGAAAGGCCCGCCCCTCTGGCGGGCCTTTTTGCATTCCCCCTGTGTTACAGGATAGAGAATCTATTGGAATCAAGGTCTTGACCTGCGGAGGTTCAGGATTTCTTAACCTTTGCTGCCCTGTGCCCTGGGGTATCGCCCAAAAAAAGGGGCCGGATAAATCCGGCCCAGTCAGGGGAAACCACAGGAGTTTCGGAAAGATCAGTCCTGCCAGAACCGGCGGTTGGCCTCGGCCTGTGCCGTCATCGGGTCCACGCCGATGTCGCGCAGCAGGTGGGGCGTCAGCCGCGTGAGATCCTTTCGGGTGCGACGCCGTACCTCCCAGGTCATGACGCGGACCGCAGCGGCCAGTACCAGCCGCGACAGCGGCGGCAGCGAGGCGGGGCGGAAGACCAGCGTTTCGACGGGAGACATGACGCATTCCTTTACAGCGATGAGATTTGTATTGATACAATGGCGCAATCTGCCATATCATAACGGTACAAAGGTTGAGTCTCCAACGCCAGAGGAACATTGTGGCTGATACAATATGGCTGCCGAAGCTGTCTGAAGACGATGGTCCCAAATATCTGGCGCTGACCCGGGCCTTGCGCGAGTCAATCCGGTCCGGAGAGCTGGAAACAGGCGCACAATTGCCCACGGTGCGGGAGCTGGCCTGGCAATTGAAGGTGACGCCGGGCACGGTGGCGCGGGCCTATTCGCTGGCGACGCAGGAGGGGATGCTGGCGGCGACCGTGGGCCGGGGCACCTTTGTGGCCGCCAATGCGCCGCGCCTTGGGCCGACGCAAGAGCTGTTTGTGGACCGCGAACCGGCGCGGGTGCAGGGCAAGGTTGATCTGCGCGCGCCGATTCTGCCGGATGTCGGGCAGGGCGCAGCCATTGCTGCCGCGCTCTTGACGCTGGGCGGCTGTGACGACACCGACTGGATCGACTATCCCAGCCAGCAGGCCGAACTGCCGCTGCGCGCGGCGATCTGTGCTTGGGTGTCTGACCGGGTGCTGGGGCCAGTCACGGCGGATGATATCGTGCTGGCGCATGGCGGGCAGAATGCGATCAACCTTGTGTTCATGTGCTGCCTGCGCGGTGACCGGCCGGTGGTGCTGACCGAAGAACTGGCCTATCCGGGCTTTCGCCACGCTGCCCGCCTGTCACGTGCCGAAGTGATGGCGGTGGAGATCGATGCCGAGGGCATTGTCCCCGAGGCGCTGGAGCAGGCCTGTCGCCGCCACGGCGCGCAGGTGCTGTGTCTGACGACCGAGGCGCAGAACCCGACCACGGTGCGCATGGGGCTGGAACGGCGGCAGGCGATTGTGGAAATTGCGCGGCGCTATGATCTGCAGATCATTGATGATGACTGCTATTCGGTGGCCACCACCACCCTGCCGTCGATGCGGGCCATTGCCCCCGAGCGGGTCTGGCATGTGGGCAGCCTGTCCAAGACCATTTCGGCGGGGTTGCGCTTTGGCTATATGGTGGCGCCAACCGGCATGGGTCCGACCGGACGCTTGACGGCGCAGCACCAGTTTTTCGCGCTGTCGCGCCCGATCGAGGCGATTGTGCTGCATCTGTTGCAGTCGGGCGAAGCCGTACGCTTGCGCGGGCTGGTGCAGGAAGAGCTGGACCGTCGCCTGCAGTTTGCGGTCAATGCGCTGGGGGCGTTTGACCTGAGCTGGCAACCGGGGTTGCAGTTCATCTTCCTGCGTCTTCCCTCTGGCTGGCGGGCAAGCAGTTTTTGCAGCCATGCCGAAAGTGCGGGGGTGATGATCCGCTCGGCCGATGAATATGCGCTGATCCATGGCCGCGCGCCCAATGCGGTGCGGGTGGCGCTGGCGGGAAATGTGTCGACCGAGCGGTTCCGTGACGGAATCACCCGGCTGGCCCGGTTGCTGGCACAGCCCCCGGCAGAGCTTATGGTCTGACCGCGCAGATTGTGGCGGGAATGTGGCAAAGCTGCGGCGCGCGGATGGCCGCTTTGCGGCGGCTGTTGCAGGGATGACTCGGTTTTCAGGCGGGTGCACCCTTGCGTTTTGCTCTCACGCGGCTGTGTCTTGACGCCCGATAAGGCATGGCCCCATTTCAGGCACATAACGAGCAGACGCATGCAACGACATGCAGATATAAAGACAGGACAGGCCCGTCATGGGACAGCAAACCACGTTTCATGCCCCGCATGGCGGGGCGGATTTTCTGGGCTTTCGCACGCGCGCCGGGACGACCGAGATCGTCTATGATGATGGCGTTGCGCGCCGCATGGTGTGGCGGGTGGCCAGTGCGGCCCCGAATGAGGCACGGCTTTCGGATGCCTTGCGCGCAGCGGTCGGCTCGCTGCGGGTGGTGCCGTCGCTCTATGATGAGCTGAAAAAGCGCGCGATTGCGATTGAACGGATCACGGGCTAGGAGCGGTTGCCTTCGGTTTGTGCAAAGCCGGGCCGCGTGCCCGGCTTTTTTTCGTGATGGCACAAGGGCTCTTGCCAGTGTTCCCCGCTTGCGACTAAGTTTTGATCAAAGCTGCGGCACAGCAGCAATGCCGTCAGATCCGGACGGGCAACAGGGGGTGACATGGCAAAAACGACATCCGTGCTTGGCCGGTCCGAGGCGCGATCCGGCCTGATGCTGATCAGCCCCACGGCGCTTTATGCGGTGCTGCTGCTGGCGGCGCCGCTTGGCACGGTGGTGCTGTATTCCCTGCTGACCGGCGGGCGCGGCGTGATCACCTGGGATTTCACCCTGGCCAATTACATCGAGGTCTGGACCGGCCCGGTCTATCGCGCGATCATGCTGCGGTCGTTGATCGTTGCCTTGTCGGTGACGGTGGTGACGGTGGCGATTGCCTATCCCATCGCCTATTTCGTCAGCTTTCATGTGCAGCCGTCGAAAAAGTCGCTCTGGCTGTTTCTGATCACCATTCCGTTCTGGACCAGCTATCTGATCCGGGTGTTTTTGTGGAAGGTGATCCTGGGCTACAACGGGGTGATCAATTCGGGCCTGTTGGGCATCGGCGTGATTGATGAACCGCTGACCTGGATCAATTACAATGTGGGGGCGCTGGTGATGACGCTGGCACATGCCTATGCGCCCTTTGCCATATTGCCGATCTTCGTGGCGCTGGAAAAGATTGACCGCAGCCTGCTGGAGGCGGGGCAGGATCTGGGGGAAAGCCGCTTGCGCACCTTCTGGCGGGTGACATTGCCACTGTCGATGGGCGGGGTGATTGCCGCCACGCTGATCGTGTTCATTCCCACCATCGGCGATTATGTGACGCCCGATCTGATCGGCGGCGGGAAGCTTCCGATGATTGCCAACCTGATGGAAGTGCAGATGCTCAAGATCAACAACAAGCCGCTGGGGTCGGCCATTGCTGTCTCGGCCATGGTGATCGTGGCCATCCTGTCGGTGGCCTTTGTGCTGGTGAACCGGCGCTTCCTTGGGCCGGCAAAATAGGGGGATGGGATGAAAGCTCCGGGCTTGCGCGCCTATGCCATCGGCTATCTGATCTTTCTCTATGCGCCGATCATCTTGCTGCCGATCTTCGCCTTCAATGACAGCCGGATCATCGCCTTTCCGCTGTCGGGGTTCACGACCAACTGGTTTGCGGAAATGTGGGCCGATGCGCAATTGTGGCAGGCTTTGCGCAATTCGCTGGTGATTTCGGGCTCTACCGCCGTGATCGCCACGGTGCTGGGGGTGTTCGGGGCACGCGCCAGCACCCGGTACAGCTTTCCCGGCAAGGGCGGGCTGGTGGGGCTGATCATGCTGCCCTTGGTGCTGCCCGAGATGATCGTGGCGATGTCGCTCTTGGTGGTTCTGCTGGCCATCTCGGTGCCCTTGTCGATCTTTACCGTCATTCTGGGCCATGTGCTGATCACCACGCCCTTTGCGGTGGCGATCCTGTCTTCGGCCTTTCAGTCGCTGGACAAATCCCTGGAAGAGGCGGCCTATGATCTGGGCGAGGGGCCGGTATCGACCTTCCGGCTGATCATCCTGCCGCTGGTGGCGCCGGGCATCATCTCGTCCCTGCTGATCTGCTTCACCATTTCGCTGGACGAATTCATCATCGCCTATTTCCTTGCCGGGGCGGATACGGTGCTGTCGTCCTATATCTACAGCCAGTTCCGCTTTCCGGCCAAGGTTCCCGCCATGCTGGCGCTTGGCACCATTCTGGTGCTGGTGTCGGTGCTCCTTCTTTCCATCGCAGAATTTTTCCGCCGGCGCGGCATCGCGAAAACCGGCGGCAAGGATACCGGAGGCTTTCTGTGACCGCTGTCAATCCCGCCCTGCCGAAGCCGACCATGATCGAATTCCGCGATGTGCATAAGTATTACGGCGATTATCACGCGCTGCGCGGGATCAATGGCACCATCCGCGCGGGGGAGTTCTTCTCGCTGCTGGGGCCATCGGGCTGTGGCAAGACCACATTGCTGCGCACGATTGCCGGGTTTGAAGGGATCGACGGCGGCGCGGTGCTGATTGATGGCAAGGACATGGCCCGGGTGCCCGCCAACAAGCGGCCCACCAATATGGTGTTCCAGTCCTATGCGATTTTCCCGCATATGAGCGTGGGGGAAAATGTGGGTTTTGGCCTGCGGCGTGACCCGCGCTCTGCCAGCGAAAAGGCCCGCGCGGTGGAAGAAGCCCTGGAGATGGTGGGCCTGAAAGGCTATGGCAACCGGGCGGCGCATGCGCTTTCGGGCGGGCAGCGGCAGCGGGTGGCCTTGGCGCGCGCGCTGATCCTGAAGCCGAAAGTTCTGTTGCTGGACGAGCCTTTGTCGGCGCTGGACAAGAAAATGCGCGAGCATATGCAGGTGGAACTGATCAAGCTGCAACGGCAGGTTGGCATCACCTTCGTGCTGGTGACGCATGATCAGGAAGAGGCGCTGGTGATGTCAGACCGCATTGCGGTGATGTTTGAGGGCGAGATCGCACAGCTGGCCGACCCGGAAACCCTGTACCGCCGCCCCAACAGCAAGAAGGTGGCGGATTTCATCGGCACGATGAACTTCATCCCGGCGCAGGTGCTGGGGGAAACCGGGGGCCAGATCGAGATTGAGGCCAAGGGTCTGGGCCGGGCGCTGCTGAGTGCCGATCAATGCCCCGCCGGGCAGGGCGACAGCCCGATGGTGGGTCTGCGCCCCGAGACGCTGACGCTGATGTACCCCGGCCAGACCACGACCGAGCGCACGGTGGACGGGATCATCGACGAGGTGATCTATTTCGGCGACATGACCTATTATGATGTCTACCTTGGCGGCACCGATGTCGAGGTAAGGCTGTCGATGCGCAACACGCCGGGCCGGCCGATTCTGGATGTGGGCAGCAAGGTGGACGTGGCTTGGAGCCCCGAAGCTCTGGTGCTGTTCCGCTGAGCCTAGCAGGGGAGATCGCGGCCTGCCGGATCTGTGCGGCGCGCTTTGCCGCCACCGCAACGGCACATCATCCCCGCCCGGTGGTGTGGTTCCGCCCCGCAGCGCGGCTGCTGATTGCGGGGCAGGCCCCCGGCGCGCGGGTGCATGCCTCGGGCCAGCCCTTCACCGATCCGTCTGGGGATCGTCTGCGCGACTGGACCGGGCTTGCACCGCAGGATTTTTATGATCAGACCCGGGTGGCCATCGTGCCGATGGCGTTCTGCTTTCCCGGCTATGACGCCAAGGGCTCTGACCTGCCGCCGCCGATGATCTGTGCGCGGACATGGCGGGCCAGCGTGGTGGCGGCGCTGCCCGCTCTTCGTCTGACCCTTCTGGTGGGCGGGGCGGCGATGCGCTGGCATCTGGGGACAGGCAATGTCACCGAAACGGTGGCGGATTGGCGCAGGCACGCCGCAGCTGGCATCTTTCCCTTGCCCCACCCGTCCTGGCGCAATACCGGATGGCTGAAAGCCAATCCCTGGTTTGAGGCAGAGCTGCTGCCGGTTCTGCGCCAGCGGGTTGCCGAAGTGATGGAGAGCCACGAATGTCCGAAATCGTAAGCCTGCTGGACGCCGCCCATGCCGCCGTTCATGCCGACCCCGACAACGAGGCGCTGCGCCTGCGATTCTTTGAACGGCTGGCGGATGGCGAGATGTTCCTGCTGCTCGCTCGTGAGGCGCAGGGCGAGACGCTGGAGCCGAAGATCTTCGATCTGCAGGACGGGCGTTTCGTGCTGGTGTTTGACCGCGAAGAACGGCTTGCCGGCTTTACCGGGGGGATCGCGCCCTATGCAGCGCTGCCGGGCCGGGTGATTGCCGGGCTGCTGAAAGGGCAGGGCATCGGGCTGGGCGTCAACCTTGGCGTCGGGCGGTCGGAAATGCTGTTGCCGCCCGAAGCGATGGACTGGCTGGCCGAAACGCTGGACGAGGGGCCAGAGGAGGTGCAGGCCCTGCCCGAGCAGTTCCACGCGCCCGCCGTGCCCGAGGCGCTGGTGACGGGGCTGGACGCCAAGCTGGCGCGGGCGGCGGGGCTGGCCTCTGGGGCGCTGCTGGCGGGGGTCACCTATCGCGGCGGCCGGCGCGGGCATATGCTGGCCTTTCTGGATGTGGCGGACGGGGCGCAGGGGGCGCTGGCGCGGGCGGCCTCGGAGGCGCTGGTGTTTTCCGGCATCGAGGCCGGGGAGCTGGACGTGGCCTTCCTGCATTCGGCCGATCCGGCGGTGGCGGCCATGGCGCGGGTGGGGTTGCGCTTTGATCTGCCGGTGGTGGAAGAGCCGAAGGGTCCGGGGTCTGCCCCCGGCATGGACCCCAAGCGCCCGCCGCGGCTGGTGTAAGCGGGGGTTTCACACCCCCGCACCCCCGTGGGATATTTGAAAAACAGATAATGACGATGAGAGAGGGAGGGGGAGCGCCCTTGAACTGGTGGCTTGACGCCGCCCGGTTGGCCGCATACCTGACGCCGCATGGCACGCGCACCCCTTTTACAGCTTTCCGATATCTCGCTCACCTTTGGCGGTGCCCCTGTCTTTGACACCCTGTCGCTGGTGGTTCAGCCCGGCGACCGGGTGGCGCTGGTGGGGCGCAATGGCTCGGGCAAATCGACCCTAATGAAGGTGATGGCCGGGCTGGTCGAGGTGGACCGGGGCACGCGGGTGGTCTCGCCGGGGGTGAGCGTCGGCTATATGGAGCAGGACCCGGATCTGTCGGGGTTCGAGACGCTGGGCGATTTCGCGGCCAGCAAGCTGGAGATCGGCGAGGAATACCGGGTGGCGATGGTGGCGGAAGGGTTGAAGTTCAACCCCGAGACGCCGGTGGCGACCGCATCGGGGGGCGAGCGGCGGCGCGCGGCGCTGGCCAAGCTGCTGGCCGAGGCGCCGGAGCTGATGCTCTTGGACGAGCCGACCAACCATCTGGACATTCAGGCGATCGAATGGCTGGAGGCGGAGCTGTCTTCGACCCGGACCGCTTTTGTGCTGATCTCGCATGACCGTGCGTTTCTGCGGGCGCTGACCAAGGCCACGCTGTGGATCGACCGGGGCGAGGTGCGCAGGCGCGAGAGCGGGTTTGACGGCTTCGAGGAATGGCGCGAAACCGTCTGGGCCGAGGAAGACGAGGCCCGCCACAAGCTGGACCGCAAGATCAAGGCCGAAGCCAAATGGGCGGTCGAGGGGATTTCGGCGCGCCGCAAGCGCAATCAGGGCCGGGTGCGGGCGCTGGCCGCCTTGCGCGAGGAGCGCGGGGCCCAGATCCGCCGTCAGGGCACGGCGGCGCTGGAGATGGAGAGCGGCACCACCAGCGGCAAGCGGGTGATCGAGGCGCGCGGCATCGGCAAATGGTTTGGCGACAAGACCATTCTGGAAGGCTTTGACCTGCGGGTGTTGCGCGGCGACCGGGTGGCCTTTGTCGGCCCGAACGGGGTGGGAAAGACCACGCTTTTGAAGATGCTGACCGGGGAGGTGGCCCCGGATGAGGGGTCGGTCATCCTGGGCACCAATCTGGAGATTGCGGTGTTTGACCAGACCCGCGCCCAGCTGGACCCGAATGCGACCCTGTGGGAAAACCTGACCGGTGACCCGCTGATGGCGGTGTCGGGCGCGTCGGATCAGGTGATGGTGCGCGGCACGCCCAAGCATGTGGTGGCGTATCTGAAGGATTTCCTGTTCGACGAGCGGCAGGTGCGGGCCCCGGTGCGCAGCCTGTCGGGGGGGGAGAAGGCGCGGCTCTTGCTCGCCAAGCTGATGGCGCGGCCTTCCAACCTGTTGATCCTGGACGAGCCGACCAATGATCTGGATGTGGAAACGCTGGATCTGTTGCAAGATGTGCTGGGCGAATATGACGGCACCGTGCTTTTGGTCAGCCATGACCGCGATTTCATCGACCGGATCGCCACCGCGACCGTGGCGATGGAGGGCAACGGTCGGGCCACCGCCTATCCGGGCGGCTGGTCGGATTATGCGGCGCAGCGGCCCGAGGTGATGGCGGCGGCGGCCAAGGCGGCCAAGGCTGCGTCACCAAAAGACGCCCCCAGACCATCGAAGAACACCGGCCTGTCCTTTACCGAACGCAAGCGGCTGGATGATCTTCCGGCGCTGATTGCGCGGCTGGAGGCAGAGATCGTGAAGCTGGAGGAATTTCTGGCGGTGCCGGATCTGTATTCCAAGGATCCGGTCAAGTTCAAGAAGGGCACCCAAGCCCTGACCGAGCGCCAGATCGCGCTGCAAGACGCCGAGGCCGAATGGCTGGCGCTGGAAGAGCGGGCCTGAGGCTTACCAGCGCCCGGTTGCGCCGCCCCCGGAAGACGACCCACCGCCAAAGCCACCGCCGGACCCTTTGCTGGCCGCGCGCCGGGGCAGGGTGACAGGCTCTGTCCGGTCCCAGCCGCAGGCACTGCACTGGGTGTGCGTCAGGCCCTGACCTGCGCTTTGTGCGGTGGGTGCGGTCAGGATCTCGCGGAGGCGGCGCAGGCTGCGGCGGCCACAGCGGGGGCATGTGCGCAGGCGTACCAGCGCATCGCCCAGCCTGCGGCGGGCGGCAAGGCCGATCATCGCGGCGGCGATGGCGGCAAAAATGGCAAAGGGGGCAAGGTCTTGCCAGCGTGACGCGGGGTCGGGCGGGGGAGTCACCCCGGCGGCAAAGGGCCTTGCGATCAGATCGAAGGTGGCGGGGATGCCGGCCTGAAGCCCGCCGATATAATCACCCTCGCGGAAGTCGGGCAGGACATGCCTGTCGATCACCCGCTGTGCGGCATTGTCCCAGATCACCGGATAGCCTGCACCGAGCGCGATGCGCATGCTGCGGTCTTCCACTGCGACCAGCAGAAGGATGCCATCGTCGCGCGTTGCATCGCCGATGCCCCAGTGGTTGAACAGCGCCTTGGCATAATCCTCGATCCGCTGGCCTGCGCCGCCATGGTCGCTGATCCGGGCCATGGTGACCAGCACCACCTGCACCCCGGTTTCCGCCCGGCCTGCGGCCAATGTATCGGTCAGTTGCACCGCGACCTCCGGCGGCAGGATGCCTGCAAAATCGCTGACCGTGTCCGACAACGGATCTGGCAAGGATTGGGCAAGGCTGGCGGCGGGGGCCAGCAGGGCGAGGATCAGCAAGACTGCGCGCAGCATCATGGCACCTTTGAGGTCATGCGCCACCATGGCAGGATCGGGCAGGCGCGGAAAGGGCGTGACGCGAAAAGCGCCCGATACGGAAGGGGGCCCGAGGCGAGGGGGGCCCGAGGCGAAAGAGGTTTGGCGCGAAAAGGACTTGGCGCGGGGCGGGCGCGGCGCTATGGAGGGGCCATGACGAAGATGTGCATCATTTGCTGCTGCATTCCCCGCTGACCCTTGGTCGCGCGGCGCTTGTCAACATCCCCCCATTGAGGACCGTTGCCAGACCCCGCGCCGGGAATGTGCCGTGCAAAGGGGACCGGATATGGTGACGATCAGGCTGACCAATTCAATGACCCATCGCAAGGAGGAGTTTGTCCCCTTTGATGCGGAAAATGTCCGGATGTATGTCTGCGGACCGACGGTTTATGACCGGGCGCATCTGGGCAATGCGCGGCCCGTGGTGGTGTTTGATGTGCTCTACCGGCTGTTGCGGCAGGTCTATGGCGCGGAGCACGTGACCTATGTGCGCAACTTTACGGATGTGGATGACAAGATCAACGCCAAGGCGGCGGAGACGGGGCGCGATATCCGCGCCATTACCGATGAGACGATCGGCTGGTATCACGCCGATATGGATGCGCTGGGAGCGCTGCGCCCCGATCATGAGCCGCGCGCGACCGAATATATCGGCGCGATGATCGCGATGATCGATGGGCTGATCGCCAAGGGCCATGCCTATGCGGCGAACGGTCATGTGCTGTTCCGGGTGCGGTCCTATGCGGGTTATGGCGCGCTGTCGGGGCGGTCGGTCGATGACATGATCGCGGGCGCCCGGGTCGAGGTGGCCCCGTTCAAGGAAGACCCGATGGATTTCGTGCTGTGGAAGCCGTCAGAGCCGGGCGTGCCGGGATGGGAGAGCCCCTGGGGCTTTGGCCGGCCGGGGTGGCATATCGAATGCTCGGCCATGAGCCGCGAATTGCTGGGCGAGACCTTCGACATTCACGGCGGGGGCCTGGACCTGCAATTCCCGCATCATGAAAACGAGATCGCGCAAAGCTGCTGCGCCCATGGCTGCGAGGCGGATGCGGCCGGCAAACCGCAGGGCTTTGCGCGCACTTGGCTGCACAATGAGATGCTGCTGGTCGAGGGCAAGAAGATGTCCAAGTCCTTGGGCAACTTCTTTACGGTGCGGGACTTGCTGGACGACGACACGTCGGGTGCAGAGATACGCTATGTCTTTATGATGACGCATTACCGCAGTCCGATGGACTGGACGAGCGAAAAGGCTGTCACGGCGGGGAGTAAGCTTCGGGACTATCTGATGATCGGGTCACGGTTCGCCGATCTTGAGGTGGCACGAAAGACAAGAGTTGCAACTCAAGTCATCGACGCTTTGAGTGATGACCTTAACACTCATCTTGCACTTGTCGAAGTGGACAGACTTCTTGGAAAGGCTGAGTGGAATGAGTTTGTATCAACGCTGGACTTCCTTGGACTGATCCCCTTTGAGCGCTTCGAGGCCATGCAGAGTGTCCTGAAAGCAGCGGATGCCAAGATTTACGATTGGACCCAACGCCTGATTTCGCTGCGCGCTGAGGCAAAGACGACCAAAGATTTTTCTGCCGTCGATTTGCTTAAATCTCAACTCGCGGATGCAGGTGTAAAAGTGCAGATGTCTCAGACAGAGATCGAACTTATTCCTGGCCCAAACTTTGACCCCGCCAAGCTGGAGGCGTTGAAGTGAACGAATTTTCTACGAAAATTCGGGGGGGCTGTCTGCCCCCCGTCGCCTGCGGCGACTCCCCCCGAGGATATTTGAGAACAGATAATGGAGCCAGTCATGCGTGAGCGGTTGTATCTTTACGACACCACCCTGCGCGACGGGCAGCAGACGCAAGGGGTGCAGTTCTCGGTGGCCGAGAAGGTCATGATCGCGCGGGCGCTGGATGGGCTTGGCGTGGATTATGTCGAGGGCGGCTGGCCGGGGGCCAATCCGACGGATTCGGAGTTCTTCTCGGCGGCCCCCAAGCTGCGGGCGGTGATGACCGCCTTTGGTATGACCAAGCGGGTCGGGCGGTCGGCGGGCAATGATGATGTGCTGGCGCTGGTGCTGGATGCCGGCACCAAGGCGGTCTGTCTGGTGGGCAAGACCCATGAGTTTCATGTGACCACGGCCCTTGGCTGCACGCTGGAGGAAAACCGGGCGGCGATTGCGGACTCGGTTGCGCATGTGGTGGCGCAGGGGCGCGAGGCGTTGTTTGATGCCGAGCATTTCTTTGACGGCTACCGCGCCAACCCGGCCTATGCGCTGGACTGTCTGCGCGCGGCGCTTGAGGCGGGGGCGCGCTGGATTGTGTTGTGTGACACCAATGGCGGCACCTTGCCGGCCGAGGTGGGCCGGGTGGTGGCCGAGGTGATCGCCTCCGGCATTCCGGGTGACCGGTTGGGCATTCATTGCCATGATGATACCGGCATGGCGGTGGCCTGTTCGCTGGCGGCGGTGGATGCCGGGGTGCGGCAGGTGCAGGGCACGCTCAATGGCCTGGGCGAGCGATGCGGCAATGCGAACCTTGTGTCGCTGATCCCGACGCTGTTGCTCAAGGAGCCCTATGCCAGCCGGTTTGACACCGGCGTCACGCCGGAGGCCATGGCGGGGCTGCTGAAAACCAGCCGCATGCTGGATGACATCCTGAACCGGGTGCCGCTGCGGGCGGCGCCTTACGTGGGGGCGAGTGCCTTTGCCCATAAGGCGGGGCTGCATGCGAGCGCCATCCTGAAAGACCCCACCACCTATGAACATGTGCCGCCCGGTGTGACCGGCAATGAGCGCATCATCCCGATGAGCAATCAGGCCGGGCAGTCGAACCTGCGCACGCGACTGGCGCAAGCGGGGATTGTGGTCGACCCGAAGGATGCAAGGCTGGGGCAGATCCTGGAAGAGGTGAAGGCGCGCGAGGATCAGGGCTATGCCTATGACGGCGCGCAGGCCAGCTTTGAGCTGCTGGCGCGGCGCGCCCTGGGGCAATGCCCGCAGTTCTTTGAGGTCAAGCGCTACCGGGTGACGGTGGAGCGGCGCAAGAACAAGTATGACCGGATGATCTCGCTGTCCGAGGCGGTGGTGGTGGTCAAGATCGGCAATGCCAAGATGCTGTCGGTCTCCGAATCGATGGATGAGACCGGCACAGATCGTGGCCCGGTGAACGCGCTGGCCAAGGCGCTGGCCAAGGATCTGGGGCCCTATCAGCACTGTATCGACAGCATGAAGCTGGTCGATTTCAAGGTGCGCATCACGCAAGGTGGCACCGAGGCGGTGACACGGGTGATCATCGATTCCGAGGATGATCAGGGCCGGCGCTGGTCTACGGTGGGGGTGAGCCCCAACATCGTGGATGCGTCGTTTGAGGCGCTTCTGGATGCGATCCAGTGGAAGCTGATCCGCGACCTGGGCCAGCCCGCACAGGAGGCAGCGGAATGACGGATGCGTTCTTTACCGTTCATTCCGGCCTGCCGCGCGAGGCGCCGGGCGATGCAGAGTCATTGGGCTGGGCGCTGGATGTCGCCCGGACCGAGGCGCGGGCGCGCATTCTGGACGCGGGCTGCGGGCCCGGGGCGGATCTTGCGCTTTTGCGGGCAAAGCGCCCCGCCGCCCGGCTGGAAGGGTTGGACCTGCACGCGCCCTTCATTGACCGTATCCGGGCCGAGCAGCCCGATGTGGTGGCGCGCGTCGGTGACATGCTGGCTCCGGACGGGGCCTATGATCTGATCTGGTCGGCAGGCGCCGCCTATGGCCCCGGGGTGAGTGCCGCACTGGCGGCTTGGCGCGCCCATCTGACGCCGCAGGGCGCTGTGGCGTTTTCCGACTGTCTGTGGCGGACCCCGCGCCCGGCCCCGGCAGCCCGGGCATTCTGGGACCGCGATTATCCGGGCATGATGGATGTGCCGGGCCATATCGCCCGGATCGAAGCCGCAGGCTACCGTATCCTTGGCGCGCGCTGGCTGGGTGTTGCGGCGTGGGAGGCCTATTACGGCCCCCTCTCGGACCGGGTAGCGGCGTTGCGGCCCGGCGCGGATGCGGCCCTGACCGAAGTGCTGGATGCGACACAGGCCGAGATCGAGTTGTGGCGCAGCCATGGCGGCGATTACGGCTATTACCTCAGCGTGGTGCGCCCGGCATGAGCCTGGACGCCTGCGCAGCACTTGTGGAGCGCGGCGACCCCGATCGCTTTGCCGCCGTGCTGGCCGCCCCAAGGGGCGCACGGGCGCGGCTGTTGCCGCTTTATGCGCTCAACCTTGAAATCGCCCGCGCGCCTTGGGTCAGCACCGAGCCGATGATTGCCGAGATGCGGCTGCAATGGTGGCGCGACGTGGTGGCGGAACCAAAGCCCCGCGCGCATGAGGTGGCGCGGCCCTTGCATGATCTGATCCGCGCGGCGGATCTGCCGCGCGACGTGCTCGACCGGATGATCGAGGCGCGCCGCTGGGACATCTACCGCGACCCGTTCGAGGATCAGGCCGCGATGGACGCCTATCTGGACGATACCGGGGCCGGGCTTATGTGGCTGACGGCCTGCGCCTTGGGGGCAGGGCCGGAGGCCGAGGCGGGGGTGCGGGCCTATGGCTGGGCCGCAGCCCTGGCGCAGTATCTGCGCGCCATTCCCGAGCTTGCGGCGCGCGGCCGCGTGCCGCTGGTCGATGGCCGGCCGCAGGCGGTCAGCCAGCTGGCGCTGCGCGGGCTGATCCGGCTGAACGCGGCGCGCAAGACCGGCGTGGCGCGCGGCTTGCGCCCGGCACTGCTGGCCGGCTGGCAGGCCGAAGGGCTGCTGAAACAGGCGGCGCGCGACCCCGCAGCCGTGGCCGAGGGCCGCTTGCAGCTGTCAGACTTTGCCCGCCGGGGCCGCCTGCTCTGGCAGGCAACGACAGGGCTGTTCTAAGCCCTGCGATGTTTCCCTTTGGCAAAGATCCCGGCGCGGCGCGCGCGCCCACCCAGGCCCAAGGGCACTGTCAGCCCCGCATCTCGGGCGGGCGCAGCCAGAGCCAGATCAGCGCGCCCCCCGCCGCCACCAGAAACGGCAGCATCGCCATATTGACCAGCTGCCATCCGGCTTGCACCGACCCGCCCGAGCAGTTCATCAACCCGCCCGAGGCAAAGCTGGCGACCGAGACGCCCCCAAAGATGATCAGGTCGTTCAACCCCTGCAGCCGCCCGCGCTCTTCGGGCCGTTGGGCCGAGGTCAGCATGGTGGTGGCGCCGATGAAGCCGAAGTTCCAGCCGATGCCGAGCAGGATCAACGCCACGAAGAAGTTCTCCAGCGCGACCCCCGACATTGCCACCGCCCCCGATCCGGCCAGGATGATCAGGCCAAGCGCGATCACCCGTTCCACCCCGAAGCGGGCGATGACATGACCGGTGATGAAGCTGGGGGCATACATCGCCAGCACATGGGCGGTGACGACATCGGCGGCATCTGCGGTTTCGAATCCGCAACCGACCACGGCGAGCGGCGACGAGGTCATCACCAGATTCATCAGCGCATAGGACACGGTGGCGCAGATCATGGCGACTGCGATGGTGGGCGTGCGGATCAGTTCGGCGCGGCTCCGGCCGATCGGGGCACCGGCGGCGGGGGGCTGCGGCTTGGGACTCCTTAACCCAAGGAACAGGAACAGGCCGGCAAGGTTCAGCCCGATCACCGCCAGATAGGTTGCAAGGAAAGGGACCACCATCGCCTCGGCCGTGGCCTTGACCAGTTGCGGGCCAAGCACGGCAGAGAGCAGGCCGCCTGCCATCACCCAGGAAATCGCCTTGGGCCGGAACGCGTCGGATGCGGTATCGGCGGCGGCAAAGCGGTAAAAGCCCTGCGCGCTCATGTAGATGCCGGTGAACAGCCCGCCGAGGCAGAACAGCACGAAACTGCCGGTCATCAAGCCGTAGGCCCCGATGGCCGCGCCAAGCGCACCGCCAAGCGCGCCGGCGACAAAACCCGCCCGGCGGCCAAAGCGCTGCATGAAGGCCGACAGCGGCGTGGCGGTCAGCATGGATCCGATCACGGTCAGGGTGATGGGCAGGGTGGCCCAGCAGGCATTGGGGGCAAGGCTTTGCCCGGCCAGTCCGGCGATGGTAAAGATCATCGGCATCTGCGCCCCCAGCACGGCCTGCGCCGCGACGAGGACAAACACATTGCGGCGGGCGAGGGCATCCTGGGTCATGATGGCTCAAGCGGTAGGGGGTTTGGCGGGGGCGGGCAAGGGGCGATTTGGCGCAATCTCCGGGTTGCCAGTGCAGGCGCGGCGGGGCAGGGTGACGCGATGGTGGGACGGATCATCGAGACTGAGGACTGCGTGGCCGAAGGGGCGGCGTGGCTGGCCGCGCGCGATGCGCGGATGGCGCAGGCCATGGCCCTGTGCGGGCCTTTGCCGTTGCGGCGGCAGGCGGATGGCTTTGGCGCGCTGTTGTCGGCCATCGTGTCGCAGCAGGTTTCCGTCGCGTCGGCGCGCGCGATCTGGGCCCGGCTGGAGGCGGCGGGGTTGACCGAGGCGCAGGCGATGGCCGATGCCGGGGAAGAGGCGCTGCGCGGCGCCGGCCTGTCACGGCAAAAGGCGCGCTACGGGCAGGCGCTGGCGCGGGCAGGGATTGATTTTGCCGCCCTGCGCCAGGTGCCGGATGATCAGGTGATTGCCACATTGGTGGCGGTTCCGGGCATCGGGACATGGACCGCCGAGATCTATGCGATGTTTGCGCTGGGGCGGGCCGATGTGTTTGCCCCCGGCGATCTGGCGCTGCAAGAGGCGGCGCGGATCTTGTACCGGCTGGACGCTCGGCCGGGGGAAAAGGCCTTGCGGGCGATGGCCGAGGCGTGGAGCCCGTGGCGGTCGGTTGCGGCACGGGTGCTTTGGGCCTATTACCGGGTCGCAAAGGCACGCGAAGGGGTGATGTGATGCGCGACTTGCAATCGGAACGGCGGGGGGCGGCACCGGGGCGCGCGACAAGCCTGGTGGTCTTCGTGCATGGCTATGGTGCCAATGGCGCGGATCTTCTGGGCCTGGCCGACCCGCTGGCCCCGCATCTGCCCGGTACCGTCTTTTATGCGCCCGACGCGCCAGAGACCACGCCGGGCCACGGCTTTGGCCGGCAGTGGTTTTCAATCCCCTGGCTTGACGGGTCGAGCGAGGCCGACAGCCGCGCAGGGCTGTTGCGCGCGGCCGAAGATCTGAACGGGTTTCTGGACCGGATCATGGCGGAGGAGGGCATCGGCCCCGAGGCGCTGGCGCTGGTCGGGTTCAGCCAAGGGGCGATGATGAGCCTGCATGTGACCCCGCGCCGCGCTGTTGCGCTGGCCGGGGTGGTGGCGATTTCGGGCCGCTTGCTGGCACCCGAGCTGCTGTCGGCAGAGGCGGGGGTGAAACCGCCGGTGCTGCTGATCCACGGCGATCAGGACCCGGTGGTGCCCTTTGCCGATATGTCGCTGGCGGGCGATGCGCTGCTGGCGGCGGGGTTCGAGGTGTTCGGCCATGTGATGGAAGGCACCGGACATGGCATCGCCCCGGACGGGCTGGGCGTGGCCTTGCAATTCCTGCGCGCGCGCCTGCCGGGGTGATCTGGCGGCGCGGCGAGGGGCCGCATTGTTCTTTTGAAAAGAGCGAAGGGGGCTGTCTGCCCCCTTGGACGCCTGCGGCGTCCTACCCCCGAGGATATTTGGGAACAGGTAATACGGGCAGGCAGCGGCTGGGTCAGCCCGATTGCGCCTGCAAAAAGGCCGCGCAGCCGGTGAGGGCTGCAAAGTCATCCTCGACCACCGTGATCGAGAAGTCGTTCTCGAGCAGGTCGACGCGGCGGGTTTCGCGGAAAGCTCCGGTCAGGCCAAGAGGCTCGAAATACGGGGTCATCGCGCGGGCCATGCCGCCGATCAGATAGATGCCGGCATAGGGCAGGTGGATCAGGGCCAGATCGGCCAGGGTTTGGGCAAGGATGCGGGTGTAGAGCCTGGCCGCATGGGTGGCGGTGGGATCACCGGCCTCCAGAGCGTCGAACACCTCTGCCGATGAGCTGGCGGCCGCGACCCGCGCCTGAGCCGCGGCAAAGGCATGCAGGGTGACCAGACCGCGCCCCGACAGCACCTCTTCCACGCCGCAATGCGCGACCTCGCCACGGGCGGCAAGCCGGTCTTGCACAAAGCGCATCAGGGCCAGATCTTCGTCACAGCGCACCGGCATGTTGACATGGCCACATTCCGACGGCGGGACGATGCGCGCCGCACCGCTGCCATGGACCGGGGCCGCGTTGACGCCGGTGCCAAGGCCCACCACCAGCATCGCGCCCGGGGCCTTGGGGCCCTGGGTGACCGGGCGCAGCTTTTCCGGCGCGATATGGCCCAGCGCCTGACCCTGCGCCTGCAGATCGTTCAGGATGGCGGTGCGGGCGGCCCCGGTGGCGGCGCGCAGCTTGGCGGCGTCGATCACCCAATGCAGGTTGGTCATCTGTGCCACTCCGTCCTGCACCGGGCCTGCGGCGGCGACACAGACGCCCGAGACGGTTTCACCGCTGGTCTTGAGGTAATCGGCCAGGATATCGCCGATGTCCTGGCCGCGCGCCTGATACTCGGCATTGGCAAAGCGCGCGACAGACTCGGGCAGCACCCGTGCGCCATCGGCAAGGGCCACGCGGGTGTTGGTGCCGCCGATATCGGCAAGAAGGGAAAGGGTCATGGGCGGCGTCCTAGTCGTTGCGGGCAAGGGCCCGGGCCAATGCGTGATACGAGGCTTTCGGGGTTCTTGCCAAGCTGTCGAAATCGACATGCACCAGACCGAAGCGCTTTTCATAGCCTTCGGCCCATTCGTAATTGTCCAAGAGCGACCAGTAGAAGAAACCTTTGACATTGGCCCCGTCCGCAATGGCCCGCTTGGTGGCAGCGAGATGGGCGAAGAGGAAGTCTTGGCGGATCTGGTCGGGAACGGTGCCATCCGTGATCTGATCGGCATTGGCCATGCCGTTTTCGGTGACATAGATCGGCAGGTCGCCGACATGGTCTTTTGCCATCCGGGTCAGGAAATGGTGCAATCCGTCAGGGTAGATCTCCCACCCCATCTGGGTTTTCGGCAGGGGGCCGGGCACATCGCGCAGATGGGGCCACGCGGCGGCGGCGTCATGCGCATGCAGATGGCGGGTGTAGTAGTTCACGCCCAGCCAGTCGAGTTTCTGGCCGATCAGCGGCATGTCGTCTTGCCAGCGGTCAGGCATATGGCGGCCAAGGCCTTCCAGAACGATGTCGGGGTAGGCCTGTCTGGTGATGCCTTCGATGAACCAGCGGTTGAAGATGCCGTCCCAGCGGGCGGCGGCCTGCTGGTCTTGCGCGCTGCCGGTCGCAGGTTCGGCATGGTCGAAGTTCAGCACGATGCCGAGGTTTTGCTGCCCCATCCCGCGCAGCCGCTCCACCGCCATGCCATGGGCCAGCAGGATGTGGTGCATGGCGCGGGCGGTGGCGCGGATGTCGCGCAGGCCGGGCGCATGGGCCCCGATGAAATGCGACAGCCAGGCCACGCACCACGGCTCGTTGATGGTGGCGATGCTGGCCACGCGGTCGCCGAGGCGTTGGGTGATTGTTGCCGCAAAATCGGCAAAGCGGGCGCAGGTGTCGCGGTTGGTCCAGCCGCCTGTGTCGGCCAGCGCCGAGGGCAGTTCCCAGTGATACAGCGTCTGGAACGGTCTGAGACCGCGCGCCAGCATGCCATCGACCAGCCGGTCATAGAAATCGAGACCTTCGGGGTTCACCGTCACGCCATCGGGCATCACCCGCGCCCAGGAGGTGGAAAAGCGGTAGGCATCCATATTCGCGGCCCGGAGCAGATCGAGGTCGGCGGGCCAGTGGTGATAATGGTCGCAGGCGCGTGACCCGTCTTCGGCGCGCACCACAGTGCCGGGGGTGGCGGCGAATGTGTCCCAGTGGCAGGGGCCGCATCCGCCGAAGCCCGAGCCTTCGATCTGATAGGCGGCAGTGGCGGCCCCGAAGGTAAAGCCGGCAGGAAAATCAAAGCGTGACAAGGACATGGAGGCGGTCTTTCAGATGAGGTGTCAGGCGCGGGGGCAGGGGCCGGTGGACTGACCCATGATCAGCTCGGCCTCCAGCAGGCGTTGCTGCACCGGGCCCGGATTGGCGATGAGATCCAGCAGCATCTCTGCCGCCATCCGCCCGGCCTCGCGCACCGAAGACCGGGTGGCGGTGAAGATCGGCACATCATCGCCATTCTTCATATAGCTCAGGTCATCGTCATGGATGATGACCGAGATATCGCGGCCCATCTGCAGCCCCGCCTCCTCCAGCGCGCGGCGCACCCCCATGCCCGAGATCATCGACGCGACCAGAAAGGCGGTGGGCCGGTCCGGCAGGGCCAGCATCCGGCGCGCGGCGCGGTGTCCGGCGATTTCGGTCATTTCATCCGAGGCCATCAGGGCCGGGTCAGGCGTGAGGGCGCGCGCTGTCAACGCTGCCTCATATCCGGTGCGGCGGCGGATGGCGAAATCCATGAACTCCAGCCCGTTGACCAGTGCAATGCGGGTATGGCCCAGGTCGAGCAGGAATTCGGCGGCGCGCTGAAAGGCGCGGCGGTTGTTCACATCCAGCCAGCTGTAGGGCAGCGTGGCCCCGGTGGCGCGGCCATGCACCACGAAGGGCAGGCCGATGTCATGCAACAGCGCGATGCGCGGATCGTTCAGCTTGGGCGCGTGGACGATGACCCCATCGACATTGCCCTTGGATTTCAACCCGCGATAGGCGGCTTCCTCCTGATCATCGGGCACAACCGACAGCACCATGTCGTAATCATTGCGGCTGTAGGTTTCGCCTGCGCCGGCGATGAAATCGGCAAACACCGGGTTGACGATTTCATGCCGTGTGGCGACCGGAATCACATGCCCCACCGCCATGGCGCGCCCGGTGGCCAGACGGATGGCGCGGGTGTTGGGGTGGTAGTTGTGGCGCTTGGCCGCAGCCATGACGCGTTCGCGCGTGGCCTCATTCACCTCTGGATAACCGTTCAGCGCGCGGCTGACGGTGGTGGGCGAGAGGCCCAGCCTGGAGGCAAGTTCCTTCAGATTCATCGCGGCCGTTGCACCCAAAACGGTTTCAATCGGGGCCGACCTTAGACAGCCGGGGCGGTGAGGTCAAAGGTAAAGCGTCGTCTTCGTAATCGTTTCAGTCCGATGCTGCGCCTGCAAAACCAGCGCTTTGCATCGGCAACAGGCACATCTGATTGACAGGTGTCAGGGCTTGGGCAAAGGTGCGCTATCCAAAGCGGTTTGGGGCGATTCTGTGCAATCGTCGCTGGCCGCTGTTGGCACATCGCCCCGCGATGACGGGCGGGGTCATCCGGGAGGACTGCAGATGAATTTGAAGATGACCGTCAGCGTTGCGGCGCTGAGCATGGTGGCAGGCGGCGCGCTGGCGCAAGACCTGAAGTTTCCGATCGGCGAAGGCGCCTTCAACTGGGCGTCCTATGAGGCGTTCAAGGCGGCCCATGGCGATCTGGCAGGGCAGACCCTGACCATCGCTGGCCCCTGGCTGGGGCCGGATCAGGAGCTGGTCGAGTCGATGCTGGCCTATTTCGAGGCGGCCACCGGCGTGGACGTGCAATATGTCGGGTCCGACAGCTTTGAAACCCAGGTGCGGATTGATGCCGAAGCCGGTTCTGCCGCGAATATCTCGGTGTTTCCGCAGCCGGGCCTTGCCGCCGATCTGGCGCGTCTGGGGCAACTGGCCCCGCTGACCGAGGCCGATGCCACGTTCTTTCAGGAAAACTATGCGGCCGGCCAGTCCTGGGTGGATCTGTCCACCTTTCCCGGCCCCGATGGCACCCCGGCCCTGTTCGGCTTTTTCTACAAGGTCGATCTGAAATCTCTGGTCTGGTACAGCCCCGAGAATTTTGAAGATGCGGGCTATGCCGTGCCCGAAAGCATGGAAGATCTCAAGGCCCTGACCGAGCAGATGGTGGCCGATGGGGTCACGCCATGGTGCGTGGGTCTGGGATCGGGTGGTGCCACTGGCTGGCCGGCGACCGACTGGGTGGAAGACATGATGCTGCGCATCAACACGCCCGCCGATTATGACGCCTGGGTCAGCAATGAGCTGAAGTTCAACGATCCCAAAGTTGTGGCCGCCATCGAGGAGTTCGGCTGGTTCATCGAAGAGGGCCGCGTTGCCGGGGGCCGGGGGGCGGTGGCCACCACCGATTTCCGCGACAGCCCCAAGGGTCTGTTCTCCTCGCCGCCGCAGTGCATGATGCACCGGCAGGCCTCGTTCATCCCGTCCTTCTTCCCTGAAGGCACCGAAATGGGGCTGGACGCCGATTTCTTCTATTTCCCGGCCTATGCGGAAAAGGATCTGGGCAAGCCGGTGCTGGGCGCAGGCACGCTGTTTGGCATCACGCAGGACAGCCCGGCGGCCCGCGCCTTTATCGAATGGCTGAAAGTGCCCGCCGCGCATGAGGTCTGGATGGCGCAATCCGGCTTTCTGACGCCGCATACCGGGGTGAACATCGACCTTTATGCCGATGATACGCTCAAAGGCATGGGCGAGATCCTGCTGGGAGCCGACACCTTCCGCTTTGACGGGTCTGATCTGATGCCCGGCGGCGTGGGGGCCGGGTCGTTCTGGACCGGGATGGTTGATTACGCAGGCGGGGCCGCGGCACAGGATGTGGCCGATGCGATCCAGCAATCCTGGGACGGGTTGCAGTAACCGATGACACCACCCCGGCGGCCGCAATGCCGCCGGGGATTTTCGTCTGACATGCGGGCCAGCGGCCCGCAGCAGAGCCGGGCACACCGGCCACGGATCAGGACATCACCAAGGGGGAGGTTGAGGCGCCATGTCACCGGCACTTCAGGGGTTGATCACCATCGTCATCGGGGTCGGCGGCTGCGTCGCCTATTTCTATTTTTCCAACCTGTTTCTGGACAAGGTGCTGTATCCGGCCTCTGGCCCGAATGCGGGGCGCAACATCAACCGCGCCAACATGATCCGGCCCTGGCTGTTCCTTGCCCCGGCGCTGATCGCGCTGTCGGTCTATCTGGCCTATCCGGTGGTGGAAACATTGCGCCTGTCGCTGACCCAAAGGGTGCCGGGGGGCGGCTATGTATGGGTGGGCTTTGACAATTACGCCAAGATGTCGGGCGAGCCGAAGTTCTGGGAAGCGCTGCGCAACAACATGCTCTGGCTGATCGTGGTGCCGGCGCTGTCCACCGCCTTTGGCCTGCTGGCGGCACAACTGTCGGACCGCATCCGCTGGGGCAATCTTGCCAAGTCGCTGATCTTCATGCCGATGGCGATATCCTTTGTCGGGGCGGCAGTGATCTGGAAGCTGGTCTATGACACAAGGCCCGCGGATCAGGAGCAGATCGGCATCATGAATGCGGTCTGGCTGGCCTTTGAGGGCGGGCCGCTCTCGGTGCTGTTTCTGAAAATTGTGCCGGTGCTGGGCCTGCTGGGCTTTGCCTTTGCGGTCGGGCTGATGGCTTGGGTGCTGATACGGCCGCTGGTCCGGCCGTCGGGTGCGGCGGCGGGACTGGTGCCGTTGCGCATCCTGGGGGCTGCGGTGGCGGTCTGGCTGATCTGGGTTGCGCTGCGCGCGGCCTTCGGCCTGATCGGCGCAGACCTGCCCTATGGCGTGCCGCAGACCTGGCTGACGATCCCGTTCTGGAACTCGTTCTTCCTGATGATCGTGCTGGTCTGGATTCAGACCGGCTTTGCCATGGTGATCCTGTCTGCCGCGCTGCGTGGCGTGCCCGAAGACACCATCGAGGCCGCGATTGTCGATGGGGCCAATCCGTTCCAGATTTTCTTCAAGATCAAGGTGCCGCAGATCATGGGCACCATCGTGGTGGTCTGGACCACGATCACCATTGTTGTGCTCAAGGTGTTCGACATCGTCTTTGCCATGTCCAACGGCCAGTGGGAAACCCAGGTTCTGGCCAATTACATGTATGACAAGCTGTTCCGCGCCAATGACTGGGGGGTGGGGTCAGCGGCGGCCATGGTGATCATGCTCTTGGTGACGCCGATCCTGATCTGGAACGTCTACAACGCCCGCAAGGAGATGCGCTGATATGAACAATGTGGTGGGTCAAAAGTCCGGGCTGACCTGGGCGGTGCATATTTCCATGGCGGTTCTGGTGGCCCTGTGGCTGTTCCCGACGCTGGGGCTGTTCGTGTCGTCGTTCCGCACGGCGGACCAGATCGCCACCTCCGGCTGGTGGTCGGCGCTGTCAACGCAGGAGCGGCAGGCTCCGGCCATCCGGGTCAGCGGCGATGAGGTGGAGGTGGAGGGCCGCTTTGTCATCGAGGGACGGTTGTTTGCCGTCACCGATGCTGCGGTCAGCGCCTGGGGCACGTCTTCGGTGCGACCCAAGGAATATGCGCCCGGCGATGTGGCAGACCTGGATGATGGCGTCACGCTCAGCGTGGCCGAGGATGGTGCCTATGTCCTGTCCAGCCCGGAAACCACGCAAGGCACGCGCCTGCCACGCATCTTTGCCACCGCCGCCACCCCGCCCGAATTCACGCTGGAAAACTACCGCGCCATCCTGTTTGAACCCAGCAACACCGATGGCATGTCAAAGGCGTTCTTCAACACGCTGACGGTGACGATTCCGGCCACCATCATCCCGATCGTGGTGGCAGCTTTTGCCGCTTATGCCTTGGCATGGATGGATTTTCCGGGGCGCGCGCTGCTGATTGCGGCGATTGTCGGGCTGTTGGTGGTGCCGTTGCAGCTGGCGCTGATCCCGCTGCTCAAGCTGCACAACGAGATTGGCATCGGCAAGGGCTATCTGGGCACCTGGCTGGCGCATACCGGCTTCGGGTTGCCGCTGGCGATATACCTGCTCCGAAATTACATGGTCGGCTTGCCGCGCGACATCATCGAATGTGCCAAGGTCGATGGCGCATCGGATTTCCAGATCTTCACCCGGATCATCCTGCCGCTGTCCTTTCCGGCGCTGGCATCCTTTGCCATTTTCCAGTTCCTGTGGACCTGGAATGATCTGCTGGTGTCGCTGGTGTTCCTGATCGATTCCAGTGGCGAGACCACGGTGATGACCAAGCAGATCGTGGAACTGCTGGGCACGCGCGGCGGCAATTGGGAAATTCTGGCGACTGCCGCCTTCATCAGCATCGCGGTGCCTTTGCTGGTGTTCTTCGCAATGCAAAAATACCTCGTGCGCGGTCTGCTGGCCGGCTCGGTGAAGTGAGAGACTTATGGCCAAACAAGAGCAAATCGTGATCGGCACCGATGCCAATTGGTGGCGCGGAGCGGTGATCTATCAGATCTATCCGCGCAGTTTTCAGGACAGCAACGGCGATGGCATCGGTGATCTGAAGGGCATTACCGCACGGCTGGACCATATTGCCAGCCTTGGGGCAGATGCGGTCTGGATCAGCCCGTTCTTCACCAGCCCGATGAAGGATTTCGGCTATGACGTCAGCGATTATTGCGATGTCGATCCGATGTTCGGCACCCTTTCGGATTTCGACGCGCTGATGGTGCGGGCGAAGGACCTGGGGCTGAAGGTGATGATCGATCTGGTGCTGTCGCATACCAGCGACCAGCACCCGTGGTTCAAGGAAAGCCGCCGCGACCGCACCAATCCGCGCGCTGACTGGTATGTCTGGGCAGAGCCCAAGGGCGATGGCACCCCGCCCAACAACTGGCTGGCGATCTTTGGCGGATCATCCTGGCAATGGGATGCGCGGCGCGAGCAGTATTATCTGCACAACTTCCTGACCAGCCAGCCCGACCTGAACCTGCATCACCCGCCGGTGCAAGAGGCGCTGCTGGATGTGGCGCGGTTCTGGCTGCAGCGCGGGGTGCATGGCTTTCGCCTCGACACCATCAATTTCTATTTTGCCGACAAATACTTGCGTGACAATCCTGCGCTGCCGAAAGACCTGCGCAACGATTCCATCGCGCCGGGGGTGAATCCTTACAACCACCAGCTTCACCTGTTTGACAAGAACCAGCCGGAAAACCTTGAATTCCTGCGGAAATTCCGTGAAGTTCTTAACCCCTACGGCGCAGCGGCGGTGGGGGAGGTTGGCGATGCGCAGCGCGGTCTGGAGATCATGGCCGAATATACCTCGGGCGGCGACAAGGTGCAGATGTGCTATCCGTTCGAGATGCTGCAGCCCAAGCGGCTGACCGCCGATCTGCTGCAAGAAACCTTTGCCCGGATGAACGCGGTGGCCCCCGATGCCTGGCCATGCTGGGCCTATTCCAACCATGATACGGTGCGCCATATCACGCGATGGGATCTTTCTGACGCCGCAGCAAGGACTTACACAGTTTTGCTGATGTGCCTGCGCGGGTCTTTGTGCCTGTATCAGGGGGAGGAGCTGGGCCTGCCAGAGGCGGATATCGACTTTGAGGAATTGCGCGACCCTTATGGCATCGAATTCTGGCCCGAATTCAAGGGCCGTGATGGGGCCCGCACGCCGATGACCTGGGCGGCCGACAATGCCAATGGCGGCTTTTCCGACGGCATCCCCTGGCTGCCGGTGAAGGCGCCGCATCTGAACCGGGCGGTCAGCACCCAGGATGGCGATCCGGCATCGATGTTGAACCATTACCGCCGCGCGTTGGCGCTGCGCCGGACGCATGAGGTGTTGCGCTATGGCGATCTGACGGGGTTGGTGGCCGATGGCGATCTGGCCTCTTTCCGGCGGGTGGGCGAGGAAGAGATCTTCTGCGCCTTCAATCTTGGGGCAGAACAGGCGCATGTCAGTCTGCCGGCAGGCAATTGGGCTGCGATCGGGGGCGATCTGGGGGCCACCGCGGCAATGGCGGGCGAGGTTACGCTGGGCGCATGGGGTTTCTGTCTGATGCGAAAAGAATAAGGGAGGGGAGCCCGGATATGGCCGAGTTGAAACTGACAAATGTGGCAAAGGCCTATGGCGAGGTCACGGTTCTGTCGAACATCAATCTTGATATCAAGACGGGAGAGCTGATCGTTTTCGTGGGTCCTTCGGGCTGCGGAAAATCGACGCTGCTGCGGATGATTGCGGGGCTGGAAAAGATCACCGGCGGCGAATTCACCATTGATGGTGACCGCATGAACGAAGTGCCTCCCGCGCAGCGCGGCATTGCGATGGTGTTCCAGTCCTATGCGCTTTATCCGCATATGACCGTGCGCGACAACATGAGCTTTGCACTGAAAATCGCCAAGAAGAGCCAGGCCGAGATTGATGCGGCGGTGGCCAAGGCGGCCAAGATCCTGCAGCTGGAACCCTACCTCGACCGTCTGCCCAAGGCGCTGTCGGGCGGGCAGCGCCAGCGGGTGGCGATCGGGCGCAGCATTGTGCGCGACCCCAAGGTCTATCTGTTTGACGAGCCGCTGTCGAACCTTGATGCCGCCTTGCGGGTGGCGACCCGGCTGGAAATTGCGCAGCTCAAGGAATCGATGCCCAATTCGACCATGATCTATGTGACCCATGATCAGGTTGAAGCGATGACGCTGGCCACGCGCATTGTGGTGCTGGCGGGGGGCGGGATCAGCCAGGTTGGCACGCCGCTGGAGCTTTATGAACGGCCACAGAACGAATTTGTGGCGCAGTTCATCGGCAGCCCGGCGATGAACCTGATGGCGGGCGAGGTGGTGGAAACCGGCGCGCAAACCCGGGTGCGGCTGGCCAATGGCGGCGAGGCGGTGTCTTCCGTGCCGACCCTGGCCGCCGACATGGGGATGAAGGTGAACATCGGGGTGCGCCCCGAGGATCTGCTGGCCACCACCGGCACGCCGATCTTCAAGGGCGAGGTCGAGATCACCGAAGCCCTGGGGGAGGTGACGCTTTTGTATTTCAAGCGCGCCGGCGGCGAGGCGCAGGTGGTGGCCAAGCTGCCCGGCATCCACACGGATGTGCGCCGCACCACGGTGGCGCTGGGGGCCGATCCGGCCAAGGTGCATCTGTTTGCAAACGGAATCAGCCTGCGCCATCGCTGATGCCTGACCCCTGAGCAACGGCCCCTGCGAAAGCGGGGGCCTTTTGCTATGGCACCAAGGCCAGCACCGCCAGAAACACCAGCCCGAGACCGGAGGTCAGAAGGCTGGGCACCCAGAGTGTCAGGCGGGGGGTGGGGGCGAGGCGGGGGGTGATCTTTGGCTGTGGCATGGCGGCGTTAAACGATGATTCAGTTTCATATGCGTTAACGGTGCCATGAAATGGCATTGGGATTGCACCGATTTTCCGGCCACGGGTGCCGTACAGCAAAGTGCTGCCTATGCAGCGGCGATGCGGGCCTGTGGCGCGCGGCTGGAGCGGGCGGAGCTGCGCGTGGACGGGCAGGTTCTGGCCCGGGTGCAGCTGCTGCGCCGGGCCGGGCTGGCCGTCTGTCTGCGGGGCCCGGTCTGGGCAGAGGCGGCGGAGGCCGCGCTGCAACGTCGGGCGCTGCGCCGTCTGGCGCGGATCGGGGCGGCGCTGATCGCCCTGCCAGAGCGGGATCTTGGGGGGCTGGGGATGATCCCGTTGATGACGCCGCGCCATGTGGCGCTGTGGGATCTGCGCCCCGGCCCGGATGACCTGCGCGCCGGGATGGCGGGCAAATGGCGCAACGCGCTGGGGGCGGCGGAACGGCGCGGGGTGCGGGCCGGTGTCGCCCCGTTGCACAGTTTGGCCGCCCTGATTTCGGCAGAGGCGGCGCAGCGTCAGGCGCGCGGCTATCGGGCGCTGCCGGGGGCCTTCACGCAGGCGCTGCCGGCAGGGGCCTTGCGGCTGTGGCACTGGCGGCAGGGCGGACGGGCCGCGGCGATGATGTGCTTCATCCGGCATGGCACCTGGGCGACCTATCATCTGGGCCATGCCGATCCGGCGGCGCGGGCGGCGGGCGCGCACCGGGTGCTGCTGTGGCAGGCGGCCCTTGCGCTGCGGGCCGAAGGGGTGACGGTGCTGGATCTGGGCGATATCAACACCGAAGCGGCGATGGGGCTTGCGCGCTTCAAGTTGGGCAGCGGGGCGGCGCTGCACCGGTTGGGGCCGACCTGTCTGGTCCTGCCGGGGTAGCCTGCGGGCCCCGGGGCGCGCTTGCAACGGCTGCGCTTATGCGCTTAGTCATGGAGCCAACAGGAGTGTGCTTGATGCCGACCCGCCCCACCCGCCCGCGCGGCAACAGACTGCCGCCCAAGTTTCCGCCCCCCGAGTTTCCACCGCGCAAACTGCCGCTGTTTGCGCGCATGCCGCCTGCGGTGTTTACGGTGGTGTTCGGGCTTCTGGGCCTGTCACTGGCGTTGAAACGCGCGTTGATCGAGGTGCAGTTGCCGCAGGGCCCGGCCGATCTGGGGATGGGCGTGGCGCTGGGTCTGTGGCTGTTTTGCGCGCTGGCCTATTGCGTCAAGATCGCCCGCCGCCCCGGCGTGGTGACCGAAGAGCTGCGGACCCTGCCGGGCCGCGCCGGGCTGGCTGCCGCTTCGGTGGGCAGTCTGGCCTGCGCGGCCGTGCTGGGGTTCTTTGATCCCGATCTGGCACGGGGCGCGCTGATCCTTGGCCTTGCGCTGCAGACAGTGCTGGCGGTTCTGATGATCCGCAGCTTGCGGCGCGCCCCGGCAGAAGGGCGGGTGGTGACGCCGATCTGGCATCTGGCCTTTGTCGGGTCGATCGTGGGGGCCTTGGCGGCGGTGCCGCTGGGGTGGGAGCGGCTGGCCGCCGGACTCTTGTGGGGCACGATGCCGGTGGCGGCCATGATCTGGGGGATCAGCCTGCGCCAGTTGGTCAAACGCATTCCGCCCGCGCCGCTGCGTCCGCTGCTGGCAATCCATCTGGCCCCGGCCAGTCTGTTTGCCTCTGTCGCCGGGTTGCTGGGGATGGCGGGGCTGGCGCAGGCCATGCTGGGGCTGGCCTGTGTGATCGCACTGGCCTTGGCGGTGTCCGGGCGCTGGATCATTGAGGCCGGGTTCACCCCGCTCTGGGGGGCCTTCACCTTTCCACTGGCCGCCTTTGCCTCGGCCCTGCTGATCAACGGCTGGGGGCTGGCAGGAGTGGTTATCACCGTGCTGGCGCTTGGCGCGGTGCCGGTGATTGCCTGGCGGGTGATCCGGATGTGGCCCCAGGGAACATTGGCCGCAAAGACCAATGCCGCAACCGCCTAGGGCGGTGTCAGCCGGGTGCTGCCCACGGCGGCGGCGCGGGCAAGTTCGGGGTCAAGGCTCATCGGCACATAATCGCCGCGCCGCCAGCGTTCGCCCAGATCGTCATAGTGGCGCGACAGCGGGTGGCCCGACTGGCCTGTGGCGATGACAAAGACCGAAGAGTCCGGATCGGCAAAGTCATAGACCCCGCGATAGCCCGCGCCATGCACGTTCAGATAGGGGTTTGGCCCGGTGCCCTTGGTGCGGCCGCGCATCAGCGTATGGTCATCGCCGCTGGTGGATTGGCGGATGTTGACGAACCATTTCAGGAACGGCACCTCGCCCAGCACCGGATGGTCATGCGTCGCCTCATGCGCCTGACCCCAACGCCAGCTTTCGGGATTGGGGCCATAGGTGGCGGTCAGCTGAATCAGCGCCTCGTCCAGTGCGATGCGCGCAAGATCGGCGCAGGTTTCCACCGCCGCCGACTGGATCACATCGCACCAGATGCCGGCCCCTTCGGTGTTGCGGAACACCCGGTCGATGAACACCGGATCGGGGTGGGTGATGGTATCGGCCAGCGGCCCAAGCTCATCGCGGATCAGCCGGTCATTCAGCGCGCGGACCCAGGCCTGATAGATCAGCGGTTCGGGCAGATGTTCGTTCATCTCGCCGTTCCATTCGGCCAGCAGGCTCAACGCCCGCTGGCGCAGGCGCTCGGGCGTGCCATCGGCGGCGGCCTCTCCGGTAAACCACAGATCGGCCCCGATCAGCGGCAGGATGGCGCGGGCGGTGGGCGAGACGGTATCCAGCTGCGCCTCGATAAAGCTTTCGCGGGTATGCACCTCACGCGTCTGCATCAGCGCCAGCCAGCGCTGGATGCGTTGGGTATCGCCCCAGAGGAAAGAGAGGTGGTCGGGGAAGGGCTGGTCCACCGTCTTGTTGTTGGTATTGCCCAATATGCCACTGGTGGGGTTGATCACGCGCGGGTTGCGGTCATAGGGCATCATCCCCTGCCAGCGGCTGGCCGGGTTGGTCCCAAGCGCAGGCATCCGGCCTTGGGTCGGGTGGGCGGCGTCGCGCAGCGGGATCTGGCCGATCACCTGCAGCGCAATGCCATTTGCATCGGCCAGCATCAGATTCTGCGCCGGGGCCACGAACAACCGGCCCGCCTCGATGGCATCATCGATCGAGCGCGCCTGCATCACCCGCAGCGCCGCGGTCATCGTGGTATCGGCCGCGGAAAGCGCAGTCCAGGACAGCGCTGCCACATGGCCGGGGGGCGTGACCGAGGCCAGATCATAATGCGATCCGGGCAAGACCGGCCCCGCCTCTGACCAGCGCAGGGTGATGGTGACCGGGGTCTGATCCTTGACCTGAATGATGGACCGGCGGGTGGTGAAGGGCTTCATCCCTTGGGCGGTTTCATATTCCTCGGTATTGGCGGGGTTGAGCTTTTCCATCACCAGATCCTGATCATCGGCGTAGGAAGAGGTCAGCCCCCAACCCACTGCCGCCGACCGTCCGATCAGAATGCTGGGCACGCCCGGAATGGTCGCGCCGATCACGCCGCCCGATTGCAGGTCCAGCCGGGCCAGATACCAGGTCGTCGGCGCGGTGAAGCCCAGATGCGGGTCATTGGCCAGCAGCGTGCCCCCCGCTGCCGAACGGTCCGGCACGGCGGCCCAGGCGTTCGACGCCCCGGCAAGATCGACCCGGGGAAACGGCGACAGCGGGTCATTGGTCGCCATGCGCAGCGCGCCGGTCGAGGGCTGCACACCCGGCATCAGGCTGGCATAATCGGGCAGGGCGGTGACCGCCTGGCCCGGATCATCGGGCAGGATATCGCGCAGACGGTCGGGCGGCAGCAGCATCGACAGGCGGGCGCGCAGCACCTCGGCCTCAAGATGGCCCGAGAGTTGCAATGCCATCAGCTTGAGGATGGCGATGGAATCTGCGGGGGCCCAGGCGGCGATCTCGTTGGAAAAGAAAAAGAACTCCGGCGCGCCCCGGCCGCGTGCCCCGGCATTGATCTCTCCGATCCAGGCGTTGACCCCGGCGGCATAGGCCTCCAGCGCCTGCCGGGTGGGCGCATCCTGCGCCTCGACCGATTGCAGCGACAGGGTGTAGAGGTCATAGCGGCGCAGCAACTCGTCAATCTTCAAGGTGCGGTTGCCGAACACTTCGGACAGGCGCCCCTGTGCGGTGCGGCGCAGCATGGTCATCTGCCACAACCGGTCTTGCGCATGGGCAAAGCCAAGCGCGAAAAACACATCCCGGTCGGTTTCGCCAAAGATATGGGGCACGTTGTCATTGTTGCGCAAAATCTCGACCGGGGCCGAAAGGCCCGCAATCGTGAAGGATTCCGCGTAATCCGGGATCGAGCGTTCCAGAAAATAGTAAACCCCGATCAGGCACAGCAGACCAAGGGCCACAAGCCCAGTCAACAACCGTAGCATCCAACGGAAAACACTGAGCATAAAAGGCCTGTTCTTGACGGCAGAGGTGGGCCTGTTACCTAAGGCATTGCAGACAAAAGAGCAATGCGAAGGGAGGCATGTGATGGCAAAGGTAGCATTCTTGGGCCTGGGGGTGATGGGGTTTCCGATGGCGGGCCATCTGGCCGCCAAGGGGCATAAGGTGACAGTGTACAACCGCAGCCCCGCGAAAGCCGAGGCCTGGGTGGAAAAGCATGGCGGCCGCGCCGCCGCCACCCCGCGCGAGGCGGCGATGGGGCAGGATTTCGTCTTTGCCTGTGTGGGCAATGACGATGACCTGCGCGGTGTGTGCACCGGGCCGGACGGGGCCTTTGCCGGGATGGACAAGGGCGCCATCTTTGTCGATCACACCACGGTTTCGGCGCAGGTCACGCGCGAGATGGCGGCCCTTGCAGCCGAGAGCGGGCTTGGCTTTGTCGATGCGCCGGTCTCGGGCGGGCAGGCTGGCGCGGAAAACGGCGCGCTTTCGGTGATGTGCGGCGGGTCGCAAGACCAGTATGACCGCGCCGAGCCGGTGATCGACGCCTATGCGCGGATCTGCCGTCGTCTGGGGGACTCGGGGGCCGGGCAGATTGCCAAGATGATGAACCAGATCTGCATTGCCGGGCTGGTGCAGGGCCTGTCCGAAGCTCTGGCCTTTGGTGAAAAGGCGGGGCTTGACGGCGAAAAGGTGATCGAGGTGATCAGCCAGGGCGCCGCCGGATCGTGGCAGATGCAGAACCGCTACAAGACCATGCTGGAAGACAAGTTCGACCATGGTTTTGCGGTGGACTGGATGCGCAAGGATCTGGGGATCTGTCTGGCCACGGCCAATGACATCGGGGCAAGCCTGCCGGTCACCGCCTTGGTGGACCAGTTCTACAAGGACATCCAGCGCATGGGCGGCGGGCGCAATGACACCAGCAGCCTGATCCGCCGCTTGCGCTGAGCCGTCACCACGCATCACAGGCCGCAGGCGTCGGACGCCTGCGGCGCATTGCCCCTGTCAGGGGATGATCCGGTTGTATTTGACGCCTGCAAGCGTGGCCCCGGCGATAAAGCCCTGCTGGCCAAAGACCAAGGCAATCACCGGGTCCATCTCGGTGGTTTCCTTGCCCAGCGAGGCGCCCTGCGCTGGGGTTGCATAGCGCAGATCCGCCCCGGCGGCCCAGCCCGGGCTGCGGCGGAACTGGCCAAGCGCGGCTTCGGTCATGAAGAACAGCGCATGGGCATATTGCTGTGCGCCGATCTGCAACCCAAAGGTGGCCCGGGTGGCCGAATAGTAATCCACCGTCACGCCGTTGACCCGCAAGGCCCCGCGGCCATAGCCGCCGCCATAGATCAGCCCGGCTTCGGTGATCAGCGGCATGATCAGCACGCCCGAGGCCCGGCTGGCCAGATCACGGGTGCCGGGAAAGGTGCTGTAAAGATAGTCTTCGGTCGAGGTCACCCGCGCATCGATCTGGGCGGCCCCGGTGCTGCCCACACCATTGCCGCAGGCGGCCAGCAAGCCGCTGGCCCCCGTCGCGCCAAGAAAGGCCCGTCTGGAGAATCCGAGTGTTCCGCTCATGTCCTATCGCCTCTGCCTCTTGTGGCCCCGGGGGCCGATTGGGGCTCTGCTGGCCCGTTACCACCAGATATAGCGGGTTTGTGATCATTTGTCATGCGGCGATCACAGAAGCGGCGACAGATCGCCGATGAGCGCGGCAGTATTACACCCGCCCGTCACGGAGCGCCCGCGCGACCTCGGGCGCGAAATAGGTCAGCACCCCGTCACAGCCCGCCCGGCGGAAGGCCATCAGGCTTTCCAGCATCACCCGGTCGCCATCGATCCAGCCGTTCTGGGCAGCGGCCTTGATCATCGCATATTCGCCCGACACCTGATAGGCATAGGTCGGCGCGCCGAACAGGGTCTTGGCGCGGTGGATGATGTCCAGATAGGGCATGCCGGGTTTGACCATCACCATGTCCGCCCCTTCGGCCAGATCGCGCTCGATCAGCCGCATCGCCTCGTCGCTGTTGGCGGGGTTCATCTGATAGGTTTTCTTGTCGCCTTTCAGCGCCGCGCTTGCCCCCACCGCATCGCGGAACGGGCCATAAAACGCACTCGCGTATTTGGCGGCATAGGACATGATCACCACATCCTTGTGCCCCGCCGCTTCCAATGCGCCGCGCATCGCGCCGATACGGCCATCCATCATGTCCGAGGGGCCAAGGATATCGGCCCCCGACTCGGCCTGCGCCAGCGACATTTTCACCAGCGCTTCAATGGTTTCGTCATTCAGGATGATGCCATCCTGCACCAGCCCGTCATGGCCATGCGCGTTGTAGGGGTCCAGGGCCACATCGGTCATCACCGCCATTTCGGGCACCGCCGCCTTGATCGCGCGGATGGCGCGATTGGCAAGGTTGTCGGGGTTCCACGCCTCGGCGCAGTCTTCGCTGCGCTTGGCAGGATCGGTATAGGGAAAGAGGCACAGCGCGGGGATGCCCAGCGAGGCCGCCTCTTCCGCCGCGCGCACCACCTGATCGACCGACCGCCGCTCCACCCCCGGCATCGAGGCGATGGGTTCGCGCAGATTGTTTCCATCGCGGACAAAGACCGGCCAGATCAGATCCTGCACCGACAGCGTGTTCTCCTGCGCCAACGCCCGCAGACTGGCCGATTTGCGCAGCCGGCGAAAGCGCGACGTGGGGGTAGGGGCAACGGTCAGGCGCATGGCAGGGCTCGCATCTGGTCTGGTTACAGTCTCGGGGCTTGCAGCTTTTGGTCTTGCCTGCCATGGAAAGGCGCGGGGCTGCAAGCCTTGAGCGCGATATCAGGCAAAAGGTGCGCCGGTCTTGGAATGGTATTCCCTCGTTTTGCTGCTGATCGACATGCGGTCGTTTTCCAGCCTGTGGTATTGGATCGCTCTGGCGGTGCTGTGGTCTTCGGTCAGCCATTGGGTGATGGGCGTGCCCTTTGACCTGATCACCCGCGCCCGGCGGCAGGATGAGGAGGCGGCCGAGGATCTGGCGGCTCTGGCCCGGATCACGGCGCGGCGCATGCTGTACATTTCACGGCGCGGCGGCATGTGGCTGATCGGCTTTATGTGCTTTGTCCTGACCGTTCTGGCTCTGCTTGGGGCGGTCTATGGGGTGGAGTTCGCACAGGCGGTGCTGCTGATGGCAGCCCCCATGGTGCTCATTGGCTATCTGACCCTGCGCCTTGCGCTGCGGGTCGAGACCGAGGCCCCGGTGGGGGCGGCTCTGGTGCGGCTTTTGATGCGGCACCGCTTTGTCACCCAGTTCATCGGCATGATCTCGATCTTCGTGACGGCGCTGTTTGGCATGTATCAGAACATCAGCTGAAGGATGCCGCTATGCCTGCCCTTGACGGGCGGGCAAAGGGGCGTAGGTAAGGCGGCCATGACCAAGACATCCTCTTCTGACCGTATCGTTCTGGGTGGCGCACCCGAAGGGTTTGACGCCCGCTTGCTGGCCCGTGAACTGGCACGCGGTGCGCCGGTGATTCATGTCGCCCGCGATGACAAGCGGATGGAGGCGATGCGGGTGGCGCTGTCGGTCATGGCGCCGCAAGCGGTGGTGCTGGACTTTCCGGCCTGGGATTGCCTGCCCTATGACCGGGTGTCGCCCAATCCCGATATCGCCGCACGGCGGATGGCCACTCTGGCCGCCCTGAGCGCCGGGGTGCCGGGGCCCTTCGTGCTGCTGACCACCGTCAACGCGGCAACCCAGCGGGTGCCCTCGCGCGCGACTGTGGCGGCCAGCAGCTTTACCGCCGCTGTGGGCAAGCGGGTGGATGAGGCGCAGCTCAAGGGCTTTTTGGCGCGCATGGGGTTTTCCCCGGTGTCCACCGTGGCCGAGGCTGGCGAATATGCCCTGCGCGGCGGGATCATCGACATCTACCCGCCGGGCCATCCGGGGCCAGTGCGGCTGGATTTCTTTGGTGATGTGCTGGATGGGCTGCGCCGCTTTGACCCGGTCACCCAGCGCACGGTGGAAAAGCTGACCGCCGTCGATCTGTCGCCGGTGTCAGAGGTCATCCTTGACGAGGCGTCGATTACCCGGTTCCGGCAGGCGTATCGCATCGAATTTGGCGTCGGCGGGTCGGATGATCCGCTGTACGAGGCGGTGAGTGCCGGGCGCAAGCATCAGGGGATGGAGCATTGGCTGGGCCTGTTCCATGACCGGCTGGAAACGCTGTTCGACTATCTGCCGGAGGCATCGGTGATGCTGGATGATCAGGTGACGCCGATGCGCCTGTCCCGCTGGGACGGCATTGATGACGCCTATGATTCCCGGCGCGAGGCGATGAGCGTGAAGGGTCGGCTGGATACGGTGTACAAGCCTGCGGCCCCGGGGTTGCTCTATCTGGATGATGCGGGCTGGCAGGCGGCGGTGGCGCAGCACCGCGTGGTGCAGCTGTCGCCCTATCCGCAAAGCCCCGGGCCGGGCATGCTGGATGCCGGCGGGCGGCAGGGGCGCAATTTCGCGCCCGAACGGCAGATGGAATCCATCAGCCTTTTCGGGGCCTTGGCCGATCATCTTCGGATGTTGCGTCAAGACAATCAGGTGGTGATCGCCAGCTGGTCGGAGGGCGCGCGCGAGCGGCTGGAAGGGCTGTTGCAGGATCAAGGCGTTCGCGACGCCAAACGCATCAGGGATATGCGCGACCTGCCCGAAGGGCGCGGCGGGCTGTTCCTGCTGGTCTGGGCGCTGGAGGCGGGGTTTACCGCCCCGGGGCTGGTGGTGATTTCCGAACAGGATGTGCTGGGCGACCGGATGGTCGGCAAGCCGCGCAAGAAGCGCAAGGCCGACAACTTCCTGCGCGAGGTCGATACGCTGACGCCGGGTGATCTGGTGGTGCATGTCGAACATGGCGTGGGCCGCTATCTGGGGTTGGAAACCATCACGGCACTTGGCGCACCCCATGCCTGTGTGGCGCTGGAATATGCGGATGCGGCAAAGCTTTACCTGCCGGTCGAGAATATCGAACTGCTGTCGCGCTATGGCCATGAAGAGGGCTTGCTGGACCGTCTGGGCGGCGGGGCCTGGCAGGCGAAGAAGGCCAAGCTCAAGGAACGCATCAAGGAGATTGCAGACCGCCTGATGCGGATTGCCGCCGAACGTGCGCTGCGCCATGCCCCGATTTTGGAAGCACCTCACAGCATATGGGAAGCCTTTGCCGCGCGCTTTCCCTATCAGGAAACCGACGACCAGCTGGCCGCGATTGCCGATGTCGTGGCCGACCTTGAAAAAGGCTCGCCGATGGACCGGCTGGTGGTGGGCGATGTGGGCTTTGGCAAGACCGAGGTGGCGATGCGCGCGGCCTTTGTCGCCGCCATGGCCGGGATGCAGGTGGCCGTCATTTGCCCGACCACCTTGCTCGCCCGCCAGCACTACCGCAGCTTTGCCGAGCGGTTTCGTGGATTCCCCGTTACCATCAAGCCCTTGTCGCGCTTTGTGAGCACAAAGGAGGCAAATGCCACCCGGGCCGCCATGACCGATGGCTCTGTGGATATTGTCGTGGGCACCCATGCCTTGCTGGCCAAAGGGGTGAAGTTCAAGAACCTTGGCCTGCTTGTGATTGATGAAGAACAGCATTTCGGGGTGGGCCATAAGGAGCGGCTCAAGGAAATGCGGTCGGAAATCCATGTGCTGACCCTGACCGCCACGCCGATCCCGCGCACCTTGCAACTCTCGCTCACCGGGGTGCGTGACCTTTCGATCATCGCCACCCCGCCGGTCGACCGTCTGGCGATCCGCACTTATGTGTCAGAGTTCGATACGGTCACCATCCGCGAGGCGCTGCTGCGCGAACGGTTCCGGGGCGGGCAGTCGTTTTATGTGGTGCCGCGCATTTCCGACCTGCCGGAGATCGAGGCCTTCCTCAAGACCCATGTGCCCGAAGTCACCTATGTCATCGCCCATGGCCAGCTGGCGGCGGGTGAATTGGATGACCGCATGAACCAGTTCTACGACGGCAAGTTTGATGTGCTGCTGGCCACGACGATCGTGGAATCGGGGCTGGATATCCCGACCGCCAATACGATGATCATCCATCGCGGCGATATGTTCGGCCTGAGCCAGCTCTATCAGATCCGGGGCAGGGTCGGGCGGTCCAAAACCCGCGCCTATTGCTACCTGACCACCAAACCGCGCAGCCCGTTGACACCGCAGGCGCAAAAGCGGCTCAAGCTCTTGGGGTCACTGGATAATCTGGGGGCCGGGTTCAACCTTGCCAGCCATGACCTTGATCTGCGCGGCGCGGGCAACCTGCTGGGTGAGGAGCAGTCAGGCCATATCCGCGAGGTGGGGTATGAGCTGTACCAGCAGATGCTGGAGGATACGATTGCCAAGATCAAATCGGGTGAGATCAACGGCCTGGCCCCGATTGATGACCAATGGTCGCCGCAGCTGAACCTTGGCCTGCCGGTGATGATTCCGGAAGATTACGTGGTCGATCTGGATGTGCGGCTGGGCCTTTATCGCCGCTTGTCTGGCTTGACCACCAAGGTCGAGCTGGAAGGCTTTGCCGCCGAATTGATCGACCGTTTCGGCCCGCTGCCGAAAGAGGTCAACACGCTGATGCTGATCGTGCGGATCAAGGCGATGGCGAAACGGGCCGGCATCTCCCGCATCGACGCCGGGCCAAAGGGGGCGACCATCCAGTTCCACAATGACAAGTTCGGCAATCCGGCGGGTCTGGTGGATTTCATCAAGGCCGAAGGGGTGGGCGCAAAGGTGCAGGGCAACAAGATCGTGCTGCTGCGCGACTGGAAGTCTGAGGCCGACCGGATCAAGGGGGCCTTTGCCATCGCCCGCGATCTTGCGGAAAAGATTGTGCGGCCAAAGGGATAGCGATGGTTTTGCACGTGCCCCCGCAGGGGCACGTGCATGGGATCAGAGCCTGCGCGCCACCGCATAGGCCAGACCGGTGAACAGCATGACCCCGATCATCAGCGGCAGCGGGGTGCCGTTGAAGGCCAGCCCCACCGGGGCTGCGAGGATCACCGAACACACTGTCGACAGCGCCCCGGTGACCGAAGCCGCCATGCCCGCAATATGCCCCACAGGTTCCAGCGCCAGGGCATTCAGGTTGCCGATGGTCATGCCCACCATGAAGAACACGCCGATGGTCCAGATCAGATAGGCGAAGAATTCCAGCTCCAGCACCTCGGGCGCGGGCCAAAGGTTCAGGGTGAAGGCGATCACAAACGCCGCCGAGACCAGCATCTGCGTGGCAAAAGACACCCGCACCAGACGCCGCATGCCCAGACGCATCACCAGCGAGGCGTTGAGCAGCGAGGACGAGCCGGAAATCAGCGCGATCAGCGCAAAATAAAGCGGAAAGCTCTCAGCCCGGCCATAGGTCTGGTCAAACAGCTGTTGCGTCGAGGAGAGCGTGCCGAACAGGGCGGCAAAGCCAAGGGTTTGCGCCAGAATCGAGAGGCGGATGCTGCGCAGCGACAGCACCTCTTTCAATGCGGCCCAGATTGGGGCGGCGCGGAACGGGCGACGGTCGGCGGGCAGCAGGGTCTCGGGCTGCCGGATCGTGAGCCACAGCACCGAGACGGCAGAGAACAGCAAGAAGGCCAGGAAAATGCTGCGCCAGCCAAAGCCTGCCATGATGTACTGGCCCAGCAAGGGGGCTGCGGCAGGCACGAGTGTGAAGATCATCATCGCAAAGCTGACGATCCGCGCCATGCGCGGCCCCGAATGCACATCGCGCACCAAGGCCAGCGACACCACGCGCGGGCCAGCCGCCCCGAGCCCCTGAAGCACGCGGGCGAGCAACATGGTTTCCAGCGTGGGTGCGACATAGGCCAGCAGGGCCCCGCCACAATAGAGCAGCGCCCCGCCCACGATCACCGTCTTGCGGCCAAAGCTGTCGGACAATGGCCCGGCAAACAGCGTGCCGATCCCCATGCCGAAGACGAAACTGGTCAGGATCAGTTGGGCATTGTTGGGGGCATCGGGGGAAAGCTCGGCCGCGATCTCCGGCAGGGCGGGCAGCATCGCGTCGATGGAAAAGGCGATGGTGGCAAACAGCATCGCTATCAGCGCGATGAACTCGGTCTGGCCGAGGGCGCGCTGCGGTGGGTGGGGGTGTGACATGGCTGTGTCCTTTCCGCGCTTGGCTAACACGCGCGCAAAGGAGCGACCATGGCGCTAACGGCCTGTGCTCTGTGCGCTCCCGCGCAGTTCGGCCAGCACATCGGCCCAGACTTGCGGCGGCTGCGCGCCGGACACCACGTATTGATTGCCGATGATAAAGCAGGGCACCCCGGTGACCCCGCGCTGCCGGGCGTGGATATCGCGGGCTTTCAGCGCCTCGCGATCCTCATCCGTGGCCAGCAGGCGTTCGGTCAGGGCGCGGTCCATGCCAGCGGCCTCGGCAATATCGGTCAGGGTGCTGGCATCACCAATGTCGCGCCCCTCGCGCCAATAGGCGCGAAACAGCGCCGAGACGATGGCGGTTTGCCGCCCCTCCAGCCCGGCCCAATGAATCAGGCGGTGGGCGTTGAGGGTGTTGGGCATGGTCTTGATGCTGGAAAAGTCGATCGTCAGTCCGGCCTCCCGGGCGGCCTGCTCCACACGGGCGTAGATCTCGACCGCCTTGGCCTTGCCGCCGAATTTTGCCTCCAGATACGCGGCCCGGTCCACGCCTTCAGCTGGCATGCCGGGGTTGAGCTGAAAGGGATGCCATTCGATGTCGAACGGATGATCCGGGGCGGATTCGAGCGCGCGGTCGAGGTTGGCCTTGCCGATATAGCACCAGGGACAGACCGGATCGGAAAAGATATCAAGCTTGATCATGAGACCCCCATGCCGCGCAGCGCGCGGCGGTTGAGCTTTGCATTGGCCCCGCGGGGCAGGGCGGGCAGGTGGCGAAAGAGGCGCGGCTGTTTGTAGCGGGCCAGATGGGTTTCGGCATGGGCGGACAGGGCCGCGTCCTCCAATGGGGTGGCGGCCGTGTAGAAACAGGCGATGACGGTGACGCCGGGCTTGACCTCGACCTCGGTCACCGCCGCTTCGATCACCCCCGGACAGCGGGCCATCGCGGCCTCCACCTCGACCGGGCTGACACGGTAGCCGCCGGCATTCATCTGGTCATCGTCGCGGCCCAGATAGGTCACGGCGCCTGATGCGTCGATCTGCACCTGATCTCCGGTCAGGAACCAGTCGCCCTTCAGCCGTGCCGCGGTGGCCTCGGGGGCGTCCAGATAGCCCAGCATCAGCCCCGGATCACGGCGGTCGATCGCCAGCTGGCCGGGGGTGCCGCGCGGCACCGGGGCCAGGTCCGGCCCAAGGGCGGCAATGCGCCGCCCGGCTTGTGCAAAGCCGGTGGCCCCGTCCGGTGCGGGCCGGTCTGGTGCTTCCGAGATGAAGGTCGAGATTTCCGACATGCCAAGCGCCTCACAGACCGGAGTGCCTGTGGCGCGGGTCCATGCGGCGCGCGTCTCGGGCGCCAGTTTCTCGCCCGCTGACAGCCCGTGGCGCAGATGCGGCAGGGCGCGCAGGGGAAGGCGCAACATCTGACGATAGACGCCGGGGGCGGCGGCAAAGATCGTGGCGCGGTAGCTGTGCAGCAGGTCGGGCAGATCGGCGGGGCTGGTCCCCGCGCCGGGGATCAGCGCCGTGGCCCCCACGGTCCAGGGGTCCATCAACCCGGTGCCCAGCGTGTAGGTCCAGTTGAAGGCGCCCGCGTGCAGCAGGACATCCTCGCCGGTCAGCCCTTCCCAGCCGTCATGCATCATCCGGCGTGCCAGGATGGCACGATGCGCATGCACCACGGCCATCGGATTGCCAGAGGTGCCCGAGGTGAAGATGATATAGCCGGGCCGGTCGGGATCGCCCTGGTGAAAGGCTGCTGGGGGCAGGCTTTCCATCGCCCGGATCTCGGCATCGCTGATCACGGGGCAGGTCTGGCCATCGGGCAGCGCCACGCCGTCGCTTGCCACAATCAGACAGGGGCCGATGCGCGCCGCCATCGGCGTGATCTCGGCCCGGGTCAGCTGTGCCGAGGTTGCGACCGGCACCATGCCAGCGGCCAGAGCCCCCAGAAACAGGATGGGAAATTCGACCTGATTGGCCAGCCGCATCAGGATACGGTCGCCGGGCCGCAGCCCTTTGGCCAAGAGACCGGCGGCGCAGCCCAGAACCGCGCCATGCAGACGGGCATAGCTCCAGTCCTCTGCGCCATGCGCCGTGATGATCCGCAGCGCCAGCTTGTCGGGCGCGCGTGCCACCGAACTGGCCAGCACATGCTGCGCCATGTTGAACGGCGCAGGCACGGTTGGGGCGGGTCCGGTCTCTAGAAGGGATTGCATGACCCTTGCCTAATCTGCCGCGCCGGCCCGCGCAATCGCAAACCCGGCTGATCAACCGGCACAGGGCCGCAGCGTCAGCCGAGCCAGCCCGATACGCGGTTGGCCCCGCCGGAAATGTCGCGGCCAATGCCCTCGACCGTGGCGCAGCCCGAAAGGATCATCAGAGCGGCCGCCGCCGCCATCAGAAAGGATTTACGCATCTGTCTGCCCGTTTCTTGGTTTATTGCTCATGCCACCAGACCTCTGGCTGAAACCCGATCCAGTCGCCATACAGCGGCAGACGGGCAGGGAATTTCAGCTCTTTGCGGTGTGCCAGTCGTGAAACATCAGAATACCACATCGGCACCACATATCTACCCGTGGTCAGCACACGGTCCAGCGCCTGTGTCGCGGCTGCAAAGGTCTCGGTATCGGGCGCATTGAGCATTGTCTCGATCATCGCCTCGGCCGCCGGAGACGCCATGCCCATCCAGTTGCGGGTGCCGGGCTGCGTTACCCCGGCGGACCCCCAGTAGAGCGTCTGTTCATTGCCCGGCGACAGCGACAGGCTGCGGATGTAATGCGTCATGTCAAAGGCATAGCTGTTGGTGCGTTCGATGTACTGCGCATTGTCCACGGTGGTGACGCGCGCCGAGATGCCAAGGCGCTTCAGGCTTTCGACATAGATATCGGCGGCGGTGATCATGTCATTGGCCCCGTTGACCAGCAGGATCTCGAACGCCACCGGCTGGCCTGCGGGGTCTTTCAGCTGGCCTGCGTCAATCGTGTACCCCGCCTCGGCCAGCAGGGCGGTGGCGGCGCGGATGTTGCGGCGGTTGGCCTCGGTGCCATCGCCCTGCGGGACGCTGTACCCTTCAATCGCGCCGGGCAGCAATCTGTCGGCAAAGGGCTCCAAAAGCTCTAGCACCCGCCCCTGTGCCGGGGTGCCGGGGGTAAAGCCCAAGGGAGAATTGCCGAAATAAGACGGGATGCGCGGATTGGCCCCGCCATTGATGGTCTGGTTCACCAATTCAAAGTTGAAGGCCAGAATCATCGCCTCGCGCACCCGCCAGTCGGCAAACAGCGCGCGCCGCGTGTTCATCACAAAGCCTTCGATGCCCGAGGGGCGCTGATGCGGGATTTCGGATTTGACGATGGTGCCATCGGTCACCTCGGGCCAGGTATAGCTGCTGGCCCATTTGGCCGGGCTGGTTTCGCGCCATGTGCTGATCAGCCCGCCCTTGAACGCCTCGAACACCACGCCGCCATCGCCGAAATACTCGGTGCGCACCTCGTCAAAATTGTGCTGGCCGCGGTTGAAGGGCAGATCCTTGCCCCACCAGTCCGGGTTGCGGCGAAAGCTGACGGAGCGCCCGGTCTCGAAGCCATCGACGACATAGGGGCCCGAGCCGATGGGCGCTTCCAGCGTCGAGGCGTCGAACGCCTTGCCCTCCCATTGCGCCTTTTGCAGGATCGGGCGCAGGCCCAGGATCAGCGGCAGTTCGCGGTCGGCTGTGTTGAAGGTAAAGCGGATCGAGCGGGGGCCCGTGATCTCGGCCCGGTCGATCTTGTTCCAGGCGGTGTGATAACGCGGGTTGCCAAGCGTGCCCAGGGTTTCAAACGACCAGCGCACGTCTTCGACCGTGACCGGGCTGCCATCAGAGAATCGGGCAGCCTCACGCAGGGTAAATTCTACGTAGGTCCGTGCCGCATCGGTGGTGATCGATTCGGCCAGCAGACCGTAGAGCGTGAAGGGTTCGTCATAAGACCGGCCCATCAGCGTCTCGACCGTCAGGCTGGCCACCGACGCCGGCGCACGACCGCGCAGGATGAACGGGTTCATCGAGTCAAAGCTGCCCGACTCGCCGGTGATGATGCGCCCGCCCTTGGGAGCCTCGGGGTTCACATAGGGCAGCGACACAAAATCCGGGGGGAGGGCGGGGGTGCCATACATAGCTATGCCATGAGCCGCAGAATCACTTCCCTGTGAAACACCCGGAGTGGCGGCGAACACAAGCAGCGCCGCGACCACAAATCCCTGTCTGATGTGGAAAAAATCTGGTCCCATTCCGGCAACAAACCCCCGCGGCCTTGGTTTCTTTGGCCGCACGCTAGGCCGGGTTGTGAGCCTTTTCAAACTTTTAACTTGGCCATCGGCGACAAGCGGCGTATATAGAGGGCACTGCTCGATAGGTTTCTTGCCTGTATGAAACCTGCCTCAATAACTTAACGCCGGCTTCGTGCCGGCGTTTTTTTTGGCCCGGTCGGGAACCTGCACCCCTGTCATTCGCGTTTGCAGCATGTAAGCTGCATCAGCAGCAAAATGAGGGGAACGCCATGAGCCTGAAGGGCAAGACCGCCGTCATCACCGGATCAACCTCGGGTATCGGGCTGGGCATCGCCGAAGCCTTGGCCGGGGCGGGTGCCGATGTCGTGATCAACAGCTTTACCGATAAGGATGAAGATCACGCCCTGGCCAAAGAGCTGGCCGACAAGCATGGCGTCACCGTGCGCTACATACAGGCCGACATGTCAAAGGGCGAGGATTGCCGCAAGCTGATCGAGCAGGCCGGGGCCTGCGATATTCTGGTCAACAATGCCGGTATCCAGCATGTGGCGGCGATCGAGGATTTCCCGGTGGAGAGCTGGGACCGGATCATCGCCATAAACCTGACCTCTACCTTCCACACCACCGCCGCCGCCTTGCCGCTGATGCGCAAGGCCGGCTGGGGCCGGGTGATCAACGTGGCCTCGGCGCATGGGCTGACCGCCAGCCCCTACAAGGGGGCCTACGTTGCGGCCAAGCATGGGCAGGTTGGATTCACCAAGGTCACAGCGCTGGAATGTGCGGGGCAGGGGATCACCGCCAATGCGATCTGCCCCGGCTATGTGCTGACCCCGCTGGTCGAGGCGCAGATCCCCGATCAGATGAAAAAGCATAACATGGACCGCGACACCGTGATCGAGAAGGTGATGCTGGAGCGTCAGCCCAGCAAGGCCTTTGCCACGGTCGAGCAGATCGGCGGGACGGCGGTGTTTCTGGCATCCGACGCGGCGGCACAGATCACCGGCACCACGATTTCGGTCGATGGGGGCTGGACGGCGCTGTAGCGCCGCTGCATCAAGGCCCGCAAAGGGCGGGCCTTGACCCGCGAAAGGCGGGCCTTGATGAGCGACATTCTCTGTATCGGATCGGTTCTGTGGGACATCATCGGCCGCGCGCCCGCATCCTTGCGGCTGGGGTCGGATGTGCCCGGTCGCATCACCCGGCTGCCGGGGGGTGTTGCACTCAACATCGCGATGACGCTGACCCGCTTCGGCCTGCGCCCCGCGCTGTTGACGGCGGTCGGCCGCGATGCCGAGGGTGACGAGCTGATCGCGGCCTGTCTGCGGATGGGCATGGAGTGCAGCCATATCTACCGCTCGGATGATCTGCCGACCGACCGCTATATGGCGATCGAGGGCGCAAACGGGTTGATCGCGGCGATTGCCGATGCCCATTCGCTGGAAATGGCAGGTGACAAGATCCTGCGCGCCCTGGGGGATGGCTCCTTGGGATCGCAAGCCGCGCCCTATGCCGGGCTGATCGCGCTGGACGGCAATCTGACCGAAGCCTTGATTTCCGACATTGCCCGCTCGCCCCTGTTTGCGCGGGCCGATCTGCGGGTGGCCCCGGCAAGCCCGGGCAAGGCAGAGCGGCTTATGCCGCTATTGGGGCATCCGCGCGCCACGCTTTATGTGAACCTTGAAGAGGCCGGGCTGATCGCCAAGGGCCGGTTTGACACGGCGGCAGAGGCGGCCGAGGCCTTGCTCGCGCGCGGCGCGGCCCGGGTGCTGGTCACCGATGGCGGGCGCGATGCGGCGGAAGGCACGGCGGGGCAGGGTGTCATCACCGGCGCGCCGCCACCGGTTCTTGTGACCCGGGTGACGGGGGCAGGTGATACATTTATGGCCGCGCATATCGTGGCCGAACAGCGCGAGGGCGCGTCGCGCACCCGTGCCTTGGAGGCGGCGCTGCAGGCGGCTGCCGATTACGTTTCTGGAGATATCGGATCATGACCCTTCCCCTGACCTATGCGCCCGAAGTGGCACAGGCCCGCGCGCAAGGCGCAGCCATCGTGGCACTGGAATCCACCATCATCACCCATGGCATGCCGTTCCCGCAGAATGTGGAAACCGCCCGCGCGGTCGAGGATGAGATCCGCGCGCAGGGCGCGGTGCCCGCCACCATCGCCATCATGGACGGGCGGATCCACATCGGCTTGACCGAGGCAGAGCTGGACCGGCTGGGGCAGGCGCAGGATGTGGCCAAGCTGAGCCGCGCCGACCTTGCGGCCTGCCTTGCAACCGGCGGGATGGGGGCCACGACAGTTGCCGCCACGATGATCTGCGCGCATCTGGCCGGCATCCATGTCTTTGCCACGGGCGGCATCGGCGGGGTGCATCGCGGGGCCGAGACCACCTTTGATATTTCTGCCGATCTGCTGGAGCTGGCGCAGACCCCGGTGACGGTGGTGGCAGCGGGGGCAAAGGCCATTCTGGACCTGCCCAAAACGCTGGAGGTGCTGGAAACCCATGGGGTGCCGGTGATCGCCTATGGGCAAGATGACTTTCCGGCGTTCTGGTCGCGCTCCTCGGGTCTGAAGGCCCCGCTGCGCATGGACACGGCGGCACAGATCGCGGCGGCGCAGCGGATGCGCACCGCGCTTGGCCTGCCCGGCGGCCAGCTGGTGGCCAACCCGATCCCAGCGGAGGCTGAAATTGCCAGTGCCGAGATCACCCCGGTAATCGAAGCCGCGCTGCAACAGGCCGAGGCCGATGGCATCAGCGCCAAGGCGGTGACGCCCTATCTGCTGGACCGCATGTATGAGATGACCGAAGGCCGGTCGCTGACCGCCAATATCGCGCTGGTGCTGAACAACGCGCGGCTGGCGGCGGGAATCGCGCGCGAAATGGCAGCAGCCGTGCCGCCCGCCGCATAAAATTCGTGTGGTGGAAGGGTTTGGCTGCACAAGTGCCATTGTGCAGCCTCCGGCCCTTGCCTAACTATGTCCCCACCAGCGAGGGATCATGTCAGAGCACGCACCACACACCAAACGCAAAAGCCTGCTTGCGGGCCTGCGCTCGTCCTTCCTGACCGGGTTGGTGGTGGTTCTGCCCATCGGGCTGACCATCTATCTGATCTGGACCGTCATCGGCTGGATTGACGGCTGGATCCTGCCGCTGATCCCCGGACCGTGGAAGCCCGATGCTCTGGTGCGGCAATGGTTCGGGCCGGAGGCCACCATTCCGGTGCGCGGTGTCGGCGTGGCGGTGTTTCTGGTGTTCACGGTCTTTGTCGGCTGGCTGGGCAAGGGGTTCATCGGGCGCAAGTTCCTGACCTGGGCCGAAGGTCTGGTGGACCGGATGCCAGTGGTGCGCTCGCTCTACAACGGGTTGAAGCAGATTGCCGAAACCGTGTTTTCGCAAAACGAGAGCAGCTTTGAACGCGCCTGTCTGGTGCAATATCCCAAGGAACATATCTGGGCCATCGGCTTTGTCTCGACCCGCGCCAAGGGCGAGTTGCAGGCCAAGCTGAACCATGAAGGCTATCTGGACGTGATTTCGGTGTTTTTGCCGACCACGCCGAACCCGACCTCGGGGTTTTTGCTCTATGTGCCGGAAAAGGATGTGGTCTATCTGGACATGAAGGTGGAAGACGCGGCCAAGCTGATCATCTCGGCCGGGCTGGTCTACCCCAACGGCAAGGATGCCGCCGGGGTCACGGTGCGCAATCCGTCAGCCAAATAGCGCAGCCAGATCAAAGCTGGCCTCATCCCCCAGCTTTTTGCCATGCGCCTCCAGAAAGCCATCCGCCGCGGCATGACCCGCCGCCCGCAGCCGTGCAATCAAGGTCGGCGAGGGCGACATCTTGCTGGACCCGGTCATCTCGGTCATCAAGGCCTCATCGCTGATCAGATGGGTACGGATCCCCTTCATCGTGCCGCTTTCCAGCCGCCCGTCACGCAGCAGGCGGCGCACGAAATGCACGGCGCGCAATTCCCCCAGCAGCGCCGAATTGAAGCTGATTTCATTGATCCGGTTCTGAATCTCGATCGGGGTTTTCGGCACCCCTTCCCGCAGGAAGGGATTGATCGAGACGATCACCACATCATCGGGCAGATCGGGCTGATACAGCGGCCAGAGTGCGGGGTTGCCGGCATAGCCGCCATCCCAATAGGCATGGCCGTCAATCTCTACCGCCTGAAACACGGTTGGCAGACAGGCCGAGGCCATCAGCGCCTCTGGCGTGATCTCGTCGCCGGCAAAGATGCGGATGCGGCCGGTGTCCACCCGCGTCGCCCCGATATACAGGCGCGGGCCCTCATCGGCACAGACCTGGCTGAAATCCAGCCGCCGCACGATGCGTTCCAGCGGATTGCGCCACATCGGACCCCAGGCGTAGGGTGTGTAGACCTGCGCGGCCAGCCCCGCCGGTGAAAACGGTGCCATCGACAGGGCAAGCTGCCCCAGCGCCTCAAACCCCGGTGCCATCGGTTGCATCCATTCGGGGATGCGCAGATCGGACACCCGCGCCACATCGCGCCACAGCCGGGCCAGCGAGGCGCGCGCGCCCGTGCGCCCGCCCCTGATCATGCCGGCCTTGAGTGCCGCCGCGTTCAGCGCCCCCGCCGAGGTGCCGGAAATCGCGGCAATTTCGATGCTGTCATCCTCCAGCAGCCGGTCCAGCACGCCCCAGGTAAAGGCCCCGTGCGCGCCGCCGCCCTGCAGGGCCAGATTGATCTTGGTTGCCATGCGCGGTCTCCTTTTCGATCATTCTAGTCTTTCTGCACTGCAGCACAAGGTTCGCCCTTGCCATTCTACAGCGATAGGGGTAACGACACGCCACTTCACAGGCAGGTGCGGGCCATGACGGGGAGACATCCCGTCTGGTCCACCGGTTGGGGGAAACCCTGAGAACACTTGCCGAGGCGCAAACCGGAAAAGGATACATGGACATGGCGCTCCCAGAATTTACCATGCGTCAGCTGCTTGAAGCTGGCGTTCACTACGGTCACCAGACACAGCGCTGGAACCCGAAGATGGGCGAATACATCTACGGCGACCGCAACGGCATTCACATTCTTGACCTGACGCAGACCGTTCCGATGCTGGATCAGGCGCTCAAGGTCGTGCGCGATACGGTTGCCAAGGGCGGCCGCATCCTGTTCGTCGGCACCAAGCGTCAGGCGCAAAAGCCGATCGCCGAAGCAGCCGAGCGTTGCGCACAGTTCTACATGAACCACCGTTGGCTGGGCGGCACGCTGACCAACTGGAAAACCATTTCGGCCTCGATCCAGCGTCTGAAGCAGATCGACGAGCGTCTGGCATCCGGTGCTGAAGGCCTGACCAAGAAAGAACGTCTTGGCATGGAACGCGACCAGGCCAAGCTGCAGGCGTCGCTTGGCGGCATCCGCGAAATGGGCGGCACGCCGGACCTGATCTTCATCATCGATGTGGGCAAGGAAGATCTGGCGATTCTGGAAGCCAAGAAGCTGGGCATTCCGGTTGTGGCCGTGGTCGACACCAACTGCTCGCCCAAGGGCGTGGATTACGTGATCCCCGGCAATGACGACGCGGCCCGCGCGATTGCTCTGTACTGCGAGCTGATCGCCCGCGCAGCGCTTGACGGCATGTCGGCCCAGATGGGCGCGGCGGGCGTTGACCTTGGCGCGCTGGAAGAAGCGCCTGCCGAAGACGCGCTGGAAGAAGCTGCCGAAGCCTGATTGGCTGTCGTCAATTTGTGACATGGCGGGGGGATAACCCCCGCCAACCCCATTTTATGGAATTCGGGAGACTGACCATGACAATCACCGCAGCAATGGTGAAAGAACTGCGCGAATCCACCGGCGCAGGCATGATGGACGTGAAAAAGGCCCTGACCGAAAGCAATGGCGACATGGACGCTGCCGTGGACTGGCTGCGCACCAAGGGTCTGGCCAAGGCTGCCAAGAAGGCCGACCGTGTTGCCGCCGAAGGTCTGGTCGGCGTGGCTGTGACCACCGGCAAGGGCGTCGCTGTCGAGATCAACTCGGAAACCGACTTTGTCGCCAAGAACGCCGATTTCCAGGCGCTGGTGCGTGATGTGGCCAATGTTGCCCTGACCGCAGGCGATTCGGTCGAAGTGGTGAAGGCCGCGCATCTGAACGGCAAGACCGTGGATGACGTGATCCAGGAATCCATCGCCCGTATCGGCGAGAACATGACCTTCCGCCGCATGCACATCCTCGAAGGCGAAACCGTTGTGTCCTATGTGCATAACTCCGCCGCCGAAGGCATGGGCAAGATCGGTGTTCTGGTGGCGCTGAACGGCCCGGCTGACAAGGCGCAGGCCGTTGGCAAGCAGTTCGCCATGCACATCGCGGCCACCGCACCCCTGTCGCTGTCCGAAGCCACGATGGACCCGGTTGTGGTGGAACGTGAGCTGACCGTGCAGACCGCCAAGGCGCTGGAAGAAAACGCAACCTCGGCCAAGCCGAAGCCGGAAAACGTGATCACCCAGAACATCATCCCGGGCCGGATGAAGAAGTTCCTGGCCGAGAACACGCTGCTGGGTCAGGCTTTCGTCATCAACCCCGACCTGACGGTCGAACAGGCCGCCAAAGAGGCCGGTGTTGAAATCGTGGGCTATGCCCGCGTGGCGGTTGGCGAAGGCATCGAGAAGAAAGAAGAAGATTTCGCGGCAGAAGTCGCAAAAATGGTTCAGGGCTGATATCAGCCGAACCCGACTGGAACAGGGCGGCCTCCGGGCCGCCCTTTTTCTTGGCAAAGCGCTGCAAAGGGCAGGGGGCACCGATCAGCGCCGGACCCAAAAGAAACGGTGCGCCCCTGAAGGGACGCACCGTAAAATGCTTGCACCGCACCAATGGGGATGAGGACAGGGCACAAGCGGAACAGTCTGACGATCACACCGGTAATTGACGCTCCCGCCAGATTTAAAAGCCCAAGGGACTGGGGTTCCCAAGGGCCGATACGGTGACAAGAGGCACAGCAATGAAAATGCATTGCCTGCCACTGGCCGTTCCATTGCCCGAAGGCGACCACTTACGGAACAAGGCTACCATGCGTTGAAATCTGACGTAGCGTAAGTCAGGATTTCCCTACCATCGGGGCCTTTGGCACGCGCTGGAAAATCAGGTTCAAAAGGGAAGCTTTTGCAACAGCTTGAGTCGTCGTCTCGACCTGCAGCGCTTCACGGGCCAGTCGCAGGTGTTTTTCCACCATGGCAGGAGACACTTCCATCAGCATCGCCACATCCTGTGTGGTCTTGCCATCAGCCACCCATTCCAGCGCCTGACGCTGACGCTCGGTCAGGCTGCGCTTGGCGGCGGGCTGGGGCAGGGTGATGATCTTGAGATGCATCAGATGGGCCACCGCCATCAGTTCATCGCGATGCCGCTCCCAGATCGCCTCAACCTGATCCGGGCTGATGCCGACATTGGCAATCAGACCCAGCGCCCCCTTGGACCGGGTGGACGCCTCGGGAAAGCTGACCGAAACACCGGCCACCACGCCAATGGCCAGGTTCTGCCGCACGGCATCCATTTCCTCGGGCGTCAGCTGGCCGGCGTCATAGGCATCGCGGACCCATTTCCAGGTGCAGGCCCCGACATTCGACACCGCCCAACGGTACACCGGGGTGCGGGCGTAAAAGCCGTTCTGAAAGTAGAACCGGGCATAATCGGCCCCGCAGGTGGTCAGGAAAATGGCGTCATCCGGGTCCCCGACATTGCGCTTGTGCAAAAACCGGGTGAAGCCATAATTGGCGCGGTCAAAGCCAAGACTGCCGAAGAATCCCGACGCAAGGCCCCAGACCTCATCCACGGTAGCAGATTCGGCAATGCGTGACATAAGCGGCAGAACTGCCGTCATCCTGTTCCCTATCATTCTACCTGTGAAGGTATCTTGTCCTTACCCCTGACAGTTGTTCTAACCCTCCTTGGCAATTTGGTCAAATTCCTGTGATTCTGAGAAGGGCGCATGATGCAGGCGGATGTGGTGGTCATCGGCGGAGCGGTGATGGGGGCATCGGTGGCCTATTGGCTGACGCTGATGCAGCCGGACCTTGAGGTGCTGGTGGTCGAACAGGACCCCAGCTTTGCCCGCGCCTCGACAGCGCTTTCGGTGGCGTCGATCCGGCAACAATTCACCACGGCGGTGAATGTGGAGATTTCGCGCTTTGGCATCGGCTTCATCCGCGACTTCAAGGCCCGGATGGGCCTTGATCTGGGGTTGAAGGAACAGGGCTATCTGTTTCTGGCGCAAAGCGTGGAAGGGGCGGCCACCCTGCAGGATGTGGCACAGATGCAGCGTGCCCATGGGGCTGCCACCGAGGTCTGGACGCCGGACCAGATCAAGGCGCGCTTCCCATGGCTGGAGGTCGACGACCTGACCGCCGGCAGCTTTGGCGCGACGGGGGAGGGCTGGTTTGACAATATGGGCCTGCTGTCGGGCTTGCGCACGCAGGCCAAGGCGCAAGGCGCGCGCTTTGTGACCGACCGGGTCACAGGGCTGCGCATGGCAGGCGGGAAGGTGGCAGGCGTGATGCTGGAAAAGGCCGGAGAGGTGTCGTGCCGCTTTGCCGTGAATGCCGCCGGCACCCGGGCGGCCGAGGTCTGCCGAATGGCAGGACTGACCCTGGCGGTGGAGCCGCGCAAGCGCACGGTGTTTGTCATCGACGCGCCCAATGCGCGCCACCCGGATGCGCCTTTGCTGGTCGATGCCGGATTCTACCTGCGGCCCGAGCAAAACCACTGGATCACCGCCACAGTGCCGCAAGATGACGGCCCATGTGCGCCAGATGATTTCGAACCCGACCTGCATCTGTTCGAGGATGTGATCTGGGAACAGCTGTATGCCCGCGCGCCGGGCTTTGATGCGGTCAAGGTGGTGCGGCACTGGGTGGGCCATTACGCCTATAACACGCTGGACCAGAACGCCATTCTCGGCCCGCATCCCGAGGTGCCGAACCTGGTGCTGTGCAACGGCTTTTCCGGCCACGGCTTGCAGCAAGCGCCCGCCGTGGGGCGCGGCCTGGCCGAACACATCCTGACCGGTGGCTGGCAGACCCTTGACCTGAGCGATCTTTCCGCAGCGCGCATGATCGATGGCCGCGCGTTCCGTGAGCTGGCGGTGGTCTGACGCCGTCTGCCAGCATCCTTATATTACATAATATGCATTATCGGTTAATTATATCCGACACCATCGACCGGCCTCGTCATCCCTTCTGAACGCTTTTTGGAAGTGGTGCACCCAGCACGATTCGAACGTGCGACCTTTGCCTTCGGAGGGCAACGCTCTATCCAGCTGAGCTATGGGTGCCTTGGGTCGGTCTATAGCGGCCTTGGCGCGGCCCTGCAACGGGAAAGGAATTGTTGCGGACCTGCCTTGGCAAAAAAATCCGCTCTCAGCCAAAGATCTCGTGGCAGAACTCCAGCGCGTTGACCAGCGCATCGACCTCGGCCTGCGTGTTGTACATCGCAAAGGACGCGCGGCACGTGGCACCCACACCCATATGCGCCATCAGCGGCATGGCACAATGCGTGCCCGCGCGCACCGCGATGCCGCGTTTGTCGAGGATGGTCGATATGTCATGCGCATGCGCCGCACCGGTCAGCGTGAAGCTGAAGATCGCGCCTTTGCTGGCCGAATTGCCCTGAATGTTCAACCAGTTGAGGCCGGACAGCCGCTGTTGCGCATAGTCGCGCAACTGCCGCTCATGCGCCGCGATCCGCTCCATCCCGATGTCCATCAGATAGGACAAGGCCACGCCCAGCCCCGTCTGCTGCACAATGCCCGGCGTGCCTGCCTCAAACTGCATCGGCGGGTCATTGTAGGTGACCGTCTCGCGCCCAACCTCGCGGATCATGTCACCGCCACCCAGGAACGGCCGCATCTCGGCCATCCTGTCACGGCGGATGAAGATGGCACCGGAACCACTTGGCCCGTATAGCTTATGTCCGGTGATGGCAAAGAAATCACAGCCCATGGCCTGCACATCCACCGGCATATGCACCGCCGATTGCGACCCATCGACCAGAGTCGCAACCCCCCGCGCCCGCGCGGCGTGGCAGATGCTGGCAACATCCACCACGGTGCCCAGCACATTCGACATCTGGGTGACCGCCACCAGTTTGGTGCGCGGACCGATGGCGTCGATCACCGCCTGCGGGTCCAGATCGCCATTGGCGTCACACTCCACCCATTTCAGCACCACCCCCTGCCGTTCGCGCAGGAAATGCCAGGGGACGATGTTGGCGTGATGCTCCATGATGCTGAGCACGATTTCATCGCCCGGTTCAAACCGCGGTGCAGCCCAGGCATAAGAGATCAAATTGATCGCTTCGGTCGTGCCGGTGGTAAAGACAATCTCTTCCTCTGACGCCGCATTCAGAAACCGGGCGATGATCCCGCGCACGGCTTCGTACTTGTCAGTCGCAAGGTTGGAAAGGTAGTGCAAACCTCTGTGAACATTGGCATATTCCATCGAATAGGCCGTGGTCACCGCGTCAATCACGCATTGCGGCTTTTGCGCCGAGGCCCCGTTGTCCAGATAGACCAAGGGCTTGCCGTTCACCTGCCGCGACAGGATCGGGAAATCGGCCCGCAGCCGGGTGATGTCGAGGGCCGTCATATCATGGGCCCCACAAAGGGGATCAGCAGCAATGCCAGGACGAAACCGATGGCAAACAGGGTCACCACCACGCCCAGAAAGGTCATCAACACCGAAGAGAATCCGTGAAGTTCAGCAACGAAATTGCTGAGAAGCCAAAGGAAAATGCCGATCGAGACATAGCCTACCAGCACGGATGCCGGCGGCAGTATCACTTGTATGACGATCTGCACCACCTGCAGGATCAGCAGAATGAACTGCAGCCAGATCATCAGGATCAGCGCATCCTCGAACCGGCCCTTGCCGCCGCGCCACCGGCCCACCGCATGCATGACAAAAACCGCCGTCAGCATCAGCGCGCCCTGCATGATGGCGCTGGTGAGCGGGCTCGACATCGCCCCGTCCATCGCCGAACGCACCTCTGCCGGCATCAGCGCAAAGGCCAGATGCGCCAGAATGGCCGAGATCACCGCCATCAGCGCCAGCGCCACCCAGCGTGCGGCGATGGGAAGGTTGGCCCCCATCACCATGCGTGCGCCCTCCCGCGGATTCTGCACCGTAAAGCGCGCCAGCGACAGCAGGGATGACAGCGACAGGTCCATTCAGCGTTCCACTTCGATCAGGGCAAGCGCCCAGAATATCACAAAGGCCAATCCGGCCAAGGCACTCACCGCCGTCAGCCCCGGACCGGGGCCGATCATGCCCGAAACCAAGCCTTGCAGCAGCATCAGCGGCGTCACCGCCACCAGCGACCAGAACAGCGCAATCCGCGCACCATACCAGCTGCCCCTGCCCCCAACCGCCCGCGCCACCAAGCGGCTGAGTGCTGCCAGACCGTACCACAGTGGAATCGTCGCCAACAGCGCCAGTGCAATGGCAAGAAGCCGCGGGGCCACCGGCGTATTGCCAGCCTCGAAGGCCGCGCGCGACGCCGCCGGCCATTGCGCCACAAAGGCCAGCACCAGAAAGGCCACCAGCAGGCTGAAGGCAAAGGGTTCCGACCGCCCGCGCGCCAGATGCCTGCGCACCACAAGGCGCGGGCGGCGCCAGCTTTCCACGATGTCAGTGGTGATCGACATCAGTGCTCATGGCGCTGCAGCCAGCCTTCCAGACGCAGGCGGATGTCTTCGGCAATCGCCTCATCCTCGATCTCGCCGATGGCTTCGGCCAGAAAGGCCAGCACCAACAGGCTTTGCGCCACACGCTTGGGCACGCCGCGCGATTGCAGGTAGAACAAAGCCGTGTCGTCGATCGCGCCAGAGGTGCTGCCGTGGCTGCATTTCACATCGTCGGCATAGATTTCCAGCTCGGGCTTGGCCAGAAACTGACTGTCGCCATCAAGCAGCAGGCTCTGGCTGATCTGATAGCCATCGGTCTTCTGCGCGCCCGGCTTGACAAGGATCTTGCCTTGAAACACGCCCACAGCCCCATTCATCAGCACTTTCTTGAACACCTGCCGGCTTTCGCAGCGCAGGCCTTCATGCGTCATGAAGACGGTGTCATCATGATGGAACGTGCCGTCGCCCACGGCAGCACCCGCCACATGGGCCACGCCGTCATTGCCGACCAGCTCGACAATCTGCTCGTTCCGGGTCAGGCAGCCATTTGCGGTCAGGGTAAAGGACTTGAACAAAGCCCCTGCCCCGATGCGTGAAAACACATGCGTCGCGGCGCGGCGCGCGTGATCACGGCCCTGCGCGCGGATGTGGTGAAAGCGCGCCCCATCGGCAACCTCCACCTCCATCACCGATGTCATCCGGGCGGCGGCGGGACCGCTCTCCAGAATGGTCAGCTCCGACCCCGGTTCCATCTTGATGCAGTGGTGCAAAAGTGCGTCGGAAGTAGTTGATTTGTGATGGTAAATAAACGAAACCGGCTTGGCAGCTTTTGCCGTTGCGCGGATCAGAAATCCTTGGGTCGCATAGGCCGTGTTCAGCGTGGCCAGCGGGCGCTGCACCGGAATCTGGCCCCGGGCTTCCAGAACGCCGTAAACCTCACGCGCCCAATGGATATCAACGCCCTCCGCCTGCGACAGATGGGTGATCTCTATCCCTGCCGTTGCGGGGTCATCCGACTGGGCCGGATCAAACATCCCATCGACAAACACCAGCTTCACCGCATCAATGCCGTCAAAGGCCGGCGCCTCATCGCCGGCGTCAAACAGCGCGGCAGGCTCGGGTGTCGCCGCGGTCAGGCTGGCAGGATCGGTATAGCGCCAGTATTCGTCGCGTTTGGTGGGCAGGCCCATCGCGGCCAGCCGCGCCACGGCATCGCGCCGGGCAGCGCCCAGCCAGCCGGAGCCCGAAGCGGTCAGCGCCGCCGTGCGCGCCGTCAATGCTTCGGTCTTTGCCTCAGCCCGCATCATTCCGCCTCCGCCAGCAGATCGGCGTAGCCGTTGTTCTCCACTTCCAGCGCCAGCTCCGGCCCTCCGGACTTGATGATGCGACCGGCGGCCATGATATGCACGAAATCAGGTTGGATATGGTCCAGAAGCCGCTGATAATGCGTGATGACAAGGAAAGACCGGCCCTCGCTGCGCAGCGCGTTCACGCCTTCGGCCACCAGCTTCATGGCATCGACATCAAGGCCAGAGTCGGTTTCGTCCAGAATGCACATCCGGGGTTCCAGCATCGCCATCTGCAGGATCTCGTTGCGTTTCTTCTCACCGCCCGAGAAACCTACATTGACCGGGCGCTTGAGCATGTCGGCGTCGATCTGCAAGGTTTTTGCCTTGGCGCGCACGATTTTGAGGAAATCGCCTGCCGAAAGCTCTTCCTCACCGCGCGCCTTGCGCTGTGCATTCACCGCCGTCCGCAGGAAGGTCATGTTGCCAACGCCGGGAATTTCCACCGGATACTGAAATGCCAGGAACAGGCCAGCGGCTGCGCGCTCCTCGGGTTCCATGTCCAAAAGCTCGGTGCCCTCCAGCGTGGCGGAGCCTTCGGTGACGGTATAGCCTTCGCGGCCTGACAGCACATAGGACAGGGTGGATTTGCCAGAGCCGTTCGGCCCCATGATGGCATGCACCTCACCGGCCCCGATGGCCAGATCAACCCCGTTCAGGATGACTTTGTCTTCTTCTTCAAGTTTGACGTGCAGGTTCTTGATATTCAGCATGTTTCCGGCTTTCCAGATTTCTGATGCGGCGCAAGGCGCCAAAGTTTGTGTTTGCGGCCTCAGCCGACCGAGCCTTCGAGCGAAATAGCCACCAGCGCCTGCGCTTCCATGGCAAATTCCATCGGCAGGGCCTGCAGCACATCCTTGCAAAAGCCGTTCACCACCAAGGCGACCGCCTCTTCCTCATCCATCCCGCGCGAGCGGCAATAGAACAGCTGGTCCTCGTCCACCTTGGACGTGGTCGCCTCATGCTCCACCCGGCTCGAATTGTTCTTGACCTCAATATAGGGCACCGTATGCGCGCCGCATTTGTCGCCGATCAGCAGGCTGTCGCACTGGGTGTAATTGCGGCTGTCGGTGGCGCGCGGGTGCATCGACACCAGCCCCCGATAGGTGTTCTGCGCGCGGCCCGCCGAAATGCCCTTGGACACGATGCGCGATTTGGTGCGCTTGCCCAGATGGATCATCTTGGTGCCGGTATCGGCCTGCTGGGCGTTGTTGGCGATGGCGATGGAATAGAACTCGCCCTGGCTGTCGTCGCCGCGCAGGATGCAGGACGGGTATTTCCAGGTGATCGCCGATCCGGTTTCCACCTGCGTCCACATCACCTTGGCGCGTGCCTCGCGGCAATCGGCGCGTTTGGTGACGAAGTTGTAGATGCCGCCCACGCCGTTTTCATCGCCCGGATACCAGTTCTGTACGGTCGAATACTTGACCTCGGCATCCTCCAGGATCACGATTTCCACCACGGCCGCGTGCAGCTGTGGAATGTCACGCTTGGGCGCGGTGCAGCCTTCGAGGTAAGAGACATAGGCCCCCCGGTCGCAGACAATCAGCGTGCGTTCAAACTGGCCAGTGTTTTCGGCATTGATCCGGAAATAGGTCGAAAGCTCCATCGGGCACTTCACACCTGGTGGGATGTACACAAAAGAACCGTCTGAAAACACGGCAGAATTCAGCGTGGCAAAGAAGTTGTCGGTCGGCGGCACGACCGAGCCGATGTATTTCTTCACCAATTCGGGATGTTCGCGCACGGCTTCCGAGATCGAGCAGAAGATCACCCCGGCCTTGGCCAGTTCCTTCTTGAAGGTGGTGCCAAGGGAGACGGAGTCGAACACCGCATCAACCGCCACCTTGCGCTCGCCTTCCGGGGCCTCGACCCCGGCCAGCAGCGCCTGTTCCTTCAGCGGAATGCCCAGCTTGGCATAGGTCGCCAGCAGCTTGGGGTCCACCTCATCAAGCGATTTCGGCTTGACCGCCATGCTTTTGGGTTTGGCGTAGTAATACTGGTCCTGATAGTCGATTTTGGGATAGCTCACCATCGCCCAGGTCGGCTCTTCCATCTTGACCCAGCGGTGATACGCCGCCAGCCGCCAGTCCAGCATCCACTGCGGCTCTTCGTTCTTGGCAGAGATCAGGCGGACAATATCTTCGGACAGGCCCTTGGGGGCGTAATCCATCTCGACGTCGGTTTCCCAGCCATGCTTGTACTTGCCCGACATCGCCTGCACGGTTTCGATCGTTTCCCGGTCTACCCCGTCGCGCACTTCCAATTCAACACCGTCCATCGGACTTTTCCTTTTTCTCAGGGCCTTGCGACCCGTATTTCATGCGGCGCGCGTTTGCGCCCTTGCATAGGCGGCGGCCCAGACCTCGGCAAAGCGCAACACATCGTCACGCGAGATGCCGGGGCCGATCGAGATGCGGATCGCTTGTGCAGCCAATCCATCTTCAAAGCCCATCGCCCGCAGCACCCGGCTGGCACGTACCTTGCCGCTGGAACAGGCAGAGCCTGCCGAAATGGCAAAGCCGGCAAGATCCATCGCCATCACCTGCGTCTCGCCTTTCCAGCCCGGCGCAATCAGGCACAGGGTATTTGGAAGCCGCGACACTTCTTTTCCGACTGAAATAGTATTGTTTGCCAAGGCCGACAATGCTGAATCTAGAATATTTCTAACTTCGGCGACCTCTTCCCAAACCCCATTCGCCAGATCGCGCGCCGCCGACTCTGCCGCTGCGGCAAATCCGGCGATACCGATCAGGTTTTCGGTCCCTGCCCTGCGGCCCATTTCCTGCCCGCCACCGCGCAACTGCGCCTGCGTTTCCAGCCCTTGCCGGACAACCAGCGCGCCGATGCCCTTTGGCCCGCCCAGCTTATGGGCGGACACCAGCCCCATGTCGCAGCCCAGCCAGTTGAAGGCAAACGGCACCTTGCCAAAGGCCTGCGTCAGGTCTGACAGCGCAAGGCCCTGCGGCAGGGTTTGCAGGATGCCGGTTTCGGAATTGGCAAGTTGCACGGCGGATTCGCGCGGCACATTGGCCTCGATCCGCCCTGCGGCATCCACCGGCAGCAAAGGGTCGCACCACGCCAGAACCGCATCATGCTCCACCTCGGAACAGGCCAGATCACGGCCCGCCGAGGCCAGCGCCGCCGCCTCGGTGGCACCAGAGGTGAAGACAATGTCCGCGCCATCCGCCCCCAAGGCCGCCGCAATCTGCGCGCGGGACTTTTCCATCAGCGCCTTGGCCGCGCGGCCTTCGGCATGCACGCTCGACGGGTTGCCGACCAGATCCATCGCCGCACCCATCGCCGCGCGCGCCTCAGGGCGCAGCGGCGTGGTGGCGTTCCAGTCCAGATACATCCGGGTCATTCGTCATCCACCACGCGAAACAGCGCCGGCACCGCCGGGCAGGGCTGCATTTCATTGCGGATCACATCCGACAGCCGGGTCTGGTGCAGGAACACATAGACATTGGCCGAAAGCCCTTCCCACAGCCGGTTGGTCAGGCTTTGCGCCCGTGACCCCGAGACACCGCCCGATGCCCCTGCCCCGGTGTGCAGCGCATCCACCGTTTCCTCTACCGCCTCCATCACCTCGGACACCCGGATTTCCGCCGGCGGGCGGGCCAGCTTGTACCCGCCGCCCGGCCCCCGCACCGCCTCGACCAGCTTGGCGCGGCGCAGTTTGACGAAGAGCTGCTCCAGATAGGGCAAGGAAATGTCCTGGCGCTTGGCAATTGCCGCCAGCGACACCATCTCTCCGGTCTTGGCCTTGGCCTCCATCAGCGCCAGATCGGCCAATGCGACCATTGCATAGCGCCCTTTGGTCGAGAGTTTCATCTTCTTACCCCTGAATGGCGGAAATACCGCCCGCAATTGGCCCCGATCGGGCCCGATACGGATTGACGCGGCACAACGGGGCCATTACCTGAAATCGACCCGTGGGCTGGCCCCGTCACATGTGACACGTCATGCCTTAGAACGGTTCTAGATATGCCGAGCGGTACCGTCAAGAAATCGCTCGCGGGAAAGACAGGCAGGAAACACATGCCCGAAGTGATCTTCGCAGGCCCAGAAGGCCGACTTGAAGGCCGATACCACCCGCAAAAGGATCGGGATGCCCCCATCGCCATCGTCTTGCATCCGCATCCGGCCTATGGCGGGACGATGAACAACAAGGTGGTGTATAATCTGCATTACGCCTTTTACAATCTGGGCTTTACCGTGCTGCGGTTCAACTTCCGCGGTGTCGGGCGAAGCCAGGGCGAATATGATCAGGGCATTGGCGAATTGTCCGATGCGGCTTCGGCCCTCGATTACCTGCAGTCGATGAACCAGAATGCCAAGCATTGCTGGGTGGCGGGCTTCAGCTTCGGGGCCTGGATCGGGATGCAGCTGCTGATGCGGCGGCCCGAGATCACCGGTTTCATTTCGGTGGCCCCGCCAGCCAATCTTTATGACTTCTCTTTCCTTGCACCCTGCCCCTCTTCCGGTCTAATCATCAACGGGACCGCCGACAAGGTGGCCCCGCCCAAAGACACCAAGACCCTGGTGGGCAAGCTGCATGAGCAGAAGGGCATCACCATCACCCATACCGAGATTGACGGCGCGGATCACTTCTTCAAGGATGAAGAGGCCCATATGCAGCCGATGATCGGCACGGTTTCCGATTATGTCCGCCGCCGTCTGGGTGAGGTGTCGCGGTGAGCGATTTCATCCAGGATCTGGCCGATGGCCTTGCCCGCGATGTGCTGGCAGGCTCGGTCGATCTGGATGATCCCTATTTCTACGAACAGGTCGCCAAGGTGGTGGGCGCCTCCTCGCCCACTTTGCAAGAAGCCTTCATGACCTCGATCCGCATCCGGCTGGCGGAAAAGCGCGGGCGCGAGTTTCTGGAGAAGGCCCTGGCCGCCAAGCGCGCCGGGGCGAAACCGCCCGAGGCCCCGCGTGAGGCGGAAAAGGGCGGGCATTGACGTGGACGGTGCCGGCACGGTCTCTGCCCGGCTGGAGGCGCAGTTTGCCTTTCTCAATGAGGCTGACCGGCTGAAATCGGTGCTGCGCGCCACCACGCTGGTCGATGGGTCGCGCCCGGAAAATTCAGGCGAACATTCCTGGCATCTGGCGCTTTATGCGCTGGTGCTGGCCGATCAGGCCAAAGCCGGGGTGGATATCAACCGGGTGATCCGGATGCTGCTGATCCATGATCTGGTGGAAATCGACGTGGGCGATGTGCCGATCCATTCCGCCAATGGTCTGGCGCATGGGTCAAGCGAGACGATGGCCGCAGAACAGCGCGCCGCAGACCGGATTTTTGGCCTGCTTCCCAACGATTTGCGCCAGGATCTTCGTGCGCTGTGGGAGGAGTTCGAAGCGGCCCAGACCCCGGATGCTATCTTTGCCAAAAGTCTGGACCGGGTGCAGCCGGTGATGGCCAACCTGATGTCGGGCGGCGGAACCTGGACGACCTATCAGGTCACTGCTGATCAGCTGGAACAGCGGGTGGGAACAAAGATTGCACGCGGTGCCCCGGCCCTTTGGGAATGGATAAAGGCCAGGACGGCGGCATTCTTTCCCTGATTGATCGCATTTTCGGTATGCAATTGCATACAATCCTTCCCTGCCGTGCCGTTTCGCGCTATAGAGGCGACGGCGCGAATCTTACACCGAAAGGGCGATTATGACCAAGATCAAGGTGGCAAACCCCGTTGTTGAACTCGACGGCGATGAAATGACCCGGATCATCTGGGATTTCATCAAGCAGAAGCTGATCCTGCCCTATCTGGATATAGACCTGAAATATTACGATCTTGGCATCGAAGAGCGGGACCGCACCAATGACCAGATCACGGTCGACGCGGCCGAAGCCATCAAGACCTATGGCGTCGGCGTCAAATGCGCGACCATCACGCCCGATGAGCAGCGGGTGGAAGAATTCGGACTCAAGCAGATGTGGCGCTCGCCCAATGGCACCATCCGCAACATTCTGGGCGGTGTGATCTTCCGTGAACCGATCATCTGCCAGAACGTGCCGCGTCTGGTACCGGGCTGGACCCAGCCGATCGTGGTGGGCCGCCATGCCTTTGGCGACCAGTACCGCGCCACCGATTTCCGCTTTCCCGGCGCGGGCAAGCTGACGATGAAATTCGTGGGCGATGATGGCACCGTGATCGAAAAAGACGTGTATTCCGCGCCTTCGGCCGGGGTCTACATGTCGATGTACAACCTTGATGACTCGATCATCGATTTTGCGCGGTCTTCGATGAATTACGGGCTGATGAAGGGCTGGCCGGTGTATCTGTCGACCAAGAACACCATCCTCAAAGCCTATGATGGCCGGTTTAAAGACCTGTTCGCAAAGGTTTACGCCGAAGAGTTCGAAGACCGGTTCAAGGCCGCGGGCATTCATTACGAACACCGCCTGATCGATGACATGGTGGCAAGTGCAATGAAATGGTCGGGCGGCTATGTCTGGGCCTGCAAGAACTATGACGGCGATGTGCAATCCGACACCGTGGCGCAGGGCTTTGGCAGCCTCGGCCTGATGACTTCGATCCTGATGACGCCCGATGGTCAGGTGGTGGAAGCAGAGGCCGCGCATGGCACCGTGACGCGCCACTACCGCCAGCACCAGAAGGGCCAGCAGACATCGACCAATTCGATTGCGTCGATCTTTGCCTGGACCGGGGGCCTCAAGCACCGCGCCAAGCTGGACAGCAATGATCAGCTGCTGCGTTTTGCCAAGACGCTGGAAAAGGTGACCGTCGATGCGGTGGAAGACGGGTACATGACCAAGGATCTGGCGCTGCTGGTCGGGCCGGATCAGAAGTGGATGACCACGATGGGCTATCTGGAAAAGGTGGATGACTACCTGAACCGGGCGCTGAAGGGCTAAGATCACGGTTCAGCGAAAAAGGGTCCGGGGGAGCGATTCCCCCCGGATTTTTTCATGCCGTATGGACGAAAACGAAATCGTTCGGGCCAATCGGTGTGGCCTTGTAGCCCAAAGGCTCCAGCAAGGCGGCGCAGGCCGCGTAATCGCTGTCTGTATCGGTCAGCGCGACCCAGATGGCGGGCTTGTGCGTGGCGATCACCTGTTTCGCACCCTGCAACACCTCCAGATGCATGCCTTCGACATCGACCTTGAGGAAAGACAGGCCCTGCAACTCTTCGGCCTCGATCAGATCATCCAGTGCCACCATCGGCACCGGCCCGTCCGGCATCGGGATAAAGCTGGTGGCCCCGATATTGCGCGGGTTGAAGCGGGCAATATCGCCCCGCCCTGACTCTGCGCCCACCATGCAGCGATAGGCCAGCGCCTCGGTCAGCCCGTTCAGGTCAAGGTTGCGGCGCAATGTGCCATAGGCCTGCGGCAACGGCTCGAAGGCCACCACCCGCCCCGCACCCAGCACCTTGCCGAAAAACACCGCCGCATTGCCGATATTGGCCCCGATGTCGCAGACGGTGGCCCCGGGGCGTATCAGCCCCAGGCTCTGCACCGTGGCCAGCAGCCGCGCCTCGTAGAACTGGCGGGTCCGCAGGATGACGCGCTGCACATAATCATCCTGCGCCTCGGGCAAGGACAGCGCCACCGGCACCAGCCCGGCATGAAAGCGCAGGATATGGCCCGCCTCCAGCAGTGCCACCTTTTGCAGGTGGATGGAGTCTTCGGTCAGCCGGATCAACTGATCCAGCTTGGCCGCCAGCGCCGTCCCCTGTTCAGGGGTCTCCGCCAGTGTGGACGATACAATTTCCAATGCGCGCTTTGCCTGCATCTTTTCAGCCTTGCGTGTTTATCGGGCAATCTGCCGTTCGGCATAAGAAACACGCCCATCAGGGCCAATCTAAGGCAGGAAAAGGGCTGGACAGGTCAGTATGGCTGCCATAATCATCCGCCATGTCCATCGCCTCGAAACACAGCCTGACCGAAGATGCGCAGGGGCTTTCCCTTGGGGTGCTGTTGTGCACGCTGGGCCTGCAGTTCCTGACCCATGCCGGGCTGATCACCGGGCAGACGGCGGGGATTGCGGTGATCATCTCCTACCTCTCCGGCTGGGGTTTTGGCCCGGTGTTCTTTCTGATCAACCTGCCGTTCTATGCGCTGGCCTGGGTCCGGCTTGGCCCGGCCTTCACCGTAAAATCGCTGATCTCGGTTACCGCCCTGTCGCTGGGGGTGGAACTGATGCCGTTGGGCTTCCGGATTGATAGCCTGTCGGTGCCCTTGGCTGCGGTGATTTTCGGGGCGCTGACCGGGCTGGGGTTGCTGGCGATGTTCCGGCACAACGGCTCGCTTGGGGGCCTTGGCATGCTGGCTCTGCTGATTCAGGATCGCTTCGGCTTTCGTGCCGGCTATGTGCAGCTTTGCGTTGATGCGGTGATATTCGGCGTCGCCGCGCTTTTGTTTCCGCTTCACGTGGTGATCTGGTCACTGCTGGGCGCTGTCGTGCTTAATCTGATCATCGCCATCAACCATCGCCGTGACCGCTACGTCGCCACGTGACCCCTGCGTGATCGGCACTGGCCAATGCGGGGAAAACCCTGTAAGGGCTGCGCAACAATCATCAGACCCTATTGAAAGAGACCCCTCCCGATGGAGCTTCGCAACATTGCCATTATCGCCCACGTTGACCATGGCAAAACCACGCTCGTCGACGAGCTTCTGAAACAGTCGGGGTCTTTCCGCGACAACCAGGCCGTCGCCGAACGTGCCATGGACAGCAATGATATCGAGCGTGAGCGCGGCATCACCATTCTGGCGAAATGCACCTCCTTGGAATGGGGTGGTGCGCGGATCAACATCGTTGACACCCCCGGCCACGCCGATTTCGGCGGCGAGGTGGAGCGTATTCTGTCGATGGTCGATGGTGTGGTGCTGCTGGTCGATGCCGCCGAAGGCCCGATGCCGCAGACCAAATTCGTGACCTCCAAGGCGCTTGCGCTGGGGCTGCGCCCGATTGTTGTGCTCAACAAGGTCGACAAGGCCGATGCCGAACCCGACCGCGCGCTGAACGAGGTGTTCGATCTGTTCGCCAACCTTGGCGCCGATGACAACCAGCTTGATTTTCCGGTGCTTTATGCCTCGGGCCGGTCGGGCTGGGCCGATGTAGAGCTTGACGGTCCGCGCAAGGACCTGTCGGCACTCTATGAGCTGATCATCCGCCACGTGCCGGAGCCAAAGCAAATTCAGCGCCGGGCTGAGCCGTTCCAGATGCTGGCGACCACGCTGTCTGCCGACCCGTTCATCGGCCGTATCCTGACCGGCCGGGTCGAGGCGGGCACGCTGCGCGCCGGCGAGACGATCAAGGCATTGTCCCGCGATGGTGAGCGGATCGAACAGTTCCGCGTGTCGAAAGTCCTAGCCTATCGCGGGTTGGTGATGACGCCGATCGATGCGGCAGAAGCGGGCGATATCGTCACGCTGGCCGGCATGACCAAGGCCACCGTGGCCGATACGCTGTGTGCGCTGGAGATTGACACCGCCCTGCCCGCACAGCCGATTGACCCGCCGACCATCTCGATCACCTTTGGTATCAACGACTCGCCGCTGGCGGGCAAGGAAGGCTCCAAGGTGCAGTCCCGCGTGATCCGCGAGCGTCTGATGAAGGAAGCCGAGATCAACGTGGCGATCAAGGTCACCGACACCCCGGGCGGTGATGCCTTTGAAGTGGCGGGTCGTGGCGAATTGCAGATGGGCGTTCTGATCGAGAACATGCGCCGCGAAGGCTTCGAGCTGTCGATCAGCCGCCCCCGCGTGCTGTTCCGGGAAGAGGACGGCGTGAAGCAAGAGCCGATCGAGGAAGTCACCATTGACGTGGATGACGAATACACCGGCCCGGTGATCGAAAAGCTGACCGGCCCGCGCAAGGGCGATCTGGTCGAGATGAAGCCTGCGGGTGCCGGCAAAACCCGGATCATCGCCCATGTGCCCTCGCGCGGCTTGATCGGCTATCACGGCCAGTTCATGACCGATACGCGCGGCACCGGGGTTCTGAACCGCGTGTTCCACGGCTGGGCCCCGCACAAAGGCCCGATTGAAGGCCGCCGTCAGGGCGTGCTGATTTCCATGGAATCGGGCATTTCGGTGGCCTATGCGATGTGGAAGCTGGAAGACCGCGGCCATTTCTTCATCGGCGTGCAGGAACCTGTGTACACCGGCATGATCATCGGCGAGCACAGCCGTGACAATGATCTGGAAGTGAACCCGCTGAAAGGCAAACAGCTGACCAACGTGCGCGCCAGCGGCACGGATGAAGCGGTGCGCCTGACCACGCCGGTCAAGCTGAGCCTGGAACAGTGCATCGCCTATATCGACGATGACGAGTTGGTTGAGGTCACGCCGAAATCGGTGCGGATGCGCAAACGCTATCTGGACCCGCATGAGCGCAAGCGGCACAGCCGCAGCGCCTGAGACAAACGGCCCCTTCGGGGGCCGTTTTCATTGGCGGGGGCCGTTTTCATCTGCGGCCTCACGGCGGCGGCAGGCGGCCCGTGACCTGCAACCCCTGCCCCATCCTTTGCGCCACCACAGCCTCACCCGAGCGGGGCACGATCCCGGTCAGCGCGGTGATGTTGACCTGATGGGTCACGATCAGCACCCGCGCGCCCGCGGGCAAAGCCGCCAGATGTGCCAGGAGCGCGGCAGTTTGCTGCGGTTCATCCCCCCGGTTGGCAAAGAAGGAATTGACCGGCGGAAAAGCGGTCACCGGCCCCAGGCCCAGCAGATCGGCGGTGTCGCGGGCGCGGCACCATTCCGAGGTCAGGATCTGGTCAAACACGATACCGGCGGCGCGAAACCGCGCGCCGATGGCCCGCGCCTCGGCCTGCCCCGCCGCTGACAGGTTGCGCTGCGTGGCGCAGTCGCCCAGTCGAAAGCCGGGCGGGTCACCGGTGCCGGGGGCGGTGGCGTGGCGCATGAGCACCACAGCCCCCGGCGCGCGGGCCGCGTCCAGCGGGTCTGCCCGCAAGGGGGTGACCAAAAACAGAAACATCACAGCCAGGAACATGCGCATGAGCAGAGCATAGCGCGCAGGCGCGATGAAAAAAGGGCCGCCCGAGGCATTCTGGGGCGGCCCTGTGGTGTCAGACCGTCACAGGCCCTTAATCGGCCCCGCGCGCCACCGCGCCGGGCTTGACCAGCCGCTTCTGGATGGCCCAGACCACCAAGGCCGTGGTGATGCCGATAAAGTCGGTCAGCCAGCCCGAGTCGATCATGGCGACCGCCGCCACTGCCAGAACGATCCGCAGGATCGGATGCAGGTGGCCGAAGTACCAGGCCTGCACTGCCGAAGACAGCAGGAACACCCCCAGCAGCGCACCGGCAACCACATGGATGATGTTCAGCCATTCACCCTGCATGAGCAGTTCGGGTGACGAGAAGAACATGAAGGGCACCACAAAGGCCGCCATCCCCATCTTGAACGACTCGACGCTTGTCTTCATCGGGTCAGACCGGGCAATCGCCGCCCCGGCATAGGCCGCAAGCGCCACCGGCGGGGTGATCGCCGACATCACCGCGAAGTAGAAGATGAAGAAATGCGCGGTCAACGTGTCGATCCCAAGGCTGATCAGCCCGGGCGCGATGACCGAGGCCGCCACCGCATAGGCCGCCGTGGTGGGCATCCCCATGCCCAGCACGATCGACACCACCATCGCAAAGAACAGCGCCAGCATCTGGTTGTTTTCGGCCAGCCCCAGCAGCAGGCTGGAAAAGCGCGTGCCAAGACCTGTCAGCGCGATCACGCCCACGATGATGCCCGCCGCCGCACAGACCGCGACCAGTTGCAGAGTCATCTTGGTTGAGATTTCCAGTGCGAACAGGATCTCCTTGACGCCCATCTTGTGGGGCGTCAGCCATGAGACGACCGCCGCCGAGGCCATCGCCAGCGTGCCGGCCCGGATCACCGAATAGCCCATGAACAGTGCGCCGATCAGGATGATGATCGGGATGAACAGGAACACCTGCTTGGCCAGCTTGCGGAACTGCGGCAGCTCTTCGCGCGGCAGGCCCTTCATGTTGAACTTCTGCGCCATCAGATCGACGTTGAAGTAGACACTGACGAAATAGAGCAATGCCGGGATGATCGCGGCCACCACGATATCAGAATAGGCAATGCCGGTGATTTCCGACATGATGAAGGCGCCTGCCCCCATGATCGGCGGCAGGATCTGCCCGCCGGATGAGGCCGCAGCCTCCACCGCTGCTGCGGTCTGCGGCTTGTAGCCCACCTTTTTCATCAAGGGGATGGTCAGCGAGCCTGTCGCCACCACATTGCCCGCCGAGGTGCCGTTGATCATGCCCATCAGGCCAGAGCCGAAGACCGCCACCTTGGCAGGCCCCCCGCGCCGGTCACCGGCCGCGGCAAAGGCGAAGTTCACGAAATACTCGCCCACCCGGCTGGCCTGCAAGAAGGCGGCAAAGGCCACGAACAGGATGATATAGGTGGAGGAAATCGCCGTCGTTGGCCCAAGGATACCTTGGTCGGTAAAGACATAGGTGAAGAACCGGGTCAGCGAATAGCCCCGGTGATAGAGGATACCGGGCAGCCAAGGGCCGACAAAACTGTAGAGCACGAAGATACCGGCGATGATCACCAGTGCGAGGCCCGCCATGCGGCGGGTCAGCTCCAGGATCAGGATCACCCCGATCAGCGAGGCGAACATATCCGCCTCTTTGGCCAGCGCCGTGCCCGCGCGCAAGCGCAACAGCGGCGCGTGAAAGATGATATAGGCCGTCACCGCAACGGCGGCAAAGGCAAGGATGATATCGGCCAGATCCAGCTGCCCCCGGCGCGGGTCCGGCATCAGCCATGCCACCACCAGCGCCCAGACCGTCCCGATCAGCAGTGGCACACCAAAGGTCCAGCGCATGGCCGTGGCCGGTGCGGCCTGATCGACCCCGGTGCCGCCCGCCCAGAACAGCATCACCTGCACAAAACCCACGCCCACAAGCACCGCCGCGGGCAGCAGCATCATCGTGCGGCCCGCCCGCGGGTTGCCCTCGACCTCCATGAAGTTCAGCGAAGAGAACAGCAGGAACCCGATCACCAGCCCGCCGCCGACATGCAGCAGCCGGTAGGTCCAGGTTTCAATCGGATAGAGGTTCATCACCCCGATATGAAAGGCGGTATAGGCGATACACATCGCGGCGATCAGCAGACCAACCGAGCCGAGCGGTTTGCGCTGGTTGGCCGAGAAAATCTCATTGTCGACGCCAGAGGCAATATCCTGCGTCGGGACGTCCGTGGTGGGAGCGGTCATGATCTGGTGTCCCCGAATGACGGTTGTGAAAAGGGCGTCCGATCATGGCCGGACGCCCGTAAACCACTGCGACGCGTGGCTTATTTCAGGGTGTCGGGAATCGTGATCCCTTTTTCCTCGTAGTACTGGATGGCGCCGGGATGGAACGGCATGAAGGTGTTCTTGTCCCAGTTTTCTGCCAGCGTTTCAGCCGAAGTGGCGTGAATTTGCACCATGCGGTCATTGTTGTCCAAGGCCAGCTTGGTGATCTCATAGGCCAGGCTGTCAGGCATGTCGGCATGGGCAATGGCAAAGTTCCACAGCGCGACGGTGGGCTGATCATAGTCATGGCCCGGATAGGTGCCCGCCGGAATGTTGAACGGGGCCATCGCCGGGAAGGCTTCCAGCACCTTGGCGGATTCTTCCGGGGTCAGGCCGAACATCAGCACGTCCTGCTGGGCGGCCAGTTCGGAAAACGCCGAAATCGGCACACCGGCAGCAAAGGCAAAGGCGTCGATCAGACCGTCGCCCAACTGGCCCGCCGCATCGGCGGCGCCGGCATAGGATACATTGGCCTCCACCCCCACTGCCGACATGAACTGTGGCCAGTAGGTGCCCGGCGTGCCGCCTGCGGGGCCCACCGATACGCGCTTGCCGGCCAGATCCGACACCGAGGTGATGCCCGAGGATTTCAGCACAACCACCTGAAACGGGGTCTGATACATCGGGAACAGCGCGCGGATCGACCGGTGCTCCAGCCCCGGGGCCAGTTCCGACTTGCCCATCCAGGCGTCATAGGCCGGGCCCATGGTGACCAGACCCATCAGGTGATCGCCGGTTTCCACCAGCGTCACGTTCTGCACCGGGCCGCCGGTGACTTCGCCGGTGGCGTTCACACCAAGCGCTTCGGACATATAGCCCGCAAAGCCATTGCCATAGACGAAATAGGTGCCGCCCTGCGACGCGGTGCCGATGGTGATTTCCCCCGGCCAGTCCGATTTGTCCTGTGCCATGGCAGTGGTTGCAACGAGGCCGACCGCGCAAGCGGCGGCAAGTGTCTTGATGAACATGCAGTCCTCCCAAAAATTCTACACTGGCACGCGCCTCCTGCGCGGACCGTGCTGATCTCAGAAAGCCGTCATTCCATCGCTCACTCAACCGTGAATCTGGCTGTTTGCGCAACCAAGGCGTGGATTGAACCGGCGGATGGGTGGAAACCGTAACATTGCGGGCAAAGCATGGGGGGATTTCGTGCCTGACGGAGGGCCTATTCCGCCCCTGCCTCGCCCCCGGCCCCGAACTGCGCCTTGTCCAGCCCGTGCTTTTGCATCTTTTCCCACAGGGTCTTGCGCGACAGGCCAAGGGATTCATAGACCGGCCTGAGGTTGCCGCGATGGGCCGCAAGCGCTGCCTCGATCTCGCGTTTTTCAAACTCTGCCACCCGTTCGGCCAGGCGCGATGGTGCCTCTTCCACCGCCTGCGCGCCTTCGCCCAGACCCAGGGCATAGCGGTCGGCGGCGTTGCGCAATTCGCGCACATTGCCGGGCCAGTCGCGCGCCGTCAGTTGCGCCATCAGCGAGGGCGGAACCGGGGCCGGGTCTGACCGGTGGCGGCTGGCCGCTTCGGACAGCAGCCGCAGGAACAACAGCGGAATATCCTCGCGCCGCGCCGCCAGGGGCGGCACCTGCAAGGTAACCACATTGAGCCGATAGAGCAGATCGCCCCGGAAGCGCCCGGCCTCAGCCTCGGCCTCAAGCGGCACGCGGGACGTGGCCATGAAGCGCACGTCGAGACTCAGCGCCTCATTCGAGCCAAGCCGGGTGACGGTCCGCTCTTCGATCACCCGCACCAGTTTGCCCTGCATATCGAGCGGCATGGAGGCGATGTCATCTAGCAGAATGGTCCCACCCCGCGCATGTTCAAACTTGCCAAAGCGCGCGCGCAAGGCACCCGGAAACGCCCCTGCCTCGTGCCCGAACAATTCGGATTCGATCAGCGCCGCCGGAATCGCCGCGCAATCGATGGCGACAAAGGGTTTGCGCGCGCGGGGCGACATATCGTGCAGGGCGCGCGCGACCACTTCCTTGCCCGACCCCGTTTCCCCCACGATCAGCACATCGGCCTCGGTCGGGCCAAGGGTACGGATGCGGCGACGCAGGTCGATCATGACGTTGGACCGCCCGATCAGGCGTTGTTCCATGTCATCGACCTGCCCCGCCGCCGCCTTGAGCACGCGGTTTTCCAGCACCAGACGCCGGTAGTCAGAGGCACGCGCGACAATCTCCGCCAACTGGCTGGCAGCAAAGGGCTTTTCGACAAAATCATAGGCCCCTTCGCGCATGGCCCGCACCGCCAGCTGCACATCGCCATGCCCGGTGATCAGGATCACCGGAATGTCGCGGTCAATGTCATGGATGCGGTTCATCAGCGTCAACCCATCCATGCCGGGCATGCGGATATCGGTCAGCACCACGCCGGGAAAGCCGAAACTGACCAGATCCATGATCCGTTCGGGTGCCGCAAAATCCTGCACCGCAAAGCCTGCCAGATCCAGCGCCTGCGCGGTAGAAGCGCGCAGATCGGGTTCATCATCGACCAAAAGAATGCGCAGCGGAGTCATTCAGCAGCCTCTTGCCGGAGGGTCGGGGCGGCGCTCAGCCGCAGGGTAAAGCAGGCCCCGGGGTTGGAGGCCACGGAAAGATCGCCGCCGAAGTCTTTGACGATATTGTAGGAAATGGAAAGACCCAACCCCAGCCCCTTGCCCACGCCCTTGGTGGAAAAGAACGGATCAAAAATCCGCGTCGCGAGCCCTTCGGGCACGCCCGGGCCGGTGTCGGAAATGCGGATCAGCACATGGTCGCCCTGTGCCTCTGCCGTCAGCTCGATCCGGCGATCGGCCAAACCCTCTACCGCGTCGGCGGCATTGGTCAGAATGTTGACCAGCACCTGCTGCAGCCGCACCGGCCCTGCGATCACCACCGGCAGGTCCGGGGCAAGCCTGACGGCCAATGTGGCCTCCGCCGCCCTGATGCGCAGCGCGGCGATCTCCACCGCCGCCTCCACCACCTCGGCCAGTGACACATGGCTCAGCTTCTGGCCCGGCGCGCGGGCAAAGCTGCGCAGATGGCGGCTGATGCTGGTCAGCCGGTCGATCAGGCTCAGGATGCGCTCGATGTTGCCGCGCGCTTCCACCATCCGGCCCCGGTCCATCAGCACGCCGGCATTGTCGGCATAGGTGCGGGCGGCGGCCAGCGGCTGGTTGAATTCATGGCTCAGCGCCGCCGACATCTGGCCAAGCGCCGCCATCTTGCCCGCCTGCACCAGATCGGCCTGCGCCTGGCGCAGCTCATGCGTGCGTTCCTCGACCCGGCGTTCCAGATCGGCGCGCGCTTCGGCCTGCACCTGCAAGCGTTCGTCCAGGCGCAGCCGGCGTTGCCACAGCACCGCCCCCACCATCGCCAGCACGCCCGAGGCCAGCATGGCCGCAATCGCCAGCGTCAGGGCAGAGGCCCGCGCCGCGGCGGTGTCGATGAGCACATGCACCACCCAGCCTGCCCGGTCCATCGGCATGTCACGCTGCAGATATTCGCGTGCGCCACCGCTTTCGGCGATCCGCAGCACCGGGCTGCCGCGGTGTTGCCCTTCGTCGGTGATCTGCAACAGGCCGATCGCTGTGCCGGCATAGCGCCGCGTGCGCTCGATCCGGGCCTGCGCCTCGGCCCCGAGCGGATGCATCGCGGCAAAGCGCCAATCGGGGCGCGAGGACAGAAAACTCACCCCTTCGGGATCGGTGACCAGCACATCATAATCGCCGCCCGCCCAGGTGCTTTCGATTGCATCAAGGTCGATCTTGATGGCCAGCACCCCCGCAGTTTGCCCCTCCACCAGCACCGGCGCGCCAAAGTAATAGCCGCGTTTGCCGCTGGTGGTGCCAAGCGCATAGAATTGTCCGGCCCCGCCCGCCAGAGCATCATAAAAATAAGGGCGAAAGGCAAAATTTCCACCGATGAACGAGGTATCGGTATCATGGTTCGAGGCCGCGATGGTCAGGCCTTGCGCGTCCATCAGATAGATGTCGGTTGCGCCCAGCAAGCGCTGAATCCGGCGCAGGTAATCATTGGCCTGCACCACCAGATCCGGATTGCGCGGGTCCGCCGCCATCCGGGTCACGATGGTCTGCTCGGCGATCAGCGGCGGCAGGCGTTCAAACCGGTCCAGCTCGCCCGACAGGGCGGTGGTGGCGAGTTGCAGCACATTGTCACCGCGCCGGGCGGTTTCATCCAGCGATTGCGCCAGACTTTGCCGCCAGGTCAGCGCACCGGCCAGACAACAGCCCAGCACCGCCAGAGCGGCGGCCAGAACCAGCCAAGTGCGTGTGGTCTTGCGCATTCCGCCGCCCCCTGCCCAACCCTAGCGGCAAAGCCGGTCTGGCCGCAACCTCGGTTCAGGCGGCGACGGCAAGGCGGCAAGGATGGAAGTCTTCCACCCGGACATCAGGGCCGTCAAAGGTGCAAAAGCTGAAGGGCGGGGCCTCGATCCAGCCGCGCTCATTGGTTTCCAGCGGTTCCGACACCACTGCGGTGCCGCCGCGCGTCTCTGACCAGCGGTGATAGAGCGTGGGCGCATGATCATCAGTGGCATAGCGCATGGCATAAAGCCGCTGGCCATCCGACAACGCACCGGTCAGCCGCAGATGCGGCGCCGCCCCCTTGGCGCGCGACAGGCGGATCAGCTTTGCCGCTGCCCGTTCCATGGCACCCTTGGGGTCATCCTCCAGCCCTTCGGCAATGGCGATCAGGAACAGGGCTTCGGAATCCGTCGCCCCCTTGCGGCAGGGATAGAGCGCATCGGGGATCATCATATCGGCATCGCGGCGGAACGCGTCATAGCCGCCAATCTGACCGTTATGCATGAAGGACCACCGCCCCCAGGTGAAGGGATGGCAGTTGTTGCGGCTGGTGGCGGTGCCGGTGCTGGCGCGGACATGGGCCATGAACAGGCCCGATTTCACCTGAGCGGTCAGGCTGCGCAGGTTCGGGTCCGACCAGGCCGGCATCACATCGCGGTACAGCCCCGGCTCTGGCCGCTCTCCGTACCAGGCCACGCCAAAGCCATCGGCATTGATGGCGGTGTGGCATTGCGTGGCGCAGTGGGACTGATGGATCAGCGAATGGCCCGGACGGCTGACAATCTCTTCCAGAAAGATCGGTGCGCCGGTATAGGCGGCCCAACGGCACATCAGCGGCCCCCTGCGGTGGTGAACATGGCTCTGCCCCAGCGTTTCTTAGTGGTGTTACGTCCCGTGACAGTAGCATGAAATAAAATGGCGCCGGAAGGTGCTTCCTTCCGGCGCGCTGTCAGTTTGCAAGCACATGCTGAAAAATCAGCCGATTTCCTCAACCACGACCAGATCGCGGACAGAGGCGCCTTTGGCATGGGCCAGCGCCGCTTGATATTCTGGGCTGTGATAGCAGGCAACCGCCGCTTCCAGACTGGGGAAACGCGCGACCACGTTGCGGGCGCGGTCATTGCCTTCCAGTTGAACATAGCGTCCGGCACGGGCCAGAAACTCACCGCCATGGGCGGCCAGCGCCGGGCCTGCACCCTTGGCATAAAGCCCATAGGCATCAGGGTCGGTTACCTCGACATGGGCGATCCAGAGGGCGGTTGGCATGGGTTTATCCTTTGATGACGGCTGTCGCGGCGGCAATGGCGGCTTCGGCCTGGGTGATATCTGCGCCGCCGGCCTGCGCCATGTCAGGCCGGCCGCCGCCGCCCTTGCCGCCCATGGCCTCGGCCGCGGCCTTGACCAGGGCGACCGCGGAAACCGATCCGGTCAGATCGGCGGTGACCCCTGCCGCCACCGCAGGTTTGGCCCCGGTATCGGCGATCAGCAGCACGGCACCCGATCCAAGCCGGGTTTTCATCTCGTCAATCAGCGCGGGCAGATCCTTGCCGGAAACGCCTTGCAGAACCTGTGCCAGGAATTTGATCCCATTGATCTCTTGCGCCTCCGGCCCACCGGACTTGCCCCCCATCGCCACCTCGCGGCGCAATTGCGCCACTTCGTTCTGCAGCGCGCGACGTTCGTCAAACAGGGCCTTCACCCGTTCCACCACCTCTGCCGCTGGCGCCTTGAGCACTGCGGCCACATCCGCCAGCCGCGCATCCTGCTGGCGCAGATGGTCGAGTGCGGCCTGCCCGGTCAGCGCCTCGATCCGGCGCACGCCGGCGGAGGAGGCCGAGTCGCCCAAGAGCACAAAGGCCCCGATGTCGCCGGTCCGCGCCACATGGGTGCCGCCGCACAGCTCCAGGCTGTAGGTGTTGCCCTCGGTCCCCTTGGCGCTGCCGTCGAGCACGCCCATCGACACCACGCGCACCTCATCCCCGTATTTCTCGCCAAACAGCGCCTGCGCACCGATGGCGCGGGCGTCATCCGGCGTCATGATGCGGGTTTCGACAGGGGCGTTCTGGCGGATGTACGCATTCACCTCGGCTTCCACCTGCGCCAGTTCTGGCACCGTCAGCCCGACCGAATGGCTGAAATCGAAGCGCAGACGGTCAGACGCATTCAGACTGCCCTTTTGCGCCACATGATCACCAAGCGCGCGTCGCAGCGCCTCATGCAGCAGGTGGGTTGCCGAATGGTTGGCGCGGATGCGGGCGCGGCGGGTATGGCCCACCTCCAGCTTCGCAGGCTGGCCTTTGGTGATCGTGCCTTCGATCACGGTCGCGATGTGCAGGACCACGCCCGCGATCTTGCGGGTATCGGTCACCTCGGCCATGCCCGTGGCAGTGCGGATCAGGCCGGTATCGCCGACCTGACCGCCGGATTCGGCGTAGAACGGCGTCTGATTGACCACAATCTGCACCGATTCTCCGGTTTTTGCTGCCTCGATGGCTGCGCCGTCGCGCACCAGAGCGTTGACCACGCCTTCAGCCGTTTCGGTGTCATAGCCCAGGAATTCCGTGGCCCCATGCTCTTCGGCCAGTTCAAACCAGATCTTGCCATCCGCCGCCTCACCCGTGCCTGTCCAGGCCGCGCGGGCCTTGGCCTTCTGCTCGGCCATCGCCGTATCGAAGCCCGCCACATCCACGGCGCGACCGCGTTCGCGCAAGGCATCCTGCGTCAGGTCCAGCGGGAAGCCGTAGGTGTCATACAGTTTGAAGGCGGTCGTCCCCGGCAGATCGCCGCCTTCGGGCAGGCGCACCAACTCGTCATCCAAAAGCTTCAGGCCACGGTCGAGCGTGGTCTTGAACCGGGTTTCCTCCAGCTTCAGCGTTTCCTCGATCAGGCTTTGCGCGCGCGCGAGTTCCGGATAGGCCGCCCCCATCTGGCGCACCAAAGCGGAAACCAGTTTGAACATCACCGGGTCTTGTGACCCAAGCATATGCGCATGGCGCATCGCGCGGCGCATGATGCGGCGCAGCACGTAGCCGCGCCCTTCATTCGACGGCATCACGCCATCGGCAATCAGGAAGCTGGTGGAGCGCAGATGGTCGGCAATCACCCGGTGATGGGTCTTGCCCGGGCCATCGGGGTCGGTGCTGGTGGCATGGGCCGAAGCCTCGATCAGGCTGCGCATCAGGTCGGTGTCGTAATTGTCGTGCTTGCCCTGCAGCAAGGCGCCAATCCGCTCCAGCCCCATGCCAGTGTCGATGCTCTGCATCTCCAGCGGGCGCATGCTGCCATCGGCGAATTGCTCGTTCTGCATGAACACGTTGTTCCAGATCTCGATGAAGCGGTCGCCATCCTCTTCCGCGCTGCCCGGCGGGCCGCCCCAGATATGGTCGCCGTGATCATAGAAGATCTCGGTGCACGGGCCACAGGGGCCGGTCGGCCCCATCCGCCAGAAATTGTCATCCGTCGGGATGCGGATGATCCGGTCATCGCTGAACCCGGCCACCTTTTTCCAGATCGCCGCCGCCTCGTCATCGGTGTGATAGACGGTGACGAGCAGCTTGTCCTTGTTCAGGCCGAAGTCTTTCGTCAGCAATTCCCAGGCAAAGGCAATCGCATCATCCTTGAAGTAATCGCCAAAGCTGAAATTGCCCAGCATCTCGAAAAACGTGTGGTGGCGCGCGGTATAGCCGACGTTATCAAGGTCATTGTGCTTGCCGCCCGCGCGCACGCATTTCTGCGCGGTGGTGGCGCGGGTATAGTCGCGCGTCTCCACCCCGGTGAACAGGTTCTTGAACTGTACCATGCCGGAATTGGCGAACATCAGCGTCGGATCGTTGCGCGGCACGAGGGGGGAGCTGTCCACCACCTTGTGGCCGTTGCGGGCAAAGAAATCGAGATATGTCGAGCGGATATCGTTCAGCGACGCCATGGTCATGTTGCCCTTCGGCTGAGGGTGTCATCGGGTTTCGTTCCCATCTATCGCCGTGCGCAGGGCCTGTCCACCGGGGGCTGCGGCTGGCTTGCGCAAAAAAGCCGCCACCACGCAGCAAAAGGCCGGGACACTGCCCCGGCCTTTTGCCCTGTCGGGATGGATCAGCCGTCCATCACATCATCATCTGCGGTGGCTTCGCTTTCTGCCATATGGAAATCCAGCCCGTTGGCGGCGCGGATCTTGTCTTCGATCTCGGCCGCAGTGGTCGGGTTCGACTTCAGGAAGAGCTTGGCATTTTCGCGGCCCTGCCCGATCCGTTCATCGCCATAGGAATACCAGGAGCCGGACTTTTCAACCACGCCGGCCTTGACGCCAAGATCAACCAATTCGCCGGTTTTCGAGATGCCTTCGCCATACATGATGTCGAATTCCACCTGCTTGAAGGGCGGCGCCACCTTGTTCTTGACCACCTTGACGCGGGTCGAGTTGCCGACCACGTCATCTTTTTCCTTGATCGAGCCAATGCGGCGGATGTCCAGCCGCACGCTCGCGTAGAATTTCAGCGCATTGCCACCGGTTGTGGTTTCGGGCGAGCCGAACATCACGCCGATCTTCATGCGGATCTGGTTGATGAAGATGACCATGCAATTGCTGCGACCGATGCTGGCGGTCAGCTTGCGCATCGCCTGGCTCATCAGGCGGGCCTGTGCGCCCATCTGCATGTCACCCATGTCGCCTTCGATTTCCGATTTGGGCGTCAGCGCCGCAACCGAATCGACGACCACAAGGCTGACAGCACCCGACCGCACCAGCGTATCGACAATTTCCAGCGCCTGTTCGCCGGTGTCGGGCTGGCTGATCAGCAGCTCATCCAGATTGACGCCCAGTTTCTTGGCATATTGCGGGTCCAGCGCGTGTTCGGCATCGACAAAGGCGCAGACGCCGCCCTTTTTCTGCTCTTCCGCCACCACATGCAGGGTGAGCGTGGTCTTGCCCGAGCTTTCCGGCCCGTAAATCTCGATGATCCGGCCCTTGGGCAGGCCACCGATGCCCAAGGCGATATCAAGGCCCAGTGACCCGGTTGAGGTCGCCTCGATATCCATTGCCGGGCTGTTCATCCCCAGCCGCATGATCGAGCCTTTGCCGAACTGCCGTTCGATCTGTGCCAGAGCGCTTTCCAGCGCCTTTGACTTGTCCATTTCGCGCTTCCCGTTCAAATCGAGGAGGTTCGCCACCGCCATTGTCCGCTCCTTATTTCACAGCCGCGACATGGCGGCAATCTTTGCGCTTGTTCCCCAAGTGTTCTTATCTGTATGGGAATAAAACAGGAACATTTCAACCTAAATTCTCAGAGTTCCATCTTTTTCACAGTTTGGTTAAGCGATAGTTTACCAAAACGGTAAAAAGCAGGACCACAGATTGGCCAAGCGCGCCCGGCAGAGGCGCAAAGACGGGGGCGGGTGACGATGTTGGTGTTTTGGGAACAACGGCTGGCGATATTGGCAACGCCAAAAACCGGGTCAACCGCAATCGAAGCCGCGCTCGAATCGCTGGCCGCCGTGTCGATCCAGCGGCCGCCGGCGCTCAAGCACACCAATGTCGCCCGCTTCCGCCGCTTTGTCGGCCCTTACCTCGAAACGGCGGCGGGCGGGCCCTTTACGGTGGTTGCCCTGATGCGCGAGCCGCGCGACTGGCTGGGCAGCTGGTACCGCTATCGCAGCCGTGACGATATCCCGGACCCGGCCAAGAGCACGCAAGGGCTCAGCTTTGACACCTTTGTGCAGGCCTGGTGCAGCCAGCCGCGTCCGGCCTTTGCCAAGGTCGGCTCGCAGGCGCGGTTTCTGAAAGGGATCGAGGGCCATGGCGCCGACCGGGTGTTTCGCTATGAAAACATTGATACTTTCATCGAGTTTCTGGAAGATCGTCTGGATTTCCAGATCTTTCTGCCGCAGTTGAACGTCTCGCCCAAAGCCCCGATGGAGCTGTCGGCCGAAACGCAGGCCAGGCTGCAGGTCGCCGCGGCAGAGGATTTTGCGCTCTATGACAGCCTGGCCTGAGCGGTCAGTGCAACTGACCCTGCACCGTGATGGCCAGATCGTTGAGCGAAAAGGGTTTGGCCAGAAACACCGAATTGGGCACCCTGCCCTGTTCATCTGACAGGCAATCTTCGGCATAGCCCGAGATGAAGACCACCCGCGCCTCCGGCCGCGCCTCCAGCGCCAGCTTCACCCAGCTTGGTCCGTCCATGCCGGGCATCACCACATCGGTGACAAAGACATCAATCTGCAGCGACGGGTCTTCCAGCAGGCGCAGCGCTTCTTCGGCGCAATCCGCCTCCAGCACGGTATAGCCGCGCAGGCGCAGCGCGCGGCTGGCAAAGGCCCGCACCGGCGCCTCATCCTCGACCAGCAGCACCACGCCTTCGCCCTGGCGCAGCACGATCTTGCGGGCGGGCTCTGGCGGGGCGGCTGCCAGCTCTTCCTCGGTGGCCTGATGGATCGGGAAATACAGGTGGAACACGGTGCCTTCGCCGGGGATGGAATCCACAAAGATGAAACCGCCGGACTGTTTGACGATGCCGTAAACCGTGGACAGGCCAAGGCCCGTGCCTTCGCCCGACCGTTTTGTGGTAAAGAACGGTTCAAAGATCTTGTCCAGCCATTCGGGCGGAATGCCGATTCCGGTGTCGACAACGCGGATCGTGGCATAATCGCCCGCCGGTACGATCGCCCGGTTGCGGCGCAGTTCGGTATGCAGGGTCAGCGCCTCGGTTTCGATGCGGATGGACCCACCATCGACCATCGCATCGCGGGCGTTGACCACAAGGTTCATCACCACCTGTTCCAGCTGCCGCTTGTCGGCGCAGATCATTCCCATGTCGGCGGCATGGGCCAGATGCAGCTGCACTTTTTCGCCAACCAGCCGGTTGAGCAGATGGATCATGTCCGACAGCACGTCGCGCAGATCAATCCGCTCGGGTTTCAGGGTCTGCTTGCGCGAGAAGGCCAGCAGCTGGCCGACAAGCGACGCGGCGCGGTTGGCGTTTTGGTGAATCTGCACCAGATCGGCAAAATCGGTGTCTTCCTTGCGATGGCGCAGCAGCAACAGGTCGCAATGCCCCGAGATCGCGGTCAGCAGATTGTTGAAATCATGCGCAATCCCCCCCGCCAACTGGCCAATGGCCTGCATTTTCTGGCTTTGCACAAACTGCGCCTCCAGCCGCTTCATCGCCGTGGCATCCTGCACCACCGCCATCACACCCGGGCGGCCCTGTTCGACATAGCGGCGCAGGGTGACCTGATGAAAGGCATCGGGTTGGCCGACGCGGGCGCGCAACACCTCGGACCCGCCGATGTTGCGCTCGGCCACGACATCGCCGACCCAATCCAGAACCGACCGGCCAAGCCCCTGATAGAGATCGTAAAACATCGGGCGCGCCTCTTTTTCGAGATCAAGCACATCGCGCGCGGCCCGGTTGGCGGCGAGCATTCGGCCCGCCGAGTCGAAGCGCAGAATGGCAACGGGGATCTCTTCCAGATCTTCCATCATCTGCGTCTGGGCGGGCGCGGTATTGACCGGCAAAAGATAGATTTCCCGCCGTTCCCCCGCTCCGGGCACCTCGGCCAGGATCGCCCGCACCGGACCATTGGCCCCCGCAACCTGCACCTCTTCGCCGTTGCGCAGGTTCGGGGTGGAAAACACCTTGTCGAGCCGCTTTGGCCGCCCCCCCAGCAGACGGCGCATCGCCTCATTGGTGAACAGCACGACACCGGCCTTGTTGATCACCAGCATCGGCAGGCTGAGCCCCTCCGCCCCGCGCCCGGACACGGCCCGGTCGACGAATTCATCCAGCCGCCACAGGAAACGGTCATCACCGATGCGATGCACGCAGAGCCGGGTATGGCCGCGCCGCGTGATCACATCTTCCCGCGCCGCACCGGCCTTCAGCGCGCGCGCCTGCAGGCGGTAAAGAACCGAGGCCGGGCTGGTGAAATGATCATGCAGGGCGGCCGTCAGCGAGGCCGCCGCCAGACCGAAGCGCCCTTGGGCCGCCGCGTTGCGATAGAGGATATGGCCTTGGGTATCGGTGGTGAAACAGGGCGTGGCGTCTTGGTCGAACAGCATGGCCACCGCGCCTTCTGCCCGGCGGTCCTTGCGGTCAGCCAGCCCGACCACCAACCAGAACAGGCCGACCAGAGCGGCGAGCGTCAGCCCCACCACGGCAGCGGCAACCCTGACCGCAGGGTCTGTCGCAAATCCCGCCGCAATCAGCGCCACCAGACCCCCGCCCAAAAGCAGACGGGACCGCATGGCCATGGCGCGCGACAGCGCAACGATTTCGGTGGCTCCCTGAATGCCCGCCAGCACGCCACTTCCCCAAGTTGATCTTCACCCGTTTCAAGGGGCAGAACATCATATAAACGGTTAACACGCTCTTAACGGTGCCTTGCCTGCGCGAGCATGACGCAAGGCCCCCGGGCAAATCAAGCAGGCGCTTGCCTCAGCTGGGCCAGAAAAAAGCCATCCCCGCCGCTCAATGGCGTGAAACGCTGCAGACCTGCGATCTGCCATCCCGGATGGCGCGACAAAAAGGCGTTGACCCGGTCTTCATTTTCAACCCTCAGCAGCGAGCAGGTGGCATAGGCCAAGACCCCCGCGGGGGCGACCAAAGGCGCCAACCGGTCCAGAATGCTGTCCTGAACGGCGCCGATCTGGGCCAGACGCTCTGCGGTCAGGGCCCATTTGCCCTGCGGATCTCGGCGCCAGCTGCCCGAGCCGGAACAGGGCGCATCGGCGAGGATCAGATCGAACGGCGCCAAGCTTTCCGGATCGTCGGTCCGTGTCAGCCTGACACCGGCCCGCGCCGCGCGGACGGGCAGATCGCGCATCCGCCCCGGATCTGCATCATGGGCAAAGAGCGACAGCTGCGCCCGTGCCGCCATGGCAAGGGCCTTGCCACCCCCGCCCGCGCAATGGTCGAGAACGCGCATTCCGTCGCGCAGGGGCAAGGCGCTGACCACAGCCTGCGACGCGGCATCCTGCAGTTCGACCAGACCCGACAGATAGGCCTGACTGGTCTGAATCTTGCGCGCGCCCTGCGTCACCATCAGCGCCGTGTCGGCAAGCGCATGTGGCTCTGCCACAATGCTCTCGGCCTGCAGCGCGGCGATCCCTTGCGCCAGCGATCCCCGCCGCAGGTTCACGCGCAAGAACACCGGCGCACGCTGGCGCAACGCCTGCGCCGTGGCGGCAAGATCCGCGCCCAGCGACTGTGTCAGCTGTGGCAGCAGCCAGTCCGGCAGGTCCAGCGCCTCTGCACCCTCGGGCGGGCGTCCCTCTTCGCCGGCCGACAGCGGCACCGGCGCATGGCCGATCCCAGTGAACAGCGTCGCAGGATCCGTGCCGGCCGCGCGCAAGGCCCCCAGCATCAGGCCGCGCCCGCTTTGCGCCCCGCCCAGAGCGGCATAGGACCGGCGGCAGCGCAGCGCATCATAGACCAGATCGCGCACCGCATTGCGGTCGCCCGAGCCGGCAAAGCGGCTGGCCCGGCCCCAGTTGGTCAGCGCCTGTTCGGCAGGGCTGCCGCTCAGAACGCGGTCCAGCACGGCAATCGCCGCGGAAACCCGGGCGGCGGGCGTCATGGTCGAGGTCCTTGCCGCACAGGCTCAGCCCACCCGATAGTTCGGGCTTTCCCGGGTGATCTGCACGTCATGGACATGGCTTTCCTTGAGCCCTGCCCCGGTGATGCGGACAAACTGGCAATTGCTGCGCATCTCGGCCACGGTGGCGCAGCCGGTATAGCCCATGGCCGCGCGCAGGCCGCCGACCATCTGGTGAATCACCTGCGCTGCCGATCCCTTGTAGGGCACCTGTCCCTCAATCCCTTCGGGCACCAGCTTGTCGCTGGCGGCATCCTTCTGGAAATAGCGGTCGGCCGAGCCGCGCGCCATCGCGCCCAAAGACCCCATCCCGCGATAGGATTTATAGGACCGCCCGTTCCACAAGATCACCTCGCCCGGAGATTCGTCGGTCCCGGCGATGGCCGAACCGACCATGGCGCAGGAGGCCCCCGCCGCGATGGCCTTGGCAAAATCGCCAGAATATTTGATGCCGCCATCGGCGATGATCGGAACATCCCCCGCCGCCCGGGACGCGTCCATGATCGCGGTCAACTGCGGCACACCGACGCCCGCCACGATGCGGGTGGTGCAGATCGACCCCGGCCCGATGCCGACCTTGACCGCATCGGCACCGGCACCGATCAGCGCGCGGGTGGCCTCTGCCGTCGCCACATTGCCCGCCACCACCTGTACGGTGTTCGACAGCCGCTTGATCCGTTCCACCGCCCGGGCCACCCCTTCGGAATGACCATGGGCCGTATCGATCACCACCATATCGACCCCGGCATCAATCAACGCCTGTGACCGCTCGAACCCGGCATCGCCCACCGTGCTGGCAGCGGCGACGCGCAACCGCCCCATCTCATCCTTGCAGGCATTGGGGTTGAGCACGGATTTCTCGGTGTCCTTCAGCGTCAGCAGCCCGGTCAGTACGCCGGTGCCATCGGTGACCAACAGTTTTTCGATCCGGCGCGCCTTCATCAGGCTGATCGCCTGCTCGCGGTCGATCGGTTCGTGCAGCAGCGCGAGGTTTTCGGAACTCATCATCACCGAAACCGGTGTCTTGTCATCACTGGCAAAGCGCATGTCGCGATTGGTCACGATGCCCAGCACCCGACCGTGGCCGTCCACCACCGGAAAGCCGGTGATGTTATAGCGGCCCATCAGGATTTTCGCATCGGCCAGAGTCTGGTCCGGCGTCAGGGTGATCGGTTTGTAGACCACACCGGATTCGAACCGCTTGACCCGGCGCACTTCGGTCGCCTGCGCCTCCAGGTCCAGATTGCGGTGGATCACGCCGATCCCGCCGGCCTGCGCCATGGCAATCGCCATCCGGCCTTCGGTCACCGTGTCCATCGCGCTGGACAGAAGCGGGATGTTCATGCGGATGGATTTCGTGACAAAAGTCGAGGTGTCCGCATCGGACGGCAGCACCGATGAAGCGGCCGGAACCAGCAGAACGTCGTCGAAAGTATAGGCCTCGCGAATCTCCATAGGAGCCTCCAAAGGAGTGATCGTTTGGCGGTTCCCTGTTTCACCTCTCTTCCGGGGATGCAAGGGAAAATGGCACGCCCAAAGACAGCCGCTCGCCATCCGTTCTGCGCTGACCGCATTATCTGTTCAAAAATATCCTCGGGGGGGTCGGGGGGCAGACAGCCCCCCGGCGACGGTTGTGCAGGGCACCACCGTCTAGAGGTCGCGGTACTGCTTTTCCTGCCGCGCGGTCCAGCGCAGGGACAGGTCCCAGCCGTCATCGCCTTGCGACTCTGCCTCTACCACGCCTTGCGCGTGCAGCCAGGCGTGGCGCCGGCCCTCGGTGAAGGGCAAGGTGAGCCTGCGTTCGGATGTTGCCTCGTCAAACACCTGCGACACCCGGTAGAGCAGCGCTTCCACCCCCTCCCCGGTCAGCGCCGAAACCGCCAGCACATCGTTGCGCTGTGCCGCTTGCGCGGCCAGAGCGTCGCGTGCCGAACCGTCGACCAGATCCAGCTTGTTCCAGATCTCCAGCATCGGTGTGGCCTTGTTCACCCCCAGTGAGGTCAGGATATCCATCACATCTGCGGCTTGCTCGGCCGATTCCGGGTGGGAAATGTCGCGCACATGCAAGATCAGATCGGCCGACAGCACCTCTTCCAGCGTGGCGCGAAAGGCGGCGACCAGCGTGGTGGGCAGCTCACTGATGAAGCCCACGGTGTCGGAGAGGATGATCTTGCGGCCCGTGCCAGACCCTGCGCCACCTTGCGGCACCGGCAGCACCATGGCGCGCATCGTCGGGTCCAGCGTGGCAAACAGCATGTCCTTGGCCAGCACCTCGGCCCCGGTGATGCGGTTGAACAGCGTGGATTTCCCCGCGTTGGTATACCCCACCAAGGCCACAATCGGGAACGGCACCTTCTTGCGCGCGGCCCGGTGCAACTCTCGCGTCTTGACCACCTTGGCCAGCTGGCGCTTGAGCCGGATCACCTGATCGTCGATGGCGCGGCGGTCGGCCTCGATCTGGGTTTCCCCCGGCCCGCCGACAAAGCCAAAGCCGCCGCGCTGCCGCTCAAGGTGCGTCCAGGCCCGCACCAGACGGGTGCGCTGGAACGACAGAGCCGCCAGTTCCACCTGCAACACGCCTTCGCGGGTGCGGGCGCGGTCGGCGAAAATTTCCAGGATCAGCCCGGTCCGGTCCAGCAGCTTGACGCCCCATTCCTTTTCCAGATTGCGCTGCTGCACCGGCGAGACCGGCCCATCCACCAGCACCAACCCGACATCCTCGGCCTTGAAACGCGCGGCCAGCTCCTCGACCTTGCCTGACCCGAACAGCATGCCCGGGTGAAGCCGCGGCAGGCGCACAACCTCGGCCCCCACCACCTCGATCCGCGGCAGGGCGGCGGCCAGGCTCACCGCTTCGGCCAGCCCATGTTCGGGCAGGCGGCGCGCGGGTTTCGACTTTATGTCGGGGTGCAGCACAAAGGCCCGCGTCGCGGGGCTTTCGCTTTCATAGGCGTCAAGACCTGTGCCCGTATCGGGCCAGATCTCTTCGTCCTCGTCATCGTCCGGCAAATCGGAAATCAGTCTTCACCTTCATAAAGGTTGATCGGCGCGCCCGGCATGATGGTGGAAATCGCGTGTTTGTAGACAAGTTGCGATTGACCATCCCGGCGCAAAAGCACGCAGAAATTGTCAAACCAGGTGATCACGCCTTGCAGCTTCACCCCGTTGATCAGGAAGATCGTCACTGGAACTTTTGCCTTGCGGACATGGTTCAGGAAAGCGTCCTGCAAGTTCTGTTTATCACCGGCCATTCTCTTCGTGCCCTTAATGTTGCGCGTTTTATCCGTCCCTCGGCTTATCAGCCTGCCGCTGGCGCATTGCCGCATACTATGGGACGGGATTCGCAGAGATTCCAGCCCAAAAAGCAGCCCCTTGCCCAAGCATCGGTCAGCGTTGCCAGCTGGAGGGGGCAAAGAGCGCCAGAAGCGCCAATGTCTCCAGCCGTCCGACCACCATCACCACGGCCAGAAATACCTTGGCCGCCGTATCCAGGTCGGCATAGCGGATCGGTACGGTGCCAGCCAGATCGGCCAGCTGGCCCGTGGTGGACAGGGCGGCAAGCGTCAGCACCAGCGCATCCTCGAACGGCAGGTTCATCAATGACAGCGCCGCCGTGCTCACCGCAATCGACAGGGCAAAGAGCATGAAGAACAGCCAGGCGAAATAGGCCCCTTCGCGCCGCAGACGCCGCGCCTGTGACCCCTGCCCGCCGATCGATGACGGGTGGATCAGCTTTTCCAATTCACGCTCGCCATGGCGGAACAGGGCATAGACCCGCAGCAGCTTCACCCCGCCCGCCGTCGTCGCCACCCCGCCGCCGATGATGGCCAGACCCAGCAGCACAAGGCCGGGGCTGGGCAGGCCCGACCAGCTGCGCGCCGCCGCCCATTCGCCCGATTCGTAGCCCGTGGTGGTCAGAAAGCTCACCGCCATGAAGAATGTGCCCCACAGCGCGCGCAGCGCAGAGGCGGCATCATCGGTTGCTTCCACCTCGATGGCACCGATGAAATGACGAAAGAACAGCACCCCCGTGGTGGTCGCAACCACGATGGTCGCCAGCCGCACCTCCGGGTCACGATGCAAGGGCCCCTGCATCAGCACCGATTGCGCACCGGGCAAAAACCGCCGCGAGATCGCCAGCATCAGAAACAGCACGATCAGCATCTCGCCCAGCAGACCGGTGCGCAGCATGCTCAGATCGCCGTCCGGCCCGATGCCAGAGGTGGACAGCGTGCCCATGGCATGGATCAGCGCCACCAGATTGACCTCGCCCGCAATCATCAAGAGCAGCCACAACAGCAGGGTCAGCCCGGAATAGATCGGGAACAACAGCATCGTATAGCGCAAGAAGCGCTGCGACGGATCGGCCACCCGGGTGATCTGGCTCAGCCCCGCCGCGCCGCGTCCCGGCGCGCGACCCGACATCACCTCGACCCCGCCCAGATTCATCGGCGCAAGGATCGCGGTGGCCGTGACCAGAATGAACAGCCCCCCCAGCCATCCCACCGTGGCCCGCCACAGATGCAGCGACGGCGCCAACCGGCCCGGCGTGTCATAGAGCGAGGCCCCCGTGGTGGTGAAACAGGACACCATTTCAAACCAGGCGTTCAGAAAGCTGGTGTCAGGCAGCGCCTGTGTGACCGGAACCGCAAAGATCACCGGCATCAGCGCATAGGCCCCGGCGAGGGAGGCCAGCTGGCTGCGCGCCAGATTGCGCGGCTTCCAGCTTGACGTGGCAAGCCAGACCATTGCCGTGACAATCAGCACCATCAGCCCGGAATAGAAAAAGCCCTGCGCCACCTGATCCATATTGGTCAGGGTGGCATGGGCGGCGGGCAGGAACATGGACAGTCCCGACAGGGCCGACAGCGTCACCAAGAGCGGTGCGGCCAGCAGCCGTTCACGCCAGACCATCAGAAAAAGTCGATGGAGACCTGCAGCAGCCGCTCCACCTCCCGGACGTCAGAGGTCATGGAAAACAGCGCGATGATATCACCCGATTCCAGCCGCAGCTCTGCCCCCGGCTTCACCACCTTGTCGCCCTTCATCACGCCGCCCACCAGCACGCCTTCGGGAAAGTCGATCTCGCGGATCATCTTGCCCGCCAGCGAACTGGTCGACAGGATCTGCGCCTCGATCATCTCGGCCTCGGCATCGCCGATCGAATAGACCGCGCGCACCCGCCCATGGCGAATGTGGCGCAGGATCGAGCTGACGGTGGTGGCGCGCGGGTTGATATAGGCGTCAATGTCCAGCGGCCCCATCATCGGCGCAAGCGTCGGATCGTTGACCAGCGCAATCGCCATCTGACAGCCGGCCTGTTTGGCCCGCACCGCCACCAGCAGGTTGGTCTTGTCGTCATCGGTCACCGCCAGCACCGCATCGGCGCGGTCGATGGCGGCTTCCATCAGGATATCCATGTCCATCCCGTCGCCATGCAGCACGATGGTGCGCTCCAGACTGTCGGCCGCGCGTTCGGCGGTGGGACGGGATTTTTCGATGATCTTGGCGCGGACCCGGTCACTGCGGGCCTCCAGCGCGCGGGCCACACCCAGACCCACGTTGCCACCGCCGATGATGACAATGCGCTCCTGTTTTTTGGCTTTCTTGCCAAAGATTTCCAGCGCGCGGTTCACATCTTCGGAATGGGTGAAGACATAGATCTGGTCGCCCGCAAACAGTTGATCATCCGGGTCGGGCGCGAACAGCCGCCCGTCGCGGCGCACGCCCACCACAATGGCGCGCAGCGTTGAGAACAGGTCATTCAACTGCCGCAGCGGCGTGTTCAGCACCGGGCAATCCTCATCCAATGCGATGCCCAGAAGCTGCGCCCGGCCCAGCATGAAACTTTCGGTGTCGAAGGTCGATGGCGCCGCCAGTCGTTGCAAGGCGGCCTCGGCCACCTCGCGTTCAGGGGAAATCACCACATCGATCGGCAGATGCTCGCGGCGGTACAGGTCGGAATAGATGGCATCCAGATAGCTTTGCGCCCGCAGCCGGGCAATCTTGCGCGGCACGGAAAACACCGAATGCGCGACCTGACAGGTGACCATGTTCACCTCGTCGGAATGGGTGGCGGCGATGATCAGATCGGCGTCGCGCGCCCCTGCCCGTTCCAGCACGTCAGGGTAGCTGGCAAAGCCCACAATGCCCTGAACATCCAGCGTATCTGTCGCGCGGCGCACCAGATCGGGGTTCACATCGACCACCGTCACGTCATTGCGTTCACCCGACAACTGGCGCGCAATCTGCCAGCCCACCTGACCCGCGCCACAGATGATGACCTTCATGTCAGCCCCTTATAGGATGGCATGGCCCGCCTTGGCCCCACCACAGGCCCCTTGCATCGCAGAAGGCGGGCGCAGGGTCAATGTCGGGCACAAGGTGACTGCCGGGCGCCGGGGGTGTCAGCTTTCATCCTCGTCTTCCAGCTCGTCAAAATGCGCCGACCGCCCGCCGGATTTCGAGGTGGTCACCACACCAAGCGATTTCAGCTTGCGGTGCAGGGCCGACCGTTCCATGCCGACGAAATTCGCGGTGCGGCTGATGTTGCCGCCAAAGCGGTTGATCTGGGTCAGCAGGTATTCGCGTTCAAACACCTCACGCGCCTCGCGCAGCGGCAGGGTGGCCATGGCCCCGCCCAGCACCAGCCGGCCATTGCCCTCGACCGCCGCCTCCTGCCCCGGCAGTTCCGACGCCTCGATCGGGCCAGAGGCTTCGCCCAGGATCAGCACCCTCTCGATCACATTGCGCAGCTGGCGCACATTGCCGGGCCAGGCGGTGGTCTGCAGCATGGCCTCGGCCTCTTGCGTCAGCTGGCGCGCGGGCAGGCCTTGGGTGCGGTGGAACAGGTCGATGAAATGGCGGGTCAGTTCCGGAATATCCTCGCGCCGTTCCTCAAGGCTGGGCACCGGGATCGGCACCACGTTCAGCCGGTCATAAAGTTCCTGCCGGAACCGCCCCGCCGCGATTTCGGCGCGCAGATCCCGGGTGGTCGATGACACCACGCGCAGGTCAACCCGCACCTTGTCGGTGCCGCCCGCCCGGGTGAACTGTTGTTCGGTCAGAACCCGCAGGATTTTCGACTGGGTGCCAAGCGGCATGTCGGCCACTTCATCGAAATAGACCACACCGCCATGCGCCTGTTCCAGGAGGCCCTTTTCAATCCCGCGCTCTGCGGTTTCGCGGCCGAACAGAACCTCTTCCATCCGGTCCGGCTCCACCGTGGCCGAAGACACCGAGACAAAAGGCGCCGTGGCCCGGTTGGAATTGCTGTGAATGAACCGCGCCGCCATTTCCTTGCCGCTGCCCGATGGCCCGGTCAGCATGACCCGCCCATTCGACTTGGTCACCTTTTCCAGCTGTGCCTTCAGTGCGCGGAAAGCGGGGCTGGAGCCGAGCATTTCCGAACTTGTCACCTCGCGCCGGCGCAGATCGGCGTTTTCGCGGCGCAGCCGGCTGGTTTCCATCGCGCGCGACACCACCACCATCAGCTGATCAATGTTGAACGGCTTTTCGATGAAGTCATAGGCCCCCTGCTTGATCGCCGCGACCGCAATTTCAATGTTGCCATGCCCCGAGATGATCACCACCGGCACATCGGGGTTGTCGCGTTTCACGGTTTTCAGAATATCGATCCCGTCCATCCGGCTGTCCTTCAGCCAGATATCCAGAATCATCAGGCTGGGCGGATCGGCGTTGATCTCGGCCATCGCATCGTCGGAATTTCCTGCCAGACGAATGGTATAGCCTTCGTCCTTCAGAATATCACCGATCAACTCGCGAATGTCTTTCTCGTCATCTACGATCAGAATGCTCATCTCAGCCTCCCTGGCCCTGTGCGACCATGTTGTTGCGCCCGCGTTTGCGGGTCAGTCGTGGCAGACGGATTTCCGCCATGGCCCCCGCTTGGGTATTTCCGTCAAAAACCGGGGCGTCCAGCAAAGCCAGCGTGCCCCCATGTTCCTCGATAATCTTCTTCACGATGGGCAGGCCAAGGCCGGTGCCCTTTTCCCGGGTGGTCACATAAGGTTCAAACAGCCGCGCCCGGTCCGGTGGCAGACCGATGCCGTTGTCCATGATGCGGATGGTGACGCCATCGTCATCCATGCCCATCTGCACCCGGATTTCGGGAACGTGACCCTCGGGAGCGCCCTTTTCATGCAAAGTTTCAATGGCCTCACCGGCGTTCTTGATCAGGTTGGTCAAGGCTTGCGTGATCATGGTCGCGTCAAGTTCCAGGATCTGCGGCGTGTCCGGAATGTCGGAGACAAAGCGCACTGTCGGCTGACCGCTTTCCTGCAGCGTCAGGGCGTCGCGGAGCAGCCGGGTCAAGTCAGTGTCGCGCCGGTCAGGTTCGGGCATGCGGGCGAATTTGGAAAACTCATCAACAATGCGCCGCAAGTCATTGGTCTGGCGTACAATAACGTCTGTATACTGCTCCAGATCTGCCGGCTCCCTGACCTGATCGCGGAATTTGCGCTTGATGCGTTCGGCAGAGAGCGCAATCGGGGTCAGCGGGTTCTTGATCTCATGCGCGATGCGCCGCGCGACATCGCCCCAGGCCGCCATGCGCTGCGCGCTGACAAGGTCGGTCACATCGTCAAAGGCCACCACATAGCCTTCCAGCCGCCCGGTGTCGCTTCTGCGCACGCTCATCCGCACCAGCAGGCTTTCCAGCTTGCCCTTGCGGGTCAGGCGGACCTCTTCCTGCACCGCGGCCGTGTTGCTTTCCCGCAGGCGGTCGAACAGCGGCGCAAATTCCGGCACGGCATCGGCAAGGGCCAGATCATGACCGGCCTTTGGCATATCGAGCAACCGTTCACTTGCGCGGTTCACAAAGTCGATCTGACCATCGGAATCCAGACCGATCACCCCGGCGGTCACATTGGACAGCACGGAATCGAACAAGCGGCGGCGGCGTTCGGTCTGGCGGTTGTTTTCCACCAAGGCCTCACGCTGGCCTTTCAGCTGCCGGGTCATCTGGTTGAAGATGCGGCCCAGCATGGCGATTTCGTCATCGCCCTTCTCTTCCAGCACCTGCACATCCAGATCTCCGCCGCCCACCCGTTGGGCCGCACCCGCCAGACGTCCCACGGGTTTGGACAGGCGTTCGGCAAACCACAAGCCCATCCAGGTGGCGGCAAGGATCAGGATGATGGCAAAGCCAAGATAGATCAGACCGAAGTTGAACAGCACCCGGCCCCTGTCGGCCTCCAGCTGATTGTACAGCCGCACGGTTTCGCGGGTTGAATCGAGCAGCGACAGCAATTGGCCATCCACCGTGCGGCTGACATAAAGATAGCGGTCGACATAGGCTTCCAGCGCCACGACCGCGCGGAACTCGTCATTGTCCCAGTCTTCAATCAGTTGCGGCCCTTCGGTGCGGGCGCGGGTCAGGGCTTCGGCGGGGGGTGTTTCAAAGTCGAACAGATAGGACCGCTGGCCCCGGGTCAGCAGGGTGCCGGTGCCGTCGATCAGGAAGGCCTCTTTCAGCCCGCGCTGCACCGCAGCCTGCCCCTGTGACAACAAGGGGCGCAAGCCGTCATCCGGCAGAAAGAAGGTCGATTGCTTGGCCACATTCAGATAGGCCGCCAGACTGGTGGCGTCTTCGATCAGGTCATCGCGGCTTTGCCGGTCATAGGCCTGCGCGGCCGACAAGGATGTGCCCACCACCGAGCGCACCCGCTCGGAAAACCAACCCTCAAGCCCGATGTTCACCGTCAGCACCGCGAAGACCGCGACCAGCACCGTTGGCACCAGCGCCACCAGCGCGAACACGCCCGACAGGCGCAGGTGCAGGCGAGATCCGGCAGATTGGCTGCGCCGGTCGGCCACCAGTTTCGCGACCCGCGCCAGAACCAGCGCGGCGACCACAAGGATATAAACAAGGTCCGCCAGCAGAACCAGCCGCAGGGTCGGGCTGTTCGATCCCTGGCTGAACGGACCCAGCGTCAGAAAGGTGAAGACCGCCAGCACCGGACCCAGAAACACCAGCCCGAAGGTGGTGGCCGTCTGGACCCGCCGTTGCCTGCGCAAGCGCGACAGCCGTTCCCAGGCTGCTGATCTCAACGCATGCTGCACTCTGCCGACGCCCCCCGATGCAAGCACGGTTTGCGTGCCTGTTCCGCCACCTCTGCCGCCCATTCCGCCATCGGCGGCAAGGACACGCCTGATGTGGCGGTTTTACATCAGCTTGCGCCTCCGTGTCACGCGGATATCGAGGTCGGTGATCTTCTTGCGCAAGGTATTGCGGTTGATCCCCAGCAGATCGGCACATTTGGCCTGATTGCCGGCTGTTGCATCCAGCGCGATTTCAATCAGCGGCATCTCTACCTCGCGCAAAATCCGCTGATAAACGCCCGCAGGGGGCAGATGGCCGCCGTGCAGATCGAAATAGCGCTTCAGATGACGTGCCACGCTGGCCGAGAGTTTTTCATTCTCGCCCCCGCCCTTCAGCGGCTCCATCACCGGCTGGTTGCCCAGAACCGATTCGACTTCCACGCGCGAGATTTCCGCCTCGGAGGAGGTGACCATCAAGCGGCGCAGGGTATTTTCCAGCTGACGCACATTGCCGGGCCAGGAATAGCCGCGCACCAGATCGCGCGCGTCATTCGACAGGCGCCGGATGGTGCCCGCGTCGCGTTCGCCACGGGTCAGGAAATGGTCGGCCAGAAGCGGAATGTCATCCACCCGTTCGCGCAAGGAAGGCACATGCAGGGTCACGCCGGACAGGCGGTAATACAGATCCTGCCGGAACGCCCCCGCCTCCATCCGCGCCGACAGATCGACCTGGCTGGTCGCCATGATGCGCGGCGCGCCCTCGCCCATCAGATCGAGCATCCGCACGATGCGGGCCTGGGTGTCGTCGTCGTAATCGGCCACTTCGTCAAACACCAGACTGCCACCCTTGGCGCGCGCCACCAAGGTGGAAGGGCCATCCATGCCCTGCAGGTCGCCCGCCTGCGCCACCACGAAAGGCTGGCTGCGGCGGTCGGAAAAATCATGGATCGCGCGGGCGATCAGGCTTTTGCCGGTGCCGGATTCGCCGGTGACCAGCACGGCCAGATCGGTGTTCATCACCCGCGCCACCAGACGGTACAGCGCCTGCATCGCCGGTGTGCGCCCCACCAGCGGCAGATCATCGCCTGCTTCGCGCAGCGGCTGCACCGGGAGTTTTGGCGCGCGGCGCTTTTGTTCCAGCGCGCGGGCGGAGCGTTTCATCAGGTCGGGCAGATCGAAGGGTTTGGGCAGGTAGTCATAGGCCTCGGCCTCGGCCGCCTGAATCGCGGTCATGATGGTGTTCTGTGCGGAAATCACGATCACCGGCAGGCCGGGGCGCATCTTGCCGATGCGCGGCAGCGCATCCAGCCCGTTGCCATCGGGCATGATCACATCCGAGATCACCAGATCGCCCTTGCCCTCTTCGACCCAGCGCATCAGCGTCATCAGGCTGGAGGTGGCATGCACCTTGCAGCCTGCCCGCGTCAGCGCCTGTGTCAGCACGGTGCGGATCGTGCGGTCGTCATCTGCCACCAGAACAGTGCCGTCCATCAAAAGCTCTCCATCTTCTTGGGGGCCACGGGAAGGGATACGCGGAACGCGGTGCGGCCTGGCACCGAGTCGACCTGAACCCAACCTTCGTGGTCGGAAATGATCTTTGACACCAGCGCAAGGCCGAGGCCCGTGCCGTTTTCACGCCCGGACACAAAGGGTTCAAAGATATCAGCAGCGATTTCCGGCGGGATGCCGGGGCCGTCGTCGATGATTTCAACCGTCAGCGGCAAGACGGAGGGGGATCCGGTCTTGCGGCGCAGGCGCAAGGACAGGTCGTAGAACGTGCGCAGGCGGATGGTGCCGGACCGGCCTTTGCTGGCCTCGGCGGCGTTCTTGATCAGGTTCAGGAAGACCTGCATCAGCTGATCCGGGTCGGCCAGCGTGGCGGGCAAGGACGGATCGTAATCTTCGACGATCTGCATATGGGCGGCAAAGCCCACCAAGGCCGATTTGCGGGCCCGGTCCAGCGCATCGTGAAGGTTCACCGCGCGGCGCTCGGGCGGGCGCAGATTGCCGAATTGTTCCACCTGTTCCAGCAGTTTGACGATGCGGCGGGTTTCCTCGACGATCAGATCGGTCAGCTCGCGGTCTTCGGCATTGGCGTTCATGCTGATCAGTTGGGCCGCGCCAGAGATGCCGGCCAGCGGGTTCTTGATTTCATGCGCCAGCATTTCTGCCATGCCGATGGCGGATTTGGCCGCCGATTTCACGCTCATCGACCGCCCCAGCCGGTCGGCAATGTCGCGCGGGCTGATCAGCAGCATCAGATAGTCCGAATTGTCGTGCATCGGGGCGACTTGCACATTGCACTGTACCGGCGCGCGTTCGCCGGTGGTCACGTCGATATCATTGATGAAAATGGTTGACTGGTTGGCGCGGGCGCGCAGAAACGCCTCTTCCATCGGGGCGTCAATCGACAGGCGGTCCAGCACCGGCTGGCCGATCAGCGCGCGGGACGAGACGTTCAGAAAGGTTTCTGCCGCAGGGTTCACCTCGGTGATGCGCCCGTCAAGCCCCAGCAGCAGCGCGGGCACCGGCAGGCTGGCCCAGATCACCCCGGGCACCGGATAGGGGGTGCGGTAGGGCGTCATGCCGCCGCCTTTCCGCTGTCGGCGAAACTTGCGCGGATCAGTCGGATCACCTGCGCCGGGTCTTCGCTGGTCAGGATCGCGGCGCGTTGGGCCAGGGCCCCCGCCTCTTCCAGATACCAGGACAGGTGTTTGCGCGCGGTCTTGAGGCCAAGGGCACGGCCGTAGAACGACAATTGCGCCTCATAATGCCCGATGATCAGATCGGCCAGCGCGGCCCCTTGCGGCACCACCGGCGCGGGCGTGCCATAAAGCGCATGGGCGATTTGGGCCAGACGCCAGGGCGCCCCCTGTGCGCCACGCCCGACCATCACGCCATCGGCCCCCGATTGCTGCAAGGCGCGGGCAGCGCTGCCTGCATCGGTGATGTCACCATTGGCAATCACCGGAATGCTGACCGCCTGTTTCACCGCCCGGATCGCCGCCCAATCGGCACTGCCCTTGTAGAACTGGTTCCGGGTGCGGCCATGGATGGTGATCATCCGGATGCCCGCCGCCTCGGCACTTGCCGCGATTTCAGGCGCGTTCAGGTTGTCATGATCCCAACCCAGCCGGGTTTTCAGCGTGACCGGCAAGCTGACCGCCCCCACCACAGCCTCGATCAGCGCCACGGCCAGATCGGGGTCGCGCATCAGGGCCGACCCGCAGGCCCCGTTGCCGCCCGCCGCCGTGACCCGTTTGGCCGGGCACCCCATGTTGATGTCAATCACCCGTGCGCCCTGCCCTTCGGCATAGCGGGCGGCTTCGGCCATCCAGTACGGATCACGGCCCGCAATCTGCACCGAGGTTGCCGCTTCGCCAAAGCCAAGTTCGGCCTTGGCCCGGGCCAGTGGTTGGGCCCGCATCACATCTTCGCTTGCAATCATCTCGGACACCACCAGACCGGCCCCGAACCGGGCGACCACCCGGCGGAACGGCAGATCGGTGATTCCGGCCAAGGGGGCCAGCAGCACCGGAGGGTCGATGACAAACCTGTCGAGCAACAATGCCACGTGCACAATCCTTATGCGCCTAGGGTGGAGGTAATCCTGTTCCGGGGGGATAACAAAGGCAGATGGTCAAAGAAACGGTTGAAAAACATGCATTGCATGTTCTTTAGGCAAATCCGGGTCAAATCTAGGCACATTGCGCAAGGTCTTCCCCTCATTTAAGCACAAAGGGCAAAGAGGTAGATATGACCACAGCCGCCATCATCGTCGCCGCAGGCCGGGGAACCCGTGCCGGAGGCGACCTGCCGAAACAATGGCAGGATCTGGCAGGCAGGCCGGTGCTGGCCCATACCATCGCCGCCTTTGCCGGACGCGTGGACCGGATGATCCTGGTGATCCACCCCGATGACCGCGACCGTGCGGCAGCGTTCGGGCTGGAGATGGTAGAGGGCGGGGCCACGCGGGCGGCATCGGTGCGCAATGCGCTGGAGTGGCTGGCGGGGCAAGGTGTCACCAAGGTGCTGATCCATGATGGGGCGCGCCCCCTGGTTTCGGGCGCGGTGATTGCGGCCGTGCTGGGCGCGCTGGACGATACCCCGGGTGCGGCCCCTGCCCTGCCGGTGACCGATGCGCTGTGGCGCGGCACCGGCGGCACCGTATCCGGCACCGCGCCGCGTGACGGGCTTTGGCGCGCCCAGACACCACAGGGCTTTCGCTTCGATGCCATTCTTGCCGCACATCGCGCCCATCCGGGCGGAGCGGCAGATGATGTCGAGGTGGCGCGCTGGGCGGGTCATGCCGTGACAATCGTGCCCGGCGATGAAGACAATATGAAACTGACCTATCCGCAGGATTTTATCCGCGCGCAAAACATCCTCGGGGGGCGAGACATGGATATCAGACTGGGCAATGGCTATGACGTTCATGCCTTCACGGCAGGCGATCAGGTCTGGCTGTGCGGGGTCAGCCTGCCACATGACAAGGCGCTGCTCGGCCATTCCGATGCCGATGTCGGCATGCATGCGCTGACCGATGCGATCTATGGCGCGCTGGCCGAGGGCGATATCGGCGTGCATTTCCCGCCCAGTGACCCGCAATGGAAAGGGGCGGCGAGCCATATCTTTTTGCGCCATGCCATGGGCCGGGTCGCGGCGCGCGGCTATACACTCGCCAATTGCGATGTGACATTGGTCTGCGAACGCCCCAAGATCGGACCGCATCAGGCGGCAATGCGGGCAGCTTTGGCTGAAATCATGGGGGTCGATGTGGACAGGATCAGCGTCAAGGCGACAACGTCGGAGCGGCTGGGCTTCACCGGGCGGGAAGAGGGCATTGCGGCACTGGCCACCTGCGCGCTGGTGCGGGCATGATCCGCGCCATCACCACCTTTGGCTCTGTCGGCCTGCTGCGGCCGGCGCCAGGCACCTGGGGGTCGGCTGTCGCAGTGGTTTTGGGGCTGGCGATTGACCGCTATCTGGGGTTTCCGGTGCTGGTCGCGGCGACTGTCGCGGTGACGCTGCTGGGCTTCTGGGCCTGCGAACAGGCGCTGCGCGACCGGCCTGGCGATGACCCGTCCGAGATCGTGATCGATGAAGTGGCGGGCCAGTGGATTGCCCTGCTGTTCCCCGCCGCCGCCTTCTGGTGGCGCGGCGTCGAGGATTGGGCGGTGGTGGCTTATCCGGGCTGGGTGGCGGCCTTCCTGTTCTTTCGTCTGTTCGACATCTGGAAACCCTGGATCATCGGTCGCGCCGACCGGCGGGGCGATCCGGCGGGGGTGATGCTGGATGACCTTTGGGCCGGGGTGTTTGCCGGGGTTGCCGTGATGGTCGCGGCAGGCATCGCGCATGGGGTGCTGATGTGAGCGGTGCTGCGCAAATTCTGGCCCTCGCCCGTGCCCGCGGCATCCGTATTGCCACGGCGGAAAGCTGCACCGGAGGGCTGATCGCCGGCGCGCTGACCGAAGTGGCGGGGTCTTCGGATGTGTTCGACCGTGGCTTTGTCACCTATTCCAATGCCGCCAAGACCGAGATGCTGGGTGTCCAGTCACAGACGCTGACCGATTTCGGCGCGGTCAGCGAAGAGGTGGCGCGCGAAATGGCGCAAGGCGCGCTGCTGCGCGCAAGGGTCGGGCTGGCGGTTTCGGTCACCGGCATTGCCGGGCCGGGCGGGTCAGAGGTCAAGCCCGAAGGGCGGGTGTGCTTTGGTCTGGCGCACACCGGGCAAGAGGTGATCACCGAAACGGTGGAGTTTGGGGCCATTGGCCGGGCGCAGGTGCGGCAGGCCACGGTTGCGCACGCGCTGGTGCTGCTGGACCGGGCCTTGCGGCAGGACTGAACGACCGAGCTACTCGATGGCAGGCAGTTTCTTGAGGTAGGCCGCCACCGCCGCCCGGTCACTTTCCGGCAGTTGCGCCATGTTTTCCACCACAGCCACCATATGGCCGCCCACCGAATCGTAATCGGGGGTAAAGCCGCTGGTCAGATACGCGACGATCTCCCCTTCGCTCCAGTCCAGGTCTGCCGGGGTGATGTTGGGGATCGTCCCCTGCCCCGACGGATTGGGCGCGCCGGCCATCCAGCGGCCGGTGTCCAGCCCACCTAGCGCATCGCGCGGGGTATGGCATTCGGCGCAATGGGCCATGGCTTCGACAATATACCTGCCGCGCTCTTCGGCTGCCGTCAGATCGTCTTGCAGCACGAAATCGCGGTCATTGTTCAGGACTTTCCAGCCGCCGACCAGAGGCCGCAGGCTGAACGGAAAGCCAATCTGATGCGGCTGGTTCGGTGTTGCATCCGCTGGCAGGGTTTGCAGAAAGGCGTAAAGATCAGCCACATCCTGCGGCTGCATCTTTGCATAGGACCAATAGGGCAAGGCCGGATAGTAATGGGCGCCACCGGGGGAAATGCCGCGCTGGATGGCATTGGCCAGATCGGGCAGCGACCAGCCGCCGATGCCATGCTGCGGATCGGGGCTGATGTTGGGGGCAAGGAAGGTGCCGAAATCGGACGGGAAGGCTTGGCCCCCCGCCAGCACCAGCTTTGCCGCGCCGCTGGCCCCCGGTGCCGCGTGACATGACGCGCAGCCGGTGGCGTGAAACACCGCCTCGCCCCGGGCGGATTCGCCGGTCACGCCGGCAAAATGGTCTTCGGGCAGCGGGTCTGGTCGGGTCACGGCCCAGAACGCCCCGGCCCCGATGACCGCCAGAACACAGACAGACAGGAACAGACGACGCATGGACACTCCTTCGGGTCGCGGCAGATCAGGTGCAGGCTAACCCATTCCCTTGATAGGAGGGATCACCTTTTTGCCAGCAGCGGTCAGGGTTTGATCTTCTGCACCGTCAAAGCCTCGGGCCAGCCCCAGACATATTCGATCCCGAAGATCACGAAACAGGCCAGCACCACGCCCACCACCAGTTTGACCCGCGCAGGCGACGGCGGATGGCGCACCCAGCGTGCCATCCGCATCAGCCAGACCGGCGTCACGGCGCATCATCGGTAAAGCGCACCTTGCCGATGAAGGGCAGGTTGCGGTTGCGTTGGGCAAAATCGATGCCATAGCCCACGACAAATTCATCGGGGATCTCGAACCCGGTCCAGTCCGCCTTGACCGCCACCTCGCGCCGTGAGGGTTTGTCGAGCAAAGCACAGACCTTCAACCGCGCCGGTTCGCGCGCCTTCAAGAGGTGGATCACATGGCTGAGCGTAAAGCCGGTGTCGACGATATCTTCCACCAAAAGCACATCGCGCCCGGCAATTTCGCCGCGCAAGTCCTTGAGAATGCGGACTTCGCGTGAGGAATGCATGGCGTTGCCATAGCTTGACGCCTCCAGAAAATCGACCTCGACCGGCAGGTCAAGCTCGCGCACCAGATCGGCGATGAAGACGAAAGAGCCGCGCAACAGCCCCACCACCACCAGCTTGTCAGTGCCCGAAAAATGCGTGGTGATCTCACGCGCCAAGGCTTCGACCCGGGCGGCGATGGATTTGGCACTGATCATCTGGTCGATCACATAAGGTCGTTGCGTCATGGCGTCCCCTTGATTTCTGTGCGCTTTCTAACGAAAAGCACGGACCAAGTCACGGGACGAGCGATGCCAACCCATTCCGAAATCCGCTTTCTGCCCTATAGCGCGCAACAGATGTATGATCTGGTGGCCGATGTCGGGTCTTATCCCAAATTTCTGCCGTGGAATTCCGCCGCGCGCATCAGGTCGCGCACACAGCAGCCCGACGGGTCCGAGGTGATGGAGGCCGATCTGGTGATCAGCTTCAAGGTGTTCCGCGAACGCTTTGGCAGCCGCGTGGTGCTGTGGCCAGAGGAGCAGCGCATCGAGACCGAATATCTGGACGGTCCGTTCCGCCACATGCGCTCGACCTGGAAATTCCGCGAGGCGGAGGGCGGCTGCGAGGTCGATTTCTTTGTCGATTTCGAATTCCGCAATGCGATCTTGCAGGGCATCATCGGCGTGGTCTTCAACGAGGCGATGCTGCGGGTGGTGCGGGCCTTTGAGCGCCGGGCGGCCGAATTGTACGGACGGCGGTGACCGACGCGTGGTGATCTGACAGTGCGCCTGCGGCGCGCTGTTCTTGTCTCGTCGCACGCCAAAGGCGTGTCTCCTCGGCGCAAGCGCCCTTGGCGGGAGCGTTCGGGAAACAACAAAGCCGGTGCCTTGCAGCGCACCGCCAGGCGCATCAGGCCAAGGGCGTCAGGCCCGGCCCAGTTTTTCCAGACGCGCCGCGCGCAACCGCGCAAAATCGTCCCCCGCGTGATAGGACGACCGGGTGAGCGGGGTGGCAGACACCATCAGGAACCCCTTGCCATAGGCCGCCGTCTCATAACCCTTGAACTCTTCGGGGGTGACAAAGCGGTTGACCCGGTGATGTTTCGGCGTGGGCTGCAGATACTGGCCGATGGTCAGAAAGTCGATATCGGCGCTGCGCATGTCATCCATCACCTGCAAAATGCCGGCCCGGTCTTCGCCAAGGCCGACCATGATGCCCGATTTGGTGAACAGCGTCGGGTCCAGTTCCTTGACCCGCTGCAACAGACGAAGCGAGTGGAAATAGCGCGCGCCGGGGCGGACTTCGAGGTAAAGGCCCGGCACGGTTTCCAGATTGTGGTTGAACACATCGGGCCGCGCCTCGACCACCTTTTCCAGGGCGGAAGGCGGGCATTTCAGGAAATCCGGCGTCAGAATCTCGATCGTGGTGCCGGGGGAGCGATGGCGCACGGCGCGGATGGTCTGGGCGAAATGTTCGGCCCCGCCATCATCCAGATCATCGCGGTCCACGCTGGTGATCACCACATGGTTCAGCCCCAGTTCGGCCACCGCATGCGCGACCCGGCCCGGCTCGAACGCGTCGAGAACCTGCGGCTTGCCGGTGGCCACGTTGCAGAAGGTACAGCCCCGGGTGCAGATCTCGCCCATGATCATCATGGTGGCGTGGCCCTGGCTCCAGCATTCCCCCACATTGGGGCAGCCCGCCTCTTCGCAGACGGTGACCAGCTTCTTTTCCTTCAGGATGTCGCGGGTGCGCTTGTAGCCTTCGGAGGTCGGGGCGCGCACCCGGATCCAGTCAGGTTTCTTGGGCTGGGCATTGTCGGGACGATGCGCTTTTTCCGGGTGCCGCTGGTCGGGAATGGTCAGATCGCGCAAGGGGGCCTCCACAGTGCATGCCACCTGACATATCTAGCCCGATCCGGCCCCGCGCACAACCGGCCCTGCGGACGCAGGGGGTTGCGCGCTGCACATGGCTGTTCGAGGCGAAGACCTTCGCCCTGCCCTGGCCCCCTCTGCCGTCAGCCGATGTAGCAGCTTTGCGCGCCGGCGTTTTCCTCATAGTGCCGCCGCAGGCGTTGCAGCGCGATGCGCAGAACGATCTTGCCCGACCGCGCGGCCCAGCCCATCCGCCGCTCGGCCGTCTCGATGCCCTCCAGAAAGCAGCACACCCGCAGCGCGACATCCCCCAGACCGGGGCCAAGGTCGCGCAGGGCCGCCGCCACCCGGTCACGCGCCCGCGCCGGCCCCTCGCCATGGCCCGCATCGGGACGAAAACTGCCGCGGTCGCCAGAGGTCAGAAACCGTTCCCAGTTCTGCGCCACCCGCGGGCCCATCTGCGCCAGTTCGAAATCCTCGCGCAGACGTTCGGCTGCACGGATCAGATCATTTTCCAGAAATGGCCGGCCATCCTTGTCGCGGCGCCGGCCCATGGCGGCCAGCGGGCTTTCCGCCAGATTGTAGCGGATCTTGCGCGACGCCCCGCCCTCTTCGATCTGGCGCTCATCCCAGATCCGGTGCTGGGCGGCAAAGGGCATGGCCGCCTCGGCCATTCCGCTGTGCTGTGCGTGGCGCGCCAGATCGGAGTCGTCGATCATCCGCTTGAGCGCGGCGCGGCCAGCAGTGGTGATTTCATAGGTCGTGACCCGGCCTTTCTTGCGGCAAGCGATCCAATCCTTGAGCGCAAAGGCCTGCGCGATGGCCCGGTCCACCACTCCGGTCCGGGTCTGCTGGCCATCGGGAAATTCGCGCAACACGACCGCTTTTTCCAGATCGGGGGCGATGGCCAGAACCGCCCCCGGCTCTGCCATCCGCCGCAGGATACGGCGGCCCTCGCGGGTCAGGGTGGCTTCGTCCAGATGCAGGGACTTGGGTGAGACAGTCAGGGTCATGGCAGGATATTCCTCCTTTTCTGGGGCCATCGACCTGTCGCCCAGAAGGGCCAGCGCTTCATCCACCAGCGGGTCCTCGCGGCGGGCTTCGCAGCGACGGACCTGGCGCATCACGGTAGAGGCATGCGCGCCCTGCCGCCGCGCAAGCTCCCGGAATGTCATGCCGTCCTCGGTATGATCGAGGTACAGCCTGACGTCATTGGGCAACCATGCGGGCAGACAGAAATCGGCGGACAGGTTCGATGTCATCTTCAGTTCCGATGCCGCCGTGCGGTTTCCTGACCACTTCATGGTTAATACAACCTGAGGGGAGTCGGTTACGCATTGGTTAATGGAAGGGCTCGTTTTCGGCGGACCTGTGGATATTTCATGAATAAAGTGAAACGATTTCAAACCGACCGCGCGGTTATCCACATAAAATGCAACAGAACACAGAGGGATTTAGGCTGGTCCAGAAGCAAGAAGGAGCCTGCCAATGTCCGATTTTCGCACCCGCCTCGCCGAGCTGCGCCGCCCGCGTCTGTTGATGCGGGCCGCACGGTTTGGCCTGGCCGAATACCGCCGCGACCGCGATCTGAAACGCCTGGTCAATCTGCCAGCCTCGCCCGAGGCGACGGTCTGTCAACTGCTGTCGCAAGAAGACAAGCTGGAAGAAACAAGGCAGCGCGGCGATGCGGGCTATTCGATTGCGCGGCATATCGAGGTGCTGGTCGCCCTGCTCGCGGAATCCCGGCTGGTGATGCGCCGCAGCTGACCACAGCGCAAAAGGCCCGCCCAAAGGGGCGGGCCGAGAGCCAGAGGCACCGTCAACCGCGTGTCGGCTCAGATGAAGGCGTCCGGCATTGACGCCTTTTTCTGCGCCACATAGGCATCGAGCGCCTCGCGGATGCCAGGGTCCAAGGCGGGCTGCTGATAATCGCCCAGCTGCTTTTTCACCCGTTCGGCGGCAAGCGCTTGCGTGTCGCGCGCGCCCTCTTCGGCCCAGGTCTCAAAGGGTTTGTAATCCAGCAGATCCGACCGCCAGAAGGCCGATTTGAAATTGGCCTGCGTGTGTTCACAACCCAGGAAATGGCCGCCCGGCCCCACTTCGCGCAAAGCGTCCATCGCCTGTCCGTTGGCATCCATCATCACGCCTTGCGCCAGATGATGCAGCGTGCCCAACTGGTCGGCATCCATCACGAATTTCTCGTAGGAACTGACCAGCCCGCCCTCCAGCCAGCCACAGGCGTGCAGCATGAAATTCACCCCCGCCAGCAGCGCCATGTTCAGACTGTTTGCGGTTTCATAAGCCGCCTGCGCATCGGGCAGTTTCGAGCCGCAGAAGCTGCCCCCCGACCGGTAGGGCAGATTGAGCCTGCGCGCGAGCTGCCCCGCGCCATAGGTGATGTGGGCCGCTTCCGGCGTGCCAAAGGTCGGCGCACCCGAATTCATGTCGATCGAGGTCACGAAAGCGCCAAAGATCACCGGCGCACCGGGCCGCACCAGCTGGCTGTAGGCCACGCCGGCCAGAACCTCTGCCAGCACCTGCGTCAGCGTGCCCGCCACCGTGACCGGGGCCATCGCGCCCCCCACGATGAAGGGGCTGATGATCGAGGCCTGATTTGCCCGCGCAAACACCTCGAGCGCGCCCATCATGATGCCGTCAAAGGTCAGCGGGCTGTTGATGTTGATGAGTGAGGTCATCACCGTGTTCTGATCGACGAAATCCGAGCCGAACAGGATTTTCGACATCTCAACGGAATCAACGGCCCGGCTGGGTTCCGTGACCGAGCCCATATAGGGCTTGTCCGACAGCACCATATGCGCGTGCAACATATCCAGATGGCGCTTGTTCACCGGCACATCCGTCGGCTCGCACACCGTGCCGCCCGAATGGTGCAGCCATTTCGACATGTATCCCAGTTTCACGAAATTCTGGAAATCGGCAATCGTGGCATAGCGCCGCCCGCCTTCCATGTCGCGCACGAAGGGCGGGCCGTACACCGGGGCCAGCACCAGATTGCGCCCGCCGATATCGACGTTGCGCGCCGGATTGCGGGCGTGCTGGGTGAAACTGGAGGGGGCGGTGGCACAGAGCTTGCGCGCCAGACCGCGCGGAATACGCACGCGTTCGCCCTGCACATCGGCCCCGGCCGCCTTCCAAAGCGCCAGCGCAGCCGGATTTTCCACGAAATTGACGCCGATCTCTTCCAGAACCGTATCGGCGTTCCATTCGATGATCTCCAGCGCCTCGGCGTTCAGGATCTCGAAATTCGGAATGTTGCGCTGGATGAATTTTGCGCTTTCCAATGAGACCGCCGTGCGCTCTGCCCGCCGGGCCGATCCGCCGCCGCCACGCGTCCGGCGTCCTTCAACCGCACCATCGCTCATATCCGACCCTCCAAAGCCTGCCCGCCGCCATTCTGCCGCCCTTATGCCGCCAAAGCCTGTCGCACCGATCCCCGTTTCCGTCACTTGCCGCCTAAAAACGACATGCCCCCGGCCCCGCCTCGCGGCCCCCTGCCCTGATGCTGGCCCAAATAAGCATCTTCCTGCATCCCAGCCTCTTGCCTGTCAGCCCGTCGTCGTCGTATGCGGGCGCATGACCCATCATGACCGCCTCTTGATCATCGACTTCGGCTCTCAGGTAACGCAGCTGATCGCGCGCCGCCTGCGTGAGCTGAATGTCTATTGCGAAATTCATCCGTTCAACAAGGTTGACGATGCCTTTCTGGCCGCCTTCGCGCCAAAGGCGGTGATCCTGTCGGGCGGGCCGTCTTCGGTGTTTGCACCGGGCGCGCCGATGCCGCCCGCGTCGGTCTTCACCGCCGGCGTGCCGGTGCTGGGCATCTGCTATGGCCAGCAGGTGATGATGCATTGCCTCGGCGGTCTGGTCGAACGCGGCCATGGCACCGCCGAATTTGGCCGGGCTTACGTGACGCCAAGCGGAACGGGGCTGGCGCTGCTTGAGGGCTGGTTTGATCCCAACACCACCGGCGGGCGCGAACAGGTCTGGATGAGCCATGGCGACCATGTGTCGAAAATCGCGCCGGGGTTCGAGGTGTTCGGCACCTCACCCAACGCGCCCTTTGCCATCACTGCCGATCCATCGCGGCATTTCTATGCCGTACAGTTCCACCCCGAGGTGCACCACACCCCCAAGGGCGCCAAGCTGTATGAGAATTTCGTGAGGCTGGCGGGCTTCAAGGGCGACTGGACCATGGGGGCCTACCGCGAGGAGGCGATCCGCAAGATCCGCGAAACGGTGGGCGATGCCAAAGTGATCTGCGGTTTGTCCGGCGGGGTTGATTCCTCGGTTGCGGCCGTGCTGATCCATGAAGCCATCGGCGACCAGCTCACTTGCGTTTTCGTCGATCATGGCCTCTTGCGGCTGGGAGAGGCGGAGCAGGTCGTCGCCATGTTCCGCGATCATTACAACATGCCGCTGATCCATGCTGACGAATCCGAGCTGTTCCTCGGCGCGCTCGAAGGCGTCTCCGACCCCGAGATCAAGCGCAAGACCATCGGCCGGCTGTTCATCGACGTGTTCCAGAAACATGCCACCGAAGTCGGCGGCGCAAAGTTTCTGGCTCAGGGCACGCTCTACCCCGACGTCATCGAATCGGTCAGCTTTTCGGGCGGGCCATCCGTCACCATCAAATCGCATCACAATGTCGGCGGCTTGCCGGAAAAGATGGGGCTCAAACTGGTCGAACCGCTGCGCGAGCTGTTCAAGGATGAGGTCCGCGCCTTGGGCCGTGAACTCGGGCTGCCCGCCAGCTTCATCGGCCGCCATCCCTTCCCCGGCCCCGGTCTGGCCATCCGCTGCCCCGGCGAGATCACCACCGAAAAGCTGGATATCCTGCGCAAGGCCGATGCGGTCTATATCGATCAGATCCGCAAGCATGGCCTCTATGACGAAATCTGGCAGGCCTTCGCCGCCATCCTGCCGATGAAAACGGTGGGCGTGATGGGCGACGGGCGCACCTATGATTTCGCCCTCGCCCTGCGCGCGGTGACCAGCGTTGATGGCATGACCGCCGATTACTACCCTTTCACGCATGATTTCCTGGGCGAGACCTCGACCCGGATCATCAACGAAGTGCCGGGGATCAACCGGGTGTTCTACGATTGCACCAGCAAACCGCCCGGCACCATCGAGCTGGAATAGGCCGGGCAGCCGCCGCAAAATCACCTTGCCCGGCTGGCCCTTCCGCGCCACCCTCTCGCCCGAGGGGGACAGGCCATGCAGGCACTCAGGCTTCACGCTATCCGTGATCTTCGGCTGGACAGGGTGGCAGACCCAGTTCCCGGCCCGGGCGAGGTGATTGTAGACATCGAGGCCGCCGGCATCTGCGGCACCGACCGGCACCTTTTTCTGGGCGAATTTCCCAGCACACCCCCCGTCACCCTGGGCCATGAGTTCAGCGGCATCGTCACCGCCGTCGGCGAAGGCGTGACGCTGCCCCCCGGTACCCGGGTCACCTGCGATCCGAACATCCCTTGCCTGACCTGCGCGCAGTGCCTGCGCGGGCGCGTCAACCTGTGCCCCAACAATCGCCCCACCGGCGTGGGGCGGGATGGCGGCTTTGCGCGCTTTGCCAAGATCCCTGCACGCAATGCAATTCCCCTGCCCGCTGACCTGCATCCGCATCACGGTGCCTTTTGTGAACCGTTGGCCTGCACCCTGCACGGCCTTGACCGCGCCGCCCTGCGCCCGGGAGAGCGCTGTCTGATCCTGGGCGGTGGTGTCATCGGCCTGCTGGCGCTGCAACTGGCGCGTCTCGCCGGAGCCGAGGTGATGATGCTGACCCGCAGCCGCGCCAAGCAGGATCTGGCCCTGTCACTGGGGGCAGATCATGTGGCGGCCACGCCCGAGCAGGCGCGGCAGATCTGGCCCCAGGCGGCCGATGCCGTCATCGAATGCGCCGGTGTGGTGGACACGATAGAGACAGCCCCACAGCTTACCGCCAATGGCGGGCGGATTGTCATTCTGGGGGTTCTGGCCAAAGGCACCCGGGTCAGGATAGAACCCTTTGACCTGTTGTTCCGGGAAATCCAGATGTTGCACAGCTTTCTTAATCCGTTCACCCATGATCGGGCCGCCCGGATGATCGCCTCTGGTGTGGTGACCGTCGCGCCGCTGATCACCCGCCTGCTGACCCTGGCCGAGGCGCGTGCTGCCATCAGCACCCCCGCTCCGGCGGGCGAAGTGCGCGCCATCGTGGTGCCGCAGTGATCCGCCTGAAGGGCCATCTGATCTGCATGACCCCGGACGAGGCCCAGGCCGTGCGCCAGCATCTGCCCGACCACATCCTGCTGTCGCGCGCGGAACCGGGGTGCCTTGCCTTTGATGTCAGCGAAACCGATGATCCGATGGTCTGGGACGTGCAGGAAACCTTCCGCACCCGTGAGGATTTTGACGCGCATCAGGCACGCACCCGGTCCAGCCGCTGGTTTGAGGCCACCCGGCACATCCTGCGCGATTTCCGGGTGGAAGAGCTGCCTGACTGAACGCTCTGGACAGCGCGGGATTTGCCCGTCAGAACAGCCCGATGACCGCCCCCGACGCCCCCCCCGCCCCGCCGCAGACCACACCCTATCGCCCGGTGGTGGCGGCGCTGTGGATGCTTGGCTCTGTCGTGTCGTTCAGCGGCATGGCGATTGCCGGCCGCCAGCTGCAAGGCGCACATGACACATTCGAGATCATGGCGGCGCGGTCCTTTGTCAGCTTTTTCCTCGTGCTGGGGGCAGCCGCAGCCATGGGCCGGCTGCGCGACATCAGCGCAGACCGCCTGGGCGGGCATGGTATCCGCAACGTGGTCCATTTCACCGGGCAGAACCTGTGGTTCTGGGCGCTGACGATGATCCCGCTGGCACAGTTGATTGCGATCGAGTTCACCTCGCCGCTTTGGGTCATCCTGCTGTCGCCTCTGCTTCTGGGCGAGCGGATCACGGCACCGCGGGCCCTGGCCGCAGCCCTGGGATTTGCCGGAATCCTGATCGTGGTACGCCCCGATTTCAACGCGCTCAACATCGGCGTTCTGGCCGCCGCCGGGGCCGCGGTCTGCTTTGCCGCCACCAATATCGCCACCAAACGGCTGGCACGCGATGTCACCATCCTGTCGATCCTGTTCTGGCTGACGGTGATGCAATTTATCTTTGGCGCGGTGCTGGCCGCCTGGGATGGCCAGATCGCCTGGCCCACCGCCGCGACCGCCCCCTGGCTGGCGCTGATCGGAGTTACCGGCGTGCTGGCACATCTGTGCCTGACCTCGGCCCTGCGCCTTGCCCCGGCCACCTTTGTGATGCCGATCGACTTCACCCGCCTGCCGCTCATGGCCGTCGCCGGAGCCCTTTTGTACAATGAACAGATCGAGGCGGTGCTGTTTCTTGGTGCAGGCCTGATTCTGTTCGCCAACTGGGTCAACATCCGGTCCGAGACGCGAAAGACACACAGGCCATCAATGACAGTTCGGTGACGCGGCGTCATTGATTGACCACATTCGCCTGCGTCAAATAGCATCAGGACAGGGGAAATCCTTCATGTGGGATGAGGACAAATGAAACATTCACTGATCGCAGTCGCCGCTGTCGCGGCCACTGCAACATCTGGCCATGCCGGCGGATTCGAACGGTCGACCACGCCGCTGGGCTTCATGTTCGAACAAGGCAACTATGCCGAGCTGAGCTTTGGCGCAGTCCGGCCAAAGGTATCGGGCGGGTTGATTGTGGCCCCTTCGGTGACGACGGGCAATGTGACCGAAAATTACACCACCGTCGGATTGGCGTTCAAAGCCGACCTGTCGCCGAAGCTTTCAATGGGCGTGATCATCGACCCGACCTTCGGTGCCGATGTGGCCTATCCGACCGGCACCGGCTACCCGATTGCCGGATCGAACGCAAAGCTGCGCGGCGACACGCTTGCCATTGTCGGACGCTACAAGTTCAATGACAGCATGTCGGTCCATGCCGGCCTGCGCTCGGTCGGGATCGGTGGCACGGTCAGCCTGTTCAACGGCGGCGCGAATTTCTACAACGCCTCTTTTGCGAATGACCGGGACATCGGTTATCTGATCGGCGGCGCCTATGAAATGCCCGAGATCGCGCTGCGGGTGGCACTGACCTATGCGTCGGAAACCGAACATGATCTGGAAGCGAGCGGCTTTTCTGCCTTTGCCGCGGGTGGCGTGATTTCCGGTTCGACCATCGTGAAGCTGCCGCAATCGCTGACGCTCGATTTTCAATCCGGTGTCGCGGCCGACACGCTTGTGTTCGGCTCGATCCGCTGGATGGACTGGAGCGAGACGCGCCTGCAAGCGCCCGACGCCGGCAGCGCGAACCCGCTGGTCAGCTATGACAATGACACGATCACCTATAATATCGGTGTGGGTCGCAAGTTCAGCGAGGCGTTTTCTGGCGCGATTTCCATCGGCTATGAAAAGCACCACGGTGGAAACGTCGGTAATCTGGGGCCGACGGATGGCCAGAAAAGCATTCAGATCGGCGGCACCTATACCCACCGCAACATGAAGATCAGTGCCGGTGTGCGCTATATCGATGTGGGCGATGCAACCGCCCTGTCCGGCAATGGCAGCTTTGCCGGGAACACGGCGCTCGGCGTCGGGATGAAGGTCGGTTTCACTTTCTGATCCGCCCGCAGACGCTGCACAAAGAACCCGCCCCCCAACCGGGGCGGGTTTTGCATTGAAGGCGGGGCCCATGGGCGGTAACTGTCGGGCGGCATCTTTGGGGGCGGTGATGATCTACGAAACCGGGGCGGAGTATCTGAGCAGCCCGCGCAAGCGGGTGCTGTTGTTTGGCATGTCGGGTCTGGGCAAGACCCATCTGTCCAACATGCTGCGCGACACCCGCCCCACCGCCGGCGGCTGGTTTCACTATTCGGTCGATTACCGCATCGGCACCCGCTACATGAACGAATTCATCGCCGACAACTTCAAGCGCGAGGCGATGAAAGTGCCGCTGCTGCGCGAACTTCTGATGACCGATTCCGTCTATATCGCGTCGAACATCACCTTTGACAATCTGGCCCCGCTGTCGACCTATTTGGGCAAGCCCGGTGATCCGGCCCGCGGCGGCCTGCCCTTTGCGCAATACATGCTCCGTCAGGACCAGCACCGCAAAGCCGAGGTGGCGGCCATGCTGGACACGGCGCATTTCATCGCCCGCGCCGATGACATCTATGGCTATCCGAATTTCGTCTGCGACACCTCGGGCTCGATCTGCGAGGTGGTGGACCCCGCGGATGCCGATGATCCGGTGTTGCGACAATTGTCGGAAACTTTATTGCTGGTCTGGATCAAAGGGTCTGACGACCATACGGCCGAATTGGTGCGCCGCTTTGACCGTGCGCCAAAGCCGATGTATTATCAGCCGGATTTTCTTCATGCGGCTTGGGAAGAATACCGCACAACCCACGATAAAACCGATGAAACCTGTGATCCCGATCACTTTGTGCGCTGGACCTATGCCCGCGCCTTGGCCCATCGTCAGCCGCGCTATGCCGCCATGGCGACCTGGGGGGTCACGGTCACCGCCGAAGAGGTTGCCACCGTCGCCACGCCCGATGATTTCAACAGTCTGATCAGTCGCGCCATTGATCGGCGCTGATCCGTCCCATACATCCACCGCTCCAAAGGAAGCATCCCATGCCCATCACCCTGCCAGAGACCCTGCCCGCCTTTGACGTTCTGCGGAACGAAGGCGTCATGGTCATGTCGCCCGAACGCGCGGCGCGGCAGGATATCCGGCCATTGAAAATCGGGTTGCTGAACCTGATGCCGAAGAAGATCCAGACGGAAAACCAGTTCGCGCGCCTGATCGGGGCCACGCCGCTGCAGATCAGTTTCGAGCTGATCCGCATGTCGGAACACCAGACCAAGAACACCGCCGCCGAACATATGGAAGCCTTCTATCGCCCGTTTCAGGAGGTGAAGGATGAAAAATTCGACGGGCTGATCATCACCGGCGCGCCCATCGAACACCTGCCGTTCAAGGAGGTCACCTATTGGGACGAGTTGGCAGAGGTCTTTGACTGGACCCAGACCAATGTGCAATCCACCTTCGGTGTGTGCTGGGGCGGAATGGCGATGATCAACCATTTCCACGGCGTGCAGAAACACATGCTGGACCACAAGGCCTTTGGCTGCTTTCGCCACCGCAACCTTGCGCCGACCTCGCCCTATCTGCGCGGGTTTTCCGATGATTTCGTGATTCCCGTCAGCCGCTGGACAGAAATGCGCCAAGCCGAGATCGACGACAAACCCGGCCTGCGCACCCTGCTGGGCAGTGATGAGGTTGGCCCCTGTCTGGTCGAAGACCCGGACCACCGCGCCCTGTATATCTTCAACCATTTTGAATATGACAGTGACACGCTCAAGCAGGAATATGACCGCGACATCGCCAATGGCACCGCGATCAATGTGCCGCTGAATTATTACACCGATGACAATCCGTTGAAGCCGCCGCTGAACCGCTGGAGAAGTCACGCGCATCTTCTATATGGCAACTGGATCAACGAGATTTATCAGTCCACGCCCTATGACCCTCAAGACATTGGCCGCTAGTGCGGCGCTCATCGGGCTTGGCCTGATCGCTGCCACCCAATGGCGGCTCACGACCCGAGAGGCGGCGGCGCGGGCGTCGCATCCGCCGACCGGGCAGTTTGTCACGGTCGAGGGGGTGCGGGTGCATCTGCAGGTCGCAGGCTCCGGGCCCGATCTGGTGATGATCCACGGGGCCAATGGCAATCTGCGCGAATTCACCTTTGCGCTGATGGAGCAGCTGTCGCGCCGCTACCGTGTCATTGCGGTGGACAGGCCGGGTCTGGGCTATTCCGATCCGGTGCCGGGTGATCAGGCCAGTGTGGCCGCGCAAGCGCGCCTTCTGCGCGCTGCGGTGGAACAGCTTGGCGCAAGCGCCCCCATCGTGCTGGGGCAAAGCTATGGCGGCAGCGTCGCACTTGCCTGGGCGCTGCAAAGCCCGCCTGCGGCTCTTGTGCTGGTGTCATCGCCTTCCCTGCCCTGGCCCGGGGCGCTCGACCCGTGGTATCGCATCACGGCCACGGCACTTGGCCGGCACACGCTGGTGCCGCTGGCCTCGGCCCTGGTGACCGAAGGCTTCGTCCGCACGACCATTGACGCAGTGTTTGCGCCGCAAGCCGCACCGGAAGGCTATGCCGACCATCTGGGCATCGGCTTGACGCTGCGACGTGACTCGCTGGCGATAAATGTGATGCAGATCAACCAGCTGCGGCCACAGGTTGAAGCGATGCAACAGGACTACCCGACCCTGACCCTGCCGGTCGAACTGGTGCATGGCGACGCCGATACCATCGTACCGCTGCACATCCATTCCGCCCCTCTGGCACAGATCCTGCCCAATGCCGCGTTGACCGTGCTGCCGGGCGCGGGCCACATGCCGCATCACACCCACCCGGAGACGGTGATCGCGGCAATCGACCGGGCGGCACAGCGCGCCGGATTGCGCTGAACCGGGCATTCGCCATAGGGTGGGGCAGACACGGGAGACCCAGGCCATGAAACTGCCTTTTGACGGTGCCATCAGCACGTTCTTCGCCTCTGACGCGCCAAAATCGGTGCGCAAGGCCATAGAGTCCGCAAGCAAGGACGATATTCTGGACCCGTCCTACCCCTACCGCCAAGAGATGAAGGGCAAGGATTACGACGCGCAGATGGACCGGCTGCAGATCGAGCTGGTCAAGATGCAGTCAGACATCAAGGCCACCGGCAAGCGCCTGGTGGTGATCTTTGAAGGCCGCGACGCGGCGGGCAAGGGCGGCACCATCGGGGCCACGCGCGAAAACCTGAACCCGCGGGTCTGTTCGGTGGTGGCGCTTGCCAAACCGTCGGACCGCGAGGCGGCGCAATGGTATTTCCAGCGCTATGTCGACTGGCTGCCGGCCAGTGGCGAAATCACCCTGTTTGACCGCAGCTGGTACAACCGCGCCGTGATCGAGCATGTCTTTGGCTTTTGCACCCCGGCGCAGCGCGAGCATTTCTTTGCCCAACTGCCGGATTTTGAGCGGATGCTGGTGGAAGAGGGCATCATCTTCCGCAAGATCTGGCTGGAGGTGGGGCAGGCCGAACAACTCAAGCGGTTTCTGGCGCGCGAACAAGACCCGCTGAAACAATGGAAACTGTCGCTTATCGATATCGACGGGCTGAAGAAATGGGACAGCTACTGCACCGCGATCGATGAGACGATGGAGCGCAGCAGTTTCGGCTTTGCGCCTTGGACGGTGATCCTGTCGGATGACAAGAAACGCGCCCGCATCGCGGCGGTGCAGACCATTCTGGCCTCGGTCGACTACAAGGGCCGTGATCTGGCGGTGATCGGCACGCCCGACCCAGCCATCTGCGGTGGCCCGGATCTGCGCAAGGGCCGAGGGTGAAACGCGGCTATCATCACGGCAATCTGCGACAGGCGCTGGTTGAGGCGGCGCTCGGTCTGATCGCCGATCAGGGGCCGACCGGGTTTACCCTGTCCGAGGCGGCAAAAGCCGCCGATGTGACACCGGCCGCCGTCTATCGGCATTTCGCCGGACGCGAAGACCTGCTGGCGGAAGTCGCCCGGCAAGGCTATGAGATTTTTGCAGCGCTGATGGAATTTGCCTTCGACAATGGCCGCCCCACTGCCTTGGCGGCCTTCGAATCCACCGGCCGGGCCTATCTGGCCTTCGCCCGGAAATACCCCGGCCATTACGTGGCGATGTTCGAGGCGGGGCTAAGGCTGAACGACCATCCTGACCTCGCGCTGGTGGCTGGCAAGGCGCGCGCGGTGCTGGAACGCGCGGCCGAAAGCCTGTCGCAGCACCTGCCGCCCGACATGCGCCCCCCGGCCACGATGTTTTCAGCCCATATCTGGGCCATGAGCCATGGGGTGGTCGAGCTTTACATGCGCGGCAATGCCAATGGCGGGGCGCGCAGCCCGTTTCCGCCCGAAGACCTGCTGGAAGCCGGGATCGGCATCTATCTTCGCGGGTTGGGGCTGTTGCCACCTGATGGCACGCGTCTGTCCTGAGCGGCTTGCCATGGCGGCCTGCTGTCGAACATAATGCTGCCCGAAACCCATGGCATAAACCTTAAAAAAACGGATCAGAGTCAAGGTTCCACGCAATGAGGCAGGACGCGCGGCGCAATGGACCAAGGCACCGGCCTTGACACAGCGCATGACGTGATAAGGGGCGGCAGTGATCGAGTTCGAGGGCGTGTCAAAGTCATTCTGGACCGGGAAGCAGCGCAAGATCATTCTGGATCAGGCGTCCTTCCGCATTGATCTTGGCCAGTCGCTGGGCATTCTTGCCCCCAATGGCGCGGGAAAGACCACCATCATCAACATGATGGCCGGGCTGGAAAAACCTGATGAGGGCCGGGTCACCCGCACCAGCCGCATTTCCTTTCCGCTGGGGTTCATGGGGGGTGTGGTCAACAAGCACACGGCCACCGAAAACAGCCGCTATGTGGCCCGGCTTTACGGGCTTGATCCGGATTATGTCGAAAGCTTCTGCCGCTGGCTCTGCGGCATTGCCGAATATTTCGACATGCCGGTCGGCACCTATAGCCAGGGCATGCGGGCGCGGTTCTCGTTTTCGCTGATGCTGGCGCTGGAATTCGACATCTACCTGATCGACGAAGGCATGCCTGCCACCACCGATGTGGATTTCAACCGCAAGGCCGGGCGTATCCTGCGTGAGCGGCTGCAACAGGCCACCGTGGTGATCGTCAGCCATCAGGCGCAGACGCTGGAAAAATTCTGCAAACAGGCGGCTGTGCTGCGCAACGGCCAGCTTTATACATTCGACACTCTGGAAGAGGCGAAGCAGCTTTATGACTATCAAGCTCAAGGTTAAACGCTACAACCTGCGCCGCCCGGATCCGGTGTCTGCTTCAGTGTCTGGCCCAGTGTCAGGCCCAGTGTCTGTGCCGCCCCGGCCGCGCGCGGTGCCTGCTGGTAGCGTGCCGCCACGCCCGGTGTCGGCACCGGCACCTGAAGACGGCTTTGGCGCAGACCCGTTTCCCACCGCAGGGAACCAGGTCGATGCCATGATGGATGCGGGGGGGGAGTCCCCTGCCCCGCGCCACCCTGCGCCGGCCCAGGCAGGTGCCGAACAGCCGAACCCGAACGATATTGACCAGATCCGCAAAGAGGGGCTGACGGGGCGCCAGCTGCGCATGGCGCGGCGCATGGCACAAAAATACGGGCTGCCCGCCACCTCGGATTTTGACGCCGTGCGCCTGTTGCGCGCCGCCGGTGTTGATCCGTTCCAGAAATCAACCTTCATGCAAATGATCAGCGCCGAAGGGGCCGACCTGCCCTTGGCTGGCCAAGGTGAGCCTGGGTCGCGCGCGCTGACGGTCGGGCCCCGGGGGGATGGCGTGCAACTGCCGCAGACCATCAAGCCGATCAAGGTGCCGTCGACCGAAGTGCGCGCCGAGGAATCGCATCTGTCGGAAATCCAGCGCATCCAGCAGGATCTGGCCAGGCGCCGCCGCCGCAAGTCTGCCCTGCTCATGGCGCGGTTGTTCTTTTTCGTCGGACTGCCCACGCTGTTGGCAGGCTGGTATTACTATGTTGTCGCAACGCCGCTGTTTGCCACCAAAGCCGAATTCGTGATTCAGCAGGCCGATCCGGCGGGGGCGCAGGGCATGGGCGGGCTGCTTTCGGGCACGCAATTCGCCACATCGCAGGATTCCATCGCAGTGCAGGGCTATCTGCAATCCCGCGACGCGATGATGCGTCTGGACGCCGATCACAGCTTTATCGCCCATTTCGCGCAGGACCAGATTGATCCGATCCAAAGGCTGGCCCCCGATGCCACCCGCGAGGCGGCCTACAAGGTCTATCAGCGCAATGTGAAAATCGCCTATGATCCGACCGAGGGCATCATCAAGATGGAGGTGATCGCCGCAGATCCACAGGTGTCGGCCGATTTCTCGCAGGCCCTGATCGGCTATGCCGAAGAGCAGGTTGATCATCTGACCCAACGCCTGCGCGCCGATCAAATGCAGGGCGCGTTCGAGGCTTATGAACTGGCCGAAGAGGCCATGCTGACCGCGCAGCGCAAGGTTGTGGATCTGCAGGAACAGTTTCAGGTGCTGTCGTCCGAGGTGGAGGTGTCGCTGATCACCACCCAGATCGGCCAGTTGGAAACCCAGCTCAGCCAGGACCGGCTGAGCCTGGCGCAGATGCAATCCAACGCCACCCCGAACGCCGCCCGGATGGAGCCTTTGCTGCGCCGGATCAGCACGCTGGACGCCGAGATTGCCACCCTGCGGTCGCGCCTGACGCAAGGGGTGGCTGGCGGCAAGTCACTGGCACAGGTGCAGTCGGAACTGCTGGTGGCGCAGGCCGATGTGCAGACCCGGCAACTGCTGCTGTCGCAATCGCTGCAATCAATGGAAACCGCGCGCACCGATGCCAACCGCCAGGTCCGCTATCTGTCGGTCTCGGTCAGCCCGGTCCCGCCCGATGAGGCGACCTATCCGCGGGCGTTTGAAAACACGATGGTTGCCCTGCTGATCTTTGCCGGGATCTATCTGATGATCTCGATGACCGCTGCAATCCTGCGCGAACAGGTTTCGGCCTGACGGTCACAACGGGTCAAAGCAAAAGCCCCCGGTCCTGCGACCGGGGGCTTTTTAATCTGCCGCAACAGATCAGCGTGCCGCTGTCACCGCGCGCCCGGTCAGCACCTTGACCAGATTGGCGCGGTAAGCCGCCGACCCGTGCAGATCGCTGATCATGTCATCAGAGGGCACTGTCAGCCCGGCAATCGCCCCCGCCGCGAAATCCGCCGACAGTGCCGCCTCGGCCTCTTCCCAGCGGAAGACGCCGTTGTTAGATGCCCCGGTCACCGCCACCCGCACGCCATCGGCAAACTTTGCGACGAACACTGCCGTCAAGGCAAAGCGGCTGGCGGGCTGGTTGAACTTCACATAGGCCGCCGCTTGCGGGATCGGGAAGATCACCTGCGTGATGAACTCCCCTTCTTCGAGCGCCGTGGTGAACATGCCCTGAAAGTAATCCTCCGCCGCGATCCGGCGGCGGTCTGTCACCACCGTCGCCCCCGAGGCCAGCACCGCCGCCGGATAGCAGGCCGCCGGGTCATTGTTGGCGACCGACCCGCCGATGGTCCCCCGGTTGCGCACCGCCGGATCGCCGATGCCGCCCGCCAGGCTGGCGAGCGCGGGGTAGTGCGCGAGCGCCTCGCGCGCCACCACCGCATGCGGCGTGGCGGCACCGATGTGCAGGCCGCCCTCGCCCATGCAGACGCCCTGCAACTCGGCAATGCCGGTCAGGCTGACCAGCACCTCGGGGGCGGCCAGCCGCTGTTTCATCGTCGGCAGCAGGGTCTGCCCGCCTGACAGCGGCTGTGCGCCCTCGGTCGACATGGCCGCGACAGCATCGGCGATGGACGAGGGTTTGACGAATTCAAAGTTATGCATGGTGACCCCTCCTTACGCGTTCATCGCCTGCCACACCCGGTTGGGTGAGACGGGCATATCAATATGTGACACATGGGTATGGCCACCCCGGTGCAAAGCATCGATCACCGCATTCACCACCGCCGGAGGCGAGCCGATGGCCCCGGCCTCGCCGCAACCCTTCACCCCCAACGGATTATGGGTGCAGGGCGTGGCACAAGAATGATCCACCGTGTAAAACGGCACATCATCGGCACGCGGCATCGCGTAATCCATGTAAGATCCGGTCAGCAGCTGGCCGTTTTCGTCATAGGACGTGCTTTCCAGCACCGCCTGACCAATCCCCTGCCCCACGCCGCCATGCACCTGGCCCTCCACGATCATCGGGTTCATCACATTGCCGAAATCATCGGCGCAGGTGAAGGAGACCACATCAACCTTGCCGGTGCCCTCATCCACCTCGACCTCGCAGATATAGGCGCCTGCGGGATAGGTGAAGTTGGCAGGGTCATAGAAGGCGGTTTCCTCCAGACCCGGTTCCAGCGTTTCCAGCGGGTAATTGTGCGGGACGTAAGCCGAAAAGGCGATCTCGCCGAAGGTCTTGGCCTTGTCGGTGCCCGCCACCGAAAACTTGCCATCCGCAAAGGTGATGTCGCCTTCGGCCGCCTCCAGCATATGGGCTGCGATCTTCTTGCCCTTGGCGATGATCTTGTCGATGGCGCGGTCCATGGCCGACCCCGCAACCGCCAGAGAGCGCGAGCCATAAGACCCCATCCCGAACGGGATCTTGGCGGTGTCGCCATGCACAATTTCGACTGACGAGGCATCAATCCCCAGCTTTTCCGCCACGATCTGCGGGAAGACGGTTTCATGCCCCTGCCCGTGGCTGTGCGCCCCGGTCATCACCGAAATGGTGCCGGTGGCATTCACCCGCACGGTGGCAGCGTCATAAAGCCCCACCCGCGCGCCCAGCACCCCCACCAGATGCGAGGGCGCAATACCGCAAGCCTCGATCCAGGTCGACAGCCCCATGCCGCGCAGCTTGCCGCGCCTGGCGCTCTCAGCCCGGCGTGCCTCAAACCCGGCGACATCGGCAAGTTCAACCGCCTTGTCCAGCGTGGCCTGATAATTGCCGGTGTCATAGACCAGCCCGACCGGCGTGGTATAGGGGAACTGATCGGGCGTCAGCAGATTGCGACGACGCACCTCGAACGGGTCGAGATTCAACTCGCGGCACATTTTATCCACCACACGCTCGATGCTATAGGTCGCCTCAGGCCGCCCGGCCCCGCGATAGGCATCTACCGGGGCGGTGTTGGTGAAAACCGTCTTCACGTTCACATAGACATGCGGCACCTTGTAAGGCCCCGCCATCAGTGTGCCATGCAGGAAGGTCGGCGTGGCGGTTGAGAAGTTCGACAGATAGGCACCTACATTTGCGTAGGTTTCCGTGCGGATCGCAAGAATATCGCCTTGCTTGGTGCAGCCCAATTCGATCTTGGTCACATGGTCGCGGCCATGCGCGTCGGACAGAAAACTTTCCGTCCGCTCTGCTGTCCAGCGCACCGGGCGGCCAAGGCGTTTGGCGGCGGCCAGAACCAGCGCCTCCTCACCGTAGTGATAGATCTTGGAGCCAAACCCGCCGCCCACATCGGGGGCCACGACCTGAAGCTTGTTTTCCGGAATGCCCATCACAAAGGCGCAGACCAGCAGCCGGGTCAGATGCGGGTTCTGGCTGGTGGTGGTGAGCTTATAGTCACCCGTGCCGGGGAAATACTCGCCGATGCTGGCGCGTGGTTCCATCGCATTGGGGACAAGCCGGTTGTTGGTCAGCTCCAGCGTCACCACATGGGGCGCGGATTTCATTGCCTCATCCACGGCGGCGCGGTTGTCTTCGATCCAGCCCCAGTCAAAGCAGATGTTGTCGGGGATTTCGTCATGCACGCGGTTGCTGGCATCGGCCGCCGCCGCCTTCATGTCGATGATGGCGGGCAGTTCCTCGATCACCGTCGCATCCGACAGCACCTGTGCCGCATCCTTGGCCTGCGCATAGGACTCGGCAATCACGGCGGCATAGGCGTCACCGACATGGCGCACCTTGCCATGCGCCAGCACCGGGCGCTTGGGTTCGCGCATGGGTGTCCCGTCGCGGCTGTTGATCAGCCAACCCGCCGGGTTGCCGCCGACATCCTTGAAATCCTCGCCGGTAAACACCGCCAGCACGCCGGGCATCGCCTCGACCGCTGCCGTGTCAATCGACACGATCCGGCCATGCGCCACGGTGGAGCGCACCATCACGGCATGGGCCTGGCCAAACATCGTCAGGTCATCGGTATAGACCCCGCGGCCCGTCAGGAACCGCACATCTTCGCGGCGCTTGGTGGATGCGCCTATTCCGGTATCTTTTGGCATCTGATCCCCCTACTGCGCAGCAATGGCGTCTGCGTCCTGACCGGACGCGGCCAGCACGGCTTTGACGATGTTGTGGTAACCGGTGCAGCGGCAGATATTGCCCTCCAGCCCGTGGCGTACCTCGGCCTCTGAGGGGCGCGGATTTTCCGCCAGCAGGGCTGCGGTGGTCATCACCATGCCGGGCGTGCAGAAGCCGCATTGCAGCCCGTGATGGTCCTGAAACGCCTGTTGCACCACGCCAAGGCTGCCATCGGCATTGGCCATGCCCTCGATCGTGCGCACATCCGACCCTTCGACATCCATCGCAAAGACGGTGCAGGATTTGACGGCGCGGCCATCGACATGCACCACACAGGCCCCGCATTGGCTGGTATCGCAGCCGACATGGGTGCCGGTCAGCCCCAGCCCCGTGCGCAGATACTCCACCAGCAAGGTGCGCCCCTCTGCCGGTGCCGAGACGGATTTTCCGTTCACGGTCATCGTGACATTCGTCATGTGTTCCTCCCTTGGATCTGTCCTGGGTACGGTTTTGCGGCTCAATCGCTCAGGTGATCAGCCGCTTGAACCAGCCTTTTTTCGGTGTCTCGTCGTCGCCTTCGGGGGCGGGTTCCGCCGTTTCCGGTTCGGCAGGGCCTTCCACGGCGGTCTGGAAGCGGCTGAAAAACTCATCCGCCATCTTCTTGGCAAAGCCGTCGATGATCCGGCTGCCCAGTTGCGCAAGCTTGCCACCCACATTGGCCTCGACATCATAAGACAGCCGCGTGCCTTCCGGGATCGGTTCTAGCCGCACCACGGCGCCGCCCTTGGCAAAGCCCGCCGGTCCCCCCTTGCCCTCACCCGAGATGGTCACCGCCTCGCCCTCGGTGATGTCGGAGAGGGTGACCGCGCCCTTGAAGGTCGCCTTCACCGGGCCAACCTTTTGCGTCACCACCGCCTCGAACCCCTCATCGCGGTTGCCGGTCACCTCGGTGCAGCCCGGAATACAGGCCTTGAGCACCTCGGGGTTCAGAATGGCGGCCCAGACCTCGGAGGGCGGGGCTTGGATATCGCGGGTATCACTCATGTGCATCGGTCAGTCTCCCTGTGGCGGCAGATTAGGCGGCGACGGGGCGGGGCGCTATGGAACATAAGTCGTAGGATATCCGGCGCGCTATGGCAGGTCGCGCAGAAACGCCTCCAGCGCGCGGGCATCCAGCGGCTTCATCAGCACCTCTATCCCGTCGCGCTGCGCCAGTGCCTGCACCTGCAGGCTGCGATTGGCGGTAACCAGACGGGTGGGCACATCGCCATGCCGCGCACGCAGGAGGCGGATGAATTCCACCCCGGTCATGCCATCGCCCAGCTGATGGTCGACCAGAAAGAAATCGGGCAGGATTCCCAGCTCATCAATCAGCGCCAGGGCCGCTTCGCCGCTGTCAGCATCCAGCACCGACAGCCCCCATTTTTCCAGCAAAAGCGCCATGGCGCGGCACAGGTCGGGGTCGTTTTCCACCAGAAACCCGATTTTGCCCTGCAGGCGCATCCGGGGACGGGTGACCGCTGGCGGCGCCACCGCCAGGGTTTCGGCGGACGTAACCGACGGCAGCTGCAGCATGAAACAGGTGCCCCGTCCCAGCCGGGAGGACAGCCCCAGGGGATGCCCCAGCAGGGCACAGGCCCGCTCCACGATCGCCAGCCCCAGACCCATGCCTTCGCTGGCCGAGGCGCGGGCGTTCAGCCGGTGGAACTCTTTGAAAATATTGTCCTGTTCCTCCTCCGGAATGCCGAGGCCAGTGTCCCAGACCTCCAGCCTTGTCATCCCCCCACGCCGGCGGGCGGCCACCACCACCCGGCCCTTCGTGGTATAGCGGATGGCGTTGCCGATCAGGTTTTGCAGGATGCGGCGCAGATAGGCCGGGTCCGTCATCACCACCGCGTCCGACAGCCGCACCGTCAGCAGCAAGCCCTTGGCCGCCGCAATGGCGGTAAATTCCGCCGCCAGCTGCGCCAGAATCGGGCGCAGCGCCACCTGCCCCACCGATACCGCCGCGCGCCCCGATTCCAGCTTGGAGATATCCAGAAGCGCGTCCAATATCCCCTCGACCGAGACCAGCGCATTCTGCGCCTTTTCCAACGCCTCTACCGCTTCGGGTGGCACCCCTTCGCCGCCGATGCTGGCGATGAACAGCTTGGCAGCAGACAGCGGTTGCAGCAGATCATGGCTGGCGGCGGCCACAAAGCGCGACCGGCTGGCATTGGCGCGCTCGGCATGGGCCAGCGCATCTTCCAGCTCCAGCGTGCGCTCCATCACGCGCGCCTCAAGCGTTTCATTGGCCCGGCTCAGCGCGTGGATCGCGGCCCGTTCGGTGGTGACATCGGTAAAGCTCATCACAAAACCGCCGTCGGGCATTTCCTGCGCGAACACCGCCAGAATCAGATCATCGCCGCGCCGCACCTCGAAGGTCAGCGGGGGGCGACCCGTGGCCCCCTTGACCCAAGCCGCCAGAGCGGCATCGGTCATCCCGTCCGACAGGGTGATCTCTTCCCGAAACCGCTGCAGCAGATAGTCAAAGGAGGCCCCCACCCGGAACCGCGCCACCGGAATCGCCAGAAGCTGCCCCAGCCGCGCATTCCACCCCACCAGCCGCGCCTGAGCATCAAAGATCGACACGCCCTGATTGATATGGTCCAGCGTGGCGCGGATCATCCGGGCCTGATCGTCCAGCAGCTTGCCCCGCTCCTGCCGTTCGGACCGGATGATATCGGTCACATCGGTCTGCAAGATCACCGTGCCGCCATCCGCCGTGCGGTGTTCGGACACCTGCACCCAGCGGTCCCGGATCATCCGCACGTTAAAGATCACATGCCTATCTTGATGGCGCCGCTTGCGCCGGATCGCCCAGTCCTGCGGGGTCTCAAAGTCCGGCAGTTCCAGAAAGCGCGACCGGCTGACCCGGTCAACATAGGCCTCGAAGGTCAGGCCAGGACGCAGGGCATCGCGGATATCTTCCATATGCATGCCAAAGCGTGAATTACACAGCACCAGCACATCGCCCGCATCAAACAGCGCAAATCCCTCTTGCACCGTCTCGATCGCATTGGCGAGGTTCTGTCGCGCGGCCTCGGCGCGGCGGTTGGCCTCTCCCAGACGGGCATTCGACTCGTTGAGCAGGTCCAGCGCGCGCTCCAGATCACGGGTGCGGTCGCGCACCTGATCTTCCAGCATCGCGGCGCGCTGAAACTGGGCATAGGCCGCGCCATTGTCATCGGTATCGGATTCCACCCGCCGCATCAGCACCTGCGCGATGGTCATCAGCTTTTCCATCTGCCGCTCGGGCGGGTCGGCGGGGTTGATCAGCGTGTCAATCATGCGGGATCCGGCGGATAGAGCGCCACCCCGGTCATCGTGTGGTTCACATGCATGGAGTTCCACTGCTCGCCATAGGTGGAAAAGCCCAGCACGTTCCGGTCACGCAACACCTTCGAAATCGCGCCCGCATGCTGCTTTTCCAGCGCCTCCATCCGACGCAGAATGCAGTCGCAGGCCAGAATGGCGGCAGGGGCACCATGATCGGACAGGCGGCCAAGTTCACGGTCCAGATGCGCCACCATATCCTGCGGCTCGGCGAGGGTCAGGACCAGCCCCTCGTCAATGGCGGAAAAGAACACCAGATCGCCATTCTCTTCCATTTTCTGGATTGCCCGCACATGGTGGCGCCCGCCCACCCGCACCACCACCGGGTGGGCGGCAAAGGTAAAGGTCGTCAGCTGCGCAGGATCTTTGCCCAGCAGGCGCGCATATTCCTGCGCCGCCGGTTCGGCGTTGATCTGATGCACGATGCGCCGCGCCGGATCGGCCTGCGTGACCACCATACGCCGGTCGGTCGGCACCAGATGGTCAAGGTTGAACACCCGCGCGCGGCACCTGCTGCGCACCAGCATGACAATCGCCGCAGCGCTGATGGCCTGCCCCTGCCAGATCACATGGGTCCGCCCGAAGCGCAAGCCATCGGCGGCTGACCCGCCAAACAGCGGCACCGGGCCAAGACCCGAGGCGACAGCGGCGGCCAGATCATCCTCGGCCGTCGACAATCCGTCCACCATCATGAACGCGAATTCATGATCCCACCCGGGCCGGTCCTGCTGCAACCCGGTGCGGGCGCGGATCAGCTGCCCGATCAGCTCTTGCGGGCTGATCCGCGCAAGATCCGGCACCAACAGGCAGTCGGTGCAGAAATAGGCGGCCGGAAAGCCCACTGCGACAATATCGCCCTCGGTATAGCCCAGATGCGAAATCTCTCCGGCAGTGGTGCAGCCGATCACCAGACCGGGCGGAAAGTGCAGGTCCAGATCGGCACAGAACCGCGCCAGATCAGCCTCGGGCGACACGAACACCACGATGCGCGAAAACGGCCCCGCGCCAAGCGCCTGCGCCAACTGCCCTGCCGCATCAGGGGCAGTGGCGGGCACACAAGCGCTGATCAGGACGTCTGCCGCACCGCCTGCTGTCAAGCCACGCATTTCCTGCATCGCCAATCCCCCCTGCCCAAAGGCTAGGGCGTGCCTCCGGCTTCGGCAAGCGGTTCGATCCGCCCGGCCCGATCAATCGCCTTCCGGCATCAGGCTGTCAAAGCTTGCGCCGCGCGCGATCAGCACCGCCTGCGTCCGGCTTTGCACCCCCAGCTTGCGCATGATCGCGGTCACATGCGCCTTGACCGTGGTTTCGGCTATCGTCAGGTCAAAGGCGATCTGCTTGTTCAGCTTGCCCTCGCAGATCAGCTGCAGGATGCGCGCCTGCTGCCGGGTCAGCAGCGCCAGCCGGGCCACGGCATCTTCGCGCTGGCTGGCCGGGGCTTTCGGATCATGTTGCGGAACATAGCCGTCGGGATGATAGGCATGGCCCCGCCGGATCGCGTCAAACGCGGCGCGGAACACGTCGCGGTGGCTGTGTTTGGGCACAAACCCCGAGGCCCCCGCCCGCAGCGCCGCGCTGATCACCCGGTTGTCAGCCAGCGACGACACCACCACCACCGGCACCAGCCCCACCACCGATTTCAACCGGATCAACCCGTCCAAGCCATCGACATCCGGCAGGTTCAGGTCCAGCACCACCACATCCGGCATCGGGCCTTGCTCCAGCCGGGCAATCGCACTGTCCAACCGGTCAGCGGTCTCGATCCGCCCGATTCCCGCCACCGCCTTCAAGGTCATCGACAGGGCATCGCAGAACAGCGGATGGTCATCCACCACCAAAGCAGAGTGCAGGCTGCGCGTCGGCTCGGACCCTAGGGTGTCGGATCGGGGCAGGATATGCACGGTCATGGCTCACCTCAGGCTGCGATGACGCAGGTTAACAGGCCGCACCACCCCAGCATAGCCCGCCTTACGTCGTATCCCCCGCCCCTCCCGCCTCCCGCCCCTCCCGCCAATGTCATTGCCGGGGGCTGGAGCGTGGGGCGCAGATGCAGTAAACCCTGCGCCAACCCCAAGGGAGAAGGATCCTGCCCATGCCCCCGTTCTCACGCCGCGCGGCCCTGTTTCTTGGCCTTGCGCTCGTCGTCTCGGCCTGTGGCGGGCGCGATGGCAGCCGGGCCCTGATGGCCGGCGGCGGCCCGCTCAACCCGGGTGAGACACCGGAACTGCGGGCGCTGATCCAGCGCTACGCGGCAGAATATGACGTGCCGGTCAGTCTGGTGCACCGGGTGGTGCAGCGGGAATCGCGCTACAATCCGGCGGCACGCAACGGCCCCTATCTGGGGTTGATGCAGATTCACCCGCAAACCGCGCGAACCATGGGCTTTCGCGGCGCGCCCGCCGATCTGCTCGACCCCGAGACGAACCTGCGCTACGCGGTCAAATACCTGCGCGGGGCATGGCTGGTGGCCAACGGGTCCGAAGAGCGGGCCGTGATGTGGTATGCCCGCGGCTATTATTACGAGGCCAAACGCCGGGGACTGCTGGATGCCGCCGGCCTGCGCGGCTGACCCTGTGAGCATGGATGGCACCTTCCCCTTGCGCCCGGCGCAGAGCATTTCCGATCTGGTCGCCGATGGCCTTGTGCGGGCCGATGAGGCCCCGGTGCTGGAACGCGTCGCGCAGGATTTCCGCCTGCGCCTGACCCCGCAGATGCGCGCGGCCTCTGCCCGGTCTGACGGTGTGGCGCGCCAGTTCGTGCCTTCCGCCGCCGAGCTGATCCAGCGCCCCGAAGACCTGCCTGATCCGATCGGCGATGATGCGCATGCCCCGGTGCCGGGGCTGACGCACCGCTACCCGGACCGGGTGATCTTGCATGTCACCAAAACCTGCGAAGTCTATTGCCGCTTCTGCTTTCGCCGCGAAACCGTGGGCGACACCGGGCATCTGCCTCCAGATCAGCTCCAGGCCGCGCTGGACTATATCGCCCGCACGCCCGCTATTCATGAGGTGATCCTGACCGGGGGCGATCCGCTGGTTCTGTCGGCGCGGCGGATCGGCGATCTGGTGGCCCGTCTGGCGGCGATCCCGCATGTCGGCGTGCTGCGCCTGCACACGCGGGTGCCGGTGGTGGCCCCCGACCGGATCACGCCGGCGCTGATTGATGCGCTGCGCCAGCACCCGTCGGTCTGGATCGTGGTGCACACCAACCACGCCGACGAATTGACGGCAGAGGCCCGCGCCGCCCTGACCCGGCTGGCCGATGCCGGCATTCCGCTGCTGTCGCAATCGGTGCTGCTGCGCGGGGTAAATGACAGTGCCGATGCGCTGGAAGACCTGTTCCGCGCGCTGATCCGGTTGCGGGTCAAACCCTATTACCTGCATCATTGCGACCTTGCGCGCGGGGCCGGCCATTTCCGCACCACGATTGCCGAGGGGCAAGCGATCATGTCCGCCTTGCGCGGGCGGTTGTCCGGCACGGCTTTGCCCAGCTATGTGCTTGATATTCCGGGTGGATTTGGCAAGGTGCCCATCGGGCCGGGCTATGTGACGGCACAGGCGCGGGGCTGGAGCGTGACCGATCCGAACGGCCATCAGCATCACTACAGCGACCCTGAACGCTAAGGGTTTGCGCGAATTGTGTCGCGCAAACCCTTGATTTCACACAGCCTGGCCTGCAGCCCAGCCCGATGACCAGGCCCATTGGAAATTGTAGCCGCCCAGCCAGCCGGTCACATCCACCACCTCGCCCACGAAATACATCCCCGGCACAGCCTTGGCCTGCATCGTGCGGGCATCCAGCGCATCGGTATCAACCCCGCCCAACGTGACCTCGGCGGTGCGATAGCCTTCGGACCCCACCGGCATCAGCCGCCAGTTGCGCAAGACCTCTGCCACCTGCTCCAGCGCCGCGTTGGACAGCGTGCCAAGCGGCCCGGCAGGGGCCACCACCGTCTCCAGATGCCTTGCCAGCCGTTCGGGCACCAGCCCCGCCAGGGCCGTGCGCAGCGCCAGTTTCGGCCCTTGCGCGCGGGCCTCTCGCAACAGCGCCGCCAGATCGCGTCCCATGCCGAGATCGACCGCAATCGCCTCGCCCTCGCGCCAGTAGCTGGAGATCTGCAGAATCGCCGGGCCAGACAGGCCGCGATGGGTGAACAACAGCCCTTCGGCAAATTCGGTGCGTCCATGCCGGACGCGGCCTTCGACCGACAGGCCCGAGAGCGGCTTCATCCAGACCAATTCTTGCTCGGCAAAGGTCAGCGGCACCAGACCGGGCCGGGTTTCCACCAGCGGCAGGCCGAACTGCTCCGCCACGCGGTAGCCAAAGCCGCTGGCCCCCATCTTGGGAATCGACTTGCCGCCGGTCGCCACCACCAGCGCGGCGCAGTGTAGCACCCCGCGCGCAGTTTCTAACCGGAAGCCGCCGCCCGGCAACGCCGCCACCGCCCCCACCTCGCAACCCAGCCACAGCTCTGCGCCCGCCCGTGCCAGATCGCGGGTCAAGGCCTCGACCACCTGCGTGGCAGGCCCATCGCAAAACAGCTGCCCCAACGCCTTTTCATGCCAGGAGATGCCCCAGCCATCCATCCGCGCGATGAAATCCCATTGGGTAAAGCGCTTGAGCGCCGACAGCGCAAAGCGCGGATTGCGTGACAAGAACCGCTCCGGCGCAATCTCGAGATTGGTGAAATTGCACCGCCCGCCGCCCGAGATGCGGATCTTCTCGCCGGCTGCCCTGGCGTGATCGATCACCCGCACCCGCCGCCCGCGACGCGCGGCCTCGATCCCGCAGAACAGACCCGCAGCCCCGGCCCCCAGCACAATGACATCCAGCTTTTCCATGCCTGCGCAATAGCGCGGCCCCGGCGCTTCGTCCATCCTTGCCCTGCGGCACGGCCGCGTCAGCCGCAGGTCCGGCACCTGTGCCACAGCCATCCGCGCCCTGCCGCCCTCAGAAGCTGCGGGCCTCTTTGCATTTTTGTGATGAACCCCCCTTGCACCCGCCAACACCCTTGGCTAAACACCGCCGCACGGTTGGGGCGTCGCCAAGCGGTAAGGCATCGGTTTTTGGTACCGACATACCCAGGTTCGAATCCTGGCGCCCCAGCCAACCGCTTTTCAAGAAACAGACACATCTTGCCGTTGACGGCGCCCTCCAAAGGGAATCATCCTGTGCAGGTGGTGTTGTGTGGTGGGCAGGTTTCGCAGCCTGTCCGCTCTGGTTTGTCCTGACAAAGGGCCATATCTGGGCTGCGGCGTCGTCCGGGTCGCACCATCTGGTTCGATTGGCAGTTTCATGCCGCGCGGGAAGGATGACATTTATTTGTTTCAATTTCCGGTCTATAGTGTTTCCTCAAGCGCAACGAGGGGAGGCCGTTATGCAAGCTATCTCTGCCGGCGGCTATGTCGTGATCACGCTCATCATGTTGGCGATGACCATTCAGACCTACCGATTTGAAGCGAGTGGCGATGGTAGCCCCGTTCATGCCGGTCAGCCCGATGTGGTTTACTGGGGGCGATAGGGCCAGGACGCCGCCGGGCGCGAGCCTCGGGTCAGCGTCTGCGCCGCATCATTTGCGACTCCCGCACAGGGCAAGACTGCAGAGCACGGCCAATGGAATGACGGGCGCGCGCAACTCTGGCAAGTGGCCGTCAGGGAATTGGCACCGGGGACCTGCACGTCACCGTCGGGAATTACATTAGCCTCGCGCTGCAAGCGCCTCTGCCAGAAGGGTTTTCACCGTTTCCGCCGGGACATCTGACGCCACGAAAGCTTCGCCGATGCCGCGGGCGAGGATGAAGCGCAACTGGCCGTCCACCACCTTTTTATCCTGACCCATCAGCGCCAGCAGCGCGCCCGCGTCCGGCAGATCGCCGGGGATGTCGCTCAGGTCCACCTTGGTGCCCATGGCGCGCAGATGGGCGCGCACCCGGCTGGGGGCTTCCTGCGCACACAGGCCCAGCCGCTGCGACAGCTCGAAGGCCAGCGCGCAGCCGATGGCCACGCCTTCGCCATGCAGCAGCCGGTCGGAATAGCCGGTGGCCTTTTCCAGCGCGTGACAGAAGGTATGGCCGAGGTTGAGAAGCGCGCGTTCGCCTTCCTCGGTCTCATCCCGGCTGACGATGCCGGCCTTCATCTCGACCGAACGGCGCACGGCATATTGGCACAAGCCACGGTCCCCGGCCATGCCGGGGGCGTTTACCTCCAGCCAGTCAAAGAAGGCCGCATCGCCCAGCAGCCCGTATTTCACCACTTCGCCATAGCCCGCGAGAAAATCACGCGGGGCGAGCGAGCCAAGCACATCGATATCGGCCAGCACCACGCTGGGCTGGTGGAAGGCGCCGACAAGGTTCTTGCCCTGCGCGGTGTTGATCCCGGTCTTGCCGCCAACCGAGCTGTCAACCTGTGACAGCAAGGTGGTGGGGATCTGCGCAAAGCGGACGCCGCGCCGCAGCACGGCCGCCGCAAATCCTGCCAGATCGCCGATCACGCCGCCGCCGAAGGCCACGACCAGATCGCGCCGCTCGATCTTTTGCTCCAGCAACCATTCGGTGGCGCGGGCAAAGTCCGGCCAGCCCTTGGTGCCCTCGCCCGCTGGCAAGGCGAGCGCCGTCGCCTCGATGCCAGAGGCGGCGAAAGACGCGAGCAGCCTGTCCAGATGCAGCGCCGCCACGGTTTCATCGGTGACAATCGCCACCTTGCGCCGCCGCAGGAAGGGCAAAAGCTGCGCCCCGGCCGCGTCAATCAGGCCGGGCCCGATCCGCACCTCATAGCTGCGGGCGCCCAGATCGACCGGAACCACATCCATCGTCATGTCTTGTCTTTCTCCAGAACGTCGGGGCGGGAACCAAGCGCTGTGATCACCCGCTCTGCCATGCCTTCCACCGACAGGTCGGCACTGGCATCCACCGTGATATCGGCCTGACTGTAATAGGGCACCCGCGCATCATATAAGGCGCGCAGGGTTTCACGCGGGTTCGCAGTGCGCAGCAAGGGGCGTGTTGCCTTGTGCCGCACCCGGTTCCACAACAGATCCAGATCGGCGCGCAGCCAGACGGCAATTCCCACATCGGAAATGAGACGGCGGTTGCTGTCGGCAAGATAGGCACCGCCCCCCGTCGACAGCACGCAAGGCGGACCGCGCAACAGCCGGGCCAGCACTTCGGATTCGCGCGCCCGAAAGAACGGCTCGCCATCACGCTCAAAGATTTCGGTGATCGACCGGTTGGCCGCGCGGACGATTTCATCATCCGAATCAAGAAAGGGCACGCCAAGCGCTCGCGCCAGGGCGGTCCCCACGGCGGTCTTGCCCGCCCCCATCATCCCGACCATGGCGACCGTCTTTTTCAGGCGTGCCACGCTGCCTCCTTCGGTTCCGTCTCCGGCGCTTCCGTTTCCGTCGATTTTCAGTCCCCGGGCGGACCCGTCTTGCCCTGTCCATCCTCGGCCCGGCTGCAAGAGCGGCGTTTCGCCCGCATCACGCGCATTTTTTTGTTCATGGCGTGAACTCGGCGCGAATGCCATATACAATCGCAAAGAAATCATCCGGAGGCGGCGAAGATTGCGCTGCTTTGCGTGTGGCAAAAGACGTAAGACAGACAGAGCCTCTGTGGCAAGACGACGGGATGAACCCGTGGCGCGCAGGACATCGGGCTGAAAGGGCAGAATGACAATGGTGGGGCGTATCCTCAAAGCGGTGGTGATCTTGGGACTGTTGGGGTTTGCGGCCCTGACCGGCTATGCCTATCTGGCCGATCTGTCGCCTGACCAGAGCCAGGTCACGGTTCCGGTGACGCTGAATGCCGACTGAGACCAGAGGTCTTGTGGCACGCTTTCCCGCGTTGTGCTGCGCGCTGACCCTGATGGCCGTGCCGGTCGGGGCCCAGACCCCGTTGTCGGCCATTGATTGGTTGTCCAGTTCCGTGGCCTCGCCCGCCGGTTCGGCCATCGGATCACCCGCTGAAACCGTCAAGCGCGACGAGGCACCGGTCACCAGCGGCGGTGCCTTGCCACAGGATGTGGCGGTCAGCGTTCTGGACGCGCCGTCGCCCGATGCGATCGGTCTGCTTTCGCCTGCCACCACCGGCCTGCCCCGCGATCTTTGGGGCATGGGGCTGGAAGAAGAGGTGCGCACTGCCATCCTGCGCGAGCGTGGCGATCAGCTGCCCGCGCTGCAGGCGCTGACCGTGACACTGATGCTTGCCGAAGCGGTGCCGCCCCCCGACAGCACCGGCAAGGGCACGCTGCTGCTGGCGCGGATCGACCGGCTGCTGGCGCTGGGGGCGCTGGATCAGGCGGCAGCGCTGCTGCGCGCCGCACCGACCGGGGACGCGGAACTCTTCCGCCGCGCCTTTGACGTGGCCCTGCTGACCGGCAACGAAGACCGGGGCTGCCAGATGATGCAGGCGACCCCCAACCTGGCCCCGACCTTTCCGGCCCGGATCTTTTGCGTGGCGCGCTCGGGCGACTGGAACGCGGCGGCGCTGACGTTGCGCACCGCCCAGGCGCTTGGCTATGTCACCGAAGAAGAGGATTCGCTGCTGTCGCGGTTCCTGGACCCAGATCTTTATGAAGGCGATGCTCTGCCGCCGATTCCCGCCCGGATGACACCGCTGTCCTGGCGCATGTTCGAGGCCATCGGCGAGCCGCAGCCAACCGCCAGCCTGCCGCTGGCCTTTGCCCATGCCGAGCTGCGCGACACTGCCGGCTGGAAGGCACAGATCGAATCAGCCGAACGTCTGGCCCGCGCCGGGGTGATCGCGCCCAATGTGCTGTTGGGGCTCTATACCGAACGCCTGCCCGCCGCCTCGGGCGGGGTGTGGGACCGGGTCGAGGCGTTTCAGCGGTTTGAAACCGCGCTGCGGGCAGGCGATCCGGGGGCGGTGGCGCAAAGCCTGCCCGCCGCCTGGGCGCGGATGACCGAGGCCGAGCTGGAGGTACCCTTTGCCATCCTGTTTGCCCAGGATCTGTCGCGCCTGCCGCTGACCGGCCCTGCCGGGCGCATCGCGTTTGAACTGGGCTTGCTGTCACCGTCTTACGAGGCCATCGCAGCGGCCCGCACAGCGGAGTCCCCGCGCGAGGCGTTTCTGATCGGTCTGGCAACCGGGTCGCTGGCGGGCGCGCTGCCGCCAGACTCGCTTGGCCGGGCCATTGCGCCGGCCTTTCTGCGCGCCGGGGTGGCCCCTGAATTTGCCGCCCTACTGGAGCAGCGCCGGATGGGCGAGGCGATCCTGCTGGCGGTGGAAAAAATAGGCCGGGGTGTGCAGGGCAACCTGACGGGCGTGACAGATGGGCTGGCCTTTCTGCGCCATGTCGGGCTGGAAGACATTGCCCGGCGCACCGCGCTGGAACTGATGCTGCTGGAGCGGCGCGGATGACCCCTGGTGCGGCGCGTGCGCCCGACACCGCTGAGGGATGGATTTCCAGCTTTCTGCAGGCGCATGCCGCCGAGCTGGACGCCTCGCGCAACACCCAGCTGGCCTATGGCCGCGACCTGAAGGATTTTGCCACCTGGGCCGCGCAGCGCCGCCTCAGCTTTGCCAGCGTCACGCGTGCGGATGTCGAGGCCTATCTGGTGTCCTGCGATGCCAATGGCTTGTCCAAGGCCACCCGCGCGCGCCGTCTGTCGTCGATCCGGCAGATGTACCGTTTTGCGCATGACGAAGGCTGGCGCGGCGACAATCCGGCCATTCGCATCAAGGGCCCCGGCGCGGTGCAGCGCTTGCCCGATGCCTTGTCGCAGCAGGATGTGACCCGCCTGATGGAGGCGGCGCGCAACCATGGCCGCACCGATGCCGACCGGTCACGGGCGACCGCGCTGCTGGAACTGGTCTATGCCACAGGCATGCGGGTGACGGAACTGGTGGGCCTGCCGGTCGCCGCCGCGCGCGGTGATCCGCGCATGGTGCTGGTGCGCGGCAAGGGCGGCAAGGAACGGATGGTGCCCCTGTCCGGCCCGGCCCGCACAGCGCTTGCCGATTGGCTGCGCCACCGCGATGAGGCCGAAGAGCGCGCCCGCATGGCCGGCAGACCGACCTCGCGCCAGCTGTTTCCCGGCCCCGGGGCAGATGGCCACCTGACACGCCAGCATTTCCACCTGATGCTGAAAGAGATCGCCATCGCCGCCGGCGTCTCTCCGGCCCGGGTCACCCCGCATGCCCTGCGCCACGCCTTTGCCACCCATCTGCTGGCGGGCGGTGCCGATCTGCGGGTGATCCAGACCTTGCTGGGCCACGCGGATTTGTCCACGACCGAAATCTATACCCATGTGCTGGAGGACCACCTGAAAGCCTTGGTGCTGGACCATCACCCTTTGGCAAAAGCAAGCAAGGGTTCTTGAACCAAGGGGCTGCTGCGGTCATAACAGCCCAAACCCCATGAAACGGAAGACCGATGGACCCCAATTCGATTGATGCCGCGTTCTGGCTGACCGCCGCTGCGATCCTGTGCCTGATCGGCATGTCTGCCTTTTTCTCGGGCTCTGAAACGGCGCTCACAGCCTCCTCCCGCGCCAAGCTGAAAACGCTCGCTGACAAGGGCTCTCTGGGCGCAGCATCCGCCATGAAGGTTACCGAGGATAACGAGCGCATGATCGGCGCCATCCTTCTGGGCAACAATGTGGTCAACATTCTGGCAGCTTCGCTGGCCACGGCGCTTCTGACCCGCGTCTTCGGCGATTCCGGCGTGGCCTTTGCCACCATGGCCATGACGATCCTTGTGCTGATCTTCGGCGAAGTGCTGCCCAAGACGCTGGCCATCATCGCGCCCGAAAGCCTTGCCAGCAAAGTGGCCCCGGTGATCCGGGTGCTGATCGTGGTTTTCTCGCCCATTGTCAGCGTGGTGCGCGCCCTGGTGCGTGGCATTCTTGGCCTGTTTGGCGTGAAAGCCGACCCCGAAGGCAAGATCCTGGCCCTGCGCGATGAAATCATGGGCGCGATTGCGCTTGGCCATTCCGAAGGCGCGGTGGAAAAGGAAGATCGCGACCGCTTGCTGGGCGCGCTCGATCTGGGCAGCCGCACGGTGGATGAAATCATGCGCCACCGCCGCCATATCGAAATGCTTGATGCCGACCTGTCCCCCGATGAGATCCTCACCAAGGTTCTGGCCTCACCCCACACCCGCCTGCCGCTGTTTCGCGGCGATGAAGAGAATATTCTGGGCGTTGTCCATGCCAAGGATCTGCTGCGCGAAGTGGACCGGTTGCTGCGCACCACCGATGGCACCCTTGGGTCGGTCAAGGATCTGGACATCGTCAAGGTGGCGATGAAGCCCTATTTCATCCCCGACACCACGGCACTGGATGAGCAGATGCGCGAATTCCTCAAGCGCCGCACCCATTTTGCGCTGGTGGTCGATGAATACGGTGGCTTGCAGGGGCTGATCACGCTGGAAGACATTCTCGAAGAGATTGTGGGCGAGATCACCGACGAATTCGACGTGGTTCAGAAGGAAAGCGCGCTGAAACGGGCCGAAAACGGCGATTATCTGATCGAGGGTCAGATGACCATCCGGGATCTGAACCGCGCGCTGGACTGGAACCTGCCCGATGACGAAGCCAATACCATCGCCGGGCTGGTGATCCATGAGGCGCAGATGATCCCGAATGAGGGTCAGGCCTTCAGCTTCCACGGTTTCCGGTTCGAAGTGTTGCAAAAGCGCGAAAACCGGATCGTGAAGCTGAAACTGCGGGCGCTGTAAGGGGCAAGCCGGGCAGGTCGCCCGGCCCGTGGCTCAGCGTTTGCCAAACAGGGTGCCCAGAACCCCGCGCACCAGCGCCTGCCCTGATCGGGTGCCAAGCTGGCGGGCGAAGCTTTTGGCAAAAGCCTCGCCCACCGAGTCGCTGCTGCGGCGGGTGGTCTTTGGGGCCGGTGCCCGGCCGCTGCCCCCGTCATAGCGGCGGCCGCGGTTGAATGAGCCCGGCGTGTCGGCATTGTCCGGCGGCTCTTGCCCTGCCGCCTCCTCGGCGGCCTTGTGCGCCCGCACCCGCAACCGCTCATAGGCACTGTCGCGGTCGATGGCCGTATCGTATTTCCCCCGCAGCGGTGACATCGCCATCACCTGCGCCCGTGCCGCCGGGTCAATCGGTCCAAGCTGGCTGGACGGTGGCCGGATCAGCGTGCGCTGCACCACACCCGGGCTGCCCTTGTGCTCCAGAAACGAGGTCACCGCTTCGCCGGTGCCCACGTCGCGGATCGCGTCTTCGGTGCTGAACTCCGGGTTGTCCCGATAGGTCTGCGCGGCCATGCGCAGATCCTTCTGGTCCTTGGCGGTAAAGGCGCGCAACGCATGCTGCACCCGGTTGCCCAGCTGGCCCAGAATGGTGTCGGGCACATCGGCGGGGTTTTGCGTGACGAAATACACCCCCACCCCCTTGGACCGGATCAGCCGCGCCACCTGTTCCACCTTTTGCACCAGGGCCTTGGGCGCGTCGGTGAACAAAAGATGCGCCTCGTCGAAAAAGAACACCAGTTTGGGTTTGTCGGGGTTGCCCACCTCGGGCAGGGTTTCGAACAGTTCGGACAGCAGCCACAACAGGAAGGTCGCGTAGAGCCGCGGGCTGTGCATCAGCCGATCCGCGGCCAGAATGTTGATCCGGCCAAAGCCCTGTGCGTCGGTCTGCATCAGATCGGCCAGATCAAGGGCGGGTTCGCCGAAAAACCCGGTGCCGCCCTCATTCTCCAGCACCAGCAAACGGCGTTGAATCGCACCGATCGAGGCAGGGGCCACCAACCCGTACCGCGCGGAAATATCGCCCGCATTTTCGCCGATGAACAGCAAGAGGGCCTGCAGATCCTTGAGGTCCAGCAGCGGCAGCTCTTCCTCATCCGCCAACCGGAAGGCAACATTAAGCACGCCCTCCTGCGCCTCGGTCAGGTCCAGCAGGCGTGACAGCAACAATGGTCCCATCTCGGCCACGGTGGCGCGCACCGGATGACCCTGCGCGCCGAACATGTCCCAGAAGGTCACCGGAAAGGCGCGGTACTGCAGATCCAGCCCGATGGTGGACGCCCGCGCCATGAAGGGCGCATGCAGCTTGCCCGCCGGATCACCGGCCAGTGCCAGCCCCGAAAGATCGCCCTTCACATCGGACATGAAAACCGGCACCCCGGCGGCGGAAAAGCCTTCGGCCAGGATCTGCAGCGTCACCGTCTTGCCCGTGCCGGTGGCCCCGGCGATCAACCCGTGACGATTGCCATATTCCAAAAGCAGAACCTGCGGCTGGCCATGCGCGGCCCCGCCGCCGCCGACGAAAATTGAAGGCTTTTCCGACACCAGCTGTCTCCCTGTTCCAGACGCGGACCCACGCGGGCTGTGCCTGCGCGCACCCCAACCATATCCGCTTGGCGCGTCGATGCCAGCCCGCATCTGGGCACCGCCGGGGCTGGTGTGACCGGCGGCATATCCGGCAGCTCCGTCCCAAATCATGCGGCACTTTGCCATGTTTTACAGGCGATTTTGTGATCATTTGACGGGTTGACGCCTGAGAATTTCCACCGTAGCGTCAGCGCCATGAAGTCGGCCAGTCCGACAGGGAGCAAAAAAACAATGTTGAAAAAGGGCCGGATTGCTGGCCCTTTTTTATTGGCGCACCGCGCGGCCCCTGCCTGCTGAGAGCCGCTTTGCCCCGGGCCCCGGCAGCGCCAGGTCACGCTTTTGCCACCTGACAGGTCTGGCGCAACATGCTACAGCGGCGCCGAGCGGTGAAAACCAAAGCAGTGACAGATGGACGTGACATGACTCTTTCAGCGATCTCTCCCCTTTCCAAATCCCTGGCCCTGGCACTCTTGCTGGCCTCTTCCGTGGCAACGGGCACCTGGGCGCAAGACGCGGCCACCCCGCCAGCCACAGAAAAACCCGCCTCCGAAGAGGCGGCCCCTGCCCCCGCCACCGATGCCCCTGCCGACAGCGGGCTGTCGATGGGCACCGAAGTCACCAATGACGGACCGGGAAGCTCTTACGTCGAGGCCAGCTTTGACGCCTGGGAACAGCGCTGCATCCGGACCGCAGACGGTGCCGATCCCTGCCAGCTGTATCAACTGCTGCGCGATACCGACGGCAATGCCGTGGCAGAGTTCAGCATGTTCAACCTGCCTGCGGGCAATCAGGCAGCGGCCGGTGCCACGGTGATCGTGCCACTGGAAACCCTGCTGACCGAGAACCTTGTGCTGGCCATCGATGGCGGCACGCCCAAGGTCTATCCTTTCACCTTCTGCTCCACGATTGGCTGTATCTCGCGCATCGGGTTCACCGCGGCCGAGGTTGAACAGTTCAAGAAGGGCGCAAAGGCGGTGCTGACCATCGTGCCGGTTGTGGCACCCGAGCAGAAGGTGACGGTTGACCTGTCGCTTGCCGGTTTCACCGCAGCCTATACGGCGGTTTCCGCAACCAACCCCTAAGGCCGTTCGGTCAAGGTAAGCAAAGGCCGCGCCCCTTGGGTGCGGCTTTTTTTTACGCTCAGATCCGGCGCAGCACCAGGACCGCGTTCAGCCCGCCAAAGGCAAAGGCATTGCTGATCGCCACATCCACAGGCGCGTCGCGTGCGGTGTTCGGCACCACGTCCAGCGCACAATCCGGGTCCGCCGCACGAAACCCCAGTGTCGGCGCAAGAACGCCCTCGCGCAGCGCCATCAGGCAGGCCAGCAGCTCCACTGCCCCGGTGCCCCCGATGATATGGCCGTGCGCGCCCTTGGTCGAGGACACCGGCGGCGGGCTTTGCCCAAACACCGTGCGGATCGCCATCGCCTCATTCGCGTCATTGGCCTTGGTGCCGGTGCCATGGGCGTTGATATAGCCCACCTGCCCCGCCGCCAGCCCGGCGTCATCCAGCGCGGCGCGCATGGCACGTACCGCCCCTTCGGCAGAGGGCATCACGATGTCATGCGCGTCAGAGCACATGGCAAAACCCGCGACCTCGGCCAGAATCTCGGCCCCGCGCGCCCGGGCGTGATCATAGGATTCAAACACGAAGACTGCCGCACCTTCGCCCTGCACCATGCCGCTGCGGTCTGCCGAAAACGGGCGGCAGGCATCGGTTGCCATCACGCGCAGGCCCTCCCAGGCCTTCAACCCGCCAAAGGTCAGCATCGCCTCGGCCCCGCCGGTCAGCATCACCGGGGCGGCACCGGAACGCACCATCTGAAACGCCAGCCCCATGGCATGGTTGGAACTGGCGCAGGCGGTCGAGACGGTAAAGGCCGGCCCCTGCAGCCCATAGGTCATGCTGATATGGCTGACTCCGGCAGAGGCCATCAGCCGCGGCACGGTCAGCGGGTGCACCCGGTTCTTGCCCTCGGCATAGACCGCGCGGTAGCTGTCGTCGATGGTGCCAAGCCCGCCGCCCGCCGTGCCCAGCACCACCCCGGACCGAAGGCCAAGCGCGCCGTCAAACTGCAAGCCCGATTGCGCCACCGCCTGCTGCGCCGACCACAGCGCGAACTGGGTCATGCGGTCATAAAGGCTCAGGCTGCGCAGATCGAAATGGTCCGATGCCGTCCAGCCCCGGACCTGCCCCGCCACGCGGATCGACAGACGGTCCACATCGGGGATGTCCAAGGCACCGATGCCCCCCGTTCCGGTAGCAAAGCCGGCAAAGGTCGCTGGCACATCATGGCCCAGGGCGTTGATCGTGCCCGCGCCGGTAATGACAACCCTGTGCATCAGCGCTCAGGCAGCCTTTTGCGACACAAGGCCTTCGACTGCCCGCACAATCGCGCCCACCGAAGACAGGTCGAAATCCTGCTTGCCAGGGTCGTTGGCATTGAACGGGACAGAGATATCAAACGTCTCTTCCAGCGCAAAGATCAGCTCGACCATGGCCAGACTGTCCAGCGCAAGCTGATCCAGCCTTGTGTCAAGGGTCAGATCGGCGGGGTCGAGCAGCGCCTGTTCGGCAATGATCCCGATGATGGTCTGTGCGGTCTGGGTCATGCGATCATTCCTTCCTGTTCGCGCAACATATAGGAAGCGTTCATGACTTTTGAATGACTTTCTCGATTTCGGCAACCTTCGCTGCCAGACGCGGCAGGCGCCGCAGCGCCTTTTGCATCTCGACATGGGTTTCCAGCTTCACCGCCGGATAGCCCAGCAGCACCCGACCCGCGGGCGCATTGGTGAACACCTTGGTGCCGCCGCCGCAGATCACATCATCTCCGACAAAGATATTGTCATTTACCCCACATTGCCCCGCCAGCACGACCCGGTTGCCGATCCGCGCCGATCCGGCAATGCCGACCTGCCCGCAAAGCAGACAATCGTCGCCCACCTGCACGTTGTGGCCAATATGAACAAGGTTATCCAGCTTGGTGCCATTGCCGATGGTGGTGTCGCGGATCGTGCCCCGGTCAATACAGGCATTCGCGCCGATTTCCACATCATCCCCGATGGTTACGGACCCTAGTGAATGTATCCGCGTCCAGCTTTGGGCGCTGATTTCGGCGCGTTGGCCCAAGGTCTCGCGGATCTCCTCCACCCCGGACTTTTCCGGTGTGACAAAGGAAAACCCATCCGCCCCGATCACCGCCCCGGGCTGGCAGATCAGCCGGGCCCCGATGGTCACCCGCGCGCCGATCCGCGCGCCCTGCAGGATCAGGGCATCGGGGCCGATCGTGGCCCCGGTCGCAATGCTGACATGGCTGGCAATGCGGGCCTTGGGGCCGATGCTCACCCCCGCGCCGATGGTGACAAAGGGGCCAATCGCAGCACCCGCGCCGATCTGGGCCGTGGGATCAATCACGCTCATCGGGTGCACACCCGGCGCAAGATCGGGGCCGGGGTCGAGCATGCGGGTCAGCCCCGCCATCGCCAGCCGCCCGCGCGGCGCAAAGATCGCGGCCTTCAATCCGAGCGCCTGCCAGTCGGCACCAGGCCAGAGCATGGCGGCCTGCGCCTTGCCCTGCGCCAGACCATCGGCGTATTTCGGGTTCACCGCCAGGGCCAGATCCTGCAACCCTGCCTGCTGCGGCTCTGCCGCGCCCTTCACCATGACATCGCCATCCCCGGCAAACTCTGCCCCAAGGGCGGCAGCAAGATCGGCGATGCGATGGGTCATGGCGATGCTCCTGTCACCACAGCTGTGTGGATGAGGCGGGTTTTAGCCCTGAACGACAGGCAAGACCACCCCGGCCGCCTCAAGCGCCTGAAACAGTTTGGCATCGCGGTCATAGATATCATCGCGATAGGTCATCTGTCCTTTTGCCCCCGGCCAGGCGGTGAAATAGACCAGATGCACCGGCACCTTTTGCTCCAGCTTTACCGTGGTCTCCTTGCCGGTCTTCAGGTGACGCTCAAAATCTCCCTGCGGATCCTCCGATTGCAGTGCCAGCAGCGCATAGGCAAAATCGAACGGATCGGCCAGACGGATGCAGCCGTGGCTATAGGCGCGAACCTCATGGCTGAACAGGTTTTTCGCAGGCGTATCATGCAGATAGATGTTGTGCTTGTTGGGGAACATGAACTTCACCAGCCCAAGCGCATTGCTGTCAGACGGCGGCTGGCGCAGGCCGAAGGGAAAGCTGCGCGCCGAATAGCCGGCAAAATTCACCGCCCCGCGCGGCACCACACGGCCCCGGTTGTCGATCACCTGCAGATGGCTCACCGCATTGGGGTTGCGCTGCAACAGCGGCAGGTATTCCGACACGATGATCGACCGTGGCACCCCCCAGCTTGGGTTGATCACCATATGCGCCATCATGTCGGAAAACTCGGGCGTGCGCTGTGCGGGCACATTCTTGCCCACCACGGCGCGGGTTTCAAAGGTGACGCGGCCCTGATCTATGATTTTCGAGGTGAAATCCGGGATGTTGACCCAGATATGCCGGTCGCCCAACGGGGTATCATGCATCCAGCGCAGCCGCTCCATCGCCACGATCACCGATTTCAACCGCTCTTGCGGGGCGACGTTCAGCGCGGCGAGCGTGGCGGCACCGGCCTTGCCATCGGCGGTCAGCCCGTGATCGAGCTGAAACCGCTGCACGGCGGCCTGAATCGCCGGGTCATAGCTGCGGCTGGCCGATCGGCTCAGATAGCCCATGGCAATCAGCCGGTCGCGCAGGACCACAACATTGTCTCCCGCTTCACCGGGGGCCAGGGACTCCGCGCGCACCACCTGTCCCCAGCCGCCCTGAGCCAGGCTGGCCTCCAGCGCCAGCTTGCTGCGCATGAGCCGGGTATAGTCCGGCGAGGCCGGCACCAGAGCCTGCAGAACCTCTGCCGGGTCGCGGGTCTGCATCTGCGCCAGCAGCCGTGCCGCATCGGGCCGCGTGATTTCGCGCACGATCCCGGAATCCACCGCCTTGGGGTCTGTCGCCCCCGAAGACAGGTCACGCGCATAGGCCAGATAGGCGCGGGTCAGCGCCACCTCGGCCCGGGCGCGGTCTCCTTCGGTCTGCGCGGCCGCGAGCATCGCCGCAAGCCGGGTCGCGTCATAGCGCCCCACTGGCAAGCCGTGATCTGCGGCGCGAGACAGGGCGGCAAACAGGGCTGTCCGACGTTCTACATCGCGCTCTGCCGCGCCGGTCCACAGGGTGTGATAGGCATTGTCCCGATAGAAGGCCGCCACAGCCTCCTCCTGGCTGGCCTCAAGGGCCAGGGTCTGAACAAAGGGGCTGGGCAGGCTTTGTGCCAGCAGCGGCGCCTGCGCGGCAAACCCAAGCAAAGACGCCGACAATGCAAGCCCACGCAGCACAGCCACCCCTGTCAATCCAGTCATCGTGAAATCACCTCTGCGAAATTTTCCCGTATTTTCCCGACCTTCCGCGAAGATGACGGCACTGTCCATTCACGTTCCGGCCAGAAGATCACGCGAGCGCCGGATTTCGTTACTTTCAGGCAACAGTTCTTTAAGAAAAATCCCGCACAGTCACACGGCAACTTTCAGCAATTCTTTGCCGATGGGCGCTCATACGGGAACCGGCGGAGAATCTGTCCTTGGGTTGCATAATATGCTGTGGCATAAGATCTGCACACTTGGGGATAAGTGCAGACGAACCGCCGTCTAGGTGGTCAACAATGCGACGGGACAGGCGTAAGAATGACAGAGACATCAAAGCTGGGGTTTTCGCGGCGTGGTTTGCTGGGCGCGTTCGCCGCGTCGCTTGTGGTTGCGGCTCCGACCTATTCCAACGCTTTCGGCCTGCTGCGCGGTGCGGGCGATATCCGCCGCATCCGCATGTATTCGGGGCGGACAGGGGAAAGCATCGACACGATCTACTGGATCGAAGGCAAGTACATTCCCGAAGTCATGAAGGAAATCAATCACTTCATGCGGGACTGGCGATCCAACGACGTGATCAGCATTGACGCGCGCACGGTGGATATCATGGCGGCGGCCCATCGCCTGATGGATGTGAGCGAGCCCTATATGATGCTGTCGGGCTATCGCAGCCCGCGCACCAACGCGATGCTTCGGTCGCAGTCGGGGGGCGTTGCCCGGAATTCGCTGCACCTCAAGGGGCAGGCCGCCGATCTGCGGCTCAAGTCGCGGTCGGTGGGCCAGATGGCCAAAGCAGCGGCCGCCTGCGCATCTGGTGGCGTTGGAAAATACTCGCGCTCCGATTTTGTCCACATGGATTGCGGCCCGGTCCGCAGCTGGGGCGGCTGAGGCGATTCGGTCAGAACTTTCCGGTTTCTCGTGAAAAAGGCACCCTGCGGGGTGCCTTTCGCATGGGGCGGATTGTTGTCAGAACGCGATCAATCCTCATCCTCTTCAGCGGCTTTTGCCGCCGCCAGCGCGCGTCCGCGATAGCCCATGGCCACCACGAATTTCTCCGAACTGTCCGACCGGCTGGCCGCGGGCTTCACATTCGCAACCTTGGTGAAGTTCTTTTTCAGCATCGCCTGCATGGTGTTTTCCGCCCCGCCCGCCAGAACCTTGGCGACAAAGGTGCCGCCGTCCTCCAGCACGTCAAAGGCAAAATCCAGGGCGGCTTCGATCAGTGCCACGATGCGCAAATGGTCCGTCGCCTTGTGCCCCGAGGCGGCGGCCGCCATGTCCGACATCACCACATCGGCGCGCCCGCCCAGCCAGCCCTTGACCAGATCATCCGCCCCATCCGACAGGAAATCAAGCTGATGCAGCTCTGCCCCCGGGATCGGCTCCACCTCTTGCAAATCGACGCCCAGCACCGTGCCCGCCGGCTTTTTCGGGTTTTGCGACAGCGCATTCACCCGCACCACCGCCACCTGACACCAGCCGCCGGGCGCACAGCCAAGGTCCACCACCCGCGCGCCGGGCTTGAGGAACCCGTACCGGTCATCCAGTTCGGAAATCTTGTAGGCCGCGCGGCCGCGATAGCCCTCTTTGCGCGCCCGGATCACGTAAGGATCGTTCAACTGCCGCTCCAGCCACAGCGTGGACGACAGTTTGCGCCCCTTGGCGGTTTTCACCCGCACCCGAAGCTCGCGCTGGCCACGGCCAGAGGTGGTTTTTTCACTCATGTGAATGGTCCTTCAGTCAGCACGCCATCAGCGGTCATCTGGGCATATAAAAGCCCCTCGCGCAGGCCACGGTCGGCCACGGAAAGGCGGTCGGTTGGCCATATCCGCATCAGGGCCTGAAGGATAGCCGCGCCGGACATGATCAGCGCATGCCGGTCGCGCCCGATGCGCGGATCGGTGCGGCGCCCTTCCGGGCCCAGGGCCAGGTAATCGCGGATCACGAAATCGATCTGGTCACTGGTCATCTGCAACCCATCCACCTTGGTCCGGTCATAGCGGCGCAGGCCAAGATAGCTGGCCGCCACCGTGGTCACCGTGCCGGAGGTGCCAATGATCTGAAACCCTTCGCGCGGATGCTCGGCATTATAGGGCGAAAAGCTGGCCAGTTGCTCTTCAAAAAACCAGCTCATCAGGGCAAAGCGTGCAGCGTCATCCTCCACATCGCCGAACTGGTCGCGCAAGGTGGCGACCCCCAGCGGCACCGAGATCCAGTCCACCACCCGCGCGCCGCCTTCGGGCTGACCGGCAAAGCCGGAATGCAGGCTCATGATCGCACGAGGCCGGTTTTCGGGGATCACGCCCGACAGGTCGATCCAGACCAGTTCGGTCGACCCACCGCCGATATCAACCACCAGAAGTTGTTCGGTGCGTTCGTTCACCAAGGGCGCGCAGGAAATCACCGCCAGCCGCGCCTCTTCTTCGGGTGTGATGATCTCCAGCGCCAACCCGGCCTCACGCTTGACCTGACGGATGAAGTCACGCGCATTGCGGGCGCGGCGGCAGGCTTCGGTTGCCACCAGCCGCATCCGTTTCACGCCGTGGCGTTCGATCTTTTTCTGGCAGATCCGCAAGGCCTGCACCGTCCGCCCCATCGACGCACGCGACAGCCGGCCCGAGGCTTCCAGCCCGATGCCCAGCTGAACAGTTTTGGAAAAACTGTCCACGACCAGAAACTGGCTGCCCTTTGGCTGGGCAATCAGCATCCGGCAAGAATTGGTGCCAAGGTCGAGCGCTGCATAAAGCGTGCCCTGCCCCGGCTTTGGAGGGGGTGACGATTCGACGACACGAGAACCATCCTCTGGCTCTATCGGTGTTTGCGACGCGTCCCCCCCTCGGGGACGCTCGGGCGTCATGGTCGCCCTCCATATGTGGTTGCGCTAAACGTAACGCCGATCCCCCCCTGCCGCAAGGTCTGATCCGGAGTGGGTGTCGGGCCCTGCGGGTCGCAGATGCGTTGCGCGATGTCGAAAACGCACCCTCTTATCGCCAAGGGCCGATTAGAACGGAACAAAGCAGATGTCGGAAGGGAATCATGCCATGGCCGAAGTGACAGTGGTGTTCTGGCGTGACATTCCGGCACAGGTCATCGTCGGCAAGGGCCGGCGCGGGGCCAAGGTGCAGCTGACCGAACGGTTTGAACAGGCGATTGATCGCTGTGCCATGAAGATCGGGGCCAAGGATGCGGATTCCTACCTCGCCGAATGGCGCAAAGCCCCGGCCTACGAGGTAGAGGGTGAGCAGGAAGATGTCGCCCGCAGCGAGGCCGCCCGGCTGGAAGCCGAATATGATACCGATCGCCTGAAAGCACTGATCGCCGCAGAGGGTTGGGCCAAGGCCTGAGACTCTGCACATGACCCTGAGGGAGAGGTTGATGGCCCTGTTCAGTTTCCGCACCAAGACCGCGCCCGCTGACCCCGCACCGGGGCAGTTGGAGGCCTTCCTGCAAGGCTATTCGATCGAGGTGATGCCGCGTACGGCAGAGAAGATCGAAGATTTCCGCACCCTGCTGCCCGCAGGCACCCGCGTCTACATCGCGCATATCGACGGCACCCCGATCGAGGAGATGGTGGCCACCGCGCGCCGTCTGGCGGAGGAGGGCTTTACCGCCATGCCGCATTTTCCGGCGCGCATTATTCCGGACCGTGCCACGCTTGGCGATTGGGTCAGCCGTTACCGCGATGTGGGCGTGCGGCAGGGCTTGCTGCTGGCCGGTGGCGTGGCACAGCCCGTGGGCGACTATCACTGCTCGATGCAGTTGCTGGAGTCCGGCGCCTTTGACGGCTTTGACCGCTTGCATGTGGCGGGCCACCCGGAGGGCAACCGCGACATCGACCCCGACGGGTCTGACCGCATGGTGATGGAGGCCGCACGCTGGAAATCGGCCTTTGCCGAGCGGTGTGATGCCCAGATGGCGATGGCGACGCAGTTCTGCTTTGAGGCGGCCCCGGTGATTGACTGGGTCACACGCCTGCAGGCCGAAGGAATAAAACTGCCGGTTCACATTGGTGTTGCCGGGCCTGCCAAGCTGCAGACCCTGATCAAGTTTGCCATTGCCTGCGGGGTGGGCCCGTCGCTCAAGGTCTTGCAAAAGCGTGCCATGGATGTGACCAAGCTGCTGCTGCCCTATGAGCCGACAGATGTGCTGACAGCCCTTGCCGCGCAGAAGGCGGCGCACCCGGGCTTTGGCATCGAACAGGTCCATTTCTTCCCGCTTGGGGGGATAAAGACCAATGCCGCCTGGGTGACAGAACATGGTGGCGCGGCGGGAAAACCCGCCGTGGCCGCCTGAGAAAAAGGTTTAAGAATGACCCGTACCGTAATTGAATCAAAGACAAAAACTGTCATCATCGGTTTTGACGAACCGTTTTGCGTGATCGGCGAGCGGATCAACCCGACCGGGCGCAAGAAACTGGCTGCCGAGTTGGAAGCGGGCAATTTCGACACCGTGATCCGCGATGCGCTGGAACAGGTGGCCTGCGGGGCGACGGTGCTGGATGTAAACTCGGGTGCGGTCTTCACCAACAAGATGGCGGAAGACCCGCGCTATGCCGACAACAACTTTGTCGAACCGCCGCTGATGAAGGCGCTGATCGAGATCATTCAGGCCACGGTCGATGTGCCCCTGTGCATCGACTCCTCGGTCCCGGGCGCGCTCGAATCCGGGTTGATGGCCTGCGAGGGGCGGCCTTTGCTCAATTCGGTGACCGGCGAAGAGCACCGGCTGGAGCTGGTGCTGCCACTGGTCAAGAAATACAACGTGCCGGTCGTGGCCATCTCGAATGACGATACCGGCATTTCCGAAGACCCAGATGTGCGCTTTGCGGTGGCAAAGAAAATCGTCGAACGTGCCGCCGATTTCGGCATTCCCGCACATGACATCGTGGTCGATCCGCTGGTGATGCCGGTGGGTGCGATGGGCAGCGCGGGCCAGCAGGTGTTTGCGCTGGTGCGGCGCTTGCGCGAGGAGCTGGGGGTGAACACCACTTGCGGCGCGTCCAACATCAGCTTTGGCCTGCCGCACCGGCATGGGATCAATGCGGCGTTTCTGCCGATGGCGATCGGCGCGGGCATGACCAGTGCGATCATGAACCCGGTGCGCCTGCAGGAAATGGAGGCGATCCGCGCCGCCAATTTCCTGATGAACCATGATGCCAATGGCGGCGAGTGGATCCGCTTTGCCAAGGTGCTGGAGGCGGTTGAAGGTGGGATGAGTTTTGCCGAAGCGTCAAGCGCGGCGTCACAGGCCGCTGCGGGCCGTCGTGGTGGCCGCCGCGGACGTGCCTGAGCGATCTTGAGCACGCCCCTTGCCCTCAACGTCGCCGATCAGCCCATGGAAACATGGGCCGATCCGGCCTGCGGCACGGTGCGCTGGCAAAGCCTGTTTTCGCAAGGATCCACCCCCACCGACAGTCTGACATGCGGCGTGGCCCATATTGCCGCAGGCGAGACCTTTGCCCTGCACAGCCATCCACAGGCCGAGGTCTATTTCGGTCTGACCGGACATGGCCGCGTGATGATCGACGGCACCGCCCATGCCCTGTCCCCCGGGGTGGCCTTGTTCATTCCCGGCGGGGCTGTGCATGGCATTCCGCAGGCCGACGGGCCGATGAGCTGGTTTTATGTCTTTGCCGCCGACGCCTTTTCCCAGATCGCCTATCAGTTTCAGACAGCACAAGCTGTCGCATTGCAGACGCCACCTTCCGGCCTAGACTCCGCGGGTGCGCAGGAGTTTCCAGATGTCTTATGACACCCCCGACGATGCCCTTGTGATCTTTACCCCCTCGGGCAAGCGCGGGCGTTTTGCGCTTGGCACCCCGGTGTTGACGGCGGCGCGCCAGCTCGGGGTCGATCTCGACTCGGTCTGCGGCGGGCGCGGCATCTGTTCCAAATGCCAGATCAGCCCCGGCTATGGCGAGTTTCCCAAGCACGGCGTGACCGTGGCGGAAGACGCCCTGACCGAATGGAACGCCGTGGAAGAGCGCTACAAGTCCAAACGTGGCATGCTCGATGGCCGCCGTCTGGGCTGTCAGGCGCAGGTGATGGGCGATGTGGTCATCGACGTGCCGCCGGAATCCCAGGTCCACAAGCAGGTGATCCGCAAGTCGGCGACCGAGCGGGTGATCGCGATGGACCCGGCCACCCGCCTGCTTTACGTCGAGGTGGCAGAGCCCGACATGCACGAACCGACCGGCGATTTCGAACGTCTGGCGCGGGCCCTGCGCGAGCAGTGGCAGGTGGCAGATGTCACCGCCGATCTGGCGATTTTGCGCCGGTTGCAGCCGGCGTTGCGCAAGGGCCAGTGGAAGGTGACCGTCGCGCTGCACAAGGGCAACCACGACGCCCTGCCCCGCATCCTCGACCTCTGGCCCGGGTTTCATGACGGGGCGATCCACGGGCTGGCCATTGATCTGGGGTCCACCACCATCGCCGCGCATCTGTGCGATCTGCGCGACGGGCGGGTGCTGGCGTCAGGTGGGGTGATGAACCCGCAGATCCGCTTTGGCGAAGATCTGATGAGCCGGGTGTCTTATGTGATGATGAACGCGGGCGGCGATGTGGAAATGACCCGCGTGGTGCGCGAGGCATTGAACGCTTTGACCCAGTCTATTGCGGCGGAGGGCGGCATTGATCCGGCCAGCATTTACGAGGCTGTGGTGGTCTGCAACCCGGTGATGCACCATCTTCTGCTGGGGATCGACCCGGTAGAGCTGGGCCAGGCCCCCTTTGCACTGGCGACCTCGGGCAGCCTGTCGCTTGACGCGCGCGATCTGGATCTTGGCGCGATCAACCGGGCGGCGCGGGTCTACCTGCTGCCCTGCATCGCGGGGCATGTCGGGGCCGATGCGGCGGCTGTGGCGCTGTCCGAAGAGCCGGGCAAGTCGGAGGACATGGTGCTGATCGTCGATGTCGGCACCAATGCCGAACTTCTGTTGGGCAACAAGACCCGGGTTCTGGCCTGTTCGTCCCCCACCGGCCCGGCGTTCGAGGGCGCGCAGATCAGTTCCGGCCAGCGCGCCGCCCCCGGTGCGATTGAGCGGGTGGAAATTGATCTGGTGACCAAGGAACCGCGCTTCCGGGTGATTGGGTCAGACCTGTGGTCGGATGATCCGGGCTTTGCCGCCGCCACCGCGACCAGCGGCATCACCGGCATTTGCGGATCTGGCATCATCGAGGCAGTGGCGGAAATGCGCATGGCGGGGCTGCTCGACCCAGGCGGGCTGATCGGTGGGCCGGACCAGACCGGCACAGCGCGCTGCGTGGCCGAGGGGCGCACCCACAGCTATCTGCTGCATGACGGCACGTCCGACGGTGGGCCGCGCATCATGGTGACGCAGGGCGATATCCGGGCCATCCAGCTGGCGAAATCCGCGCTCTATGCCGGGGCGCGGTTGTTGATGGATGAAATGGGTATCGATCACGTCGACCGGGTCACGCTGGCCGGGGCCTTTGGCGCGCATATCAGCCCCAAACATGCCATGGTGCTGGGCATGATCCCCGACGCGCCGCTGGACAAGGTCACCAGCGCAGGCAATGCCGCCGGGACCGGCGCGCGGATTGCCCTGTGCAATGTGGCGGCGCGCGACCAGATCGAGGCGACGGTGCATCAGATTCACAAGGTCGAAACCGCCATCGAGCCACGGTTTCAGGAGCATTTCGTGAATGCCAATGCGATTCCGCATGCGGTGGATGCGTTTCCGTCGCTCAGCGCCATTGTCACCCTGCCCGATGTCTCCTTCAACACGGCGGGAACGCGTGAGGGGCGCAGGCGGCGTGGCTGACCCCGCGTTTTGGGGCTGGCAATGCCATATCGGCATGATAGCGTCAGCGCCATGACTGCAACCGCACCCACGCTGACCGAGACCTGCCTGCTGCTGCAGCGTATCGCCGCGCAGGACCGTGCGGCCTTCCGGTCGCTCTATCATCAGGCCGGGCCGAAACTAATGGGTGTGCTGGTCCGTATCCTTGGCACCAGATCAGAAGCGGAGGATGCGTTGCAGGAAGTGTTTACCAGAGTGTGGCTGCGGGCGGGACGGTTCGATCCGTCGCGCGGTGCAGGCATGACCTGGCTGGTGGCACTGTCGCGCAACCATGCGATTGACCGGCTGCGCGCCCGCAAGCCCGAACAGAATGAAGATGACGCCGCCGCCTTGATTGCCGACACGGCGCCCCGCGCAGAGACGCGGCTGATTGCCAAGGGCGAGGCGCGGCGCGTGTCGGACTGTTTTGACACATTGGAACCCGCCCGCGCCGATGCGGTGCGGGGGGCCTATCTGGATGGGCTGTCCTATGATGTGCTGGCGCTGCGCCACAACATCCCGCTCAACACCATGCGGACCTGGCTGCGGCGCAGCCTCTTGAAGCTGCGGGAGTGTCTGGAGCAATGACCGACGCCCCCCTGACCCCCGAAGAGGCAGACGAAGCTTTGGCCGCAGAATATGTGCTGGGCGTGCTGGACTTGCCCGAGCGGCTTGCGGTTGAAGAACGGCTCAAGACCGATCCGGCCTTTGCTGATCGGGTTTCGGCCTGGGTTGCACATTTCGCGCCCTTGAACGAGGCCTATGCCAGTGTGCCGGTGCCGCCCGATCTGTTGCCGCGGATCGAAGCACGGCTGTTCCCCAAGCAATCTGCCTTGCGCGGCGGCTGGCGTCTGTGGCTGGCCGGTGCCGTGACGGCGGCGGTTGTCGGCTTTGGCGTGGTGCTCCTGATGCCCCCCTCCGCGCCGGGAGAGGTGATCGCCAGCCTGGGCAGCCCGGATGCGGCGCTGATCTATGAAGCCCGGCATGACGGCACCCTGCTGAGGGTGACCCGGGTGGCGGGCACCCCTGCCCCCGAAGGCCAGACGCATGAGCTTTGGGCGATTGCGCCGGGGGCGGCCCCGGTGTCGCTGGGTCTGCTGGGTGCCGACCCGCTGGATGTGGAATACCCGCGCCCGCCGGCGGGCTGGGTGCTGGCCGTTTCGGTCGAACCCGCAGGCGGCTCGCCCACCGGCGCGCCCACCGGCCCAGTCATCCTGACGGCCGAGCTGTAAGCGCCGCCGCTGCCTGCATCGGGCGGTGGCCGGGGTGCAGACAGACAGGGTATTGACCGTCACACGCATAAATTTCTGCACCCGCCTGAAACTTGCCCCGAAAGGCTCTCGTATCCATTGGTGAAGGCAGGATGATCCTGCCTCTGTCCAACGGGAGATGTCTTATGAAATTCACACTTGCAGCCTCGGTTCTTGCCCTGTCCACCTTTGCCGCCTTCGCGCAGGACAACCCGATGGTGGGTGGTGCCGCGATGTTCGCCGACAAGAACATCATCGAAAACGCCGTGAACTCGGCCGATCACACCACGCTGGTGGCCGCCGTGCAGGCCGCCGGTCTGGTGGAAACGCTGTCGGGAGAAGGCCCGTTCACCGTGTTCGCGCCCACCAATGACGCCTTTGCCAAGCTGCCGGCCGGCACGGTGGAAACCCTGCTGATGCCGGAAAACAAGGATCAGCTGACCAAGATCCTGACCTGCCACGTGGTGGCTGCCAATGCGATGGCCGCTGATATCGGCAAGATGATCGCGGATGGCGGCGGCACCCACACCGTCAGCACTGTGGGCGGTTGCGACTTTGCCATCACCATGAACGGCGATGCGGTCAACATCACCGATGGCATGGGCAATGTGGCCACCGTGACCATCGCCGATGTCAAGCAGTCGAACGGCGTGATCCATGTGATCGACACCGTGCTCCTGCCCGCGATGTAAGACCCCTCCATGGCGCGGGGTGTCACTCCCCCGCGCTTTGGGGGCGCATCTGGGCCGCCCTGCTGAACAACGTCCCCAGACGCGGGGGCCGGCCAATGCGTCCCGACCCCCGATGCCCCGCGCATCGGGGGTTTTCTTTATCGGTTCCGGCGCGCCTCCAAGGCCCGCGGTTCCGCTTGCACAAGATCGGCAAGCGTTGCCACTTTGTTCTTGAAGCCCGCCCGATTTTGCGCAACGATCCGGGCTGCCGCCGGATAGTCTTGGACAAGGCCCCTGCGCTTGCGATAGTCAACATCTGGCGACGGAGGGATCATGCCGCACACATACTACGATTTCTTCGCGGGGGCCGGCATGGCGGGCTTTGGCCTTGGTCCTGCGTGGTCTTGCCTGTTCGCCAATGATATTGATCCGAAAAAGGCGCAAAGCTACCGCGCCAACCACCATGGCGGCCAGGAATTGCTGCTGCGCGATGTGGCTGCCCTTACCCCTGCCGATATTCCGGGCAGCGCCGATCTGGTCTGGGCCTCCTTCCCCTGCCAGGATCTGTCGCTTGCGGGCAAGGGCGCGGGTCTGGCAGGCAAACGCTCGGGCATGTTCAAGCCGTTCTGGCAATTGGTGCGCGACATGAACGCCGAAGGGCGCGGGCCCAAGATCGTCGCGGTCGAGAATGTCTATGGCGCGATCACCAGCAATGGGGGCCGTGATTTTGCCACGCTGGCCGCCGCGTTTTCCGGCCTTGGCTACCGCTTTGGCGCCGTGGTGGTCGATGCGGTGCACTTCCTGCCCCAGTCGCGACCGCGCTTTTTCCTCATCGGCGTGCGGGGCGATCTGCGCCTGCCTGAAGGCTGTGTGCAGGATGCGCCGTCTTCGGTCTGGCATCCCCCTGCTTTGGTAGAAGGCCAGGCCCTGCTGTCGGCGACCGCGCGGGCGCGTTGGGTCTGGTGGAGTCTGCCGGTGCCTGCCGCGCGTCATCTGGCCCTGTCTGACCTGATCGAAGATCAACCTCAGGGCGTGGACTGGCATACGGCAACGGAAACTGCCTATCTGCTGTCCTTGATGACCGATCTGAACCGCAGCAAGGTGGCTGCGGCCAGCCAGCTTGGCAGCCGCAAGATCGGAACCATCTATCGCCGCACCCGCCCCGATGCGACAGGCGCAAAGCGCCAGCGGGCTGAGGTCAGGTTCGATGAGGTGGCAGGGTGCCTGCGCACCCCATCGGGCGGATCAAGCCGCCAGACCATCATGGTGGTTGAGGGCGACAGCGTCCGCTCGCGCCTGTTGTCCCCGCGTGAGGCGGTGCGCCTGATGGGTCTGCCCGATAGTTTCCTCCTGCCGCAGCGCTACAATGATGCCTACAAACTTGCGGGCGACGGGGTGGCCGTGCCGGTGGTGCGGCATCTGGCGGAGGCGGTATTTGAACCGGTGTTGCGGCGCAACCGGCTGGCCCTGGTCGCCTGATGCCGGGTCGACTTTGGGGCATGACCGCGCGCAACCCCGATGACACCAATGTGCCGCCCTTCGAGACCGAGGATCTGCGGGCCAATCTGGCAGAGTTCCTGTCAGCCCCTTTCGAGGATCCGGTGAGGGGGCGCAGCCGGCCGGTCGGATCTTTCACCTGGGGCGTCTATGCGTTCTTCGATTATGACGGCGAGCCGATCTATGTCGGCCAGACCAAGGAAAAGATCAGCACCCGCATCCGCCGCCATCTGACCAATCAACGCACCGATGCAGTGGCCATGTCCGTGCTCGACCCGTTTGAGGTGTTCGAGATCGAGGTCTGGCCGCTGCCGCAGTTTGAACGGACGTCAAAAGCCGATGCGGTCGCCCGCGCGCATCTGAACGCGCTGGAACATCTGGTCTATCAGACTGCCGTGGCCAACAGCACCTTCAAGGCCGTGCTGAACGAAAAAGATCCGCCGCTGCCGACTGTGGAGCTGACCACACCGCCATCGCTGCGCCGGCGGATCGTGTCGGATCAGGTCTACAAGATCCGCTCGCACCCCGATTTCCGCACCGCGCGGCGCGCGCTGATCCTGTCACGACTGGCCCAGGTGATCGCCGAACGAAAAGTGCAGGGCGGCCTGCGCCGGGTGCTGCTGACCCAGGCCAAGCGCCTGCAATGGCTGGCCGACCGCCGCTACACCGCGCTTGGCGGCGATGCATCAGTCGCAACCGAAGCCGAAGGCGACGAGGCCTAGGGCCAGGCGCGTCCGGACGACAAAAAGTGAAAGCCGCCCCCGCAGCGGCACCTTGCACTCGCGCCAGCGAACCGGTATTCAATCTGCGACGCGGGTGTATCTCAATGGTAGAGAAGCAGCTTCCCAAGCTGATGACGAGGGTTCGATTCCCTTCACCCGCTCCACCCAAAATCCGTACAAGTCATTGATTTTAAGCCAGTTTGTTCAGGTTTTGAAGTTGGCAACAGGCGACGGCCAAACCTGAACATTGGGACAACTCCGGCCAGTTCGGGACGATTCATCCCATCGAGTCCCGAAGAAAGTCCCGAAGCAGTTCTGCGATCGTTCACATGTGTGGTTAGCCTTAATCGTCTCGATCTTTCTTGACAGGATCCAATAACTGGTACGACACCTGCGCATGAATTATGGTGCACTCCCCACCCTCAACTTGAACCGGACTTTCGCGACAAGCGCAGAAGTCCGTTTTGAGCCCCTGAGCGGTCACTCGGGATGATCTACTAGAGTGGTTTAAAACCGGGTCTCTGCCATCTTCTCACGGGCTATGCGATGCATTTCGGCACCTATTTTCATAGCAAGAATTTGATAAAAAAAGATGATCTCCGACAAGTCTGTTTCGGAAAAACTGACACGATCCCCTTCTGAGTAGTTATGTTCTCGAACCACGTCCTGGATAACTAGCTGCGATCCAACATCGTCTTTACGGACCCTGTATGTGCGATTTAGTGGAAGCACCGAGCGGTTACCACTCTGATCAACATTTATTAAATCGCGACCGGGCCAACGAACTGCCATCGTTGATTTTCCGTCAGCCATTCGTATTTTAGTAACGGTGCCACTGTCATGTGCGAGACAGTTTCGCGCGTGGCCCAAACTACGCAAATAACCGGATTCATCCTCATGCTTAGTCGACTGCTGGCCAAGCTTCGCGTAGAATTGCTCGTGGACCGCCCATGTGTTCGCTAGGTTGGGCTTTCGATGGCCCATTAGGCTCTGGTCTCGCAAGAAACTTTCAAGATCAGTTAGCGTATCGAGCGCAGATACAACGTAGCGATGATAGCTCTGATCGATCTCGAGCAACCCTTGACCGATTGCCCACTGCGTGAATTCAGTTTGATAGCGCTTGCGATCAGCTGGTGGGAGAGGGTTTGGCACACCGACTTCCAGGATTATAGGCCCATTGAGCCTCACGGACCTCAGAGGAGTCACCTCTGAGGTGTGGAAAGCATACCCAAGAAAGACGGTCGCGCGGCGCAGGGCCTCCTTCATCGGTGCCTCGAAAGTGGCTAGGTCAACATGAAGACCAGGCTTTCCATCCGGCCGAGTAGTCTGAGTCAAGATTGGTGACATATTATATCCTAGGAAGTTGTTGAGCCTCACATATCATCATCTTGCCCAGAGTAACTGTTCGAAGCTAGCTGCTACACATTTGCCAAAGATTTGCCATTGACTGTCTATTACGCAGATCGATCGATAATGTTGATTTCATTGAGCGTCAGCTCTCCGCCCATCACGACGACCGTCCAACAAGCCCGATCTCGCTGAAACCTGCCTGCGAGACGCATAATTCGATCGCACCCGAGGTCGGACGCACAGATTTCCCGGATACATTTGGAAATTCTGCAAAAGTGGAAGCGCGACCCGCGACCAGCGATCAATACCTTACCGGCGATTGGAAACGCTCAGGGCGAGCCTCAAACTGAAACCACGCCCCCAGTCTCCCAGAGGCGGGGCCATGGTCAGCACAGCGATTAGCCGCGGCCGATATCGTTGAGGATGGTGTGCCCGCGATCCGCCATGCAGCGATCAATGATCCGGCGCGGCCCACCCTGCGCCAGCTCGGTATCGGTTGCGGCGGCACCAGCGCCCGCACCATAGGCAGCGCCGGCCGCCGCATAGTTTCCACTGTCGCCGATCGCAGCACCCGCGATGGCCCCGATCAGGATCCCTGCCATCATGTTCTGCGCCATCTCTTGTTCCTGGCGCTTCTTATAGGCCGCCTCTGCGCCGAGACCCACATTCCGGCAGGCCGCAAGGTCGCGCTCAAACTTGGCTGGGCTGGACTTTGCCGGATCGACAACGGGGCGATATTCAGCAAGAGGTTCTTGCACACAGGCGGCAAGGGATACCACACAGGACAATGCGAGCAGACGTTTCAATGGACTCTCCTATCTAACACCACCTGGAGATCACAGAAATTTGAGGCAATTCTACGTTAAGATTTAGCCCGATACGGGACCATCCGCTGGCGCACCCTCCCTTGATTGCGATGCACGCCGTCTTCTGGCGACACCCCTTTCCTTCGGGCGGCGCTGCCGCTAGGCAGGCGGGGGATTTTCACAAGCGGAGTTGCCCCATGAATGACGACATCACACGCATCGGCACCGGCGCGCGCATGAGCGAGGCTGTGTGCTACAATGGCATCATCTGGTTGGCTGGTCAGGTTGGCGCACCGGGCGCTTCGGTCGCGGAGCAGACCCGCGCCTGTCTGGCCGAGGTCGACCGCATTCTGGCCGAGGCTGGCACCGACAAGACCCGGATCCTTTCGGCGCAGATCTGGATGGCAGATATGGCGGATTTTGCCCAGATGAACGCGGTCTGGGATGCCTGGGTGCCACAGGGGCACACGCCCGCGCGCGCAACCGGCGAGGCGAAGCTGGCCACGCCGGAATATCTGGTTGAGGTCATCGTCACCGCCGCGCTGAACTGACCGGAGCCGGGGGCCTGGCCCCCGGACCCGTCACGCTGGTCTCACGCACCCGGACGAAGGGTCAGCCGCGCGCCCAGGCCACCAGGTGTTGGGTGGAGCCGTCCTTGCCACTGGTATCGCGCTTGCCTTCCAGCATGGGTTGCAGGGCAAGCGCCAGTTCCTTGCCCAGTTCCACCCCCCATTGATCATAGGAATTGATGCCCAGGATCACGCCTTCGACAAACACCCGGTGTTCATAAAGCGCGATGATCTGGCCCAGCACGAAGGGCGTCAGCTGGTCATAGGCCAGGGTGATGCTGGGGCGATTGCCGGGGAAGACACGGTGGCGGGCCTGACGGTCCAGCTCGGCCCCGGTGAGGCCCTTTTTTTCCATGATCTCAGTCGCCTCGGCCAAAGAGCGGCCGCGCAGCAGGGCTTCGGATTGCGCAAGACAGTTTGACACCAAGAGCAGGTGCTGATGTGCAAGGTCTGGTTCATGGCCGCGCCGGGCCACCAGAAATTCACATGGCACCACCCGCGTTCCCTGATGGATCAACTGGTAGAAGGCGTGCTGGCCATTGGTCCCCGGCTCGCCCCAGACCACCGGGCCGGAATGATAGGGCAGATCGCTGCCATCCATCGCCACGCGCTTGCCGTTCGATTCCATCTCCAGCTGCTGCAGATAGGCAGGCAGACGGCTGAGGCGTTGATCATAGGGAAGAACGGCGCGGGTGGCATAGCCGCAGATCTGGTTGTGCCAGAGGCCCACCAGCGCCAGCAGCACCGGCAGGTTCTGCGCAAAGGGGGTGCAGCGGAAATGCGCATCCATGGCCGCCCCCCCGCGCAGGAAGGCGTCAAATCCCTTGGGCCCCACCGCCAGCATCAGCGACAGGCCGATCGGCCCCCACATCGAATAGCGACCGCCGACCCAGTCTTCAAAACCGAACACGCGTTCACTTGCGATACCGAAGGCCGATGTTTTCTCTGCCGCGGTTGAAACGGCGGCAAATTGTGCGGCCGGATTGGCAACCCGTGCCGCCATCCAGGCCCGCACGGTTTCGGCATTGGTCATCGTCTCGATGGTAGTGAAGGTCTTGGAGGCCACGATCACCAGCGTGGTTTCGGGGTTCAGCCCGCGCAGCGTATCGGCGGCATGGGCACCATCGACGTTGGAAATGAAATGGACGCGAGGCCCGTCATGGAACGGGGCCAATGCCAGCACCGCCATCGCTGGCCCCAGATCAGAGCCGCCGATGCCGATGTTCACCACATCGGTGATCTGGCCGCCCTGCCCGGTAAAGCGGCCCGTCCGCACATCATCGGCAAACGCGGTCATCCTTGCATGGGTGTCACGCAAGGCGATGGTCACATCCTGACCATCCACCACCAAGGGCTTGTCCATGTTGCGCAAAGCGGTGTGCAGGACAGCCCTGCCTTCGGTCTCGTTGATCCTTGCGCCGTCAAACATCGCGGCGCGCTTGTCTGCCAGCCCGGCCGCCTCGGCCAGCTGCAGCAAAAGCCCAAGCCCCCGCTCATCGATATTGGTCTTGGCGAAATCGAGGATCATGCCATCGGCCTGGGCGGTAAACATCGCCGCCCGGTCGCCGCCGTCAAACAGGTCCAGAATTGGCCGGCCCTCAACAGCCGCATGGTGGTCTTTCAGGGCGTCCCAGGCTTGGTTCATGTCATTCGGTCCAGTGAACGGTTGCAACATCCAGCACGGCGCGCACCGGTGCTTCGGTGACGGAAAGGCTTTGCGCGCGCTCCAGCGCTTCGCGTTTTTCCGCGCCCTTGATCAGGATATGGGTGTGAAACGCGGTTTTCAGCGCCGGCAGGGAGAGGGTGATGCGCGGCTCTCCCGCCGCCTCGGCCCGCAGGGCCATCAGCACCGGCGCATCGGGCGCAAGCGCCTGCTGCAGCAGATCGGCACCGGGGAACAGGCTTGCGGTGTGCATATCCGCCCCCATCCCCAGCAGCAGCACAGAAATCGGCAGATGCGGTTGCAGGCCGGCGGACAAGGCGTCGAGCATATCTTCGGGCTGATCGGCCGGGGCATAAAGCGGCACAAGGGTCGCCTTGCCGGCAGGCCCGCGCAGCAGCCTTTCGCGCAGCAGCCGGGTGTTGGAGCGCGGGTTGCTTTCCGGCACCCAGCGTTCATCGTTCAGAAAGACCGCAACATTGGGCCAGTCCAGCTCCACGCCCGACAGCGTGTCAAAGACCGGGCCCGGCGTGGTGCCGCCCGGCACACAAAGCGAGGCATGACCATCACGGCGCAGAAACGCGCCCAATTCGCTGGCCATCTGCTTGGCAAGGGCCAGATACATCATCTCGGCATCGGGGTAGGTTACAAAATCCATCAGCGTATCTCCCGCCAGCGCCGCCCGTCGCGGTGCATCAGCATCAACGCATCCTCCGGCCCGGAAGATCCCGCGTCATAGCCCTGCGGCTTGGCACCGGTGGCGTTCCAGCCTTCGATGATCGGATCGGTCCAGGCCCAGGCGGCCTCAACCTCATCGCCGCGCATGAACAGGGTCTGGTTGCCCCGGATCACATCCATGATCAGCCGTTCATAAGCGTCTGGAATATCCTCGGCCTCATCGCCCAGCACGCCGGCAAAGGACATGTCCAGCGGCACCTGCATCAGGCGCATGCCACCCGGCCCGGGTTCCTTGATCATCACCATCAAGTTCATGCCCTCATCGGGCTGCAACCGGATGACCAGCACATTTTCGCGCCAGCCCTTGGCATCGTCAAAGATCGAATGCGGGGGTTCGCGGAAGGTAATGGCGATTTCCGACGCCCGCGCCCGCAGCCGCTTGCCAGTGCGCAGGTAAAACGGCGTGCCCTTCCAGCGCCAGTTCGACACATGCACCTTGAGCGCAATATAGCTTTCGGTGGTGCTGGCCGGATTTTCGCAATGGTCCAGATAGCTGCCCTGCCCGCCCCCGGCCAGATACTGGCCGCGCACGATATCATTCTGCGCCACCGGGTCCAGCGCGCGGATCACTTTCAGCTTTTCATCGCGCACGGCATCGGGGTCAAAGTGATAGGGCGGTTCCATCGCAATCAGGCACAACAACTGCATCATATGGTTCTGCACCATATCGCGCATCGCGCCCGATTTGTCGTAATAGGCCCCGCGCCCGTCCACGCTCACCGTTTCTGCCACGGTGATCTGCACATGGTCGACATATTCGGCCTTCCACAGCGGCTCGAACAGAATATTGGCAAAGCGCACCGCCATCAGGTTCTGCACGGTTTCCTTGCCCAGATAATGGTCGATCCGGTAGATCTGCGCCTCATGGAAATGCTGGGCCAGCGTGGCGTTCAGCGCCTTTGCGGTTGCCAGGTCGCGGCCAAAGGGTTTTTCCACCACGATCCGCGCCGACTCGTCGGCCACATCATGCTTTTTAAGCCGCAGCGCAATATCGCCGAACAGCGCGGGGGCCACCGAGAAATAGAAGGCCCGCACCACCCCGTCGCGCATCAGCGCCTTGAGATCATCCCAGCCGCCCTCGCCCTTGGCATCTATGGCCACATAATGAAGGCGCGACAGAAACTCGGTGATCACCGCGTCGTCGCGGCGGTCCTTTGGCACGAATTCATCGATCGCCTCGCGCACCAGCTTGCGGAAATCATCATCGCTCAGCTCGCCGCGCGCGGCCCCGATGATGCGGCTGTCTGCGGTCATCTGACCCGCCAGAAAGCGGCGGTAAAGGCCCGGCAGGATCTTGCGCCGGGCAAGATCCCCGGTGCCACCAAAAATCACAAGATCGAAGACCTCGACCGGGATGACACGCGAAACCATGTGGAAATCCTTGCTCCTGCCACGCCGTTAGCGCTAACGCGGTCTGTGTACCCAAGCCCACAGCCAAAGTCTAGCATTGGCGTGAAGCGGATCAAAGCGCTTTGGCCGCTCAGACCTCTTCAATCGCTTCCCAGCGCACCCGGATCAGCCCAGGCTCGGCGGCAAGGCGATGAACGGCCTGTTCGACCAAGGCATCGGGCAGACCTTCGCCGCTAACCGTTACCGAAAGGTCAAGTCCAACGCCGTCTTCAGCGGGGCGGGCGGAAATATCGGACAGGTGAAGCCCGCCGATGGCCAGCGTCCGCAGCATCAGACTGCGCAGCGCGCCTTCCTGATCGGCGCTGCAGGTCAGCAACACGCGGTAGGTCTTGCCCAAGGGCATTCCGGCCTTGGTGCGCCGCTTGATCCATTTGACCAGCGGACGCAGACCAAGGTTCACAAACATCACCATCCCGGTCAGCAGCAGCGCATAGGGCCATTGGCCCGACCCTGCCATCATGCCAACCCCGGCGGAACACCAAAGTGTCGCCGCCGTGTTCAGCCCGTGGATGTTGAACCCGTCCCGAAAGATGATTCCGGCCCCCAGAAAGCCAATGCCCGAGACAATCTGCGCGGCAACCCGCGTGGGGCTGATCTCATCGGGGTAAAGCGATGAAAAGATGACGAAACTCGCGGCCCCCAAAGCCACCAGCGCATTGGTGCGCAGCCCGGCCATCCGCTGGCGCACCTGCCGTTCCGATCCGACCAGCGCCCCGCAGGCCAGCGCCACGAACATGTTGAGGGCAGCCATTTCGATCGGGGGAACCATCGCCATCTCCTGCGGACCAGACGCGGCACCCTAGACAAGCCGACCAGGAATGTGAAGCATTTGTAACAGAATTATGACGGATCAGGCATCCAGCTCAGCATCCCAGTACAGATAGTCCATCCAGCTGTCGTGCAGGTAATTGGGCGGAAAGCGCCGGCCATGGGCCTGCATTTCCTCGGCATTGGGGGCGCGCGGCGTGCGGTTCAGCGACAGACCCGACTGGCGCAGGGTCTTTGACCCCTTGCGCAGGTTGCAGGGGCTGCAGGCGGCCACCACGTTTTCCCAGCTGGTCACCCCGCCACGGGCCCGCGGGATCACATGGTCAAAGGTCAGATCGCCCCGGGCGCCACAGTACTGGCAGCAGAATTCGTCCCTTAGAAAAAGATTAAAGCGCGTGAAGGCCACGCGCTTTTGGGGTTTTACATAATCCTTGAGGACAACGACCGAAGGTATCCTGAATTCGGCCCGCTGGCTTCGCACCACATGGTCATATTCGGCCACGATCTGCACCCGGTCAAGGAAGGCGGCCTTGATCGCCTCTTGCCAGGGCCAGAGGCTGAGCGGGTAATAGCTGAGCGGGCGGTAATCCGCATTCAGCACCAGCGCCGGGTAATGTTTCAGCGACGCCGGGTCGCGCACAAACTGTGTTCTGAAATCGCCGTCCATTCGTCGAGTGACCTCACCATCCCGATTGCCTCAGGGTAGCGGTGCAGGGAACCCTGCCCCGATACCCCGAACTATATCTGGCGGAACGCGGCTGGCAAGCCCCCAAGCCCAAGTGGGCCGGTCCACGCCCCGACCAGACCGGGATCGCACAACAAAGTGACAGTGAGGTGAAACCTAGCGCCCGATCCGCCGGGTCACCGCCGCGGCCTTGCGCGCGCGCTTGGCGGTTTCACGCGCCAGAGTGCTCTGGCTGGCTTGCGCGGGTGTCACCGGGGCCGCCGGCTTGCCGCGTTTGGCCACCACCTTGGTGCCCTTGGTGATGCCCCAGTTCACGCCTTTGCGCACAAAAATCCGCATCACCATGTTGATGATCTGGTTGACGTTCATTTCAATCCTCAAACAATTCGCTCTGGCCGGAAGTGGCCTCTTCCTCGTCATCATCGGCCTTTTGCATCGAGCCGGGCAAGGGCCGATTGTCCAGAAGGCCCGCCGCCCGCAATTCCTTGATCCCCGGCAGATCACGGGCCGATTCCAGGCCGAAATGGTCCAGGAACTGCTCGGTCACCACAAAGGTCACCGGGCGGCCCGGCGTCATCCGGCGGCGGCCCAGCCGGATCCAGTCCAGTTCCATCAGCTGATCCACCGTCCCGCGCGACACGGCCACGCCGCGGATTTCCTCGATCTCGGCCCGGGTCACCGGCTGATGATAGGCCACGATCGCCAGCGTTTCGATCGCCGCGCGCGACAGTTTGCGGCTTTCCACCGTTTCCTTGCGCATCAGATGGCCCAGATCTGCGGCGGTGCGCATGGCCCAGGCATCGCCCACCCGCACCAGATGCACCCCGCGCCCGTCATAGCGTTTGCGCAGATAGGCCAGCGCCTCGGCCGGGTCGCAGCCATGCGGCATGCGGGCCGCCAGTTCCGCCACCGTCACCGGTTCGGCACTGGCAAACAGAATCGCCTCGACCATGCGTTCCTGCTCGCCCATGGGCGGGGCCTCGAACAGGCTTTTCTCGACAGGATCCATGGCTGGCCCGGTCATGCCGTGCCGCGCCGGATCTGGATCGGGGCAAACATCTCACCCTGCCGCAGCTCGATCTGGCCGCGCTTGGCCATTTCCAGAATGGCTGCGAAATGGGCGGCAGTAGAAGACCGGCGGCGCATTGGCGTGGCCTCCCAGCCTTCCGGCAGAAAGCTGGTCAGATCGGCCCAGTCCCCGACATAGCCGATCAGCCCGCGCATCCGGTCCAGCGCCTGCTCCATTGTGAACACATGGTCACGATCCATCACAAAGGGCCGGAATTCATCCTTGGTGCGGATACGGGCATAGGCGCGCATCAGATCCAGCAAGGTGGCGTCATAGCGCACCTCACGGTGATGACGGATGGTTTCGGGAACGCCCCGGGCAAAGAAATCACGGCCCAGCTGATCGCGCGCCATCAACCGCGCCGCCGCCTCGCGCATCGCCTGCAACCGTTCCAGCTGGAAGGCCAGATGGGCGGCCAGATCCTCGGCACTTGGCCCGTCCTCGCCGGGTTCGGGGGGCAGCAGCAGGCGCGACTTCAAAAACGCGAGCCAGGCCGCCATCACCAGATAATCCGCCGCCAGCTCGATCCGCAGGCTTTGCGCCTTTTGCACAAAGCCCAGGTATTGCTCGGCCAGTTCCAGTACCGAAATCTTGCGCAGATCCACCTTTTGCGTGCGGCTGAGCGTCAGCAAAAGATCCAGCGGCCCCTCAAACCCATCGACATCGACGATCAGCGCCTCGGCGGCCATCCGGTCCGCCGGAGCCAGACGGTCCTCGCCCCAGTCGTCGGCAATGGTGTCAGACATGCGCATCCCCGGACATCAGACCCCGAAATTCGGCGTCCAAAGCCGCGATGTCAACGGGGTCGGGCGCATGGCGGGCGTCCAGCGCGCGCTGCGCCCGGGCGCGGATGGCCGGGGTCTGGTCCCCACACGCCGCGGCGACCGCCTGCATCTCGGCCAGATCGCCCTTGCAATGCAAGGCGATGTCGCAGCCTGCCGCCATCGAGGCCGCCGTGCGTTCGGCCAGGCTGCCGTGCAGCGCCTGCATGTTCAGATCGTCTGTCATCAGCAGCCCGTGAAAGCCGATATCCTCGCGGATCACCCGGATCATCTGGGGGCTTTGCGTGGCGGGCCGGTCATCATAGGCGGAAAAGACGACATGCGCCGTCATCGCCATCGGCAGATGGTTCAGCGCCTTGAACGGCACAAAATCCGTCGCCGTCAACTCGGCGCGTGAGGCTGTGACCGTGGGCAGATCGTGATGCGTGTCTGCCGACGCGCGGCCATGGCCGGGCAGATGCTTGATCACCGGCAAAACGCCCCCCGCCAGATGGCCGTCGGCGACAACCGACGAAATGGCGGAAACCATCGCCGGATCAGTGCCATAGCAGCGGTTCTTCAGAAACGGGTGCGTGGCATCCCCCGCCACATCGGCACAGGGCGCGCAATTGGCATCCACCCCCACGCCGCGCAATTCATGCGCGATGATGCGCGCGCGGACCCACATGGCGCGCTGCGGATCGCGCGCGCCTGCCACAGTCTCCAGAGGCGGGGCCCAGTCGCGCCAATGGGGCGCGCGCAGCCGCTGCACCCGCCCGCCTTCCTGATCGATCAGCACCGGCGCGTCGCGCCCCACCGCATCGCGCAACGCAGCGGTCAGCGCCCGCAGTTGCACCGGGTTTTCAACATTGCGGGCGAACAGGATGAACCCGAACGGATCGGCCTCGCGGAAGAACGCTGTCTCTTGCGCCGTCAGCTTTGGCCCCGCGCAGCCAAAGATCGCGGCAAGCCTGCCTGTCGTCATCTATGGGCAACCGGGATACAGGCGGCATTTTCCGCCAACAGCGCGGCACAAAAGCGGCGGGCGTCATCCTCCCCGTCAAACCCATGCGCGCGCAGGCGATAGAAGGTGCGCCCCCCCGATTGTGCCGATTGCACCACCAGCGATTTGCCGGTCATCAGATCGCCAAAGCGGTCGCGCACCCTGTCCCATTCGGCCCGCGCGATTTCGGCGCTGTCAAAGGCCCCCAGCTGCACCAGCCTTGTGCCGACGCTCAGGGTCGCGGGGTCGATTTCGGGGCTGGTCGGGCGGCTGGCACTGACAGGCTCTGCCGCGACGTCCGCTGCGAAGGCGGGCTCTGGCCGCGCCTTCGGGCGGATGGCCCCGGCACCACCCTGCGCCGGGGCCTCCAGCGCAGCACCCTCGTCCAGCGGTTCCAATGGCGGGGCTTGCCCCAAGGCCTCGGCCAAGGCCATCGCCACAGCATCCTGTGTGGTCACGGGTTGAGGGGCAGCCAAAGCCTCTGACGGCAGGGCCTCGGCAATCAGCGCCCCGATAGCATCCGGCGCGGCCACAGTTTGGGGCGCTGTCTGGCCCGACGGGGCCAGCTCCGGCGCGGATGCCACCGCGACCGGGTCAAGCGGTGACAGGCCGGGCGCATCCTCGGCGGTCAGATCCATCGGTGGCGGGGCCAGAATGATTTCTGCGGGCAGACCGGCTGCCCCCCCCGCGGCGGCCACCACATTAACCGCCATGCCCTGATGGTCGGCAATGCTGCCACCCGGATTGGGCGGGGCCACCCGCATCGGCCCTTCGATGGCGCGGATCACCGGCACGCCCGACACATCGCGCACCGCCAGACGATAGCCCCACAGGGCCATGCCAGCAATCAGCGCCAGCGAACACAGTGCGCCGGTCAGGTGGATCAGCTTTTGCGCCTGCCCGCCGCTCATACGGGGCGGCGCCCCATACTCATCAAAATCGATTTCCGCCATGCTCTGCCTCGATCAGACGGTTTGCCCGTCTTGTTGCCTGCGTCACCGGCGGGGCGCTGTTGATCAGCGCATTTCCTCGGCCGGAGTCACCCCAAGGATACCAAGACCCGAGCAAATGACAACGCCCACGGCCCGCACCAGTGCGATTTTCGCCTGAGATGTTGCCGTATCGTCCTGCAAGAACCGCAAGGACACATCATCATTGCCCCGGTTCCACAGCCCGTGCAGGTCTGACGCCAGCTCATAGAGGTAGAACGCCACCCGGTGCGGTTCATTTCCGCGCGCGGCAATGTCCACCAGACGCGGCCATTCCGCCAGCTTCTTGGCCACCGCGATTTCCGCTACGTGGTCGAGTTTCGACAGATCCGCCGCCGCCAGCGTGGCGTCCGACACATCGACCCCGGCCTCGCGCGCCTTGCGCAGGATGGAATTTACGCGCGCATTGGCATATTGCACATAAAACACCGGATTGTCTTTCGACTGTTCCAGCACCTTGTCAAAGTCGAAGTCCAGCGCCACGTCATTCTTGCGAGTCAGCATGATGAAACGGGTGACATCGGCGCCCGCAAGCTCCACCACGTCGCGCAAGGTGACAAAGGTGCCCGCGCGCTTGGACATCTTGAACGGCTCACCGTTTTTCCACAGCTTGACCAGCTGGACCAGCTTGATGTCCAGCGGCACCCGCCCGCCTGACAGGGCCGATACCGCCGCCTTCATCCGCTTGACATAGCCGCCGTGATCGGCGCCGAAAATATCGATCAGCTGATCATAGCCGCGCTGCACCTTGTCGAAGTGATAGGCGATATCGGGCGCGAAATAGGTCCAGCTGCCATCGGATTTCTGCACCGGGCGGTCCACATCATCGCCATGGGCGGTGCTGCGGAACAGGGTCTGCTCGCGCGGTTCCCAATCTTCGGGCTCTTTGCCTTTCGGCGGCTCCAGCACGCCCTCATAGATCAGATCCATATCCTTGAGCGTCTGAATCGCCGCCTCGATCTTGCCGGTGCCGTAAAGCGCCTTTTCCGAGGAATACAGGTCCATCGACACACCCAAGGATGCCAGATCCTCGCGGATCATCTGCATCATCCGTTGGGTGGCAAACTCGCGCACATCGGCCAGCCAGTATTGCTCACCCTTGTCCAGCAGCGTGTCGCCATAGGTGTCCTTCAGCGCCTCGCCCACCGGAATGAGGTATTCGCCGGGATACAGCCCTTCGCGGATTTCGGGGCTCAGACCATGCGCCTGCCGGTAGCGCTCATAGGCCGAACGTGCCAGCACATCGACCTGCGCGCCCCCGTCATTGATGTAATATTCCCGGGTCACGTCCCAGCCGGCAAAGGCCAGCAGATTGGCCAATGCATCGCCCACCACAGCCCCGCGCACATGGCCCACATGCATCGGGCCCGTCGGATTGGCCGAGACGAATTCCACGTTCACCTTGCGGCCCTTGCCCACATCCGCACGACCGAAATCGGTGCCTTGCGCCAAGACCGCCTTGACCAGACCCTGCCAAAGGCCGGGTGCCAGCCGCAGGTTAAGAAAGCCCGGCCCCGCAACATCGGCGGCGGTGATGCGTGGATCGGCCAGCAGCTTGGCCGCCAGCGCATCGGCAATCGCGCGCGGCTGTTTGCCCGCAGGCTTGGCCAGCACCATCGCGGCATTGGTCGCCATGTCCCCATGCGCGGCATCGCGGGGCGGCTCTACCGCTACGGCCGCAAAATCCAGCCCCCCGGGCAGCGTGCCTTCGGCCTGCATTTCGGTCAATGCGGTCAGAACGGTGGCGCGGATATCGGCGAAAAGGTTCATCTGATCAAATCCTGTCTTGCGCCCTCCGCCATGCCAGAGGGCGCAACTCAGGTCAAGTTCAGCCGTTGCCGCGCCAATCGTCCAATGCGGGATTATCCCCGGATACGGCCCCGTTTTGCGCAACCGCAGCCCCACCGCGATGGCGGAAATAATAGGTTTCCCGCGCGCCGAAGTAGAAGGCCACCACCGCCCCCAGCAGCCACCACAAAGGCTCTGGCACGGCGTTCAGCCCCACCATGCGCTGCGCAAAAGACACAGGATCGACCATGGCATAGACAAACAGCCCCAGCGTGCCAAAGGCCAGCATCGGGCGCGGCAGACGGTTCAGCCCGTTCACCAGCCGGTCAAACCAGCCCAGCGCCGGATGGCCGTATTCGTCCCCCAGCTGGCGCAAGGCGGCCATCTGCGCCTCGGCCGACAGTTCCATCCGCCGGGTGGCAGAGGGCACGAAGACTTCGGATATGCCCTTTGCTGCGGTGCCCAGTGCCGAAACCGCGCCCGGCCCGCCCAACACCTTGCCAATCAACCCCATTTTGCCACCCGTGCCATGTGTTGCGCCTCCGTCAGATGATAGCGCGGGCTGATGAACTCTTCGGCCCGGGTGATCCAGCCGCCCTTGCCGCCATCCCTGCGGCGGGCAAACTTGCGGCTTTGCGGGCGACTGTCGGCCAGCGCGTAATAGTAGTTGCGCCGCGCGATGCCATAAGCATCGGCAAAATGGTTCGGTGCCGCCTCATAGGCACTTTGCGCGGCCCTGATCGTCTGAGGCCCGATCATCCCGTCGGGATCACAGGGAAAGCCCATATCGGTGCACAGCCGTTGCAGGATCTTCACCGCATTGGGCCCGGCATTCACATACATGTCAAAGACCGAGGCCTGCACCACTTCGGGCAGCGCGGAAAGTCCGGGCCGTCTGAAATAATGCTCGATAAAGACATCCACGGCCTGATTGCGGGTCAAGGCCCGCACATCGGCCACGTCGATCCGGCCATCCCGGGTCACATCCAGCCCCAAGCGGCGCAGGGTGCCGATGGTGACACCATGGTTGGTGGCCCCTCCGGGATCGTCAGGATCATTCACAAAGCCGCCCTCGCGGGCGACGATGGCTTCGGCAAGCTGCCGTACGTCTGGCTGTCGTAACTCTGTCATGGGCATCCCCGGCGTGGTGACGCTCCCCCATGACAAGGGTGACAAGACGGGGTTAACCGGTGCGAAAGCCTGCGCGCGCCGGATCAGTCCCCGTCAACTGTCGGTATTGGCATCCTGATACACGCCCTGCTCTTTCAAAGCGTCGATCACTTCGGCGGGCATATAGGTCTCGTCATGCTTGGCCAGGATTTCGGTCGCAATAAAGATGCCGTCTTCCATCGACCCGGTGCCGACCATGCCCTGACCTTCGGAAAACAGATCCGGCAGGATACCGGTGTAGCGCACGGGAATGGTCTGGTTGGTATCGGTCACCCGAAAGCTGACCGTCTCGGACAGGCCGCGCTGGATGCTGCCCTCTTCGACCAGACCGCCGATGCGGAACACCTCGCCCACCCGCGGCGGGTCCTCCACCACCTGCGTCGGGCTGCGGAAAAAGTTGATGCCGTCCTTCATGGCATAACCGATCAGACCGGTGGACACGGCCAGCGCCACAAAGGCCAGCACGATGATCTGCACCCGCCGTTGCTTTTTGAGCCCCTTCATCCCCGCCATGATCTGTCCTCCGTCCGGTTGCGCCCCTGATGTGGGGTCAAACCCGGGCCATGTCGAGTTGTTCTAATGCCGCAACCCGCAGATGTGAATGATCAGGATCAAAGCCGTTCAGGCCGCCTCAAAGATGATGCGGCGGCGCAGGAACTGGGTGGCCTTGGAGGACACTGCCTTCGGGTTGCCGGTGGTCAGGAATTTCGACTCTGTCCCGGCCCCCAGCATCTCGGGGCGGCGGACCAGATAATCGGCCAGCGACTCGGCCACCAGATTGGCCTGGCTGAACACCTTCACATCCGGCCCCAACGCGTCCTGGAACGTTGCCTCCATCAGCGGGTAATGCGTGCAGCCCAGCACCGCCGCCTGCGGATGTGGCATCCGGCGCATCAGTGCCTCGACATGGCTGCGCACCAGCGCCTCCGCCAGGATCTCATCGCCCTGCTCGATCGCATCGACCACACCGCCGCAGGGCTGCGCCTCGACATCCACCCCGATGGCGCGAAACGCAAGCTCGCGCTGAAACGCGCGGCTGGCCACGGTGGCCGGGGTCGCAAACAGCGCCACATGGCGCACCGCCACTTCGCGCGGCGGCGAGTTGTCGCCCCATTGCCGCTCGGTCAGCGCCTCGATCATCGGGACGAACACCCCCAGCACCCGCTTGTCTGCCGGCACCCAGGTTTCCTGCATCCGCTTGAGGGCTGCGGCAGAGGCGGTGTTGCAGGCCAGGATCACCAGATCGCAGCCCTCCTCCCACAGCCGCTCCACCGCGGCGCAGGTCAGGTTGAAGATGTCCTCATGCGTGCGCACGCCGTAAGGCGCATGGGCGTTGTCACCCAGATAGACCAGCGGCAAATCTGGCAGGCGACGCGTGATGGCGTCCAGCACCGTCAACCCGCCAATGCCGCTGTCAAAAACCCCGACCGCCATGCCTGCCCCCACCCTCTGCGCCTGTTGCGGGCGCCTGGGCCCGGTCAGCGCGTTTTGTATTTTGCCTCGAATTCGTGACCGGCAGCATAGGACCGTAACGGATGCGGTGAAAGATCGTATGTGGCCTTGCGCAAAAATTCCATCATCCGGGTCGGGTCCGCCTTCAGCGGGGCCAGATCGCAGGCGGCGATCGGCTTGCCGATCACCACGCGCACCGGTTCATCCATCCGCGCCCGGAACTCCTTTATCAACAGGCCCAGCCGCAAGGTGTAATGCACATGGCTGGCAATCTGGAACAGGCGCGAATTGTGACCGTCAAAATAGACCGGCACCACCGTGGCATCCGACTTTGCAATCATCTTGGCGGTAAAGTTGCGCCAGCCCGGGTCCATCGGCCGCGAAGTGAAGGGGCGCGCACTGGTCGAAACTGTGCCGCCCGGAAACACCCCGATCGCCCCGCCCTGCCCCAGATAGCGCAAGGCCTCAGCCCGGGTGTCCAGATTGAGCTTTACCGCCTCTTTCGTCTCATCAAAGCAAATCGGCAGCACCACCCGGTTCAACGCCTCGGCCCGGCGGAACACCGAATTGGCCAGAATGCGGAAATCGCCGCGCACCCGGTCCAGCAGATGGCCCATCATCAACCCGTCCAGAATGCCGAACGGATGATTGGCGATCAGCACCAAGGGCCCGGTCGCCGGAATATTGCTCACCTCTCCGCCCACAACTTCAAGGCTCAGCCCATAGCGTTCGGGCACCACATCCCAGAAGCTGCGACCGCGCGCCATCTCATCTTCATAGCCCGCCGCGCGCTTGATCAGGGCCAGCCGCCCCGTCGCATTTTCCAGCGCGCGGATCAGCACCGCCCCCGCCCGGCTTGACGCTGACGAGGCATAGGAAATGTCACGCGCACCACCCTGCTGCATAGCTTTGCTCCCTCCACGCGCCGCTTGATCGCTGCCGCCTGATCCCTGCATGTCGCCGGTTCAGGTAACGGCGATATGACAGCCGCTCTGCCCCCCTGCGGTAGGACGAAAAGGCCACGCCTTTGGCACTATCTCTGCCCGAAAAGCATTTACAAGCGATTGATTCTCCCGTCATGAGGCGGGCCGTGATAGCGTTTGGCTTTCGCAAAGGGTTTGACGATGGACTGGGACAAGCTGCGCATTTTTCACGCCGTTGCCGACAAGGGCAGCCTGACGCATGCCGGGGATGTGCTGCACCTGTCGCAATCCGCCGTCAGCCGCCAGATCCGCGCGCTGGAAGAAAGCCTGTCTGTCACCCTGTTTCACCGCCACGCGCGCGGGCTGATCCTGACCGAACAGGGTGAGCTTTTGTTTGATGCCACCCAAGCCATGGCCAAACGGCTGGAGGCGACCGCCGCCCGCATCCGCGATTCCGAGGATGAGGTGTTTGGCGAATTGCGCGTCACCACCACCACCGGCTTTGGCACGCTGTGGCTCGCCCCGCGACTGGCGAACCTGTACAAGAAATACCCCAGCCTCAAGATTGACCTGATGCTGGAAGAACGCGTGCTCGACCTGCCGATGCGCGAAGCCGATGTGGCCATCCGCATGAAGGAACCGTCCCAAGCAGATCTGATCCGCAAACGGCTGATGAACATCAAGATGCGGCTTTATGCGTCGCCGGAATACCTCGCGGAACAGGGCACGCCCCTCGCAATGACCGATTTCTCGCAGCACCGGCTGATCGCCCAGCACGCTGGTGTGCCACAGGTGGCGGCGGGGGCCTCGCTGGTGCAGGAACTGATGGCGCATGACATCCCCTCCACCCTGACGGTCAACAACTACTTTGGCGTGCTGCAAGGCGTGCTCAATCACCTCGGCATCGGTGTTCTGCCCGATTACATCACCGAGGATTTCCCGCATCTGGTCCGCGTGCTGCCCGATACCGAAAGCGCCGAAGTGCCGGTTTTTCTGGCCTATCCGGAAGAGCTGCGCCATTCCAAACGCGTGGCCGCCTTCCGCGAATTCGTGACCGAAGAGATCTTTGCCTATCGCAAGCGGCAGCAGGTGGAATGATCCGCTGCGCGGCCAGCCCGCGCAGCCATGCACTCAGCGCATAGCGGACATGCCGCATCAGCAGCCTGTTTCCACTTGCCCCGAATCCCAAGCATGCCTAGATCCACCCATGAAGCGAGCGGTTGAGCGGTTGCTCTTGTTCGCTTCATACCTCCCTGTTGGACTTAGGCCGAGCTTTTGCTCGGCCTTTTTTTTGCCTTTCCGGGTGATGATGCAAAAATAATCGCCAAACCCCCATCTGCGCCCGGATTGCGGGCACAACCAAGACGCTGCCTGCCCCATCCGGCCCCGCTGCCCGCCCGCGACGGGCGCTTTCACGCCATTGCCCCTTCCCCTCTGGCCGCCTTTCGCCTAAAGCGCAGACACGAGTCCGCATCGGGGAATCCAGACATGACCGAACCCGCAATCACGCCGGAGTTGATCGCCAAGCACGGGATCAAACCCGATGAATATGCGCGGATCCTCGACATTATCGGGCGCGAGCCGAACTTTACCGAGCTTGGCATTTTCTCGGCGATGTGGAACGAACATTGCTCCTACAAGTCATCGAAAAAATGGCTGCGCACCTTGCCCACCACCGGGCCACAGGTGATCTGCGGCCCCGGTGAGAATGCCGGTGTGGTCGATATCGGCGACGGGCAGGCGGTCATCTTCAAGATGGAAAGCCACAATCACCCCAGCTATATCGAGCCGCATCAGGGGGCTGCTACCGGCGTGGGCGGCATCCTGCGCGATGTGTTCACCATGGGCGCGCGGCCCATTGCCGCGATGAACGCGCTGTCCTTCGGCCTGCCCTCGCATCCGAAAACCGCCTATCTGGTCAAGGGCGTGGTCGAAGGCGTGGGCGGCTACGGCAATGCCTTTGGCGTGCCCACCGTCGGCGGCGAGGTTCGGTTTCACAAATCCTACAATGGCAATTGTCTGGTCAACGCCTTTGCCGCCGGTCTGGCCGATGCCGACAAGATCTTCTACTCCGTCGCCTCGGGTGTCGGCATGCCGGTTGTGTATCTCGGTGCGAAAACCGGGCGCGATGGTGTCGGCGGGGCCACCATGGCCAGCGCTGAATTCGACGATACCATCGAGGAAAAGCGCCCCACCGTGCAGGTCGGCGACCCCTTCACCGAAAAGCGCTTGCTGGAGGCCTGTCTGGAACTGATGGCATCCGGTGCCGTGATTTCCATTCAGGACATGGGCGCTGCCGGCCTGACCTGTTCGGCGGTGGAAATGGGCGACAAGGGCGGCCTTGGCATCAAGCTGCAACTGGCCGATGTGCCGCAGCGCGAAACCAACATGACCGCTTATGAGATGATGCTGTCGGAATCCCAGGAACGGATGCTGATGGTGCTCAAGCCCGAACTGGAGGATGTGGCGCGCGCGATCTTCGCCAAATGGGATCTGGATTTCGCCATCGTCGGCGAGACCATCCCCGAAGACCGCTTCCTTATCCTGCATGGCAATGACATCAAGGCCGACCTGCCGCTGTCCAAACTGTCCTCCACCGCGCCGGAATATGACCGCCCCTGGGTGGAAACCCCCGCCGCAGCCCCCTTGGGCGATATCCCTGCCATTACCCCGCTCGATGCCCTGCGCGCGTTGATCAGCAGCCCTTCCTATGCCCACAAGGCATGGGTGTGGGAGCAATACGATTCCCAGGTCGGTGCAGATACCGTCATCACCCCCGGCCTGCCCGCCGGTGTGGTGCGGGTGCATGGCACCAAAAAGGCGCTGGCCTTCACCTCTGACGTGACGCCGCGCTATGTCAAAGCCAACCCGTTTGAAGGCGGCAAGCAAGCGGTGGCCGAAGCCTACCGCAACCTGACCGCGATGGGGGCGACGCCGCTTGCCACCACCGACAACCTGAACTTCGGCAACCCCGAAAAGCCCGAAATCATGGGGCAGCTTGTGGGGGCCATCAAGGGCATCGGCGCGGCTGTGGCGGCGCTGGATATGCCCATCGTGTCGGGCAATGTCTCGCTTTACAACGAAACCGATGGCTCCGGCATCCTGCCCACGCCCACCATCGGCGCGGTCGGCATTCTGCCGACGCTCGATCATCTGATCCACGGCGCGCCAAAATCGGGCGATCTGGCGGTGCTGATCGGCCCCACCGGCAGCCATCTGGGCCAGTCGGCCCTGCTGGCCGAAGCCTTCGGGATGGACAGCGGCGATGCCCCCCCGGTCGATCTGGCGGCAGAAAAACGCCACGGCGACTTCATCCGTGCGCAGGCACGCGTGTTGCGTTGCTGTTCAGATCTGTCCGATGGCGGTCTGGCCCTGACGGCCTTCGAGATGGCCGAGGCGGCGGGTCTGGGCGTGGCCTTGGAAACCGGCGACATCGCCGCCCTGTTCGGCGAAGATCAGGCCCGCTATCTGGTGGCGATTGACCCGAAGACCCTCCACGGACTCAAATCCGCTGGCCATTCTGCCGGGGTGCCGGTCACGGTCGTCGGGCGGTTCGGCGGCGATACGGTGGCGCTGGGGGATCAGTCGGCCCCGCTCAAAGACCTCAGCCAGACCTATCGCACCGCCTTTGCAACGGCGCTTGGCCTGTAACGGCGCAAACCCGCCTTGCAGCCGAGGCCCGCGCAGCCTAGATTTGACATAGGTAAAACAGGAGCCGCCCATGCCGATCGACGCCCGCGACATTGAAACCCTGATCCGTGCCAGCTTTCCGCAGGCGCGCATTACGGTTCAGGGCGATGATGGCCAGCATTTCTCGGCCGAAGTGGTCGATGAATCCTTCCGGGGCCTGAACCGCGTGCAGCAACAGCGCGCCGTTTACGCCGCCCTGAAAGGCAAGATGGACGGATCGCAGGGCGAATTGCACGCGCTGGCGCTGACCACCCGCGCCCCGGAATAATCAAAGGAACACGCTGATGAGCGCTCAAGACCAGATCAAGGACACTGTCGAAAAGAACGACGTGGTGCTGTTCATGAAGGGCACCAAAATGATGCCGCAATGCGGGTTTTCCTCCCGCGTGGCAGGCGTTCTCAATTACATGGGCGTCGAATTTGCCGATGTGAACGTGCTGGCCGATCAGGAGATCCGTCAGGGCATCAAGGATTTCTCGGACTGGCCCACCATCCCACAGCTTTACGTCAAAGGCGAATTTGTCGGCGGCTGTGATATCGTCACCGAAATGACCCTGTCAGGAGAGCTTGACGCCTTGTTCGAAGCCAAGGGCGTCACCTATGACAAGGACGCTGCCAACAAGATCCGCGAAGCCAACGCGTCTTAAGGTGTCGCTTCAACATTTAGTCGCATCTATATGAAAAGGCCCGCAAAACCTGCGGGCCTTTTTCAGCTCTGTTCTCGGCAGGACAACAAGGGCACCTCTGCACCCCCTTCGCGCCAGGAAATCACCGCTTCATCACCCTTGGACCACAGCACATAGCTGGCCCCGTCCGATGGCCAGGCATAGCGCGCGCCAGAGGCTGCCACCTCCTGATACAGCAGGATCTGGCGGCCCTCGATCTGCAACACCACCAGCGCATCCTCTGGCCCGGTCACAAAAGTGGCCGGAACCTCTACCCCGCGATCACAGGCATAGCGCAGGTTCTGGACCAGCATCGGTTCAGCCCCGGCCTGCGAGGCCAGCGCCATCAGGCCCATGGCCAGCGCCGCCCTCACCCCTGCGCCCGCTCTTCGATGCGATCGGCCAGCGCCTCGGCCCTTGCGGCGATTTCCGCCATCGTCTCATAGACTTGTGGCGGTATCACCGGCACCTCGACCTTTTCGACGGGCGCTGCGGGCCGCGCCTGCAGCACAGCCAGCCGCTCTTTCAGCAGCCGGTTCTCATCTTCCAGCGCCGCCGTCTTGTCGGCCAGCATCAGGCCCGACATCAGCAGCATCCGCGCCTCGGGCATCCGCCCCATCTGTTGCACCAAAGGGTCGGCTTCGGCATTCAGCAGCGCGGCAGCAGATTGCAGAAAATGCTCTTCGCCGGCCTGACAGGCGACCTGAAACTCCCGCCCGCCGATCAACACTGTCACATCAGGCATCCTGGGCCACCTCCTCTTGTCGCGGCGCAAGCGGGTCCAGCGCAGCGATCAGCTCGTCCAGCTCCGCCGCTTCGGCAGCACGCAGGCTGCGCAGGGCTTCAAGCTCGGTCAGCATCGCCTTGTTGATCAGATGCGGCTCCACCCGGTCCTCGGCCTGGGCCTCGATCATCAGGCGCAGCTGCTCGCGCAGGCCCACCACGGTTTTCTTCAACCGCTGCATTTCCAGCCCCTGGCTGTCCAGCAGGCGGCTCAGCCGTTCGATCTCGGCCTCCAGCTCGGGCGTTTTGTCGGCAACCGGCGCCCGCTGCGCGGCGCGCAAGCGGTCGTGCAGCTGCGATACCCGCATCCGTTCTTCATCCAGCGCTTCGTTCAGGCGCGCGATCTCGGCTTCCGCCACGCCATCGGCCAGCGTCGCCACCGGCCCGTCAGACGCTGCTTCCCGCGCTGACAGGCTTTCCACCCCGTCGCCAATCCGCATAAGCGCCGCTGCAATCCGACGCTCCAATTCGGCAATGTTATCCATGCCCCCTCTTTCCCGGCTGTCCCGGTGTTTGCTCTGCCCAAGGCAAGGGTGCGAATCGCAGCCTTGCAGGTCAACCCTGATCTTAGCGTAAACAAAGCGTAAGGACCGCCCCATATCGACACCAGCCGGGCCGGCGTGCTTGATCTTGCCGTCCGGGGTGGTAAGGAACCCATGACACGCATAGATCCCAGAATGAGGAGCCCGGCCTTGGACATCCAGACCCTGCGCAACCGCCACCCCGATCATTGGATGCGTGCCACCGCGATCCGCGCCCTGACGCTGGATGCCGTGGCCGCCGCCAATTCGGGCCATTCGGGCATGCCGATGGGCATGGCAGATGTGGCGACCGTTCTGTTTGCCAATCACCTGAAGTTCGACGCAAGCGCCCCGCGCTGGCCCGACCGTGACCGTTTCATCCTGTCGGCAGGCCATGGCTCGATGCTGCTCTACTCTTTGATGTATCTGACCGGCTATGCCGACATGACACTGGAGCAAGTCAAGAACTTCCGCCAATGGGGGGCGATCACCGCAGGCCACCCGGAATATGGCCATGTCCAAGGTGTGGAAACCACCACCGGCCCGCTGGGTCAGGGCATTTCCAACGCGGTCGGCTTTGCCATGGCCGAAGAATCGCTGCGCGCCCGCTGGGGCGCGCAGGTGCAGGATCATTACACTTATGTCATCGCCGGTGACGGCTGCCTGATGGAGGGCGTGTCCCAAGAAGCCATCGGTCTGGCGGGCAGGCTCAAACTGTCGCGGCTGATCGTGTTGTGGGATGACAATGGCATCACCATCGACGGCAAGGTGTCCTTGTCGGATGTCACCGATCAGGGCGCGCGCTTTGCCGCCTCGGGCTGGGACGTTTTCGCCTGCGACGGGCATGATCCCGAAGACATCGACCGCGCCATCACCGCCGCCAAAGCCTCGCCCCGCCCGGCGATGATCGCCTGCAAGACCCACATCGCCATCGGCCATGCCGCACAAGACACCTCCAAGGGCCATGGCGCGCTGACCGACAAGGCGCAGCTGCAATCCGCCAAAGACGGTTACGGCTGGCCCGGTGGGCCTTTCGAAGTGCCGGCCGATGTCAAATCCTGGTGGGAAGCCGTGGGGGCCAGGGGGGCCGAGGCCCGCAGCGCCTGGGACAAACGCCTGGCAGCGCTTTCGCCCACCAAGCAGGCCGAATTTGCCCGGATCTTTGCCGGTGACGCGCCGGCCAAGCTGGCCGCGACCATCCGGGGCGTGAAAAAGCAGGCGGTTGAGGACATGCCGAAACTTGCCACCCGTGCCGCATCGGAGAAGGTGCTGGCGGCGGTCAACCCGGTGATGCAGGAAACCATCGGCGGATCGGCAGACCTTACGGGATCGAACAACACCAAGACCGCTGATATGGGCGTGTTCTCGGACGAAAACCGCAAGGGTCGCTATGTCTATTACGGTATCCGCGAACATGGCATGGCGGCAGCGATGAACGGTCTGGCCCTGCACGGCGGCGTGCGGGCCTATGGCGGCACCTTCATGTGCTTTACCGATTATGCCCGCCCGTCGATGCGCCTGTCGGCACTGATGGGGGTTCCGGTGGTCTATGTCATGACCCATGACTCCATCGGTCTGGGCGAGGATGGCCCGACCCATCAGCCGGTCGAGCATCTGGCGATCAGCCGCGCCACGCCCAACACCTATGTCATCCGTCCTGCCGATCTGGTGGAAACCGCCGAGGCCTGGGACGTGGCGCTGTCCTCCAAGACCACGCCCACCGTTCTGGCCCTGTCGCGGCAGAACCTGCCGGCCGTGCGCAAGACCCACACCAACCAGAACATGGTCGCCAAGGGGGCCTATGTGCTGGAAGAGGCCACCGCCAAGCGTCAGGTTATCCTGATGGCCACCGGGTCCGAGGTGGAAATCGCGCTCAAGGCCCGTGCGCTGCTGGAGGGCGAGGGCATCGGCACCCGCGTGGTCTCCATGCCGTGCTGGGAGCTGTTCGCCCAGCAGGATGCCAGCTATCGCCGCAAGGTGCTGCCGCCCGGTGCGGTGCGCATTGCCATTGAGGCAGGCACGCGCTTTGGCTGGGACACCTGGCTGTTCGGCGAAGGCGGCAAGCGCGACAAGGGGGATTTCGTCGGCATGACCGGCTTTGGGGCCTCTGCCCCGGCGGAACGGCTCTATGCCGAATTCGGCATCACCGCCGAGGCGGCGGTCGCCAAGGCCAAGGCGCTGTTGTAGGGCTTTGGGGATGTGACAAGAAAGGCCCGTGCTGCTGCGCGGGCCTTTTGACGTTGATGGGGGGCCAGCCCCCCGGCGCGTGCCGCGCCGCCCCCCGGGATATTTATGAACAGATAATGGGGGATCAGTGGCCCCAGGTGCGGTGCAGGACACGCATCCAGTTGTCCCAGCACAGTTTCTGCATCAGGTCCGGGGTGACGCCATGTGCGGCAAGCGCCGCCGTCAGCACCGGCAGACCGGTCACATCGCCCAGGGGTGCCGGGATGGCCGCGCCGTCGAAATCGGAACCGAAGCCGACGTGATCCTCGCCCAGATGTGCAATCAGGTGGTCCAGGTGGCGCAACAGCGGGTCCAGCGTCATGTCGGGCGATCTGCGCCCATCTTCCCGCAGAAACACGGTGGCGAAGTTGATGCCGACCATGCCGCCAGAGTCGCGGATCAGGCCAAGCTGGCGGTCTGTCAGGTTGCGCGTCGATGGCGTGATGGCCCAGGCGTTGGAATGGGTGGCGACCAGCGGCGCATCCGACAGCCGTGCCACATCCTCGACGCCCTTGGCGTTCAGATGGCTCAGATCGATCATGATCCGCAAGCGGTTGCAATCGCGCACCAGCCGCATGCCCGCCTCGGTCAGCCCTGGTCCGGTATCGGGGTCACCGGGAAAGCGGAACGGCACGCCATGGCCAAAGAGGGTCGGCCTGCTCCACACCGGACCCAGCGACCGCAGGCCGCGGGCGTGAAAATCATGCAGGATTGCGCCATCGCCGTCCAGCGCCTCGGCGCCTTCCATATGCATGACCCCGGCGATGACCCCCTCCGCCCGCGCCGCCGCGATCTGTGCCACCGAGGTGCAGAGCCGGAAGGCACCGCCGCTGCTGTCCGCCATCCAGTGCAGATCATCGGCCATGGTCTGCGCCACGCGCAGGGCCATCGCTTGCGCCAGCGGCGCGGGCAGTGGCAGATCATAGGGCGGGGCATCCATCAGCGCATCCAGCCCTGCCGCCGCCTCGCTGCCCTGAGATGGCACATAGATCGCGAACATCCCCCCGGCAAAGCCGCTTTGTTGCATCCGTGGCAGATCCAGATGTCCCTTGCCCTCGCCGGTCAGCCAGATGTCCTCGCGCCGGTCGGGTGCGGCGAACAGGCGCAACAACAGATCGTTGTGGCCATCGAAAACAGGAATGGGCGAAGTCATCTGTGGTCCTTCAGGTCATGTAAGCCGCGTCAAACCAAGTGCTACAGCATTCGGCACCGCCTGCAAGGCATCGCGCGGTGCGGTATCGGCGCGTCTTTGCCGTCCGAGCCGGGCAACGACAGCGTGATCGCTTCGCCTGTTGCAGCTTCTCCACAGCCAGACTAAAGCGTCGCCGCACTGTCATGATTTGGACTTGTTGCGGCCACGCGTCGTGACAAGGTTGAAAGAACGGCAGGCAAACGGTCAGATGGAGCACAAAATGACCCCCCAGCAGAATGCAACGCCCCAGCAGGGTGGCCAACAGCAGCAGGGCGGCAAACCCGCGCCCCAGCAGCAAGGTGGCACACCGGTCTTCAAGGACTGGGCGTCAATCTGAAAAGCACAAAAAGAACAGCCTTGAACAGGGCGGGGTCAGCGGTCACGCTGGCCCCGTTCTGACTCTGAGGGGGCAATGGTGTCTGATCCGGTTTCCGCTATTCCCAACCTTGGCCCGGCGTCGGAACGCGCCTTTGCCCGGGCCGGCATCCACATCGCCACCGACCTGCGCGCGATCGGGCCTGATGAAGCCTATCGCCGCCTGCTGCTGTCGGGCACACCGCCGCATTTCATCGGCTATTACGTGCTGGTGATGGGGTTGCAGGGCCGTCCCTGGAACGATTGCAAGGGTGCCGAGAAAGCCGCGCTGCGCAAGCGCTTTGATGCCATCACGGGCAGCACCCTTGGCACAATGGAAAAGGGCCGCTCCGATCTGGAGGCGGCCCTTTCGTTTTTTGGTGTCGTCGAAAAGACCTAGAAGGCCGGACCGACTGTACGGCGGGCCTTAGCCAACCAGTTCAAGACCCGAGAAGAAGAACGCGATCTCGCGCGCGGCCGAGTCGGCGCTGTCAGAGCCGTGGACCGAGTTTTCACCCTTGGACAGCGCAAAATCCTTGCGGATCGTGCCGTCATCGGCCTGTGCCGGATCGGTGGCCCCCATCACTTCGCGGTTCTTGGCAATGGCGCCTTCGCCTTCCAGAACCTGAACCACAACCGGCTCGGACGCCATGAAGTCACACAGCTCGCCGTAAAAGCCGCGCTCTTTGTGCTCGGCATAGAATTCGCCAGCCTGGGCCGCCGACAGGTGGATGCGCTTGGAGGCGACGACGCGCAGACCGGCCTCTTCGAATTTGGCCACGATCTTGCCGGTCAGATTGCGGCGGGTGGCGTCGGGTTTGATGATGGAAAGCGTGCGTTCGATGGCCATTTCGGCGTCTCCTGATGTGGGTCAAGGCCCCTGCCTTGCGCCCGTGTTCTGCGGCGCGTCCCTAGCATGGGGCGCGGATGATGAAAACCCCGTGAAACAGGGCTATTTCTTGTCCATATGCTTGCGCAGACGGCTTGGGGTGTGGAATTTGCGTTCCTTGAACGGGTTGTCATTCGCCTGAGAGCGGAGGAACAGCCGGATCGGCGTGCCCGGCATATCAAAATGTTCGCGCAAGCCATTGACCAGATAGCGTTTGTAGCTGTCGGCCAGCTCTTCGGGGCGCGAGCATTTGATGACGAATCCTGGCGGGCGGGTCTTGACCTGCGTCATATACCGCAGCTTGATCCGGTGGCCGCCCGGGGCTGGCGGCGGATGCGCCTCGGTCATCGCGCCCAGCCAGGTGTTCAGCCGGTTGGTGGTGATGCGCTTGTTCCAGGTGTCATGCGCGCGGCGGATGGCGTCATGCAGACGGTCCAGACCGCGCCCGGTTTTTGCCGATACGGTCACCAGAGGCGCGCCGCGCAACTGCGGCAGCAGGCGGTCGAACATTTCCTTCAGCTCGGCCAGCTTGTCCTGCTTTTCATCCTCCAGATCCCATTTGTTGACCGCGATCACCACGGCGCGGCCTTCGGATTCGGCATAATCTGCGATCCGCAAGTCCTGGGATTCAAAAGGAATATCGACGTCGAGCAGCACCACGACCACTTCGGCAAAGCGCACGGCGCGCAAGCCATCAGCAACCGAGAGTTTTTCAAGCTTTTCAACGACTTTGGCGCGTTTGCGCATCCCCGCCGTGTCAAAGATCCGGATCGGCGTGCCCAACCAGTCGGATTTGACCGAAATCGCATCGCGGGTGATCCCGGCCTCTGGCCCGGTCAGCAGACGATCTTGGCCGATGATCTTGTTGATCAGCGTGGATTTTCCCGCATTGGGCCGCCCGATCACCGCAATCTGCAGCGGTTTCTTGACCGTGGGCCGGTGCGCGAATTCATCCGCCTCCAGCTCGGCATCTTCTTCCGAGATATCCACATCGGTCAGCGGCGTGTTCTCGGCCTCGCGCTCGGCAAACTCGCCTTCCAAGGGCTTGAGAAGACGGTACAAATCGTCCATCCCCTCACCATGTTCGGCAGAAATGCGCAACGGCTCGCCCAGACCCAGCGACCAGGCCTCCAGCGCGCCTTCTTCGCCGGCGCGGCCTTCGGCCTTGTTGACGCCCAAAATCACCCGGGCGGCTTTCTTGCGCAGGATCTCGGCAAAGACCTCATCCGTCGGGTTCACGCCGACACGGCCATCAATCAGGAACAGGCAGACATCGGCCATATCGACCGCCCGTTCGGTCAGCCGCCGCATCCGGCCTTGAAGCGAGTCATCGGTGACCTCTTCCAGACCGGCGGTGTCAATCACGGTAAAGCGCAGGTCGAACAGCTTGGCGTCGCCCTCGCGCAGATCGCGGGTCACCCCCGGCTGGTCATCGACCAGGGCCAGCTTGCGCCCGACAAGGCGGTTGAAAAGCGTGGATTTGCCCACATTGGGGCGGCCCACGATGGCGAGGGTAAAGCTCATGTCTTATACGGGTCCGGTATCATTCAAGCCGTTCCCCATACAGGGCTTTGGCCTTAACGGAAAGCGTGAAGTTGCCCGTTCGTGCTGACAACATAAAGCACGCCGCCTGCAAGGGCCGGTGCCGCTGCCGCGCCGCCGGGAATCTGGGCCGTGCCCACCAGCGTGCCATCAGTGGCGTTGAACTGGCGCAACAGACCATCGCCCGACACCACGATCACCCGGCCCCCAGCCAGAACCGGGCCATAATGCGCGGTGATGGCCTGATGCCTGCGTGGATTGGCATTCTCGAAATAGGGCATGTCGGCCAGCCAGATCACCTCGCCGGTGGCGGCGTCCAGACGCACCAGACGCGCCTCGTCATTTACCACAAAGACCGATCCACCCACCACCAGCGGCGGGTTCATCGCCCCCTCTACCGCGGTCCAGATCCGCTCGCCCGAGCCTGCGTTGATCGCGGCGGTCCGGCCTGCGGCGGTGCCGGCATAGATCGTGCTGCCCACGATCACCGGATCGCCGGTCAGATCGGTCAGCCCCTGATAGCCGCGGCCGGGGCGTTGCCCGGTCACCGGCGCGCCCCAGACCCGCACGCCGTTCAGGCGCAGGGCCGAGACAAGTTCGCCGCTGGGGAAAGGGAAAATCACGGTACGATCGGTCACCGCCGGAGCGGCAGAGCCAGAGACCGCCAGCGCATTGGGCAGGCCCGGCACGGTCCATTCCACCTTGCCATTGCGCGCATCCACCGCCCAGCCCGCGCCATCGCGGGTAGAAACGTAGACCGTGCCGCCATCATAGGCAGGCGCGCCCGATACCGGGCTTGCCAGACGCTGGCGCCAGAGCACAGCGCCGTTGCTGGCCTGCAGGGCCACCAGTTCGCCATAGCCCGTCGCCACAAACACCATGCCGCCGCCAAGCGCCACACCGCCGCCCGACACATCGCCACCCCGGTCGAACGGCGCGGTCAGATCGGCTTGCCACAGCGTGGCCCCGTTGGTGCCAGTGGCCACCACCAGCGCATTGCTGTCCATCGTGACGATCCGGCCATCAGCCACGACCGGAGAGGTGGTCAGGCGGTTCTTGCGGCTGGACCCGGCCCCGATATTGGCGCTCCACACCCGTGCAGGCGCGGCGGAGAGCCGCCCATGGGGCGAGGCGTGGCGGGCCGAGCCGCCGCGGTGGCTCCACTCGGCATTGGCCACGGCGGCGGGCAGTGCAATCGGCACGCTCTGGTTCGGCGGCAGCGCAGAGGGGGCCACCGGGGCCGGTTGCCCTTCGACGCGAAGCGAGGCATCCAGATCGGCGCGCACCGGAAAGCGTTCGCCCGGCAGGATCAGTTCGCGTTCGCACGCAGACAGCAGCAGGGCGGCGGTCATCGCCGAGAGCCCCAGCCAGCACTTCTGTTTCACCACTCGCTTCACTCCCACGGTCCCCACCCAGCCAAGTCCCGTCACCCGGCATCCGCTGCGGGGGCAGTCTCGCCCCCAAGCGCCACAATCATCTGTCCCGCCCGGCCACGCAAGCCCGCCGGGGCCTGTTGATCCTGCGTCAGCGCCTGAAGCGCGCTGATCGCAGCATCGGTATTGCCCTCTTCGACCAGCAGATAGGCCAATTGTTCCAGCGCCAAGGGCCGGAAGGCCCGCCCCGGCGCCGCGACCGGGTCCAGCAGCGCGCGCCGGTCGGCCAGCGGCAGATCGCTGCCGGCCAGGATCACCCGGCGCAGCACGGCCAGATCGCGGTAGCTTTGCGGTTGGGAGGTATCTGCCGCCAGGGACTCGAGCGCGGCCAGGCTGGCCGCACGGTCCTGCGTCGGGTCAGAGGCCAGCAACAGGGAGAGCACCGCCTTTTGCGCGCCATCTGCCGGAACCGATGCGAGCGCCTGTTGACGCGCCTCAGCCCCGCCCAGATCCAGCGCATCCAGCACGGAATCGCCAAAAGCCTGTGCCTGTTCCGCATCGCGCGCTTTCGACCATTCGGTCCAGGCCGTGCCACCGACCACCGCCAGCACGATCAGCGCAGGAATCCAGCCGTATCTGCGGAAGTAGGAGTACAGCCGGTCGCGGCGTACCTCTTCCGTCACTTCCTGAATGAAACTATCGGGATTGCTCACGTCACTTCGGCTTTCAAAAGGCGTTCATTACCTGTGTCGGGACCCACCCGCCCGGAAGCGCAGCGGACCACCTGTCTGCGCCCTGTCTTACACGCAAGCACAAGGGCTTGCCAAGCCCTGCCCCACAGACCGCAATCCGCTGCGGCACGGAGGCAGCTTGTCCGTCCGGCCGGCAAGGCCTAGATTAGCCCATGCGAGAGCGGCTTGAAAAGGTGACCATGCGTATCCTTCCTCCCTTGACCGCCCTGGCCGTCGCGGCAACGCTCTATGTTGCCGTGTTCGAGCGGGACCGTCTGATGGCCACCACCGCCGCCGAAGCCCTGCCGTCCGGGGCGGAGACATCGGCATCCCCGCCAGCCGAGGCCGCAATGTCCGTGGTCGCCATCGCCACTGCCGCAACGCCGGTGCAGAATGCGGTGATCGCCCGGGGCCGGACCGAAGCCGCGCGGCAGGTTGAGGTGCGGGCCGAAACCGGGGGGCTGGTGCGGTCAGACCCGCTGCGGCGCGGGGCCTTTGTCACCACAGGCCAGACCTTATGCGCGCTCGACCCCGGCAGCAGACTGCAGCAGAGCGCCGAGGCTGAAGCGCGTTTGACCGAGGCGCAGGCCCGCTTGCGCGAGGCGCAAGTGAATGCCGATGCCGCCAACCGGCTGAATGAGGGCGGCTTTGCCACCGAGACCCGCCGCATCGGGGCCGAAGCGGCGCTGGAATCGGCCCGCGCCGGGGTGCAGGGCGCGCAATCCGCGCTGGAGGCCATCCGCATCGACCTGTCCCGCCTGACCATCAGCGCCCCGTTTGAAGGGCTGCTGGAGGCCGACACCGCCGAACTGGGCAGCCTGCTGCAACCCGGCGGGGTCTGCGGCACGGTCATCCAGCTGGACCCGATCAAGCTGGTCGGCTTCGTCCCCGAAACCGAGGTGGACCGGATTTCGGTCGGGGCGATTGCCGGGGCGCGCCTGATTTCCGGGCGCGAGGTGCAGGGCCGCGTCACCTTTCTGTCGCGCGTCGCCGATCCGGCCACCCGCACCTTCCGGGTCGAGGTCACCGTGCCCAATGCCGATCTTGTGATCCGTGATGGGCAGACGGCGGAAATGCTGATCAGTGCCGATGGCGTCATGGCGCATCTGCTGCCGGCTTCCAGCCTGACACTGGACAATACCGGGGTGCTGGGGGTGCAGCTGGCGGTAGAGGGGCGCGCCCGCTTTGCCCCCGTCACCGTGCTGCGCGATACGGTGGATGGCATGCTGGTCACCGGTCTGCCCGAGCAGGCCACGGTGATCACGGTGGGGCAGGACTATGTGACGGACGGCACGCCGATCACCGTCACCCTGCAACAGGCCGCACCATGACCGGGCTGATCGACTGGGCCGCCGCCCGCGCCCGCATGGTGGTGGCCTTTATCCTGCTGTCGGTGGCGGCAGGCGTGCTGGCCTATGTCAACCTGCCCAAGGAGGGCGAGCCGGATATCGACATTCCGGCGCTGTTCGTCTCGGTCCCCTTCCCCGGCATTTCCGCCGCCGACTCGGAAACCCTGCTGGTCAAGGTGATGGAGCAGGAATTGTCGGGCCTTGACGGGCTCAAGACCATCTCCGGCACCGCGGCCGAAGGCTATGGCGGCGTGGCGCTGGAATTTGAATTCGGCTGGGACAAATCGCAGACCATCGCCGATGTGCGCGACCGGATGAACACGGCCGAGGCGAAATTTCCAGCCGGGGCAGACACCTATTCGATCAACGAGATCAATTTCAGTGAATTTCCCATTCTGGTGATCGCCCTGTCGGGCGACGTGCCCGAACGCACCCTGCTGCGCGCGGCCAAGGATCTGCAATCCAAGATTGCCGCTCTGGAACCGGTGCTCAAGGCGGAACTGGCCGGGCACAGGGACGAGATGCTGGAGGTGCTGATCGACCCGCTGAAGCTGGAGGCCTATAACATCACCGCCGCCGAGCTGATCACGGTTGTCACCCGCAACAACCAGTTGATCGCAGCCGGAGAGGTGGAAACCCCCAGCGGGGCCTTTGCGGTCAAGATCCCGTCCAGCTTCAACACACCCGCACAGGTTTACGCCCTGCCGGTCAAGGTCAACGGCGACCGCACCATCACGCTGGGCGATCTGGCGCAGATCAACCTGACCTTTGAAGACCCAACCGGCACCGCGCGCTACAATGGCGAAGCGACGGTGGCGATTCAGGTGGTCAAGCGCAAGGGCTTCAACCTGATCGACACCTCGCGTCTGGTGCAGGATGTGGTGGAGGCCGAGGTGGCGGCCTGGCCCGAAGACCTGCGCCGGTCGGTCTCGGTTGCGGCCTCGCTCGACCAGTCCACCAATGTCGAAGGCATGGTGCGCCAGCTGGAAGGCGCGGTGCTGACGGCAATCGCACTGGTGATGGTGGTGGTGCTGGCCGCCCTTGGCACAAGGTCGGCGCTCTTGGTCGGGTTTTCCATTCCGACGACTTTCCTGCTGACCTTCGCCTTCTTTGCGGTGCTGGGCATTTCGGTGTCGAACATCGTGATGTTCGGGCTGATCCTGGCCGTCGGCATGCTGGTCGATGGCGGCATCATCGTGGTGGAATATGCCGACAAACGGATTCAGGACGGCTCTGGCCCGATGGCCGCCTATACCGAGGCCGCAAAGCGGATGTTCTGGCCCATCATCAGCTCTACCGCCACCACGCTTTGTGCCTTTCTGCCCATGCTGTTCTGGCCCGGGGTGGCGGGAGAATTCATGGGCATGCTGCCGGTGACGCTGATCTTCGTGCTGTCGGCATCGCTTCTGGTGGCACTGGTCTATGTGCCGGTGATGGGCGGGGTGGCAGGCCGGATCACGCGGCAGCTTGAAGCGGTTGCCACCCTGCTGCGCCCGCGCCCGCTGTGGCTGCGGCTGGTTCTGGTGGCCGTCGCGCTTGCGATCCTGTTCGCCGGCGTCGCCCTGATGCTTGCGCCGCGCGGCACCGGCGCGGCGGCCTTGTTGCCCGGTGCGGCGCTGGCCATGCTGGGCGGTTTTGCAGCCTCGATCACGCTGGAGGCCGCCAAACCGCAGCGCCTTGCGCCCGTGGTGGCGGGCTACAGGCGCAGCGCCTTTGGCCGGGTGATCCGCTTTCTGACCGGCAATCCGGTGATGCCGCTGGTGACCATCGCCGCCGTGATCGGCTTTGTGGCGCTGATCTTCGGCCTTTATGCCCAGCATGGCAAAGGGGTAGAGTTCTTTGTGGCCACCGAACCGGAACAGGCCATCGTCTATGTGCAGGCGCGAGGCAACCTGTCGCTGGCCGAAAAAGACGCGCTGCTGCAACAGGCCGAGGCGCTGGTGATCGGCACGCCGGGGGTGCGATCTACCTTCTCCTTCGCCGGGGCCGGGGGGCTGAACGCCAATACCGGCGGCGCGCAATCGCCCTTGGACAGTGTGGGCCAGATCCAGCTGGAACTGGAGCCTTGGGAAGAGCGCAGCGCCGATCCCGCCCTGGGGGGTGAGCGTATCATCGCGGGCCTGACCGAACGGCTGAACGCCCTGCCCGGGATAAAGATCGAAGTATTGGCGGGCGCCTCCGGCCCCGCTTCCGGCAAACCCTTGCACCTGCGCCTGTCGGGCGATGATTTTGCAGCGCTCGATCAGGCGGTCGAAACCATCCGTGCGCAGATGGCCGGCATGGCGGGCATCATCGGTCTTGAAGACACTCGCCCCTTGCCGGGCATCGACTGGGAAATCACCGTCGATGTCGCCCGCGCCGGGCGCTTTGGTGCCGATGTCGCCACCGTGGGCGGCATGGTGCAGCTGGTGACCCGCGGGGTCATGCTTGATACCATGCGGGTGGAGTCGTCCGATGAAGAGATCGAGATCCGCGTGCGCCTGCCGGATGCGGACCGGGTGCTGTCCACCCTCGATTCGCTCAAGGTGCGCACCGCAGACGGGCTGGTGCCGCTGGCAAATTTCATCACCCGTAAACCGGTGCCCAAGCTGGGCCGCATCGACCGGGTGAACGAGGCGCGGGTCTATGACATCCGCGCCGATGTGGCCGATGGCCTGACCCGGCCCGATGGCGTGCCGATCAATGCCAGTGAACGGATCGAAACCCTGACCGCATGGCTGCAAACCGCCGATCTGCCCGAAGGCGTTGCCTGGGCCTGGACCGGCGATCAGGAAGATCAGGCCGAGGCGGGGGCATTTCTGGGCAAGGCCTTTGCCGGCGCGCTGGGGTTGATGTTCATCATTTTGCTCGCGCAGTTCAACTCGGTCTACAATGCGGTGCTGGTGCTGCTGGCGGTGGTCTTGTCCACCACCGGGGTGCTCATTGGCATGATGGTCATGGGCCAGACCTTCAGCATCATCATGACCGGCACCGGAATCGTGGCGCTGGCAGGAATCGTGGTCAACAACAACATTATCCTGATCGACACCTATCAGGACTTCAGCCGCTACATGCCAAAGCTGGAAGCCATCGGCCGCACCGCCGAACAGCGCCTGCGCCCGGTGCTGCTGACCACCATCACCACAATGGCGGGGCTGGCCCCGATGATGTTCGGCCTTTCGGTCGATTTCATCGGCGGCGGCTATACGCTCAACAGCCCTTCGGCCCTGTGGTGGACACAGCTTGCCACCGCGGTGGTCTTTGGCCTTGGCATTTCCACCGTGCTGACGCTGGTGCTCACGCCATCGCTCCTGGCGCTGCGGGTCTGGCTTTGGGCCGGGGCCTATCGCGGCTGGGCAGAGCTGTCTGCGCTTGCCCATGGCAAGGGCAGCGTCGAAGCCCGTGATCTGGCCCTGACCCGCGCCGCCCGCGCGGTGCAAAGACCGCTGATCCTGTGGGAAGACGCGCCGCCGCCCGCCCCCTACCCGATCCGCAACGCAGCGGAATAGCGCCGGTCAGGCCGCCTCTTCCTCTTCCGCCGATTGCCGGGCCCACATGGCAGAATAGCGCCCGCCATTGGCCAAGAGCGCATCATGCGTGCCCTGCTCCACAATCTGGCCCGCCTCCAGCACGATGATCTGGTCGGCATCGGCAATCGTCGACAGCCGGTGCGCGATGGTGATCACCGACCGGCCCTGCCCCATCTGAAGCAGGCTGTCCTGAATGTCGCGCTCGGTCTGGGTGTCCAGCGCACTGGTCGCCTCGTCGAGGATCAGGATCGGCGGATTTTTCAGCAAGGTGCGCGCGATGCCCACACGCTGCTTTTCGCCGCCCGACAGTTTCAGCCCACGCTCGCCCACCGTGGTTTCATAGCCTTCGGGCAAGGACATGATGAACTCATGGATGCGCGCCGCACGCGCCGCCGCCTCCACCTCTTCGCGGCTGGCCCCGGCGCGGCCATAGGCAATGTTGTAATAGACCGTATCGTTGAACAGCACCGTATCCTGCGGCACCACGCCGATGCTGGCATGGATGCTGGTCTGCGTCACATCGCGCAGATCCTGCCCGTCAATGCGGATTGCGCCATTGGTCACATCATAGAAGCGGAACAGCAACCGCCCGATGGTGGACTTGCCCGAACCCGAGGGCCCGACCAGCGCCACCCGCTGCCCCGGGGCCACGGTAAAGCTGACGCCTTTCAGGATGGGGCGCGAGGGATCATAGTCAAAGCGCACATCATCAAACCTCACCTCGCCACGCGTGACCGACAGATCCGGCGCACCGGGCTTGTCCTTCACCTCGGCGGGCTGGCCCAACAGGCCGAACATCTCGCCCATATCGACCAGCGCCTGCCGGATCTCGCGGTATACCGTGCCAAGGAAGTTCAACGGCATGGTGATCTGGATCATATAGGCGTTGACCATCACGAAATCGCCCACGGTAAGCTGGCCCGCCTGCACCCCGCGCGCCGCCATTACCATCACGATCACAAGGCCGGATGTGATGAAGAACGCCTGCCCAAGGTTCAGGAACGCAAGGCTGAGGCCCGTCTTGACCGCCGCCACCTCATAGCGCTGCATCGCATGGTCATAGCGCTGCGCCTCCAGCCCTTCGGCGTTGAAATATTTCACCGTTTCATAATTCAGCAGGCTGTCGATGGCCTTCTGGTTGGCATCGGTATCCTGCGCGTTCATCTCGCGCCGGATCGCCACCCGCCATTCGGTGACCTTGAAGGTAAAGGCGACATAGATGGTGATCACCACCACCACCACCGCCGCATATTGCCAGCCGAAGACCACCGCAAAGATGATCGACACCATGCTCAGCTCAAGGATCAGCGGTCCGATCGACAAGAGCATGAAGCGCAGCAGGAAATCGACGCCCTTCACCCCGCGCTCGATGATCCGGCTCAGGCCGCCGGTCTTGCGGGTGATGTGATAGCGCAAGGACAGCTTGTGAATATGGGTGAAGGTTTCCAGTGCCAGCTGGCGCAGTGCCCGCTGGCCAACCCGCACAAACACCGCATCGCGCGCCTCGTTGAACGCCACGGTCAGCAGTCGCGCCATGCCATAGGCCACTGTCAACCCAACGGCCGCCAGCCCGAGCAGGGTGGCTGTATCCGGCGCATCGCCTGCCAGCGCATCCACCGCCTGCTTGTAGATCGCGGGGGTAGTGACCGAGATCACCTTGGCCATCACCAGCAGCAAGAGCGAGGCCACCACCCGGCGCTTGACCCAGTTCTGACCCGGTGGCCAAAGATAAGGGATCACGCGGGAAATGGTCTGCAGGCCACTGGCCGGGGCGTCTGTCGGGGTCGGTTCAAACATCGGGGGCCTCTTTTCGGCCCTGATATCTAGGGGGAAGCGGCGGGAATGGCCAGACCCGGTTCAGGGTTTTGCGGGAATTGTAAAGACTTGCCCGGGATAGATCAGATCCGGGTCGCCAATCTTGTCGCGGTTGGCCTCATAGACCTGCACATACAAGATCCCGTCGCCGAAATTCTGCTGCGCGATGCCCCACAGGGTGAAGCCCGGCTGCACGGTGACGCTGACCGGCGGCGGCGGTTGTGCGGCAACAGCCGCCGCATCCGACGCCACAGGCGTGAGGGCAGCAGTGCCCTCTGGCACCTCGACAGAGGTGGAGGCGATCGGGGTGTCAACGGGCTGTGCGGTTTGCCCGGTCTGTGCCGTCGCGGGCGGTGCCAGTTCCGCTGGCCCTGTCACATCAGGGGCCACAGGGGGTGCCTCTGTCTCTGCCGCATCCCCCGCCCCCTGCCCTGCCCCAGCAGACAGCGCCGCCAGAGCCTCGGGCGTTTCGCGTTTGAACGGAGTCTCAAACCGCGCCGAGACTTTGCCCGACGCGTCCACCTGATCAAGCCGCAGGGTATAGATCTGCGGGGCCGTATCGCCCAGCGTCACCTGCCATAGGCCGGTCGCCGCGACCACAGCCTCTGCCACCGGGGCCATATCCAGATAGATCCGCACCGTCTGGCCGGGATGGCCACGCCCCGACAGGTGCACCGCGCCGTCGGGCGCATAGGAAATCGCCTCCAGCACCACAGCCGTCGGGCGTGCCGCCGACCCATCGGGAACCTGTGCCGCCGTTGATTGGGGCTCAGTCAGCACCGGGCCTTGCAGCACCGTCGCGCCCCCCTCGCTCACCAGCAAGGCCACAGGCGGCACGGCGGGCGGAGGCGCAGCATCTGCCGCAGGCGCGGCAAGGCCCGCACCATCGGCGGAAGCGATCGCTGCCGCCCCCTGCTCCGGCGCGGGCGGCACCACCGCGCCCGACAGAGCCGTTCCCCGCAGCCCCTCGGGCGCGGAAGCCGCCGTCTCGGGCCGCATCGCCACCGGCTGCGGCCCGGCAATCGGGCCAAGCGCCACCGACTGGTCCGACCCCAAAGTCGCGGCACCCTCTGGCTGGGTTGCCTCCAGCGTCATCAGGCTGGGCTGAGCATTGGGGGCCAGGGTGAACAGGGCGGCAAAGCTGCCATCGGCCCCTGCCTGAACCTCGGCCACCGGCTGGCCGTCCACCAGCACGGAAACCATGGCCCGCGCCGCCGCCCGGCCCGACACGACGGCAAAGCCATCGGCTTCGATCCGGTAGCCGTCAAAGCGGGGCAAGACCGGGTCGGGGCTCTCCACCGCAGGCGCGCTCGGTCCGGGCATGACCTCTGCCGTGGCCTCTGGTTCGGCCTGCACCTCTGGCCCCGTCACAGAGGTTACAGGCTTCACCTCCTGAAGCGGCTCGGAGGTCGGCACGCGCCCCGCGACCGGCACCGCTGCTGTCGCGGGGGCAGCCTCCTGGGGGACATCCTGCACCGGCCAGAGCAGACTTGCGGCCACCGCCACAACGCCCAGCCCCGCTACCCCCCCTGCAACGCGCGCCGCGCCCGCTTTCCCCGTCCAGACCGCCATGTCATTTCCCCGTCGCATTCCGGCCCCAGACAGGGCCCGGCCCGCGGGGCCTGTTGCCGACCCCTGCTTTCCTTTGCATAGGAACCCCGATAACACTGGGCTTGCAACGAAAATCCCATAGTGAGGCCGCCATGACCCTGCTTCGTTCTGTCTGTGTCTTCTGCGGATCACGTCCCGGCCTGTCGCCCGCCTATGCCGCAGACGCCCAAAGCCTGGGTCAGGGCATAGCAGACAACGGCTGGCGGCTGGTCTACGGCGCAGGCGATGTCGGGCTGATGGGCGAAGTGGCCCGCGCCGCCCTGAGCGCGGGGGCCCGGACCATGGGGGTGATCCCGACGCATCTGATGGGCAAGGAACAAGGCAAGCGCGATCTGGGGCAACTGGTGATCACCGAGGACATGCACGAGCGCAAGAAGGTCTTGTTCATGAACTCGGATGCCATCGTGGTGCTGCCCGGCGGGGCCGGCAGTCTGGACGAGTTTTTCGAAGTGCTGACCTGGCGGCAGATCGGGCTGCACAGCAAACCGATTTTCCTTCTGGATACCGGCGGTTACTGGCAACCACTGATACGGCTTGTCGACCACGTCATTGATCAGGGCTTTGCCGAGGCGCATCTGCGCCATGCCTTTAACGCCATTGCGGATGTGCCGGGCCTGCTGGCCCGGCTCAGGACCGAGTTTGCCTGACATTTTGGTGGGTTACGCCGGAAACTTCAGGAAAAGTCTCAGGCCGCGCGCTCCATCGCTTCGGCCATCAGACTGACAATCTTGTCGAGCGGATGCTGGGTCAGGGTCTTGGGCACCATGACCGCGACCCGGCTGCGCAGACCGTCATCCAGCCGGGTGCGGATCGCCTCCATCAGATGCGGCGGCGCGGCAATCGCCAGACGGGTGGTGCGCGACTGCCGCACCGCAAAGGTCAACCGGGTCATCAGCATGGCCACCATGGCGGTTTCCGCCAGCCGCACCCTGTCACTGGCCTCAACGGGCAGGTTTTGCCGGGGGGCCGCGGCGGGGCCAGCCTCTGGTCCCGGCGTTTCGATCCGGTCTATCACCCGAAGGTCAGGGGCGGTAACTGAGCCCGCGTTTTCCAGGATCATCGCCCCGGCCCCGTCCACCACCACAATCCAGCATCCCCGTCCACCAACACCTGTGCGCACCCAAACCTCCTGTCGTTTTTTTTCTCTCTACGTCAGATGGGAACGCAAAAATGCCAAGGAAGTGTGACGATTTGTCCAAGCAAAAACCCGCGCAAGCCGGGCTTGCGCGGGTTTTCGTTTCAGATCAAAGGCTTGGCCTTACATACGGGCTGCGACGGCTTCCCAGTTCACCAACTTGTCAAGGAAGTTGCTCAGATAGGCCGGCCGCTTGTTGCGGAAGTCGATGTAATAGGAATGCTCCCACACATCGCAGCCCAGCAGAGCTGTCTGACCAAAGCACAGCGGATTGACGCCATTCTCGGTCTTGGTGACCTTGAGCGCGCCATCCGCATCCTTCACCAGCCAGGCCCAGCCGGAGCCGAACTGACCGGCACCGGCGGCGGAGAACTCTTCCTTGAACTTGGCGACCGATCCGAAGGACTCGGTCAGCGCCTTTTCAAGTGCGCCCGGCATCGCCTTTTCACCCGGCCCCATGATCTCCCAGAACAGGGCATGGTTCCAGTGCTGGCTGGCATTGTTGAAAATGCCGTTCTGGGCGACGGCGGTCTTGTTATAGGTGCCCACGACGATCTCTTCGACCGACTTGTTTTCCCATTCGGTGCCGGCAATCAGCTTGTTGCCATTGTCGACATAGGCCTTGTGGTGAATGTCATGGTGATATTCGAGCGTCTCTTTCGACATGCCAAGCGCGGCGAGCGCATCATGGGCATAGGGCAGATCGGGAAGCGTGAAAGCCATCGGATGTTCCTTTGTCGGTTGTAACGGACTGGCGCAAATAGGAGCTTTTCCCGCCCGAAGGTCAAGGGCGGCGCCGGGAAAAGGATATGCTTTTGGTCAACGATCAGCTTTGGTCATCGGTTCCATGGTGATCACCTCGGCGCCATCCTGCACCAGCGTATAGAAGCACGACCGGCGGTTGGTATGGCAGGCAGGCCCGTGCTGATGCACGCGCACCAGCAGGCAATCGCGGTCGCAATCGACCCGGAACTCCACCAGATGCTGCACATGTCCCGAGGTTTCGCCCTTGATCCAGAATGCCGCGCGCGACCGTGACCAATAGGTCACCCGCCCGGTAGAAAGGGTTTGCGCAACCGCAGCCGCATTCATCCAGGCCATCATCAGCACCTCGCCCGTCGCATGATCCTGCGCGATGCAGGGGATCAGCCCGTTGGCGTCGTATTTCAGGCTGGCGGGGTCGAAAGCCATGCGCGTTCTCCTTGGCGGCTGCGGAGGATCGGTCTATCTAAGGTTCGACAAAAGGAAAAGCGCGATGAGCGACAGTGACCTGATCAAACTCTATTCCGGTCGGATTCTGGAACTGGCAGCCGACATTCCCCACCATGGGCGCCTGCCCGCGCCGCAAGCCACCCTGCGCAAACGGTCCCCCCTGTGCGGGTCTACCGTAACGGTGGATGTGGTGATGCAGGATGGCCGGGTCAGTGCCTTTGGTCAGGACGTCAAAGCCTGCGCGTTGGGGCAAGCCGCCGCCAGCCTGCTGGGCGAGGTGGTGATCGGGCGCAGCGCGGCCGAACTCGCAGAGGGCCGTGATGCCCTGCGCGCGATGCTGCGGGAGGAAGGCCCGGTGCCCGCCGCCCCGTTTGACGGCTTTGTCGTGCTGACCCCGGCACGGGATTACAAGAACCGCCACGCCTCTATCCTGCTCGCGATCGAAGCGGCGGCAGAGGCGGCTGTGATGGCAGAGGCGGCCCTGCCCCAAGGCTGACAGCTGCACCCCCCGGCATAAAAAAACCGCCGCACGTCAGATCGACGGCGGCGGCAAGTGGCGTGTCTGTTGCGCGCTGATAGGCATCCCTTGGGGACAGATGCGGGGCGCGCGCGCGCGTGTCAGACCGCAGGCAGTGTCAGAACGAGAACGACAGGCAGACGTAAAGCGAGGCAAACAGGGCAACCACGCCCAACAGATCCTCAATCAACGTGGCGCGAGACCGGGTGACGATTTCCTTGACTTGGGCAACCATGGCATCCTCCTGTTTGCGTGTTGCCATATTGTTCTCATAGGAACGCCACCCTGTAAAGAACTTTTTAAGAACATTCGAGAACAAACCGCGTTTCGCTTCAGCCGACCGCAATCAACCGGATCGCCCGGTCCTGATCCAGCAGCCACAAGAGCACCCGCGCCGCCTGCCCGCGCGGGCCTTGCAGCCCCGGGTCCACCGTCAGCAGCGCGCGCGCATCGGATTGCGCCACGGCCATCAGGGCCGCCTGCCGTTCCAGATCGGCCACGCGGAACCGCGGCAACCCCGATTGCGCGGTGCCGATGAGATCGCCGGCCCCGCGCATCGCCAGATCTTCCTCGGCAATGCGGAACCCGTCTTCGGTGTCGCGGATCGTGGTCAACCGCCGCTCCCCCGCCTCGGACAGCGGGGCCTGATAGAGCAGCAGGCAGGTCGAGTCTGCCGCCCCGCGCCCGACCCGGCCACGAAGCTGGTGCAGCTGGGCCAGACCAAAGATCTCGGCCCGCTCGATCACCATGATCGAGGCATTGGGCACATTCACCCCCACCTCGATCACCGTGGTTGCCACCAGCACCCGCGTCTCACCGCGCTGAAACCGCGCCATGGCGGCATCCTTCTCGGCGGGGGGCAGTTGGCCATGGACCAGCCCGACCCCATCCCCCAAAGCCGCGCGCAGATGGGCAAAGCGGGCCTCGGCACTCGCATAATCCAGCACCTCGGAGTCTTCCACCAGCGGGCAGACCCAATAGCATTGCCGCCCCTCGGCCACCGCACGGGCCAGATGGGCCACCACCTCATCCATCCGCGCCGCGGCAATCATCACGGTCTTGATCGGTTTGCGCCCGGCGGGTTTTTCGTCAAGCACCGAGACATCCATATCGCCATAACTGGCCAAAGCCAGAGACCGAGGAATCGGCGTAGCGGTCATCACCAGCACATCGACCGCACGGCCCTTGGCCCCCAGCTCCATCCGCTGCGCCACGCCAAAGCGGTGCTGTTCATCCACCACCGCCAGCCGCAAATCATGAAACGCCACGTCCTTCTGAAACACCGCATGGGTGCCCACCAGCATGGCAATCTGCCCCCCGGCCAGAGCCTGCAGCTTGGCCGCCCGCTCTGCCCCCTTGTCGCGGCCCGTGAGCAATTCCAGCCGCACCCCGGCTGCGGCGGCCAAAGGGGCCAGCCCCTCGTAATGCTGGCGGGCCAGAATTTCCGTGGGCGCCATCATCACCCCCTGCCCGCCCGCCTCGGCGGCGATCAGCAGCGCCATGAAGGCGACCAGCGTCTTGCCGGACCCGACATCGCCCTGCAACAGCCGGTTCATCCGCAGGGGGGCCGCCATATCTGCCGCAATCTCGGCCACGGCACGGGTCTGCGCGGCTGTGGGCGCATAGGGCAACCCGGCCAGCACCTGCGCCTGCAGACTGCCGGTGCCCAACGTCATCACGCCCTTCGACTTGCGCAAGGACGCCCGCGCCAGCGACAGGGTCAGCTGATGCGCAAACAGCTCGTCATATGCCAGGCGGGCGCGGGCCGGATCGGTGGGCGACAGCGCCTCCGCCCCGCCGGGACGATGCACCGCCGCAATTGCGCTGCGCCAGTCGGGCCAGCCTTCACGTGCCTTCAAGGCAGGGTCAATCCAGTCTGGCAGCGCGGGCGCGCGGGCCACCGCCCCTTCGGCCGCCTTTGCCAGCACCCGCTGCGTCAGCCCGGCGGTCAGCGGATAGACCGGCTCATAGGCCGGCAACTCCGCCGCCTCCTCCACCCGCAGCACATGATCGGGGTGCACCATCTGGGCGATGCCATCAAACAGCTCGATCCGGCCCGAGACGATGCGGCGCTGCCCGGTGGGCAGCAGCTTTTGCAGGTAATCCCCGCGCGCGTGAAAAAACACCAAGGCCCAGTCCAGCAGGCTGTCGCGCACCATTACACGGTAGGGCTTGCCCTTGGCGCGCGGCGGGAAATGGGCGCCAACCTCAACCTCCACCGTCAGCACGCAGGGCGGCACCACATCGCGGACCGAGGCCTTGCGGCTGCGGTCGATACCGGAATGCGGCAGCAGGAACAACAGGTCCTTGGGCCGGGTCACGCCCAGGGCCTCCATCGCGCGGGCGGTCTTTGGGCCTACGCCTTCCAGCGTTTCCAGATCCGCAAACAGCGGAAACAGGATTTCCGGCCGGCTCATGCGCCCTCGATCAGGGCGAGCCAGTCCTCTTCAGCCAGAACCGTAACCCCATGTTTCGCCGCCTCTTTCAGCTTTGACCCGGCCCCCGGACCTGCCACCAGAATATCGGTTTTGGCGCTGACAGAGCCTGCCACCTTGGCCCCCAGCGATTCCGCCCGCGCCTTGGCTTCGGCCCGCGTCATCTTTTCCAGACTGCCGGTGAAGACCACCGTTTTGCCCGCAACCGGGCTGTCGGTGGCGGCTTTCCACACCACCGGCTGCACCTGCAATTGTGCCACCAGCGCATCAATCGCGGCGCGCTCGGCCTCATTCTGAAATGCCGCCGTCAGGCTTTCCGCCAGAATCTGGCCCACACCATCAATCGACAGCAGCTCGTCCCATGCGGCTGTGCCGGGCACGGCATGGGTGACCGCAGTTTCAAACGCCTCCCATGTGCTGTAATGGCGTGACAGGATCTGTGCGGCCACCTCGCCCACATGCCGGATGCCAAGCGCAAAAATCAGCCGGTCCAGCGGGATGCGGCGCTTGTCCTCGATCGCGGCAAACAGTTTGCGGGCCGAGGTTTCGCCAAAGCCATCGCGGTTCTTCAACCGTTTCAAGCCATTGGCGGCGTCTCGTGATGCAAGGGTAAAGATGTCGGCCGGGGTTTTCACCGGGAGGTCGGCGTCGCGGAAGAACATTTCCACCTGCTTTGCGCCCAGACCATCGATGTCAAAGGCATGGCGGCTGACGAAATGCTTCAACCGCTCCACCGCCTGCGCCGGACAGATCAGCCCGCCGGTACAGCGGCGCACGGCATCGCCTTCCTCACGCAGGGCCGGGCTGCCGCATTCGGGGCATTCGTGGGGGAAAACAAAGGCTTGCGCGCCGTCTTTGCGACGCTCCAGATCCACATCGGCCAGCTTTGGAATCACATCCCCGGCACGGTAAACCTGCACCCAATCGCCGATGCGAAAATCCTTGCCGCCGCGGATCGCGTTGCCCTTGGCGTCGCGCCCGGCAATGTAATCCTCATTGTGCAGCGTGGCATTGCTGACCACCACGCCCCCCACGGTCACCGGGCGCAACCGCGCCACCGGTGACAGGGCCCCGGTACGACCCACCTGAATGTCGATGCCCAGCAGCTCCGTCCAGGCCAGCTCCGCCGGGAATTTATGGGCAATCGCCCAGCGGGGGGTCGCCGAGCGAAAGCCAAGCCGCGCCTGCAGCCCCAGATCATTGACCTTGTAGACCACGCCATCGATGTCATACCCCAGCGCCGCCCGCAGCTGTTCGATCTGCCGGTACTGCGCCAGCATCGCCTCCGGCCCATCGCACAGGGCCGTCAGCGGATTGGTCTGAAACCCGAACGCGGCCAGCCGGGCAATCGCATCATATTGCGTGCTGGCAAGCGGGGCGGAGAGCGCACCCCAGCTATAGGCAAAGAAGCGCAAAGGCCGCGCGGCCGTGATCGCGGCGTCCAGCTGGCGCAGCGAACCGGCAGCGGCATTGCGCGGGTTGGCAAAGGTCTTGCCCCCGGCCGCCGCCTGCCGCGCGTTCAGCGCGGCGAAATCGCTGTGGCTCATGTAAACCTCACCACGCACCTCCAGCACATCGGGCGCATCGGTCAGGTGTTGCGGAATATCGGCAATGGTACGGGCGTTGTCGGTGACGTTCTCCCCCACCTCACCATCGCCGCGCGTGGCGGCCTGCACCAGCACGCCGGCCTCATAGCGCAGGGACAGGGACAGCCCGTCAATCTTGGGTTCCGCGGTAAACCGCAGATCGCCGGTGTGGTTGAGGTATTTGCGCACCCGATCGGCGAAATCATGCACATCGCTATCGTCAAAGGCGTTCTCAAGGCTGAGCATCCGCACGGCATGCGCCACCTTGCCAAAGCCGTCCGACACCGCTGCGCCGATCTGGTCACTGGGGCTGTCGCTCCGCTTGAGCTGTGGGAAGCGCGCCTCGATTGCGGCGTTGCGCTGCTTGAGCGCATCATAATCTGCATCGGATATTTCGGGTGTATCCAGCGTGTGATAGGCCCGGTTCGCGCCGGCCAAAACCTCTGCAAGCCGCGCCAGTTCGCCGCGCGCCTGATCCTCGGTCAACTGATCCACCGCTGTCCCGGCCATCATCCCCTCCGCTTGCCCCCTTGGTTTAGGGGGACGCGCGGCCAAGGGCAAGGGCCGCACCTGTCAGGCGTTGGCCGCCATCTTGCGCGGTTCGCCCACCGGGTCACGCAGCACATAACCACGCCCCCAGACGGTTTCGATGTAATTGTGGCCACCTGTCGCCTCTGCCAGCTTTTTGCGCAGCTTGCAGATGAAGACATCAATGATCTTCAATTCCGGCTCATCCATGCCGCCGTAGAGGTGGTTCAGGAACATTTCCTTGGTCAGCGTGGTGCCCTTGCGCAACGAGAGCAGTTCCAGCATCTGATATTCCTTGCCGGTCAGATGCACCGTCTTGTTGTCCACCTCAACCGTCTTGGCATCCAGGTTCACATTCACCTTGCCGGTCACGATTACCGATTGGCTATGCCCTTTCGACCGGCGGATGATCGCATGAATGCGCGCCACCAGTTCTTCGCGGTGAAAGGGCTTTGTCAGGTAATCATCTGCGCCAAAACCAAAGCCTTTGAGCTTTGAATCCGTGTCATCCGTGCCAGAGAGAATCAGAATAGGCGTTTCGATTCGCGCCAATCGCAATTGCCTTAACACCTCATGGCCGGACATATCCGGAAGGTTCAGGTCAAGCAAAATAAGGTCGTAATCATAGAGCTTTGCCAGATCGATGCCATCTTCGCCCAAATCTGTGCAATAAACATTCAGATTGGCATGGCTTAGCATCAATTCGATGCTGCGCGAGGTTGTGGGATCATCCTCGACGAGTAAAATTCGCATGGTAAGGCTCCGCAACACATACAGGTACGTTAACAACATGGACGGCAATGGTTAACCATAGGTTACTCTAAGATTGCGCGCCATAAAAACAACTTACGATTGTCTGTATTTCTGGATCGTGGTGACCTTCAGCCCTTTTTCGCCATGCACCTCAACAGCCTGTCGCCACAGGGCGAATTCTTCTTCCGACAAGGCATAGCGTTCCAGCGCCTCTGCCTCGGTGATCAGGCCATGGATCACGGCACGCACCACCACCACCTTGCGACTGGCCACCCAGCGCCGCGTGTCAGGAGCGGGCAAATCGGCGCGGGTCAGGATGCTGCCATCCGGCAGGGTCACCTGACGCGGGCCATCAACACGTTTAAGATACATGGCCATGTCTTTCCATCACCGTCCCATATGAGACTGACCGTGCCCGATCGGACTTAAGCCATGGTGAAGGTTGCGCGACGGAAGGGGTTGAGACTGCCGTGTATTTTCCTATATTACGCGCCATTCGTGAAAGGTTTGATCATGCTGGACCACCCGCTTAATTCGCTGGGGCTGCCAAAGCAGCCATCTGCCACGCGGGTCGTGGTGGCGATGTCGGGCGGCGTCGATTCCTCGGTCGTCGCGGCGATGCTCAAGGACGAAGGCTATGACGTGGTGGGCGTCACGCTGCAACTCTATGATCACGGCGCAGCGCTGGCGAAAAAAGGGGCCTGCTGTGCGGGCCGCGACATTCACGATGCCCGGCGCGTGGCCGAAACCATGGGGTTTCCGCATTACGTGCTGGATTATGAAAACACCTTCCGCGAAGCAGTGATGGAAGAGTTTGCCGATGCCTATCTGGCGGGGGCCACCCCGGTGCCCTGCATCCGCTGCAATGAGCGGGTGAAGTTCAAGGATCTGCTGGCGACCGCCCGCGATCTGGATGCCGATTGTATGGCGACAGGGCATTACATCCAGCGCAAGACCGGGGATGCCGGACCAGAGCTGCATGCCGCCGCCGATGCGGGCCGGGACCAGAGCTATTTTCTGTTCTCGACCACGGCAGAACAATTGGCGTTTTTGCGCTTTCCGCTGGGGCATCTGCACTCCAAGGCAGAAACGCGCGCGCTTGCGGCCAGATACGGGCTGCCAGTGGCCGACAAGCCCGACAGTCAGGACATCTGCTTTGTGCCGAACGGCAATTACGCCGCAGTGATCGAAAAGCTGCGGCCCGGGGCTGCCGATCCGGGCGAGATCGTCGATCTGGAAGGCCGCGTGCTGGGCCAGCACCGCGGTGTGATCCATTACACCATCGGTCAGCGCAAAGGGCTGGGCATCGGCGGTCTGGGCGATCCGCTTTATGTGGTGCGGCTTGATCCCGAGAGGCGGCGCGTCATCGTCGGCCCGCGCGAGTCGCTTGCCACCCGCACCATCCCAGTGCGCGAGGTGAACTGGCTGGGGGACGTCCCCTTTGACTCGCAGCCCGAATGGCAGGTGCATGTCAAGGTCCGCTCGACCCGTCCGCCACGCCCCGCCGTGATCCGTCCGCTTTCGGCAACCGAAGCCGAAGTGGAATTGCTGGACCCGGAAGATGGCGTCAGCGCCGGTCAGGCCTGTGTGTTTTATGCCCCCGAAGGCAGCCGGGTCTTGGGCGGCGGCTGGGTCTGGCGCGGGCGATAATTCCGCCCGTTCGCCCTATTCTGCCGCTTCCGCCTCTGCTGCGGCCTCTGCCGCCTGAATCTCGGCGGCCTTGGCCTCGACCAGTTCCACGATGTGGTCAATCATCGCGTCATTGCCCAGCTTGTGGCTTTGCTTGCCGGCCAGGTAGACCATCCCCGACCCTGCCCCGCCACCGGTAAAGCCGATGTCGGTCATCAGCGCCTCTCCGGGGCCGTTGACCACACAGCCGATGATCGACAGCGACAGGCTGGTGGTCACATGCGCCAGCCGGTCTTCCAGCGCGCTGACCGTCTTGATCACGTCAAAGCCCTGCCGCGCGCAGGACGGGCAAGAGATGATCGTGACACCGCGATGCCGCAGGCCCAGTGATTTCAGGATCTCGAACCCGACCTTCACCTCTTCCACCGGGTCCGCCGACAAGGACACCCGGATGGTATCACCGATCCCCATCCAGAGGAGGTTGCCCAGACCGATGGCCGATTTCACCGTGCCCGATTGCAGGCCCCCGGCCTCGGTGATCCCCAGATGGATCGGCGCATCGGTCACATCGGCCAGCTGCTGATAGGCCGCCGCCGCCATGAACACATCCGACGCTTTGACCGAGATCTTGAATTCGTGAAAATCGTTGTCCTGCAACAGCTTGATATGGTCCATGCCGGATTCCACCATCGCATCCGGGCAAGGCTCGCCATATTTGTCCAGAAGGTGCTTTTCCAGCGATCCCGCATTCACCCCGATGCGGATGGAACAGCCATGATCCTTGGCCGCCTTCACCACCTCGGCCACACGTTTGGCGTCGCCGATATTGCCGGGGTTGATCCGAAGACAGGCAGCCCCCGCCTCTGCCGCTTCGATGGCGCGTTTGTAATGAAAATGGATGTCGGCCACGATCGGCACCGGGCTTTCGGCGCAGATCTCGCGCAGCGCCGCCGTGCTTTCCGGGTCAGGGGTCGAGACGCGGACAATATCGGCCCCGGCAATCGCCGCGCGGCGGATCTGGTCCAGCGTGCCTTCCACATCGGTGGTCAGGGTGTTGGTCATGGTCTGCACCGAAATCGGCGCATCCCCCCCGACCAGCACCTTGCCAACGCGGATCTGGCGCGAGGTACGACGATAGATGTTACGCCAGGGGCGGACAGAATTCAGGCTCATCTTGCGCAGATCCTTTAAGCTTTGCCCCTTGATAGGACGACAAAGCCGCCCCGGCAATGCCAAGGGCGGCCCTGTCACTCAGGATTGACGCAATCCTGTAACAGGTCTGCGACCCCCGGGTCCGCCCCGCCTATTGCGACGGCGCGTTCAGAACCTGTGAGGCATCGGCCACATTCACCAGCGCGGCCAGATCGGCATCGCGCTCCAGATCGGCGACTGCAAAGGTCTCGGTCAACGCTTCGGGTGACAGGGCGACGTTCCGGACCACCTGTGCGCCGGGGGCAGCCGGGCCGTAGGTCTGGCCATTCACCGCAAAATAGACCGATCCGGAATTGCCCGCGCGCAGAACCGGCGGCTCTTCGAGCTGCGGCACGGCCCAACGTTCGCCGGCATCCAGGATCTTTTCGAACAACACCGTGCCATCTGCCGAAGACACCCGCACCCAAGAGGGGCGCACGGCCAGAATCTCGACTCCCGGCTGCGCATCGGCCACGACCTGAACCTGAGAGTCTGTCGTGCCCAAGGCTTCCGCCAGGGCGGCATCCACCGCCTCGGAGGTCACCGCAGCAACGGCCAGACGCGGGTTGATCGCCGCAATCGGACCATCACGCGCGGTCAGCACGGGTACATCAAGCGCCTGCGGGCGGTAAAGGCGATCCATCTGCTCGGCCTGCTGTTGCACAGGATCTGCACCGGCCAGCTCGGTTGCCGCCATCGGGGCCGAGCGCACCAAGGGGGCTGACCCGCTGATATTGCCCAGCGGGTCGATTTCCGCCACAACCGCAGGGGCCTGATCCACTGGCGACAGTTGCACGCGCTGCACTTCCTGCAGCACCGACCAGCCGCCATAGCCAATCGCCCCGATCAAGGCGACCAGCACCAGAAGCGATCCGACCGCCCCCGGTTCCACCTGCGCGAACAGGCTTTCGCTGCGGGGGATAAAGGTTGCGTTCGGGTTGGCCAGAGGGTCGCTGAACACCTGCGTGCTGCGGCTGCGCGCGGCGGTCATCCCCGAAGACGAGGCGGCGGCACTCATGCCATGGGCCACTTCGAAATTCGCTTCCTTGGAAAACCGGGCAAAGGCCATATCCGGGTCCATCCCCAGATAGCGCGCATAAGACCGAACGTAACCCGCCACAAACCCTTGGGTTTCAAAGGCAGAGATATCGGCATTTTCGATGGCGGCGATATAGGCGGCCTTGATTTTCAACTCGCGCTGCACGTCCAACAGCGATTTGCCCATCGTGGCGCGCTCGCCCCGCATGAGGTCGCCCAGCCGCAGATCGAAGTCGTCAAAGCCCTTTGGGCCCTCTGTCTCCGGCATCGAAGGTTTCGCCCTCCGCCCGATCATGCGCGCTGCCCCATGACTGTCCCCAAGTCCCATAGCCGTTTTTACCACGACTCATTTTGTTCGTATTAGGGATTCGTTATCACAGCACAAGGTCTTTTGCACCTGCGAGAACGGCCCTAGGCTGACACCTCGGCGCGATTTAGCGCACACTGACGCCAAAGATGATCCATAGCCATTACCAAACGATTAATTTCCACAGAGTCATGCACAGGTGACGGCGTGAAACGCAGCCGCTCGGTGCCGCGCGGCACGGTGGGGTAATTGATCGGCTGCACATAGACCCCGAACTGATCCAGCAACATGTCGGACAGCATCTTGCAATGGGTAGGGTCGCCGACGTGCACGGGCACAATATGCGACCCGTGGTCGATGATCGGCAGACCCAGACCCTTCAGACGCAGCTTGAGCGTCTTGGCATAACTTTGTTGCAAATCGCGCAGGTTTTGACCCTCCGCCGTTTTGAGAAAACGCACGCTTGCCGCCGCCCCGGCTGCCACGGCAGGGGGCAAGGAGGTGGTGAAGATGAACCCCGGCGCATAGGACCGCACCGCATCAACCATCTTCGCACTTGCAGCAATATAGCCGCCGAACACGCCATAAGCCTTGGCCAGCGTGGCGTTGATGATGTCGACGCGGTGCATCTGATGGTCCCGCTCGGCCACCCCTGCCCCGCGTGGGCCGTACATGCCCACGGCATGCACCTCATCCAGATAGGTCAGCGCGCCGAATTCTTCCGCCAGATCGCAGATTGCCGCAATCGGGCCGAAGTCACCGTCCATCGAATAGATCGATTCGAAGGCAATCAGCTTGGGCGCGGCCGGATCATCAGCCTCCAGCAAGGCGCGCAGATGCGCCACGTCATTGTGGCGAAAAATCCGCTTCTCACCACCGCCGCGCCGCACGCCCTCGATCATCGAGGCATGGTTGAGCGCGTCGGAATAGATGATCAGACCGGGAAAGATCTGGCGCAGCACCGACAGCGTGGCATCATTGGCGATATAGGCGCTGGTGAACACCAATGCCGCCTCTTTGCGGTGCAGATCGGCCAGCTCTGCCTCCAGCCGCTTGTGATAGACCGTGGTGCCCGAGATGTTGCGCGTGCCGCCCGAGCCAGCACCGGTGGCATCCAGCGCCTCATGCATCGCGCCCAGAACCACCGGGTGCTGGCCCATGCCCAGATAATCATTGCCGCACCAGACGGTGATCTCTTTCTGGCTGCCATCGGGCCGGGTCCAGAGCGCATGCGGAAACTGGCCATTCTGCCGCTCGATGTCGATGAAGGTGCGGTAGCGGCCTTCATCATGCAGGCGTTGCAGGGCAATATCGAGATCGGCATCATAGCGCATGGGTCTTCTCCGTATCCCCCCTGCCTGTCGGGTGCAGAGGGTGTTGCGTACAGGTCCGCCTGATTATCAGGCAGCAGGCTGCGGCGTGCCTTGATGTGCATCAATCCGGGGGCAAAGGGAAACAGGGCAATTTGACGCCCCCGCCGCACCGGCCCGCACGATCAAGCCCCGGTCATTGCGCCGGGGAGACTTCCAGCACCACCACACAAGGCTCTTGCCCGACGCGGGCCTGATCACACGCGGCCAGTGCAGCCGCACGCGCCGCCGCCGCATCCGGCAGGTCGCCCAGGGCCACGGCAGACGGCACCGGTGCCCCGTTGCGCACGAACCCATCCTGGGGCGAAACGGCAAGGGCCGCATGCCCCGCGCGGCTGGTCACAAACAACGCGAGCGCCTGCTCATTCGTCGCCACCAGCCGCAGCGTGGCCAATTCTTCCGCCGTCAGGAACGGGTGCAGATGCAGGTTCACCGCCGACCCGGCATTCACCCCGGCCTCAACCGGAACCGGTACCTGAGCCTGTGCCATCATGCCGGCGACCACCAATCCGCCCGCCAGAATGCCTGCTTTTGTCATGGCTGTGCTGCCCATAAATCCTCCTGTACCGGACCGTTTCCGCCCGGCTGTGTCAACGCCCCCGGCTGCGACTTAGCGCAAAGCCAGCCCTCTGGACAGTGCCTTGCTTCCTGTTAACGTCGGTTTCAACTTCACATTAAGTAGAGAAATGGAAAGAAATCATGTCTCTGGACACAGTCCTTGCCCGCATCGACGCCGATCTGGACCAATCGCTGGACCGTCTGCTCGATCTGTTGCGCATCCCCTCGATCTCGACCGATCCGGCCTATAAGGCCGATTGCACCCGCGCCGCCGACTGGCTGGTGGAGGAGCTGACATCGCTTGGCTTTGACGCGTCCAGCCGCCCGACGCCGGGGCATCCGATGGTGGTGGCCCATGGCGGCACGGGTGACAAACACCTGCTGTTCTACGGCCATTATGACGTGCAGCCGGTTGATCCGCTGCATCTGTGGGACCGCGACCCGTTTGATCCGCAGGTGCAGGACACGCCCAAGGGAAAGGTGATCCGCGCGCGCGGCGCATCCGATGACAAGGGCCAGTTGATGACCTTCATCGAAGCCTGCCGCGCATGGAAAGCAGTGCATGGCACCCTGCCCGGCAAGCTCACGATCTTTCTGGAGGGAGAAGAGGAGTCGGGCTCGCCCAGCCTGATTCCCTTCATGCAGGACAACGCCGCCGAACTGAAAGCCGACATTGCCCTGATCTGCGACACCGGCATGTTCGAGGATACCACCCCCGCCATCGTCACCATGCTGCGCGGGCTGCTGGGCGAAGAGATCACCATCCACGGCCCCGACAAGGATCTGCACTCGGGCATGTATGGCGGGGCCGCGATCAACCCGATCCGCGTGCTGTCGCGCATCCTTGGCAATCTGCACGATGATGAGGGCCGCATCACCATCCCGCATTTCTACGACGGCGTGCAGGACCTGCCCGATGCCATCCGCGCGCAATGGCAGGCGCTGTCCTTTGACCACGCGAAATTCCTGGGCGATGTCGGCCTGTCGCAGCCTGCGGGCGAGCAAGACCGCACGCCGCTGGAAATGCTGTGGTCGCGCCCCACGGCGGAAGTGAACGGCATCTGGGGCGGCTATACCGGCGACGGGTTCAAGACGGTGCTGCCGGCCCAGGCCCATGCAAAAGTCTCGTTCCGTCTGGTGGCAGGGCAAGACCCCGACGCGCTGCGCGACAATTTCCGCGCCTGGGTCGAGGCACAACTGCCCCCCGATTGCCGCGCCGAATTCCACGGCCACGGCAACAGCCCCGCCGGCGTGATGTCGGTCGAGGCCCCGGCCTTCGATGCCGCGCGTCAAGCGCTGTCAGACGAATGGGGCAAGCCTGCCGCCTTTGTCGGCTGTGGCGGGTCGATCCCGATTGCCGGGTATTTCAAGACCTATCTGGACATGGACGCCATGCTGATCGGCTTTGGCCGCGATGACGATCTGATCCACAGCCCGAACGAGAAATATGACCTGGAGTCGTTTCACAAAGGCATCCGGTCCTGGGCGCGGGTGCTGGACCGGCTGGCGTAGCTTTGGCAGACAGGCCGGGGGCTCTGCCCCCGGACCCCCGGGATATTTAGGAACAGATAATGATGAAGGACGGTTCAGGCCTGTCTATCCGCAGCGCCTCTGCAGAGGATGAGACGGCGTGGCGCGGGCTGTGGCAGGATTATCTGACATTTTATGACGTGATGCTGCCCGACGAGATCACAGCCGCAACTTGGGCGCGCTGTCTGGACCCGGGCCACCGCATGCACTGTCGACTTGCGTTTGACGGGGTCGATTTGCGCGGTTTTGCCATTCACCATGCCCATTCCTCGACATGGGTCTTGGCGGATGATGTCTATCTGGAAGACCTGTTCGTGACCGGGGATGCGCGGGGCAAGGGCGTGGGTCGGGCGCTGATCGAAGATCTGATTGCCCTTGGCCGTGCGCAGGGCTGGCACCGGCTGTATTGGCACACCCACCGCGACAATGCGGTGGCGCGGCGGCTTTACGACAGGTTCTGCCAGGAAGATGGCCACATCCGCTATCGCCTGGGGCTATAGATCGCCATAGCTGCCGGCGCGGGTAAAGCCGGTGTCTTCGCGAAAGCGCAGTCCCGGCCCGTCACTGTCCACCTGCGCGCAGATCGGGCGGTTGCCTGACCAGATCTCGCAATAGAGGTCACCGTCCACCCGCCATTCGCCCCAACCGCCCGCCCGCACCGTGCGGCCGTCGTCGAGGAAATACTGCGCCACCCCATCCGGGAACACCACCACTCGCGAGGTCAGCGCATCGGCGATCTGATCTCCGGTCAGCTGTTGCCAGCCATCGGCCAGACCTTCCCCCGGCCAAAGCGCGAGGATCATTGCCAGGTGCCGCATCCTTCCTCCTTTACCGCCCCTTTGCCTTGCGTCATGCACGCGGCCAGTCTAAGGGGGCCGCGCACCCCCTTTCCAATGATAGGTTCGTGATGATCCCGCGTTATTCCCGCCCCGAGATGGTTGCCCTGTGGTCTCCAGCCACGAAATTCCGCATCTGGTTCGAGATCGAGGCCCATGCCTGCGACGCCATGGCCGCGCTGGGGGTGATCCCCAAGGCCAATGCCGAAGCGGTCTGGAAGGCCCGCGATGTGGAATTCGACGTGGCCCGGATCGACGAGATCGAGGCGGTGACAAAGCATGACGTGATCGCTTTCCTGACCCATCTGGCCGAGCATATCGGCGCGGATGACGCGCGGTTCGTGCATCAGGGCATGACCAGTTCCGACGTGCTGGACACCACGCTGAATTTGCAGCTGGTGCGCGCCGCCGACCTGTTGCTGGTGGGTGTCGACCGGGTGCTGGCCGCGCTGAAGACCCGGGCTTATGAGCACAAGGACACCGTCCGCATCGGACGCAGCCATGGTATCCATGCCGAACCCACCACCATGGGTCTGACCTTTGCGCGGTTTTATGCCGAAATGGCGCGGGCGCGGGCGCGGCTGGTCAATGCGCGCGCCGAAGTGGCAACCGGTGCGATTTCCGGTGCGGTCGGCACATTCGCCAATATCGATCCGCGCGTGGAAGAGCATGTCTGCGCCCAGCTGGGCCTGACGCCCGAGACGATTTCCACACAAGTGATTCCGCGCGACCGCCATGCCATGTTCTTTGCCACCCTTGGCGTGATCGCCAGCAGCATCGAGAACATCGCCACCGAATTCCGCCACATGCAGCGCACCGAGGTGCTGGAGGCCGAAGAGTTCTTCAGCCCCGGCCAGAAGGGCAGCTCTGCGATGCCGCACAAGCGCAACCCGGTGCTGACCGAGAATCTGACCGGTCTTGCGCGTCTGGTGCGCATGGCGGTGGTGCCGGCGATGGAGAATGTGGCGCTGTGGCACGAGCGTGACATCAGCCATTCAAGCGTGGAGCGCGCCATCGGCCCGGATGCCACCATCACGCTGGATTTCGCCCTGCACCGTCTGGCAAATGTTGTTGAAAAACTCGTGGTTTATCCCGAAAACATGATGCGAAACATGAACAAGTTCCGCGGCTTGGTGATGAGCCAGCGGGTGCTGCTGGCGCTGACGCAAGCCGGCGTGTCGCGTGAAGACAGCTACCGCCTGGTGCAAAGAAACGCCATGAAGGTCTGGGAGCAAGGTGCTGATTTCAAGACGGAATTGCTGGCCGATCCCGAGGTCTTGGCGGCCCTGTCGCCAGAGCAGATCGAGGAAAAGTTCGACCTTGGCTATCACACCAAACATGTCGACACGATCTTCGCCCGGGTCTTTGGTGCCTAAGATCAGGATTTAGGCGTATAACGAAAGCGTGACCGGCGGGGCGATACGCCCCGCCAAAATCCGGCCTTGATGCGGCGGGATTCGTGCTACCCTTGGCTTTCATTCAATTCACCATGGGAAGGACGACTGATGAAGACAAAACTCACCGCCGCCGTCATCGCGCTCATGCTGCTGCCATCGGTGTCGATGGCCTATTGTTCCGGGGCAAAAGAGGTCACCGCCTCATCGTGCAAGGAGGGCATGTCCTGGGATCAGACCAAGGGCGAATGCGCCCTGACCCCCACCACCTGAGCCGACGGGCCGGTCCGGCTGTAACGCAGCATTAATCCCGGCGTGACACTGTCATTTGGCAGGATCACCAGAACGGGACTCATCATGCCGGACGACTATGGCAATGCTCTGGCGCGCATCACCCCGGTGCAGCGCGCCGTTTCTTTTGGCGGTGCCTCGGGCGAGCGCCGCCCGCCCACCGCGCGCGAGAAGGCGGCAATCATCGTGCGCCTGATGCTGGCAGAGGGCGGGTCTTTGCCCGTGACCGCGCTGCCAGACCACATGCAGGCGGCGCTGACCGAACAGATCGGCCAGATGCGTCTGGTGGATCGCAACACCCTGTCTCAGGTGGTTGAGGAATTCCTGTCAGAACTCGAGGAGGTCGGCCTGTCTTTCCCCGGTGGGATCGATGGCGCGTTGACCATGATGGATGGCCATATCAGTGCCACGGCCGCCAGCCGTTTGCGCCGTCTTGCCGGGGCGTTGGGCAAGGGCGATCCGTGGGAGCGGTTGACCACCCTGCCGGTGGACCGGCTGCTGCCGGTGCTGGAAGCCGAAAGTGTGGAAGTGGCGGCGGTCATGCTGTCCAAGCTGCCCGTGCCAAAGGCGGCCGAACTGCTGGGCCGCCTGCCCGGGGACCGGGCGCGCCGGGTCGCCTATGCGGTCTCGATGACCGGCAAGGTCGGGCCGGAAACGGTCCGCCGCATCGGCCAGTCGCTTGCCATGCAACTGGATGCGCAGCCCGCCAGCGCCTTTGATGCCGGTCCGGTGGAGCGGGTGGGGGCGATCCTCAACATCTCCACCTCGGCCACGCGCGATGACGTGCTGAATGGTCTGGATGCCGAGGATGCCGCCTTTGCCGAACAGGTGCGCAAGGCAATCTTCACCTTCGCCCATATCCCGGCCCGCATCATGCCGCGCGACATCCCCAAGGTGGTGCGGATGGTGGACATGCCGGTGCTGGTGACCGCGCTTACCGCGGCACAGGCCAATGCCCAGCAGGCCCCGGCGGTAGAGTTCATTCTGGCCAACATGTCGCAACGCATGGCGCAATCCATCCGTGAGGAAATGCAGACCCGGGGCAAGGTCAAGGACAAGGACGCCGAAGAGGCGATGACCAGCATCGTCACCACGATCCGCCAGTTGGAAGGGGCCGGGGAAATTGTCATGAACCGGGATGAGGAGTGATCTGCCGCACACACCACAGGGCCAGGGCCACGGCCTTGTGAACCCCGAGAAGGCAAGATAGCGTCCGCCGCAAAAGGACGCGCCATGACCCTGCCCCCGATAGCCCTTCCCACGATCAAAGACACCAAAAGCGGCATCCTGTTGATGGTGCTGGCAATCTTCTGTTTTGCCGCGATGGATGCCGTGGCCAAGGGCCTGATCGCACGCTATCCGGTGCCGCAGGTGATCTGGGCGCGCTTTGCCGGGCAGGTGGTTATCATTTCGGTGCTGCTGGGGCCGCGTCTGGCAGCCATGCTGCGCACCCGCTGGCCGATGCTGCACCTGATCCGCGGGGCCTGCCAGCTGGGTGCGATCGGCTGCTTCTTTTCGGCCCTGCCGCATATCGGCCTGGCCGAGGCGACAGCGCTGGGAGACCTCAACCCGGTGCTGATCACGCTGGGGGCCGCGCTGTTCCTGGGCGAGCGGCTTGGCCCGCGCCGTATCGCAGGCGTGGTAGCGGCGCTGATCGGTGCGCTGATCATCATCCGGCCCGGCCTTTCGGTCTTTACCCCCGCCGCCCTGCTGCCCCTGGCGGCTGCGGTGTTCTATGCCATAAGCGCGCTGCTGACCCGCCACCTTGGCCCGCAGGAAACCGCCTGGACCCCGCTGATCCTTGGGGCGCTGTTCGGCATGGCCGCCACCAGTGTCACCCTGCCCTTTGTCTGGGTGCCGGTGCCGATGGCAGATTGGCCGCTGTTCGCGCTGATCGGTGCGCTTGGCACCGTGGCCAACCTGTTCCTGATCCGGTCCTTCACGCTGGCACAGGCCGGATCGGTCGCGCCCTTTGCTTATGCGGGGCTGATCTTTGCCACCGGCTGGGGCTATGTTCTGTACGGCGAGGTGCCCGATCTGCCCACGATCATCGGTGCGCTTGTGATCGTGGCGGCAGGTCTTTATGTCTGGCACCGCGAAACCCGGGTGCACGGTGCATCCAAGACCCAGTAAACGGACCGGATGACCGAAACCGACACGCATAGATCAGGCACCTGGCGGCAATGGCTGACCGACCGCAGCATCCGCGCGGTGCTGTGGCTGCTGCTGGCCCTGCCCTACCGCTGGCGCGTGCCGCTGTGCGGCTGGATCATGGCGCGCATCATCGCGCCCATGGCCGGCTGGCCGCAGCGCATTCGCGACAACCTGTCCCACACCCTGCCCGACCTGCCCGAAGACCAGATCGCCCGCATGGTGGCCCGCGTGCCCGAAAACATCGGGCGTACGGTTATCGAGATCTATTCGGGTGCGGAATTCATCGCCCGCACCACCGAACTGCCGCTGACCGGTGAAGGCGTTGCGGCGCTGGAGGCGGCCCATGCCGCCCGGCAGCCCGTCATCCTGGCCACCGGTCATTTCGGCAATTATGATGCGGTGCGTGCGGCGCTGATCGCGCGCGGCTACAGTCTGGGCGCCCTATATCGCCCGATGTCGAACCCCTGGTTCAACGACCACTACGTGCAGGCCATCGGCACCATCGGTCAGCCGATCTTCGAGCGCGGGCGGGCGGGCATGGGGCAGATGCTGAAACATCTGCGCGCGGGCGGCATGCTGGGCATCCTGCCCGATCAGCGCATGCACAATGGTGTCAAGCTGACCTTCTTCGGCCAAGAGGCGCTGACCGCGCTGTCTGCGGCCGACATGGCGCTGAAATACGATTGCCTGCTGATCCCGACCTATGCCATCCGCCAGCCGGACGGCTTGTCGTTTCAGATCATCGTTGATCCGCCGATCCCGCACAGCACGCCGGAAATCATGACCCAAGCGCTCAATGACAATCTAGAGCGGCTGATCCGGCAATACCCCGAGCAATGGTTCTGGATTCACCGGCGCTGGAAGCCTTAGGCTCTACTTGACCTGCGCCGTCGCCAGCACATCGGCCGGGCCTTCCGACTGCACCACCACAACTACTGGATCGGGGCCAGCCACCGCGGCCGTCATCTCGAACGGGGCAAGGCCGGGCCAGTCGGCAACCGACTGCCAGTCGGTGACGATATTGGTATAGGTCACCTCGCGCCCCTCATTCTCGCCGCGGCCGATGGCGACCGTGGCCTCTGGCAGATAGCGGATAACCTGAATCCGCGCGGGTTTGGTCAGCGGCGGGTCCGCCTCGGCCCGGATCATGATCTGGTCGCCGGTCCGCGTTACCGTCAGCCGCACGGGGCTGACCTGCGCCTGATGCCGGCGGATCGCCGCTGCCACCTGCACCGGGTCATTGCCCTCCACCCGATCCAGCCCGCCGACAATCATCTGCGGCGTATAGATCATCCGGCTGCCGACCGCCTTGGCATAGGCTTTCTGCCGCTGGGTAAAGGCGGGGCTGGCAAAGGTATCGCGCCAGCCGATGTAATCCCAGTAATCCACATGCAGCGACAAAGCGATGACATCTGGGCTCTTGACCAGTTCCACCATGAATTCATCGGCGGGCGGACAAGAGGAACAGCCCTGTGACGTGTAAAGTTCTACCAGAACCGGCGACGTCTGCGCCTGTGCCGCACCGGCAATGCCGATCCAAAGCCCGAAAGTCGCGCTGACCATTAACCGCATCGTCACGTCTGTCATCCCCAAATTTGCCCTTTCGTTCTACAGACAGGACCTGTGCGCTGCCAATCAAGGTTTTGCGAGGGCAAGACCATTTCCCATCACGGGTCTGTCGTGCCAAGATGCAGTCAAGTTGACTGAAACGAGGACTGGATTATTGGCATACAATTGTATACAACGCCAACGATTCCCCGGCCCATGCGGCTGGACACGACCTTAAGCCATTCCCAATCCAATAGCCAAGAGGCCCAAAATGACCGTCACCGTCGGACATGACAGCCAGAACACCCGCAAAACCCTGATAGCCGGCGGCCAGACCGTCAGCTATTATTCGATCCCCGCAGCTGAGGCCGCCGGTTTGGGCGAGTTCTCGCGCCTTCCCGCCGCGCTCAAGGTGGTGCTGGAAAACATGCTGCGGTTCGAGGATGGCAAGACCGTCTCGGTCGATGACATCAAGGCGTTTTCCGACTGGGGCAAGATGGGCGGCCAGAACCCGCGCGAGATTGCCTATCGCCCGGCCCGCGTGCTGATGCAGGATTTCACCGGCGTTCCGGCCGTGGTTGACCTTGCGGCGATGCGAGACGGTATCCTCGGCCTTGGCGGCGACGCGCAAAAGATCAACCCGCTGAACCCGGTGGATCTGGTCATCGACCATTCGGTGATGATCGACGAATTCGGCACCCCGCGCGCGTTTCAGGCCAATGTGGACCGTGAGTATGAGCGGAACATGGAGCGCTATGTTTTCCTGAAATGGGGACAGAATGCGTTCAACAACTTCCGCGTGGTGCCGCCCGGCACCGGCATCTGCCATCAGGTGAACCTGGAATATCTGGCCCAGACTGTCTGGACCGATACAGATCAGCACGGCAACATGGTCGCCTACCCCGATACGCTTGTGGGCACCGACAGCCATACAACCATGGTCAACGGCCTTGCCGTTCTGGGCTGGGGTGTGGGTGGCATCGAGGCCGAGGCCGCGATGCTGGGCCAGCCGGTGTCCATGCTGATCCCTGAAGTGGTGGGCTTCAAGCTGACCGGCCAGATGATGGAAGGCACCACCGCCACCGATCTGGTGTTGAAGGTTGTGCAGATGCTGCGCAAGCACGGCGTCGTCGGCAAGTTTGTGGAATTCTACGGCGAGGGTCTGGACCGTCTGCCGCTGGCCGACCGTGCCACCATCGCCAACATGGCCCCGGAATATGGCGCAACCTGCGGTTTCTTCCCGATCGACGATGAAACCCTGCGCTACCTGCGCCAGACCGGGCGTGAGGAATCACGCATCGCTCTGGTCGAGGCCTATGCGAAGGAAAACGGCATGTGGCGCGGCGCGGATTACGCGCCGATCTACACCAGCACGCTGGAACTGGACATGGGCACCATTGTGCCCGCGATTTCCGGCCCGAAACGCCCGCAGGATTACCTGCCGCTGACCGGCGCTGCCGCAGCCTTTGGCGAATACATTCGCGGCATGCGGAAAGCACCCGCCGTGCCCAAGCTGGAAAAGGCCGAAATGACTGCCGAAGGCGGGTCGCCATCCCCGGCTCCGGAAGACATTCCCGGCGATCACCTTGGCATGTCGACCGCCAAGGTCGACGGTCAGGATTATAGCTTGCGCGATGGCTCGGTCGTCATCGCCTCGATCACGTCTTGCACCAACACCTCCAACCCTTACGTCCTGATCGGGGCTGGTCTGGTGGCGCGCAAGGCCCGCGCTCTGGGGCTGAACCGCAAGCCTTGGGTGAAAACCTCGCTTGCTCCCGGAAGCCAGGTTGTTTCGGAATATCTGAATGCCGCCGGATTGCAGGAAGACCTGGATGCCGTCGGCTTCAACCTTGTTGGTTATGGCTGCACCACCTGTATCGGCAACTCCGGCCCGCTGGCCCCCGAGATTTCCAAGGCGATCAACGAGGGGGATCTGGTCGCCACCTCGGTGCTGTCGGGCAACCGCAACTTTGAAGGCCGGATTTCGCCTGACGTGCGCGCCAATTATCTGGCCTCGCCGCCGCTGGTGGTGGCCTATGCTCTGGCCGGTGACATGAACATCGACCTGACCACCGAACCGCTGGGCACGTCCAAGGACGGCAAGCCGGTGTATCTGAAGGATATCTGGCCCACCAACAAGGAAATCGCCGATATCGTGCATGCGGTGGTCACGCGTGAGGCCTTCCAGAAGAAATACGCCGATGTCTTCAAGGGCGATGAAAAATGGCAGGCGGTCAAGATCACCGAATCCGAAACCTATGACTGGCCGACCTCGTCTACCTACATCCAGAACCCGCCCTATTTCAAAGGCATGTCCAAAACGCCGGGCGTGATTTCCAACATCGACGGCGCGCGGGTGCTGGCCCTTCTGGGTGACATGATCACCACCGACCACATCTCGCCCGCCGGTTCGTTCAAAGGATCAACTCCGGCCGGCAAGTATTTGGCAGACCGTCAGGTTCCGGCATCCGAGTTCAATTCCTATGGCTCGCGCAGGGGCAACCACGAGGTGATGATGCGCGGCACTTTCGCCAACATCCGCATCAAGAACGAGATGCTCGACAATGTCGAAGGCGGCTATACCAAGGGCCCCGATGGGGTGCAGACCAGCATCTATGATGCCTCGATGGCCTACCAGGAGGCCGGCACCCCGCTGGTGATCTTTGGCGGCATCGAATACGGTGCCGGCTCCAGCCGCGACTGGGCGGCCAAGGGCACCGCACTCTTGGGCGTGAAGGCGGTCATCGCGGAATCGTTCGAACGCATCCACCGGTCCAACCTTGTCGGCATGGGGGTGATTCCGTTTGAATTCACCGAAGGGATGAACCGCAAATCGCTGAACCTGACAGGGGATGAGATCGTCAGCATCCATGGCCTGGACGGCGATCTGAAACCGCTGTCGCTGGTGCCCTGTATGATCCGCTATGCCGATGGCAGCGAAAAGACCATCCAGCTCAAGTGCCGGATCGATACCGAGATCGAGATTGAATATGTCGAACACGGTGGCGTGCTGCATTATGTGCTGCGCGACCTGGCAAAGGCCTGACCGACGCGGCCTTTGGGTCCGTTACCGACCCAAGGGCCGATCACGCGCCATATTGAAAGGCCCGAACCGCAAGGTTCGGGCTTTTTTGTCGCAATACAGCAAAAACGACAGTCCGGATCGTTCCGTTAACTTCTTGTTTAGACTTTTCCAGCACGGTCAGAGTGTTTTGTAACCAGTGCCAAGAGTGTTGTTCATGCCCCCAAGCTCCCCCCCGGAGGGGCCTCAACATGCGCAAAAGACCCGGAAGTCGCACAGCGCGCGTTGCCTGCCGTGGGGAGAACTGGTGGTTTTTGTCCTGATGGGGCTCATGCTATTGGAGTAAGCGGCAGGGCTCACCCTGCCGCTTGCGCCGCCAGGGCTTCGGCCAATGCGGGCACAAAGCGGTTTTCGTAATCTGTCCCGATCAGCGGCCCGATAAAGCGCATCGCCACCGTGCCATCGCCGCGCAGAATGAAGGTTTCGGGCGGCGCGGTCACGCCCCATTCCACCCGGTTGCGCCCTTGCGGGTCGGTCGCCACCCCAAAGAACGGATTGCCCTCTTCGGCCAGATAGGCAATGGCCTTGGCATCATCATCCATGATGTTGATGCCTGCCACCCGCACCCCATCCGCCGCCATCTGCATCAGCACCGGGTGTTCCGCCCGACACGGCGGGCACCAGGTGGCAAAGAAATTCACCACCGTAACCTGGCCTGTGCGGAAATCGGCATCGGTCAGCTGCGCCACACCGGCAAGCCCGGTCGTGGGCACCACCGGGGCGGCGCGGTCCTGAAACGCGGTTGGCATGTCATTGGGGTTTCGCTCCACCAATCCGACATACAGCGCTCCGGCCAGCCCGGCGAAGATCAGCGGTGGCAAGATCATCAACCATTTAGCCATCTGTCTTCGCCTTTCCCTGCCGCGCCTCAACCTCTGCAAGCTGCCGCTTGACCCGCCGCCCCTGCCACAGGGTCAGCGCAATCACCGCCGCCACCAGGGCAAGCGTCGCCCCATAAGACGAGAGTACCGCCACCGCATAGCGGCCCAGATCGGGGATCATGCCAAACGCTCCCGTGCCAGCAGCGCCGACAACCGCCGCGCGCGGATTTCCGTGCGCGTCCGCATCAGGACCAGCGCCACGAACAGCAGCACAAATCCCACGATGCACACGACCAGCGGCACGTAATAGGCCACATCGATCGGGTCCTTCTCGCCCACTTTCAGAATCGTCGAATCCTGATGCAGGCCCTGATTCCAGAACTTCACCGCATAGCGCGACAACACCGCAAAGACCGAGCCGACCATGCACAGCACTGCCGTCAGATCGGCGGCGGTATCGGGGTCCTCCACGGCCTGCCACAGCGCGATATAGCCAAGGTAGAACAGCGCCAGAATCAGAAATGCGGTCAGGCGCGGGTCCCAGGCCCACCAGGTGCCCCACATCGGCTGGCCCCAGAATGCGCCGGTGAGCAGGGCTATCAGGGTAAAGGTAAGCCCGACCGGGGCCGCCGCCTTGGCGGCAAGCGCAGAGACATGATGGCGCCGGATCAGCCAGATCAGGCTGGCCACCAGCATCATCACCCAGGCATTGATCGCCATCATCGCGGTCGGCACATGCAGGAAGATGATCTTGACCGTCGATCCTTGCCGGAAATCATCCGGCGTGAAGAAAAAGCCCCAGACCAGACCGGTCACCAGACTGACGACGGTCAGCCCGACCACCAGCGGCAAAACCCGGCGGGACACCTGCATGAAGCGCTTTGGATTGGCATATTCCCAGACTGACATCAGGCTGCCCTACCCTCTCTTGCGAACCGTCTCAAGTCACACTCCTGTCAAAGCTCAGCGCAGATTGACGCGCAGCGCCGCCGCCGCCGCAAAGGGCAAGAACGCCACCGCCCCCGCCGTGATGCCGGCCAGCAGCAAAAGCGGCACCTGCACCTCTGCCCCCGTCGCCCCGCGCTTCACCACTTCCGCGCCAAAGATCAGCGTCGGCACATACAGCGGCAGCACCAGCAGCGACACCAGCAGCCCACCGCGCTTGACCCCCACCGTCAAGGCTGCGCCAAAGGCCCCGATCACCGACAGCGCGGGCGTGCCCGCCGCCAGGCTGACCACCAGCCAAAGATAGCCCTGTCCGGCCAGGTTCAACAGCACCCCCAGCACCGGGGCCGCAACCGTCAACGGCAGGCCCGTCACCAGCCAATGCGCAAAAGCCTTGACCGCGACCACGCCCTCCAGCGGAATGGGCGAGGTCGCAAGCAAATCCAGTGACCCATCCTCAAAATCCAGCGCAAAAATCCGGTCGAGGGATAACAGGCAGGCCAGCAGCGCCCCCACCCACAGGATACCCGGGGCGATCTTGGCCAGTGTCGCAGGCTCTGGCCCCACACCCAAGGGCACCAGCACCGCCACCAGCAGGAAAAACGCCAGCCCCAGACCAAAGCCCCCCCCGGCGCGAAACGCCAGCCGCAGATCGCGGAGCAGCAGCGCCATCATGCGAAGGCCTCGTCAAACCCGTCGGACAGCGCCGCCACCCGCGCCTTGAACGGAGTCAGGTCCAGCACCTGCGCCTCATCCAACCCCAGATCGATATGGGTGGCAATCAGCACCATGCCACCCCCGGCCAGATGCGCCCGCACCACGCCGGCAAACAAGGCCACGCTCGCGGCGTCCAGCGACACCGTCGGCTCGTCCAGCACCCAGATGGCGCGCCCGGTCACCAACAGCCGCGCCAACCCCAGCCGCCGCTTTTGCCCCGCCGACAGGTTGGCCGCCCGCCGCGCGCGCAGGTCCGACAGGTTCATCTGCGCCATCGCATCAGCCACGCCGCCAACCCCATGGATCGCGGCCCAGAACTGCAGGTTTTCCTCAACCGTCAGCACCGCTTTCAACCCATCGGCATGCGCGGCATAGGTGAGGCTTTCCGGCGGCACGCTGATCGTGCCCGAAACGGCGGGCTGCAACCCGGCCAGCGTGCGCAGCAGCGTGGTCTTGCCCACGCCGTTCGGGCCGCGCAAGACCAGCGCCTGCCCGGGGGCAAGCGTGAAACTCACCCCCTCCAGCACCGTCAGCCCGCCGCGCGCCACCGCCAGAGTGTCTACCACCAGATCCATGGCCCCAGCCCTATCCCAAGCCATCCCGCGCGAAAAGACCCCGTGAAAGTCCTGCGGCACCATGGCAATCCTGCCCAGGCGCGCATAGTTTGGCGCAAAGAACAGGAGACACCCATGCAGACCCGCCCCTTTGGCCGCACCGGCAGCACCACCACCCCCATCGGCTTTGGCGCCTGGGCCATCGGCGGCACCTGGGGCGAGGTGAGCTGGGAGGATGCCAAAGCCACCCTCAACGCCGCCCTTGATGCCGGGATGACGTTCATAGACACCGCCGATGTCTATGGCGACGGCCGCAGTGAACGGATCATCGCCGAGGTGCTGGCCGAACGCGCCAAAGCCGGTCATGGCGAACGCCCCTTTGTCGCCACCAAGACCGGGCGCCGCCTCGATCCGCATGTTGCGGCAGGCTACACCGGTGCCAATATCGAATCTTTCATCGACCGCAGCCTGAAAAACCTGAATGTCGAGTGTCTCGACCTCGTGCAACTGCATTGCCCGCCCACCCCGGTCTATTCCGACCCGGCGATGTTCGACGCGCTGGATGCGATCAAGGCCAAGGGCAAGATTGCGCAATACGGTGTCTCTGTCGAGACGGTGGAAGAAGCCCGCACCGCCATCCGGCACCCCGGCGTGGTTTCGGTGCAGATCATCTACAACATGTTCCGCATGAAACCCGCCGACACCTTCTTTGCCGAGGCGCGCGCGAAAGGCGTGGCGGTCATCGCCCGCGTCCCGCTCGCCTCTGGCCTTCTGACCGGCAAGATGAGCGTGGACAGCCAATTCGCCGCCGATGACCACCGCGCCTTCAACCGCAACGGTGAGGCGTTCGACAAGGGCGAGACCTTCAGCGGCGTGCCCTTCGATGTGGCGCTGGAGGCGGTGGAGGCGCTGCGCGAGGTGGTGCCCCAAGGCACCCCGATGGCCGCCTTCGCGCTGCGCTGGATCTTGATGGAACAGGCCGTCACCGTGGTGATTCCGGGCGCAAAGACTCCGGCACAGGCGCAGGCCAATGCTGCCGCCGCCGATCTGCCCGGGCTGACCGATGCGCAGATGCAGGCCACGCGGGATGTCTACACCCGGCTGATCGCCCCCCATGTCGCACATCTGTGGTAAAGCAAAAGGGCGGCGCTGATGCGCCGCCCCTGTTATCCCTTTGAAGACCGGGTCTAGCCCAGAATCGCCTTCACATAATTCACCGTCTCGGGATAAGGCGGAATGCCATTGTGCTTTTCCACCGCCCCCGGCCCGGCGTTATAGGCGGCAAGCGCCAGCCGCCAGCTGCCGAACTTGGCATACATCATCTTCAGATACCGCGCCCCGCCCTCAAGGTTCTGGTGCGGATCGTTGATATCCACCCCCAGCTTCTGCGCCGTGCCCGGCATCAGCTGCGCCAGCCCCGTGGCCCCCTTGTGCGACACCGCACTGGGGTTCCAGCCCGACTCCTGCTGCACCAGCCGCAGGAACAGGTCTTCGGGAATTCCGTGGCGGCTGGCCATGCTGCGCGCCACCGCGAGATATTCCCCCTTGTACCGGCCCGCATAGCGCGGCGCGGTGGTGGCCTCTGCCGCCCCGGCCTTGCCCTTTGGCGTCAGCCGCACCGACGCCTCATATTGCTTGGACAACCGCCCATCGAGCAGTTTTTTCTGCGAATTGAACAGCGACGCCCGGTTCTTGGACGATCCCGACAGGGTAAGCCCTTCTGCCTGTCCCACGGCAGGGGCAATGCCGCACAGGGCAAGGGCAAGGGTGGCAGACAGAACCGTGGCGGTCAGCTTCATGAACTCATTCCGGGTTGCCTCAGACCCCGCGACTATAGGCATATTTTCGCGCCAATCCAGTGCCGACATGCCCTGTCCGGCCCGGTCTCCGGCATAGGCGGCTTTTTGCTGCCCGCTTTCGCCGTGCAAACCCCGCCTGCACATTGCAGCCCCGCCCTCCGGCGGTTATAGATTTTTCCTTAACCAAGACCGGGGATGCTCCGGTTCATCAAGGCCCCCGCAGCACAGCGCCGGGGCAAGACAACAGCGGAGGATCGCATGGCAGGCTCGGTCAACAAGGTCATCATCGTCGGCAATCTGGGCCGCGACCCCGAGGTGCGCAGTTTTGCCAATGGCGGCAAGGTGGTCAACCTGCGCATCGCCACCTCGGAAACCTGGCGCGACAAGCAGACGGGGGAAAAGAAGGAACGCACCGAATGGCATTCGGTCGCCATCTTCAATGAGGGGCTGGCCAAGATTGCCGAGCAATATCTGCGCAAAGGCAGCACGGTCTATATCGAAGGCCAGTTGGAAACCCGCAAATGGCAAGATCAGTCCGGGGCCGACCGCTACACCACCGAAATCGTGCTGCGCCAATACCGGGGTGAGATGACGCTGCTGGGCGGCCGTGGCGAAGGTGGCTCCGGCGGGGGCGGTGGCCAGGGCGGCTATGATGACCGCGGCGGCTATGATGATTACGGCAGCGGCCCGTCAGGCGGCAGCTCGGGCGGGGGGGCACGCCGCGGTGACCGCGCGCCATCCGGCGGACGGTCCGATCTCGACGATGAAATCCCGTTCTGATCAGACGCTCAGCGCGGCGCAAGGCCCCGGTCCACAGGACACGGGGCCTTTTTCATGCCGGCACGGTCTGACCACCCGGCAAGCGCCGGCACGGCGGCCCCGGCCCTTTCCCCCGCCCAAACGAAAAAGGCACCCGCAAAGGGGTGCCCGTTCCGTATCCGTGCCCGATCTGAAGATCAGGCGGCTTCGGTGATGAACTTCACAGCATCGCCAAAGGTCTGGATGGTTTCGGCGGCGTCATCGGGGATCTCGATCCCGAATTCTTCCTCGAACGCCATGACCAGTTCGACAGTGTCGAGCGAGTCCGCGCCCAGATCGTCGATGAAAGAGGCGGTCTCGGTGACCTTGTCCTCTTCGACGCCCAGATGCTCAACGACGATCTTCTTCACGCGGTCAGCGATGTCGCTCATGTCACTTCCTCTATATCAAGCGGGAGGCTTTCCCGTCTCTTGTCCTTACCCCTTGCGGGGCGATTCCATCGCAACGGGGCGACGACACCGGCACCGCCAGTGATTTCCAGCGCGCCTATAGCAAGGGCCGCCGCTTTAGGCAAACGCTTTCACAAAACCGTGCCCGGCCACAGGCGCAAGCGTTTCATATCATGGCCATTCCGCCATTCACATGCAAGACGGCACCGGTGACATATCCGGCCTCCGGCGATGCCAGATACAACACAGCCGCCGCAATCTCGGCGGGGGTGCCCATCCGTCCGGCGGGCACCCCGCCCAGAATCGCCCCGCGCTGCGCCTCGGTCAGCTTTTCGGTCATCGCAGTTTCGATGAACCCGGGCGCCACGCAGTTCACCGTGAGTCCCCGGCTGGCCACTTCCGCGGCAAGCGACTTCGACATGCCCACCATCCCGGCCTTCGAGGCGGCATAGTTGACCTGGCCCGCGTTGCCGGTGGTGCCGACCACCGAACTGATGTTCACAATCCGTCCCCAACGCGCCTTCATCATGCCGCGCAGAGCGGCCCGGCACAGCCGGAAAGTGGCGGTCAGGTTCACGTCAACCACCGACTGCCAATCGTCGTCCGACATCCGCATCATCAGCCCGTCCCGGGTGATCCCGGCATTGTTGACCAGCACATCCACCGATCCCATCGCCTCGACCGCGCGCTTCACCAGCCCCTCGACCTCGCCTGCGTCCGACAGGTTGCAGGCCAGCACATGGGCCCGCTCTCCCAGCTCCGCCGCAAGCGCCTCCAGCGGCTCCAGCCGCGTGCCAGACAGCGCCACCCTGGCCCCTGCCCCATGCAGCACCCGCGCAATCTCTGCCCCTATTCCGCCCGACGCGCCCGTCACCAAAGCCGTCTTCCCGGTCAGATCAAACATGACCCTGCCCCTTCTTATCTGTTCAAAAATATCCTCGGGGGGTCCGGGGGGCAGACAGCCCCCCGGGGTCAGCCCCAAGCGCAGCCCTCAGCCCTTCAGCGCCAGCACATCGCCGGGCGCGCCAATCGCCCGCACCTCGGCCCCCGGCACAATCCGCTTGATCATGCCCGACAGCGCCTTGCCAGCCCCGATTTCCCAAAATTCCGTCACCCCGGCCCGTTCCATCCACTGCATGCTCTCGCGCCACCGCACGGCCCCCGTCACCTGCGCGATCAAGAGGTCGCGGAACCGGTCAGGTTCTTCAACCGCCTCGGCCCGCACATTCACCACCACCGGGCAGACCGGTTTGCTGATCACCACGGCCGCAAAGGCCTCGGCCATCACATGGGCGGCGGGGGCCATCAGCGCACAGTGGAACGGGGCCGACACCGGCAACAGCAGGGCGCGCTTTGCCCCGTGGGCCTTGGCCAGCACCATCGCACGGTCCACCGCGTCCTTGTGGCCGGAAATCACCACCTGTGCCGGATCATTGTCATTGGCCGCCTGACAGACCTCGTCGCCTGCGGCCTCTGCGGCAATCGCCACCACCGTCTCGAAGTCCAGCCCCAGAATGGCCGCCATCGCGCCCACGCCCACCGGCACCGCGTCCTGCATCGCCACACCCCGGATGCGCAAGAGCCGCGCCGTGTCAGACACGGTCAGCGCCCCCGCCGCACACAGCGCCGAATATTCGCCCAAGCTGTGCCCGGCCACGAAATCGGCTTGGTCGATGCCAAAGCCTTCGGCCTCCATTGCGCGCAAGGCAGCAATGGATGTGGCCATCAATGCGGGCTGGGCATTCTGCGTCAGGGTCAGATCGGCGATGTCACCGTTCCAGATCAGCGCGGACAGGGCCTCGCCCAAAGCGTCATCCACCTCGTCGAACACGGCCCTTGCGGCCGGATAGGCGTCGGCAAGGGCCTTTCCCATGCCGATGGTTTGGGCCCCCTGACCCGGAAATACGAATGCGCGGCCCATGGTGCCTCCCGTCTGATGTCTGCCTCCAGATACCGCGCCACTGGCCCCAGCGCAATCACCGCGCCCGAAGCGCGGGTTTTGCACAGCATTTGTGCGGCACCACAGGCTGCGCTCGCCGGATGAAACGGGTAGCGTGCCGGCATAATGCGGCCCGGTGCCGCCCCCCCAGACCGGAGACCTCCATGTCCGCCCGCAACACGCCGCGCTCTTACGGACGCATTGCCCGCCTGTTCCACTGGGCCACCGCTGCCCTGATCCTGAGTGCCATTCCGCTCGGTCTGGTCGCAAACCGCCTGCCCTATGACACGGCAGAGCAGCTTGCGCTCAAGGCGCAGGTGTTCTCGCTGCACAAGACCCTTGGCGTCCTTGTGTTCTTTGTGGCGCTTGGCCGCATCCTGTGGACACTGTTTGAAACCCACCCGGTGCCGCTGCACCCCGAGCGGCGGCTGGAGCTGTGGCTGGCCCGTCTGGTGCATTGGATGCTCTATATCTCCCTTGTTGCCGTACCGCTGACCGGTTGGGTGCATCACGCCGCCGTCACCGGTTTTGCGCCGATCTGGTGGCCCTTTGGTCAGGGCCTGCCCTTCGTGCCGCAATCCGAGGCGGTCGCCGCCACCGCCGGGGCCGCGCATTGGGTGTTCACCAAGCTGATGATCGTCTCGATCCTGCTGCATGTCGCCGGTGCGCTCAAACACCATGTGCTGGACCGCGACGATACGCTGCGCCGGATGACGCGCGGCATCACTGCGCCCGCCACGCCCATCCCCGCGCGCCGGTCTGCCCTGCCACTGGTCACGGCGGTCGCGCTGTTCGGGCTCGGCGCTGCCGTTGCCGCCCTGCCACGTGGCGAGCCGGTGACGCAAAGCCTTGCCACTGCCACAGCCCCCGCCACGGAGGGCAACTGGCAGGTGACCGAGGGCACGCTGGGTTTCACCGTCAGCCAGATGGGCCAGCAGGTCAGCGGCAGCTTTGCCAGCTGGAGCGCCGACATCCGCTTTGACGAGGTCGCCACCAACGGCAGCCACGGGTCTGTCACCGTCACCATCGACACCGGGTCATTGACCCTTGGCTCGGTCACCACCCAGGCCAAATCCGCCGATTTCTTTGATGTGACCGCCTTCCCGCAGGCCATTTTCACCGCCGATATCCTGCCCGCCGCGACGGGGTATGAGGCCAGCGGCACCCTTGCCCTGCGCGGTGCAACCGTGCCGGTCACCCTGCCCTTTACCCTGACCATCGACGGCGACACCGCGACGATGAGCGGACAAGCCCAGCTTGACCGCCGCGACTTCGGCATGGGGGCCACCTATACCGATGAGGCTTCGGTCGGCTTTGGCGTCACCGTCGATGTGGCGCTGACCGCCACACGCCAATAGACGCGCCAATGCAAAAAGGCCGCCGGATCGCTCCGGCGGCCTCTTCTGTTCCCTGAACCGGAAAGCTTATTCGGCCTTCATGGCTTCCAGCGAAATCTGGATCTGCACTTCATCGCTGACGAAAGGCGCGAAGGCACCTACGTTGAAGTCCGACCGCAGCACCGTGGTGGTGGCCGAGAACCCGGCCCATGGTTTGTTTTCCATCGGATGATCGCCAACCTGATTGAGCACCGCATCCAGAACGACCGGCTTGGTCACACCGTTCAGCGTCAGGTCGCCGGTGATCAGCGCCGTGGTCTCGCCGGTGACTTCGATGCCGGTCGAGGCAAAGCTGACCATTTCATCATCGGCGGCATCAAAGAAATCGGCCGACATGAAATGCTCGAAGCGCGCTTCCCAGCCGGTCAGCATCGAGCGCACCGGGAAAGACACGGTGACCGAGGAATTTGCAGGCTCGGCCTGATCAAAATTGATCTCGCCTTCATAGCCCGAGAACATGCCATAGCCTGTGGAAAACCCAAGGTGGTTGTAGCTGAAGATGATCTGGGCATGGCTGGCATCAACCGTGTATTTCTCGGCTTGCGCAAAGGCAGGGGCGGCAGCAAGCGCTGCAATCAGGGCAACGGGGGCAAAACGGGTCATCAAAACTCTCCGGTCAGGCGGGTCACCATGACCCGCGATACGGCACTGACTCTGCCCTACCCGCAACATCCGCACAATTCACGGCCTGCGAACAAAACCTGCGCGCAATCGCACATGACGCCTGCCGCTGGCGCAGGGGCATCAGCGCACAGATCCCTGCGCGTCTCTGCGCTTGCATCCGGGCGCGCGATCTGTATAACGCACCATCCTTTCCGCATCCCCTTTCATGGCGATGCCTCTCGTGACCCGGCCGCGGAAAGGCCAAATGCCGTTGGTCTTTGAAGCCGCCCGAGACGAAAAGGACGATACATGCCTTTGTATGAGCATGTCTTTATTGCGCGTCAGGATCTTTCCAACACGCAGGCCGAAGGCCTTGTCGAACATTTCACCGCAGTGCTTTCGGACAACGGCGGCAAAGTCGTTGAATCGGAATACTGGGGCGTCAAGACGATGGCCTACAAGATCAACAAGAACCGCAAGGGCCATTACGCCTTTCTGAAATCGGATGCGCCTCCGGCCGCCGTGCAGGAAATGGAACGTCTGATGCGCCTGCATGATGACGTGATGCGCGTGCTGACCATCAAGGTCGATGCGCATGGCGAAGGCCCATCGGTGCAGATGCAAAAGCGTGATGACCGTGACGGCGACCGTGGCGAACGCCGCGAGCGTCCTGCCTTCGGTGGCGGCGACCGTCCTGACCGCGGTGGTGACCGTGGCGGCTTCGGTGGCGACCGTGGCGGTGAGCGCTCGGGCGGCTTTGGTGGCGACCGCGGTGCAGACCGCGGCCCGCGTCGTTGATCAACAGCCTCAGGAAAGGACCATAAACCATGGCGAACAAACCATTTTTCCGCCGCCGCAAGGTTTGCCCCTTCTCGGGCGACAATGCACCGGCGATCGACTACAAAGACACCCGTCTGCTGCAGCGCTACATCTCGGAACGCGGCAAGATCGTGCCATCGCGCATCACCGCCGTTTCGGCCATCAAGCAGCGTGAGCTGGCCCGTGCGATCAAGCGCGCCCGCTTCCTCGCCCTGCTGCCCTATGCTGTGAAGTGAGGATAAACCGATGCAAGTGATCCTTCTTCAGCGCGTGGCCAAGCTGGGCCAGATGGGCGAAGTCGTCAACGTCAAGGACGGCTATGCCCGCAACTTCCTGCTGCCGCAGGGCAAGGCGCTGCGCGCCAATGATGGCAACATCAAATCCTTCGAGGCCAAAAAGGCCCAGTTGGAAGCGCAGAACCTCGAAACCAAGAAAGAGGCCGAATCCGTCGCAGCATCGCTCGATGGTCAGACCTTCGTCATCATCCGCTCGGCCTCTGATTCGGGCGCGCTCTACGGCTCCGTCACCACCCGTGACGCCGCCGAAGTGGCAACCGAAGGTGGGTTCACCGTGAACCGTGGTCAGGTTGTCCTCGACAAGCCGATCAAGGATCTGGGCATTCACTCGGTGTCGGTGGTTCTGCACCCCGAAGTCACCGTGCGGATCAACCTGAACGTCGCGCGCTCGGCCGAAGAAGCCGAACTGCAGGCTTCGGGCAAGTCGATCCAGGCTCTGGCAGCGGAAGCCGAAGCCGCTGCCGATTTCGAGATCGCCGAACTGTTCGACGATCTGGGCGGCGCTGCTCAGGAAGACTGAGCCTTTCCAAATCTGGTCCGGTCTTCCGGGCCACAGGCCGCGCAGATCACTCTGCGCGGCCTTTTTCGTGGCGGCACCCCCTGTCGCAAGCCTTGCCCGGGGTCTGCATGATGCGGCGATTTATCCTGTGAGGCGCACAGGTTACGCACCACAGTTCCCACATCACCTCAACCCACCACGCCCACCGGCGGGTTTTCGCCAGTGCCGATCACACGGTCTTTCAACCTGTGAAACATCCGTTACAACTCGCTGCGACACAACCATGGGGATGGTTCACAGTGACACTGACAAAGCTGACGCAGGGCATTGCCCGGACGACACTCCTTTGCGCCAGTCTTGCGCTGCTCACCGCCTGCGGTGATACGCTGACCAAGTCATCCATGGGGGGCCCGGCCCCCGCCACGCTGAACCCGGAGCTTCAGGCCAAGGCCATCGCCGAGGTGCGTGAAAAGCAGGCCAAAGGCGCGCGTGTCTGGTGCGTGCCCTTCGCCCGCACGGCCTCAGGCGTTGACCTGCGCGGCAATGCCGGCACCTGGTGGACCGCCGCCAAAGGCATCTACCAGCGCGGCAAAGAGCCGGAAGCCGGGGCTGTCATGGTTTTTGCGCCGCATTCCAGCAGCCGTCTGGGCCATGTCGCCGTGGTGTCCGAAGTGGTGTCGGACCGCGAGGTGCTGATCGACCACGCCAACTGGACGCGCAACAAGGTGTCGCTGAAAATGCCGGTGGTCGATGTGTCGGCCAATAACGATTGGTCCAAGATCAAGGTTGAAGGCACGCCGGGCGTGCTGGGCAATGCCCGCCCGATGCTGGGCTTTGTCTATCCGCGCAAGGTCGACGCCGCAGCAGGCTGAGCCAAAGGCTCACCCCAGATCGCCGAACCGCGCGCGCAGGGCCGCGACATGCGCCGTAAGATCCGGCACTTGTGCCCATTGCCGGAGCAGATCGCCCCAGCGCAGCGGCACGAACACCACATCATCCCCCGCAACCGCCGCGCCAAAGCGTGCAATCTCGTCGCGGTGCTGTGCCTTGGCGGCCGGACTGACCGGCTTGCCCGACGCCCAGAGCGCGGGTTCGGCATAAAGATAGACCAGCACTGCCCCCAACGCGCGTTTCGTCGCCCGCGTGCGGATGCCATAGGCGTGCTTGACCAGCTGAACCGCATCCAGACTGCGGAAATCCGCGGTGCCGGCAATCAGCGCCTGCGCCAGTGCCGTATAGCGCGCCATGTTCGGCCCCCAGACCGGACGGTCATAGACATCGGAAAACCCGGTCTGTTTGGCGGGGCGAAACGGCTCGTATCGCTTGCTTTCCACCCCGACCAGCGTGGTGTGGGTCACAATGCCCACATCCAGCCAGGGATGCCGCCCGCCCGACCAGGGAAAGCGCATCTCGACCTCCAGATCCACCGCTTCCACCGCCCCCGCAGGCACGCCGGGCAAGGGCGGCAGGGCGGTCGGCCGCTCCAGAAACCAGCCAAAGGCATTGGCCACCAGCGCCGCGGACGACTCCGCCGAGTCAAACTTGCCCGAGCGCAGCTCATTGCCCGGCGCACGCGTCAGCGCCTCCAGCACGCGGGATTCGGGCAGGTCTGGCAGGAACGTCGGCATGGTCACCCCCATCGGCATGTGAAAAGGGCCGCGCCCGACAGGCACGGCCCAGATTTTCACAGGAAACCTGTGTCAGATCTCGTCGAGCGCATCGATCGCCTTTTGCAGATCATCCTTGCCGACTTCTTTCTCGGTCACGGTCGCCTGTGCCACGATGTGGTCAACAACCTTGTCCTCGAACAGGGGCGCGCGCAGTTGCTGTTGCATCTGCGGGTTTTTCTGGACGAATTCGAAGAACTGACGTTCCTGCCCCGGATACTGGCGGGCAGCGTTCAGCACGGCTTGGGTCATTTCGGCATCGGTGACGGTGATTTCAGCCTTGCGACCGATTTCGGCCAGCAAAAGGCCCAGACGCACCCGGCGTTCCGCCAAGGATTTGTGCTCGTCGGTCGGCTCGATGGCATCATGGTTGTGGCCCTGTACCTCAGGGTTTTCCTCATGCCACAGCTGATGCGCGATCTGGTTGGCCTCTGCCTCGACCAGGGCCACCGGCAGGTCGAATTTCACCAGACCGTCCAGTTGATCCAGCAAGGACCGCTTCAGGATGGCGCGGCTGGCGCCTTGGTATTCCACGCCCAGACGTTCGGCGATCTGGGTTTTCAGACCGGCCAGATCTTCGGCCCCGTATTTCTTGGCCAGCTCGTCATCCAGCTCGGCTGCCTTCGGCTCTTTGACAGCCTTCACGGTGCATTCGAACACCGCAGCCTTGCCCGCCAGATGGGCCGCGCCGTATTCGGCCGGGAAGGTCACGTCGACCTTCAGCTCGTCACCAACCTTGGCTCCGACCAGCTGTGCCTCGAACCCCGGGATGAAGGAGTTGGAGCCCAGCACCAGCGGATAATCCTCTGCCGTGCCGCCCTCGAAATAATCGCCGTCAACCGAGCCTTTGAAGTCGATGGTGATCTGGTCGCCATCCTTGGCCTTGGCACCCTTCTTGCGGTCGTCAAACGACTGCGCGGTGGCGGCAAGGTTCTTCAGCGCTTCGTCAACCGAGGCGTCGTCGGCCTTCACCACCAGACGCTCCAGCGTGATCTTGCTGGCATCCAGCTCTGGAATCGGCGGCAGGCAGTCATAGGTCATCTCGACCACAACATCCTTGCCCTCGGACCATTCGTCGCCGCCCTTCATCTGTACGGCAGGCTGCAGCGCCGGACGGTCGCCGGTTTTCTCGAAATGATCCTTCATCGCGCCGTCAATGGCGTCCTGCATCGCATCGCCCATCAGGCGCGGGCCAAACTGCTTGCGCAGGATCGCCATCGGCACCTTGCCCTTGCGAAAGCCCTTCATTTCGATCTCGGGCTGCGCCTCGACCAGTTTTTCCTGAACCTTGGCTTCCAGTTCGGCAGCGGTCACGGTGATCGTATAGCCGCGCTTCAGCCCTTCGTTCAGGGTCTCGGTGACTTGCATATTTTCCCCATATCGGTTGGGCCGCCAGAAGGGCGGCAGTCAAACTTTCCCGCTTCCCATATTTATCAAGCCGCGCGCATGCAAGCCCGAATGGCGGCTTTGCGCCCGAAACTTCGGCATTCCGGGGAAATACAGCCTGAAGGACAGCGACGGCCCCATGGGGTCTGGTGCGGGTGGAGGGACTTGAACCCCCACGCCTCGCGGCGCCAGAACCTAAATCTGGTGCGTCTGCCAATTTCGCCACACCCGCATCGGCGGGCTGTCTAGCAAAGCCCGGCGCCGGTTGCGAGGGCAAAAGTGCCCGCCTGCGGGCTTTCCAGCGCGGTTCGGCCTGCCCAAGCGCATCATTCCCGCCACGCTTGTCTGAAATTGTTAACGGTTTGAGGCCGATTGCCTCGTCCCTGCCGTGATCTTGCCATATTCAGAGACAAAAACGAGGCAGTGACATGATGGCAGCGGAGATCCCGATGGCAGAGCTTTCCTTTGGCCCCAGCGCCGGTTCGGTAGAGGCCGGGACCAGACTGCCCGTCTGCGGTGTGAGTGCCGGCACGATCATCCTCACGCTGTCGGGTGCCACTCCGATCGAATTCATCGCGCCCGGGGACCGGGTCATCACCCGCGCCGGGGCCCGCACCGTGACCGGCGTGGAAATCGCCGTTGTCAAAGACGCCCGCGTCATCCGCATTTCCGCCGGTGTGCTGGGCAAGGATCGGCCAGAGGCTGATCTGACCGTCCCGCCAACCCAGCCGCTGGTGATCCGCGACTGGCGGGCGCGCGCGCTGACCGGGGCAGATCAGGCGGTCATGGCCGCCGGGCGTCTGGTCGATGGCGATTACATCCGCGCTGAAACCGTGGCCGAAGCACGTCTGGTCACCCTGCGCTTTGCCGAGCCACAGGTGATCTATGCCGGTGGGCTGGAACTGGCCTGTGACCCGGGCATTTCCGGCACCTGAGCGGGCAGACACCTCCGACGGCGGACGGTCCCGGCGCGGTCTGTTCAGACCCTGACCATGATTACAGCCCCAATGCGCGGAACACCTTGGGCAGTTCCTCCGGCAGATCCTCGGCAATCAGCCCGGGGCCAAAGCTGCGTGCGCACGCGACATGCAGCCATGCCGCGGTACAGGCCGCCTCGAACGGCGCAAAGCCACGCGCCAGCAGCCCACAGATGAAGCCCGCCAGCACATCCCCTGCCCCCGCCGTCGCCAGCCAGGGGGCCGCCCGGTCATAGACCGCAGCATTCACCGCACAGCGCCCGTCCGGGGCCGCGATCACCGTATCCGCCCCTTTGAACAGCACCACGCAGCCGGCGCGCGCCGCCGCCTCGCGCGTCGCATCCGGTTTGGAATAGGCCGGGCCCCTTTGCGCTGGTGCCGCCAGCCGTGCCGCGATGTCTGGAAACAGCCGTGCAAATTCTCCGGCATGCGGGGTCAGCACGCATTGTGCCTGCAACGCGCCAAACAGCTGCGAATCGCGCGCGATCAGCGTCAGCGCATCCGCGTCCAGCACCAGGGCCCGGCGGCGGGCACCCCGCCCGGCCTCGGCACCCGCTGGCACAGAAGGCGGGGCAGACAGCTCGAGCGCCATGGCAAGCAGCCCCGCCTCACGCGGGCCCATCCCCATCGCGGGCCCCAGACACAGGCTGTTGATCCGCCCATCCTCCAGCACCGCCGCCAGAGCGGGCGCATCCGCCATCGGCCGCAGCATCACTGCCTCCAGCCGCGCCGCATGTTCGGCCAGCGTCTCCGGCGCACAGCCAACCGTCACCACACCCGCGCCGATCCTGAGCGCGCCCCGTGCCGCCAAGCGGGCGGCCCCGCCATGACCGGAGGGCCCAGAAATAATCAAGGCATGGCCATGAGAGTATTTGTGTCCGCCATCCTTTCCGAGCATCAATGACGGGGTGCCAACCAATGTTGTCCGCGGCTTGCCAGCGTCGTCAGCGGCGGCTTCCAGCCCGATGTCCACCACCCGAAGCCTGCGCGCCTTTGGGGCATCCTCGGCCAGATAATGCCCGGTCTTTGCACGGTGAAAGGTGACTGTCAGATCCGGGGGCAGCAGCAGCGGCAGCGGTACGGTGCCCGCCCCGGCTTCGGTCAGCACGCGACCGCTGTCCGCGCAAAGGCCAGAGCCGATGTCGACAGCCACCCGCCTTGCGCCCGCAAGACGCCTGTCGCAGAGCGCCGACACCGCCGCAGTGATCCGCGCATCGACCGCGCGCGACACTCCGGTGCCAAACAGGGCATCGATGCACAGGTCAAACTGACCGGTGCCAGACGCGCTGTCACACCCCAGCCCTCTGACCTCACCAACCTCGGACCAGCGCGCATGAGCCGACCGCGCCTCCGAAGGCAGCCGCTCCACGTCGCCATAGAAAAACACCTCCACCGCCCAGCCGCGTTCCCGCAACAGCCGCGCCACCACAAACCCGTCGCCGCCATTGTTCCCCGGCCCGCACAGCACCACAGCCCGGTGTGGACCGGCCGCCAGCTCCGGCCATTCCGCCAGCACCGCCGCGACCACGCCCGCCCCGGCGCGCTCCATCAGCTCCAGCCCAGTGACCGCGCCAGAGGCGATTGCCGCCGCCTCAACGGCGCGCATTTGTGCAGATGTCAGGAGTTCAGTCATCATGCCGCCCAAACCGTTCTTAAATGACCCATTATTTCATCATATTGCACAAAATTTAATCACAGCCTGGAGATTTCAGCGCTTCCCCGCATCGCTTAAACCTTAGTCAATTGTCCCGGCCCGCTGGAAATGATCGAACAGCACTGAACACAGAATGACGACGAAGATCTGGGGGAGTCGGCCATGAAGAAGATCGAGGCGATCATCAAGCCTTTCAAGCTCGATGAGGTCAAGGAAGCCCTGCAAGAAGCCGGCATTCAGGGCCTTTCCGTTACGGAAGTCAAAGGCTTCGGCCGTCAGAAGGGCCATACCGAGCTGTATCGTGGCGCCGAATATGTCGTGGATTTCCTGCCAAAGGTTAAAATCGAGGTCATCCTGACCGATGACATGGTTGACGCTGCCGTGGCCGCCATTGTCGCCGCCGCCCGCACCGACAAGATCGGCGACGGCAAGATCTTTGTCAGCTCGGTCGAACAGGCGATCCGTATCCGCACCGGCGAGACCGGCGACGACGCGGTCTGACGCCATTTCCGAACATCAGGCCGGCAACGGCCTGCACTGTAAAACACCCAAAAACCGAAAGGCAGCATGATGAGCGCTATTCAGAAAGCTCTGAAACTGATGAAGGATGAAGAGGTCGAATACGTCGACATCCGCTTCACCGACGTCAAAGGCAAGCTCCAGCACGTGACGCTGGTGAACGATCTGGTGGATGAAGACTTCTTTGAGGAAGGTTTCATGTTTGACGGATCATCCATCGCGGGCTGGAAGTCGATTGACCAGTCCGACATGAAACTGATCCCAGACGCGTCCTCGGTCTATATCGACCCGTTCTATGCGGAAAAAACCATGTGCGTGCATTGCACCGTGGTTGAACCCGACACCGGCGAATCCTATAGCCGCGACCCGCGCGGCACCGCGCTCAAGGCCGAAGCCTATCTGAAGTCCTCGGGCATCGGCGACGCATTCTATTGCGGCCCGGAAGCGGAATTCTTCCTGTTCGACGACGTGCGCTATTCGGTCACGCCGCAGAAAGTGTCGTTCCAGATCGACGCCGAAGCCGCTGCCTGGAACACCGACACCGAAATGGAAGGCGGCAACCTTGCCCACCGCGCGGCCCACAAGGGTGGCTACTTCCCGGTGAACCCTGTGGATGAGGCACAGGACATCCGCGGCGAAATGCTGTCCACCATGAAGCGCATGGGCATCAAGGTTGACAAGCACCACCACGAGGTTGCGACCTGCCAGCACGAGTTGGGGATGATCTTCGGCGGTCTGACCGAGCAGGCCGACAACATCCAGAAATACAAATATGTCATCCACAACGTGGCGGCAGCCTACGGCAAGACCGTGACCTTCATGCCGAAACCGATGAAGGGTGACAACGGGTCGGGCATGCATGTGAACATGTCGATCTGGAAAGACGGCAAGCCCCTGTTTGCCGGCGACAAATATGCCGATCTGTCTCAGGAGGCGCTGTATTTCATCGGCGGCATCCTCAAGCACGCCAAGGCATTGAATGCGCTGACCAACCCGTCCACCAACTCTTACAAGCGCCTGATCCCGGGCTTTGAGGCACCGGTTCTGCGCGCGTATTCCGCCCGCAACCGCTCGGGCTGCGTTCGTATTCCGTGGACGGAATCGCCGAAGGCCAAGCGCGTTGAGGCCCGTTTCCCCGATCCGGCAGCCAACCCCTATCTGGCCTTTGCCGCCCTGCTGATGGCCGGTCTTGACGGCATCAACAACAAGATCGATCCGGGCCCGGCGTCCGACAAAGACCTGTACGATCTGCCGCCCGAAGAACTGGCAGCGATCCCCACCGTCTGCGGCAGCCTGCGCGAAGCGCTGGAAGAGCTGGAAAAGGACATGGATTTCCTGTTGGCCGGTGACGTGTTCACCCGCGACCAGCTGGAAGGCTACATGGCGCTGAAATGGGAAGAGGTCTATGCCTATGAGCATACGCCGCACCCGATCGAATACGCGATGTACTATTCCTGCTGATCCTTTGACCTGATGTCAAAAGCCGCCCTTCGGGGCGGCTTTTTTCTTTTTGGGCAAGAGCTTGAGGCGCAATCCTAAAGCGCCCTGTGAATGGGATGCTCCGCCAGTGCCGCCGTCTGGTCCGGCGTCAGATCCTCCCGCCGCACCAGATAGGTATGGATAGAAAACAGCACCGCCCGGCTGACCGGCAGGCGGATCAGGCATTGCCGTTCCGACCGGATATAAGGCATGTCGCCCTGCGCGACCGTGTCCTTGGGCGCATCCTCGCGCAGCGGGTTGAAGAGTGGCGCGCGGGAATGATGCGCATTGGCCCGCCACAGCGGTGTTTCCACCCGCACCGCATCCATCAGGCGCTGCACCCGTTTTGCCATATCCTCGGTATAGCTGGCCACCGGCCTGTGCATCCGCAACAAGGGCCGCCCCAGCTTTTCGGCCAGCGCCCACCCGGCCGGAAAGCACAACACCGCCGCCGACAGCATGTGCTCACCGTCGCCGTGCTCCTGCATCAGGCACAGGTCCTCCTGCAGCAGGCACCCCAGCGTCTGCAACGGGCGTGCCGGGTCCAGCGGCACCCGCACGCCATCGGGCCGCGTTACCGACCGGCTGTCGCGCACAAAGCCTTCGGGCAACCGATCAAGCGTGAATTCATACATCTCTTCAACGGCCTGCGCGGCACTGCTCAGCTGCGCGATCACCTCTGCCGGGCGCGTGGCGATCAGCTGGTCGCGCAACGGCATCTGTCCGGCATAAGCCGCATCCACCCGCAGCCAATCTGCCATATCCAGCGGCAGGATACCGGGCAGCCGCCGCGTCCGCGCATCAGCCCAGGGCGCGAAGGGCAAGGAGGGTTGCAAAACCTCGGTCATCTTGGCGCCTCCCGACCCCCCGCCGCATCACCCGATATGGCCAGGGTCAGCCCATCTGACGGCTGATCAGCGCGCCAAGCCGACGGATGCCTTCGTCAATCGCCACCTCATCCGCGCGCGAAAAGCTCAGGCGGATGGTGTTGCCGCCAGACCCGTCGGCAAAGAAAGCCCGCCCCGGCACGAAGGCCACACGCTCGGTTTCCAGCGAGCGGGCCAGCAATTCGGCTCCATCCATGCCCGGCGGCAGCGTAATCCAGACGAACATGCCCCCTTCGGGCCGGGTCCACTCCACCCCCGCAGGCATTTCGCGCGCAAGTGCCGCCAGCATGTGGTCGCGCCTTGCGCGGTACACATCACGCAGCCCCGCCACATGGCTGTCGAACGACCGCGCCGCAACTTCGGCAATCGCCATCTGGTTCAGCGTGCTGGAATGCAGATCCGCCGCCTGTTTCATCAGCACCAGCCGCCCGATCACCGGGCTGGCCGCACAGACCCAGCCGACGCGCAGCCCCGGCGCAAGTGTCTTGGAGAACGAGCCGCAATAGATCGTCCGGCAGTCCTCGATCGTCCCCTTGCGGGCGATTTCCAGCGCAAGGATCGGCGGCACCGGATCACCGTCAAAACGCAGCGCCTGATAGGCCGCATCCTCGACAATGGCGCAGCCCAGATCATCGGCCAGATCCAGCACGCGTTCGCGATCGGCGCGCGCAATTGTCTCGCCGGTCGGATTGGCGAAATCGACCGACAGATAGGCAAACTTCACCCGCCCGCCGGACTCGGCGGCCTTGGCGGCAAAGGCTTCGGCCCCCCGGTTGTCACGCGGGTCCAGCCGGTCATAGACCGGCTCATAGGCATTGAAGGCCCCAAGCGCGCCCATATAGGTGGGCCAGTTCACCAGCACGGTATCGGCTGGCCCGATCATCAGCTTGCCCAGATAATCCAGCGCCTGCTGCGAGCCGGAGGTGATCAGAATATTCTCGGGCCCGCAGGGAATGCCCAAACCCGTCATATGTGCCGCCAGCCAGTCGCGCAGCGGCAGATAGCCCTCGCTGACCGAATATTGCAGCGCGGTATCGGCCCGGCCCGGGGCCAGCGCTTCGGTCAGCGCCGCCTGAAACGCCGCAACCGGAAACAGCGCAGGGTCAGGGATGCCGCCGGCAAAAGAGATGATGTCCGGCTGATCCAGCAGCTTGAGCAGTTCGCGGATTTCCGAAGCCTTCATCCGCCCCATGCGCGGTGCCAGAACCTGTTCCCATTGCATTGCACTTCCCCCCGGCCCAAAGCAGGCCAAACGCCGCCATCCTTGGGCGCACCCTGCCGCGCTGCCGGAGGCAAGTCAATAATGCTGACCAATGCCCGATCCGGCGGCGAGTAAGCCCTGCCTGCCTGCGACACTACAACTTGATCCAAATCAATTTCCCCCGTTGCCGCGACCGGCACGGAAAGCTATTACCAAGGTTGAATGTCCGACTCCGCAGCCGGTCAAACGCACTTAACAAATACGGGAGACGCCAATGGCGGACGCAGCCATCCATGGCAACGACCATGATCAGCGCGGGTTCTTCACCCGCTGGTTCATGTCGACCAACCACAAAGACATCGGGATTCTTTATCTGTTCACCGGCGGCATCGTCGGTCTGATCTCGGTCATCTTCACCGTCTACATGCGGATGGAGCTGATGAATCCCGGCGTGCAATATATGTGCGCCGAAGGCGCGCGGCTGATTGCCACGACCACAGACCAATGTTCGCCCAACGGGCATTTGTGGAACGTGCTGATCACGGCGCATGGCATCCTGATGATGTTCTTTGTCGTGATCCCGGCCCTGTTCGGCGGGTTTGGCAACTATTTCATGCCGTTGCAGATCGGCGCGCCGGATATGGCCTTTCCGCGTCTGAACAACCTCAGCTACTGGCTCTTCGTGGCCGGTACGGCGCTTGCCGTGGCCTCGGTGTTCTCGCCGGGGGGCAACGGGCAGATGGGTTCGGGCGTCGGCTGGGTTCTGTATCCACCGCTGTCCACCAATGAGGGCGGCTATTCGATGGACCTTGCGATATTCGCGGTCCACCTGTCTGGGGCCTCGTCGATCCTGGGCGCGATCAACATCATCACCACCTTCCTGAACATGCGCGCGCCGGGCATGACCATGCACAAGGTGCCGCTGTTCGCCTGGTCGATCTTTGTGACCGCCTGGCTGATCCTGCTGGCGCTGCCTGTTCTGGCCGGTGCCATCACCATGTTGCTGACCGATCGTAACTTCGGCACCACCTTCTTCCAGCCCGAAGGCGGCGGCGACCCGATCCTGTACCAGCACATCCTGTGGTTCTTTGGTCACCCCGAGGTGTATATCATCGTGCTGCCGGCCTTCGGCATCATCAGCCAGGTCATCGCCACCTTCTCGCGCAAGCCGATCTTCGGTTATCTGCCGATGGTCTATGCCATGGTTGCCATCGGCGTGCTGGGCTTTGTCGTCTGGGCGCACCACATGTACACCGTGGGCATGTCGCTGACCCAGCAGTCCTACTTTATGCTGGCCACCATGGTGATCGCGGTGCCGACCGGCATCAAGATCTTCAGCTGGATCGCCACCATGTGGGGCGGCTCGATCGAGTTCAAGACGCCGATGCTCTGGGCCTTCGGCTTCCTGTTCCTGTTCACCGTGGGCGGCGTGACCGGCATCGTGCTGTCACAGGCCGCCGTCGACCGCGCCTATCACGACACCTATTACGTTGTGGCACACTTCCACTATGTGATGAGTCTGGGCGCCGTGTTCGGCATCTTTGCGGGCATCTATTACTGGTTCGGCAAGATGTCGGGCCGGGAATACCCGGAATGGGCTGGCAAGCTGCACTTCTGGGCGATGTTCATCGGTGCCAACCTGACCTTCTTCCCCCAGCACTTCCTGGGCCGTCAGGGCATGCCACGCCGCTACATCGACTATCCTGAGGCTTTTGCCTACTGGAACTATGTCTCGTCGATCGGTGCTTTCCTGTCCTTTGCCTCTTTCGTGTTCTTCATCGGCATGATCTTCTGGGCGATGAAATTCGGCAAGCGGATCACCCAGAACAACTACTGGAACGAATATGCCGACACGCTGGAATGGACGCTGACCTCGCCGCCGCCAGAACACACGTTCGAGCAGCTGCCCAAGCGGGAAGACTGGGACAAGGGCCACGCCCACTGAATGGCCTGAAGTAAACCCGGGTCCGGCCATAGCGCCACCATAGAATTGCCATAGTCAGGCCCCGGGGAAACGCGGGGCCTGATTTGTTTCCAAAAGGCGCATAAATATCTGCATTTCTTCACTATTTCTAATTTTTGATAAGTGTTAGCCAATTGAGGCGATCCCCCGCCCCCCATAGTATCGAGGTTGACAATGTTCCGTTTCACCGCCCTTGCTGCCGCCGCACTGCTTGCAGGCGCGCTTTCGGCACAAGCCGCCACCGTCACCCTGTTTGATGACACATTCGAAGCCGACTCTGCCGGTGTTTCGAATTTCATCACGGTCAAAGAACTGGCCAACTGGAAGGTTACCCAAGGCAATGTCGACATCCTTGGCGCAGGATTCAAATGCACCGGCTGCATCGACCTTGATGGCACGTCCGGCGGCGTGCCCGCCAAGCTGGAAACAAAACAGTCTTTCAGCTTTCTTGACGGCATCACCTACACGTTCAGCCTGTTCTTCAGCGGCGGCACCCAGCAGGAAACCGTTACGCTGGGCGCAATCGGGTCCAGCTTCAGCGTTCAGGCTGGAAACGGCCCCAGCGTGTTTACGACCACTGTTGTCGGCTCGGCTCTGACCGCGCCCCTGTTCCTGTCCCTGTCCGGACCCGCCAACAACATCGGCCCCTATCTGGACCGGGTTTTGGTCACCTATGAAGCGCCCTCGGCCGTGCCGCTGCCCGCCGCTGCCCCGCTGTTGCTCGCAGCCCTTGGCGGTCTGGGCCTGGTCGCCCGGCGGCGTCGCCGCGCCTGATCCGACGTGTCACCAAGGGGACGGGCAGAAACTGCCCGTCCCGCTCCGCGTGCCACTGCGCGCCTTTGTGCTGATCAAGCCCCCGCCGGTCACGCAAGACTGAGCGCCGCAGCCTTTGACCCTGCGCCGGATTGTGGCCATAGTCGCGGTTATGTTCCAGACCAAGATCACGCCACAGCCGCTGCACCTTGCCCTTCCGCTCGCGCTCATGCTCGGTGCCTGTGTTCAGCCGCCGGCTGACAGTCCCGCACCCCCCGCAGGGCCGCAAACCCTGCACAGCTTCACCATCGACCGCGCCTATACGCTGACCGACCCGCGCGAACTGGCCTTCCGCGACCAGATCGCGGCAGAGGCGCGGACGCGCTGCGGGTTTGGCGATTACGGCCTGTATTCTGTGCGTCCGATCGGGACCGAAGTGGTTGCAGAAGATTTCCTGTATCGCCTGCATGAGGTGCAGATCACCTGCGACGGCGCGGCACAGGCGGCAGAGGCTGGACAAGCCGCAGCCATGCCCTAACCTCCGGTCAGAGCATAAGGACCGTCCCGCGCCATGCCCTATCAATGGCTTTCCCCCGAACCCTCACCCGATTTGTCGCAGCCCGACAGCAGCCACCTGCGGCTCTGGCCCTACCGGTCCTTGCCACGCCGGGGGTTTGTCTGGTTCATCGGCGGCACTTCGGCGCTGATTGCCCTGCCACTGGTGGCCGTGCTCGGCTCGCCGGTGCTTTGGGGACTGTTGCCGTTTCTGGTGCTGGCGGTGGCGGGCATCTGGTTTGCGCTGCAACGCAGCTATCGTGACGCCGAAATTGTCGAAGACCTGACCCTGACACCGGCGCTTGTGACCCTGACCCGGCACGGCCCGCGCAACCGCCATGCGCAGTGGCAGGCCAATCCGCATTGGGTGCGGGTCGAGATGCACGCCACAGGCGGCCCGGTGCCGCACTACCTGACCCTGCACGGCGGGCCGCGCCCGGTGGAAATCGGTGCTTTTCTTTCAGAAGAGGAGCGGGTTGCCCTGTCGGCGGAACTGCGCGCGGCCTTTGCGCTACACAAGGGCTGACGGCGCAGGGCGCGCCTTCTTACCGGCTCATGGCGCCGCGGTCCTGCACAGCGCCCTCAGGACAGACGCGCCTTGACCATCGGCCCCACGGCGCCGAAATCCATCTGGCCGGTGTATTGACCCTTGAGCACCGCCATGACCTTGCCCATGTCACGAATGCTGTCTGCCCCCACCTCGGCCACCGCGGCGACGATCGCGGCCTCGACCTCGGCGGCAGAGAGCTGACGCGGCAGGAATTCCTCGATCACCCGGACTTCGGCCAGTTCCTTTTCCGCCAGTTCCAACCGGCCACCCTCTTCATAGGCGCGGGCCGATTCCTGGCGTTGCTTTACCATCTTGCCAAGGATGGCCAGAATATCGCCTTCGCCCACCTCGACCTCGCCGCCCTCGCCGCGGACGGCAATCTCACGGTCCTTGATGGCGGCATTGATCAACCGCAGCGTCGACAGCCGGTCTGCCTCTTTTGCCTTCATCGCTTCTTTCAGGGAAATCTGCAGACGGTCTCGCAAAGACATCGACACGGACATAAGGTTTGCCTTCCTTCAGGGATCGGGTGGGCGCACAATACAGGGGATCGCAGCCAAGGACAACCGGGTGCGATTTTGCCAAGCTATTGTAATCGTGTCATATTCCTTTTGGGACAAAGCCTTGACCCCGCCCGCCTTCCCCCGTAGGTTCCGCCCAATTTACCGATAGGAGTCGCCGCCATGCCTGCTCAGCAGAAAGCTACCGCCTGCCTTGCTCTGGCCGATGGCACGGTGTTCTACGGCAACGGCTTTGGCGCGGTCGGCGAAACGGTGGCCGAACTGGTGTTCAACACCGCGATGACCGGCTATCAGGAAATCATGACCGACCCAAGCTATGCGGGTCAGGTCGTGACCTTCACCTTCCCCCATATCGGCAATACCGGGGTGACGGATGAGGATGACGAAACCGCCGAACCTGTCGCCGCCGGCATGGTGGTGAAATGGGATGTGACCGAACCCTCGAACTGGCGCGCCACCGGAGAGCTGACGGAGTGGCTGTTGAAAAAGGGCCGCATCGGCATCGGCGGCATCGACACCCGCCGCCTGACCCGCGCCATCCGCCAGCAGGGCGCGCCGCATGTGGCGCTTGCCCATGACCCCGAGGGTAATTTTGACATTGAGGCGCTGGTGGCAAAGGCCCGCGCCTGGAAGGGCCTTGTCGGGCTCGATCTGGCGAAAGATGTGTCTTGCGCACAATCCTATCGCTGGGACGAGCAACGCTGGGCCTGGCCCGAGGGCTATACCCGGCGCAGCGGCGAAGGGCTGCGCGTTGTGGCCATCGACTATGGTGCCAAGCGCAATATCCTGCGCTGTCTGGCCAGTGCCGGCTGTGAGGTGACCGTCTTGCCCGCGACGGCGACCGCCGAAGACGTGCTGGCGCTCAACCCCGAAGGTGTGTTCCTGTCCAACGGCCCCGGCGACCCTGCAGCCACCGGAGCCTATGCGGTGCCGATGATTCAGGGTGTGCTGGCGCAAGAGATTCCGGTGTTCGGCATCTGCCTTGGCCATCAGATGCTGGCATTGGCGCTTGGGGCCAAGACCGTCAAGATGAACCACGGCCATCACGGGGCCAACCATCCGGTCAAGGATCTGACCACGGGCAAGGTCGAGATCACCTCGATGAACCACGGTTTCACCGTGGACAGCCAAAGCCTGCCCGCAGGTGTGGCAGAAACCCATGTTTCGCTGTTCGACGGGTCAAATTGCGGAATTTCCCAGACCGGCAAGCCGGTGTTTTCGGTGCAATACCATCCCGAGGCCAGCCCCGGCCCGCAGGACAGCTACTATCTGTTCGAGCGTTTTGCGCGTGAAATGCAGGCGCGCCGCCCGACCTGAGGCACAGCGCTCACGGATCCGGCAGCCACAGTTTCCGCGGCGCATTTAACCGGCAATTAACCAAGTTCAAGGACTCTCGGATTCTGGCATCCAAGGGTCCATGGTCATGTATCACCCGCCCCCATCTTCCGGGCAGGCCGTTGTCGCCACCCTTCCTGTTCCGGCAGTTGCGGCACCGCCCAAGGCCGAAACGCTGGGCGTGGTTCTGTTGCGCGACGGGCTGGTGCAGGGTGATGCGCTGGTCTCGGCCTTGGCGCAGCAAAGGCGGCGGCGCGGACGGGTTACGGATGTTCTGCTGTCGCATGCCGCCCTGCCGCCCGATCAGTTGTACGCCGCCATGGCCGCACATTGGGAAACCTCGGTGGTCGATCCGGCACAGCTGCCGCCGGACCCGCGCTTGGTGGATCATCTGGGGGCGGTGGATTGCCTGCGCAGCTCCATGCTGCCCTGGCGCAATGTGGGCGGGGCCACTGTCATCGCGACGGCGGAGCCAGAAGATTTTGCGATGCATCGCGCCCGCCTGACCGCCCTGTTCGGCCCGGTCGTCATGGCGATCACCTCGCGCACGGCACTGCAACAGGCGGTTCTGGCGCTGCGCGGGCCGCAACTGGTGCGGGCCGCGGAAAGCCGGGTGCCGGCCAGCGAAAGCTGCCGCAGCTTTGGCAGCGCGCCGCTGCTGCTGCCGACGCTGGCGACAGTGGCGCTGGTGGCGGCCCTGTCGCTGGCCTGGCCGATGGCACTGCTCTGGCTGGTGACCGGCTGGACCTTTGTCACCCTGCTGGCGCTCACCCTGCTCAAGGCGGGGGCCGGGCTGGCTGCGGGCCTGCGCCCCCCCCCTGAACCGCCCGCAACGCTGATCGCGCGCCAACCCATCGTATCGGTGATCGTCGCCCTGTTTGGTGAAAGCGACATTGCCCCCCGCCTGGTGCGCCGTCTGGACAAGCTGGACTATCCGCGCGAATTGCTTGACGTGGTCCTTGTGACCGAGGCCGAAGATCACCAGACCCAGGCCGCATTGGCCGGCGCCGAATTGCCGCCCTGGATGCGCATCGTCGTGGTGCCCGAAGGGCAGATCAAGACCAAGCCGCGCGCCCTGAACTTTGCGCTGGACCATTGCCGCGGCGCGATCATCGGGGTCTATGATGCCGAAGACGCCCCCGAGCCCGACCAGATTCATCGCATCGTGCAGCAATTCTATCGGCGCGGGCCAGATGTCGCCTGCCTGCAGGGCGTGCTCGATTTCTACAATCCCACCACCAACTGGCTGTCTCGCTGCTTTACCATCGAATATGCTACATGGTTCCGCCTCATTCTGCCCGGGCTGGAACGGTTAGGGCTGCCGGTCCCGCTGGGCGGCACCACCTTGTTCTTCCGCCGTGCCGCATTGGAGGCGGTGGGCGGCTGGGACGCCCATAACGTGACCGAAGACGCCGATCTGGGCATGCGCCTGTACCGCCACGGCTACCGGACCGAGCTGATCAGCACCGTCACCGGGGAAGAGGCGAATTGCCGCGCCCTGCCCTGGGTCCGGCAACGCTCCCGCTGGCTCAAGGGCTATATGATGACCTGGGCCACCCATATGCGCGCGCCCCGCCTGCTGTGGCAGCAGCTGGGGCCGTGGAAATTTGTCGGGTTTCAGGTGCTGTTTCTGTGCACCCTGTCGCAATTCGTGCTGCTGCCGGTGCTGTGGTCGTTCTGGCTGCCCTTCCTTGGCCTGCCCCACCCGATTGCCGACGCGCTGCCCATGGCGGTGACCTGGGCGCTGATCGGGGTTTTGGCTCTGACCGAAGCGGTCAACCTGACGCTGCACCTGCGGGCGCTGCACCTGTCGGGGCACCGGTTCAGCCGCGGGTGGGTGCTGATGATGCATCTGTATTTCCCGCTGGGGGCGCTCGCGTCTTACAAGGCCGCGTGGGAACTGCTGCGCAAACCGTTTTTCTGGGACAAGACCGCGCATGGCCATTTTGACCCGCGCGAGGGGTAGCGCAGGGCCGCCGTCAGTCGCTTGCCGCCTTGCAGGCTGCGCCTGGCCTAGTCCTTGAGCCGCAACTCTCCGGCATCCACCCGCAGCCGCGTCTCGAAGGCCCGGCTGATGTGCACGCGCAAGGCCTCATAGGCGGCAGCGCCGTCGCGGGCTTCGATCGCGGCCACGATCCGGTCATGTTCGGCCAAAGCCACCTCGCTGCGCCCTTCGGCCGCCAGCGAGGTATTGGCCATCAGCGCCATCGAGCGGTGCACCAGATCCAGTTGCTGCACCAGAAAGCGGTTGTGGCTGGCCAGATGGATCTGCCGGTGAAACCGCTTGTTGGCCCGGCTGAGCGCGCGCGGATCACCGCTCAGCAAGCGGCTGTCATCCTCGACCATGCCGCGCAGCACCCGGATCTCCTCATCCGTGGCATGGCGCGCCGCCAGCCGGGCCGCCAACCCCTCCAGCTCGCTGCGCACGGCATACAGCTCGGCCAGCTGGTTGTGGTCCAGACTGGCCACAATCAGGCTGCGCCCGTCACGCGTCAGCATCGCCTGCGTTTCAAGGCGCTGCAGCGCCTCGCGCACCGGGGTCCGGCTGACCCCCAGCCGCTCAGCCAGCTCTGATTCCACCAGACGGTCGCCGGGTTTGTAGAGCCCGGCCTCGATCGCCTCCAAAATCAGCGTATAGGCATCCTTCTGCACCGCCACGTCCCTTTTCTCCCCATCCCCAGAGGGTTACGCTACAGCCCCGCCCCGGCCTTTGGCAAGCAAGCATGGCACCGCCCCCGCGCCGGAGTATTGCGGGCAGGTGCCACGCGCAGGGCAGGACGAGCCTTGCCCGCCCGGCGGCGGCGGGCTACATCCCCCCCATGGTTCGCAACAGCTTTTCCCATGTCGACACTTGGGTCTTTGACCTCGACAACACGCTTTACCCGCCGCAGATGCGCCTCTTTGATCAGATCGAGGTGCGGATGACCGCCTGGGTGATGCGTGAACTGGGGGTGGATCACAGCCGCGCCAACCATTTGCGCGGGCATTACTGGCAGCTTTACGGCACCACATTGGCCGGGCTGATGCGCGAACATGGGGTGGACCCGGCGGGCTATCTGGCCGATGTGCATGACATCGACTTTTCGGTGCTGCAACCCGATCCGCAGCTGGCGTACCGGATCAGGGCCCTGCCCGGCCGCCGCATCGTTTATACCAATGGCGATGCGCCCTATGCCACAAAGGTCCTGGCCGCCCGCGGTCTGTCGGGCCTGTTTGACGCGGTCTACGGCGTGGAACACGCGGGCTATCTGCCGAAACCCGAGGCGGCGGCGTTTCAGACGGTGTTCGCGCTGGACGGGTTGAACCCGAAAACCGCCGCGATGTTCGAGGATGACCCGCGCAATCTGGCCGTGCCCCATGACATGGGCCTGCGCACGGTCCATATCGCCCCCACAGCCGAACCCGCGCCGCACATCCACCACCATGCAGATGATCTTTCGGCATTTCTGGGCCTGCTGACACAGACCTGACTGGAGCGGCGACCCGCAGGTTATTTTGCGCGATGCAGCCCAATGCGGCATCCTGATGCAACACCAATGCTGCATCCTGGATGCGTCATTTCGCGCGTGGTCCAAAGGTGCCTCCCCGGCTATCTTGTCCCGATGGCAGCAAAGGTTTCACCGATGACCCAGACCACACCCACCGCCACCCGCCTGCCCCTTGGCTTGCGCATTGTTTATGGCACCCCCGTCATTGGCCGCATCGCGCGCGAGGTTTCGCAGGATGTGAACAATGTGTTCTACCTGCTGGTCGTGGTGATTACCCTCGAAATCCTTGGCTTTCTGCTCTGGGGTCCGGTGGTCTTTACCCTGACCGCACTGGTGCTGGTGCCGCTGATGTTCCTGTTCTTCGTCGCCATCAGCTGGCCCGGCAGATCAGGTCCGAAATCCTGACACGGGGCACTTTGCCGCTTCGACTTCCGCGTTGCTGGGTCTATCTTGCGCAGGACAGGAGAGTCCCATGACCCGCACATCCACCGATATTCTGATCTCCGGCGGCGGTGTCGCCGGGCTGACCGCCGCCGCCGCCTTTGGCTCTGCCGGCTTCAGCGTGATCTGCGTCGACCCCAGCCCCCCGGTCACTTCCGATGCCGAGGACGGCGCCGATCTGCGCAGCACCGCCTTTCTGCACCCGTCGATTCCGGTGTTGCAGGCCGCAGGCCTCTGGGCACGGCTGGAGCCGCATGCCGCCGCCCTGCAGGTGATGCGCATCATCGACGCGGGCGGCGCGGTGGCCGAACCCCGGCTCACCAAGGATTTCAACGCAGCCGAACTCTCGGACCTGCCCTTTGGCTGGAACCTGCCGAACTGGCTGCTCAGGCGCGAGATGGTGGCGCGTCTGGCCGAATTGCCCTGCGTCGATTTCCGCCCCGGCGTCGCCACGCAACGGCTGATGACCCGCACCACCGAGGCACTGGTCACCCTGTCGGATGGCGCACAGATCCGCGCCCGCATGGTCATTGGCGCTGATGGCCGGCATTCGCCCGTCCGGCAGGCGCTTGGCATCCCGGTCAGAACCCTGCGCTACGGGCAAAAGGCGCTCGCCTTTGCAGTGATGCATCCGGTGCCGCATGACAATGTCTCGACCGAAATTCACCGCTCGGGCGGACCCTTCACGCTGGTGCCGCTGCCCGACAAGGATGGCAGGCCGCGCTCTGCAGTGGTCTGGATGGAAACCGGGGCCGAGGTTGGCCGGCTGCAGGCGCTGCCCGTGGCGGCGTTCGAGGCCGAAATGTCCACCCGCTCGTGCCATATCCTTGGCCCGCTGTCGCTGGACAGCCGCTTGACCGTCTGGCCGATCATAACCCAGATCGCCAGCCGCATGGCGGGCGAGCGCTGCGCGCTGATGGCAGAGGCCGCCCATGTGCTGCCGCCCATCGGCGCGCAGGGGCTGAACATGTCCCTTGCCGATCTGACCGTGCTGCTCGACCTGGCCCGTGCCGACCCGGAGGCGATCGGATCGGCGCAGATGCTCGACGCCTATCACCGCAAGCGTCACTGGGACGTGCAGGCCCGCATCACCGGCATTGACGCGCTCAACCGCGCCTCGATGATGGGGGCACAGCCGCTGCGCGACCTGCGGGCGACGGCGCTGAACGCGCTCTATTCCGCCGCCCCGGTGCGCCGCACGCTGATGAAGGCCGGGCTTGGCCTGCGCTAGGGCCAGTGGGGGGTGCCCTAAAGCACCGCCTCCACCGCCCGCTCCAGCCGCGCCACCGTGCCCGGCACATCCTTCAGCTTGTCCAAGCCGAACAAGCCGATGCGGAAGGTCTTGAACGCCTCGCCCTCGCCCACCTGCAAGGGCACCCCGGCGGCAATCTGCAGGCCCTGCTCTCGGAACTTCGCGCCGTTCTGAACGGCGGAGTCGTCGGTATAGCTCACCACCACGCCCGGGGCTTGAAACCCTTCGGCCGCGACCGACCGCACGCCCTTGCCCGCCAGCAGCGCCCGCACCGCGCCGCCCAGCTCCCATTGCGCCGACTTGGCGGCATCAAAGCCCATCTCGCGGGTCTCGATCATCGCATCCCGGAAGCCCTGAATGGCATCGGTCGGCATGGTGGCATGATAGGCATGGCCGCCACCCTCGTAGGCTGCCATCATCGCACGCCATTTTTTCAGGTCGATGGCAAAGCTGTTCGATGTGGTCTCGGCCAGACGCGCCTCCGCCGCGGGAGACATCACCACCACCCCTGTCGAGGGTGACGCCGACCACCCTTTTTGCGGGGCCGAGATCAGCACATCCACCCCCACCTCCGCCATATCCACCCAGATGCAGCCTGACGCGATGCAATCGAGCACCATCAGCGCCCCCACCTCATGCGCGGCCTCGGCCACGGCGCGGATATACGCATCGGGCAGGATGATCCCGGCGCTGGTCTCCACATGCGGCGCAAACACCGCCTCGGGCCGGGTCTCGCGGATGCGGGCCACAACCTCTTCCACCGGCGGCGGCGCATAGGGCGCGCGCGGCTCATTGCCGGTCTGCCGCGCCATCACCACGGTCACCTCCTTGGCAAAACCGCCCGCGTCAAAGATCTGGCTCCAGCGATAGGAAAACCAGCCGTTGCGCACCACCAGCACCCGGCCTTGCCCGAACTGCCGCGCCACCGCTTCCATCGCATAGGTGCCGCCGCCGGGCACCAGCGCCACCGCAGTGCCATTGTAAACCTCGCGCAGCATCCCCGACACATCGCGCATCACGCCCTGAAACCGCGCCGACATGTGGTTCAGGCTGCGGTCGGTGAACACCACCGAAAACTCCTCCAACCCATCCGGGTCCACGTCCGCATGCAGTCCAGCCATGATCTCTCTCCTCTTTTGCCAGACCATAGCCCAAGCCCGCCCCAAAGAAACCCTCTCCCCACTACCTGTTCCCAAATATCCTCCGGGGTAGCCATTCGGTTTCGCCATCGGTTCAAGAAACCGACTGGCTGGGGGGTGGAAAATCCCCGGGGGCCATCCCTCTATCCCAGCGGCCCCGGCCTGCGCTCTTCGGTCAACAGCACATTGGCCTCCACATTGCCCACGCCCGGCAGGGTCATGATCCGCCGCCGCAGCACGCGCTCGAAATCGGCAATATCGCGTGCCACCACCCGCAAGCGGTAGTCGAACAGCCCCAGCACATGCTGCACCACCTGCACCTCGGGAATCGCCGTCACCGCGCGCTCGAAATCCTCCAGCGGCACCCTGCCGCGCGTGGCCAGCTTCACGCCCAGAAACACCGTGACGCCAAAGCCCAGGGCCGCGCGGTCCACCTCCACCCGCTTTCCTGCCAAGACGCCCGCCTCTTCCAGCCGCTTTACCCGGCGCCAGGCGGCGGGCTGGCTCAAGCCCAGCATCCGCCCCAGCTCCCCCGCCCCCAGCGTGCCATCGCGGGACAAGATCCGCAGCAGGCCCCGGTCCAGATCATCCAGATCCATCATATCGGCATCCCGTCCTGATCCTTGATCGTGGCGATCAGCATCAAGGCGTCCAGCTCGGCAATATGCGGCAGGGTCAGGATGCGGCGGCGGTAGATTTCCTGATATTGCGCCATGTCACGCGCGATCACCGTCAGCCGCACATCAACCCGGCCCAGAAAGGTTTCGATCGTCACCACCTCGGGCACTTCGCGCGCGGCGGCGATGAACTCGTCAAAGGCGCGGGGGTTGGTCTTGTCGAGCGTAAAGCGCAAGCTGACCTCCACCCCATACCCCAGCGCCCGCCAGTCGATCACCGCGGCCTCGGTGCGGATCACGCCGCCCGCCCGCAACCGCTCCAGCCGCCGCCACAAGGTGGCGGGCGTTACCCCCGCACGCTCTGCCAGTGCCGCGCGCTCCAGCGCCGGCTCGGCCAGGTAATGGCGCAAGATCCGCCGGTCCGCCTCATCCAGTTGCATGATAAATTCGCCAAACAGGGTTTCCAAGCATGACTATTTGCAGATATTCTGGAATTGGTCAAACATTGCACGCGATCTCAGTCAAAATCCCCTATTGTCCGACCATCATCAAAAGGAGACCGCCATGCGCGTGTATTATGACCGTGACTGCGACATCAACCTGATCAAGGACAAGAAGGTCGCCATCCTCGGCTATGGCAGCCAGGGCCATGCCCATGCGCTGAACCTGCGCGATTCGGGTGCGAAAAACCTCGTCGTCGCCCTCCGCGAAGGCTCCCCTTCCGCCAAGAAGGCCGAAGGCGAAGGCCTCAAGGTCATGGGCATTGCCGAAGCCGCCGCCTGGGCCGATCTGATCATGTTCACCATGCCCGACGAGTTGCAGGCCGAAACCTACAAGAAATACGTGCATGACAATATCCGCGAAGGCGCCGCCATTGCCTTTGCCCATGGGTTGAACATCCACTTCGGCCTGATCGAGCCAAAGCCCGGCGTCGACATCATCATGATGGCCCCCAAGGGCCCCGGCCACACCGTGCGCGGCGAATACACCAAGGGCGGCGGCGTGCCTTGCCTTGTGGCAGTTCACAACGATGCCACCGGCAAGGCGATGGAAATCGGCCTGTCCTATTGCTCGGGCATCGGCGGCGGCCGGTCGGGAATCATCGAGACCAACTTCCGTCAGGAATGCGAAACCGACCTGTTCGGCGAACAGGCCGTGCTCTGCGGTGGTCTGGTCGAGCTGATCCGCATGGGCTTCGAGACGCTGGTCGAAGCCGGATACGAGCCGGAAATGGCCTATTTCGAGTGCCTGCACGAAGTGAAGCTGATCGTGGATCTGATCTATGAAGGCGGTATCGCCAACATGAACTACTCGATCTCGAACACCGCCGAGTATGGCGAATATGTCTCGGGCCCGCGCATCCTGCCTTATGACGAGACCAAGAAGCGCATGAAAGAAGTTCTGACCGACATCCAGACCGGCAAATTCGTGCGCGACTTCATGCAGGAAAACGCTGTCGGCCAGCCGTCGTTCAAGGCCACCCGCCGCATCAATGACGAACACCAGATCGAAAAGGTCGGTGAAAAGCTGCGCGCGATGATGCCCTGGATCTCCAAGGGCAAGATGGTCGACAAGGCCCGCAACTAAGCTGGTTCCAGCCAAGCGAACAGCAAAAAGCCGGGGACATCCCCGGCTTTTTCATCTGAAAAGGTCACAGGCAGCACAACCGCCCCTGCTGTGCCGCAGCGGTCAGGGGATCATGCGGTCGGGGTGAACCGACCCGGTTTGCCGGGCGCGCAGCAGCTTGAGCTGCGGGCGCTCATGCGCCGGAATCAGAAATCCCACGCCGCCATATTTGCCATCCTTGGCCAGGGTCGATTTTGGCGCGTTCGGATCATGGCGGCGCTCTTCGACACGCGCCTTGCTGACCAGAGCAAAGACCAGCACGGCCAGCATCGTCAGCAGCGACAGAAACGGAATCAGGGCTCCGGCAATCATCGGATTTCCTTTCGGGATGGGCCGCCGCAGCGGCCGCGCCGCGCGATGGAATGTTGCATGTGTTACGGAGATAACCCGCCCGCCCCTGATTGGTTCCGTGACCCGCTGTCGCATCCCTCCGCCCAGACCGCGCAGCATGACGCCCGCCTTTGGGGGTGCCGACTGTCTGACCGTGCTGGCGTCTGCCCGCGCGCCCCGCTACACCGCCGCCATGACCCCATCCCTCCCCACACCCACCCGCAAAGACTGGCTGTCGATCCTGTGCCTTGGCCTGATCTGGGGCGGGACATTCCTGGTGATCAGTCTGGCGCTGCGCGGCTATGGGCCGGTGACGGTGGCCTGCGCCCGCACCAGTTTTGGCGCGCTGACCGTGCTGGTGCTGCTCCGGCTGACCGGGCGGCAGCTGCCACGCAGCGCAGAAGTCTGGCGCTCGGCGGTGCCGATCGGCCTTTTGTCCACCGCGCTGCCGTTCTTCCTGTTGTCCTGGGGCCAGCAATCGGTGGCCTCTGCCTTTGCCGGCCTGTCGATGGCGGCCGTGCCCCTGTTCGTCTTGCCGCTTGCGCACCGTTTCTCGGATGAGCCGCTGACGGTACGCCGCGCCATCGGCTTTGGCTTTGGCTTTGCCGGGGTTCTGGTGCTGCTGGGCCCCGATGCCCTTCGCGGGGGTGGCACGACACTGGCGCAGCTGGCCTGCCTTGGCGCTGCGCTGTCCTATGCGCTGTCGTCCATCCTCACCCGGCGTTGCCCGCCCGTCGATCCGGTGGCTCTGGCTGCGGCCACGCTGATGGTGGGCGCGGTGGTGCTTCTTCCGGCCATGCTGCTGACCGAAGGCGTGCCGGGTTGGGCTGGTCCTGTCCCAGGGGTTGCGATCCTCTTTCTGGGTCTGGTCCCCACCGCCTTCGCCGCCTTGCTGCGCGTGACGGTGATCCGCAGTGCGGGGTCGGGTTTCATGACTCTGACCAATTATCAGGTGCCACTGTGGTCGATGGGCTTTGGCGTGGTCTTCCTGTCGGAAATCCTGCCGACCACCTTTTTCGCAGCCCTCGGCCTGATCCTGATTGGCCTGGCGATCAGCCAAAGCGGGTGGCGGCAGGCCAGATAGGCGCTGACGCAACGGGCGGGCCAGAAGGGCTGGCCCGCCCTTTTTTGCTCCATCGGCAGAGGAGGCTCAGGCCTTGGCGCGGCGACGCCGGGCGATCAGCCCCATGCCGGCAACCGCACTGCCCAACAGCAGGACAGAGGCCGGCAGCGGCACCGCCGCCGGCGTGTCAACGGCCGCGCTATAAACGGCAAAGCCATCCAGACGCAGGCTCTGGCCCTTGCCTTGCGTGACATCAAGCACCCGCGTCAGGTTCACACGGCCCATGGCATCGGCTGTCAGATCAAATTCATAGATCGACTGGTTGAAGGGGTTTTTCTTGGAATCGCCAAAGCCTGTGGTCAGCAGGGCCAGGGCACGGTTCATCCCCGGCACAAGGCTGAGGATGTCAAACCCGCCAAAGCCGCTTGCGTCAAAGGCCTTGCCCTCGAACCACAGCGCGCCGATCGTGGTCAGGATGCCGGTGTTGTTGGCCAGCGTGGCCAGAACATCCAGCGAGTCATCGATGACAAACTGGATCGAACTGCGGTCAGATATCGCAAGTCCGCTCTGGTCAAACGCATTGGTATAGGCGTTCATCTGAACGCCGGGGTTCTTCTTTTCATTCTTGTCGCCCTTGGCATAGGCAAGCTCGCTGATGGTGGGCGTGGTGTCGGAACTGACCAGCGACGGCGTGCCATCAGGCCCAAAGGACACCGGCCCCGGCGAAAAGACCACATTCTCATTGGTCTTGCCCGGGCCATCGGTGACAACCCGCGCCTTGTCGATGGCATTGTTGAAGTCGATCCCGGCATTGGCACTGCCGGTGATGCCCTTCACCATGACCACGGGGGTCGCCACACCGGTCATCCGGTTGATGACATAGACCGTGTCATCCTGATCGGAATAGCCATAAAGTTCGCCCGTGGCCGGACGGAAATCTATGTCATCAATCCTGACGGATTTGCCCTCCGGATCTTTCAGCGCAACGCTGGACCCGGCATTGGCCCCCGCAAGCACCACAAGGCTCTTGCCCTCATCCTGAAGGCTCAGGGCAATTTCGTTGATGCCGAAGGTGGCGGCAGATGATGCCCCCGCCACCCCCACCAGAAATGTCGTAGCTACAAAAAGCGACCGTAGTGTCATATGAAGTCTCCCCTGGGAAATAGGTCGATGCTTGCACGCATCAGACCGGCTACGAACCCGGGGGACGCAGAGTTTCAGACACGACAAAAATAACCGGGCCGGTCCGCTGTGCGGCAAGGGTCACGCCTTCTGGGCCGCTGACAGGATGACGCTAGACCGCCGCTTCGACCGCGCCGACGATCTCCTCCACCACCTCCACCAGCATGGCCTCGTCCTCGCATTCCGCCATGACGCGGATCAGCGGTTCGGTGCCGGATTTGCGGATCAGGATGCGGCCCTTGCCTGCGATCCGGGCGCTGTTGGCCTCGATCACGGCCTGCACCGACGCCTGCTCCAGCGGGGCCTTGGTCCCGGCAAAGCGCACGTTCCGAAGCAGTTGCGGCACCGTCTCGAATTGCCGGACCAGCCCGCTGGCAGGCTTGCCCGTCCGTGCCATCTCGGCCAGGAACTGCAGGCCCGCGATCAGCCCGTCGCCTGTGGTGGCATAATCGGTCATCACGATATGCCCCGATTGCTCGCCGCCCAGATTGAAGCCCCCGGAACGCATGCGTTCCACCACATAGCGGTCGCCGACTGCCGTCCGCTCCAGCCCGATGCCGCGCGCGTCAAGAAACCGCTCCAGCCCAAGGTTGGACATCACCGTGGCCACTAGCGCCCCGCCGCGCAGACGGCCGTCCTCGGCCCAGCGGGCGGCCATCAGCGCCATGATCTGGTCGCCATCCGCCACATGGCCGGTTTCATCAAGAATCATCACCCGGTCGGCGTCGCCGTCCAGACAGATCCCCACATCCGCCCCATGCGCCACCACCGCCTCGGCGGCGGTCTGGGTATAGGTGCTGCCGCAGCGGTCGTTGATATTGGTCCCGTTGGGCGATACCCCCACCGGCACCACTGTCGCGCCCAACTCCCACAGCACATCTGGGGCGGCCTTGTAGGCCGCGCCATTGGCGCAGTCGATCACCACCTTCAGCCCGTCCAGCCGCAGCCCCGCCGGGAAGGTGGTCTTGACGAACTCCTGATACCGCCCGCGCCCGTCTTCGATGCGCTTGGCCCGGCCAATGTTCTGCGCCTGCGCCAGCTGGATCTCGCCTTCCACCATGGCCTCGATCTCGGCCTCGGCCTCATCCGACAGTTTGAAGCCGTCGGGGCCAAAGAACTTTATGCCATTGTCCTGATGCGGGTTGTGGCTGGCCGAAATCATCACCCCCAGATCGGCGCGCATGCTGCGGGTCAGAAACCCCACCGCCGGCGTCGGCACCGGCCCCAGCAGCAGCACATTCATGCCGGTGCTGGTCAGCCCGGCCGTCAGCGCGTTTTCCAGCATATAGCCAGACAGCCGCGTGTCCTTGCCGATCACCACCCGATGCGCCGACCCACCGTCGCGGCGGAAATACCGCCCCGCCGCGGCCCCCAGTTTCAAGGCCATCTCGGCGGTCATGGGGTAGGTGTTGGCGCGGCCCCGCACGCCATCGGTGCCAAACAGCTTGCGGCTCATGGGGTCATTCCTTCTTGGTGATTTTGCGTGGCAGCCTGCCACAGGGTCAGCGCCGCCCGGGTCTCGGCCACGTCATGCACGCGGATCATCTGCACCCCCTGTGCCACGCCCGCCAAGGCCACGGCAATGCTGCCGGGCATGCGCCGGGCCGCATCATCCTCTCCGGTCAGCGTGCCGATGAACCGCTTGCGGCTAGCCCCCAGCAGCACCGGCAGACCAAGGCTGTGAAACAGGCTCAGCCGCGCCAGCAGGGCAAGGTTATGCGCCAGCGTCTTGCCAAAGCCGATGCCGGGGTCAATCGCGATGCGGTTGCACGCAATGCCCGCCGCCTCGGCCTGCGCCACACGCGCCGCAAGCGCATCATAGACATCCAGCAGCACATCATCATATTCGGGCGCGTCCTGCATCCGGTCGGGCGTCAGAATCGAGTGCATCAGGATCACCGGAACCCCGGCCTTTGCCACCAGCGCGGCCATCTCGGGGTCGAACTGCAAGGCCGTCACATCATTGACGATCCCCGCCCCGGCCTTCAGCGCGGCCTTTGCCACCGCCGCCTTGCGGGTATCCACCGACACTGCCCGTTCAATCCCCGCCGCGCGCAGCGCCGCGATCACCGGCACCGCGCGGGCGGTTTCCTCATCCGCCGACACCTCGACCGCGCCCGGACGGGTGCTTTCGCCGCCCACATCCAGAATATCGGCCTGGGCCGCCATGGCGCGGGCCTGCATCATCGCGGCCTGCGGGTTCAGAAACAGCCCACCATCGGAAAAGCTGTCGGGCGTCACATTCAGAATGCCCATCAGCCGGGGCCGGTCCATGCTCAGCCCCGCGAAATCGGCACGCGGGGCCATCAGCGGCGACAGCAGGCTTGGGGATGCCTCGGTGGCCGGCACTACCACCGGCGCCCGTCCCCGCTCCAGAATTTCAAGGTGGGTAAAGCGGCACCAGCCCCCGGCCAGCACAATGGCGTCAGAGGGGCGGGCAGCATCATGCAGCGGGAGGGGGCGGATATATGTCATGCGCCCGGATTAGGCCCCAAAGCGGCGTTTTGGCAAGCGGATCGGTTAACCCTTTTCCACCGGAACGCGGCTTCCCGCCGGAAGTGCAACATTCCCGTGAACGATCAGGCCACGCGCCGCCATCTCTTCGGCCAGCCAAAGGGCAAGGGCCACCGGCTCCGCCGATTTTGGCCCATCCACCGCATCCAGCACCATCTTTGACGGGGCCCAGACCACCGATTGTCCGCGCTTGATGGCCCAGTCAATCTCGGTTCGCGTCGCCACCACCACACAGCGCGGGTCGCGCGCCGCCAGAGTCCAGGCGTTCTGCTCGATCGCCAGCAGGTCAATCCGGCGCTGCGTCGGGCGGTGCCCGGTCTGCGGGCGCGGGCAATCCGGCAGCCCGACGGTCAGGATCAGCGGTGCACCGCGCGCCAGCAATCCATCCAGCCGCTGGCCCAGATCGCTGGCCAAAATGGCCGCATTGTCCAGATGCACCACCAACGGATGCACCGCCGCCTCTTGCCCGTCCTGGCCCACCACCCGCAGCGGCATCTCGGCGCGGCTGCGCACGATTTCCACGCCAAGCTTGTAGGGCCCGATGTCCAGTTTTTCGATCCGCACAAAGGCACGCATCGCCTGCGGCTCGGCCAGAATGCGTTCTGCCACCCGTTCGGCAAGGGTTTCGAGCAGGTTCAGCCGTTCCGCCGCCAATTCATGCGCGATGGCCCAGGTGATCCGGTCATAAGACAGGATACGGTCCACATCATCATTCAGCGGAGCCGTCACCGGAGCCACTTCCACCACAACGTTGAACATCACACGCTGCTTGTGGCCGCGTTCCTGCTGAAACGCACCGATATCCACCTCGACAACATGGTCGCGCAGGGAGATGCGGTCGCGGGGGTCGGCACTGGCCGAGGCCTGGCTGCGCTCTTCGGGATGGGCAAAGGCAAGGCGGATGTCGCTGGTCATCTGGCCCCCCATCGGCCCAAAAGGGATCAAGGGCAGGTTACACCCCGCCCCCGCCTCCGATTGCCCCAAGGCGACCTGGGGCGCAAGCCCCGCGACATCAGGGCTGGCGGTAGAACAGATGGGCCCCAATGGCGGCGGTGCGCGGAAACTGCCGCGCCCACCGCGGGTTTACGGCGCGGGTGTGGAAATGCGTGGCCCCTGCGGTCAGCCCGCGCGGCGCGCCGTTCAGCATGATCGCCGCAATCCGGCCGGCCTTGTCGGCGGCCTGACGGTCGCGCATCACATCGCTGTGCCCATCGCAGACATAGCTGAACTGACAGCCGCCACCGCCACTTTGCTTGACCACGCCGCAGACGGTATTGGGATAGTCCCGGCTGTCAACCCGGTTCAGGATGACCTCGGCCACCGCAAACTGGCCTTTCAGGCTTTCGCCGCGCGCCTCGAAATACAGGGCGTTCTGCAGGCATTGCCACTGCGTATCCCCCTTGGGCGCGGGTTGTGCGGCGAGAAAAGTGTCTTCGTAGCGGATCAGCACCGGCTGGGCGGGGTCTTCTGCCTTGGCCGCCTTGGCAGTCTTTTGCTTTTTCGGCCCCGTGGCCAGTGCCGCCAGACGGTCTTCCGCCACAGCACCGACCGTTGCATGTTCCGCGCCCATAAGCGCGGCCACCTGGTCTGCCATGTCCAGATCAGGGCTGTTGGAATGGCTCACCGTCACCTCGGCGAAGGCCGCTCCACCCGTGGCACAGACTGCTAGAGCAGCCGTGGCCATGAATTGTCGCAAGCGCATTGTCTCGTGTTCCGTTCTGTTGCCGTCATCTGCACGACCCCGCAAAACACCCAAGGTCACGCAACAGCCGCTGGACTTACTGCAGGGTCCGGCCCCGAGTCCATTGCGGTGGCAGAAATGCAACAGTTTTCCGCGCGGCATCGGCGGATTCTTGCGCAAATCTTAAGAAACAATCTCAACAATCCCGCCCATACACATGATATTGTGGCATATTTTTGGTTAATTACTAGGGTCAATCAGGGCCAGATGTGCTGCGGCCAACCGCGCCAAAGGCACGCGATACGGCGAACAGGATACGTAGTCGAACCCCGCTTTTCGGCAAAAGGCGATTGATTCGGGGTTTCCGCCATGTTCACCGCAAATGGAAACAGTCAGATCCGGCCGGGTCTTGCGCCCGCGTTCGGCCCCGATCAACAGCAATTCCCCCACGCCATCCACATCCAGAATATGGAAGGGATCTTCGGGAAACACCCCCTGCTGCACATAAGTGTTCATGAACCGCCCGGCATCATCGCGCGACAAGCCGTAGGTCATCTGCGTCAGGTCGTTGGTGCCAAAGGACAGGAAGGCCGCATGCTGCGCAATCTCACCCGCCCGCAAGGCGGCGCGCGGCGTTTCCACCATCACCCCAAGTTTGTAGTCAAAATCCATGCCCGCCCTGACCCGTACCGCCGCCGCCACCGCATCAACGCGGGTTTTCACCAGCTCCACCTCGCGCCGGGCAGAAACCAGCGGGATCATGATTTCCGGCACCACGGCCGCACCCCGCCGCGCCACCTCGACCGTGGCCTCAAAGATCGCCTGCGCCTGCATGTCGTAGATTTCAGGCAGCACCACCCCCAGCCGCACGCCGCGCATGCCCAGCATCGGGTTGAACTCGGTCAGCGCCTCGGCCCGCCGGGTCACTTCCGACAGAGGCTTGTCCAGCGCCTCGGCCAGTTCGCGCAAGCCTTCGCGGCTATGGGGCAGGAATTCATGCAGCGGTGGGTCGAACAACCGGATACAAACCGGCAGACCGGCCATGATTTCAAACAGTTGCACAAAATCTGCCCGCTGCATCGGCAAAAGCCGCGCCAAGGCTGCCGCCCGGTCTTTCGAGGTGTCGGCAAAGATCATCTCGCGCATGGCGACCAGACGATCCTCTTCAAAGAACATATGTTCCGTCCGGCACAGACCGATGCCCTGCGCCGCAAATTGCCGTGCGGTGGCGGCATCGGCGGGGGTGTCGGCATTGGCGCGCACGCCGATATCGCGGAACTCATCCGCCCAGCCCAGCAAGGTCTGGAAATGGCTGTCGAGCGCTGGTGCCAGCATGTCGACCGACCCTGCCAGCACTTGCCCCGTGGTGCCATCGACCGTGATCACATCGCCTTCGCCAAAGCTGCGGCCTTCAACATGGATGCGCTTGTTCTTGCCATCCAGTCGCAGATCGGCCCCCACCACGCAGGGCAGACCAAGGCCCCGCGCGATCACCGCCGCATGGCTGGTGACGCCGCCGCGCTCGGTCAGCACCCCGGCGGCAGAATGCATGCCCCGAATGTCCTCGGGCGCTGTTTCGCGCCGCACCAGAATGCAAGGCTCGCCCCGCGCCGCACTGGCCTGGGCGGCATGGCTGGAAAACACGATCCGCCCCACAGCCGCGCCGGGGCTGGCGGCAATGCCGCGCGCGATCACATCGCGCACCCCCCGCGGATCGACCTGCGGGTGCAGCAGTTCCGACAGGGCGCGCGGTTCTACCCGCAGCACGGCCTCTTCGCGCGGAATCACCCCATCTTCGGCAAGGGCCACCGCAATCCGCAACCCCGCCCGGGCCGAGCGCTGCACCTTGATGGCATCCAGCACCGCCAGACGGCCATCTTCGATGGTGAATTCGATCTGCATTTCTTCGCGCAACCGCGCCCGGCAGGCCGCACCGTGGCGGATCAGGTCGGCCATCAGGTCCGGCGCAATTTCCTCGAGCGACGGGCCGCGCGCATCGCGGGTCAGGAACATCGCCTGCGACGCCTGCAACGCATCACGCCCCTGCCCCTGGCCCAGATAACGCCCGGTGATCTGCGGCTCACCCGTGACCGGATCGACGAATTGCACCACACCAGAGCCGGAAATGCCCTGCCCCAGCCCCTGCGCCATGGCCTGCACCACGAGCCCCAGGGGCGCATCCACCGGCGCCCCCTTGGCCTGCCGCAAGAGCCGTGCGGTCGTGCCCTCCCACGCCCGGGCCATGCTGCGCAGCACTTCCGAGAGTTGTTTCGCCGGATCTTGCGGAAATTCCTCATCCATTTCCGTCATATAGACCTGCAGCGCCGCTTTGAGCGCCTCTGGAGACGGGGCGGTGGCGGCGAACATGTCGGGATCGAGCCGGGCCACATGGGTGGCATAAGACTGCACGAAGCGCAGATAGATCGCATCGGCCGCCTGCTGCCCGTGCCGGGCGGCCAGCGCCCGGTGGCGGTCGGCGTTCAGCCCGATGTTGAGCACCGTGGCAGGCCCGCCCCAATCGGGGTTTTCGGGGGAAGGCCGGACCGAGATCAGCGGGGCCGCACCAAAATGCGCCATGATTCCCGCGCAATCCACCGGCGTGCCTGCCGCAATCCCCCGCACCGTCAGCGCCGGCAGCGCCACGGTCTGCGGCACCGGCAGATCCAGCCGCACCAGCCGCTGCAAGCACTTCGCCCGCCAGCCATGCGCCACCCGGTCGATGCGGGCGGTGGGCGTGACTTCGGTAAAGGCGACGCCTGGGTCGCCGATGCTGAGGACAGGGTCGAGTTTCTGCACTGCGGCATTCCTTCTTCTGGTGCCGACACTACACCGAATCCAAGGTCTGGCAAGCAGGCGGATGCGCGCGGGGTGGGTGACGCAAGGGGGGCTGTCTGCCCCCCTCGGAGCTTACGCTCCTCACCCCCCGAGGATATTTTTGAACAGATAATGTCAGCCGTCGAGCTTGGTCAGGTCGGCGACGGAGAGGCAGATCATGCGGATGCGGTGCAGCAGGTTCAGCCGGTTGCGGCGGACGATGGGGTTGTCGGTGTTGATCTGGGTGGCGGTGAAGAAAGCGTCGATGGGGGCGCGCAAGCCGGCCATCGCCTGCATGGCGGTGGCGAAATCCTCTTGCGCCATCGCCGGGGTGATGGTTTTTTCCGCGGTGTCGAGGGCGGCGAAGAGCGCGCGTTCCTCATCGGTTTCGGCGAATTTCAGGTCGGCGCCGAAGGAGTACTCCACGCCATCCTTCTGTTCCGCCTGCGTCAGGATGTTGCTGGCGCGCTTGTAGCCCTGCACAAGGTTGGCCCCGTCTTCGGTCTGCAAGGTGGCCTGCAAGGCGGTGGCGCGCTTGACCAGCAGGGTCAGGTCGTCATTGCCTGGCATGGCAAGGCAGGCGTCGATAACATCATGACGGATGCCCTGGTCTTTGAGGAAGACTTTGAGACGGTCGTGGAGGAAGGAGAGGAGGTCGGATGCAAGGCCCTTTGCCTCAGTCAACACCAAAGACTTTGCTTTTTCAGCCAACTGCACATCACATGTCTTTTCGGCGTCGAAGCGAACAAATAGTTCGTTACCATTTGCAGACGCATCATCGAAGGCTAGAGCTGTTTCGAGAAATTGTGTCAGCGTCCTAGGTCCATCCACATTGTCAGGGCGGTCATAGGGTTTTCCAAACGGCACATCTGCGTAGACCGCAAACTTTCTGCTTTGAAAGAGCGACTGGCCCATTAGCTTGCACAAGGTGCTCTGCACCCCATTCCCCAGCACCAACCTCAACACCCCCAACGCCGCCCTGCGCAGTGCAAACGGGTCTTTTGACCCCGTGGGCTTCTCGTCAATCGCCCAGAACCCCGTCAGCGTGTCGATTTTGTCGGCCAGTGCCACCGACACCGACACCGGGTCGGTCGGCACCGCGTCCGATGGCCCCAGCGGCGAATAGTGGTCGCGGGCGGCATTGGCCACCGCGTCCGGTTCGCCTGCCGCGCGGGCGTAGTACATGCCCATCAACCCCTGCAGTTCCGGAAATTCGCCGACCATGGCGGAGCGCAGGTCGAGTTTGGCCAGTTTTGCCGCCCGCTCTGCCAGATCGGGGTCGGCCCCGACCATCGGCGCGATCTCGCGGGCGAGGGCCGCGATGCGGGCAATGCGGTCGGCCTGTGAGCCCAGCTTGTTGTGGAAAGTGACGGCTTTCAGCCCCTCGGCCCATTCCGCCATGCCCGCCTTGGCCACGCGCAGGTCATTCTCCCAGAAGAATTTGGCATCCGACAGCCGCGCGGCCAGAACCTTCTGGTTGCCCTTCAGGATCGTCTCGCCATGATCCGCCGTCACGGTGTTGGCGACGGTCACAAAGCCCTCGATCCGCCCGGTTTTCGGGTTGTGGGTGGAGAAGAACTTCTGATGTTCCTTCATGCTGGTCTGCAAGACTTCCGCAGGCAGGCCAAGGAAATCATCGGCGATCCGCCCCATCAGCGGCACCGGCCATTCGACCAGACCCGCCACTTCCGCCAGCAGGCCCGGGTCTTCGACCAGCTCCATCCCGGCGGCGAAGGCAAGGGTTTGTGCCTCGGCACGGATCGCATCCTCGCGTTCGGCGGAGTCCAGAATGACATGGGCGCGCTTGAGCTTTGCCGCGTAATCTTCGAAATTGTTTACCACAAATGCCCCCGGCGACAGGAAGCGGTGGCCGCGCGTGGTGTTGCCCGAGGTGATGCCATCGACGGTCAGCGGCACCACCTCGGTGCCGCCCTCATCCGACAGGATGCACAGGATGGAATGCAGCGGGCGCACCCAGCGGAGCGAGCCGTTGCCCCAGCGCATCGATTTCGGCCAAGGGAAGGTGCGGATCACGCCCTCCAGCACTTCGGCGATGATGTCCGGCGCCTTGCGGCCCGGTTTTTCGATCACCGCAAAATACACCTCGCCCTTTTTGTCGGCGCGTTTCTCCAACTGGTCCAGCGTCAGCCCGGTGGCGCGCAGGAAGCCCTCGACCGCCTGCGCAGGCGCAGAGACGCTTGGCCCCTTGCGTTCCTCGCGCACGGCGCGGGACTCTGTGCTCAGCCCCTCAAGGGCAAGGGTCAGGCGGCGCGGGGTGGAGAAGGCCGCCGCATGGGCATAGGTCAGCCCAGCCTCGACCAGACCATCGGTTACCAGCTTTTGCAGGTCGGCGCGGGCGCGGGCCTGCATCCGGGCCGGGATTTCCTCGGAAAACAGCTCGATCAGCAGATCAGACATCGGATCAATCCTCGGCAGCGGGGTTCAGCTGATGCCAGGCAAAGGCCCGGCCATCGGGGAAGACGGCGACCACGCGGTCGATATCGGTGGCAATGTTGGATTGTGACAGGAAGGCAAGCGCCTCGCCCCGTTCCAGCGCAGTGCCGATTTCCACCGCGTCAAAACAGTCAAACCAGCCGGGCGCGATCAGCGGCACCGCCCCTTCATAGGCGACATAGGTTTCCGACAGCATGGCTTGCGTCATCGGCGTGGTGAAGCAGGCGCGGAAGCGCAGCGGACTGCTGCCGGCATCGATGCCGGTGACATCCTCGGCCAGGATCGGTTCAGGCTGGCCCGACTCGATCGGGGTGAGCAGGATTTCCTGCCCCGGGGTGAAACTGACCGGCTCATAAAAGGCATAGATCTGCAGATACCAGATCGCCACCCCTGCCAAAGCTGCTGATATCACGATTGCCCCCGCTGCGATTTTGCCGTTCATGCGCCCTGCTCCGCCGCATCCGCGCCCGCTTCGGTCTGGCGAAAGGCGTCAGCGCATTTCTTGGCCAGCGCCCGCACCCGGCCGATATAGGCCTGCCGTTCGGTCACCGAAATCACGCCGCGCGCGTCGAGCAGGTTGAACAGATGGCTGGCCTTGATGCATTGGTCATAGGCGGGATGCGCCATGATGATGCGCTTTTTGGTCTTTGGATCGTCCGGTTCAAAGCCCAGCAGACGGTCACATTCGGCCTCGGCATCCTTGAAATGCTGAAACAGCATGTCGGTCGATGCCCCGTCGAAATTGTGGCGCGAATATTCTTCCTCGGTCTGGCGGAAGATGTCGCCATAGCTGAGCGCAATCGGCGATTGCGGGTCATTGAACGGCATGGTCATCACATGGTCGATGCCCAGCACATACATCGCCAGCCGTTCCAGACCATAGGTCAGTTCTCCGCTCACCGGGCGGCAGTCATGGCCGCCGACCTGCTGGAAATAGGTGAACTGGCTGACCTCCATCCCGTCACACCAGACCTCCCATCCCAGACCCCATGCCCCCAACGTGGGGGATTCCCAGTCATCCTCGACAAAGCGGATGTCGTGCAGGCTGGGGTCAAGGCCAATGGCGCGCAAGGAGCCCAGATACAGATCCTGCAGGTCCGGCGGCGAGGGTTTGATAATCACCTGATACTGGTAGTAATGCTGCAAGCGGTTGGGGTTTTCGCCGTAACGCCCGTCGGTCGGGCGGCGCGAGGGCTGCACATAGGCCGCCGCCCAAGGCTTGGTGCCAAGGCTGCGCAGCGTGGTGGCGGGGTGAAATGTGCCGGCCCCCACCTCCATGTCATAGGGTTGCAAAATCGCACAGCCGCGCGCCGCCCAATAGGATTGCAGGCGCAGGATAATCTCCTGAAACGACCGTGGTTTGGTGATGGCCCCCTGAGCGTCAAGGGAATCGGGGCCGGAAAGCGGCGTATCTGACATGATGGTGACCCCCGGTGGCACGTAAAAGCCTTGAAATACACGGCTGTCATAGGCAAGAGGCACGACAGGGTCAATGCGCCGCCGAGCGCCTTTCGGGGTGCCGGACGCTTTGAACCCGGCCGCCGGGGCAAACCGCACCGGCAAAGCAAAAGACCGCAGCGCCACCCGGCCGCCCGCGGAAACCGAAGGGAACGAAACGGAATGCTGCGCGCGACGCTTGGGATCTGGATGCTGACGGCAACAGTTTGGGCCGGAATGGCCGCCGCACAACAACAATCCTGGGTGCAGGTCGAGGCCCAGCCCACGCTGGCCGAGGCGCAAGAGCGGGCAAGCGCCTATGCAAGCGCCTTTCCCGATGTGGTCGGCTATCAGCTTGGGTCGCGCTGGTATGGCATCGCCCTCGGGCCCTATGCCCCGGCAGAGGCGGCCCGGCGCTTGGCCGACCTGCGGCGCGAAAACCTGATCCCGGGTGACAGCTATCTCACGGATGGCACCAATTTCCGCGAGCAGTTCTGGCCGCTGGCGGGGGCGCAGACGGTGCCCCCTGTCACCCCGCTCGCCCCCGATGCGCCGGTCGAGGTCGCCCCCTTGGCCGAGCTTGACGCCGAGACCCCGGCTGCCCCCACGACCCAAGCCCTGCCCGACGAAACCGTCGCCGAGGCGCGGCGGTCCGAAGCAGCCCTGTCGCGCGAAGACCGTCAGGATCTGCAACGCGCCCTGCAATGGGACGGCTATTACACCGCCGCCATCGACGGCGCTTTCGGCCCCGGCACCCGCAGTTCGATGGCCGCCTACCAATCTGCCCTGGGGCTGGAGCCGACCGGCGTGCTGACCACCCGCCAGCGCGACATGCTGGTGGCCAACTGGCGCGCGGATATCGCGGAATACGGGTTTGAGACGGTGTCGGAGCCCGAATCCGGTATCGAGATCACACTGCCTTTGGCTTTGGTGCAGTTTGACCATTATGAACCGCCCTTCGTGCATTACGCCCCGAAGACACCCGATGGGATGCAGATCATCCTGATTTCGCAGCCCGGCGACACGGCGGCGCTGTCCGGCCTGTATGATGTGCTGCAAACCCTGACCATCATCCCGCAAGACGGCGCGCGCGCGCTGGCAGAGCGGTCGTTCGAGATCAACGGCGCGTCGGCCACCACCCGCAGCTATGCCTTTGCCGAAACCCGTGCCGGCCTTGTGAAGGGCTATATTCTGGTGTGGTCGCCGGATCAGGCTGATCGGGCCGCCCGGGTTCTGGCGCAGATGCAGGGCAGCTTCCGCGCCATTGGCAACCGCGCGCTGGACCCCGGAATGGTGCCGATGTCTGACGCGACGCGGCGCGGCCTGCTGGCCGGGCTGGATGTGCGCCGCCCCAAGCTGACCGGTTCGGGCTTTTATGTCGATCCGACAGGCCGGGTGCTGACGCCCGCCGACACCGTGGCCAGCTGTGGCCGCATCACGCTCGACGGGATGACAGAGGCACGTGTCAGTTTCGCAGATGCCGCCAGCGGCACCGCACTGCTGACCCCCGCGACCCCGCTGGCCCCGCCCGAATTTGCCGGGTTTCAGACCGCAGCCAACCGGGTGGGATCGCAGGTGGCGGTGGCCGGCTATAGCTATGGCGACAGCCTGCCCGCCCCGGTCATCACCTTTGGCCTGCTGGAAGACGTGCAGGGCCTGAACGGGGAGCCGGGGCTGCACCGCCTTGGCATCGACACTTTGCCCGGTGATGCCGGTGGCCCGGTGCTGGATGGCACGGGGGCCGTGCTGGGCATGCTGCTGCCGCGCGCCGCAGACCCGGCCCGGGTGCTGCCCGAAGGCGTGGAATTCGCGACCTCGGGCGCGGTGCTGCAACAGATGCTGACCACCCGCGGCATCGACGTGGCCGCCGCTGCCACCACCGGCCCCCTCACCCCCGACGCCCTGACCCGCCGGGCCAGCGGACTGACGGTGCTGGTCAGCTGCTGGGACTAGCGGCGGCGCACAACGCCCTGCCAAACCGAACAGCAAGAGCCGCCCCACATCCGAGGGGCGGCTCTTTTTTTTAGTCTGGCGTTTGGCTGGTCTGCCGGTCAGACCGGTTCAGACCCGGACACGCGCTTTTGTTCGACCGGCGCTTCCAGCCAGCGCAGGTTCAGGCCCGGCACCAGCATGGGCACCCGCCTGGCGTACTCTGCATACTCTGGAAACGTGGCGCGCAGGATACCTTCTTCGTAGTGCGCGCGGCGGATCTGCAACGTGACCCATAGGGCACCCAGCCCAAAGGCCAGCACCGACCCATGTGACAACAAGATACCCACAATCATCAGAAGTTCGGCGGCATAGAGCGGGTGGCGCACGATCGCATAGGCACCTTCCGTCCGAAGCTCCCGCGAGGATGCCATGATCGAAAAGGATTTTCCCAACTGCATCAGACAGGCAATCGACAGCGCGGTACCGATCAGGATGATCGCCGTTGCAACAATCCGCAATTCGGCACCGATCGGCTCTGGCGGCAAGAACACCAGCGCCATCATGATATAGGTGCCCAAAAGCGCAATGACCCGCGGCATCATGCCATCGGCGCTGTCCTTGGGCGGCAGGCGGACCATCGTGAAATACACGACGAGCAGCACGAACAGCGCGCTGACCACCTGTGACACAAGGATCAGACCCGCCTGCGGGATCTGGTCAGAGTGCTGGAAAATAAACTGGATGGCAAAGATCTTCTCGACCGCCAGATACCCAAAAATCAGCAACATCGCCAATTTTCCGAGGTTGTCTTCAACACGCGCAAACATCGCGGGAGTCCTTTCTGAGATACGCTGAGCAAGCCTTTTGGCAAGCACATTGAACGGGTGGATCATATGCTGATGGTAAAGGCGGGGAATCGGGGTCTCTAACCCGTAGGCCACAGGCTTGCGGTCCTGCGGCAGGAACATGGTGCCCGCAACACGGTCGATGATCGACAGCTGCGCCGCAAAATTGCGGTCATAGGCGTCTTTTTCATTGGCATGGTGCCAGTGATGGTATTCGGGCGACGCCAGAATCCATTTCAGCGGGCCGAAATTGACCTTGATATTGGAATGCAGAAGCAGGGCATGCACATGGTACAGCAAGTGGGCGATCACCAAGGCCTGAGCGCTGAAGCCAAGAAAGTAGACCGGCAGCAAGGACACCAATGTGGAAAACACCTGATCCACCGGGTGCACCCGGTGCGTGGCCAGCCAGTCCATGTCTTCGATGCTATGATGTACGGAATGGAACTGCCACAGGAAGGGAACGGTATGACAGATCCGGTGCGCGATGTAATATCCGATATCGGCCACGATCACGACGCAGATCACCTGAAACCACAACGGCAGCGCGGCAAGGACCGGGAACGGGTTCGGCCCCGCCACCGATCCATAGGCAAGCATCGCCACACCCGCAACGGCGGTAAACCCTGCCCGCACCACAAAACCGTTGAACAGCATGTAAAACAGATCGTTCTTCCAGTCCCGGCGCAGTATGGGTTGATCCGGGTTCAGCGGATACAGACGCTCCAGCGGGATGAAGATGCAGGCCAGAATGAAGATGAGGGTGTAGTCCACTGCCGTTGCCCTGCTCGATTAACCATCACCGCAGCCGTGGCAGCCAAGCATGGCTGAAATGTGGAAAAGCCAAGCCCGTTTCGTGCTCCCCCTCTGGCACAAGGCCCAGCGTCACAGCGCGGCCAATCTCAGGTCTGCCAGAACCGGCGCATGAACAGAACATAGACCGACAGCAGCTCCAGCCGCCCGACCAGCATGCCGGCCATCATCATCCATTTGGCAGATGCGGGAAAATCCGACACCGCGCCGGTGGCCCCCACCTCGCGCCCGAACACCGGGCCGACATTGGCGATGCTGGTCCAGGCGGCGGTGACGGCGGTCTTGAACTCCAGCCCGGTCAGCGACAGGGCCACCGACAGCAGGCCAAAGGTCAGGATGAACAGCGTGAAAAACACGATCACCGAATCCAGAACATCCTGCCCCACCGTGCGCCCGGCATAGCGCAGCGGATTGACCGAAGACGGGTTGTGCAACCGCTTGATCTGCACCTTGATCGCCTCGAACAGGATCAGATAGCGGAACACCTTGACCGAACAACCGGTCGAGGAGGTGCAGCCGCCGATCAGCCCGACGATGATCAGGATGACAAAGGGAAATGTGCCCCAGCCCGACAGGTCCACCGATGAAAACCCTGTGCCCGAAAAGGTTGAGACCACGTTGAAGGCCGACTCGCGCAGGGCGACCCCGAACGACATGTCATGGGTCAGGACCTCATAGAGCACCACCGCCAGGATCGCATAAAGGTTCCAGCGCAGATAGGCGCGCACCTGCGGGTCGTCCCAGATCGGCCGAAAGATGCCCTGTGCCAGCTGCACAAAGCGGATGAAGGGCAGGCTTCCCAGCAGCATGAAGGCCACAGCCGCATATTCCAGCGGTCCCTGAAACATGCCGAAGGACGCGTCATAGCTGGACATGCCGCCGGTCGAAACGGTGGTCAGCGCATGCATCACCGCGTCAAAGCCGTTCATCCCAAGGGCGAAATAGGTCAGCGCACAGGCCACCGTCAGCCAGACATAGATCTGAACCAGCGCCGCAGAGATATCCAGCGCGCGCGGCAGCACCTTGCCCAGCGTGTCGAACCCCTCTGACCGGAAGAACTGCATCCCCCCCACCTTCATCACCGGAAGGAACAACAGCGCCACGATCACGATCCCAAGCCCGCCCAGCCATTGCAGGATGCCACGCCACAGGTTTGCCCCGCGCGGCAGGGCATCCAGCCCGACAATGACCGTGGTGCCGGTGGTGGTCATGCCCGACACCGATTCGAACAGCGCATCGGTCACCGACAGGTCAGGGGCCCCCACGATCAGCGGCAAGGCCCCGAAGGCCGGCATCGCGACCCAGACCCCGGTGGTCAGCAAAAAGATCTGTTGCAGGGTCATCGACCCGCCCGCGCCATTGGCCGAGGCCAGCGCCGTGGCCCCGCCTGCCACCAGGCACAGGATCGCGGATTGCGCAAAAGCCTGCCAGTTCGGATCGCCCGCCGCCCGGTCCAGCGCCAGTGGGAACAGCATGAATACCCCCATGGTTGCCACCAGAAGGCCGATCACATAGGTCACAGGGCGCAGGTCGATCATGGCCCGAGCCTTGGCGAAGCCCGGCACCCGAGTCAATCAGGCAGGGGCAGCCAAGGAGGTCAGGGCCGCCAGAACGACGGCAAAACCACAACCAGCACCGCAAGCAGCCCCAGCCGACCCAGCAGCATCGCCGCTGTCATCACCCATTTGGCGGCACCCGGGAAATCGCGGAAGGTGCCGGTTTCGGCCAGCATCGGCCCATAGCCGTAGCCGATATTGCCGATCGAGGTCCAGATCGCGAACAGCGCCGAAATCATGTCCACCCCGGTCAGCGACATCGCCACCGTCAGCACCCCGATGATCAGGATATAGCCGGTGACATAAAGCATCATGGCGTTGATCACCTCATCCCCGACCCGGCGCCCGGCATAGCGCACCGGGGCAATGCGTCCGGGGCTGTGGATGCTGGCGATCTGCGCACGGACACAGGCCCAGGCCACCTGCACCCGGAACACCGACAACGCCCCCGAAGAAGAGCCCGAACATCCACCGATCAGCCCGACAATCAGCGCCACCGCCATCGAATAGCCGCCCCAGCCACCGAATGACCCGCTGAAAAATCCGGTGCCGGTGATGATCGACACCAGATTGAACAGCGCCTCGCGCAAGGCAGGTTCCGGCGCCATATCCGAGGTCAGCAGCCGCCACAGCGTCACGCTGGCCACCGCATAAAAGGTCCAGCGCAACAGCGCCCAGACCTGCGCATCCCATAGCACCGCGCCGCTTTGGCCGGTGACCATCCGGGCATAGAGGATATAGGGAAAGCTCCCCAGCAGCATGAAGAGCGCGCCCGCATATTCGGCCGCCCCCGGATATTTGCCGAAAGACGCATCCGCGGGGGAAAACCCGCCCGTGGCAATGGTGGCCGCCCCGTTCACCACGGCGTCAAGCCAGCTCATCCCCAGCGCCAGATAGGTGATGATGCACAAAAGCGTCAGCCCGGCATAGACCGCCAGCAGCGCCAGGGCGATATCGGTCGCGCGCGGCAGCGCCTTGCCCAGCGTGTCGAACCCTTCGGTGCGGAAGAATTGCATGCCCCCCACCCGCATCACCGGCAGAAAGATCATGGCGACAAAGGCGATGCCAAGCCCGCCAATCCAGTTCAGCATGCCGCGCCACAGGTTCATCCCCGGCGGCAGTGCGTCCAGCCCCACAATCACCGTGGCCCCGGTGGTGGTCATGCCCGAAACCGCCTCGAAATAGGCATCGGTAAAGCCAAGACCCGGCGCGCCCAGGGCAAAGGGCAGGCAGGCAAACAACGGCAAGCCGGCCCAGACCAGCACGGTCAGCAGATAGGCCTGACGGGTGTTCAACCGCACAAGATTGGCATTGGCCGTTGCAATGCGCAAGGCTAGCCCTACCCCGCCCGTGATCAGCGCGCTTTCGAAAAAATCCCCGGCATTCGGCAGCTTGGCCCAAAAATCTGCCAGAGCTGGAACCAGCATCATGGTGGCCAGAAAGATCAGCAGGGTGCCGATCACATGTGCAAGGGGCCGGGTGTCGACCATGGTGGCCGGAGTTCTGAGCCGCCTTGCACGGATCGTCAAGGACGATCCGTGCAAGGCAGTGGCAAAAACATCAGCCGATGTGGAACAGCGACTGGAACAGGCGCGGGTCCAGGCTGTCCTGGGCAAAAGTGCTGCCTTCGGTCAGCAGGCTGACCGCATCATGGCTGTGCAGGCTTTCCTGATGGCTGGCCAGCACCCGGAAATCGCCAATGCGCGGATCGCGTTTCAGCACGGCGCAGAACAGACGGGCGGCATCCTCGACAAAGATCGGATTGGCGGCGTTCAGCTCGGCAAAGGCCTGTTCATCCTCGCGCTTGACCATGACCTGCGTCTCGGTCACCACGGCGGCGCGGGCGATCTCCACCAGATCTTCGACCGACAGCACATCATCCAGCACCTCGACCGAGATCCGCGCAACCGAGCGCTGCGAATGCGGCGTGGCCAGCTGGCCGCGGGTGTTGCGCGCATGTTCCGACAGTTCCAGAGAGCAGGGGCAGGTGCTGGAATAGACGTAATCCAGATGCACGATCTTCTTGCGCACCCCGGCCTGTTCCACCAGTTCAAAGGCGACATCGTAATATTGCCAGCCCGACAGACCGGAGCGCAAAGAGCCCACCTTCATCGGATACGAGAACCGCATCTGAATGCGCGCATCAAAGCTGCCCAGATCGGATTTGTAATCCTCCAGCGCATCCTCGATCACCGCAAAGCCGAAGGCGCGGTCGGCATGGGCATAGAAGGACCGCATGATCCGGCTCATGTTGATGCCCTTCTTGCCGGCCTCAAGGCTGACCGTGCCGGTAACGCTGGTTTCCAGAAGCACGGGTGCGCCGTCACGGGTCTGATAGCGCAGCGGCAGGCGGAAGTTGGAAATCCCCACATGCTGAATCCGCTGCCGCTCGCCCCGGATCAGGCTGGCAGGGCCGTTCTGCAGGTCGGGCAAGCTGTCCTTATAGGCGGTCGTCACCTCAAAGCCCTGCGGATAGGCGCGGCTGAAGGCCGGGCCGCCGGCATCGGGCAAAAGATACCCCACCGAAGGTTCCAGCGTTGCAATCTCGTCATCCGACGAGCGCGTGGCCCATTGCCGCAACAGGGCAAGCGCTGCCGCAGCCTCGTCGCGGCTCGGCTTGCGGTCGATCTCGGGCGTGTGGATGTTCATGGGGATCGGTCCTTCCGGTTCAGGCCGGGCGCGTGCCGCGGGCCGTCAATGTCAACAGGTATACGCAGGCTGGTCTGTGTCGGATCAGTGCCAGGACAGCAAAGAGCCTGCGACATTTGCACCACCCCCCGCGCGTCCCGCTCTCTTATATGGGCGGCCCTGCCCCGCAGACAAGTCTTGCGGAGCAAAGCCCTGCGTCCCCCGCCTCAGGCCCGGTCCAGGGCGGCCAGCAGATCGGCGATCAGATCCCCCGCATCCTCCAGCCCGACCGACAGCCGGATCAGCCCCGGCGTGATGCCAAGACTGTCCTTCTGATCCTGCGGCAGGCGTTGGTGGGTGGTGGTGGCGGGATGGGTCACGATGGTCTTGGCATCGCCCAGATTGTTGGAAATCTTGGCAATTTCCAGCGCGTTCAGGAACCGGAACGCCGCCTCTTTGCCTGCCGTGATATCAAAGGCCACCATGGTCCCGCCCGAGCCCATCTGCGCCATCGCCAGCCCATGCTGCGGGTGGCTGTCGAGGCCCGGATAGATCACCCGCCCCAGCTTGTCATGCCCCTGCAAGGCCTGCGCGATTCTGAGCGCCGACTCCGCCATCGCCCGGCACCGCAGATCCAGCGTTGCCATGCCGTTCAGATGCATCCAGGCGGTAAAGGGCGACATGCTGCCGCCGGTATGCTTCATATAGGGTTCCAGCACCTTGCGGATGAAGGATTGGGTGCCGCAGACCACGCCGCCAAGCGCCCTGCCCTGCCCGTCGATATGCTTGGTGGTGGAATAGACGATCACATCGGCGCCCTGATCGACGGCGCGGGAAAAGATCGGCGTGGCAAACACATTGTCCACGACCACCAGCGCCCCTGCGGCATGGGCAATCTCGGACACCGCGCGGATATCGACCAGCTCCAGCGTCGGATTCGACATCGATTCAAAGAACACCGCCTTGGTGCCCGGCGTGACAGCGGCGCGCCACTGGTCCAGATCCGCCCCGTCGACAAAGGTCACCTTGACCCCGAACCGTGTCAACACCTCTTCCAGCACGTAAAGGCACGACCCGAACAGCGCGCGCGACGACACCACATGATCCCCCGCCCGCAGCATCGAGGTCAGCGCGCCCGACACTGCCGCCATGCCGCTTGCGGTGGCAAAGGCGTCTTCTGTGCCTTCCAGCGCCGCAATCCGCTCTTCGAACATCCGGGTGGTCGGGTTGCCATAGCGGGCATAGATGAACTCATCCGGCCCCGACTGCACAAACCGCGCCTCGGCCGATTCCGCGGTCGGATAGACAAAGCCCTGCGTCAGGAAAATCGCCTCGGCCATCTCGCCATACTGGCTGCGGCGGCTGCCCTCATGCACCAGTTTCGTGCGCGTGTTCCATGTGTCAGACATGCCGTCCCCTCAGGCAAAAGAAAAACCCCGAAACCGGCAAAGGCTCCGGGGCATGCGCCCAAGACCCTTTTAGCGGAATGTTTAACGTGGCCCGCAATCCGGTAACAAAGCACCACAAAACGCGGCATACGCCTTTGCCGGCAGAGGGTCAACGCCCTTGCGACCGGTCAGAGCCACCGGTTTCACGGGCCATGTGTCCCTCTGGCAAATCCCGCCGCGCAACGCGCTTTTGCAGGTGCCGCCTGCGCTATGCCTTGCCGTCATCCTCGGGCTCGATCAGGAACCGCTGCAATGCAAAGATCTGCCACCACAGGAAGGCCATCAGCGCGGCAGGCATGGCGAAGGTTTCCAGCTTGACCCAGGTGTCGGTCGACATCGTGCGCCAGATGATTTCATTCGCCACCGCCAGCGCCACGAACATCAGACACAGCCGCCGGGTCAGGATCATCCAGCCGGTCCGCTGCATCGGCATCAGATCGCCGATGACATATTCCAGCCAGCTTTGCCCGCGCAGCAAGCCGATGCCCAAAAGCCCGGCCAGACAGCCATAGACGATGCTGGTCTTCATCTTGAAAAACCGCTCGTCGTTGAACCAGGCGGTCAACCCGCCGAAGAAGATCACCATGAAGGCGGTGAACACCTGCATCCGGCTGATGGTGCCGGTCAGCACCCAAAGAATGCCCATGGCCAGCAGCAGGATCGGCACAAAGACCAGCGCCGAGACGATGAAGCCGGAATACTCGGTACCGGCGATGGTGAAACTGTCTTCCTTGATCCACAGGTAGATCGCAAAAAACGCGAGCGTCGGCCCCAGTTCCAGCACCTGTTTGGTCACTGCATTGATCTTGCGTTCTGCCATGTCTATCCCGCCTGCACCATGATTGCCCCGCCCGCCACGCCTGCCATCAGCATGGCCCGGGCAAAGCCCACTTTTTCACCCAATATCGCCCAACCGATGAGCCCCGCAAAGACCGTAGAGGTTTCACGCAGCGCCGCAACCTCGCCCACCTTGCCCAGCCGCGTCGCCAGCATGACCCCGCCAAAGCTGACAAAGGCCACCAGCGCCCCGATCATGCCCCGCAGCACCAGCGGCCCCGCCGGGGGCAAGGGCGCGCCGATCCCGCGCCACTGCCGGTATGCGACCAGCAGCGGGAAGTCGATGGCGGTGATCAGGAAAAACCACGCCAGGAAGGTGAACGGGTCCGGCGTCAGCCGGATGCCCCAGGCGTCATAGGTGGTATAGACCGCCACCAGCAGCCCCCCCGCAAAGGCCCAGGCCAGCCCGGCGCGCAACGCCCCGCGCGCCACCACCCCGCCGCGCAGGTTCAGCCCCGCCAGCGCGAGGATCGAGCCCGACAGGATCGCCACCCCCAGCCATTGCAGCGCCCCATAACCTTCGCCCAGAAAGATCGCGGCAAAGGCCAGCGTCGCCAGCGGCCCGGTGCCGCGCACCACCGGATAGACCACGGTAAAGGCCGCCCGCTCATAGGCCAGGGCCATCGTCAGCTTATAGGCGAAATGAATGCCAAGCGCCCCCAAGAGCACCAGCCACTCCACCCCCTGCGGCCAGGGCACAAGGAACAGGGCCACCGGGGCGGAAAACACCGCGATCCACAGATCGATCGACCCGCGCGTGACCCAAGGATCATGCCGCCCCTTCTGCAAAGCGCCAAAGACCGCATGGGCAAAGGCCGAAGTCAGCGCAAGGATCAGCGCCAGCCGCAGGCCTTCGGGGGTGCCTTCGAGAGAGATGAGCCAGTCTGACATGAAACGCTGTCCTTGCTGGACCCCCGGGGGCTTTGCCCCCGGACCCCCAGGATATTTGGAAACAGATAATGAGGTTAGCTGTCGAGCCCGACAAGCGCGCGCGCAAAATCATCGGGGTCGAAGGGGGCGAGGTCGTCGATCTGTTCGCCCACTCCGATCGCGTGGATCGGCAGGCCGAACTTGTCGGCCAGCGCCACCAGCACGCCGCCCTTGGCCGTGCCGTCAAGCTTGGTCATCACCAGTCCCGAGACATCGGCGATCTTGCGGAAAATCTCGACCTGGGCGACGGCGTTCTGGCCCGTGGTGGCATCGAGCACCAGCAGCGTGTTGTGCGGTGCTGTCGGATCGACCTTGCGCAGGACGCGCACGATCTTGGCCAGCTCTTCCATCAGATCGGCGCGGTTCTGCAACCGGCCTGCGGTGTCGATCATCAGCAGGTCTGCGCCTTCCGCCCGCGCCTTGGTAAAGGCGTCAAAGGCCAGGCTGGCCGGATCGGAGCCTTCGGGCGCGGTCAGCACCGGGACGCCCGCACGGGTGCCCCAGACCTGCAACTGCTCCACCGCCGCCGCGCGGAACGTGTCGCCCGCCGCGATCACCACCGATTTGCCGGCGGCCTTGAACTGGCTGGCCAGCTTGCCGATGGTCGTGGTCTTGCCCGAGCCGTTGACCCCCACCACCAGCACCACCTGCGGTTTGGTAGGGTAAAGCGGCAAGGGCCGCGCCACCGGGGTCATGATCCGGGCCACTTCGGCGGCCAGAGCCTGGCGCAGCTCGCTGGCGGAGATCTTCTTGCCGTAGCGGCCCTCGGCGATATTGGCGCTGACCCGCAGCGCGGTCTCCACGCCCATATCGGCCTGGATCAGCACATCTTCGAGGCTTTCGAGCATTGCATCATCCAGCTCGCGCCGGGGCTCCTCGGCCCCGGGGGCGCTGAACAGCCGGCCCAGCAGGCCTGGCTTTGCGCTTTCGGGCGGGGGGGCGGCTGCGCCGGCCTGTGCCGGGGCGTCGGACACCAGCGCCTCCAACCCCTCGCCGATCTGGTCGGATGAGCGGAACATCTTGTCGCGCAGCTTTTTGAAGAATGACATCGGGGCCCCGGTCCTGTGACGGCACTTTGCTTCCACCTAAGCCCAAAACCGCCGCGATGGAAGGCAGTGCGGACAGATCTGCCCTGCAAGCCCCTCAACGGCCCGCAAAACAGCGGGCTGAGCCCGGCTTGCGGCGGCAAGGGCGATGGACAGGGGGCCGAGCTGTGCTAACACCCATGCCATGACCCAGCGCCCCGTGCCCCTGCCGCTCTTTGCCGCCGCCGCCCTGTTGCCTGCCGCCCTCCTATGCCTTGGCGTCTGGGCCGGAGGCGGGTGGCTCTGGGCCGGCGCAGCTTACATGGCGGTGCTGGTGATCCTTCTCGATCAGCTGATCCCCTATGTCGGCGGCCCTGCGCCAGAGGGGGCAGAGTTTCCGGCGGCCGATGCGGTGCTGGTTGCGGTCGCCCTCGCCGTGGTGGCGCTGCTGCCGCTGGCCGTCTGGGGGGCCAGCTCCGACCATCTGCGGACGGGCGAAAAGCTGCTGCTGGTCTTTGGCACCGGCACCTTTCTGGGGCAGGTCGGGCATCCGGCGGCGCATGAGCTGATCCATCGGCCGGGCCGCAGGCTTTACCGGCTGGGGGTGCTGGTTTACGCGATGCTGCTGCTGGGTCACCATGCCTCGGCCCACCGGCTGGTGCATCACCGGGCGGTGGCCACAGCGGAAGACCCCAATTCAGCCCGGGCCGAAGAAAGTTTCTGGCACTTTGCGCCCCGGGCATGGATCGGTGGGTTTCGGGCGGGATATCTGGCTGAATCGGCCCTGCGGCGGCGGGTGGCAGGCAACAGGGGGCTGCACCCCTATGTCTGGTATCTGGCGATCGGGCTTGGCAGCCTGGGTGCCGCAGCGTTGATCGGCGGCGGCAGGGGCGTGCTGGTCTGGCTGGCGCTGTCGGCCCATGCGCAGATGCAGCAACTGCTGGGCGATTATGTGCAGCACTATGGTCTGACCCGCGACCGGCTGCCCGATGGCCGCTATGCCCCGGTCAGCCCGCGCCATGCGTGGAACACGCCGCACTGGTTTTCCTCGGCGCTGATGCTGAATGCGCCGCGCCATTCCGACCATCATGCCCACCCCGCACGCCCCTATCCGGCCCTGCGGTTGAGCGAGGACGCGCCGCTGCTGCCCTGGCCCTTGCCGGTCGCCTGCGGCATGGCCATGGTGCCGCGCCTGTGGCGGCGGCGCATGCGCCCGCATCTGCAGCGCTGGCAGGCTGGGAACGCGCAGGAACCCGCTCAGTAACATCGCTGTCACTGGCATTCACAACGCCGGCATGCGACACTGCGATCATGCTTGACCGGAGGTTAACCCGATGCGCCAATCCGACCTGAGCCGTCTGCGCGGTCTTGCGTTCTGCCTGGCCCTGCTGCCCACAGCACTGCCCACCGCGCTGGCCGCCGCCGAACCCCCCGTCCCGATGACAGCGGCCGAGTTCGAGGCCTATACCACCGGCAAGACCCTGACCTTCAGCCAGCGCGGAGAGGTCTACGGGGCCGAGCAATACCTGCCGGGCCGCAACGTCCGCTGGGCCTTCAAGGGAGATACCTGCCGCAACGGGACATGGTACGAAGAGGCGGGGCTGATCTGCTTTGTCTACGACCACGATCCCGGCCCGCAATGCTGGACCTTCTGGCGGGATGAGGGGCGGCTGACCGGGCTGTTCATCGGGGATGGTTTCGGATCGGAACTGTCCGAGGTCGCCCAATCGCCCGACCCCCTTGCCTGCGCCGGGCCCGACCTGGGGGTCTAGGCCGCCGGTCAGACACAGCGCGCCAAGGCCAAGCTCAGCCTGCCTCCATCAAGAAGGTTTGAAAGCCTGCGGAGAAAACATGCTCTGTGGAGTGTAGCTTTCACAAATAGGCCCCGCGAAGCGCCAAACAGCGCGGTTCAGGCAAAGACACCCCGGAAGCGGTGCAAGAAACTACGGCCTTATCTTGTCATTTTCGAACATTTCTGGGGCGCAGGTGGCAAGATTTGTGCCCTGGCTTGCAGAATCAGAACAATGACCCTTGCTCCGGGGGTTTTGCACCCCCGCCCTTGCGCGGGGCGGATTTGCCCGCCGGACCGCCCAAGGCCAGACGCCCATCGTGGAATTCCACCTCCAGCGCCTGCGCTTTTTCGGCCGCCGCGCGCGAGGTGACCACATCGCCATCGCCACGCACCACCGCATAACCGCGCCGCAGGGTCTGGGCATAGCCAAGCGTCTGCCGCGTGCGGTCCAGCGCCTCCAGCCGCCGGGACAGATCGGTCAGCCGCTGCACCGGCGCAGCCTCCAGCCGTGCCGAAACGCCTTGCAAGACCGCGCGTTGGCCGGTGATCTTCCCCCCGGCCTGCGTGATCAGCCGCGCCAGCGAGGGCGCAAGACGCGATGCCCATTTGTCAAATTGCCCGTGCCACAGGTCGCGCCGGCGCGCCAACCGCGCCTCAAGCGCCTCGGCCCGCCGGGCGAGCGCCTCACGCCGCCGCACCACCAACCCGACAAGCGTGGTGCTCGACAAGCGGCCAGCCTGGCGCGCAAAGACCGCGCGCTTGCGACTGACCGCCAGCGACAGCCCGCCCGCAAGCCGCCCTGTCGCCGCATCCAGCCGCTGCGCCGGGGTGGCCAGCAAGGTCTCGAGCCGGGGCAGCGCGCGGGCCAGATCGCGCAGCCGCTGACCGCGCAAAGCCACGCCTTGGGCCAGCGCCCGGCTCAGCCGCGCCCCCAGCGCATCCACCGCGGCCAGCAGCTCCAGCCGCACCGGCACCGCCATTTCCGCCGCCGCCGTCGGCGTGGGCGCGCGCCGGTCTGCGGCATGGTCGATCAGCGTGGTGTCGGTCTCATGCCCCACCGCCGAGATCAGCGGAATGCGCGAGTCTGCCGCCGCCCGCACCACGACCTCCTCGTTGAAGCCCCACAGATCCTCCAGAGACCCGCCACCGCGCGCCACGATCAGCACATCGGGGCGCGGCACCGCGCCACCCGGTTCCAAAGCGTTGAAGCCACGGATCGCCGCCGCCACCTGCGGCGCGCAATCCTTGCCCTGCACCGCCACCGGCCAGATCAGCACCTGGCAGGGAAAGCGGTCGCGCAGCCGGTGCAGGATGTCGCGGATCACCGCGCCAGAGGGAGAGGTGACCACCCCGATCACCCGGGGCAGATAGGGCAAGGCCTGTTTGCGGCCCGCATCGAACAGGCCTTCGGCCTGCAACGCCGCGCGGCGCTTTTCCAGCATCGCCATCAAGGCGCCCGCCCCTGCCGGGGCCACATCCTCGACAATCAGCTGGTATTTCGACTGGCCCGGAAAGGTGGTCATCCGGCCGGTGGCGATCACCTCCATCCCCTCTTCCGGGCGGACCTGCATCTTGGCGACCTGCCCTTTCCAGGAAATCGCGGCGATCACCGAGCGATCGTCCTTGAGGTCGAAGTACAGATGCCCCGAGGCCGGGCGCGACACCCGCCCCACCTCGCCGCGCACGCGGACCAGGCCGAATTCGCCCTCGATCACCCGTTTGACCGCGCCGGACAGTTCCGACACCGTGTATTCCGGACTGTTGCCGGCGGGGGTGGGGGTATCGTCCAGCAGATCCATAGCGCTTGCCTCCATCAGGCGCTGACCTTATGACGCCCGGGAACGAAGGCCAAGGGGGCGCGCCCATGAACATCCTGATCCTCGGTTCCGGCGGGCGCGAACATGCGCTGGCCTGGGCGGTCAAGCAAAACCCCAAGACCGACCGGCTGATCGTGGCCCCCGGCAATGCCGGGATCGCCCGGCTGGCGGATTGTGCCGAGATCGACATTCTGGATGGCGCGGCGGTGGTGGCGTTCTGCGTCGAAAACGCCATCGATTTCGTGATCATCGGGCCGGAAGCGCCGCTGGCCGCCGGGGTTGCCGATGCCACCCGCGCGGCAGGGCTGCTGACCTTTGGCCCTTCGGCGGCAGCCGCGCGGCTGGAAGCGTCCAAAGCCTTCACCAAGGACATCTGCGACGCCTGCGCCGCCCCCACTGCGGCCTATGCCCGCTTTACCGAACCCGGCCCGGCCCGTGCCTATGTGCAGGCGCAGGGCGCGCCCATCGTGGTCAAGGCCGATGGGCTGGCGGCGGGCAAGGGCGTGATCGTCGCCATGACAGAGGCAGAGGCGCTCGCCGCCCTCGACGACATGTTCAGCGGCGAATTCGGGGCAGCCGGGGCCGAGGTGGTGATCGAGGAATTCATGGCCGGCGAAGAGGCCAGCTTTTTCATCCTGACCGATGGCGTGAACGCCCTGCCCATCGGCACCGCACAAGACCACAAACGGGTGGGGGAGGGCGACACCGGCCCCAATACCGGCGGGATGGGGGCCTATTCCCCTGCCCCGGTGCTGACCCCTGCCCTGCAAGCCCAGGCGATGGAGCAGATCGTGCTGCCCACGATCCGCGAAATGGCGCGGCGCGGCACACCCTATCAGGGCGTGCTCTACGCCGGTCTGATGATCGAGAACGGCCAGTGCCGTCTGGTCGAATACAACGCCCGCTTCGGCGACCCCGAAACCCAGGTGCTGATGATGCGCCTGGGCGCGCAGGCGCTCGACCTCTTGCTGGCCTGCGCCGAAGGGCGGCTGGACCTCAACCGCGTGACCTGGGCCGAGGATCACGCCCTGACCGTCGTGATGGCGGCCCGTGGCTATCCGGGCGCCTATGCCAAGGGCAGCGCCATCCGGGGCCTCGACGCCCTGCCCGAGTCCTCCTCTCAGATGGTGTTCCACGCCGGCACCGCCGAGCGCGACGGCCAGATCCTTGCCGCAGGCGGGCGTGTGCTGAACGTCACCGCCCGCGGGGCCAGCCTCGCCGAAGCACAGGCCCGCGCCTATGCCATGGTCGATGCCATCGACTGGCCCGACGGCTTTTGTCGCCGCGACATCGGCTGGCGCGCGCTTTGACCACCGCCAGTCCCCTGTTCGGGCTGCGGGAGCCTCCGGCGGGGATATTTAAGAACAGATAATTGGCAGGCAACGCGCTGCTGTAACATCGGGTCACAGAGATCCTCGGAGCGCGCGCGCAGTTTGCGCGCCGGCGGGGAAGCTTCGACACCAGGCACAGCATGGCAGGGCTTGCGCCGCCCCCCGGCCCGGCCTATGACACGCCCGATTGTTTTGGGGGGCCGTGGGAAGGAACTGATCCATGCCGCTTCTGGTGATGAAATTCGGCGGGACATCGGTGGCAGACCTGTCACGGATCGAGAACGCCGCAAAAAAGGTGCAGGCCGAGGTCGCGCGCGGCTATGACGTGATCGTCATCGTCAGCGCCATGTCGGGTGAGACCAACAAGATGGTGGGCTATGTCGAGGGCACGTCAAAGCTTTATGACGCCCGCGAATATGATGCCGTGGTGTCCAGCGGCGAGAATGTCACCGCCGGGCTGATGGCGCTGCGCCTGCAGGAAATGGACATTCCCGCCCGCAGCTGGCAGGGCTGGCAGGTGCCGATCAACACCACCTCGGCCCATGGCTCGGCCCGGTTCATCGACATTCCGCGCGCCAATATCGACGCCAAATTCGCCGAAGGCTTCAAGGTCGCCGTGGTGGCGGGCTTTCAGGGCATCTCGGCCGAGGGCCGCATCACCACGCTGGGCCGGGGCGGGTCTGACACCACCGCCGTGGCCTTCGCCGCCGCCTTCGGCGCGGAACGCTGCGACATCTACACCGATGTGGACGGCGTCTATACCACCGACCCGCGCATCGCATCGAAAGCCCGCAAGCTCGACCGGATCGCGTTTGAGGAGATGCTGGAACTGGCCTCGCTCGGCGCAAAGGTCTTGCAGACCCGGTCGGTCGAACTGGCGATGCGCTACAAGGTGCGGCTGCGCGTGCTGTCCTCGTTCGAGGACACCGATGAGAACTCTGGAACCCTGGTCTGCGACGAGGATGAAATCATGGAATCGAAAGTCGTCTCTGGCGTGGCCTACAGCCGCGATGAAGCGAAAATGACGCTTGTTACCGTCGAGGACCGTCCCGGTGTGGCAAGCGCCATTTTCGGCCCCCTGGCCGATGCCGGGGTGAATGTCGACATGATCGTGCAGAACATCTCGGAAAAGAACTACGGCACCCATGCCGGTGCGGTGACCGACATGACCTTTTCGGTGCCGGTCAATCAGGTCGCCCGCGCGCAAAAGGCGATGGAAGACGCCCGCGCCGCCGGGATCATCAAATATGATGAGCTGATTTCCGACACCGATGTGGCCAAGGTTTCGGTCGTCGGCATCGGCATGCGCAGCCAGGTCGGCGTGGCGGCCCGCATGTTCAAGGCGCTGGCCGCCGAGAACATCAACATCAAGGTCATCGCCACCTCCGAGATCAAGATTTCGGTCCTGATCGACCGCAAGTATATGGAACTGGCGGTTCAGGCGCTGCACGACTGCTTTGAACTCGACAAAGCCTGACAGAGGGGCCTTTTGACAGGGTTTGACTGCGGGGCCTGATTGGGGGGGCCTGATTGGGGGGCCCTGATTGGGGGGGCCTGAAACCGGGCCCCAACAGATCAGGCCCTTTGCGCAAGCCCCCGGAAAGGCACGATCTGCCAAGGGCACCCTCTGGCAGCTGCCGCCTTTTGCGGCATCCCACCGCCGGCTTGGCCCCATGCCGCAGCGCGGCGTCTTTCTTCCCTCCCCATCCGGCGCGGCCTCGCCTATAGAGAGGCAAGCCAAAGGATGCTCCGCAATGCCAGAACGGTCAGACAGCGACAGCCGAAAACTTCTGCGCCGCCTGCGTGATGTGCTGGGCGCACAGGCCAAGGGCCAGGAACGGCTGGATCAGATCACCCATCTGATCGCCGATTCGATGCATACCGAAGTCTGTTCGATCTACCTGTTCCGCGACCCTGAAACGCTGGAACTCTGCGCCACCGAAGGGCTGAAACCCGAAGCCGTGCATCAGACCCGCATGAAGCTGGGCGAGGGTCTGGTCGGTCGGGTGGCACGCAGCAACACGCCCGTCAACACCGCCGATGCGCCGTCGGAAAAGGGCTTTCGCTACATGCCCGAAACCGGCGAGGAGATTTACTCCAGCTTCCTCGGCGTGCCGATCCAGCGGGTCGGCGAGAAGCTGGGCGTGCTGGTGGTGCAGTCAAAAACCGCCCGGCAGTTTTCCGATGACGAGATCTATGCGCTGGAAGTGGTCGCCATGGTGCTGGCCGAGATGACCGAGCTTGGCGCCTTCACCTCTGACGATGATGGCATGCGCGCCCTGCACCGCCAGCCGGTGATGTTTCACGGGGCCACCGGGCAGGAAGGGGCTGCCGAAGGGAATGTCTGGCTGCACGAACCCCGCGTGGTGGTGACCAACCCGGTCGCCGATGACCCGCTGACCGAGATTGACCGCATCCGCGAGGCCGTGGGCCAGCTGCGCGTGTCGGTCGATGACCTGTTGTCGGTGCAAAGCCTCGACAAGGACCAGAAACAGGTGTTGGAAGCCTACCGCATGTTTGCCAATTCGCGCGGCTGGCTGCGCCGGATGGAAGAAGACATCCAGAACGGCCTGTCCGCCGAGGCGGCGGTGGAAAAGGAACAATCCGCCGCCCGTGCCCGGCTGGAAACCGTGCCCGACGCTTACCTGCGCGAACGGCTGCATGATCTGGATGACCTGTCCAACCGCCTCCTGCGTATCCTGACCGGGCAAGGGGCCGATACCGGGGCCGCCATGCCCGACAATCCGGTGCTGGTGGCGCGCAACATCGGCCCGGCCGAGCTGCTGGATTATGGCCGAAAGCTGCGCGGCGTGGTGCTGGAGGAAGGCTCGGTCGGCAGCCATGCGGCCATCGTCGCCCGCGCCCTTGCCATTCCGCTGGTGATCCATGCCCGCCGGGTGACCACCGAGGCGCTGAACGGCGACCATATCCTGGTCGATGGCGATCAGGGCATCGCCCATCTGCGCCCCGAAGAAACCGTGGCCCGCGCCTTCCGTGACAAGATCGCCATGCAGACCCAGGCCCAGCAGCGCTATGCCTCGCTGCGCGACCTGCCCGCGCTCACCCGCTGCGGCACCACGATCGCGCTGCATATGAATGCGGGGCTGATGGCCGATCTGCCCAGCCTGGAAGGGTCGGGCGCCGATGGCGTCGGCCTGTTCCGCACCGAGCTGCAGTTTCTGGTGCGCAACAAGATGCCGCGCCGCGCCGAACTGGCCTCGCTCTACGCCCGCGTGATGGATGCGGCCAAAGACAAGCGGGTGGCCTTCCGCACGCTCGATATCGGGTCCGACAAGGTTCTGCCTTACATGAAACCGAATGACGAACCCAACCCGGCCATGGGCTGGCGTGCCATCCGGGTGGGTCTCGACAAGCCCGGCGTGCTGCGCATGCAGATCCAGGCCCTGCTGCGCGCCGCCAATGGCCGGCCGCTGACGGTGATGTTCCCCTTCGTGTCCGAATTCGCCGAGTTTCAGCACGCCCGCGCCCATGTGCTGCGCGAAGTGCACCGCGAACGCTCCCTCGGCCATCTGGTGCCCCGCCAGCTCGACATCGGCGCCATGCTGGAAACCCCCAGCCTGGCCTTTGCCCCCGATGCGTTCTTTCAGCTGACCGATTTCGTCTCGATCGGTGGCAATGACCTCAAGCAGTTCTTCTTCGCCGCCGACCGGGAAAATGAACGGGTCCGCCGCCGGTATGACATGCTCAACCTGTCCTTCCTCGGCTTCATCGAGCAGATCATCGCGCGCTGCGCCGCCACCGGCACGCCGCTGTCATTTTGCGGCGAAGATGCGGGCCGCCCGATAGAGGCGCTGGTTCTCGCCGCTCTCGGCCTGCGCAGCCTGTCGATGCGCCCGGCCTCGATCGGCCCGGTCAAGGCGCTGATCCGCCGCGCCGATCTGGACCAGGTCCGTGCCGTGATCGATGCCGCCCGTGCCCGCGGCGATGACAGCGCCCGCCCGGCGCTGATGGAGCATCTCTCGGGCTTGCGCGACTGACCGCGCAAGCTCAGGTCTGCCCCTGCCCCTTACCTGTTGCGCAAATATCCCCGCCGGAGGCCGTCCGCGGGCGGGTTGGCCGCAGGCCAGACGCCCGCACAAAAACCGTGCGGCGCAGCCGCGCCTTCAGATCCCCGCCCGCAGCCGCGGTGACTCGACGGCTTTTCGGAAATCGGCCAGCACCTGTTCGGCCCCATGGATCTGCGACAGCCGCAGCAGGGCAAAGCGCACCCGGGCGATCTCGGAATAATAATTCAGGAATGCCGCATTCAGCGCCGCGCCTGTCACCGCCCCGATCACCGGAATCGCCTGCGCGGCCAGCTTTTGGCCCAGAGCCGTCGCCAGTTTCGGCGCGACACTGGCAATCACCTTTTGCACCGCAGGCCCGGTCAGCGTCAGCCGGGCCGAAATGAAACTGGTGTTGATCCCGTCATCTTCCGCCAGCGGGCTGCCCGCGCCGAACACCCGGATGCACTCCGCCCGCACCATCGGATCCTCCGGATCAAAGCCTTCGGCCCGCGCCGCCTGGCGGATCGCATGCAGGATCAGCGTCACCGCCAGCGGCAGTTCGGCCAGCGCCGTGGGCAAGCCGCCCGCCCCGCCGGCGGCACCGCTGGCCATGGCCGCCAACAGCGGCCCGCGCGTGCCGGTGTCTGGCAGCCGGTCACCCTGCCCCGCCACGGTCATCGCCGCCGACAGCGCCTGCGCCACCACCCGCTCGATCTGCGTCCGGTACCCCTCTGGCACCATGGCCATCTGCCGTTCCAGCGTACCGCCCAGACGGTTCACCAGCCCGATGACCGGCCCGTTGGCACGCTTGTGCCGCGCGGCAAGCGCCCGGATTTCGGGCAGCATGTCCTGCGGCGGCACAACAGTCGACAGATCGGCGGGCAAAGGGTCCATGGCCTATGATATGGGGGCAATCCGCCGCCGCGCAATGGCGCATCTTCTGCGGCTCATGTTCTGGCAGCAGGGGGCCTTTCTCAAGGCCCCTGCCCGCTCAGGTGGCTTTGGTCACAGCCCCCGTCACCCCGTCCCAGGCCCCGGCCTTCAGCGCCAGCCCCAGCACGCGCTCGGGGTTGGTGGGCGGGGGCATCACCACGCCGTCCAGCCGCCGGAACCCGAACCGCCCGTAATAGGGCGCATCCCCCACCAGCAGCACCCGCTCCCAGCCCAGACGCCGCGCCTCGGCCATGCTTTCATTGATCAACAGCGCCCCCAGACCCTCGCCCTGCCGGGTCGGGTGCACCGCAATCGGCCCCAGAAGCAGCACATCCTGCCCGCCCACCAGCGCGGGCCAATAGCGGATCACCGCCGCCAGCGTGCCATCTGCGTCGCGCAGCGTCAGGCACAGCGCCGCCACCGTCGGCACACCCTCGCGCAGGCGATAGGACGACAGCGCCGTGCGCCCGGGGGCAAAGCACAGGTCATACAGGGCCTCGACCTCCCACCAGTCCTCCTCGGTCTCTTCCGCCAGCCTGTACACCCGGACCGCTCCCCGCTCAAACCCCTGCAACCACGCGTGATTCTGCGCACAGCCCCAAGGGCGTGGCACCACAAAGCCGCGTGACAAGCGCCCGTAACATGCGTTTATGTCAGGTTCAAATACCTGTTCCCCAAAGACAGCTTTTCTCCCGACCCCCGCCGAAAGGACCCCGCGCCCGATGTTCTACCGCCCCGAAGATGGCCACGGCCTGCCGCATAACCCGTTCAACGCCATCGTCACCCCGCGCCCCATCGGCTGGATCTCGTCCACCGGGCCCCAGGGCGACAATCTGGCCCCCTATTCGTTCTTCAACGCCGTTGCTTACGTCCCGCCCCAGGTGATGTTCGCCAGCACCGGCGCCAAGGACAGCCTGCACAACATCCGTGAAACCGGGGTCTTTGCCGCCAATATCGTCGCCGCCCGCCAGCTGGAGGTGATGAGCGCAACCTCCGCCGCCCTGCCGCTGGGCACCGATGAATTCGCCACCGCCGGCGTGCCAAAGGCCGCCTGCACCACCATCCCCTGCCCCCGGGTCGCGGATGCCCCGGCCACGCTGGAATGTGTGGTGACGCAGATCATCCCGTTGAAGGGCCAGAACAATTTCCTGATCCTGGGGGAGGTCACCGGCATTCACCTGCGCGATGATTGCCTGGTGGAGGGCCGCTTCGACCCCGGCCGCTATCACCCCTTGGCCCGGATGGGCTACCGCGATTATGCCATCGTGTCAGAGGTCTTCGAACACCTGCGCCCTGACGACGCCTGACCGGAACGCAACAGGCGGGCACGCAACAGGCGGGCAGACTCTCTGCCCGCCTTCTCGGCTCCCCCTCGCGCCGTCACCTTGCGGCCATCAGCGCGCCAGGGTCGGGTCCGCCTTGCCGCGCAGGTAATAGATCGCGCCCCCCAGCACAGCGCCGATCACCCAGGCATAGCCCTGCAGATCCGCCAGGGCCGGAACCCAGACCGTCGCCACCGAAAACACCGCCGCGATGCCAAAGGCCAGAAGCGCATGCGGGTTCCAGCCATTGCCATAGTGATAGCGCCCGCCCTGCATGTTATACAGATCGGCGCGGTTCAGCTCCTGCTTGCGGATCAGGTAGTAATCGACCACCAGAATGCCATACAGCGGGGCCAGCGTCGCTCCCAGCGTGTTCACGAACCCGCTGATCCCGATCGAACTGATCACCGCCGTCCACAACCCGCCGATCACCAGCGCAAACACCGAGGTGACGATCCCCGCCTGACGAAAGCTGATCCGCCCGGGGGCCAGATTGGCAATGCCGTTCACCGCCGGAATGAAATTGGCCACCAGATTGATGCCCACCGTCGCCGCAAAGAAGGTGATCGCCGCAATCACTCCCAGCAGCACGGAATCCGTCCGCTCCACAATCTCGGTCGGGTTGATGATCTGCTCGCCATAGACCGCCGCCGCCCCGGCCGTGGTCAGCAGGGCAAGCGCCGAAAACAGGATCATGTTGAGCGGCAATCCGGTCAGATTGCCCTTGATCATCGCCTCCTTCGATTTGGCATAGCGCGAAAAATCGCTGAAATTGATCATCACAGCCGCGAAATAGGCGATCATCGTGCCGACAATGGCGATGAACCCGGCAAATTCGGTGCCCCAGGTGCCTTCGGGATTGGCAAAGATCGTCGCCGCCTGCTGCAACAGCTGGCCATCCGATTTCACCCAGAGCACAGCCACCAGCCCGATCATCACCGCATAGACAAAAGGCCCGGCAATGTTGAGGAAGGTGGCAACCCAGGTCATGCCGCGCCAGAAGATCACGATATGGAAGGCCCAGACAATCAGGAAGGACAGCCAGTCGATCCCGGTCAGTCCCAGAAATTCAGCCCCGCCCGAAGCCCCGGTCACCAGCCGGATCAGCAGCGCCAGCGCGGTAGAGGCGAAATAGACCTGCACCCCGTACCAGAACACCGCCACCGTGGCGCGCAGGATGGCCGGCAGCTTGGCCCCCGCCGTGCCCATGCTGGCGCGGGCAAACACCGGATAGGGAATGCCGTATTTCTCTCCGGCAGCGCCCGACAGGTTCACCAGAAACATCACGAACAGCCCCGCGGCGATCAGGGCGGCAAAGGCGGTCCAGCCGCTCACGCCATAGCCGATGAACAAGGATGCCACCAGGCTGTAGCCGAACAATGACTGCACGTCATTGGCCCAGACGTTGAAAATCGCAAACCAGCCCCAGGTCTTTTCATGCGGTTCGGTCGGGCGCAGCGCATCCTCGTCGCCGGCCAGGTCTTGCGTTGCTGTGATGACTGCCATTGTGTTGTCCCTTCCACTGTTGCTGTCGTGTTGGTCGATCAGGGCCTTGCCCCTTGTCTCCGGCTGTTGTCCGCCGGTATGCCGCAGCGCTTTCCCACTGGCATTGCGAGAAGCATTCATCGTAACATGTTAGATACAGGCCCAGACTCAGACTACACAGAACGGCAAAGAAGGACCTTATTGAAATGAATGACAATCGGCCCCAGACCGCTGGCATTGCCCCCAAGGCCGACGAAACAGGCGCCGCGCCAGACCTGTGCACAAATCAACCGCAGGGCGATCAGTCTGATCAGGCCTACCGCGCCCTTGTCGAGGGGTTGCGCGCCGGCACCCTGCGCAGCGGCATGTTCCTGTCCATGCCGATGCTGGTCACCCTTCTGGCCTTCCCGCTTGCCGCCGTGCGCGAGGCGGTCAAGCGGGCCGAAGCCGCCGCACTGGTGCAGATCCTGCCCAAACGCGGGGTGATGGTGATGACCGCCGACCCCGACACCACACGCGACTGCATGGACCTGCGCGCGATGCTGGACCTGCACGGCGCGCGCCGCCTGCTGCTAGGGGGAGGCAGCCTGCCGCTTGCCAGCCTGCGCGCCACGCATGAGGCGCTGCTGCGCGACGCCCGCGCGCCTGCCGCCGATCTGCAACGGCGCGCCATCACCACCGACCTGTCGCTGCATGACGCGCTCGCCACCGGGCTCGACGGCCCGGTCTTGCGCAGGATCTACGCCGAAAACCGCGACCGCATCGCCGTGATCCAGACCCAACGCCCGTTTCTGGCCGACCGTATCCTGCCCGCGATGACCGAACATCTGGCCATCATCGCGGCGCTGGAGGCGCGCGATCTACCGGCCGTCGAACAGGCCATCCGCGACCATCTGACCAACACCCTGCGCTGGTGGGGTATCGCCAACCGCTGAAGGCCACGCGCCGCGCCGCAGCATCAGGGCGCGGTTCACCCCGCCCCCACCGGCCCAGCCCACCCAACACCCGATATGCCAGGCTCACGCACCCGATCCAAACTTAACAACTCCTTAATGCCCTATATCCAACTCATTGATTTTCCTCGCTTCGCCCTCTTGTAACACAGGGGGAAGCCCCCCCCTTCCCCCGGCCCCGCTCCCGGCCTAAGATCAGGCCGGAACACGCGGGCAAGCACAGGGGCGGCGCGATATGGATACCATGATCGGCATCATCGGGGGCTCGGGCCTCTATCAGATCGATGGGCTGGAGGGCGCAAGCTGGGTGCGGGTCAAAACCCCCTGGGGCAAACCTTCGGACGAGGTTCTGGTGGGCCGGCTGGATGGCGTTGCCATGGCCTTCCTGCCCCGGCACGGGCGCGGCCATGTCCATTCCCCCGGTGCGGTGAATTACCGGGCCAATATCGACGCCCTCAAACGCTTGGGCTGCACCGATCTGGTGGCCGTCTCCGCCGTCGGCTCGCTGCGGGAAGACTACGCGCCGGGCGACTTTGTGATGGTGGACCAATACATCGACCGGACCTTCGCGCGCGAAAAGTCGTTCTTCGGCAGCGGCTGCGTCGCCCATGTCGGCTTTGCCCACCCCACCTGCCCGCGCCTGTCAGGCCATGTCGCGGCGGCGGCCCGTGCAGCGGGGACAAGGGTGCATGACGGGGCCACCTATGTCGCGATGGAGGGGCCGCAGTTTTCCACCCTTGCCGAGTCTCGGCTCTACCGGCACTGGGGGGCCGACCTGATCGGCATGACCGGAATGCCCGAGGCCAAGCTCGCCCGTGAGGCCGAGCTGTGCTACGCCAGCCTTGCCATGGTGACCGATTTCGACTGCTGGCACCCGTCGCATGGCGCGGTGGATGTGGCGCAGGTGGTGGCGACGCTGGGGCGCAACGCACAGGTGGCGCGCGACACCGTGGCCCGCCTGCCGGCGCTGCTGGGGGCAAGCCGCGCCGCCTGCCCGCAGGGCTGCGACCGGGCGCTGGATCATGCGATCATGACGGCACCGGCGCAGCGCGATCCGGACCTGCTGGCCAGGCTTGATGCCGTCGCCGGGCGGGTGCTGTGACGCGCCACCTGCCCCTTGTTGCCCTGCTGCTGGCCGTTTCCGGGCCATCGCATGCCTTTGATGGCGTGGCGGTGGATGGGCTCTTGCCCGATGCCGATTTTTTCCGCGCCGCCACGTGCGGGGCCGCCCCCGGGCAGGACTGCCTGCACCCGCCCCTGCGCTGGCCCCGGCCGACCCTGACCCTTGCCATTCTGCCATCCGAGGCAGAGGCCGGGCTTTTGGACCGCATGCTTCTGTCGGCCAGCGTGGATTACGCGCTTGCCCAGATCAACGCCGCCGGATCGGGCCTGACCATCACCCGCATCGCAGGACCAAAGGCCGATATCCGCCTGTCGCTGACCGATGCCCGCGAGGACGGCCAAATTGCCGAGGTGCCCGGTCTGTCGGGGGCCGGGCTGATGGGGGTGGGCTATGCCACCCTGTGGTACACGCCAGATCATCAGATCACCGAAGCGGCGATTCTGATCTCTACCGCCATCACACCCGGTGAGATCGTCTCGGTCGTGCTGGAAGAGATCTTCCAGACCACTGGCCCCCTGTTCGACATAGAGGGCGCGGCTTATGAAGGGGTGTCGATCCTGTCGCAAAGCTCGAACGCCACTGTCACCATCGCGGGTCAGGATGCGCGCCTGTTGCATCACCTGTACCCGCCCGAACCCTGAAAGCCTGCCATGCCCGGCCCCAAGCCCGCACACAAGACCGTCAAGGACTATATCCGCACCATCGTGGATTTCCCGCATGAAGGGATTCTGTTCCGCGATGTGACCACGCTGTTTGCCGATCCGCGCGGCTTCCGGATGTGCGTTGACCAGTTGCTGGCCCCCTATGCCGGCATGCGGATCGACAAGGTGGTGGGGCTGGAGGCGCGCGGGTTCATCCTTGGCGGGGCGGTGGCGCATCAGCTCTCGACCGGGTTTGTCCCGGTGCGCAAGAAGGGCAAGCTGCCGGGGCAGACCATCGCCCAGGCCTATACGCTGGAATATGGCGAGGCGGTGGTCGAAGTGCATGACGATGCGCTGCGGCCGGGCGAGGCGGTGCTGATTGTCGATGACCTGCTGGCCACCGGCGGCACCGCCGAGGCGGGGATAAAGTTGATCGAACGCCTGGGCGCGCAGGTGGTAGGCTGCGCCTTTGTCGTCGATCTGCCCGATCTGGGCGGGCGCAAGAAGCTTGAGGCCCTGGGGATGGATGTGCACGCCCTTTGTGCCTTTGAAGGTCTTTGACAGGTCCGGTTAACCCTAACTTAGAGAATCGTGCCTAAAAAAGGCCTGCGCGGCCATGGTCGCGTTGCTGCTTGCAAGGGCGAAAGCCCTGTTTTGATGTGCTGCTTGCAACCACACGTCACCAACTGCCCCGTCGGTCCGAAAGGGCCGGCGGGGTTTCTGTCTTGGCACCGTCATCACACTCGCCTAGCTTGCGCCCATGACAGCCAGCTTATCAGACTTGGCCCGCACCTTCGCCCGCATCGGCATCTTGTCTTTTGGCGGGCCCGCCGCGCAAATTGCCCTGATGCACAAGGTGCTGGTGGAAGAGCGCAGGTGGCTGACCGAGAAAGATTATCTGTCGGCCTTGTCGTTCTGCATGCTGCTGCCGGGGCCAGAGGCGATGCAGCTTGCCACCTGGGCGGGGTGGCGGCTGCACGGGGTGAAGGGCGGTTTGATCGCGGGGGGTCTGTTCGTCTTGCCCGGCGCGCTGGTGGTGCTGGCGCTGTCGATGGCCTATGCCGCCTGGGGGCAGTTGCCACTGATGCAGGCGCTGTTTCTGGGGGTCCAGGCGGCTGTCATCGCCATCGTGATCGAGGCCCTGATCCGGGTGGCGCGCCGCGCGCTGAAGGGAACAGCGGCTTATATTATTGCGATTGCTGCCTTTCTGGGCCTGTTTGTGCTGAACCTGCCGTTTCCGGTGATCATCCTTGCCGCCGGGATCTGGGGCCTGCTGACCGCGCGGGGCAATCGCATGGCCCAAGCCGCCCCAGCCGATACGACCGCGCCGCACACGGCACAAACGCTTTGCCTTTGGCTGGCGGTCTGGTTGCTGCCCCTAGCAGGCCTGTGGCTGCACGGCGGGCTGCTGTTCGATGTCGGCTGGTTCTTTTCGAAACTTGCGGTGCTGACCTTCGGCGGGGCCTATGCCGTGCTGGCCTGGATGACGCAAGACGTGGTGGCGGTACAAGGCTGGCTGACCACGCCGCAGATGATGGCCGGGCTGGGGCTGGCCGAAACCACGCCAGGGCCGTTGATTCTGGTCAATGAATTCGTGGGCTTCATGGCGGGATATGGGGCGGGCGGCTGGGGGTTGGGCGTTGCCGCGGCGGTCGTCGCCCTGTGGATGACCTTTGTGCCCTGCTTTTTGTGGATTTTCGTCGCGGCACCCTATCTGTCGCGCATCACCGCGGCGCCTCGCCTTGCCGGGGCTTTGTCCGCCATCATGGCGGCGGTGGTTGGGGTGATCGCGAATCTGTCAGTGTGGTTTGCCCTGCACCTCATGTTCTCGCGCCTGACACCGCAGGGCTTTGGCCCGGTACAGATGCTGGTGCCCGATCCGGCCAGCCTGAACCTGACAGCGCTTGGGCTTGCCATCGTCTCGGCGCTGCTCTTGCTGGGGCTTCATCGGCCCCTGTGGCAGGTTCTTGCCACCTCGGCACTGCTCTCGGTTGCAATCAGTCTCGCCTGACCCCTTTTCATCGGGGTCAAATCCCCTATGCTGGGGCAACAAGAAACTGAGGGTCCGGAATGGCGCGGTCGATCGACTACGGAAATCTGATGCATCGCGCGATGCGCAGCCTGATCCAGTCCGTGCTGGAGGATGTGGGCCAGAACGGCCTGCCCGGCGCGCATCATTTCTTCATCACCTTTGACACCACCCACCCCGAGGTGGAGATGGCCGATTGGCTCAAGGCCCGCTATCCGGCGGAAATGACCATCGTCATCCAGCACTGGTTCGAAAACCTGACCGTGACGGAAGACGGATTCACCATCACGCTGAACTTCGGCAACCAGCCGGAGCCGATGGTGATTCCCTTCGATGCGGTGCGCACCTTTGTCGACCCATCTGTCGAATTCGGCCTGCGCTTTGAAAGCCATGTCGAAGAGGATGAAGAGGAGGAAGACGAAGATGATGGCGATGATGATCCGCCACCCCAGCACGACGCCGAAGTTGTCAGCCTGGACAAGTTCCGCAAGCAATAGACCCCGGTTTGCGCAAAAAGCGATAGGCTTTGGCGTAGTATGCCACGGTATGCCGATTGATTTTCCTGCGCCCGCCCCGTAAGGACAGGGCAGCAAAATCAGGAGGCTTGCCAATGTCCGCCACCCGTACCGAAACCGACAGCTTTGGCCCGCTTGAGGTTCCTGCCGACAAATACTGGGGGGCGCAGACCCAGCGGTCGATCATCAATTTCCCGATCGGTTGGGAAAAGCAGCCCGTCGCCATCATCCGCGCCTTGGGCGTGATCAAGAAGGCCTGTGCTCTGGTCAACATTGACCAGGGCGATATCCCGGCCGAGTTGGGCAACGCGATTGCCGCCGCCGCGACCGAAGTGATCGACGGCAAGTTCGATGACAACTTCCCGCTGGTGGTCTGGCAGACCGGGTCTGGCACCCAAAGCAACATGAACGCGAATGAGGTGATCTCGAACCGCGCGATTGAAATGCTGGGTGGGGTGAAGGGCAGCAAGAAACCTGTCCACCCGAATGACCATGTGAACATGGGCCAGTCCAGCAACGACACCTTCCCCACCGCGATGCATGTGGCCACCGGCATGATGGCCCGCGATGTGCTGCTGCCGGGGCTGGAAAAGCTGCATGCGGCCCTGCTGACAAAATCGGAAGAGTTCAAGGATATCATCAAGATCGGCCGCACCCATACCCAGGATGCCACACCGCTGACGCTGGGCCAGGAATTCGGCGGCTATGCAGCGCAGGTCGAAAAGGGCATCGCCCGGGTCAAGATGTGCCTGCCCGACATTTATGAACTGGCCCAAGGTGGCACCGCCGTTGGCACCGGGCTGAACACTCGTGTCGGCTGGGATACCCGCGTGGCCGCCCGCATCGCCGAAATCACCGACCTGCCTTTCGTGACCGCGCCCAACAAGTTCGAAGCCCTGGCCGCGCATGATGCCATGGTGATGTTTTCGGGCGCTCTGAAAACGGTCGCGGCGGCGCTGTTCAAGATCGCCAATGATCTGCGGCTCTTGGGGTCCGGTCCCCGCTCCGGCCTGGGCGAGCTGATCCTGCCGGAAAATGAGCCGGGCTCGTCGATCATGCCGGGCAAGGTGAACCCCACCCAGGCGGAGGCGCTGACCATGGTCTGCGCCCATGTCATGGGCAATGATGCCGCCATCGGCTTTGCCGGAAGCCAGGGGCATTTCGAGCTGAACGTCTATAACCCGATGATGTCGTATAACCTGCTGCAATCCATGCAGCTTCTGGGCGATGCGGCAGGGTCTTTCACCGACAATATGGTGGTGGGCACGCAGGCCAATGTGGCGCGGATCGACAAGCTGATGAAGGAATCGCTGATGCTGGTCACGGCGCTTGCGCCCACCATCGGCTATGACAACGCCACCAAGGTCGCCAAGACCGCGCATAAGAACGGCACCACCCTGCGCGAGGAGGCCATCGCGCTTGGTTTTGTCGATGGCGAGACCTTTGACCGCGTGGTCCGGCCCGAGGATATGATCGGCCCCAAGGGCTAAGTCTTCGGGCGTAAAAAAAACGGCGGTCAGATCTGACCGCCGTTTCACGATGACTGCGATCCCAAACGATCGTTCAGGCAGCCTTGCGGCGGCTGCGCGACACGACGCCGCCCATTGCCAAAGCCGACAGCAACAGCAGACCGGCAGCAGGGACCGGAACGGGTGCCGTCACATCGACCATGATCGACCCTGAGTTGTCGCCATACTGGGTGTCCCAGGTGAACAGCGACAGTGCACCGCTGGTTGTCGCGTTGAAGACGCCACCCAGACCGATAAAGAAGAAGTCACCTGTGCCGATCCGGCCGACCAGCGCGCCGAAATCAAAGGTGGCCCCGCCAAAGCTGAACCCGCCGTAATCCACGGTTCCAGAGATTTCCTTGCCATTGGCCCTGAACGTGCGCGGCGGCGCGCCGAGCGACCAGGTATCCTCTGGGTCAGTTACCATGACAGAAAAGCTCTGACCGGCGGTCAGAGATTGACCTGTGACATAACCCGCGCCGTTGATGTTGGCGACAGCCGCCCCGACATCATGTTGTATCGTTGCCGCAGCAACCGGTGCCGCAGCGAGCATCGCCGCCACAGCCAAACTTGTTCCAAGCTTCATAATCGTCTCCAGTAAAATCACACCACAGGGGGAAAATATCACTGTGCCCTGCCGCAAGGAACAGATAACCAAGATGCCGAACAAAAAATGTGGCAATAAAATGGCAATTGTGTCTTTTTTGGGGAGCTTTCGGTAAAATGGGCACCGTCGTAAACCTTCGGCAAAGGCGAAAACAAAAGGCGCGCGACCAGCAGGCCAGACTTGCGGATGAAAATGCTGTGCGCTTTGGCCTGACCCGCGCCGAGCGCGACCGGCAAAAGGCAGAGGCCGAAAAAGCGGCCCGAGATCTTTCGGGCCACAAGCGCGAACCATAGGGCGGGCCCTCCCCCATCTTGCGAGCGCGCGCCCCACCTGTTAGGGCAGATCCCATGCTGTCATATCAACACCTGTATCACGCCGGAAATCTGGCCGATGTCCACAAGCACGCGCTGCTGGCCACGACGCTGGACTACCTGACCCGCAAGGACAAACCGCTCACCTATGTGGAAACCCATGCGGGGCGCGGGTTGTATGACCTGACGGCGCCCGAGGCGGTGAAAACCGGTGAGGCCGCAAAGGGCATCGCCATCGCCGAGGGCTGGTTCCCGGCCAGCCACCCCTATGCCCGCGCCCTTGCGGCCACCCGTGACCAGCGCGGACCGAACGCTTACCCCGGCAGCCCTCTGATCGCCGGGCATCTGCTGCGCGAAACCGACAGCATGCACTTGGCCGAACTGCACCCGCAGGAACATGCGGCACTGGACTATGCCGCCGCCCCGTTCGGGGCCAAGGTCTATCACGAGGATGGTCTGGCCAAGGCCCTGTCAATCTGTCCGCCCACCCCCCGGCGCGGCATGGTGCTGATCGACCCGTCCTATGAGGTGAAGACGGATTACGAAACCATTCCCCGCGTGCTCGGCCAGTTGCACCGCAAATGGAATGTCGGCCTTATCTACCTGTGGTATCCGATCCTGCGCGAAGGGTATCACAAGCCGATGCTGGCCGAACTCAAAGCCCTGGCCCCCGAGGCGATGGTGCATGAGGTGCGCTTTCCACCGGTGCGGGACGGGCACCGGATGGAAGGGTCGGGCATGGTCATGATCAACCCGCCGTTCGGCCTCGAGACCGAGACCAAACGCCTGACCGGATTGTTCCGCAAGCTCGGCTGACGGTTTTTTCCAGGTCACCAGCCGGATGTCTGGCCCGGCCGGGGCGCTCAGTCGCCCAGCATCCGCGCCGCCATCTCGGTCAGATCCCGGCTCAGCCCGTCGGTGGCCAGCATCCGGCGCAACACGTCGCGCACCCTGCCCTGCCGGTCGGCGTCATAGCGTGGCCAGGTCTCGAACGCCGTGGACATCCGCGCCGCCGTTTGCGGGTTCAGCGGGTCCAGCCGCAACAGCCAATCGGCCACCAGCGCATAGCCTGCCCCGCTGCTGTGGTGGAACCCGGCATGATTGCCCGACAAGGCCCCGATCACCGCGCGGAAGCGGTTGGGGTTTTTCCAGTCGAAATCCGGGTGTTCGGTCAATCCGCGTGTCACCTCTGCCGCCCTGTCAGGTGCGGCATAGGCGATCTGCAACGCAAACCATTTGTCCATCACATTGCGGTCAGCCGCCCAGCGTGCGGCAAAGCGTGCAAGCTCTTGCTGGCCCGAACCGATATCCAGCAGGCAGGACAGAGCGCCCACCTCTTCGGTCATATTATCCGCCGCAGCATAGGCCGCCTGTGCCGCCCGACCGCCATCAACCCGGGACAGCAGCGACAGGGCCGCCAGCCGCAAGGCCCTGCGCCCTGCGGCGCGGGCGTCGGGGGTGAAGGGGCCCGGCTCGGCCAGGGCGGCAATCAACCCCGGCAAGGCCCCGGCCAGCCGCTGTGCCAAGGCATCACCCATCCGACGGCGGGCGGCGTAAATACCTGCCGGATCAGGCACATGACCCGAGGCATGCAAGGTCTGCGCCATATCGTCATCCGATGGCAGGCGCAGGCACAGCGCGCGGAAGGCCGGATCAAGACTGTCATCCTGCGCCACGCGCGCCAGTGCATCCAGCCAGTCCGGCCCCGGCGCTGCCCCTTCGGTCACCATCCGCGCCAGCAGATCCTTGGCAAGCGCGCGTCCCGCCTCCCATTTGTTGAACGGGTCCGTGTCATGCGCGAGCAAAAAGGCGCGCTCCTCCGCGCTGACCCTATGATCCAGCACCACCGGCGCGGAAAACCCGCGCAGGATCGACGGTACCGGGCGCGCCGCCAGCCCTTCGAACCGGAAGGATTGGCGGGTTTGCGTCATCTCCAGCACCGTGGTCGGCACCACCTCATCGCCATTGGGGTTCAGAAGACCCACCGCAATCGGCAGCACCTTGGCCCCTTTGTCCGGCTGCCCCGGTGTGGCTGGGTTTTCCTGTTCGAAATGAAGGGTGTAGACGCCGTCGTTGAAGTCATCTCTCACCTTCAGCCTTGGCGTCCCCGCCTCCGCATACCAGCGCTTGAACTGAGTCAGATCGCGGCCCGTCGCATCCTGAAACACCGCCAGCCAGTCCTCAATGGTGGCCGCCTGCCCGTCATGCCGGTCAAAATACAGGTCCAGCGCGCGGGCATAGCCCTCATCCCCCACCAGACGCTTCAGCATGCCGATCACCTCGGCCCCTTTTTCGTAAATGGTTGCCGTGTAGAAATTATTGATCTCCACATAGGTCTCGGGCCGCACCGCATGCGCGAGGGGCCCCTGATCCTCGCGGAACTGGCGGGCGCGGAGCATCAGCACATCCTCGATCCGCTTCACCGCATGGCTGCGCATGTCGCCGGAAAACTGCTGGTCACGGAAGACGGTCAGCCCTTCCTTCAGGCACAGCTGAAACCAGTCGCGGCAGGTGATGCGGTTGCCGGTCCAGTTGTGGAAATACTCATGCGCGATGATCGCCTCAATCCGGGCGAAATCATCGTCGGTGGCGGTTTCCGGGCTGGCCAGCACGAATTTGGAGTTGAAGATGTTCAACCCCTTGTTCTCCATCGCGCCCATGTTGAAATCATCCACAGCGACGATGTTGAACACATCCAGATCATATTCGCGGTCGTAGACCTGTTCATCCCAGCGCATCGAGCGGATCAGACTGTCCATCGCATAGGCGCAACGTCCTTCATCGCCCGGGCGCACCCAGATGTTGAGCGCCACATCGCGGCCAGACAGGGTGCGGAAGGCGGCAGAATGCGCGCGCAGATCGCCCGCGACCAGCGCGAACAGATAGGCGGGTTTGGGCCAGGGATCATCCCAGTCCGCCCAGTCGGGCCCTTGCGCCACAAGATTGCCGTTCGACAACAGCACCGGCTGGTCGCCCTTCACCCGAACCCGGAACCGCGCCATCACATCCGGGCGGTCGGGGTAGAAGGTGATCTTGCGGAACCCTTCCGCCTCGCATTGGGTGCAATACATACCGCGCGACATATACAGGCCTTCCAGCGCGGTGTTGCCTTCGGGCGCGATCTCGACCTCGGTTTCCAGCACAAAGTCTGCGTCGGGCAGATCCGCCGCAAGGATGGTCAGGCCGGTGCCATCGGGTTGTGCGGCCAGCGTCCGACCGTCGACCCTGAGCGCCAAAAGCCGAAGCCCTTCGCCATCCAGCCGCAGATCATGGCCCGCCCCCCGCGCGGGATTGGGCCGCATCTCCAGCCGTGCCATCACCCGCGTCGCCTGAGGTGACAGATCGAAGGTCAGGGCAACCTGATCGATCAGGTGCGTGAACGGCTGGTAGTCTGCAAGGTGAATGGCGCGCGCTTCGGTCATGGCAAGGGTCTCCTGTCCCGGCCCAAGCTAGGCGCTTGGGCCGCGCGCGCAAGCCCGAAGGCCTTGCACCGGGGCAAAAAGACCGGCCATCGCGGATCGGGGCTTTACGAATCCGCGCCAGCCGCTATCTCTTTGTTCCATGAATGTTCTTGTCTGGTTCAAGCGCGATCTGCGGGTCCATGACCACCCGGCCCTGACCCATGCCTTGGGTCTTGGGCCGGTCCTGCCGCTTTATATTGTGGAGCCGGAGTATTGGGCCCTGCCCGATACCTCGGCCCGGCAATGGGAGTTTACCGCCGAATGCCTGACCGATCTGCGCCACGAACTGGGGGCGGCGGGGGCGCGGCTGATCGTGCGGGTCGGCGACGCGGTGGAAGTGATGGAGCGGTTGTGCCGCCAGCACCGCATCACCCACATTGTCAGCCATGAAGAGACCGGAAATCTGTGGACCTTTGCGCGCGACTGCCGCGTGGCGGCATGGGCCAGGGCGGCGGGCATCCTATGGACCGAACTGCCGCAATCGGGCGTGGTGCGCAGGCTGGGCGGGCGCGATGGCTGGGCGCGGCGGCGCGACAGCTTTACCGCGCAAGACCAGCTGCCCGCACCCATGGGGATGACCCCGGTACCGGGGGTGGAACCGGGGGTGATTCCCACCGCCCGCGCATTGCGATTGACTGAGGACCGCTGCGCCCACCGGCAGGCGGGCGGGCGTCAGCACGCCCTGCTGGCGCTGGAGTCGTTCCTGACCAAACGCGGCGAGCCTTACCGTGCCGCCATGTCCTCGCCGTTGACGGGCGAGCGGGCCTGCTCGCGGCTGTCGCCCTATCTGGCGCTTGGCGCGCTGTCGGGGCGCGAAGTGGCGCAGGGCACCAGCGCCCGGCTGGCCGAACGCCCCGGCGGGCGCTGGCCGGGGTCATTGTCCAGCTTTCAAAGCCGTCTCGCCTGGCGCGACCATTTCATGCAAAAACTGGAGGATGAACCACAGATCGAAACCCGCTGCCTGCACCGTGCGGCGGAAGGTCTGCGCCCGCGCGACCCCGATGCTGGCCGCCTCGCGGCATGGCGGGCGGGGGAAACCGGTCTGCCCTTTGTCGATGCCTGTATGCGCTATCTGGCGGCGACCGGCTGGTTGAATTTCCGGATGCGGGCGATGGTGACTTCGGTTGCCTCCTATCACCTCTGGCTCGACTGGCGCGCCACCGGTCCGGTGCTGGCACGGCTGTTCACCGATTACGAGCCGGGCATTCACTGGCCGCAGGTGCAGATGCAGTCGGGCACCACCGGGATCAATACCCCAAGGATCTATAACCCGGTAAAACAGGGTCTGGATCAAGACCCAACCGGCACCTTCACCCGCCGCTGGGTGCCGGAACTGGCCGATGTGCCTGACGCCCTGTTGCAAAGCCCCTGGCGGTGGGAGGGCGCGCGGGGCCTGTTGGGCCGGCGCTACCCCGAGCCGGTGGTCGATGTGGTAGCCGCGCAGCGGGCGGCGCGCGATGCCATCTTTGGCCTGCGCAAGGCCGCGCCGCGCGCCGAGATTGTGGAGATCATCGAACGCCATGCCAGCCGTGCCGATGCGCGTTTTGTCAACGACCGCGCCCCGCGCAGGCGCGCCGCTTTGTCTTCGGCGCAAGGGCACGGCGTGCTGGCAGCGCAACTGAGCTTTGAGCTGTAAACCATGGGAAAGATGGTCAAAAAAGGCGATCTTCCCAGCAAGATCTGTGCGCAATGCGGCAAGCCTTTTGCCTGGCGCAAGAAATGGGAAAAGGTCTGGCACGAGGTGCGGTATTGTTCCGACCGCTGTCGGAGCGAGGCAAAGCGCAAGCCCGGCTAAGCCCTTTGCGCCATGGCTGCCAGTTTTGCCAAAGTCTGATGGCCCAGGTCCACCGCCCCAAATCCCACCGCCAGGCTGCGCGCGGCCAAAGTGGGGAAGGTCATTTCATAGCGGATGCGGGTGGCACCGTCCTCGGCGGTCAGGGTCATCACCACCTCATTGACCGCCTCATCCCCCTCGCCTGCGTCCAAGAGAAAGTCCAGCCGGTGCGGGGCCTCCATCCGCGTGTAGCGGTGACGGTTCGGCCAGACCTTGCCATCCGGCCCGGTCATGTCAAACAGCCAGTGCCCGCCCGCCCGCAGGTCGATGTCATGGGTCTGGCAGCTGAACCCCTCTGGCCCGAACCAGAGCGGCAACAGCGCCGGATCGGTCCAGCAGCGCCAGACCTTGGCCACCGGCGCAGGAATCACTCGCGACAGGGTGATGCTGCGCCCGGTCACAACGTCACCGCCACGCGTTCCAACTGGTCCGCCGCCATGCCCCAGCCCTGATGAAAGCCCATGTCTTCATGGGATTTGCGCTGGTCCGCGGTGCGGTGCAGAGCAATGGCGCGGTAGAGCGTGCCAGAGCCTTCGTGTTCCAGCAGGATCAGTGCGGTCATGCCAAAGCTGTCGGCTGCCGGGCGATAACCGGGGCCGAGCAGGTCGGTCCAGACCAGACGCCGCTCTGGGACAACTTCCAGAATACAGCCCGCGCCGGTCTGGCTGTCCATGCCGGGAATATCCATCGTGGTCGCAAAAATGCCACCGGGGCGCAGGTCAATCTGCACATCGCGCGTGACCACAGGTTTTGGCGCGAACCACTGTTCCAGCAGCGCAGGTTCGGTCCAGCAGCGCCAGACCTTGGCCGGCGGGGCCTTGATATGGCGGGTCAGGTCAAGGTCTGTCTCGGGGTTCAGGATCATCGTCATCCTCCAGCGTTTCAAGGAAAGCTTCCAGCCGGTCACTCCGCGACTCCCCCTCGGCCCGGGGCGTGATCAGCCGGTCGGTTGCCAGATCAAGCGTCACCGGCCCCGCCTGATCCTGCAAAAGCGCATGGATGATACGCGACAGATCGGAGGCATGCTTAGCCATATGATTTCGTATCACCGCGGATATAGGCCACCAAGGAAAACTTGGAACCTTGGCTTTGTGTGGCACTCTTCGCCAAATGCGAAAGCTGTCATCCGAATTATTTGGTAAAATAACTTGACCGCTTTTGTTGCCTCTGGCGCCTTTTCTGACTATCTCTGCCCGCAGCATACCACGGCATCCCATCGGACACCGCCCCCAGCAGCGAGGACACCCATGACAGACCGCATCGCCATCACCGGGCTGAAGGTTGACGCCCGTCTTGTGGACTTCGTCGAAAAGCAGGCCCTTCCCGGCACCGGCATAGAGGCGGCCAGTTTCTGGCACGGATTTGCCGGCGCAGTGGCCGATCTGATGCCGAAGAACACGGCTTTGCTGGCAAAGCGCGCAGAGATGCAGGCGCAGATCGACAGCTGGCACAAGGCGCGTCAGGGGCAGGTGTTTGACGCCGCCGCCTATAAGGCATTTTTGACCGAGATCGGCTATCTGGTGCCGGAAGGCCCCGATTTCACGATTGAAACCACGCAGACCGATCCGGAAATCGCCCTTGTCCCCGGCCCGCAGCTGGTGGTGCCGGTGATGAACGCGCGCTATGCGCTGAACGCGGCCAATGCGCGCTGGGGCAGCCTTTATGATGCGCTGTATGGCACCGATGCCTTGGGCGATCTGCCGACGGCCAAGGGCTATGACGCGGCGCGTGGCGCCCGGGTCGTGGCCTGGGGCCGGGCCTTCCTGGATGAGTCAGTGCCACTGGCCGCAGGGTCCTGGTCTGAAGCGCGTGGCTTCCGCGTCGATGCGGGCCAGCTGTGGGTGACCGGGGCCGCCGATGCGGTCGGTCTGGCCGATGCGTCGCGCTTTGCCGGTTTTGCGGGCGACCCGACAGCGCCGACGATGATTGTACTGAAAAACAATGGCTTGCATATTGCTCTTCAGGTGGATGCCACCACGCCCACCGGGCGGGATGATCTGGCGCATGTGTCGGATATCCGGCTGGAATCTGCGATGTCGGCGATCATGGATTGCGAGGATTCCGTCGCCGCAGTCGACGCTGAAGACAAGGTGCTGGCTTACGGCAACTGGCTGGGGCTGATGAAGGGCGATCTGGCCGAGGTGATCGTCAAGGGCGGCAAGGAGTCGGTGCGTCGGCTGAACCCGGACCTGACCCTGACCGCACCGGATGGCGGCACGCTCACGCTCAAATCCCGCGCGCTGATGCTGGTGCGCAACGTGGGCCACCTGATGACCAACCCGGCAATCCTGACAGAGGATGACCGTGAAATCGGGGAAGGCATCATGGATGCTTTCCTGACCACGCTCTGCGCCATGCATGATCTGAAAAAGGCGCAAGGCACCCGCAATTCGACCATGGGATCGGTCTATGTGGTCAAGCCAAAGATGCACGGCCCCGAAGAAGTGGCCTTCGCCTGTGAAATCTTTGACCGGGTGGAACAGGTTCTGGGCCTGCCCCGCTTTACCGTCAAACTGGGCATCATGGATGAAGAGCGCCGCACCAGTGCCAATCTGAAGGAGTGTATCCGCGCGGCCAAGGATCGGGTAGCCTTCATCAACACCGGGTTCCTCGACCGGACCGGGGATGAGATCCACACCAGCATGGAAGCCGGCCCCATGGTCCGCAAGGGCGACATGAAAGCCTCAAGCTGGATCAAGGCCTATGAGGACCGCAATGTCGACATCGGTCTGGCGTGTGGCTTGCAGGGCCGCGCACAGATCGGCAAGGGCATGTGGGCGGCCCCTGATCTGATGGGCGACATGCTGGCGCAGAAGATTGCGCATCCGCAGGCCGGCGCCAATTGCGCCTGGGTGCCTTCGCCCACCGCCGCGACGCTGCATGCCACGCATTACCACCGCGTCGATGTGCTGGCGCGGCAGGCCGACATTGCAGCGGGTGGACCGCGCGGCACGTTGGACGCGCTGCTGGCCATTCCGCTGGCCACCGGCGCCAACTGGTCGGAAGAGGACATCCGGCAAGAGGTGGAAAACAACGCGCAGGGCATTCTGGGCTATGTGGTGCGCTGGATCGATCAGGGCGTGGGCTGCTCCAAGGTGCCAGACATTCATGATGTGGGCCTGATGGAAGACCGCGCCACCTGCCGGATCTCGTCGCAGGCCTTGGCAAACTGGCTGCATCACGGGGTGATCACCGAGGATCAGGTGATCACGGCCATGCGCAAGATGGCAGCCGTGGTGGACCGGCAGAACGAAGGCGACCCGCTCTATCAAGCGATGGCTCCGGGCTATGACGGGGTTGCATTCCGCGCCGCCTGTGATCTGGTGCTCAAGGGGCGCGCGCAACCTTCGGGCTATACCGAACCGGTGTTGCACGCCCGGCGTCTGGAAAAGAAGGCAGAAGCGCTATGACGATCAGCATCGCACAGGCCCGCACGATCATCGCCACCGCCCTGGCCAAGGGGCGTGAGGCCGGTATGAAGCCGCTCTCGGTGGTGGTGGTCGATGCCGGTGGCCACACCATCGCCTTTGAGCGTGAGGATGGGGCGGCACCAGGCCGCTATGCGCTTGCGCATGGCAAGGCCAATGGCTGCATCATGCTGGGTCTGCCCGGCAGCGCCATCCACGCCCGCGCCGATGCCCAGGCCTATTTCGTTCAGGCGATGAACGGGCTTTATGGGGGCGACTTCGTGCCGGTCAAGGGCGGGGTTCTGGTGCGCGATGCGGGCGGCACGGTGCTGGGTGCGGTGGGTGTCACCGGTGACACGTCAGACAATGACGCACTGGCCGCCTGCGCGGGGATCGAGGCGGCGGGGCTGGTGGCGGAAAGCTGACGCGCCGCCCCTGCCCTCAGCCAATATCCAGCGCGATGGAATGAACCCGCGTGTTCAGATCGCCAAGTGCCGCATGAACCGCGCGGTGGCGCGCCACCCGGGTCATTGCAGCCAGACTGTCGGCCCGCAGCAGGATGCGGAAATGGCTTTCGCCGGTGCCATCATCGCCAGCATGGCCAGCATGCATATGACTTTCATTCACGATTTCAATCTGTTGCGGCGCGAATGCCGCAATCAGCCGCTGTTCCATTTCGGTCTTCACGGTCATTTTTGATCTGCCCCCTTCAATCTGCCGCCCAAACCCCTAAACTGTGCCGCCCGAGTCGGAAAGACAAAGGGATGCAAGAAAGGCAGACCATGGTCACGAAACCCCCCTTCGAATTCGACATCCGCGTCTCGGCGGACAAGAAGCGCAAGAAAACCACACGGCGGGGGATGTCTGGCGCATTCGAGACCTCGAACAAACCCTGCGACTTTCCGGGCTGCTCGGAGGCCGGGGCTTACCGCGCGCCCAAAAGCCCCGATCTGCTGGATGAATTCTTCTGGTTCTGCAAGGACCACATCCGCGAGTATAACCTGAAGTGGAATTTCTTTCAGGGCACGTCGGACGATGATTTCCAGAAGTTCCTCGACAAGGACAGGGTCTGGGAACGCCCCACCAAACCGTTCAGCCGCAAGGATGACGGGCGGGCCTGGGCACGGCTGGGGGTGGATGACCCGCTGTCGCTGCTGGGGGAAAAGGCCACGCAGAACCCGGGCAGCCGCCCTGCCGGCACATCGACCCGCAAACTGCCGCCGACCGAACGCAAGGCGATCGAGATCCTGGATGCGCGCGACACCTGGACCAAGACCGAAATCCGCAAGCAATACAAATCTTTGGTCAAGGATCTTCATCCCGACATGAACGGTGGTGACCGGTCCGATGAAGAGCGCCTGCAAGAGGTGGTCTGGGCCTGGGATCAACTCAAGGACAGCCGTTACTTCCGGGAATGACGGGCGGCCGTGCTGGAAGTCAAAACAGCGGGCCAGGGCCCGCTGTTTGTCTGTTCCGGTGATGCACGCTCTCGGGCCGCGCGCTGTGTCAGGCCAAACGGAAGGTCAGCGCCGCGCCATTCATGCAATAGCGCTTGCCGGTTGGCTGCGGACCATCATCGAAGACATGGCCGAAATGCCCGCCGCAACGGCGGCAATGGACCTCGGTCCTTGTGCCGAACAGGCTGCGGTCTGCCTTGGTGCCCACCGCATTCTGCAGCGGCTGCCAGAAGCTGGGCCAGCCGGTGCCACTGTCATATTTGTGCTCGGACGAAAACGCCGGCAGGTCACAGCCCGCGCAGTGATAGGTGCCGGCCCGGGTTTCGGTGTCGAGCGGGCTGGTGAAGGCGCGTTCTGTCGCCTCTTCGCGCAACACGCGATAGGGCAGATCGCCCAGCTTTGCCCGCCATTCCGCCTCGGACAGCTGGTATTCGAAATTGCCCTCGGCAGACCAGGCGGACTGGCCCATCACAAAAAGGGCCACGCCCCCCAATACAACTGCACGTCTGTTCATGACCGTCTCCCTTTGCACAAAGCATACACCGGCTTTACGCGGGCGCAGGACCAAAGGTTTCACGCTCACGCAAACGGGAACGCATGCCCTTGCCCTTGAACCCCCCGGTATTATGCTCCACAACTCCACCAAACATCACCGAAAGACCGGAACAGGACGAAGCACGATGCTGGATCACGCCATGAAGCCGACCGAAGAAATCAATGTGCGTGAGGTGTTCGGCATCGACACCGACATGAAGGTCAAGGGCTTTGCCGAAGCGACAGACCGCGTGCCGGCAATTGATCCGACCTACAAGTTCGATCCGGACACCACTTTGGCGATTCTGGCAGGCTTTGCCTATAACCGTCGGGTGATGATCCAAGGCTATCACGGCACGGGGAAATCGACCCATATCGAACAGGTGGCCGCGCGGCTGAACTGGCCTTGCGTGCGCGTCAACCTTGACAGCCACATCAGCCGGATCGACCTGATCGGCAAGGATGCGATCAAGCTGCGCGATGGCAAGCAGGTGACGGAGTTTCACGAAGGCATCCTGCCCTGGGCCTTGCGCAACACCGTGGCCATCGTGTTTGACGAATATGACGCTGGCCGCGCCGATGTGATGTTCGTCATTCAGCGCGTGCTGGAAACCGATGGCAAGCTGACGCTGCTGGACCAGAATGAAATCATCACGCCCAATCCCTATTTCCGCCTGTTCGCCACCGCAAACACGGTGGGTCTGGGCGATACCACGGGGCTTTATCACGGCACCCAGCAGATCAACCAGGCGCAGATGGACCGCTGGAGCCTTGTGGCCACGCTGAACTACCTGTCCCATGATGCCGAAGCCGCGATCGTTCTGGCCAAAAGCCCGCATTACAACACCGAAAAAGGCCGCAAGCAGATCAGCCAGATGGTCACCGTGGCCGATCTGACCCGCACCGCCTTTATGAATGGCGATCTGTCCACTGTGATGAGCCCGCGCACCGTGTTGAACTGGGCGCAGAATGCCGAGATCTTCCGCAATGTGGGCTATGCCTTCCGGCTGACCTTCCTCAACAAATGCGACGAGCTGGAACGGCAGACGGTGGCCGAATTCTACCAGCGCTGCTTTGCCGAGGAACTGCCGGAGTCAGCTGCTTCGATGGCGATGAAATAAGTCGGTCGGGCGGGGGTCTCCCCGCCTGTGCCGCAGCGGCGGGGAGACCCCCGCCCTACCGGGGCGAGAGATGACCAAACCCACCGACAACCCAGCCGATCCGTTCAAGAAGGCCCTTGCCGAGGCCACCAAGGTCATGGCCGATGATCCGGAGATGACCGTCACCTATTCGGTGGACCCGCCGGGCATGAACCGCGATGGCGTGCGCCTGCCGCAGGTCAGCCGCCGGATGACCCGGGATGAGGTGCTTCTGGCCCGCGGCACGGCGGATGCCTTTGCCTTGCGCCGCAAGTTCCATGACGAGGCGGTGTCAAACCGCTATGCGCCCTCTGGCCAGATGGCGCGCGACATCTATGACGCGATGGAAACCGCCCGCTGCGAGGCGGTGGGCGCCCGGGCGATGCCGGGCACGGCAGGCAATATCGACGCCAAGATCGGGCATGAGGCGGACCGCAAGGGCTATGCCCAGATCACCAATTCTCAGGATGCGCCCTTGTCGGTGGCGGCGGGCTATCTGGTGCGCCATCTGGCCACCGGGCGCGATCTGCCTGCCGGGGCGGAGAACGTGATGAACCTGTGGCGCGGCTTCATCGAAGAACAGGCCAGCGGCACATTGGAAAACATCGACCATGTGCTGGCCGATCAGGCGGCTTTTGCCCGCCTGACCCGCAAGGTGATTTCCGACCTTGGCTACGGCGACCAGCTGGGCGACGACCCCGACGCGCCCGACGATGATGCCGCCGATGATCAGGCGCAGGAAGACGAGGACAGCCCCGAAAGCGAAGGCGAGGATCAGTCCGAACAGGACGAGTCCGAAGCCAGCCCCGAGCGCAGCCAGGAAGACCAGCAGGACCAGTCTCAGGCGCAGGTCTCGATGGAAGACAGCGCCGATATGGAGCAGGGCGATGAGGCGGAACTGCCCGAGGGCGAGGCCCCGCTGGAGCCGCCGCCCCCTGCCCCGCATTCTTCGGCCGATCCGAACTATACCGTCTATACCACAGATTTTGATGAGGAAATCCGCGCGGAAGATCTGGCCGAACCGGCAGAGCTGGAACGGTTGCGCGCCTACCTCGACCAGCAGCTGGAACCGCTCAAAGGGGCCGTCAGCCGGCTTGCCAACAAGCTGCAACGCCGGTTGCAGGCGCAACAGAACCGCTCTTGGGATTTCGATCTGGAAGAGGGCACGCTGGATGCGGGCCGCTTGGCGCGTGTGGTGGCCAACCCGACCACGCCGCTGAGCTTCAAGCAGGAAAAGGACACCGAGTTCCGCGACACCTGCGTGACGATCCTTCTGGACAACTCCGGCTCGATGCGCGGGCGGCCCATCAGCATTGCCGCGATCTGTGCCGATGTGCTGGCCCGCACGCTGGAACGCTGTTCGGTGAAGGTGGAGATCCTTGGCTTCACCACCCGCGCCTGGAAGGGTGGCCAAAGCCGCGAACGCTGGCTGGCCCAGGGGCGGCCACAGCAGCCGGGGCGGCTGAACGATCTGCGCCACATCATCTACAAGGGGGCGGATGCGCCCTGGCGCCGGGCGCGGCCCAATCTGGGGCTGATGATGAAAGAGGGCCTCTTGAAGGAAAACATCGACGGCGAGGCGCTGGAATGGGCGCATCGCCGCGCGGCGGCCCGGCCCGAGGCGCGCAAGATCCTGATGGTGATTTCCGATGGCGCGCCGGTGGATGACAGCAGCCTGTCGGTCAACCCGGCGAACTTTCTGGAAAAACACCTGCGCGACGTGATCGCCATGGTCGAACGCAAGCGCGCGGTGGAGCTGATTGCCATCGGCATCGGCCATGACGTGACCCGCTATTACCAGCGCGCCGTGACCATCACCGATGTGGAACAGCTGGCGGGCGCGATGACCGAACAGCTGGCCGGGCTGTTTGACACCGATCCGCGCAAGCGGGCGCGGGTGCTGGGGCTGCGCAAGACCGGTTAGGATGGCTGCGGTCAGTTGGGGGGGCCGCCCCCCTTTGTCGCGCCCCCGGCGTATTTCTGAAAGGTGCAAACCATGTTCCAGAGCTTTGACAGCCATGCCACACCGGACCACGGCCCGCCCCGTTTGGCCGCGCTGCGCGAGGTGATGGCGCGCGAGGGGCTGGCCGGATTCATCGTGCCGCGCGCCGATGCGCATCAGGGCGAATACGTGGCGGCACGGGACGAGAGGTTGCAATGGCTGACCGGGTTTACCGGATCGGCCGGTTTTGCGGTGGTGCTTCCCACAATCGCAGGGGTGTTCATTGACGGGCGATACCGGCTGCAGGTCAAGACGCAAGTGGACCTTGGCCATTTCACCCCGGTGCCCTGGCCCGACATCAAGGCGGGGGACTGGATCAGACAGCATCTTGAGGCCGGAGAGATCGGCTTTGACCCCTGGCTGCACACGGCCGATGACATCGCTGCCCTGCGGGTGGTGCTGGAACCGGCGGGGCTTGGCCTGCGCGCCACGCGCAATCTGATTGATGCGGTCTGGCCGGATCAGCCGCCTGCCCCCTGCGGGCTGGCCTTTGTGCATCCGGATGCTCTGGCCGGCGAGACCAGTGCCGAAAAGCGGGCGCGGCTGGCCGAGGGTTTGCGGACGGCCGGACAGCGGGCAGCGGTGATCACCCTGCCCGACTCGATCTGCTGGCTGCTCAACATCCGGGGTGCTGATGTGCCGAAAAACCCGGTGCTGCAGGGGTTTGCCATCCTGCTTGATGATGGCCGGGTGACGCTGTTCACCGATCTGGCCAAGCTGGATGGCCCCACGCGCGCCCATCTTGGCCCGCAGGTCACCTTGTGCCCGCCTGCCGCCTTTGTGCCCGCGCTGCGGAGTCTGACAGGGCCGGTGCGGGTGGATCGCGGCAGCGCGCCACTGGCCATCCGTGACGAGATGGCTGACGCGGGAATTGACGTGGTCTGGGGCGATGACCCCTGCCGCCTGCCCAAGGCGCGCAAAACCGCCGCCGAGATTGTCGGCATGCGCGAGGCCCATCTGCGCGATGGGGCGGCGATGGTGGAGTTTCTGTGCTGGCTCGACCGCCAGCCGGCGGGCAGCCTGACCGAAATTGACGTGGTGACCGCACTGGAAGGATTCCGCCGCGCCACCAATGCGCTGCATGACATCAGCTTTGACACTATCTGCGGCGCGGGGCCCCACGGGGCCATCATGCATTACCGCGTCACGCGAGAGACCAACCGGGCGGTGCGGGACAATGAACTGCTGCTGGTGGATTCCGGCGCGCAGTACCGCGACGGCACCACCGACATCACCCGCACGGTTGCGGTGGGCGACCCGGGCGAGGAAGCGCGGGCCTGCTATACCCGGGTGTTGCAAGGCATGATCGCGATTTCGCGGGCGCGCTTTCCCAAAGGCGTGGCGGGGCGCGATCTGGACCCGCTGGCCCGGTTTGCGTTGTGGGTGGCGGGGTTCGACTTCGACCACGGCACCGGGCATGGCGTGGGGGCGTTCCTGTCGGTGCATGAAGGGCCACAGCGGATCAGCCGGCTGTCCGAGGTGCCGTTGGAGCCCGGGATGATCCTGTCGAACGAGCCGGGCTATTACCGCGAAGGCGCGTTCGGCATCCGGCTGGAAAACCTGATCGTAGTGCAGGTCGCCTCGGATCTGGGCGACAAGCGGGCGCAGTACAGCTTTGAGACGCTGACCTTCGTACCGCTGGACCGCCGGCTGATCGTGACGGCCATGTTGTCGCCAGAGGACCGGCTCTGGCTCGACGCCTATCACGCACAGGTTCTGCACAAGATTGGCCCGCGGGTATCGGGCGCGGTGCGCGACTGGCTGACCGCCGCCTGCGCGCCGCTTTAGGCGGCTGCGGCGACCGATCGGATGCGGTCCACCATGGCGCGCACCCCGTTGGAGCGTTGTGCCGACAGGTGATCGTTCAGACCCAGCCGCCCCAGTTCGGCCGGCGCGTCGATGGAGGCCACCTGATCGACCGGCACCCCGGAATAGAGCGCGTGCAGGATGGCGATCAGGCCGCGCACGATCATCGCGTCACTTTCGCCCTGAAAATCGAACCGGCCTTCTGCCACTACGGGGCGCAGCCAGACCTGACTGGCGCAGCCATCGACCTTGAGCGCGGGCACCTTGAATTCATCGGGCAAGGGCGGCATCGCCTTTCCCAATTCGATCACATGGCGATAGCGGTCTTCCCAATCGTCGAGGAAATCGAAGGTTTCGGCAATGTCTTCAAAGGCGGGGGTGGCCATATGCGGGGCTCCTTTGCACAGGGAGGTAATGCCCTGCCCCGGATTGGTCCAGCCCCCTTGCCGCAAATCAACACCCGCCCTTTTCAAAAGCAGGCTGATCGGCTACCCAAGATCAAAGCCAAGATGGATGCACCGATGAAAACTCCTGTGACCGCCGCCCTTGTTGCCGTTCTGGTTCTGACATCCTGCGGGGCGGTGCGCGAGTCGCGGCTGAACCCGTTCAACTGGTTTGGGCGCTCTGAGCGGGTCGAGACCCTGGCATCGCAGCAACAGGCCGCCGATCCGCGTCTGCTGGTGGCGGATGTGACCGAGCTGAGTGTGGAGCCCTACACCGGCGGGGCCATCGTGCGGGCCACCGGGGTCATGGAAAGCCAAGGCTGGTGGGAGGCTGAACTGGTCGAGGTCAAAGGTGAGGACCCAACCCATCTGATGCTGGAGTTCCGCATCCTGCCGCCGGTGACGCAAACACCTGTCGGCAGCCAGCGGACACGGGAAGTGACCGCCGCAATGGCGATCAGCCCGCGCCGGCTGGAGGATATTTCGCGTATCACCGTGCAGGGTGAGCGGTCGGCGCGCACCACGGGCCGTTAAGGTTCCGGGGCGCGCGGATCAGGTCAAAGCCTTATCACCCGCACCTCATTGCCCTTGGCCGACAGGGCAATCTCGCCCCGGCACAGGGCAAGCGCGTCATTCCCGAAGGCTTCCTTGCGCCAGCCGCCAAGGGCTTCGACCTCGCGCCCACCGGCAGCGATGGCGTCCAGATCGGCAGAGGACGCGATCAGCTTCGGGGCCACCCCAAGGCTTTCGGACTTGGCTTTCAACAGCACCCGCAACAGGTCGGCCAGAGCGGGGTTGACCTGAATCTGCTCGCGCTCATCCGCGACCTTTGGCATGTCTTCCGGCTTCATCGCCAGCCCGGCCTTGACAGCGGCCAGAATGCCATCGGCAATCTCGGGCTTGCGCCCTTCGCGCATCAGCAGGCGCGACCGCCCCAACTCTTCCACCGACGTGGGCCGGGTGGAGGCCAGTTCCAGCAGGGCATCATCCTTCATCACCCGGCTGCGCGGCACGTTGTTCTTTTGCGCATACTCCTCGCGGAACCGCGCCAATTCCTTGACCACGGCCAGAAACCGACCCGAGGTGGTGCGGGTCTTGATCCGCAGCCAGGCCTCTTCGGGGGTGGTGGTATAGGTCTCGGGGTTCACCAGCACGGCCAGTTCTTCGCCCACCCAATGTGACCGGCCATTCTTGGCCAGTTGGGCCGCCAGCCATTCATAGATCACCCGCAGATGGGTGACATCGGCAATGGCATATTCCTTTTGCGCATCGGTCAGCGGGCGGCGCGACCAGTCGGTGAACCGGCTGGTCTTGTCGAGGTTTTCCTTGGCGATCTTGCGCACCAGCGTCTCATAGCCCACCTGTTCGCCAAAGCCGCAGACCATGGCGGCGATCTGGGTATCAAACAGGGGTTCGGGAAACACATTGCCTTCGACGAAGAAGATCTCCAGATCCTGCCGGGCCGCGTGGAACACCTTGACCGTCGCCTTGTGGCGAAACAGGTCATAGAGTGGCTCCATGCTCATGGCCTCGCCCTCGATCGGGTCGACCAGCACCGCATCGCCATTCTTGCCGGGCAAGGCCATCTGGATCAGGCACAGCTTTGACCAATAGGTCCGCTCACGCAGGAATTCGGTGTCGATGGTAACGTAAGGCTGGGCTTTGGCAGCCTCGCAAAAGGCGGCGAGGTCTTCAGTCGTGGTGATGGTGCGCATAGGTCGCGTCTTTCAAGGGGCCGCGGGGGCATCCCGCAACGGGTGTCCTTCCGCTATAGGCGGCGGCCTTCACCTTGAAAAGCCCCGGCTTTCCAATTTTAGGGGTTTTCACTGCGACAGGTGCTGGCAAGGCTGCTAGGTTTCCGGCAAGCAGCGCAGAAGTTTCCCAAGATGGCACAGACAGAACTTTTCCTGCGTGGCGATCAGATCGCCACGTATCGATCGCTTGCGTCCTCTGGCAATGGCGATAACATGACGGTGACCCTGGCCGGGGTGGAACCGCTTGGCGCGGCCGACCGCACCTTTCGGGTGGTGGTGCGGCAGGTCAATCCGGGCGAGACCCATTTCAGCAACGGCCAGTTCGTCGATATCTATGCCTGGCCGGAAACTGATCCGCCGGAACGCCCGCTGGTCCGAAACCTGAACCCACAGCATGATCAGTATCAGGGGCGCGCGTCCTCTGGCGGACATGAGATTTTCACCAATCCTGCCAAAATCCTGTTCCAGGTCGATGGGGTTTCTGCCGGCAGGGTCCAATACGGGCCGGGTATCAACCCGCCCCGGGCAGAGAAACTGCCGTTCAGCGCCTTTGCCGACAGCCCGCCCGCCATTCCCTGCTTTGTTGCGGGCACCCGGATTCTGACCCATCGCGGCATGCTGGGGGTCGAAGGTCTGCGTCCCGGCGATCTGGTGCAGACCATGGACAACGGCTATGCCCCGGTGGTCTGGGCCGGGCGGCGCACGGTCTGCGGGCTGGGCAGCATGGCCCCGGTGCGCTTTGCCGCCGGCGCAATGGGCAACCAGCGCGATCTGCTGGTGTCGCCCCAGCACCGCATGCTGGTCAGTGGCTGGCCATCCGAGCTGACGACGGGTGAGCGCGAAACCCTTGCCGCCGCCCGTCATCTGATCAACGGGCGCACGATCCGGCGCTTGCGCCGGCCCACGGTGACCTATGTGCATATCTTGTGCGAAGATCATCAGGTGATCTTTGCCGAAGGCGCCGCAACCGAGAGCCTGTTCGCCGGCGGGGTGGCGCTGTCCGCCTTTGACCGGCAGGCGCGCGATGAGATTCGCCGGCTGTTTCCAGAGTTATGCCCGGTGACCGGCACCGGCAGCGGGCTGGCGCGACCGCTCTTGCCAGCGGTTGCGGCGCGTCTGGCAGGTTTTTGTTAGCCTGTCCTGATGATCCGCAAGCCGGTTTGCCCGTTTCCGGGCAAACCCTTGGTTCTGAGCGGCGGCAGATCCGGGCGGAACGCACCTGTGCGGTTTGCCGCCACGCAACGTTGCCCAGGCTCAGGCTGCGAGACGCGCCGCTTTGCGCCGGGCAAAGGCCAGCGTGCCAAGGGCACCCAGCAGCAACAGGCCACCAGCAGGCAGCGGCACGGGCGATGGCGGCAAGATCGCATCGAGGCTGGCACGGGTGCGGTCGGTGTAATCGGTGAACCAGCCGTCATAGCCCAAGGCGAACAGACCGGCGATCTGCACATCCGAAGCCTCTTGGTCCAGAGGCCGCAGGGTATAGCCGTGAACGATCAGACCAAGCGCATGGGCGGCATCGACAAAGCCTTTGGTCAGGGCCTGCCCCGACAAGCTGACACCAACGCCGTCCGCAAAGGTGGCGATCTCGGCCAGGGTCATGCCGCCGATGCTGTACTCGCCAGTGACCAACAGGCTTACACTGCCAAGGGCCGCAAGACGCTGGCTGCTGTCTTCCTCTTCCTGAATCGCGGCAATGGCGCGCAGGGCGGCGAGGTCAAAGCTCTGGATGAACACTTTGTCATTGGCACTGTTGAAGCCGGCGGCGTTCAGCTGTTGCACGATCTGACGGCTGCCGAATGCAGAGGTTGGCGATTTGGCCTCTGGATAGATGCCAATCTCGGTGCCGTTGGCGGTATTATACTCCACCAGAAAATCGAGCACTTCCTGGAAGGTCGGGACACGATAGGGGTTATCCATCGATGGCGTGAAGCCGGGATAGCTGGTCCCCGCCTGCTGGCCGCGCGGCTTGACGGTCAGCTGCTGGATCTCAGCATAGGTGAAGTTGCGCACAGGGTCGAACTCACGGCCCGGGAACACGGTTGCGACATCGGTTGTGCCACGCAAGGTCGAGTCGTGCATGGCGACAAGGACACCATCCTTGGTCAGCGCCAGATCGGGCTCGATATAATCTGCCCCCATCTTGATCGCCAGTTCATAGCCGCCCAGCGTGTGCTCTGGCAAATACCCTGCCGTCCCGCGATGGGCGATGACGATGGGGGCCTGCCCGTCGAGTGTGTTCAGGGTTGCCGCAGCACCCGGACCGGGCAGGGCAAAGGCCGCGATCAACGCCGCGGCGAGGACGTGAAATTTCATGTCAGTTCCTTTTCAAGCCGTGCCCGTTAACGATTTGGACACGCTTGTGCGGCTACCAGCGGCGCATGACAGGTTTGTTGCGAGATTGCGAACAATTGTTCACAGTTTTGCGCCGCTGCGCCGGTCACCAGCAGCGGATCCCGCCAAAATGGGCGCAAAATGGAAACAGTTGTGCGCTGGCGGTCGGTTATCGGTCGGAGTCCAGAAACACTGGCTCCCGTTGCCCCGCTACAAAACGGCGCAGCACCTCAGGGTAGAGCCGATGCTCTTGCACCAGCACCCGGGCGGATAGTGTTTCCGCCGTATCGCCGGGCAGAACCGGCACCACCGCCTGCCCCAGCACCGGGCCTGCGTCCAGTTCCGCTGTCACCTCATGCACGGTGCACCCTGCTGCCGTATCGCCCGCGTCAAGCGCACGCTGATGGGTGTGCAGGCCAGGATATTTCGGCAGCAAGGAGGGGTGGATGTTCAGCATCCGCCCGTCAAACCGGCGCACGAAGCCGGGGGTCAGCACCCGCATGAACCCGGCAAGGCACAGCACATCCGGCTTTGCCGCAAGGATCGGCTGCAGCAACTCTGCTTCAAACCCCGCGCGGTCACGGCCAAAGCTGCGATGATCCACCGCTGCCGTTGGCACGCCGCAGGCTGCCGCCCGGGCGAGCCCCACCGCTTGCGGATCGTTGGAGGCCACCAGAACCGGCTGCGCATAGCCGCCGGCCTGCATGTCCTGCACCAGCCGCAGCATGTTGGAGCCACCCCCTGAAATCAGGATGGCAACCCGTGTCACAGCAGACGGCCCGTGTAGATCACCCCATCGCCCGGCACGACCTGCCCCATGCGGATCACGGTTTCGCCTTCGGCCCGCAGCAGATCGGTCAGCGCATCGGCGCGGTCCTGGGCCACCACCAGCATCATGCCGATGCCGCAGTTGAAGGTCTTGAGCAGCTCGGGTTCCGACATGTTTGCCGTCCGCGCCAGCCAGTCGAACACCGGCGGCAGATCCCAGCAGTCCAGATCGATCTGACAGGCCAGCCCTTCGGGAATCACGCGCGGCGGGTTTTCGGTCAGCCCGCCACCGGTGATATGGGCCAGGGCACGCACGCCCCCTGCCCGCACCGCCGCAAGCGCCTGCTTGACATAAAGCCGGGTCGGCGCAAGCAGCGCGGCACCCAGCGTGCCGTCACTGAACGGCGACGGCGCATCCCACGCCAGCCCCGACAGCTCTACCACCTTGCGCACGAAACTGTAGCCGTTGGAATGTACCCCGTTCGACGCCAGCCCCAGCAGCACATCGCCCTGCCCCACGCCCGATGGCAGATCGGCCCCGCGCTCCATTGCGCCGACGGCAAAACCGGCAAGGTCGAAATCACCGCCGTGATACATGCCCGGCATTTCCGCCGTCTCGCCGCCGATCAGCGCACAGCCGCTCGCTTCACAGCCCGCGGCGATGCCGGTGATGATGCGGGTGGCCTGATCCAGATCAAGCTTGCCAGTTGCGAAATAGTCGAGGAAAAACAGAGGCTCAGCCCCCTGACACACCAAATCGTTGACGCACATCGCCACCAGATCGACGCCGATGGTATCGACAGTGCCGGTGTCAATTGCGATGCGCAGCTTGGTGCCCACACCATCGGTGGCCGCCACAAGGATCGGATCGGTATATCCTGCGGCCTTGAGGTCGAACAGCGCGCCAAAGCCGCCCAGCCCCCCCATGGTGCCCGACCGCATCGTGCGCTTGGCAGCCGGCTTGATCCGCTCGATCAGCGCATTGCCCGCGTCAATATCCACGCCCGCATCGGCATAGGTCAACCCGTTGTGGCCTTTGGTCATTGCCCGTCTCCGTAAAGGGAATCCGCTGTTGGCGTCCTTTACGCGTTTCAGGATGCACGCGCAACAAACGAGGCCGGTCCTGGCCTGCGCCGCCGGTCTTGGCCAGCCGAGCCGTTCTTGACCTGCCCGTCTGATCTGCTAGGCAAGGCGGCGGTACGGGGCTGTAGCTCAATGGTTAGAGCCGGGCGCTCATAACGCCTTGGTTGGGGGTTCGAGTCCCTCCGGCCCTACCACCCCCCCCCCGCGTGTGACAGGTCCGATGGAAGGCCAGGGTTCAGGGGAGCGGCCAGCCTTGCATGAGGGCAAGGGGCATCGCCAAGCCCGCGCCGGCAGATGCGGCTGTGCCGAGATCGATCAGCTTGCCAGGGCTGCGGCTTTGCGGCGGCGCAGGGCCAGGACGCCAAGCCCGCCGAGCGCCGTCAGCATCAGGGCCAGTGTGGCAGGCACCGGCACCACCGCCGGAGCGGCGTCTGCCGGGGCAGGAAGCGCGCTGGAGGAAATGGTGTAGCGCAGCGGGTTGGAATGGGTGCCGTAAAGCCCAAGCCACAGCTGACCGGCAAAGTCATCACCCAGTTCGATGGTGCGCTGGATCGGCGTTCCGGCATTGTTATAGCCAAAACTCACCCCGCCACCGGCTGCGGCGGTGCCATCCCAACCCCAGCGAAACGCCGAGGTGCTGAACAGCACCGACCCACCGGCAGAATAGCTGTAGCCAAAGCCGGGAATGGCGTCAAAGATCAGGGTCAGCGTCTGCTGCCCGACGGGCAGAAACTTGAAGCTGAAAATGTCATAATCATTTGAACCGGACCATGTGCCTGACACAGAGGTGACACCCGCGCCGATGGCTGTGGGGGTTTGCCAGCTGTTGGAAAAATCGCCCAGATCACTTTCAAGCAGTGTTGTCGCCTGCGCCGCGCCCGCTGTCAGCGACAAAAGCACGGCAATGGGGGCCACAAGGGTCTTAAACATGATCTTCTCCAGACTGGGGTCACAGGGTCTTGCGGGCAGTCCTACGAGGCGGGTTTGGGCAAAATAAGGCAGAAAGACGGCCATTGCTGTGGAGCAGAGCGCGATGACGCAGCGTCTGGCGGTTAGAGCCGGGTGTCGCTGTGCAGATGCACCTCACCAATGCCGCCTGCGGTCGCGCGGATCTGCGGACCGGCCGGGATCGGCATCGGGCCAAGCCGCGCCCCGGTGATGATGATCTGTCCCCGGCGCAGCGGCAGGCCGCGCCGCGCGGCGTGATCTGCCAGCCAGATCACCGCCTCTGCCACCTGCGCGCTGCCGGGGCCTGTTTCGGTGCGCTGCAGCAGCTGGCCATCGCAGAAGATCTCCAGCGGCACGTCTGCCAGGTCTTGCCGGCCCCAAGGCACCCCGGCAGAACCGGCGACAAAGGCACGGTTGCTTTGGGCATCGGCCAGCCCGGTGAGGGCCGGTACCGCCGAACCATCGGCAAAGCGCGAGTCCAGGATTTCAAACGCCACACAAACCTCCCCCAGCGCCGCCAGCACCTGATCGGGTGTGGCGCGGTCAGGAACATCCTGTGCAAGGCGCAGCGCAAGCTCGACCTCCAGCAAGGGCGCTACCAATCCGCCGGGCAGCGCCCCACCGTCGGGCAGCAACCGCGATGCTGCGAGCGGGGCGGTACGGATCACCCCATCGCGGCGCGGGGCGACCTTCCAGCCGGCGACCGCTTCGCTCCCCAGAACGGCGGTCTGCACGGCATAGGCTTCGGCTTCGTCGCGCGGCGCGTACTGTGGCGGCAGCGCAGACAGGCGCGGGCCAGAAAAGGCACCGCGCAGGGCGCTGGCAAGCTGTGTAACATGGTCCGGCATCTGATCACTCCTGCAAGGGCTTGGGGGCCAGGACTTGCGTGCCCCGGCTATGAAACGAAGCGCTGCAGGGCGGGCCCCCAAGGCCCGTGACCTGCCCCCGTCCCGCCGCGCCTGTCAAGGCGTCAGTAGTGCCGGAGGCAACGGCTGAGCACGGTCAGGCGATGCGGAAAGGAAGAGCGGAATCATAGCGCAGCGTCACATCCTGCGGCGATGGCTGTGTCTGCTGTCGTTTGCGCCTGCAACGGGTCAACCGTTGTCTTGATGCCCCGCTTGGGCACCGAATGTGACAGGGACATGAAGGTTTCTCCTTCCGCCCGAACCGGGCCGCAGCGCGGCGAGGCTGTTATGGAACCGTCACATGGGCCTGCTATGCGCCTCTTTGACCCACATAAGGACGCTGTACCATGACCAAGACCCTGATGTTGACGACCGCTGCCTGTTTTGCCCTGCTTGCCCCGATCGCACAGGCGCAAAGCCTTGGTGATCTGGCATGGTCAGACACCACGCCGTTTGACGCCGCGATGACACAGCAGGACGATTTTACCATTGTGGGCAGCGAAGAGTTGATGGGCCTGAAGGCCATGAACGACGATGGCACCATCAAGGCCATCATCGAAATTCCGGCCGGCACCTCTGCCAAATGGGAAGTCAGCAAGGATGATCCGAAGGCCGTTTATTGGGAGCTGAAAGACGACAAGCCCCGTGTCATCAACTACCTGGGCTATCCCGCCAATTACGGATCGATCCCCGGCACTGCCCTGCCCAAAGAGCTGGGCGGCGATGGCGACCCGCTGGATGTGATCGTCCTGGGCCAGGCCGTGCCACGCGGCACCGTGGCCGATGTGCGGGTGATCGGGGTGCTGAAGATGCTCGATGGCGGCGAGCAGGATGACAAGCTGATCGCCGTGCTGGCCAAGGAGTCGCCCTTTGCTCACATCGAGTCGATGGCGCAGCTGGATGCCGAATTTGCGGGCGTAAGCCAGATCATCGACCTGTGGTTTGCAAGCTACAAGGGCCCCGATGGCGGTATGGAGGGCAAGGGTTTCGAAGATGCCGACACCGCCCGCTCCGTGCTCGAGGCGGCCGCCGCCAATTTTGAAGCCGCGCGCTGATTGCCAGCCAGGCAGCCTGCGTCACCTCAAAAAGGCCTTGCAGTCCATTGGTCTGCAAGGCTTTTTTTGTGCCAGTGCGGCGCCTTGGGCGCAAGTCTGCGCAGAGATACAACCATCAGGACAAGGCGACTTTTCCACTGGCCCCTGTCCGGTCGGGTTCCTGACCTTGTGGGGCTGACGCGATCCGGTTGCCGGTCATCGCATCGAACAGGTGCAGTTTGCGCCGGTCAAAGCGCAGCGCAAGCTCCATGCCGCGCGCCACCGGAACTTCGGGTGACAGCCGCACCACCGCCATCGTGCCCGCGATGCGGCAGGATACCATGGTGTCCGAGCCCAAGGGTTCAAACACCTCGACCCGGGTCACCAGATCCGGCGTTTCGAATCCGGCCAGCAAGATTGCCTCGGGGCGGGCACCGAGTTTGACTTTGGTGCCCGAAGCGGCCGAAACCGACAGCGGCAGGTGAAAGCCGTCAAGCTGAATGCCAGGCTGACCATCACCCGCAATGGTGCCTGCAAACATGTTCATCTGCGGCGAGCCGATGAATTCGGCCACGAAGAGGTTTGCCGGGTGTTCATAGAGCACAAGCGGCGGCCCCTCTTGCATGATGCGCCCGTCTTTCAGGATCACCACCCGGTCGGCCAGCGTCAGCGCCTCGACCTGATCATGGGTGACATAGACGGTGGTCCGGCCCAACAGCCCATGCAGCCGCTTGATTTCGGTTCGCATCTCCACTCGCAGTTTGGCGTCGAGATTTGACAGCGGCTCATCAAACAGAAATGCGGACGGCCGACGCACGATGGCACGGCCCATGGCGACCCGCTGGCGCTGCCCCCCCGACAATTCCGCGGGGCGGCGCTGCAGCAGCGGCTCGATCTGCAGGATCTGCGCCGCCTCGGCCACGCGGGCGGCGATGTCGGCGGCATCGGTCTTGCGCATCTTCAACCCGAAGCCGATGTTCTGTTCCACCGTCATATGCGGGTAAAGCGCATAGTCCTGAAACACCATTGCCACATCCCGGTCGCGCGGTTCCACCGCGTTCACCACCTTGTCGCCAATGGACAGCCGCCCGCCTGTCACATCCTCCAGCCCGGCAATCATCCGCAGCAATGTCGACTTGCCGCAACCGGAGGGCCCGACCAGCGCCACGAACTCCCCGTCCCCGATGGCAAGGTCAATGCCGTGAATGGTCTGCACCGCACCATAGCTTTTGGCGAGTTTCTCCAGCGTGATCGTGGCCATCTGCGCCCCCTTTTCCTGTGACAAAGGGCTTGCCAGCCCCAATTCTTGCAATTATCAATATTGATAATGATAACGCAGATCAAGCGAGTCGATATGGCCGCCGAGACTTTTTCCCAGACTCTGCCCCAGCCTGCTGTCCGGGCCTTTGCCTCGCGCCGCAGCCATGTGATCTATCGCAGCCTGCAACGCGAAATCGTGCTGGGGATGCTGGCCCCCCGCTCGGCGCTGCTGGAGCTGGAGCTGGCGAACCGGTTCGAAGTGAGCCAGGGCACGGTGCGCGAGGCGTTGTTGCTGTTGCAAGAAGAGGGTCTGGTGCACCGGATGGCGCATCGCGGCACGGTGATTGCCGATTGCCGGGCCGAGGATGCGGAGGAGCTGATCCGCCTGCGCCATGATATCGAATGCCGGGGCGTGCGGCGCGCGATGGCGCGGCAAGGCCGCGCGCTGGCCGACGCATTGCGCCACCATCTGGCAGCCATGCAGGCGGCAGCGGCGCAGGGGGATGAATACCTGCTGTCGGTGCATGACCGGGCGTTTCACGCCGGATTGTTCGAACAGGCCGATTTGCCCCCGGTGCAGCCGATGCTGACCCGCTGTCTGATCCATGCCCATCGGTTCAAGATCCTGCATCCCGAACAGCAGCGCGACCTTTTGGAAACCGCGAACCGGCATCAGGTGATCATTGATGCGGTGGCGGCGGGCGATGCGGAGGCGGCGGTGGATGCGCTTTCGCATCACATCACCACAATCGTGGATTTCGGGCCGAGCGTGATCGGGGGAAGCACATGAGCCGCAGCCAGCCTTCCCCCGCAATGGCGGCGATTCTGACGCGGCTGGCGGCAGAGGATGCCGGACTGCCCGATCCGACGTTGCTGCCAGCGGCCGAGGGCCGGGCACAGGCGGCACACGGCAATGCGCGCTGGAACCGGGAGCTGCCCGAGATGGCCGAGGTGCGGGAGGTGACGGTGACCGGTGCGGCGGGACCCCTGCCCTGCCGGATTCTGGTGCCGAAAGGTGCCGTACGTGGCACGATCTTGTATCTGCACGGTGGCGGCTGGGCGTTTTGCGACCGCGACACGCATGAGCGCGCGTGCCGCGTGCTGGCCGAGGCGGCGGGCGCGGTGGTGGTGAATGCCGATTACCGGTCGGCACCCGAACACCCCTTCCCCGCCGGGGTGGAGGATGCGGGCGCGATCTGGGCGGCACTGAAGGGCGGCCACGGGCCCTTTGCGGGGCTGGCGGGGCCGTATGCGCTGGCCGGGGATAGCGCGGGGGCCAATATCGCGATGGCGGTAATGCTGGACGCAAATGCCCCGCGGGCGGAGTGCGGGCTGCTGTTCTATGGCGTTTATGGCGCTGATTTCGCAACACCGTCCTATCAGGATTTTGCCGAAGGGCCGGGGCTGACGCGGGCCAAGATGCAGCGCTATTTCGACTGGTATGTGCCACAGGATCAGCGCAATACCCCGCGCGTGGCCCCGCTCTGCGCCGATGATGCGGCACTGCGGGCGCTCCCCCCACTCTATCTCAACGCCGCCGAGATCGACCCGCTGCGGTCGGACACCGAGCGGCTTTATGCGCGGCTGATGGCGCTTGGCCGGGCCGACAGGTTCCGCCTGCATGGCGGGGTTGTTCACGGCTTCATGCAGATGAGCCTTGAACTGGAAGAGGCGCGGCGGGCGCTGGCAGATGCGGGGGAGGCGTTTCGCAGCCTGACCAGTCAGCCGCCGCGCAAGGACACAACAAGGGAGAGAGACACATGATGACCACCCGTATCACCCACAGGGTTGCGGCGGCGCTGATGGCGAGCACTCTGCTTGCCGGTGCAGCCAGCGCACAGACCGTCAACTTCTGGTATCATTTCGACAATGCCGACAATCCGATGTCGGATCTGGTCGCCAAATTCGAAGCGGAGAACCCCGGCATCACGATCAATGCCGAGAATATCCCGTGGAACAGCTATTACGACCAGCTTTACACCGCCCTCGCAGCGGGCACCGCACCGGATGCGGCACTCGTCAAGCTGAACGCCCTGCCCCGCCTGCTGGAGATGGAGGCGCTGGAGCCTTTGGATGCACGGCTGGAAGCCTGGGAGGGCACGGCCGAGATTCAGGACAATCTGCTGAACCTGACAGCGGCGGCGGATGGCGGGCACTACTATCTGCCGGTGCAATATGTGGTGCTGTATCTGTACTATCGCACCGACATGTTTGCCGAACTGGGGCTGACCCCACCGACAACCTGCGAAGACTTCCGCGATGCCGCCATCGCTTTGACGCGCGACACCAATGGCGACGGGCAAACCGATGTCTATGGCTTTGGCTTTCGCGGCGGTAAGGGTGGGCATGACCACTGGGCGAGCTTTGTGCTGTCGCGCGAGGGCGTCGGCTTTGGCCCCGGCGAGCTGACCAGTGCCGCCGGGGTGGAGGGCAGCCAGTTCGTGGTCGATCTGTTCCGCACTGACAAGGTCTTTCCGCCATCCGCCCCGAATGACGGATTTCAGGAAATCATCGGCGCGTTCAAGAACGGTACAACGGCAATGACCATTCACCACATCGGGTCTTCCGCCGATATGGTCGCCACCTTGGGCGACAAGGTATCTGCCGTGCCGGTGCCGGAATGCGGCGGCGGGCGCTGGACATCCTTTGGCGATGAAAGCACCGCCATCTTCTCCTCTGCGCAGGATAAGGAGGCTGCGTGGAAATGGATCAGCTTCCTGTCCAGCCCGGAAAACAACGCGGCCTTCAACATGGCGACCGGGCAATTGCCGGTGACCAAGACCGATAGCGCCACTTGGGATCTGCATGAGGCGCGGTTTGTCGAGGCGACGGTCAATTCGCTGCCCTTTGCCAATCTGTTGCCGAACGTCAGCGAAACCGCCGATTTCGCCAATACCGTCTGGCCGGTGGCAATGCAGCGCGCGCTGATCGGAGAAATCAGCGCCGAGGCGATGAACGCCGAGATCGACTCGCTCTACAACAAGTGACGCGGTCGCTTTGAAAAAGTGACCGTGCCGCCAGAGCGAGTTCTGGGCAGGCCGCACCTCCCCGGCCTGCCCCCCCTTTATCTGCAAGGCAAACCCATGTCCGAGCTTTCCGCCCCGCCGGTGCCCTTGTCGCGCCGTGTGCTGCCCTATGCGATGCTGTCGCCCGCTGTTCTGGTGACGCTTGCCATCGTGTTCCTGCCGATGATTCAGGCCGTCTGGATGAGCCTGCACGACTATGTGCTGTTCCGCCCGCGCGTGTTCGATTTCGTCTGGTTCAAGAACTTCCAGACCGCGCTGGCCGATCCGGTGTTCTGGATCTCGCTGCGCCATACCGTGATCTGGATTGTCATCACCGTGCCCGCGCAAATGCTGCTGGGGCTGGCCACTGCGCTGTTGCTCAATCAGGACTTTCCCTGGCGCGGCTTGGCGCGAGCCTTGGTGATCATTCCATGGGCGCTGCCCTCTGTCGTCATCGCGCTGATGTGGGTGTGGATTTATGACAGCAATTACGGGGTGTTGAACGACCTTTTGCTGCGGATGAACCTGATCACCGCATCAATCCCCTGGCTGGCGAACCCCGATACCGCGCTTTACGCCATCATCCTGACGCTGACCTGGCAGGGGTTTCCCTTCTTTGCGGTGATGATTCTGGCCGGGCTGCAGGGCATTCCGAAAAGCTATTATGAGGCGGCGGCGATTGATGGCGCGTCGAACTTCCGCCAGTTCTGGCACATCACCCTGCCGGGTCTGGCAGGCGTGCTGATGACCGCCACGCTGCTGCGGATCATCTGGGTGGCCAATTCGATTGACGTGATCTTCGTGATGACCGGCGGCGGGCCGGGGTATTCGACCTATACCCTGCCGCTTTACGCCTTTGTCAACGCGCGCACCGGACTTGATTATGGTTACGGATCGGCGCTTGCGGTCAGCTTCACGCTGGTGCTGCTGGGCTTTGTCATCCTCTACCTGCGCCGGGCGGGGAGGAACATCGGATGATGGTGCGCAATAGGTCCGTTGTCAGGCGGATCCTGACCGTCGATCTGCCGGTGCTGCTGATCCTGTGTTTCACGCTGTCGCCCTATCTGTGGATGGCGCTGACCTCGATCACCGAAAAATCGCGGCTGTTCACCGATGGCCCTTCGATTGCGGGGGCGACGCTGGAAAACTATGTCCGGCTGTTCGCCACCGTAGGTTTTGGCCGCAATCTGTTTGACAGCTTTGTGGTGGCCGGCGGCACCATGCTGGTGGGCCTTGGGTTGGCGGTGCCTGCGGCCTATGCGTTTTCGCGCTTCCGCTTTCGGGGCCGGCGCCTTTTGATGTTGCAGTTTCTGCTGATCAACATGTTCCCGCTGGTGCTGCTGATCCTGCCCTTGTTCATCCTGATGCGGTCGCTTGGTCTGGTGGACACCTATCTTGCCCTGATCATCGCCAATTCCACCGTGGCGATCCCGTTCTCGGTCTGGATGATGACCAGCTATATCGACAATATCCCGCGCTCGCTGGACGAGGCGGCGATGACCGATGGCTGCACCCGCTTTGGCGCGCTGTTCCGGGTGGTGCTGCCGCTGTGCACGCCCGGCATCATTGCCACCGGCGTCTACATCTTCATCACCGCCTGGAACGAATATCTTTATGCGCTGACCCTTGGCGGGCGCAGCATCAAGCCGATCACCGTCGCGATCCAGACGCTGATCGGGGAATACCAGATCGAATGGGGGCTGCTGACCGCAGGCGGCATTGTGGGCGCAATGCCCGCGACGCTGCTGTTCCTGTTCGTGCAGAAACGTCTGATCGCCGGGATGACCCAGGGCGCGGTCAAAGGATAATGGAGAGTACCGTGAAAAATCAGGTCGGCATCATTTCGATGCAATTCGTGCGCCCCTTTACCGGCGCGCATCTGGGGCTGTTTGCGCAGATCCGCGCGCTGGGGTTTGACTTCATCGAACTGCTGGTCCCCGAACCCGAAGACGGGCTGGATCTGACCGTGGCACGGCGCGCGTTGGCCGATGCCGGCCTGTCGGTTGTGCTGGCCGCGCGGGTGAACACGCAGCGCTCCATCGCGTCTGATGATGCGGGGGCGCGCCAGGGCGGGCTGGATTACCTGGCGCGCTGCATCGAGGTGGCCGAGGGGCTGGGGGCCACAATCATCGGTGGCCCGCTCTATGGCGAGCCGATGGTGTTCGCCGGTCGCCCGCCCCTGCCCCGCAGCTCCGATGAGATGAAGGCGCGGGCAGATCGGATGATCGACGGTCTGTCGCGACTGGCGCCACAGGCGCGGGCGGCAGGCAAGGTATTTGCGGTGGAGCCGCTGAACCGGTTTGAAACCGATATGCTCAACACCACCCGGCAAGGCATCACTTTGGTCGATGCGGTCAATGATGCGGGTCTTGGTCTGATGCTGGACACGTTTCACATGAACATGGAGGATCAGTCGATCCCCGACGCGATCCGGCTGGCCGGTCATCGCACCGTGCATTTCCAGGCCAATGAAAACCACCGCGGCTTTCCCGGCACCGGCAATATGGACTGGCCCGCAATTATGCGCGCACTGTCGCAGGCGGGTTATACCGGGCCGGTGTCGCTGGAACCGTTCCGCCGCGATGACCAGCGGCTGGCCTTGCCCATCGCACAGTGGCGCGCCCCCGCCGAGGATGAGACGGCCAAGCTGAAGGCCGGTCATGCCCTGATCCGCGCGGCACTGGATTTTGCGGAGTATGCGCAATGACACAGCCCCTGAACATTGGCTGGATCGGCTGCGGCCGCCATGCGCGCTGGATGCTGTTGCCGCAACTGGGCAAGGCCGGGTTCCGGCTGGCGGCGCTGTGCGACCGGGATGCAGAGGCCCTGGCCCAGACCGCGGCGCAGTATGGCGTGACACAGACCTATAGCGACTGGCAGCAGATGCTGGACCAGCCGGGGCTGGATGCCGTCTTCATGGCAGTGGGGCCGCAGGTGCATTATGCCGCCACGCTGGCCGCCCTTGCCCGGGGCATCCCGGTGTTCATGGAAAAGCCCCCCGCCGCCAACCACGCCCAGGCGCTGGACTTGCAGCGCGCCTCGGAAGCCGCGGGAAAGCCGGTCTATGTCGGCTTCATGAAGCGCTATTCCACCGGCAACCGGATTGCCGCCAATATCTTGCGGGGGGCCGAGTTCGGCCCGATTCTGGGGATCACCGGAAGCTATATGACCGCACCCACCTATTTCGCGGGCGAAGAGGATTATTCCGGCTTCTACCTGCACCATTGCGTGCATTACATGGATTTGATGCCTTGGCTGGCGGGCAGCCCGCTGCGCGACATGACCGTGCGCCGGATCAGCCCGGGCAAGGGACGGGTTCTGTTCCACATGGGCTTTGCCTGCGAAAACGGCGTGATCGGCAATGTGGTGATGGGAACAGTGCAATCGCGCGGCACGCCGATGGAACAGATCACGGTGATGGGCGATCACAACCGCATCGAGGTTTCCAATGTGATCAACGTGGCCTGGCACCGCGACCCGCCGTTCAAGGCCGATGATCCGGCGGCGACACTGGACCCGGCCTGCGATACGCTGTGCTGGACGCCGAATTTCACCGCTGCGGCGAATGAGGATCACAAAGGCTATGCCGCGTTGCTCGCCGATGTGGCGGCGGGGCTGACGGGGGCACCATCTGCCGCGCCGACGATTGCCGATGGGGTGACCGCCATGGCAGCGCTGGACCGGATGATCGCGCTGCTGGAGGGGCAAAGCTGACCCGCCGCAGCCGATTTTGCGCGCCCTCTCCCGCCAGTCGGCCTTATGCGCCCGATGGAAAGCACCGGATGCCTCCTCGCTGGGGGCGTTCGCGGGCTGCGCTCTGATGCCGAGTCCCTCGCCTCTGTGTATGGCTGGGCCTGCCGGTCAAAGCAGCCTTTGATGCCCCCTCTGTGGGCGGCACCTTAGAGACCCGAAAAAGCTACGGACTGGCCGCAAGGCTTTCGCAAGGCTGTGCAAGCAAACCGGCAGACCGCCGCCCCCATCGGCCCGCGCAGGCTTTCGCCGCAACCAAGACCCTTGGCACAGGCTGCGCATTCGGGCATCAGCGGGAAACCGCCACAGCCAGACCCCAACCAGGTGCCTGGCATCACGCCGTTGCGGCAGCCATCTTGAATATCATATGAAGTCAATGGCATAAGCCTGCGCAGAGCCACAGTGCGGCAGGACCGTCCGGCCGGTCCAGGGCATGAAAAATTGCGCCCGTCACGGCGATAAGCCTCGAATCACCGTAGGTTGAGTAATCCCCAACATTGACTATCCCAATAGGCCTGCCTATGTGACACGCGATATACGCCTCTGATGTCGTTGTACGTTTCGAAGCAAAACCACCTACAGTTGAAGCGAAATGTAAAGGTTTTATATGTCAGAGCAGGCTCACTTTTCAGTGATCATCCCGACTCGTGACCGCCCGCGCCTGCTACCGCAATGCGTGGCCAGTGCTTTGGCCGCGACATGCGATGGGGATGAGGTCATCGTGATTGATGATGGCAGCCAGATTCCTCCTGCCAGTTTGCTTCGCCAGTTTGAAGGTTCACGTCTGCGCATCATCAGTGGCGAGGGCAAAGGTGCTGCACATGCCCGAAATATAGGCATCAAACGATCGCATGGCGATATCGTGATGTTTCTCGATGATGACGATGAAATGCTTCCGGGCTATCGCAATCATGTTTCTGCACTAGTCAAGGACGTGGTTCCACGCCCCTTGTTCGGCTATTCGTCAGTCTATAAGGCAGGCGATGCTGACCGCGCGTCGGCGCAATTGCCCGAAGGCTATTTCCATAACAATTATCCATTCACCTCGCTTCTGAACGCCTTTTCCATGGGGTTCTGGGCGCATAGGACGGTGTTTGAAAATCTTGGCCTCATCGATGAAACTCTGGTGACCAATGAGGACACTGAATTTCTGCTGCGCCTTCTGGCATCAGATTATATTGGCTGGTACTCCGGCGTTCCCGGGGTGCGCGTGGGCCGTGCAGACGCCAAGGCTGATTTGGCCAGTCTGACTCATCGCACGCCCGCGGCCACGCGCGCCGAGGCGTTTTCCGCCATTCTTGCCACACATTCCGAGCTGATCGGCACGCTGGATGGGGGGCAGAGGTACTTTCGACAGCGCATTGTAAAATATCTGGCCCGCGCAGGGCGGCTTCAAGACGCGCTGACGACAGCGGAGCGGCGACCGGGCGACATGATGCTTGCCATCGGAGAATTTGTCTCAGGACGCGTCAGGTCCAGACGATGAGGCTGCCGATCAGACATTGCTTTGCCTATTACCTTCCGCAGTTTCACGTCATTCCGGAAAATGAAGCATGGTGGGGTGCGGGTTTTACCGAATGGACAAAAGTAAGACAGGCAAAGACCTTCCATCCGCAGCAGGTTATCCTGACACCTGGTGAGCTGGGTTGGTATTCCTTGGACGACCCCGCCATCATGGAACGGCAATACCAACTTGCCCGCGCGCACAGCATTGATACATTTGCCTTCTGGCACTATTGGTTTGACGATGGAAACCTGCTGCTTGAAAAGCCTGCAGAGCGATTGCTTAAAAGCGAGTCTGACGTCGAGTTTTGCTTTTCTTGGGCCAATCATGACTGGTTGAAGCGATCCACGAATGAGGTATTGCGTCAGCAGACCTATTCAAAAGATGCGACCGCGCATTTCAGATATCTGGAACCGTTCTTTCATGATCGGCGCTATAGAAAAATTGACGGAAAGCCGGTTCTTCTTTTGTTTGCGCCACATTCTCACCCGTATCTCGAAAGCTATATCAACGATATGCATGAACATGCGCAGCGTTCGGGTTTTCCCGGCCTGTGCTTTATATTCGACAATGTGCGTCCGAAGGCCGATATGCTGGATTTGTGTGACTGGCATCTGCGTTCTGGCATGCCACTTAAATTCGAACGCTCTGTCAAAAGATTTCTGCGTAAAAACCTGGCCGCGTTCGGGGGCCCAAAAGGGCCTCATATCGCCGATTATGCCGCCTGCGTCAGCCACATGCGCCGCGAAACGCCGACCGACCCGCGCGACTTGCCGGTTGTCTTTCCCGGTTGGGATACTTCCATCCGCCATGGTGTCAGAGGGCAGGTTCTTTTAGGCAATTCGCCCGAATTGTTCGGGCAGTCGCTGGCGCCCTATCAGCAGGCGCTTTCGCTGCGTGACATGCGGGATCGGATGATGGTGATCAAATCCTGGAATGAATGGGCAGAGGGCAATGTGATGGAGCCCTCTGCAGAATTTGGCCGGGGTCACCTGAAAGCGTTCCAGCACCATTTTGAAATCCGGGCAGATCCGGCGCAACGCGGCCTTGAGTCGCCCGTTTTGGCACAGGCGACCCTGTAACCATGCATATCATCTCTGACTGGGCCAGCGATCAGGGCCTGTTCTACACCCTGCCCAACCGACAGGTATGGACCACATCCCATCAACCCCCCCCATGCGCTGTGAAGCTGCACCGGCCATCATGCCCGCCCCTTCTGCAGCGATCACCCGGCGCAAGCACTGGGCCCGTGGGGCAGCCCTCGTCCTGTCATAATCCTGTTTAGGCCATTCCATGCACCCACTTTTATACAAGCTGATGTTCCACAAGGCCGGAAAGCCAAGGGGTTGGACCAGATTTGTGTTCTTCCGCAAGAACGGCACAGCCCGCCCGTTGTTCTACAGGGTCATCCACAAGAAGAACGGGACGATCCGCCCCAGATGGGCCTATTGGGCGACACAGCCCCTGGATCAGCCTGCGGATCAAGGGCTGATCACTGCGCAGGACAGCCGGCCAGAGGTTCAGCCGCTGAGTGCTGCCGAGCAGACGCTCCGGGCCTTGCGGCCCTTTGAGCAGACTGTCGCTGACTGGCGCAAGACTACCGAGCTGCCTGACCTGCTGACGCCCGACGAGATCTATGCCAGACTGTCGGAGCTGGCATCGTCAGGGCTTGTCCTGTCACTTGGCCATGACAACTACCGCGTGATTCCGGGCGGTGTTCAGCTCTGCATCCAGCAGGAAGAGAAAGCCGCCACCGCGCGCAACCTGACCTATCTTCACCTGCACCCCTGGCAACCGCTGCCCTGCCTTGCCGACATCAGCGAGGGCGGCAGGGTGCCGGTCACGCTGCTGTTGAATGGCGAGATGTTGGGCACGACCCGCATGGAATCGGTGACGCAGGCCATTGAACGCTGTGTCGCGTCGGGAAAAAACGTGGACATGGTGGTTCATCATCTGATGGGTCATGCGCCGGAGGCGGTGGCCGATCTGGCGCGGGCGGCTCAGGTCCGCGACCTGCCGTTCTGGCTGCATGATTTCTTCACACTTTGCCCCAGCTATACGCTGCAAAGAAACGGGCTGGCCTTTTGCGGCGCGCCCGAGGTCACGTCAAACGCCTGCGGATTGTGCGTTTATGGCGTTTCGCGCCCCCAACACCTGGCCCGCATGGCGGCATTTTTCGAGGCCTTGCCCATTACGGCCATCGCACCATCAGACCACACCGCCGCCTTCTGGTCGTCTAGGTCACAGCTGCCGGTGCGTCGCCTGACAACGGTGCCCCATATGGTGCTGACGGAAACGGCGCGCCCGCGGCCACAGACAGCCATCGCCACCAACCATCCCAAGGCCCACCCGATCACGGTCGGCTATCTGGGGGCGATGGTGGATCACAAGGGCTGGTCGGTGTTTGTCAGAATGATCCACCGCTTCGGAGGGGGGGGCATCAGATTTGTGGTCCTGTCGGACAAGGCCGCCAATGTGGGCGAAGACGCCTCCGGCAAGGTGCATGTGACCAGCGATAGCCCTGACGCCATGTCGCGCGCAGTCAGAGAGGCGAAGATTGATGTCGTGCTGCATTGGGCCTCCTGGGCCGAGACGTTCTCGTTCACGACCTATGAGGCGATGCTGGGCGGGGCCTGGGTGCTGACCAACCCGCTGTCCGGGAATGTGCAGGCCTCGGTCCTGGCATCGGGCCGTGGGGCGGTGCTGGAGGATGAGGCGGCGCTTGTCGCCTTCTTTGCCGATGGCGGGCTTGAAAGGCTGGTGGCCGAGCGGCGCGCCTATGCCGAAAAGACCGAGCTTCAGGCTCGGACCAGCGCCATGACCTTCGATCTGCCGGGATGGAGCACCACATGACCGTTCACGCCTACACCAGCTTTACCTTCAGCTATCTGAACCGTGCCCGTGTGCTGGCCACCAGCCTGCGGCGTCAGCATCCCGACTGGGTGATCTGGGCGGTTCTGACCGACAAGCCACCGCCGGGTCTGGTGTTTGATCTGGCCAACGAAGCCTTTGACCGCGTCGTGACCGCCGAAGACCTGTATGGTGAAGAAACCGACAGCTGGCTGTTCGGGCTTGATATCGTAGAGGCCTGTACGGCCGTCAAAGGCCGGGCCCACCTGCGGATTCTTCAGGAACCCGACGTTGAGCAAGTGCTGTATTTCGATCCTGACATTGCGGTTTTCAACAGCATGCAGCCGGTGATTGATCTGCTGGCCGACAGCAGCATCGTTCTGACCCCGCATCAGATTGACCCCGAACCGGCCACAGATACGCACGCCATCCTCGACAATGAAATTGCATCACTGGACTATGGCAGCTTCAATCTGGGGTTTGTCGCAACCGATGCCGGGCCCGAAGCCAACCGCTTTGCCGCCTGGTGGGACGCGCGGCTGCACGACTGGTGCCACGACAGGCGCGACATCGGCGTTTTTGTCGATCAGAAATGGTGCAATCTGGTGCCGTGCTTCTTTGACGGTGTCAAAATCCTGCGCGACCCGGGCTATAACGTGGCAAGCTGGAACATCAGCCAAAGAACCATGCAGTTCGACGCTGCCGGTCAGGCTCTGATCAACGGCCAGCCGCTGCGATTTTATCACTTCACCAAACTCGGTCCTGTGGGGGATGTGATGACCCGCCGCTATGCGCGCGGCAATTCCGAGATTCACGAGCTGTGGTGGTGGTACCGCCATGAGGTGGCGCGGTTCACCGACACGTCGATCCCCAAGGGCTGGTGGTATTATGGCACCTTTGACAACGGCGATCTGATCGAAAAGCGCATGCGCGAGGTCTACCGCAGCCGCAAGGATCTGCAGGCGACCTTTCCCGATCCACGTCGCACCGGAAAAGGCACGCTGCATGAATGGCTGGAGGTCACCAAGGGCAAGGGCTGAGCGCCCACCCAGCCTTGGCGCCAGTTATGGGGTGTCGTTCAGAAATCCGCCCAGGGTTTCGCCGCGCTGCATCCGGCCCAGAAGCGCGACAAGTTCGGCGCGCGATGCCTGTGCCCAGGCGCTGTCGGCCCATCTTGGCGTGGCCCAAAGCGCCTGACGCAGATCCCAACTGGTCTTGACCGGCCGCACGATGACGTCTTCGCCAAACCCGCTCGCCTCAAAGGCTGCAAGGCGATCCTGCGGCGCGGCAAGCAGGGCTGCTTCATAGGCCATCGCATAGGGCACCTCTGCGCGCCCCCTGAAATTCGCCTGTCGGAACGCCGGAAAGGCCACATAAACCGGGTCATATCCGGCGGCCACCAGGGCCTCGAGCAGCAGCAGGCTGTTGAACGACTCGTTGCATTCGGCCCAGATCACCGGCTTGTGGTCCCGGATATAGTCAAAGTCACCCTTGATGCCTTCGACCTCCATCCCCTCGATATCCAGCTTGAGAACATCGTAGTTTCCGTGCACGGACCGCAGATGCCACAAGGGCTGGCACTCCACGCCCGATGCCAAAAGGGTGCCAGCCTCAGGTCCCTCAAGCTTGCGGTATTCCAGCGCACCACGGTTATCAGTCTGGTTTTCGGCGGGCACAAGGTGCCCGGCCTCGGCCCCAAGCGCGCAGGATACCAGGCTGTGGTCGCAGACAAGATTGCGGCGCAGGTTTTCCGCAAGGGCACCGGCCAGTTCGGCCCCCGGCTCGATCGCCACAAGACGTTTCAGCGGTCGCCCACCTTGGGCCGCGATCTGTGCGACACCGATGCCGAAGGTTCCCAGAAAGGCCCCGCCGTCCCAAAAGACATCGTCGCGGCAGACCAACTGCGCCAGAAGCTGCTGTTCCAGATAAGCCCATTCGCCCAGATCCTCGAGCGACCGGACGATCAGGTCATGCGGCCAATCCGGCAGGGTGATCGCGCCATAGATGGTCTCAACATTCCGCATGGTTGTTTGTATCCGTTAAGAAGAGCGCCCCCATTGTCAGGCAAAGGGGCGGCATTGCAAGGCCGGTGCCGGGGCAACGGCGGGAATTCGGGGCTGCCGGGGGTTCCGGGTGATGGTGGCGCACCGTTTCCGTTTGCTGTCAGGATTTTGCGAACTGACGCTCATAGAGTTCGGCGAACTTGCCGCCACGCGCAAGAAGCTCGTCAAACCGCCCGCTCTCGACGACCTGACCCTGTTCCAGATAGCAGATCATATCGGCGCGCAGCACCGTTGACAGCCGGTGGGCCACCACCACGGTTGTCACCCCCTGCGTCACCTGATTGAGCGCGTCGCGCACCAGCGTCTCGGACAGGCTGTCAAGCGCGCTTGTCGCTTCGTCAAGCAGCAAGACCTGCGGATGGCGCATCACGGCACGCGCAATTGCCAGCCGCTGACGCTGGCCCCCCGACAGAAACACGCCGTTTTCGCCCACTGGCGTATCATAGCCCTGCGGCAGCGCCCTGATGAACTCATCGGCATTCGCCACGCGGGCCGCCTCATAGATCGCATCGTCGCTGGCGTCAGGCTGCACCAGCCGCAAATTCTCGCGGATCGTGGTGGAGAACAGAAAGGTGTCCTGCCCGACATAGGAAATCTTGCGCCGCAAGGACGCGAACCGCACCTCGCGCAGGTCAATGCCATCCAGCAAGATGCGGCCATCATCCGGATCATACAGCCGCAAGAGCAGGTTGAGGATGGTGGATTTTCCACTGCCCGAAGGCCCGACCAGCGCGGTGGTTCCGCCCTGTGGCAGCTCCAGGCTAAGCCCATCCAGCACGCGCTGACCATTGGCATAGCTGAAACCCACATGTTCCAGCACAAGCTTGCCGGGCCCGTCCGGAAGATCGCGGGCGGTGGGAGATTCGACCATTGTCGCCGGACGATCCAGCAGGTCATACATCATCCGGACCCCGACCATCCCGGCCTCGATCGTGATCCGCATGCGCGCAAGCCGCTTTGCCGGCTCATAGGCCATCAGAAAGGCCGTGACGAAAGACATCAACTGTCCGGGCGTGCCCGCAGACTGCCCGAACAGGTTCACCGTGCTGAGAAACACAATCGAGGCAATGGCCAGACCGGCAATCGAATCCATCAGCGGTGTCGTCGCCGACTCGAGCCGAACCATCTTGTTGGCCCGCTTTTCCACCGCATGCACGGCCTCGTCCATCCGGTCGGTCATCAGGCGTTCCAGCGCAAAGGCCTTGATAATCCGCGCCCCGGTCGAGGTTTCCTGCACCACACGGAAAATCTCGGCCAGACCGGCCATTTCAAGCATCATCACCGCCCTCACCCGCGACAGGATCTTGCGGATACCCCACAGCGCAAGCGGGCCCACCACAAGGCTGACCACCGACAGGACCGGTTGCTGCCAGAACATCACCCCGATCAGACCGACCAGGGTCAGCAGATCGCGCACAAAGCCGGTCACAATCGTGTCAATCACGCCACGCGCCATCTGCGCGCTTTGCGTGACCCGCACCAGCACATCGGAAGACTCGGTTCCCGAAAAGAAGGCGATGTCCTGCTCCAGCAGCTGCCGGTACATGCTTTCCTGCTTCTGGGCGACGATCCGGTTGCCCGCCCGCGCCATCAGCACCATCTGTGCATAGGACGCAAAGCCGCGCACGATGAAGATGGCCGCCACCGCGCCAGAGACCAGCATGATCCGCGACCGATTTTCCGGATTGGTCATGGAATCGACGATTTCGCCCATCATCCAGGCCGTTGCCGCCGTCATGCCCGCCACGATCACCATGGCGATGATGGCAAGAAAGTACCGTTTGCGGTGTTCCGGGAAGCTTTCAAGCAGAAAACGTGCAAGCAGGCTTTCAGAAGAAAGCGACGCAACCTTCTGTGCCCAGCGGTTTTTGATACGGCTGATCATTGGCGTACGGGAAGCCTTCGCTTGCTGGCGGCTAAGGCCATCTATCGGGCTGTCAGTACCAGAGAGGCGCCCTGCTGTGCAACCGCAAAGCCACCGCCGGCCCCGGGCAGCCTGGCGCACCGGCGGATCGGCGCGACCTCATCTCTGCGGGAGTTTTGGTCCATCCAGGGCAGCGTGGCAGGCCCGGTGTCGCGGTCCAGCACCTGATCGTCGTCTCACAAAGACAGATCCCCGGTCTTGATCCGGGCCGCAGCTTCACAGCGAGGCGGTGATGCCACCATCGACGTACAGAATATGGCCATTCACAAAGCTTGCCGCATCCGAGGCCAGAAAGATGCAGGCCCCCTGCAGTTCCTCGACCCGGCCCCAGCGCCCGGCGGGGGTGCGCTTTTCCAGCCAGGTGGTGAAGGCCGGATCGGCCACCAGCGCGGCATTGAGCGGCGTGTCGAAATAGCCCGGCGCAATGGCGTTGCAGTTGAGCCCGTATTTCGCCCAGTCGGTCGCCATGCCCTTGGTCAGGTTGCCGACCGCCCCCTTGGTGGCGGTATAGGGCGCGATGCCCGGCCGGGCGAGCGCGGTCTGTACCGAGGCGATGTTGATGATCCGGCCCCGCCCGCGTGCGATCATGTGCCGCGCAACCGCCTGACCAACATGGAACACGCTGGCGATGTTGGTTTGCAGCAACCGCTCGAACGCATCGGCGGGAAATTCTTCCAGCGGGCCACGATGCTGCATGCCGGCGTTGTTCACCAGAATGTCGATGGGTTTGCCCAAGGCCTCATACCCATCCACGGCCTTGCGCACGGCCTCATGGTCCGTTGCATCAAAGGCCAGCACCTCTGCACCGGGCATACGCCCTGCCGCATCGGCAAGTTTCCCCGCGTCGCGCCCGTTCAGCACCACTTGCGCCCCCGCCGCCACCAACCCTTCGGCCAGCGCAAAGCCGATGCCCTGCGAAGACCCGGTGATCAGCGCCCGCCGCCCTGTCAGATCGAAAAGGGGATGTCCCATGGTCACTGTCCTTTCAGGTCGCTGTCGGCAAAACTGGCTGTGCATGCGTCCCGGGCGCGGCGATGCAAGCCGCCGGGGAGATGCGGCCACCGGGCTGCTGCGCCCGGTGGCCCGCGCTCAGGCGGTAACGTCGATCACCACGCGGCCCCGGATGCGACCGGCCACGATGTCTTGCGACAGGTGGGGCAGCGCCGACAAAGGCTCGGTCCGCGCAATGCTGGCAAGATGGGTCTTGTCCAGACGTCGGGCCAGCAGGTCCCAGGCCCGGTCACGGCGGGATTGAGGGGCCATCACACTGTCCACACCCAGCAGGGCCACGCTGCGCAAAATATGCGGCATCACCGTGGCCGGCAGGTCCATGCCGCCCGCCAGACCGCAGGCCGCAACAGCCCCGCCATAGGTCGTCTGCGCCAGAACATTGGCCAGAGTGGTGGAGCCGACAGAATCCACCGCGCCGCCCCAGCGTTCCTTTTGCAGGGCCCCGCCCTTTTCCGCCAGTGTCGCGCGATCGACAAAACCGCTCGCCCCCAGTCCGGCCAGATAGTCATGCGTCTCGGGCCGCCCGGTGGCGGCCGTGACCCGGTAGCCCGCCGCCGCCAGCAAGGAAACGGCTGTCGAGCCGACACCACCCGCAGCCCCGGTGACCAGCACTTCGGCCCCATCCGGCCGGATCGTGCCCCAATCTTCCAGCGCCAGCACGCACAGCGCCGCCGTATAGCCTGCGGTGCCGACCGCCATCGCCTGTTCCAGGCTGAACCCGTCCGGAAGACGCGTCAGCCACTCGGGTTTCAGCCGCTGGAACCGGCTGTAGCCGCCCCATTCGGTTTCCGACAGACCCCAGCCGTTGACAATCACCTGTGTCCCCACCGCCCAGTCGGGCGAGCGGCTTTCCACCACTGTACCCGCCAGATCGATGCCCGCCACCATCGGCAGGCGCCGCGCGATGCGCCCCTTGCCGCTGACCGCCAGCCCGTCCTTGAAATTGACCGTCGAATAGGCCACTTCGACCAGCACATCGTGATCGGGCAGATCGGCCAGTGTCAGGTCACGGAATTCTGCCTTTGGCTTGCCCTCATGATCAACGATCATCAGCGCGCGGAATGTTTCGGTCATCCGGTCTCTCCTCCTGTGTCAGTCTTTGTCGTGCTATGGGCCACCCGCCGGTCCAACGCCTGGTTCACCACCGCGCACATTCCGTCCAGATGGCGGCGGATCTGCTGTGCGGCGCGATCTGCATCACGCGCGGCAATCGCATCGACCACGCTGGCATGGCCGTCGACCGTGCGCCGCCGCTCCTGCTCGTCAAAGATCAGCATGTTGGTGACAGGGATGAAGCTTTCAATCACCGCATGCATCATCAGCCACAGCGGGCCATTGCCGGTTGCGGTGACCAGCGCGCGGTGAAACCGGACGTCTGAGGCGCAAAAATCGGTGTCAGACACCGACTCATCGCGCTGCAGGTCGATTTCTTCCTGCAGCCGGGCAAGATCTTCGTCTGTGCGGTTGGTCGCGGCCAGACGGCAACAGATGGTCTCCGTCTCGATGCGGGCGGCGACAATTTCATCAATTCCAAAGGTGCCCACGCCGACCAGCAGCGTGGAGGCTTCCGTGATCGAGCGGGCCAAAGCCTCAGGGTCGGGCCGGGTGACGAAATTGCCGCCCGTTGGCCCGCGCCTCGCGCGGATCAGGCTTTGCGCCGCCAGCACCTTGAGCGCTTCGCGCACCGTTGGACGCGAAATGCCAAAACGTTTGGCCAGTTCGTCTTCGCTCGGCAGGCGTTCATCCACCTGCAACTGCCCGTCGAGGATCGCATTGCGGATCAGATCTGCGACCTGCCGCGCCAGCCCTGTGCGGACGATCTCATTATACTGCAGTGCCATGCCGGAAGATCCCTTCGCTTGCCGCCTATCCTAGCACCGGAAATTTGGATGTAAAAGGTTTGACAAATATCAGCATGGAAACGGAACCGCCATCAACAGCCCTCCCACCGCTTTGTCAGACCGCCAACACGTTTTGCACTGGACACCGGACCAGAGCCGCCGCCATCTGGGTCGGTCCGGGCGGTGAACAGGAGCATGCAATGACCAGAACCATCCTCATCGGGGCCCCGATTGATGCGGGCCAACAACGGCCGGGCTGTCTGATGGGTCCGGCGGCCTATCGTGTGGCAGGTCTGGCGCAGGCGATTTCCGGCCAGGGACACGGGGTAGAGGATTGGGGTGATCTGACCTGTCCACAGATGGTGGCCCCCCCCTGCCCCAACCCTGCGGTGCATTCCCTGGCGCAGGTTCTGGGCTGGACGCAGATTCTGGCGGAGAAGGTTGGGGATGCGCTCACGGCTGGTGCGATGCCGATCATCCTTGGCGGCGATCATTCGCTGGCGCTCGGCTCGGTGTCCGGGGCGGCGGCGCATGCCAAGGCTGTCGGGCGGCCGTTGTTTCTGCTGTGGCTGGACGCGCATTCGGATTTTCACACCCCGCTGACCACGACCAGCGGCAATCTGCATGGCACCCCGGTGGCCTATATCGCCGGGCGGTCCGGGTTTGAGGCGTTTCCGCCCTTTCCGGCCCCGCTGCCCGCGGAGCGGATCTGTCTTTATGGCATCCGTTCGGTCGATCCGGCCGAACATGCGGCGCTGCTGGACCATGACATCGCCCTTCATGACATGCGGGTGCTGGATGAGCATGGGGTTGTCGCCCCGTTGCGGCTGTTTCTGGAGGGCGTGCGCGCGGCGGGGGGGATGCTGCATGTCAGCCTGGACGTCGATTTCCTTGACCCGGCGATTGCGCCGGCGGTCGGGACCACGGTGCCGGGCGGCACCACCTTTCGCGAGGCGCATCTGGTGATGGAGCTGCTGCACGAATCCGGGCTGGTGACCAGCCTTGATCTGGTGGAGTTGAACCCCTTCCTTGACGACCGCGGCATGACGGCGCGGCTGATGGTCGATCTGGTCGGCAGCCTGATGGGCAAGAAGGTGTTTGACCGCCCGACGCGGGCCAAGTGAGGCGGAAGGACTGCTTCCCCCTGTGTTACAGGCAAGAGTATCCTTTAGAATCAATATCTTGATTTTTCATTTTCATGAACTGTTAAGAAATCGGGGCCACGACTGCCGCCCCTACAGACAAAGGGCGGCAGCCTTTCGGATGCCGCCCTGTTGCCTGGCTGACCGTTGGGCCCGCGTTACTCTGCCGGCACACCCGATCCGAACTGCCGGTCGACCTTGCGTTTGTGCAGCAGGTAGCTGGCATCGTTGAGCGAGATCAGCGTGTAGAAGGCCGGCACCACGAACAGGGTGAAGAGCGTGCCGATCAGCAGGCCGGTAAAGATCACCAGACCCATGGCCTGCCGCGCGGCCGCCCCCGCGCCATCAGCGATGATCAGCGGCACCACGGCCAAAGCCATTGCGGCGGTGGTCATCAGAATGGGACGCAAGCGGGTTTTGGCGGCGGCCACAATGGCCTGACGCTGTGACATGCCATGCTCTTCGCGCTGCTGGTTGGCAAATTCAACCATCAGGATGCCGTGTTTCGTGATCAGACCGATCAGCGTGATCAGCCCGACCTGCGTGTAGATGTTCAGCGTCCCAGCCCCGAGATACAGGGGCAGGATTGCGCCAAAGATACACATCGGCACCGACATCAGGATGATGAGCGGGTCGCGGAAGCTTTCGAACTGCGCCGCCAGCACCAGATAGATCACGACCAGCGCCGCCGCAAAGGCAAGGATGATCGTGTTGCCTTCGGATTTTTCCAGCCGGGACTGGCCGGAGAATTCGATGAAGAACCCGTCGGGCAGCACCTCATCCGCGATCCGTTCCAGCTCTGCCAGCGCGACCCCGGTGGACAGGCCGATCATCGGCATGCCCGACAGCGTGGCCGAGTTCAGCTGGTTGAACTGCGAGATCGAGGCGGCGGACACCGTGGACTGGATGCTGACCACCGAGGACAGCGGCACCATGACCCCGCTGCCCGAGCGCACATAGAACTCTCCCAGCCGTTCGGGATTGTCGCGCCATTCGGGCGGCACCTGGGTGATCACATCATAGCTGTTGGAATCGCGGTCAAATTGCGCAATCGCCCCGCCCCCGACCAAAAGCCCGAGGGTGGAGCCGATATCGCTGACCGCGACGCCCAACTGGGCCGCGCGGTCGCGGTCGATGGTGACACGGACCTGCGGCGAATCGAAGGACAGGCTGTTCTGGACCACGATGAACATGCCCGATTGCATGGCCCGGGTGCGGATTTCCTCGGCCACCTCGACCACGCGTTCGGGCGCATAGATCGACTGGATCACCATCGAAATCGGCAGGCCGCCGCCCGAACCGGGCAAGGAGGGCGGCGCAAAGACATAGCTTTGCAGGCCCGGCGCGCCATCGAGAATGCCTTGCAACTGCGCCTGAATTTCGGCCTGTCCGCGCGTGCGTTCGGACCAGTCCTTCAGCGCCCAGATGTAGAATCCGGTGTTCCCGGCCCCGCCCATCCCGACCAGAGAGAACGAGGTCTGCACCTCTTCGATCGTGGCCGTGCGGTTGGCGATCTCGGAGGTGAAGGCATTGGTATAATCCAGCGTGGCATAGCGCGGACCGTTCATGATGGCGAACAGGGCGCCGCTGTCCTCTTCGGGGGCCAGTTCCGAGGAGGTGTTCACGAACATGAACCCGGTGGCCCCCAGAAGCGAGATCACCATCAGAATGGTGACCGGCCGGTAATCGAGCGAAGAGGCCACCCGGCGTTCATACCAGTTGGCCAGCCCGCCCAGCGTGCGGTCGACGATGCGCTGAAACCGCCCCGGTGCGCCATGGCTGAGCAGCCGCGCCGACATGGCCGGGGTGATGGTCAGCGCGACGATGCCCGAGATCACCACCGATCCGGCAAGGGTCAGCGCAAATTCGGCAAAGAGCGCGCCGGTCAGCCCGCCGGTAAAGGCCAGCGGGGCCAGCACCGCCGCCAGCGTGATGGTCATTGCCACCACCGGGCCGGTGATTTCCTTCATGCCCTTGATCGAGGCCGCTGCCGGTGTCATGCCCTCATCAATGTGGCGGTGAATGTTTTCCACCACCACGATGGCGTCATCAACCACCAGACCGATGGCCAGCACCATGGCCAGCAGGGTCAGCAGGTTGATCGAATAGCCCAGCATCAGCATGACCGAGCAGACCCCGATCAGCGACAGCGGAATGGTGACAATCGGCATCAGCACCGAGCGGAACGAGCCAAGGAACAGCAAGATCACCACCACCACGATCACCACGGCTTCGGCGATGGTCACGAACACCTCGGCAATCGAGGCCGAAATGGTTTCGGTCGAGTCGTAGACCAGATCGATGGTCATGCCAGTGGGCAGGGTCTGCACCAGATCGGGCAAGGCCGCGAGGACATTGCTTGCGACATCGAGCTGGTTTTCCCCCGGGGCCGGAATGACGCCGATGAAGATACCCGGCTCGCCGGCGAAGGTCACGATCGCCTCATTGGCCCCCGAGGCAAGCTCGATCCGCGCCACATCGCGCAGCCGCACCACGCCGGTATCCCCTTGCGCCACCGGCAGGGCCCCAAAGGCCTCAGGGGTCTGGATGGTGGAATCGAGGGTCAGAGAATAGCTGAAGAATTCGTTCTCGGTCTTGCCCGGGGCCGACAGAAAGTTTGACGACCGGATGGCGGCCAGAATCTCTGATGCGGTGACCCCGCGCGCCGACAGCATGAGCGGGTCAAGCCAGACCCGCATGGCATATTTCTGCGACCCCAGAATCTCCATCTGGGCCACGCCTTCGATATTGGTCACCCGCGGACGCACCACGCGTTCGAGATATTCCGTCAGCTGTTCCGGCGTCATGTTCGGGTTCTGCGCCGCCAGATACATCAGCGCAAAGGACTGGCCGGTGCCCTTGGCGATGACCGGATCTTCGGTATCCTGCGGCAGCTGGCCGCGCACCTGCTGCACCTTGGACATGACTTCGGTCAGCGCGATGTCGGGATCGGCCCCCAGCCGCATCTGCACTGTCACCACCGACGCCGATTGCCGGGATTCGCTGGTCACGTAATCAAGGTTTTCGGTGGTCGAGACCGCCGAGGCGATGGGGGCGGTGACAAAGCCCTGGATCAGTTCGGGGGCCGCCCCCGGATAGACCGTGGTGATGGTGATCACGCTTTCCTCGACCTCGGGGTACTGGCGTACCGGCAGACTGAACATCGACGCCAGGCCAAGGAAGAGGATCAGCGCCGCCAGCACGCTCGACAGCACCGGGCGGCGGATGAAAAGCTCGGAAAAATGCATCTTGGCTCTCCTATTCGCTGGCCGCGGGGGCGGCTTCGGCGGCGTCAGGGGACGGTTCGGCAGCCGTCTGAGGGGTGGCGGTTGCGCCTTGGGCGGCGGGCGACAGGCTCACGCTGTCGTCGATCACCACAGCCGCCTGATTGGACAGGCGGTTCTGGCCCGATGTCACGATCTGATCGCCGGCAGCGATGCCCGCCACCACCTCGATCCGGTCGCCCGACCGGCGGCCGAGTGTCACGAAGGCCTGCTCGACCTTCAGCCCCTCGCCCTCGGGCTGCACCACATAGATGGAATCGCCGTACAGGCTGGAGATCACCGCCGTCTGCGGCACGGTGATCACGCCCGCCTCTTCTGGCAGGGCCACGCGCACCCGCAGGAACTGGCCGGGGAACAGGCTGCCGTCGGTGTTGTCCACCACTGCACGCACCGAAACCAGACGGGTGCGCGGATCGACCTGCGGCTCGATGCCCGAGATCCGGCCCTCGGCCTGAAAATCGGCAACCGGGGTGCTGACCGAAATGGCCCGCCCCAGAGTGAGCGCGCCGATCTGCTGTTCGGGCACGGTGAAATCCACATACATCTGATTCAGATCCTGCAAGGTCGCATAGACCGTGCCGGGGGTCACATATTGCCCGCGTTCGACGCGCGGAATGCCGATGACACCGTCAAAGGGCGCGGTCAGGGTCTTGGCATCCAGCGCTGTGCGCACCTGCGCCACCTGCGCCCGGGCGCTTTCCACTTGTGCCAGTGCGGTTTCGACCGAATTGGCAGTCCCGACCCCGCGTTCTGTCAGGGTCTCGGCGCGCTGCGATTCTGTCTGGGCCACGCCCAGCGCCGCCTCGGCGGCGGCAAGCGAGGCGCGTTCGCTGTCATCGTCGATCTCCAGCAGAACCTGACCTTCGGTCACGGCCTCGTTCGAGGTGAAGTTCACCGACCGGACCAGCCCGCCCGATTCAATCGCCAGATCGACGCCGCGCGCAGAAATGGCGGTGCCGATCGCGTCGATCCCCGGCGTCCATGTCACTGGCTCTACCATCTGCACGGTGACCGGAACCGGCGGCGGCACCCGCCCGGCCATGAATTCGGCGATCATGCCGGCCCGGAAAGAGTTGAACCACACGATCCCGCCCACGATCAGGCCCAGCAGAATAACCGCGATGATAAGACGTTTTGCCATGGATGAAGTCTCGCTTCCAACGAAAGCGCAGGCGCGTCAGCAGACGGTCCGGCGCGTGATTTTCCGGCCCTTAGTGCAACCTGAAGGCAACAATATCAATACAGCAGTGTTGGCCCATACGCGAAGCCGACCCTGCAAATTTGAACATTGTTCTGCGCCTCCCACAGGGAATGCCGCATTTTTACGCAGCCGGGCCCAGGCAGCGCAGCTACAACCAGCCGCGCCGCCGGAAATACAGATAGGGCCCCACGGCAGACAGCACCATCACCCCAAGGGCGGCAGGATAGCCATAGGGCCAGCCCAGTTCCGGCATCACCGCAAAGTTCATCCCGTAGATCGACGCGATCAGGGTCGGCGGCAGGAAAGCCACCGAGGCGACAGAGAAGATCTTGATGATGCCGTTCTGCTCGATCCCGATCAGGCCAAGGGTTGCATCCATCAGAAAGCTAATCTTCTGCGCCATGAAGGCCGAATGATCCTCCAGCCCGCGCACATCCGATGTCAGATCCTTCAGCCTTGCCCGCAGATCCTTGGTGTCCGGCGCGTCGCGCAGGCGCTGGCCCCAGAACACCGTCAGCCGGTCCAGCGTGCCCAGACTGTCGCGGATCACCGAGACCATGTCGCCCTTGCGCCCGATTTCCTCCAGCACTGCGCGCCAGCCATTGCCCTTGCGCGCCTGGGCCCCGTCCTTGGCAAAGACACGGCGCGAGATCCCCTCGATATCGCGCCCCACCCGCTCCAGCACATCGGCCAGCCGGTCCACCATCACATCCAGCAGCGACAGCATCACCTGCTCGGGGCCATGGCAGGGCAGCCCGCCCTTGGCACCGCGCTGCACGAACATCTCGAAGGCACGCGGCGCGTGGTAGCGGATGGTCACCAGCTGGCGCGGTGTCAGCACCAGCGTGACCGGGGCCACGTCGGGCGCATCGCCCTCGCTGTTGGCTGGCAGCAGGATGGTCATGAACAGCGCCCCATCCTCGGCATAAAGCCGTGAGGATTGCTCGATCTCCTCCATATCCTCGCGCGTGGGCAGGTCGAGCCCCAGATGCTGTTCCAGTGTCTGCTCGTCACCCTGGTCCGGTGACACCAGATCCAGCCAGAGGGCGGTTTGCGGCATGTCCTGGGTCAGCGCCACCAGCCGCCCGTCCTGCCCTGCATAGCCGTAAATCATCACGCACTCCTGTTTCGCAAGTGCTAGCACAGGCGCAATCCGGGATGCCAGACCCGCAACTGGGGTCTTGCATGCCCGGCCCAGCTGCGCTACTTGACCCCTGAACGGCGGGTGGGCAGGCAGGCTATGCACCGGATTGCAAATCCGTGAAGATCGGTTCGATTCCGATACCCGCCTCCAAATCTTTCCAATGACTTAGCCGAAAAATTCTGCGCCTTCGGGCGGGCATTTTGCAAGACGTTTTGCAAATCCGTTCACGCTCCACCCCGTTTCGCAGCGGTCAGGGCCGCCAGAACCGTGTCGGATTCGCCGGGCGCTATGCGCGTATAGTGTTCAATGACGTTCTGCGCATGGCGCAACCCCCAGCCCATGAAGGATGCAATCTGCGCAAGGGTCAGGCCCGCATTCAACAGGCGCGTGGCGGCTGTGCCGCGCGCATCCTGAAGGCGCAGCGTCTCGGACAGGCCCGCCTTGTCGCGCCATTCCCGCACCACCTGCGAAGCGCGGCTTTCGGTCAGCGGGCGGCCGTTGACGTTCAACAGGATCAGAAGTTGGTCCTTCGGGGTTGCGTCAATCACCTCGGCCATTCGCGGCAAGACCGGGATATGGGCCACCTGCCCCCGCTTGTTGGTCTTGATCCGAATGCGCCGCCCGGCGGGCGTGTCTTCGATATGGCTGCGAGACAGGCGGATCAGATCGCCGGGGCGCAGGCCGGTTTCGCAGGCGGTCAACAGGATGCGCGCCGCCCATGCTGGCGCTTTGGCGGTGAAGGCGGCAATGTCGTCTTGCGTCCAGACCACCTCGGCCCGGTCGGCCTTGTATGCCTTGGGCAGTCGGTCGCAATGGTGTTCGCGGATTTTGCCAGCATCCCGCGCCCAATTCAGAATGATCGTGACGACGGTTCCGGCATAGTCAAACTGTTTGGCCGAGTAGGACCACTTTTGCCGCCATTCGTTCACCTCGCCCCGCGAAGCCGGTTCTTCAAACAATGCGGCGGGGTCGTTCTTAAACTCTTCCGCGAAGCGCAGCGCCCATGTGCGATAGTCAAGCTGCGTCCTCGGGCGCTTGCTCTTAAACTCGGCCGAAGACAGATAGGCGTCCACCATCGCGGGCGTCAGGTTGCCGCCTTTTGGCAAGCCCAGCTTCTGGGCTTCGACGTAGGCGGCGAAGAGGGCCGGATCGGTCGGGTTGGGGTGGGCATCGGTCCAGAACCGCGCATCCTTTCGGCCGCGCAGATAGAAGTAATACTTCACCGATCCGTCCGCCAGCTTGGCCCGGACCCGGTTAATCTCGGACGGAAGGCGCTGGCGATTACGCTGCACCACGGCGCGCCCTTCTCTGGGCTACCAGACCCGCGCCCATGGCCGAGGCCGCGCTCTCGCCCTGCAACACCCCTTGCGCTTCATCCAATCTGCGCCGCACAAGCGCCGGGTCATAGACACCGCGCCGTCCAGGCACCGGATGAATGCGCATCAGTGCGCACCAGTCGCGGAATGCGCCATTGACGCCAGAAAACAGCATCTGGCGCGCAAGGTCTTCGGCAGAAATCAATTCAGGCATGTTCTTTCACCTCCGACGCAGGGGTGGCCGCCGATAGTGCAGCATCGTGCAAAAGAAATGTCGATTGCCGTTGTGCCGCCTTCCGCATGTCACCTACCTGCCTGCAAACGTCTTGATGTGCCTAAAATGCAAGGCAAGGCGGCAAGGTGCGGTTAAGGAAATCGGGTCAGATTTGCAGCGCGCGGCGGGTTTTCGTTAGGGTAGTGTTAGGGAAAGCCTGCTAAGCGCCCGCGCCACCGGGCTTGGCCAAGCGCACCCCGGCACCCCCGCCATTTTCGGGGATAAACTCCACCCCAGCGGCTTCCAGCGCCGCGCGGATCGCGGCAACCGCTTGATCTGAAACAGTTCGCCGCTCTTTCTCGAAGTCAATTACCGTTGACTGCCCCAGCCCGGCGGCCTTCGCCAGCCCGGTTTGTGTCATCGAAAGAAGGCCACGCGCGGCTCGGGATTGTGCTGGGGTCATAATCAACGTTTTTCATTGACGGCAAGAGGCCGCGAGTCTATCAACGAAAAACATTGATAGCCCAAATCGGGAACCACAACAACACCGAAAGCCCCTGCTTTTCGGCCCCGGCGAAGCTATGCGCAACGCAGAAAGGTGACACATGGAAATGCTACAGTTTGACCGCAGCGCTTACACGGCCATGCAGGCCCGCCTTGCCCGTTCGGACGGCAGACAGATCAGCTTGAACGAATACACGGCCGCCGGGCTTTTCGCCCTGTCGGTGGACTTCTCGGACGCCATGGATAGTCTTTGCGCCCGTGAACGGATCGAAAACCTGCAACAGCTTTCCGCATGGATCGACCTTGCCTCGGCCGGGGAAGAATACAACCTGACCCCGGCGGGCATCTGGGCCGGGCTTCAGGAGTGCGCGGCGCGGGGAATGCTGACAGTCGCGGTCAATATCGAAGACGCGGAACAGGTCTTCGTCCAGCTTGCCGCCGATCCGGCCACCACCCGCAACGGCGGGGCCATGTCGCGCCTGCGCACAGCCGTCACCCTGTTGCGGCTCGGGCGGGCCGAGGTGATGCCCGCGCAGGCCGCCCGCACCCATCGGGAACGCATCTGGCGCTTGACGGCATGGGGCGGCGTGATCCCCGGACCCGGCGAAGAGGCAGAGAAGGCGCAGATGGCAGGGCGGCTTGATGCGTGAGCGGCGGGGCTTTCGCAACCGGAACCTTCTGGACTTCCTGTGCGCGGTGGCGGCCGTGCAGGAAGCCCCGGAGGTGCCCTTGGCCCACGCGGCCGGGCTTGACCCATTCGGCCTTGATATGGCCGTAGGCATGGCGCTACGGCAGGGCTTCATTCACCCGGTGGCACCGGGGCGCTATATCGTGACCCGGCAGGGCATCGGCTGGGCCACCGGCCAGCTTGCGCAAGCCCGTGCCATGCTGGCCTTGGAAAGCCGCGCCCTGCGGCCGGAACGGCCGAGGTTGGAAATGACAAAGCGGCCGCATGGCGGCCGCCCTGAAGTGCTTATCCCCGCGCCCATGTGAAGGCATTCGCGCCCCCCTTTCGCCCCGCCTTGCCCCGATCCGCGAAAGGGGCAGAGAAGCCGGGGGGCGGCCGTCAGGCGGCGGTGGCCGAGGCCAGCGCGCCCTTGCCGGTGAAGTTGAAGGTGACAGACACCCACCCGTCCTTGGCCCCCGACAGGGGCACCCCGGACACCACCGCGTTGCCGCTGAAGTAGCGCGCCCCGGTCGCATCCCCGCCGGGATACAGGTTCAGCGCCACCACGTCGCCCACATCGAGGCCGCTTTGCGTTGTGTCCGCCGGATCATAGTAGCATTCCAGCGACCCCGACCAGCCTTTGACGCCAACCCCGGCGTCCTTCCACTCTTCACCCATGCTGTAGGCTTCGGCCACATCGGCCGTCACGTCCAGATTCCAGCTTTGGACGTGGGCAAAATCGGCTGCGCCGATCTTCACCACCCCGTCCTTTCCGTGAATGATTGCCATGTCTGGCCCTTTCCGAAATTGAGGGAAAGCCCGCCCCGAGGTGGGGCGGGCAGGTGCCGCAGGATCAGCCCGCGACGGTCACGGCATCGGTGATGACGGCGAAGGATTGCGCATGGCGCACGGCAATGTCCCATTCCGAATGGGCGATGATGCGCACGTTGCCCTTGGCGGCTTCGGTCACGTCATCGACCACAATGTCGATGCCGCCCCACTGGCCGATCAGCAGGTCCGACCAGTTGCCGAAGATCAGGGTCGACAGGTCTTCGCCGGTGCCCTTTTCACCATCCGAAGGCACAAGATTGCTGAAGGCCGCCTTGTAACCTGCGATGGTCCAGTCGGTGCCGATCCGCTGAAGGATCATCTGTTGCGCGCCGTCCGCCGTCTGGGTGGAAAGCAGGGTCCCCTTCACAAAGTGGTTGGTCAGCCAGCCATAGGACGTGCCTGCCACGTTCTCGGCTTCTACCTCGGCCATAAGCCGGGTCAGGAACGGGAAGTGCGGGACCCCGCCATTTGCACCGATTGCCACCGATCCGATGCCCACGGTATTCAGGATGCCGCGCAGCACGGTGGCGCTACCCGCGCCCGAGATTGCCGCCCGGTCCAGTTCGATACCGATGGACCGGCGCAGGTCATTGCGCAACAGCACGTCCAGTCCCGGCAGGGACTGCTTCAGTTGCCGCCTCGAAAGCTGACTGCGGGCAGACAGTTGCTTCAGGGTCAGTGGAACGCTGTCGAAGACAGGTGAGGACTCGGAGGCAGCGGCGTCTTCCCCGATCCACTCGGCAGCGGTGCCCGACACCATGCGCGGGATCGACACGTTTTCCACCAGACCCGGCAGGGTAGTGGCCCCGAGGCCCATCACGGCAACCTCCGGGCGCAGGGCGTCGATGAAAGCCGAAGCCATGTGATCGGTGCCGATCAGCGCCGGGGCGGTGGCCGTGGTGATGACCGCGCGGCCGAACACGGCCGGGGGCACATAGAAGCCCGAGGCGGACTTGCCCACGGCGCGGGTGGTTTCCTGTGCCACTTCACGCTCGAAGCCCGCGTCCGACCAGTTGCCCGACAGTTCGGCGGCAATGGCGCGGGTCAGGCTGTATTCGCGTTCGCCACCGCGACGGATCGCCGGGGCAAACATGCGCTGGCGCGTGGCGGTGGCCGTATCGGACCCGATGAAGTCAAGGGCTTGGCGCTGGAAATCGGCCAGGGTGGTGCCGTCTTCGATGGCGGCGGCCAGCATGTCGCCGGGCATGTTCATTTGGCGGGCGGTGGCTTCGATTTCGCGGACGCGATGGCGTTCGGCGCGAGTGGCTTCCATCGCGGCCGTGGCCGAGGCGAAAGGGGCCGGATTGACCGGCGCAGCGGGGTTCGGGGTGGTCATAGAAGATCCTTTCAGGGCGGGGGTAAACGAACGGCCGATGCCCACGGAAGGGTCGGCAGGGGTGGCGACAAGAGAGACTTCCAGCAATTCCCAGCCGGTCACGCGAACCACCGGGACGCCTTCCAGATCGCCCACCACCTCAAAGGCATGGGCGGCGTATCCGACAGACACGCTTTGCACCTCGGCCGCGCGAACGCGGGCCAGCATGGCCTCGCCCTCGGGGGTAGCGGCGAAGGTGACAATGGCTTTCCCCCGCGCCCCTTCGATCCATGCGCGGGCAACGGTGCCCACCTTGGAATCAAGGTCGCGGCGGTGGTCCTTCAGAAGCGGAACAGCGCCCGCCGCAATGCGCGACAGGTCCACCTCTTGGGGCCGGTGGCCGAGGACTTCCCAGCCGGGGCCAAAGCTGTAGTCGCGCAGAACCGGCGCTTCCGAGGAAAACGACAGCGCCACGGTGCGGTCGTCGCCCCCTTCGGCCTGCACCTCGGCCAGCACGGCCGCGCCGATGCGGGTTGCCGCATCCCCGGCACCCGCGCCCATGTCAGTGAAGCGCGCGGTCATACTGCCCTCCTTGTTTCACGGTGGCGCAGCCCTCGGCCTTGGCCTTGGCGGCCAGCACGGCGACCCGATAGGGATTCACCCCGATCAGACCCGCACCCGAGGCTTCGGCCTCGGCGGTGAAGGTGGCGAGGCGGGCGTCATCATCCGACACGATGCCCACCGGGGCTTTCCGGTCCAGCCGGTAAAGCACAAGGGCGCGCGGCCCACGGGTCAGGGCGGCGTCGATCCGGTCGGCCGCATCGCGCAGAACGGCCAGCGCAACCTCGCGCTTCAGGCCGAGGCCATGCAATTCGCGGATCAGCACGGCCAGACAGGCCGCCACCACGTCCGCCCGATCCACCGCCACAAATCCGGGCGGGGTCTTTTGGTTCACTTCATGCCGCAGCATCCGATTTTCCCTTTCATTACAACAACCCCAATGCAAACACCCAGCCTGCAAAATCTTCAGACTGCCCAAAGTAACGTGGCCGCGAATTACCCCACGTTGCTTATGGGGGAAGGACCCAAAGGGGGGGTGGGGGGCCGAGTCTAGGGCGATTTGTGCCGGGTCCAAAGATGCGAACGGGAAGGCGGGACGCTCTTCCACCAAAGAACGGTCCTGCCCCGCCTTCCCTGCCCGCAAGGTGCCAGCGCGTGTTTCCCCAACCGCGCCGACTGATCCGGGCGGGAAGCCTTCCAAACCCGCCCGAAAGGAATTGAACGCGGCCAGCATCACGCGGCCACCTGCGCCGCCGGGCGCATGAAGGTTGTCGGGTCTTCGCCCAGCCAAAGCGCGATTGAGCGGCAAAGGTGCGAGAGGTTCAGCACCACCAGCGGCTCGCCCTCTTCCTCATGCCCGGCCAGTCGCGCGGCCTCTGCCATGGAGCCATGGTAACGATCACCGACAAAGGCAAAGGCCGTGCGGCCACCTGCGTCTTCCGTGATCGGGCTGGGAGAGTTGATAATCAGAATGGTTTCGCCCTCGGGGTAGAGGGGCGACCACCGCACCGGATGGCCCTCGGGCGCATCGGTGCCGAACGCAAAGCGGAAGCCCAGCCGGAACGCCTCTTCAGCCTTGACCCCGTATCGGATCAGCCGGAAGCCGATGGACAGCACCACCACCGCCTCGTCTGTCAGATAGCGGCGCAGCCACCGCTGATTTTCGCAGACCGGCGCGCGGTTGGGGCCGATGTGATCTTCAAGGCTTTCGCCCGCCTCGCCAAAGATCGCGGACAGGATAGCACCCGGCCCGTAAATGTAATTGTTGAGCGTGGTCCGCCCGGTGCCGATGATGTGCAGCGCATGGGCAATCGGGTGGCGCTTTTCGGTTTGCATCGCTTCGGCGTCCTTATCCTGTGGCGACTGGTTCAAGTCGCGGCAAGATCAGACATGCCAGATGAAAGCTAACGCGCCCCAACAGCACCGGGCGGTTATGGTCACACAACGCAACACACAACTTTGCGCCCGGCCAGACCCGTGGTGACGGGCCTCGGGGCAAGCCTTGCCCCGGAACAGGGCAACGGCAGGGCAGCTTCAATCTCGGCCTTTTCCCATTAGTGTCATGGGCTTGCGACAGATCGGGGCAGTTGGGGCAACAAAGCCCTATAGTCGGACCTACAAATTCCTTGTTTCCTCAAGTTTTTTAGGTTCGGCGTATAGATTACCTGCCCTATCTGCCCCAAAGAATATCTAAGATCATAAAAACAAATAGAAAAACGACATTTAATCGGCAAAATTCCTGCCCCAAGCCTGCCCCAAACCCCACCCCCTCGGGGCAGCACCTGCCCCAAACTGCCCCGCAAGCCCCCGCTTCCGCCTCGCATCCTCTTCGCCCGGCGAACGCCGGGCGGCATTGTTCCTCTTCCCCCGGTCAAAGATCGGGGCAGATCGGTTTATGTGTGGGAACAAGGGGGCGCGGGGCAGAGAGGGTGCGGGTGGCGCGGCGAGCGCCCGAAACGACGCGGCCCGCCAGACCTGAGCAAGGTGCGAAGCGGGCCGCTAACGCGCTACTCTTCCGGGGCAGGGCGTAGTGGAACGATGCCGCTACAGATCATTCCAAACTTCTAAGATGGCGCGCGACGGTTGGACCACTTCGAGTCTACCCGAGATGCCAGTAGGAAGGGGCTTGCCGTTGCAGGGTGGTCATACCTATGGTTGCCAAGCATCAGCATAGGCGGGGAAAATGCCAACAATCCAAGAGCAATTCGGTCAGGCTGCAATCAATACGTTCGTGGATTTCTGCCGTGCAGATATTCGCGCGGTCGCAGATTTGGAAGCCGTTGAGTTTGCACATGTAGCAGATCCGGCGTTGCGCAGGTATTTGGCACAAACCCATTACGGGGCTAGGTGGCTGTATAAGCTGGGATTGAGCGTCTTGGTGCAAGGCGATGAATCCATTGCGCACGTCCGCACCCAAGTTATCGACTACGGGTCAATCTGCGAAGCTTTGCTTAGTGACTGCATTCTGCATGGCATCAGAGGCAACGCCATGACGGGAACCAAGTATCTGACCAAGGACGGTGGCCCCGCGAGAGCGGGGAACAATATTGGCTGGAATGCTGCGACGGCACCGGCACAAATCACTAAGAGAAACTTTTGGTGGTTGATCGAAGTGGCAGGCGAGGAAGGTATCCTGACACCAGCCCAGAAAGGGGCCGTGACGAAACTGCGCAAGCTGCGCAACACTGTCCACATCACCGAGCTTGCGACGACGCAAGGGCACTACTACCGCACTCTCGCTAAGCTTTCACTTGGCACGGTCCAAGACGTGATTGCGGCAACGCGGGCCTATAAGGTTGCCCATCCCTAGCCGCAGGTTCCCCCTTAGTCGTTTTGCATGGGGCAGCTAAGCCGTTGATTTCAGGAAGGGCCAAAACGATGCCTTTTGAAGAATTTCCCTTACATTTCAACGAAAGCCGTGGGATTGCAAATCCGTGAAGATCGGTTCGATTCCGATACCCGCCTCCATATTCCTTTATCAATTGGTTGATCCAGTGCCCGCGCGGCATGCACCCCTTGCAGGGGGTGTTGAACCTGTGCCTGAAAGCGGTTCAGATGGGGCAAGCGGGCGCGGCGCGGGTCCGGGTGCCTGCGCTGGTGCCGGGTTTGCGGCCAGGATGCGGGGCCAGTCTGTAGGAGAGCAAGGCCTGATGTCAGAACGCCCCGGCCCGATTGTCTTTGGCAGGCCCCTGATGCCGCGACAGCAGGATCTTGAGCAGCTGTTGGGTCCGGTCTTTGGCTCGGCGCAGCTGACCAATGGCGGCGCGCTGCATGACCGGCTGGAAGCGGCACTGCGCCAAGACCTGGGCGGCCATGTATCGCTGGTGTCTTCTGGCACCATGGCACTGATGCTGGCCCTGCGGCTGGGCAACCTGGCCCGGGGCGGCGAGGTGATCACCCCGCCGCTCAGCTTTGCGGCCTCGGTGCAGGCGATCGACTGGTGCGGCTTCAGGCCGGTGTTTGCCGATGTGGAGCCGGCGTTTGGCACGCTCTGCCCGCTGGCGGTGGAGACCGCGATCACCCCGCGCAGCGTGGCCATTCTGGCGGTGCATTTTCAGGGCATCGCCTGTGATGTGGCCGCGCTGGAGGATATCGCGCGCCGCCATGGGCTTTGGCTGGTGTTCGATGCGGCACAGGCCCCGGATATAGAGCTGTCGGGGCGCAACATCTGTCTGTCGGGCGATGCCAGCGCGCTGTCGCTGCATGCCACCAAATTGCTGAGCACGGCAGAGGGTGGCGCCGTGGTCTTGCGTGAGGCGGGGCTGGCGCCAAAGCTGGCCCAACTGCGCAACTTCGGGCTGGACGGGGGGCAGATGACCGGCCCCGGGATCAATGCCAAGATGTCGGACCTGCACGCCGCCTTCGGGCTGGCGGTGCTGCCCCGGGTGGCGCAAGAAAGGGCGGCGCGCCGTCAGCTGCGGCGCTGGTATGACGCCGGTTTTGCCGGGATGCCGGGGGCCAGCGTGCTGCCGCCCCGCCCCGGCAGCAGCGAAAGCCATCTGTATTACACGCTGGTGATGCCGTCCGAGCAGCGCGATGCCACCATCGCCAGCCTGCAGGCCGATGATATCCTGCCGCGCGCGCCGTTTCCGCTGCTCTGCGGTCCGGGCACGATGTTTGAGGGCGCGGTGGTGCACAGCAGCCGCGCCCGCGCCGTTGCACAGACGCTGGCCGGACATTACCTGTCCCTGCCGCTCTACGGCGCGATGGGGCGCGCGGGGGTGGACCGGGTGGTCAAGGCGGTGCGGCGGGTGCTGGGATGAGGGAGGGGCAGATGCAGGGGGTCGAAGCGTTCGACGAGGTGGTGCTTTACGGCGCGCGCGGCCACAGCCAGATGATCCTCATGGTGCTGCAGGGCCTGTGGCAGGACAGGGTGCGCCTGCGGGCGGTGGTCGATGATCTGGACCATGGTTTCCTCCATCCGGCCCTGAATGTGCCGGTGATCTCGGGGGCCGAGCGTGCCGCGCGCTTTGCGCAGGTGCCGGTGCTCCTGTCGATGGGCGACGGGCGGGTGCGGGCAAGGATTGCGGCGCGGCTGGCAGAGGAAGGCGCGGTGCTGGCCACGGCGATCCGGCGCAGGCCCGATCTGGTGGCCGCCAATCTGCAGGTGGGGCCGGGCTGCGTGATCTATCCCGAAACGCCGATCAGCCCCAATGTGGTGCTGGGGGCCGGGGTGCAGGTGCTGGCGCAGGCGATCGGCCATGATGTGACGGTGGGTGATTTTGCGACCCTTGCCATCGGGTCGATCCTGAATGGCCATGTGCATGTCGGTGCCATGGCCACCATCGGGTCTGGCGCCATTCTTTGCAACGGCAGGCCGGGGCGGCCATTGCAGATCGGCGACGGCGCGGTGATCGGGGTGGGGGCGGTTGTCCTGCGCGACGTGCCGGCGGGCGCGCGGATGATGGGCAACCCGGCGATGCCGCTGCGCGATTGGGCGCGGCTGCAGGCGCTGGTCAGGAAGGGCCGGGGAGCAGGGTAAGGAGCGCGTCCAGATAGCGCTCCGGATCCAGATAGGGGCGCAGCATCGCGCGACGCTTGCGCCGCGCGGCCGGCGTTTCGCTGCGCGCGAAGGCCAGCGCCGCCGCAGCAAACCCTGCCCTGTCGTCGCAGGCCACGAATTGCCCCAGCGGATCGATCAGACCGCGCAGGCCAATGTCGGCCCCATAGCCGACGAAGGGCGTGCCGGTGGCTGTGGCATGGATCAGGGTCGTCGGCCCGGGATCTTCGCGCGAGGTCAGCAGATAGGCGCTTGCCGCCGCATAGCAGGCCAGCGAGTCGGGCACAAAGCCGGGCAGGATCAGCGGCAGGCCCTTGCCCCGCGCCGCCTCTGCCAGGGACAGCGACCAGTCGGTCATTGCCCCAAGCCAGACAAAGACCGCATCGGGGCATTGGGCCTGAATGTCCTGCGCGGCCTGCACAAAGAGGTCAAACCCCTTGCGATGGTCTGCCAGCCCTGCCCCCACAAACAGCGCCCGCCCGGCGCGCTGCCGGTGCCAGCGGCGGAAAGCCGACAGGGGCGCGGGCGGCAGCGCGGCACCGGGAGACTGTACCGCCAGCGGCCCCAGATCGGGGGCGAGGGCCGTCGCCATGCGGGGAAAAGACGCGATCAGCCGCGCGCCGGCGCCTTGGGCGGCGATCAGGTCCGGCAACAGGCCGCGCGCTGCCAGATAACCGCGCATCTCGTGGATCATCAGCGCGGTTGGCAGCCCGGCCTGCGCGGCCGCACCGGCAATGAAGGCCGCTTCGGCGCTGTGGACAAGGGCCGGAACACCGGACCCGATGCCAGACAGCAGCCCCGCCACATCCCAGCCATCGGCCAGCACGAACACCGGGCCCAGGCGTTCCAGATCGGGGACCAATGGGCCACCGTCGCGCAGCACGAAGAGCGGCGCATGGCCGCGCTTGCGCAGCAGCCTCGCCATGTCGCGCACCAAGAGCGGCGTGCCCGCCTCTTGCGCGTCATGCACCCCAAGGACGACCGGGCGCGACAGATGCGCCACGGCCTGCGCCGCCGCTGCCGCCGATTGCGCGGCGCTGCGCGGGTCGGGCCTTGGCAGATGGCCCGCCGCCTGCCCTGCCGCGATGTAATGCGCAAAGGCGCACCTGTCGGTCAGCCGCAGATAGCGGCGCGTGTAATAGCGCGCGTCGAACCCGTCGGACGGGTTGCGCCCTTCGCAGTCGCCATGGCGCGCGAAATGTCCCGCCGGGGACAGGTCCGCCGCTGCAACATCGGGATAACGCCGCAGATAGGAGGCGGGGTCGAACAGCGGATGCGGGCTGCGCCAGCCCCCCGCCCCATCGCGCGCCAGAAAATCATCCAGCGCGGTGGCGGCCCCTTCGGCCTGCCAGTCGGGGTAGCGCGCCTTGTAATGGCGGGTGGAAAAATAGGGCGACGGATCAAGCCCCAGCCTGTCGCCCTGCATGCGGAAATGCGCCAGCGGGTCAGGCACCGGTGCGGCAAGCTGGCGCTGGTAATGGCTTGCGTCGAAAAAGCCCTGACAATCGGCTGCGGTCATGCGCCCAACATCCCGGCGTGCAGGGCGCGGCGCACATCTTCGTTGCGGCTGGCCAGGATCTGCTGGCCCTTGTGCTGCTGGCTGGCCTGGGGCGCCACCCGGATCATCCGGTAGCCGCCCGCCTGACAGACCACGCCCAGCAACCGTTCGATGGCATGGGCGGGGGTGGCATCGACCTGACCGGATTCGTCAGGGAAATGGCTGGCCGTCAGCCCCAGCCCCAGCAGCGGTTGCAGCGCGGCGGCCCTGGCCCAGAACATCGAGCCCACCGGAAAATCCAGCTCTGCATCGGGCGGCAGGGCAAGGTCTGGCCCGATGCGCGCGGCAATCTCACGCGCGATCTCCAGGTTGTCGCCCCAATGCGCCGCCGCCAGCACCGAGCGGTAGGTCAGAGGGGCCACCATGCCGAGGTCGGGCAGCGACTGGAACAGCGACAGGATGCGGAACACCTCTTCGCGGTTGGGCAGCAGGCAGGTCAGGCAATGGTCAAGCCATTGGTCCAACCCTGACGCATGCGGGGATTTCTTGCCATGCAGGTGCAGCACGATGTCATGATCGGCATGGGCATCGGCAAAGCCGACCAGCTTGCCGCAGATATCGCGCCCCCGGTTCGGCAGCACCCGCAGCTCTGCCTGTGGCAGCTCTGCCCTGATCGCCCGCGCCTTTTCTGCCGTGTCGGTTGAGACATAGAGCCGGTAGGGCAGGTCCAGCGCCGCGAAGCGATTTCGAAACACTGTTGCAAGGTCGGGATAATACAGATGGAGAAACACCCCGACCGACAGATCGCCGCGCGCCAGCGCCTTGCGCGGCCAGAGCCGCAGATGGCGCTTTTGCCGATCGCGCGAAAAGCCGGCGGGGGTATGGGCATAGAGCGGCCTGTTGGTCAGCAGGCGGATGGCGGTCTGCACCGGGTCCAGCCCGTCATCGCCATGCGCCAGCGCCAGACAGGCTCCGGCCGGGCTTTCCAGCAGCCGCCGCGCCCGGGCGCACAGCGGTGCCAGCGTGGCCAGCGCCGCAGGGGAGGCCCGGTTCAGCGCGGCGGATTGCGCGGCGCGGTGATCCTGCATCCCGGCGTGGATGACGCCCTGCCCTGCGTGATCGGGCGGGGCCAGAACGGTCAGCCCGGCAAAGGAGGCCTGTCGCGCGATGACTGCGCCGATGCGCCCCACCGCCAGGGCCGCCCGGCGCATGGCCGCTTCCACCCCCAAACCCGGCGGCGTGGATGTGGGGTCTGACAGGATCAGGGTCACATCCGGCTGGCCCTGGGCGATCAGCGCATCCAGACGGGTCTCAAACCGGCTGATGCTGTCTTCCTCCCCGTCCGGGCAATCGGTCAGGCTGACCGGCGTCCGCGCCCCCCGCAGGGGCTGTGGCGGCATCAGGGCAAAGGCCGGGCGGGCGCGCGCGTTGTGCTCAAGCAGCCCTTCCGCGCAGCGGGCAAGGACGGCGGCACGGTTTGCAAAGCTGTAGTGCGCCGCCACGCTGGCCGCGACGCGCGCCCGCTGTTGCAGGCTGGGGGCGGGGGCCAAGAGGCGCCTCAGCAAGGGGCCAAGCGCATCCCCTGCCCCGCATTGGTGCAGCCCGTGCAGATGCGGATCGGCGAATCCCGCCACCGGGTCTGACACCACCTGCGCGCCACAGGCCAGCGCGTCAAAGCTGCGGTTGTTCATGAAGCCCAGCTCGGCCATATAGGGCATGTGGCTGTTGAGCACGATGCGCGACCGGGCATAGACCTGCGCCAGTTCGGCACTGTCCAGCCTTGTGCCGCACAGATGGCGGTCGGGCACCACGCCCTCCCAGCCCTGCCCCCAGATCCTGACATCAAAGCCCAGTTCAAGCGCCGCCCGCACCGTCAGGCGCGGGGCGCGGGGCGCGTGGTTGCCGACAAAGCTGATGTCGAAATCCACCGGCAGATCGCCCGCGGCCCCAGGGGTGAACAGGCGGGTGTCGGTGGCCTGCGGCAGGTGCACGGCGGTCAAACCGCTTGCCAGACAGCGCCTGACCAATTCGTCCGAGGCCAGAAAAAGCGCCTGATAGCGTGCGAGACAGGCCAGCGGGGCCATATTGGGCGGGCTGATCATCCACAAAAGGTTGGGCACTCCGGGCACCGGCTCATCCAGATGCGGACCAATGAGGCGCAAGACCACATCGCGCTGCCCGGTCAGCGCCGGGGTTTCATCGCGGAAAAACAGCTGCGACGCATGGCCGATCTGCGCGAGGGCCTCGGCCAGGCTGTGCGCAAAGGGCAGATCGCCCCAGCTTTCGGCATTGGTCCGGCGCGCGTTCAGGCCGATATGAAAGTGCATCGCCACCGCCTAGCCCTGTGGCCCGCGCAACTCGGCAAAGGCGCGGTAGAGGTGCAGCGCCAGATTGCGCGGCAAAGCGGCTGAATCGGCAGCATGCAGGCAATCGCAATACAGCCGGTAGCCTTCTTCTGTGCGCAGCAGCGCCGCACTGCGCTGGCGGTGCCAGTCGCAGCCGCGCTGGTGCAGCGCCTCAACCCCCGGCACTTGCCGCAGCCTGGCCATCTCTGCCGCCAAGGCATCGGACCAATGGGAGATGGCGGTATTTCGGACAGTGTTGAAATTCCGCTCCACCCAATAGCTCAGGTCAATCGCCTTGCCGGTCCGGTTGGCCAATCCGCGCGCGGTCTTGACCAGAAAGCTTTCGACCGAGCGCAGCGAATAATGGTTCAGCTCGATGATGCGGCGGCCGGGCGTCAGGGTGGGCAGGGCGATCTGGGCTTCGCGCGCGGCAAAATCATCCGTCAGCCGCTGGCCGGAGCCATCGGCCCAGACCGGCAGCGGGCCGGTGGGCTGCCGTTTTGGCCGGTGGACGCCCGGCTTGTGGAACCGCGCCGGGCGGAACAGGGTCTTGATATAGCGCGCGGCAATGGGGTGGGACAGGTCTTCGGGGGCCGAGCGCTGGAACTGCGCGGTCACCGGGGCGTCGTCAAACCGCACATGCCCGCTGGCCCCGAACAGCCGCCAGGGCATGGCAATGGCATCGGTGCCCTCTGGCACGGCGGCAATGGCATCGGCCAGCCGGTGCCCCGGCGCATGGATCAGGGGGAATTCATCGACATCGACACACATCGCCCAGTCCATCCCCGCCAGCATGCGGTCGCGCGCCACCCGTTGCAGGGCCTGCCATTGCACGCTTTTGCCCGGTGCTGCGCGATGGGGGATGTGGCGCAGCAGGCCCTGCGCGGCCAGACAGGAAAGCAGATCATCGCTGCCATCTTCGCAATCATTGGAAAAGACCACGAAATCCGACACGCCGATCAGCCGGTGATAGGCGATCCATTCCAGCAGAAACGGGCCTTCGTTGCGCACACAGGTGAAGGCAAGGATCTTCAACGGCACACTCCCTTTGCCGGGCTGCGACCAGACCATCCGCCCGGCGGGCCTCTGGCGCTACAGTCCGGGTTCAGGCCGGTCCTGTCCATCCGGCCAACGGGCATGATGTGTCGCAGCCAAAGGAAACTTACAAGATGTTGCGATCCGGGCACGTCATGCCTGCGACAGCAGAGGCGCGGGATCACGGCAGCGTGATTCGGCGGCAGGATGGCCTCGAAGGATCGGCACCGGGCCACCTCGGGCGGGGCCGGACCCCCAGACCCTGCCGAGCAAGGCCGCGCAAGCACCACCGCATGCCTTGCCCCTTCTGCCGCGCCTCCTTGAGACCGCAGATGGGAGAGCCGATGCCTTTGCAGACTTAAAGCCTTGCAGCACAAAGGCTTGACCTGCGCTTTGCCCATCGCCGGACACGGCTTGCCCGCCCCGCACAGCAGCAGAAAACCCCTGTTTTCGCGCCGAACCTGAGGGCCCACATTAGATTTTACATATAGTATTACTTTTGCTAGCCTCCTCTCAGGTCGACGGGAGGAGACGTCTGCCGCACAATCCTAGGGAGGGATTCATGTCCATTATCAAAAAGCTCGCGCTGGTCGCGGGCATCGGCGCACTCATGTCTTCAACCGCCTCTGCCGAGGGTCTTGCGGGCAAGGTGATCGGCTTTTCGCAGATCGGGTCCGAATCCGGCTGGCGCGCGGCGGAAACCTCGGTGACACGGGCCGAGGCCGAGCGGCTTGGCGTCGATCTGAAATTCGCCGATGCCCAGCAGAAACAGGAAAACCAGATCAAGGCATTGCGGGGCTTCATCGCGCAAGGTGTTGACGCGATCCTGATTGCCCCTGTCGTCTCGACCGGGTGGGAAGAGGTGCTGACCGAGGCGAAAGAGGCCGAAATTCCGGTGGTGCTGCTCGACCGTGGCATCGACGCGCCCGAAGATCTGTATCTGACCTCCGTCGCCTCCGATCAGGTGAAAGAGGGCCGCGTGGCCGGTGAATGGCTGGTGGGCGAAGTGGGGGACCGCGACTGCAAGGTGGTGGAACTGCAAGGCACCGTCGGCTCATCCCCCGCCATCAACCGCAAGCAGGGCTTTGAAGAAGGCATCGCGGCCGCCAGCAACATCAGCATCATCCGCAGCCAGACCGGCGATTTTACCCGCTCCAAGGGCAAGGAAGTGATGGAAGGCTTCCTCAAGGCCGAAGGCGGCGGGGCCGAGATCTGCGCCGTTTACGCCCATAATGATGACATGGCCGTGGGGGCGATTCAGGCGATCAAGGATGCTGGCCTTAAGCCGGGCAGCGATATTCTGGTGGTGTCGATCGACGCCGTGCCCGATATCTTTGCCGCCATGGCCGCAGGCGAGGCCAATGCCACGGTGGAGCTGACGCCGAACATGGCAGGCCCGGCATTCGAGGCGCTGGATGCGTTCCTGAACGCAGGCACCATGCCTGAAAAGTTCATCATCACCGAATCCAAGCTCTACACCCCGGCGGATGATCCGCAGGGCGAATACGACCGCCGCAAGGGTCTGGGCTACTGATCTGCCCCGCAACGGCAGCTGTCGGCGGGGGAAATCCCGCCGACAGCATTGCTTTGGCTGTGAAAAACAAGACCTAATAGCGGGCAGGACTCGGGGGAGCAGGACATGACGGATGCGGCACATCCGGTGCTGGAGGCACGCGGGATCGTCAAGATATTCGGCCAGCACAGGGCGCTGGACGGGGTGAATTTCGCGGTGCGCGCGGGCGAAGTGCACGCCCTCTTGGGCGAAAACGGGGCCGGAAAATCCACGCTGATCAAGATCCTGACCGGGGCCTATCAGCCCGATGGCGGTGATATCCTGCTGGAGGGTGCCCCGGTGCGCTTTACCGATCCGCTCAATGCGCAAGGGTCTGGCATCGGTACGGTCTATCAGGAGGTGAACCTGCTGCCCAACCGGTCAGTGGCGGAAAACCTGTTTCTGGGCCGCCAGCCGACGCGCTTTGGCCTGGTGCAGCGCAAATCCATCGTGACGCAGGCCGCCGCCCTGATGGCGACCTATGGTCTGGACATCGACGTGCGGGCGGAACTGGGCAGCTATTCGGTGGCGGTGCAGCAGATTGTCGCCATCGCCCGGGCGGTGGAACTCTCGGGCAAGGTGCTGGTGCTGGATGAACCCACCGCCAGCCTTGACCGCAATGAGGTGGACAAGCTGTTTGATGTGGTGCGCAGCCTCAAGGCGCGCGGGCTGGGCATCATCTTCATCACCCATTTCCTCGATCAGGTCTTTGCGGTGTCGGACCGCGTGACCATCCTGCGCAATGGCCAGCTGATCGGCACCCGCGACCTGAGCACGGTGACCGCAACCGAGGTGGTGCGGATGATGCTGGGCAAGGACCTGGCCTATGCCCATGCCGCCCCCCCGGTGGACGAGGCGGCCAAGGGCCCGGTCAAGGTGACCTTCACCGGCCTTGGCCGCGCGGGCCGTGTGGCCCCTTTCACCCTGTCGCTGCATGCGGGCGAAGTGGTGGGGGTGGCGGGTCTTCTGGGCTCTGGCCGCACGGAAATGGCGCGGCTGATGTTCGGGGTGGATACGGCTGATGAGGGCGAGACCATCGTGGATGGCAGGCCGGTGCGCGTGCGCAATCCGGCGCAGGCAGTGGCGGCAGGCTTTGGCTTTTGCCCCGAAGACCGCAAGCTGGACGGGATTTTCGGCGAATTGTCGGTGCGCGAGAACATCATCATCGCGCTGCAGGCCAAGCTGGGCTGGTTCCGCGCCCTGCACCGGGATGAACAGGATGAAATCGCCGGGCGCTATGCCGATGATCTGGACATCCGCGCCGCCAATCATGACATGCCGGTAAAACTGCTGTCGGGCGGCAATCAGCAAAAGGTGATCCTGGCCCGCTGGCTGGCCAATGACCCGACCTTCCTGATCCTGGATGAACCCACACGCGGCATCGACGTGGGCGCGCATGCCGAGATTGTACGCACCATCAACCGCCTGCGCGAAGAGGGGCTGGCGCTGCTGGTGATCTCTTCCGAGCTTGACGAGGTGGTGGCCTATTCCAACCGCGTGGTGGTGATGCGCGACCGCAAAATGGTGGCGGAACTGCACGGGGCCGATATCACCCCGGCGGTCATCGTCGCCGCCATCGCCGACAACACCCTGACAACGGAGCCCGTGACATGAAACGGCAGGCCCTGACATCGGCGCTGCTGCGCCCGCAATTTGCCGCCCTTGCCGCCGTGTTGTTCATCAACTGGCTGCTGTTTCCGGGATTTTTCACCGTCACCTGGCAGGATGGCCGGTTCTTCGGCAGCCTGCTCGACGTGCTCAACCGCGGCGCGCCGGTGGCCATTCTGGCCATTGGCGTCACGGCCGTGATTGCCACAAAGGGCGTGGACCTGTCGGTGGGTGCCGTGATGGCGATTTCCGGGGCTGTGGCGGCGGTGATGGTCTCCACCGGCACGCCCGCCGCGATTGCGATTCCGGTGGCGCTGCTGGCGGGGCTGATCTGCGGGTTCTGGAACGGGGTTCTGGTGACCTACCTCGACATCCAGCCGATCATCGCCACGCTGGTGCTGATGGTGGCCGGGCGCGGCCTTGCGCAGCTGATCACCGAAGGGTCGATCGTCACCTTCTCGGACCCGGTGCTCAGTTATATCGGCACCGGCGCGCTGTTTGGCCTGCCGATGCCGGTGGTGATCGCCTTTGTGCTGATGATTGTCACCACGATTGCCGTGCGCCGCACCGCGCTTGGCCTGCTGATCGAGGCGGTGGGGGTCAACCGCTCTGCCGCGCGCTTTGCCGGCATTTCCAGCCGCTTGCTCTTGCTGCTGGTCTACAGCTTTGCCGGATTCTGCGCGGCCATTGCCGGGCTGGTGGTGGCAGGCGACATTCGCGGCGCCGATGCCAACAATGCGGGCCTGTGGCTGGAGCTGGATGCCATCCTGGCCGTGGTGCTGGGCGGCACATCCTTGCTGGGCGGGCGGTTTTCCATTCCCATGTCAGTCGTCGGCGCGCTGATCATTCAGGCGATGAACACCGGCATCCTGATTTCGGGCTTTTCGCCGCAGTTCAATCTGGTCGTCAAATCGGCGGTGATCATCCTGATTCTGGTGCTGCAATCGCCACAGGCCGGACAATGGCTCAGCCGCCGCTTCACCCCCCTGACCCCGCCCCCGAAAAGGAGCGCCAAATGAACCGCGCGCTGCGCCCGCTGCTGGCGACAACCGTGATCTTCCTGCTCGCCTATCTGGCGGCGGTGCTGCAATACCCGTCGATGCTGTCGACCCGCGTGCTGGGCAATTTCCTGACCGACAACGCCTTTCTGGGCATCGCGGCGGTGGGGATGACCTTTGTCATCATCTCGGGCGGGATTGACCTGTCGGTGGGGGCGGTGATCGGGTTTTCCACCGTGCTGATCGCCACGCTGATCATGTGGTCCGGGCTGCACCCGGCCTTGGCCTTTGCCATCACGCTGGCGGTGTCGGCGGGGTTCGGCGCGCTGATGGGGGCGGCCATCCATTACCTCAAGGTGCCGTCCTTCATCGTCACGCTGGCGGGGATGTTTCTGGCGCGTGGCGGCGCCTCGGTGCTGTCGCCCGACAGTATCGGCATCAAGCATGAGGTTTATACCGCCATCTCGCGCGCCTATATCCTGCTGCCCGGCGGCGGGCGGCTGACGGTGATCGGAATGGTGATGCTGGCGGTGTTTGCCCTTGGCATCCTCCTTGCGCATCGCACCCGCTTTGGATCTTATGTCTATGCGCTTGGCGGGAATGAGACCTCGGCCGCGCTGATGGGCGTGCCGGTGGCGCGCACCACCATTCTGGTCTACACCCTGTCCTCCACCCTTGCCGGGATCGCGGGGATCGTGTTCTCGCTCTATACCTCTGCCGGCTATTCGCTGTCTGCGCTGGGGGTAGAGCTGGATGCCATCGCCGCCGTGGTGATCGGCGGCACGCTGCTGACCGGCGGCTATGGCTTTGTGGCGGGCACCTTCATCGGGGTGATGCTGCAAGGGCTGGTGCAGACCTACATCGTCTTTGACGGCACCCTGTCCAGCTGGTGGACGAAAATCGTCATCGGCGGGCTTCTCTTCATGTTCATTCTGTTGCAAAGGCTGGTGTTCTCGGCCTCTGGTCCCCGGAAGAAGGCGTTTAGGAAATCCTGACATGAGCGAACCGGGGAGCCTTGTGCGCGCACTCTCCGGACGGCAGACGGCGCGGAACTACCATTCCTATGTGATTGCCGAGGTGGGTCTGGGCATCGCCTCGGGCCGCTTTGCCGTGGGCTCGATCCTGCCCAATGATGCCGAGATGATGGACAGCTACGGCGTGTCGCGCACCGTGCTGCGCGAAGCGCTGAAAACGCTGGAGGCCAAGGGGCTGGTCGAGGCGCGGGCCAAGGTCGGCACGCGGGTGCTGTCGCGCAGCCGCTGGAACCTGTTCGACCGCTCGGTTCTGGGCTGGATTCAAGAGGCCGGGCCGGATGCCGCCTTCCTTGCCAGCTTCACCGAGCTGCGCGAGACGGTCGAGATGCAGACGGCCACCCTCGCCGCCACCCGCCGCACGGCCGAGCAGGTGCGGATGCTGCACTACTGGCTGAACCAGCGCGCCGCCATGGGGGCGATGCCGGAACCCTTTGCGCTGGCGGAATTCGAATTCCACCGCACCCTGTTCGAGGCCAGTCAGAACCCGTTCCTGCGCGCCGCATCAGGGCTGGTGGAATTTGGCGTGGTGCAAAGCACACAGGCCCGCATCCGCGCCGGGGTTACCGAATTTGCCCAGGAAAAATCTGCCCATTACAAGGCCTTGGCTGATGGCGTCACCGCAGGCGATCCACAGGCAGCGGCCCGGGCATTGGCCGCGATCCTGGCGCAGGATCATGCCTGGACGATCCCCTGACACGGGCGCTGCGGACCTGCCTGCGCGTCAGGTGACCCTGGCGCGGCAAAGCGGGACCGGCACGCCCCTCAAATCAGGCCCCCGTCACGCGGCGCTTGAAGTTTCATCCCCGCGACCCGCGCGATAGCCCAGCACCACCGCCGACAAGAGCCCATTGCCCGACAGATACCCGGCATCGCCCGACCCCGATACCCCACAGGCCGCGCCACCGCCGGCCCAGAGGTTGCCCAAGGGCTTGCCTTGCGCCGACAGAACGCGACCCTGACCATCGGTCACCAGACCGCCCTGGGTGTGGAACAGCGCTCCGGTCACCCGCACCGCCACAAAGGGTGCGGTCAGGGAGGACACGCCCGCCAAGGCGCGGCCAAAGCCATCCGGCGCACCGGTTTTCGCCGCCTCGAAGGCCGCGAGCGTATTGGCAAGCGCATCGGGCGGCAGCCCCGTCGCCTGCGCCAGCGCCGCAACGGTGGGGGCCGTCTTGACCGCGCCCTGCGCCTCGGCATCGCGGAAATCCTGAAACTGGCGCGCGACGCCGGCAATACGGGCATCAAAAATCGCCCAGGCCAGCCCTTCGGGCTGGGCCAGCACCGCGCACGCCGCCTCGGAATAGCCCTGCGCCTCGTTCCAGAACCGCTTGCCCTGCAGATTGACCTGACAGCCGCCTTCCATGATCGTGGCCCAGGTGATCAGAATGCCATGCGGATGCGCCACATTGCCATGGCCCTGATAGGCCCCCGCATGGCGGACCGCCGCACCCAAGGCAGCGCCCCATGTCATCGCCTCGCCCTGATTGCCGGGATGGCCGAAATAGAGCGCATCGGCGATGGCGGGCATGTGCTGTGCCACCATCGCCTTGTTGCCGCCAAAGCCGTTGCAGGCCAGGATCAGCCGGTCACAGCCGATGCTGTCTGCGCTGCCATCGGGCCGGGTGATCTGCACCCCGGTGACCCGGGCACCATCAGCGTACAGGGCCGTCACCTGCGCCTCGGTCAGAATGTCGATGCCCATCGCCTCGGTCGCGGCCCGCAAGGCGTTCACCAGCGCAAGCCCCGACCGGCTGGGCAGGCCATGCATCCGACGGGCCGAATGGCCCGGATAGGTGAAATCGGTGATCACGGACAGCTCCAGCCCGTGGCGATCGGCCAGCCAATGCAGCACCTGTGCTGCGCCCGTCGTCAGCGCGGCCTCAAGCGCGGGGTCGTTTTCGTGATGGGCCTTGGCGGCAATATCCGCCGCAAACTGCGCGGGGCTGTCGGTGATGCCGGCCGCCGCCTGCCAGCGCGTGCCGGCCGCCGGGATCAGCCCGGCCGACAAGGCGGTGGAGCCCCAAGGCACCGCATCGCGTTCCAGCACCAGCACTTCTTGGCCCGCCTCTTGCGCGGCAAGCGCGGCGATCAGCCCGCAGGCCCCCGCGCCCACGATCAGCGTCTGGACCCGCGCCTCATGCGCCACCGGCGGCAGGATCATGGGTTGGTCCCGTCAAACCGGGCCCCCACCGCCAGCAGGTCAGCCGTGCCGATGCGGTCGTTCAGCCCGTCGAAATCATACATCCGGTTGGCAAAGGGCGTGTTCGACCCATGCGCCATCAGGCTGGCATAATAGTCGCCTGCGGTGCGCGCCAGGGCGCGCACGATTCCGCCGGGAAAGATCACCAGATCAAAGCCCAGCGCCTGCAAATCCGCGGCCGACCGGATCGGCGTGGCCCCGCCCTCGACCATATTGGCCATCAGGGCGGCGCGCCCCCGGAAGGTCTGCGCCACCTGGGCCAGTTCATCGCCGGTGCGCGGGGCTTCGATGAAAAGCGCATCGGCACCCGCCTCCAGATAGGCGCCCGCCCGGTCTATGGCCGCCGCGAAACCCTCGACCGCGATGGCATCGGTGCGCGCGATGATCAGGGTCTGGTCACTGGCCCGGGCCTCTGCCATGGCCGCGATCTTGCCCACCATCTCGGCGCAAGAAATAAGCGATTTGTCGGCCAGATGCCCACAGCGTTTCGGATAGGTCTGATCCTCGATCTGCAGCGCACTGGCGCCCGCGCGTTCATAGGCCCGCATGGTGCGCTGCGCGTTCAGCGCATTGCCAAAGCCGGTATCGGCGTCAATGATCACCGGCAGCGCCACACGGTCACGGATCAGCGCCATGGTATCGGCCATTTCCGACATGGTCGTCAGCCCGATATCGGGCCGCCCCAGCCGGGTATAGGCCACGGCGGCACCCGACAGATACAGGGCCTCGAACCCGGCATCGGCGGCGATGGCTGCGGTCAGTCCGTCATAGACACCGGGGGCGATCAGGATCTGCGGCTGCGCCAGGCGGGATTTCAGGGTCATGCGGCACCTTTCAACAACTCTGCGGCCTGTGCACAGGTCATCTGCTCGGTGACAGAGGCCAAGGACAAAAGCGTGGCGTCGTGTACATCGTCGCGAAAGGCCGCGCAGCCATCGGTCAGCACAACCGTATGCAGGCCCCGCAGATGCGCGTCGCGCAGCGTCGAGGCCACCCCGCCATTGGTCACGATGCCGCCCACGATCAGCGTGTCGATGGCCAGATGGCGCAAGATATATTCCAGCCGGGTCTGATACAGTGCGGAATAGGCCACCTTCTCCACGGTGAAATCGGCCGGTTTCAGGCTCTCGACCAGATCATGGCCAAAGCTGCCGGGGGCGAAATCTCCTGCCGTCAGAAACGGACGCAGCTGGGCCAGATGCGGCGCGATCAGGGGCCCGTCCGGCCCCGGCACCAGGGTGAACTGGGCCGAGATATACACACCCCCCGCCGCGCGCAGCGCATCGCGCACCGGGGCGATGCGGCCCGGCAGCGCGCTGATCGCCGCGGCACTTTGGCCTGCACGGCCATAAGCGCCCTCGGGATGCAGGAAATCATTCTGCAGGTCTATGGTCAGAAGCGCGGTCTTGCGCGGATCAAGCTTCATCGTCACCCTCCCGCGTCAGGATCACATTGCCATAGGCATCGACTGTGCCGATCAGGCCCGGTTCGACAAGGATCGTGGTGTCGGGCTGTTCCAGCACGGCAGGGCCCCGGATGACGGTGCCCACCGGCAGGGCCAGCCGGTCATAGATGGCCGCCGCGCACCACCCGCCGCCAAAGTGGACCCGCCGCGTGGTGCGCGGCGTCACCGGACCGCTGGTCGTGGGGGCCAGCGTGGCCAGATCAAACTTCGGCCGCTGTCCGATCACCGCGGTCCGCAGGTTCAGGATGCGGCTGACACCCCCGGGCAACAGCCGGCCAAAGACGCGCAGATAGGCCGCCTCGAAGGCCGTCGTAATGGCATCAGGGGTCGGCGGGGTGACCGCATCGCCGCTGATCGTGACCGGCAAGGGCACCGAGACGGTATGGGTCTGACCGACATAGGCCATGTCCAGCTCGACGGTAACGGTGCGCGCGGCAAAGGCCCCGCCGCTGGCCGCCAGCATCGCCTGCCCCTCCGCCAGATGCCCGCCAATCAGCGCCGCAAGCGCCGCGCCATCCGCCGCCGCCGTCAGCTGGTTGACCGTCTGCACGAAATCCGCCCGCATGTCGGCAATCACGCAGCCCATGGCCGATGTGACACCCGGATAGCGCGGCACGATGGCCCGCGACAGGCCGACCTCGGCCAGCATCGCTCCGGCATGCAGGGCGCCGCCGCCGCCAAAGGGCATGAAGGCAAAATGTTTCGGATCATGGCCCCGTTCAATGCTGACCAGACGGATGGCACCGGCCATCCGCGAATTGGCAACGCGGATGATCGCCTCGGCCGCCTCTTCGGTGCCAAGCGACAGCGGCGCGCCCACATGCCGGTCAATCGCTGCCCGCGCGGCGTCAACATCCAGCCGCCCGCCGCCAATCGGCCGGTCGGGGTCGATGCGGCCCAGCACGATATTGGCATCCGTCACCGTGGGGCGGGTATTGCCGCGCCCATAGGCAACGGGGCCGGGATCAGAGCCCGCGGATTCCGGGCCGATGTTCAAAAGCCCGCCCTTGTCCACCCAGGCAATGGACCCGCCGCCCGCGCCGATGGTCGTGATCTCGATCATCGGAACCCGCACGACCATGCCGAAGTCGACGGCGGTCTGCGCCGCCAGCGCCGCCTGCCCGCCCGAGATCAGCGCCACATCAAAGGACGTTCCCCCCATGTCGCCGGTGATGATATCAGGACAGCCGGCGGTCTGCGCGATATAGGCCGCCGCAATCACCCCTGCGGCCGGCCCCGACAAGGCGGTACGCACCGGCAGCCGACAGGCCGTCTCCACCGCCATGACACCGCCGTTTGACTGCACGATCAGAAACTCACCGCCAAACCCCTTGCCCTTCAGCGCGCTTTCCAGGCGGCTCAGATAGCCTGCCACCTCGGGCTGCAGATAGGCATTGAGCGCGGTGGTGGAAAACCGCTCGAATTCGCGGATCTCGGGCAGGATTTCCGACGAAGAGGCCACATGCGGAGTGGGCCAGATCTCGCGCAGCGCCGCCACGGCGGCCTGTTCATTGGCCGGGTTGGCATAGGAATTGACAAACAGCACCGCCACCGCAAGACAGCCCTGATCCAGCAAGGCCCGCCCCGCCGCGCGCACCGCGTCCAGATCCACCGCCGTGCGGATGGTGCCATCGGCCAGCGTGCGCTCGGGCACTTCAAGCCGCAGGTCGCGCGGCACCACGGGCGTGAAATCGCCGCGCAAGCCCCAGGTGCGCGGCCGGTCGCGGCGGCGCATTTCCAGCACGTCGCGAAAACCGGCCGTGGTGATCACACCGATGCGCGCGCCCTTGCGCTCCAGCAGCGCATTGGTGCCTGCGGTGGTGCCATGCACCACGGTCGCCACCTTGCCAAGATCCGACACCCGCTGCGCGATACCGGCCAGGAACCCCGCCGACTGGTCGGGGCGCGAGGTGGGCACCTTGGCGACTTCGGCCCGGCCGGTCGCCGCATCCAGCACGAAGATATCGGTGAAGGTGCCGCCGACATCGACACCGATCAGAATGGACCCGCTCATGCTGTGACACTCCGCCATGCGCTGCCATAGGCGGCGTCCGCCGCCGCTGCGCTCACCAGACCCAGCGCCACATCGCGCGCCACCAGCCCCGGGTCGCGCCCCTCTGCCGGGCCATAGCCACCGCCGCCCGGCGTTTCAAGCCGCACCGCATCCCCCCGCGTCAGCCGCATGCCTGTCCCTTTCGATACCATGGCAGGTGTCGCCCAATCCGGCCCGTTGGAATAGCTGAACCGGTTCAGGGCGGCATCCCCCCCTCCGGCGGCCCCCTTGGGCGCATGTCGCCCACGCTCGCCAAACAGGAAGACCTCTGCACTCTCCTCCAGAAGTTCGATCTCGTACACCGCGCCAAGACCACCGCGCTGCGCCCCTGCCCCGCCACTGTCTGGCCGCAGCGCCCATTGCCGGAACATCACCGGATAAGCGGATTCGAGGATCTCGACCGGCGGGATCGTCGCGGTCGAGATCGGCGCATTGCCATGGTTGAGCCCATCGCCCTGCGCGCTGCCGCCATGCCCGCCGCCATAGAACGAGAACATCACCCAGCGCCGCCCGTCACGGCGATATCCCGCCAGCGACAGCGCATTGATCGTGCCATAGGCATTGGCCACCACCAGCTCGGGCGCGGCCTGTGCCATGGCCGAGAAAATCACATCGATCATCCGCAGGATGGTTTCGGTATAGCCACCCGTGGGCGCGGGAAACTCTGCCGCAAGCAGGCTGCGATCGGGCACGATGATGTCAAGCGGGCGCATCACGCCGGCATTCGCGGGAAGGCCCGGAAAGATATGCTTGATCGCCACATAGACAGCAGCAATCGCCGTCCCCTTCGAAATGTTCACCGGCCCCGCCGTGGCAGGCGCAGTCCCGGTGAAATCAAGGCTCAGGCGGTCCCCAGCCACCGTCAACGCCACCGTGATCGGCAGGGCAACATCGGTGATCCCGTCATTGTCCAGATAATCGGTCGCCTCCCAGCGTCCATCGGGCAGCGCCGCAACCTCGGCCCGGATCAGGGTTTCCGCCCGGTCCGACAGCGCGTCCAGCGCGGCGCGCACCGTTGCCGCCCCGTATTCCGCCAACAATCCATCCATCCGCCGCACGCCCAGATCCAGCGCGCTCAACTGCCCGTTCAGATCGCCCTGCGCCGAGGCCGGCAGGCGGGTGTTGCGCAGGATGATGTCGATCACGTCCTGCTGCACCGCACCGGCGCGCATCACCTTGACGGGTGGCAGCACGAAGGCCTCCTGGAACACCTCGGTGGCGCGCGGGTTGTAATTGCCCGGCACCGCCCCGCCCACATCATGCCAATGGCCCACCGATGCCAGATAGCAGAACAGCTGGCCCTGATGGTAATAGGGCCGCACCAGCCGCATGTCGGACAGATGCGTGCCGCCGATATGCGCGTCGTTGAAGATATAGACATCGCCATCCGCCAGATCCCCGTCGGCGGCCGCCTTGTCGATCACGGCCTTGACCGCAAAGGCCATCACGCCCACGAAAATCGGCAAGCCGGATTTGCCCTGCACCAGCGTGTCCCCGGTCGTGGCATGATACAGCCCGTGGCTGGCGTCATGCGCCTCGGCGATGATCGGGTTGAAGGCAGAGCGGAACAGTGTCGCGTCCATCTCGTCGGCGATCTGCTCCATGCGGCCTGCCAGTACAGCCAGGGTGATGGGATCAATCATTGCGCAGCCCCCCGGGCCTGACTTTCGGCGATGTCATTCCACACGTCCTGGCGCAGGATGCGCCCGTCCTCTAACACGAAGCGGTCAATGAAGCGGATGCCGGAAAACGCCGCACCATCGGGCCATTCGCCGTGCAACCTGCCAAAGCAATAGACAATCGATCCCATGGCATCGAACCTTTCATAGGTCTTTTTCACAAAACGGTAGCGCGGCTTGGCCCAGGCCACCAACTGCTCCAGCGTCTCCATCCGCACACCGCCCGGAAAGGTCATGGCAAAACCCGGTGCCAGATGGGCGCGGGCCGAAGGCAGATCACGCGCCTCCATCGCTGTCAGAAAGCGGCGCACCACCTCGCCCGCATCCGCCAGCGCCGGCCCGGCCGTCCGATGCGCGCCGCCTCGCAGATAATTCGCGGCGGGCATTTCCGACAGGATCACGGTCACCGCCTCGGCCGGGGCCGCCACCACAGAACGTACGGCCTCGGTCATGGCCTGGCCAAGCCGGGTTTTGACCGACGCCTCATAGCCTTCAAGGATCTGCACGGTGACAATGGGCATGGTGCGACTCCGACAAAATAACCTGTATGATTTTTAATACCGCTTTTGGCACTCAGGCAATACATTTAGTTGCGCCTTGACCAGACATTTTAGTTGCTTTGTTGCAGACCGGGGGTAACATCACCGAGTCGAAAGGGCAGGTCATCATGGTGCTGGCAGCGCGGATTTCAGCAGACGGCAGCAAGGCGCAGCGGGTTTACCTGCTGATGCGCGACGAGATCACGCGCGGCGAGCTGGCGGCCGGCACGCTTCTACCGGGCGAGGTGCGCTTGGCCGAACAGCACGGGGTCAGCCGCGTCACCATCCGCCGCGCGCTGGATGCGCTGGCCCAGGAAGGGTTGATCGACCGCCGCCCCGGCTCTGGCACCCGGGTGACAGGCGCGGCCCCACAGGGGGCGGCAATCGCTGCGGATTTTGCAACCCTGATGCCCCAGCTGGTGCGGATGGGCCAGCAGACGACCGCGCGCCTGCTGGCCTATGCCTATGTGCCGGCACCGCCCCTGGTGGCAGAGGCGCTGCGCCTGCCCGAAGGCGGCCGGGTCCAGCGCGCGGTGCGGGTGCGGCGGATGGAGGGCGCCCCCTTCTCGCATCTCACCACCCATGTGCCCGAAGATATCGCGCAGGATTTCTCGGAAACCGATCTGGCCGCGACCCCGCTGTTCCGGCTGCTGGAACGTGCGGGCGTTCAGGTGGACCATGCCAGCCAATCGATCTCTGCCAGCCTTGCCACCCCAGATGTGGCCGAGGCGCTGGAGGTGTCGGTGGGCGCGGCCCTGATCACCCTGACCCGGGTGGTGTTCGATGCCTCGGGGCGCGGGGTGGAACATCTGTCTGCCTTGTACCGGCCAGACCGGTTCCGGCTGGACATGACATTGAACCGGGTGGGCAAGGCCGGGGCGCGGCAATGGGAACCGGTGCTGGTGCCGATGACAGACCTGGCCTCGGGGGCGGCGGAATGAAAACGCTGTTCGACAAGCTCTGGGAGGACCACCTGATCCTGACCCGCGCGGATGGCGCGTCGCTGTTGTGGGTTGACCGGCATTACGTGCACGAAGGCTCGCACCACGGCTTTCGCACCTTGGCCGCGCGCGGGATGGAAGTGGCAGAACCTGGGCTGACCGTCGGGGTCGCCGACCACTATGTGCCGACGCGCGGGCCTGTCGCCACCCCCGATATTGCGCGCATGGTGCAGACCCTGGCCGACAATACGGCGGCGCATGGCATCCGGCTGTTCGGGCTGGGCCATGCCGGTCAGGGCATCGTGCATGTGATGGGGCCGGAACAGGGGCTGACGCTGCCCGGCATGCTGGTGGTCTGCGGCGACAGCCATACCGCCACGCATGGCGCCCTCGGGGCCTATGGGTTTGGCATCGGCGCGACCGAGGTGGCGCATGTGTTGGCCACGCAGACAACCTGGCAACGCAAACCGGCGCGGATGCGGATCACCTTTACCGGACAGGCCGGCCCCGGGGTCGGGGCCAAGGACATGGCCCTGGCATGGATTGCCCGGCTGGGCGCGGATGGCGCGCGCGGCCATGCGGTGGAATATGCCGGGCCCGCCGTCCGTGCCCTGTCGGTCGCGGGCCGGCTGACGCTGTGCAACCTGTCGATCGAGGGGGGCGCGCGCACCGGCCTTGTGGCCCCCGATCAGACCACCTTTGACTGGTTGCGCGGGCGGACCTTTGCCCCTGCCGATTTCGACGCGGCCTGCGCAGACTGGGCCAGCCTTGCCTCTGACCCGGACGCAGCCTTTGATCGCGAAGTCACGCTGGACATGGCCGAGGTCGCCCCGATCGTGACCTGGGGCACCAGCCCCGAGGATGCGCTGCCGATCACCGCCACCATCCCCGACCCCAGCCGCGTGACAGACCCGGCCCAGGCCAGCCGTATCGCCGCAGCCCTTGACTACATGGGTCTGACCGCCGGTCGCCCGCTCGACAGTGTGGCGGTGGATCAGGTGTTCATCGGATCTTGCACCAATGCCCGGATCGAGGATCTGCGCGCCGCCGCCGCCGTTCTGGCCGGACGGCAGGCCAAGGTGCCGGGCATGGTCTCGCCCGGCTCGGCTCTGGTCAAGGCGCAGGCCGAAGCCGAGGGGCTGGACCGGATTTTCACCGCCGCCGGGCTGGATTGGGTGGGGTCGGGCTGTTCGATGTGCGTCGGCATGAATGGCGATGTGGTCGCGCCGCAAAGCCGCTGCGCCTCTTCGACCAACCGCAATTTCCGCGGCCGTCAGGGCCCGGGCGCACGCACGCATCTGATGTCGCCTGCCATGGTGGCCGCCGCCGCCGTGACCGGCCACCTGACCGATGTGCGCCCGCTGCTGGAGGGGCGTATATGACAGGCTGGACCCTGCATCACGGCCTTGCCGCCGCCTTGCCGCTCGAAAACATCGACACCGACCAGATCATTCCGGCGCGCTTCATGTCGGCCCCAAGGGAGGAAGGCTATGGCCGCTTCCTGCTGCATGACCTGCGCCGCGACGGCGACGCGCTGCGGCCGGATTTCACCTTGAACCACCCGCAGGCCCAAGGGGCCAGCCTTCTGGTGGCGCGGCGGAATTTCGGCGGCGGCTCCTCGCGTGAGGCGGCGGTGTATGCGCTGCATGATGCCGGGTTCCGCGTGGTGATCGCACCCAGTTTCGGCGACATCTTTGCCGCCAATGCGGTGAACAACGGCCTGCTGCCCGCCCGCATCACCGAAGATCAGGCCGACCGCCTGCTGGCGGCCTGCCCTGCCGTGATGACCGTTGATCTTCAGGCCCAGATGCTGACGACCGGCTCTGACAGCATCCCTTTCGCGCTGGACCCGGTGTGGCGTCAGAAGCTGATCAACGGCTGGGACGACATCGACCTGACGGCGTCGCACGCCGCCGCCATCACCGCCTTTACCAAGACCAGACAGGCCCGCGCACCCTGGGTCTGGCCCAATGACTGACACCGCCACGCGGGCGGCGCAGACCAAACCGGGGATCAACCCCACACCAACAGGGAGACGACCATGACACTGATGAACCTGACCCCCGTCAAGATTGCGGGCCTGAGCCTTGCAAGCCTGCTCTTGGCCACCACCGCCATGGCGCAGGACAAGCTGACAGCCGTGCACGCCTTTTCCCCCAACCTGATCTACACCCAAAGCTTTCTCGACTTTGTCGCCAAGGTCAACGAGGCCGGCCAGGGCGTGATCGAGATCGAGGTGCGCGGCGGCCCCGAGGCGATCCCCACCGCGCAGCAGCCCGATGCGGTCCGTGACGGCATCGTCGACATGGTCCATACGCCGGGCAGCTTCTATGCCGGGTCCTTGCCGGAAAAGGACGCGCTGGTCGGATCGAACATCACGGCGGTCGAGGCGCGCGCCAATGGCGGCATTGACCTGATCGATGCGATCCATCAGGAAAAGATGGGCGTCAAATACCTGGGCTGGTTTGACAGCGGCGTGTCCTACAACCTGTGGATGGTCAACGAACCCAAGTTCAAGGACAACGGCGATCTTGACCTGTCGAATGTCAAATTGCGCGGCAACGCCGTCTATAACGCGTTTTTCACCAACTATCTTGGCGCGCAGGTGATCGACCTGCCCACCGGCGAGGTCTATGGCGCGCTGGAAAAAGGTGTGGTGGACGCCACCGGCTGGACCCAGATCGGCTTGATCGACCTGAAATGGAACGAATTCGTCAAGTATCGGGTAGAGCCGTCGTTCTTTTCCACCGACATCGGGGTGATCGTGAACCTCGAGAAGTGGAACAGCCTGTCGGAAGAGGCCAAGCAGATCCTGACCGAACAGGCCATTGCGCATGAAGCCGCCAGCGTCGCGGCCCAGACCGACCGGCGGGATGACGAATTTGCCCGCCTCGACGCCGCCGGCATGACAGAGGTGACCCTCGAAGCCGAGGCCGCCAGCCGCTATCTGGCCGCGGCGCGCGATGAGACCTTCAAGCGGATGCGCGAACAGATGGAACAGCACCCGATGGGTCTGACCAATTACGACACGCTGATCGCCAAGTTCTACGACCTGTCCGCCGGGCAGTAACGCGCTGCGGCGGCACCCGCGCGGTGCCGCCGCCTCCCTTGTCCTGAAAGAAGGCGATCGATGCAGGTGCTCTGGAAACTCTATGACAGATTGGTGGATGGCATGGCGCTCACGGCGGCGATCTTGCTGGTCTGGCTGATGGTGGCGGTGACGGCCTCGGTTGTCATGCGCAACCTTGGCGCGCAGCCCTTTGCCTGGCTGTTCACCTCTACGGAATATGCCATGCTGTATATCACCATGCTGGGCGCGCCCTGGCTGGTGCGGCAGCGCGGCCATGTGCACATCGAACTGGTGACCGCGGCCCTGCCCGCGCCTGCACGCATCGCGCTAAGCCGCGCAGTCGCTGCGGCCTGCACCCTGATCTGCCTCTATCTGGGCTGGAAAGGCTATCAACTGGTCCAGACCAATCTCGCGCGCGGTGATTTCGACGTGCGATCCTATTACTTTCCGCGCTGGCTTCTGACCATCGCCTTTCCGGTCAGTTTCGGCCTGATGGCGGTGGAATGCGCCCGCTTCGTCTTTGGACGTGAGGTCATGCACTCGGGCGAGGCGGGGATACACGAATGATGTGGTTTGAAGCGCTGGCCCTGCTGTTGGGGGCAATCCTTGTGCTGATGGCCATCGGAATGCCGGTGGCACTGGCCTTTCTCGCGGCCAATATCCTGGGGGCCTGGGTGTTCATGGGCGGCGAGCGCGGCGTGACCCAGATGCTGAACAATGGCCTGGGCGCACTGACCTCCTATGCTCTCGTCCCCATCCCGCTCTTCCTGCTGATGGGCGAGATCTTCTTTCACACGGGCCTGGGTGCCCGCATGTTCAACGCCATCGACCGGCTGCTGGGCCGCATTCCGGGGCGGCTGAGCTATGTCACCGTCCTGGGCGGCACCGGCTTTGCCACGATGTCGGGGTCGTCGATGGGGGCAACAGCGCTGCTCGGCTCGCTGCTGGTGCCCGAGATGAACAAGCGGGGCTACAAGAAACACATGTCGATCGGCCCGATCCTGGGCACCGGGGGCCTGGCTATCATCATCCCGCCCTCGGCCCTGGCAGTTCTGCTGGCGACCATGGCAAAGGTCGATATTTCCGCCTTGCTGATGGCAGGGGTGATCCCCGGCCTGGTGCTGGCCAGTTTTTATGTGATCACCATATGGATTCAGACCAGGATCGACCCCGATGCAGCCCCGGCTTATGACGTGACACCGATCCCGCTGGCGGAAAAGCTGCGTCTGGTCCTGCGCGATGTGGTGCCCCTGGTCGGCGTGATGGCGCTGATCGTGGTGATGATGCTTTTCGGAATCGCCACCCCCTCCGAGGCCGCAGCCTTTGGCGCGCTCGGCGCGATCCTGGTGGCTATCGCCTTCCGCTGCCTGACCTTCGAGGCGATGCGCAAATCTGTTGTCGGTGCCTTGAAGGTCACGCTGATGGCCTATCTGATCGTCTTTGGCTCGGCCACCTTCAGCCAGATCCTGGCGTTTTCCGGGGCCTCGGGCGGATTGATCACCTGGGCAACCAGCTTTGACCTGGCACCCATCGTGATGCTGCTGGCGATGTTTGCGGTGCTGTTGGTGCTGGGGATGTTCATGGAACAGATTTCCATGATGTTGCTGACGGTGCCGGTCTTCTTCCCGCTCGCGGCCTCCTTGGGGTTTGATCCGGTCTGGTTCGCGCTGATCGTGCTGTTGGGGCTGGAGATCGGCTTCACCTCGCCGCCATTCGGGCTGCTGCTCTTCGTGATGAAGGGGGTCGCCCCGCCGGACACCACAATGCGCGACATCTATCTGGCGGCGCTGCCCTATATCAGCTGCACCTTGCTTCTGGTGGCGGTTCTGATCCTCTATCCCCCGCTGGCGCTGTGGCTGCCGGGCCTCTAGCCACCCTCCGCCTGCGACCATCGCGGCAATCCGCTCCCGAGCGCTTGCACGGCAGCTTTGCAAGGCTAACGCACCCTTGGCCGCCAGACCTTTCCAAAGGGCTGGCGCGCGCCCCGGCAAGGCAGCAAAACGGTTCAATGCTCTGATGTGAATGGTGCCCCCAGCAGGACTTGAACCCGCGACCCCCTGATTACAAATCAGGTGCTCTACCAGCTGAGCTATAGAGGCATGCCCTTGAAATAACCGCGCAGGCGGGCAGGTGCAAGCCCCTCAGCGATGAGTTCGGGCCAAAAGCGCCACCGCCAGCAGCCCGACGGCCATCACCACCAGGGCGGCGGGGGCGGCCTCTTCCAGCCGCTCGAGGCTCGCCAGTTCGAACACCCGCGTGGACAGGGTGTTGTAGTTGAACGGGCGCAACAGCAAGGTGGCGGGCAGTTCCTTGACGCAATCGACAAAGACCACCAAAAGCGCGGTGGCAACCGACCCGCGCATCAGCGGCAGATGCACGGACCGCAGCGCACCGCCGGGCGTGCGGCCCAGCGAGCGCGCGGCCATGGGCAGCGACGGCGAGATCCGGCCAAAGGCCGCGTCCACAGCCCCCTGCGCCACGCCAAAAAACCGCACCGAATAGGCCAGCACCAGCGCCGCCGCCGTGCCGGTCAGCATCAGCCCCGGGTCCCAGCCACTCACCGCCAGCACCGCATCGGCCAGCTGATGGTCCAGCGCGGCCAGCGGGATCAGGATGCCCACCGCCAGCACCGCGCCCGGGGCCGCATAACCCAGGGTGGTGACCGGCAAGATCCAGCGCGCCACGCTGCGGTTGATCAGGCGCAGCCCATAGACCAGAAAGATCGCCGCCCCTACCGTCAGCCCCGCCGCCAGCCCGCCTGTCACCAGCGTATTGCCCAAAGCCTCGGCCAGTCCGGGCGACAGCCAGACCTCGGGGCGGCGCAGGCCGTGCCAGCCCATCACCGCAACCGGCAGCAGGAACCCGACACTGACCGGCACCATGCACAGCCCAAAGGCCAGCCAGCCGCGCGCGGGCGACAGTGTTGCAGGTTCCACCGGGCGCGCCGACCGGCCCACCCGGTGAAAACGGGCGCCGCGCCGGCTGATCCGCTCCAGCCCCAGCAGCACCAGGATCAGCGTCAGCACCACCCCGGCAATCTGCGCCGCCCCCCCGGCATTGTTGCCATTGAGCCAGGTCGAGAAAATCCCGGTGGTCAGCGTCTGCACCCCGAAATGCTGCACCGTGCCGTAATCGGCCACCGTCTCCATCAGCGCCAGTGCCACCCCGGTGGCAATCGCGGGCCGGGCCAGCGGCAGGCCCACGCGGGCAAACAGCCGCCACGGGCCGCACCCCAAAGCGCGCGCCACCTCATAGGACCCGCCCGATTGCTCGCGGAAGGCGGCACGGGCCAGCAAATAGACGTAAGGGTACAGCGCCGCCGACAGCACCACCACCGCCATCCCGCGCGACCGCACCTGCGGGAACCAGTAGTCGCGGGCGGTCTCAAACCCCATCACCTCGCGCAGGCCGCTCTGCACCGGGCCCGCATATTGCAGGAAATCGACCAGCGCATAGGCCCCGACATAGGCCGGAATCGCCAGCGGGAACAGCAGCACATAATCCAGCCAGCCCCGCCCCGGAAAGCGGTACATCGTGGTCAGCCAAGCCGCCCCCGTGCCCACCGCCGCCGTCAGCACCGCCACCCCCAGCATCAGGATCAGCGTATTGGCCAGATAGCGCGGCAACACCGTGGCCAGCAGATGCGGCCAGATGTTCTCGGTCGGGTGAAAGGCAATCCACAGCACCGAGGCCATCGGGGCCAGCACCACGACCGCAATCGCAAAGGCGCCCAAAGACCACAGGTCAGGGCGCGGTATCGCCCGCGCAGGTCGCGGAACTTGAGTGTTTTGCTGGGTCATCCTGCGCCCCAGATAGCACCGGCCGCCCTGCCCTGTCCAGATCACCTGGCCCGCCGGGCCGTCGCGGCGCAGCCGTGGCACGCAAGCCCCTGTCGGCAATTCTTCCGATGCCCCCCTGTGCGCGGGTCTGAATGTGCCTATAGTCGGGCACAATCAAGAACCGGCACAGGTCCATAGCTTTATGCGCATCGTCTACCACCTTGGCGCCCATTGCACCGATGACGAACGTCTGGTGCGCTGCCTTCTGAAAAATCGTCAGGTGCTGGGCGAGCAAGGGATCGTGGTGCCGGGGCCTGCACGCTATCGCACCTTGCTGCGCGACACGGCGATGACCCTGAAAGGCCAGCCCGCCAGCCGCGACACCCAGGCGCTGGTGCTGGACCAGATCATGGATGAAGACCGGGCCGACCGCCTGATCCTGTCATGGGAAAACTTCCTGTCCTTCCCGCAATGGGTGCTGAAAAACCGGCTCTACCCGGCAGCGGCCGAAAGGGTCAGCGCCTTTACCCAGATCTTTCCCGACATCGAGGCGGAATTCCATCTGGCGATCCGCAACCCGGCAACCTTTCTGCCCGACCTGTTTGCCAAACAGCGCGACAAGAGTTTTGACCAGTTCATGTCCGACATCGACCCCGCCGACATCCGCTGGTCGGATGTGATCGCCGACATGCTGAGCGCAAGCCCCGACGTGCCCTTTACCGTCTGGTGCGACGAGGACACGCCGCTGATCTGGCCCGAAGTGTTGCAGGCGGTCTCCGGCCATGCCGCAGGCACCGTGCTGACCGATACCAACGAGCTTTTGGGCACCATCATGTCGCCCGAGGGCCTGACCCGGATGACCGCCTATATGCAAAGCCACCCGGCGCAGACCACCGTGCAGCGCCGCCGCATTGTCTCGGCCTTCCTCGACAAGTTCGCCCTGCCGGAACGGGTCGAGATGGAGGTCGAGCTTCCGGGCTGGACGCAGGACACCGTGGCCAGACTGACAGAGGGCTATTATCAGGATGTCGCCCGCATCCGCGCCCTGCCGGGGGTCACCTTGCTGTCGGCCTGATCCGGCAAGAGGGTGCCCGCACGGCGCGCTGCTGTCAGGCCATCCCCAGCGCGGTCTTGTACATTTCCAGCACCGCTTCTTCCTCGGCAATCTCGTCGGGCTTGCGCTTGCGCAGCGCAATCACCTTGCGCATCACCTTGGTGTCATAGCCCCGGCCCTTGGCCTCGGCGAACAACTCCTTTTCCTGCTCGGCAATGTCCTTCTTTTCAGAGGCCAATTGCTCGGCCCGCTCGATGAACTGGCGCAGCTCGTCCGCAGTCACGGAATAATTGTCGGTGGGATCGCTCATCTTTGCCTCGTGCTGTGCTGATTGCCCCCTTCCCTAGCGTGGCCCCGTTACGGGTTCAAGGCTTGCACCGCGCCCAAAGCTGGGCTAGGCGGCGCAGAGCCATTGCCATGGGAGGCCGACGGATGGACATGCTGATCTGGGGAGGCGCGGTTCTGACCATGATCGGCGTGCTGACGCTGCTGTGGTGCATCTTTCTGGCGATGCGCGCCCGCAAGTCCGGCCTGCCCGATGGCCAGATCAAGGCCCAGCTTCAGCGCGCGGTGATCCTCAATCTTGGCGCTCTGGCCGTGTCAGGTCTCGGGCTGATCGTGGTGATCGTGGGGGTCGTGCTCAGCTGACTTTGGCCAGAAAGCCGCGCCCGGCGGATACCAGCGTATCCAGCGCCGGGGCTGGCACCCAGATATCGGCCTCCTCGCCCCAGATCCGCAGATCACGGCGCAAGATCAGCAGCCCCCGCTGATCGGCCCAATGCAGCGGGCCACCGCAGTCGGCAGGCAGGCCCAGGCCGTGAACCGCCACAAGATCGATATCGGACGCCGCCATCGCCAGCCCCGAGGCCAGCAGCCGCGCGCCTTCATTGGCCAGCGCCCCCAGCCAGCGGCGGATGATCTCTTCAGCCGGCATGTCGCGCGCCTCCGTGCTGGTCTCAGGCTTTGGCACCGCCGGGGAGGGCATGCCAAAGCCGGTCAGCGCCGCATGGATCGCCCCCGGGGCCACGCCAGAGGCCACCAGCGCCCGCAGCGCCGCAGCACTTGCCGCCGCCAGCCGGCCCGAAATCCCCAAGGGCGACTGCACGCCCGTCAGCACCACCGTCTGACCAAGCCGCCGCAGAAAGGCCAGCGCCATTGCCGCCTTCGCCGCCGGACAACTGGCGGGCAGGCCCAGTTCCGCCACCCGCCCCGACAGCACCAGACGAAAGGCCCCCGCCGGCAGATCGGCGCGCCCCATCCCCAGCACGACAACCGCATCGCGCAAGGCGGGCACAGCCATCTCCGCCCCCAGCACCACCAGATCGGCCTGCTCCAGCCCGGTCGCATCTGCCACGGGGCGCAGCCTTGCCCAATCGGCATCGCGCTGCACCGCAGACAAGGTACCGGCCTGCACCGCTGCCTCCTGACGTTGGGCAATGGTCTGCAGCATCGGCACCAGCCGGTCCCGGTCCGGTTCCAGCACCGTCACCGGCAATCCGCGCGCCAGCGACATCAGCGCCAGCGCCGCCAGCTGCGGCGATGACCCCAGCAGCGCCGGGCGCTGCACCGGCTCCGGCACCACCGCGCGCAAAGGCTCGGGCAGGCGGCTGGCCAGACGCTCCGCCCGCAGCAGATGCGCCAGCGCCGCCGTCTGCGGCAAGGCATCGCGCTCCAGCGCAAGGGCCGCCTCATAGGCATAGCCCTGCTCGGGCGGCAACAACAGCGCCGCTTCGGCACAATCGGCCAAAGCCATGGCAAGGCTTCCGGCTGCGGCATCGGCCCGCACCTGCCTGACCGCCGCCAGAAACGCCCGGCCATCGGGCACCACGGGGCGCGCGGGCAGCTCTTCCGTCCGGATCAGGGTCATCACGCCGGCCAAAGCCGCCTCGGCTGTCGCCTCTTCGATCACATGATCGACCAGACCGATGATCAGCGCATCGGCGGCCGCAACCGGCTTGCCGCTGATCAGCAGGCGCAGCGCATTCTCCGCGCCGATCAGCCGTGGCAGCCGCTGGGTTGCCCCTGCGCCCGAAATCCGCCCCAACCGCGCCGCCGGAAAGGCCATCCGCATCGCCGGGGTGGCCAGCCGGACCTGTGCGGCCAGCGCCATTTCCGCCGCCGCCCCCGCAACCAGACCATCCAGCAACACGATCACCGGCACCGGGCTGGTCTCGATGGCCAGACACAGGCTTGCCAGCGACGGGGCGACCGCGTCATCAGCCTCCGGCAGGTCTGGCCCGGCATCGGCATGTGCCGCAAGCATCTGGTCCGCGGCGCGCAGCACGATGGCCTCTGCATCCTTGTCCGCCGCCCGCAGCGCCGCCAGCAGCGCTGCCCGCTGTTCCGCATCAAGCCAGCCGCCGCCAGACCGACGGTTCAGGCAGATATCTGCCACCCCGCCCGAAACGGTCACGTCCACGCCGTTTGCCACTGCCCCGCCCTTTTCACCTGCCCCGGCGGTTACAGTGCCTTGCAACACCGAGCGCGGTCAAGGCGCTGTTCATATTTCGTTAACAATGATGAACGAAACACCGAGGCGAAGATCAATGTGACATCAGGGGATTAGCGGCTGCGCCACAAGGATCACCCCCGGCCAGGGCGCTCCGCCGCGGCCCGGTCGGCCTCGGCTGCGGCTGGCAGGCCGGGCAACACCGTGCCCAAGGCCCGCATTTCACCCAGCAATGTCTGCAGCCTGCGGTCACGCCCCTTTTGACACCCGCCGCAGCAAGCGCCCCCGCTGCCGCAGGATGAGGCACGCTCTGTGGTCTCCGCCATCGTTTTCCCCTGATCTGTGAAGGTAATGTCACGCATGGGCGACACAGCCGCGGCACAGCGGCGTGAAGGGCAGCACATCAAGCCGCGCCTCGCCGATAGGACCGCCGCAATGGGCGCAGATCCCGTAACTGCCGGTGTCCACCCGGCGCAACGCGGCCTCTATGGCCCGCAGCTCGGCCTGCGCCGACTGGCCCAGACCTTCGAGCACCTCATCCGCCTCGCGCTCGGTCGCAAGATCAGACCAGTCCGGGTTGTGATGACTCACCAACTCCGTCCCGATTCCCTCCAGACGTTCGGCCAAAACCGACATGCGTTCCAACAATTGCGTTTTGCGGTCTTGCAGCGATTTTGCCATGCTCTACTCCCTGATCTTCTGGCACTATCGCGTCAAATGCGGCGGCTTTCCTTGATGCAGGTCAAATCAGACCCTCAGACCGCAACAGGATGCGGGCGGCACGCGGCCCCGTCGCAGACCGGCTTTGACACCTGCCCCGCGCAGTCCTGCCCCGGCGCGCGGGACTTTCCCGATCGCAAGCAGGGCTCCGGCCTTTCCTGTCGCATCGGTCGCGGCTATGGTCGCCCCGCGCCCGCCGCAAAGCCGTTCTTCCAAAGGAGACTTCCCATGGACATCCGCCCGCTGACCCCTGATTACGCCGTCGCCCCCCAGATCGACCCGCAGGATTTTGCCGCAATCAAGGCTGCGGGCTACACCCGCGTGATCGACAACCGCCCCGATGCCGAAATTCCAGCCTCCCATCACGCCAGCACCATGCAGGCCGCCGCCGAAGCGGCCGGGCTGGAATTCGTGGTGAACCCGGTGATCGGCGGCGCGCTGACCATGGCCAATGTCACCGCTCAGGCCGAGGCCATGGCAACGGCGACAGGCCCGGTGCTGGCCTATTGCGCCAGTGGCAACCGGTCGTCGATCTGCTGGGCCTTGGCCAAGGCCAAGGAGATGCCCGCCGAAGAGCTGATCGGCCTTCCCGCGCGCCATGGCTACAACCTCGAAGGCCTGCGCCCACAGATCGAGGCATTGGCAAAGGCCTGATCGGGCGCAAAAGCCGGGGCAGAGCGGTCTGCGCCCGCGCCCCTGTCCCGCAACGCGGGATGGGCGCATCGGCGCGGGCAAGCACTGCCCGCTGTCCGCCGACAGGGGGTCAATCGGTGCCGGTGGCAGAAAAACCCGCAAAGTCGAAATCCATCGGGGCCATCGGCTCAAGCTCCGGCATCGGGTCCGGCTCCGGCGCGCCCCAGGCGGCAACGGTGGCGGGCGAAGGACCGTCCAGCCCCATGCCATCTGCTGGCGACGCAGCCGCCTCCCCCCCCTGTGCCGTCAGGCGCAGGGCGCGCATGCCGCGATGCTGGCCCAGCTTGCCCTCTCCCACCTGACGGCCGTCAAGGCCGTCAAGGCTGATCCGTTCCAGCGCGGCATTGGGCAAGGGCAGCACCATATCGACGGACAAGGCCATCACCTCGACCAGTGGCATCGACAGCCGCGCCAGCACCGCCTCGATCTGGCAGGGTGCCGCATCCACCCGGCTGGCAAGGGCGGCGGCAAAGGCCGGGCGCGATACCGAAGAGGGCATGGCATGCGCCGCAAGCTGCGGCTTGCGGCCCCGCCCGGTGGCAGGCAGGATCAGCCACATATCGCCCACCCGCGCCCCGTGCGACACCGACAGGCGGGCGGTCAGCGTGCGATAGGTGACATCCTCCAGCAACAGGCCCAGGGGGCGCGCCTCTTCGATAAAGCTGGCAAAGCGAAAGCCGCTGGTCCACACCAGATCGCCATCTTCGGCCAGCGCCTCCTCCAGATGCGACAGCGCCAGATCTGCCAGTGGCGACAGCATGGCCGCATCGGTGCGGGTGGGCTTGCGCGGATCGGGGGCCTGGGTGCCACATTTGCCCACCGTCAAGGCCTCGATCATCGCGGCCAGCAGGTCAGGCGACAGGATCAGCAGGCCCAACCCGTCCTCGGGGCCTTCCAGCATCAGGATCAAGGCCCGTTCGGGCGGTATGTCCAGCAGTTCGGCCAGCGACAGCCGCGATGACGATACGCTGACAAAATCCACCGGCAGATCCATCATGTCGCGCGTCGCCCGCGCAAAGCCGATGCGCCAGGCCCGTTCGGCCCCCGGCCCGCCGGCGGTCGCGGCCTGCTGTCTGGCCTGCAGTTTCTTGCGCAACACCTCACCCGCCACGGCGACCCCGATCCTTATCCGCTTTGCGCCAGTGTCGCGCAGCAGCGTTACCAAAGGGTTCACGCTTGCGGCCTAATCCGTCTTGCGCTCCAGCCGCAGCGGCACCGCCACCCGGAACGCGGCCCCGCCCTGCCCCGGCAGATAGGTGATCGTGCCGCCCAGATTGGCCATCACCTCGCGGCAGATCGCAAGGCCAAGCCCCGCCCCGCCCGCCCGGGTCTGGTCGGTCAGCCGCGCGAATTTCTCGAATATCAGTGCCTGACTGGCCTTGGGAATGCCCGACCCGTTGTCGGCAAAATCCACCGTCACCCGCCCGCCCCGCTGCCGCACCGAAATCCGCAGCTCGGGCATGTCAGAGTCGCAATATTTGCGCGCGTTCGAGATCAGGTTGATGAACACCTGCACCAGACGGTCGGCATCGGTGCGGATGAAGATATTCTCCATCGGCAGATCGCGGTGAATGACAAAGCTGCGCTCGGGCTTGGTGTGGCTCGCGCTTGCCAGCGCGCGGTCGATCATCTGGCTCAGGTTCGCCAGCCCCAGGTTCAGCTGCACCGTGCCATTTTCCAGCACCGACAGATCCAGCAGATCGTCCAAAAGCCGGGTCAGGCGCTTGGCCTCGTCATGGATGATGCGGCCGTAATTCGTCACCATCTCGGGCGGCAGATCCCCCTCGGTCAGAATCTCGGAAAACGCGCGGATGCTGGTCATCGGCGTGCGCAGCTCATGGCTGATCTGGCTCAGGAAGGCATCCTTCTGGATCGACAGCTGCATCAGCTTTTCATTGGCCTCGCGCAGCGCGCGCGCGGTGCGGGTCACCTCTTCCTGCTGGCTTTCCAGCCGGGCGGAATATTCCATGATCTGCGCCGATTCACTGGCCACCGCCATCAGATCCTCGACCGTCACCGTCGCGCGCCCGGCCAACTGGCTCATCATCGCATGCGCCGTTGCCGCCCCCACCGACCCCGCCAGCCGCCGTTCCAGCCGCGCCATGAACTCTGGCGTGGGGTCGGGCAGATAGCCCGCCTTGCCCTGCCCCTTCGCCTCGGCCTCGAAAAACACCAGCGCGTCATCATCGCCCATGATGCGCTGCGACATCACCAGCAGATCTTCGGGGTCCGCCAGCCCCCGTTCCCAGCCGCGCGGGCTGCCCGAAGGGGTGTCAAACACCCGCACAAAGGCCGCCCCCTGCATCCGTTCGACCGGGCCGGGAAAGGTGAACAGCGACCCGGTCAGGAAAGCGGCGGTGTTCAGAACCATCGACCAGAACAGCGCGTGCAAAAGCGGGTCCATCGTCGCCACACCAAACAGCGCCTGCGGGCGCAGCCAGTCGATGCCGAAGGGCCCTTGGACAAACACCAGCGCCGGGATCACCGCACCCGGGCCAAAGGAGGGCAGGAACAGCGTATAGGCCCAGACCACAAAGCCCACCGTCATCCCCAGCGCCGCCCCGATCCGCGTCGCCCCGCGCCAGAAAATGCCAAAGATCATCGCCGGCAGGAATTGCGCAACACCCACAAACGCAATCAACCCGATCGCCGCCAGCGCCGTCGATCCGCCCGACATCCGGTAATAGGCATAGCCCAGCCCCAGCACCACCCCGATGGACATCCGCCGCGACAACAGCACCAGCCTGCGCACATCGCCCGACACGGCCTTTGCAGGCCGCAGCCGCAGCCAGACCGGCATCACCACATGGTTGGACACCATGGTGGCCAGGGCAATCGACTCGACAATCACCATCGAGGTGGCCGAGGAAAACCCGCCCAGAAACGCCAGCATCGCCAAGGCACCCTGCCCTTCGGCAAGCGGCAGGGTCAGCACGAACATATCCGGGTTGGCGGTCGCGGGCAGCCGTTCCAGCCCCATCACCGCAATCGGCACGATGAACAGGCTCATCGCAAACAGATACAGCGGAAAGGCCCAGGACGCGGTCGCCAGATGCCGCTCATCGGCATTTTCCACCACCATCACCTGAAACATCCGCGGCAGGCAGATCACCGCCGCCCCGGCCGCGAACAAGAGCCCCGTCCAGCGGCCCGGCTGCAGCTTCCAGTCGGCAACATCCGATGCCGAGATCCGCGCGATCATATCGGCAGGCCCGTCCGCCATGCCCCAGACCACAAACACCCCCACCGCGATCAGCGCGATCAGCTTCACCACCGCCTCGACCGCGATGGCGGTGACGATGCCATGGTGCTGCTCTTTCGCATCCAGATTGCGGGTGCCGAACAGGATGGTGAACAGTGCCAAGCCCCCCGCCACCCAGACCGCCGTCGCCTCGGTTCCCGGCGGCGCAAAGCCATCATCGGTCGGGCTGGCAAAGACGCTGAAGGACAGGGTCACCGATTGCAATTGCAGCGCAATATAGGGCGTCGCCGCCACCACCGCGATCACCGTCACGATCACGCCCAGCAGGTTTGACTTGCCAAACCGGCTGGAAATCAGGTCGGCAATCGAGGTCACCCGCTGCTGCCGCCCGATCCGCACCAGCTTGCGCAGCACCCACCACCAGCCGATGAACACGATCGTCGGCCCCAGATAGATGGTCAGGAATTCCAGCCCCGACCGGGCCGCATAGCCAACCGCGCCGTAAAACGTCCAGGCCGTGCAATAGATCGACAGCGACAGCGTATAGATCAGCGGCGATTGCAGCCAGCCAAGCCGCCCCCGATCCGCCCGCCGTTCCGCGGCCCAGGCCACGCCGAACAGAAAGATCACATAGGCCAGACAGGACAGGACCAGAATGTTGAACGGCATCGCGGCGCGCCCCTACCGCCCCGGACCCGGATCAGCGGTCGCAGCAGGGTCATCGCCCTCGTCGGCGGTGTTCAACCCGCGCGAGATCAGCATGGCAAAGGCGATCAGCAGCGCCCAGACCACGAACAGATAAATGCCATCCGGCGCCGTGTCGCGCCGCACCGTGTCTTGCGGGGCCCAAAGCACCGGCATCAGCATCAGGAACAGCCCCACCACCGGCAACAGCCGCGCCGCATCGCGCCGCCGCCGCTGGCGATAGCTGGACCGGCGCAGAAACAGCGGCGGGTTACGCGATGAGGGGGCCACCCCGTCAGCCCCCGGTCAGGGCGCGGACGGCGGCGCGCATCTCGTCATTCGAAAACGGCTTGGTCATGAAATGGTTGGCCCCGGCGCGTTCCGCCGCCTCGCGGTCGCGGCCCTGCCCCTTGGCCGTCAGCATCATCACCGGCAGACCTTGCGTCACCGGATCGGCCCGCAGCTGCGCCAGAATCTCCAGCCCGCTGACACCCGGCAGCATCAGGTCCAGGATCACCAGATCCGGCATCTCGGCGCGCACGGCGGCAACCGCGCCCGCCCCGTCGGCAAGCGCCGTCACATCACAGCCGTCACGCGACAGGATGAATCGAATGGCCTCGGTGATGTTCGGCTCATCCTCGATGAGCAGCACACGCGCCGTCATATGCTCTCTTATCCCCCTTCCGGCCCAGGGCCGGCTCCGGCCAAACTATCCGGCGAATGGGCGGGTATGTCAAAGACCTATTGCAAATGGGGGATATTACACCGCCGCCTCTGCCATCACCGATGGCTCGCGCCGGGCCGGACAGCGCGCGCGCGGGCAGATCCGGCACGAGCTGCCGATGGCCAGAACCGCGCCATGACCGGGGTCTGCCGCCCGATACACCTCCTCTGGCAGAATCAGCATCGCCGCTTCGCGCAGCACCGGGCCGGCAAAGCCCTGCGGCAGCCGTGCCTCGCAGATCGACAGCGTGCGGAACTTGCGCAAGCTGCGCCCTGCCGGCTCCACCAGCGCCAGCACCGGCAGCATCGGCCGGGTCAATGCGGCAAAGAGCGGCCACAACGGGCAGGCCGCACCAAAGCGCGGCAGGGCAAAGCCATCAACGGGCTTGCGAAACAGCAAGGTGCCCGAGGCATCGCAGATCACCAGCCCCGCCTGTGATCCGGGCAACAGCGCCAGCCGCCGCATCACCGCCAGCACCGGCAGACCATGCCGCTGCGCCAAAAGGCAGGGGTCGTCCTCGCCCGCCTCCAGCGCATGGCGCAAGGCGGCATCCGGCAACAGCCGGAAATCCGCCTCTGCCTGCCGCAGGAAGGACGCCCCCAGCGACCGTGCCGCAGCCGAGGCAAGCCCCCCGACCTCTGCCATCAGCAGGTCCATCCCCTCTTGCCGCGCCAGCTCTGACAGCTGCCAGCCGCGCGCCGAAAGCCAGCTTTCCACCTCTTCCTGCGGAGCCGCAAGGCCCGCATCCACCGCCGTTTCCGGCCCGTCCAGATAGGCCACCAAGGCCTCGGCCCCGGTGGCCAGCCGTTCACTGTCCTGATGCAGATTGCGGTGAAACCGCGCGCGCCATTCGGGGTCGATATCATCGGTATCGGCCAGAATGGCGGCGGTGGACCGCACCGAGGCCAGCGCCGACAGCACCTCATGCAACGACGCCGACAGATGCGGGTCATGGGTCAGCCGGTCATTCAGCGCACCGACCGCGCGTTCCAACTGTGCCGCCCGGTGATGCTGCGCCGCCAGCACAGCGGCCCAGCCCGGAAAGCGCCCGGCAAAATCCTCGATCCGGTCCAGCTCGGGCTGCACCCCCGGGGTGGTGGCGGCCGCCGCACGCAGATCATCAATCAGCACCCCGCCCGCACCCTCGGCCAGGATCGCGCTGTCCGTGCCCAGCACCCCGGCCAGCCGCGCCAGCACCTCTGTCCCCACCCGGCGGCGGTTGTGTTCGATCAGGTTCAGATAGCTGGCCGAAATCCCCGCCGCCTGCGCCACATCGCCCTGCCGCAACCCCAGCGCCAGCCGCCGCTCCCGGATCAGGCTGCCGGTCAGGCTGGCAGAAGAGGTCTGACTGTTGGGCATGGCGCTCCACCGGCTGGCATGCGCCATCTTTACAATCATCAGTGAAGTTTACAATCGCTTGTTAAGATGCCAGCCCCGCCCCAGGGGGCGCGCCTCTTGCCTCGCCCGCACGCCCGCACAAGGTGCCATACCCAAGCCATACCTGCTCCATACGTGAACCAGACGCAGGCCATACCCGGAAAACGGCCCCTCAGGGGGCCAGCAACCGCGCATAGAGCGTTTCCAGAAACGCCCCCGCCTCGGCATAGGGGTCATGGCCCTCGCCCAGCACGCTGCGCACCTGCACGTCGAAATCGGCATAATGCTGGGTCAGCGCCCAGATCGAAAACACCAGATGCACCGGGTCCAGCCGGGCAATCCGCCCCTCATCCATCCACTGCCGCAAAACACCGGCCTTTTCCGCCACCAGCGCCGTCAGCTCGCCCTCAATCGCCTCGCGCATGCGCGGGGCGCCTTGCAGGATCTCGATGGCGAAGAGCCTGCTTTCACGGGGATAATTCCGGCTCAGCTGCAGCTTGCGGCGCATATAGCCCATCACCTCGGCCACCGGATCGCCCTTGGCATCCATCTCGCGCAACGGATCAAGCCAGGTGTCCAGCAGCCGGGTCAGCAAGGTCTGGTGGATCGCCTCTTTTGACGGGAAATAATACAGCAGATTGGGCTTCGACAGCCCCGCCACCTCGGCAATCTGGTCCAGCGTCGCCCCCCGGAAGCCTTGGGACGAAAAGACCTCAAGTGCCGCCTCAAGAATGGTTTCCGAATTTCGCAGCTGGATACGGGTCTTGGGTCTGGGCATTGTGTCGTCAATCCTGAGGCCGGCAGGTCAGAGTGGCGCAGAACGCGCGCTCTTGCAATTGGCAGAACGGCGGCGGGCTGTGCTAAGATCATGCAGATCCGGGCGCAGACTTGACTGGCCGTCCCGGGCTGATAGCAACATCTGACCACCCGGTCAAAACCCATCCGCGCGCCGCAAGGCCGCCCCAACAGGAACCCCGATGCCATGGCGCTGGACCGCAAAGCCCCCAATGACCTGAACGCCTTCTGGATGCCCTTCACCGCCAACCGCCAGTTCAAGAAGAACCCGCGGATGTTCGTGGCGGCCAAGGACATGCATTACACCACATCCGATGGCCGTCAGGTGCTGGATGGCACGGCGGGTCTGTGGTGCTGCAACGCGGGCCATTGCCGGCCCAAGATCACCGAGGCAATCCAGCGGCAGGCAGCAGAGCTTGATTACGCCCCGGCGTTCCAGATGGGCCATCCGGTCGCCTTCGAACTGGCCAACCGCATTGTCGAGATTGCGCCACAGGGCATCGAGCATGTGTTCTACACCAACTCCGGCTCGGAAAGCGTTGAAACGGCGCTGAAACTTGCCATCGCCTATCACCGCGCCAAGGGGCAGGCCACGCGCACCCGGCTGATCGGGCGCGAACGGGGCTATCATGGCGTGAATTTCGGCGGTATCTCGGTGGGGGGCATCGTCAACAACCGGCGGCATTTTGGCAGTCTTCTCAACGGGGTGGACCATCTTCCTCACACACATCTGCCCGACCAGAACCGCTGGTCCCGCGGCCAGCCGGACCATGGCGCATGGCTGGCCGATGATCTGGAAAAGCTGGTGGCGCTGCACGGCGCGGAAACCATTGCGGCGGTGATTGTCGAGCCTGTGGCCGGGTCCACCGGCGTGATCCTGCCGCCAAAGGGCTATCTGGAAAAGCTGCGCGCCATCACCAAAAAACACGGCATCCTGTTGATTTTCGATGAGGTGATCACCGGGTTTGGCCGCCTTGGCGCGCCCTTCGCGTCGCAGTATTTCGACGTGCTGCCCGACATGATGACCACCGCCAAGGGCCTAACCAATGGCGTCATCCCCATGGGCGCGGTGCTGACCACGGCGGATGTCCATGATGCCTTCATGGACGGGCCCGAACACATGATCGAACTGTTCCACGGCTATACCTATTCCGGCAACCCCATCGCCTCGGCTGCCGGGATCGCCACGCTGGAGACCTACAAAGAGGAATCGCTGTTCGAGCGCGCCGCCGAAATCGCGCCCTATTGGGAAGAAGCGCTGCATTCCTTGCGCGACTCACGCCATGTGATCGACGTGCGCAACATGGGGTTGATCGGCGCGGTGGAACTTGACCCGATTGCGGGAGAGCCTACAAAACGGGCATTCAGCGCCTTTCTTGCGGCCTATGACAAGAATATCCTGATCCGCACCACCGGCGATATCATCGCGATGTCGCCGCCGCTGATGATCAGCAAGCCGCAGATCGACACCTTGATCGGCACCCTGGCCGATGTCCTCAGCACGCTGGACTGACCGGTCCACACCCAAGACCGCCGGGGCGCATGGCGCCGCCCCGGCAAACTTGCGACCATCCCCTCCCATCAGATGTCGAGGGCGGGCGCGCCTTCGAAAAATGCCTCGTTCTCGCAGCGGATCCGGCGCACCTGCTCTTTGATGCGTGACAGGTGCACATGCATGGCCGCAATCGCAGCCTCCGGGTTGCGCGCGCGCAACGCCTCCATCACCTTGAGATGATCGCCGAAAGCGTCCTGTGATGCAAAGGACAGCGACAGGAAACGCACCCTGTCCATATGTGCCTTGTTCTCGCGGATGATATCCCAGGCAAAGCCATGGCCGCTGCGTTCACAGATTTCGCGGTGAAAGAGGTCATCGAGCGCATGAAACCCCATGGCATCGCGCGCCTTGACCGCGTCGCGCTGCTGATCGATCACCCGGTCCAACGCGGCAAAATCACCCTCGTCCAACCGCTCGCAGGCCATGCGCACGGTTTGCGCCTCGATGGCGGCACGGATGAACCGCGCCTGCATCACCGCCGCTTCGGAAATCGCCGATACAACCGTGGCGCGCTGCGGGCGGATGGTCAGAAAGCCCAGGGTCGACAGCCGGTAGAAGGCATCGCGGACAGGCTGGCGCGACACGCCCATGATGCGCGCCACATCCACCTCTGACACTTTGGTGCCCGGCGGCAGATCGAGTGACAGGATCTGTCGGTGCAGCTCTTCAAACACCGCATCGGTCACGGAAGGCCGCTGCACCGGCTCTGACAATTTCAGCAGCGTGCTTTCCATGGTTCGCTCCGTTGACAGCTTTCGCATACTAGCATATTAGTTTACGGGTGCGTTGAAAAGAGCTTTCGCCATTGACGCATTTCGGGAGGGGATTACCGCGTGGCATTGCTGGACAAAGACCGTCTTTTTCCGATCGACTCGGGGGCGCGTGGCCTGGCCCGCGCCTTGTATGAAACGGTTTGCACGCTGCCGATCATCAGCCCCCATGGGCACACCGATCCGCGCTGGTACGCCACCAATGACGCCTTCCCTGACCCGGCACAGCTGTTTGTGACCCCCGACCACTACGTCTTTCGCATGCTGTGTTCGCAGGGCATCGCGCTGACCGATCTGGGGGTGCCCCGGGCCGATGGCGGGCCCACGCAAACCGATGGTCGCAAGATCTGGCAGCTGTTTGCGCAGAATTATCACCTGTTCCGGGGGACGCCGTCGCGGATGTGGCTGGACCATGCCTTCGAGACGATCTTCGGGTTTGACACGCCCTTGTCCGGTGACACCGCCGATGCCTATTACGACCGTATCGCCACCGCCCTTGCCACGCCGGAGTTCCGCCCGCGCGCCTTGTATGATCGGTTCAAGATCGAGGTGATTTCCACCACCGACGGCGCGCTGGATGATCTGGGCTGGCACCAGCAGATCCGCGACTCGGGTTGGACCGGCAGGGTGATCCCAGCCTATCGCCCAGATGCGGTGGTCGATCCCGAGTTCGACGGGTTTGCAAGGAACGTCGCGCAACTGGGCGAGATGACAGGCGAAAACACGGCGACATGGGCTGGCTATCTGGCCGCGCACCGTGCCCGAAGGGCCTATTTCAAGACCTTCGGCTGCACCTCTTCTGACCATGGCCACGCCACTGCGCGCACGATGGACCTGCCGCAGGATCAAGCGGCGCTGCTGTTTGAAAAGGCCCTGCGGGGGGAATGCACCGCCGAAGATGCGGATGCCTTCCGCGGCCAGATGCTGACCGAGATGGCGCGGATGAGCCTGGAGGACGGGCTGGTGCTGCAGATCCACCCCGGCAGCCGGCGCAACCACTCTGACCCGATGCTGGCCATGTTCGGCCGCGACAAGGGCTTCGATATTCCCGGCCGCACCGATTATGTCGCCGCCCTGCGCCCGCTGCTCAATGCGGTGGGGATGGACCCCCGGCTCTCGGTGATCGTCTTTACCCTGGACGAAACGGCCTATGCCCGCGAACTGGCCCCCTTGGCCGGGGTCTATCCTGCCCTGAAGCTCGGGCCGGCGTGGTGGTTCCACGACAGCCCGGAAGGGATGCGCCGGTTCCGCGAGATGACGACGGAAACCGCAGGTTTTTACAACACCGTGGGGTTCAACGACGATACCCGCGCCTATCTGTCGATCCCCGCGCGCCATGATGTGGCCCGCCGGGTGGATTGTGCCTTTCTGGCCACGCTGGTGCGCACCGGCAGGCTGTCCGAGACTGACGCATACGAGGTCGCACATGACCTTGCATACCGGCTTGCAAAGCAGGCCTACCGGCTGTGAAGCCTTTCAACGGGAGGAGACTACAATGAAAAAGTTAAACACCATGGCCGCTGCCCTGCTGGCATCGGTTGCCTTTGCCGGGGCCGCCTTCGCCGAATGCGAGCTGACCCTGAAATCATCCGACACCCACCCGGACGGCTACCCCACGGTTGCCGCCGTCAACCATATGGGCGAGCTGCTCAAAGAGCGCAGCGGCGGGCGGATCTGCGTTGAGGTGTTCCACTCGGCCCAGCTGGGCGAGGAAAAGGACACGATCGAGCAGACCAAATTCGGGGTGATCGATTTCAACCGCGTCTCGATGGGGCCGTTCAACAACATCATCGAGGAAACCAAGGTCGTCTCGCTCCCCTTCATCTTCCGCGGCACCGACCACATGCACCGCGTGATGGACGGACCCATCGGCGATGAGATCCTGGCCGCGTTTGAGCCGCATGGCTTTGTCGGCCTGGCCTATTTCGACGGTGGCTCGCGCTCGTTCTACAACAAGTCGAAACCGATCACCTCGGTGGATGACCTGAAGGGCATGAAGATCCGTGTCATGCAGTCGGATGTCTTTGTTGACATGATGACCGCGCTGGGGGCCAATGCCACGCCGATGCCCTATGGCGAGGTCTATTCCGGCATCCAGACCGGCGTGATCGACGGCGCGGAAAACAACTGGCCATCCTTCGAATCCTCGGGCCACTATGAGGTTGCAGGCTATTACACGCTGAACGAGCACCTGATCGTGCCTGAGGTGCTGGTGATGTCGAAGGTGAGCTATGACAAGCTGAGCCCGGAAGATCAGGCACTGGTCAAGCAGGCGGCAAAGGATTCGATCGCGGTCAACCGCGAGCTTTGGGCCGCGCGCGAGAAAGAGTCGGAAGAAAAAGTCCGTGCCGCCGGCGTGGAAGTGATTTCCGAGATCGACAAGACCCCGTTCATCGAAGCGATGGTCCCGGTCTATGAAAAGCACGCCAATACGCCGAAGCTGCAGGATCTGGTCACCCGCATCCAGGCGACCGAGTAACTGAACCGTCGGAACCGGGGGCTTCGCGCCCCCGGACCCCCGCGGGATATTTAAGAACAGATAATGAGCGCCGCATGCGGCAGGGGGCCTTGATGCAACCGGGTTTGTTACGTCTGGCCGTCTGGCTGGGCTATGTCGCCAAGGCGGCGCTGTGGGTGGCGGGGGCCGGGCTGGTCCTGATGACCGCCATCATCGGCGCGCAGGTGTTTTTCCGCTATCTGCTGAATGATTCCATCATCTGGAGCGAACCGGCGGCGGTGATCCTGATGGGCTGGTTCATCTTTCTGGGGGCGGCTGTCGGCATCCGCGAAGGCTATCATCTGTCGTTTGATGTGATGCTGTACCTGGTGTCCGAGCGGGTCAAGCTGATCCTGTATTCGATATCAGATCTTGTGGTGGCCGCCTTTGGTTTTGGCATGGTCTGGTTCGGCTGGCAGCTGATGGCCTCGGCTTACGGGATTACCCTGCCCTCTCTGGGCATCACCGGGGCGGTGGATTTCATGCCGCTGGTGGTCGGCGGGGTATTGATGGTGATTTTCTCGCTCGAACGGCTGGCACGACGGGCGGCCGGGCTGCCGACGGCCCGTTTTGGTGAAACCGAGCTGGAAGAGGTGGCGTGATGGAGCTTTGGGTTCTTTTCGGCACCTTCGGGGTGCTGCTGGCGATCGGGACACCGGTGGCCTTCTGCCTTGGCGTGTCGAGCTTTGCCACCGTCCTCTACCTTGGCCTGCCGCCGGTGGTGGTCTTTCAGCGGCTCAATTCCGGCGTGTCGGTCTTTGCGCTGATGGCAATCCCGTTCTTCATCTTTGCCGGTGAGGTGATGGTGCGCGGCGACATTGCGCGGCGGCTGATCGCGGTTGCCGGGGCGGCTGTCGGGCATTTCCGGGGTGGGCTGGGGCAAGTGAACATCGCGTCATCCGTGCTGTTCGGGGGCATCTCCGGCTCGGCGGCGGCGGATGCCTCGGCCATCGGCGGGCTGATGGTGCCGCAGATGAAAGAGCGCGGCTATGACGTTGATTATGCGGTGAACATCACCGTGGTCAGTTCGATCATCGCGCTGATGATCCCGCCAAGCCACAACATGATCATCTATTCGATCTCGGCGGGCGGACGGCTGTCGATTGCCGATCTGTTCACGGCGGGCATCATCCCCGGCCTGTTGCTGGCGCTTTCCCTTGCTGCTGCCGCCTGGTGGGTGGCGCGCAAGAAGAACTACCCGACCGAAGCCTTTCCCGGCTGGTCGATGCTGGGCCTGTTGCTGGTGAATGCGCTGCCGGGGCTGTTTTTGATCTTCATCATCTTTGCCGGGGTCCGGTCCGGTGTGTTCACCGCATCGGAATCGTCCTGTATTGCCGCGATCTATGCCTTGGGCGTGACCACTTTGGCCTATCGCACCATGGGCTGGAATGATTTTGTGGGGGCCGTCAAGGCAGCGGTGCGCACCACTGCCATGGTGCTGCTGGTGATCGGTTGCGCGGCGTCTTTCGGTTGGCTGCTGGCCTATCTGCAAGTGCCCTCTGCCATGATCGCCCTGATGCAGAGCCTGAGCGACAACCCCATCGTGATCCTGCTCTTGATCAACGTGATCCTGCTTATCCTTGGCACCTTCATGGACATGAGCCCGCTGATCGTGATCACCACGCCGATCTTTCTGCCGGTCGCCGCCGCCTTTGGGGTCGATCCGGTGCATTTCGGGGTGATCCTGATCCTGAATCTGGGCATCGGGCTGTGCACTCCGCCGGTGGGCGCGGTGCTGTTCGTGGGCTGCGCGGTGGGGCGGATTTCCGTCTGGCAGGCGGTGCGCACGATCTGGCCGTTCTATGGCGCGGCCTTTGCCACCTTGATGCTTGTCACCTATATTCCGGCGCTGTCCCTGTGGCTGCCCGCCCTGTTCCGTTGAGGTGCCATGAGCTTTCCCGTCGTTGAAACCGGTGAAAACGTCACCCGTCAGGTGCTGGCCGATGCGCCAGAGCTGATGACCGTGGCCTTCCGCTTTGCTGCCGAGGGCGCAGAGGGGGCGCTGCACCACCACAGCCATGTGCAATCAACCTTTGTGCAATCGGGGCGGTTTCGGTTCACCATCGTCGACCGCACGTTCGAGGTCGGCCCGGGCGATGCCTTTGTCATCCCCTCCAATGCGGTTCATGGCTGCGTCTGCCTTGAACCCGGCACGTTGATCGACGGGTTTACCCCCCGCCGTGATGATTTTCTCTGAAAGGACCACCCTATGCTGACCGTTGAAACCCGCCAGGCGATTTCCGCCACTGAAGCCAAGGGCATGGATACCACTGCCCTGCGCGCGAATTTCCATGGCGAAGGGTTGTTTCAGGACGGCCAGATCCGTCTGCTCTATACCCATTACGACCGGATGATCGTGGGCGGTGCGGTGCCTGCCGGCACTGATCTGGTGCTGGACCATGTGAAAGAATGCGGCACCGCAAGCATTCTGGACCGGCGCGAAATGGGCATTGTAAACATCGGCGGCGATGGGTCGGTGACCGCGGGGGGTGAGACCCATGCGCTGTCCAAGGGCGATGTGCTCTATCTGCCGATGGGCGCGGGGGCGGTGACCTTTTCGGGTCAGGGACGTTTCTACATCAACTCCTGCCCCGCGCATCAGGCCTATCCGGCGCGGCTGATCAAGCTGGAGGACGCCAAGAAGCTGACTCTGGGCGCGGCAGAGACCGTCAACCATCGCACCATCAACCAGTTCATCCACCCCGAGGTGATGACCTCGTGCCAGCTGGTGCTGGGCTACACGCAGTTCCATGGCGGATCGGTCTGGAACACCATGCCCGCCCATCTGCACGACCGGCGGATGGAGGCCTATCTGTATTTCGACATTCCCGAAGGCCAGCGGGTGTTTCATTTCATGGGTGACCCGGCCGAAACCCGGCATCTGGTCATTGCCAATGAAGAGGCCGCGATTTCACCGCCCTGGTCGATCCACTGTGGCGCAGGAACGGCCAGCTATACGTTCATCTGGGCGATGGCGGGCGACAATGTCGATTACCGCGATGTGGAAATGGTGAAGATGGAGGATCTGCGGTGAACCCGTTTTCGCTGGCGGGCCAGACCGCGCTGGTGACCGGGGCCAACACCGGCATCGGTCAGGCGATTGCCGTTTCAATGGCGCGGGCCGGGGCGCATGTGATTGCGGCGGGGCGGTCTTCTTGCGCTGAAACCCTGGCGCTGACCGGGGGCGAGGAACTGACGCTGGATTTCGCCGATCCGATGGCGGCGCGGGAGGTGTTCGCTTCCCGCAGCATCGACATCCTGGTGAACAATGCGGGCATCATTCGCCGCGCGGACGCGGTCGATTTCACCGAAGAAGACTGGGATGCGGTGATGGATGTGAACCTGAAGGCGGTGTTCTTCACGGCCCAGGCCTTCGCCAAGGTGGCCCTGACCCGAGGGGGCGGCAAGATCGTCAACATCGCCTCGCTGCTGTCGTTTCAGGGTGGCATCCGGGTGCCGTCCTATACCGCGTCCAAACATGGCGTCGCGGGGATCACCAAGCTGTTGGCCAATGAATGGGCAGCCAAGGGGATCAACGTCAACGCCATTGCGCCCGGCTATATCGAAACCAACAACACCGAAGCCTTGCGCGCCGACCCTGATCGCAGCCGGTCGATCCTTGAGCGCATCCCCGCCGGTCGCTGGGGCCAAGCCAAGGATATCGGGGAGGCTGCGGTGTTTCTCTCTTCTCCCGCTGCCGCCTATATTCACGGCGCGGTTCTGAACGTCGATGGAGGCTGGCTTGCCCGCTGATCGCCTGACCCGCAGCGCGCGCCCTGTGCCGGTGGGCATCGTCCACCTTGGCCTTGGCGCATTTTTCCGCGCGCATGGCGCGGTCTATATCGAAGAGGCGCTGTCGGCGTCGGGTGGCGATTGGGGCATCCTCGGCGTATCGCTGCAATCACCCACCATGCGCGACCAGCTGACCCCGCAGGGCGGCACCTATATGGCGCTGGAGCTGGGACCGGAAGGCGAGACGCTGCGCCATGTGCAATCGGTGCAGGGCGTGCTGGTGGCGCGTGAGGATGCGCAGGCTGTGCTCGAAGCGATGGCTGATCCCGGTGTGAAGATCGTCAGCCTGACGGTGACGGAAAAAGGGTATTGCCATGAACCGTCTACGGGGAGGCTGAACACCGTGCACCCCGACATCGTTCACGATCTGGCCCATGCCCTGCCCGTCTCGGCCCCCGGCTTTCTGGTGCGCGCCCTTGCGCTGCGCCACGCGCGCGGCCTGCCGCCATTCACCGTGCTGACCTGCGACAACCTGCCCAACAACGGCCAGGTGGTGCGCGGCGTGGTGCTGGATCTGGCCCACGCCATCGACCCGGCCCTTGCGGCGTGGATCGAGGCTGAGGCGAAGTTCCCCTCCACCATGGTGGACCGCATCGTGCCTGCCACCAAGCCCGAGGACATTGCCCGGGTGGCGGCGCTTGCTGGCGCGCATGATGCGGCTCCGGTGATGCATGAACCGTTCCGGCAATGGGTGGTCGAGGATGCGTTCGTCGGTGGCCATCGCCCCGATCTGGCCGCGGCTGGCGTGCAGCTGGTGCGCGATGTGACCGAATTCGAGCACATGAAGCTGCGCATGCTCAACGGCACCCATTCGTCTCTGGCCTATCTGGGCTATCTGTCGGGGCATGAAACCATCGCCGATTGCATGGCGGACCCGGTGCTGGACCAGTTCGTGCAGGCGCTGTGGACGCGGGAAATCATCCCCGCCCTGACCCCGCCCGAAGGCGTCAGCCTGGCCAGTTATGCGCAGGCCCTGCGCGCGCGCTATGCCAACCCCGGAATCCGCCACCGGACATGGCAGATCGCGATGGATGGCAGCCAGAAACTGCCCCAGCGCATCCTTGGCACGCTGGACACCAATTTGGCCGCAGGTCGTCCCTGCCCCGGCCTGATGCTCGCCGTGGCCGCCTGGATGGTCTATGTGCGTGGCACCGATCTGGCCGGTCAGCCAATCGAGGTGAAAGACCCGCTCGCCCCCCGCCTTCGCGACGCCGCCAACAGTGATGATCCGGTGGCCGCGCTGCTCGCCCTGCGCGAGGTGTTTCCGCAAGCCTTGGCCGCCCGATTGGCCGGACCTCTGGGCGATGCCTATGCCGATCTGCTGAACAAGGGTGCGAAGGGCGCAATGCAAGCCCGGTTGTAATCAAGGGGCGGGCGTCCTTGCTGCCCGCCCGCGCCCTGCGCCGCGTCTTGAAAATGATGGAATTTCGTCAGAACGACCTGTCATTTTTCGTCAAGGATGATGGATATCACCACCTGCCCCGTTGACCGGGCCGCCGCTCTGGCACAAGGTCCGCGCAACCCGCAGCAGGGAGGCCGCGCGTGTCTTTCCGGATATCCGCACAAAGCAAGCCTTTCTGTGGCTGCCCTTCAGCATGACCAGACATTCCGGGCCGCGACGCCCGGCCAGAAAGGACCATCATGACCGTCAGATTTGCAATCCTGGGCGCAGGCCGCATCGGCAAGGTACACGCAGGCGCCGTCGCCTCGGTGCCGGGTGCCACGCTGGTTGCCATCGCCGACCCGGTGCCAGACGCTGCCCAAGCCATCAAACACGCCTATGGCTGTGACATCCGCAGCATTGACGCCATCGAGAGCAGCGCTGATGTCGATGCTGTGGTGATCTGCACCCCCACCGACACCCATGCCGACCTGATCGAGCGCTTTGTCCGCGCGGGCAAAGCCGTGTTCTGCGAAAAGCCGGTCGATCTGTCACTGGCCCGGGTCAAGGATTGCATCGCCACGGTCGAGGCCACCAAGGGCACCCTGATGGTAGGTTTCAACCGCCGGTTTGACCCTGATTTCATGGCCGTGAAGGCCGCGATTGACGCTGGTAAAGTCGGCAAGGTTGAAATGGTCACCATCACCAGCCGCGACCCCGGCGCGCCGCCGCCAGACTACATTACCCGATCAGGCGGCATGTTCCGCGACATGACGATCCATGATTTCGACATTGCCCGCTGGTTGCTGGGCGAAGAGGTGACCGAAGTCTTTGCTTCGGCGTCTGTGCTGGTCGACAAGCGTATCGGTGAGCTGGGCGATTTCGATTCCGCCAACGTCATTCTGCGCACGGCATCCGGCACCCAGGCGATCATCACCAACACCCGCCGCGCCGCCTATGGCTATGATCAGCGGATCGAGGTGCTGGGGTCGGAGGGCATGGCCGCCGCAGAAAACCATGGCGAGAACCGCATCACCCTGGCCGATAAATCCGGTTTCCATTCCGCCCCGCTGCTGAACTTCTTCATGTCGCGCTATACAGCCGCCTATGCCAATGAAATTGCGGCCTTTGTCGCGGCAGTCGCCGATGGCGCGCCAACACCCACAACCGGACATGACGGGCTGATGGCGCTTGCCCTTGCCGAGGCGGCGCTGAAATCCATCGCCGAGGGGCGCATGGTCAAGGTCTCCGAGGTGCTGTGATGCGGGATCTTGACCTCATCACCATCGGCCGGTCCTCGGTGGACCTGTACGGCGCGCAGGTCGGCGGGCGTTTGGAGGATATGGCCAGCTTTCAGAAATACGTCGGAGGCAGCCCCACCAACATGTCGGTGGGCACGGCACGTCTGGGGCTGAAATCGGCGCTGCTGACCCGGGTGGGGGATGAGCACATGGGCCGCTTCATCCGCGAACAACTGTCGCGCGAAGGGGTATGCGTCGATGGGGTCAAGACCGATCCGGAGCGGCTGACCGCGCTGGTTTTGCTGGGGATACGGGATGAGCATCGCTTTCCGCTGATCTTCTACCGGGAAAATTGCGCCGATATGGCGCTGTGCGAAGAGGATATCGACCCCGCTTTCATCGCCCGCGCCCGGGCCGTGGTTGCCACCGGCACCCACCTGTCGCACCCGCGCACCGAAGCCGCGGTGCTGAAGGCGCTGCATCTGGCGCGTAAAAATGGCGCGCAGACCGCGCTGGATATCGACTACCGGCCCAACCTCTGGGGGCTGGCGGGGCATGGCGACGGCGAAAGCCGGTTCATCGAATCCGCTGCCGTCACCGCCAAACTGCAGGCGACGCTGCACCTGTTTGACCTGATCGTCGGCACCGAGGAAGAGTTCCACATCGCGGGCGGCAGCACCGATACGATCACCGCCTTGCGTGCGGTACGGGCGGTGAGCGGGGCGACGCTGGTCTGCAAGCGCGGGCCGATGGGCGCAGTGGCCTTTACCGGCGCGGTGCCCGATACGCTGGACGAAGGTGAGGCCGGTCCCGGCTTTCCCATCGAGGTGTTCAACGTGCTGGGGGCCGGTGATGGCTTCATGTCAGGATTGCTGAAAGGCTGGCTGGATGGCGAGGCCTGGCCCGTAGCGCTGAAATACGCCAATGCCTGCGGGGCCTTTGCCGTCAGCCGCCATGGCTGCGCCCCGGCCTATCCATCGTGGGAGGAGTTGCAGTTTTTCTTCAGACGCGGCGTGGTAATTCCGGCCTTGCGGCACGATCAAAAGCTGGAGCAGATCCACTGGTCCACCACCCGCAGCGGCGACTGGCCCGAGATGCGGGTGTTTGCCTTCGACCATCGGATGCAGCTGGAATCTCTGCCCGGCGCGGATGCAAGAAAAATTGGCGCTTTCAAGCAGTTGTGCCTGAAAGCTGCGATTCAGGTTCAACAGGGCCGTCCTGGTTACGGCATCTTGTGCGATAACCGTCTGGGCCGCGATGCCCTGCATGCCGCGGCTGACTCGGGCCTGTGGATCGGGCGCCCCGTGGAATGGCCCGGCTCGCGCCCCCTGACGCTGGAACCCGAGCTTGGGCCAGATTTCGGCGGGCTGTCGGAATGGCCGCTGGCCCATGTGGTCAAGGTGCTGTGTTTCTATCACCCCGATGACACCGACCAGATGAAGGCCGAGCAAGAGGCGACCGTCACCCGCCTGTTCCACGCCGCACGCCGCAACCGGCTGGAGTTTCTGTTGGAGGTGATCCCGTCCAAGGCAGGCCCGGTGACCGACCAGACCACGGCACAAGTGATCCAGCGCTTCTATGATATCGGCGTGTTCCCCGACTGGTGGAAGCTGGAACCGATGCAGACCGCCGCCGGCTGGCAGGCCGCCGTTGACGCGGTCACCCGCAATGATCCGCACACCCGCGGGATCGTGGTGTTGGGCCTGGGCGAGTCGGAAGAGGCGCTTGCCGCCAGCTTTGCCGCCGCCGCCGAGTTTGATCTGGTCAAGGGCTTTGCCGTGGGCCGCACCATCTTTGCCGAGGCCGCACATGGCTTCATGGCGGGCACGATCGCCGCAGATCAAGTGGTCGAGATGATGGCCGCCACCTACACCCGGCTGTGCACCCTGTGGGATGCACAGCGCGCCGCGAAAGGATAGCCCATGGCCACGATCCGACTGACCGCCGCACAGGCGATGATGCGCTATCTGTCCGTGCAAAAGAATGAAGACGGCGAGACTTATCTGGCCGGATGCTGGGCGATCTTTGGCCATGGCAATGTGGCGGGTATTGGTGAAGCCTTGCACGGCCTCAAGGACACATGGCCGACATGGCGCGGCCAGAACGAACAGTCGATGGCGCATACCGCGATCGCCTATGCAAAACAGATGCGGCGCACCCGGGCGATGGCCGTTACCTCCTCGATCGGACCGGGGGCGTTGAACATGGTGACAGCCGCCGCCCTGGCCCATGTGAACCGCTTGCCGGTGCTGCTTATTCCGGGCGATGTGTTTGCCGGGCGCGGACCCGACCCGGTGCTGCAACAGCTGGAAAGCCCGAGCGACGGCAGCCTGTCGGTCAATGATTGCTTTCGCCCCGTCAGCCGCTATTTCGACCGGATCACCCGGCCCGAGCAGTTGCTGACCGCCCTGCCCCGTGCAATGCGCACCATGACCGACCCGGCAGAGTGCGGCCCCGTCACCCTGTCCTTCTGTCAGGACGTGCAGGCCGAAGCCTATGACTGGCCAGAAGCCTTCTTCACACCAAAAGTCTGGCGCATCCGCCGCCCGCATCCCGACCCGGTGGAACTGGACAGCATCGCTGCCCTGATCCGTGCCGCGAAACGGCCCGTGATCATCGCCGGCGGAGGTGTGCATTTTTCGGGTGCCGACGCGGCCCTTGCCGCATTCGCACAGCGCTTTGACATTCCGGTGGTGGAAACGCAGGCCGGGAAGTCGGCGCTTCCATGGGACCACCCGCTGAATTTTGGCCCGGTCGGCGTGACCGGGGCCAGCTCTGCCAATACGGTCTGTGAGAGCGCGGATCTGATCCTTGGCGTTGGCACAAGGTTTCAGGATTTCACCACCGGATCATGGGCCTTGTTCAAGAACAAGGATCGCAAGCTGGTATCAATCAACGTCGCCCCCTATGACGCGATGAAACACGGGGCCGAACCGCTCTGCGCCGATGCGCTTGTGGCCTTGCAGCAATTGCAGGCCGCCCTTGGCGATCACCGCTGCCCCGCCCCGCCCCCCGGCCTGAAAGAGGCATGGTTTGCCGCCGTCGATCCGCTGACCGAGGCACCCGGCGATGGCAATGCCCTGCCCACCGACCAGCAGGTCATTGGCGCTGTACAGCGCGCAAGCCAGTTGGAAACCGTGGTGATGTGCGCCGCAGGCACCATGCCCGGCGAGCTGCACAAGCTGTGGAAAGCCCCGAAACAGGGGGCCTATCACATGGAATACGGGTTCTCCACCATGGGTTATGAAATCGCCGGGGCGATCGGCATCAAACTGGCCCAGCCCGCCCGGGACGTGATCTGCATGGTGGGCGATGGCAGCTATATGATGATGAATTCCGAAATGGCCACGGCTGCGATGATGGGCCTTTCCTTCACCACCGTCATCACCGACAACCGGGGCTATGGCTGCATCAACCGGTTGCAGATGGGCACTGGCGGGGCAGAGTTCAACAATCTTTACGCCCATGCCAATATCACCCATGCGCCGCGCATCGACTTTGCCGCCCATGCGGCAGCGATGGGGGCGGTTTCGGTGAAAGTCGGGAGCATCGCCGCGTTGGAGGCTGCTCTGGCCCGGCGCGACACCGTGGCTGGCCCCTATGTCATCGTCATCGACACCGACCCCTATCCCAGCACCCCGCATGGCGGCCATTGGTGGGAGGTGGCAGTGCCCGAGGTGAGCGCACGCCCGCAAGTGAACTTTGCCCGCCAACAGTATGAAACTCAACGGAAAGACCAAGCATGATCCGCTTTGGAACCAATCCCATCGCCTGGGCCAATGATGATGACCAAAGCATCGGGGCCGATATTCCGACCCATCGCATTCTGGATGAGGCCGGCCGCCAGATCGGCTTTGACGGGATAGAGAATGGTCACCGCTGGCCCGATGATCCCGAAGCCCTGCGCGCATTGCTCGCCGATTACGGGCTGACCTTCATCTCGGGCTGGTATTCCACCAACCTGCTGGTGCAATCGGTCGAAGACGAGATCAATGCCTGTCAAGCGCATCTGACAAAGCTGTTGCACAACGCGTGCAAGGTCATGATCGTCTGCGAAACCTCGAACGCCATCCATGGCGCGGATGTGCCCGTCAACGACCGCCCGCGCCTGACCTCCGATGAAATGCTGGCCTTCGGCAAGAAGCTGGAGGCTTTTGCCGCCTATCTTGCAAGCCAAGGCATCACATTGGTCTACCATCACCACATGGGCACGATTGTTGAGTCGCCCGCAGAGATTGATGCGCTGATGGCGGCCACTGGCCCCCAAACGCACCTGCTTTTCGACGCTGGCCATTGCGCCTTTGGCGGCGGCGATCCGGTGGCGGTGCTGATCCGCCATGCCGCCCGCGTCCGCCATTTCCATGCCAAGAACATCCGTCCGGCCATCACCGCCCAGGTGCGGTCAAAGGGCATGTCCTTCCTGCAGGGCGTGCTGGCCGGGGCTTTCACCGTGCCCGGCGATCAGGAGGGCGGCGTGGATTTCGCCCCGCTTTTGCAGATTTTGGCCGATGTGGGGTATGAAGGCTGGATCGTGATCGAAGCCGAGCAGGACCCGGTGCAGCGCAATCCGCTGCTGTATCAGACCTTGGGTCTGGCGACGCTGAAACGGCTGTCAAAACAGGTTGGGTTGATCCGGAGCTGAGGGCACAGGGGGCTCCGCCCCCCGCCTGCGGCCCCGGGAAGTACTTTGGAGAGGTGCAATATGAACAAGCTGTTGATCAAGCCGCAGGGCACTACCGGCAAGGTGCATGACATCACCCCGGACAGCGCGGGTTGGGGCTATGTCGGGTTCCAGCTCTACCGGCTGGAGGCGGGCGAGACGGCCAGCGGATCGCTGGGCGATCGTGAGGCGATCTTTGTCTTCGTCGAAGGCAAGGGCCAGTTTTCCGGCGGCGGAAAAGACTGGGGCGTGCGCGGCGACCGGATGGATGTCTTTGAAAAGACCCCGCCCCATTGCATCTACCTGCCTGACGGGTCTGATTGGGCGGTAACGGCCACCACACCGCTGACGCTTGCCGTCTGCACCGCACCGGGGACTGGCGGCCATGCCGCCGCCTCCATCGGGCCCCAGGATGTGCCGCAGGTCACCCGCGGCAAGGGCACCAATACCCGCCACATCAATGCGATTGCCATGGAAGAGCGCGACGTGGCCGACAGCCTGCTGGTGACGGAAGTGTTCACGCCCGCAGGTCACTGGTCCAGCTATCCGCCACATCGGCATGACGAAGACAACTTCCCCCATATGACCTATCTGGAGGAAACCTATTACCACCGCCTGAACCCGTCCCAAGGCTTTGGAGTCCAGCGGGTGTTTACCGAAGACGGCACCCTGGACGAAACCATGGCGGTTGCTGATGGCGATGTGGTCCTGGTGCCGCGCGGCCATCACCCCTGCGGTGCGCCTTACGGCTATGAGATGTATTACCTCAATGTCATGGCAGGCCCCCGTCGCAACTGGCGGTTCCAGAACCACCCAGAGCATGACTGGATCGCAAAACGCGACGCCTGACCCTTGTGCAAAGCGGAGGATGGTGGGTAATGACGGACTCGAACCGCCGACATCTTCGGTGTAAACGAAGCGCTCTACCAACTGAGCTAATCACCCGCTGAGTGATCATCTACCGTCTTGGAGGGGGGCTTTCAAGGGTGCTTTTCGCGATATGTCGGGCATCTGCGCAACGCGGCAAGGCATGCGCCCCAAACCAAAAAAGGCGATCCCGACGGGGATCGCCTTTTGGATAAGCGGAAAGATGGTGGGCGATAACGGATTTGAACCGCTGACATCTTCGATGTGAACGAAGCGCTCTACCGCTGAGCTAATCGCCCGATGGCAGCGTCTTAGACGGCTTCGCCTGCCTCTGCAAGAGCCTCTTTTGGCTGTTTCGACTTTGGCGTTCCGGCACTGCGCACCTTGAGCGTCATCATCGAGCGGCCTTCACGATCGACCGATTTGGCCACCCTTACCTTGCCCACGCCGGGCAGGTTCAGCTCCTGCCCTTTGGCGAGTGCGTCGCCCAGAGCGGACAGGGTCGCCTCGACGATGTCCTTGACGCCCTTCTTCTTGCCGCCCGTCGTTTCAGTGACCCGGCTGACCAGTTCGCGCAGCCGCAGCGCAGCACCGCGCGCGTCCTTGCTGTCGGTGGCGGGGGGCGTGTCCTGGTCAGCCAGCCTTGCCGCAGCCACAGGCTCTGCTGCGAGCTTTGGCCTTGGTGCAGGGATGCCCTTCGGGCCGGGTTTCACTGGGGGCTTGCTGGCCATGAAAAACGCTCCGTCTGTCGGTTTGGGAATGAGCTGTGCGGCAGATTAGCCATGATCACGCGCGAATGTCACTGACAAAGACTCAGGCCCGGAGGCAGGACTGGCAAAACCCGTCTGGCATGAAAAAGCGCCCCCGACCGGGGGCGCTTTGAAGGTTCAGACGTGACCCAAGGCTTAATGCGCGGTCTGCGACAGGTGGGACAACTCCCCAGCCCGGCGGGCGGCAGCGGCGGCTTCCTCGGCCGCCTCATCCCATTCGATCGCTTCGGGCTGGCGCACAAGCGCCGCAGCCAGCACTTCGCGGACATGGCTGACAGGAATGATCTTCAATCCCTGCTTCACGTTGTCCGGGATCTCGGCAAGATCCTTTTCGTTTTCCTGCGGGATCAGCACGGTCTTGATGCCGCCGCGCAAGGCCGCCAGCAGTTTCTCCTTCAACCCGCCGATCGGCATGGCATTGCCGCGCAAGGACACCTCACCCGTCATCGCAATGTCGCGCCGCACCGGAATGCCGGTCAGCACCGACACGATAGAGGTCACCATGGCCAGACCGGCCGATGGGCCGTCTTTCGGGGTGGCCCCGTCGGGGACGTGAACGTGAATGTCCATCGTCTCGAACTTCGGCGGTTTCACACCGATCTGCGGGCTGACCGAGCGGACATAGGAAGCGGCGGCATCGATGGATTCCTTCATCACATCGCCCAGCTTGCCCGTGGTCTTCATCCGCCCCTTGCCGGGCAGTTTCAGCGCCTCGATATGCAGCAGATCGCCGCCGACGCTGGTCCAGGCCAGACCGGTCACCACACCGACCTGATCTTCCAGCTCGGCCAAACCATAGCGGTGACGCTGCACGCCAAGGTAGTCTTCCACCTTTGCGGCATCCACCGCCACCGATTTGGTCTTGCCCTTCAGGATATCGGTCACCGCCTTGCGGGCGAGTTTCGCGATTTCCCGCTCAAGGCTGCGCACCCCGGCTTCGCGGGTGTAATACCGGATCACATGGGTCAGTGCCGCGTCATCGACGCTGAACTCACCCTTCTTGAGGCCATTGGCGGCAATCTGCTTGTGCAGCAGGTGCTGCCGCGCAATCTCGCGCTTTTCGTCCTCGGTGTAGCCGGCCAGCGGGATGATCTCCATCCGGTCCATCAACGGGCCGGGCATGTTGTAGCTGTTGGCCGTGGTGATGAACATCACGTTCGACAGGTCGTATTCCACCTCCAAGTAGTGATCGACGAAGGTGCCGTTCTGTTCCGGGTCCAGCACCTCAAGCAAGGCGCTCGCCGGATCGCCGCGGAAATCTTGCCCCATTTTGTCAATTTCATCAAGCAAGATCAACGGGTTGTTGGTCTTGGCCTTTTTCAGGCTTTGGATGATCTTGCCCGGCATCGACCCGATATAGGTCCGCCGGTGACCACGGATTTCCGATTCGTCACGCACACCGCCCAAGGAGATGCGGATGAACTCGCGCCCGGTGGCCTTGGCCACCGACCGGCCCAGCGAGGTTTTGCCCACACCCGGAGGCCCGACAAGGCACAGGATCGGACCTTTGAGTTTGGTCGAGCGCGCCTGCACCGCCAGATATTCGACGATACGCTCCTTGACCTTGTCGAGGCCATGGTGATCAGCGTCCAGCACCTTTTGCGCAGCACCCAGATCTTTCTTGACGCGGGATTTCACATCCCAAGGCACGCCAAGCAGCCAGTCCAGATAATTGCGCACGACGGTCGCCTCGGCGCTCATCGGGCTCATGGACTTGAGCTTCTTGATCTCGGCATCCGCCTTTTCGCGGGCCTCTTTCGACAGTTTGGTGGCGGCAATGCGCGCCTCGAGTTCGGCGATTTCGTTCTGGCCTTCCTCGCCATCGCCCAGTTCGCGCTGGATCGCCTTCATCTGTTCGTTGAGGTAATATTCCCGCTGCGTCTTTTCCATCTGGGTCTTGACGCGCGTCTTGATCTTTTTCTCAACCTGCAGCACGCTCATTTCGCCCTGCATGTGCCCGTAGACCTTTTCCAGCCGCTCAGACACATCCAGCGTTTCCAGCAGTGCCTGCTTCTGGGCGACTTCCACCCCCAGATGGCCCGACACAAGGTCAGCCAAGCGCGCGGGTTCGCGCGTTTCAGACACGGCAGACAGCGCCTCTTCGGGGATGTTCTTCTTGATCTTGGCGTAGCGCTCAAACTCATCCGCCACGGCGCGCAGCATCGCCTCCACCGCCGAGGCATCGCCGGGGGTTTCCGACAAAGGCGCGGCAGTGGCTTCAAAGAAGCTGGCGTTATCGACGAATTCGGTGATCTTCACCCGCGTCTTGCCCTCGACAAGCACCTTGACCGTGCCATCAGGAAGTTTCAGCAATTGAAGAACATTGGCCAGCACGCCGACGCGATAGATGCCATCGGTGGACGGGTCATCAACGGTCGGGTCAATCTGGCTGGACAGCAGGATCTGTTTGTCATCCTGCATCACCTCTTCCAGCGCCCGCACGGATTTTTCACGGCCGACGAACAACGGCACAATCATATGCGGGAACACCACGATATCGCGCAACGGCAGTACCGGGTAGCTGGTCGAAAATTGCTCGCTCATCTTTTGGTATCCTTATCTCGGCAGGAAGGTCACGGCCCCGTCCATCGGCAGCATCCCGACCTTCCCCTCTCTGGCCCCTCTATCTGGGGAGTCTGTGGGGGGGTGTCAACCAGGGCAGCCAAGTGGCCGGGAAAGGCCAGCCGTTTGGGACGATGATGCGCCTTGGCGCTTGCGCGGGCAAGGACAATCCGGGACAAATCCGTGCGGTCTGGCGGCCTGATCGGCGCATCGCCCGGGCCGGAGCCGCGCCGGCTCAGCTCGGGTTGCAACCCGGCATCAGATTCAGCTCTCCGACATCCCCCGCCTCTGCCCCGTCAAGAATGCCCGCCACCGCCGCGCCGATCCGGGTGACGCAGGACGGGCAGACCGTATAGCGGACCAGAACCGGATGCTGCACACCCGGCAGGGTCGGGTCTGTCCACGATCCACCTGGGGCGTGGACCATACCGCAGACCGAGCATTTCTCATCGCGCGCTGCCGGATCAAAGGTCCAGGCTTCCATCGGCGGAGTCAGCCGGATCGCATCGCGCAACTCGTGCACCATGATCACCCTTGCGTCCTTCATCGGCTTGATCGTCAGCCGGAAGCGGCGCAGCTCCTCGGGGCCATCGCAGCGATAATCCATCCTCAGGCTGCCCTGAGTGTCAATCACCGCCGCCACCATCTGCTCAACCGTGCCTGCGGTCGCCGCATCGGTGATGTGATCGGTCAGCCGGGTTGCCAGAATGTCATTGGCAAGGACCGACGATCCGCCATTGCGCAAGGCAAAATCGTCCCAGTCACCGCCAACCCAGAGGATGCGAAGCGACGAGTCAACCACGCAGAAACACTGTAGAAATTTCAAGCCATTTGTCCGTATTTGCAGGGTGCTGCGCGGTCACACTAGCAGCACGCTGCAAAAAATGCGCGTGGAAGTTTACAGTTTTCGCAGTTTTTGCATGCCGTCGTATGCGAAGGGCAACAGCCCGGACCGGTCAGACCGGGTCGATGTCCCCCATCGCCCGCTGCGCGTGAAACGCCGCGACAAATCCGGGCAGAGTTCCGGTGGCAATGGCGTCGCGCAACCCCTGCATCAACTCCTGATAATAATGCAGGTTGTGCCAGGTCAGCAGCATGCCCGAGATCATCTCTTGCGCCTTGAACACATGATGCAGATAGGCGCGGCTGTAGCTGCGGCAGGCCGGGCAGGTGCAGTCTTCGTCCAGCGGGCGCGGGTCATCCATGTGGCGCGCATTCTTGATGTTGACCTGCCCCCGCCGGGTCCAGGCCTGCCCGGTGCGGCCAGATCGGGACGGGAGCACACAATCCATCATGTCGATGCCACGCTCGACGGCACCCACAATATCATCGGGCTTGCCAACCCCCATCAGATAGCGCGGCTTGTCCTCTGGCAGGAAGCCCGGCGCATAGTCGAGCACGCCGAACATAGCCTCCTGCCCTTCGCCCACCGCCAGCCCGCCGACCGCATAGCCATCAAAGCCGATGTCAACCAGCGCCCGCGCCGATTCCTCGCGCAGGTCGCGCGTGACGCCGCCTTGCATGATGCCGAACAGTGCATGGCCTGGCCGGTCGCCAAAGGCATCGCGCGACCGCTGCGCCCAGCGCATCGACAGCGCCATCGATTTCGCCACCTCGGCATCAGTTGCGGGCAAGGCCGGGCATTCGTCGAAACACATCACGATGTCTGACCCCAGCAGCTTCTGGATCTCCATGCTGCGTTCGGGCGACAGCATGTGTTTGGAGCCGTCAATATGGCTGGAAAACCGCACGCCCTCTTCGGTCAGCTTGCGCAGAGAGGCCAGGCTCATCACCTGAAACCCGCCGGAGTCGGTCAGAATGGGGCGCTCCCAGTTCATGAACCGGTGCAAGCCCCCCAGATGCGCAATCCGCTCCGCCGTCGGGCGCAGCATCAGGTGGTAGGTGTTGCCCAGCAAGATATCGGCCCCGGTGGCCCGCACCGACTCCGGCAGCATTGCCTTGACCGTGGCCGCCGTACCCACCGGCATGAAGGCTGGCGTCCGGATCTCGCCGCGCGGGGTGCGGATCACACCCTTGCGCGCCATGCCATCGGTCGCCTCGACCGTAAACCCGAACCGTTGCGCCATCGCTTTGCCCAATCCTGCCTTGATCAACCGCCCGAATACCCGATCCGTCCGGGAATCCAAGGCCCGGCTCAGGGGCGCGCCGCGGCAAGGCGGAAAAATTGCACGGATTTTAGCGATCGTCCCGCTGTTAAGGGGGCGGCAAGCCGGCTGCCTTTAATTGGAGTCTGCTGCCCGGATGACCGGGCCTCTTAGGGGGTTTCACAATGCGCCGTCACGCTGCCACACTGCTTTTTGCCTGCGCCCTCGCCGCGCTTGGCCCGCCAGTTTTCGCAACTGAAAACGGCTTTCCCGAGGATAAGGCCCGCGCCTTCGTGACCGAGGCGCTCAACACCTGGGCCGCTGACCCGGTCCTGATCTCTGCGGTGCTGGCACAGAACCTGCGCCATGCCGGGCTGACACAGGCCGATATCGACAGGCTGGATCAGGGATGGATGTCAGAGCTCGGGGCATCCGTGCAACCCACCATCAGCAGTGTCCTTGGCACCCCTGCGTCAGACATGCTGCGCAACCAGGTCGAATTGGCCGCCGGCAGTATAAGCGAAGTGTTCGTGATGGATTCGCTTGGCCTCAACGTCGCTTCCGCCGGCACCACCTCTGACTATTGGCAGGGGGATGAGGCGAAGTTTCAGGAAACCTATCCCAAGGGTCCCGGAGCGCTCCACATCGGCGAGGTTGAATTCGACGAAAGCAGCCAAGCCTATCAGGTTCAGGTGTCGTTTTCCCTGACAGATCCTGCCGATGGCAGTGTCATCGGCGCGGTCACCGTCGCCCTGAATGCAGAACAGTTCTGACCTCAACGTCCCTGACATCTTCTTTAGCTGTCGCATCCAAGGATTGTCCCGATGCCCACCCTGTCTTCCCCTTTCCAGTTGCGGTCGGTCTTTCTCAAGGCGACGGTGATCACCGCGCTTACCGTGGCCGTCGTGGTCGCAAGCTCGATCTTCGGCAGCAATGCCAACACCAAGGCGATGCTGAATGCCGCGTTGCGGGACATGGCAGGAATGGTTACCAATATGTCCGGCCATAATGCTGGCGGTGCCCTGCGGTTCAACAAACAAGATGCGGCAGCCGTAATCGAACAGGAACTGTTCGATCTGGCCGGCGAGGATCTGACAGAAATTGTGACATTGCGTTTGGATGGTACGGTGTTCTCGCAGGCGCGCCGTCCGGGGGCCGGGGTAACGGATAATACCCCGGTGCAACTTGGCACTGACCTGCTGGCCAAAGTGTCCGTCTGGATGTCACAAAATCGCAAACCGGCGCATGACGAAGAGCTGATGTTCAGTGAAGACGGTCTGAGCGTCGCCCATCCGGTGTATTTCGGCGCAGAGTCGCAGATCGTCGGCGTGATCGTCACGCGGTGGTCCGATGATCGGATCACGTCAGAGTTGGCCGCGACGACCCGGAAAAGCCTGCTGACGGGGGCGGCCATTTTCGCGGCGATGTTGGTTGCAGCAGCGCTTTTGTTCCGCTGGTTCATCTCGCGTCCGCTGCGCAACCTCAACGAGGCAGTGAGCAGGGTCGCGGCCGGAGATTATGCCGTGGACGTGCCAAACCGTGGCGCTCATGATGAAATCGGCGAGATTGCGCGTGCGCTCGAAGGCTTTCGTTCAGATCTCGCCGCGTCGCTTGAGGTGACGCGGGTCGGCATGTTCAAGGGATCGGCGTTTGAAGGGGCATCGGCCGCTCTGACCATCACCGACGCGGAGTTCCGGATCCTGTATGCCAATGCCGCAGCGCAGTCGCTGATGACCGCGCATTTCTCGGCAGGCCCGGGCTCGGCCATGCCGCTGATCGGGCGGCCCGCCACCAGCCTCGACCCGGCCCTTGCCAACCTGTCCGGGCTTGGAGCCGCAGGCTCACCGCAAGCCATCGGGTTTTCCCGCGGGCGTGATATGTTTGCTGTCTCAATGGCCGCCATCCGCGACGCCGACGGCGTCCTGACCGGTTATGTGCTTGAATGGCGCATGACCACGCAAGACCGTCGCAATGCTGCAGTGCTTTCGGCAATCGACGCAGGCCAACTCCGTGCCGAATTGTCGAAATCGGGCCAGATCGAATCCGCGAATGACCGCTTTGCCGCTTTGCTGGGACAGTCTGCTGCAACCATCGCAGGGCGCGACTGCCGCAGCCAGATGACGCTTGAAGACCCTGCTGCCGGCGATCTGTGGGCGCGGCTCCGATCAGGTGATCCGGTCGACGGGCTGATCCGTCTGAGCCTGGCGAATGGAGACGCTGCCTTGCTGGAGGCGCGCATCACCCCGGTCAAAGACGATAAGGATACGGTCCAGTCCTACCTTCTGCTCGCCGCAGACGTCACCCGACAGCAATCCGATCAGCGCGAAGCGGAGGCAAGACGGCGGGATATGGAGGCGGCACAAAGCAAAGTCGTCGATTCCCTGCGCGCCGCTTTGGCCCAGCTGTCGAACGGTGACCTGACCGCCACCTTGGGTGAAACCTTTGATTCGCGCTATGAAGGGCTGCGGTCCGATTTCAACGAAGCAACAGAGCGGTTGCGGGCGGCAATGTCGGATGTCGTTGACAGTTCGGCCGCCATCCGCGGCGAAGTGGGCGACATCAGCAGCGCGGCCGACAATCTCAGCCGCCGCACAGAACAGCAGGCGGCCACGCTGGAACAAACCTCTGCCGCGCTGGACCAGATGACACATTCGGTCAAATCCACCGCCGAAGTCGCCCGCAACGCCAACACAAGGGTCGAAGAGGCCAAGCAGAATGCCGAAACCTCAGGCCGCGTTGTCCGCGAGGCGGTGTCGGCCATGGGAGAGATCGAGCAAAGCTCGTCCAAGATTTCCCGCATCACCTCGGTGATCGACGAAATCGCCTTCCAGACCAATCTGCTGGCGCTCAATGCCGGGGTGGAGGCCGCCCGCGCGGGTGAGGCCGGGCGTGGCTTTGCAGTGGTCGCATCGGAAGTGCGCGATCTGGCGCAACGCTCATCAGAGGCCGCGCGCGAAATCGCGGGGTTGATCACCGCCTCTTCCGATCAGGTCAAGCGCGGCGTCAGCCTTGTGGCCGAGGCTGGGCGCAGCCTCACCGGCATCCAATCCGCAGTGGGAGAGGTGCACAGCCTGGTGTCGGAAATCGCCAGTTCGGCCAAGGAGCAATCCAACGGCATCACCGAGCTGAACACCGCCGTCAAACACCTGGATCAGGTGACACAGCAAAATGCCGCAATGTTCGAGGAAACCTCTGCCGCATCGCAGTCTCTGAACCGGGCAGCCGTTGCCTTGGCCGAGACCACCGCGCGCTTTACCCTGAACAGCAGCAAACGGCGGGACGCCGGATACGATCCGATGGCCAGCCGCACGGCGCGCTCCTGGGGTCCGCCGAAAGCAGACAGCAAAGCTGCCCCGGGCACCTTCCAATCCTCACGCACCCCCCCGGCCCGGCCACCCGCCCGAGCCGCACAGGCGGCAGTCGCTGCAGACCGCGACAGTTGGGAAGATTTTTGATCTCGCCCGCAATCTGATCGCGAATAAAAATGCCGGATCCGATGGTCGGATCCGGCAGGTTCATCCGTTCAAGGCATGGACACCGGCAACAGGCGGTGCACAGCCAGATCAGTCCTTGGACCGACCCACATATGAATAATCGTCGGTATTGATCTCGATCCGGGTGCCTGCGCCGATATGCGGCGGCACCATGACCCGCAGCCCGTTCGAACAGATTGCCGGCTTGTAGGAGGAGGATGCCGTCTGGCCCTTCACCACCGGTTCGGTTTCAGTGATCTCGACGATCACACGCTGCGGCAGTTCAATGGCAATTGCGACACCTTCATAGGTGCGCAGATAGACCTTGATACCTTCGGTCAGGAAAACCTTGTCATCGCCGACAACATCGGCCGATACAGCGATCTGTTCATAGGTGTTGGGCTCCATGAAATGATAGCCTTCGCCGTCCTCATAGAGGAAATCATATTCCCGCTCATCCACGGTGGCCTTTTCGACCATCTCGGTGGTGCGCCACCGCTCCGCCACTTTTACCCCGTCAGAGATTCGGCGCATGTCGACGCTTGTGGTCGGCGTGCCCTTGCCGGGGTGGAAGTTTTCAGCCTTCAGAACGGCATAGAGCTTGCCATCCATTTCAACGACATTGCCCTTGCGCAGCGAGGATGCGATGACTTTCACGGTCAGGTTTTCCTTGTGGTTTGAGAGGCCGAAGGATAGCCCCGGCACCGATTGTCTGCGCGCCTAACCCATCTGACGGCGAATTTCAACGCAAGGCACGCAAAAAGACCGCAGGAAGGGTTTGCATGTCCGGTTCAGACACCTGGTGGTCCGCCACCCGCCATGCCGATCGCCGCCCGTTGCTGCTGGCGCGCAACCGGATTCAGGCGCAGATCCGCGCCCATCTGGCAGGGGACGGCTTTACCGAGGTGGACCCGGCCGCGCTGCAAACCAGCCCCGGCAATGAAACCCATCTGCATGCCTTTGGCACCGACGCCATCGGCACTGAGGGCACGGCGCGGCGCATGTATCTGCACACCAGCCCGGAATTCGCGATGAAAAAGCTGCTTGCAGCGGGAGAGACGCGGATTCATGCCTTCGCCCATGTCTGGCGCAACCGTGAGCGTGGGGCGCTGCACAGCCCGGAATTCACCATGCTGGAATGGTACCGGGTGGGGCAGGAATACTGCGCCTTGATGCAGGACTGCGTGGCCTTTCTGCGACTTGCGGCACAGGCAGCGGGCGCACAGCACTTGCGGTTTCGCGGTACCACCTGCGACCCTTGGCTTGAACCGGAGCGCCTTTCGGTGGCCGATGCGATGCAGCGCCATGCCAATGTGGATCTTTTGTCCAGCTTGTCGGCAGACGGCAGCGCTGACCGCGCGGCGCTTGCCCGTCAGGCGGCGGCGGCCGGTGTGCGCGTGGCGCATGACGACACCTGGTCCGACATCTTCAGCCGTTTGCTGGCGGAAAAGGTCGAGCCGCATCTGGGCCATGGCCGCCCCACCCTCCTCGACCGATATCCGGTGGTGGAGGCCGCCCTTGCCCGCCCCTGTGCCGACAACCCGCGCGAGGCGGAGCGGTTTGAGCTTTATGCCTGCGGGGTGGAACTCGCCAACGGCTTTGGCGAGTTGACCGATGCGGCCGAACAACGCCGCCGCTTTGTCGCCGAGATGGAGGAAAAGGCCCGCATCTATGGCGAACGCTATCCGCTGGATGAGGATTTCCTGTCCGCCCTTGCCCAAATGCCGCCCGCCAGCGGCTGCGCGATGGGGTTTGACCGGCTGGTGATGCTGGCCACCGGCGCGCCACGCATCGATGATGTGCTGTGGGTGCCGGTGGGATAGCGCCTCAGATCACCCCGATCCCGCGCAGGATGACCGACTTCACCGTCTCGGTCGCCTCTTGCCATTGCGCGTCGGTCAGGGGTTTGCCGCCGTTCAGCGTCTCGATCTGGTGGCCAAAATCGGCGTAATGCTGGGTCATTGCCCAGAGCATGTACAGAAGGTGGCGCGGGTCGACCGGTGCCATCTTGCCCTGATCCACCCATCGCTGAATCACCGCCATCCGCCCCGCTGTCCAGTCGCGCAGCGTGGTTTCCAGATAATCCTGGATCACCGGTGCCCCGTGCATCACCTCGGACGCCCAGACCTTGGAGCCAAAAGGATGGCGGCGCGAGATCGCCATCTTGGCCTCGATATAGCCCCCGATTCCCTCGACCGGACCGGGCGCATGATCAAAGGTGTCGGCGGCATGCAGCCAGATTTCAAAGATATTGCGCACCACCTGCCGGTAAAGTGCCTCTTTGGTTGGAAAGTAATAGTGCAGATTGGCTTTGGGCAGCCCCGCCATATCGGCAATCAGCTGCATCGTCGCCCCGCCATAGCCGGCCTCGGCAAAGACCTTTTCGGCGGCATCCAGGATTACACGCTCATTTTCGCGCCGGATTTCGGTGCGTCTGCCCCTCTGAATGCGCGAAACTTGTGCGTTCTGTGTCATCAGCCCGTTGGAAATTATGTTGACCGGATGGTCAGGTTGTGGTGCGCTTGGATCTGACCATACGGTCAGGAAACGAGTCGCGGCAAGGGTGCAAAGACACCTCGCTTCACAGGGAGAGCCAGCTGATGCCAGCACCCGGAGAAAACCTCCGCATCAATTCCGAACGGCTGTGGGACAGCCTGATGCAGATGGCAACCATCGGCCCCGGCAGCGCCGGGGGCTGCAACCGCCAGACCTTGACCGATGCCGATTCCGAAGGTCGCCACCGGTTTGCAGACTGGTGCAAGGCGGCAGGCATGACCATGGGCGTCGACACCATGGGCAACATGTTCGCCACCCGTCCGGGCACAGACCCAGAGGCCCTGCCCGTCTATATGGGCAGTCATCTGGACACCCAGCCAACGGGCGGGAAATACGATGGCGTGCTCGGCGTGCTGGGCGCTCTGGAAGTGGTGCGCACGCTGAATGATCTTGGCGTGAAAACCCGCCATCCGATCGTGGTGACCAACTGGACCAATGAGGAAGGGGCCCGCTTTGCCCCGGCGATGCTGGCCTCTGGCGTCTTCGCGGGCATTCACAGCCAGGAGTATGCCTATGACCGCCGCGACCCCGAGGGCAAGCGCTTTGGCGACGAGCTGGCGCGGATTGGCTGGGTCGGCGATGAACCGGTCGGCGCTCGCAAGATGCATGCGATGCTGGAACTGCACATCGAGCAAGGGCCGATTCTGGAGGCCGAAGGCAAGACCATCGGGGTGGTGACCCATGGTCAGGGGCTGTGGTGGCTGGAAGTCACGCTGACGGGAAAGGATGCCCATACCGGATCGACCCCGATGGCGATGCGGGTCAATGCGGGGCTTGGCATGGCGCGGATCACCGAACGGGTGCATCAGATTGCCATGAGCCACCAGCCGAACGCCGTGGGGGCCGTGGGTCAGGTCTTTGTCCACCCCAATTCCCGAAACGTCATCCCCGGCAAGGTGGTGTTCACGGTGGATATCCGCAGCCCCGACCAGGCCAAGCTGGACGCGATGAAGGCCGAGGTGATGCGGGCAGCCCATGCGGTGGCGGTTGACCTGGGCTTGGGCTGCGCCATCGAGGATGTCGGCCATTTCGACCCGGTCACCTTTGACGCGGGTCTGGTGAAGACCGTCCGGCAAGCGGCTGAAAAGCTGGGCTATTCCCACATGGATATTGTCTCGGGTGCCGGGCATGATGCCTGCTGGATCAACCGCGTGGCGCCTACGGTGATGATCATGTGTCCCTGCGTCGACGGGCTATCGCACAATGAGGCGGAGGAAATCAGCCCGGACTGGGCGGCGGCGGGGACGGATGTGTTGCTGCATGCGGTGCTAGAGGTGGCTGAGGTGGTGTCCTGAGGCCAGCCCCGGGGGCCTCGCGCCCCCGGACCCCCGCGGGATATTTGTGAACAGATAATATGAGGGAGCGGTGCCATGGCGTCGACGGTGATCAAGGGCGGGACGGTGGTGACGGCGGATCTGTCCTATGCGGCGGATGTAAAAGTTGAAGGCGGGGTGATTGTCGAGATCGGCCAAGGACTTGCTGGCGATACCGTGCTGGATGCCACCGGCTGCTATGTCATGCCCGGCGGGATTGATCCGCACACCCATCTGGAAATGCCCTTCATGGGCACCTATTCGGCGGATGATTTCGACTCCGGCACGCGGGCGGCGCTTGCGGGGGGGACCACGATGGTGGTGGATTTCGTGCTCCCGGGGCAAGGTCAGGGGCTGATGGACGCGGCCAAGGTGTGGAGCAACAAATCCACCCGCGCCCATTGCGACTATTCCTACCATATGGCGGTGACCTGGTGGGGCGAGGCGGTCTGGCAGGGGATGGAAGACAGCGTCAAGGCGGGGATCACCAGCTTCAAGCACTTCCTTGCCTATAAGGGCGCGCTGATGGTGAATGATGACGAGCTGTTTGCCAGCTTTCGCCGGGTGGGGGAGCTTGGCGGCCTGGCCATGGTGCATGCCGAAAATGGCGATGTGGTGGCGGAACTGACCGCGAAACTGCTGGCCGAGGGCAATAGCGGGCCGGAGGGCCATGCCTACAGCCGCCCGCCGCAGGTGGAGGGCGAGGCGACCAACCGGGCCATCATGATCGCCGATATGGCGGGTGTGCCGCTCTATGTTGTGCATGTATCCTGCGAAGACGCACATGAAGCGATCCGCCGCGCGCGCCAGCAGGGCAAGCGGGTGTATGGCGAGCCATTGATCCAGCATCTGACGCTGGACGAGTCGGAGTATTTCCACGCCGATTGGGACCATGCCGCGCGCCGGGTGATGAGCCCGCCGTTCCGCAACAAGGCGCATCAGGACAGTCTTTGGGCCGGGTTGATGTCGGGGTCATTGTCGGTTGTCGCCACCGACCATTGTGCGTTCACGACAGAGCAGAAGCGGTTCGGCAAGGGGGATTTCTCCAAGATCCCCAATGGCACCGGGGGGTTGGAGGACCGCTTGCCGATGCTCTGGACCCATGGCGTGGGCACCGGGCGGATGACACCGAACGAATTTGTGGCGGTGACCAGCACCAATATTGCCAAGATCCTGAACTGCTACCCGAAAAAGGGCGCGGTTCTGGTGGGGGCGGATGCCGATCTGATCGTCTGGGACCCGGAAAAGGAGAAGACCATCACCGCAAGCGCGCAGCAATCTGCCATTGATTACAATGTGTTCGAGGGACAAAAGGTCAAGGGTCTGCCCCGCTTCACCCTGACGCGCGGCCATGTCGCGGTGACCGAAGGGGCGATGAGCAGCCGCGAAGGCCACGGCCAGTTTGTGGCGCGCGAGGCGCGGGGCGCGGTCAACCGGGCGCTGAGCCAGTGGAAAGACCTGACGGCCCCGCGCCCTGTGATCCGGACCGGCGTGCCGGTGACGGGCGTCTGAGCCAGATGAAAGACACCTTTCATACCGACCGGCCGGTGATCGAGGCGCGGGGGCTGAACCTGACCTTCCAGACCGGCGACGGGCCGGTGCACGCGCTGAAAGACGTGGATCTGACCATCAACAAGGGCGATTTTGTCAGCTTCATCGGGCCTTCGGGCTGTGGCAAGACCACGTTTCTGCGCTGCATCGCGGCACTGGAACATCCGACCGGCGGCACGCTGACGGTGAATGGTCTGACCCCGGATGATGCGCGCAAACGCCGTGCCTATGGCTATGTGTTTCAGGCGGCGGGATTGTATCCGTGGCGGACAATTGCAGGAAATGTGAAACTGCCCCTGGAGATCATGGGCTTTTCCAAGGCCGAGCAGGAGGAACGTGTTCGAAAAGTGCTAGAGCTGGTGGAGCTGTCGGGCTTTGGGGCCAAGTTCCCCTGGCAGCTTTCGGGGGGGATGCAGCAGCGCGCCAGCATCGCCCGGGCGCTGGCCTTTGACGCGGATATTCTGCTGATGGATGAACCCTTTGGCGCGCTGGATGAGATCGTGCGCGACCGGTTGAATGAAGAGTTGCTCAAGCTTTGGGCCCGCACATCCAAGACCATCGGCTTTGTCACCCATTCGATTCCCGAGGCGGTGTATCTGTCGACCAAGATCGTGGTCATGTCGCCGCGTCCGGGACGGATTACCGATATCATCGATTCCCCCCTGCCCAAGGATCGGCCACTGGAGATCCGCGACAGCCCGGAGTTCATCGAGATTGCCCACCGCGTGCGTGAGGGGCTGCGGGCGGGGCATCTGGATGAGTAACCCGCGCAATCCGACCGCCAGTCTGCGTCTGGTATACGTCTGGTTTGCGTATGGCAAACGTAGGGCTGTGTGTGCGCAGCTTTGGGAGGGGGCACATGGGTAGAGCTGCCCCGATCCTGACCGTGCTCTGCGGCATTTTTGTCCTGTGGTATCTGGCCGCGATCTGGATGAATGCGACCTGGGTTTACGATCAGGCCAGCCGCAGCAACACGAGCGTGACGCTGGCGCAAGTCATCCCCCAGACCATGGCGCAGGAACGGCCCTTGCTGCCGCCGCCGCATCAGGTGGCACAGGTCTTGTGGGACGGGGTGACCGGTCAGGCGGTGACCTCGAAACGCAGCCTCGTCTATCACGGCTATGTCACGCTGCGGGGCACGATGATGGGCTTTGCGCTTGGCACCCTTCTGGGGGTCGCGCTGGCCATGGCCATCGTGCGGTTCCGGGTGATGGAGCTGAGCGTGATGCCCTGGGCCATCATCAGCCAGACCATTCCCATTGTGGCCTTGGCCCCGATGATCCTGACCGTGTCGAACCAGATCGGGATCGACAACCGCGAGGTGCCCAAGGCCATCATCGCGGCGTATCTGTCGTTCTTTCCGGTGCTGGTCAGCATGATCAAGGGGCTGCGCAGCCCGGATCAGATGCAGTTGGACCTGCTGTCCACCTATGGCGCGTCGGAACCGCAGACGTTTTTCAAGCTGCGGCTGCCCGCATCCCTGCCCTATTTCTTTGCCTCCTTGAAAGTGGCGGTCGCGGCGGCGCTGGTGGGGACGATCATCGGTGAATTGCCGACCGGCGCGGTGGAGGGCCTGGGGGCCCGCATGCTGATCGGGTCGCAGTTTGGTGAGCCCTTGATCATGTGGGCGGCGCTGTTTGCTGCCGCGATCCTTGCGGGCGGGCTGATCCTGATCGTCGGCTGGATCGAGCGGGCTGCGCGCGCGCGAATGGGGGTGCCGGCATGACCTGGCTGGTGGGTGCGGTTGTCTTTTGGCTGGCGGCATGGGCGATGAATGTGCGGCTGGCGGCCAGCCGGTTCGGGGCCACGCGCGCCGGGCGGATCACGGTGGCGGCGCTGTTTGGCGTGACCCTCCTGGTGCTGTGGGAAGGGCTGGTGCGCGGCTTTGCGGTGCCGACCGTCATCTTGCCCGGACCGTCAGTGATCGGGCCGAAGATTGTATCGTCCTTGCCGATCCTGTGGGGGGATTTCGTGCAGACCGTGATCCGGGGCGCACTGTCGGGGTTTGCCATCGGCGCGGTGGCAGCCTTTGTCACCGCCATTGCCATTGACCGGTCACCCTTTCTGCAAAAGGGGTTGCTGCCGGTGGGCAATTTCGTCTCGGCGCTGCCGATTGTCGGCCTCGCCCCGGTGCTGGTGATGTGGTTCGGCTTTGACTGGCAGTCGAAAGCGGCGGTGGTGGTGGTGATGGTGTTCTTCCCCTTGCTGGTGAACATGGTGGCGGGGTTGCAGGCGACCGACCGGCTGCACCGCGACCTGATGGAGACCTATTCGGCCAGCTATACCCAGCGGTTGCTGAAACTGCGCCTGCCCGCCGCGATGCCCTTTGTCTTCAACGGGCTGAAGATCGCCGCCACCCTGGCGCTGATCGGGGCCATTGTTGCCGAATTTTTCGGCAGTCCGATCATGGGCATGGGGTTCCGCATCTCGACCGAAGTGGGAAAACTGGCGCTGGATATGGTCTGGGCCACAATTGCGGTGGCGGCTATGGCGGGATCGGTTCTCTATGGGCTGATCGCGCTGATCGAATCCCGGGTGACCTTCTGGCACCCGAGCCAAAGATCAAAAAGTCAATAAAATAGGGATTTTCAACCGTTAGCAAAGCAATCAGTTAGCAAATGTTAGCATCATGAGCGTGCAAAAAAAATGTTGCTAGCGAGCAGTTTGTGGAAAATCGATCACTTCCGGGGTGAAAGCTATGGATTTAAGTAACCACCGCCCTGCCCCACGGCACCAGCAAGAAGTGAAAACTCTTTAGGGTATAACGATAGGGCATTAAATTGGTGACCAGCCGCAGCCTGAAAGTCAGCCGCATGCTCACTCCAACCATCTACTTTGATAACTCGTCGTGGAACGCATTGGCAGAAGGCGATAAGTCCAAGATCAGGACCGGACTGCTCAGCTCCAACGTTGTTACTTGCTACTCGATTGAGAACCTCTTGGAGATGCTCTCGACGACGAACCAAGAGAAGTTGGCAAACTTAGAAACGGTAATGAATGAACTCGATTGCCGTTTCTTGACAAGAGAAAATGGCGAAGCCTTTGGAAAGACATATAAAGCAAGTTATTTCGAACTAAACGCCCAACAACGCTGGGAGAGATTCAAGGAAGCAAAATTAATGTCGCCGATTGGGACATTTGGCCTAACAGATCTTCTTCAAAAGATGGTTGGTGGCATTCCATCAAAATCAAATGAAGACATAATGACTGAAGCATTAGAAAACATGAAAAAAATGCTCGACGATGCGGTCAACGATCTCGATGATGATAATGATAATGATAATGATAATGATAAGATGCTGATACAAACTCTGAAGGAAAATCTCCTTCAAAAGGCAAAGAAAGCTTCAACCGCCCTCATTGAGCAATTAGAAAATAGCGAAAAGTTAGAACTTCCGGAACTGGACCACGTTCATATCGCAAACTTCACCGGCCCTGGCGTTGTAGAGAGAATATTCAAGGAAGCTGAGAATCCAAAGTATACAGGCGTAATTGATTTAATAGATGGATTCTGCGGGCATATTCCCAAGAGTCGCGAAGAAGGAAGAAAATGCAATGCCACTTATGATATGATCGTCAACTTGGCCCAACTTCTGTTTTTGCTCCGGTACAAGCGTGAAGCAAAGAATACTCGCGATGGAGAAAGAGCAAGGGTTGACTTCCAAGGAAGCATGACCGACTTCTACCATATTGCAAATTCCTCAGTGTGTTCAATTTTTCACACTTACGACAAAGCTCAAGCACATATAGCAGCAGCAGTATTTGATCACTTTGATATAAAAACACTCGTAACATTAAATCATCACAACGATGAAACGCCCGCCACCTTATATAAACCACGCTCACTATCTGGAATGCCATCCAACTGATGGCCCTCAGAGTGAGTTCTGAAGGCCATCGAGTCTGATTATATCACTTAATCAAGAAATCTTTTTTCTCCTGACCAAGAGCAATCAGTTCCTGCATCCAAGCAGGAGGATTGGGACCACGACCAGACCACACCTTAGTAGGATCGGTCGGGTGTGCATACTTTGGCTCAACGGGTTTGCGAGGCTTCTTGTCGCCACCAGTTGACGCCGTAGACCCCTGCGGACGGCTACCACCGAATAGATCGCCAATCTCGAACCCGAACTGGCGAGCTGCTTCCTTCGCAGCCTCGATAGCTTTCTGACGATCTTCGACCTCTCTCTGGGAAATCAAGGCATCCACCGACTTCCTGTGCTCCCGAAGTTCCGGCAAAGTCATCTTCTCGATATCAGCCATTATGTTCTCCATTTTTCTCGATATACTATGGGTGAACATAAGTATACCAAGACTCATTTTGTCATCATAAATGTGCCTGTATTCATGCCAAACAGAAGAAATCCACGTGACAACATTGCTTTAAATGGCCGTAGAACACCGAAATCTGTGACTGATGGATGATTGGATACAAGTAAAATCTTCGATCACGAGAGATCATTTACTTCAGCTTGATAGCTCCATCGATCTCTTGTGTCTCATCTTCTGTGAGCTCTCTCTAGGCGTTTTTGTTGTGTAGGTACTCTATCCGAACAACACGAGATGCTTCTACACGTTCCGCAGCCCGTTCTTCATTGTGATCTCGAATTTCCGTCGCTTACCAATTATGCCGTGAAGCACGCGATAACTCTGCTCTTTCATGCCTCCTCTAGTAATTACAAATTTTATCTTTTTACGCTATATCAAACGAAAGATGACAAGAAGCAACCAACACAAGAAACCGGACCAGACCGAAACTCCCCTACCACAAATCCCCCCACAATACCGAAAGATCATTTCCAATGGCGATATTTTCTGACATAGGCTAAACCAAACCTCCAGTTCCTTCTTTGAGTTGCATATCTTCTCCCCTCAATGGATACCTCCCCACTATTAGTAGTGACAAGCGACTTGACACGGATATTCTTGACCTGATGGACTTGAATCCCCGTTATGCCCCAGCTCTCGACAAACTATATGACCGATAGCTTCCCTTACATTATTCATCACGTTATAAATGGCTTGCCTTGATAGCTCAAAATCGTTTGCAATCTGCTTGATAGAAATTCCTGCTGAAATATACTCCAATATCTCTCTGTTACGCTTAGCACGCATTCTGGACAGTTCTACTGCTTTCTTCATTCGATCTTTTACTTCTGGATTTATCATTCTCTTGTTTCTAACGTATTCTCTATTTCTCTCCCGTTTAATGTCCTTCGTCACTATTGCCCTTAGATCGAGCTTTATAATGTCTTGCTCGCTCAAGTTATATGCGTTCACAAGTCTGTCTGCAGACAGCTTGTATCTTGGGTCGTCTTCTCTGGATAACCAAGCAACGCCGTTTTCCCGCTTCTGATTCATGGCAGCCTTTGCACGCTTGATTGCTGACGACATCACAGACAAAGCCTGAGCTTCGTTCCAGTCATGAAGCTTCGCCATCTTCTTGACCTCGTCAACAAGTCTCTCAGCCGAAACCACGTAACCCAAGCAAACCGTGACATGGAAAAGCCACAGGTCGTAGACGCCGAGACCAGCCCGTCCGGCGAGGTTCAGCTTCAGGAGGTCTTCCAAGACAATCTGGTAGTATCTCGCAGCATTGAATGCCTTGGATCTCAGGTTCGCTCTCTGTTTCATCTTGCCCTGGAGCACGCGGAGGTCTGCCTCCTTTGCGAGCATCTTCTTCTCTGCTCTCTCGAGCCTCTGCTTTCGATACTCCTCTTCAGCAATAGGCATGTGGTCATCACAGAGTGCTCTAAAGCTAACCTTCTCAGGTTTATCTTTGGTTCCATTCACCCACATAGGTTTGCAAACTGTGCCGGACTTTGAGTTCACTGATCCAAATATTCTCAGGAACCTTGCAGCATCCTTCACCTGCTCATCCGGGACACTGACATCTTGATCCGTCATCATTGTATTAATGAAGTCTCGGATATGTTCCCAGAGCTTTGACCATTTGGCAGCAGCACGATCACCAATGACTTCTTCAAACACGAAAACGACATGCAAACCATTACCGGAATCGGTAATATATGTTGGCAATCTCTTGCCATTCCTCTTGAAGTGGGCCAGCAATGCAGCCGCAAACACTTCCTTTGTGCATCCAAATCGGCTTTCAATCTTATCGATATCGAAGTATGTGGATGTAATGTTAGACAGGTTTTCCCTTGATCTAAGTCCACTGAATTCGTTCATTGTTATGTAGCAGTCATTCTGACCGTTACAGCTCTCAACTTCCGACTTTAGTTTGAGTTCATTAATGTTCAGAACGCCAGAGAGCCCAGGATCACAGCTGAGATTGTATGTTCGGTTATACATCCCTGACTTGATTTCACCTGTCTTCTGGTCGATGACTGGAATCTTCTTGTGGATGGATATCTTTGTCCGACGGTATCCGTTGTGGCCGTGAGCAATTTTATAATGGTCCATAGCAGTAAACGAATCTGCAAATTTTGCAAAATTTCTTATACAATTTGTAAACTCTAAGTTGAGAGCATTCTTGGTGAAGAATATTCTGTCGCTTGCCTCTGGAAGCAGAGGAAAATCAAGACTTCCCACCAGAGTTACGACTTCACGTGGCTTAAAGGAATCGAACTTGTCATCTCTATCGATTAGATCGAAATCATCACCCTGCTCAGCCGTAGGTGCCTTCTGGGGCTCATGAAAGACACTCAGGAACGACACCTTTGCGTTCCTATCAATGAAGTGGCCCTTGGCCAGTGGAACCATGTTAGATACTTCAGGAGCGTCCTTCCTGATTCCTTCGTAAGTGCAACGGGCATCAAACCTGTATTCGTCCAGGTAACGAGTAGCCCGGCTCAGAGTGCGTCTGTTGTGTTTTTCCCCGGTATCCCTCGCAACATCACGGGCTGCACTGTCCTTCTCAATTTTCTTGATGGCCGACGTTATCTTTAGCTTTAGTTCACGATCATATAGCATCCATCAACAGCACTTTCTTGGCGTATGCAAATGCGTTGGTATTCGCATTCCCTGCGTTCAAGAAGGTCAGATCTGATATGGCATATACTCTCATAATCAACCTTCAATATTTTCGAAACCCTTATCACTTGACGCCAATCATTGGATAAGAGCATTGATAACAATATTCGACATGCGAGCTGAATAAGTCAACAGCAATCTCATATGATCCACTTGAAACTCCATCGGGCTTAACGAATCATTAAGCTTTGCAAATTTGCAATACAATAATTTAAAAACTACTCATCTTTGCAATTAATTGTATTGACTATTTCTAATAATCTATATAGATATGATATTGCCAATCAACACTGTTTCAATCCAGTGTCCCTTATCACTTGAAAGAAAACCCTCGCAGCAATGCGGGGGTTTTCTTTCAATAGTTCATTGACTAAGTTATATAGGACCAAAAGAGCCAAAGAGTTAAACCCTCAAAGAGGAAACACTCTCAAACGCTACTTCCGGCAAGCTACCATCCCCGGCCACCAGGGGTTTCTCGAACTCTGGTCGTTTGTCGTTCTAGACCTGCTTAAGCTTCGCAGAACTCCGCATCAGTAGCCACTTTATGCATGCTCGATCGAATTCTAGCTTGCGAGGTTGCTCTGGATCTTCTCGTATGAGTTCATGATGGCTTGTTGTGCTCTCATGAGATCCTGGATTGCTCTGGTCTGTGAAGCGATAGCCGATGACTGCTGTTCAGGACTTGGGTTTGCGCGTTGATCATCTGCAACATCGCTGTCTGCCGCTCCTGGCTGTCCTGGAGCAGCTTCTCGATCACTTCCGTTAGTTCTTGGAAGGGATTCTCTCCACCGCCGGAACCCGTCCCGGCCTCCTGCATCACTAACAAAATCACTGTCGTCTCGTCCAAGATCTCCTAAACTCTGAGATCTTTCGATATCTCGCTTGGGTTTCTCATATGTCGTGTCATATGTGTTTCCTTTTAGTATTTCCAATAATATGGGTTCAAATTGCCTCTGTGTAAGACCGAGAAAGCATCGTAAGGTGCCAATCCGGCTCAAATGGCGAACGTTATCGATAATTCGGTGAGCAGATACAAACATCACTCTTGTCGGCTCATTATATGTAAGGGTAAAATCGAGCTCCCTCAGGCTTCGTTGTATCTTTCTCGTGAATTCTCTTAGATCATTGATGATATTGATTTCTTCAAAAACAGATGAAACACGAGATCTTACTTCGTCGAGATCGATACCTAGTCTCTTAGCAGATTCGGCATAAGCAGTCTTCTTGCCCGAGAATGCACGATATCTGCGATATTTCTCGTTTACCTCATCTTCTGAAAGACTGGCGTCTAAGGCATATTCAAGTAATGCGTTCCGGAATGGTTCCGTATTGTAGCTGACAAGGATCTCGTTGTTTTCATATGCCGCTATCGCATCAAACTCATCTTGCAAGCTCATTTCCAAAGGTTCTGGTGCGACTACAAGTATACTATCATCAAAGTCGTCTGCTGAGATGTAAAAAGCTTCATTTTCCAGCCGTTCGAGAACTTCAGGATTGAAAGACCCGGGAATGATTTCATGCTCAAATATGAGTTCTAGCTTTCGGGAAACCACTTCATTTCTAATGTAATTATGCTGGGCATCAAGCACGCTACCGTCTCTGCTGACCTCGGGTATTGCGATGTGATAATGGAATTCTCGTCCATCTCCGTCTCTCGAGCGTTCTTTTTCATGCCTGACAACAACCCTGCGAGCAAATGACTCCACAGGTAGTCTGAATTCCTTCCTGATCTCATCGAGAACGATATCTAACTCTTTAGCGCTTAAGATTTCACCGGGAGATACGATGATGTGACGGTTTCCATAAGTTCGTTTGTGAGCTGCCGCCACTAGATCATTCAAGCGCACTAAGTCGGGATTTCCGGAGAGCACATCTATTGCGATATCGTCGCCTTCTTTCATAGTCTTCAAATATTTTCCGAATGCATCGCCGTCACCAACAAGTATTCTCGTCTGCTTAAGTATCATTTGCGCTCTCATCTCCTGAGAACAATATAGTATTTATGTCAGCAACAAGTGAGAGAACACCGAGATGTGGCTCCATCAGCATTCGGACTTGTTTTGCATTCACGAGATTATCTTTATACATTAAATCAAGCCTGCCTTTGATCTCTTCTACCTTTGCATGCAAGATGGAAAGACTGATAGCAGCATCCGCTATCTTTAATGCACTGTCTGCGATATCCAAAGGCTTAGGCTTCTTGCGTGGTTTTCTCTTCGGAACTCTTTCGGTTCCCAAGCCTGCGGCCTCGGAAAGTGCTACTCGTGCCCAACTCGACTGTGTCATGTTAGATTGCTTAGCAGCATGATTTACAGCATGCATTAGATCATCACTCATTCTGATGGTGACCGTTCTTTGCATCTGGCGAGATTCTGAACGTGGTTTCTTCATTTTTGGGGCTCGGAAATTAATTTGAATAGTGGGTTTTGGCGTGGTCACGGGGGCGGCGGTTTGCAATATGGCTTGCTATATATAGGGAAGCCAATATTAAAAAATTGTTTACGTTCAAGGAAACACTTTTGTTGAGCCGAGTAATAGATATATTTTGTTTGGCAGTGGGCTTAATGGACAATGATGGTCATTACCAGGCTTCACAACAGTAGGCCTGAAGCTATCGCAGGTATGGTTGACATGTAAAGAGGATGACGCTCCACGACTAAGTTACGAATGTGCATTCTCGGCCAAAATGATTGCGAAACTCAATGCACATTAAGTAAATATTAGCCAAGCCACCGCAAGCAAGATCTCTGATTTTAAAACACCAAAAGGATACTATTTGAAATAGAGCAAGCAGATGCGCCCCCAAGTATAATATTTTTGGTGAGAGCCGACTGATGGTGTTGCCGTTGAGCTCAGACGTGGCTCCGAGATCTTGCTTGCTTAGTGCGGATGGAAGCCTTCGAGATAAATACCGATTATCTGACTTTCATTTATGAAGATGTAGCACCACGGGATGCCGCTCCAAGAATACTGATTAAATATATTATATTGCGCATAAAAAATCTATTGACTGCCGATGCGCCTTATATTATATCTCAGCAATACCGCCGAATAGGCGGCTTAGAAAGCGAAGTCTCGGAAGCGTAAGCTGCCGTGGTCGCAATCAAGGTGCAGGCCGCGTTTTCAGGGTCACCGCCGAATAGGCGGCTTAGAAAGCGAAGTCTCGGAAGCGTAAGCTGCCGTGGTCGCAATCAAGGTGCAGGCCGCGTTTTCAAGGTCACCGCCGAATAGGCGGCTTAGAAAGCAAGGTTGTGAGGTAGAGATAGTCTCGATCAAACAGTCGAGGCGCGGCCTGCACGATTAAACTATTCCGCCGAATAGGCGGATTACCTTGGGAGCCAGTTGGTTCCCCTTTTTTTTGCCGGTATGTGCTTCGCACTTTACGGGCGATTTGATGTGTAGTGTTGAGAGGTTTTCTCTCCTTGTGTGCACTGGCAACTCATTGATACACTTTCGTCTCCGAAAGGAAGTACAGGGCATCTATCTGAATCCGCATTTACAATTCCTGAAGCTTCTGTGACTTCCAAATGCGATATATATAATTGGAAGATAATGTCGGATCCGTGCAAAGGCTGCTTTTTCAATGTTGAGGGAGGCTGGCTAAATGAGCACCTTTTGTACCACAGTCGCGGAGATCTTCGGACCCTAGGGGCTCCGGTGACGCGTTGGGCCCGGTAGTCGACAGGGACATCAGACCGGAGCCCCGCATGCCTCGCAAACTCGAAGATTTTACCCCCGCAGAACACGCTGTGATCGACCACCTTTATAGCTTTGTCGGACCTCTCGGTTACAGCGACTATCTCAAACGTCGATATGAGCAAGAATTGGACCGCAGCTTTTTTGAGATGATGCAAACAGGAAAACCCGTCGCACCGTCAACTGAGATCTTCGACGTGATGATCAGACGGGTTCTGGATCGGCATCATCCGGACCCGGACAGTATCCTGAACCCCAACCTTGCCCACCGCGCCTTTGCGGGGCTCAAAGGACTGGTTGTTGAGGCCTGTGAAGCTTTTGTTCATCACGATGCCGTCCTTGAACATCTCCTCAGCGAGATCGACACGAGCGGCATGAGCGACGAGCAGACAGCAGATCTCGTGGTGAAAATTCTGGTCCACGAGATGGTTTCTGATCAGGAAAAAAGGGCGTCCTCAAACCCCTATGCTGCGCCGGCCAAGTGGCAGCAGGATCTGGACCACCCGGAGGAGGACCTGCCCAAATCCCTGATTTGGGGGACCGTTCAGGAATGTCTTTGGGGCAGCGTTGTCGGGATCACAGAGCAGATGTCAGACGTGCTGGCGCGCGGCAGATGTGCTGTCGCATGGCGGATTTGCCGGATACGGCAGGGTGAGGTTGAGAAGCAAGCCAAGTGAGGCTAAGCGCGCACATCTCCTGTCTCTTATCGTTTCCTCTTGCTTGGCGTCATGTGACCCCTCTGCGGCTGGCGGCGCGCAGGGGCCGTCAGGCGGGTCAGAAGGCTTCTGAAATCGCGGACCCAAACGGATCACGTTTAACCAAAATTCAACCAACTCCGGAATCCAAGCATGTTCAATGATGAATTTCCAAACCCTCGGGCACCTATGCTGAATGAGATCGAGGTTGTCCGGGCCTTGTCGCAAAGTGACCCGGAGGCGTATCTGGCGAAGGGGACGCTTGACCCGATCATCGCGTCCTTTTTTGTGCAATACGTACAAGACCACGTGAATGAGCCCACAAAAATAGCCGGCAGGAAAGCGACAATTTTCGGTGACTTTCTGGATCTGATGGAGCGCCTGAGCACAACACCTCCCAGCCCGGCCAAATTGGGCGTGGCACCCTTGCTAGCGCGCTGGTCCGCAGGTGTGATGGATCCAACGCCCCGTCTGTTCGGTATTGTCACCGGCCATCCGCGTCTTCGGGAGGGTGCGCGAACATTCACATCGCCGTATCTGCAAGTGAACCCGGAAGAGGGCTGGGCACGCACCTGGAGCAGGTATTACAAACTGGGCGACTATGATCCCCGGTTTTTCGCAGAACTGATCCTTGATGGCGTCATCCCGTCGTCTTCGGGGTTGATTGATCTTCAGATCAGTGGACCATCTTCCGGCAAAACCGAGCATTGACAGTGTTGGAAGGAGACGACGCAGCCGGGTTCGCCAGTCCGCGTCTCAGTCTTGAACGAGCGCTGTCGGCTCGACAGAAATCTGGTGCCATTGACAGCAAGCCGACACTCGCCCCCGAGTGCCATTTTTCTCAGCACATTATCACGCTGCTCGCATGACCGCTTCATGCGCCAACTCTTATGCCCATTCTAGAGTGTCACCATGGAACCCATCGTCATTCCTTACGTCACCGGTCGCCTGCTCGTCGTGGCTGATCTGCACATGGATCATTATCTGCGGTCCGCCATAGATCCCTTTTCCGCTCACGGCCTCGATCAGATCGACTGGTCAGGCATAGATGCGCTCATTGTCGCGGGCGATCTTGCCAATAATCCGACACAGACCTGGCCAACGGTGTTCAGGTATTTGCGTAAATATATTCCGTCGGAACGGACCTTCGTTTTTCCAGGGAACCACGATTTCTATTGGCATTCGTTCGACCGAGAAGGCGAGCTGCGTGAGATGACCGAGGCCGCAGGCGCGACCTATGTGCAAAAGCGCGTGCTACATCATGGATCGACCTGTGTCCTGTGTTGCACTCTTTGGACCGACTTCGCCCTTGGGGGCAATACAAGAAAGGCGATGCATGAGGCGCAGGCACTCTTGACAGACTATCGCCTTATCGCAAGCCGGTGGTCGTTCGATCCGTCATCGACTGTGCCTGGCCTTGCGCGTCCCCGTGCTGCAACGCCAGCAGACATATTGGCCTTGCATCGTGATCATCGCGAATGGCTTGATGCCAAGCTTTCTGAACCACGGGCATCGACACGGAGAAGAACAGTCATTGTTACGCACCATGGGCCCCATCCCGCCACTGCGGGTAGCCAAGACACGCTGACGGCCGCTTTCCATTCCGACCTGTCAGACATGATCGCGCGCCATCGACCCGACTACTGGTTCTTCGGCCATTCTCACCGCCGTCTTGCGGCAGTCGTCGGCAACACAGACGTTCGTAATGTTTCGGTGGGATACCCTGATGAGTCAGGCTTCCCCGGGGATCGCCCGCTTCGAGATCTGTGCGTTTTTGATAATCCCGTCGAAAGGCGTTGACCTAGACCCCTATTTTGAAGGTTCCTGGTCGACGAAATTGATGAATTTGAAGAGCAGTTCGTCCAGGTTTTGGCTCATATATGAGGCTGAGGTCACGGCAGCAACGGCGTGCTTCAGGTCAAGATGACTGTAACCCGTCATCACCAAATTTCTAAACCTCCTAAGCTCGTCAGCATGCTTGTGCGAGGTTTCATCAAAAATTGGTGGACGGCATCCCACTTGAATTTTGACTCTCGATAGAAGGTCTTTTTGCCAGAATCCACCAGTCGGCCTTGCCTCATCGAAAACGATCAGCAAGCGAAGCAACCCATTTTCTAGGGATGTATACCCGCTTTGCATCGCATGCAGAAACGCCATTAAGTAGGCCTTAGTCTGAATGTCGTCGCTAGTAGATGCGGCAGCAAACTCCGGGGATGCATAGAGCTCGCATGCAAGCTTCAAGTGGTACGCTGCGCTTGCAAAGTCTTGCTTAATCAAGATCCATCTAGCGTCCATTTTTACTACCTCCACTGTGTATTCTATCGCGGAACACAATCGATTTCGTCAGCTTCCTCACTAATTCTGAACACGATGTGGATCAAGCTCGTGTATAATGCATCAATGTCTGTTCCTTCTTCATAACCCATACCCGCAGCCATCACATCATGAAACTTATTGAGTTCATAAACCTCTTTTTTGACGCTTTTGGGGATCAGCAATGGTCGTTTCTTAGATGGCTTTGAGAGATATTCAATCACGTCTCTCGTCTCCCATTCTATTTTTAAAATCCCGTCATATTCCTTGGCTACGAACTCGAATAGATCATTCAGGCCAACATAAGATCGATACACACAGATCGCCTTTTGGTTACCCATCAGGTCCGACATCACAGTATCATCGAATTCCTTCTTATTCTTGACCGTCTGTATAATGGAATGCGTATTCGTGATCTCACGCTTAATGCGATCCAGAATGTCGTATGCTGTCATAATAAATTCCCCAAGGAGCTACCCATATAACTCAATATTCAGGCTTTGTCATCTATGAGGATTGTGCAAGTAAATGAAGGGCTCATTTTCCATCAAGCTTCCTTGATTAGGCCACATTCTTGTTGAAAAGGTGGGTGAACACTACAACCAGTGGTGTCCTGAACGCGAGGTTCAAATGAATGCTTTGATGAAGACATTGGCAGGCCGAGCTGCTGCAGGTTCTCTTGGAGCCGTTTTGGGCGCATTCCTGGGCGCAGGGACTGGAATCGTTGGTGGCTTCGGTGGCGTTCAGGGGGTATTGGTGTTCGCGGTGATTGGAGCGGTGATTGGGGTCTTTGCGGTCCCCGATGCTATGAAAATGTGGTCAAAAGCCAGCAAGATATGGGCTGACCTCAGAAGATAGCTTTGCCACTAGCCGCTGCTATCACACGGGAACTCCTCTGACAGCGCAAAATAGACAGCGTGATGCCATGATGTGCCCCATGCAGTGGGGTTGTCCGTCATGTAGTTCACAAATGCTTGGAAAAGTGCAGACCATAGATTGGAATCTTTCATCTTCCTCCGGATGATCTCCTTTGCAGAACCTATACATGGTTTCTGCATTGTAGTCCTTGGCGACCTCTTGTGCTGTCACAGGAAGTAGAGTCATTGGAAAAAACAAAACTGATGCCAGAAGGTATTTCACTATCGTTGATACTCCGTCGATAATCACTCAGTACCGTAGCTAGAGATGGGTATGTACGCAACCTTCATGTGTTCCCCCATGCCTTTCGACCGTGTCTTGGCAGCAATGGGCCGCAATCTGGCCTCTCTTTCAACATTTTTATCCTGTTCCAGTGCTTAAGAATGCGTGTAGACAACGTGTTCAGAAGCCGAGGGGAAGATAATCGTCTATGTTGAGGTGGATTGTAAGATTAATCGGACTTGGTTTCATAGGGTTTATGGGTCTTGCTATTTACCAGGCATATGAGAAGGGATATTACAATATGCCGGAAATCACACCAAACGATTATGCATTCTCTTTTGCGGGGTTTCGCGGTATCGTTGTGAATGCAAATGTCAGTGAACCCATTGATGAATATATTCCAGACGCATATCGAAGATTGAGTTTTGCTAACAAAGACCGGAGGTATTTCGGGGTGCCGTTCGAAGTCCAGGAGTGGATGAAAGACGCCTGGTCATTTTGTGTCTCACCCACTGACGAAGAACGTGTTTACTACGACAATGCGATGCCAGAAAACATTAAGAGCCAACTCGAATTCTCGCAGTTTGAAGCAGTTTGCTCTCTTGATGTCGATGGCAGCAAAGTTGTTAGAGGCCTTTTGTACTCTGTTCCGAAGCTTTAGGTGGTTCACCAGAGATGCCGACATAGAGCCAGATACCGAACTCCTGCAAAGCTTCGTGGTCTGATTCCCAATCGATATGGTTCTCATCCAGAGCATCGATTTCACGTTGACGCCACCTATCCCTTTTTCTGACGCAACCAGTGCCGATAAACGAGGATGAAATAGGTCACGAAGAATATTGTCATAAAAGGGTAGCATATACGCATAAACATAATAAATCTTGGAGTTCCTCCAAATACTTTCATTGTGAAATATGCATCCAACGTGACCAACGTGGTCAGGATTGCCCCAATACCGGCACCCAGGACAGTCCAAATCGTTGCTTCACCGGAATTCCGCCGATAATCTTCGACCATGTATTTCATGAAAGCAAAATATCCGGGCACCACGACAAACACCAATCCCAATAAAATCCATATCGGCCAATCTAGTGGACTCGAATTCAAAGCAATATTGAAATCAGATAGAATACGAGCCCAAATGCTCGAGAACCATTCTCCGATATCCCGAAGCGTCATGATGGAACACCTGTCATAGACGCATGCACCCCAAGACACACGCTATTGGCTCGTTGGATTCGAGTTATTGTCGGCATCATATTTCTCCCAGATATGCATGTGTCCTTTCTGTCGAGCATCTGCCAACCACAGTTTGACTCGAACACCTGGCACCTCCAGATCGCGGTATTGTCCACCGGAATGTTTGGGCCAGTCAATCGCCAGGCCAAGCTTCACAAGTTCAGCGGACAGATCGCTACCATCAGGTAGATAGCACTTAGCGACAGTGCGCCCATGAGTATCCTGTGATACGATCACTGCCCTGATATTCCGCCCTTTACATAAAGAAATCATCGCCCACTTCGCATCTTTCCCGAATGGATGATTCATTTCAGGTGCATCTATCCCGAACAGCCGAATTTGGGTTTTCTGGATTACTATCGTATCGCCATCGACGACATATGCAGAACCCGACAATTCCGTATTTATCGAGGCTTCCTGTATGCTTCTGAGTTCATAGGACTGTTGCTTCGGTAAAGGTGCTTTATAAGCGGTAAATTTCTTCCTTCGGTATCTTTTACGACGCGTTTTGCGTTCAAGCTGATAAAGGATGTAGCCGACTATGAAGATCGTAAATAGGACGGTTTCCAAAAACTACCTCACTTGTGCAGAACACTAGGAGCAAATACTCTAACTGATTCACACATCCCGCTGGCAGTGCTTGCATACCTTCGCATCTTGCTTGATGAGTTCAGCACAACTCGGACACTTTTTCATTCCAGCGCTGAGCTGCTTGTTTTCAATTGCACGGTCATCAGCCCGCATGATAATGGCGTGTGGAAGAGCCACGATGAATATTGCAGCTCCATAAATCCACCATAGAAGAAATGATTTTCCTTTGCTGCTGGCTATGGCGGCAGGAATAAGCCCAATCAGGACTGCAATTATGAGAATTTCCAAGTAGTCTCTCCATTATCGATCATATTTTCGTCCACCAGTTGACCATGAATACAATGTCTCGCTGTATGGAAGGCGTAGGTAGATGGTTGTTGCTTCCAGAAACTTACCCATCGCCATACTGCGGCAGAGTAAGCTCACTCCTCCCATTTCGCGTTCACACAAGGCATCAGCACTGTCCACGAATTTCATCTTGCCCACTCGCGACGTTACAAGTGTTCGACCCTCGGGCACCGCTCCGATGGGCTGGATCACAAAGATTGTGAGAAATAGAGAGGCATACAAGGCAACTGCTACCAGCACTCCTAAGCAGATCATGATGATTGACCTGGTGGCGGACTTACCCGGGACAGATGTGTTCACGGCTCAACAGGCTCCAGCTTGCTGAGCACCATAGGTGGCCTGGCTTTGTGTATAGTTGTCACCCGCACTCGAAGAAAGCTGCTGGATGAGGCCGTTGCAAGAGAACCCGGAAATTTGCAGGTATATAGCTGCAGATCTGGCCGCTTGTGTGTTCCAATCCACTGACAAGCTATCGACTGCTGCGGTAGCGTCAGCAACGCTGTATCCGTCACCGGCACTCGATGACAGCTGCTGGATAAGTCCAACACGCGAGAACCCTGAGATGCTTAAGTAGAGCTCTGCGGACCTGACGGCGTTCTTCTGGGGTCCAGTCAAGCTTTGAGCTGATGCGACCGATGACGCAAGCAGAAGCAGGGAGAAGGCGATACCAGTCAATTTCATCATGTGTAGTGGGTTCCTGAGCAAGGGTTTATGAACAAAAGCAGTAAATCATCGCCTAGAGTCGCAATTAGACTAAATCTTGTCGGAAATAAGGTATTCGACACGAAATCACCTCCGTTTTCTCATGTTTAGTTTCATCAGCCCTACCCTATTGGGTTTGTAAACAAGGTATCAAAAGCTTATTTCCGATAAGCAACCCTGATTGGAAGTAAGGAAACTATGTCTCCGATGACAGATTTTCAGGTCCCAGAAATGCAGCAATCAATCGGGGCACATAATGGGAACCGAACAGCTATTAGGTTGCTTTGGGGGCAATAGGTGCCCGATAATACAAAGAAGGCCATCCCATTGGGGGTGGCCTTTTGATGTTATTTCACTAAGTAAGTCTCAGTTTGGTTTAACTGAGCTTTCCTGAATCCGCTTGTATTCGTTTACAGATTCAATTAGCCGGTTAGCGACACGCACCTTGTACTGCAGCCTTGCCATGGAAAAGGCACGCATGTTCCAGAACTAATTCGCAGTATTTGATGTTGACTAGGTGTCTAAACTATGTTCGATGTGACGATAGATAGGGTAGAGAGGTCTTAAGACAAGATTTGTCTCGAATTTTTGCGGTTGGAAGAACTTCCATCGCCTATCTGACCAAAATAATCAAGCTCCGTGTATTGGGGTTTATAACCTCGGAGACCATAATGTTTAAACTTATCTCAATATTCGCAGTCACGCTGATCACACCAAATGTATCTCTAGCACAGACTTCCCTGGATTGGAATCTTGGAACTGTTGTAGAGCAGAGTCCTGTCGAACAAAGTGTTCAAGAAAAGCCAATTGAGCGATGGGAACCGAAAGGTGATTTATTCAGAGATTACAAAATTGCTCATGCCGCTTGCAAGGTAGACAGTGATTACGAAGGCAAAGACTGCAAAGAACGGTTTCAACTTGAAAGAATGCTACTTTATTTAGGTCTCTGCAAAATTAGGGATGCGGGCACAAATTTCACGCCTTGCTCTGACCACCAAGAATACAATATCAGCATGGTCCTGGATGGCTTCAATGCAGGATTTGATAATTTTGAAGGACGAAAGTTCTTTTCGTCAGATTTTACAGCTTTATTGCCTCAAATGGATGGAAGTGCTCTCTCTGAAAAAGTTGGGAATCTTTTGATATCCTGCCGACCAGGCGAAGCACCACTTCTTTCTGTTAAAATGGAGCACTACTATCCGGAGTTTCCAGCAGGAGACAACCGGATCTTCGCAGTTTTAGATGACAGAATTATCTCCATCGGCTTCATGCAAGAAAAAGCAGATGTGGGAGAATTTGTAATTGACGGTTCGGAAATGGCCGGTGAGCTACTTAATGCCTTTTCGAGAGACCTATCATTGGATTCACCAGTTTTAGAAATCTTCTCGCAAGCAGATGAGAACGTTTCCCTTAAATTGAGTATGATGTCGTTGTGGACAAACTATGTTGCCATTAGAAACCAGGCAGCAATCAGAAGCAACATACAAGATTTGATGGCGGCTTGCAGTTAGCAGATTCAGCGGTCTCTTTGGCCTTCATCATCGCGATCATATCCTGCACCTGAGCCAACGCGTCTTCTGCGCTCAGGAGGGTCAGATCTGCCGCCCTTGGGGCGCAGAATGATATCGATGGTCTTGGCTCTTCCATGGCACAACCTCCCAGAGTGTCGTCGCGGGTTGCCTAATAGCCGTGGGCATGTCTTCACCTTGAGACCCATTGTAAAACCCGCCAATCAGCATCTTACTTTCACCTTGCAGCGAAAACGAGAAAACCTAGCTGTTAAAGAGCATCTCTCGCTAAGATTGTTCGTTCGATGGTTCGATCATGACTGTCACGGATGAACTGACAAGAAAGTTGACTCCAGACAACAGGGAGCCCTGAAATGTCTTATCTGAATTTATTCATGAGATCAGACATTTTAATTCTGAATTAAACCCCGTCGTCCATATAGACAGCAGCCTTATAGAGCCTGATGTCCGAAAGGGGTTTTCATGTCATCCAAAATATTCGGATACCGTAGAGTGTCCACTGAAGAACAATCGTTAGATCGCCAAGTTCTCGGTGATGTGGATGAGCTCTTTGATGAGAAAATCTCAGCAGTCGCAAAAGAGCGTCCAGAACTCCAACGCATGATCTCGATTCTGCGACCCGGGGACCACATAAAGGTTTACTCAGTGGACCGCTTGGCTCGTTCTGTCAGTGATATGATCGCCATTATCAGTATAATATATTCCAAGGGCGCCAGCATAGAGTTTATGCAAAATGCACTCCGGTTTGATGCGAAAAATATTGATCCCTATCAGAAGGCGATGTTGTCGATCATCACAACATTTGCCGAACTGGAACTCGACATTCAGCGTGTCCGTCGGACAGAGGGCATCAAGAAGGCCAAGGAGCTGCATCCTGAGAAGTATCAGGGGAGCAAGCCTGTCGTTGACCGTGGCGCCGTTGAGGCACTGTGGAAGGCCGGAAAGACTCGGGGAACTATTGCCAAGGTAATGAAGATCAACCCCAAGACGGTTCAGAGGATACTGACAGAAATTGGGTATGAGAAAGGTCTACGCACATGTGTGGTGCGGCCATGCATGTTTCTGTCTCCACAAGCAAGTTCAGAGTCGCCATGATTCGTTTAACAGCGTCAGCAGCAACATTTCACTTCATCTTGGCCGGAGCAGTCGTTCCCGAAACAACGGCCTACGGAAGCTTTGCCTACCTTGATTCATCTCCAGGCGTCCCATTCCTTGCGGGCGAAGTCCACGTGGTCGGCCCTGAGCCGTCTTTCGGTTCTCGGTTCGTCTTTCCGGCGCAAGGTCGCCAAACCGGACATTTGTACCCACCGCAGCATTAGTTTGCCGCGAGCCCTTCTTGTGGTGGCCTATCCAGACGTGACGGTCGTGTCCGGACTTCTCTGGGTTGCATGGTGGAGGTCATGGGCTCTTGCGCATCCAGTTCCGGCTGCATAGGATATCAAACTAGATATCGTAATATTGCCTCGTGAATAGTCTATAGAAGGTGTTGAATTGCCAACCCCTGCTACAACCGATCTTCCTCCACCGTCCTGTTGGGACGAGTTTGAGGTCATATGCGCTGATCTCTGGGGTGAGATATGGGGTGATCGCCACACCCAGCTATACGGTCGCAGAGGGCAACGGCAAAACGGCGTAGATATCAAAGGCGTGGACAACGAAGGCAAGCAGTGTGGCGCTCAATGCAAAGGTAAGAAAAATTGGCCCCCATCAACGTTAACCATAAATGAAGTTGATAGTGAAATAGCCAAGGCAAAGAAATTTCGCCCAGACCTAAACGAATTCATCTTACTTACGACTGCGCCGAACGATGTAACAGTCCAAGACCATGTTGCGGCAATAAACAAATCCAAATCCACCGGCATTGCTTTTCGTGTCGAAGTCTACTCATGGGATGAGATCCGTAGGCGGCTTTCGAACTACCCAGAATTGCTTCAGAAGCACTATCCAAAAATTTTTAGAAAACCGGTTGCAGCTGAAGTTTTTGATAGGGAATTACAAAGCAACTTAAACAGGATCGTCAGCGCGCGTTATTTCGGAGGGTTCGATACTGAGCAGAATGCTTTGCGGCTTTCTGAGCGGCTTACACACGGAGATCTCTTGGATGCATCTCCCTCCACGAGAATGGTTGGCCTCGCTTGGTGCGCTCGACTGTTGTCGCTTTCCAACCGTGACGTTGCTCGATCAGTTCTAGCCTCTGCCAAAGCTCTCGGATCATGTGAAGAAATCGCCATCGCTGACGCGTTCTTGACCTCTGCAGAAGGTAAGGTGAGCGATGCGCTTGCTTCCCTGAATGGTATCGACACTTCAGGAACCCGATCAGCAGCATTCATTATCCAAATCAACCATGCCGGGCCGAGCGATGCGCTCCGTTGGAGCGCTGAAGCTGGATATGGCTGGAAGGACTATGACAATGGGGGGAGAACACGGTTAATACTTGCTGCTTCAGAAACAGGAAACTGGAGCCTTCTGGAATCTTGCCTCGAGGCACTAGACTCGGCGAATGAATCTCTGCCCCCGGCCCTTGCCTCCGTCTCTGCGCGAGCAAGCTTACAGCTCGCACTGCCGGAAGAGATGAGGGCATCCCTTGATCACACACCGCCATTCTTTGCCCGAGGATTCCGTCTGTCGTCTGGCGTTCGTGCAGATGGCTATCGTGATCAGGCCATCAAGTTGTTCCAGATTGCTGGAAAAGAACTACATGCCATTGGCTTGGACGGCTCTGCATTGATCCAGGAAGACTTTGAACTCTGGCTCAGGCTGTCCGCGACGAACAGCCGAGAAGAGGCAAAGACAGAACTAAGTGAGCAACTAAAGGACAGAGCGCTTAGGATGCGCCGTGCAAATTTGGCTCTCCAGTTCGGCATCGAAATCGATCGTGATCAATTAATGAAAGAGCTCGATCAGGAGATTGCGCGAAGTGGTGGCGGCAATATCGACACCGGATGCACTGCTCTTGCAATTGCATTGACGGCTAGTTCCCCAAAGTCGGCTCTTTCCGAGTTCAGAAAGCGACGCGCAACAATTGAAAGAGCTATTGCCGAAGAGAACTTGCTTGGTATCGAAATCGAGCTTTTGGCTCGATCTGAAATGGGTGTCGAGGCAAGACATCTACTCAACAATAAGCGCGAGTTGCTTGGTGATGGAAAGGTCGACGACCTTGATCGAATGATCAGAGTTGCGGAGGGTGCTGACCCCTCCGCCTTGCTCAGGGCTCAGTATGAAAGAGAAAACAACCTGCAGACCCTAGCCCACCTGGTTGACGAGTTGTTTGATAGCCAAGCATGGGAAACGTGCCATCGATATAGTGCCGAACTATTCAAAAGGACAGGGAGCTTTGCTGATGCGAAGCGATACATACGGGTCTTGACCGAAACAAAGCGGTTTTCGGATGCAGTTGAAGTATTAGACGCATATCCTCATCTCTTGGAAGATCGAGAACTCGGGAAGGTCTTCTGTTGGTCGCTGTACGAGATAGGCGACGTGGTCAGAAGCATCAAGGTTTCCGAAGGAATGTTGTCGAAGGAGCATGACCCTGAGTTATCTAGAATGCTGACCAACGCATATGTTGCGAAGGGAGATTGGGAAAAGCTGCCACAACAGATCGAAAACACATGGGACATTCGCGTTCATCTTTCTGCCCAGGAACTCCTGCAAGCCGCTCAACTGGCACAAGTCACAGGACACAGTCGTGAAAAGGAGCTTGTCAGGGCCGCTGTTGCCAAATCCGAGACGGATGGCTTTGCGTTTGCAGGAGCCTACTTTTTGGCATCCAAAGGCGGTTGGGAGGAAAGTGATGAAGTCGCGTCATGGCTGCACAAGGCGATTTCGTTGTCCGACGAAAATGGCCCTATGTATCGAGCTGACTTGCGAGAAATCGTAGACAAACAGCTAGGCTGGAATGAGCACGCCACTCGCACTGCCGACACGCTCCGCGCCTCTCAATGCCCAATTTTTATGGCTGCAGAAGCACTCAATCGGCACCTCGTCGACTTCACTCTCAGTCGATCAGAGGCAAATCAATGCCAGGATAGGCGGTCTGATGTCATAGCTATTCCGAGCTTTAGCGGAAAGAGACCACCTTGCTCTATAGTCGAGATCGAAATCGGTCTTGAAGCGACATCGCTCATGACACTTCAGAGCCTAGATATGCTTGAGGCCGTCTTTAAGCACTTTGAACAAATTAAGATTCCTCATTCAACTATTGGCTGGCTATTGGAGGAAATTTCTGAAGTTAGATATCACCAGCCTAGCAGGATCGAACGCGCCGATGCCCTTTGCCATCTCATCTTGGATAGCAAGGTCAAGGTTCGCTCGGCACACCCATTTCGCTTAACCAAACTCGAACAAGAGATTGGTAATGAATTGGCAGTTTTGGTGGGGAATGCTGACAGAGATCGCTCAAAGGGTAACCAGGCATTCGTCGTTCGAGGATTTCCAATTTCAAAGGTAGGCAGCTTAGGCGATGAAGCCGCCACCTTGTCAGGTTGGGATCATCTCTTCGTATCAACTTCTTCTGCAGTCGAATTTCTTCACGAGAAAGGTCGGATCTCCACCACCACACGCGATACCGCTCTTGAGTATTTGGCCCTTCAAGAAACGTCTTGGCCCGAGGAAGTTGCCATCAGTGGTGGTAGTAACTGCTATCTAGACGATTTGACCGTCTCCAATTTGCAGCATCTCAATTTGCTCGACCTCTTCTGTGGTTGTGGAGTCAACGTCATAATTGACGAGGCAACTCAAGCTGACGCAATGGCGCTACGAAAGCACATGCAGCATTTGTCGAAGGTTGAGACTTCTCTAGTAGAACTGCGCCAGACGTTGTCTCGCGAGATATCTGCTGGTCGAGCTACTGTCCTCGCGAACGACAGTCGCGAAGATGAACTCGACGATAATCGACGGTTGTGGTCCCATCCAACAATGTCGGTTTTTGGCTCCCTGACCTCACCGGATGCCATCGTAGTAGACGATAGATTCTTGAACAGACATGCAACGGTGGATGGAAGCAATGGTAGGAGCAAGGTCTATTCGACCTTGGACATCCTAAAATCACTTCAGAGAAGCAAAGAAATTAGCAACGACGACTTCTTTCGAGCTTTGAATGACTTGAGGCAGCGCGGGCACCTATTTGTTCCGCTAGAGATAGAAGAATTGCGCGCTTATGTCAGCGAGGTGACGGTCAAGGAAGGGCAGTTGCGGGTCGGCAGGAACCTACTTCAGATTCAGGCATATTACCTCTTTGCTAGATTTTCCGAGTGTCTCACTGTTCCAGACGATATTCACTGGCTGCTGCGGTCAAACCGGGTTGTGAACGATGTCATTAGAGAACAATGGAAAGGTGCCAAGGACCTCCAACTCAGCAGGGCTATATCTAGCTGGCTGTTTGACCTTGTTGATCTGAGACTTTGGGCAGGTGACAACAGCACGGATGTTCAAAATAACAGCGTCGAAGGTCTTTTGATCGCGAACATAGTAGGCTTGCTGGCGACGCCTGAAGGTGCATCCAAAAGAGACCGAGAAGCCTATCTCGCTTGGGTAGAAGATGACATTGTTCAGCCCTTGAAAAACCGGCATCCACAAGTTTTTCAGAAGATCGTCAGCTATTCGAAAGAGTTAATGGAGAACATGCTAACGGGGCAAGATAGAGAGCGGCTGACTCATGACTGATCGAGAGGTCGCCTTGTCCGCAGCGGTTACTTTGGAGCTATTTCCAGAGTCGATCCGTCAAGCGATTATCGCTGAGCACAGTTTCATGAGCCGGTTTGGGCTGCCGGTTTCAACAATGGTGACATTTCTTCCAGACGGCAACAAATTCGTTGCCGAGGACCTGTACGATTGTGCCCTGTCGGTGTTCAAAGGCACAAAACACGTAGAGCTGAAGGAAGCCGACACTGATGCTGTTTGGGTTGCGGACGGATATGACCCGGAGCAAGCAACGTTCCTCCTAACAAATGGAAAGTCCAAGATCTCTATTGACGGGTATTGGCCACTACAAGTCGATCCCGATAAACGCTTAAGAATTTTTGAAAATCTCGCCTCCAAGTTTCAACTTCCACGCAGTGTTGTCGAGCACTGGTCTGCAAGAGCCAAAGCAAGCAAGCTGAGCTGCCCAGAGCTTGTCTTACTAGAACAGGATGTTGAACGGTCGTTTGTGGCCGTTGCTTCGCGGATCCGCCGAGAGATCGCGAATGGAATTAGTAACTTGCAAACGCTGGTACCAAGCGATCCTGTATTTTGGCGGTTAGCATACCCAACTACAACTGACGCTCACGCGCTCGCCGATTTCATAGAGCGGGTGGTAAAGCCTCGTATTGACGCGGGAACAAAGGCTTATGGCGTGGAGTTTTATCCAGAGGCCTTAAGGCTCTGCATACATAGTTCTGTTGCCACAGTGATTGGAATCGAGAGCTTATCAGGTGATGATTTCGCGAGACTGGCTGACCATGTAGAACAATCAGGTTCTTTGTTTTCGAAGCTAGGTTTGGTCGAGGCAATGCTAGCCCGAGATGATGTAAGCATTTCAATGCAAGAACGGATCGCTGGCATCATCGACTTCTTTCTGAATGAGCCGGAAGAAGGTCGTTTTGAATTGCTGAGTAACCTGTTCTTCTTTGTAAGCGGTCGGTTAAGCCTTTCATCAGGCTTCGATGGATCACCGGTCTTTGCTAGGCGCCTGGTCGAGTTCTCACACGCCTCGTTTCTGGAAGAAATCCTGATTTCTGAAAGGGTCGATGCTACCAAAGCTGCTTTCGAACTGGCGCAACGGGTTGCGCGCCGCGCATTTGTGGTAGGACATCTCGATGCTCATTTGGAAGCCGGATGGGTGCCAGAGTTTGCCACCCCACACCAACTCAAAACGGAATTTATCTCTCGGCTAAGCAACGCCATCACATCAAAGAAGAGTTCTCTTGAAGGGACGCCACTAGAAAAATACGTTGAGGATGGTTCCGACACGTTGTTATCGGATAAGCTGAAGTTTCCCTACTCCTTCCTTCCTGGTCCGCTCGAAGGTGGAGCGGAGCAACCGGCGAGTTTGCCTGATAATTGGAAGACCCTTATTGAGTCAGAGCTAAGGAATGATCCTCCAGGTATTAAAGGTTTCAATGGCCTCGTTAGTGGCGGCGCTGTATTCAAACTTCCAGCCGAAATAGTTTCGCTGTCAGTGGCGGCTCTCAGACGTGTCGACCTCGGCGCCCAAAGTGACGAAAGCTTTTCAGTTGGTGCCTTCGTAGATGGTTTAGCGCGCGTCGCAGCCGTCTGTAGAAACGAGCAGCTTGCAGAGGAAATCTGGCAGTTGACCCGTCGAGTAATGCGACGAAAGCCTGAGGCTTTGAAGTGCGAGGCTCTTTTCTCACTCCCAACAACACTGTCTGCTGTCTATGAGGGCAAACTGCGTGATAGCAAGCTTGTTGAGATGATTGATTTTGTTGCTCATTGTCGGCTCACTAATGAGCAGAGTTCCTATCTAGGAGCATGTCTAGAAGAGTTGCTGGACCTTCGACCCGAATTCTGGCCAAGGCTAGGAAAGGCAAGCGCTTTGCTAAAAGCTCAGCAAATTTAGTATCCAGAATCGCACCATCTGATCGGTTTTGAATGTCGGTTTTCTGGGGCAGTACCCATCCTCGCGCACACGCAGCGAACTTCCGCTTTCCGCCCATGGCCGTCTGTCGAACACGCGCCGACGCTACAGTGCGGTTTCCCCGAAGCGGCCGCTCATGGCCTGGCGCAGCAAAATCCGGAGACGAATGTCATCGATGGCGGACGGAGCTACCGTTCGGATGAGCCCGTGCCAAGTCGCTATTGTTCACGCCACCAACTCTGTAAGCTGTTCTTCGAGTTGCACGATACAGGGAACATAGCGGGATATGGCACGTGGATCGGCTCATCGGCGGATGAGGGAAGGAAAGCCCTGCATCCTGTGCGGCGGAAATCGCCTATCAGAAGATACGGAACACGCTCCTCCTAAATCCCTCTTCCATGACAAGCAAAGACCACAAGGCTATGAGTTTCCGTCATGTAAACGCTGTAACAAAGGCCCAGCACCACTGGACGCACTAGCGGCCTTCATATTTATGTCCGGTCGCACAGAGGCTCTGCTAAAAACAGCTGCCTTCACAGAGCATCAAATGAACTTAGCAAGAACGGTGGCGCGAAATTTCAGGCCAATATTTGCGAAGGTTGAGAATGCTGACATCAAATCAGAAAGCGGCTTCATCATCGCGGGCGCGAAGCTCTTGGAGCTTACACCTGAGGCATCAAAGCACCTGGCAACATGGTCCGCAAAGCAAGCTTACGCCTACTGGTATCATCATACAAAACAAATACTTAGCAAAGATGCGGTTGTTGGCATCGATATTCTGACAAAATGTAACGAGGATGATGATTTTGCCAATGAAGTTGCGCGCCTTCTTGGCCCAGGGCACTCAATGGTCCATGCCAAGAAACCAGTCGACGATCAGTTTTTCTACAGGTTTGTGCGTGATGAAGTCACAGAGGTGTCATTCGTTCAAGCCGTATACCACAAGAACGGCGGCTTCTTCGCTATCATTGATGAGAAAAATCACCATCCTGAAGTATTGGAGAAGACGGCTCATCGCTTCCAAACCTCAGATAATAAGGGGATACATCGGATATTCCCGAAGGAGCGCTCTGCCGTTCTATACGGGCCACGCAAATCATAGCATTGCCGCATGGCGATTGGCCGGAAGGCTTCCGTGGCTGCCCGCTACGACACACGCCGGAACTGAAAACGTAGTGATTTTGGGGTGGCGGCAGCGGTCCGTTGCTTCGATACCATGACTGTCTGTTAAGGGCTCAAAGCGGTCATGCAGCAGCGCGGCGAGCCCTTCTTGAGGCCCGCGCCGCCATATCGACCTGATCGGCCCTTAGACGACCTTAAGCTCGCAGCATAAGACAAACCGAAATCGAACTTGAGAAGATCTTGATTGCTCTCTATGTCTTCGAACCGTTACTTCCAAACCAATCAACGGTCAATCTCAGGTTGGGAGCCGAATCTTCTCATCCATCTAAAACTCACTCTGTGACTAAGACAACATCTGCCCGACGGATTCAACAATTGACGACGCAACCTTATCTGCGAGGTCAATTGTGGAATCCTTTGTTACGCCGTCATCGGACTTAATTGAATTCCAGATGTCACCTTGATCCAACGCAATTGTCGCTTCCTTGAAGTAGGGTGCATCTTCGAAGGCCTGCCGCCACTTCCGCTCGTAATTCTGATCGTAGATCGACCAATACAGAGAAGGGCCCCCTTCACCTTTGAGAAGCTCCCGCATTTGGAATGAACGATGCCCTATGAAAGCAAGGAAGGAGCAACGCCCAACACCGCCGACCTTAATCGAAACCCGAAAGGCCCAGCTACTACCTATTGATTTAGATGCGCATAGAGTCAGGAAATCGTCTAGGTCCGCGACACCCCCGAAGTCCCTTAAGTAAATCTGAATCGACGGGTCAGGAAGTTTCTCAGCAAGTTTTAGCTCAACCCGTGATGAAAGCAAGTCAACACTCCTCCTCCAGACCTCCAATTTCAGTGCTTGCGTCCGCCGGAGCTTCGCCATGACCGGATTGAATGCTTGCTGTTCCACAGCAGCTCTCTCAAGCCCGAGGAACGCACCAGAGGTTCGCTCCATGATAAGGTCCATAAACGAGGCGATGTCACCTGCGGAGTCGGATTGTGACAGTGCGTCGATATATCGGTCGCGTTCCTTTTTTCTAATGATCAGTGGTGGATATCCTGCGCGTATCAGTTCTAGGTTAGAGATTGCACGTGCTGTCCGGCCGTTGCCGTCGATAAACGGATGGATGTGGGCCAGCCAAGCATGCAGCACTGCGGCTCGTATTGGCGCGGGTGCATCTCGATTGTCACGTGACCACGCTTCCCACTGCTCCATCTGTGACATCACCTCTTTCCACGTTTTTGGGGGGACGTGATCAGAGCCACTGATCTTTACCCTTTCATTCCTAAATTGCCCGCCGCCAGGGCGATCACCTAGGATGAGCGAGTGGATCTCAAGAAGCTGCGGAATATCGGTCGGTTCTTTAATTCTTGCAAACTCAGCGGTCCGGGAGAGGGCCGCATCTAGCGCCAGCGCGTCTCGGACATACGCCGGATCGTGTCCGGTTAATGTTATGCCTTTTAGCACCGCGACTTCGGTCTCGCCGATGCTAAGCGTGCTGCCCTCAATTGCGTTGGATTCCGCGACCTGTTCAAAGCGTTTGGAGCCATAATACCTTCGAAGTGTCTCTTCGGTCATGTGCCCGGCTTGACGAAGCAAGAATACGCGCTGTTCGATCTCGTCAATGTTGGAAACGATCTGATTTTCGGCTGCTTGAGAAAGCGCGTAGGGCGAACCGTCGAGGGGAATTTTCATGCCAGCAATCCTCACTCAAAAAGCGGCCATTCCCGCGCCTGTATAAGCTAACTAAGTCACACGTGCTGGACAAGCTCAGACAGACGTCTGCTTAGGTTTCTTATCTTGGAGCGCTACGGCAACTGCATCAGTCCGCTCTCCGCCCCTTGCGAAGATGCTCTTGGACAGACGAACTCGGCCCTTTGCGGACAGTCGGACGAAGTTTCCGCCGCAGGGCCGCATTCCTGAGACTTGCCGTCAAAAAGGGGCGCGGACAACCCCCATTGGACAATGCTGCACTGCGCCTATGCGGTCCCCCCCCTCTTGGCGGGCGTCGAAGTTTTCTTTATATCAAACAATATCGAGTCACACCTCGCGAAGAGAAGCATCACGGAGCTAGCGGTTTTTCCGAAGCAGCCGCGCAGTCAGCTCGGCGACAGAATCAATCTCACTTGGTATTGATGCGCGGCCTTGTAAGGTCTTTTCGGCGAGGAGCGGAGTATGAACGTCATCAGATTTATCTCCTTGTGAGATATGTCATCTTTACTATTGGCGCGGAGATCGCCACGCTGGAGCCAATACATGTCCGATTCATTCATGCTTTTTTGATCGATTTTCCCGAGCTTAGGCCCTATCTGGAATCCGTTCGAACTGGTCTCATACCACTTCCATCCAGGTCGCCCGAGGCCACATCAAAGCTCGTAGTAAAAGCAACCAAGGAAACAATTCTGACTGCTAAGATTCGTGGTGGATTTCACATCTACCGTGTTCAGATACAGTTAAACGGCAAAGCTTCCTTTGGTTTGGTGTCAGCGTTCCGGGATGACTATGAAAATCCGCTAACTATATACACGCCAATTATGGAAGATAATGGCCTCCGTCATGATTTGCTGGCGTGCCTATCATCAAACAAGCTGGAAATCCACTTTTTTGATGAGATCAAAAGAGAGCGCTTTGCATATAGATCTCGCGATCTCGTTAAATCTGATGTTGAAAGAGTTTTTGCGACTGCGGAAATCTATCCCAATATGGATAACTTTCTCGAAGCGCATCATGCGGCGGTAGCTTGGTTCAGCGCACGATGCGAAGTCGACGACGAAAACGCTCTCGAAGCCAAATTGGGAGAGCCACTTTATGACGACGACTTCTCAATCGCTAACATGGAAGACGTCCATCAGAATCTACTATATTCTCCAATAGTATCTAGTCTAGTTCGTAATGATCCCGGACTGGAGTCCGAGGATGACATCGCTCAATGCTTAGCTCGCTCTTTCAAGTCTGGCCTTGTATTGGTTGGGCCCAAAAAGCAAGCTGACGGACTCGAATGAGCTGACATCATAGCAATTGATGACGAGCATATACTCACTGTACAAGCCAAGGACAGCCCCAACAATGAGACAATCTTGTCAAGATCTATAGATCGCAAAGCCCTTTCTGTTAAGAAACTTGCTGAACAAGGATTTAGTCAACTTCGAGGGGCTATTAAAGTGATCCAAGATGGGCCCTTGGAATTAGTAACTGACCTTTCCGAGATAACTGTGTCTTTGGAGGGCAGGACGGTTTACGGCATCGTTGTCGTTAAAAGAAGTCTTCCCGCAGCATAATAATTGGTACGTAGATATGGCTTATGCTCTGACCAAGGATAAGGGCATGATGAGTATTCTTCCATCGTATCGACAATTACATGAGTTAACCCATCACTTGGCAACGGGGAAAGATCTGGTGGCCGCTCTTACTATGATCTTCTACCAAGCTCGTGAACATGGTCAGTTTGCTGATATTTTCTTCAGAGATGAGAAGAGATCAGCACATTACAGCTTTCCAGTAAATTCATAAACTTCTCCTGCATAACTGCTGTCAGTGACGATAGGCGTAAATTTTCTATCTAAGCACAACCGAATTTACGACCTGCCATTCTCCGTCATCATGAATGATCGAAGAGGCCGTTCGTTGAAGTCCGCAAGAATGGGAAGTAATTCGATGTTGCGGCACTTGCGATCTTGAGAGAACACTGCCTGAGGAAGCAACCGTAAAATTGAGGCCGGTGAATTCAAGTATTTCATCTTGCACCTGATATTGCATTCTCCTACCCTGTCTTCCCAAACATCGTCCCAGCAACCTTTATTGCATCATATCTCGTGTCCTCAAGGATTTGAGCATAAATGGTGGTCGCGGGTGAGTTTGGAGCGTGTAGCAGCATCGAACCCACTACATGTAACGGAACACCATTCTTGAGCAGCATGGTCGCAAAGGTGTGCCGCAACTTATAAATCGTCAGCTTTCCCGTTCCCTGCGTCTCAAAGCGATTTTTATACTTATTGAAGATATCGCGGTGATCAGCTTCTGAAATCTGTCTGTCAGACCGCATCGAACGCGGCCCTAAGGGTGGAATTGCATATCGAGACCTAGGATTTGCATCTGAGGCCGCTTTCAGAACATCATATGCACCATCATGCAGTGGAACCGTTTCATAAGCGGATGCTGTTCTCTTGTCCGTTTTATGCTGACGAACAACGAGTTCTTTTCTTTCCCAGTCAACAAAATTTCTTTCACCATCATCTTTCTTGAGAAGGCTCCTCAAAATAATTGGACGCTGGCCGGTCATTAGGACCATCAGCAAAAATCTGACATGGTTATGGTCCGCTTCTTCGAAGTTCTCGAGACTACCAAAGAATTTAAAGGCTTCCTGTGCACCATTATCAGTCAGAACAACACGAGATACCTTTTCTGGAAACGGTTTAATATTTCGAATAATATTATGTGTCAGGCGTCCCTCCTTGATCTCGCGATCAAAACACATAACGAGTTCTTTGCGAACACGATTAAACGAAACTTTTCGATCTACGAATTTATTCTTGAATGCGATGATATCTTTCTCTGAGACATCTACGCAGTATGCTGTGTCGCCAAAGTGTTCATATACATACTTTTGGTATGTGGTTCTCAAACGACGCTGATGCCGTTCCGTGATGCCATCCTTGTGCTCGCAATGGTTGATCCATGCGTAGCCGATCTGTCCTGGAAGCTCTCCAATACCATCAAGACTGACAGCAATCTGTTCCTTGGTTTTTTCGTCAGAAATTTGCTTGCTTAGGTGCTTTTTGTAGTCTGAGTAGTTCCACCCTTCCCTACCCTTCTGAACGCACTCCATGGCCTCTTGACGGGCCTCGTCGATGTCCCACGAACGATACTTACCTAGCTTGTAATATTTGTTAGAGGTCGAACCATTGGCATGATGCACACGGTAGTAAACGCACAAAATCTTGTCGCCACTGGGCATGACAGAACAAGTGAGTGCGTCACATGCTGTATCTTTGTAGTTTTCTCTGGACTTTCCGGGTGTGCAATCGGGTAAGTTGTTGATTGAGTTCCAAGAAAACTTGACGCGATTCGTGGAAAGTTTACCCATATGTCGCTTTCTGACAATCAGTGTCGCAAACGGAGGCCGTTAGCAAATGTTAGCATCGTCCCTTGCCAGATTTAATATTTGCTTAATCCTTAGGTGTCAACAACAGCACCCGATTTCGTGCCAAAACACTGAAACGTATAGAAATTTCTTGCCAATACTCAAAAGTGGGTTCTGTCGGCTGCTAACAAAAACAAAGCGCGGGTGACCTTCTGGCACCCGTCGCAGCGAAAATAACACGGCAACGCCCCCGCGAGAGGGGCACAACACGGAGGTCTGGAAATGAAGAAGACGATGTTTGCGGCCAGCATGCTGGCACTTTCGGCCGGAATGGCCAGCGCCGAGGATGTGACGCTGCAGTTGAAATGGGTGACGCAGGCGCAGTTCGCCGGCTATTACGTCGCCAAGGACAAGGGGTTCTATGAAGAAGAGGGCCTGAACGTCACCATCAAGCCGGGCGGCCCCGATATTGCGCCAGAGCAGGTGATCGCCGGCGGCGGCGCCGATATCATCACCACCTGGATGCCTGCCGCTTTGGCGGCGCGCGAGCGGGGCTTGCCGCTGGTGAACATCGCGCAGCCCTTTGCCGATGGCGGGTTGAAGTTCACTTGCCTGAAAGAATCCGGCGTCACCACCACCGCCGATTTCCCGGGCCGTACGATGGGGGTCTGGTTCTTTGGCAATGAATACCCGTTCTATGCCTGGATGGCGAAGCTGGGTCTGGCCACCGATGGGTCTGAGGGCGGGGTGACGGTGCTGAAACAGGCGTTCAACGTCGATGCGCTGCTGCAAAAGCAGGCCGATTGCATCTCGGTCATGTCGTATAACGAATATGGTCAGGTCATTGACGCGGGCATCACCGAGGATCAGCTGGTGACCTTCACCTATGCCGATGAGGGCGTGGGCGTGCTGGAAGACGGGCTCTATGTGCTGGAAGACCGGCTGGCCGACCCGGCCTTTGTCGAGACCATGGCGAAATTTGTCCGCGCCTCGATGAAGGGCTGGAAATATGCCGAAGCCAACCCGGATGAGGCCGCGCAGATCATCGTCGACAATGACGATTCCGGCGCGCAGCGGCTGGAGCACCAGCAATACATGATGTCGGAGGTCGCCAAGCTGACCGCAGGCAGTGATGGCAAGCTGGACCCGGCGGATTATGAGGAAACCGTGGCCACCCTGCTGGCCGCCGTGTCGCCCGACAATCCGGCGATCACCAAGGCCCCGGAAGGCATGGCCTGGACCCATGCGGTGACGGATCTGGCGCTGGACTAGGGTTTAGGGTGGCGACGCCCGGAGCATGGTTTCGGGCGTCGCCTTTGCGGAGCCTGCGGACGGGGGGCCAGCCCCCCGGACCCCCCGGGATATTTATGAACAGATAATAGGCATTGCCGCGTCTCAAAATCCTCCTGCCGGAGGCTGCGGCATTGGCCGCCGGGGCCGTCAATCCAGATGATGGCGGATCCGGCGCACCATGAGCCAGACCCCGAGCAGGACCAGCGGGGTCAGCACCGCAAGGCCCATGCCTTTGGACACGCCTGCGGCCTCGGTCAGCGGATAGATCACATAGCTGGCCAGATTGATCGCATAATAGCTGATGGCAACCGTTGACAGCCCTTCGACCGTGCGCTGCAGGCGCAGTTGCACATCGGCGCGGCGGTCCATCGATTCCAGCAATTTCTGGTTCTGGGCCGAGCGGTCCACCTCGACCCTTGTGCTCAGGAGTTCGGCGGCGCGGGCGGCGCGTTCGGCCATGCTGCGCAGCCGGCTTTCCGCCGATTTCACCGTGCGCATTGCCGGATCATAGCGGCGCATCATGAATTCGGCGAAGGTCTGGCGGCCGCCCAGGCGGATTTCGCGCATCACCTCGATCCGCTGGTTCACGATCGCCTCATAGGCGGCGGTGGCGCCAAAGCGGAAAGTGTATTTCACCGACAGGCTTTCCAGTTCTGCCGATATCGCCAGCAGGTCGTGCAGCATCGCCTCGGCGCTGCGCTCGGCGCCGTCGAGCGCGCTCACCAGATCCGAAAGGCGCGGGTCGAGCGCGTTCAGCCGGGTATTCAGATGCCGCACCCGGGGCAACGCCAGCATCGACATGGCGCGGTAGGTTTCCACCTCGCACAGGCGCTGCACGATCCGCCCGATGCGGCGCGGCGAGGTGCCGGCCCGCACGAAGACCGCAAAGCGCATGTGGCCTGCGGCATCGATACGGAAATCGCCCGCCACGATGGCCGCGCCATCCACCACCTTTGACACTGCAAGGCTCTCGCCCACGAACCAGTCTTCCAGCTGGGCCAGGGCCTGGGCCTCATCCTCGGGCATCTGCTCGATGCGGATCAGCACCGAGCACAGCCGCTTGCCCGGGGCCTTTGAGAGCCAGTCTTCGGGGAAGACCGCCGCCTCGGCCGGATCAAAGGGGCGCGCGCCCACACCTTTGCCGAAGACCGAATAGGTCACGAATTCGGTGTGGCTTTCCCATTTCAGCTGGTTGCGCCCGATCTCGCCAAAGAAATGCGTGGCTTCGGGCTGCGGATGGGCGCTGCCGTTGCGGTCCAGCAGATCCAGCAGGTGGCTGCGGTCGCGGTTGCGGTCGCGGTTGGCGGCATCCTCGGGTTCCTTGATCGCCAGATAGACCGCCGTGCCCGGCACCTCGATGGCGGGAAAGGGGCGGGCGTGCAGCTCGTTCACGATGGAGTAGCGCTGCGGATGGTCGGCGAAAGTGGGCATGCGGGGGACTCGTCACAGGGGGGCTCAGCGTTGACTTAGGGCGCGCGCGCAGGTTCGGGAAAGCGAATTGCGGGAATACCGGCGTATGCCGCCCGCCTGTTGCGCGAATGCCAAAGGCCCCGGCAGATGCCGGGGCCTTTGAGGGGGTGTTTCCCAAAAAACGGGCCTCAGTCGATCAGCGGCAGCAGCGCGTCAAGCGACTTTTTCGCATCGCCATAGAACATCCGGGTGTTGTCCTTGTAGAACAGCGGGTTCTCGATTCCCGAATAGCCGGTGCCCTGCCCGCGTTTGGAGACGAACACCTGTTTGGCCTTCCAGCATTCCAGCACCGGCATGCCGGCGATGGGGCTGTTGGGGTCTTCCTGCGCGGCCGGGTTCACGATGTCATTCGAGCCGATGACGATGGCCACATCGGTGGAGGGGAAATCTTCGTTGATCTCGTCCATTTCCAGCACGATGTCATAGGGCACCTTCGCCTCTGCCAAGAGCACGTTCATATGGCCGGGCAGACGGCCCGCGACGGGGTGGATGGCAAAGCGCACCGTCTTGCCCTTGGCGCGCAGCTTGCGCGTCAGTTCCGACACCGATTGCTGCGCCTGCGCCACCGCCATGCCATAGCCCGGGATGATGATGATGCTGTCGGCATCATTCAGCGCCGCCGCGACGCCTTCGGTGTCAATGGCGATCTGTTCACCGGTGACTTCCATCTGCGGGCCGGAGGTGCCGCCGAATCCGCCGAGGATGACAGAGATGAACGAGCGGTTCATCGCCTTGCACATGATATAGCTCAGGATCGCGCCCGAAGAGCCGACCAGCGCGCCGACCACGATCAGCAGGTCATTGCCGAGGCTGAAGCCGATTGCCGCCGCCGCCCAGCCGGAATAGCTGTTCAGCATCGACACCACCACCGGCATGTCGGCGCCGCCGATGCCCATGATCAGGTGATAGCCGATGAAGAAGGCCAGCAGCGTCATCAGGATCAGCGACCAGATCCCGGCGTCGTTGAAATACATCACGCCAAGGATCACCGAGCCAAGCGCCGCCCCTGCGTTGAGCAGATGGCCGCCGGGCAGTTTCTTGGCCGTGGTATCAACCTTGCCCGCCAGTTTGCCAAAGGCCACGACCGAGCCGGTGAAGGTGACCGCGCCGATGAAGACGCCGAGGAACACCTCGACCCGCAGGATCGAGATTTCCACGGCGGTTTTCTTGGCCAGCAGCGCGGCGAAGCCTTCGAGCCCGACGCGGGCGGCAGGGTCCATCGCCAGCACGCGCGACAGTTCCAGATCGGCGTTGAAGCCGACGAAGACCGCCGCCAGACCGACGAGGGAGTGCATCGCCGCCACAAGCTGCGGCATTTCGGTCATCTGCACGCGTTGGGCCACGACATAGCCGATGGCGCCGCCCCCGGCGATCATCAGAAGGGACAGGAACCAGTTGCCCGCCCCCGGCCCCATGAGCGTGGCGACAATGGCCAGCGCCATGCCGACAATGCCGTACCAGACCGCGCGCTTGGCGCTTTCCTGCCCCGAAAGCCCGCCCAGCGACAGGATGAAGAGAATGGCCGCAACAACATAGGCGGCGGTGGTGAATCCGTAATCCATCTTGCCCCCTCCCTTACGATTTCTGGAACATGGCAAGCATGCGCCGGGTGACAAGGAAGCCGCCGAAGATATTGATTCCGGCCATGAAAACGGAAAGCGCCGCCAGCAGGATCACCAGGAACGACCCCGAGCCGATCTGCATCAGCGCGCCAAGGATGATGATGGAGGAGATGGCATTGGTGATGGCCATCAACGGCGTGTGCAAGGAATGCGACACGTTCCAGATCACCTGGAAGCCAACGAAGACGGCCAGCACGAAGACGATGAAATGCTGCATGAAGCTGGCCGGGGCCACGAGGCCAAGGGCCAGCAGCAGCACCGCGCCGATGGCCAGCAGGCCAACCTGATTGCGGGTCTGGGTCTTGAAGGCGGCAATCTCTTGCGCGCGTTTTTCGGCCGGGGTCAGCTCCACCGCCTTGGGCTTGGGCTTGGCCGCCGCAATCGCCGCGACCTTGGGGGGCGGCGGCGGATAGGTCACCGCGCCCTGATGGGTGACGGTGGCGCCACGGATCACGTCATCTTCCATGTTATGCGCGATCACACCGTCTTTCTTTGGTGTCAGATCGGCCAGCATGTGCCGGATGTTGTTGGAATAGAGCGTCGAGGACTGTGCTGCCATCCGGCTGGGGAAATCGGTGTAGCCGACGATGGTTACGCCATTGTCGGTGACGATCTTTTCATCCGGCACGGTCAGGTCACAGTTGCCGCCACGCTCGGCGGCAAGGTCAATGATCACCGAACCCGGCTTCATCATCTGCACCATATCCGCCGTCCACAGCTTGGGCGCAGGGCGGCCCGGGATCAGGGCGGTGGTGATGACGATATCCATGTCGGGGGCGAGTTCGCGGAACTTGGCCAGCTGTTTGGCGGCAAAGGCGGGGCTCGAGGGCGCAGCATAGCCGCCGGTCGCCGCACCATCGGGCAGTTCGGAGGCGTCGAATTCTAGGAACACAAAGCTCGCGCCCATCGATTCGATCTGTTCGGCCACTTCGGGGCGCACGTCGAAGGCATTGACGATGGCGCCAAGGCTGGTCGCGGTGCCGATGGCGGCAAGACCGGCCACGCCAGCCCCCACCACAAGCACCTTGGCGGGCGGCACCTTGCCTGCCGCCGTCACCTGCCCGGTGAAGAAGCGGCCAAAGTTGTTGCCCGCCTCGATCACCGCGCGATAGCCCGCGATATTGGCCATTGATGAGAGCGCATCCATCTTTTGCGCGCGGCTGATGCGGGGCACCATATCCATGGCGACCACAGTGGCGCCCTGTGCTGCGACCTGCGCCAGCAGATCCGGGTTCTGGGCGGGCCAGAAGAAGGAAATCAGGGTCTGGCCCGATCTCAGCAGCTTGGCCTCTTCCGCCTCGGGGCCGCGCACCTTGACCACCACATCGGCGGCGTCGTAGAGCGCCTGCGCCGAGGCCACGACCTCAACCCCGGCCTTTTCGTAGGCCGCGTCGGAAAATCCGGCCTTTGCCCCTGCCCCGGATTCGATCACGCAAGCATGGCCCAGTTTGATCAGCTGAAGCGCCGACTCCGGCGTCATGGCGACACGGTTTTCGCCCTCGAATATCTCTTTCGGTGCCCCGATCTTCACAGTATCTCCCCCGATGTTCAGGTCAGCGCCGCGCGTCAGGCGCAGGTCCGCTTCTCTATTGCGGTCCTATGAGCGCCGCGCAAGATTATTTCATAGACTTCTGGTCATTTGCGGCATTTCTATCGCAAACTGCGACCAAACCAGCGCCCGGTGCGGGCGGCCCACTGCGTATAGGCCGGGCCAAAGGCTGCCCTGAGCACCTTTTCCTCGCGCAGGATGAAGCGGTGCTGGATCAGGAACATGAAGCCGAACACCAGCGGCACGGCGACCGGCACATCCCACCACAGGATGGCTGCCGACAGGATCAGCGCATCCGCCAGATAGATCGGGTTGCGCGACCAGGCAAAGAGCCCGCCGGTCACCAGCGTCTGCGGCTGTCTGCGCGGGACCACGGTGGTGCGGGCGGTCAGCAATTGCGTGACCGCCGCCGCCATCAGCCCCAGTCCTATGACCCCAAGGGCCGCGCCGGCCTGTCGCCCCGAGGGGCCGAACAGGCCCCAGGGCATGAGCTGGTCAAATCCCCAGACCACGAGCATGCACAGCGCAAGCCAGACCGGCGGCAGGTCGATCCAGTCGGTCAGGGTCTTTGGCATTGCAGCGCTCCGTGTCCTATGTCACCGGACTATGTCCACTCTTGTCGCAAAGGCAACACGCAAGGCCGCTGGCGCGGCGCTGTGACCGCGCCGCTTGCCCCATTGTCAGCGCGACAGGAATCACGCAAATGTGCGCAAGATGAACAGCCGTGCGCAGACAACCAAGGAACGCCCGCCGATGCCCACCGATTTCGCCGCCACCCGCGCCCGCTTTCACCTGCCGCAGGGCGTGATCTATCTGGACGGCAATTCGCTGGGGCCGCTGCCGCGCGCCGCCGCCGCGCGGGTTGCGGCCTGCGTGACCGAGGAATGGGGCCAGATGCTGATCCGTGGCTGGAACGCGGCAGGCTGGATGGAGCAACCCACAAGGCTGGGGGACCGGATCGGTCGGCTGATCGGCGCAGAACCGGGATCGGTGGTGCTGGGCGATACGCTGTCGATCAAGGTCTATCAGGCGCTTGCCTCGGCGCTGGAGATGGTGCCGGGGCGGCGGGTGATCCTGTCGGATACCGGCAATTTCCCCTCTGACCTGTACATGGCCGAAGGGCTGTGCCGCACTCTTGGGGAAGAGTACCGGCTGGTGACGGTTGCCCCCGAAGAGGTGGCGGCGGCGATCACCGAAGAGGTGGCGGTGCTGATGCTGACAGAGGTGGATTACCGCAGCGGGCGCAAACATGACATGGCGGCGCTGACGGCGCTTGCGCGGGACAAGGGCGTGATCACGGTCTGGGATCTGGCGCATTCGGCGGGGGCCCTGCCGGTGGATCTGGCGGGCTGCGGCGCCGATTTTGCGGTGGGCTGCACCTATAAATACCTCAATTCCGGCCCCGGCGGCCCGGCCTTCATCTATGTGGCCCCCCGGCATCAGGATGTGGTGCGCCCGGCCCTGTCGGGCTGGCTGGGGCATGCGGCGCCCTTTGCCTTTGATCTGCACTACCGCCCCGGCACGGGGGTGGAGCGGATGCGGGTGGGCACGCCGCCGATTTTGCAGCTGGCCGCGTTGGAGGCCAGTCTGGACATCTGGGACGCGGTTGACATGGCCGATCTGCGCGCCCGATCGGTCCAGCTGTGCGAGGCCTTCATTGCGGGGGTAGAGGCCGCCTGCCCCGGCCTGACCCTTGCCTCGCCGCGCGATTCGGCGCAGCGCGGGTCACAGGTCAGTTTCCGCCATCCGGACGGCTATGCCATCATGCAGGCGCTGATTGCCCAAGGCGTGATCGGCGATTTCCGCGCGCCGGATATCCTGCGCTTTGGCTTTACGCCGCTTTATACCTCGGACGCCGATGTGCAGGGCGCAGTGGCGATTCTGGCGCAGATCATGGCCAGTGGCAGCTGGGACCGGCCCGAGTTCAAGGCCCGCGCCAAGGTCACCTGAGCCGTTTTCGCAGCAGGCCGGCGCAGGGGTGCCCGCCCCGGCCTGCGGGCTGTGGCCACCGGCGCCCCCCGGAAATCACAGTTCCGCGAGCGGGTGGCCGAATGCGCGCCGCTTCGCGCAAGGGCTTTGACCTCTGGTAACGGCTCGGTTAGGTTTGCGGTGCTAGCGTCGCGGTCAGCGCCTGCGGGTTTTTTGAATTTCTGACGGGATTTCCATATGTCTTCTTTCGCGCTTCGGGCCTTGCTTGCCATCACCGTCTCGGCAGGCCTCTCTGCCTGTGTGCCCACCACCACAACACCAACCGGTCCGGCAGTGACGGTGCCCGCAGCGGAAACCATGTATCTGGCCACCAAGGACAATGGCATCGACATTCCGGCCATCGATCCGGCCAAGGTGCCCGACCAGTTCAAGCGGCAGGTGGTCGATTTCCCGACCGAAGAAGTGCCGGGCACGGTGATCATCAATCCGGCGACCAAGCATCTGTATTTCATCACCGGCAAGAACAAGGCGATCCGCTATGGCATCGCGGTCGGGGCGGCGGGCTTTCAGTGGTCGGGTCAGGCGCTGGTGACCAATCGTCGCCAATGGCCGACCTGGACCCCGCCGAAAGAGATGATCGAGCGCAAGCCCGAGCTGTCGAAATGGGAAAAGGGCCAGCCCGGCGGGCCGACCAATCCACTGGGATCGCGCGCGCTGTATCTGACCACCAATGGTGTGGATTATGGCTACCGCATCCATGGCACGCCGGAATGGTGGTCGATCGGGCGCAATGCCTCTTCGGGCTGCATCCGCATGATCAATCAGGATGTGATTGATCTGTACAACCGCGTGCCGGACGGGGCCAAGGTCATCGTGCTGACCGCCAGCGGCCAGATGCCCAAGGGCCTGACCCTGCCACCGCCCGCGCCGAAAAAGAAGAAAGCCGAAGCGGCGGAACCGGCGGTTGCGACCACGGCAGAGGCTGATGGCAGCGTGACACCTGCAGCGGTGACGGGGCCAATGTCCACGGCACCGACGGCCTGGCCCAGCCTGCCAACCCCCGCCGCGGTGTCGCCGGCGCTGATCACACCGGCAGCGCCATCGGCGCCGGCCGCGACCACGACCCCTGCGGCCACGGCGGCCACACCTGCCCCCGTGGCGCCGGCCACATCGGCACCCGTGGCCCCGGCCTCGCCTGCCCCCGCCGCAGCGACGCCCGCAGCGCCGGCAGCCACCCCGGCCCCGGCTTGCGCCGTGCCGCTGGTGAATGGCTTGTGCCCGCAGGGCTGAAGGGACCGGACAGAGCGCAAAACGCGCGCACCCTGTGGTGCGCGCGTTTTTTCATGCCCAGATGGTCTATGCCCGCTGCCCGGCGCGGTCAGACCAGCCAGCGATCGTAATCGCTGACCAGCAGATGGGTGGGGGCCACGTCTTCCTCGATCTCGGCAAAGCGGCCGATGGGTTCGACAAACACATTGTCGGTCAGATCGTCATTGACGGTGGACACCTCGCCGATCAGCACATCGCCGCCCTCACCCCAGAAGGCATGCCAGTCGCCGGGCATCAGCGTCACACTCTCACCCGGGGCCAGTTTCAGTTTCTCGCCCGGGGCATAGGCGCGCTCCAGCCCGTCGCAGCGTACCATGCCGCCCCGGTCGCGGGCAAAGCGGCCCTGATCATCGCTGCCATAGAGCTCGACCACCAGCGTGGCCCCGCCCCGGTTGATGATGTCCTCGGCCTTGATGACATGGGTGTGCATCGGCGACAGCTGATCCTGCCGCGAGATCAGCAGCTTTTCGGCATAGCACATGCCGCCGCCACGCTGCAGATCGGCAAGCGCGCCATTGCGCAGGGTGAACAGGAACAGGCCCATCTCGTCAAACCGGCCCTGCCCGTAATCGGTGATGTCCCAGCCCATGCGGGAGGCGATGATCCGCCCCGCCTGCGCCTTGTGCGCGACGAACTGGTCAGGCGTCCAATAGGCAAAGGGTGGCAGGACAAAGCCGAAATGGCGGATCATGTCATCGGCCTGCGCCATGATGTCATTGATGCGCGAACGGGTCATGGAATGGGTCACGGCAGCCTCCCTGTGGAACCGCCGCCGTTATAGCGCAAGGGTTAGCGCAAACAAGCGGTCAGGCGCTGCGCAAGGCCACGGGCCGGCGTCCCGCCGCCCAATCGGCCACCGCACGGCCAAAGGCGGCGAACAGCGGGCGCGACACCGGGTCGCCTGCCGCATTCCATTCCGGGTGCCATTGCACCGACAGGGTAAAGCCCGGCGCGCCCTGCACATAGATCGCCTCGGGCGTGCCATCGGGGGCGGTGCCGTCGATCACGATGCGGGCACCGGGGCGGTTGATGCCCTGACCGTGCAGCGTGTTGGTCATCACCTCTTGCGCGCCCATCAGCTGATGGAACACCCCGCCCGGGGTGAAGCGGACCGTATGGCGCAGGGCGAATTTCTCCTCCAGCGTGCCATCGGGGGGCATGCGGTGGTTCATCCGGCCCGGCAGGTCGCGGATTTCGGGGTAAAGCGTGCCACCCATCGCCACATTCACCTCCTGAAAGCCGCGGCAGATGCCGAACACCGGCTGGCCCCGTTCGACACAGGCCCGCACCAGCGGCAGGGTGATCGCATCGCGGCAGCGGTCAAAGCTGCCATGGGCGGGGGTTTCATCCTCGCCATATTCGCTGGGGTGCACATTGGGGCGCCCGCCGGTGAGCAGGAAGCCGTCGCACAGATCGAGCAGCTCTTCGACCACCACAAGGCGGGGGTCGGAAGGGATGATGATGGGCAGGCAGCCTGCGACTTCGGCCACCGCTTCGGAATTCATCGTGCCCCCGGCGTGGACCGGATAGGTCTCGTTCAGCAGGCTCATATTGCCGATGATGCCCACCACGGGGCGGCGGGTTGCCGGAGGAGTCATAGACGTGCAGCCATGTTCATGTTCCATGGCGTCACAATAGGCCCAAACCCGGGCCGGGCCAAGTCTGCACCCGCGCACAGCCCATCCGCACCCCGGCGGCAGGGGCGGAATAAGCCGTGGATGCGGGCAAAACGGGCAGATGCCGCGCGCCTGCCTTTGGGCCGCGCCCTTTCGCGCTTCAGCCCGCAGCGATGACCCGGGCGGCGGCGTCCAGCGCCCCGGCCCCATGCGGAATGTCGAGCGCCACCATGCCGGCCTGCATCACCGCCAAAGCCCCCAGCGTCATATGCGCATTCACATGGCCCATATGCGCCACCCGCAAGAACCCATGCCAGGCCGGATCAGAGGGCAGCGCCATGCCAAGGCCGATGCCCAGCGTGACCCCGGCCTGCGCTTCGGTCCAGTCGCGCAGGCGCGTGGCATCGGGGGCGCCCAGCCTTGCCGCCGTGACCGCGCGCGAGCGGTATTTCGGATCTGCCACATTCAACCCGATGCGCGGATGGCCCACCCCCCAGGCGTCAAACGCGGCCCAGACGCTGCGCGCCAGAACCTCATGCCGGGCCCAGACCTGAGCCATCCCCTCTTCATGCAGCATGGTCAGCGCCTCGCGCAGGCCAAAGAGGTGGTGCGTGGGCGCGGTGCCGGCCCAATATTGCCAGAACTCTTCCGGCTCGGCGCGTTTGCGCCAGTCCCAATAGGGGGTGCGCAGATCGGCCTTGGCCCCGGCGGCACGGGCCTTTTCCGAGAACCAGACAAAGGACATGCCCGGCGGGGTCATCAGCCCCTTCTGGCTGGCGGCCACGGTCAGATCGATGCCCCAGGCGTCCATATGGTATTCGTCGCAGCCCAGCGAGGCGATGCAATCGACGCACAGCAGCGCCGGATGCCCGGCCGCATCCATCGCCGCGCGCAGGGCGGGAATATCGGTCAGGATGGAGCTGGAGGTATCGACATGCGTGGTCATCACCGCCTTGATCCGGCCCTCGCGGTCGGCGCGCAGCCGGGCCTCGACCCGGGCCATGTCAACCGGCGTGCTCGTGCCGAAATCCATCACCTCGACCTCGACCCCCATGGCGCGCGCGCTTTCCGCCCAGCCCAGGCCAAAGCGCCCCGTGGCCAGCACCAGCGCCAGATCGCCGCGGCTGAACAGGTTGGCATTCGCCGCCTCCCATGCCGCATGGCCATTGCCGATAAAGGCCGCCACATGCTGCGTGGTCCCTGCCACCGCCCGCAGATCGGGCCACATCTGCGCCACCATCTCGGTCAGATCGCCCGCATAGATATTGGGGGCTGCACGGTGCATGGCATTGAGCACCCGGTCGGGCATCACCGAAGGGCCGGGGATGGCCAGATAGGGGCGTCCGCGCGAAAGGTCTGGCCGGGTGGAATTGGGTTGCGTCATCATGCGCCTCTGGCTGTCAATCCGCCAATGGCTAGGGCCAGTCTGCGGCAAGGTCAATCTGCCCCGCGCCGAATTGCGGGCCGGTCCTTGCGGCGGCAGCGGCTTTGCCATTACATCAGGCGCATGATGCTGTCGGCCCCCCCTGCCCGCGACCTGCCGCCGCCAAGCCCCCATTCCGGTGATGGCCCGCTGGTGCGCTGGTTCTGGGCGCGCTATCTGCGGCCCGAGGCCGGGCTGCTGGCGCTGGCCTTTGTGATCATGGTGATCGAAGGCAGCACGCTGGGCGCGCTGTCCTATCTGCTGGAGCCGCTGTTCGACCGTGTGTTCGGCAGTGGGGGCAGCGCGGCGCTGTGGCTGGTGGGCGGCGCGATCTTTGGCCTGTTTGCGCTGCGTGCCGTGACCTCGCTGGCATCGAAAACCCTGCTGGCACGCGTGTCGCAGCGGGTGGCGGCGCGGATGCAAAGCCATTTGCTGGCCCATCTGTTGCGGCTGGACATGCGCTTCTTTCAGGACAATGCGCCGGGCGCCCTGATCGAGCGGGTGCAGGGCGATACCATGGCGGTCCAGGGGATCTGGATTGCGCTGGTGTCGGGCATCGGGCGCGATGTGGTGGCGCTGATCGGGTTGCTTGCGGTCGCGCTGAGCATCGACCCGTGGTGGACGCTGGCCGCGCTGATCGGCACGCCGCTGCTGATCTTGCCGGCGGCGGTCTTGCGGCGCTATCTGCGGCGCAAGGCCATTCACCTGCGCGATCAGGCGGGGGAACGCGCCACACGGCTGGACGAGATCTTTCACGGCATTCAGGCGGTCAAGCTCAACGGGATCGAGGCGCATCAGACCGCGCGCTTTGATGCGATCCTGTCGCGCATCGTCTCTGCCGAGACCAAGGCCGCCTTTGGCCGGGCGGTGCTGCCGTCTCTGGTCGATCTGATCACCGGTTTCGGCTTTCTGGCGGTGCTGATCCTGGGCGGGCGCGAGGTGGCGGCGGGCACCCGCAGCACCGGCGAGTTCATGGCGTTCTTTTCCGCCATGGTGCTGACCTTTCAGCCGATCCGCCGGCTGGGCGACATGGCGGGGCTGTGGCAGACCGGGGCGGCCAGCCTGCACCGGATTGCCGGTCTGTTTGGCCTGACCCCATCGCAGGCGCGGCCCGTGACCGGCCAGAGACCGGCGACGCTGCCGCCGGCACTGAGCTTTCACGATGTGCATTTCGGCTATGGCGATCAGCCGGTGCTGCGCGGTCTGACCTTTACCGCCGAGGCCGGCAAGCTGACCGCGCTCGTTGGCCCGTCGGGCGCGGGCAAATCCACCGTGTTCCATCTGCTGACCGGCTTGTCCGATCCGGCGCAGGGCGTGGTGACGATCGATGGCGTGGCCACCACCGACATGGCCCTTGCGGATCAGCGGGCGCTGTTTGCCGCCGTCAGCCAGGATGCGGCGCTGTTTGATGAAAGCCTGCGCGACAACCTGACGCTTGGCCGGCAGGGGGTCAGCGCCGGGCAGATCGACGCCGCCCTTGCCACCGCCCAGGCCACCGCCTTTGTCGCGGCCCTGCCAGAGGGGGCAGACACCGCCGCAGGCCCGCGTGGCAGCAATCTGTCGGGCGGTCAGCGCCAACGGATCGCAATTGCGCGGGCCTTGCTGCGCGACACGCCGGTGCTGCTGCTGGATGAGGCGACCAGCGCGCTGGATGCCGCATCAGAAGCCGCGCTTGCCACCGCGATGGCACAGGCGGCACGGGGCCGCACGACGCTGGTCATCGCGCACCGCCTGGCCACGGTGCGATCGGCGCATCGCATCATCGTAATGGATCAGGGCGTCGCGGTGGAAAGCGGCAGCCATGGCGAGTTGCTGGCGCGCGGTGAGCTTTATGCCAGGCTGCACGCCTTGCAGTTCCAGCAAGAGGAGGTCAGCACATGACCGCAGAGACCGCCACCGACCGTCAGGTCTGGACCCTCACCGGCCGTGACCGGTTCAGCTTTCTGCAAGGGCTGATCAGCAATGACATGCTGCCGCTGGAACAGGCCCCCGGCATGATCTGGGCCGCCCTGCTGACCGCCCAAGGCAAGTATCTGGCCGATTTCTTCGTGATCCGGCCTGTGGATGGCGACCATCTGCTGATCGACATCAAGGACAGCATTGCCGCCGATACGTTGCGCCGCCTCACGATGTACCGGCTGCGCGCCGATGTGCAGATCGCGGTCAGCGATCTGGCGGTGACACGCGGTCTGGACAACCCGCCCGGGGGCGCCTTTGCCGACCCGCGCCACCCGGCGCTGGGATGGCGGGGCTATGGTCAGGCCGGTCAGGCCCCGGTGATCGACTGGGATGCCATCCGTGTGGCCCATTGCATCCCGGAGACCGGGATCGAACTGATCGCCAATGACACCTACCTGTTGGAGGCGGGGTTCGAGCGGCTGCATGGCGTCGATTTCCGCAAGGGCTGCTATGTGGGCCAGGAGGTGACGGCCCGGATGAAGCACAAGACCGAGCTGAAAAAAGGGCTGGTCACCGTGGCCATCGACGGGGCGGCCCCGGTCGGCACAGCGGTGATGTCGGGAGAAAAGGAAGCGGGCACCCTGTTCACCAAGTCGGGCGGCAAGGCGATTGCCCATCTGCGCTTTGACCGGATGCAGGACATGACGGCCGGAACCGCCCGCCTGCACCCCATCGGCTGAGGTTTTTTCTGCATAGCCGCGAAAATTCTGGCCTGAAGCGCGGTGCCGAAAACGGTTTGTTCAGAGTTTTTGCAGACCGTTCACACCGTCAGGCGCGTTCAGAATATTCCATGAGTTCAGTATGCACGATGATATCTTCATCCTGACCGATAAAGGGCGGGATCATGATACGAACGCCGTTGTCGAGGATCGCAGGCTTGAAGCTGTTCGCCGCGGTCTGGCCCTTCACAACCGGCTCGGTCTCGACAATGCGGCATTTCACCTTTTGTGGCAGGGTCACGGCCAAAGCCTCATCGCCGTAATAGCGGATGGTTGCCGTCATCCCGTCCTGCAGGAACGGCCGCCGCTCGCCCAGAAGGTCGGCGTCCAGCTCGATCTGCTCATAGGTTTCGGAATCCATGAACACCAGACGCCCGTCGGTTTCGTACAAAAACTGCTGGTCCTTGTTTTCCAGCTTAACCTCTTCAATTTTATCTTCAGACCGGAAGCGCTCGTTCAGCTTGCGGCCATCGCGCAGGTTTTTCAGCTCGACCTGGGCAAAAGCCCCGCCTTTGCCGGGCTTTACATGGTTGGCCTTGACCGCAGCCCACAGGCCGCCATCATGTTCCAGCACCATGCCGGGCTTGATTTCATTACCGTTGATTTTGGGCATTTGTGGCCAAACCTTGACAAAAGGTTGAAGTCGAAAACGCCTCACCTATATCTGGGTGGCTCAAACGGGGCAAGCCAACTAGATACGGTATTCCCTTGCGTCAGCCATGCGTCAAACGCATGACAGGATTGCAAAACAGGTGGTGCCGAATCACTTCGAAACGTTTAGGTTCGCCCGACGCACAGAAAGACAAGAGCAAGAATAAAGGACCCTCCGAATGACTGGTTTCGTTGACAGCACTGCTTTCAATTACGAACAAGGCCAGCGCGCGCGCAAGCTTTTTGCGGCCGTTGTGCTTGCTGCGCTGGACGATGCCATCGCAGATGATAAAAAATACGGCAACGGGCCTGAACAGATTGCGCGTTGGGCACGGTCGCGCGATGGGCGCGAAGTGTTGTCCTGCGCCGGCATAGACCCGAACGAACGTGTCGTTAAGGGCCTGATGGAATTCGTGTCCAAAGGCGTGCGCACCTCTGTGGCACTCAGCCGCGAAGAATCCGAACGCCGCCACGCGCTGGAATCGGAAATGGGCGAAGCCGCCTGATCCGGCCCCGGCACGATCGGCACCCCGACCCCAGATTGCCAAAACGCGCCCCGAGGGGCGCGTTTTGCGTTGGTGCAGCGGCAAGGTGCCGCTGTGCCTAGTCGAAGTCCCGCAAGGCCAGGGCCCGGGCAATTTCTGCCCGCACCAGCTTGCGCACATTGCGGGTGATCCGTTCGCCCAGCGTGCTGGCCAGTTCTTCGCGGATCAGATCGCGGACCAGATCCCGCAGCACCGCCTCGTCAAAGGCCATGCCGTCGGCCTGGGTGCCGTAAAGATCGGCGATGACCTGATCTTCGGTGCCCTGCTCCAGATCGGCGCGCACCGCGGCCTCGGCCGCATCGGCCCAGTCGATATCATCCTGCGGCGGCATCACCTCGCGGCGGATCACCCGGCGCGGTGCCACCTCTGCGGTGTCTTCCGCCGCGTCCGGCGCCGAAGACTCCGGCACCTGATCCGCGTCTTCTGCGAACCCGGCCATCGGCACATCGCTGAACCCGGACGGCGCATCCTCTGCCGCCTCCAGTGTGAGGCGGCGACGGGCGACAAAGGCCGGGGCCGTTGCTACGGTGTCGACTTCGGAACTCTCCTCGGCGGCGGCCCAGACTTCAGGATCGCCAAAGGGCGATTCCCACTCTTCTTCGGGGACAGAGGCACCCAGCCGCGCCACGACCTCATCCACCGGGGCGCCGGGGCCGGTTCCAAGCGGGGCAGCGGTGCCAAAGGACCCGGCGGGCCATGCGGCCTCATCCCCGGCGGGAAGCGGCGCATCCGTCGCCGTGACCACGCGCAGCGCAGGCGTCAGAATCAGCTTGTCCGTCGGACCGGCCTGCCCCTGCCCTTCTGGCGGACGGCTGCTACCCGGGCGCAGATCATCCGACACCAGACGGCGGATGGAGGACAAGACATCCTCGATTTCATGTGTGCTCATCGGTTCCGACATTGCGTCCCCTGCCTGTCATGCTGCCGCGCCTCCGGCTTGGCCCAGGGCCCGAAGGTCCCGCAGCCTGCCGGTTGTGTTAACGACTTTAGTGCCGCTTTGCCGAGAGTACAAGAAAATGGCGCAGCCTCTGCGCGCCGCTTTGCCAAAGCGGCGCGGCCCGCGCCGCTTTGGCCTATTTCAGCTTTTCCAGAATCCGGTCAAGCTTTTTGCCCTGCGCCGAATGGACCGGGGCATTCTTGACCGCATTGTAATAGCCCGCCGGGTCATAGGTCGGAATGCCCAGTTGCAGATGTTCGACCGACAAGAGCCCCATGGCCTGCAACACCCGGTACACCCCCAGATAGCGCTCTGCATCGGCCTGAATGCGGGTCACGCGGGCATCGAGCAATTCCTGTTCGGCGTTGAGCACATCCAGCGTGGTGCGCGCGCCAAGATTGGCCTCTTCGCGCACACCGTCAAAGGCGGTTTGCGCCGCGCGGATCTGTTGATCCCCCGCCTGCACCTGGGCATTGGCAATCGCCAACCCGGCCCAGGCATTGCCCACCGCCTCGGCGATCAGCACGCCGGCCTGCCCCAGATCGGCGCGTGCGCCATCGCGCGCCGCAATCGACTGGCGCAGCAAGGACGACTGGCCGCCACCGGAATAGACCCGCTGGTTCAGGGTCAGGCCAAAGGTCTGGCTTTCCACCCCACGGTCATCAATCCCGACCCCGGCCCGCGCCGAAACCGTGGGCCGGAACCCGGCCTTCTGCAGCTCGACCCCCAGATCGTTGATGGTGACGCGCCGCTGCGCGCCCAGAATAGACGGGTGGGTGCGCAGGGCCACGGCGCGCGCCGCCTCCATCGAAGAGGGCAGTCCGGGCGAGCGTGGCAGCGCCGCCAGATTGCGTGGATAGGCCCCGACCGCCGCCTTGTAGGCTTCGCGCGCCACCAGCAGGTTGCCTTCCGCCGCCGCCAGACCGGCCCGCGCCGCCGCCAGCCGCGCCTCGGCGATCGACACATCGGTCCGGGTGATTTCACCCACATCGAACCGGTCCTGCGCGGCGCGCAATTCCTGCGTCACCAGCCGCACGTTGGACTCGCGCAGCGACAGCAATTGCTGGTTCACCTGCACGCTGACATAGGCCTCAACCGCGGCGAACAGCACATCCTGTTCAACACTGCGCAGCAATTCTCGGGTGGCCAGCACGGATTCCTTGGCAATTTCAATCCGCAGCGCGCGGCGTCCGAAATCCAGCAGGGTCAGCGAGGCCGAAAGGTCAAAGGTGGTGCGAATCCCGTCAATGAAGGGGGCGCTGGCGGTCTGCTGGCTGCGCGAATAGCCGCTGGACAGGGCAAAATCCACCACCGGGCGCAGGGTCGCCATCGCCTGTGCCACATCCTCATCGGCGGCCCGCAAGGTTGCCGCCTGGCTGTCGAGCAGGTTAGAGGTGCGATAGGCGGCGATGAAAGCGTCTGTGAGCGTTTCCGACTGGGCGACAGGAGCCGCCAGAACACTGACCGCAAGTGCCGTCGCTGCAAAGAATCCACGCATGTTCAACCTGCTCCAATGAATTTCGCCCCGGTTACACGCTCCGGGATCTGCTTTCCGTCATCGCACCCATCACACCACTGTACCACAACCCGCAGGTCAAAACAGCCTGTCAGAGCCGGAACCCGCCCGCCGCGCCAAAGCCCGGCAAGACCGGGGCAGAGGCGTTGAACACAAACCGCCAGCTGACCTTGCCATCGGCTTTATAGCCGACGCGGGCCACGCCAAGCGCGCCTTCCATGAACACCGCCGCAATCCGGCCGCCATCCTTGAGCTGATCCAGCAGCGCGGGGGGAATGACCTCTACCCCGCCCTGCACGGTGATCACATCATAGGGGCCGTGCTTGGCCGCGCCGGCCGCCAGCGGCCCGACGATCACGGCGGCATTGTCGACCGAGGCCTGCGACAGCAGGTGCTGCGCCTCGGCGGCCATCGCCTCATCCTCCTCGACCGCGACCACGGCATCGGCCAGCCGCGCCAGCACGGCGGCCGAATAGCCAAGCCCGCAGCCCAGATCGAGCACCATTTCATCAGGCTGGATGTCCAGCGCGTCCAGCAGCTTGGCCAGCGTGCGCGGCTCCAGCACGACACGGTCCTGCTGCAACACCAGATTTTCGCCCATATAGGCCGCCTCACGCTTGTCACGCGGCACAAAGGTTTCGCGCGGCACGCTCAGCATGGCGTCGATGATGGGAAACTTTGTCACATCCGAAGGCCGCACCTGGGTGTCAACCATCATCACGCGGCGGGCAGAAAAATCGGTCATCGGCTGAACTCATTGGTCTGGATCGGCTGAGGGTTGTCTTGCCACATCTGCCCGGCGGGGGCAACGCCGCAGTCAGACCACGCCCTGCCGAGCCGTGCGAATTTTACCGATCTGCGCTCTTTGCGCCCACCGGTCTATTCCAAAGGCATTTCAAGCCGTTGCAACGAGGGCGCGATCACCGCAAACCCGGCTTCGGCGGCAGGCGTTATCTCAAAGGTGCACAGATTGCCCTGCGCCACCGCACGGCAAGGGCCGGTCTCCCCGGTGATCCAGTCCACCGGGTTAAGAAACCAGACCGCGCCGCCATCGCCCGCGACATCCTCATAGAACACCGTCGACACGTCGGGGGCCAGTGTGCCGCTCCCCAGATCGGCATGCGAGGGCTGATCCATGGCCCAACCCTGCGGCAGGGTCACCTGCAGCCCCGTTGCCGCATCCGTGTGGTCACAACGCGGCTCGGTGCAGCGCAAGGCGACCTGCGGATCAAGCGCCAGCACCGGCACCTCGATCACCGTGGTCTGCGGGGTTATCAGGACCGTGCTTTCATACAGCTCCGCCGCGCTGAAGCCGGAAATCACATAGGCCCCCGGCTCCAGCGCCACCTGCCAGGGCCCGTCCAGCGGCGCCGGGGTGATGATCATCGCGGCCAGCACATCAGCCCCTTCGGGCAGGGTCAGCGGCACGGCGGACCAAGACACCGGGCGCCGCTCTGCCCCTTCGGGCAGCAGGGCTGTCACCTGCACCGTGACCGGTTCGGCCCGGCCCGCCACCGGCACCAAAAGCATCACCGCCAGAGCAAAGGCGCCGGCGATCTCCCTCTTCCACATCGACCCGGTCCCGCACATGAACACCACGGCCCCAGACTGCGCCACCCCTGCGGCGAAGACAAGGCCACCGCCCATCGCATCCTGCCACCTGTGGCTTTCCAGAAGACGCGCGCCAAAGACGCGCGGGGGTCAGACCAGCCGCAAGCTCTTGGCCCCGGCCTCAGGCCGCAAGGCACCCCGCGCCGTGCTGGCAATATCGCGGGCAGACAGGCCCGCCCAGTCATACATCTGCGCCGGGGCGGCCTGATCGATGAACTGGTCCGGCAGGACCATGGTGCGGATCGCGCGGCCCCGTTCCAGCTGCCCCGACCCGGCCAGATAATGCAGCACCAAGGCCCCAAAGCCCCCCGTACTGCCCTGCTCAACCGTGATCAGCGCCTGATGGTCCGCGATCAGCGCGTCGATCAACGCGTGATCCAGCGGCTTGGCAAAGCGGGCATCGGCCACGGTCACGCTGACGCCTTCGGCCTCCAGCAGGTCTGCCGCCGCCAACACCTCGGAGAGATGCGCGCCAAAGGACAACAGCGCCACGTCAGACCCCTGTTTCAGCACCCGCCCCTTGCCGATGGGCAGGGCGGTCCCGCGCTCGGGCATCTCGACCCCCATGCCTTCGCCGCGCGGATAGCGGAACGCGATAGGACCAGAGTCATGCGCCACGGCGGTGGCGATCATGTGGCACAGATCGGCCTCGTCGCCGCAGGCCATCACGGTCATGTTGGGCAGATTGGCCAGGAAGGCCACATCAAAGGCCCCGGCATGGGTGGCGCCGTCCTGCCCCACCAGCCCGGCCCGGTCGATGGCAAAGCGCACCGGCAGATTCTGCAGGGCCACGTCATGCACGATCTGGTCATAGCCGCGTTGCAGGAAGCTGGAATAGATCGCGCAGAACGGCTTCATCCCACTGGCGGCAAGGCCGGCGGCAAAGGTTACGCCATGCTGTTCGGCAATGCCCACATCGAACACGCGCGCCGGAAAGCGCCGCGCCATCACATCCAGCCCCGTGCCCCCCGGCATGGCCGCGGTGATCCCCACGATGCGCGGGTCGCGCGCGGCCTCTTCGGTCAGCCTTTGCCCGAAAACGGCCGTGTAGCTGGGCGCGTTGGATTTTGACTTCACCTGCGCGCCGGTGGCCACGTCGAATTTCGCCACACCATGATATTTGTCATCCGCCCCTTCAGCGGGGGCATAGCCCTTGCCCTTGACGGTGACCGCATGGATCAGCACCGGCCCGGTCGCCCGCGCCCGCGCAGCACGCAAGGTGGCCAGCAGTTGCGGCATGTCATGCCCGTCCACCGGGCCGATATAGGTAAAGCCAAATTCCTCGAACAGGGTTGCCCCGCCGGGCATGCCCGTCACCATCTGCCGCGCCCGGCGTGCACCGTCGCGCACCGCCCCCGGCAGATGCGCCTCGACCCCCTCGGCCACCGCCTTGAGCGTGGCAATCGGGCCCTTGGCGGCGATGTCGTTCAGATAGCGCTGCAAAGCCCCGACCGGGGGGGCGATGCTCATGTCATTGTCGTTCAGGATCACGAACATCCGGGTTTTCAGATGGCCGGCGTGGTTCATCGCCTCATAGGCCATGCCGGCGGTGATGGCACCGTCTCCGATGACCGCAATGGTATCGCCCACCGGCATGCCCATCTCGCGCCCCACCGCAAAGCCCAGGGCCGCAGAAATCGAGGTGCTGGAATGGGCCGCGCCAAAGGGGTCGTAGTCGGACTCGGCGCGTTTGGTGAACCCGCTCAGGCCGCCCGCCTGCCGCAGGGTCAGCATGCGGTCGCGCCGCCCGGTCAAAATCTTGTGCGGATAGCATTGGTGGCCGACATCCCAGATCAGCTTGTCCAGCGGCGTGTTGAACACCGCATGGATGGCAACCGTCAGTTCGACCACGCCCAGCGATGACCCCAGATGCCCGCCGGTCTTGCTGACCACGTCAATCGTCTCGCGGCGCAGCTCGTCGGCCAGCGTTTTCAGCTCGGCATCGGTCAGCGCCTTGAGATCGGCCGGGCCGGACACTTTGTCCAGCGTGGGGGTATAAGAGTCTTCGCGCATGGTCGCCTCCTCCAAAGCGTGATCTTTCCCTCCCTTTGGAAAGAAAAAAGTGCCGTATGGATCAGCTCCACACGGCACCAGGTCCCTGTCGCCAACAGGAAGGGAACCGGGCTGTGGTTATGCCCCGGATCCGGACCGGCATTGATGGCCCGAATAAGGTTGGCACGGGCGGCAAGCCGCCCGGGCGCAGGTGTCAGGCCAGATCGTGCCCGGCCGGTGCCAGCGGCTGCTCAAGGCTTGAGCGTGGCATCGGATCGGGCGTCTGGCGGCTTTCTTCGGGCAGCAAAAGCCCGATGCCGTAGAACACCGCAAAGAACAGCAGGCAGCCGATAAAGACAGCAGCAGCCAGCATGGCCCCGTACATCATCTGGCCAAAGACCCAGGTCCGCAGGCGGCTTTTAGGATTTTCGTCCCGGTAGAATGGATGGTCAGACATGGCTTTCCCCTTAATCTAGCGGCGCGTAGCCGTGTTCCTGCGCCCAGACAAACCAGTTGTCCACCACAGTGCCGGTCAGCAGGATGCCGATACCGCCGGTCAGCGTGACCAGCACGGCAAACCACCAGGCCCAGCGGTGAATCCCTTCCATCGTGGCGTTGAAGCCCATGGTCCAGCGCCAGAACAGCGCCGCCCGTTCGGAGGCCGTGCCACGGTCAACGATCTGCTCCAGCTCGCGGTCACCGCCGAAACGGGACACCGCCAGGATGGTCGCCCCATGCATGGCAAACAGCAGGGCCGAGCCATAGAGGAACGCGATCGAAAGCGCGTGGAACGGGTTATAGAACAGGTTGCCATAGGTCAGGCTGAACAGGTTGGTCCAGTCCAGATGGCTGAAGATGCCATAAGGGACGGCGTGGCTCCACGATCCCATCAGGATCGGACGGAACAGGCCCAGAACCAGGAACAACCAGATGGCCGAGGCAAAGGCCCAGGACACATGCTTGCCCATCCCCAGCGCTTGCGCCCGAAGGTAGGTGCGCACCCACCAGGCGCAGACAGAGACCAGCAGGAAGAAGCTGGCAATGATCCACAGCCCCCCTTCGGCAATCGGGGCAAAGCCCAGACCATATTCCTCGGCCGGTGGCTCAAGGCTGAACCAGAACAGGTCGCGCAGGAACACGGCCGGGTTCAGACCCGCCTGATACCAGTACCAGGCGCCGACGGTGAAGAACCAGATCGCCCCCGACACCAGCGAGATCACGCCCATGGTGCCCAGATAGACCGGCCCCAGCTGGGCGTTGCCGATCCAGCCGGCAAGGTTCGAGAACCCGGCACCGCTGGTGCGGTTGTGCAGTTCCACCCCTTCGACAAGACCCATTTCGGGCTCGGCGCGGACCTGGACCTGAGTGAAGATGTTTTGATACTCAGCCATTGATGCCTCCCTCGATACCGGCCCACCAAGGCAGGTTCAGCCACCAGTCCCACCAGACGATCCATTGATCGAACCAGATGGTGCCGGAGATAACGATACAGATTGCCGACCAGAACCCGGCGTTCAGGGCCAGCAGCAGGCCCACACGGTGGATGCCCAGCGTGCCGACGGAATACCCGATCAGATCGCGGAAATAGGTATCCTCGTGATCTGGGGTCCGCATTTCCTTGCCCTTTTCGGGATTGGCCGCCGACAGGATCAGCGCGCCGTGCAAGGACAAGGCCAGCGCCGTGGTGAAGAAAAAGCTCACCGCGATCATATGCGCCGGGTTGTAGTGGAAGTTGCCATATTGGTAGCCGGTGTTCGACACCCAGTCGAGGTGCGTCCAGATCCCGTAGGGAAAGGCATAGCCCCAGGCGCCCATCATGACCGGGCGGATCACCACCAGCGTGAGGTAGGCAAAGATCGCCACCCCGAAGGCCACGGGCACATGATAGCCCATGCCCAGCTTGCGGCAGATTTCCACCTCGCGCAGCGCCCAGGCCGTAAAGGCCCCGGTCGCGCAGATGGTGATGATCTGCCACAGCCCGCCGTCGCGCAAAGGTGCGGCAGCCAGGCCCATTTCGACAGGGGGCGGCGCGATCGAGATCAGCCAGGGGTTCCATGTCCCCTGCAGGCTCGCGCCGTAGAATATCAGAATCGTGCCGAGGGCTGCAAAGAAGAAGCCCACGACTCCAAAGAAGCCGACGTAGAAAGGGCCGACCCAGAAGTCGAACAGATTCCCGCCAACAAGCGTGCCGCCTGGCACGCGGTATTTTCGTTCGAAGCTGAGCAGTGCCATGCTTCCCTCTCCGCGTTTATGGAGGCGGTCCCGTCATGGGCGGAATGCGCCATGGGGAGCCGACTTTTAATTCTTGGGTGTTTTCGCGGGCGGCCTGACCTGCAGGCCGCCCGCGAGGGGGTCACAGATTATTCCGCAACCACAACGCGGTCGTATTTCACCGCTGCGATGTCGAGCCAGTTGTAGGACGGGGTCGACAGCAACACGAGGTGGATCATCGCCGCCAGAAGGAACAGGAACACGCCCTGTGCCACGAAAACGCGGCGGGGATCGAAGATCAGCCAGATTTTATAGAATTTTGACATTGTGTGATCCTCCTCAGAACCAAGGGCGCCAGATGTAGACTGCCAGATGAGCAACCACGGCAATCGCCGTGAAAAGCCAAAGGCCGCTCATGTAAACAGAATGCAATTCTTGCGCCTGCTCGTCGGTAAGACCTGTGAAGCTCAGGTCGGTTCTATCAGCCATAGTATCCTCCGGATTTGGAGACTGCGCCGCATACCCTGCGGCGTAGGTCACGGATCGGCGGAGTGCCTTTCCGAGTTTTTCACTTGCCCACGATGATCTGCGGACAGGCGAAGCGGTGACTCCCGACGGGCGCGGCGGAAGGAAGCGGACAGGCCCTTGCGGGGCCAGAAGACTCCGGCCTGTTGGGGCCGGAAAAGCGGTGGCCCCTCAGGGCCGGAATATTGCGGGCGTGATCGCCTTGGCTTCCAGCCAGGCGCGGGCCAGCGGCCCATGCACCGGCAGGCGCTGCTGCCGGATCACGGCCCAGACCCAGGCCCCGAGGGACAAAGGCACCGCGACCATGAAGATCAGCGTGAAATAAATGTAGAATTCGGCTTTTGGCGTGCGGTGCGCATGCCCGCCTGCGGTCTGGTCACTCATGACGTGCCTCCCTTGGTTTTCTGGGTCGCAGGCGGCCGGGCATCCCCGGCCAGTCCTTCGACGAATTCGACAATCACCCGCTCGGCGCCGTGGTCGAGCGCGGCCTTTTCCGCCGCATCCCGCAGGGATTTGGCGGCAGAGATCCGGGTCAGAACCGGATGTTCGGAAACGATGCGATCAAGCGCGGCCTGCGCATCCAGATCCCACGGAAAATCGCGGCGCAGCGTGGTGGGCGTGGCCGCCGCGCTGTCCATCTCGGTGCCCAGCGGCAGGATGTGGAACAGCGCCTCAAAGAGGCCGTTGCAGACCTCCTGCAAGATCCAGACCGCACCCGCATAGCCCATGAAGGGCGTGCCGGTGTGGCGCCGGATCGCGGCCCCCGGAAAGCTTGCGGCGATGAAGGAAGGCGCCGGTCCGTGACCGCCCTTCATCTCCGCCAGATACATCTTCTCGTTGATCGACCCCATCACGATCAGCGGCCGATGCTTTTTCAGATCGGCCCGGATCACTTCATTGTCGGTCTTCTTGCCCGCCACACGGGACACGGCAAAGGCACAAGGCAGGCCCAGATCATCTTCCAGATAGGCCCGCACGCCGCGCGCATAGGTCTCATTGGCGACGATGGCAAAGCTGGCGGTGGCAAAGAAATCCTGCGTGACCGAGCGCCACAGATCCCAGACCGGCTTCAGCGTGGAATGCTTTTCGCGCTCGATGAAGGGTTCGACATCGAGATTCAGAAGCTCGCCCAGCGTGCGCAGGAATTTGGTGGTCGATTCAAGGCCGAAGGGCGCTTGCAGGTAAGGCTTGTTCAGCACCTCGGCCAGACCGCGACCGAATTCGCGGTACATCACGATGTTCACATCGGCATTCACCAGATTGCGCATCTCGGCCAGATGGGCGCCAAGCGGCATCACCATATTGACCTCGGCACCGATGCCTTCCACCAGACGGCGGATCTCATACAGGTCCGACGCCATGTTGAAGGTGCCATACATCGGGCCAAGGATGTTGACGCGGGGCTTTGCCCCCTCTTCGCGCTTTTTCTCTGGCGGCATCCGGCCCTTGGTCATGCCGAATTCGGTGAAGATCCAGGTCATCGCGCGGTCAGCGCATTGCCATTGATCCTCATCAATCGTGCGCGGCAGAAAGCGCTGGATATTGGTGCCCGCAGGCGTGACCCCGCCGCCGATCATCTCGGCGATGGAGCCGGTGACGACAACCGCAGGCAGCGCCGGGTCGAGCGTTTTCCACGCCCGCGCCATCGAGGCCTCGGTGCCCGAGGTCATCTCATCCTCACCCAGGCCGGTGACGACGATGGGAAGCTCATGCGGCGGCAGCGCGTCGGTGTAATGCAGCACCGAGGTGACCGGAAGGTTCTCGCAGCCCACCGGGCCATCGATCACCACCTGCAATCCCTTGACGGCGCAAAAGGCATAGATCGCCCCCCAGTAGCCGCCGGCACGGTCGTGGTCCTGTATCAGCATGCGGACCTCCCTGCAGAGCGGTCGGCAGCGGGGGTTTCACACCCCCGCACCCCCGTGGGATATTTGGAAACAGATAATGGCAGGACGATCATATCATCTCCTCCGCCTTGGCGGCGCGGGCCAGCTTGTCGAGCTTCTTCTGATGGGCGGCGCGGAAATCAGGGCGCAGGTTTGGCGTACCTTCCCAGATCCCGGCGGTGTCGGCTTTGCCCACACCTTCAAAGAAGGCTTTCATGCCGACCATCCGGGCTTTGTTGCCCATGGCGGCATTGATCACCTGTGCCAGCGACCCCGCACCAGCCGGGCCCATCAAGGGCCGCGCCGAGATGAGGTTCGTGAAGTAAAGCGAGGGAATGCCAAGCTCTTTTGCCTTTTGCACCACGGGCGTGGTGCCGATGGCAAGATCGGGCTGGAAGCCTTCCATCGCGGCGCAGTCATCTTCCAGGCTGGCGCGGAACTTGACCGACACACCCTTGTCGGCCAGCCAGGCGCGGTCGGCCTCGCTCCAGTCGCTGCGGGCGCAGGCGGTGCCGACATAGGCCACATCCGCGCCGCTTTCGATCAGCAGTCGGGCGACCAGCAGTTCAGAGCCTTCATAGCCCGACAGCGTGATCCGCCCCGTGATCGGGTTGGCGGCAAGGGCGGATTTGATCGCCGCCCCAAAGGCGTTCTGCGCGGCGATGATCTTTTCGGGGGCAACATCATAGGCTTCGCCGATGTTCTTCAACCAGGACATCGTGCCGTCATAGCCCACGGGGCCGGAGCCCACGATGGTGCGGCCTGCCGCCTGAAACTCGCGCACGGCGGCCGTGTAGAACGGGTGGATCGCGGCCACGACCTTGCAGTCGAGGGCTGCATAAAGCTCACGCCATTCGCGGCAGGGGACGACCGGACCGGCAGCCAGACCCATCGGGGCCAGCATCGCGCCGATCATCATCGGGTCAGCGGGGAACATCTCGCCCAGAAGGGCAACGGCAGGACGGTCAGACCGGCCCGAGGCGGGGGCGGCCACGGGGCCAGCCATGATTTCGTTGCGGGCATAGGCGAGCATGGCCCCGGCCAGCACGTCCTTGGCCTCCGCATGGGTCGGCACGCCGAAGCCCGGTACGTCGATGCCCACGATGCGCACACCGTTGATCTCAGATGGCAACAGCCGCAGCGGCACACCGCTGGCGGTGGGCACGCAAAGATTGGTCACCACTACCGCATCATAGCGGTCGGGATCGGCCAGTTCGTGCACCGCGTCGCGGATGTCCTCAAACAGCTTGCCGGTCACCAGCGATTCCGAGTTGAACGGCACATAGCCGACCGAGCGGCGCGCGCCGTAGAAATGCGACACAAAGGTCAGCCCGTAGACGCAGCAGGCCGAGCCTGACAGCACTGTGGCCACCCGCCGCATCCGCAGGCCCACGCGCAATGACCCAAAGGCCGGGCACATGGATTGTGGTTTGTCATGCGGGCCTTGCGGGTAATCCTTCGCGTAACGGTCGAGCAGTTCGGAATTGCCCGCAGCACGCGCTGCGGCCTGCATCTGGCCGGCACCGGCATGGCATCCCGTGCCGTCCACCGATGGCAGGGCTGCCCCGGCCTCCGGGGTCTGGTCGGCGATGACATGGCGCAGGCCGGTCATGTGCGGCCTGCCTTGCGCTGCATCTCGCGCAGCGCGGCTTCCACTCGGGCCAGGGTTTCCAGATCAAACATTGTCATACACCACTTCCAGCGAGACCTTGGTGGTGGCGAATTTGCCGCGCATGTCGGCATCGGTGGCCGGGGTCAGCACGAAATCGGCGCCGGTATGTTCGGCGCTGAACAGGCCGAGCAGCGCATCCTGTGACAGCGGGGCCGGACGCACCGGGGGGGCGAGGCCGACGGCGGTGGCCAGATCGGCAAACATCGGGCCCCATTGCGACTCGTAGCTGCCGACAATCTGATAATTGGCCGATTTCTTGCGCAGGTCATCATCCTGCGGAATGGCGGCCAGCACCGGGATCTTGACTTCCGCCGCAAAGGCCGCCGCCTCGCCGGTGCCGTCATCCTTGTTGATGACCAGCCCCGCCACGCCAACATTGCCGCCCATCCGGCGGAAATATTCCACCGCCGAGCAGACGTTGTTGGCGACGTACAAGGATTGCAGATCGTTCGAGGCGACCAGGATCACCTTTTGCGCCATGTCCCGCGCGATCGGCAGGCCAAAGCCGCCGCAGACCACATCGCCGAGGAAATCCAGCAGCACATAGTCAAAGTCCCAATCGTGGAACCCCAGCTTTTCCAGCAATTCAAAGCCATGGATGATCCCGCGCCCGCCGCAGCCGCGACCGACCTCCGGCCCGCCCAGCTCCATCGCAAACACACCGCCGCGCTTGAAGCACACATCCCCGATCTTGACCTCTTCGCCCGCCAGTTTCTTGCGGGTCGAGGTCTCGATGATGGTCGGGCAGGCCTTGCCGCCGAACAGCAGGCTGGTGGTGTCGGATTTCGGGTCACAGCCGATCAGCAGTACGCGCTGGCCCATTTCGGCCATCATATGGCTCAGGTTGGCCAGGGTGAAGGATTTGCCGATGCCGCCCTTGCCATAGATCGCGATGATCTGGGTTTTCTTGGTGGGCGCGCCCTGCGGGATTTCCAGGTTTGGCTCTTCATGCGCCTCGTCGCGCAGACGGGCGTCGAAGTCTTTCAGGTTCGGAATATCGAGGGTCATGCGTGGCCGCTCCAGTCTAGGATCATCTTCAGGCAATCAGCGTCTTCGAAGGCCGTCTCATAGGCCCCCGTCGCATCTGCAGCCTTACGGGTGTGGGTGATCAGGCCCGACAGCGACAGAGCGCCGCTTTCAATCAGGACCCGGGTGGCGGTCAGGTCATCGGCAGTCCATTCACTGGCAATCCGGAAGCGCGCCTCTTTCATGAAGGCGGGCGGGAAGGCGAAGGACACAGGCTCGGTGTAGAACCCCGCCAGCACCACTTCTCCGCCTTTGGCCAGACGCAGGACCAGCTGGTCCAGCAGGCCCTTGGCCCCGCTGGCATCATAGATTGCCTTGTAATCGCGGCGGGTGTCTTCGGCCGGATCGATCACCTCATAGCCATGGGCCCCCGTCCGGCGGGCAGGATTCACCTCCCAGACCGTAGGCGCAGGCGCACCGGCCGCGATGGTCAGCCGCGCCAGCAGCCGGCCCAGCGTGCCATGGCCGATGATCAGCTCCGGCAGCGCCGTGTTGAACCCGGCCAGCGCATGGCGTGCGGTGGCGGCCAGCGCCAGCAGCGCACCTTCCGCGCCCATGCTGCGGTCCATCCGGGCCACGCGGGCGGCGGGCGTCACCAGAAGGCGCGAGGCCCCGCCGAACAAGCCGCGCACGTCGCCGGCAAAGCAGTTGGCCCCCGGAACGAACACATATTCGCCGACCCGAAAGCCGCTTTCGGGCGCGGCCTCGACCACCTCGCCAAAGGATTCGTAGCCCGGAACCAGCGGATAGCCCATGCCGGGAAATGGCGGCATCGTGCCAGACCAGAACAATTTCTCTGTGCCGGTGGAAATGCCCGAATGGGACACCTCGACCACCAGATCGCCAATCGCCGGGGCCTGCAGGCCCACCGTTCCGAGTCCCAGCTTGCGCGGACCAGACAGAATGACGGCAGTTGTTCTCACGTGGTCTTCCTCCCTTTCCCAAAGTCGCGACACAGAGTCGCGGGCCCCAGGGGTCTTTGCTCTAAGTGTAAGTTTAGACTTACAATCGGAAGTGTCAATTTAAATGGACACATTTGTGCAAGATATCTGGGCAGACCGGCGGGAATGCCGGTCTTTGCCCTTACCCCGCAGGCTTTTGCGCGGTGATCACCGAGGTGACATAGGGCCTTGGCCCCGTCAGTGGCCGGATGGCGGTAAAGCCCGCCGCCGCCAGCAGCGCGGAAATCTCGACTGCCGAGCGGGTGCGTCCGGTCTGCATGGCCAGCGTATAGATCGCGAAATAGACATCGGTCGCCGGGTCTGGCCTTGCCCCGCCCGACATCGGTTCCGAGATCAGCACCCGCCCCCCCGGTGGCAAGGCACGAAAGGCGGCGGCCAGCAGCGCCGACACGGTTGCATCGGCGTGATCATACAGCACCCGGATCAGGCTGATCATATCCGCGCCTTCGGGCAGCGGATCGTCGCGGAAACTGCCGCCCTGCACCGCCAGATTGGGCAGGGACGGTGCCGCTGCCACCACGGCGGGCAGGTCGAACAGGGTCAGCCGCAGGGCGGGGTAGTCTGCCGCCACCGCGCGCAGAAAGGCTCCGGTGCCGCCGCCCACATCCAGCAGATGCCGGGTGCCGCGCAAGGAGACCAGCCGCAGCGTATCGGCGGCCACCAGCGCCTGACTGTCGGCCATCAACCGGCTGTAGCGCGCGGCAAGGGCCGGGTCGGCAGCGCCGCCCGCCCCAAAGACATAGGGCCAGAACCCGGCCAGTTCCGGCTGGGTCTGACCTTTGAAAAACGCCACCGGATCGGACAGATCGCGGTAGAGCACATCATGGTGGCGCACCATCGCCTCCAGCCCCGGCACGGTCAGGAAGGCCCCGCCGCGCGGGGTCAGGTGCCACAATCCGCGGGCCTGGCGCAGCAGCTTCAGCGCGGCACCGGCCTGCAGCAGAATCGCCATCCGTTCGGGCGGCACCTGCGTGCCATGCGCGATGGCTGCAGTGGTCAGCGGCTCGTCGGCCAGACGGTGCAGCACCCGCAATTCCACCAGCGCCAGCAGCGCCTGAGATTGCACAAAGCCCGACACCACATCAAAAAGCGCGCGCCCCTCGGCACGGGATTTCAGCCTAAGGCCCGGAATACGTTCGATAATGGCATGAAAGCGCGGCGACATCGCCACCCGCACCAGCCAGCCCGGCCCCGGCCTGCGCCCCCGCTCTGGCCCGGTCACCGGTATATCCGCCACGGCTCAGCCCCTGGCGGCGGTCAGCCGCGCCGGGGTCATCTTTTCGGCATAGGCGCGCACCATCTGCGCCAGCATCGCCTCGCCGGGGCAAGACGGGATCGAGGCAATCGCCCCGCCCAAGATATCGCGCAGATGCGCCACGGCACCGGACACCCCCAGTTCGGCCACCGCCGATGGCCGGCCATGGGCGGCATCCTGCCCCGCCGGTTTGCCCATCTCCTCGGCCCCCATCAGTGCGTCCTTCAGATCATCCGCCACCTGAAACGCCGCGCCGATCCGCGCGCCCAGCTCTTCCCAGGGCTCGCCGTCCTGCCCCGCCGCAATCGCGCCCATCTGGGTGGCGGCGATGAACAGCGCACCGGTCTTGGCGCGGTGATAGGCGTCCAGATTGATCTGCGTCTCGCTTTCCCAGCCCTGCCCGGCACAGATGCCCATCGGCATGCCTGTGCGCTGCGCCAGATGGCGCACCAGCTGCAAGGCGCGGTCTGGCGCATCGGCACCGCCCCGCGCCAGAACCTCAAAGGCCAGCACGATCAGCGAATCGCCCGCCAGCACCGCAAGCGGCTCGCCAAAGGCGCGGTGCACGGTCGCCTTGCCCCGGCGCACATCGGCATTGTCAAAGGCGGGCAGGTCATCATGCACAAGGCTGGCGCAATGGATCAGCTCCAGCGCCACCGCCGCCGCATCGGTCACCCCGGGCCGGTCATCGCCGCAGGCCAGCGCCACCGACATCAGGATCGTGGGCCGGATCCGCGCGCCGCCCGGAAACACCGCATAGGGCAGCGCCGCCCCCAGCCGCGCCGGGGCCGCCCCCGATTGCACCAGAGCCATTGCCTGCCCCATCGCCGCTTCGATCCGTCCGTCCAGTGCCATGTGCCGCCCTTTTCCCGACGTTTTACCGCCCCATCGTGGCAGGACAGGCGGCATGTGTAAACTAAAACTTACACATCACTGTAATTCCCTATGGACAATGGCCGCTGTCCGGCCAGAATGCCCCATGGTCAAATCCAACACCCCGCTTGACACTGACACCGCCATCGTGATCGGCGCCGGCATGGGCGGGCTGGCCGCCGCCATCCGGCTTGCCGCGATGGGGCTGGCCGTCACCGTCATCGACGCGGCCGACACGCCCGGCGGCAAGGCCCGCGCCATCCCCTCGCCCGCTGGCCCGGTGGATACCGGCCCCACCGTGCTGACGATGCGCGGCGAATTTGACGCGCTCTTTGCCTTGGCGGGCCAGAGGCTTGACGACCACATCCGCCTGATCCCGCAACCCGTGCTCGCCCGCCACTGGTGGCAGGGCAGCCCGACGCTGGATCTGTTCCCCGAGGCCGAGGCCAATATCGCCGCCATCCACGCCTTTGCCGGGCCGCGTGAGGCCGCCGCCTTCGCCCGCTTTGACCGGATGGCACAAGAGCTGCTGGCGGCCTTTGACGGCCCCGTGATGCGCGCCGCCCGGCCAAACCTTGCGCAGATCGCCCGCACGGCGGCGCGGCAGCCCCGCCTCTGGCCCGCTCTGCTGCCCGGGGTCAGCCTGGAACGCCTGCTGAAGCTGCAGTTCCGTGACCCGCGCCTGATCCAGCTGTTCGCCCGCTATGCCACCTATGTCGGCGGCAGGCCCCGCCACGCCCCCGGCGTGCTCGCCCTGATCTGGCAGGCCGAAGCGCAGGGCGTCTGGGCGGTGGAGGGCGGGATGCACAGCCTTGCCGCAGCCCTGGCACGGCTGGCCGACTCCATGGGCGTGCGCTTCCGATATGCCACACGCGCGCGGCGGATCGTCACCCAACAGGGCCGCGTCAGCGCGGTAGAGGTGGAAGGGGGCCTCAGCCTGCGCTGCCGCCATTGCGTGTTCAACGGCGACCCTGCCGCCCTGACCGATGGGCTGCTGGGCCCCGCCGTCCAGACCGCCGTCCCCAGGGGCAAGACCAGCCCCCGCAGCCTGTCGGCGCAGGTCTGGGCCTTTGCCGCCACGCCGCAAGGGGTCGATCTTGTGCATCACAACGTCTTTTTCACCGACGACCCAACGGCCGAATTCGGCCCCATCGGGCGCGGCCAGCCTGCCGAACAGCCCACGCTCTATGTCTGCGCGCAGGACCGCACCCCCACCGCCCCCAAGGGGCCGGAGCGGTTTGAGATCATCCTGAACGCCCCTTCCGGCCTTGCCGCCACATCTGATGAGGAACCCCGATGCCGCCAGCGCACCTTTCCCCGGCTGAAAGCCTTCGGCCTGACCTTCTCGCCCGACCCGGAGCCTTCGGCGCTGACGACGCCCAGCCATCTGGCGCAGCTGTATCCGGCGTCACAGGGCGCGATCTACGGCCGCTCGCCCGAGGGGCTGCTGGCGGCATTCCAGCGCCCGGTGGCGCAGACCCGGCTGCCGGGGCTGGTGCTGGCGGGGGGCGGGGCGCATCCGGGGGCGGGGGTGCCGATGGCAGCCCTCTCCGCCCGGCACGCGGCCGAGGCGATCAGGCAGGACCGGATTTCCGCGTCGAGGTCGATGCCAACGGCTATGCCTGGTGGTATATCGACGGGGTCAGCACCTGTGGCACCCGCGCCGTCTCGGTCATCGCCTTCATAGGCTCGGTGTTTTCCCCCTGGTATGGCTGGTCAGGACGGCGTGACCCGGAAAACCATTGCTGCATCAACGTGGCCACCTATGGCCCCGGCAGCCGGTTCACCATGACCGACCGGGGCCGCAGCGCCTTGCGCCGGTCCGCCGATACGTTCGAAGTTGGTCCCAGCCGGTTGCACTGGACCGGCACGCAACTGATCATCGACATCAACGAATGGGGCGCGCCGCCCATGGTGACCCCGGTGCGCGGCCAGATCATCCTGACCCCGCAGGCGGTGACGGGCACAGAGGTATTGCTGACCCCCGACGCCGCCCATCTCTGGCGCCCCTTCGCCCCCACCTGCCACATCGCGGTGAACCTGACCCAAGGCCACGCCTGGGAAGGCCATGGCTATTTCGACGCCAATTTCGGCAGCCGCGCGCTGGAACAGGATTTCGATTTCTGGACCTGGGGCCGTTTTCCGATGCAGGACCGCGCGCTGTGCATCTATGACGCCACCCGCCGCGATGGCACGACGCTGGATCTGGCGGTGGAGATCGACAGCACAGGGACCGTGACCGAGACCACAGCCCCGCCCCGCACCCGCTTTGCCCGCAGCCTGTGGCAGGTGCGGCGCGAAACCCGCGCCGATGCAGGCACAGTGCCGCGCCAGCGGCTCAACATGCTGGATGCGCCTTTCTATTCCCGCTCGCTGGTGGAAACCCGCATCAACGGCGAAACCACGACCGGCGTGCACGAGGCGCTGGACCTGCGCCGCTTCCGCCAGCCGCTGCTCAAACCCATGCTGGCGGTGCGCGTCCCGCGCCGCGCGGACTGGTCGTTCACAGACTGACCGCGGCCCCCCCTGCGCCGGGTATCACCCCCGGGGGCTGTCTGCCGCCCGAGGCCAATCGGCCTCTCGCACCAAGGACGACCCCGATTGGCTCCCCCCGAGGATATGTATCAACAGAGAAAGGCCGAAGGGCAGAGCGATCAGCCTGCCGCCACATCCGGGTTGCGCCGCCAGACCGAGGCATTCAGCGCGCCCGCGATCGTGACCCAGAGCAAATAGGGCGCAAACAGCCAGCCCGCCAGCGGATCAATCTGCCAGAACACCAGCATGGTCGCCGCCACCGCCAGCCACAGCAGGCCCAGCACCATCAGCCCGGCCTTGATGCGCCGCAGGCCGAAAAACACCGGCGTCCACAGCGTGTTCAGCGCAATCTGCACCGCCCAGAGCCCCAGCCCCTGCCCCACCAGCGGGTCAAACCCGGCCTGCATCGCCACCCGCATGGCCGCGACGGCGATACAGATATACAGGATCGTCCAGGCGACCGGAAACATCCAGTCCTTGGGCGTCCACCACGGTTTCGACAGGTTGCGATACCATTCGCCGGGCTGGAACATCGCCCCGGTCGCCGCTGCCGCGCCACAGCCCGCCAGAAAGGTGAAAAACAGCGTGAAATCCATGGCAGGGCCTTTTGGGTGAGATGGCCCTCTATGTAACCCGTATCGACCGAAGCGCAACCCAAAGCAGGGATGCCCGTCCGAGCACTGACGCACCCGGCCGTGATCTTGCCACAGCCCCCTGCCCGGATCAGCCGGGAAAGTATTTAAAATCAGTTAATTCAGACCTGCCAAGCCATTGATTTCAAATGTTTTCCAATCCTGTAACACAGGGGGAAGACCTCCCCCCCCTTTTCAGGCCATCCCGCGTGAGCGTGCCTCCAGCTGCGACAGCACCTCGAACAGCGCCTCGGACCGGCCCCGCGCCCCGGCCTTGCGGGCGGCGGCATCGACCAGAAAGGCCACCTCTGCCGCAGGCTTGGCATGCAGCACCGCCGGGCGCGGCAAGAGCGGCGAGGCCGCGGCGCGCAGACCGGCCAGCATCATCCAGCCCAGCTTTTGCCCCCGGCCGGTGCGCGCGCGCTGACCCACGGAATCAAACCCCGCCCGCGCCACCTGCCCGCCGATCCCGGCATAGATATGCCGCGCGGCAAAGATCCCCGGACGGCAGGCCAGCGGCAGCACCGCCACCCCGGCTTCGGACCGCTGGTACAGCCGGTCCGCCTCGCGCAGCAGCCGCGCCGTCACCCGGCGCACCCCGTCGCAGGCGGCGGGGTCGGCCAGAAAACGGGACAGCTCCACCCCTTCGTCGCGCAGCCAGTCCAGCGGCAGGAACACCCGCCCCGCCCGCGCATCCTCGCCGACATCGCGGCTGATATTGGTGAGCTGCATCGCCAGCCCCAGATCGCAGGCGCGTGCCAGCGCATCGGCCTCGCGCACCCGCATCAGCACGCACATCATCGCCCCCACCGCCGCCGCCACCCGGGCGGAATAGTCGAGCACCCCCGACAGCGTGTCATAGCGCCGCCCCATCGCATCCCAGGCGAGCCCTTCCAGCAGCGCCTCGGGCAGCACGCGGGGCATGTCGAAGTCTTCGACCACCGAAGCAAAGGCGCGGTCGGCAAAACCGTCACGCGGACGGCCGAGGTACACCAGATCCAGCCGGTCGCGCAGCCGCAGGACCGCGCCTGCCTTGTCGGTGCCCTCATCCACCTCATCATCCGCCACCCGGCAAAAGGCATAAAGGGCCAGCGCCGGGTCACGCACCCTTGCGGGCAGCACGCGGGACGCGGCATGGAACGACAGGCTGCCGGTACGGATCGCGGCGCGGCAGGCCGCCATATCTGCGGGCGCAATCATTCTGCGGCCATCCGCAGCGTATATTGCGCCGCCGTCTCGTGGCGCACCTTCGGGTCGGGCACCAGCTTGCCCAGCACCTCTGCCGTGCCGATCACCCCGGGCATGCCTGCGCCGGGATGCGTGCCCGCCCCGGCCAGATAGAGGCCCGGAAGCTCTTCGGACACATTATGCGGCCGGAACCAGGCCGATTGCAGGATGCGCGGTTCGATGGAAAATCCCGCGCCAAAGGGCGACAGATAGCGGTCGCGGAAGGTTTCGGGGGTGAAGGTGACGCTCTCAGATATCCGCCCGGTCACCCCGGGCAACAGCCGGTCTTCCAGCACCTTGAGCATCTTGGCGCGGTAGGGTTCCTCCTCTGCCGCCCAGTCCACGCCGTTGTCATGCCCCAGATGCGGCACCGGCGACAGGACATAGAAGGTGTCATCCCCCGCAGGGGCGCAGCTTGAGTCGGTGACCGATGGCCGGTGGACATAAAGGCTCATGTCATCGGCCAGTTTGCCGCGGATGAAGATGTCCTTGATATGCTCGCGGTAGCGCGGGCCCACGACGATGGAGTGATGGCCCACATCTTTCCACATATCGCGGGTGCCCTTGGTCCCGAAATACCAGACATACAGCCCCATCGACCAGCGCGCGCGTTTCAACTTGGCCGGTGTCCAGCGTTTCTTGGGCGCATTGCGCAGCAGCCGGTCGTAGGTGTGGCCCGCATCGGCGTTGGAGACGACCACATCGGCGCGGACCGTCTCCCCCGACACCAGCAGCACGCCAGAGGCGCGACCGCCGGCAGTGGTGATCTCGTCCACCTCGGCCCCCTGCACCACCTCGCCGCCCTGCGATTGAATCACCCGCACCATGGCATCGGCAATCGCCTGCACCCCGCCCATGGCGTAATGCACGCCAAACGCCTTCTCCAGATGGCTGACGAGGATATACATCGAGGTCACGTTGAACGGATCGCCACCGATGAACAGCGGGTGGAACGACAGGGCAAAGCGCAGATGTTCATCCTTCACGCGCGACGCCGCATGGGCATAGACCGAGCGGTCAGCGCGCATTTTCGCGAAAGTCGGAATGGCCTTCACCGTGTCCCAGATCCGGTGCATCGGCTTGCGGCCCATGTCTTCATAGCCGAACCAGTAGCGTGCCTCGGAATCCTTGAGGAACCTGGCGTAACCCTTTGCATCGGAGGGGGAAATCCGCGCCACCTCTGCCTTGATTGCGGCATCGTCCTGCCGTGCGGTGAAGGTTTCACCATCGGCAAAGCGGATCTCGTAGAACGGGTCCATCGGCTTGAGCGCCACATCGGCATCGAACTCCCGCCCGCAGATTGCCCACAGGTCGCGCAAGCCCTGCGGCACCGTCACGATGGTTGGCCCCAGATCGAATCGGTGGCCGCCCTGGGTGATCGAGGACCCGCGCCCGCCCGCCCGGTCCAGCCGGTCGAGCACGGTGACCCGGTAGCCCTTGGCCCCAAGGCGCATGGCCGAAGCAAGGCCGCCAAGCCCCGCCCCGATGACGATCGCCTGATCGGCGGCAGGCGGTGGAGCGGGTGTGTTTGATGAATCGCGCATATCGGGATGATAACCTGTCTAGTTCAATTTACAACAATAGGCTTTATGCGCAGAAATCCAGAGTTGATCCTTCCTCTTGCCCCCAAATAATGTCAGACTAAGTTTACACTCATGCATCCTGGATGCTCAGACTCGGAGGACCGGTCCATTCCCATCGCCACCCTTAGCCTGTTCCGCTTTGACGGAACCCTCCCCCGGCTCTGGGTGCTTGGCCAGATGGGGGCGGCGCGCCTGCGGTTGCGGCGCGAGCGCCGGGCGCAGTTCTGGAAGCTGTGCGGATCGGGAACCGGGCAAGGCTTTACCCCGAGACCCAACTGGGGGGTCTGGGCGATTCTGGCGACCTGGCCGGATGAAGAAACCGCGCGCGATGCGGTCGCCACCAGCCCGGTCTTTGTCCGCTGGCGCGCCAAGGCCGCAGAAAGCTGGACCCTGTTTCTGGACCCCACGTCGGCGCGCGGGGCCTGGGCGGGGGTGAACCCCTTTGCCGGGCCCGGCAAAAGCCAAACCGGCGGCCCCATCATCGCGCTGACCCGCGCCACCATCCGGCCTGCCCGCGCGCTGCGGTTCTGGAACCGGGTGCCCGATATTTCCGCCACGATTGGGGCCGACCCGAATGTGATCTTCAAGATCGGCATTGGAGAGGTGCCCTTGCTGCATCAGGTGACCTTTTCGGTCTGGCCCGATGCCGCCAGCATGGCCAGTTTCGCGCGCGGCAACGGCCCGCATGGCCGCGCCATTGCCGCCGTGCGCGACGGCAACTGGTTTGCCGAAGAACTTTATGCCCGCTTTGCCCTGCTGGGCACGGTGGGAAGCTGGGATGGCGGTGATCCGCTGGCCGGCCGGAGCCAACAGAAGGACGCTGCCTGATGCCCGCTGACACCGCCCCCAAAGCCACGGATGCAAAGATCCACGCGCTGCCCAAACGCAGCACCGCCCGCCAGCCCTTCCCGTTCTCGGCCATCGTCGGGCAAGAGGCGATGAAACAGGCCATGGTGCTGACCGCGATCGACCCGGCCATTGGCGGTGTGCTGGTGTTCGGCGATCGGGGCACCGGGAAATCCACCGCCGTGCGGGCATTGGCCGCGTTGTTGCCGGAGATCGAGGCGGTCGAGGGCTGCCCCGTCAACTCTGCCCGCCCCGACCAATGCCCCGACTGGGCACAGGTGACCGGCAGTCAGATCATCCGCAAGCCGACGCCGGTTGTCGACCTGCCTTTGGGCGTGACCGAAGACCGGGTTGTGGGCGCGCTGGATATCGAACGCGCGCTGACGCGCGGGGAAAAGGCGTTTGAACCGGGGCTTCTGGCCCGCGCCAACCGGGGATATCTGTATATCGACGAGGTCAACCTGCTGGAGGACCATATCGTTGACCTGCTGCTGGACGTAGCGCAATCGGGTGAAAACGTGGTTGAACGCGAGGGCCTGTCAATCCGCCACGCCGCGCGCTTTGTGCTGGTGGGGTCGGGCAACCCCGAAGAGGGCGAATTGCGCCCGCAGCTGCTGGACCGGTTCGGCCTGTCGGTCGAGGTGACCAGCCCGCGCGATGTGGAAACGCGGGTCGAGGTGATCCTGCGCCGCGATGCCTATGAAACCGGCTATGACGCCTTCATGCCCGGTTGGCAGGCGGCGGATGCCACGTTGCGCGACCGGATTCTGGCCGCCCGCGTGACACTGGCCGCGATGAAGACCCCCAATATCGTGCTGCATGACTGCGCGTCGCTTTGCATCGCGCTGGGGTCGGATGGCTTGCGCGGCGAGCTGACGCTTCTTCGTGCCGCCCGTGCACAGGCGGCGTTCGACGGGGCGGATACCGTGACCCGCCACCACCTGAAGGCGGTGGCCGCCATGGCCCTGTCGCACCGGTTGCGCCGCGATCCGCTGGATGAGGCCGGGTCGGGCGTGCGGGTGGCGCGGATGGTGGCAGAGGTGCTGCCGTAAGCCATGGAGTGGGACCGCATCACCCTTGCACTGCAGTTGCTGGCCATAGATCCGCAAGGGCTCAAGGGCCTGTGGCTGCGCGCGCGCAGCGGGGCGGTGCGTGACCGGGTGACGGCGGCGCTGACGACGCTGCCGCTGCCCTTGGTGCGCCTGCATCCCGCGATTGCCGATGATGCGCTTTATGGCGGGCTGGACCTGTCGGCCACCTTGTCCATGGGCCGGCCGGTGGTCACGCCGGGCCTGTTGGAGCAGCCTGGCGCGCTGGTGCTGACCATGGCCGAACGGGTAACACCGGGCCTGTCGGCGCGGCTGGCCCATGCGCTGGACGCGCCCCGCCATTGCCTGATTGCCCTGGATGAGTCGGCAGAAGAGGGCGAGGGCCTGCCCTCTGCGCTGACCGACCGGCTAGGGTTGTTTCTGGATCTGGACGGCATCAGCTGGTCAGAGAGCGCTGATATCGTGATGGATGCCAAGGCCTTGGCCCAGGCCCGCGCCCTGTTGCCCGATGTAGACCTGCCCGCAGATGCGGCTGCGGCGCTGACCCGTGCGGCGGCGGAACTGGGGATTGGCTCGCTGCGCGCGCCGCTGCTGGCGCTGGCCGCCGCCCGGGCCCATGCCGCCCTGTCAGGCCGCAGGGGTGTGGAGGACACCGATCTGCAACAGGCGGCAGAGCTGGTCTATGGCCACCGCGCCCTGCCGCTGCCCGACTCCGCCCCGCAGGACCAACCCGAACCGCCGCCGCCCGATCCGGGCGAGGATGCGCCTTCGGAAACCCAAAGCGAAAGCCAGTCGATCCCCGAAGAGATGCTGGTCGAGGCCGCCCGCGCCGCCTTGCCTGCCGATCTGCTGGCCCGGCTGACCGCAGGCCGTGCCGCGCGCGCGGCCAAGGGGGCCAGCGGCACCGGGGCCGAACGCGGCGGCAACCGGCGCGGTCGCCCCCTGCCCTCACGCCCCGGCAGGCTGGGGTCGGGCGCGCGGATTGATCTGGTGGCCACCTTGCGCGCCGCCGCCCCTTGGCAACCGCTGCGGCGGCGGGCCGCGCAATCCGATGCGGTGCTCTTGGTCCGCACATCGGACATCCGCATCAAGCGCTTTGTCGAAACCTCGGACCGGGTGCTGATCTTTGCCGTCGATGCCTCTGGCTCTTCGGCCGTTGCCCGCTTGGCCGAGGCCAAGGGTGCGGTAGAGCTGCTGCTGGCCGCCGCTTATGCGCGGCGCGATCATGTGGCGCTGGTGGCGTTTCGTGGCACCGGGGCCGAGGTGATCCTGCCTCCCACCCGCAGCCTTGTGCAGACCAAGCGCCGGTTGGCGGGCCTGCCCGGCGGCGGGGGCACCCCGCTTGCGGCAGGGATGAAGCTGGCCCTGGCCACCGCGACACAGGCCCGCGCCCATGGGCTGACGCCCACCATCGCGCTGCTGACCGACGGGCGCGGCAACATCGCCCTGGATGGCACCGCCAACCGGGCGCTCGCCGAGGAAGACGCAAGCCGCCTTGCCCGTGCGATCCGCGCCACCGGCCTGCCCGCAATCGTGATCGACACCGCCAACCGCCCGCAACCCGGCCTTGCCGCGATGGCAAAAGTGATGGATGCGCCCTATCTTGCCCTGCCCCGGGCCGATGCCCGGCGCCTGTCGGGCGTGCTGTCTGCGGCCTTGGGGGACTGACGCGATGGACAGCGCCCGCCTGCCTGCCGACTGGCCCTACCGCGCCACGGCCCGCCATATCCGCGTCAGCCCGCATGACTGGTGGGTGATCGACACCGGCCCGCGGGACGGGCCGGTGGTCTTGCTGCTGCATGGTGCGGGCGGGTCCGGCCACAGTTTCCGCGCGCTGATCCCGTATCTGTCAGACAGGTACCGGGTGATCGTGCCTGATCTGCCCGGTCAGGGCTGCACCCGGGCAGGTGGCATGCGGCGGCTGGGGCTGGACGCGATGGCCGAAGACCTGACGCGGCTGTGCCTGACCGCAGGCTGTGCGCCGCAAGCGGTGATCGGCCATTCGGCGGGGGCCGCGATTGCGCTGCGCATGGCGGATCTGATCCCTTTGCGCGCCATCGTCGGCATCAACGCGGCGCTTGGCACCTTTGACGGGGCCGCCGGGGTGATGTTCCCGCTGATGGCCCGCGCCCTGGCGGCAACGCCTTTCGTGGGGTCGGCGGTGTCGCGGCTCTGGGGCAATCCGACAACCGTGACCAGGCTGCTGACCGGGACCGGATCGCCGCTGGATGCGGCAGGTCAGGCACAATATCTGACGCTGGTGCGCGATTCCGCCCATGTGAGCGGGACGCTGGGCATGATGGCGCAATGGCGGCTGGACGGGCTGATGGCGCGGCTGCCATCGTTGCAGGACCCTGTCCTGCTGATTGCGTCGGACCGCGACACGGCGGTGCCGCCAAAAGTGTCGCGCGATGCGGTGACCCATATGCCAGATGCCACCTATGCCGAGATCAGCGGCTTTGGCCATCTGGTGCATGAAGAGGCGGCAGATCAGGTCGCGGCGGTGCTGTTGCCATGGCTTGCCGGGCGGCTCTGATCCGGCACCGGGCGAACGCTGCTCCCCTGAGCATTCGCAAAGGCGGCACTGAACTTGGCAGGGTAAGGGGGGCGCAGGTTAGCGCCCGACGCCGACCGTCGCGCCGAAAATGCGCGCCATGTGTTCGGTCATGTAGATCTTCAGCCATGGGGTGAATTTGGCCGGGCTCCGCAGCACCTCGGCCGACAGATCGTAAAGATCAACCCAGCGGGTCTCCATCACCTCATCCGGGTCGGGCTGCACCACCAGACCGGCCCCGGCCTCGGCCACAAAGATGTCAACCAGCTCATGCTCGATCAGGCCGGCGCCCACATCGGCCCGGTACTCCACCCGGTCGGCAAAGGCCGGGAACAGGCCGGTGATGCCCAGTTCTTCGCGCAAGCGGCGCACGGCGCAAGCTGCCGCATCCTCGGTCCAGCGGGGATGCGTGCAGCAGGTATTGGCCCAAAGCCCCGGCGTGTGGTATTTTGACAGCGCCCGGCGCTGGATCAGCACCCGCCCGGCGTCGATCACAAAGACCGACACCGCCTTGTGCCGCAGCCCGCGCTGGTGCACCTCCAGCTTGCCCACAGGGACAAGCTTTCCATCCACCCAGGCCGGGATCAGCTCTTCGGTTTGTGTTGTCATGACCACTTCGGTGATACCAACCCCAACAGATGCGCCATGTTCTTGATCCCGATCTTGATATGCGCCATGGGTCGCGCCTTGATCAATGACTTGTTCATATAGGCTTCAAACGTCAGCTTTTGAACATCAAGGTCGTGGCACAGGCTGACAAAGCGTTCGCGCCGGTCATCGCTGCGGTAATAGGCATCCTGCATCGAGCGCAAGACCCGGAACACCGTGCCATGTTCACGCATGAACATCTTGCGCGCCAGTTTCAGATCGCGTGCCCGCCCAGACTGCAAGGCCGCCTGTGCCGCCGTGGCGGCGACGCGCCCCCCGGCCATGGCGTAGAAAATCCCCTCGCCCGAAGACGGGGCCACCACCCCTGCCGCATCGCCCGCAAGCACCACATCGCGGCCATTGTCCCAGCGGTCCAGTGGTTTGAGCGGGATGGGCGCGCCTTCCTTGCGCACCGTCTCGCACCCCGTCAGCCCCGACATGGCACGCAGGGCGGCGGTGGCGTCCTTCAGATCGACGCCGTCGACCTCGGTGCCCATGCCGACACTGACATGCTTGCCATGCGGGAAGACCCAACCATAAAAATCAGGGCTGATCTTGCCGTCATAGATCACATCGCAGCGCTTGGGGTCATAATCGGCATTGGCGGCAAGGCCCCCGACAGGAGCCTTGAGGATCTCGTGATAGGCGATGACATAGGGGATCTTGTCCCCCCCCGGCACCTCGGCCCGCGCCACGGCCGAGCGAGCCCCATCGGCCCCGATCACCAGCCTTGTGCGGCTGCGCTTTTCGGTGCCCGTGGCCTTGTCGCGCCAGATCACATGGGTGCCGGCGCTGTCACGTTCGATCCGCAGAAAGGTGCCGGTCAGCCGGTCCGCCCCGGTCATCGCGGCGCGGTCGCGCAGAAATTCATCGAACTCCTCGCGGTCGACCATGCCGACATAGCCGCCCTCGATATGGATATCGACCGCGCGGCCCGTGGGGCTGATCATGCGGGCGGTGTTGATCTTGGCCACGATCATTGCATCGGGAATGTCGAAGTCGCGGATCGCGCGCGGCGGGATCGCGCCACCACAGGGTTTGATCCGGCCCGCGCGGTCGAGCATGGCGACACGGTAGCCCGCGCGCGCAAGATCCTCGGCGGCGGTCGCCCCCGATGGCCCGCCACCCACAACGAAAACATCATATTGCATGGTCATTCTCCCGGAATGGCAAGGGCGGAAGGGTCCGTCGAGCGGCCCCCCCTTGTGGCATCGATCACCCGAAGGGCAATCGCTGCGGCGACGACAAAGAGGATGGCTTCACCAACAAAGACGAGGCCGAAGGCAGAGGGGGCAGGCAGCCAGAGGCGCAGCAGATCCACCGAAGCCGCGCCCAGCAAGCCGCCAAAACCGGCGGCCACGGCCTGCGCCGCCCCCCAAAGGCCCATGCGCGTGCCTTCGCGCGCGCCACGGCCCTGCCCGGCCAGCGCCATCATCGATCCGATGGCCGCCACCGCAAACATGCCGTTGAAAAAGCCCAGCGTGATCACGGCGGGCACCAGCAGGCCAAGGTCCAGCTGCCCCAGCACCGCAATCCCGCACAGGGCGGCCGCCGATCCGATGCAGCCTGTAACGACCCATTGCCGCAAAGACCCGATGCGCAGGCCCGTCGCGGCAATCCCGACCGCCAGCATGCCCAGGAACACTCCGCCGTTCTGCGCGCCGGACAGCTGCGTGCTCTGGCCAACATCAAAGCCGAACACCATGCCGGCATAGGGTTCCAGGATCAGCTCTTGCATGAAATAGGCGCTCATCGACAGAAACACGAAAAGCGTGAAGGCGCGCGACTGCGGCTCGGCCCAGATTTGTGCCAGCCCCTGCCGGAACGGGGCCGGATCAACCTCACGCTCGGCAATCACGCGTGACTCGATGCCCCAGACGGCAAGGATGGTCAGCAGCACGGCACCAAGGGTGACGATCCCGACGATCTCCAGCAGCAGCCCGGGCGTATAGGGGTTCAGGAAATGCCCCACCGTGCCCGCCGTCACCGCGATACCAAGGATCATCATCAACCAGGTGATCGTGGCCGCCGCCGGTCGCCGCTGTGGTTCGGTCGCGGTGGCCAGAAGCGCCAGCAACGAGGTGCCCGAGGCTCCCACCCCCACGCCGATCAGCGCATAGGCCAGAACCGACAGGACCAGCCCTGCCACCGGCTGCGCCGGGATCAGCACCACGCCGAAGGCGGCAAGAAAGGCCCCCGCCGCAAGTGCCGCCATACCGCCGATGATGAACATCGTCCGGTTGCCGCGGGTGTCAGAGCGGAAACCCCAATTGGGCCGGGTGATCTGGATGCCGTAATGCAGGGCCACCAGCAGCCCCGGCACCAAAGCGGGGAGCGCGAGTTCCACAACCATCAGCCGGTTCAGCGTGCTGGTGGTCAGCACCACAATCGCGCCAAGGCACATCTGCACAAGACCAAGGCGGAAGATCTGAACCCAGCTGAGCTTCATCCCGCAACCCCAAGATTTCGCAGGGCAAAAGCCGCGATCATCATGCCCGAGACATAGAACAGCACACCGGTGCCGTTATACCAGGGCGCGTATTTCTTCGGGTCGCGGAACAGCCGCTTCATCGCCACCATCTGCGCCAGAACCAGCACCGTCACGGCCAGAGCGTGCCAAGGGGCTGACCACAGCAGCAAAAGCGCGATCACGATCATCTGTGCCATTGCCATTGTGGTGCAGGCGATGCGTGCCGCGACCTCTGGCCCCAGCACCACCGGAAGCGAGCGCACCCCGTGCTGACGGTCGCCTTCCAGCGCCTTGAAATCATTCAGCGTCATGATGCCATGCGCGCCAAGCGCATAAAGCAGGGCAATGATCACCACCTCAAACCGCGGGGCCGCCGACAACAGCACCGCCGCCCCGGTGAACCATGGCAGGCCCTCATAGGACAGGCCCACAAGCCCCGGCCCCCACCAGCCAGAGCGCTTCAGCCGCACCGGTTCTGCCGAATAGGCCCAGGCGGCGATTACCCCCACCACGGTCGCGCCAAATCCCCAAGGGCCCAGCAACCAGCCGATGGCAAGGCTGAGCACCGTCATCGCTAGCGCGATATACAGCCCCCAACGACCGGGAATCCGGCCCGAAGGAATCGGGCGGTCCGGCTCGTTCACGGCATCGACATGCCGGTCGCACCAGTCATTGGCGGCCTGGCTCATGCCGCAGACAATCGGTCCCGCCAGCACCATGCCAAGGATCACGATACCCCAGTTCCCCGACAGCGCCACGCCAGAGGACACCGCGCCGCAAAGATAGGCCCAGATCGGTGGAAACCATGTAATGGGTTTGATCAGCTCCAGCATGGCGCGGGGCTGTGGGCTGGTGCGGGTATGGGGCGTTATGCTGACAGTCATCTGTCAATTACACCTGACAATTGAGAGTCGGGCAAGGGGCTGACAGGCAAATAGTGTAAATTAATCCTGACAGATTCTGCAGTCAGGCAGGCTTTGGGGCAAAAATCGTTCGTTCGGCCATTCCGGCCAAGCGCGCGGGCGCGTCGCCTGCCCCATCACAAGCCCTTTATGCCACGAAATCGCGCGGTGGAGCAGACCCGCAGGTACAGGTCAGTCGCCGTCCTTGTTGATCAGCCCGTATTTGCGCAGCTTCACATAAAGCGATTGCCGCGACAGGCTGAGCATGTCGGCCGCTGCCACACGGTTGTTGCGGGTCAGCTCCAACGCGGTTTCGATGCACATCTTTTCGATCACATCGGTGGTTTCGGCGACAATATCCTTGAGCGTGGACGAACCGACCAGCTCCATCACGTTGCGCATGCCCTCTTCGTTGTGCAGGCCCGCGGGGCGGCGCAGCGAATCCGCCCGGCTGACATCGCGCACCACCAGCGCCAGCACCGGATTGGGGCGGTCGTTCAGCCAGCTGGCCGACAGTTCCACCGCCGTCTGGCCGGAAAAATCGGTGGTCAGCTTGGTTGCATAGAGGCGCAGCTGCCCGGTGCGCCGGACATTGTCCATCAGCACCCGCAGATCGACCGCGCCGCGCGCCAGATAATCGGCCAGAGACCGGCCACGCATCGAGGCGATGTTGGCACTGTCGGTCAGGTTCAAGAACGCCTCATTGGCAGAAATGATCAGCCCGTCACCATCGGTGAACACGATCCCATCGACGCCAGCCTGATACATAAGGGCAAGATTGTCGGTCAGGTCATCGCCCTGCGGCGTGACAGAATCGGCCAGGTCGATCTGGCACAGCAAAAGCCGCTCGCCCGCAGCGCGGAACATGGTCGGCGTGACCTGCAACCGCTTCTGCGACCGACGGGCCGACAGTTCGATCGGGCCGCCACTTTCGGCGACCGCCAGATTGGCCATGCTTTCGAGAAATTCTCCCCGCCTGCGCCCTTCAAACTCCTGCGCGATGGCGGCCCCCACCATTTCGGCCCGGCTGCCGCCCAGCAACACCGCCGCCGCCGGATTCAGATCGGTGATCCGGCCGGTTGACATCGACACGATGACAATCGGGTCGCGCCCCACCTCCATCAGCACGCGGTAGCGGGTGTCCGCCTCGCGCTGCGTCTCGTAATCCCGCTCCAGCGCCAGCTGCGCCGAGATCAGCTGCTGCTGCACTTCGGCAATCGGGCGCAGATCGCGGCCGATCATCAAGACCGAATCGTCCGACCCGATCCGGTGCAGGCTGTAGCGCACCGGAAATTCCCAGGCGGTGCGGTCGGCATGGTTGAGCTCGATCACCGGGGGCACCCGCCTGCTGCCCAAATCGGCCAGCCGCGCCTCCAGCTTGCGCCAGCTTTCGCCGGCCAGAATGCTTTGCAGGCTGGCCCCTTCCCAATCTGCCACCCGCGCCTGAATGCCATGCGCGGGGTTGACCAAGACCGAGACGACCTTGTGCAGGGGAGAGACAAGCAGCGCAAGATCACTGGCAGAGGCGATGATCTCAGCCAACAGCTCCGGAGCCATCAGCGGCAGCTTTCCACTGTTCAAAAGGTGCCGTCCATCCGTTGTCACCAGATTATCCGTTCTTTTGCTGCGCCAGACAAAGCCGGGCGCTTTACGTTATCACTGTCATGGCAGGACGTCGGCAGGTCAGACCCAACACCTCTACCGCTTTTGACAGATCGTTCGTTACGATATCCACCTGCGACACAACCGCACCACCCCCCGAATGTTCCAGAACCGCCCCTCCCAGAGCGATCGGCAATGCGCCAGATGTTTCTTGCCTGAGCGTTTTCACCAAGCCGGTGCAAATTTCAAGCATTTCGTCATAGGCAACTGAAATCATTGCCGCATCAAATCGCCGTTGGGCCAGAATTGTCGCAAGTCCGGCCTCTGTCGGTGCAATCCGCAGGCAAACGGAAATCCCCTTGCGCCGCAGCCAGCCCGCCACCACCAGCGCCCCCAGCGTATGCTGCTCGTTTCCCGGCACGATCAGCAGGACCGTCGCCGCCCCCGGGGCATTGGTGCCGTCCGCAGACCAGCCCCGGCCCACATCATGCAGCAACACCTGCAAGCGCGAGCACCCGATGCTGACCTGCGAAAACGTGGCGGTATCATCCAGCCATTCCTGGCCCAGCATGCGGGCCAGTTCGGGAATATAGTGATCGGCCAGCATGTCATTGCTGATCCGCCACCGCCTGAAATCAGGCCGCAAGCCAGCCAAGGCCGTCAGATCCTGCGACTTCACGGCGGCCATCATCGCCGCCAGCAACGGTTCCTTGAGCGCGGCGCGGGGCAGATCCGCACGCGACGCCACCCGCGCCATCACATCCGCCGCAAATTGCGAAATGCCCGCTCCGTTCAACCCGCGCAGCCCATTCACTGAAAAATTGCCATCCTGCATGCCAGACTCCGAGACCATCCTGAAGGTCGCGCGTCAACAGCAAAACCGCAAGTGCAGTCCGGGCATGCAGGCGCCATTGGTCAGACTCTCCCAAATGGGAAAGGAGTTGTCAAATCAAATTGACACTTTTGAGCTATAGCATTTTCAGCCCCAGCGCAGAACCGAGCGGTAAATTCTTCTTTTTCAGTCTGATAGCGGTGAATTCCCCCGAATGCCCCCGCTGAACGCCCTAAAGCGCCACTGCAAGCGGTGTGTAAGTTTATGTTGACACTTTCGCCTCCGCGTCTAACTTGTAAGCAGGACAAGATTACAGGGAGGGGCCGCGGCACATGCAGCCAAAGCCAACACACTCACCGCACAAGCGGCTTTACACCCCGGCCGAACGGGCGCGGCGCGATGCAACCAAATGGACGCTGGTCCAAGGCATCCTGGCACCGCTGCAGTTTCTGGTCTTCGGGGTCTCGCTGGTGCTGGTGCTGCGCTTTGTCTGGACCGGTGAGGGCTACGGTGCCGCCACGGTGTCGATCCTGATCAAGACCGCGTTTTTATATGTGATCATGGTCACCGGCGCTGTCTGGGAAAAGGTTGTGTTCGGCCAGTATCTCTTTGCCCCGGCGTTCTTTTGGGAAGATGTGATCAGCTTTGTCGTGATCGCGCTACATAGCTTCTATCTCTACGGCCTGATCACCGGCGCGCTGGACCCGGCGGCGCAGATGGCCACCGCCCTTGCCGCCTATGCCGCCTATGTCGTCAACGCCGGGCAGTTTCTGTGGAAACTCCGGATGGCCCGGCGCGACGCCGACACCACCCCCGTCACAGGAGTGGCCGCATGAGCCTGGATTCCCCCGCACTCGCCCCGAACCGCGGCTGCCGCGACACCCCCGTTCTCAAGGAACGTGGCCAGCGTGAGGTGTTCTGCGGGCTGACCGGAATCATCTGGCTGCATCGCAAGATGCAGGATGCCTTCTTTCTGGTGGTGGGCTCGCGCACCTGCGCCCATCTGCTGCAATCGGCGGCAGGCGTGATGATCTTTGCCGAACCCCGCTTCGGCACGGCAATCCTGGAAGAAAAAGACCTGGCGGGACTCGCCGATGCCAATACCGAGCTTGACCGCGAGGTTGCCCGCCTGCTGACCCGCCGCCCCGATATCAAACAGTTGTTTCTGGTCGGGTCCTGCCCCTCCGAGGTGATCAAGCTGGATCTGGCCCGGGCGGCAGAACGGCTGTCGGGGCTGCATGCGCCGCATGTGCGGGTCTACAACTACTCCGGGTCCGGCATCGAGACGACCTTTACCCAAGGCGAGGACGCCTGCCTTGCCGCCATGGTGCCGACCCTCGCCAGCACAACGGCGCGCGAAGTGCTGATCATAGGCGCCCTGCCCGATGTGGTGGAAGACCAGTGCCTGTCGCTGCTGGCGCAGCTGGGCATCGGCCCGGTGCGCATGCTGCCTGCCCGCCGCGCCGCCGATCTGCCCGCCGTGGGACCACAAACCGTCTTCGCCCTGGTGCAACCCTTCCTCGGCGACACCCATGCCGCGCTGATCCGGCGGGGCGCCCGGCATCTGCCCGCCGCCTTCCCCTTCGGCGAGGAAGGCACCACGCTCTGGCTCTGGGCCCTGGCACAGGAGTTCGGCATCAGCCGCGACCACTTCGACGCCGTCACCGCCGCCCCGCGCGCCCGTGCGCGAAAGGCCGTCGCGGCCCATGCCGAAACGCTCAACGGCAAGTCGGTGTTCTTCTTTCCCGACAGCCAGCTCGAAATCCCGCTGGCCCGTTTCCTGGCCCGCGAATGTGGCATGACCCCGCTGGAGGTTGGCACCCCTTTCCTGCATGCCGCCATCACCGGCCCTGATCTGGACCTGCTGCCCGAAGGCCCGGTCATCTCTGAGGGTCAGGATGTCGACCGCCAGCTGGACCGCCAGCACGAAGCGCGGCCTGACCTGACGATCTGCGGCCTCGGCCTTGCCAATCCGCTGGAAGCCCAGGGCCACACCACCAAATGGGCCATCGAGCTGGTCTTCACCCCAGTGCATTTTTACGAACAGGCCGGCGACCTCGCCGCGCTGTTCAGCCGCCCCCTGCGCCGCAAGGCTTTGCTGACCGCCCCCATTGCCTGTTCCCAAATATCCCGGGGTCCGGGGCAGAGCCCCGGAGGCCAGCCATGAAGCTCACCCTCTGGACCTATGAAGGCCCGCCCCATGTAGGGGCCATGCGCGTCGCAACCGGCATGACCGGGTTGCACTATGTGCTGCACGCGCCGCAAGGCGACACCTATGCCGACCTTCTGTTCACCATGATCGAGCGGCGCAATCACCGCCCACCGGTCACCTACACCACCTTTCAGGCCCGGGATCTGGGGGCGGACACCGCCAACCTGTTCAAGGATGCCGCGCGCGACGCCTATACCCGCTTCAAGCCGCAGGCGATGATCGTGGGCGCATCCTGCACGGCGGAACTCATTCAGGATGATCCCGGCGGTCTGGCGGGGGCGCTGGACCTGCCCTGCCCGGTCATCCCGCTGGATCTGCCCAGCTATCAGCGCAAGGAAAACTTCGGCGCGGATGAGACCTTCCATCAGCTGTGCCGCGCGCTGGCGCGTCCGATGCCGCGCACGGAGGCCATCACCTGCAACATCCTTGGCGCCACCGCGCTTGGCTTTCGCCACCGCGATGACGTGGCCGAGGTGACAAAGCTGCTGGGCCTGATGGGCATCACCGTCAATGTCGCGGCCCCCCTGGGATCGACCCCCGCCGACATCGCCCGCATGGGTCAGGCGCATTTCAACGTGCTGCTCTATCCGGAAACCGGCGAAGGCGCGGCGCGCTGGCTGGAAAAGACTTGTGGCCAGCCTTATACCAAGGTTGTCCCGCTTGGCGTCGGGGCCACCCGCGATTTCCTGCATGAAGTGGCAAGCCTCACCGGCCTGTCGCCAAAGGTCGACGAATCCGCCCTGCGCCTGCCTTGGTGGTCGGCCTCGGTGGACTCCACCTACCTGACCGGCAAGCGCGTCTTCCTGTTTGGCGACGCGACGCATGTCATTGCCGCCGCCCGCATCGCCGCCACCGAGATCGGGTTCGAGGTGGTCGGCATGGGCTGCTACAACCGTGAATTCGCTCGCCCCATGCGCGCTGCCGCCAAGGCTTACGGCCTGGAGGCGCTGATCACCGATGATTATCTCGAGGTCGAGGATGCCATCGCCGCCGCCGCCCCGGAACTGATCCTGGGCACCCAGCAGGAACGCCACATCGGCAAGCGCCTGGGCATTCCCTGCGCCGTCATCTCCTCTCCGGTGCATGTCCAGGACTTCCCCGCCCGCTATTCGCCCCAGATGGGATTCGAGGGCGCGAATGTGATCTTTGACACCTGGATCCATCCGCTGGTCATGGGTCTGGAAGAACATCTGCTGACCATGTTCCGCGAGGATTTCGAGTTCCATTCCGATGCGGGCCCCAGCCATCACGGCGGCAAGGCCGATCTGCGCGAGGTGTCCGACGAGGCGCCTTTGGCCAGCGTGGCTGGGGGGGCTCTGCCCCCCGGCTTCGCCTCCCCCCGGGATATTTCAGAACAGATAATGGCAGAAGCGACGGTATCGCCCTCGGGTGAGCCGGTCTGGCTGCCGGCGGCCGAGCGCGAGTTGAAGAAGATCCCGTTCTTTGTGCGCGGCAAGGCCAAGCGCAACACCGAAGGCTATGCGCGCGAAAAGGGCGTGGCCGAGATTTCTGTCGAAACCCTCTATGAGGCAAAGGCCCATTATGCGCGATGACCGCTTCCCATCGCCGGAAATGACTGCGCCACAGGGCGACGGGGTTTACCGTTTCGTGATCGTGACGCTGGATGCCCATGCGGCAGGCCCGGCCGCACGGATCGCGCCACGCCTGGCGCAGGATTTCCCGGGGATCGAGGTTTCGGTTCATGCGGCCGCCGAATGGGCGGAAAATCCAAGCGCGCTCGCCGCGGCCAAGGCGGCGGTGAACAGCGCGCATTTCGTCGTGGCAAATCTTTTGTTCATCGAAGAGCACATCACCGCCATCCTGCCCGAGTTGCAGGCCGCCCGCGCGCGCTGCGATGGGTTTGTCGGGGTGATCGCAGACCCATCCGTCGTCAAGCTGACGAAGATGGGTGATCTGGATATGAGCGTCGAGGCGTCCGGCCCGATGGCGCTGCTGAAAAAGCTGCGCGGCAGCAAGGCCCCGTCGGCAGGGTCGGGCCAGAAGCAGATGGCGATGTTGCGGCGGTTGCCGAAGATCCTGAAGTACTTCCCCGGCAAGGCGCAGGATCTGCGCGCCTGGTTCTTGTCGATGCAATATTGGCTGGGCGGGTCGGATGACAATCTGGAAGCCATGGTGCGCTTTCTGGTCAGCCGCTATTCGGGCAAGCGCGACTGGGCCAAGGTCAAGGCGGCAGCACCGATCGATTACCCTGATACCGGCCTCTATCACCCCGGGCTTGCAAGCCGCATCACCACCGATGCCAGCGTGCTCCCCCGCCCCGAGGGCGCTGTGGCCACCGTTGGCATGCTGATGCTGCGCAGCTACATCCTTGCGGGTGACACCGCGCATTACGATGCGGTGATCACCGCGTTTGAGGCCAAGGGCATCGCCGTGCTGCCGGCCTTTGCCGGCGGGCTGGATGGTCGCCCGGCGATGGAGGCGTTCTTCACCGGGCCTGCCGGGGCCAAGGTCGATGCGCTGGTCTCGCTCACCGGGTTCAGCCTTGTCGGCGGCCCGGCCTATAATGACAGCCCGGCGGCTGTGGCGGCGCTTGCGGCGCTGGACGTGCCCTATATTGCGGCCCATCCGCTGGAATTCCAGACATTGGGGCAATGGGGGGAATCGGGGGGCGGGCTTGGCCCGGTGGAAACCACCATGCTGATCGCGCTGCCCGAGATTGATGGCGCCACCAACCCCACCGTCTTTGCCGGGCGCCATGACGCGAACGGCTGCAAGGGCTGCGCCAAGAATTGTCAGCCGCAGAGTGCCGAGGCGCTGACCACCCGCGCCATGGCCCCCTGCTTTGAGCGGATCGACGCGCTGGCCGACAAGGTGGCGCGTCTGGCGCATCTGCGCCGGTCGGATGTGGCCAGCCGCAAGGTTGCCATCGTGCTCTACGGCTTTCCGCCCAATGCCGGGGCGGCGGGCACTGCGGCCTATCTGTCGGTCTTTGAATCGCTGCACAACACGCTGCATGCGATGAAGGCCGCCGGTTACCGCGTGGACCCGCCTGAAAGCGTGGAGGATCTGCGCGAGGCGGTGCTGGGCGGATCGGCCCGGATGTATGGCCAGCCTGCCAATGTGGCCGCCATCGTTCCCGCCGCCGAAGTGGTCGCCAAGACCAAATGGCTGCGCGATGTGGAGGCCGCCTGGGGCCCGGCTCCTGGCCGCATCCAGACCGACGGGCGCGGTGTGTTCGTGCTGGGCCGCGAGATGGGCAATGTCTTTGTCGGACTTCAGCCGGTGTTCGGCTATGAAGGCGACCCGATGCGCCTGCTGTTCGAGAAGGGCTTTGCGCCCACCCATGCCTTCACCACCTTTTACCGCTGGATGCGCGAAGACTTCGGCACCGATGTGCTGCTGCACTTCGGGATGCATGGCGCGCTGGAATTCATGCCGGGCAAACAGGCGGGCATGTCGGAAACCTGCTGGCCCGACCGGTTGATCGGCAACCTGCCCAACATCTACCTCTATGCCGCGAACAACCCGTCCGAGGCGACGCTGGCCAAGCGCCGGTCGAACGCCATTACCATCACCCATCTGACGCCGCCTTTGGCACAATCGGGGCTGTATAAAGGGTTGGCCGATGTCAAGGACACGCTGACCCGGCTGCGCGCCCTGCCGATGGACGCGCCGGAACGGCTGGAGATGATTGACCTTTTGCTGGTGCAGGCGCTTGCCGTCGATCTGGACGCCAGCGATCTGGACACGCTGTGGATCAAACTGCTGGAGACCGAAGGGGCCCTCATCACCGATGGGTTCCACGTTCTTGGAGCCGTGATGAGCGACGCAAACCGCGCCGCCATGCTCGAGCTGATGCCCGATACGGCTGACAAGGCCGAAGCCGAGCGGCTGCTGTGCGAGGACCACGAGATTCCTGCCCTGCTGCGCGCCCTGTCGGGCCGCTTCATCAGCCCGGTGCCGGGGGGTGACCTGATCCGCGCGCCCGAGATCCTGCCCACGGGCCGCAACATCCATGCCTTTGACCCGTTCCGCATGCCGACCGCTTTTGCCATGCAGGACGGGGCGGCACAGGCCGAACGGCTGCTGGCCGCCGCAGACCGGCTGCCGCGCAGCGTGGCGCTGGTGCTATGGGGGTCTGACAACATCAAATCCGATGGCGGGCCGATTGCACAGGCGCTGGCCCTGATGGGCGCGCGGCCGCGCTTTGACCATTATGGCCGGCTGTGCGGCGCGGACCTGATCCCGCTGGCCGAGCTTGGCCGCCCGCGCATTGATGTGGTGATGACGCTGTCGGGCATCTTCCGCGACCTGCTGCCCTTGCAGACCCGGATGCTGGCCGAAGCGGCCTGGAAGGCCGCCACCGCCGACGAGCCGGAGGCACAGAACTTTATCCGCGCCCATGCGCTGGCCTATGCCGCCGAAATGGGGGTGGAGATGGATGTGGCGGCGTTGCGGGTGTTTTCCAATGCCGAAGGGGCCTACGGGTCGAACGTGAATGTGCTGGTCGGATCCTCGGCCTTCGGGGCCGAGGATGAGCTGGCCGATGCCTACGAGTCGCGCAAGAGCTTTGCCTATGGCCGCTCGGGCAAGCCGGTGCAGAATGGCCAGTTGCTGCAAAAGGCGTTGAAAGATGTCGATCTGGCCTATCAGAACCTGGAATCGGTCGAACTGGGCGTCACCAGCGTAGACCATTACTTCGACACGCTGGGCGGCATCGCCCGCGCGGTCAAGCGCGCCCGCGGCGGGGTGGATACGCCGGTGTTCATCGGCGACCAGACCCGGGGTGCGGGCACGGTGCGCACACTGAAAGACCAGATCGCGCTGGAAACCCGCTCGCGCAGCCTGAACCCCAAATTCTATGAGGGATTGCTCAGGCACGGGGCCGAAGGCGTGCGCCAGATCGAGGCGCATGTGTCCAACACCTTTGGCTGGTCGGCCACCACCGGGCACGTTGACCCTTGGGTCTATCAGCGCCTTTCGGAAACCTTCGTGCTGGATGAGGTGATGCGCAAGCGGCTGGCCGGGTTGAACCCGGAGGCCAGCAACCGGATGGCACAGCGCCTGCTGGAAGCATCAGACCGCAACTACTGGCAACCCGATGCCGAGACATTGGCCGCGTTGCAGCGGGCAGCGGATGAGATGGAAGACCGGTTGGAAGGGATCGCGGCAGAATGACGATGTGCTCCCTTGAGTTCACCTTCGGACCGGGGCTCTGCCCCGGACCCCGGGATATTTTCGAACAGATAATAGGGGCGCGCCCGCCTCTGGAAAGGAGGGCACAATGAGCCCACGTGATGAGATCCCGAACCTGAGAGGCCTTGATGGCGACGGGTCGGTGCAGGTGCATCAGGACAGCGATGTGAAGATCGAGGGGGCCAAGGTGTTCTCGGTCTATGGCAAGGGCGGGATCGGGAAGTCGACCACCAGCTCGAACCTGTCGGCCGCATTTTCCATGATGGGCAAACGCGTGTTGCAGATCGGCTGCGACCCCAAGCATGACAGCACCTTCACCCTGACGGGTCGGCTGCAATCGACGGTGATCGACATTCTGAAAGAGGTCGATTTCCACGCCGAGGAATTGCGCCCCGAGGATTATGTGGCTGTTGGGTTCAACGGCGTGAAATGCGTGGAGGCTGGCGGGCCGCCGGCGGGCACCGGCTGTGGTGGCTATGTCGTCGGGCAGACGGTGAAACTCTTGAAGCAGCACCATCTGCTGGAAGACACCGATGTGGTGATTTTCGACGTGCTGGGCGATGTGGTCTGTGGCGGGTTTGCGGCCCCCCTGCAGCATGCCGACCGCGCCGTGATCATCACCGCCAATGACTTTGACAGCATCTATGCGATGAACCGGATCATCGCGGCGGTGCAGGCGAAATCGAGCAATTACAAGGTGCAGTTGGCCGGTTGCGTCGCCAACCGCTCGCGCGAGACCGATGAGGTGGATCGCTATTGCGCCCGCGTCGGCTTCAACCGGCTGGCCCATATGCCCGACATCGACGCCATCCGCCGGTCGCGCCTGAAGAAGAAGACCCTGTTCGAGATGGACGATGCCGAAGACGTGGTCATGGCGCGGGCCGAATACATGCGGCTGGCCGATACGCTGTGGCGGTCGGTGCAGGGCAAGGGATCAACCCCCGACCCGCTGCCCGACCGCGAAATCTTTGAATTGCTGGGATTCGATTGAGAATGACCGACTATTCCACCACCCGTGCCAGGGTCGAAGACTATTTCGACCGCAGCGCCACCAAGGTTTGGGAGCGTTTGTGCTCTGACGCGCCGGTCAGCCGCATCCGGCAGACCGTGCGCGCCGGGCGCGATGCGATGCGGGCGACCATGCTGGCGCAACTGCCTGCCGACCTGACGGGCAGGCGGGTGCTGGATGCCGGTTGCGGCACCGGGCTGATGACGGCGGAACTGGCGGCGCGCGGGGCTGAGGTGGTGGCGGTGGATATCTCGCCGCAGCTGATTGCCATCGCACGTGACCGGCTGGAGCCGCGCTTTGCGGGTCAGGTCAGCTTTGCCGCCGGGGATATGACGGATGAGGCCTTCGGCCGTTTTGACCATGTGATCGCGATGGACAGCCTGATCTATTACAATGGCAGGGATATTGCCGCGATCCTGCACCGTCTGGCGCAGCGCACGGGCGGGCAGATCGTGTTCACCGTCGCCCCGCGCACGCCCTTCCTGATGACCTTCTTTGGCTTGGGCAAGCTGTTCCCGCGCGCCGACCGGTCACCCACCATGATCCCGCATGCCTTTGAAACGCTGGCAAAAGCCACCGGACCGGGGCTGGCGCGGGTGGGGCGGATCAGCAGCGGATTCTACATCAGCGAATGTCTGGAGTACCGGCCATGATCCTGCGCAAGAAGGACATCGCGAAACTGGGGGCTGGGTGGATGCCCTTTGCCGATGCGGCCTCGGACGGGCTGCCGCTGCGGCAACTGCTGCGGCTGAGCCTGTTCCAGATCTCGGTCGGGATGGCGACGGTCCTGCTGCTGGGCACGCTGAACCGGGTGATGATTGTGGAACTGTCGATCCCGGCCATGCTGGTGGCGCTGATGATCGCCATTCCGGTGCTGGTGGCGCCCTTCCGTGCGCTGCTGGGGCACCGGTCTGACACCCACCGTTCGGCCATCGGCTGGAAGCGGGTGCCGTACCTGTGGTTTGGCAGCCTGTGGCAGATGGGTGGCCTTGCGGTGATGCCCTTTGCGCTGATCGTGCTGTCGGGCGACCAATATCTTGGCCCGCGATGGGCGGGAGAGGTTCTGGCGGCCCTGGCCTTTCTGATGACCGGCATCGGCATGCACATGACCCAGACCGCCGGTCTGGCGCTTGCCGCGGACCGGGCCAGCGATGAGACGCGGCCGCGGGTGGTGGCGCTGCTCTATATCATGTTCCTTGTCGGCATGGGGGTGTCTGCGGTGATCGTGGGCTACCTCTTGCGCGACTATGACCCGATCACGCTGGTGCGCGTGGTGCAGGGCTGTGGCGCGGCGACGCTGGTGTTGAACATCATCGCCCTGTGGAAGCAGGAAAAGGTCGCTCCGATGACGAAAGCGCAGCGCGCCGAACCGCGCCCGCAGTTCCGCGATGCCTGGCGCGATCTGATGGCGGGCGGCACGGCGGGGCGGCTGCTGGCGGTGGTGATGCTGGGCACCCTTGCCTTTCAGATGCAGGATGTGTTGCTGGAGCCCTATGGCGGCGAGATCCTTGGCCTGTCGGTCGGGGCCACCACGCTGCTGACCGCCGCATGGGCGGCGGGCGCGCTGACCGGCTTTCTGCTGGCCGCACGCTGGCTGACCCGGGGGATGGACCCCTACCGGATGGCGGCGCGCGGCATTCTGGCCGGGGTGGCCGCGTTTTCCTGCATCGTCTTTGCGGCCCCGCTGGACAGCACGCTGATCTTCTACATCGGGGCCTTCGGCATCGGCTTTGGCGGCGGGCTGTTCGGTATCTCCACCCTCACCGCCGCGATGACCATGCCCGCGCGCGGGCTGGCGGGGGCGGGTCTGGCGCTGGGGGCCTGGGGGGCCGCACAGGCTACCGCTGCGGGCCTTGCCATCCTGATCGGCGGCACCTTGCGCGATCTGGTCAGCCATCTGGCCACCAGTGGAAAACTGGGCGCGCTCACCGACCCCAGTATTGGCTATTCTGCCGTCTATCATCTTGAAATCGTACTTCTTTTTGCAACCCTCGTCGTGCTTGGCCCCTTGGTCAAACTCGGCATCCTGACTTCACCGAAACCGGAGGCCGACGCGGGCAAGCTTGCCCTCGCCGACTTCCCCACCTGACAACGCGGAGGACCATTCCATGGTTGGCGTCAATTTCTTCGGCAATTTCGATCTGGCGAGCCTGTCGATCTGGCTGTTCTGGGGCTTTTTTGCCTTGCTGATCTATTACCTGCAGACCGAAAACATGCGCGAAGGCTATCCGCTGGAAACCGAAGATGGTCTGCCCGCGCCAAACCAGGGCCCGTTCCCGGTGCCCAAGCCCAAGACCTTCCTTCTGCCCAACGGCAAGGGCAGCGTGACCGTGCCATCCGCCGCGAATGAGGCGGAACACCGCCGCACCGATCTGGCGCTGGCCCGCACCGCCGTGTCGGAAGGCTTCCCGCATGCGCCCACCGGCAATCCGATGCTGGATGGGGTGGGCCCGGCATCCTGGACCCCGCGCCGCGACGAGCCGGAACTGGATGGCCATGGCCATGCCAAGATCGTGCCGATGGCGCAGGCCAAGGGCTTTGCCGTCAGCGCCGGGCGTGACCCGCGCGGTCTGCCGGTGCAGGCCGCCGATCTGGAAGTTGTGGGCCGCGTCAGCGACATGTGGGTGGATGCGCCCGAACAGATGGTGCGCTACCTGGAAATCGAGCTGAACTCGGGCGAACGCCGCCTGATCCCGATGACCATGGCCCGGATCTGGGCCGACCGGGTGCGCGTGCGCTCGATCACCTCGGACCATTTCGCAGATATCCCGGCGACCAAATCGCTGACCACGGTGACCAAGCTCGAGGAAGACAAGATCTCGGCCTATGTCGCCTCGGGCTGGATGTACGCGACCAAGCGCAAATACGGCTACTGACAAAGAAGGGGGGCGGCGCGCGCCCGCGCCGCCCCGTCTTGACCAACAGATACGGAGGGTTCGAGATGTCGGACCATGATACGAAGAGCAAGACCGTCGACCGAGTCGTCGACAGGGATTTCGATTTCGAACTGATGCCCGGCGTGCCTGCCGGTCTGCCGAAAGGCGAAGAAATCCTGTGGCAGGGCAAGGCGAATGCCATGGCCCTTGCGCGGGAAGCCTACAAGATCAACTGGATCGCCGGCTATATGCTGATCCTCGTGCTCTGGCGCGCCGGTGGGGCCTATGCCGATGGCGGTGCCGCGCTGATGCTGGCAACCGGCCTGCCCTATCTGGTGCTGGCGATTGCGGCATATGGCGTGATCTACCTGCTGGCCTGGGCCCAGGCCCGCGCCTCGATCTACACCATCACCTCTGCCCGCGTCATCATGCGGATCGGAGCGGCCCTGCCCGTGACCTATACCATCCCCTTTGTGCGCATTGCCACCGCCCGGCTGGACCTCAAACCCGGCGGCACCGGCACCATTGCCATTGAAATCACCGATGGCGCGCGGCTGTCCTATGCCGTGCTGTGGCCGCATCTGCGGCCCGGCTTTGCGAAGGTCACGCAGCCCGCGTTCCGTTGCATCCCCGATGCGCAGAACGTGGCGCGCCTGCTGGCAGATGCCGCACAGGCCAAGCTGAACGAACCGGTTGTCACCATGGCCCCCTCGGGTGCCGTGCTGGCCGCAGAATAAAGGGCGCAGAGAATGGCACAATTCCGCACCCTTGCCGACCGCCCCTCCCCCGAACGCGAGATGATCCCCCGGGTTCTGCTCTGGGCCATGTTCGGGCTGGCGATGATCACGCTGACCGTGGTCAGCCTGTCGGTCCTGACCAACCACCCGCATGTGGGTGTTCCGCCAGCCTCTACCGTCGTCCAAGAACGGTGGCTGGTTCTTGAAGGCCAGTCAGCACAAGCGGTTGTGGTCCGCGATGCTGACGGCACCCTGTTGCTGGATCTGCCGCATGGTGGTTTCATCACAGTGATCCAGTCTGCCATGGCGCGCGCGCGTCTGGTGGCCAAGATCGAGGGCAATCCGCCGATGCGGGTTGTGCGCTATGACAACGGCCGCCTTGTGGCCGAAGATCCGACCACAGGCTGGAGCGCAGAGCTTTATGCCTTTGGCGGCGACAACAAAGCCGCGTTCGAACGGCTGCTTGATCAAACAAAATAAGGGAACCAAACAATGGCATTCTTCAGCAAAGTAAAGGAACAGGTGCCCTGCACCGTCGAGGTCAGTCACCGGTTCGAAGCGCTTCACGCCCATGTCAAATTCAACAACGGCGCGGTCGTCCATCCGGGCGACGAGGTTCTGGTGCATGGCGCGCCAGTGCTGGCCGCCTATGGCGAACTGATCATCGAAGACCGCATCGCCACCATCACCCGCGCCACCTGGCTGGAACGCCAGTGGGTCAGGCTGACGGGCGATTTCGACTTCATGGAACTGTGCGAATTTTCCTTCAGCGAGGAGTTGACGGTATGAAAGACTCAACCCTTGAAAAAGACCATGCCACCACGCATGGCGAATTGCATGCCGAACTGGCCGGCAAGTTTGACACCACCGCGATGGCGACCGATGCCACGCTTCTGAACCCGCGCTTCTACACCACCGATTTCGACGAGATGGACCGGGTGGATGTCACCCCGGTGCGCGCGGAATGGGACGCGCTGATCGCGCAGATGCGGTCAGACCCGAACAAGGGCCATTTCAAGAAGAACGCCGATTGGGACCATGTGGACTGGGCCGGGATGGAGCCGCATCTGCGCGCCGAATTCATCGACTTTCTGGTGTCGTCCTGCACGGCAGAGTTTTCCGGCTGCGTGCTCTACAAGGAAATGAAACGCCGCGGCAACAACCCCGACATCTGCGAGCTGTTCAACTACATGGCCCGCGACGAGGCGCGCCATGCCGGGTTCATCAACGATGCCCTGCGCGAAGCAGGCGTGGCGGTGAACCTCGGCTTTCTGACCAAGGCCAAGAAATACACCTATTTCCGGCCAAAGTTCATCTATTACGCCACCTACCTGTCGGAAAAGATCGGTTATGCCCGCTACATCACCATCTACCGCCATCTGGAGGCGCATCCCGAACAGCGGTTCCACCCGATCTTCAAATGGTTCAAGGAATGGTGCAATGACGAGTTCAGCCATGGCGAAGCCTTCGCCCTGCTGATGCGCACCGACCCCAAGCTGACCACCAGCTTTACCAACAAGCTGTGGATCCGGTTCTTCCTGACGGCGGTCTATTCCACGATGTGGGTGCGCGATCACGCCCGCAAGGATTTTCACGAGGCGCTGGGGGTGGACATCGACTGGTATGACCAGGAGGTGTTCCGCAAGACCTCTGCCATCGCGCGGCAGGTGTTTCCGGTGGAAATCGACATCGACCACCCGCGCTGGATTCCGGGCCTGCGCCGCATGAACGCGGCCATGCTGGATATGGAACGCGGGCGCAAGACGGGCGGCCTCAAGGGCCGTCTGACCAATGCCTGGGGCACGGCACGCGCCCTTGCGGCCTTTGTCTCGCTCTACACGATCCCGGTCATCAAGACGACGCCGCCCGCATCCGTGCGGCTGGAGCCGGCGTATTGACCGATCGCCATCATATCGCCGCGACAGCGGTGATTGCGGCTGCGGGATGGGCGCGTCCCGCCGCCGTGTGTGGCCCCTCTGGACACAGGGGGGCCACGCATGACTGACGCATGGACCCTGACCAACCCGTGGATTGCGGCTCTGTCCGCCATTTTCCTGTGGTGGTTTTCCACCGGCATCATCCTGTGGCGCGTGCGCCGGGCCGATAACGCGGGCCGGGACGCGCATCTGTGGTCGGTGCTGCTGGGCCTGCCGCTGTTGCTGGCGGGGATCATCGGCCTGAACGAGACGCGGGCCGACACGTCGGCCCTCGGGGCCTACCTGTCGTTTCTCTCGGCGCTGGCGGTCTGGGGCTGGGTCGAGCTTGCCTTTCTGTCGGGCATCATTGCCGGGCCGAACACGGTGCCCTGCCCGCCGGATGCGCCGCTGCAAGCGCGGTTCTTCCGCGCCATCGGCACCATCCTGTGGCACGAGCTGCTGCTGATCGCCCTGCTGGCCGCCATTGTGATCCTGACCCTTGATGCCGCCAATATCTTCGGCCTCTGGACCTTTGCCATCCTGTTCTTTGCGCGCATTTCCGCCAAGCTGAACCTGTTCTTCGGCGTGCCGCGCATCCATACCGAATTTCTGCCCCGCCCACTGTCGCATCTGGCCAGCCATTTCCGGCGCGCGCCGATGAACTGGGTGTTCCCGCTGTCGGTCACCGCGCTCAGCTATGCGTCCTACTGTTTTCTGGAACGCGCCTTTACCGCCACCACCAATGGCACGCTGATCGGCTTTACCCTCCTGTCTGCCCTGACCCTGCTCGCGCTGTTGGAGCATTGGTTCATGGTCATCCCGCTTCCCGACCAGAAGCTTTGGCGCTGGATGCTGCCCGAGCGCAAATCGCAACCGCAGGCGATGCAGACCCTGCACCCGACGTTGAAAGAAAAGACCCATGGACTTTGACGCCCTCTTCACCAGCCATCTGGACACCCTGAAAGCTGAAGGCAATTACCGCGTCTTTGCCGATCTGGAACGCCGCTGCGGCAATTTCCCCCGCGCCGACAACCACAAGGACGGGGCGCTGCGCGATGTGACGGTGTGGTGTTCCAACGATTATCTGGGCATGGGTCAGAATCCGTCGGTGGTGAACGCCATGGTCGATGCCGTGCGCGCCTGCGGCACGGGCGCCGGCGGCACCCGCAACATCGGCGGCACCAATCACCACCATATCCTGCTGGAATCCGAACTGGCCGATCTGCATGGCAAGGAGGCGGCGCTGCTGTTCACCTCGGGCTATGTGTCGAACTGGGCCGCCCTTGGCACGCTTGGCGCGCGCATTCCGGGCGCGGTGATCCTGTCGGATGAAAAGAACCATGCCTCGATGATCGAAGGCATCCGCCATTCCCGCGCCGACAAGGTGCTGTGGCGCCACAATGACTGGCGCGATCTGGACCGCAAGCTGCATGCGGTGGGCGACCGGCCCAAGATCGTGGCCTTCGAGTCCGTCTATTCCATGGATGGCGATGTCGCCCCGATCCGCGAGATTGTCGAGGTCTGCGAAGCCCATGGCGCGCTGTCCTACATAGACGAGGTCCATGCCGTCGGCATGTATGGCCCGCGCGGTGGCGGCGTGACCGAGCGCGAGGGCCTGGCCCATCGCATCGACCTGATCGAGGGCACGCTGGGCAAGGCCTTTGGCTGCGTCGGCGGTTATATCACCGGATCGGCGCCGCTGGTTGATTTCATCCGCAGCTTTTCCAGCGGCTTCATCTTCACCACCGCCCTGCCCCCGGCAGTCGCTGCCGCCGCCACCGCGTCGATCAGGCACCTCAAGCAATCTTCGGCCGAGCGCGATGCACAGGCAGACCGCGTGGCCCAACTGCGCACCCGGCTGGACCGTGCCGGTATCCCGCATCTGGCCAATGACAGCCACATCATCCCGGTGATGATCGGCGATCCGGTCAAATGCAAGATGATCAGCGATATCCTGATGAACGACTGGGGTATCTATGTGCAGCCGATCAATTATCCCACCGTGCCAAAAGGCACCGAACGGCTGCGCATCACCCCCGGACCGCTGCATTCCGATGCCGATATCGACCATCTGGTGACCGCGCTGGCCTCGCTGTGGCGGCAATGCGCGCTTGCCCACGCGGTCGCCTGACGTCTGGTGCCTGAAATCGTGCCGGGAACGCAGGGGCCCTGCCATGGGTTTCATCCATCTGAAAAAAGATACTCGCCCGCTGCACGCGCGCGTGACTTGCCTTTTCGCCAACGGGATGCATTTGTATCCCATAGAATTCACTTCGGAGGACCCTTTATGAAACTCGCTATGACTGTTATGACATTTGCCTCGCTCGCCTTCACTGCGCCCGCCATGGCTCAGGCGACCGGGGATGCCGCTGCCGGTGAACGTGTGTTCAACAAGTGCCAGACCTGCCACGTGATTGCGGATGCCGATGGCAACGTGCTGGGCGGCCGCGCCGCCAAGACTGGCCCGAACCTGTATGGCCTGCCGGGCCGTGTTGCAGGCAGCCAGGCCGATTTCAACGGCTATGGCGATGATCTGGTTGCCCTTGGCGCAACCGGCTTTGTCTGGGACGAAGCCTCGTTCCTCGAATATGCGGCCGATCCGGCCAAGTTCCTCAAGGCCCGTCTGGATGACAGCGGCGCCCGCTCGAAGATGGCGTTCAAACTCGCCAATGAAAAAGAGCGTCTTGATGTCTATGCCTACATCGCGTCGCTCTCGCCCGCAGCAGAGCCTGCCGCCGAGGGCGAGGCCGCACCGGCTGTTACCAACTGATCTGCCCGTACAGGCAAGGCAAAGGCCCCGGATCGCTCCGGGGCCTTTTGCTTTTTTGGGGAAACGTTCTGCGGGAAGGAGAAGATGCGGGTTCACTTCTTGACCAGATAGCCGATCAGACCCCCCGCGGCCCCGGTCAGGAATGACATTGCCCATTTCTTTTCCTCGGATGCCGCAGTTTCCGATTGAACGGTCGTAACGCAGATCCATGCCAGCACAGCAAGAAAGGACAGCGCCGCAAAGAACAGGGTCAGGTCTTTGATCACGCGCACCCAGGCGTCCTTGTTCGACTCTTCGGGCTTCACTGTCGCGGTATAGGTATGCCCTTTCGGAGCGGCAGACAGATCATAGATCTGAGGATTGGTCACAGACCGACAAACTCGGTTTCCATCTGGCGCGTTTTGGGTTCGACCAGACCAAGTTTCAGACCCCGCTTTTTGCCATCCTGCGCCGCAATGAAAAGCTGGAGCGCCTTGCGGATCACTTCACTTTTGTTGCTTTCACTTTCGGTGACAACCTGCTCAATCGCGCTGTTAAGGTCATCCGACAGCACAAGGTTAAATCGCACACTCATTCCGGGATCCACGCTTTGCTTCCTGATGAGCAGAATATGCACATTTCCTGCGCATAACGCAAGACCGGGGGCCTTTCATTCGGTGCACTGGCTCGGTATCTGTCGGCAGAAGTTAAAAACTTCTTACTACGCACACCTCAAGTCCTTGATTATAAACATTTCACAGTGCCTGCCCGCTGTGTTACACCCGTCCCGCTCAGACCGAAACCGTGGCCCGCAGCACCTCTTTGGACAGCGTCGCCTTGTCCCCTTCCAGCGCCACTTCGCCCCGCTTGAGCACATAGAAGCGGTCAGCCAGCCCATAGGCAAAGTCGAAATACTGCTCGACCAGAATGATCGCCATATCCCCCTTGCCCTTGAGGTATTCGATCACCCGCCCGATCTGCTGGATGATGTTGGGCTGGATGCCTTCGGTCGGCTCGTCCAGCAGCAGAACCCGGGGCTTCATGATCATCGCGCGGGCAATCGCCAGCTGCTGCTGCTGCCCGCCCGACAGATCGCCGCCGCGACGGTGCAGGAAGTCCTTGAGGATCGGGAACAACTCAAAGATCTCATCCGGGATGCGATGCTCGGCCCGGGGCAGCAAGGCATAGGCGGTTTCCATATTCTCGCGCACCGTCAGCAGCGGAAAGATCATCCGCCCCTGCGGCACAACCGCCAGCCCGCGCCGCGCCATGGCCTGCGGCTGCACGATTCCGACCGGTTCATCCGCCAGCCAAAGCTTGCCGCCCGAGCGCGGGTGCGTCCCCGCAAGCGCCTTGAGCAGCGAGGTCTTGCCAACCCCGTTGGTGCCCATCACGCAGGTCACCTCGCCCGCGCGGGCCTCCATGCTGATGCCATGCAGGATCTGGCTGCCGCCGTAATGCAGCGTCAGGTTTTCGGTTCTGATCATCGTTCCGACCGCCCCAGATAAACGTCGATCACCTGCGGATTGCGGGTGACATGGTCCAGTGTGCCCTCGGCCAGCACAGACCCTTCGTGCAGTACGGTCACCTTGCAGTTCAGGCGGCGCACGAATTCCATATCATGCTCCACCACAACCACCGCGCGGGTCTTGGCAAGGTCCACCAGCAGCCGTGTGGTATGCTCGCGTTCGGCCAGCGTCATGCCCGCTGCCGGTTCATCGACCAGCAACAGCTTCGGCTCCTGCGCTAGGAGCATGCCGATTTCCAGCCATTGCTTTTGTCCGTGGCTCAACTCCCCCGACTTGCGGCCAAGCGCGTCGCCCAACCCCACCTCAGTCGCCAGTTCCGCCACGCGGGCGTGGTCGGCGGGTTTGGGCGACCAGAACAGCACCGCCAGCGGCCCACGTGCCGCCTTCAGCGCCATCATCAGATTGTCGGCGACCGTCTGATCCTCGAACACCGTGGGGCGCTGGAACTTGCGGCCCACCCCGGCCCGGGCGATCTGGGCCTCGGACATCGCCAGCAAGGATTGCAACCGATCCCCCCACAGCACCTTGCCCTCGTCGGGCCGGGTCTTGCCGGTGACAATGTCCATGAATGTGGTCTTGCCCGCCCCGTTCGGGCCGATGATGGCGCGCAACTCTGCCGGGCCGATGTTGAACGACAGGTTGTTGATGGCGCGGAACCCGTCAAAGGTGACGGACACGCCGGAGACTTCCAGAAGCTGCGTCATTTCTTGGCCTCTTTTTCCAACAGCGACCCGTCACCCGGCCCAAGGTCCGCCCCCTTGCGGTCGGGCGTGCGCAGGCCCTGCCACAGGTCGACCAGCCCGCCGATGCCCTTGGGCGCGAACAGGGTAACGCCCACAAAGGACAGGCCCAGCAGGATCAGCCACCAGTCCACCCAGTTGATGGTATAAAAGCCCAGGTTGATCGAGGGGGCCCGCCCGCCAGTGAACCAGGACGACAGCAGCGAGACAAAGGCCGCGCCGATCACCGCGCCATAGAGCCGCCCGCGCCCGCCGATGGCCACCCAGACGGCAAGGTAGATGCTGGCAATCGGGGCCAGTTCCGCCGGGTTGATGATCCCCGCCTGCGGGTAGTAAAGCGCGCCGGCAATGGCCGCGATGATCGCGGTCAGGGTAAAGACGAACAGCTTGTAGCCCTCGACCGAATAGCCAAGGAAGCGCACCCGCGCCTCGTCATCGCGGATGGCGCGGATGACGGAGCCGAACTTGCCCGACACCACCCAGGCCACCAGCAGATAGCCCAACCCGAGGGCAAAGGCCGATGCCCAGAGGAACCAGACCGACACCCGGTCTTGCGACACCCCGTCCAGACCGGGGATGTTCTGCAATCCTGACAGACCGTTGTTGCCGCGCAGGCCGGAATCGTTCTGGAACAGATAGAGCGCGAGGGCCAGGGTCATCGCCTGAGTCAGGATCGACAGATACACCCCCGTCACGCGGCTGCGAAACGCCAGCCAGCCGAAGATCAGCGCCAGAAGTCCCGGGACCAGCACCACCAGCAGCAACTGCAGCGGCAGCGAATGGGCAAACAGCCACACGGGCGGCAGTTCCGATGCCCCCACCACGCCAAAGATCTGTGCCGCGATGCCGTTCTGGATCTCCTGCGCCGTGGCGGGAAGCGCCTCGTTGGACAGGGCGGTGATGACGATCGCCTCGGTCCGGGCATACATCAGCCACATGCCGATCATGTAGCCACCAAGCGCGAAGAACGCCATGTGACCAAGGCTGAGGATACCGGCGTAGCCCCAGATCAGATCCATCGCGAGGGCAACGAGACAGAGGCACAGGGTCATGCCAAGGGTCTTGATGAAGGAGGTGGACAGGAACGCCACGCCATAGGCCTGGGAGAGCAGGGTGACGCCGAGGGTGAACCCGGACAGGATCAGCAGGAACCACAGAACCGAAGGATTTCGGGAAAGATATGTGCGGGTCATTGCATGCTCCTGCCGTCGGACCGGGGGGCCAGCCCCCCGGACCCCCCGGGATATTTGCGAACAGATAATGAGAACAGCATGCTCAATCCCCCGCCGCGCGGCCCTTGAGGGCGATGATGCCCCTTGGCCGGAACTGGATGAAGAGGATGATGAACAGGATCATGTAGGTCTGGGCTGCAAGCGTGTTGGAGGGATTCAGGAACTCGATTCCCTTTTGCAGCGTGCCGATCATCAGCGCGCCTGCCAGCGTGCCCCAGATATTGCCCACCCCGCCGACCACCACGGTCATGAAGCTTTGCACGATATAGGCCTGACCGATTTCTGAGGTGACCTGCGCGAACAGGCCGATGGCGATGCCCGCAATGCCTGCAATACCGGAGCCGAGGCCGAAGGTCAGCATGTTGATCCGGTCGGGGTTGATGCCCATGGAGGCGGCCATGGATGGGTTTTGCGTCACTGCCCGCACCTCCAGCCCCAGCCGGGTGCGTTTCATCAGCCAGAGAAAGAACAGCAGGAACAGGATGGCGAGGACGAAAATCGCCACCCGGATATAGCTGATCGACACGATATCGTTGAAGGTCAGCGCGCCATCGAGCCAGGCCGGAGAGGTCAGCGGACGGGCCTGTGTGCCGAAGATGTTCTTGGCCAGCTGTTGCAAGGCGATGGAGATGCCGAAGGTGGCGAGCAGCGTTTCCAGCGGCCGCTTGTACAGATGGCGGATCACCAGCCGCTCCATTGCCACGCCGGCCATGAAGGTGACAAGAAACGCCAGCGGCAGCGCCACGATCAGCGACAGGGTGTAGTTGGGGATGAACAGCTGCACCACATAGCCGGTGTAGGCCCCCATCATGATGAATTCGCCATGCGCCATGTTGATCACCCGCATCACGCCAAAGGTGATGGCCAGACCGATGGCGGCCAGAAAATAGATCGAGGCCAGCGACAGCGCGTCGAGCGACAGGTCTGCCACCTGCATTGCGGCGAGCTTCACCTCGATTCCGGTCAGCACGTCCTGCGCGGCGGTGGTCACGGCACTGTCGGGTTCGGAGTAGGTTTCCACGAACTGATGGCCCGCAATGATCTGCGTCACCTCTTCATCGGTGGCGGCCACAGGCACGGTGCCGGCCTGTTCCAGCGCGGTATAGGCACGGTTGCGCGCGCTTTGGGTGTTCAGCTCGGCCAAGGGGATGCCTGCGACAGCCCCGTCAACGATATTTGCGGCGAGCGCGGCCTTCAGCTCGGGCGTGGTCAGGCGCGCAGGGGCAAGGTCGGCGGCGACCAGCAGGTCATAGGCCTCGGTCTCGGACAGGTCGCTGCCGGGGTCCAGATCGCGGGCGATATTGCCCTCAATCGTGGTACCCAGCGGCGCGGCGCGGCGGGTGGTGGCCAGAAGCGGGTTGAGCGCCGCGCGCAGATCAAGGCCCAGATCGCCGGAAAAGCTTTCAATCGCTGCAATGCGCGTGGCGCTGTCAGGGTCAAAGCGCAGGGTGAGCAGACGGTTCAGCCGGTCTTTCTGCGCGCGCAGGGCGGGGTCAGTCTCGGCCTCGATCGAGGCGCGCAGAGGGTCCAGCAGCTCTGGGGCAGGATCGCGGGCGATGGTGGTCAGCGCATCGGCCCGGCGGGCGGGATCTGGATCGTTGAGCTGGAATTGCACCAGCGCCGTAGCGATCACCGCGCGCACGCCGGAATTGGGACGCAGTTCGGTGATGTCGGCACGGGGTGCTGTGCCTGCATCGGCGCCGTCAAGGCTGCGCAGGGCATAGCCATCCTGCCCCGTGGACAGCAGCACGAAGGCCCCGTCTGATTTGCGGATGCCAAGGCCACGGTCGGCCCATGCCGACAGGATCGTGACCGCCTGCGGGTCGCCACTTGCAGCCAGGGCCGCGATCACCGGACCAATGGTCTGGCGCGAGGGGCGTTCGATCTGGGCGCGGTTTTCTTCGACGATTTCGGCGGCAGAGGAGGCTTCGGCCACCGGCGGGCTGGTCTGGGCAAGACCGCCAAGCGGGATCAGCGACAGCAGCACAAGAAAGACGGCAGCAATGGCGGCGCGCATGGGTGGGCCTTGTTTTGGAATGAGGGGTCGTGCGGAACGGGCGGGAGGCACGTTGCCCCCCGCCCGGATGCGGTCAGTAGTTGGATTTGATCTGAACGCAGGTCTTGGTTTCGGTGTTGTACATGCCGCAGTCCAGTTCGGCCCAGTCAGCCTCGAGCACAGCCGATTCCGGCAGGAAATCGGTCCAGGCGTCGCCGGGGACAGGGTCGGTGGAGGATACGATGTCAAACTGGCCATCAGCGCGGATCTCGCCGATCAGGACCGGCTTGGTCAGGTGATGGTTCGGCAGCATCTTGGCGATGCCCCCGGTCAGGTTCGGGGTTTCCAGACCATACATCGCTTCGCGCACCGCATCGACATCGGTGGTACCGGCCTTTTCCACGGCCTGGACCCACAGGTTGAAACCGATCACATGCGCTTCCATCGGGTCGTTGAACACGCGGTTTTCACCGGCAAAGGCTTTCCACTTGGCGATCCATTCGGTGTTCAGCTCTGACTCTGCCGACTGGAAGTAGTTCCAGGCCGCCAGATGGCCGACGAGGTTGGACGTATCGAGGCCCGACAGTTCTTCCTCACCCACCGAAAAGGCCACGACCGGGATGTCGTCGGCGGAAATGCCGGCGGCGGCGAGTTCCTTGTAGAAACCGATATTGGCATCGCCGTTGATGGTGGAAATCACGCCGACCTTCTTGCCATCGGCACCCAAGGCGACCACATCAGCCACGATCTTGGACCAGTCGGAATGGCCAAAGGGCGTGTAGTTCACAAAGATATCGCTTTCGGCGATGCCCTTGGATTTCAGATAGCTGTCGAGGATGTTGTTCGTGGTGCGCGGATAGACGTAATCGGTGCCCAGAAGCGCGAATTTCTCCACGCCCAGTTCTTCAAGGAAGTAATCGGTGGCAGGGATCGCCTGCTGGTTCGGGGCGGCCCCGGTATAGAACACGTTTTTGGACGACTCCTCGCCTTCATACTGCACCGGGTAGAACAGCAAGCCGTTCAACTCCTCGATCACCGGCAGCACCGATTTGCGCGACACGCTTGTCCAGCAGCCGAACATCACATCGACATTCGACACGGTCATCAGCTCGCGCGCCTTTTCGGCGAACAGCGGCCAATCAGAGGCCGGGTCGACCACCACCGCTTCCAGCTGCTTGCCCAAGACGCCTCCCTTGGCGTTCTGTTCGGCAATCAGCATCAGCATCACGTCTTTCAGCGTGGTTTCCGAAATCGCCATCGAGCCTGACAGCGAATGCAGAACGCCCACCTTGATCGTCTCATCCTGTGCCATGGCCTGCCCTGCCGTGACGGCAATGGCAGAGGCCAGCAGCGCTCCCTTGAAATTCGACATGGTTTTCCCTCATTGGGCCGCGGCAGGAACGGACTTTCCCTGTGATGCGGGACGGCCTATCCTTGCGCGGCAACTCTGTTGCACCCCGTGCGGTGGTGGCGGAGGTCCAAGTCGCGGCCGCCACCGCACATTCATGTTTCTTGTGCGGCTCAAAGCCGAGCTGCCTTGTCACGAAACCGTCATTGCCGCGATGCGGCAAGCCGCGGGAAGCCTCTGACAAGCAGGCGCGCGTCTTGCCGCAGGTTTTGCCGATGGATTGGGCAGATGCGCAGGGGGTCGCGCTAAATTGAGGCAAATTGCAGGAATCAGCCGCGACTCAGGCGTCGGTTTTGATCACAAAATGATCATTGCAAAAAAATCCCCGGCAGGCCGGGGATCGTGTTTCATTTCAGGTCGTCAGGCTGACCTAGCGTCAGCTTGCACCGTCAACGCAGGGTCAATCCGCCCTCGCGCTGCAAGAATGCCACCACCTCAGCCACGCCATGCCCGTCGCGCAGGCGCGCCATGATATAGGGGCGCGCGCCGCGCGCACGCGCGGTGTCGGCGTTCAGCAAGACCGGGTCAACGCCGACATAAGGCGCAAGGTCGGTCTTGTTGACGATCAGCAGATCAGACCGTGTCACCCCCGGTCCGCGCTTGCGGGGAATGTCCTGCCCGGCGGCGGTGTCGATGACATAGATGGTGATATCGGCCAGTTCGGGCGAATAGGTCGCGGCCAGATTGTCCCCGCCGGATTCGATCAGGATCAGATCAAGGTCAGGGTGCAGACGACGCAGGTCGGCAATGGCGGCCAGATTGATGCTGGCATCCTCGCGGATTGCGGTATGGGGACAGCCCCCCGTTTCCACGCCGCGGATGCGATCGGCCGGCAGCACTTGTGCGCGCAACAGGTAATCGGCATCTTCGCGGGTGTAGATGTCATTCGTGATCACCGCCATCGAACAGCGCGCCGCAAGCGCGCGGGCCAGATGTTCGGTCAGGGTGGTCTTGCCCGCGCCCACCGGGCCGCCGATGCCTACCCGCAGGGGGCCATTCATGCTCATGTCCTGAAAATCCTTACATCCAGTGTTTCATGTGCCAGGGCCGACAGATCCGCCCCCAAAGCGGAAGACCCCAGATCATCGAGGGTCAGCCGGGTGGCCTCTGTCGCCAGCGCATCGATCACCGGGTGCAGGGCGGCCAACACCCCCTGCCCCGCCTCTTGCCCCAGGGGCATGAAGCGCATGGCGACCGACGTGAGGTTGCTGGCAAAGGCATGCAGATAGAGGGCCGCCACCTGCGCGGGCGGCAAACTGAGGGGGGTCGCCGCCTCTCCGACCGCGACGGGCAGGCAGCGGGCCGGCAAGGCGCGCCCTGTCAGCGCGGCCACCGTTCGGGCAAAGGCGGTGCCTTGCTCCAGCGTTTCGGACAGCCGTTCGGAAGAGGGTTGCAAGGCGCGGGCCAGATCATCCAGCGCGCTGTGATCTGCCTCCGGGCCGAGCGCCTGCACCAGCAAAATCGCATCCTGCCGCCCCGCTCCGAAGTGCAACACCTCGGTCAGCCATTGGCGCAGGGCGGCGGCGTCCGTCACCTGACCGGCGGAAATTGCCGACTCCAGCCCGTGCGAATAGGCAAAGCCCCCGGTCGGAAACGCCGGGGACAGCCATTGCACAAGGGTCAGCAGGTCATGGCTCATGCGATGCGTCAGGCCTTGCCATGCGGATGAGCGTGGGGATCGGCGTGATCATGGTCGTGATCGTGACTGTGGCCATGGCTATGGGAGTGGCTGTGCGCATGCGCATGGCTGTGGCTGGCGTCCGGCCCGTGATCATGCCCCATCGGGCGTCCGATGCCGTAAGCCCCGACTTCTGGCGTAAAGGGGGCAGACAAGGCCCGCACCTCGGCCCCAAGCTGGCGCAGCATCGCTTCCAGTACATGATCGGCGCGGATCACCAGCCGCGCAGGCTCTACCTGACAGGGGGTGTGGCGGTTGCCGATGTGCCAGGCATAGCGGGCCAGCTCTGGCCCGGTGATTTCCAGCACCGCTTCTTGCGCGGCGGTCACCTGCACCGTGCGGCCATCTTCCAGTTCGAACCCCCACACGGCATCCAGATTGGTCACCTCGGGCAGATCGACCAGAAAGCCCTCTCCCCGCGCGGTGACCAGCCGCTTGCGCCGGATCAGCCGCTCATCATAGCTCAGCACCACGGCCTCATGGCTGGTGTCGGGGGCGTCCTTGAGCAGGCGGCGGACGGCAGGCAGATCGGTCATGTCTTATCCTCGGGTCTACGAAATGGGGTGGCAGGGCACCGGTAGGAAGTTTTTAACGCCTTCGGGGGCAAACTCGGAACAGGCTACCGCTGAGGGAGAGTTGGATGCAATCACTGGACCTTGCAAAAGAACTGGCAGAGGTGCGCGCCCAGATTTTGAAGCTGAAACGGCGTGAACTGCAGCTGCAAAAGGAACTGCTGGCAGCAGATGGGATGGAGTCTGCGGTACGCCCCGGCTGGCCCATCCGGCGCAAGCGCCCCTCCTTGACCAGCACCCTGCAATGAGGCTGCGTCAGTACAGGAAATAGCGCTGCGCCAGCGGCAACTCCTCTGCTGGTTGGCAGGTCAGAAGCACGCCATCCGCCCGCACCTCATAGGTTTCCGGGTCCACCTCGATGGACGGGGTGGCGGAATTCAGCTTCATGTCAGATTTCTGCACCCCCCGCGTGCCCTTGACCGCCACGGTTTCCTTGGCCAGCCCAAGCCTTGCGCCGATACCATCCTCCTGCGCCGACTGGCTGGTAAAGATCACCGCATTGCGCTCTACGCTACGGCCGTAAGCCCCGAACATCGGGCGGCTGTGCACCGGTTGCGGCGTCGGGATGCTGGCATTTGGGTCACCCATCTGCGCCAGAACGATCACGCCGCCCATCAACACCATTTCCGGCTTTGCCCCGAAAAACGCCGGCGACCAGAGCACCAGATCGGCCCGCTTGCCGACCTCGATGCTGCCGATATGGTCAGCGATACCATGCACGATGGCCGGATTGATGGTATATTTCGCGATGTAACGGCGAACGCGCAAATTGTCATTCGCCCCCTGCTCACCCTCCAGCCGGCCGCGTTGCAGCTTCATCTTGTGGGCGGTCTGCCAGGTGCGGGTGATCACCTCGCCCACCCGTCCCATCGCCTGACTGTCGGAGGACAGCACCGAAAACGCGCCCAGATCGTGCAAAATGTCTTCGGCGGCAATCGTCTCGCGGCGGATGCGGCTTTCGGCAAAGGCCACATCCTCGGGCACGCGGCGGTCCAGATGGTGGCAGACCATCAGCATGTCCAGATGCTCTTCGATGGTGTTGACCGTATAGGGCATGGTGGGGTTGGTCGAAGACGGCAGGATGTTCTGCGAGCTGACCACCTTGATGATATCAGGCGCATGCCCGCCGCCCGCGCCTTCGGTGTGGAAGGCGTGGATGGTGCGGCCCGCGATGGCCTTGAGCGTGTTCTCCACGAAGCCTGACTCGTTCAGCGTGTCCGTATGGATCATCACCTGCACATCCATGGCATCCGCAACGGTCAGGCAGCAATCAATCGCGGCGGGCGTGGTGCCCCAATCCTCATGCAGCTTCAGGCAGGACGCGCCCGCCCGCACCTGCTCTTCCAGCGCGGCGGGCAGGGACGCATTGCCCTTGCCGGCAAAGGCCAGATTCATCGGCAGGGCATCCGCCGCCTGCATCATCCGCCCCAGATGCCAGGGCCCCGGCGTGCAGGTGGTGGCCAGCGTGCCATGCGCCGGGCCAGTGCCGCCGCCGAGCATGGTGGTCAGGCCCGAATGCAGCGCATCATCAATCTGCTGCGGGCAGATGAAATGGATATGGGCGTCCATGCCTCCAGCGGTCAGAATACGCCCTTCGCCCGCGATGATTTCGGTCCCCGGCCCGATGATCACATCCACTCCGGGCTGGGTATCCGGGTTGCCGGCCTTGCCGATCACCGCGATCCTGCCGTCGCGCAGGCCGACATCGGCCTTGTAGATGCCGGTGTAATCTACGATCAGCGCATTGGTGATGACGGTATCCATCGCCCCCTGCGCCCGGGTGATCTGGCTTTGGCCCATCCCGTCGCGGATGACTTTGCCACCGCCGAATTTCACCTCTTCGCCATACATCAGGCCGTTCGCGCCAAAACTCGCGGCCCCGCTGCGTTCGGCGATCAGGTCGCGTTCCACCTCGATGATCAGATCGGTATCGCCCAGCCGCAGCCTGTCGCCCACGGTCGGCCCGTACATATCGGCATAGGCGGCACGGGAAAGCACGAAGGGCATGGGCGGAACCTTTCTGTCAGAACGGGTTTTTGGGCCCGCTGCGGGTGAGGCGGCGGGCATTGGCAGCGGTGGCGCGGCTGACCGGGGCAAGCGCTGCCTCGGCAATCTGCGTGGCGGACCCGCCCGACAGGGCGATTTTCTGGGCAGCAGCGCCGGCCGTTACCGTGGCGCGCATCTTTTCAGACACCATCCGGGCGTTTTCACTGGGCGAGACGGTCCAGACCCCGGCCATCCCCATCATGCGCATGGCGATCACGCTTTGCGCCTGCACCAGCATGGTCGCGGTATTCATCGACAGGCGCATCAGATCGAATGGGGAAAACGGCGGCATGGGGCAGGCTCCTATAAAGCGCCCATGACATGGGCGTTGAAGCCGTAGACATGCCGCGTGCCGGCCAGAGGCACAAGCCGAACCTCTCGGGTCTGGCCCGGCTCGAAGCGCACAGCCGTCCCTGCAGGAATGTCGAGTCGCTGCCCGCGCGCGGCACCGCGGTCAAAGGACAGGCCCGCGTTGGTTTCGGCGAAATGGTAATGGCTGCCCACCTGCACCGGACGGTCGCCGGTGTTGGCGACGATCAAAACGGTGACCGGTGCCTGCGCGTTCAGGATCACATCGCCTTCGACGGGAAAGATCTCTCCGGGGATCATGCCGGCACCCTTATGCCAAGGCGAGCGCGAGGCCCGCAAACGCTGTGCCAGCCCCAAGCGCCCGCGTGGCCCCACGAGCCGATTGCGCGTTCAACGCCAGCCCAAGGCCAAGCCCTGCAAGATGCAGCGCCATGCTGGCAAGGGCGAAGCCCGCGCCATAGGCCATCAGCCCGGCGCCCGGGCCTTCGGTGCCATGCGCATGGCCGTGGACCAGACCAAAGACGGCCACGATGCCCGCCCCGATGGCCAGCGGTGCGCGCCATGCCAGTGCCGCCAGCACCCCGAGCAGCACGATGGAGGCCAGGATCATCGGCTCCACCCCCGGCATTCCGATGCCGGCTGCGCCGAGGGCTCCGCCCGCCAGCATCGCCCCGACAAAGGCCAAGGGCAGCGCCAGCAGCGCCCGACCGCCAGTCACCGCCGCCCAAAGGCCGACGGCCACCATGGCCAGCACATGGTCCGCCCCGCCCATCGGATGCATCATCCCCGACAGGAAAGGCGAACCGCCATGGTCGCCCACATGCGCCAAAGCCATCTGCGGCAGCAGGGCAACCATGCCAGACAGGAGGACAGTTTTCTTCATCACAGGGCCTTTCTCAGCGGATCGGGTGGTGAACGGTGACAAGTTTGGTGCCATCGGGAAAGGTGGCCTCGACCTGCACGGAATGGATCATCTCGGGCACGCCGGGCATGCATTGATCGGCGGTGATCACGGTTGCCCCCGCCTCCATCAGATCGGCGACGCGGCGGCCATCGCGCGCGCCTTCGACCACGTAATCGGTGATCAGGGCAATCGCCTCGGGATGGTTCAGCTTGACGCCACGCGCCAGCCTGCCACGGGCAACCATGGCGGCAAGGCTGATGAGCAGCTTGTCTTTTTCACGCGGGGTCAGGTTCATGGGCTCTCCTTCACATCTGCCAGACGCGCGGCAGGGGCTGGCCCCGGCGCAGCACGGCCAAACACCGGGCAATCTGGCGGCGCAGCGGCCAGCCATCGCCCGCCATCATCCGCAGCATCAACCGGCTCTCCGGGGCAGAGGCGGCGGCGGTCACCCCCGGCTCATCCAGCACGGCGCGGACAGGGTTCAACAAATCGGCCACGCCTTGCCCGATCATCGCGACCGATGCAAAGGCCCGCGCGCCCCCAAGTCCAGCGGCCCCGGTCTGCAAGGCCCTGTCGGTCAACGCCAGCGGCTCCACCATCACCGGGCGGCCTGACTGGCGGATCTCGCGCCAGTCGCTCAAACCAACCCGCGCCACCGTCTCACCCATGGCGGCCCGGCCCAGGACCACGCATTCCAGCAGCAGGCAGCCTGCCCCGGGGCCCAGATCAAGGGTGGTGCGGCGGTCAAGGTGGCTGCCGTCAAACAGAATGGTTTCCTGCGGCAGCCAGTCCAGCCAACCCTGCGCATCAATCGACATGGTGACCCGCACCTGCGCAGGGCCGCCCGATGAACGATAGGCCCGCTCGGCCGTCTGGGTGGTTGCAACGGCCCGTGCCCGCGGCCCCAATGTGACGGCGTAAGACAGAACATCGCCCCCGGTCAGCCCGCCAGAGGTGTTGAGAAAGACCACCTCAGGGGGGCCTTGCCGCCCCACCGCGCCATGCGGCAGGATGCATTTTGCCGACCCCTGCTGGCGCAGGCCTGTCAGCCGCAGCCCCGCAGCGCCATGCGCCAGAGACACCCAGGCGTCACCCCGGCTGCGCTGCATCGGCTGGTTGATCGGTATCGTCAGCATGGTCCCCCGCTTTGGCACAGGCTGGGGTGCGGCAAGAGCAGGCTCAATGCAGGACAGCGCCAGAGGGAGAGGAAGAGGCGGGTTAGGCCGCGATTGCGCCAGAATATAAGGCGAAATGCTTAATTTTTAGTCTTTTTGAAAAAGCCTTTGGGCCAACTGCCCGTTCAATATGCGCCACGTGCCAAAGCGACAGCGCCGAAGGTACGCAGGATCAGGGCCAGATCCCCGCGCAGGCTGGCCGTGCGCAGATAGGCCACATCCATTTCAACCATCTCGTCAAAGCCAATATCGGCCCGTCCTGACACCTGCCACACACCGGTCAGGCCCGGCAGCCCCGCCAGCCGTTGCATCGCGACGGGCGGATAGACTGCCACCTCTTCCGGCAAGGCCGGACGCGGGCCGACCAGCGACATTTCGCCTTTCAGCACGTTCCAAAGCTGCGGCAATTCATCGAGCGAGGACCGGCGCAAAAAGCGCCCGACCGGGGTGACGCGCGGGTCATCCTTGTGCTTGAAACACACTCCGGCGCGGTCTGACTGGGCCAGAAGGGCGGCGCGCGCACCTTCGGCATCGGGATACATGCTGCGGAGTTTCACCATCCGGAACCGCCGGCCGTCACGTCCGACGCGGGTCTGGAAAAACAGCACCGGTCCCGAAGAGGACAGTTTGACCGCCAGCATCAGCACGACAAGAAGCGGCACGATCACTGGCAAGGCGAGGAGGATCAAACCAATATCCAACACACGCTTATGCCGTGCGGGTGCCAAAGTTGACACGGTTTTTGACGAGGAAACAGACAGCGGCGACATGGCAAACATCCTTTGGAACGCGCACCGGACGGCCCCGACACCCGCTTTCATCGCCAAAATGACTACAACTGTGTCAATATTTAAGCAATTCTTTAACCCCGGTCACAAAAATCATCCCATGGCCCGGAAATCCGTGGTCAGACCGCCGCCACCGCCCGCGCTTTCACTGCCCGCGCAGAAAGGCATCCACCTCGGCGCGAGAAGGCATCGCGCTGGCGGCCCCATGGCGCGTGACTGAAATGCCGGCGACTGCGGCACCAAAACTCAGCGCTTCTTGCATGCTGGCCCCTTGCGACAGGGCGGTGGCAAGGCCGCCGTTGAACGCATCCCCGGCTCCGGTGGTATCAACCACCGGTCCCGGCGCGCGGGCGGGCACGTGAAGGCTTGTCCCCTCCTTGCGATACAACACCCCCTTGGCCCCCAAGGTAATGATCGCCGCCCCGACGCCGCGTTCAATCAGCCGGTCTGCTGCCGCCTCTGCATCGGCGACCGAGCTGACGGTCACCCCGGTCAACCCCTCTGCCTCGGATTCGTTGGGGGTGATCAGATCACACAGGCCCAGCATCCGGTCGGTCAGGGCCGCAGCAGGGGCCGGGTTCAGAATGGTGCGCACCCCGGCGCTGCGCGCAATCTGCAAACCGTGCAGCGCGGCGTCCAGCGGCTGCTCCAGCTGTGTCATGAACACGGAAGCCGCTTCGATCAGCGGACGCCGCGCCTCGACATCGGCGACCGAAATACGCGCGGCCGCCCCTTGCGCGACAATGATCGCGTTCTGCCCCGTCGCTGCTTCCAGAAAGATGAAGGCCGACCCGGTGTAGCTGTCAGGATCTTCGGTCACCTCTGGGACGACACCGGCCTCTTTCCACAGATCGTGCGCCATGGCGGCAAAGGCATCCTGGCCCAACCGGGTGATGATATGCACCTCCCCCCCCGCGCGCGCCGCCGCGACAGATTGGTTCGACCCCTTGCCCCCCGGTCCCAAGCGGAAATGCTGGCCCAGGATCGTCTCTCCCAGCCGTGGCAGCCGATCGGCGCGATAGGCGGCATCTGCCACGAAAATCCCCAGAACGACGATCTTTTTCGACATCTTTATGCCTCCGGCCCGATCACGCCCTTGCGCAGCATGATGCAGCCATAAAACCGCCGCTCCCCCGTCTGGATCACCGCATAGGCCCCTTTGGCCAGGTCATAAAAGGCAAAACGCTCGATCCCCGGCAGGGGGCGCGGCTGGCCCTCGGCGCGATCCACCTCGGCCTGCACCTCTGCCTGCACGTCGGGCACCGTCTCTGGCTCTCCCACCACCTGCATGCGGCCGGCAAAATCGGGCACAAAGGTATCCAGTGGCAAGACGGTCAGGATTGCCTGCACCGCCTGTGCGGCTGTCAGATTTTCCATCCGCAACAGGCGGCCCGCTGTGGTGCCGCGCGCAACACTGTCAGCGGGGAAATTGGTATCCACCACAACGACATAGTCGCCATGCCCCATTGCCCGCAAAGCCCCCAGAACATCGGCATTCAGCCGGTGATCAATTCCCTTCAGCATCGTCTTCCCTCTTGCTGCGGTGCATGCAGGGCACCGCTTTGCCCGGCAGAGTGCCCTGCCCGGCGGCGCGCTGCAAGAGGGGCAAGGGGTGGAGAGGCGGCCTAAAGGATGGGTCGCTTCTCCGCCGGTCCGTCGCCCAGATTGGCCAGATCGGCCAAAGCCTTGCGGTCCGGAATGTGCAGCACCCCGCGCGACCAGTCCATCAGCCCGGCGGCGCGGAATTTCTGCAGCCGCTTGTTCGTGTGCACCAGCGACAGACCCAAGGCATCTGCCATATCCTGCTGGCGGTAAGGTAGGGACATCTTGTTATCCTGCACCAGCCCAAGGCTTTCCCCACGCCGGAAGATGCGCAGGAACGCCCAGGCGAGCGCGGCAGAGGCATCACGCTGACCGATGGTGGCGACGGTTTCGCCCAGAAAATGTTCTTCAACCGCCGCGATCCACGTCAGGTCATAGGCGCGGGCCGGACTGGTCTGGAACAGGTTCCACAGAGCACTGCGGTCAAAGACACAGAGCACCATTGGGGTGACCGCTTCGACCGAGTGGCCCATTTCCCCCATCAGACCGGCCTGCAGGCCCAGAAAATCGCCCGGAAAGATAAGGTTGAGCACCTGCCGGCGCCCATCTTCCAATGTCTTGTGACGCAGCCCCAACCCGTTCAGAACGGTAAAAAGCTGCCCACTGGACTCGCCCTCTGACAGGATCGTAGCGCCGCGTTCTACAAAGAGCTCGCCCTTCTTAAAGCGTTCCATGAAACGAATTTCGTCTTCGGTCATCGGCAAAAAAGCTTCGCATTGACGCAAGGGGCAAGACCGGCAAGGGGTTTTCAAGTTTTCCTCCGCAACTATGTCACAGTTAAGTGCGCGAAGACGCTTTTGGTTCCATGACTCCCCTTTGGTTGCCCAAGGAGGATGACATGCCGAAAACGATCCTGGTCCAGGACCCTGACGTGCTGATCAGTCTCGATCTTGCGCAAACCGTGATGGAGGCCTGGCCCGACGCCAGCGTGATCTTGTGCCGTGACGTGCCGCAGGTGGTTGAGACCCTGACCAACGGCCAAAGGCCAAATCTGCTCATCCTGAACCAGTCCCTGCGCAGTGTGCGGGGCTTTGGCTTGACCCGTCTGGTGCAGCACCCTCAGACCAAGCTGCTCTTGACCGGGGCCGATGATGGTGACGCGGCGGAAATCGCCGCTCTTGGATGGCATGCGCTTGACATGCCCTTTTCAGCAGCGCAAGTGCGCGAAACGCTGCATGACGTCTGCCCGGATATGGACAGACGCGTGCAAAGCCATTGCAATGCGATAGGCATAAGATAACGTCTATCCAAGACCGGTGCAGAACCGGACATAGGGTTATGGAATGAAACAATTGCGCCTTTGGGCCGTCGCAGAGCGGAGCCCGGCCTATCAGATTGCGTTTGCCAGCCTTGCAATTGTTACTTCTGTCGCCTTGCGCCATTACTTGGACCCGGCCCTGCCCCCGGGCTTTCCTTTTGTAACCTTTTTTCCGGCTGTTATCCTGACCGGATATTTTGCCGGAACCAAAGCCGGGATTGCGGTTGCATCGATTTGCGGTCTTGTCTCGTGGTTCTGGTTTCTCGCGCCCGCCGGCAGCTTTGCGACCTCGCCCCAGATCATTCTGACGCTTGTCTTTTATCTGTTCATCATCTCGACGGAATTGCTGCTGCTTCACACGATGCGCCAGGCCCTTATCACGCTGGAGCATGAAAAGAACCGGTCCGACACGCTGGCGCAGGCCAACAAGACCATGTTCCATGAATTGCAGCACCGGGTGTCGAACAATCTGCAGGTCGTGGCCTCGCTGCTCAAGATGCAGCGTCGCAATGTGGTGGATGAGAGCGCGCGGGCGGCGCTGGACGCGGCCACGGCCAGGCTGCAGGTTGTTGCAAGCATCCAACGCCAGCTGCATAACCCCAAAAGACAGACCACCGATATGGGCCAGCTGATGCGTGAGCTGCTGCCCGAAGTGGTCAACAGCTCGTCACAGTCGGACCGGATCATGCTCGATTTCGATGTCGAGCCAGTGGTCGTCACCGGTGATCAGGCCACGCCGCTTGCACTGATCATTGTTGAACTGGTGTCGAATGCGGTTGAACATGCCGCGCGCGATACCGGCAAAACCCACCTTCTGCTGACCATGCGCAGCCGAGGCGACGAAGCAATTATCATCGTTCAGGATGATGGCGACGGGCTACCGCATGATTTCGTGCCGGAGAAGTCCCGCAGTCTGGGGCTTCGGGTGGCCTTGCAGTTCACCGAACAGCTTGAAGGCCAACTGGTGTTTGAAACCATCAACGGCACCCGCGCCACGCTGACCTTTCCCTTGGGCAGCGAAAAACGCTGAGCGGGCGCAAGCCTTCCTGCGTTACAACAGCCACAGCACCCCCGCGACCGCAAGACCGCCCAGCACCGCCGCGACCATGGCAATCCGCACGCGCCCTGTCAGCATGGTCATCGCGAATGCGGCGATGACAGATGCCGCAATGCTCGACGAAAACGGAATCAGCTCCATCAGCGGCATCACCAGCCCCATGCTCAGGCAGATCAGCGCTAGGGCCGGGGTCCACCAGGCATGTGCGCCGCCCCCCGGCTTGGCCGGTGCCAGTCCGTCAAAGCGCTTCGCCGGCTTGCGCAGCCACACCAGGGCGCGACGCAAGGCAGGTCCGGGAACCCTGCGCGAACGAATGATATCGGGCAGCCACACTTTGGGGCGGTGCAGCAGGATCTGCGCCGAGATCAGGGCAATCACCAGTCCGCCTACAATCGACGCGCCCGGCACGCCACTCAGCGGCGACACCAGCAGCATGGCCGGCACCAGCAGCACAGCGGCCATCGACGATTGTCCCATGGCATCCACCAGATCGCCAAGCGCCACCCGCTCTGCTCCGCGCGCAGTCTTGTGCAGCCGCGCCACGATCCCTGAAAGGTCGGACACAGTCGTTTCACGTTGAGAGGTGCCCGACCGGCCAGACCGGTTCTGCGGCCCGTCAGACGGCGGGTCCTGCTTGTCATCGGTGATGGTCATGATCAGATCCGCTCCTTTGCGCGGCAACGGGGCGCGCGACTCCGCTCGACATGTCTCAATGCGGCACCGCCCTTCTGGTTCCCCACCGGTCGGATCCCGACGCCGGGCCGCCTGGTCGGGCATCAGATGGGCAATTCTTCGCCGAACTGCAAGTGAGCGGGAACCAAACCCCGCACCTGCGACGTTAAGGCTGCATCGCCCCCTGCGGGCGCAAGACCGAGTGACGACAGGAGCGCCGCATGACCGCCACCGACCCGGGCCAGCCACATCCCCCTTCTGCCTCGCCTTCGGTTCCACCGCGACTGGATTTGCCGTGGATGCAGGCGCTGATTGCCGCCGGTGCAGTCCTTTCAGACAGCGACGACACCAACGCGGTCGCGTCAGCTCAGGCCAACAACGCTGTTCATTACATCCGCTGCGGCAACGGGCCGGGTGACAAGGAAGCCGGGACCGACTTTCTGTCTGCGGTGTCCCGCGCCCGCAGGTTGGTGGCAACCGGTGCCCGGCGGATCGTCTTTCTGACACTCGAAGACAAAGCCGATTGCGGGCTGAGACAGTCGCTGATCAGCTTTTCCCGCAATGCCGGCCGTGCCTTGCCCGCGCGACCCACGGAATTCGTCGTGGTGCCTGTGACGGCCAAGCAGACTGACTGACGCGGTAAAGACAGGCTCAAAAAATCACCCTCGGATCTGCGCGCCCTTTTCGGCAAGCGGACTGGAAGGGTCCGGCTTTTTATTTGAGCTTTCCATTTTAAAAACTGCCCCGCCATCAAAAAAAGGCCGCCCCGAAGGACGGCCTTTCCGTGTGATCAAGCTTGCAGGTGATACGCTTAAACTGGGGGCTTACCGCGCACCGCACGTGCAATCATGGCCACAACGAACAAGACGATAAAAACGAAGAAGAGGATTTGTGCAATCGACGCCGAAGCGCCCGCAATTCCGCCAAAACCCAAGGCCGCCGCAATCAGCGCCACGACCAGAAACGTCAATGCCCAACCAAGCATGGTGATCTCCTTTCATGTTCTGGCTCAAGTCCAGGTTCAAGTTCAGGTCAATGCGCCGCAGCGCTTTCATGGCAAATCAACGTGGCGGCGGAAGTCGGGTTCCCCTTCATCTTAAAATCCACCCTACACCATTACGCATAGAAGGGCGGAACCGTGGCGGTCGTTGCAGGGGGATTACGCCCCACTTTTTATAAGCCGATCAACCGGACTGCTGGCCGACAGCATGAAAACAGCATGAAAATCGCCGTGCTTCGCATATTCCGCGCTGGGGCGATATTTCAACGGAACCAGGTGGCCGTTTCGGCGTTGCATGATCACACCGTTGCAGACCGGCACGCCCGTGGCGGGTCGCAACAGACTTCGGACGATCCGCAAAGGATAAGCAGAATGAATGAACTGAGCATGTTTGAATTATCAGGTTTTGGCGGACTTCTGATTCTGGCCCTTGATCTCTGGGCCATCATTTCTGTGATCGGCTCTTCTGCCAGTACCGGAAAAAAGGTGCTCTGGACCTTGCTGATCTTGTTCCTGCCGATCATCGGGTTCATCCTGTGGCTGATCATGGGGCCGCGATCCGCGACAAGACGGGTCTGACGCGCGCCGATTGACCCACCACTGACAGGAAGATCCAATGCTGCGTTCCGGACTCGAAGGCCTGATTGTCCCGCTTATGGATTTGTTGATGCTGGGACGACGGGCCATAGCCTTGCGATTTGCCTTGGCAAAGGCAGAGTTGAGGGCGCGGATCTCATCTGTCGCGACGGCGGTGATCCTGTTGGTACTGGCACTGATCCTGGTGGTGATGGTGATGGTCCTTCTGGTGCAGGCGGGGTTGCTGGGGCTGGCGCTGCTTGGCCTTACACCCGTCCAGGCGGTTCTGACCGCTGCCGTCATCTGCGCCGCCCTGGCGCTGATTTTCATAAGTGTTGCGCGCTCTTGCCTGCGCAAAGCGACGCTTCCCCTGACCTCCCTCGCGGGCAGTGGCGACAGTTTGCCGACCACCCGCCCCTGACATAATTTGAATAGGAGACTGACATGGCACGCTCCCGTAAATCCGAGGCGCTGTATGATGAAGCACGCGCGACAGAAGACGCATTGCGCGCGGCCATTGGCCGCTTGTCGGGCCGGCTGACCGGACGCCGCGACCTGCGCGACACCGCCGCCGATGATCTGATCGGCCTTGCGACCGGCCCCTTGGGTCAGACCGTGCTGGCTGGTGCCGCTGCACGCGCCCTGCGGAGCTATCCTTTGGCAACGGTCCTGGTCGGGGCCGGGCTGGCCTGGCTGACCTTTGGCGGCCGTCGTGATGAAAGCCTGACCGATCGGGTGGCGGATACCTTGGAAGACTGGCAGGCCCGTGCCGATGAGGCCCGCGAGGCGGCGCGCGACCGTTTGACCGCCCTGTATGAAGACCTGTCAGACCGGGGCACTGATGCGGCAGAATTTGCCCGTGAAAAGGCCACCGTCACCGCAGATCTGGCGGCAGATCTGGCCTCGGCCTTTGCCCATGGCCTTTCGGACATGAGCGCGGATGCCGCTGACCGGATCATCGCCGCCCGCGAACGGGCCTATGCCGCGTTTGCCTCCGGTGCGGAAGCTGTGGAGGATCAGGTCGAACATCTGGTCGACTCCGCGGATGACCGCAATATCCTGCGCCGGCACCCGGTGGCCTCTGCGGCGGTTGCCGTGGCCCTTGGCGCGGCGCTGGCCACCGCCCTGCAGGCCAATCGGCGCGATGGGGAGTCGCTGGCAGACTCTGCCGAGTCCCTGCTGATCAAGGCCCGCAAAACCTTCGATGCCGAGCGCAGCGCCGCCGGTCGGGCATTGGGTGAGGCCGCAAGCGCGATGCGCGCCCGCGGGACCGAGGCCGCGCTGGCCATGGTGTCCGATCTGACCGACATCCTGGAAGGGGCGCGGGACAAGGCCCGCGACACCGGTCGCCACGCTGCCGAAGCTGTCGAAGACGTGGCCGAGGATGTCGAAGAGTCGGTGCGCAAAACGTCACGCCGCGCAGCGAACAAGCTTAACGGTGCGGCAAAGCGCGTCAGCGCGCAGACCCGCAGTCGCCGCAGCGCAACCCAAAAGCTGGCCGACAAGCTGACCCGCGGCCGCGCAGGCTGATAAGCTTTCTCTCTCCCCCTGCCTCCTCAAGGCACCCCAACCTGACCCATGGCCCCGGCCATGGGTCTTTTTTGGTTCAGACCATCTCGGGCGGCAGGAAAGGCACAGCAGTGCCGAATTTTTCCGCCGCCCTGATATCATAGGGCAGCACAAAGCCCTGACGATCCTCGGGCGCACGCGCTGCATTTGACAGCGCCAGCCCCCGCCAGGCGGCGACGGCCGTCTCTGGATTCTGAAACGCCGCGCCGGTGTTTGGCGGCAACCAGTGGGCCATGCAACGCCTGCGGATCTCTTCCACCATCTCGGGTCGGGTGAAGGCCACCCCGGCCTCGGTATCCCACCGCATCGAGCGACCGTTCAGGTTGGCCGAGGAGATGATTGCCAGATGGTCAAACACCGATACCTTGGCATGAATATAGATCAGCGGAGCCTTGGCCAGCAGATCACGGCCATCTTTCTGCCGCGGGCGTTCCCGCCTTTGCTGGGCCGCACTGCCGATGAACAGACGCTTGCCGAACGCCCGCTGCAGGTGCCGCAAGCACCGGGCCTGATGCCATTCGCCAAATTGGGAATCAATGCCATCGTGCCCATCAAAGGCCAGTTCTTCGGGCGCGCCGGGCAGCATCAGGATCAGGCTCAGATCCGGTTGCCGCTCCGCCGCGCGGCACAGCGCCCGGGTCAGGGCACCGTCGCGGAAATACTGGCTCTCCAGATAGATCAGACCGCGCGCCCGCGCGATGGCAGCGCAATGCGCCTTGTAAATCCCCTGGACCACGGGTTTGGGTCCAAACCGCACCAGCGGCACATGCCGTTGCCGTGACAGTGTCACCAGCAGATCGCCGGTATCGATCGGAGCCACCTGCCCCGCCGTCACCGCCTGAAAGACCTTCAGGTGCCGGGCCGCGTCGGCAGCCACGGGGCCATGCACCAGGGCCTGCACATCATGCCAGGTCTGCTCTGCCGCCTGTTCATGATCGTGATCATCATAGCGCCGTTCGTTCAGATCCAGCCCGCCGACATACAGCGTCTTGCGGTCGAACACCGCAATCTTCTGATGATGCGTCCCCGGAAACAGACGTGGCAGGGGCCAGAGCCGGGGCCGCACGGTTCCATCATCCCGCACCACCATCAAGGCCCGCGCCCCCGGCATGTCACGCAAAGCTGTCGCGCGGATGGGCGCTGACTGCCGGTTCAACCAGCGTGTGCTTTTCCAGACCCGCGCCATGATCATGGGGGAAATAAGGAACCTTGGCACCGACCCCGTTTCCGCCGGATGCCGCGCGGCCCTCGCGCTCAGCGGCGCGGCCCCGGGGCCAGCCACTTCCGCCGCCGCCTGCAACAGCCGCAGGCTGCGCCATGTGCCGCGATGCATCACCGCGCGGGCGATCGGGTCAAAATCCGACAGGGTCAGCGTGATGCGCACCCCCCGCTGCAGGCAGTGCACGATCAGGTCAAACCACCGCTCTCCCACCGCCAGCCCCTCGGGCGAGCGCAGGCGGGTCTCTGGGTCAAACACCAGAAAACTGCCGATGATCTCGGATTCTGCGTTCAGAAAGGCGCGCTCAAGAGCCGGATAGGCCTCTGCCGCCGTGATAAAAATCTGCGGGGCCTCGCCCCCGGATGTGCCGTCGTCGCGCATTGGGTCGCCCATTGTTCCGGTATCACCACCCGCCCCGGATCAGGACAGGTCATCCTCATCATCCGCTTGCGGATGGGCAGCCACTTTCGGAGCGACCCGCTCTTCCGCTTCTGACAGGGGACGCATGGGAAAATCGACGCTCAGCACATAGCGATCTTCGCTCTGGGTGCGGGTTATCTTGCCGCTCAATTGCTGAGAGAAAGCCGTCAACAACTGGGTTCCAAAGCCGTCTGTGCCATCCCCTTGCGGGAAACCGGTGTCTGCCTCTCCGGACGGCTTCAGGCTATTGCTCAGGGTAAACCGGGCAATGCGGCTTTCCAACCGCTCTAGCGTCAGCCTTACCTCCGCCTTGCCGGTAGGCCCTACGGGAGAGTGCTTGATCACATTTGCCATGCCCTCGGTCAGGAACAGCGCCAAAGGCACCGCTTGATCCGGCGTCAAGCGGATATCATCCACCTGCGCTTCCAGTGTAAAGCGACGTCCCGGGGCCGAGCCGATCCGCAGCAGATCGGTGGCGATACGCGGCAACAACTCGTCGGCGCGCACATCGGTCAGCCCGCTGGTCTGATACAACTCGCGGTGCACGGTCGCCAGACTGATCACCCGGTCCTGAACCGTACGCATCGCCTCTTTCGCCTCGTTGGTACGGGCACCCCGCAACTGCATATTCAGAATGGAGGCAATAAGTTGCAGGTTGTTCTTCACGCGGTGGTGAACTTCGCGCAGCAGCACTTCCTTTTGGTGAATGGTGTTTTCCAGATCCGCTTCATTGCGCACCACCGCCTCGGTCATCCGCTCATAGGCCCGCCCGACCGACCGCAACTCCAGCGCAGCCCCGGCCATGTTCAGGCGCGGCAACTGCCGCTCACCGGCGGCGAAGGCGGTGATCCGGTCGCGCAACTGCCGCACATGCCGCAGCACCTGGCTCTCCGACGCCAGCAAGGCCACCAGCAAACTTGCCGCCCACATCATCATCGGGAACAGAAAGGCCGGAAACGCCCCTTCGAAAATTGTCCGGTTCAGCCGGTCCGCAGGCCAAGAGCCCAGCAGATAGAGCGTCCCCGCCTGCAACGGTACCAGCGCAAAGGCCCGCCGCTCGCCCGAAACCGTGTTGGCTACAAAGCTCCGGCCGTTGCCCTGGGCCAGATTTTCCAGCGTCCGGTTGGCCGGCAGGTCGTTGCGCGCCTCCTCCATTCCGACCGAAGACGTCAGCAATTCGCCCTTGGCATCAAAGGTAATCAGCGACAGCGGCTGTTTCTCATCCGCTGCCTGAATCTGAATGCGCCGATCCAGCGCGACATGGGGCAAAGACACAAAGGCGAAACCTGTCAGCTCGCCAAAACGGTCACGAACCGGATGCGACACGATCAGCACCGATTCACGCGACACCGGACCATAGGGGTTCACGGCAATCTTGGGGCCAGGGTCGGTCATCAGCTGCGCCATGGCCTCCGTACCCGCCAGATCGCGCTGTTCGTTCCGGGCACCACAACGCATCTGACCATCTCGATCGACATATCCGGCAAAAGTGATGAGACCGATATCCGCTTCGACAATCCTGTCCATGATGTTGCGACAGGCAGCCAGATTGGACTCTTCATCCCCTTGCAGCACCGAAGGCAGCACCACCGACAATGTGGCGGTCTTGGTCTGCGCCTTGACAATTTCGGCGATCAGCGGATTGGCCGCCATCAGGGTTTCCCCCCGGATCACATTGGTCACCCGTGCCTCGGCAAGCTGCGCGGTTTTCAGACCCTGAACATAGCTCAGGATGGCAAGCGGCAGAAGGGCCACACCCATCACCGCCATCAGGCGGAAGCCTAGCCCTGAAAACCGCCGCCGCACGGCGACACGTCTGGCTGTCATGCGGCCTGAAATCCTGACCGGCCCATCACGGCAAGGGTCGCGCCGGATTGTTCCGCCAGGATATCCTCACCTTCGGCCAGACCGAGAAGATCACACAGCTTTGCCCGCGCCCGGTTGGCACGGCTTTTCGCTGTGCCGATCGCGACCCCCATCATCTGCGCCGCCTCTTCATAGGAATAGCCATTGGCCCCCACAAGGATCAGAACCTCCCGGTGTTCCGGCGACAGCTTGTCAAAAGCGTGACTGAAATCGGTAAAGGCAAGCCGCCCGTCGTGATGCGGTTTTTCGAACATGGTCGCCGCGTGGACACCGTCGGTGTCCTGCACTTCGCGGCGAGTCTTGCGCTTGGACGAAAAGAAGGTGTTGCGCAGGATGGTAAACAGCCAGGCCCGCAGATCGGTGCCAACGGTGAACTTTTCGATGTTCGACCATGCCTTCAGGATCGTTTCCTGCACAAGATCATCCGCCTCGCTTACATTGCGGGTCAGCGAGATTGCAAAAGCGCGCAATGACGGGATGTGGTTCGCCATTTCGTCACGCGGGTCAGCCTGAGCGACGGGAACGGAAGTCATTTTTTTGACTCCTTGGCCTTCAACTGCTCAAGCAACTGCTTGAACCGATCCGGCACTTCCTCTTTCAACGCATCTTCATAGACACGTTTCAGGTTTTCGTCGATGTCCTTGCGCAAACTGGACTTCTGGTTGTCACCTGCCATATGTTCCATCATCATGCTGTGCTACTGAATCCCGCATTTATTCATGGAACCGAACGCGAAGCCAGTGCGTTTGGTTCCGTAGAAAACGAAACTGGGGAGAAAATAATGAATGCCTCTGCGACCTTCGATCTGACTTCGGCAATTGCGGCCGACCTTCCCTTTCTGCGCCGCTATGCCCGTGCCCTCACCGGCAGCCAGGACAGTGGTGATCGCTACGCGGCTGCCACGCTGGAAAGCATCCTGATCGAAGATACTCCGGTGCGCGAAGCAACATCGCCAAGGATTGGCCTGTTTCACTGCTTTCACCGGGTCTGGGCCAGTGCAGGTGCCCCGCTGGATACCGATGACGATATTCTGGCGAAACGGGCGCAGGTCCATATGGCGGGGCTGACGCCAAACTCGCGCGAAGCCTTGTTGCTGCATGCGATCGAAGGGTTTGACCGGCCTGCAATCGCCGAAATCATGGCGCAAGACGAAAGCGATGTGCAGGTCCTGCTGGATGCGGCGATTCGCGAGATGGAAGCATCGGTGACCGGCAAGGTCATGGTGATCGAGGATGAGGCAATCATTGCCATGGATATCGTCGATATCGTTGGCCAGATCGGTCACAAGGTCACCGGCGTTGCGCGCACCCGCCGCGAGGCCGTGGAGCTGGCAGCCCGCGAACGGCCCGATCTGATCCTGTCGGACATTCAACTGGCCGATGATTCCTCGGGCATTGATGCCGTGAACGATATCCTTGCGCAGTTTGACGATATTCCGGTCATCTTCATCACCGCCTTCCCCGAGCGGTTGCTGACCGGAGACAAACCAGAGCCGGCATTCCTGATCACCAAACCGTTCTCGGAAGAACAGGTCCGCTCCGCCGTGAGCCAGGCGATGTTCTTCTCATCGACCGAGACCCTGCACGCCTGAGCGTGAGGCGAGAGCGGCGCAAGACCTGCACCAACAACCAAACGCCTGCCCGCTGTGGCAGGCGTTTTTTTTGCACCATGCAAACCTTGGGGAACCTTTTGATCAAACGCGCGTTTGTCAATCAAGCGCAGGTAATTGGCTGCGCATTCATTGCCTGAAAGGATCTGCTCATGTTCCGCAAAATTCTTATGACGACCACCGCCGTCTTCCTCGCAAATGCCGCTTTTGCTCAGGATGTCACCCTGATCGAAGAAGTGTCCGTCGAGGCCGACATCACCGCAATCACCAATGCCGAGGCAGCAGCCTATTGGACCAACGCCGCTGGCGATCTGGAAAATGCCATTCTGGCGCGCCTGGTTGACCGCACCGGTGAAGAAGGATCGAAGATCCTCATCGACATTGATGAGCTGTCGCTTGCCAATTCGTTCCAAAGCCAGCTTGGTGTCGAAGACGCCGTGATGGTCGGCATGGTCAATGTGGTCAATGAAACCGATGGTCCGAAATCCGACAATTACGAGTTGACGGTCTCGGCGCTCAATGCACAGGCCTTTGCCGCTGATGGCACGGTCCTGGAAGGCGCGTTCAGCGATACGCCGGAATATTACAATGCTCTGATCGCAGCCTTTGCCGATGGCGTCGTTGCACGTCTGAAGTAAGATCTACCGCGATCAAACTGAAGAAAGGCCCCGGAGAAATCCGGGGCCTTTTACTTGGAAAGGGCAGGTTGGCGTCAGGCTTACTTTGCCGTCGCGCGCAGCATCCATGCCGCTTTTTCGTGAAAGGCGCAGCGGGCGGTCAGCAGATCGGCGGTTGCCACATCCTGCCCCTTTTCGGCCTGCTCGATCACATCGCGCATCCGGCGCACCACCGCTTCGTGGTCGCTTGCCAGATCTTCAACCATCTCTTGCGCCGATCCCAGTTTGGCCGGGTCTTTCACGCAAGACATGCGGGTGATTTCAGACATCTGGAACGGAGCAATCCGTCCAAGGGCACGAATGCGCTCTGCCAGATCGTCAGCCGCCTTGAACAGGTTGTTGTACTGGGCTTCGGTCAGCACGTGAATCGAATGGAACATCGGGCCCTCGACATTCCAGTGCACGGCATGGGTTTTGAACAAAAGCCGATAAGTGTCGGCAAGGGAATCGCTCAGCCCCTTGGCGATGGCCGTCACGCCGGTGATTCCGGTGTCGATCTTGTCAGATCCGGGAACAGCTTTCAGTGCTTCAGACATAGGTGGTCCTTTCGACATGCGGGCAGCCGGACTTGGCCCCCCTTATGGCGAAAGAACGTCCGGCTGACCGGCGCAGTTCCCTAGTCAAGCGCCAGATCGGGCGAGAAGGTCATGACACGCCCGCGCCCGGCCCGTTTGGCCGCGTAAAGCGCCCGGTCCGCATCGTTCAGCATCACCTGAGCGTTGCACATGCCGTAAAGTGTCGACACCGTCACCCCCGCACTGGCCCCGATCTGGCAGATCTGGCCATCAAACAGGATCGGTTGCGCCACGCCCGCGATGATCCGGTCTGCCACCCATGTCACGCGGGTCAGATTTGTCAGGCGTGGCAGCAGGATGACAAATTCATCCCCCCCCACCCTGGCAACCAGATCGTCCGCACGCGTTTCATTTGCCAGCACCTTGGCAACCACCCGCAAGACATGATCACCGGCGGCATGGCCCAGCCTGTCGTTCACCGCCTTGAAATGATCCAGATCCAGACGGAGCAACGCAAAGGGGTTGTCAGAGGCAACCGTCCGCGCGAGGGCAAGATCCAGCGCGCGGCGGTTGCGCAATCCGGTCAGCGTGTCGGTCATCGCCAGCTCTTCTGCCTGCGACTTGGCCCCTTGCAGCCGGAGATTCAGCCGCTGCAACTCGCCCATCACCGCGCGCTTCACCTCCACCAGATACAGCAGCTCGACCGTCAGGTCGGTGGCCGCGAAATCGGCATCGGTCAGGCTGTGGGTCCGGACCGCATCGACCACGCCAATCCCGAAAGACAGGTTGAGCACGATCCCATCGGCTGCATCCGTCATTGCCAGGCCGCGAAACTCCGCCCCCGCGTGGCGCAGGCACAGATGCAGTCGTTGCCCCTGTCGCGCCAAAAGGTCGGCCATGCAGCTGACACCGCCCGGCCGACGCACCTCGAACAGGTCAAAGAAATCCCGGCCAATCAGTTCCAGCCCGGCTGCAATCTTGGCCAGCGTCGGGCCACGGGCCGTGATGCTGCCAATGGCCGACAGATGCAGATGCATCGGCATCAGCCGGTCCATCGCCGCAGTCCCCAAGGCAACCGGGGCGACGCAAGGGCTTGCAGCCGGTTTGCACCGATCAGCCATATGTCATACCGTGCCCGCCGCCAGATCAAACGGCCGGCCTTCGGCAAAGGCTTCGTCCAGCACATGGATCTGGATCACATCAACCCCCGCCACCGAAGGGGCCAGGTCCAGCACGACCAGCGCGCCATAGTCATCTGCCATTGCCCGCAGCAAACCCATCAGAATATAGCCCGCGCCCGTGACATAAGGCAGCGCCCGCAGGGTAAACCGCCCCGCCCCGTGATCTTGCAGGGCAAGCGCCGGCAATTCGAGATAGGGCAGCGCCAACCGCGCACGATCCGGCAATTCCTCCAGCGAATGCAGGAAATCACGAAAGCTGACCCCGCCGAACCGCAACAGCCGCCGCAACCCGTCCCGGTCGCGGTGCGACACCAGTTCGGTGCCGAGGTCTTCCAGCACGGTTTCGCGGGTCTGGCCAAGCAGGTCAGCCGCGGCAGTGACCAAGGCATCGGTCAGGGCGGCATCGTAGGTCAACAACGGCTCGAACCCATCGAAGGGTGATTGCGCCCGCTGAACCACCCGCTGCCACAGCGCCGCGCCATGGCGCTCCTTGAGGAAGTTTTCCAGAGCACGATTGATCAGCCCGTACACTGGTGCGCCCCTGTTTATCCTGAAACCGTCGCAAGGCTAAGTCACAGAGGTTAACAAATCTTTGCCCTCAGCCCGCACCGATTAAGGGGCCAGAATAAGCCCGCCTCCGCCCGGAACGGCCACCTGGTTCAAGGCCAGCGGTAGGGTTGCGGGCGGGGCAGCCTGCCAGGCGCGGATCAAGGCCACGCCCTCTTCGTACTGGGGCAGGACCCCTTCTGCCGGTATCACGTCGCGGATCGTCGGCCCCAAGACCGGGTCGTTGCGAAAGCCGGTGAACTGCACAAAGCCACCCGGACCATAATCCAGCAGCAGCGCCTCTTCGCCGGGCAGACCGGGGACAAGATCGGCCACCACCATCACACAGCCCGCGCCACCACCGGGCATCTGGCGGGTGCAGCTTTCGTGCAACGCCGTCAGCCGGTAGTCGTCCAACGCGCCCAGATACATGTCACGCGTGGCTGCGGCCCCCTCGGGCTGCAGCGGCAACAACCCGACCAAAGCACCCAGCACCGCATCGCGGTCAGCGGCGCCGCCCTTCGGGGCCACCAGAGCCAGCCGCCGGGCCAGATCCTCCTGCCCCGGTTCTGCCGCCCGTGCCTCCAGCACGTCGCGTGCCCGCGCCCCCGGAACGCCCCAGCGGTCCAGCACTGTGGGGTCAAGCTCTGTGACCGACAAGCGCCCGTCGTCCAGCCGCGCCATGAGGCTGCGCGCGGACAATCGCTCGGCGCTCAGCACCGGGGTCAGCGCCAACAGGGCCAGACCCATCAGCGCCAAAGCCATGCCCACATTGGCCCGCCTAACCCGCGCCATCCACCCTGCCCCGCGCAGCACCGCCAAGGCGTAAAGCCCGCCATAGCCAAGCGCAAGCGCAGCGGTCTGTGCGGCAAACACCCGCTCGGGCGTCCAGCCATATTGCGCCACCCGCACCCAGACCGCCCAGGCCCCCAGCCCCGCCATCACCGGCAGCATCAGTGCCATGGCCCGAGCCATCCCGGTCAGGACCCGGCCGCGCGCGGCCTGTGCATCGTCCTGATCCACCACCACCGTCACCAGAACGGTCGCCGCTCCAGCCATGGCAAGCAGCGTCATGGCAAAAGACCACCCCCCGAAGAGGCCAGAGACGCCCCTGACCGGCAGGGCCACCAGAAACACGCCCGACACCACGAACACCACCGGGAGCAGCAATCGCAAAAACCGCAGGATCAGGCTGGGGCTGACGACATCCGACAGGTCCAGCACCACCGCCAGCCCAAGCCCCAAGGCCCCCCCGGTGATCAGCCAGCTGGTCGGGCCCAGATCCACCATCTGGTCGATCAGGGTGATCCCCACCCCTTTGAGCAGCGCATCCGACAACAGGATGATCGCCCAGACCAGCCCGACAAAGGCCCAAGCCGCAAGAACACGGACCACAATGGCCCAGCTTTCCCCAAACAAGACCGCATAATTCTGCCAGTCCCCCCGCTGCAGCGCGATCCAGAACGGCAGGGGAAGCAAGGTCAGGATCATGCAGCCCAGCACCACATGCGGGCTGTCCAGCACATCCTCGGCCCGGACAAAGCCCAGAGCGGCACTGCCCGACAGGACGGTTACCCCCACGGCAATCAGCAGCGCGCCAAGGGCGGCCCGCGCGGCGCCAAGCGGGCCGGTCATCAGCATGAGGGCGGTAAAAAAGCAAAGCACAAAGCTCGCCGCCGCCAACAGGGGCAATCCGGCAAGGCTGCCGGCCTCTGCCAGCTGTGACAGACCATACAGCCCCAAACCTGCCGCAATGCCCATACCGGCCAACAGTGCCCGCGCTGTCATTTGCCTGTCCATATCCTGCCTTTCGCGGGCTCGTCTTCGGCAAAGGCTATCGCTCTGGCGCATAAAGGGCCAGAGCCCGCGCGACCGAAAGGGGCAAACCCATCGCGCGCCATGTCATGATCATGTTACAAAACCGATGCACGACCGTCATGCGGCTGCGGTATTGCACCTGCAACGAGTCGCCTCACGCTTGCGTGGTGCGCAGACGAAGGAAAGGCGGGACGCCATGAAAGACATTCAGCTTGAGGAGAGGGTCGTGTCCGACCACAAGAACAAGATCACGGCGCGCGGGGTTCAGGTGCATTACGGTACCACGCATGCTTTGAAGGATGTCGATGTCGATATTCTGGACCACACCGTGACCGCCTTCATCGGGCCGTCGGGTTGCGGCAAATCCACCTTCCTGCGCTGTCTGAACCGGATGAACGACACCGTGGCCTCGGCCCGGATCGCCGGGGAAATCCTGCTCGACGGCGAGAATATCTATGACCGCAGCGTGGACCCGGTCCAGCTGCGCGCAAAGGTCGGCATGGTGTTCCAAAAACCGAACCCTTTCCCGAAGTCGATCTATGACAATGTGGCCTACGGCCCCAAGATCCACGGGCTGAGCAGCAGCAAGGATGAACTGGACGGAATCGTCGAATCCTGCCTGCGCAAGGCCGCACTGTGGAACGAGGTCAAGGATCGTCTGGCCGCTCCGGGCACCGGGCTTTCGGGGGGGCAGCAGCAGCGCCTGTGCATCGCGCGCGCCATCGCCACCTCGCCCGAAGTGCTGTTGATGGACGAACCCTGTTCTGCGCTGGACCCGATCGCCACCGCGCAGGTCGAAGAACTGATCGACGAATTGCGCAGCCAGTTTTCCGTGGTGATCGTCACCCATTCGATGCAGCAGGCCGCACGTGTGAGCCAGCGCACCGCGTTTTTCCACCTTGGAAATTTGGTCGAATACGGGGAAACCGGGCAGATCTTCACCTCGCCCAAAGATCCCCGCACCGAAAGCTATATCAGTGGCCGGATCGGCTGAGGAATGATGAGTATGGAACCGCACATCCACACGGCGTTTGACCGCGACCTTGAAAGCGTTCAGGCGCTTGTCATGAAAATGGGGGGGCTTGTCGAACACGCCCTGCTGCAGGCCGCACAGGCGCTGGAAACCCGCGACGAAGCCCTGGCGGCCCAGGTCCGCGCTGGTGACCGGGTCATCGACGAGTTGGAAGACCTGATCCACACCGAATGCGCGCGCATCATCGCCCTGCGCTCACCCACCGCCACCGATCTGCGCACCGTCCTGACGGTGATGCGGATCGTGGGCTCGCTCGAACGCTCGGGCGATTATGCCAAGAACCTGGCCAAGCGCTCGCTGGTGCTGAACCAGATGCGTCCGGTCAACGGATCATCCGGGTCGATTTCGCGCATGGCGCGCTCGGTGGTCGGATTGCTGAAAGATGCGCTGGACGCCTATGTCACGCGGGATGCGACATTGGCCGAGGATGTGCGCAAGCGCGATGCCGAAGTAGACCAGATGTACAATTCGGTGTTCCGCGAATTCCTGACCCATATGATGGAAGACCCGCGCAACATCACCGCCTGCATGCATCTGCATTTCATCGCCAAGAACATCGAACGGGTCGGTGATCATGCGACGGGCATTGCCGAACAGGTGCTGTATCTGGTCAACGGCAAGCTTCCCGATGACGACAGGCCCAAAAGCGATTTCACCTCACTGGCTGATTCCGCCACGACCACGATCTGAGGCAGCTGATGGCTCATACCTCTCAACCCGTTGTGTTGCTGGTCGAAGACGAGCCCGCACAGCGCGAAGTCCTGGCCTATAATCTGGAGGCCGAAGGCTTTCGTGTCGTGCAGGCCGCCAATGGCGAAGACGCGCTGATGATGGTCGACGAAGACACGCCCGATATCATCATCCTGGATTGGATGATGCCGGAACTGTCGGGGATCGAGGTCTGCCGCCGGCTGAAGATCCGGCCCGAGACCCGATCCATCCCGATCATCATGCTTTCGGCGCGTGCCGAAGAGGTGGACAGGATACGGGGTCTGGAAACCGGGGCCGATGACTATGTGATCAAACCCTATTCGGTGCTGGAACTGATGGCCCGCGCCCGGGTTCAATTGCGCCGCGTGCGCCCGTCCACCATCGGCGTGGTGCTGGAATGGGATGACATCAGGCTGGACCCGGAAACCCACCGGGTCTACCGGGGCAATTCGGTGCTGAAACTGGGCCCGACCGAGTTCCGCCTGCTCTCCACCTTCATGGAAAAGCCGGGCCGGGTCTGGTCACGCGAGCAATTGCTGGACAGGGTCTGGGGCCGCGACATCTATGTCGACAGCCGGACGGTGGATGTGCACATCGGCCGGTTGCGCAAGTCCTTGATGCAAAATGGCGGTGAAGACCCGCTGCGCACGGTGCGCGGCGCGGGCTATGCGCTGGGGTAACCCGTTTCTGCACAGGTGCTGCGCAAAAACCTGTCTTGCCCTGTCCTGCCGAAAGCCGTAGCAAACGGGTGTTCTCAGGGCGGGGCGCAATTCCCCACCGGCGGTAAAGCCCGCGAGCGCCTTGCGCCCCCTGTGGGGCACTTGGGTCAGCAGATCCGGTGAAACTCCGGGGCCGACGGTATAGTCCGGATGAAAGAGAATGGTCTGTGTCCGCCTCCCCGGCGGCCAGTGCCGTTTGATGCTCTGGGGCCTGACGCAGCAACGCAAAGGTTCCATAATGACCAACCCCACTCCCTACACCGCCCCGGCCCGTGTCGCCGTGATCCGTGCCCGCTGGCATGCCGATATCGTCGACCGCGCCCATGACAGTTTCGTCGCCACCGCCGCCACCCTTTTGCCCCAGACAGATGTGGACACGTTCGACGTGCCCGGCGCGTTCGAAATGCCGCTGCTGGCGAAAAAGCTGGCGGAAACCGGGCGCTATGATGCCGTTGTTGCCATCGCCTTTGTGGTCGATGGCGGGATCTACCGGCATGATTTCGTGGCCGGTGCCGTGATTGACGGGCTGATGCAGGCGCAGATGACCACCGGCGTTCCGGTGTTCTCGGTGTCGCTGACCCCGCACAACTACCAGCCCGCCGATGTGCTGACCGCCTTCTTTGCCGAGCATTTCGTGAAAAAAGGGACCGAAGCGGCCGAGGCCGTGCGACAGGTTCTGACCTTGACCGCAGAGCTTGCACCGGCGCAACCGGCGCGCAAAAGCGCCTGACGCCAAAGCCCGGGCGCGTCCCCCAGCGCGCCCGGCCCCTGTGCGCGGCCCCTGCGCGCGGCTGTCACACTGTCCGTGGCCGCACCAAGTGCTATCTTGCATTTCATGGATGACCAGACCCGCGTGCTTTACAACCAGACCTGCCCGATCTGCCGGGCCGAGATCACCGCCTATCAGCGCCGCGCGCTGCGCGACGGCCTGCCGATCCGCTTTGACACCCTGGAGCAGGCGTCAGACTGGGGGCTGACCCCGGATCAGGCGGCCCGCCGCTTGCATGTCTGGCACCAAGGGCAGGTGCTCTCCGGTCTGGCGGCCTTCCGCGCGCTGTGGCAGCAGATGCCGCACCTGCGCTGGCTGGCGTGGGTGACGGGCCTGCCCGGTGTGCAGTGGGGGGCCGAGCGGCTCTATGATCATATCCTTGCCCCGCTGCTCTACCGCGCGCATCGTCGCAGGCAGCGCTAGCCTGCCTTGCGCCACGCCTCCAGAAAGGCGCGCACACAGGTGACCACATGGGCAAAGCGGTCGCCGCCCAGATGCACGCCGCCATACCAGCGCGTCACCACCACAATGCAATCGGTCAGGCCTTCGCGCTCCAGCATCTTCAGGATCACCGCGCCCGCGCCGGATTCGCCGTCATCCTGCCGCAGAGGCCCCTCGTCGCTCAGGATCGCGGCCCAACTGTTGTGCGTGGCCCTGGCATATTTCTTTTGCCGCTTCAGATCACGCAGAAAGCGCTCCACCCCGTCGCGCCCGTCCACCGCCCCGCCCGACACCGCATAGCGCGAGCCCCGGTCACTGACCACAGCCTCAAGCTGGATCATCGCCTGCCCCGCGCGGGCCGCGACGCATAGAGATCGGCGTTCAGCTGTTCGATGCGGCGCAGATCCTCGGGGTAGAGCGACCCGCCGCGCGCCTCGGCCAGCGCCCGGTCAGACAGATGCAGGGCCGCCTCGGCAAAAGCCTCCGGCGCGCTGTCCACCAAAGCAGCAAGCATCTTCTGCAGGCGCAGCTGCACCGAAATCACCCCTGCCCCGTCGCGCGCAATGCCGGCAAAGGCGTCTTCCAGCAGATCCTGCATCGCCAGCCCTGGCACCGCAATCAGCGCAAACTCCGGCTCCGGGTCCACGTCGCGCGCGCTCCACTGCTCCAGCACGCGGAACTGCCGGCCCAGCACATCCAACGCCGTGCCGGGGTCATTCACCGCCGGCGATAGCGCCCGTTCGGCAATCTCGGACAGGACCGACAGGCCAAAGCGTGGGTCTTGGTCAAAGGTCCGGGCCTTGGCGATGGTGAACGCATGTTGCGCGGTCTCCAGACAGGCCTCCCTGTCCGGCCCCGCCAGCACCCGCGGCGACAGCCACGCCAGCACCCGTTTGCGATAGACAAAGCTGCCCGGCAGAACATCAAGCCTTATCAGGGGCTGATCTCCGCCCACTGTCTCGGCCAGCGTTTGCAGGGCCGGCATATCGACATGGCACAAATAGCCCGAGCCTTCGGGATAGACCGCGATCCAGTCTTGCTCTGCCGGGCCTGCCGGCACGCCGCCCAGAAACGGCTGCGCGATCCGTGACTTCATGGATTGCATCGCGGCGACCTCGACACGGTCCACCGTGTCGATCAACCGGCCAAAATCGGTCAGATGCGTGATCCAGCGCACCAGCGCCAGCACCACTGCCAGCACCACCCACATGGTGGCAAAGAACAGCACCACCCGACCGGCGGCGTCGAAGACACCGCTGCGGATGCCGATCAGAGCGAACAGCGAAAACAGGAACGACCCCAGAAACGTGGCCAATACCATCTGCGACGTGGTGTCTTCCTTCAGCAGCGTCACCGCGCGCGGAGTGCCCGACCCCGACGCCGCCCCATAGGCCGTCAGCATGATCGACACCGAAAAGGTGGTCACCGCCAGCATGCTGGAGGCAAGGATGCTCAGGATGCTTTCGATCGCATCGGCGGCCTCGATATCGGCCAGCCAGTCAGGCAGGAAGGGCGACACCAACGGTGTTATGGCAACAACGGCAATCCCTGCCACGCCGAAGAACGACGTCCGCACCCACAGCTTGCGCAACCCCTTGCGCAGCTCGAACATGAAACGTGTCGCAATCATCAGCCCCTGCCCTCCTGCCGCCCGCACCCGCATGAGTGCACACAAAGCCGGCATGGGTGCAAGCTCAGGCGTCCGTTAACGCAACCCCGCAGCGACCCGGCGCACGATCTCCTGCCGTTGCGCGTTGGGCGGGTGAGAGCCAAGGAACTGGTCGCCCGGGTCCGGCAGACGGGCAAAGAAGGCCGAGCCCCGGACCGGATCGAACCCGGCACGAAACGCGATTTCGGCCCCCAGCGCATCGGCCTCCAGTTCAAAATCGCGCGCATAGGTCCGCGCGCCCATCGTGGCCCCCATCTGCTGCGCGGCCCGCACGGCCTCGGGTGTGGCGCCCGAGGCCTGCGCCAGCACCCCGGCCAGCACGGCCCCGGTGGTGGCAGTCCGCTGCACCTGCGGAATATGCCCCGCCACATGATGCGCCGCCTCATGCCCCACGACAAAGGCAATCTCATCGGCATTGCGCGCATCGGCGATCAGCGCCAGCGTAAAGCCGATGATCGGCCGGCCCGAGCGGTCCAGCGTCTGAAACGCATTGGGGGGCTGATCGGGGCGGTCATCCACCACAATCTGGAAATCGCAATTGCTGCGCGGGTTGCGCTCACGGCACATCGCTTCGGCCACCGGTTCCACGCGCGCCACCACGGCCACGAAATTGCGCGCGGCCTGCTCTTCGGTCAACCGGTCGCCCGGAAAGGGGGCCGACCCCGCCGGCAAGGGCAAGGGCGGCATCGCCGGACCATTGGCCGGATAGGCCACAGGCTGGCAGGCGGCCAACATACCCGCGAAAGCCACCATCATTGCGATGCGTTGAAAGACCATCTGCCGCCTCACGGATTATTGTCGGAGTTTTTCTTTTGATTGTCTGGCAAGATAGCAGGTGCCCCGGCAGACAAAAGGCCCCGCATCACCCTTCACGCCAAGTTGCACGGGTCGGGGCCTCTGCAGCCAGATCTTGGCCTCGCCGGGGGTGTCACCTGCCCCGCAGAATATGATATTGCGCTTGCCAAGGCAGCGGCGCTACTCTGATGCCATGTTTACCATTGAACACGATTTCGACGCGACGGTGATCACCCTGATCGACGAAGGGTCCGAGGGTCTGGAAGAGGATGTCACCATCCTTGCCTTCGAGGAATGCGTGGTGCTGGAACAGCAAGACCCCCTGACGGGCGATGTCGTTCGGGTGACCCTGTCGATGGGGCAACTGGCCGATCTGGCGGCGGCGCTTGACCTGCCCGAAGGCAGCTACCGGCTGGAACGGCCCGCCAAACCATCAACCACCGCCTAAAGCCGCGACAAAACGACCCCCGCCGCCACGAGGCAAACCGCCAGCACCCGGGTCAGACTGATCGGCTGTACCGGCACCCCAAAGGCCCCGATGGCATCAAGCACCAGCGCCCCCGCCATCTGCCCCAGAATAAGCGCCGCCATCGCGGTCACCACCCCCAGCGTCGGCACGCCCGAAATCACCGACCAGACGTAATACGCCCCCAGCAACCCCCCCGCCCATTGCCACAGCGGCACGCTGCCCAGCCTGGCAAAGGGATGGCTGACCGTTGCATAGCTCAGCGCCAGCAGGGCGATGAAACCGACGGCAAAAGACACCGCCGCGGCTGGCAGCGTCGCCCCAAGGGTTTTGCCCAGGGCCCCGTTCAGCGGGGCCTGCACCGCAATGGCGATACCGCCCAGAAGAATGGCCAGAAGCGCGGGAAGCTGAGACATGGGCGGGCCTTTCGGGATCGGGTCAATCAAGCCGGAATGTCTTGTCGCGCGCCGTGGCCCCGCGCACAAGGGTAAGCCGTATTTTCGCCACGCCCAAAGCATGGGCCAGCGCCTCCACGACCGCAGCATTGGCACGCCCCTCATCCGCCGGTGCGGTCACGCTGATGCGGAAGCCTTCATCCGTATGGGTCACGCCCGGCTGCCGGGCGCGCGGCGTCACCCGGACCCGGATCTCGGCCCCTGCCAGGGCCAGATGGCTCCATGCGCCTTTGATCATGTCCCCCCCCCGTCTGCCACGACCCTGACCCAGCCGCGCGCCCGATGCAACCTGCCCGCGGGCACTGGAATTCCGCCGCGCCACCGCATAGCTTGCACCCGACCAAAGACCGGAGCGCCCAATGCCTGACCCGAACCCTGCCGTGCTCGCGTATCTGGCCACCCGCCGCTCACCAGGGGCCAAGACCTTTACCGCCCCGGTGCCTGACCGCGACGCGGTCCTGCAGATCCTGACCCTTGCCGCCCGCGTGCCCGATCATGGCAAGCTGGAACCCTGGCGGATGATCGTACTGGACCGTGCCGCCATGGCGCGGCTGGCCGATCTGGCCGAGGCGCGGGCGCTTGCGCTTGGCGGCGACGCGCAGATGGTCGAAAAAGGCCGGGGCCAGTTCGATCGCGGGCAGCTGGCGGTGGTGGTGATCTCATCGCCCAAACCCGCCGAAAAGGTGCCGCTGGCCGAACAGCTGCTGTCGGCGGGGGCCTTGTGCATGAACATCGTCCATGCCGCCACGGCCGCCGGCTGGGGCGCGTGCTGGCTGTCGGGCTGGCCGTCGCATGACGCCGCCTTCCGGGCAGAGGCCTTTGGCTGCACAGCACAGGAAACGGTGGCAGGCATCATCCACATCGCCACCCCCGGACCGATGGGGCCGGACCGCCCGCGCCCCGATCTGTCGCGTCTGGTCAGCTGGGCCGATGAGGATGACACCTTCAGATGATCATCGGGGATTTTCTCAAGGCGCTGCGGCAGCTGTCCGACCCGCGCTTTCGCAGGGTGATGGTGCTGGGGGTGCTGTTGTCGCTGGCGCTGCTGGTGGCGGTCTATGCCGGATTTCTGGCGCTGATCCAGATGGTGGTGCCTGACAGCGTGGCCATTCCCTTTGTCGGCCCGGTAGAGGGGCTGGATACGCTGTTGTCCTGGGGCTCGGCGCTGCTGATGATCGGGTTGTCGGTGTTTCTGATGATGCCGGTGGCTTCGGCCTTTACCGGGCTGTTTCTGGAAGACGTGGCGCAGGCGGTGGAGGACCGGCATTATCCCGCGCTGCCACCCGCGCCGCGCATCCCCTTGGGCGACGCGCTGGTGGATGCGGCGAATTTCTTTGCCCTGCTGATCGCGGTCAATGCGCTGGCGCTGATCCTTTATGCCTTTGCCGGGCCGTTCATTCCGGTGGTGTTCTGGGCGGTCAACGGGCTGCTGCTGGGGCGGGAATATTTCACGCTGGTGGCCATGCGGCGGCTGGGGCGGGAGGGGGCGAAGGCCCTGCGCAAGCGGCACCGGGGCAAGGTCTGGCTGGCGGGGGTGCTGATGGCGGCCCCCTTGTCGGTGCCGCTGATCAACCTGTTGATCCCGGTGCTGGGGGCGGCCACCTTTACCCATCTGTTCCACCGGCTGAACCGGGGGGCGTGAGGGGGCCTGTGGCGGCTTCCCCCTGTGTTACAGGGGTGGGATATGTTTGAAATCAAGGGCTTGGCCTTTGATATTCATGAAACATTAATGTTTATGCGGCGCAACCGGCGCGGGCCGGAGGGCCAGCCGCAGCCCATCGCAATCATTCCTTTTCCAGCGCCCGCATTTCATGTTCAAGCACGAAGGAGATCAGCGACCGGATCAGCACCAGCCCGCCCAGCAGCAGGATCGTGTCCACATTCAGGTGCAGCACGGTGCGGATCAGGTCGGCCACGATCAACACGTCCAGCCCGGCCAGAATGTGCCGCCCCAGCGCCAGCCGCCCCCGGTTGAGCTGATGGCTGCGTTCATGCGCATCGCGACGCAGGGCTTCGCCGGAAAAGAACCAGCCTGAAAACCGCAGGACACCCAGAACGAAAATCGCGATTGAAAACAGTTCAATCGCGAGGGCCACCCAGTCCAGAACAGCAGCGGTGGCAGGCAGATGATCACCAAGGGCCAGAATGACAATGCTCCTGTGTTCAAAGGATCAACACGCATCCCGCCCGACTGTTCCCCCGACGCCGCACCGGCCAGCGGTCAGCACCGCACCGGCGGTGCCAAGGCGCGCCCCCTGTCCAGAGCCGCGCCGCCCGGGCCGGGAGGGCTCAGGCCGCCCAGTCCCATGGGCTGGTGAAGCCGCCCAGCGCTTCGGTCACCTTGGCGTCCTCGACCTCGCCCGATTTGCTCAGCTTGGCGACCAGACCGCGTTTCTTGTCTTCGGTGACCAGTGCCACGCGGGCGGGGATGCCTGCCTGTTCCAGTGCGGCATCATAGACGCGGGTGATGGCCATGCGGCGCAGGTCGGGCTTGAACACCTTGCCGACGGCGGTTTTGGGCACTTCGGGCAGGATCTCGATGTATTTCGGCAGGGCCGCGCGTTCATGGATGTGTTTGCTGGCATACTCCATCAGGTCGGCCACGGTGGCGGTGGAGCCTTTGACGAGTTCGACGTAAGCCGCGGGCAACTCGCCCGAATGCGCGTCTGGCTGACCGATGGCGCCGACCACGGCCACCGCCTCATGCCCCATCAGCGCCTCTTCGATGATGGCGGGGTCGATGTTGTGGCCGCCGCGGATGATCAGATCCTTGGCCCGCCCGGTGATGAACAGATAGCCATCGGCATCGATGCGGCCCAGATCGCCGGTGCGCAGGAAGCGGCCTTCGGCGAACAGATCCTTGTTCTTGTCGACCTCGGTATAGGTCGAGCCTTCATAGACGCCGGGGTTGGCGACGCAGATTTCCCCCACCTCATCCACGCCGCATTCGCGGAAGCCTTCGGGCGTCTGGATCAGGATGCGGACATGGGTATAGGGGAAGGGCAGACCCACCGAGCCGATCTTCTTTACCCCATCGGGCGGGTTGATCGACACCAGGCAGGTGCATTCGGTCAGGCCATAGCCCTCGACGATCTCGACCCCGGTTTCCTTTTTGAAGCGGTTGTAGAGTTCGACCGGCAGCGGCGAGGAGCCGGAGAAGGCGTTGCGCAAGGTAGAAATATCCGCATTCACCGGGCGCTGCATCAGCGCCGACAGCGCGGTGGGCACGGTGATCATATAGGTGGCCTTGTAGCGTTCGATCAGTTTCCAGAAATTGTCGAACACCCCGTCGCCACGATAGCCCGCCGGGGTCGGGAACACCGCATGGGCGCCTGATGCAATCATGCTCATGAGGATCGGATAGGTGGCAAAGACATGGAACAGCGGCAGCGGGCACATCACCACATCATCGGGCTTGAACAACAGCTGATGTCCCAGCCAGCCGTTGTAGATCATGCCTGACACCTTGTGCTGCGCCACCTTGGGCATGCCGGTGGTGCCGCCGGTGTGGAAATAGGCGGCCACACGGTCGCGCGGCTCGTCGGCAAAGGTGAGCCGGTCGGCAGGCTGCCGGGCCAGTTCGGTGGCGAAGTTGCGCACATTGGCGGTGTGGCTGGTGGGGTTCTTGGGCCGGATCAGCGGCACGATGTATTTCTTGGCCCCCGACAGATAGCGCACCAGATCCACCTCGAGCACGGTTTTCACCGAAGGCGCATGGCGCACCGCCTCGGCCACCTTTTGCGGCACATCGGTTTTGGGAAAGGCGCGCAGGGTGACCACCACCTTGGCCTTGGTCTCGCGCAGGATGGCGCTGATCTGTTCGGGTTCCAGCAGCGGGTTGATCGGATTGACGATCCCCGCCACCGCGCCGCCGATCAGGGTCACGGCGGTTTCCAGCGTATTGGGCAGCACAAAGGCCACCACATCCGTTTCGCCCACGCCCAGGCTGCGGAACAGGTTGGCGGCCTGCGTGGCCTGGGCGTGGAATTGCGCCCAGGTGAGGGTGTCGCGGCGGGTGTCGGGGCCCGAGAGCAGCTGATAGCTCAGCGCAGGGCGCTGGCCGTGGCTGGCCTTGGCCGCGCTGATCGCCTCATGAATCGTGCGCGCCACCGGGCGCTTGGCCCATGGCATCTCGGCCTCGGTCGCGGCGATATCCTCACGCGTGACGAATTTTCCCATTGGTCCCCTCCCCTGTGGTCCTGCGCAGCCCCGTTGACGCGGGGCCTGTCTTCCCTGCGCCCAACATGTGGGCAAACGGATGGTTTGCCAAGCGCGGGTGACGGGTGGCAACGCAACGTCAGGGCGCGGCGGTGGCCATGGGGCTGCGCCGGTCAGGCCGCGCCATCGGTGAATTGCAGGCGGGCGAGGCGGGCGTAGAGGCCGCCCTGTGCCACCAGATCATCATGCTTGCCCTGGGCCACGATGCGGCCCTGATCGAAGACCACGATCCGGTCGGCCCGTTTCACGGTGGCCAGGCGGTGCGCCACCACCAGGGTGGTGCGGCCGATCGCCAGGGTTTCGACCGCCGATTGCACCAGCCGTTCGGATTCGGCATCCAGCGCCGAGGTGGCCTCGTCCAGCAGCAGCACCGGCGCGTCGCGCAGGATGGCGCGGGCGATGGCGATGCGCTGTTTCTGCCCGCCCGACAGCATGACGCCGCGTTCGCCAAGATAGGTGTCATAGCCCTGCGGCAGCAGGCTGATGAAGTCATGTGCCGCAGCGGCGCGGGCGGCGGCTTCGACTTCGGCATCGCTGGCAGAGGGCCGGCCAAAGCGGATGTTGTCGCGGGCCGAGCTGGCAAAGATCACCGGGTCTTGCGGCACCAGCGACAGCGACTGGCGGAAATCGGTGCGGTCCAGATCGCGCAGATCCACCCCGTCGAGCCGCACCGCGCCCTGCTGCGGATCATAGAAGCGCAAGAGCAGTTGCAGGATCGTGGTCTTGCCCGCGCCGGAGGGGCCGACCAGCGCCACCGTCTCGCCGGGGCGGACATGCAGCGATACCGCATCCAGCGCCGAAGCGTCGGGCCGGGCCGGATAGCGGAAGGTCACCGCATCAAAGCGGATGTCGCCGCGCACCGGGCGCGGCAGCGCCTTGGGCTGGGCAGGGTCTTTCACCGGATCGGTGGCGTGCAGCAGTTCCACCAGCCGTTCGGTGGCCCCGGCGGCGCGCTGCAATTCCCCCCAGATTTCAGACAGCGCGCCCACCGATCCGGCCACCATGATGGCATAGATCACGAACTGGATCAGCTCTCCGGCGGTCATCGCCCCGGCGCGGACATCGCGTGCGCCCATCCACAGCACGCCGACAATGCCGGTGAACACCAGAAAGATCACAAAGATCGTCAGCACGGCGCGGGTGCCGATGCGGGTCTTGGCCGAAGCAAAGCTTTTTTCCGTCACCTCGGCAAAGGCGGCGCGGGTCTGGCCTTCATGGGTGAAGGCCTGCACGGTCTGCACCGAAGACAGCGCCTCGGAGGCCGAGCCGGAAGACGAGGCGATCCAGTCCTGATTTTCGCGCCCCAGGGTGCGCAACCGGCGCCCCAGGATGATGATCGGCACCACGACCACCGGCACGATCAGCAAGACCAGCCCCGCCAGTTTGGCCGAGGTCAGCAGCATCAGTACCAACCCCCCCAGCAGGATCAGGCTGTTGCGCAGCGCGATGGAAACCGAAGACCCGATCAGCGACAGGATCAGCGTGGTGTCGGTGGTGATGCGGCTGAGCACCTCGCCGGTCATGATGCGTTCAAAGAAGGCGGGCGACAGCATCAGCACCCGGTCAAACAGCGCGCGGCGGATATCGGCCACCACCCGTTCGCCCAGGCGGGTCACAAGATAATAGCGCATGCCCGAGCCAAAGGCGAACAGCCCGGCGATGATGATGGCCGCGCCGAAATACTGGTCGAGGATCACCACATCGGCATTGAAATTGTCGACCACCCGGCGCACCGCCAAGGGCAGCACAAGGCTGACAGCGGCGGTCAGCACCAAGGCCAGCAGCGCCAGCACCAGCAAAGGCCGGTAGGGAGAGAGAAAGGGCAAAAGCCCGGCAAGCGCACCGACCTGTTTCGATTTTGCGCGGTCCTCGGTCACTGTGGGTGTGCGTGCCATATCGTCCTGCCTTGTTGTGCTGCGGGTTTAGGCAACCCGCGCCACCGGGGCAAGCGCCCCATTTGCCGCGCCCCGTGCCGCCCGGCGCGCCAGTGATCTCTGCGGGCGGCTCTGGGGAGCGTCTCTGGAACGGGGGCGCGGCAGGGCGCGACAGTCCTGTCCTGTGCATGGGAACTTGCGGGCAAGGCGCGCTTGGGCTTTATCTGCTGCCGGGGATATGCCCCGCCGCGATGGACCACAGGAGCCTGCCGATGACCGCATTTTTCACTGCACCGGATGGCGCGCGTCTGGCCTATGACGAGCAGGGCGAGGGTCTGCCGGTGCTGTGCCTGTCCGGGCTGACCCGGACCATGGGCGATTTTGACTATATGCAGCCGCACCTGCCGCCGTGCCGGCTGATCCGGATGGACTACCGGGGGCGCGGGCAAAGTGCCTGGACCGGGGCCGAGACCTATACGGTGCCGGTCGAGGCGGGCGATGCGGTGACGCTGCTCGACCATCTGGGGGTAGAGCGTGCGGCGGTCATCGGCACCTCGCGCGGCGGGCTGATCGGGATGATGCTGGCGGCGGTGGCCCGGCCGCGCCTTTTGGGGCTTTTGTTGAATGATGTGGGGCCAGAGATCCACCGCCCGGGGCTGGAGCGGATTTTCGACTATGTGGGGCGCAATCCGTCAGCAAAGACCCATGCGGCGCTGGCGGCAGCCCTGCCGGGCGTGATGCCGGGCTTTTCGGATGTGCCGGCCAGCCGCTGGCTGGAAGAGGCGCGCCTGCATTACCGCGAAACGCCCGAAGGCTTGCGCATCACCTATGATCCGGCGCTGCGGGATGCGTTTCTGGCGGCGTTCCAAGGGCCGCCGGTCGATCTGTGGCCACTGTTCGACACCTGTGCCGGGCTGCCGCTGGCGTTGATCCGGGGGGCAAATTCCGATCTGTTGTCGCGGGCCACGGCGGATAAGATGCGTCAGCGCCGCCCCGACATGATCTTTGCCGAGGTCCCCGACCGCGCGCATATTCCGTTTCTGGATGAGCCGGAGGCCGTCGCGGTGATCCATGATTTCCTGAGGGCCTGCGCATGAACATCACGATGATCGAAGCCGCAGCGGCGCGTCTTGCGGGCCAGGCGCGGATCACACCGCTGCTGAACGCGCCCCTGCTGGATGCCGCCTATGGCAAGCAGGTGTTTGTGAAGGCGGAATGCCTGCAGGTGACCGGTTCGTTCAAGTTCCGGGGCGCGTGGTCGGCGGTATCGGCCCTGCCTGCGGGGACAAGGGGCGTGCTGGCCTATTCCTCGGGCAATCACGGCCAAGGCGTGGCGCTGGCCGCCGCACGGCACGGGTTGGACTGCGTGGTGGTGATGCCATCGGACGCGCCGCAGGTGAAGATCGCCAATACACAAGCCTATGGGGCAAAGGTGGTGCTTTATGACCGCGCCACCGAGGACCGCGATGCGCTGGGGGCTGCGCTGTGCGCGCAGCACGGGCTGGTGCTGATCAAGCCGTTTGATGACCGCCAGGTGATTGCCGGGCAAGGCAGCGTGGGGCTGGAGATTGCGGCGCAAGCCCGCGCGGCGGGCATTGATGCCGCCGATGTCCTGGTCTGCTGTGGCGGGGGCGGGCTTTCGGCGGGGATCGCGCTGGCGCTGGAGGCGCAGGCCCCGGGCCTGCGCTTGCGCACGGTGGAACCGGTCGGATTTGACGACATGGCGCGGTCCCTGGCGGCGGGGCAGAGGCTGCGCAATCTTGCGACCACAGGCTCGGTCTGCGACGCGATTCTGACGCCCAGCCCGGGAGAGCTGACCTTTCCGGTCTTGCAGCGTCTGGCCGGGCCGGGGATCACCGTCACCGATGATCAGGCGCTGCAGGCGATGGTGCTGGCCTTTGCCCACCTGCGGCTCGTGCTGGAACCCGGGGGGGCCGTGGCGCTGGCGGCGGCGCTGTTTGCGGAAACGAAAGATCCGGTGATCTGTGTGGCAAGCGGCGGCAATGCCGACCCGGCCCTGTTCCGCGACGCCTTGGCCCGGTTTGGCTGAGCCATGGCGCTGGCGTTCTTTCCCGACCTGCGGCTGAACATGGACCTGTCCGGACCGGACAACGCGCCCCCGGTCGTGTTGCTGCACGGGCTTGGCACCAGCCTGCGGCTTTGGGATGCGGTGGCAGCACGGCTGCCCCGCCATCGCCTCCTGCGGCTGGACTTGCGCGGGCACGGTCTGTCGGATGTGCCGCAAGGCCCCTATGCGATGGGTGCGCTGATCCATGATGTCGAACGGGTGATGGCGCAGGCAGGCCTGCGCGACGCGGTGGTGGTCGGCCATTCGCTCGGCGGGATGATCGCGCAGGGTCTGGCGGTCAAGCGGCTGGATCTGGTGCGCGCCATGGTGCTGAGCAACAGCGCAGCCCGGATTGGCCTTGCCGCACAATGGCAGGCGCAAAGCGATGCGGTGCGCACAGGTGGCATCGCCGCCATCGCCGACACCACGCTGGAGCGGTGGTTTGGCCGCCAGTGGCGCGATGCCCCGGCGCTGGCGCAGGCCCGCGCCCTGCTGCTGGCCACCGATCCCGAAGGCTGGAGGGGGGCTGCGGCGGCGCTTGCCGGCACTGATTTCTACACGCCCACCGCCGGGCTCACCCTGCCCACCCTTGCGCTTGCCGGCATCCGCGATGGGGCCACCCCGCCCGATCTGGTCCGGGAAACCGCCGATCTGATCCTTGGCAGCCGGTTCCAGCTGATCCGCGGGGCGGGCCATCTGCCGATGCTGGATCAGCCGGAGACCGATGCCACCGTCTTGCACGACTTTCTGGAGAGTATCGGCCATGTCTGACTTCCTGCTGATCCACGGCTCTTGCCACGGGGCCTGGTGCTGGCACCGGGTGATCCCGGCGCTTGCCGCCCTGGGCCACACCGCCCGCGCCATCGACCTGCCCGGCCATGGCCGCGACCGCACGCCGGCGCAGGCGGTGACGCTTGACAGCTATGCGCAGGCGATCTGTGCCGCAGTGACCGGCCCGACGATTGTGGTCGGCCATTCCATGGCGGGCTATGCGATCACCGCCGCGGCCGAACATGACCCCATCCATATGGCCGCCCTGGTCTACCTCTGCGCCTATGCGCCGGTGTCGGGGATGACATTGGGCGACATGCGCCGCGCCGGCCCCCGCCAGCCGCTGGCCCCGGCGATCCGGGTGGACAAGGCGGGCGGCGCCTTCAGCTTCGACCCCGCTCAGACCGCTGCGCTGTTCTACCACGACTGCGACCCGCAGGCGCAGGCCCTGGCCAGCCTGTGCCTGACCCCGCAGCCGATCACGCCGCAGGAAACCGCCCTCACGCTGACCCAGCGCAGCCAGTCCCTGCCCCGGCATTACATCCGCTGTCTGGAGGACCGCGCCATCCCGCCCGAGTATCAGGCGGTGATGGAACAGGCCGTGCCAGAGGCAAATCGCAGCACCCTGGCCGCCTCCCATTCGCCGTTCTTCGCCTGCCCCGAGGCCCTGGCCCAGCGCCTGCACGACATCGCCCAAGCCGCACGGGCCCCGAAGTGACCGCCACGCCAAGGCTCGCGCTGAGCTTCATCCTCGCCACGGTGACGCTGGATGCCATCGGGATCGGGCTGATCTTTCCGGTGATGCCCGATCTGATCCGCGCCGTCACCGGGCAGGATCTGGCGCATGCCGCCCTCTGGGGCGGGGTGCTGGCCACATCCTATGCGGTGATGCAGTTCCTGTTCGGCCCGATCCTTGGCGCGCTGTCAGACCGGTTTGGCCGCCGACCGGTGCTTCTGGTATCGCTGCTGGTGATGGGGCTCGACTATCTGGTGATGGCGGTTGCCCCCACGATCTGGCTGTTGCTGATCGCGCGGCTGGTGGCGGGGATCACGGCAGCCACCTATTCCACCGCCATTGCCTATATCGCCGATATCACCCCGCCCGATCAGCGCGGAGCGCGGTTCGGGCTGATCGGCGCAGGCTTCGGTGTGGGCTTCGTGCTGGGGCCGCTGATCGGCGGGCTGCTGGCGGGGGTGGATACCCGCGCGCCCTTCTATGCCGCCGCGGCGCTGGCCTTTGCCAACCTGCTCTTCGGCCTGCTGGTCCTGCCCGAAACCGTGACCGACGCCACCCGTCGCCGCTTCAGCCTGCGCCGCGCCAATCCGCTGGGCGCGTTGCGCGCCGTCAGCCGCCTGCCCGGTCTGCGCCTGACGCTGGCCTGCTTCCTGATCCTTGGCATCGCGATGAATGTCTACCCGGCGATCTGGGCCTATTACGGCCAGGCCCGCTTTGGCTGGTCCAGCCAGATGGTCGGCGTCTCGCTGGCGGTATATGGCATCAGCTTTGCCCTGGGCCAGGCCCTGCTGGTCGGCCCGATGATCCGCCGCTTTGGCGAACACCGCGCGGCGCATTACGGCATGTGGGTCGATGTGATCACCCTGACCGGGCTCGGCCTCGTCACCTCGCCCGTTCTCGCCCTGATGCTCACGCCCGTCACCGCCCTTGGCGGCGCTGTCACCCCGGCGCTGCAAGCCATCGCCAGCCGCGCCGCACCCGCCGATGCGCAAGGCGAGGTGCAGGGCGTGCTGTCCAGCCTGAATGCCATCGCCATGATCACCTCGCCCCTGATCATGACCGCCACCTTCAGCGCCTTCACCGCGCCCGGTGCCCCGGTCTACGCCCCCGGCGCGCCCTTCCTGCTGGCCGCCGCCCTGATGCTGGCCTGCGTGGCCCTGCATGTCCTCGGTCCGCGCCTGCGCCGCCCCCACCCCGCCTGATCGCCCGTTTGCGGCAGAAAGTGTCGCAAATACCTTTGCCAGACCCTGAAACGCCCCTTATCCTCATTATCTGTTCTTAAATATCCTGCAGGGGGTCCGGGGGACGCAAAGTCCCCCGGCGCTTGCCGCAAAAGGACCACTGGCATGAAACTCGCCGCGCTTGAAATCTTCGTCGTGGCCCCGCCCTTCCCCGGCTGGGGCGGGCGTTACTGGATCTTCCCAAAGCTGACCACCGCCTGCGGACTCGTCGGCTACGGCGAATGCTACGCCTCCACCGTCGGCCCCAAGGCGATGATCGCGGTGATCGAGGATGTGTTTGCCCGCCACATGGAAGGCTCCTCGCCCGAAGACATCGAGCTGATGTACCGTCGCGCCTATTCTTCCGGCTTCACCCAACGCCCCGACCCCACCGTGATGGGGGCGTTTTCAGGGTTGGAGATTGCCTGCTGGGACATTCTGGGCAAGGCCCGCAACCGGCCGGTCTGGGCGCTTCTGGGCGGCAAGATCAACAGCCGCATCCGCAGCTATACCTACCTCTACCCCGAGCCCGGCAATGAAGACCCCGAGTTCTGGGTCGATCCCGACGCCGCCGCGGGGGCTGCGGTCCGCTTCATGGAGATGGGGTTCACGGCCGTGAAGTTTGACCCCGCCGGCCCCTATACCCTGCGCGGCGGGCATCAGCCTGCAATGTCCGACATCTCGCGCTCGGTCGCCTTCTGCCGCGCCATCCGCGCGGCGGTGGGTGACCGGGTAGACCTGCTCTTTGGCACCCATGGCCAGTTCACCACCGCTGGCGCCATCCGGCTGGGGCGTGAGCTGGAGCCCTACAATCCGCTGTGGTACGAAGAGCCCATCCCGCCCGACAACCTGCTGGAATTTGCCGAGGTCGCGCGCGCCGTGCGCATCCCGCTGGCCACCGGCGAGCGGCTGACCACCAAGGCCGAATTCGGCGCGCTCTTGCGTCATGGCGGGGTCAAGATCCTGCAACCGGCCTTGGGGCGGGTGGGCGGTCTGTGGGAGGCCAAGAAGATTTCCGCCATGGCCGAGGTGTTCAATGCCGAAATGGCCCCGCATCTCTATGCCGGACCTGTCGAATGGGCGGCGAATGTGCATCTGGCGGCGTCGATCCCCAATCTGCTGATGGCCGAGACGATCGAGACGGGCGGGGCCTTCCACCAAAAGCTGATCCGCAATTCCATCATCTGGGAAAACGGTTACATCCTGCCGCCCGAGGCCCCCGGTCTGGGCATCGACTTTGACGAGGATGTCGCGCGTGCCCATCCCTATACCGGCACGGGCCTGCATCTGCAGATGCAAGAAGCGCCTTGCGATTACACCAATGGCAACCGCTTTGAAGGCGGCGCGCCCTCGACCCTGCCGCACAAGACCTGAGCCAGCAGCGCGGCGCGCAATATGAACGCCGCGCATAATCTTCCTGCGCAATATGAATTGGCGTCACGTGGGCAGGCGGCCTAAAGTGGCATATGGCATCCTTGAGGTGCCCTTTGCCATTTGATCGGAACGCCATGACCACCGCCACGCCCGTCAGATCCCCGGTTTTTGACCAGATCACCGCCCTGTCGCGGAAAAAGATCCTGATCCTTGATGGGGCCATGGGCACGCAGATCCAGGGCCTTGGCTTTGGCGAGGCAGAGTTCACCGCCCATGGCGCGGGCTGCGCCTGCCACCCGCCGATGTTCGGCGAAAAGCCCCATCCGCAACAGGGCAACAATGACCTGCTGATCCTGACGCAAGCGCAGGCGATCGAGGATATCCACTATGCCTATGCACGCGCGGGTGCCGATATCGTGGAGACCAATACCTTTTCCTCCACCTCCATCGCGCAGGCCGATTACGGGCTGGAGCATCTGGTCTATGACCTGAACTTCCACGGCGCGCGGCTGGTCCGGCAGGCGCTTGACCGCGCCACGGCGGAAGATGGCCGCCCGCGCTTTGTGGCCGGTGCCCTTGGCCCCACCAACCGCACCGCCTCGATGTCCCCGGATGTGAACAATCCCGGCTACCGCGCGGTGACCTTTGACCAATTGCGCGCAGCTTATGCCGAGCAGTTGCGCGGGCTGATCGACGGCGGGGCCGATCTGATCCTGATCGAGACGATCTTTGACACGCTGAACGCCAAGGCCGCGATCTTCGCCTGTGAAGAGGCCTTTGCCGCGCGCGGGGTCCGCCTGCCGGTGATGATCTCGGGCACCATCACCGACCGCTCGGGCCGCACGCTTTCCGGCCAGACGCCGACCGCCTTCTGGCATTCGGTGCGCCATGCGCAGCCGCTGACCATCGGGCTGAACTGCGCGCTGGGCGCGGCCGAGATGCGCGCCCATCTGGCCGAGCTTTCCGCCGCCGCCGACACGCTGATCTGCGCCTATCCCAATGCCGGGCTGCCGAATGAATTCGGCGCATATGACGAATCGCCCGAAGTGATGGCTGCGCAGATCGAGGAGTTTGCCCGCGACGGTCTGGTGAACATCGTCGGCGGCTGCTGCGGCTCGACCCCCGACCACATCCGCGCCATCGCGCAAGCCGTGGCCAAATACCCGCCCCGCGCCATCCCCGAGCAGCCGCCCCTGATGCGCCTGTCGGGGTTGGAACCCTTCACACTCACCCGCGACATCGCCTTCGTGAACGTGGGCGAGCGGACGAATGTGACCGGATCGGCCAAGTTCCGCAAGCTGATCACCAACCGCGATTACACTGCAGCCCTCGACGTGGCGCGGGATCAGGTGGAAAACGGCGCGCAGATCATCGACGTGAACATGGATGAGGGGCTGATCGACTCGCGTCAGGCGATGATCGATTTCCTGAACCTGATCGCGGCGGAACCCGATATTGCCCGCGTGCCGGTGATGATCGATTCGTCCAAATGGGAGGTGATCGAGGCCGGGCTGCAATGCGTGCAAGGCAAGCCGATCGTGAATTCGATCAGCATGAAGGAAGGCGAGGCCGCCTTTCTGCATCAGGCCCGCCTGTGCCGCGCCTATGGGGCGGCGGTCGTGGTGATGGCCTTTGATGAACAGGGTCAGGCCGATACCGAAGACCGCAAGGTGGAGATCTGCACCCGCGCCTATGCCCTGCTGACGGGCATCGGCTTTCCGCCCGAAGACATCATCTTTGACCCCAACGTGTTCGCCGTGGCGACGGGGATTGAGGAGCACAACAATTACGGCGTCGATTTCATCAACGCCACCCGCCGCATCACCACCGATCTGCCGCATGTGCATGTCTCGGGCGGTGTCTCCAACCTGTCGTTCAGCTTTCGCGGCAACGAACCGGTGCGCGAGGCGATGCATGCCGTGTTCCTTTATCACGCCATTCAGGCGGGGATGGATATGGGCATCGTCAACGCAGGCCAGTTGGCGGTTTATGACAGCATCGACCCGGACTTGCGCGCCGCCTGCGAGGATGTGGTGCTGAACCGCACACCGCAAGCGACCGAGCAGATGCTGGAAATTGCCGAGCGCTTCAAATCCACCGGCGCGCGTGAGGCGAAGGAACGCGACCTGAAATGGCGGGACTGGCCGGTGGAAAAGCGGCTGGAACATGCGCTGGTCAATGGCATCACCGAATTCATCGATGCCGATACCGAGGAAGCGCGGTTGCAGGCCGACCGTCCGCTGCATGTGATCGAGGGCCCGCTGATGGCGGGGATGAACGTGGTGGGCGACCTGTTCGGGGCGGGCAAGATGTTCCTGCCGCAGGTGGTCAAATCCGCCCGCGTGATGAAACAGGCCGTGGCCGTGCTGCTGCCCTATATGGAAGAGGAAAAGCGCCTTTCGGGCGGCACCGGGCGCGAGAGCGCGGGCAAGGTGCTGATGGCCACGGTGAAGGGCGATGTGCATGACATCGGCAAGAACATCGTGGGCGTCGTGCTGGCCTGCAACAATTACGACATCATCGACCTTGGCGTGATGGTGCCTGCGGCCAGAATTTTGCAGGTCGCGCGCGAGGAAAAGGTCGATATCATCGGGTTGTCCGGCCTGATCACGCCTTCATTAGATGAAATGGTGCATGTGGCCGCCGAGATGGAGCGCGAGGGGTTCGACATTCCCCTGCTGATCGGCGGGGCCACCACGTCCCGCGTGCATACGGCGGTGAAGATCCACCCGAAATACGCGCGCGGGCAGACGGTCTATGTCACCGATGCCAGCCGGGCTGTGGGGGTTGTCTCCGCCCTGCTTTCCCCCGATCAGACTGTATCTTATGTGGAAACCCTGCGCGCCGAATATGAAAAGGTGGCCGAAAACCACGCCCGCGCCGAATTGGCCAAGAAGCGCCTGCCCTTGGCCGCGGCCCGCGCCAATGCAATGAAGATCGACTGGAACGGCTATCATGTTCCCGCCCCCTCCTTCCTTGGCACCAAGGTCTTTGAGGACTGGGATCTGGCGGAACTGGCTCGCTATATCGACTGGACGCCGTTTTTCCAGACATGGGAACTGAAAGGCGTCTATCCGAAAATCCTCGACGATCCGGCGCAGGGTGCCGCCGCCCGCGCACTTTTTGCCGATGCGCAAGCGATGCTGGCGCAGATCATCGCGGAAAAATGGTTCCGCCCCCGTGCCGTGGTCGGGTTCTGGCCCGCCAATGCCGTGGGCGATGACATCAGCCTGTTCACCGATGAGACGCGCGCAGCCCCCCTTGCCACCCTGCACACGCTGCGCCAGCAGGTCACCAAACGTGACGACCGCCCCAATGTGGCGCTGTCCGATTTTGTGGCCCCAATCGGCACGACCGACTATGTCGGCGGCTTTGTGGTGACGGCGGGAATAGAGGAAGTGGCGATTGCCGAACGCTTTGAGCGTGCCAATGATGATTTCAACGCGATTCTGGTCAAGGCACTGGCCGACCGTTTCGCCGAGGCCTTTGCCGAGCGGATGCATGAAAAGGTCCGGCGCGAGCTGTGGGGCTATGCGCCGGACGAATCCCTTGCCCCCGACGAGCTGATCGGCGAGCCGTACCGGGGCATCCGCCCCGCGCCCGGCTATCCGGCACAGCCGGACCACACCGAAAAAACCACGCTGTTCAAGCTGCTGGATGCCGAAGCCGCCACCGGCGTGCGGCTCACGGAAAGCATGGCGATGTGGCCGGGGTCATCGGTGTCGGGGCTCTATATCGGCCATCCGCAGGCCTATTATTTCGGCGTGGCAAAGGTGGAACAGGACCAGGTTCTGGACTATGCTGCCCGCAAGCAGATGCCGGTGGATCAGGTGGAACGCTGGCTGGGGCCGATCCTCAACTATGTTCCCCAAGCCACACCGGCCCTGGCGGCGGAATAGAATAGCTGTCAACCATAAACAAGATATTGACAGCCCGGCACCCCTAGCCCCTATATGCAGATGTTCAGGTGTCCCCGACTCGGGAACGGGAAAGGGATGAAAAGGGAAGTCCGGTCGATGCCGGCGCTGCCCCCGCAACTGTAGGCGGCAAGCCTGCCCCAAACGTCACTGGCCGTTCGGCCGGGAAGGCGGGGCATCAGGGCCATGGCCGCAAGCCAGGAGACCTGCCTGAACAGAACAGACACGCGGGCGGTGGGCCCGGTGGCGTGCATCCGGCAGGGCCTCTGGGCCATGCTTTGGTGTCGCCCCTTCCCCCGTTCGGCACAGGCCAAAAAAGGGACAGGGCAATGACCATCACCGTCTATTCAAAACCATCCTGCGTGCAATGCGTGGCGACTTACCGCGCGCTCGACAATCTGGGGGTCGATTACACCGTGATCGACCTGTCGCAGGATGCCGATGCGCTGGAGCGGGTCTCGGCGCTTGGCTACCGTCAGGTGCCGGTGGTGATGGCGGGCGGCGATCATTGGGCGGGCTTTCGCCCCGACAAGATCAGCGCGTTGTGCTGATCCGAGGGTAAGGCTGTGACCGGGCTGGTCTATTATTCCTCTGGCTCGGGCAATACCGCGCGGATGATCGACCGGCTTGGCCTGCCTGCCTTGCGCATCCCCATCAGCCCTGCGGACCCGATGCCTGTACCGCCTGCGCCCTATGTGCTGATCTGCCCGACCTATTCGGATGGTGAGGGGCGCGGCGCGGTGCCAAAGCAGGTGATCCGCTTTCTGAACGACGCGTCCGCGCGCAGCCTGATGCGCGGGGTGATCGGCGCGGGCAACCGCAACTTCGGCACCTACTTCGGCCATGCCGGACCCGTCATCGCCGCCAAATGCGGCGTCCCTTGCCTCTACCGGTTCGAACTTGCCGGGACCGAGACCGATATCGCCCAGATCAGATCCGGGCTTGCCACATTCTGGAGAGACCCATGCTTGACCGCGTCCTGACCGCCGCCCCCGCCACGCTCGACTATCACGCGCTCAACGCGACGCTGAACCTGTATGACGCGCAGGGCCGGATTCAGTTTGATGCCGACAAGATGGCAGCAAGGCAGTATTTCCTGCAGCATGTGAACCAGAACACCGTGTTCTTTCACAGTCTTGAGGAAAAGCTGGGCTATCTTGTCTCGGAGGGCTATTACGAGGCCCCGGTGCTCGATGCCTATCCGGCGGCCTTCCTGCGCCAGATTTTCGATGCCGCCTATGCCAAGAAGTTCCGCTTCCCCAGTTTCCTCGGCGCGCTGAAATATTACACCTCCTACACGCTGAAAACCCGCGACGGGCAGCGCTACCTGGAGCGGTTCGAGGACCGGGTGGTGATGGTCGCCCTGACCCTTGCCAAGGGCGATCAGGCGCTGGCCATGCGCTTCATGGAAGAAATGATCGCGGGCCGCTTCCAGCCCGCCACGCCCACCTTCCTCAACGCCGGCAAGGCCCAGCGTGGCGAGCTGATTTCCTGCTTCCTGCTGCGGCTGGAAGACAACATGGAATCGATCGGGCGCAGCATCAACTCGGCGCTGCAACTGTCCAAGCGCGGCGGCGGTGTGGCCTTGATGCTGACCAACCTGCGCGAGGCGGGCGCGCCGATTAAGGGCATCGAGAACCAGTCGTCGGGCGTCATTCCGGTGATGAAACTGCTGGAGGATTCGTTCTCCTACGCCAACCAGCTTGGCGCACGCCAAGGCGCGGGCGCGGTGTACCTCAACGCCCACCACCCCGACATTCTGAAATTCCTCGACACCAAGCGCGAGAATGCGGATGAGAAGATCCGCATCAAGACGCTGTCCCTTGGCGTGGTGATCCCCGACATCACCTTTGAACTGGCCAAGGCGAATGAGGATATGTACCTGTTCTCGCCGCATGACGTGGAACGCGTCTATGGCTGCGCCTTCTCGGAAATCTCGGTCACCGAGAAATACCGCGAGATGGTGGACAACCCGCGCATCAAGAAGCGCAAGATCAAGGCGCGTGATTTCTTCCAGATCCTGGCGGAAATCCAGTTTGAATCCGGCTATCCTTATATCGTCTTTGAAGACACCGTGAACCGCGCCAACCCGATTGCGGGCCGGATCAGCATGTCAAACCTGTGCTCGGAAATCTTGCAGGTGAACGAGGCCAGCACTTTCCATGAAGACCTGTCCTATGACCATCTGGGCACCGATATTTCCTGCAACCTTGGCTCGCTGAACATCGCCACCACGATGGACGGCCCCGATTTCGGTGCCACGGTCGAGGCCGCGATCCGAGCGCTGACCGCGGTGTCCGACATGTCGGCCATTGACGCGGTGCCATCGGTGCGGCGCGGCAATGACGAAGGCCATGCCATCGGTCTGGGCCAGATGAACCTGCACGGCTATCTGGCGCGGGAACGCATCCACTACGGATCGGAAGAGGGCATCGACTTCACCAATATCTACTTCTGCACCGTGCTGTTCCACGCATTGCGCGCCTCGAACCTGATCGCGCGGGAGCGCGGCAGCAGCTTCAAGGGGTTTGAGAAATCCACCTATGCCTCGGGCAGTTTCTTTGACAAATACACCAATGCCGACTGGCTGCCTGCAACGGATCGCGTCCGCGCGCTGTTCGACGGCACCGGCATAGCCGTGCCCACCCGCGCCGATTGGGCTGCCCTCAAGGCCGATGTGATGGAACACGGGCTTTACAACCGCAACCTGCAGGCGGTGCCACCGACCGGATCGATCAGCTATATCAACAATTCCACCTCCTCGATCCACCCGATCGCGTCCAAGATCGAGATCCGCAAAGAGGGCAAGCTGGGCCGCGTCTATTACCCGGCACCCTTCATGACCAACGACAACCTGGAATTCTATCAGGACGCCTATGAAATCGGCCCCGACAAGATCATCGACACCTATGCGGCGGCGACCCAGCACGTTGATCAGGGCCTGTCGCTGACCCTGTTCTTCCGTGACACCGCCACCACGCGCGACATCAACCGTGCGCAGATCGCCGCATGGAAAAAGGGCATCAAGACCATCTATTACATCCGCCTGCGCCAGATGGCCCTTGAAGGGACAGAAGTGCAGGGCTGTGTGTCGTGCAGCTTGTGAAAGGAAAAACCCGATGAACATGCAATCGCCCCTGCGCGCAGCACCCCGTGCCGTGAACTGGAACCGCCTGCAGGATGACAAGGATCTGGAGATCTGGAACCGCCTGACCTCGAACTTCTGGCTGCCGGAAAAGGTGCCGCTGTCCAATGACATCCAAAGCTGGGCGACACTCCGCCCGATGGAGCAGCAGCTGACCATCCGGGTGTTCACCGGGCTGACGCTTCTGGACACCATCCAGAACACCGTAGGCGCCCCCGCCCTGATGCAGGACGCCGTCACCCCGCATGAAGAGGCGGTGCTGACCAATATCGCCTTCATGGAGGCGGTGCACGCCCGGTCTTATTCCTCGATCTTCTCGACCCTGTGCTCGACGGCGGAAGTGGACGAGGCGTTCCGCTGGTCGGAAGACAACCCGCATCTGGCGGCCAAATCCCGGCTGATTCTGGATGAATACGCCGCCGGGGCAAACCCCTTGAAGCGCAAGGTGGCCTCGGTCTTCCTTGAAAGCTTCCTGTTCTATTCCGGCTTCTACCTGCCGATGTACTGGTCCAGCCGCGCCAAGCTGACCAACACCGCCGATCTGATCCGCCTGATCATCCGCGACGAGGCGGTGCATGGCTATTACATCGGCTACAAGTTCCAGCGCGCGCTGGAGCGGGTTTCCCAGGCCGAACGCGATGAGGCCAAGGATTTCGCCTTTTCGCTGATATTTGACCTTTACGCCATCGAAGAGCGCTATACGGCGGAGCTTTATGACGAGGTGGGCCTGACCGAGGATGTCAAATCCTTCCTGCATTACAACGCCAACAAGGCGCTGATGAATCTGGGGTTCGAGCCGCTGTTCCCGGAACAGACCGCACAGGTGAACCCCGCCATCCTCGCCGCCCTGTCGCCCGACAGTGAAAACCACGATTTCTTCTCGGGCTCTGGCTCCAGCTATGTGATCGGCAAGGCCGTGGCGACCACGGATGATGACTGGGATTTCTGATCCTGCGCTTGCAGGGGGCGGCTGCCGGACCGGCAACTGCCCTCTGGAAACCATGCTGCCTTTGCGGTAACCGGACGGCATGACCCAGACCCTGACGCTCATACGCCCCGACGACTGGCACCTGCACCTGCGCGACGGCGCGATGCTGCAAGGGGTGCTGCCGGAATCCGCGCGCCACTTTGCCCGCGCCATCATCATGCCCAATCTTGTGCCGCCGGTGGTCACGGGCGCACAGGCGGCGCAGTACCGCGACCGCATCCTTGCGGCCTTGCCCGAAGGCGCGGCCTTCCAGCCGCTGATGACGCTCTACCTCACCGAGGCCACCGATGCCGCCGATGTGGCCGCCGCCCATGCCTCGGGTCTGGTCAAGGCGGTGAAGCTCTACCCCGCCGGGGCCACGACCAATTCGCACGGTGGCGTGCACAGCATCGACAAGGTCATGCCGGTGCTGGAAAAAATGGCCGAGATCGGCCTGCCGCTCTGCGTGCATGGCGAGGTGACAACGCCAGAGGTCGATATCTTTGACCGGGAGGCCGTGTTCATCGACACCGTGCTTGCGCCCTTGCGCGAGCGCCTGCCAGACTTGCGCGTGGTGATGGAGCATATCACGACCGAAGAAGGCGTGGCCTTTGCCCGCGACGGCGGCCCAAACCTTGGGGCCACGATCACCACCCATCACCTGATTATCAACCGCAACCACCTGCTGGTCGGCGGCATCCGTCCGCATTACTACTGCCTGCCGGTGGCCAAGCGTGAGCGTCACCGCCTTGCCCTGCGCGCCGCCGCCACCTCTGGGCTGGGCCGCTTCTTCCTCGGCACCGATTCCGCCCCGCATGTCGATGCCGCCAAGGAAACCGGCTGCGGCTGCGCGGGCTGCTTCACCGCCACCAACACCCTGCCCCTCTTGGCGCATGTCTTCGAGGAGGAGGGCGCCCTTGACCGGCTGGAGGCCTTCACCAGCCGGAATGGCCCCGCCTTCTATGGCCTGCCCGTGAATGACACGAACCTGCGCCTTGTGCGCCTTGATGCCCCACAAACCTGGCCCGAGAAAATCTACACCGAGGCCGGCCCCGTCACCGTATTCAACCCCGGCTTCCCCGTCCACTGGGCCGTGGAAGCTTGACGTGCTGCGTGCCCGAATCCCCCTGCCAAAGGCCCCGGCAGGTGCCTTTGGCGGCAGTGTTCGGACCGCAGCACAGCCATAGCAAGGACCGCCGCCATGATCCCCACCGCCTTCCCCCCGCGCGCCGAAATCGCCCGCCTGACCGCCCGCGCCCTGCTAGAGATCAAGGCGGTGCATTTCAACACCGAAACGCCCTTCACGCTGGCCTCTGGCCTGCCCTCGCCCACCTATATCGATTGCCGCAAGCTGATTTCCTATCCGCGCATCCGGTCGATGCTGATGGATTTCATGGCCCTGACCGTGATGCGCGACGCCGGGTTCGAAGCGTTTGACAACATCGCGGGCGGTGAAACGGCGGGCATCCCCTTTGCTGCGCTGGTGGCCGAACGCCTTGCCCTGCCCATGACCTATGTGCGCAAGAAACCCAAAGGCTATGGCCGCAATGCCCGGATCGAAGGGGTGATGTCAGAAGGCCAGCGCGTGCTGCTGGTTGAAGATCTGACCACGGATGGCGGATCGAAACTGTCCTTTGTCGATGCGATCCGCGAGACGGGTGCGACCTGCGCGCATACGGCAGTGATCTTCTACTACGGAATTTTCGAAGGCACCGAAGAGCGTCTGGCCGAGCATGGCGTGGCGCTGCACCACCTGTGCACCTGGTGGGATGTGCTGGCAGAGGCCCGCGCCCAGGGCAGCTTTGACCTCCAGACCCTGGCGGAGGTCGAGGCCTTCCTCAAGGCCCCCCGCGCCTGGCAGGAGGCCCGCAAGCCATGAGGCGCGGCCCTGGCGGCGGGTTTTCGCGCAAGGATCGGCCCCTCTGGGGATAACTGCGTGCACAAACCGGGGATGATTTGCGCAAAAGCCATGGTCCGAATCGTACCCCGGTGACAAAGGCCCCATAGTCATGCTACATGCAGCGGAGGCAGCGCCCGCCTCTACCACCTGTTGCGGGCTTGCGCGGGGTTTATCGGGGTTGTCCACAGTCTTATCCCGGCTTGCCCCCAGACCACAGGGCAGGCTACACCGCAGACTTCATCCGCGGGGCAAAGGCAGCATATGAACGAAGTCGCCAAGATCAGAACCGATCTCTCCCCCGCCTCTCCGGATATCACCAACGACACGCTGCCCCATAATATCGAGGCGGAACAACAGCTTCTGGGCGCAATCCTGACCAATAACGATGTCTACGACCGCATCGCCAGCACGGTGAAATCCGAGCATTTCTATGATCCCGTGCACCAGCGCATCTTTGAGAAATCGGCCGCCCGCATCCAGAAGAATGCGCTGGCCAGCCCGGTCACGCTCAAGCCGTTCTTTGAAGATGATGACGGTCTGAAGGAACTCGGCGGCCCGGCCTATCTGGTGCGTCTGGCCGGGGCCGCAATCTCGGCCTATGCCGCGCGTGATTATGCGCAGATGATCTATGATCTGGCCGTGCGCCGCGAACTCATCGCTTTGGGCAAGGATATCTCTGCCAAGGCCGCCAAGGTCGACATGGCATCCGAGCCGCGCGAACAGATTGTCGAGGCCGAACAGCGGCTTTACAAGCTGGGCGAACAGGGCGTGGCCGAGCGCGGCTTCCAGTCCTTCCTCAAGGCCGTCACCGATGCGGTGAACGTCGCCAACGCCGCCTATCAGCGCGGCGGTGGCCTCGCGGGCATCTCCACCGGCCTGACCGATCTGGACAAGAAACTCGGCGGGTTGCACGAATCCGATCTGCTCATCCTTGCCGGTCGCCCGTCGATGGGCAAAACCTCGCTCGCCACCAACATCGCCTTCAACATCGCCAAGGCCTACAAGCGCGGCCGCAAGCCCGATGGGCATGAGGGCGCGGTCGAGGGCGGCGTGGTCGGCTTTTTCAGCCTGGAGATGAGCGCCGAACAGCTTGCCGCCCGGATCCTCTCCGAGGCCTCCGAAGTGCCCTCCGAACAGATCCGCCGCGGCGACATGCGCGAAGACGAATTCCGCCGCTTTGTCGAGGCTGCCAAGCAACTTGAATCCTGCCCGCTCTATATCGACGACACCCCCGCCCTGCCGATCAGCCAGGTCGCTGCCCGGGCGCGGCGGCTCAAGCGGACCCATGGGCTGGATGTGCTGATGATCGACTACCTGCAACTGCTGAAAGGCTCGGCCAAAAGCTCCGAAGCCAACCGGGTGCAGGAAGTCTCGGAAATCACCCAAGGGCTCAAGGCCATCGCCAAGGAACTCAACATCCCGGTCATCGCCCTGTCGCAGCTGTCGCGCCAGGTCGAAAGCCGCGAGGACAAGCGGCCGCAACTGTCCGACCTGCGCGAATCCGGCTCGATCGAACAGGACGCCGATGTGGTGATGTTCGTCTACCGCGATGAATACTATAAGGAACGCGAAAAGCCCGGCGATCACGAGCTGGAGAAAATGGCCGCCTGGCAGCAGGTGATGGAGCAGGTGCATGGCAAGGCCGAGGTGATCATCGGCAAACAGCGCCATGGCCCCATCGGCTCGGTCGAGCTCAGCTTCGAGGGTCGCTTTACCCGCTTTGGCAACCTCGCCAAGCCCTGGCAGGGTGACGGCCCCGGCTACTGATCCCTCAGATCACAGCCCCGTCCCGGCCGTGCGCCGCCTCCGGATCCTCCGGCCGGCGGTATCTCACCGCCGCCGCAAGCGCCCCGCTTCAGGCCTTTCCCGCGGCAGCAGCGGGCGCGGGGGGCTCGATGCCCCCCAAGCCCGCTCCTTTGCGCCGAATTCCCGTTTTCCGCTTGACCGTAACCCCCGATCTGACAACAAACCCCCATGACAACAGCAACCCTCTCCATCGACCTGGACGCCATCGCCGCCAACTGGCGTGCCCTGGACCGTGCCTCCGCCTCTGGCGTGCAGACCGCCGCCGTGGTCAAGGCTGACGCCTATGGCCTTGGCATCACCCGCGTTGCCCGGGCGCTGGCTCAGGCCGGAGCGCGGCGGTTCTTCGTCGCCGTGTCCGAGGAAGGCGCTGCCCTGCGCCAATCCCTCGGTCCCGGGCCGCAGATCTGCGTGATGTCGGGCCATATGCCCGGCGACACCGAAATGGTGCATGATCTTGACCTCACGCCGATGCTCAACAGCATTGATCAGGTCACCCGGCATCTGGAATCGCTGCCCGGCCTGCCATTTGGCGTGCAGCTCGATACCGGCATGAACCGGCTGGGCATGGAAGAGGCGGAGTGGGAGGCAGTGGCCCCCTATCTGCTCGAAGCCGGGCCAGAGCTGATCATGTCGCATCTGGCCTGCGCCGATGAACCGGACCATGCGCTCAATGATCTGCAGCTGGCGACCTTCCACGCCATGACCGATGGCACCGGCGTCCCGCGCTCGCTTGCGGCCACGGGCGGCATTCTGTTGGGTCCGAAATACCATTTCGACCTGACCCGCCCCGGCATCGGCCTTTATGGCGGGCGGCCCTATGAGGGCGCCAGCCGCGTCGTCACCCTGTCCTTGCCGGTAATCCAGACCCGGATCGTGCAGCCGGGCGAGTCGGTGGGCTATGCCTGCGGCTGGACCGCCGATACGCCTGCGATGATCGCCACGGTCTCGGGCGGCTATGCCGACGGGTTGCTGCGGGCGCTGTCGAACACCGCGGTGCTCTGGGATGGCGACACGCCCTGCCCGCTGGTGGGCCGGGTCTCGATGGACCTGATCACGGTGGACATCAGCCATCTGTCCTATGTGCCCCGCGCGCTGGACATTCTGGGCCCGCATCAGACGGTGGATGATCTGGCCGACACGGCCGGCACCATCGGCTATGAGATCCTGACCTCCCTTGGCCCGCGCTACACCCGGCGGTATCAGGAGGGCGGGGCGTGAGCGCAGCCCCCGGCCCGCGTGGGGCGGGCCCGGTTGGCCTTGGCCTGCGCGGGATCGGGCGGCCTGCCCTGGCGGCCCTGGCCGCCATCGGCCGCGTGGCGCTGTTCGCCGCCAGCCTCCTTGGCCATCTGCTGCGACCCCCGATCTATTGGCGCGAACTCGGCACCCAGATCCTGCAGATCGGCTGGTTCAGCCTGCCCGTCGTCGGCCTGACCGCGCTCTTCACCGGGGGGGCGCTTGCGCTCCAGATCTATTCCGGCGGGGCACGCTTCAATGCCGAGGCCGTGGTGCCTTCCATCGTCGCCATCGGCATGGTGCGCGAGCTTGGTCCGGTGCTGGGCGGGCTGATGGTTGCCGCCCGCGTCGCCTCCTCGATCGCGGCCGAGCTTGGCACCATGAAGGTGACCGAACAGATTGACGCGCTCACCACCCTGTCCACCAACCCGATGAAATACCTTGTGGTGCCGCGTGTGCTGGCCGCCACCCTGACCGTGCCGGTGCTGGTGGGCGTGGGGGATGCCATCGGCATCATGGGCGGCTGGCTGGTCGGCGTGACGCGGCTTGATTTCACCTCTGTCACCTATCTGAAAAACACCGTCGATTTTCTGGAACCTTGGGACATCGGCTCCGGCCTGGTCAAAGGGGCGGCGTTTGGCTTTCTCATCGCGCTGATGGGCTGCTATCACGGCATGACCTCGGGCCGCGGCGCGCAAGGCGTGGGCCGCGCCACCAAATCGGCAGTGGTCACGGCAAGCGTGCTGATCCTTGCCGCCAACTACCTGCTGACAGAGGTGTTCTTCACCTCATGATCACCCTGTCCCGCGTCACAAAATCCTTTGGAAACAACCATGTCCTGCGCGGAGTTGATCTGACGATCGCCTCGGGCAAAAGCATGGTCATCATCGGCGGGTCGGGCACCGGCAAATCGGTGCTGCTCAAATGCATCCTCGGCCTTGTCACCCCCGATGGCGGCACCATCAGCCTCGACGGGCAGGACGTGCGCCAAGCCGAGCGTGATGCCTTCCTCGCCCGCTTTGGCATGCTGTTTCAGGGCGGCGCGCTGTTCGACAGCCTGCGGGTCTGGGAAAACGTCGCCTTCCGGCTGATGCGCGGTGCCACGCGCCGCCCCAAGGACGAGGCCCGCGCCATCGCGCTGGAGAAACTCCGCCGCGTCGGTCTTGGGCCACAGGTCGCCGACTTCTACCCTGGCGAATTGTCGGGCGGGATGCAGAAACGCGTGGGCCTCGCCCGCGCCATCGCCGCCGAGCCGGAAATCATCTTCTTTGACGAGCCCACCACCGGGCTTGACCCGATCATGGCCGGGGTGATCAATGATCTGATCCGTGAAATCGTGGTGGAAATGGGGGCAACGGCGATGACCATCACGCATGACATGTCTTCCGTCCGCGCCATTGCCGACCATGTCGCCATGCTGCATGAAGGCACCATAAAATGGACCGGCCCGGTGTCGGAAATGGACGCTTGCGCAGACCCTTATGTGCAACAATTCATCCATGGCCGCGCCACCGGCCCGATCAATGCGATCCGTTGAGACAAGGGGAGAGGCGCGGTGTTTCAGGCCGATCTGTCTTTTCTCTTCGAGCAGTCTTCGATCTGGCGCAGCCTTGTCCAGAGCCTGATCACCGTGACCCCGCTGGCGATTGCCCTGTCGGCCTATACCACCTGGCGCATCGGCGACCGGCGGGGGCTGGTGCTGATGGCCGGTGTCGCGCTCTATCTGATCTGGATGCTCTGGCCCGCACCGCTTGCGCCCGCACTGGTGCCGCCGGGGCGGGTGGTCTCGGTCATCGGCTGGTTCTGGCTGGTGTCGTCCTGGGGCCGGCAGGCGCGATGGCATGAGCCGATGCTGCTGATCATCAACAGCCTCGTCCTTACCCTGCTGATCACCCTGACGCTGACCACCGGCATCGCCCTGCTGCGCGATCTGCTGGGCTATGACCTGCCGCTGTGACCCAAAACCTCGACACCCCGCACCTGCGGGCTTGACCGCGATGCCCAAGGGCGCGACCAAGCATCATGAAATGGCTCAACCTTGCCCTGCTTGTCCTGTTCCCGCTGTCGTGGGTCGCACCGCTGCTGCGCGCGGGGCTGCTGCCCCTGTTCGGGCTGGATGAGATTTCGGTGATCACCGGGCTGCAATCGCTCTGGGCCAGCGATGTGGCCCTTGCGCTCTTGGTCACGGTCATGGCGGTGTTTGCGCCATGGGCCAAGACGGTGGGGCTGGCGCTGGTGGATTTCGGGCTGCTGTCGCCGCGCGCCCTGCCCGCGCTGCGGATTCTGGGCAAGCTTGCCATGGCTGATGTGTTCCTGATCGCGCTCTATATCGTGGTGGTCAAGGGCGTCGGGCTGGCCACGGTCGAGGTTGCCTGGGGCCTGTATCTGTTCACCGCCTGCATCCTGATCAGCCTCTTCCTGTCGCACCGCACCCCTGACAGCCGCAAGGCTTGAAGCGCCCCCCGCTTCCGGGCTAGGCAGGGCCATGAGCAAATCCTCCTCCAGTTTCACCTGCACCGCCTGCGGTGCCACCCACAAGAAATGGCAGGGCCGCTGCGACGCCTGCGGCGCATGGAACACCATTGTCGAAGAGGCCCCGCTGTCGGCTGGCCCCAAATCACTGGGGCACAAGGGCCGCGCGATCCAGCTCACCGACCTTGCCACCGAAGAAGACCCGCCGCCGCGCGCCTCTTCCGGCATAGACGAGCTGGACCGGGTGCTGGGCGGTGGTCTGGTGCCGGCCTCCGCCATTCTGGTCGGCGGCGATCCGGGCATCGGCAAATCCACCCTGCTGTTGCAGGCCGCCGCAAGTTTTGCCCGCACCGGATTGAAAATCCTGTATATTTCCGGCGAAGAGGCGGCGGCGCAGGTCCGCATGCGCGCCCAACGTCTGGGGTTGCAGGATGCGCCGGTGGGCCTTGGGGCCGAAACCAACCTGCGCGACATCCTGACCACGCTGGACGCTGAACGCCCCGCCCTTGCCATCATCGACTCGATCCAGACCATGTGGCTCGACACGGTCGAGGCGGCCCCCGGCTCCGTCTCGCAGGTGCGCGCGGCGGCGCATGAGCTGGTGACCTTTGCCAAAAAGCGCGGCGTGGCGGTGGTGTTGGTCGGCCATGTCACCAAGGAAGGCCAGATCGCGGGCCCGCGCGTGGTCGAACACATGGTCGATACCGTGCTCTATTTCGAGGGCGAGCGTGGCCACCAGTTCCGGATCTTGCGGGCGGTGAAAAACCGCTTTGGTCCGGCGGATGAAATCGGCGTGTTCGAGATGACCGGCAATGGTCTGGCGCAAGTCACCAATCCTTCGGCCCTGTTCCTGTCCGACCGCGACCGCCCTGCCCCCGGATCAGCGGTCTTTGCGGGGATCGAGGGCACAAGGCCGGTGCTGACCGAAATTCAGGCCCTTGTCGCCCCCTCCACCCTGGGCACGCCCCGGCGCACTGTGGTGGGGCTCGACTCGGGGCGGCTGTCGACGATTCTCGCGGTGCTCGAAGCGCGTTGCGGCATCCCTTTCACCGGGCTTGACGTGTTTCTGAACGTCGCCGGCGGCCTGCGCGTCAACGAACCCGCTGCCGATCTGGCGGTGGCGGCGGCGCTGCTGTCGGCGCGCGAGGATGTGGCAATTCCGCCAGACATGGTGCTTTTCGGGGAAATCTCGCTGTCGGGCGCCTTGCGTCCTGTAGGGCAGACCGAAAACCGGTTGAAAGAAGCGTCGAAACTTGGTTTTCAGCAGGCAACCCTGCCCACGGGGTCGAAAACCGCGGGCGGAACAGATATGCGTCTGCGTGAGATGCCCGATCTGACCGCCTTTGTCGGCGAGATGTTCGGCGCAGGCTGACGCGACACAAAGGAGCGGATGATGGACGGCTTTACTCTGGTAGACGGCATCGTGGCGGGCGTGATCGTCCTGTCCGCGATCCTGGCCTATTCCCGCGGCCTTGTGCGCGAGGCGATGGCGATTGCGGGCTGGATCGGCGCCGCCGTGCTGGCCTTCGTCTTTGCCCCTGCCGCACAACCGCTGATCCGGGAATTGCCCGTCGTCGGCGAGTTTCTGGGCGACAGCTGCGAATTGTCGATCATCGGGGCCTTTGCCGCCGTCTTTGCCATCGGATTGGTGATCGCCGCCCTGTTCACGCCCCTGTTTTCCAGCTTCGTCCAACGCTCCGCCATCGGTGGCATCGATCAGGCGCTTGGCTTTCTGTTCGGGGTGGCGCGCGGGGTCATTCTCGTGGCCGTGGCCTTCATTGTCTATGATCGCGCCGTTGCCGCCAATACCATTCCCATGGTCGATGGCTCGCGCTCGGCCAAGGTTTTCGCCAGCTTTCAGGCCAATATCGACAATTCCATTCCCGAAGACGCCCCGGGCTGGATCGTGCAGCGCTACACCGACCTGACCGCCGCCTGCGCCGTCCCGGTTGCAGATCCGGTCAACTGATCCGGCCCTTCTGACCTTTTGCCGCACTGCCCCCGGGCGACCGGCTCGACCTGAAAACCAAAGGTCGAGCCGTCAGAATCATTTGCGCTGTCGCTGACGCTGAACTACCTTGGGTTGATTAAATCAACTTAAGGGAGAATACGTTGAAAAAATTTCTTGCAGCCCTTTTCCTTGTCGCTTCGACAGCTGTCGGATCTGCCGCCACCGTAAACGTGGACCTCAGCGGTGCTGTTTCGGGCACCCTGATCACTGCCCCGGGGGCAAGCTTTGCAGGCACCTTCGACGGCCAGACCATTGTCGGCACGACAGGTATCTCTGGCACGCCCACCGGCCCCCTGTCCCTGGTGGCCTCTAATTTCCTGACCGTTGCAGCCTTCAATCCAGGCGTCAGCCCGGCCAGCCGGTCGATCCTGCCGCAACCCAACAACCAGGGCCCCCTGTCGATCCTGCTCGACAGCATCGCCTCATCCATCACCTTCACTGCGGGATCAGCCGACGGTGGCAGCATCAGCATCGCGTTTTTCGCGGCCAATGGCGCTTTGCTGGACTCGTTCACCCAGGCCCTCGGCAGCGGTTATGCGATCTATACCCTGGCAGCGGCTTCGCCCTTCGCGGGTCTGACCATCTTCAACAACACCGATCCGGCGGGCCTGCGCTTCCAGAACTTCTCCTATGAAACTGGTCCCGCCGCCGTGGTGCCCCTGCCGGCCGGCGGGCTGCTTCTGGTCACCGGGGTCGGCATGCTGCTGGCAGCGCGCCGGCGTCGCGGCACGGCCGCCTGACCCCCGATCCATCCGCTTGAGGGGGCCCGGTGGCAACGCCGGGCCCGCCCCTTTGGCACAAGCCTCCCGACGTCGGGGGGTGACACCGTTGACCGGAGCGAATAAAGCGGGGGCAGTATAGTCGTGTAGGATTCGGAGCCTGTGATGCACCCCTACCTGTCCCACCCCTTCGATGATGACAAGTTGAAGGAGGAATGCGGGATCTTCGGCGTCATCGGCGTCTCGGATGCGGCAAATTTCACCGCCCTTGGCCTGCATGCCCTGCAGCATCGCGGGCAAGAGGCCGGCGGTATTGTCGCCTACCATCCCGACCACGGTTTCAACTCGGCCCGTCGTTTTGGCTATGTGCGTGACAATTTCACCAAAGCCGATGTGATGGACACCCTGCCCGGCCAGCTTGCCATCGGCCATGTGCGCTATTCCACCGCCGGGTCCAAGGGCGCCACCGCGATCCGCGACGTGCAGCCCTTCTTTGGTGAGTTCTCGATGGGCGGCTGTGCCATTGCCCACAACGGCAACCTCACCAATGCCAGCGCCCTGCGCAAGGAGTTGATCGAGCGTGGCTCGATCTTCCAATCCTCATCCGATTCCGAATGCATCATCCATCTGATGGCGCGCTCGATCCAGAAAAACCTGTCCGAGCGGATAAAAGACGCCCTGCGCGCCTGCGAAGGCGCCTTCTCCGTCGTCGCCATGACCCGCACCAAGCTGATCGGCGTGCGCGACCCGCTGGGCGTGCGCCCGCTGGTGCTGGGCCGCATCGGCGATTCCGGCTGGGCGCTCAGCTCAGAGACCTGCGCGCTCGACATCATCGGTGCCGATTTCGTGCGCGAGATCGATCCGGGCGAGATGGTGGTGATCGAGGGCAACAAGATCGACTCCTCGCGCCCCTTCCACCCCGCCCCCTCACGCTTTTGCATCTTCGAGAAGGTGTATTTCTCCCGCCCCGACAGCATCATCGGCGGTCAGTCGGTCTATGAAACCCGGCATCGCATCGGCATGGAACTGGCGATCGAGGCCCCGGTGGAGGCCGATCTGGTCTGCCCGGTCCCCGATTCCGGCACGCCCGCCGCCATCGGCTACAGCCAGCAATCGGGCATTCCCTATGCCATGGGCATCATCCGCAACCAATACATGGGCCGCACCTTCATCGAGCCCACCGATGCCATCCGCAACATGGGCGTGCGCCTCAAGCTCAACGTCAACCGCGCGCTGATCAAGGGCAAGCGGGTGATCCTGGTGGATGATTCCGTCGTGCGCGGCACCACCAGCCGCAAGATCAAGGACATGATCCTTGATGCCGGGGCCGCCGAAGTCCATTTCCGCATCGCTTCGCCACCCACCGCCTGGCCCTGCTTTTACGGCGTCGACACGCCGGAACGCTCCAAACTCCTCGCCGCCACCATGACCGAGGATGAAATGCGCGACTGGATCGGCGTCAACAGCCTGAAGTTCATCTCGCTCGACGGTCTGTACCGCGCCGCCGGCGAAGCGGCGGGCCGCGACCCCCGCGCCCCCAAATTCTGCGATGCCTGCTTCTCCGGCGACTACCCGGTCAGCCCATCGGACAAGATCGCTGAAGGATTTGAGATGAAAGACGCGGCAGAATAGCCTCTGTCTTCTGCCCATTTCCTGTTCCCAAATATCCCACGGGGGTGCGGGGGTGTGAAACCCCCGCTCCGACATCAGCCACCGGAGCCGATCCATGACCCAGAAACTCGCCCTCATCACCGGCGCTTCCCGCGGCCTTGGTGCCGCGATGGCCGAACAGCTTGCCCTGCGCGGCTGGCATGTGGTGGCGGTGGCGCGCACCGTGGGGGGCCTCGAAGAGCTGGATGACCGCGTCAAGCAGGCCCGCATGCCCGGCGCGGGTGGCCTGACCCTCGCCCCGATGGATGTGACCAATGAAGATGCGATGCGCCACCTGTGCCGGTCCTTGCATGACCGCTGGGGCGGGCTGCAATTCTGGGCGCATACGGCGGTGCATGCCACCGCTCTGGCACCCGCCCCGTCTGTTGACATGAAGGATCTGGACAAATCCATCGCCACCAATCTGCGCGCCACCGCCTTTTTGATCACCATGATCGAACCGCTTCTGCGTGCCGGAACCGGCTCTGCGATGTTTTTCGATGATCCGGTTGCGGCGCAGAAATTTGGCGCGGCCTACGGGGCCAGCAAGGCCGGACAGATCACGCTCGCCCGCAACTGGCAGGCGGAATCCGCGCGCATCGGCCCGCGCGTGCTGGTCGAAACCCCGCGCCCGATGGCCACGGCGGTGCGCGCCCGGTTTTACCCCGGCGAAGATCGCAGCCCGCTGATCGCGCCAAAGGAAGAGGCGGCCCGCCTGATTGCCCTGATCTAAAGCCGCCCCGGCCGCGGTCGGGCGGGGTTCACCCCGCCCCTGCGCCTGTCCCGCTCAGGCCAGCGCCTCTGCCATGGCGGTCCAAAGCGCCTCCACCGGTTCCACCCCGATCGACAGCCGGACAAATCCTTCGGGCACCGCATCGCCCCAGCGCGCCCGGCGCTCTCCCGCCGAATGGGTGCCGCCAAAACTGGTGGAGCGGACCAGATAGGGGCAACGCTCCAGAAACCGCTCGGCCAGGGTGGCATTCTCCAGCGTCATGCCGATCAGAAAGCCAAAGCCCTGCATCTGCCGCCTGGACAGCGCGTAGGACGGGTCCTCCGCCAATCCCGGATAGCGCAGGCTGCGCACCGCATCATGCCCGGCCAGCCGCTCTGCAATCACGGCGGCACTCGCACACATGCGCTCCAGCCGCACCTCCAGCGTTTCCAGCCCGCGGTGCACCAGCCAGGCCTCCATGCTGCCGGGGACCGACCCCGACAGCCGCCGCCAGTCGCGCACCCGCGCCATGCGGTCGGGCGAGCGCCCCGACACATGGCCGAACAGCGCATCGGAATGCCCCGCCGGGGCCTTGGTATCGGCGGCCACCACCAGATCGGCCCCAAGGTCCAGCGGGCGTTGCAGCAGCGGGGTCATCGTGGTGTTGTCAACGATCACGATCGCCCCCGCCGCATGGGCACGGGCGCAGACATCGGCAATGTCCACCACATCCAGACCGGGGTTTGATGGCGTCTCCAGATAGACCACCGCCGCCCCGGTGAAGTCCGCATCTGCACAAGACAGCGTCGGGATCTGCACCACATCGACGCCCAAAGGCGTCAGAAACCCTTCGGACAGCACGCGGGTCACATAATAGCCGTCTGCGGGCAGGATCACGCGGTCCCCCGCCTTCAACGTGGCAAACAGCGCCGCCGAAATCGCCCCCATCCCGCTCGGGAAGGTCACCGTCTCGGCATCTTCCAGCAGCGCCAGCTGCGCTTCCACCGCCTCCCAGGTCGGCGTGCCGTTGCGGGCATAGATAAAGGGCGCGCCTTGCACCTCCGGCAGATGATAGCTGGTCGATGTGGTCAGCGGCAGCGATACCGGATCGCCTTTTTGCAAGCCCGCAGAGCGGTGATGAAGCATCTGCGCCAGGCGGCGTTGCATGTCGGTATCCACTGGAAAGCCCCTTTGATTGATCGGGGCGGATCATCGGGCAGCCTTTGCGGAAAGACAAGCGGCCCAGGCGGCCCGGTCGGGGCCAAATGTTAAAAATCTATGAAAACAACTTTCCAAGCCCTTGATAAACAACCAAGGCCCCTTGTGTAACACAGGGGGACACCCTGTGTTACACGCAAGGATAAGCGGGCCATTATGGGGCGACCGTCACGCGCTCCATCCGGTCAGGGTCAGACACTTCGCCATTGCCGCCCTCCCCTTTCTTGATGGCATCGACCACCTCCATGCCTTCGATCACCCGACCGACCACGGTATACTGGCCGTTGAGGAACTCTCCGGGTGCGAACATGATGAAGAACTGGCTGTTGGCAGAATCCGGGCTCTGGCTGCGGGCCATGCCGACGACGCCACGCTCAAAGCTCAGGTCGGAAAACTCTGCCGGCAGATCAGGGCGCGAAGACCCGCCCATCCCCGCCATCGACAGATCGCCGCCCGCCTTGCCATTGGCCACATCCCCGGTCTGGGCCATGAAGCCATCGATCACGCGGTGGAACACCACACCATCATAGGCCCCTTCTGCGGCCAGGGCCGTGATCTGCTCCACATGGCGGGGGGCCACGTCCGGCAGCATGTCGATCACGATCTGCCCGCTGGTGCTGCCCGCAACCTCGATCACCAGATTCGGCCCCGGCCCGTCTTCGACCTGCGCCATTACCGGGGTGGCAAACTGGCTGATGCCGTAACCCCCGACAACCGCCAGACCAAGCGCGAAGATCCCGCCCGCGATGAACCCGTCACGCGACATCGGCAGCCACCCGTACGGTGATCATCCGGTCAGGGCTCGCCGGTGGTTCACCGCGTGCGATCTTGTCGACATGCTCCATCCCCGAAATCACCCGGCCATAGACCGTGTACTGGTTGTTCAGGAAATGATTGTCGGCGAAGTTGATGAAGAACTGGCTGTTGGCCGAATTCGGGTTCTGGCTGCGCGCGGCGCCCAGGGTGCCACGGTCATGCGGCAGTTTGGAAAATTCCGCCGGCAGATCCGGCAGGTCCGACCCGCCCGTGCCCGCCCGGCGCAGGTTGAAGTTGTTCTCCATGTTGCCGTTTTCCACATCGCCGGTCTGCGCCATGAAGCCGTTGATCACGCGGTGGAAGCACACGTTGTCATAGGCTTTCGCACGGGCGAGTTCCTTCATCCGCGCGGCATGTTTCGGGGCCACATCGGCCAGCAGCTCGATCACCACTTCGCCATCTTTCAGCGTCAGGATGATGGTGTTTTCGGGGTCTTTGATCTCGGCCATAGGATTTGGCTCCTTACTGTTGTCTGGCTGTGAACCTAATGTCCGGGGCCGGATATGGAAAGGGGGCCTTGCGCAGATCGGTTGACCTGCGCGGCATTCCGGCGGAAACAAGGGGCAACAATTCGACAGGGAGGTCCGACATGGGCTGGAAAACACTCGACGACATCGGCTTGGCCGGCAAGACGGTGCTGGTGCGCGTTGACATCAACGTGCCGATGGAGGCCGGTCGTGTGACCGACACCACCCGGATCGACAAGATCCGCCCCACCGTCGAAGATATCATCGCACGCGGCGGGCGGATGGTTCTGCTGGCGCATTTTGACCGCCCCAAGGGCAAGGTCGTGCCAGAGATGAGCCTGGCGCAGATCGTGGATGCGCTGCAAGACAGCCTTGGTCGCAAGGTGATATTCAGCGCGCAAAGCACCGGCCCGATGGCGGCACAGGCGATTGCCGCGGCCGAACCGGGCGACGTGGTGCTGCTGGAAAACACCCGCTTTCATCCCGGCGAAGAAAAGAATGATCCCGCCTTTGCCGCCGAGCTGGCTGCCTTGGGCGATATCTTTGTGAATGACGCTTTTTCCGCCGCCCACCGCGCCCATGCCTCGACCGAGGCGCTGGCGCGCCTGCTGCCAGCCGCCGCGGGCCGGTTGATGGAGGCAGAGCTGAAGGCGCTGGAAGCCGCCCTTGGCACGCCGAAACGCCCGGTGGTGGCGGTGGTGGGCGGGGCCAAAGTGTCCACCAAGCTGGATCTGCTGGGCAATTTGGTGACAAAGGTCGATCATCTGGTGATCGGCGGCGGCATGGCCAACACCTTTCTGGTGGCGCAGGGACTCGAGGTTGGCAAGTCGCTGGCCGAACGCGACATGGCCGACACCGCGCGCGAGATCCTTGGCAAGGCCAAGGCTGCGGGCTGCACCATTCACCTGCCCGTCGATGTGGTGGTGGCCCGCGCATTCAAGGCCAATGCCGAGCATGACGTGGTGGCGGCGGATGCCTGCCCTGCCGATGCGATGATCCTGGATGCCGGACCGATGAGTGTGGCGGCCATTGTGAGGGTGTTCGAAGGGTCGGAAACCCTGATCTGGAACGGTCCGCTGGGCGCATTCGAGCTGACACCCTTTGATGCAGCCACCAATGCGGCGGCAAAATCGGCGGCGGCGTTGACGCGAGAGGGCAAGCTGATCTCGGTCGCAGGCGGGGGCGATACGGTCGCGGCGCTCAATCAGGCCGGGGCGGCGGAGGATTTCACCTTCATCTCCACCGCAGGCGGGGCGTTTCTGGAATGGATGGAGGGCAAGGACCTGCCCGGGGTTGCGGCCCTGACCGCCTGAGCCGGGCAGCATCCCGCCGCCGCTGGGGCAGATCGCCCCCGTTGGCGACCAAGGCCCCGAAATTGCACGGCGTGTTAGCGTCACCATGATTGCAGGGTGGCGCACATATGGCTATCCAAGGTCAACATCTCAGGCGTTTTCAAGGGGTTTCAAATGATGTTCGCGCAGGCTGCTGACCAGATCAGCAAGGGGAACGGGTTTATCGCGGCGCTGGACCAGTCCGGTGGGTCAACGCCCAAGGCCCTGAAGCTCTATGGGGTGGCGGAAGACGCCTATTCGGGCGAGTCTGAAATGTATGACATGATCCATGCCATGCGGTCGCGGATCATCAAATCGCCTGCCTTCACCGGTGACAAGGTGGTGGGCACCATCCTGTTCGAGCAGACCATGGACCGCGACATCGACGGTATCCCGACGGCCGAATTCCTGTGGAGCAAGCGCGGCGTGGTCCCGTTTCTCAAGATCGACAAGGGGCTGGAGGCCGAGGCCGATGGCGTGCAGCTGATGAAGCCGATGCCGGGGCTGGAGGCGCTGCTGGCGCGCGCCAAGGGGCTTGGCGTGTTCGGCACCAAGGAACGCTCGGTTGTGCACGCGGCCAATGCCAAGGGGATCGCTGCCATCGTGGCCCAGCAGTTTGCTGTAGGCGATCAGGTTGCGGCAGCGGGTCTCATGCCTATTCTGGAGCCGGAGGTGACGATTTCCATCGCCGACAAGCCTGAGGCCGAGGCGATGCTGCAGGATGAAATCCTCAAGCACCTCAACGCCCTGCCGGCAGATCGCAAGGTGATGCTGAAACTGTCGCTGCCGTCGGTGGACAATTTCTATGCCCCCTTGGTCGATCATCCCCGCGTCTTGAAGGTTGTCGCCCTGTCGGGTGGCCATAGCCGCGAGGGTGCCAATGCCATTCTGGCACGCAACCGTGGCATCATCGCCAGCTTCAGCCGGGCGCTGACCGAAGGCCTGTCGGCCCAGCAGTCTGATGCCGAATTCGACGCAGCTCTTGGCGATGCCATCTCCAGCATTCATGCGGCTTCGGTCGCGGGCTGAGCCTGCGCCTGGGTGAAACGTGAACGGAATTTCCCTCTTGGGGGATTCCTTTTGCGAATCAGATGTGTCATGTCTGCAGAAAGGCCGGAAAACACGGTCTGAAGGGGCAAGGATATGACGGCACAGGGCACCCGCCTGCCGATTGGCGGCATTCTTTATCTGTTGATGGCCTTCATGTTGGGGGCCTATTTCACCTTTGCCGCCGTGCAGGGCGATTACGGGGTGTTCCGTCAGGTTCAGATCCGCGCCGAGGCCGAGACGCTGCGGGTGGAACGCGACCGTCTCTATCAGGATCTGGCCGAGATCAGCAACCTGACCATGCGTTTGTCAGACCGTTATCTGGATGTCGATCTGCTGGATGAACAGGTGCGCGACGTGCTGGGCTATGTCCGTGCCGATGAGATCGTGATCCGCTGACGGACAGGCATCAAGGCCCTGCCCCGCGCGCCGTTTCGGCGCGCGTTTTTTGTTTTGCCCAACAAAACCCGATAGGCTATGAATGGTTTAACACTAAACTATCTTAGCCACTGACGGGAGGGTGCCGCATATGGCCGCCAAGAAACCAGCCGAGAGGCCGAATGCCTCGAAGGAAGAGTTGCTGAAATACTACCGCGAGATGCTGCTGATCCGCCGGTTTGAGGAAAAGGCCGGCCAATTGTACGGCATGGGCCTGATCGGTGGGTTCTGCCACCTGTATATCGGGCAAGAGGCGGTTGTGGTGGGTCTGGAGGCTGCGGCCAAAGAGGGGGACAAACGCGTTACCAGCTACCGCGACCACGGCCATATGCTGGCCTGCGGCATGGACCCGAAGGGCGTGATGGCCGAACTGACCGGGCGCATCGGCGGCTATTCCAAGGGCAAGGGCGGCTCGATGCACATGTTCTCGAAAGAGAAGCATTTCTACGGCGGCCATGGCATCGTCGGCGCGCAAGTGCCGCTGGGGGCCGGTCTGGCCTTCGCCGACAAATACCTTGGCAATGACAATGTGACCTTCACCTATTTCGGTGACGGTGCGGCCAATCAGGGCCAGGTCTACGAGACCTACAACATGGCCGAGTTGTGGAACCTGCCGGTGATTTTCGTGATCGAAAACAACGGTTATGCCATGGGCACCTCTGTCAAACGCTCCACCAAGTCGCCGTCCCTGTGGGAACGCGGGGCCGCTTATGGCATCAAGGGCGAGGCCGTTGACGGGATGGATGTGCTGGCCGTGAAGGCTGCCGGCGAAAAGGCGGTTGCCGCCTGCCGTGCGGGTCAGGGGCCCTATATCCTTGAAATGATGACCTATCGCTACCGCGGCCATTCGATGTCGGACCCGGCCAAATACCGCACCCGCGAAGAGGTGGAGAAGATGCGCTCTGAGAAAGATGCCATCGAACATGTGCGCGACCTGCTGCTGCAGGGCGGCCTTGCCAGCGACGAAGACCTGAAAGCCATCGACAAAGAGATCAAGGCGCAGGTCAACGAATCTGCCGAATTCGCCAAAGACAGCCCAGAGCCTCCGGTTGAGGAACTCTGGACCGACATCTACGCCTGAGGGGGAACACGACATGGCAACCGAAGTATTGATGCCCGCGCTTTCCCCGACGATGGAAGAAGGCACGCTGGCCAAATGGCTGGTGAAAGAAGGCGACGCGGTAAAATCCGGCCAGATTCTGGCCGAGATCGAAACCGACAAGGCCACGATGGAATTCGAGGCCACCGACGAAGGGATCATCGGCAAGCTGCTGGTCACCGAAGGCACGGCCGGTGTGAAAGTGAACACGCCGATTGCCATCATGGTCGAAGAGGGTGAAAGCGTGAGCGAGACGCCCGCGCCAAAAGTGGCAGACTCTGTCGCCCCGGCGGCGGAGGCCCCGGCTTCGGTGCCCGCGCAGGCCGCAGCGCCTGCCCCTGCACCAGTCGCGGCGGCAAAGGGCTGGCCGCATACCGATCTGCCCGAAGGTCCGACCAAGACCATGACCGTCCGCGAAGCCCTACGCGAAGCAATGGCCGAGGAAATGCGCCGTGATCCCAATGTCTTCCTGATGGGGGAAGAAGTTGGCGAATATCAGGGCGCCTACAAGATTTCTCAAGGATTGCTGGATGAATTCGGTGCCAAGCGGGTGGTTGACACCCCGATCACCGAACATGGCTTTGCCGGCATCGCGGTTGGTGCCAGCTGGGGCGGCCTCAGGCCCATTGTCGAGTTCATGACCTTCAACTTCGCCATGCAGGCGATTGACCATATCATCAACTCTGCCGCCAAGACGCTGTACATGTCCGGCGGCCAGATGGGCAGCCCGATGGTGTTCCGCGGCCCGAACGGAGCTGCTGCCCGCGTGGGCGCGCAGCATTCGCAGGACTATGCGGCCTGGTATGCCGCCATTCCCGGCCTGCGCGTCTGCATGCCCTATTCCGCAGCCGATGCCAAAGGCCTGCTGAAATCGGCGATCCGTGATCCGAACCCGGTGATCTTCCTTGAGAATGAAATCCTGTACGGCCGCAGCTTCGAGGTGCCGACAGATGAAGACTTCACCGTCCCGTTCGGCAAGGCGTCGATCATCCGTGAGGGCAAGGATGTGACCATTGTCAGCTTTGGCATCGGCGTGGCGCATTCCCTGCTGGCCGCCGAAGCTCTCGCCAAGGACGGGATCGAGGCCGAGATCATCAACCTGCGTACCCTGCGCCCGATTGATTATGATACGGTGCTGGCCTCGGTCCAAAAGACCAACCGCTGCATCACGGTTGAGGAAGGCTTCCCTGTGGGGTCGATCGGCGACCATCTTGCATCGACGATCATGCAGCGCGCCTTCGATTATCTGGATGCGCCCGTCGTCACCTGCGCCGGCAAGGATGTGCCGATGCCCTATGCCGCGAACCTTGAAAAATTCGCGCTGATCACCCCGGCAGAAATCGCTGCCGCGGCGAAATCTGTCTGCTACCGGTAAGGAGGGCGCACCATGGCAACCGAAATTCTGATGCCCGCGCTGTCCCCCACGATGGAGGAAGGCACGCTGGCCAAATGGCTGGTGAAAGAGGGCGATGTGGTAAAATCCGGCCAGATCCTGGCCGAGATCGAAACCGACAAGGCCACGATGGAGTTCGAGGCGACCGATGAGGGCACCATCGGCAAGCTTTTGGTGGCCGAAGGCACGGCGGGGGTAAAGGTCAACGCCGCCATCGCCGTGCTGCTGGAAGAGGGGGAGGATGCCTCTGCCACCGTGGCGGCACCGGCGGCGGCAAAACCGGCCGAGGCTGCCCCGGCAGCGGCCCCTGCCGCTGCGGCACCGGCGGCGGCCCCTGCCACCTCCGCGGCCTCTGGCGCCCGAGTCTTCGCCTCGCCGCTCGCGCGGCGGATCGCCAAGGAAAAGGGTCTGGACCTGAGCGCGGTTCAGGGCTCTGGCCCGCATGGCCGCATCGTGCGCGCCGATGTCGAAGGCGCGCAGGCCGCGCCAAAGGCTGCGGCCCCTGCCCCAGCGGCGGCGGCGGCGGCGGCGGCGGCGGCCCCTGCTGCGCAGGCCCCGGCAAAGGCGGCAATGCCCACCGGCCCGTCCACGGACACCGTGCTGAAAATGTACGCCGACCGGGAGTTTACCGAGGTGGCACTGGACGGCATGCGCCGCACCATCGCGGCCCGGCTGACCGAGGCCAAGCAGACCATCCCGCATTTCTATCTGCGCCGGGAAGTGCAGCTGGACGCATTGATGGAATTCCGCGCGACCCTGAACAAATCACTGGAATCGCGCGGCGTGAAGTTGTCCGTCAATGACTTCATCATCAAGGCCTGCGCGCAGGCGCTGCAAGCCGTGCCGGATTGCAACGCCGTCTGGGCGGGTGATCGCATCTTGAAGCTGAAACCCTCGGATGTGGCGGTGGCTGTGGCCATTGAGGGCGGGCTCTTCACCCCCGTTCTGCGCGATGCCGACAAGAAGTCACTGTCGGCCCTGTCGGCCGAGATGAAGGATCTGGCCGGGCGGGCGAAAACCAAGAAGCTGGCCCCGCATGAATATCAGGGCGGCAGCTTTGCGATTTCCAACCTCGGGATGATGGGGATCGACAATTTCGACGCCGTGATCAACCCGCCGCACGGGTCGATTTTGGCGGTCGGCGCAGGCGTGAAAAAGCCGGTGGTCAAGGCGGATGGCACCATCGGTGTGGCAACAGTCATGTCGATGACCCTGTCCGTCGATCACCGGGTGATCGATGGCGCGCTGGGGGCCGCTTTCCTGAAGGCGGTCATCGAGGCGCTGGAAAACCCGATGACCATGCTGGCCTGATGGTCGAGACATTAAAAAGCCCCCGGATGCCGCTGCATCCGGGGGCTTTTTCATGCGCGCAAAAGTCAGCCGCAGTCGAGGCAGCCTGTCAGATTATGATCCATCGACACGGCAGGTTGCGAGCAGCCGGCTTCGCCGACGATTTTGGCCGGAACACCCGCAACCGTCTTGTTGCGCGGAATATCGTGCAGCACCACCGAGCCCGCAGCGATGCGTGAGCAATCTCCAACCGAGATGTTGCCCAGAACCTTCGCACCTGCGCCAATCAGCACGCCATTGCCAATCTTGGGATGACGGTCGCCGTCTTCCTTGCCGGTTCCGCCCAAGGTCACCGAATGCAGCATCGACACATTGTCGCCGACAACAGCGGTTTCACCGATCACGATCGAATGGGCGTGGTCGATCATGATGCCGCGACCGATCTTTGCAGCCGGGTGAATGTCGACGCCGAACACTTCGCTGACCCGCATCTGGACGAAATAGGCCAGATCGCGGCGGCCACGGGTCCAGAGCCAATGGCCCACGCGGTAGGCCTGCACCGCCTGATAGCCTTTGAAAAACAGGATCGGTTGCAGATAGCGATGGCAGGCCGGGTCACGGTCGAAGACCGCCATCAGATCGGCCCGCGCGACGGCCCCCAGATCAGGATCATCGCGGTAAGCCTGATCGGCAATCTCGCGCAGGATCTGCTCGCCCATTTCAGGCGAGGCAAGTTTGAACGAAAACCGGTAGGCAAGGGCCTGTTCCATCGTCGGGTGATGCAGCAAGGACGAATGGATCAGGCCGCCGAGCAACGGATCCTCCTTGATCGCCGCCTCTGCCTCGTCACAGACGCGGGTCCAGACCGGATCAAGTGGCGACAGTTTCAGTTTGCGCTCGGCCATGGCACGATCCTTTTTCGCAATGTCGGGTTGAAATGTAGCAGGTTGCGCGTTGGTTCAACAGCCGTCGTGAAAAATCTTCGGGACGAGGCTTTACATTACAAAGTATTTTTGTAAGGTATTCACACAGCCAGTCCGGACGGGCCAGCCAAGACCATGAACACACAGCTGTTCCCTGTCCGAAGGAAGCCCTACATGAGACCACAGCCTGATCGAACCGCTCCGGTTGCGCCGGATCTGGCGGAACTTCTGCGCCAATCCTTGGCCGGTTTCGTCCCCAATGACCTGCTTGGCACGATGCTTGACCGGCTGGAGGGACGCGCATGAACGCGATGACAGATCTGACCCGGCTGGCCGAGGCTATTCCGCTGCATGACGCCACCGCGCTCACCGAAGGCGGGCGCGAGGCGCGTATCTTGCTGAACGGCATGGTGTATTCGCTGCGCATCACCCGTCAGGGCAAGCTGATCCTGACAAAGTGAAGGGGGCCGTAGGGGCCCCCTCTCCTAGCCGTTCAGATGCCGGCGCAGGGCCGTGATGTCTTCGCGCATCACGGCGTGGCCCGCGCCGGGATAGACCTGAAGATCCACCGTGGCACCCCTCTGGCGCAGGGCAACGGCACTGTCCTCGGCGCGTTTCAGCGGGATATGCGGGTCACGCTGATGCACTGAAATCCAGACCTGCCCGCTCCGCTGCCCGGTGTAATCCAGCCGTTTGTCTGCGTGGCCATAAAGCGCCGGGCCGGGATTGCCCTGATCGGCAAGCCCGACCAAGCCGCCGGAAAAGGCAAAAGCCCCTGCCAGCCCCTCGCCTTCGCGGGCAAAGGCTTCCAGCGCAAGGCACGCGCCCTGGCTGAACCCGCACAACCAGATCGCGCTGCGGGCCAGGCCGGCCTGTTCCAGGCTGGCCACGCCTGCCGCCACCTCGGCAAGTCCGCGCTGCACAAAGGGGTCCATCTGTGCGGCCGGGGCCAGAAAACTGCTGGGCCACCAGCTGTTTCCCGCAGCCTCTGGCGCAACCGCGGCCACGCCCGGCAAGCCCGCGTGATCCAGCAGCGACAGGATATCAACCGCCGTTCCTCCGCGCCCGTGCAGCATCACCACGCCATGGGCAGCACCGGGTGGAAGATGCGCAATCATGCGCGCACCCGCAGCGGCGGCAGCACGCGTTCGATCCGGGCGCGCATCGGTTCGTATTGCGCAGGCAGTTTCAACGCCTGACCCAGGCTGTCTGCCGGTTCATCAATGGCAAAGCCCGGCGGATCGGTGGCGATTTCAAACAGCACGCCGCCCGGTTCGCGGAAGTAGATCGCATTGAAATACTGTCGGTCGGTCACCGGGGTGGTGCGGTGCCCGGCGCTTGCCAGCCGGTCCATCCAAGCCAACTGTTCCGCATCGTCGCGGGCGCGGAAGGCGACATGGTGGATGGTGCCAGCCCCCTGCCGCCCGGGTTGCGCCGCGGCGACGCGGATCACATCGACGATCCGGCCGCGCTCGGCCCCCGGCACGATCAGACGGTGGCGCTCGGTGGGGCCTTCCTGCTCGGTGCCGCTGTGCTGATAGCCGAACACATCGGTCAGCAGGCGCAGCGTCCGCTCCGGGTCACGCTCCCACAGCGTGACCGAGTGAAAGCCATGGGTATCGGCCGCATCCGCGCTTTCAATCAGCTCGACCGGCGCACCATCCGGGTCACGCAGGGTCACAACCCGCTCGCCAAAGCGCAGGCCGGCCCCGGCCGTGGTATGGCCTGCCACTGCCAGATCGTCGGTGATCCGGTCGAATTGCGCCGGCGGGATGGCATAGGCATAGGCCGAGGCCATCCCCGGCCCCGCCCGTCCCGGACCGGAATCGGCAAAGGGAAAGAAGGTCATGATCGTGCCGGGGCTGCCGCCAGCATCCCCATAATACAGATGGTAGGTGCCGGGATCATCGAAGTTTACCGTTTTCTTCACCAGCTTCTGTCCAAGGGTGCCGGTAAAGAAATCGACATTGGGTTGCGGTGCGCCGGAAATGGCGGTGACGTGGTGAAGTCCGGGAATAGTGGTCATCGTGCCCTCCTGTTGCCCCGACGCGGGGCTTGGAGGTGATATTAGCCCGGGGGGATCTGCAGATAAGGCCGATTTCGTCACGGTCTTTGTGCAAAGCTGCACAGGGTCAGCCAATCTGGCCGGCAATCCAGTCCCGGAAGGCAATCAAGGGTGGACGCGGGGGCACATCCCTTGGCCAGACCAGATAGTAGCTGCCCAGACCATGGCCACGTGCGGTCCAGGCAGGGACCAGCGCACCCGTCTGCAACGCGTCACCGATCAGGAACAGTGGCAACAGGGCGACACCCATGCCGTGGATGGCCGCCTGTGTCATGGTGGCGAACTGGTCGAACACCATCCCCACGGGGCGTTGCCCCGGCACCCCCTGCTGCGCCAGATAGCGGCCCCAGGCCCCCGGGCGGCTTTCCAGCTGCAGCAGCGGCAGCGCAAGCAGCGCCTCGACCGCCGCGACAGGCTCAGCCACCACCGAAGACGCACAGACCGGCATCACCTCTTCGTCGAACAGCAGCAGATGCTCGGCCCCCGGCCAGTCAGCCCGCCCGAAGTGGATTGCGGCGTCAAACCCTTCGGTGGCAAAATCGAACGGGCGCAGCCGGGTCGACAGGTTGACCGTCACCCCGGCATGCCGCCGTGCAAAATCCGGCAGGCGCGGGGCCAGCCATTGCACCCCGAACGCCGGCAGGATCGCCAGCGACAAGCCCCCCCCGCCCGGATTGGCGCGCAACCGCAAGGATGCCTGTGACAGCGCGGTCAGATGCACCCGCACATGCCGCACATAATCCTGTGCCGCCGGGGTCAGCCGCAGCCGCTGGCGTTCCCGAATGAACAGCGCCACCCCCAGCTGCCCCTCCAGCCCCTGCAATGCCCGGCTGACCGCGCCTTGGGTCAGCGACAGCTCTGCCGCCGCCGCCGAGGCGGTGCCAAGCCGGTCCACTGCCTCCAACGCAAGCAAAGAGGGCATGGAGGGCAACAGGCGACGCGGGCCTATCATGCGTTTTCCTCATGAACCAGTGACAAAGCTTCGATAGCATCGGGCGCTGGTCTGCGCAATAAGACAGGCAAGCGCGGGCCATACTCACCTGCATTTGTACCCTTCAGACCTACGCCGGGAGTTCGGACGCAGCGCCTTTTGGAACGTTGCAGCAAGCCCCCGGATCATGCACAAATCCAATACCTTTCGCCAATGCGCAACCCGTGCCACACTGATCCGAACCGGAGGATGACATGAGCCTTGATACCCCAAAGCTGAAAGCCAAAGATGCCCCTGACCTGGGCCGGTTCGACTGGGAAGATCCCTTCCGCCTGAATGATCAGCTGACCGAGGAAGAGCGCATGCTGCGCGATGCCGCCCGCGCCTATGCGCAGGAAAAGCTGCAGCCGCGCGTGATCAAGGCCTATCGTGAAGAGACGACCGACCCCGAGATCTTCCGTGAAATGGGGGAGATGGGCCTGCTGGGCGTCACCGTCCCCGAGGAATATGGCGGGCTGGGGGCCTCTTATGTTGCCTACGGCCTTGTCGCCCGGGAAGTGGAGCGGGTGGACAGCGGCTATCGCAGCATGATGAGCGTGCAGTCCAGCCTGGTGATGTATCCGATCTACGCCTATGGCACAGAGGCGCAGCGGCAGAAATACCTGCCGAAACTGGCCAGCGGTGCCTGGATCGGCTGCTTTGGCCTGACCGAACCCGATGCCGGGTCTGACCCGGCAGGCATGAAGACCGTGGCGAAGAAAACCGCCAATGGCTACGTGCTCAACGGGGCCAAGATGTGGATCTCGAACGCGCCGATTGCCGATGTCTTTGTGGTTTGGGCCAAGTCCGAGGCGCATGGCGGCAAGATCAGGGGCTTTGTGCTGGACAAGGGCACCAAGGGCCTGACCGCGCCCAAGGTCGGCGGCAAGCTGTCGCTGCGGGCCAGCATCACCGGCGAAATCGTCATGAAGGACGTGGAAGTCGGCGAAGATGCGCTGTTGCCGGGGGTTGAGGGGCTGAAAGGCCCGTTCGGCTGTCTCAACCGGGCGCGCTATGGCATCGCCTGGGGGGTGATGGGCTCGGCCGAGTTCTGCCTGCACGCCGCGCGCAGCTATGGTCTGGACCGCAAGCAATTTGGCAAGCCGCTGGCGCAGACCCAGCTGTTTCAGCTGAAGCTGGCCAATATGATGACCGAAATCAGCCTGGGCCTGCAGGGCTGCCTGCAGGTGGGCCGGCTGATGGATCAGGCCAATGCCGCGCCCGAGATGATTTCCATTATCAAGCGCAACAATTGTGGCAAGGCGTTGGAGGCGGCGCGGATGGCGCGCGACATGCATGGCGGCAATGGGATTCAGGAAGACTACCAGATCATGCGCCACATGGTGAACCTTGAGACGGTGAACACCTATGAGGGCACGCATGATGTGCATGCCCTGATCCTGGGTCGCGCCATCACCGGGTTGCAGGCGTTTTTCTGACCCTGCCCGCTTACACACAGCGCCTTTGGGCGTGACACGCCGATAGCCAGGACAAGCATGGACCGCGCCGACATCGTACACGACAATTTCCTGCGGCGGGTTGCGGCGGGCGACCTGCCCACGGGCCCGGCGCCGCAGGGGCCGCTGTCTCCGGATCAGGCCCGGCTTGCGTTTCGGGCCGCCTGCCTCAGCCGGGCGCTGGACCGGCAGGCGCGGGTGATGCAGCGGGCCGGCCAGGGGTTCTACACCATCGGCTCATCGGGGCATGAAGGCATGGCCGCCGTCGCCCTTGGACTGCGTCCGGGCGATATGGCCTTGCTGCACTACCGCGACGCCGCCTTTCAGATTGCCCGCGCGCTGACCGTAGCGGGGCAAGACCCGGTCTGGGACATGCTGCTGTCCTTTGCCGCGTCCAGCGATGACCCGATTTCCGGTGGGCGGCACAAGGTGCTGGGGTCGCGGGCGCTGATGATCCCGCCGCAAACCTCGACCATCGCCAGCCATCTGCCCAAAGCGGTGGGTGCGGCCTATTCGCTGGGGCTGATGCGCCAGCACCGACCGGACCACGCGATCATGCCGCAGGACTCGGTGGTGATGTGCAGCTTTGGCGATGCCTCCCTGAACCACTCCACAGCGCAAGGCGCTTTGAACGCGGCCGGTTGGGCGGCGTGGCAGGGCGCGCCAATGCCACTGCTGTTTGTCTGTGAAGACAATGGCATCGGCATTTCCACCAAGTCGCCGTCCGGTTGGGTGGAGGCTGTGCTGCGCGCCCGTCCCGGCCTCGCCTACCATGCGGCAGACGGGCTGGACCTCTACGAGACCTATGCCGTTACCAAAGCGGTCGCAGAGACCATTCGCCGCACGAAAAAGCCCGCCATCCTGCATCTGCGCACGGTCCGGCTTTACGGCCATGCCGGGGCCGATGTGCCGACCACCTATCTGCCCCGCACCGAGGTCGAGGCGGATGAGGCCAATGATCCGCTGCTGCACGCGGTGCGCCTGCTGGATCAGGCGGGCGTCATGGCCCCGGATGAGGCATTGGCCGTGTATCGGGCAGCCGCCGATGAGGTCGCGGCGCGGGCGGCGCAGGCGGTGCAGCGCCCCCGGTTGCAAACGGCGGCGCAGGTGATGGCCAGTATCACGCCCCCCGCGCGTCCGCGCGTGCCGCGCAACGGCCCCTCGCCCGAAGCCCGCGCCGAAGCCTTTGGAAATGACGCCAAAGCCATGGCCGATCCGCAACCGATGAGCCGCCTGATCAACTGGGCGCTGACCGACCTGATGCTGGACCGGCCGGAAACCGTGCTGATGGGCGAAGACGTGGGCCGCAAGGGCGGCGTCTACGGGGTGACGCAAAAGCTGCAGGCGCGCTTTGGCAGCCAGCGGGTGATTGACACGCTGCTGGATGAGCAATCCATCCTGGGCCTTGCCATTGGTCTGGGGCAGAATGGATTTCTGCCGATCCCTGAAATCCAGTTCCTGGCTTATCTGCACAATGCAGAAGACCAGATCAGGGGCGAGGCCGCCACCCTGCCGTTCTTTTCCAACGGCCAGTTCACCAACCCGATGGTGCTGCGGATTGCAGGTCTGGGGTATCAAAAGGGCTTTGGCGGGCATTTCCACAATGACAACTCGCTGGCGGTTCTGCGCGACATTCCCGGGGTGATCGTCGCCTGCCCGTCGCGCGGCGATGAAGCGGTGCTGATGCTGCGCGAATGCGCCCGGCTTGCCGCCGAAGAGCAGCGCGTGGTGGTGTTTGTCGAACCGATCGCCCTTTACCCCGCCCGCGACCTGCATGCCCCCGGTGACGGGCTGTGGATGCAGACCTATCCGGCACCCGACCTGCGCCTGTCTTTTGGCGAGGTCGGGGTGGACGGCGACAGCACAGAGCTTGCCATCGTGACCTATGGCAATGGCGTGATGCTGTCGCATCAGGCCCGCAAGATCCTGATGGAGCAAGGCGTGTCGTGCAAGATCATCGACCTGAGATGGCTTGCTCCGCTGCCCGAAGCCGCCCTGCGGAGCGCGGTGCAAGGGGCAAGGCACATCCTTGTGGTCGACGAATGCCGCAGGTCAGGCAACCTGTCCGAGGCGGTCATGACCCTGCTGGCCGGACACCCTGCCCTGGCACGGGTGACGGCGGAGGACAGTTTCATCGCCACCGGCCCGGCCTATGCCGCCACCCTGCCATCGGCCACCCAGATCGCCACCGCAGGTCTGACCCTGTTGGCGGGGGATAGTCGTTAAAGTTCTTTCGGCGTTAGGGGATGCTTAGGACGCCCTGCGCCACTCTGATCTGACAGTCGGCCTGCACCAGTGGCGCGGCCTCTTGTCTGGCCGGAGTCACAGAATGAAACGTACAAGCCTCACAATCCTTCTTCCCGCGGCCTTTGTGCTGTCGATCATTGTGCTTTTGGGCGTCTATTCCACCTTTGTCCTGTCAGACATGCGAAAGGCCCTGACCTCGCAGGCGGTCATCAGGGTGGAATCGGCTGCAGGCCGCGCCGTGCAACGGGTTGATGCCTGGTTTCGTGAAACCGGCCAGACCCTTACATCCCTGGCCAACGCCAGCCAGACCCATGACCATATCCTGCAACTGAGCGTCATGCTGCGTGGGTCTGCTCCGGATGCCGCGGATTTTCTGAAACGTCGCTATGTTGATCCGAACCCGGCAACCGGCACACTGCGCGAGGATTTCGATTACTCCACAGACAAAAGTGCCTATGGCACAACCCACGCCCGGCTGCATGACACCTATCGCAGGCTGCGCCGCGAACACGGATTCTATGACGTGTTCCTTTTCGATGCAGAGGGGACTTTGCTCTACACCGTGGTGAAAGAGGGTGATCTTGGCCAGAATGCCATCAATGGTGAGTTGGCCCAGACACCCCTTGGCGCCGCTTTCCGGGGCGCCATGGCTGCGACGCCACCTGCGACCGTGTTCGAAGACTTCGCGCCCTATGTCTTTTCCAACGGAGATCCTGCGAGCTTTCTGGCCCATGCCGTGTTGGACAGCGGCGGGCGCAAGGTTGGCGTCGTGGCCATCCAGATTCCGTCAGATCTGCTTGCCAACTTGGTCAGCGATGATGGTCAGAACGCCCCGACCTTCGATTTCACCCTATTGTCATCAACCGGGTACTACTGGACCAAACTGGGAGATACCCTTCTGCATGGCAATACTCCCAGCCAGACACCTCAGGTCATGGCAGCCTTGCGTGGAGAGGCCGGGGTCATGCCCGACACCATCAACAGTGTCGCGGAGGATGTCCTTGCCGGTTTCAGACCTGTCACCGCATTCGATGCCGGCTGGGCGGTCGTCACCGAACTGGACGCAGCCGAAATCGCGGTGCCGATGCGGCTGGCAATGTGGCGCACCCTGGCCGCCTTTGGCGTGCTGTCGCTGGCCGCGCTTGGCGTCGGTCTGGCGATTGGCCGCTGGATCGCAAAACCATTGTCGCAATTGACGCAGGCCACCCTTGCGATGATCGCCCGCGACCCCACGGCGATCGGCCATCTTGACCGCCGGGATGAGGTTGGCGAACTTGCCCGCGGGATGGAAGTGTTCCGCCAGCAGCAGGTCGCCGCCGACGCCAACCGCGTGGAAATGCTGTTCAAGGGCAAAGCCTTTGCCACAACCACGACGGCAATGATGATTTCGGATGCGCAAGGCACCTTGCTCTACATGAATGAGGCCCTGCGCTCGCTGTTCTGCGACAATCTTGCCGATTTCCAGGCCCGCTTTCCCGGCATTGACCCGAACCGGCTGATCGGGCGCAATATCTCGGTGTTCCATGGCAATCATGCCGCCAACATGGCCAGGCTGACACAATCGGCGAATGCAAAGATGGACTCAGACATCCAGATTGGCGACCAGGTCTTTGCCCTGTCGGTCGCCGCGGTCGAGAATGAGGACGGCACGCGGGCGGGATATGTGGTCACCTGGGAAAACGTGCGCGAACGGCGCCGCGCGGATGCGATCATTGCCGCTGTCAACGCTGTCCAGGTGGTGATTGAAATCGGCGTTGATGGCCGCATTCTGAACGTCAATGACATGGCGCTTGCCACCTATCAATATGACCGAAGCGGAATTGTGGGACAGCATCTGGGCCTGCTGTTCAAAGGCGGAAAGCCCGAGGCCGAGGATGTGTTGGCCCGGGTCCTGGCGCAGGGCCACCTTTCAGAATTCCACCACCGGCTCGCCCGCGATGGCAGTGACCGCTTTGTGATCTGCAATCTGAACGTCATCCACAACCGGCGCGGCGAGGCTCAGCGGATCGTGGCCATCTGCACGGATCAGACCTCAGAAGTCCAGTTCCGCACCGCCACTGAACGGGCGACACAGGCCCAAGTCGCCGAACAGCAAGATGTGGTCGAAGCGCTGCGCAATACCTTGGGGGCCTTGGCGCAGGGTGATCTGACAGCCCGGATCGACAGGGATTTTCCGCCGGAGTACGAAAGCTTGCGGATAAACTGCAATCAGGCCATGCAAAGCCTGTCGGATACCTTGTCGCGCGTGGCCGAGGTTGCCGCCTCCATACTCGGCGGGGCCGACACCATTGCCAGTGCCGCAGCCGACCTGTCGCGCCGCACGGAAAGCCAGGCGGCAACGCTGGAGCAGACCGCCGCGGCGCTGGACACGCTGACCACGAATGTGCGCTCTGCCACCGAAGGCACCCTGAAAGCCGGCAACAAGGTAAGATCGGCCCATGACGAGGCGCATAACAACGGCGGAGTGGTGCGGCAGGCGATCGGGGCCATGGCCGCCATCGAAGAATCGTCGCATCAGATCTCGAAGATCATTTCCGTCATCGACGACATCGCCTTTCAAACCAATCTCTTGGCCTTGAATGCCGGGGTAGAGGCCGCGCGTGCGGGAGAGGCCGGACGCGGCTTTGCCGTGGTCGCGGCGGAGGTGCGGGCCTTGGCGCAACGCGCATCCGAGGCCGCCAAAGAGATCAAGACCCTGATCTCGACCTCGCAATCCCAGGTGGGGACGGGGGCCGAACTGGTTAGCCACAGCGGCCGCGCGGTCGAGGCGATTGTCTCTGACGTCGCAGACATCAGCGTGATCGTTCAAGACGTCTCGCAGGCTGCGCAGGATCAGTCCAACAGCCTGGCCGAAATCAATGCGGCAATTGCGGTTCTTGACAAGGTAACCCAGCAAAATGCGGTCATGGTGGAAGAGTCCACCGCAGCGAGCCTTCTTTTGAAGCAACAGGCCGATGAGCTTTCCGACCTTTTGTCCAGTTTCAACCTGAAGGGCACCCAATCGCGCCAGGAGGCAAAGCGTGCCGCCTGATCCGCGCAACCCAAGTGGTCCGGCGGGCAATGGCCGTTACAGCGGCGGTCGTGTCATCGTCATTGGGGCGTCGACCGGGGGGGTCGAAGCGCTTTACACCTTGCTGTCGGAATTCCCCGAGGATTGCCCGCCCACCTTTGTGGTGCAGCATATGCGCCCGGGATTTGTCGAAGGTTTTGTTGCTGGGCTGAACCGTGTCTGTGCTGCCGAAGTTGTACAGGCGCAGGACCGCCAGGTGATGAGATCGGGGCAGATCTATATCGCACCTGCCGGCAACATGCATCTTTGCCTTGCCGCAACCCCTGTCGTGTCGATCCGCCTGACCGAGGCCCCACCGGTGCATGGGCACCGGCCGGCGGTGGACCCATTGTTTCTGTCTGCCGCCCAGCTGCGCCCTGCCCCCGTCGCAGCCCTGTTGACCGGAATGGGACGTGATGGGGCGGAAGGCCTGTTGCAGATCCGCCGCGCCGGGGGGCATACCATTGCCCAGGATCGGGCAAGCTCGGTGGTCTATGGCATGCCCGGAGCCGCGCGCGATCTTGGGGCCGCCCATCAGATCCTGCCGCTGTCCGCCATCGCTGCTGCCCTTCTGCGGCTGGCAGCTCAGGCCGGACCCCATATTTCAGAAAGGCGGATCAGCTGATGCACAGCGGCGAACGGCTCAGAATTGTCATACAGGGCGAATACATCATCTCGTCGGATCCCCAGGATGTGTTGTCCACCATTCTGGGATCTTGTGTCGCCGCATTCCTGCGCGATCCGGTCGCAGGTGTGGGGGGGTTGAACCATTTTCTTTTGCCCGGAAATGACCCGAATGACCGCAACGCCATGAAATACGGGCTCAACGCCATGGAATTGCTGATCAACAGCCTGATCAGGAGCGGCGCGCGACGTGACCGGCTTGAAGGAAAGCTGTTCGGCGGCGGACGGATGGTGCCAGGCCTGACCGATATCGGTGCCGCGAACGGACGCTTTGCCGAAGATTTCTTGCGGCGGGAGAACATTCGCTATCTTGGCGGCAGCCTTGGCGGGGACCATGGGCGCAAGATCCGGGTCTGGCCGGTCTCTGGCCAGGTCCAGCAGATGAAAATGCCAACCACGGCGATCAAAGAGGTTGCGGTGGTGCCTGTTTCGCGCACAGAGATCGTGCTGTTTTGAGAACCGGCACCGCCCTGACCGATGCCGGCGCGCAGTCTGACAGGATCAGAATAGAACAACCTGTGGCGTGGTCGCCAGCTGTTGGCCATGACGCAAAGCATGGGTCAATGTCTGCAAGCGTGGCAGATCGACCAGAACATCAATGTGTTGGTCAGGTTCATCGGGCAGGCGCGATGCGATCCCGATCAAAATATCCGACAAGCCTGTCAGTTCTTGAATCATCAGATCCAGCGACTGCATCCGGGACCTGTTGGTGCCTTTCAGTTCCGCCACTGCAGCGCCATCAATGCCATCGGCACAGAGCATTACAGCCTCGACCGCCCGCAGGGTTTCGGTAATGCGCAGCAGGTGCTTTCCACTGCGCAGCACCGCGAGCCGTCCGCTCAGGGCAGGACTCTCGCTTGCAAAGACCGGATTGATCTCTGGCTCAATGCCGGTTGGATCAGACATCAAATAGGACCTACCACCTTTTCAATACAGTCACGCATACCCTCTCGGGTAAATGGTTTTGTGATCATGTTGTTCATGCCCAGTGCACGCCCCTTGGCAACGACGGTCGCATCGGCACGACCTGTCACAAGGATGAAGCCAAGCCGCTCAATCCCCCGGGTGCGCCGGATGCCTTCCAAGAGCCCAAGACCGTCAAGGCCGGGCATGTGGTAATCGGAAATGACCAGATGAACCGGCTTTTGCACCAATGACCGCAAGGCTTCATCCCCGTCGGCGCAGGTGCGATACCCCTCGATCTGCATCCAGTCCAGCGCCTGTGTAATCAGTCCGCGACTGACTGCCGTGTCATCGACCACCATCACCTTCAGATCTTCCCGCTTCATTTATGCCCCCTTCTCAGGTCAATGCTCTGCCGCTGTTCAGCGGCGACGATAGGTTGTCATGCCGTCAGTTTCGAATTCTGACAGGGCAGGACCGGTGATGCGCTCGGAATGGCCGATCATCAGATACCCGCCCGGAGCCAGTAAGTCGGCAAATCGCTGCCATAGCCGTTCTTGTGTGGCCTGATTGAAATAGATCACGACATTGCGGCAAAAGATCACCTGGAATGGGCCTTTGATCGGCCATTTATCTTGCAAATTTAACGGATTGCAGAACACCAGCTGGCGCAGCTTTTCCGCGATGCGCAGGTCATCCCCGGTTGCGGGGTGATCAAAGAGACGGCGGGACTGCTCTGCCGACAGGCCATGCACCGAGTCGCGAGCATAAATGGCGCGCCTGGTCTTTTCAATCATCGTGCGGTCAATATCGGTTGCCAGAATACGCACATCATGGCGATGCACATCCGGGCAGGCGGCAAGGATCGTGGCGGCGATGCTGTAAGGTTCTTCGCCGCTGGAACACCCAGCGGACCACAGGCGTATGCGCCCGCCGGCCTGTGCCTGTGCGATCAGCTTCGGCAAGATGGTGGTGGCCAAAGCTTCAAAGTGATGCTGTTCGCGAAAGAAAGAGGTTACATTGGTCGTGACCGCCGAAATCAACGCCTGCCGCTCTGCTTCATTTCCGTCGGCAGAGATGAAATCTGCATAGGTTGAAAAATCCGACAGGTTCAGGGCGCGCAGACGTTTGATCAGCCGTGAGTGAACCAACGGGCGCTTGGCATCGGCCAAAACAATGCCGGCAAGCGAATGCACAATCTGGGCAATACGGGAAAAATCCCGATCATCCAGTGGAATGTCTGCATCCGCTTGCAGGGGCGTCCCCATCGGGTCAGGCCGCCGCGTCATCGGCCGGGGGCAACAATTGTGCAACATCCAGCAACCGGATCAACCGGCTGTCTTGCACGACAACACCGCGCAGCATGCTGCGCGTGGCCTCAGAGGCAAGATCGGGCGTCGGCTGAATGCCAGAGGCGGGAACCCCCAGAATATCTGTCACCGCTTCCACCAGAAGACCGACCGTCCGGTTCTGAATTGCGGCCACAATAATGACATTGCGATCCTTGTCCTCGATAGGCTCCAATCCCAGCCGCCCCGCAAGATCCAGGATCGGCACCACGGCCCCGCGCAGGTTGATCACGCCCTGCACATAGCTGGGCGCATGAGGCAGCAGCGCCGGGCGGCTCCAGCCCCGGATTTCACGAACCGAAAGAATGTCGATGCAGAAATCCTGCCCCGCAGTCCTAAAGGCGACCAATTCTCTGATATCGGGATCGGTGGCGAAACCGGAGGAGCGCATGAGCTTATTCCGCTGCTAGGAAAACATTAGGGCGAGGTGGATTCGGGCCGATGGCTTCAAGATCCGAGGGATCAACAATCAGGGCGACAGAGCCATCGCCCAGCACAGTGGCGGCCGCGATTCCGGGGATCTGGCCATAGTTTGCCTCCAGCCCTTTGATGACCACTTGCCGCTGATCGCGAATGCCGTCGACCATCAGGGCAATGGCCCCATCATCACCCCGCTCGACCACGACGACGATTTCGCCTTCGCCCGGTTTGAGCGTCCGTCGGAACCCGAGCGCGGCCCCGACGTCGATCAACGGCAGGCATCGGCCACGCACATCAAGCACAGAGTCGGTTCTGCCCAGAGTGTGCCGCATCATGATGTCGGGGCGCAGTGTTTCGATGATGGTCGAGACGGGCAACACCAAGGTCTGCCCCGCCGCTTCAAACACCATGCCATCCAGCACGGCAAGCGTCAGCGGCAGGCTGATCGTCAGCGTCGTTCCTTGACCGCGCACCGAGGCAATGCCCACCCGCCCCCCAAGACCGGCGATTTCAGAGCGGACGACGTCCATGCCCACGCCGCGACCGGACAGGGCAGAGACTTCTGTCGCCGTCGAAAACCCGGGCAGGAACAGCAGCGCATCAATTTCCTGCGGCGAAAGCTCTGCATTGGGCGGCACAAGGCCCTTTTCGATGGCGATCTGGCGCACCTTGTCACGGTCGATGCCGCCCCCATCGTCCTGAACCGTTATGACAATCCGTCCGGAGCGGTGTGCGGCCGACAGCTTTACAACACCTTCGGTCGGCTTGCCGATTTCATCGCGGCGCGCGGGTTTTTCGAGCCCGTGATCCACGGAATTTCGGATCATATGGGTCAGCGGATCGGCCAGACGCTCGATGATCGTCTTGTCCACCTCGGTGTTTTCGCCTTCGGTCACCAGACGGGCAGACTTCCCGGCAGCCATCGACGCTTCGCGCACAATGCGGTGCATCCTGTCAAACAGGGGCTTTACCGGCTGCGCCCGGATCGCCATGACCGATTCTTGGATCTGGCGCGACAGTTGGCGCAATTGATCAAGACTGCGGTCCACCTCGACAGAGCCAAAGCCCGGAGATTGCTCAATGGCTTCTGTCAGCATGGCTTGATGGATCACCAGCTCGCCCAAGATATCGACCAGTCGGTCAACCCGGTCAATGTCGACACGGATGGTGGGCCGCGGACCGGTCGATGCCGCTGACGCAGACGCCGCGGGCTGCGGTGAGGTTGCGGCGGGGGCGTCCGGTGCTTTGGGCGCGGCCACCGGTTTGGGCGGAGGCGTCACCGGCGCAGAGGCGGTTACAACAGGTGACGGCGCGCGGTTTGGCTCTGGCAGGGTGCCGTCAGGGTCTGGCGGCGTTTCCATCTCTGCTTCAAGATGGAGGTCGCAATTGCCCTCGATGAAATCGAAGACGGCAAGAAGCTCTCTGTCCGACCGTTCGGTCTGCAGGGTGATGGTCCAGCCCAGATAAGATTGTCCCGGGTCAAACCCGCCCGGTGCCGGCAGGGCAGTTTGGTCAAGCTCGATTTCAACCTCATCGGTCCCGCACAGGTCGCGCAACAAGAAGGCCGGATCATGCCCAGAGGCAAAGGCACCGGAGTGCGGGCGGAACGTCAGCACAACCTTGCGCTGCAGGCTGGCCAGCGGCAGGGCTGACAGGTCCATGCCGAACGGACCATCGAGGGCGAGAGGTTCGAAGACGAAGGCTTCTTCTTCTTTGTGGCCGCCCATGCCTGCCTGCGCTTCCAGCGCAAGAATCACGCGCTCATCCAGCTCGGGGTCGGTTTCTGACCCGTTGCGCGATGCGCCGATCATATCGGCCAGATGATCGCTGGCATGCAGCAAGGCCCCCAGAAGCGCAGGTTCCGGTTGCAGCTGGCCGCCCCGCAGCGCATCGAGCACCGTTTCGAACCGATGCGCAAAGTTGACCAGCGGCTTCAGATCAAAGGCACCGGCGCCGCCCTTGATGGAATGCACCGCCCGGAACACGGCATTTACAGTGTCCGCCTCTTGCGCCCCGGTCTGGATGGCGCGCAACCCTTCTTCCAGGGCGGACAGCAATTCTTCCGCCTCGACAAAGAAGATATCCTTCAGATCAATCGCACCCGCCATGCCGCCCTCACACAGCCGCGACGCGGCGGATGGTTGACACCAGAGAATGTTCATCAAACGGTTTGGTGATCCAGCCCGTTGCCCCGGCTTGCCGCGCACGCTCTTTCAGCGTTGCCGCACTTTCGGTTGTCAGCACCAAGATCGGCACGCGCGGCGCAACGTCACCCGCACGGACGGCTTCGATCAGGCCAAACCCGTCCATATTGGGCATGTTCAGATCGGTCAGGATCAGATCCGGCGCGACATCCGGCAATTGCGTCAGCCCGTCAATGCCGTCTTCCGCCAGCACCACGTCAAAACCGGCCTCTGTCAGGGTTTGCCGGAGCATCTCGCGCATGGTGAGGGAGTCATCAATCGCAAGAATGCGCAGGCTCATGCCTTATCCTCCTTGATCAGGGAAAGAGCGCCCATGACACGCAGACAATCGCGGCATTCAGGCGAAACAGATGTGAGTGTCAGGGTGCCGCCATCACGCTGAACGCGCTGTTTGGCGACGAGAAGCACCTGCAAGGCTGCAGAGCTGAGATGCCGGACGGCCGAGGCATCAAGAATGATGTCAGGCTTGGGCCCGGCCGGGTCATACCTGCTTTCCAGGTCGTACCACAGGGCCTGGGCCGAATCCGGCGTGACCCTTGCGACAAGTTCAATCGTGCGCATCTTTCCCTGACCCTCTGACCCGCGAAAGAGGGGCGGCTGCATCCCTCTGCAAATCCAGAGGTAGCGCCGAAAGGCTGAAGGATCCGTTTACCGGTCCCGCAATTCACACGGCATTTTACGCGCTCTCATCTGTCCCCCAGTCAGAGGCCCGCAGCATCATGGCGCCGCCGCACCTGTTCCGGCCGGCCGGGCAACGCCAGCTGCGTGTCATTGCGCCGCTTTTGCGCGACGACATGGCCCTTGGACACCACAGCAAGCCGGTCAGGCCGCAGGCGCAGCGCCTCGACCGGGGTGCCGGCATCCAGCACCACCAGCGAAGCCAGACAGCCCGGTGCCAGCCCGTAATCCTGCAATCCCATGATCTGTGCATTGTCCTGTGTGACCATACGGAAACAGCGGGCCATCTCTTCGGGATGGGTCATCTGCGCCACATGCAGCCCCATGAAGGCCACATCCAGCATGTCTGCCGTGCCAAGGCTGTACCACGGGTCCAGCACACAATCCTGCCCCCAGCCAACCGTGACCCCCGCCGCCTGCAACTCGCGCACCCGGGTCAGCCCGCGCCGCTTGGGATAGCTGTCGTGCCGCCCTTGCAGCGTGATGTTGATCAAAGGGTTGGGGATCGCCGTCATGCCGCTTTCGGCAATCAGCGGAATCAGTTTGGACACGTAGTAATTGTCCATCGAATGCATCGATGTCAGATGCGACCCCGCCGCCCGTGCGCCAAGGCCATGGCGCGTCACTTCGCGGGCCATCGTCTCGACATGGCGGCTATGCGGATCATCGGTTTCATCGCAATGCACATCCCACATCAGCCCGCGCTCGGCGGCGATACGGGCCAGATCGCGCAGGGACTCGGCCCCTTCCTCCATCGTGCGCTCGAAATGCGGGATGCCGCCCACCACGCCCACACCCATATCCAGCGCGCGCAAGACGTTATGCCGGCCCGTCGCGCTGCGATAGAGCCCATCCTGCGGGAAGGCCACAAGCTGCAGGTCCAGATAGGGCGCGACCCTGCGCTGCACCTCCAGCATCGCCGTGACCCCGCGCAGATGGTCGGGCGTGGTGTCCACATGGGTGCGGATCGCCAGCAAACCCATGCTGACCGCCCAATCGCAATAGCGCAAGGCGCGCGCCACCATATCGTCCACCGATGCCTGCGCGCGCAATTCGCCCCACAGGCTGATACCTTCCAGCAACGTGCCCGAGGCATTCACCCGCGGCAGACCATAGGACAGAACCGCATCCATATGGAAATGCGGGTCAACAAAGGGCGGGCTGACCAGATCACCAGCGGCGTCGATGACCTTCGCCGCCTCGGCCTCGATCCGCCCGACCTCGATGATGCGGTCGCCCCGGATACCGATATCGGCCACCCGCCCATCCGGCAAAGTGCCGCCCTTCACGATCAGATCGAACATCACCGCTCCCCTTTGGTATATGGCACCATCAGCGCCGCCGGCACCTGCGCGCGGCGTGACATCGCGATCAGCGCCAGAATGGACAAGACATAGGGCAGCATCAGGAACAGCTGATACGGCACCACCGCGCCCAGGGGCGTCTGCTGCAACCGGATCTGCAAGGCATCGAACCCGGCAAACAGCAGCGCGCCCAGCACCGCCTTGCCCGGTCGCCACGCCCCGAAGACCACCAGCGCAATGCAGATCCAGCCGCGCCCGTTGACCATCTCGAAGAAAAACGACGAAAACGCCGAAAGGGTCAGGAAACTGCCCCCCACCGCCATCAGGCCCGATCCCACCATCACCGCGCCGATCCGAATGCCCGAGACCGAGACACCCTGCGCCTCAAGCGCCGCCGGGTTTTCACCCGCCGCCCGCAGCGCCAGACCAAGCGGCGTGCGGTACAGCACAAAGGCCACTACCCCGGCACAGGCAAAAGCCGCATAGGTCAGCGGCGTCTGGGCAAACAATGCGGGGCCGAGCAGAGGAATGTCGGACAGCACCGGCACCTCCCAGGCCTGAAACGGGGTGATCTTGGGCGGCGTCGTCACCTCTGGCAGCGCAAGCCGATAGGCAAAATAGGCTGTTGCCGTCGCCAGCAGCGTCACCCCCAGACCGACGACATGCTGGCTGAGGCCAAAGGGCACCACCAGCACCCCATGCAACAGACCGAACAGGGCCCCGGCCCCGAAGGCCACCGCCACCCCCCCCCACAGCGGCAGGCCCAGATAAACCGCCATCCACCCGGCAAAGGCCCCGATCACCATGATCCCCTCGATCCCAAGGTTCAGAACCCCGGCCCGTTCACAGATCAATTCCCCCATGGTGGCAAAGATCAGCGGTGACGCAATGCGCAACACCGCCGCCCAGAAACTGGCCGAGATCAGGATCTCAATCACAGCCCCCCCCATCGCATGCCCTTAATGGCGTGCACCTTGGATAAATAGTTCGCTGGGGCGGCGCGAAGCCCCCGCGGGGGCGGGCACGCGTGAACTGTCCTGCCGTCATCCCCGCACCACCCGCACACGTGTCAGCGCAATGGCAAGCACCATGAAGAGCAGCGCCACCGCCAGCAGCATATCGGCGATATAGGTCGGCACCCCGGCGGCCCGGCTCATGGCATCAGCCCCGACAAACACGCCCGCCACGAACAGCGCGGTGACCACCACCCCCAGGGGATGCAACAGTGCCAGCATGGCGACGATGATCCCCGTATAGCCAAAGCCCGGTGACAGGTCCAAGGACAGGTGCCCCTTGGCCCCCGCCACCTCGGACCAGCCCGCAAGCGCCGCCAGACCGCCCGACAGCAGCGCGGTCTTGACCAGAACCGCGTTCACCGGCATGCCCGCAAAGCGCGCGGCGCGGATATTGGCCCCCACCGCCCGCATCTCGAACCCCAGCGTGGTGCGGGTCTGGATCAGCCAGACGATTCCTGCCGCGATCAGGGCCAACGCAAAGCCCCAATGCAGCCGCAACCCGTCCACAATGCGCGGCAGGCGGGCCTCGGGGATCAGCGCGGGAGATTTGGGCCAGCCCATACCCATCGGGTCTTTCAGCGGCCCTTCCAGCAGATAGCTCACAAACAATGCCATGATGAAATTCAGCAGAAGCGTGGTCACCACCTCATCCACCCCCAGCCGCACCTTCAGCAGCACGGGCACCAGCAGCAGCATCGCGCCCGCCAGCAGCGCCACCACCGCACTGACCGGCAGGACAAAGGGCGCCCCCATCGCCCCGGTGCCCAGCAGCACGGCGATGATAGCACCCGCATAGAGCTGCGCCTCGGCCCCGATGTTCCACAGCTTGGCCCGGAACGCCACGGCCACCGCCAGCCCGGTAAAGATCAGCGGGGTCGCGCGGTTCAGCGTCTCCAGCACCGCCAGCCGCGATCCAAGCGCGCCGGTCAGGATCTGCCCCAGAACCGCAAACGGATCAGCCCCGGCCAGCAGCGCCAGAGCCATGGCGACCAGCACCGTGGCGCAAAGGGCAAGCGCCGGCAGGCCCAGCTGTCGCAGCAGGGTCGGGTTAGCGACAGGCTCAAGCCGCATGGGCAGCACCTTCCCCAAAGCCGTGTCCCACCATCCACAGCCCCAACTCTCCTTGCGTGAGCGCCCCGCGCGCAAAGGCAGGCGACAGCCGCCCTTCACTGATCACATGGATCACATCGGACAATCCCATCACCTCATCCAGATCCTCGGAAATCAGCAGCACCGCCGCCCCCGCATCGCGCGCGGCCACCAGCCGGCCATGCACATAGGCAATCGCCCCCACATCGAGGCCCCGCACCGGCTGATTGGCGATCAAGATGCCGGGTGTCTCCTCCATCACCCGGCCAAGGATCAACTTTTGCATGTTGCCACCCGACAAAAGGCGGATGCGGGCCTCCGGCCCCGGGCAGCGCACGTCATAGGCTGCGATCAGGCGCTCGGTATGCGCCCGTACCGCCGCCCAGTCCACCAGCCCGGCCCGGGAAAAGCGGGTGGCATAGGTTTCCAGCACCGCGTTTTCGGCCAGCGTGAAATCGGCCACTGTCCCGGTCTTGTGGCGGTCTTCGGGAATGCGCCCCACCCCTGCGCCAATGGCGGCGCGCGGCGACCACTGCAGCACGGGGGCACCATCCACCTGCATCACACCCGCCTCTGGCAGCAACGCCCCGCCGATCAGATCGGCCAGCGCCGCCTGCCCGTTGCCCGACACCCCCGCCAGCCCGGTGATTGTCCCACCGCGCAGATCAAGGCTCACATCGCGCAAGGCCCCTGCCCGTATGCCGCGCAAGGACAGGCGCACCGGCCCGGCCACGCCGGGGGCCACCGCGGAGTCCGCCATCTCGGCCCCCACCATCATCGCGGCCAAGGCGCGCCGATCGGTGTCGCGGGTCGCCACCTGCCCCACCACGCGGCCATGGCGCAGCACCACGCAGCTGTCGGAATGGCCCATCACCTCGTGCAGCTTGTGGCTGATGAAGATCACCGACAACCCGCGCGCGGTGGCCAACCGCAGGGTCTGGAACAGCGCTTCGGCCTCTTGCGGGGTCAGCACCGCCGTGGGTTCATCGAGAATCAGGATACGCGCGTCGCGGTACAGCGCCTTGAGGATTTCCACCCGCTGCCGCTCTCCCACCGACAGGTCGGACACCCGGGCGCGCGGGTCCACCGCCAGTCCGAAATCGCGGCTCAGGCTCTGCACTTTCTCACGGGCCGCTGCCCTGCCCCGACCAAGGCTCCACAGGCTTTCCGTGCCCAGGGTGATGTTTTCCAACACCGTCAACTGGTCGGCCAGTGTGAAATGCTGATGCACCATGCCGATGCCCGCCGCGAGGGCGGCCTTCGGCTGGCCCGGCGGCAAGGGCTGGCCAAAGGCGGTGACCGAGCCGGTATCGGCCATGTAATGCCCGAACAGGATGTTCATCAGCGTGGTCTTGCCCGCGCCGTTTTCGCCCAGCAGTGCCAGCACCTCACCCCTGTGCAGGGTCAGGCTGATGGCGTCATTCGCCACCAGCCTGCCGAAACGTTTGGTGATCTGGTCGAGGCGGAGAACAACCTCCGCCCCCAATGCCGTCTCGCTCACGATGATGTCGGCTCGCTGTCATCAATGGCGACGGTGAAGCTGCCATCCATGATCGCCGCCTGCCGGGCCGCCACCAGCTCCATCGCCGCCGCGGGCACCTTGCCCTCGAACGTGCCAAGGGGGGCCAGCGAACAGCCGCCCGCCTGCATATAGCTGTAAACGCCGTAGTTTTCGGCAGTGAAGGTGCCCGCGGTCACCGCAGCCACGGCTGCGTCAAACGTCGGCTCGAAATGCCAAAGGGCAGAGGCAACCACCGTTTCGGGATAGTCAGCCTGAGTGTCGATCACATTGCCGATGGCCAGCACACCGCGTTCCATCGCCGCATCGGCCACGCCGAAACGTTCGGCATAGAGCATGTCGGCCCCGGCCTCGATCATCGCAAAGGCGGTTTCCTTGGCTTTCGGCGGATCGAACCAAGAGCCGATGAACGTCACCTGGAAGGTCGCATCGGGCCGGGTTTCACGCACACCGGCCATGAAGGCATGCATCAGACGGTTGACCTCCGGGATCGGGAACCCGCCAACCAGACCGATATTGCCCGAGGTCGTCATCGCCCCGGCAATGATGCCCGACAGATAGCTTGCGTCCTGAATATAGTTGTCAAACACAGCAAGATTGGGGTTGGCCGCCGCATCAGGCATGAAGCTGGAGCCCATCAGGAACGCCACCTCGGGGTATTCGGCCGCCACTTCGCGCGCCTCGGCCTCCACCCCGAAAATCTCACCCACAATCAGCTTGACGCCGCTTTCGGCATATTCGCGCATCACGCGCGGATAATCGGTGTTGGCGACATTCTCGGTATAGCTGTAATCGACCACACCCGCCGCCTTGGCGGCCTCAGCCGCCTGATGGATGCGCCCGGCCCATTGCTGTTCGACCGGCACCGTGTAGATGCCCGCGACCTTCAGGGGTTCCTGCGCCAGCACCGCGCGCGGCAGGAATGCCGCGCCAAGACCAAGCACGCCACCGCCCAAAATCAGTCCGCGCCGCGAGACGCCCCGTTTCATCCCGATCATCGTCATCACCCCCTGTTGGTTGGTTTTGTTGTTTGACCATACGGTAAAACCCAACGCCGATTCGCTACAAGCAAACGTTCGTAACCGGCACAACGCCGAAGGAACAGGCAAAGAGCCAAAGGTCAGTGCAAACCTGCCGCAGAAACAGGCATGTTTGCAACATGCCGCCGCGTGAGGTGAATGGCATGCGCCAGGGCATGCAGCGAGACAGGCTTGGTCACGACGTCAGCAAAGCCAGCCGCGCGGTAATCTGCCACGTTCTGCGCCATCGCATGCGCCGTTACCGCCAGAATGGGCGGCAAGCCGGCCTCCCCCGCCTTGGCACGCAGTTCTGACAGGGCGGTCAACCCGTCCTTGCGCGGCATGGAAATATCCAGCAGCACCAGATCAAACTGATCCGGCGCCCACGCCTCCACCGCCTCATCGCCATCACAGACCAGCGTCACGGTGATGCCCAGCCGGTTCAGCATGGCGCGCATGATCAGGCGGTTGGTTGCATTGTCTTCGGCCAGCAAGGCGCGCAAACCGGCGACCTCCGGCAAGTCCTGCATCGGACCTGTGCCCTGCGGCCAGTTCTCGACAGGCTGCATCGGCAAGGTCAGCGTGACCGTCGTTCCCTTGCCACAGGCGCTGACCAGCGAAACCTCACCCTGCATCAGCGAAACCAGCCGCCGCACGATGGGCAAGCCAAGCCCGGTGCCCCCGAACCGCCGCGTGATGGATTCATCGCCTTGGGTGAACTCATCAAAGACAATCGCCGTCTGGTCCTCACTCATCCCGATTCCGGTATCGGAAATGACGATCCGCAGCATGTTGTCCTGGCCCGAGACTTCCTCGATCGTCACCGTCACGGCACCGGCCTCGGTGAATTTGACTGCATTGCCCACAACATTGTGCAGCACCTGCAACAACCGGGTCGCATCCCCCAGCCGCATCTTGCCGGTCCCGGCCCCCAGGATGACCCTCAGCCCGATCCCCTTGCCGCGCGCCGACACGCCGTGCATCGCTTCGATCCGCTTGCCAAGGTCGCGCAACGACAGCGGGGCCAGGTCAAGAACCAGCTTGCCGCTTTCGATCTTTGCCAGATCCAGGATGTCATTCACCACCGACAGCAGATGCATCCCGGATTCGCGGATCGCATCCAGCATCGCCCCCTGCTTGGGGTCGCTCACCCCTTCGGCCAGAAGTTCCGCCATGCCAAGCACACCATTGAGCGGCGTGCGCAACTCATGGCTCATATTGGCCAGAAACTGCGATTTTGCCCGGCTTGCATCTTCGGCCCGATGGATCGCGGCGCGCAAACTGTCTTCCGCCTGCGCCGCCGCCGAGACATCGGTGATCGTACAGACCACCCTGGCCTCGATCTCGGCCTCGGGCAAGACAGCCGCATTCACCGACAGCACTTTCGTGCGACCCTCGGCAAACTGCACGCGCAACCTCAAATCACGGACCACATCACCCGACTTCAGCGCAAGCTGACATGGCAGTTGTGCAAAGGTCAGCAGATTGCCGACCGTATCATGCAGTCTCAGCCTGACCGGATCACAGATCTGGTTCAGCAGCGCCTCTTCCGGCTGTTCCAGCATGCGCTGGACTTCGCGGTTGCAAAACACGATCCGCGACGCTTCATCCAAGGCGAGGATCCCCGAGCCCGAGGTCTCCATCAGCGTCGAGAGAAAGTCGCGCTCTGCCTCCAGATCGTGTTCAAGCCGTTTGCGGCTGCTGATGTCGAGATGCACGCCGGTCGTGGCCGTCGCGTTTCCCTGCGCATCCCATGCGGTGACCTGACCACGCGAAGCCACCCAGACCCAGTGGCCGTGCTTGTGGCGAAGCCGAAACTCGTCAGTGAAGCGGATTGATTTGGCCGAAAAACGCCGCAGCATGTTCTGATTCAGACGGACCCAATCCTCCGGATGCAGCAGGCCTTTCCAGACCGCATCGGTCACGGGACCCAGCTCTTCCAGCGTGTAGCCCAGCATCTCGGCCCAGAGGTCGTTCACCTGGCACAGCCCCTGGATCATGTCATGGTGCCAGGTGCCGACCTCTGCGCCCTCGATGATCTGTTCAAGACGTTTCTCAGCAGCCTTGAGCGCCGACACATCGAAATGCACCCCCGCCATCCGCTTGGGAACCCCGTATTCATCGCGTGCCGAGACTTGCCCGCACGATTGCACCCAGACCCAGTGCCCCGCCCGATGCCGCAGCCGGAAGACATGGTCGAAACGGTCGGTCTTGCCCTGTCTGACGCGGGTGATACGAGCCAGGGTCGGCTCCACATCATCGGGGTGCAGCAAAGCCTGCCATGACGTGACGTTGGTGGGCGTCAGATCGGCGCAGGTCCAGCCCAGCATTTCCGCCCAGCGTTCGTTGATCACGTTCTCGCCGGTCACGAAGTCTGATTCCCAGGTTCCGGCCTGCGACCCTTCGATCACTTGCGACAGCCGGCGCTGGTTGTCCCGTTCGGTCGTCACGTCGATGCGAAGTCCAACCCGCCCGCCAGAGGGTGTCCGGCGATCCACCACACGCATCATCCGGCCATTGAGCAATTCGACCGTGTCATCAAAGACCGGCAGGCTTCTGGCAGCCAAGACCTCCTTGACGAAGTCATCCTCGCGACCCTTGGCTTCGGGCCAGCGTCCACAGGCAACACCAGCGCGCAGCAGATCTTCGTAGCGCACGCCGCTGGTCAGGATACGCGCCAATTCAGGATAGATCTTTGACATCTGCGAATTGACCATGACAATCCGGTCATCGGCATCGAAGAGCATGAAGCCATGCGGCAGCGCCTCTACAGCAGTGTGCAGCTCTTCGCGGGCGCGTACCGCTTCATCCCGCACCGCCTGCACCTGCGCCAGTTGCGCCCGCAATTCACTGACGTCCTCAACCAGCAACCAGACCCATTTCTTGCCGCTGCCGGCGCTCAACATCAGGCCGCGCAAGATAGACGGGAAACTGGACCCATCGGGCCGGACGAATTTTTGCTCCATCGGCCCGAACTGATTGCCTTCCTCGAGGGCAGCAACGGCCGTGTCGATGACAGTCTCATGCTCTGCAACCGACAGAGACCGGATGGTCTTGCCGATCAGAGACTCCCGGTTCCAGTTCCCAAAACCGGTGAAAGCTGCGTTGGCCTCGATGATCGTACCCGTCGCATAGTCGAGCAACACCACTCCGACCGGTGACAGGTCGAACATGCTGCGCATCAACCTGTCGCGCCGCGCGATCTTTGTCATGGTCCGCTGTGTTTCTGCCATCTGCTCGGCCGCAGCCTGCCCCGCACCATGGAGCGCCGACATCGCGCGCAAGACCGCGCCCAGACCGCGACCCAAGGCCGGATGCAGGGCGTCAGGCACCCCGTCCAGAACCACGTTCCCATAGGACATCTGGACACCTGCAAGACCATCGGTCTGGCCGGAGCCCATAATCCGGTTCTCGATGGTCAGCCGCAGCGGGCAGCACAGCGCCGTCGACAACTGCTGCAAAGCCTGCCTGATCGCGGCTTCGGCAGTCTCCAGGCCCCGGCCCGACGCACCAGCCTCCACCAGATCCGCCACAATGTCAGGCAGCGCCAGAAGCAATGCTTCGGCGCCCTTTTCAGCGAAACCTGTGCCATCCATAGAGTTCAGAGCGCGTCCTCCGTCAGAACTCACTGCGGGCGCAGCATGGTCCAGCCGTCGCCACCGCGCAAGGGCGCTTATCGTTTTCCGTAATACAGGCCGACCACATGCTCTGCCTGGGCAAAAAACAACCAGCGTTGTGCAAAGGCGCCCATCATATGCAGCGGCACGGCAGCATAGGGGCCATATCTGCCCGGCAAAAGCAAAAGGCACAGAAAGGGCAAGGCGACGCCCAGAATCAGCGCCAGGGCGCGCAGTCTTGGCACATGTCGGCGGCCAACAACAAAGATCATTTCGTGCAACAGGTAACTGCCTGCCGTATGCGCCGGTTCAAACACGCTCAGCTGACCCAGGCCCCCAAGCCCGGTCGCCGTGCCCAAAGTGCTGCCCGCGCGGGCAAAGGCGCCGTCCCCCACCCGCCAATGCAACGCCATCATCCCACCAAGCACCAGCAACGCGAGCAACGACGGCAGCCGCAACCCGGCCAGCAAGCAGCCACCCGCAGCGCCAAAGGCCAGAAACAGCGCCGGCACGGTCCAGTGATGCCAGCGCGGCACGGCGCGGATCTGGGCATAGATCATGCCGGTGGCTGCGAGGGTGGCAACCGCCAGAACCGCGCCCGGCCAGCCAAAGACGCGCGGCAGGCCAAGCTGCAGCCAGTCCGACAGTGCGACAGGCGCAAGCGCCAGCAGCGCCAGACCGGCGGCCCAAGCCTCGCGGCTGAGCCAGCTGGACCGCCACTGGGTGAAGGCCCGCCATGCCCGGCTCGGGTTGCCAAGGTGAAAAGCCGACGCCGCAAGCCCGATGCTGGCCAGAGCATAGCCGACAAACCAGTGCCAGAATGCCGCAAGTCCGGTATAGTCATGCACAGTGGCGAGCAGGGCCAGATAGCCAAATCCCATACCCGACAAAACGGTGAAGATGATGACTGAAGGTGCCGGATTCATTCAGATTTTCCCCAAAACCCGGTCTAGCCATCCGGCAAGGCCGGTGGCCTGAATGTCCAGCAAGGGGGCCAGCAGGCTGGCTTGGTCCGGCCGGTCCTTCTTGCGTGGGGGCAGGTATTTGTTGACCGGCCTCGTGCCCTGTTCCGGCATCAGGTCATAGCCGCCGCGCGCCGCCACCAGCTGGCTCACCGCGCTGCCCGGGTCCGCCAGATCACCGAAATGACGCGCCCCGGTCGGGCAGGTGCGCACGCAAGCCGGTTCGCGGTCCTCCTCCGGCAGGTTCTCATTATAGATCCGGTCCACACAGAGCGTGCATTTCTTCATCACCCCCGCCGCCGCATCCATCTCGCGCGCGCCGTAAGGGCAGGCCCAGGCGCAAAGTCCGCAGCCAATGCAGGCCTCCTCGTTCACCAGCACGATCCCGTCTTCCACCCGCTTGTAGCTGGCCCCCGTGGGACAGACGGTGACGCAAGGCGCATCAGTGCAATGCAGGCAGGATCGCGGAAAGTTCACGATCATCGGCGCGGCCGCTTCGGGCTGCACCTGATAGCTGTGCACCCGGTTGAGGAAGGTGCCGGAAGGCGTTGATCCATAAGGGTTCTGATCCGACAAGGGCACACCGTACCCCTGATCGTTCCAGCCCTTGCAGGCGGTCACACAGGCCTGACAGCCGACACAGGTGTCCAGATCGATCACCAGCCCCAGCGCCCGCTCGGTCTTTCCAGGCAGACAGGTCATCGCTTGCCCCCTTCCGGCACCACTGGCCGGATTGCGCCGAAAGCGGGACGGCTGTGCCCGTCTGCGGGCGGGTCAGCCCGTTCAATCCGCACCCGCAAATCGAACCACGCCGCCTGTCCCGTCACCGGGTCAGAGTTGGAATAGCGCATGCCATCGCCCTTGGCGGGCAACAATTCAGAAATCAGATGGTTCAGCAGGAACCCCTGCTTCGCCTCGGTCGCCCCCTCATTCAACGCCCATGCCCCCTTGCGCTTGCCGATGGCATTCCATGTCCAGACCGTGTTTTCATTCAGCGCCGCCATATGCACCACCGGCACCGTGATCTGCCCGGTGGCCGAGGTCACCCGCGCCCAGTCGCCTTCGGAAAAACCATGCTGCTGCCACAGCTTTGTCGGCACAAACAATGGGTTATGCCCGCGTATCTGCCGCAACCAGGCATTCTGGCTGCCCCAGCTGTGATACATGTCCATCGGGCGTTGCGTCAGGGCATGCACGGTAAAGCCAAAGGGCTCTGCCGCATCGCCAAAGGGTTCGTACCAGACCGGCAAAGGGTCCATCGCCAGTTTCAATCGGGCGCGCAGATGATCGGGTGGCTGCACAGCGCCATGGCCTTCGGCGGCAAGCTGAAACCGGCGCATCGGTTCGGACCAGATGTTGAAGAGGTAAGGCTGCGGTGTGTCAAACAGCCCGACCTGCACCGCCCAATCCTGATAGGCTCTGTTCCATGGCTTGAAAAACGCAGCCTCTTCCGGCACATGCGCTTGATAGAACCCGCCGTTTTCAATGTAGCGCGCCATTTGGTCGGGGTTGGGGGCACCCCGCCCCTCGCCATCGCCATTGCCGCGAAAGCCCATCAACGGCCCCACACCGGGTCGGCGCTGGTGGGTCACGATGTAATCGGCGTAATCCTTGAATTTTGCCCTGCCATCCTCGGCCACCATCCCGGGAAGGCCCAGCCGCGCGCCAAGATCCAATAGCACCGACTGGAAGCCGCGCACATCGCGATCCGGTTCCACCACCGGCCAGCGGATCGCATCGCCAGCCGCATCCGGCTCGCTCACGGGGCGGTCGAGCATGGAAATGCAGTCGTGCCGTTCCAGATAGGTCGTATCGGGCAGGATCAGATCGGCATAGGCCACCATTTCCGACGCATAGGCATCGGAATAGATGATGCGCGGAATGGTATAGCTGCCATCGGCCTCTTGCGCGGTCAGCATCTCCATCACCTGCGCGGTGTTCATGGACGAGTTCCACGCCATGTTCGCCATATAAAGGAACAGCGTATCAATGCGGTACGGATCGCCTGCCACCGCATTGGGGATGACCATATGCATCAACCCATGGGCAGAGAAGGGGTTTTCCCATGAAAACGCCTTGTCGATCCGCGCAGGAGAGCCGTCAGGCAACAGCGCCAGTTGCTCTGGCCCGCGGACATAGCCCAGATGCGGGCCGCTCAATGGCTTGCCCGGCACGGCAACGAAATGCGGGGTCGGATGCGCCTCCATCGGTTTTGGATAGGGCGGCTTCATTCGCCAGCTGCCGGGGGTTTCCACTGCACCGAGCAGGATTTGCAGCAGATGCAGCGCGCGCCCGGTCTGAAAGCCGTTGGAATGGGCCGAGATGCCGCGCATGGCGTGAAAACTGACCGGGCGGCCGATCATCGTGGCGTGTTCGTCCCCCCGGAAATCGACCCAAGGCTGTTTGATTTCAATGGCCTGATCGAAGGCGACCGAGGCAAGCTCTGCCGCCAGCTGCCTTATGCGCAGCGCCGTCACGCCACAGCGTGCCGCGACCGCTTCGGGCGCATAATCCGGCGACAGATAGCGTTCCGCCATGTGCTGAAACACTGTGCGATGCCCCTGCCAAACCGCTCCCAGATCAGGCTGCACGCCCTTGGCCTCCCATGGGGCCGGCATGCCGGAGCGGCGGTCGATCACAAAGGGCTGCGCTTCGGCATTGCGCACGAACAGGCCCTTTTCCGGGCCCTCGGCTTCATTGATCAGGTAGGCGGCGTTGGTAAAGCGCGAGAGATACTCCAGATCCACCTTGCCCGCCTCCAGCAGGCAATGGATCAGCGACAGGATCAGCAACCCATCGGTCCCCGGCGTGATGCCGATCCAGTCATCGGCCACCGCGTTATAGCCGGTGCGGATCGGGTTCACCCCGATCACCCGCGCGCCACGCTCCTTCATCTTGCCGATGCCGATCTTGATCGGGTTGCTGTCATGATCTTCGGCCACGCCGAACAGCACGAACAGCTTGCTGCGCTCCCAATCCGGAGCGCCGAATTCCCAGAAGGCCCCGCCAAGGGTATAGATCCCCGCCGCCGCCATGTTGACCGAGCAAAACCCGCCGTGCGCCGCATAATTCGGCGTGCCAAAGGCCTGCGCCCACCAGCCGGTGAAGGATTGCGACTGGTCACGCCCGGTGAAGAAGGCCAGCTTTTCCGGCGCGGTCTCGCGCAGGGGGCGCATCCAGTCTACCGCCGTTTGCAGCGCCTCGTCCCAACTGATCGGCTCGAACGCGCCAGACCCGCGCGGGCCAACCCGGCGCAAAGGGGTACGCAAGCGGCTTGGCGCAGTGACCTGCATGATGCCGGACGCCCCCTTGGCGCAGAGCACGCCCTTGTTGATCGGGTGGTCGCGGTTGCCCTCGATATAGCTGACACGGCCAGAGGTCAGATGCACATTGATCCCACAGCGGCAGGCGCACATGTAACAGGTGGTTTTGCGAACCTCGTCAGAGACATGCGGCGATGTGTTCAGACGCGGTTGGTTCATCCCAGCCCCTCCTCTTGCCGCATGACGGATCCGGCTTCCATGGCAATCTGGCGTTCTTCATCGGCAGGAACTGTCCAGATCGCGACGCGCGATGTCGCCGCATGCAGGGCCGTGGCCCCTTGCGCATTGGCCTCACCGTCCAGCACTGCCCCAAGAAACGCAAGCTGGTTCACGATTTTGGAACGGATGATACCGTCATTCTCTCCAATCCCGCCGGTAAAGGTGATCGCGTCCAGACCGCCCAGCGCCGCGCACAGCGATGCACCATGCCGCGCCGCCCAATAGCAGAAATGGTCGATCGCAAAGGCGGCTTCCGGCGTGCCTGCTGCATGCAGCGCGCGCATGTCATTGCTGCCGCCCAGCGCTGCCAGACCCGAAGCGCGATTGAGCATCTGCGTGGTCTGCTCTGCCCCGTGCCGGGCCACCAGATCCAGCACAACCGCTGGATCAAGGCTGCCGGGACGCGTTCCCATGGTCAGCCCATCCAAGGGCGAAAACCCCATGCTGGAGGCGACCGATCGCCCTTCGGCAATGGCGCAAGCAGAGGCCCCATTGCCCAAATGGAACGAAAGCAGGCGCTTTGGCAGGGCATTACCAGTCATTTCTTGCATTTTTCGAACAATTGCGTCGTAGGACAGGCCATGGAACCCATAGCGCCGCAACCCGCGGTCCCGCTCGGCCAATGGCAGGGCATAGGCCGTTGCCACATCAGGGTTCGTTGCGTGAAACGCCGTGTCGAAGGCCGCGTATTGCGGCATCGCGGGCCACAATCGCGCCACCGCGCGGAGGCCAGATAGGGCCGGCGGGTTGTGCAACGGGGCCAGACTGGCACAGGCTGCAATTTCCGCCTCCACCTCTGGCGTGATGCGACAGGTCTGGGTCAGCGCGGCACCGCCATGCACCACCCGATGGGCCGCCGCCTGCAGCCGTGCCGCGGGCACCGCAAGCCGCTCCAGCCCCAGTGTCAGCGCCGTCCCGTGATCCGCTGGCCCGCCACTGCCGATCCGGTCGACCTGCGTCTGTGCGCAAAGCGTCATCCCGTCAAACACCGCCAGTTTGACCGAAGACGAGCCCGAATTGACCACAAGCAGCATCACATCACCGATTTCAAAAGCCCGGCCACTGACAATCCGGCAAGAAGCAGAATGGCAAAGCGCCGGAAGTCCTGCGGGCTGGTGCTGGCAAAGCGCCGCCCCCCCAACCATAACCCGATCAGCATGAAGGGCAATCCGAAGGCGGTGGCAACAAAACTGTCGCGGGTGATCTGCCCGGCCTGCCACAGCACCGGCAGTGACCACAAATCAAGCGCGGTGAAATAGGCGATGACCGTCGCCCGGAATACCGCCGGGGCCAAACCTTCGGCAGTGAAAAACACCGCCACCGGCAGGCCCCCCACTGCCATGCCGTTGGCAAGCCCCGACACTGCGCCCACACCCACATGGGCAGCATGCCCTTGCCGGCCGATGCGCCAGCCTGCCAGCAGCAGCCCGCACATTGCCAGCACAAACACCGAAAGCCCTGCCCGGCCCAGATCTGCCCCGGCCCAGTCCACTGCCGCCACGCCCAAAGGCACGCCCGCCAGACAGCCCGCAAACAGGCCGGCCACGCGATGCCAGTCAATATGCGCCCAGATCCCCCGCGCCTGACCCACCGTCATGAGAATATCGGCCAGAATAACCACGGGCACAAAAGGAAAAGGGTCGGTCACCAAAGCCGCGAACAGCATGACCAGCGCGGCAAAGCCAAAGCCGGAATAGCCGCGCACATAACCTGCGACAACCATCCCGGCAGCGACCAGAGCCGCCTCGGCCCCGGTCAGGCCAAAGGGGATCATACGACCTGCGGCCGCATGTCTGCCGCTGAAATCCCGGCCACCTCGACCGGCTTTTTCATCGCATCGCGGCGGAACGGCTCGCCCAGCTCCTGATTGATCATCGCCTCGATCAGCGTGGTTTTTCCCGCCTTCTGATCGGCCAGGGCTTGGGTCAATGCCGCGCGCAATTCGTCCATCGTGCGCGCCTGCACGCCCTGCAAGCCACAGGCCCGCGCGATCCCGGCGTAGCTGACGCCCTCATCCAACTCGGTCCCCACGAAGTTGTCGTCATACCACAAGGTTGAATTGCGCTTTTCGGCACCCCATTGGTAGTTGCGAAACACCACCATGGTCACCGCAGGCCATTCCGGGCGCCCAATCGCGGTAAGCTCTGTCACCGCAATGCCAAAGGCCCCATCGCCCGCAAAGCCGACCACAGGCACATCGGGGCAGGCAATCTTGGCCCCGACAATCGACGGCAAGCCATAGCCACAGGGGCCGAACAGACCCGGTGCCAGATACTTGCGACCCTGTTCAAAGGTCGGATAGGCGTTGCCGATGGCGCAATTGTTGCCGATGTCGCTGGAGATGATCGCGTCGCGCGGCAGCGCAGACTGAATCGCGCGCCAGGCCATGCGCGGGCTCATCCAGTCTGGCTTGGCATCGCGGGCGCGCTGATTCCATGACGTGCCCGGATCATCCTCTTCATGATCCATCGACGACAGCGCCTGCGCCCATGCCGATTTTACCTGTGCGATTTTTGCCTTGCGTTCGGTGCGCCCATGGTCACCTGCGGTGATGGCCAATTGCACCAAAACCGCTTCGGCGACCTTACGGGAATCGCCGACAATACCGACCGTTACCTGTTTCGTCAGCCCGATCCGATCCGGGTTGATGTCGACTTGGATGATCCTGGCCGCTTTGGGCCAATAGTCCAGCGCGTATCCCGGGAGCGTTGAAAACGGGTTCAGCCGAGTACCCAGACAGAATACCACATCTGCCTGCGAAATCAACTCCATTGCAGCCTTTGACCCATTATACCCCAGTGGCCCGGCAAACAGCGGGTGCGACCCGGGAAAGGCATCATTGTGCTGATAGCCCACACAGACCGGCGCATCCAATCGTTCGGCCAGCGCCATGCTGGCCGGAATGGCCCCGCCCAGCACCACCCCGGCGCCGTTCAGGATGACCGGAAACTTCGCCTCGGACAGCAACGCGGCGGCCTGCGCCACCGCCGCCTCCCCCCCGGCGGGACGTTCAAACTCCACCACCGCTGGCAGGTCGATATCAATCACCTGAGTCCAGAAATCGCGCGGCATGTTGATCTGCGCCGGGGCCGATTGCCGCTTGGCCTGCAGGATGCAGCGGTTGAGCACCTCGGCCACGCGGCTTGGGTCGCGCACCTCTTCCTGATAGCAGACCATGTCCTTGAACAGGGCCATCTGTTCCACTTCCTGAAACCCGCCCATGCCGATGGTCTTGTTGGCGGCCTGCGGTGTCACCAGCAGCAGGGGCGTATGGTTCCAGTAGGCGGTCTTCACCGCAGTCACAAAATTGGTGATCCCCGGCCCGTTTTGCGCGATCATCATGCTCATCTTGCCGGACGCCCGGGTATAGCCATCGGCCATCATCCCGCCGCTGCCCTCATGCGCGCAATCCCAAAAGGTGATGCCCGCGCGCGGGAACAGATCAGAAATCGGCATGAAGGCCGAGCCGATGATGCCGAAGGCATGTTCGATGCCGTGGCGCTGCAGGGTTTTCACAAAGGCTTCTTCGGTGGTCATGCGCATTGGTCCGGCTCCTGCAAGGGGTCTTTGGCACAGTCTAGCCGGGCCGGGATAGGCAGCTTAGGGCCAGAGGGTCTGCGCCTTTAAGTCCAGACTGCCAGCCTGGCGCAACCGGCCCAAAGCCTGCGCGATCCGGGCTATTCCTTCGGGAATGCGCGATGGCGCGATAGAGGAATAGGCCAGCCGGTAATGCTGACGGCTGGCCCGGTCAGGGTGGAAAAACGCCCGCCCGGGCTCGATCAACACGCCCTCGGCCCGCAATTGTGCTGCAAGCGTTTCAGAGTCCACCCCGTCGCCCGCGCGCATCCAGATGCTGGACCCGCCAAAGCCGCCCTGACCGGCCATGCTCAGCCCCTGATCGGCCAGCGCCTCCTCCATCACCTGACGCCTGCGCCGGAACGCCACCCGCATCCGGTTGATCAGCGCATCATAGTGCCCGTCGGCCAGAAAATACGCCACCGTGCGCTGGATATGCCCTGGCGGATGGCGCAGCACCATGGCGCGCAGGGCACGTGCCTCGGCGATGAAAGAAGGCGAGGCCACCAGATAGCCCAGCCGCAGCCCCGGAAAGATCGATTTGGAAAATGACCCGGCATAGATCACGCGTCCGTCACGATCCAATGACTTCAGCGCCGGAGCCACGGGTTTGAGATAGGACATCTCAAACTCATAATCATCCTCGACAATTACGAACCCCTGCCGTGACGCCGCCTCCAGCAAAGCCACCCGCCGCGCCACCGGCATGGTGGCATTGGTCGGGCACTGATGCGAGGCGGTGGTGAACACCACATCCACCCCCGGTGGCACCCGTTCGGGCGGCAAGCCCCCCTCATCCACATCCACCGCCAGCACTTCCGTCCCCGACGGGTCCAGAATGGCGCGCAGGCCAGGATAGCCGGGGTTTTCCGTCACCGCGCGCTTGCCGGGCCCCAAAAGCACCTGCGCCGCGATCCACAGCGCGTTTTGTGCCCCCATGGTCAGCAAAACTTCATCCGCGCGCGCGGCAATCCCCCGGCGCGGCAGAATGCTGCGCAACACCTGTTCGATCAGCATCGGATCATCACGCTCGTAGTAATCCGAGGTCAAGGCCGTGAAATCGCGCCGCCCCAGCGCGCGCAACGCACAGCTGCGCCAGTTCTGATGGTCGAACAACGCCGGGTCTGCCTGCCCGTAAATGAAGGGGAACGGATAACGCTCCCAATCCTCGGGCTTGGCCAGCCGCGCCAGCTTTGAGTAGCGCGCGCCGGTCAGGGCAGCAAAATCCACCCCTTCATCCCGCGCAGGCGCAGAGGGAAACTCCGGCGCGCGCGGCGCCGTGTCAGAGACATAATACCCTGACCGACCGCGCGCCGACAGATAGTCGGAGGACACCAGATCGGCATAGGCAAGGGTCACGGTGATCCGGCTGACGCCCAGATGCAGCGCCAGCCCGCGTGACGAGGGCATCTTGTCCCCGGGCCGCAGCCGCCCCGCCAGCACGCCTTGCACCACCATCGACCGGATCCGGCTTTGCAGGGTGCCCGCCGTTCCGGGCGGCAGAAAGAAGGCTTCGGCAGGAATGGGCATGATCTGGCCTTATCAGGTGTAAGACCAGAAAACCCGCGCCCGCCCAAAGGTCAAGCCCGCTGCATTTGCAGCTTTCCCAAATACTCCCGCCGGAGGCCCTTGCGGAGGAGGAGCGGCACGTGACGACGCCATGAAAGAGAATCCTCTGCCCCTTTGCGGGGCAGAGGAGTCAGTTTCCTCGAAACGCCTCAGCCGCAGACCCGCGTCAAGGCCTGATCGATGGCATCGGTGATCTGGTCAATATCATCGGGCGTGGCGATCAGTGCGGGCGACAGGCACAGCGTATTGTTCAGCCCCGGGACCGAGCGGTTGGTGGCCCCGATGATCACGCCCTGCGCCATGCAATCGGCCACCACCGCCTGCACGCGTTTTTCATCCAGCGCCTCTTTCGTGCCCCGGTCCGCCACCAGTTCCGCGCCGCAGAACAGGCCCTTGCCGCGGACATCGCCGATGACCGCGTGCTTGTCCATCAACGCGTGCAGGTTGGCCATCAGCCGCGCGCCCATGGCGGTCGTGTTGTCCAACAGCCCCTCATCCTCGATGATCCGCATGTTCTCCAGCGCCGCCGCCGGGCCAGCGGTGCAGCCGCCAAAGGTGCTGATATCGCGGAAATAGCTCATGGTATCGGTGGGGTCGTCCTTGAACAGCTCGAACACCGCTTCCGTCGTCACCGTGCAGGAAATCGCGGCATAGCCCGAGGCGACGCCCTTCGCCATGGTCACGAAATCGGGTTTGATGCCGTAATGCTGATAGCCGAACCATGTGCCGGTCCGGCCCACACCGCAGACCACCTCGTCGATGTGCAGCAGGATATCATATTTGGCGCAGATCTCCTGCACCTTCTCCCAATATCCCGCCGGTGGCACGATCACGCCGCCCCCCGCCGTCACCGGTTCCAGCACCAGACAGCCCACGGTATCGGGGCCTTCGCGCAGGATCACCTCTTCAATGGCTTGCGCCGCGCGTTCGCCGTAATTCGCAACATCCCATTGCGCCCGGTATTCCAGACAATGCGGCACCATCACAAAGCCATCGGGGTATGGCCCGTATTGCGCCGCCCGCTGCGCCTGCCCGCTGGTGGCAAGCGTGCCGATGGTGGTGCCGTGGTAATCGCGCTCCCGGTACAGGATCTTCCATTTCTTGCCGCCATGATGTTTGTGCGCGATCTGGCGCACCATCTTGTACACCTTCTCATTCGCCTCTGAGCCCGAGTTCGAATAATAGACGCGCGACAGTCCCGGCATCTTTTCGATCAGTCTCTGGGCGAAACGCGCGCCGGGCACTGACCCTGCGGCCCCGGCGAAGTAGTTCATCTTGATCAGCTGATCGCGCACAGCGTTGGCAATGCTGGTCCGGCCATAGCCCACGTTCACGGTCCAGACCCCGCCGGAGACCGCATCCAGATGCTCCTTGCCGCGCGCATCCCAGACCCGCATGCCCTTGCCTTCGACGATGACGCGCGGATCGACGTTTTCATAGGGTTTGTGCTGGCTCAGATGGTGCCAGACATGGGCGCGGTCGGCCTCGACCACGTCTGAGATATCATTGCTGCTGTAGCCGTCCATGGGCTCTACCTTTCTCTGACCAGGCCGGGGCCGGCAATGGCCCCTTTGCGCCAGCATCCGCCTTTGCAGCAGGCAATCGTAGGGCCAGACCACCCAGCCCGATAGGGCCAGTTACAAAATCGTTTTGCACGACGGCAAAGCAGGGCAAAGATTAAGACAGCGATGACCTGGCTTTGGCGGAAGCAGACCTTCCGTTTTGCTGAAACCCGGTCAAGCCGCTGGACACAGACAAAACCGCCCCGATCAATGAGGGCAAGACAAAAAGACCGATAACCCCAACATGGAGAACCCAAGGATGACATTCCGCAAGACACTGACAAGCGCCGCCGCGACAGTGGCCCTGTTGGCAGGCACAACCAGCGCCATGGCGCTCGACGAAGTGACGGTGGCCTATTTCATGGAATGGCCGATGCCGTTCCAATACGCCAAAGCCAACGGGACCTTTGACGAGGCTTTGGGCATGAAGGTGAACTGGGTCGCCTTTGACACCGGCACCGCCATGTCTGCCGCGATGGCAGCCGGCGACGTGCATTTTGCCGTGTCGCAGGGTCTGCCGCCCTTTGTCGTGGCCACCAGCGCCGGGCAGGATCTGCAGATCATCGACGTGGCGGTCAGCTATTCCGACAATGACAATTGCGTCGTGCGCAGTGATCTGGACATCACCAAGGACAATGTCGCCGATCTGGCCGGCAAAAAGGTCGCCGTTCCTCTCGGCACCGCCGCCCATTATGGCTTTCTCAAACAGATGGCCCATTTCAACATCGATCTGGCCAGCCTTGAGATCGTCGACATGGCCCCGCCGGATGGTGCGGCGGCCATTGCCCAGGGCTCTATCGACATGGCCTGTGGCTATGGCGGCGGACTGAACCGGATGAAGGAACATGGCAATGTCCTGCTGACCGGCGCTGAAAAAGAGGCGCTTGGCATTCTGGTCTTCGATGTCACCTCCTCGCCCGCATCCTTTGTCGCGGAAAACCCCGATGTGGTTGCCTCTTTCCTGAAAGTGGTCGCCGACAGCAACGCCATGTGGAACGAAGGGTCCAAAAAGGCCGAAATGCTGCCGGTCATCGCCAAGGATGCGGGCATCGACGAAGCCACCGCCGAAAAGGACATGAGCACCTTTGTGTTTCCGTCTGTCGAAGAGCAACTCTCTGCCAAATGGCTGGGCGGTGGCGCACAAGAGTTCATGCAGGGTGTGGCCGAGGTGTTTGTGAGCGCAGGATCGATCCCTGCCGCACTGCCCAGCTATGACGCCACGGTCAACACCGCACCGCTGACGGCCGCACAGGGACTGTGAGCCAGTCTTGAAACGCCTTGCGGCGACCCGTGCAGGGTCGCCCGTCTTTTCACCGGAGGACCTATGTCCGGACTGATCATCGACTCTGTCTCGATGCGCTTTGACTTGCCCAATGGCACGGCGGTACAGGCTTTGCAAAACGTCTCGCTGGATCTGAAACAGGGTGAACTTCTGTCGGTGCTCGGGCCGTCCGGCTGCGGCAAGACCACCTTGCTGAACATCCTTGCCGGTTTTCTGGCCCCGACCGAAGGTCAGATCCTCTTGGGCGGCAAACGGGTGGCAGGCCCCGGGCCGGAGCGCGGCATGGTGTTCCAGCAGGGGGCCCTGTTCGAATGGATGAACGTGCGCCAGAACATCGACTTTGGCCCGCGCATGAAGGGCATGGCCAAGGCGGAGCGTGACCAGATCACCGACCATCTGCTGGAAACGGTGGGCCTGCATGATTTCGGCGAAAAGGCGGTGTATGAACTGTCGGGCGGCATGCAGCAACGGGTGGCGCTCGCCCGCTGTCTGGCCAATGATCCCGATGTGATCCTGATGGATGAACCCTTGGGCGCGCTCGACGCGCTGACCCGTGAAAAGATGCAGGGCCTTGTGCTCAAGCTGTGGAAGGAAACCGGCAAGACCGTGGTTCTGATCACCCATTCGGTCGAAGAGGCGCTGCTGCTGGGCGAACGCCTGCTGGTGATGGCCCCGCGACCGGGCCGGATTTTCCGCGAATACAACCTGCCCTTTGCCGAGCGGGGGGTGAACATGGACCTGCGCGAGGTCAAGAAATCCGCAGGCTTTGCCGAAACGCGTGAGGAAATCCTCTCGATGATCTGGGGGATGGAAGAGGAAATCATGGGCAAGAAAGAAGGTGCCGCATGATGGTGTTGCTGTTCTATGTGGCGATCTTCGTGGTCTCGATGCTGGTCTGGGGCCGCATCAAGGCGCATCGCGGGCGGCACGACTTCACATCGCTGAAAACGGTAACCTTCGGCGACGAGTCCGCCATTCAGCCCGACCGGGTGGCCAGCGTGATCTCTGTCTTGTCGGTGTTCCTGATCTGGGGGGCCTTTACCGGATCGAGCATCGTGCCGCTGCATGTGCCGGGTCCGTTTGTGGGTGAGGCAGGCTTTACCTACACCGCCCGCGCAGAAGGCGGTGCGGAAGCGCAGGCCGAGGTGCGGATCCTGGTGCATGCCGCGGATGAGGTGCCCACAGAACCGACCGCAGCCCAAGCCAGCGGCTTTGCCCAGGGCGATGTGGCAGTGGTGCAGGCCTGGCGGTCGGTGCTGCTGCGCGTGGTCGAGAATGATGGCGAGGGCGCGCAGGTGGTGGCGATCAATGGCCAGCCGGTGGCGGTGGACGATCAGGTGGCGGTCACCGGGGGCTCGGTCACGCTGACCCCGCGCGGCGCGCTGAACTTTCAGGCGGCGCGCGGCATGCAGATGGAGCCGATCTGGCTGCCCGCGCCCGAAGCGGTGGTGGCGCGGTTCATTGAGATTGCAACCAACGGCTTTCAGAACACCTCGCTTTGGGGACATCTGGGGGCCTCGCTGGCGCGGGTGATGGCGGGGTTTGTGCTGGGGTCGCTGGTGGGCATCCCCTTGGGCTATGCGATGGGGCTGTCGGGCTGGTTCCGCGGCTGGTTCGATCCGATCGTGGAATTCATGCGCCCTGTCCCGCCCTTGGCGCTGATCCCGCTGGTGATCATCTGGTTCGGGATCTGGGAGACCGGCAAGGTGGTGCTGCTGTTCCTGGCCGCCCTGTGGATCATGACCATCGCGGCGCGGTCGGGGGTTTCGGGGGTGAAGCTGTCGAAAATTCACGCGGCCTATTCCCTGGGGGCGAGCAAGGCGCAGATCCTGCGGCATGTGATCATCCCCAACAGCCTGCCCGATATCTTTACCGGCGCGCGGGTTGCGATGGGGGTGTGCTGGGGCACGGTGGTCGCGGCCGAACTGGTGGCGGCGCAGAAAGGGGCGGGCATGATGATCATCGCGGCGTCAAAATTCCAGCTGACCGATATTGTGGTCATGGGGATCATCCTGATCGGGATCATCGGCTATGGGATCGACATTGTGATGCGCATGGCCGAGAAAAAACTGGTGCCGTGGAAGGGCCGGGGGTGAGATTTCCCCCTGTGTTACAGGGACAAGGACCGTTTGATTTCAAAGGGTTGCCTTTGGAAATTCACGGATTGTTAAGAAAGTGGCGGGCTCTGCCTCCGCGCTTTGAGTGCCCGTGATCGTTTCAGAAAGTCATGCGGAAAACTGCTGGCGGCTGGCGGCATCACCCGGCCAATCGCGGACAGTTTGCGTCGGTGTCCGGGGAGCCAAGCCTGCCGGGCGGTGCCGCGATCCGGCTTGGCAATGGCGCGGAGCCTGCGTGACCCAAGGCAGATGGGCAAGCGCCCACCCCCCGTAAGGCCGCATCCGGCAAAACACCGTTGCCAAATCAGGGGCTTGAAGCCCCGGGCTGGTTTGGGGCAGGTTAACGAAATTGAGTGTGGTCGCCGGGGGGCGGGCCGCCGCCAGACATTTGCGCAAGGTTTGCACTGTGATGAGCCCGGTCATGACACGGTTCCGCGGCGACGGACTCTCTGCGCGTGCATTGCGCAGCTCTACCTGGACAGCCCTGGGCTATGGCGGCAGTCAGGCGCTGCGGCTGGTGTCGAACCTGATCCTGACGCGGCTGCTGTTTCCCGAAGCCTTTGGTCTGATGGCGCTGGTTTCGGTGTTCATTGTCGGGCTGACGATGTTTTCCGACATGGGCACGCATCCTGCCATTCTGCAGCATCGGCGCGGCGATGATCCGGCCTTTCTGAACACCGCCTATACCATTCAGGTCGTGCGCGGGGCTGTTCTGTGGCTGGCCTCGGCGGCGATTGCCTGGCCTGCGGCGCAGTTCTACGGACAGCCGGAGCTTGCCTTGATCCTGCCGGTGGCCGGGTTCTCGCTGCTGTTGCATGGCTTGGAGCCTGCGCGGGTGGACAGCGCGGCGCGGCATTTGCGGCTGGGGCGGTTGACGGCGCTGGACCTGATGTCGCAAGCGGTCGGGCTGGTGGTCATGGTGGGGCTGGCCTGGGCCACAGAGTCGGTCTGGGCGCTGGTGGCGGGGTGGATCGTGTCATCCGGCGCGCGGCTGGCGCTGGTGCGCTTTGCGCTGCCCGGCCCCCAAAGCCGGTTGTCCTGGGAGCCTGCGGCAGCGCGGGATCTTTTGCATTTCGGGTTCTGGCTGTTTTTGTCCACCGCCTGCGGGTTTCTGGTGGCGCAAGGCGACAAGGCGATCCTGGGCAAATACCTGACGCTGGAGCAGCTGGGGCTGTACAATATCGGGTTCTTTCTGGCGTCTTTTCCGATGCTTCTTGGCCAGACCATCGGCGGGCGCATCCTGATACCGCTGTACCGTGAACGCCCGCCCGGAACATCGGCGGGGAATTTTGCGCGGTTGCGCCAGCTGCGTTTCGGGCTGACTTCGGTGACGCTGGGCCTGCTGACGGCGATGGCCTTTGGCGGCGAGTGGATTGTGGGCCTGCTCTATGATCCGCGCTATGCGACGGCGGGGGCCATCGTGGTGCTGATCGCGGTGGTGCAGATTCCATCGGTGATCGGCATGACCTATGATCAGGCGGCCTTGGCGGCGGGGGACAGCCGGGCCTATTTCCTGCTGACGGCGGCGCGGGCGCTGTTTCTGGTCTGCGGGCTGATCATCGGGGCAGAATGGCTGGGTCTGGTGGGCGCGCTGCTGGGGCAGGCCTTTGCCGCGCTGGCGGTGTATCCGTTGCTGATCTGGCTGGCGCGGCGGCACGGGGCCTGGGACGCGCTTCATGACCTGACCTTCCTGCTGCTGGGCCTGCTGATCGCGGCGGGGGCCATCGGGGTGGACCATGTGGCGATTGCCGACCTGCTGACGCAGTTCCGGGGGGGCACGCCATGACCCGCGCCCCGCTGCCCGACCCCGCACCGATGGACCATGCGCTGACACCGCTGCAACTGGGCATGGTCTATGAAAGCGTGCTGGCGGGGCGGCCATGGGTCAATCTGGAACAGGTCGTGGTGCATCTGGACGACGAGGTGGTGGACCCCGCCGCCCTGCGTGCGGCCTGGACCCAGGTGTCGGCCCGGCACGAGGCGTTGCGGCTGTCAATTTTGTGGCGCAAGCGCGTGGCCCCGGTGCAGGTGCTGCGCGACCGCATCGAGGTGTCGCTGACGGTTGAGGACTGGTCTGCGCTGCCCGAGCGGCGGCGGGCAGGGATGCTGCATCAGTTTCTGGAAGCCGACCGCGCGGCGGGGGTCGATCTGGAGGCGGCGCCCTCCTGGCGGGTGCTGCTGGCGCAGCTAGGGCCGCGACAGGCGGTGATGGTCTGGACCGTGCATCACGCCCTGATCGACGGGCGCAGCATGGCCATCGTACTGGACGAGGTGTTTGCCGCGGTGAAGGGCCGCCCCTTGCCCCCTGCCCCGGCGGTCGGATTTCTGGCCTATGCCAAAGCGCTTGCCGCACAGGACACGCAGGCATCGGAAGCGTTTTTTGGCGCCTATCTGCAGGGGTTTGATCATCCCAATCCGTTGACCGAAGAGGGGGGCGACAGTGGCCTGGCGCGCAAGCGCGTGCTGGAGCGACGCCTGGATACAGCGCTGACAACGGCACTTGTGGCGCGGGCCGGGGCGGCGGGGGCGACGCTGGCCACGGTGGTGCACGCGGCCTGGGGGATGGTCGTGGCGCGCTGGACCGGTCAGGGCACGGCGGTGTTCGGGGCCACGCGCGCCGGCCGCCATATCGTGCCGGGCACGGCCCGCAGTGTGGGCTGCCTGATCAACACCCTGCCGATGAAGGTGCAGATCAGCCCGTCGCACAAGGTGGATGACTTCTTGGCAGCGTTGCGGGCGGAGTCGCTCTTGCTGCGCGGCCATGAGCATGCCGCGCTGACCGATATCCGGCGGTGGTGCGGCTTGCCCGGCACCGAGCAAATGTTCGGGTCGATGGTGATGTTCGAACGCGCCACCCTGAGCGAAACCATGCGGCACCTGGGGCCGGACTGGGCGCGCCGGCGGGTGGAGTTGCGCGAAGAAGGTGCCCTGCCCCTGACACTGTCGGCCTATGGCGATGCGGGCCTGCTGTTGCTGCTGGAATACGACCCGGCGGTGGTCGCGGACAGCAAGGCACAGGCGATGCTGGACCATATGGCCCGGCTGCTGGAGGCCTTTGCGGCGGCAGGGCCGGAAACGCCGCTGGCCGGTTTGCAGATGCTGTCGCCCGCGGAAGAGGCGGCGCTGATGGCTCTGGCGCGGCCCGACCGTAAGTTGGCCCCGGATGACCCCTGCGTTGCCTTGCGCTTTGCCCAAACGGCACGGCAGCGCGGCAGAGCCTCGGCCCTGCGGCTGGCGGGGCAGCACGCTGTTCTGGATTATCTGACGCTGAACGCCCGGGTGGAGGATCTGGCCGGACGGCTGGCGCAGGCCGGCGCCGGACCGGGGCAGGTTGTCGCGATCTGCCTGACGCGCGGGCCGGATTTCATCATTGCCATGCTGGCGGTGCTGCGGGCGGGGGCGGCCTTTCTGCCGCTTGACCCTTCCTATCCCGAGGGTCTGATCACCCATATGCTGCAAGACAGCGGCACGCGCCTGATGATCGCGCAGCCGCAGGCGGGGGCAGCCTATGGCGCTGTACAGGTGCTGACCCCGGAGGCCCCCGAGGGGCAGGCACCGCCGCCCGATTTTCTGCCGCCCGATCCGGACCGACTGGCCTATGTGATCTATACCTCGGGCTCGACCGGGGTGCCCAAAGGGGTGAAGGTGCCGATGCGCGCCCTGTCGGCCCATGCCAGCGCCATGATCGCCGCCTTTGGCCTGACCCAGTCGGACCATGTCTTGCAATTCGCCAGCCTGTCCTTTGATGTGTCGATCGAAGAGATCATTCCCACCCTGCTGGCCGGGGCCAAGCTGATCCTGCGCACCGAGGCGATGGCGGGGTCGGTCCGGGTGTTTCTGGAAGAGGTGGCGCGCTGCGACATCACCGTGCTGAACCTGCCCACCGCCTTCTGGCATGTTCTGGTCGACGAGATGGCGCGCGACGGGCTGCACCTGCCGCCCACGGTGCGGCTGGTGATCGTCGGCGGCGAGCAGATCAGCCCGCGCGCCCTGGCCACCTGGCAGCGGATCACGCGCGGGGCGCGCTGGATGAATGGCTACGGGCCAACCGAGGCAACGATCACCTGCACGCTGCATGAGCCGGGGCCGGTGACGGCAGGTGAGGATATTCCGATCGGCCGCCCGACAGCGCATGCACGCGCCTATGTGCTGGCCCCGGACGGGTCACTCGCCCCGCCCACGGCAGCGGGGGAGTTGTGGATCGGCGGGCCTGCGGTCAGCGATGGCTATATCGGCCACGCGGCGCAGACTGACGAGGCTTTCGGGCCGGACCGCTTTCTGGGCCTGGGGCGGATCTACCGCACCGGCGATATGGCGCGCTGGCGGCCAGACGGGGCGCTGGCCTTTCTGGGGCGGCGCGACCGGCAGGTCAAGCTGCGCGGCTTCCGCATCGACCTGCGCCATGTCGAACGGGCGCTGGAGCGCGAGGCCAGCGTGGGCCGGGCGCTGGCGCAGGTGCTGGGTGCGGGCACGCCCGGCGCGCGGCTGGTGGCCTGGGTGGCGGCCGCGGACGGGCAGCCGCTGCCAGACCCGGTCGCGCTGCGCATGGCAGTGGCCGGACATCTGCCGCCGCATATGGTGCCGGTGATTGTGCCGGTGGCCGATTTTCCGCGCACCCCGGGTGGCAAGATCGACACTGCGGCCCTGCCGGTGCCCGATGCGGCGCAAGCGGCCAGCGTGGTGCCAAGTGACGACCCGGTCACGCGCCAGATTGCCGAGCTGATGGCGCAGACCCTGGGGGTGGAGGCGGTCGGGCCGGAGGATGACTTTCACGATCTGGGGGGCCATTCGCTGCTGGCGGTGCAGCTGATCGGCCGGATCGAGGCGGCGCTTGGGCACCGGCTGGGCGTGGCCGACCTGCACCGCCGGCCGACCCCGCGCGCGCTTGCCCAGGCGCTGACTGCGGCGCAGTCGGGACCGCGCTATATCATCCCGATCCAGCCGAGCGGCAGCCTGCCGCCGCTGTTTGGGGTGCATGTGCTGGGCCGCAACGAAGAACATTTCCGCCCCCTGGCGCAGGCCCTGGGGCCGGATCAACCGGTGTTCGGGCTGACGGTCGGCTTGCTGGCTCCGGATACGCCGATGGGCGTTCAGGAAACCGCACGCGCCTATGCCGAGGAAATCATGAAGACATTTCCCCAAGGCCCCATCAGTCTGGCGGCGGTGTCGCTTGCCAGCTATGTCGCCTATGACCTGGCACAGCAGCTGATCAGCGCCGGGCGCGAGGTGCGGGTGATCGCGATGTTCGACAGCGCCGGCCCGGGCGGCAGGACGCGGCTTTCGGGCCGGGCGCGGCTGGGGGTGCATCTGCGCCAATTGCTGCGGCGCGGGCCATTGCATCTGGCGGGGATTGTCGCAAACCGCTGGGCGGATGCGGTCTACCGGGTCAAGAAACTGCGGCTGAAACGTCAGCCCCCGGACAAGGCCGCGCCGATGTCGGTGGACCGGTTCATGGTGGCAGCCGAGCTTGCGGTGCAGGCCTATGAGGTCACGCCGATCACCCGGCCGCTGACAATCTTCCGGGCCGAAGGCAACATCTTCGACAGCCCCGAAAGCACGCAGGACGGGCTTGGCTGGGCCGCTGTTGCGGCATCTGGCTTTGAAGTGATTGACGTGCCGGGCGATCACCTGTCAATCCTGCAACCGCCGAATGTGGCGGTGCTGGCGCATCATCTGTCACGGCTGATGGCAGATCTGCCCGAGGCATGAGCGGATGGAGTTTGGGGGAACGGGATGACGGTGCACCCTTTTGGGCAGGTGAACGGTGTCGAGGTCGGGGCCGTGATGCTGGGCCGCGCGGGCGGCGTGCAGGCGCAGGTGACGCCTTATGGCGCGCGGCTGGTGGCGCTTTGGGTGCCGGACCGCGCCGGTGTCTGCGCCGATATCGTGCTGGGGCATGGTGATGCGGCGGGCTATGCCGCGACCAAGGCCTTTCTGGGCGCGACCTGCGGACGCTATGCCAACCGCATCGCGGGCGGACGCTTCGTGCTGGACGGGCGCGTGGTGCAGCTGGACCAGAATGAGGGGGACACCCATCTGCATGGGGGGCGCGCGGGGTTTGACCGCAAGATCTGGGAGATCACCGAGGTCACGGAGCGGTCTGTCAGCATGGTGGCGGTTTCAGAGGATGGCGAGATGGGCTATCCGGGGCGGCTGGCGATGCAGGTGCGCTATTGGCTGGACGATGCCGAACGGTTGTGGATCGAGATGACGGCGGATACCGATGCGCCGACGGTGGTGAACATGGTGAACCACAGCTATTTCAACATGGCCGGGTCGGGGTCGATCATGGGCCAGCAGTTGCGGCTGGGGGCCAGGCAATACACGCCGGTGGATGATGCGCTGATCCCGACCGGAGAGATTCTGGCGGTGGCGCAGACAGCCTTTGATTTCAGTGCCTTGCGCGAGATCGGGGCAGATTTGCCTTCGGAGCTTGGGTTTGACCACAACCTGTGCCTGACCGGGCCGCTGGAGCCGAAATGGGGCGAGGCGCTGCGGTTCTGCGCCGAAGCGCTGGATGCAGGATCGGGCCGGCGGATGGAGGTCTGGACCAATGAACCGGGGGTGCAGTTCTATACCGGAGCCTTTCTGGCAGGCGGGTTGCCGGGCAAGGACGGTGCACCGATTGCGCCCTTTACCGGCTTTACGCTGGAGACCCAGCGCTTTCCCGACAGTCCGAACCGGCCCCAGTTCCCCTCGGCGCGGCTGGAGCCGGGGCAGCGCTACCGGCATCTGATGGCGTTTGAGTTTACGCCAGAGGCGGGGTGAACCCCGCCCTACCCCGGAGTGGCCGCACCCGGATGCGGCAGCGTCTGTTTTGCGTCTGGCGCGGGTCTGGTTTGCGTATGGCAAAGGTCATGACGTTGGTGCGCAGGGTACAGGCGGGCGTTCGGCACCACGCGCCGATCAGGGCGGGGAGACCCCCGCCCTACGCCTTGCCCGCAAAATGGTGCAGCGCCGCCACCGCGCAGGAGGCCAGCCGGGCCATCGGACTGTCGGAGCGGGAGTTCAGGATGACGGGCACGCGGGCGCCCAGCACCAGCCCCGCACCTTCGGCATGGCTGATATAGGCCAGCTGTTTGGCCAGCATATTGCCCGCATCGATCCCCGGCACCACGAGGATATTGGCGCGGCCCGCCACCCCGCCGGTCAGCCCCTTGGTGCGGGCGGCGCCCATGTCCACCGCATTGTCCATGGCGAGCGGGCCCTCGACCTGACCACCCTTGATCTGACCACGCTCGGCCATCTTGGACAAGAGCGCCGCGTCGATCGAGGACTGGATTGCCGGGTTGATGGTTTCCACCGCCGACAGCACGCCGACGCGCGGGTCGATGCCCAGCGCGCGCGCGAGATTGATGGCATTCTGGATGATGTCGACCTTTGTCATCAGGTCGGGGGCGATGTTGATGGCGGCGTCGGTGACCATCACCGGCTCTGGCAGGCCGGGCACGTCCATCAGGAAGACATGGGTGAACTTGCGCCCCAAGCGCAGGCCAAGGTCGCGGTCGACCATGGGGCGCAAGAGGTCATCCGTATGCAGATGGCCTTTCATCACCGCCAAGGCGCGGCCTTCGTGCACCAGCCGGCAGGCTATGGCGGCGGCGGCGGTATCGTCGCCGGGCACGTCGATCACCTCGACCCCGGAGAGGTCGGCGCCGAGCGCGCGGGCGGCGGCGTGGATGGCCTCGGCATGGCCGATCAGGATGGGCGTGATGATGCCTTGGGTGGCGGCCAGCAGCGCGCCGCCAAGGGAATTGTCATCATCGGGGCAGACCACGGCGGTGGGCAGCGCGGGCAAGGGCCGGGCGCGGTCGATCAGCGCGTCGAAATGGCGGTGGCGCTGCACGATCAGGCCGGGGATGTGCAGATTGTCGCGGTCGAACCGGACTTTCGGGGCCAGCACCGTGGCCTCTCCGGTCAGGATCAGGGCGGCGTCGGCGGGGCGGGTGACTTCGGTTTTCAGCCGCACGGTGCCATCCGGCTGCTTGTCCAGCACGGTGACCTGACACAGCAGGTCATCCCCCGCATGGGCGGGCGCGTGAAACCGCAGGGTCTGGCTGCGCAACTGGGTGCCCGGACCGGGCAGATGGGTGCCCAGCACGGCGGAGACCAGCGAGGCAATGAACATGCCCGCCGCCATCTGTTCGGGCTGGCCATCGCCATCCAGATCGCCATTGGGCAGGTTCATCGGGTTGTAATTGCCCGAGGACGCCGCAAAGACATAGAGATCATCCGGCGTGATCAGGCGGCGCAGCTGTGCCGTCTCGCCGGGGGAAAGCTCGTCAAAGGTGCGATTGACCAGACGCATGCGGCGGACTCCTTGCCGAGAGTGTAGGGCGCTTGCGTGACAGTCCTTGCAGCCATCGGCAAGAAAAAAGCCCCCCGCAAGCGGATACCTGCGGGGGGCCGGGGGTCAGAAGCCTGTTTTCAGATCAGGCCAGATCGAAACGGTCGGCGTTCATCACCTTGACCCAGGCGTCGACAAAGTCGTGCACGAATTTTTCGGCATTGTCGTCCTGGGCATAGACTTCGGCATAGGCACGCAGCATCGAGTTCGAGCCGAACACCAGATCCGCACGGGTGGCGGTGAACTTGACCTCACCGGTCTTGCGGTCGGTGATGTGATAGAGGTTGTTGCCCGCCGGTTTCCACTTCCACGCCATATCGGTCAGGTGGACGAAGAAATCGGTGGTCAGTGCGCCGACGCGGTCGGTGAAGACGCCATGCGCGGTGCCGCCATGGTTGGTGCCGATCACCCGCATGCCGCCCAGAAGGCAGGTCATTTCCGAAGCGGTCAGGCCCATCAGCTGGGCGCGGTCGAGCAAAAGCTCTTCCGGGCTGACGACATAGTCCTTCTTTTGCCAGTTTCGGAAGCCATCGGCGACCGGTTCCAGCACGTCGAACGAGGCCGCATCGGTCTGCTCGGCCGTTGCATCGCCGCGGCCGGGGGCGAAGGGCACGGTGACGTCATAGCCAGCCGCTTTGGCCGCCTGTTCGACACCATAAGACCCGGCCAGCACGATCACATCGGCAAGGCTGGCACCGGTCTCGGCGGCGATGGGTTCCAGCACCGACAGGACACGCGCCAGACGGGCAGGCTCGTTGCCTTCCCAGTCCTTTTGCGGAGCAAGGCGGATGCGGGCGCCATTGGCCCCGCCGCGCAGGTCCGAGCCGCGGAAGGTGCGGGCGGAATCCCATGCGGTGCTGACCATGTCGGACACCGACAGGCCGGAGGCTGCGATCTTGGCCTTCACCGCCGCCACGTCATAGCCCGTATTGCCTGCGGGGACCGGATCTTGCCAGATCAGGTCTTCCTGCGGGGCGTCGGGGCCGATGTAGCGGGTGCGCGGGCCAAGGTCGCGGTGGGTCAGCTTGAACCAGGCGCGGGCGAACACGTCCGAGAAATAGGCGTGGTCGGCGGCAAAGCGTTCGCAGATCGCGCGGTAGATCGGATCAACCTTCATCGCCATATCGGCATCGGTCATGATCGGCATCACGCGGATGCTTGGATCTTCCACGTCAACCGGCATGTCCTCTTCGCGGATGTTGATCGGCATCCACTGGTTGGCACCGGCGGGGGATTTGCGCAGTTCCCATTCATAGCCGAACAGCAGGTCGAAATAGCCGTTGTCCCATTTGGTCGGATGCGTGGTCCATGCGCCCTCGATGCCGGAGGTGACGGTGTTGCGCCCCACGCCCCGGCTGGTGTTGTTCATCCAGCCCAGACCGCCTTCGACAATATCGGCGCCTTCGGGGGCGGCCTGAAGGGCACCGGCGTCGCCATTGCCATGGGTCTTGCCCACGGTGTGGCCGCCTGCGGTGAGGGCGGCGGTTTCTTCGTCATCCATCGCCATGCGGGCAAAGGTTTCGCGCACATGAAGCGCGGTCAGCGCCGGATCAGGCACGCCGTTGACGCCTTCGGGGTTCACATAGATCAGGCCCATCTGCACGGCGGCGAGCGGGTTTTCCATGGTGGCGGGGTTTTTCACATCTTCATAACGGGTGTCAGACGGCGCCAGCCATTCCTTTTCCGCGCCCCAATAGATGTCTTTTTCGGGGTGCCAGACATCTTCGCGGCCAAAGCTGAAGCCATAGGTCTTCAGACCCATCGACTCGTAGGCGATGGTGCCGGCCAGGATGATCAGATCGGCCCAGGAAATGCGGTTGCCGTATTTCTTCTTGATCGGCCAGAGCAGGCGGCGGGCTTTATCAAGGTTGGCGTTGTCGGGCCACGAATTCAGCGGCGCAAAGCGGATGGTGCCGGTGCCGCCACCGCCCCGGCCATCGGCCAGACGGTAGGTGCCGGCGGAATGCCAGGCCAGACGGATCATCAAGCCGCCGTAATGGCCCCAGTCGGCAGGCCACCAGTCCTGAGAATCGGTCATCAGAGCGTGGACATCGGCCTTGAGCGCGGCCACGTCGAGCTTTTTCACCTCTTCGCGGTAATCGAAGCCCTTGAGCGGATTATACTTTGTGTCATGCTGGTGCAGGATGTCGAGGTTGAGCGATTTTGGCCACCACTCGGTGACGGTCGCCGCCGTGGTGGTCAAAGACCCGTGCATCACCGGGCATTTGCCGCCCGATTTGATATCGTTTCCATCCATGTCGCTTCTCCGCTTTTGTGTCGCTGGCACAGCCGGATCGCCGCGCTGCGGGACGAATCGCCCTGCAACCCAGACCCTTGCTGATTAGAATCTCTCTAACATGCGGGTTCCATAATTAGAATTTGCATTTTCTAATCAACCTTATATGTTTTTCTTATGAAGGCTTTGTCGATGAAACATCTGCGCTATTTCGACGCCCTGTCGCAGCACGGCCATTTCGGCCGCGCCGCCGAGGCTTGCGCGATTTCGCAGCCCGCGCTGTCGATCCAGATGAAAGAGCTGGAGGAGCTGCTGGGCACGGCGCTGATCGAGCGCGGGCCGCGCCAGATCAGCCTGACGCCGCTTGGCACCGAATTTGCGCTGCGGGTGCGTGCGATCCTGCAGGCGGTGGAAGAGCTGGGCGATCTGGCGCGGGCGTCCTTTGGCCCGCTGACTGGGCGGCTGCGGATCGGGGTGATCCCGACGGTGGCCCCCTATCTGCTGCCCCGGATCATGACCGATCTGACGGCGCGCTATCCCGCGCTGGACCTGCGCCCGCGGGAGGCGATCACGCAGCGGCTGGTCGAGGATCTGATCGACGGGCGGCTGGATGCGGCACTGGTGGCGCTGCCGGTGTCGGAACCGGGGCTGGTCGAATACGCCCTGTTTGAGGAAGAGTTCATTCTGGTCCGTCCGCAAGCCGATGCGGACAAGCCGGTGCCCAACCCAGAAACCCTGCGCGAGATGCGGCTGTTGCTGCTGGAGGAAGGCCATTGCTTTCGGGAACAGGCGATTTCGTTCTGCAAGCTGGGCTCGGCGCTGCCGCGTGATCTGATGGAGGGCAGTTCGCTGACCACCTTGGTGCAGATGGTGGGTGCAGGGATTGGCGTCACGCTGATCCCGCAGATGGCGGTGGCGGTGGAAACCCGGCTGGCCCCGGTGTCGGTGGCGCGGCTGCCCAAGCCCCGCCCCACGCGCAGCATCGGGCTGGTCTGGCGCAAGACCAACCCGCTGGGAAGCCAGCTGGCACAGATTGCCGACGTGATCCGGCGCAGCGGCACGGCGGAGGACGCGGCGCTGCCCTGAGACGGCTCGACGCGCGGGGCGGGCGCGCTAGACTTGGCGCATGTTCATCATCACCCCGAAAACCATTCCGAACCGCGCCGCCCTGGAGTTCCGCCAGATTCCGCGCCGCTTTCTGGGGCGCAGCTTTGTCTGGCCCCGGGGCGGCGGCTGGCGGCTGAAGGCGCGGGTGGTGTTCGAGCTCGAATTGCTGCGCTACCTGACAGCCTTGGCCCCCTTTGCCGGGATGGCGCTGATCTGGCGGTCTTCGGCGCTGGCGATTGCGCAGGCCCCGGCCCTGATGGTGCTGGTGATCTATGTGGTGGAGATGCGGTTCCTGCGACTCGGCCCCGCGGCCCGCGCCGGGCTGCTGGATGAGGCCACGCGGGACCGGCTGGCCGACCTTCTGGCGGTGCGGGCGCGGGCGATCCTGACCCGCATCGGGGCGGGGCGGCGTTTGACCACCGGCACATTGTTTCTTGTGGTGGAACAATCCGAACTGGCCCGGGTGGCCCCGCTGACCTTTGTCACGGTGCAAAGCGACGGGGATGGCGGTGGCGGCGGGCCCGAGATTGTGGACCTGACCGAGGCGGAACAGGCGCTGATCCACGGCACCTTGTTCGCACCGCCCCTGACCGAGGCCGCCATGCAGAAGCTGACCTTGATGCGCAAGGATACGGTCAGCGTGACCGGGCTTGAGATGCGCGCCATTCCCGCCCATGACCGGATGGCGGCGCTGACGGGGTTTTAGGTCTGACACCCCGGCCTGCCGCCCCGGCGCGAAATCCCCCGCGATGATGTCGCTTTTGTCATGGACGGGCGGGGGCAGGCACGCTAGCCCATGGGGATGACCCGCCACCCCGACCGTATCCTTCCCGGCGTTGTGCTGATGCTGGCCTTTTGCGTGCTGGCCCCCTTGCTGGATGTCTCCGCCAAGCTGGCGGCGGCCACCATCCCGGTGGGGCAGATCGTGACGGCACGCTTTGTGGTGCAGGGCGCGCTGATGGCCCCCATCATCCTGGCCATGGGCCTGGCCTTGCGTCTGACTCCGCGGGCCTTTGGGCTGATCTGCCTGCGGGCGGTGTTCCTGATCCTGTCGACCTTCAGCTTTGTCGCCGCGATTTCGGTGATGCCGGTGGCCGATGCGCTGGCGATTGCCTTTGTGGAGCCGTTCATCCTGTTGATACTGGGCCGGCTTTTGTTCGGAGACGAGGTCGGGCCGCGCCGGATTGCCGCGTCTTGCGTGGGTTTTGCCGGGGCACTTCTGGTGATCCAGCCGTCGCTGGCGGCCTTTGGCTATGTGGCGCTCTGGCCGCTGGGGACGGCGTTTTTCTTTGCCTTCTACATGCTGTCGACGCGGCAGGTGGCGGGGTTCATGCATCCGGTGGCGATGCAGTTCCACACCTCATGGACCGGTTTGCTGATGTGCCTGCCGGTGATGGTTCTGGCCGATGGCAGCGGCTGGTGGCAGCTGGACCCGGTGATGCCGCAGGGCAATGCCTGGCTGTGGCTGTTCGGCGTCGGCTTCTGGGCGGCGCTGAGCCATATGTGCATGACCTATGCGCTGAAATTCGCGCCATCGGCCACATTGGCCCCGCTGCATTATCTGGAGATTGTGGCAGCGGTGGCGCTTGGCTACTGGATCTTTGGCGATTTCCCCAATGTGCTGACCTGGGCGGGGATCGTGGTGATCACCGGGTCGGGGCTGTATATCATCTACCGCGAACGGCTGTCGGCGCGCGCGCTGTCGGTCAGGGCCGCCAAGGCCTGATCCAGCCGGCCGCGCGGCAGGATGCACAGCATGCCCGGCCCCGACAGATCAAGGCTGACCGGCCCGGTGCTGACCCGGTTCGAGGTGCCGACCCGCGTGTCGGGCGCAAACTCCAGCCCATCAATCGGCCAGTCCAGCCCGGTGCTGGTGCCGGTGACCCTGGCCAGCGGATAGAGGCTGAACCGGTCGCCCCGGCGCAGGGCAAGGCGCAGCCGATCTGGCGCGTGAAACACCACATCCTGCGGGCCAAGCAGGATACAGGGGCGCCGCTGGCGGACCAGCGTGGTCAGCACGGCCAGCCCATGATCCACCCGCGCGCCGATGAAGCCAAGCGCGATCACGAAGGGCGCGTCAAGCGAGCGCAGCGCCTTGTCGAAATCGGTGGTGTCTTGTTCCGCGATCGGGTGCAGCCGGTCCGCCAGCACAAGACGAGCCGAGTCGGACAGGGAGTCCATGTCGCCGATCACCGCCTGTGGCGGCACGCCATGGGCCAGACAGCGATCTGCCCCCCCGTCGGCCGCCACAATCACCGGGGCCCTTTGCTGCGACATTCGAAACAATGCGGCAGAAACAGGTGCACCGCCCACAAGCGTGATCCCGCCTGAAGATTGCACTATAACGGGATTCATGCGGATACTGTCTTTCAAATTGCGGCGAAACACCGGGATGCGTGCCACAATCAATCCTTTAAAACACCCTGATCTGTCCATGGATTCGAACAAGTGCAGGGTGAAAAAGACATGTCGAGATGTGCAAGAGGCGGATGTCTTATGATGGGTGCGAGTAAAATCCTTACGGTTTCTTACGGAACCTTCTCTTGCACATTGGAAGGGTTTGAAGACCCGTTCAATACGATGAAGGCGATTGCAGAGTATTTCCGCGATCTGGCCGCCGGGGATCGGTATTTCGGGGCCGAGCCGCCGCAGCCGGATGCCGCCATGCTGCACAAGATTGCCGAACGGGAAATCCAGCGCCGGGTGGAGGCGAAGGTGCAGGAGAATGGCGTCATCCTGCGCGCCGAGGAGGCTGGCACTGCCGCAGCCCCCGCACCCTTTGCAAATGGCGCGCCTGCCGCGCCTCAGCCCGCGCCGGAGCCTGTGGTTGAAATGCCCGCGCGGGGCATCGCCCCTGTGCCGCGCCCCGCGCCGACGCTGACGGCTGTCGAAGAGGACGCGCCGGCCGGTGCAGATCCGGCGGCCGATACGGTTGCGGAAAAACTGTCCCGTTTGCGCAAGGCCGCCGCCGAAGGGCGTGAGAGCGCGGCTGTGGTCACGCTGGCGGCAGCGCTCCCGCTGTCACAAGAGGCCTATACCGAAGATCAGCACGCCGAGGTGCCGCGGGCCGATCTGGTGGCTTTTGAGGATCTTTTGCCCGAAGCGGCGCAGGAGGAGGCGGCTGACCTGCCAGAATACCTGCTGCCCGAAGCGCAGGGCCTTGAGGCCGATCAGGCACCGGAGGATCTGCCGCTTGCCCCCGCCAGCGCACCCCTTGCCGCGGATCAGGACGGGGCTTGGGCGGAGGACGATGACCTTGCCGATCTGATGGCGCTGGATGCGGTGGAGGGTTTGCCGGAGGATGCGCCGGCGGCGCTGACCCAGGCTGCCAATGATCTGCCCGATGACGCGTCTGAGGTCGCCGATGATGGCGCAGATGACGACGCCCTGCTGGCCAGCCTGCGTGCCGCAGAGACTGCGCTGCCCGAGGCGGCGACCCAAGGCGCAGCGGATGGGGTGGGCCCGTCCACCCTGGCAGAGGCCGAGGCGGATGAGGCCTTGCTTGCCAGCCTTGGCGGCTTGATCGAGACGCAAGCGGCAGAGGCCAGCGCGCCGCCACCCCCAGATTCGGGGGCCGACATCCGCCTGAGCCTTGCGGACAGCGCGCCTGTCGCCACCGACGACATCTCTGACGATGATGCAGAGGCCGATGCCGGGCTGGAAGCGGCAGTGTTTGCAGCCGCGCCGGTGGCAGAGCAGACCTCCGGGCCAGAGCTTGACGAGGAGGCCGACGACGCCCTGTTGCAACCCCTGTCTGAGCTGAGCGATGACATGGCGACGGCAGAGATGGCCGAGGCCGAGGCGCCGAAGGCGACCGGGGCGGAGGCTGCGCCGCAGAGCGCAGAAGATGCAGCGGAGGCCGACGCTGTGAGCCCCGGCGCGGTCCGCCCGATCCGTCCGGTGCGCCCGCTGCGGCCCGCGGCCGTGACGCGCCCGGCGCTGCCCGAGCTTGCAGCAGAGCAGGACGATGAGGCCGGGTCATTCAGCCCGCAGTCCCAGGAAAAACTGCAGCGTGCCCGGGCCCGCGTGATCAAGATCCGCCGCAAGGATGCATCTGTGGCGGGCCCTGCCGCGCCTGCCCCTGCCCCTGCCCGCGCCACCCTGTCACAGGAGGCCGAAGCCGCCCTGACGGCCGAGCTTGCCGCGCTGGAGCAGGAGCCGGATGGTGAGCCCCCTGTCACCGGCCCGACCGCTGCGGCGGCAAACGGCCATCACCTAGACCGCCCCGCCGAAGAAGTGGCGGTCAGCCGTCTGATGGCCGAGGCCAGCAACCAGATGGAAGTGCCCGATACCAAGCGGCGCCGGTCGGCCATTGCCCATCTGAAAGCTGCCGTCGCCGCCACCATTGCCGAACGGCGTGCCACCGGCAGCACCTTGGCCGAGAATGGCCGCGCCCGCATGGGGGCCTACCGCGAGGATCTGGCCAAGGTCATGCGCCCCGCTGCCAGCGCGCCTGCGCCGCAGGGCGAGCGTCCGGCCCCGCTGGTGCTGGTGTCGGCACAGCGGATCGACCGGCCAGCGGAGGTGTCGCGCGCGCCCGGGGGGGCCACGGTTGTTCCGGTGCGGCCACGCCGGCCGATGTCTTCGGCAGCGCTTGCCATCGAGGCCGAGGCAGAGGAGGACTATGAAGACGCCGGCAATCTGTTTGAGGCCGAGAGCGGCTTTCCCGAATTTGCCGACCGGCTTGGCGCGACCGACCTGCCAGAGCTGCTGGAAGCGGCGGCTGCCTATATTGCCTGTGTCGAAGGGCTGGACAGTTTCACCCGCCCGCAGCTGATGCGCCACATCGGCACGGCCACGGACAGTGTGTCGCGGGAAGACGGGCTGCGCAGCTTTGGCATCCTGCTGCGCGAAGGCGTGATCGAACGCAGCCGCCGCGGCCAGTTTGCCATCAGCGATGCGTCGCCGCTTCTGGCGCAGGCCCGCAAGATCGCCGGCTGACGGCGCAGGCCACCGGCAAGACCACACAAGCGGGCTGCATCCGGTGCAGCCCGCTTGTCTGTTTCACAACCGATTCAGTCGCGCCGGTCGTCTTGCGGTGGGGCGGCATCGGGGTCTGGCTGCCCCACGCCCATGAACACCGGGCGCAGCGGCAAGATCCACAGCATCCCAAGCCCGACATAGATGCCAAGCTCGACCAGAATGGAGGGGCGGTCCATCCAGTTGACCAGACTGACCGCCACCACGACATAGGCGGGCAGGCCCACCAGCAGAACCAGCAAAGACAACCGCCGCCGTGCCTTGTAACTCAGTGCCATGCCATCCTCATCCGGTTCAGAGCCGCCCGTCAGTCTGCGAAGGGATCGGTCACCAGAATGGTGTCATCCCGCTCGGGCGAGGTAGAGAGTAGCGCGACCGGGCACTGGATCAATTCCTCGATCCGCCGCACGTATTTGATTGCGGCACCGGGGAGCTGCGCCCAAGACCGTGCCCCGGCGGTCGACTCGGACCAGCCTTCCATTTCTTCATAGATCGGGGTGCAGCGCGCCTGCTGATCGGCGGCGGTCGGCAGATAATCGAGCCGTGTGCCGTCAAGATCATAGCCGACACAGATCTTCAGCGTCTTGAACCCGTCAAGCACATCGAGCTTGGTCAGCGCGATGCCAGAGACGCCGGAGGTGGCGCAGGTCTGGCGGACCAGGACCGCATCGAACCAGCCACAGCGGCGCTTGCGCCCGGTGACGGTGCCGAATTCATGGCCGCGCTCGCCCAGACGTTCGCCGTCGGCATCAAACAGTTCCGCCGGGAACGGGCCTTCGCCGACGCGGGTGGTATAGGCCTTGACGATGCCCAGCACGAAATCGATGGCGGTGGGGCCAAGGCCCACGCCGGTGGCCGCCTGCCCCGCAATCACGTTGGACGAGGTGACAAAGGGATAGGTGCCGAAGTCGATGTCCAGAAGGGCGCCCTGTGCGCCCTCAAACAGGATGCGCTTTCCGGCGCGGCGCGACTCGTTCATCACCTTCCAGACCGGGGCGGCATAGGGCAGCACCTGCGGCGCAATCTCGTGCAGAAGGGCAATCAGGGCGGCGCGGTCCACCGGCTCCATCCCCAGACCACGGCGCAGGGCGTCGTGATGGGCCAGCAAGCGGTCCACCCGCAGCTCCAGCGTGGCCGCATCGGCCAGATCGGCCACGCGGATGGCGCGACGACCCACTTTATCCTCATAGGCGGGGCCAATGCCGCGCCCGGTGGTGCCGATCTTGGCCACCCCGACCGAGCCTTCGCGGGCGCGGTCCAGCTCGCCATGCAGCGGCAGGATCAGCGGCGCATTCTCGGCCACCAGCAGGTTTTCGGGCGAGATATCGACGCCCTGATCGCGCAGCTTGGCGATTTCCGTCACCAGATGCCAGGGGTCGAGCACCACGCCATTGCCGATGACGCTCAGCTTGCCGCCGCGCACGATGCCCGAGGGCAGCAAGGACAGCTTGTAGACCTTGCCATCAATGACCAGCGTATGGCCCGCATTGTGCCCGCCCTGAAAGCGCGCGACGATGTCGGCGCGTTCGGACAGCCAGTCCACAATCTTGCCCTTGCCCTCGTCGCCCCATTGGGCGCCCACGACAACCACATTGGCCATGCTGATCTCCTCGGTTCCAAAACCGTCTGTGCTATAGACGGAAGGCCCGCGCAGGGAAACAGGGAAATGCCCATGCCTGGGTGGGCGGAGCATTTTCAGCCAGCCTCGCCGCAGGAGGGGGCGGCATCGGGCGTTCCGCCTGCACCGACCGTCAAGGGGTTGCGCGCCGCCCCCCATCAGCCTAGATAGGCGCGTCAGCTTCGGGAACGCCCATGGAAAACGTCATTCTTGCCATCCACCTTGTCCTCGCCCTCCTGTTGGTGGGCGTGGTCCTGCTGCAAAGGTCCGAAGGTGGCGGCCTTGGCATGGGTGGTGGCGGCGGTGGCGCGATGTCGGGCCGGGCTGCGGCAACCGCGCTTGGCAAGGTGACCTGGATTCTGGCCATTCTGTTCATCTGCACCTCGATCACCCTGACGGTGCTGGCCGCGCGACAGGCGGGATCGAATTCGGTGGTGGATCAGATCGGTGCGCCTTCGGCGCGGCCTGATGTGCCGGTGGTCCCAAGCGGCAGTGACCTGCTGCCCCCTGCCCCGACCGATGCGCCGCTGGCCCCGCCCCGCGCCGACAACTGATACCACCATCTCTTGTCGCAGGCCGACCTGACAAAACAGCATCTAGCGGTGCTGTTGCAAAGGACTGTTGGCTAGGATAAGGCTTTGGTCCCGTGGTGCTGCGATTCCCATTCATCGAATCGCAACGAATTACAGCGAAGAACAACACGGGGGCCGCACATGGCACGCTATATTTTCATCACTGGCGGCGTTGTGTCATCGCTTGGCAAGGGTCTGGCATCTGCCGCGCTTGGGGCGCTGTTGCAGGCGCGGGGCTACACGGTGCGCCTGCGCAAGCTGGACCCCTATCTGAACGTCGATCCCGGAACGATGTCACCGTTTGAACATGGTGAGGTGTTTGTCACCGATGACGGGGCCGAAACCGATCTGGACCTTGGCCATTACGAACGGTTTACCGGCGTGCATGCCCGGGCGACCGACTCGATTTCCTCGGGCCGGATCTATTCCAACGTGCTGGAGAAGGAACGGCGCGGCGATTATCTGGGCAAGACCATTCAGGTCATTCCCCATGTCACCAATGAGATCAAGGATTTCCTGCGCATCGGCGCGGATGAGGTGGATTTCATGCTGTGCGAGATCGGCGGCACGGTCGGCGATATCGAAGGGCTGCCGTTCTTTGAAGCCATCCGCCAGTTCATTCATGAACGGCCCAGAGGCCAGTCGATCCTGATGCACCTGACGCTGCTGCCCTATCTGGCGGCCAGCGGCGAGTTGAAGACCAAGCCGACGCAGCATTCGGTCAAGGAATTGCAGAGCATCGGTCTGGCCCCCGATGTGCTGGTCTGCCGGTCGGAACACCCGATTCCCGACAAGGAGCGCGAAAAGATTGCGCTGTTCTGCAACGTGCGCAAAGAGCATGTGATCCCGGCCTATGACCTGAAAACGATCTACGAGGCCCCGCTGGCCTATCACCGGGCCGGGCTTGATCAGGCGGTGCTGGATGCGTTCGGCATTTCGCCCGCGCCCAAGCCGAACCTGACCCGCTGGGAAGATGTGATGGACCGGCTGACCAATGCCGAAGGCATGGTGCGGGTGGCGATTGTCGGCAAGTATACCCAGCTGGAAGACGCCTATAAGTCGATTGCCGAGGCGCTGACCCATGGCGGCATGGCGAACCGCACGCGGGTCAAGGCGGAATGGATCGACGCCGAGATCTTCGAGCATGAGGACCCCGCCCCCTATTTGCAGGATTTCCACGCCATTCTGGTGCCGGGCGGCTTTGGCGAGCGGGGGACCGAAGGCAAGATCAAGGCGGCGCAATTCGCGCGCGAGCGCAAGATTCCCTATCTGGGCATCTGTCTTGGCATGCAGATGGCGGTGATTGAATCGGCGCGCAATCTGGCGGGCCTGCCCAATGCCGGATCAGAAGAATTCGACCATGAGGCCAAGGCGAAGCGCTTTACCCCGGTGGTGTATCATCTGAAGGAATGGGTGCAGGGCAACCATACGGTGCGGCGCAAGGCGGATGATGCCAAGGGCGGCACCATGCGGCTGGGGGCCTATACCGCCAATCTGAAGGTCGGCAGCCGCGTGGCCGAGGTCTATGGTGGCACGGTGATCGAGGAACGGCACCGCCACCGCTATGAGGTTGACGTCAAGTATCGGGAGCAGCTGGAAGCCTGTGGCCTGACCTTTTCGGGCATGTCACCCGATGGCAAGCTGCCCGAGATCGTCGAGGTCAAAGACCATCCGTGGTTTATCGGGGTCCAGTTCCACCCGGAGCTGAAGTCAAAGCCCTTCTCCCCCCATCCGCTGTTCGCCGATTTTGTGCGCGCCGCCAAAGAGGTGGAGCGGCTGGTTTAAAGCCGCCGTTCTGGCACGAGGGCTTTTGCTCGGGTGCAGCGGATGATCTTGTCTTGCATCAAAGGGTCTGGCCGGGCGGCATGAGCCCGGCGGTTGCCTGACAGGTTCCCGCGGCGACATAGCCCGCTGCTGCCCGCCTTGCCCTATGACGTGCCGGCGCGGCCGCCATCCCCCGCCCCGGGACAGGGGCGGGCCTGTCGGCACAAGCGCCCTTCAATATCCCCCCCCGCGCACCGGCCCTTTTCGGAGGGCCTTCCCTTGCCGTTTCATTGGCCAAAAAAATCTTGCGCAAACGTTTGCGCAGACGCGATTCTGCTGCTAGACTTTCTGCGATAAGCAACTGGGAGGGGGCTTGGCATGGCGACGATCAAGGATATCGCGCGGGCGTTGGGGCTGTCGGCCTCGACCGTGTCGCGTGCCTTGGCCGGACATGCGCGTATCCCCGAAGCCACCCGGGCGCGGGTTCAGGCGTCCGCCGAAGAGTTGGGGTATGCGCCCAACCGCGCGGCGCAGTCGCTGGTGGGCGGGCGCAGTTCGGGCTTTGCCGGGCTGGTGCTGACCGACCCCGGCTATGGCCGCGAAGACAGTTATCTGGGCGATTACATTCAGGGTCTGGGGCAAGGTCTGGCCGAAGGCGGTGTAGACATGTTTCTGGCGGCAATCCCGCAAGGCCAGTCAGAGCTGTCGGTGATCCGCAATATCGTGACCTCACGCCGGGCCGACGGGTTGGTTCTGGGCCGCACGTCGGAGGTGGACCCGCGCGTCGATTATCTGATGTCGACGGGCTTTCCTTTTGTCACACACGGGCGGGTGCTGTCCGACGCCTTCTCCTATAACTGGGTCGACACCGATGGCACGGCGGCTTTTGGCGCAGCGTTTGATCTGCTCTATGCGCTGGGACACCGGCGCTTTGCCTTGCTGACGATTGATGAGCCGATGACCTTTCGCCATCACCGGACCCAAGGTGTCGTGCAGGCGATAGAGCGTCGGGCCGATCCGGAGGTGACGCTGACCTATGCCACCGCGCCGCGCTACGACCCGGCCCGGCGGCAGCAGGTGGTTCAGGATCTGCTGCTGCGGAGGCCACGGCCCACGGCGGTGATCGCCTTGTTCGACTCGCTGGCGCTGACGGTGTTGCAGGTGGCGGAAAGCCTGTCGCTGTCGGTGCCCGATGATCTGAGCGTCACCGGTTATGACAACATCAGCTCGGCGGCCATGGCACGGCCCGGGCTGACCACCTTTGACAGTGACACCTATTCTTCTGCGCGCGAGACCGGCCGGATGCTGATCGCGCGGATCAAGGAGCCGGACGCGGAGTGCCGCTCCTTGCTGATCCCGCCAAAGCTGGTGCTGCGCGCCAGCCACGGGCCGGCTCCGGCGCACAGGACGACCACAAGAACGATGCAACAGGGAGGACGACCATGAAAACGCTTACGAAATGGCGCATGACGGCGATGGCTGCAACGGTATCGGCACTGGCGGGCCCGGTGGTGGCCGAACCGCTGTTCTGGTCCACACAGGCCAAGCCGATCGAGGAAAGCCAGAAGATGCGCGATGACGTGTTGGCAAGCTTTCCCGGTGGGGTGGATTACCAGCCCTCGGACGAAGGCCCGTGGCTGACACGGATGCAGGCCGAGCTGCAGGCCGGGTCCGGCACGATTGCGGTGCTGGGGGGGCTGCACGGGGATCTGTCGTCGCTGGGCGCGGATCTGGTGGATCTGTCGGGCATTGATGCGGCGGCGGTGGGTCCGGCCATGATGGAGCTGGGCGCATTGGGCACGGATGAGCAGAAGTATATCCCGTGGATGCAGGCGACCTATCTGATGGTGGCCAACCGAAAGGCGCTGGAGTTCCTGCCCGAAGGTGCCGATATCAACGCGTTGAGCTATGATCAGCTGATCGACTGGGCCCGGGCCACGGCCGAGGCGACGGGCGGGCCGAAGTTCGGCTTTCCCGCCGGGCCGCAGGGGTTGAAGCACCGGTTCTTTCAGGGCTTCCTGCTGCCTGCCTATACCGGATCGACGGTGACGGAGTTCCGGTCGGACGCGGCGGTGACGGCCTGGGAAACCTTCCGCGACTTGTGGCAGTACACCAATCCGGCGGCGACCAATTACGGCTTCATGCAGGAACAGCTGGTGACAGAAGAGGTCTGGATCGCCTTTGACCATGTGGCGCGGATCGCCGATGCGTTCAACCAGCGGCCTGATGATTTCGTGGCCTTCCCGGCGCCGGCAGGCCCCAAGGGGCGCGCCTTCATGCCGGTTGTTGCAGGCATTGCGGTGCCGCGCACCGCGCCGGATATGGAGCAGTCGATGGCGCTGGTCGCGCATATGATGAAGCCCGAAACCCAGATCGCCACGCTGCGCGCCACCAATTTCTTTCCGGTGATCGCGACGGAATTGCCCGATGACATGCCGGCTTCGGTCAAGGCGTCGGGTCCGGCCATCGCGGCGATGACGGGTGCGCCCGATGCGCTGCCCGCGCTGCTGCCGATGGGGTTGGGCGACAAGGGCGGCCAGTTCAACCAGGTCTACAACGACACCTTTGAGCGCATCATCCTTGCAGGGCAGGATATTCCGACCGTGCTGGACGAACAGGCCGAGGTGCTGCGCGCGCTGATGGTCGAGGCGAATGCCCCGTGCTGGGCCCCGGATGCGGCCTCGGACGGCCCCTGCCCGGTAAACTGAGCCTGTCGGGGCGCGGCTGTGGCTGCGCCCCACCTAGTCCACCTGACCGAAAGGGGCGAAGGCCATGCCGCGTCTGCTTCCCTATCTGCTGCTGCTGCCCGCAACGGCGTTTTTGTGCCTGTTCTTCCTGTTTCCCTTTGTGCAGGTCGCCCATGATTCCGTGATGCGGAACGGGGTCTATACGCTGGAGAATTTCAGCCGCATGGCAGGGCACTGGAAATTCAGCACCGCGTTCTGGAACACCATGCTGCTGACGGCGGTGGTGGTGCCTATTCAGCTGGCGATGGCGCTGACCATGGCCAGCATCGTGACCAAGCTGCAACGCGGGCGGTCCACCATCCTGTATATCTTCGCGATCCCCTTAGGCATTTCCGATCTGGCGGCGGGGTTGATCTGGCTGTCGGTGTTTGAACAATCGGGGTTCCTGAACAGCCTTCTGGTGGGGCTTGGTGTGGTGGATCAGCCGATCTTGCTCTTGGGCTATCAGAACACCTGGATCATCTTTATCGCCATCGTGCTGGCCGAGGTCTGGCGCGCGACGGCGATCATGATGGTGATCCTTGTCGCCGGCATGGGCCTGATCCCCAAGGAATATGGCGAGGCGGCGGATGTGTTCGGGGCCTCGCGCTGGCAGAAATTCCGGCGGGTGACGCTGCCGATGCTGCGGCCCAGCCTGCAGACGGCGCTGATTTTGCGGGTGATCCTTGCGTTTGAAGTCTTTGCCGTGGTCGTGGCGCTGGGGGGCACGCAGCTGCCGGTGCTGATGTCGGAAACCTATCACTGGCAGTTCCAGATGCAGGAACGCGGGGTGGCGGCGGCCTTTGCCATGGTCATCCTGGCGGTGTCGGTGGCCTTCACCATCCTGATCCTGCGGCTGCTGCATGTCCCGAAAGGAGCACGGGTATGAGCGCCCCTTCCGTTCGTCGCGCGGGCAACCGTGTGTTTGTGGCAGGGGTTGCCCTGCTGATCCTGTGGGTGCTGCTGCCGATCTGGCTGTTGTTCGTCAACGCCCTGTCGGCGCCCGCCGAGGTGACGGGGTTCCCCAAGCGGTTCATCCCATCTTTTGATCTTGCGTCGCTGTCGTTCTTTTTCGGGTTTTCGGGCGTGATCGACGCGCTGTGGAATTCGGTGCGGGTGGCGGCGGTGACGATGGTGCTGTCCATCGGGGTGGGCGCGCCGGCGGGCTATGCGCTGTCGCGGTTTGATTTTCCGGGCAAGGAGCTGTTCCGCTTTCTGGTGGTGATGACGCGGGCCTTTCCGCTGCCGCTTCTGGCGCTGCCTTTGGCGGTGATGTTCATCCGCACCGGGCTGGACGATACCATTCTGGGGCTGGCGCTGGTGCATACCACGTTGGCGCTGCCCTTTGCGGTGCTGATCACCTATTCGCTGTTTTCCGGCATTCCGCTGGAACTGGAAGAGGCGGCCTGGACGCTGGGCTGCAACCGGGTGCAGGCCTTCATCAAGGTGATCCTGCCGCTGGCGGCGCCGGGGATTGCGGCGTCCGCCGTGTTTGCCTTTGTCATCAGCTGGAACGAGGTCTTTGCGGCGGCCGTGCTGACGGTGGAAAACCGCACGCTGACGGCGTTTTTGCTGCAATCGCTCGACGTGTCACCCCTGCCGCTGAAATTCGCGGGCGGGGCGGCGCTGGTGCTGCCGGCGCTGTTCTTCATCTTTGCCGTGCGCAAATACCTGTTCGCGATGTGGGGCATCGCCAATCGTTAAAGGGGGTCTTATGGCCGTTATTGAAATCAAGCAGGTCGCCAAGACATTTGGCAGTTTCACCGCGCTGCATTCGGTGGATCTGACGATTGCCGATCAGGAATTCATGGTGCTTCTGGGCGCGTCGGGCTGCGGCAAGACCACATTGCTGCGCATCATCGCCGGGCTGGAGACGCCGACCACCGGAGAGGTCTGGATCGGCGGGCGACGGGTGGACCATCTGCCCCCGCGCGAGCGGGGCATTGCGATGGTGTTCCAGAACTATGCGGTGTTCCCGCATCTGACGGTGTTTGAAAACATCGCCTTCGGGTTGCGGATGAAGAAGATGGATCAGGCCGAGGTGACGCGGCGCGTCACGCGCACCGCCGAGTTGATGCATATCGAACAGCTGCTGAAGCGCTATTCCGGCGAATTGTCGGGCGGGCAGCGCCAGCGGGTGGCGGTGGCGCGCGCACTGGCGATGGAGCCGGATGTGATCTTGATGGACGAGCCTTTGTCAAACCTCGATGCGCTGCTGCGCCTTGAGATGCGGGCAGAGCTGAAGGGCGTGCTGGCCGAAAGCAAGACCACCACGATCTATGTGACCCATGATCAGGTGGAGGCGATGTCTTTGGCCGACCGTATCAGCGTGATGAACGGCGGGCGGATCGTGCAGGCGGCCAACCCGGTGGAAGTCTACCGCAACCCCGCCGCGCGCTTTGTTGGCAGCTTCATTGGCAATCCGCCGATGAACTTTCTGGCCGCCACGCCCGCAGGCCCCGGCAAATGGCAGGTCGCGGGGCAGATGTTTGACGGGCCGGTGGCGGCGGCGGCGGAATTTGCCATCCGTCCCGAGGATCTGCACCCCGGCGATACCGGCCTGCCCGCCGAGGTGCGGGTGGTGGAACCGCTTGGGCCCCATACCTTGATCACCGCCTCGGTGGCGGGCCAGCCGTTCCGCGCCATTCTGGACAGCACCCTGCTGCCCGCCCCCGGTGACCTGCTGCATTTCGCCCCTGCCCCCGATCGCATCCGCTGGTTTGATCCGGCGACACAGACCGCTTTGTGAAAGAACCCCCCATGACCACGCTGACCGACAACGCCATCGAAATCCTGCGCGAGAATGATCGTGGCACCTATACCGTCCCGACCAAGGGGCTCTACCCGTTCCAGTGGAACTGGGATTCCTGCCTGACCGCTTTGGGGCAACGCCATTTCGACGAGGCCCGCGCCTGGACCGAGATCGACACGCTGTTCGCGCATCAATGGCCCTGTGGGATGGTGCCGCATATCGTGTTTCACAAGCATGATGACGGCTATTTCCCCGGCCCCGATGTCTGGGCGACCGGCCGCCCGGTGCCCACTTCCGGCATTACGCAGCCAGCGGTGGCAGGCTTTGCGCTGCGCCGGTTGTTCGACCGGGCCGGCGACCGGGCGGCGGCGATGGACCGGGCGCGGGCGCTGTTGCCACGGGTCGGGGCCTGGCATCGGTGGTTTTATGCCACGCGAGACCCGAAGGGTGAGGGGCTGGTGGCGATCATCCACCCGTGGGAATCGGGGCGTGACAATTCCATCGACTGGGACGCCGCATTCGAGCGGGTGCCGACCGAAGGGATCACCCCCTATACCCGCCGCGACACCCAGCACGCCAATCCGGCGCATCGCCCGACACAGGCACAATACGACCGCTATCTGTGGCTGGTGGAGCATTTCCGCGGCTTGGGCTGGGACACGGCAAGGCTGCATGACGCCTCGCCGTTTCAGGTTGTGGACCCGGGGTTCAATGCCATTCTGATCCGGTCCTGCACCGATCTGGCCGATCTGGCCGAGGTCTTGGGCGACGGGGATCTGGCCGCCGAGAACCGCGCCTATGCCGCGCGCGGGCTGGCGGCGATGGAAAGCCTCTGGTCCGAGGCGCATGGGCAATATCTGTGCCGTGACCGGGTGACAGGCGCGCTGATCGACAGCGCCTCGGTGGGCGGGTTGCTGGCGGCCTTCTGCGCGGTGCCGGCTGCCCGGGCCGCGGCGATTGCCGCCACGATCGAGGGCCATGGCACCCCGTTCCGCGTGGCCAGCCACCCGCCCTCGGACCCGCGTTTCGATGCCAAGCGCTATTGGCGCGGGCCGGTCTGGCTGGTGGTGAATTACATGATCGCCGATGGTCTGGCGCGGGCGGGACAGGCGGATGCCGCCGCAAGGATCACGGCATCCAGCCTTGATCTGATCCGCAGCAGTGGCTTTGCCGAATATTACGATCCGCTGGACGGGGAACCGCTGGGCGGCGGACGCTTTACCTGGACGGCGGCGATGGTGCTGGAATTTCTGGCGATGGAGGGCTGAGGTGCGCATTCTGGCCATCGGCGCGCATCCCGACGATCTGGAGATCTTTGCCTTTGGCACCCTGAGCGCCTGGGCGGCGATGGGGGCGGAGCTGGTGCTGGCCGTGGCGAGCGATGGCGCGAAGGGCGGGGCCTTGCCTGCCGGGAATTTGCGCAAGATCCGGGCGGCAGAAACGACGGCGGCGCTCGCAGCCCTGGGCGAGCCACGGCTTTTGGGATTTGCCGATGGGGCGCTGCGGGCGGATGCCGGGCTGGAGGGCGCGGTGCGCGATCTGGTGGCAGAGCTGCAGCCTGATCTGCTGCTGACCCATGCGCCGAATGATTACCACGCCGACCACCGGGCCTTGTCTGCCGCTGCGTCGCAGGCAGCAGGGTTTTCGGTGCCGGTGCTGTGGATGGACACGTTGAACGGCACCGGATTTCAGCCGACGCATTGGGTGGAGGTAACGCCGTATTGGCCGGCGAAGGAGGCGGCGATCCGGGCGCATGCCAGTCAGTCCCCGGAGCGGTTTGTGCAGATGGCCAACCGGCAGGCCGCGTTCCGGGCGGGGGAGTGCAATGCGCCCCCCGATCACTGGGCCGAGGCGTTTCGCTATGAGCCGCGTTTTCCCTTTGCCGATATCCGGGCGTTGCTGCCCCCTGCCCCGCCGCTGCGCCCTGTGGGGCGGCGCGACATCACGGCTGGCTGAGCCTGCGCGCGGCCAGCCAGCTGGCAAGCGCCATCATCCCGGCGGTGGCCAGGCACAAGGGCAGCCCGCCAAGCTGATAGCTGACCCCCGACAGCAAGGTGCCGGTCAGCCGCCCCGCCGCATTGGCCATGTAGTAAAACCCCACATCCCGTGTGATCCGCTCTGCCGCCCCGAAAGCGAGGATCAGGTAGGAATGGACCGAGGAGTTGATGGCAAAGACAAAGCCGAACAGCAAAAGCCCCGCGATCAGCGTGGCGGTGAGCCATGGGGCAGGCTCACCCGCCGCATAGGCCAGCGCGGCGAGGGCAAAGGGGATGGGCACCAGCAGGCCAGACCAAAGGATCGCCTTTTGCGTGGTCTGCGCCTCGGACTGCGCCTTGCCGCCCAGAAGGCGCGGCGCAAAGGCCTGCACCGCGCCGTAAGCGATGATCCACAGCGCCATGAAACCGCCGACCAGAAAAAACGCCTCGCGCCGCCCCTCTGCCGTGCCATCTGACAGCACCGCCTGAAAATAGACCGGGATGCCCACGACAAACCAGACATCCCGCGCGCCGAACAAAAACAGCCGGGCAAGAGACAGCCGGTTGACGCGCGGGTCTTTCGACCGCCAGCCGCCCCAGCCTTCGGCCGCCTTCATCCGGCCCGGCAGACCGGCGGGCAGGAACAGCACCACCGCGATCAGGATGACAGCCAGCACCAAAGCCATGCCCCAGACCGCCGCCTGAAACCCGGCGAGGCCCAGAAGGGCGGCGCCGATAAAGAAGCCCAGACCCTTGACCGCGTTCTTGGACCCGGTCAGCGCTGCCACCCAGCGGAACAGCCCACCATCGGCGGCAGGGGCCAGCAGCTTGACCGCAGATTTGGACGACATCTTGGCCAGATCCTTGGCCACCCCCGACACGCCCTGTACCGCCATGACAAAGGCCACCGAGGCGGGAATTGTCCATGACGGATCAAGCTGCGCCAAGGCAACAAGCGCCCCGATCTGCAAGGCCAGCCCGGCATAGAGCGTGGCCGCCAGACCAAAGCGCGCGGCGAGCCAGCCTGCACACAGGTTGGTCACGATGCCTGCGACTTCATACAGCAGGAACAGCCAGGCGAGCTGCACCGGGGAGAAGCCAAGGGCGTTGAAGTGCAAGAGCACCAGCATGCGCAGCGCCCCGTCTGACAGCATGAAGGCCCAATAGGCCGCCGTGACAGAGGCATAGGCGCGCAAGGGGTTTATCGCGAACATGGGGTGCTTTCGGTAGGTGTCGGACCGGGGGCCAGCCCCCGGACCCCCGGGATATTTATGAACAGATAATGGGGGCAGGACGGGCTCTCAGAGGGAGGTGGCGACCATGCGGGTGATATCGGCAAGGCGGCAGGCGTAGCCCCATTCATTGTCATACCAGGCGTAGATCTTCACCTGGGTGCCGCCGGTGACCATGGTCGATTGTGCGTCGATGATCGACGAACGCCGGTCATTGGTGAAGTCCGACGAGACCAGCGCGCGGGATTCGTAGCCGAGGATGCCTTTGAGCGGGCCATCGGCGGCGGCCTTCAGGAGGGCGTTGACCTCTTCGGCACTGGTCGGACGCTCCACCTCGAACACGCAATCGGTGAGCGAGCCGTTGAGCAGGGGCACGCGGACGGCGTGGCCGTTCAGGCGGCCCTTGAGCTCGGGGTAGATCAGCGTGATGGCGGTGGCCGACCCGGTGGTGGTGGGGATCAGGTTCAAAAGCGCCGAGCGGGCGCGGCGCATGTCCTTGGCCGGGCGGTCGACGATGGTCTGGGTGTTGGTCACATCATGGATTGTGGTGATCGAGCCGTGCTTGATGCCAAGCGTCTCGTGGATCACCTTGACCACGGGGGCCAGGCAGTTGGTGGTGCAGGAGGCGGCGGTGATCAGGGTCTGGGTGCCATCATAGAGATGGTGATTGATGCCGTAGACAAGGTTCAGCGCGCCGCCATCCTTGACCGGGGCCGAGACCACAACCTTTTTCACCCCTGCCGCATAATAGAGGGCAATCTTGGCGGCGGTCTTGAAGACACCGGTGCAATCGATCACCAGATCGATGCCCATGTCTGCCAGCGGCAGGGCATCCAGCGATTTTTCATGGGTCAGCCGGATGCGCTGGCCGTTGAGCACCAGCGCATCCGGTTCAAAGGCGACGGGCGTGCGCCAACGGCCATGGACCGAGTCGAATTCCATCAGCAGGGCGTGCTGTTCTGCATCCCCCACAGGGTCGTTGATCAGGACGATGTCGCCACCGGCCCCGGTGTCGATCAGATCGCGCAGGGCAAGCTTGCCGATGCGGCCAAGGCCGTTGAGAGCGATGCGGGGCATGGGTTCAGGCCTTCTGTGCGGTTTGGTCTGCGGCCTGATGGGCGGCGTCGATGGCATCGACCCGGTTTTGCAGCGACAGGCGGTTCAGCTGGTCGAAGGGCAGATCCACAAAGGCGGCGATCCGGCGGCGCAGGGCGGCATAGGTCTGGGCGAAGACCAGCGCCTTTTCCGCATCGGTGCCGGTGGCGCGCGCGGGATCAGGCAGGCCCCAGTGGCCCGTGATCGGCTGGCCGGGCCAGGGCGGGCATTCCTCGGCTGCGGCCGTGTCACAGACGGTAAAGACAAAATCCATCACGATGGAGCCGGGCTGCTGAAACTCTGAGATGTGCTTGGCGCGCAGGTCGGAGACATCATGGCCATTGCGCCTGAGCACCTCGAGCGCGAAGGGGTTGGGTTCGGAACTGGGGCGGGTGCCGGCCGAAAAGGACTGAAACTTGCCGCGGCCCAGATCGCGCAACAGCACTTCGGCAAAGATCGAACGGGCAGAATTGCCCGAGCAGATGAACAGAACGTCAAAATCGGTGTCGGTGACGGGCATGATATCCTCGGGCTTGGACAGGAGAGCGGCAAGAAGGTCTGGGCGGCCGCGGCCGACATCGAGGGCGAGGTAGCCGATCAGGCCCTCGGCCGTCTCAAGATCCACGGCATAGAACAGCGACCGGCCCCGGCGTTCGACCGAAGCCAGACCGGAGGCGGTGAGATCGGCAAGGTGATGCGACAGCGTGTTGGGGCGCAGATCAAGCGCGCGCGCAATCTCGGTCGGGCGCACGCCGCGGGGCGCAAAGCGCATCAGCAACCGGAACACCGCGAGGCGACCGGGATGACCGAGGGTGGCAAAGGCATGGGCGGCGCGATCCATTTCCATAATTCGGGAATATTGGAAATGGTCAGAACGGTCCAGTGAAGGTTTGATGACAGCGGCGGAGCCCGCCCAAAAAAGAAAAAGACCATTGGCGGGGCCAATGGTCTTTGTTGTATCGGCCCCGGACGGGGATAGCGCAGGATTATCGCACCAAGACGACAGGCACCTTGCAGGAGCGCAGCATTTCGGTGGTGGTGGAGCCGATCACCAGGCTGCGGATCCGCGAATGGCCGTAAGCCCCCATCACCAGCATGTCGAACCCCTCGTCCTCGACCAGCCTGCCCAAGGCGCTTTCGGGCTGGCCCTCGACGATACGGGTCTCGGCGGCAAGGCCGGCGGTGCGGAGGGTGGCTTTTGCACTCTCCAGCCCCTGTTTCACCGCATCGGACGGGGTGCCCACTGTGGCCACCGTGATCGACAGACCGGCGAACAGCGGCGCGCCGGCGATGTGATCGACCGCTTTTTGCGCCGAAAGACCGCCATCATAGGCCACCAGCGCCTTTTGCACCGGTTTGAAGGCGCGCGAGGCCACAACCACCGGCTTGTGGCTGGCGCGCACGATGCGTTCGAGGTTCGATCCAAGATGGCCCTTGGCGAAATCGGCCGCCTCGCCGCGTTTGCCGATCAGGATCAGGCTGGCGTCGTGCTCGACCTCTGCCACGGTGTCGACAATGTCGCCGTGGCGCAGGCGGGTGGTGATTTCGGCCACCCCGGCGCGGGTGAGGATGGCCTGGGCATCCTCCAGGATCGCCCTGCCCCGCTGTGCCACCAGTTTGGACCGCTGTGCATCCAGCTCGGCCAGTTCCGCCATCAGGGCGGTGCGGGCCCCCAGCGCGATGGCACCGGACAGATCTGGCTTGCCGCCGCCTTCCCTGCGTCCCAGAACGTGCAGCAGTTCCACGGGAGCACCGGTGCGGCCCGCGATCCATGCGGCATGGTCGCAGACCGAAGCCGAATAGGTCGAACCGTCGACCAAAGCGATGAGTTTGAGTGTCATGTCCGCCTCCCTCAATGTGACATCAGCTTGTCCATCGCGCCTGGCTTGTCATGGATGGCAAGCTTGTCGACGATGGTTTCCGATGCTTCGTTCATGCCGATGATCTCGACTTCGGCCCCATCACGGCGGAATTTCAGCACCGCCATGTCCAGCGCCTGCACCGAAGAGATGTCCCAGATATGGGCGTCGGTCACGTCGATGATCACGCGGTCCAGTGCTTCCTTGAAATCGAAGGCGTTCATGAAATCCTCGACCGAGGCATAGAACATCTGACCTTCCACCTTGTAGGTGCGCACCCGGCCATCCGGCGTGATGCTGGTGGTGATGCGGAACAGCTGCGAGATCTTGCCGGCAAAGAAGATGCCCGACAGCAGAACGCCGATCAGCACGCCAATGGCAAGGTTATGGGTGTAGACCACCGCCACCACGGTCGCCAGCATGACGATGGAGGACGATTTCGGGTGGGTGCGCAGCGCCTTGATCGAGGACCATGAAAAGGTCCCGATGCTGACCATGATCATGATCGCCACAAGGGCTGCCATCGGGATCTGGCTGACCAGATCGCCCAGCACCACCACCATGAACAAGAGGAACACCCCGGCGGCAAAGCAGGACAGCCGCCCGCGCCCGCCGGATTTCACGTTGATGATGGATTGGCCGATCATGGCGCAACCCGCCATGCCGCCGATAAAGCCGGTGGCGGTGTTGGCGATGCCCTGGCCGATGCACTCCTGATTGCGGTCCGATTTCGTATCGGTCAGGTCATCGACGATGTTCTGCGTCATCAGGCTTTCCAGCAGGCCGACCACGGCGACGGCCAGAGCGTAAGGAAAGATGATCTGCAGAGTTTCAAGATTCAACGGAATCTGCGGGATCAGAAAGACCGGCAGCGTATCGGGCAACGCGCCCATATCGCCCACGGTGCGCACGTCCCAGCCAAAGACAATGACCAGCACGGTCAGCACCACGATGGTGACCAGCGGCGATGGCACGGCCTTGGTGATGTAGGGAAACAGGTAGATGATGGCGAGGCCAGCAGCGACCAGCGCATAGGTCAGCCAGGTGACGCGGGTCGGGTCCAGTTCGGGCAGTTGCGCTATGAAGATCAGGATCGCCAGCGCGTTGACAAAACCGGTCATCACCGATTTCGACACATAGCGCATGACAAAGCCCAGTTTAAAAAGGCCCATGCCGATCTGCAGCACTCCGGCCAGCACGGTGGCGGCCAGCAGGTATTCCAGCCCGTGATCGCGCACCAGCGTGACCATCAGCACCGCCGTGGCGGCGGTTGCGGCAGAGATCATGCCAGGGCGGCCACCGACAAAGGCGATCAGCACGGCGATGGAAAAGCTGGCGTAAAGCCCGACCTTGGGGTCGACGCCGGCGATAATGGAAAAGGCAATCGCCTCGGGGATCAGGGCAAGGGCCACCACAAGGCCCGACAACAGGTCGGCCTTGACGTTGCCGAACCACTGATCGCGGTATGCATTCAGAGACATCATAGGTTTTTTGGTTCCGTTCCAGATCTGTGCGGCCCTGGTCACAAGGGGCAGTCGTCACAGTCTGTAAGACGTGGTCCGGCGGATCGGCGGCCGGAAGAGCCAGCCGGGAATTGCACCCAGCTCCATGTTCGCTGCCCCTGCCTTAGCGGCAATCCGCCGCTTTGCCAAGCCGAAGGGTGCCAAGGGCGGGGCATGCGCGCAGATCTGACGGGTGTTGTGGCCCAGCCTGCCCGCAAACCGGGCAGAAAGCGGCCCTCTCAGCCGTGATCGGGCATTTTTCCCGACGGGGCGACATAGGGGCGGGTCACATCCTCCAGCCGCAGGTTCACCGCCTCGACCTCAATCGCAATCGCACCATCACCGGCCAGGGTCAGGGTCAGCGTCCCCATGCCGTCTGCCCCCGGAGCAAAGGTCAGGGTCAGGAGGGACAGGACGGTGTGCTTGTCGGTCCGGTCAATGCCAGAGCTGCGCAGGCGCAGCACATCTTCCACCACCAGAAGGCTGCGGACCCGTTCATAGGGGCGCTTGGCGGCCTCTGCCGACGTGCGGTCTTCCCAGCGGAAGCGGTTGACCAGCAACGCAAAGCGGCGCGCCTTCGGATCAAAGCGCATCTCGGTGATCGGAAACACCGCATCCTGCAGCAGGGCGGCCATCACCGGCAGATCTTCGGCCTCTGCCGCGATCAGGCGCAGGGGGGAGTCATCGCCGTCTTCATAGCGGGCGTCTGTCATGGCCGGTCACTGATCCGTTCGATATGGGCCCCGCAGGCCATCAGCTTTTCCTCGACCCGTTCATAGCCGCGGTCCAGATGATAGACCCGGCTGACCACGGTTTCGCCTTCGGCTGCCAGACCGGCGAGGATCAGGCTGACCGACGCCCGCAGGTCGGTGGCCATCACCGGCGCGCCGCGCAGCTTTTCAACGCCGGTCACGGTGGCAGTGCCACCGTGGACATCAATCTTTGCGCCCATGCGCATCAGTTCCGGCGCATGCATGAAGCGGTTCTCGAAAATCTTTTCTTCCAGCACAGAGGTGCCATCGGCGGTGCACAACAGCGCCATCATCTGTGCCTGCAGATCGGTGGGGAAGCCGGGGAACGGCTCGGTGGTGACATTGACCGCCTTCACCCGCCCGTTCTTGCGGCTGACCTTCAGCCCGCGCGCGGTTTCCGTCACCGATACCCCGGCCTGATCCAGCTTTTCCGCAAAAGCCCCCACCAGGTCCAGCGTGCCGCCCAGACATTCCACCTCGCCCCCGCAGATGGCGGGCACCAGCATATAGGTGCCAAGCTCGATCCGGTCGGTGACCACCGGGTGGGTCGCCCCGTGCAGGCGGTCAACACCTTGCACCGTAAGGGTGCTGGTGCCTTCGCCCTCAATCTGCGCGCCCATCTTGCGCAGGCAGCGGGCCAGATCGACGATCTCCGGCTCGCGCGCGGCGTTGTTCAGCACCGTGGTCCCCTTGGCCAGCGTGGCCGCCAGCAAGGCATTTTCGGTGGCACCGACCGACACAAAGGGAAAATCGAACACCGCACCGCGCAACCGCCCGCCGATCGCCTTGGCGTGAACATAGCCATCCCGCAGGTCCAGCTCTGCCCCCATCGCCTCCAGCACCTGCAAATGCAGGTCCACCGGGCGAGCCCCGATGGCGCAGCCACCGGGAAGCGAGACGATGGCATGGCCGTCGCGCGCCAGCATCGGGCCAAGCACCAGAATCGAGGCCCGCATCTTGCGCACAATGTCATAATCAGCGGTGTGGTTCGAAATCGCGTGGCTCGACATCGCCAGCACCTGCCCGCTTTGCAGACTGGCCACCTCTGCCCCCAATGATTCCAGCAATTGCGTCATGGTCCGGATGTCGGACAGGCGCGGCGCATTGGTGAGCGTCAGCGGTTCCTCGGACAACAGCGTTGCCGGCATCAGCGTCAGGCAGGCGTTCTTGGCCCCCGCAATCGGGATCACCCCATTAAGCGCGCCATTGCCCTTGACCAGAATCGAATCCATGCCTGCCTACTTTCTGTCGGTTCCGGAGCTTGCACCCCGGTGTGTGTATACGCCAGAGCGGATGTCCGGCGGTGTTTCTATGTGTCAGACGCAGTGTCTGGGCGGGGCGACGTGCCGGACCAAAGGCCCGGACGCAACGCATCACCCGACGCTGCATCTGGCTGGGGTTCGGCCGTCGGACCCGGCTGCATGCGGTTTTGCGTCCCGACGTCGTCACTCAGGCCTGCAGCGGTACCGCCGTCTGTGCCATCTTGCGCCGCATCCCCCTGCACCGCAGACGCGGCGGCCCCGCGCTGCCGGGCCTGCGCCTTGCGCCGCGCCATATTGGCTTTCAACGCCGCCTTGAGCCGCGCATCACGCAGCTCTGCCCCGCTCAACGGCGTGGTCCCGCTTTTGGTTATGGCGTTTTTCTGTGTCATCGCAGCCGCTATAGCGCAGCCGACAGACTTGGTCCAGAGAAGCCCGGAAAAGGGGCTTGCACCCTGTCGCGTTTGCGACTAATCACCCGCCACGCACCAACAAAACCCGTTGGACCGCGCCGGCGCTGTGGTAGCTCAGTGGTAGAGCACTCCCTTGGTAAGGGAGAGGTCGAGAGTTCAATCCTCTCTCACAGCACCATCTTTTTCCCTGTCAGGACAAGAGGATAGCCGCCATCAAGGGCTTAGACTTCGGTTCTACACCGGAGTTCGACACCATGGTCCTGCCGATGCCCCGCCCTCCCAAGACCGGCGTCTACTATTTCCGCCAGAAAACACCGGTCGATCTGCTGGCTGTTTTTGAGCGCAAAGACGTCCGCTGGTCGATAGGCACAAACGACCCGGAAGAAACGCAGGTCCGCAACATCGAGGCCGTCTGCAAGCCAGGCTTTCCGTGGGCTGCGTTGCGAAAACGCCCGGTATCCTGCGCCATCAGCAGATTGTTGGCTGTCTGGCACCCGGCGCGGTTCAGGGGTGGTTTCACACAGCACCGGATACGCGGAAGAACACCTGTCCACGCCGAGGTCGGCCAATTCTCAAGTCTCAAGCCGGGTGTCAGCGCAATCACCTGATTTCCGGGCCCTCGCGGCGGGCCATCAACTCAGGCGCAGGTCCGGTGCCAGCCATGGCCATGCCGTCACCGCAGGCGTCACGATCCGGCTGCCGATCAGGCGGCGCAGATCCTGCGCCACGCGTCCCGGCACATCGCCCATCACCCCGGCCCGGACCGACAGGGAAATGCTGCGGGTCAGCGGCGGCCCGGACAAGGGCTGCACCTCGACCGCCTCCAGAAAGCGCGACGCGTGGTGCAACGCCAGGGGGGTCAGGATCGTCCACCCAACCCCCTGCGCGACCAGCGCCAGGATGGCGTGATAGCTGTCCAGTTCGAACCGCACCTGCGGGCGCTGGTTGGCGCGTGCCAGATGACCGGCAATCTGGCGCCCCATCAGATGGCGCGCGGAATAGAGGATCAGCGGCACCTCTGCGGCGGTTTTCGGGCGCACCGCCACAAAGGGTTCGGTCAGGATCGGATGCACCTCGCGCCAGCCGCCATCCCCTCCCTCGGACCCAAGCTCTGCCGCGACAGCCAGATCCAGCGCCCGCGCCTCGAGCTTGTCCAGCAAGCGGTGGCTGGCCCCGGTTTCCAGCAGGAAACGGCAATCGGTCATGTCCTGCGCAAGGCCCGACAACAGCGCCGGCGTCACCTCGGCATCCAGATCTTCGATCATGCCAAGGCGCAGCGTCGTCAGCCGGGCCAGATCCGCCCGCGCCAGATCGGCGCGGGCCTCGGCCTCGGTGTTCAGGATCACCTGGGCATGGCGACGGAAAAGCTGGCCTGCCTGGGTCAGCACAAAGGGGCGGGCGGCGCGGTCAAACAGGCTGGCCCCGAGGGTCGCCTCAACCGCAGCCAGCTGCTGGCTGACCGCCGGGGGCGAGACGCCAAGCCGCCGCGCGGCGGCAGAGATCGTGCCCTCTTCGGCAACGGCCAGAAAGACCTCGATCCCCCATAGCGTGACGCGGGTCTGGGGGTCTGGCATGGCTTACAGCTTGGACAGCTTCTTTTGCAGCTCGGCCAGCTGTTTCTTGATCTGGGCCAGATCTTCCGCGCTGGTCGCCTCATCGCTTTCCGGCTCGGGGCCAGAGCCAGAGCCGGACCAGCCGGGCACCCCGCCCATCATGGTTTTCATGAAGGCTTCCTGCTGCTTGCGCATCAGATCGAACCCGGGCATCGCGGCCATCGGATTGGGCAGGACGCCCAGATTGCCCATCATCTTGGACTGGCCTTCGCGCAGCATCTCGAAGCTGGCGGCAAGAAACTGCGGCACCACGGAATGGACATTGGTGGTGTAGCTGCGCACGAGGTCGGTCAGCACGGCGATGGGCAGGACGTTTTCGCCCTTGGATTCATGCTCGGCCACGATCTGCAGCAGGTATTGGCGGGTCAGGTCGTCACCGGATTTGAGGTCAACGATCTGCACCTCGCGCCCGGCGCGGATGAAACCGGCGATGTCCTCCAGCGTCACGTAGTCGGAGGTTTCGGTGTTGTACAGGCGGCGGCTGGCATAGCGTTTGATCAGCAGCGGCTTTTCGGTGTCGGCCATGGCCACCCTCCCCTTCGTTTTGCACGTGCAGAGAAGCTTAACAGGCCCGCGACAAAAGGGAAGCCTGACCGGACGGCGCGGGGGCGGCCGTCTGGCTTCCCCCTGTGTTACACGCTGGGGTATTATTTAAAATCAATGACTTGACCTAGTGGGCTTAATGAATTTTTTACCAATCCGGCGCGACTGAAACCGGGCCGGGGGGCCAGCCCCCCGTCGCTTCGCGCCTCTGCCCGGGATATTTCGGGACCGCGAATGCTGCAGGGTGCAGATGTGCCGGCACCGGCCATGCAAAAAGGCGGGCCCGGAGGGACCCGCCTTTCGCCGCCCGGCGCTCAGGGAGGAGGAGGGCGCAAAGCGGCGGCGATCAAAACCGATCAGAACTGGTAACACGGCCACCACCCGGCCCAGGGGGCCGGATCAGGATCAACCGATCACTTTGCAGCGGATGCTGCTTTCTTGGCGGCAACGGTCACGTCCGAGGTGGCCTTCTTCACGGCAGCGGTCGCGTCTTCCGACATGTCCTTGCCAGCAGCCAGCATCAGCTCGACGGTTTCCATCTGCACCTTCTTTGCGACTTCTGCGAAAGCGGCCAGATTTTCAGCCGCCATTTCAGCAGCGGCCGAAGCGAAATCGGTCACCGATTTGGAATAATCGGTCGGCTCGGTCTTGGCCTTGGACACGTCGGCCATCTTGGCGATGGTGTCCTTGGTCCACTTGGCGGTGATTTCGGTCGACTTTTCAGCCGCTTCCAAAGCCACTTTCGACATTTTCTCGGCCAGAGCAGCCTGGGTCTTGAACGCGTTCTGCATCGCGGACGAGTCAACCGGGAAGGAAGCCATCATGTCCTGCATCACTTTTGCGAAATCTGGGGTCTTGGTCATCGGGTCATCTCCTGCTTGGCCGGAGGGTCCGACCTGTTTTCCATGACACCAATATAGATGCTGCACTGCAGCATTTCAACCATTTTTCTGCAATGCAGCATTTTTTGCGGTTGCGCCGGGCTAAGCCATTGTCCGCTCGTCACTTCCCGCACTCACCTTTGCCGTTACGTAAGTTCCCGGTGCGTCACACAGGACCGGGTTTGTCGAATCGCCGGGGATGCGCGGCGCGACCAGCCTGCCCGAACGCTCCTTGAGCCAAGCCCCCCAGCGTGGCCACCAGCTGCCCTTGGTATAGGTGGCCCCCGCCTTCCAGTCTTCCGGCGCGCCGGCAAGCGGGGCGTCCGATGTGTAATGGCCGTATTTGTCTTTTGAGGGCGGGTTGATGATGCCGGCAATATGCCCCGATTCCGACAGGATGAAGGTTTTGTCCCTGGACCCCATCTGCGCGATGCTGTTGAAGCTGCCGCGCCAATGCGCGATGTGATCGGTTTCGCAGGCAATGGCACAAAGCGGCACCTTGACGCCGGACAGGCTGACCGGTTCACCGAACACCGGGAAGGTGCCCTTGGCAAACCCGTCGCCCTGACAGAGGCCGCGCAGGTATTGCACCGCCATGGTGGCCGGCAGGTTGGTGCCATCGCCGTTCCAGAACAACAGATCAAAGGCGGGCGGGGCCTCGCCCATCATGTAGCTTTTGATCGCCGGCTGGTAGATCAGGTCATTCGAGCGCAGGAAGCTGAAGGTGCGGCCCATGAAGAATTTCGACAAGATGCCATCCTTGGCCGATTGCCGTTCGATCCCGTCAACAAAGTCATCCTCCAGAAACACGCCGACCTCGCCCGGATCGGAAAAATCGGCCAAAGTGGTAAAGAAACTGGCCGATTTCACCGAAGTGTCGCCCACCCGGTCCAGATGGGCCAGCGCGAGGCCCAGCGTGGTGCCCGCGATGCAATAGCCCACGGCGTTGATCTGCTTTTGCCCGGTGATGCGCCGCACCTCGGCCATCGCGCGCAGATAGCCATCCCGGATGTAGTCATCCATCGCGGTATCGGCGTAGGACGCATCAGGGTTGACCCATGAGACGACAAAGAGCGTGAAACCCTGATCGACGATCCATTTGATCAGCGAATTGGCGGGCTTCATGTCCATGATGTAGAATTTGTTGATCCAGGGCGGAAAGATCAGCAAGGGCGTGGCATGCACCTTTTCCGTGGTCGGGGCATATTGGATCAGTTCCATCATCCGGTTGCGGTAGACGACCGCGCCGGGGGTGGTGGCGATGTTTCGCCCGATCTCGAATGCCTGCGGATCGGCCAGCGTCACCAGCACGTCGCCATTATTGGCCTCGATGTCACGGACCAGATTTTCCAGCCCCTGCACCAGACTCTCGCCATCGGTTTCCACCGCACGCTCCAGCGCATCGGGATTGGTGCCCAGAAAGTTGGTGGGCGAGAACATGTCGATGATCTGCTTGGTGAAGTATTCGACCCGGCGGCGGTCGGTAGGCTCCAGCGTGCCCAGATCGCCGATGGCATTGGTCATCGCCTCGGCATTCATCATGTACTGCTGCTTGATGTAGTTGAAGGCGGGATGGGTCTCCCACAGCGGGTTAGAGAATCGGCGGTCTTTGGGCGTGGGATCGGCGGGTGCCTTCAATTCGCCCGAGAGCAGGGCCTGCTGCGCATCGACATAATGTTTAAGACTTTTGCCCCAGTAGCTGATCTGCTGTTCCAGGATTTTCGACGGGTTTTGCATCATTTCGGCCACATAAGCGGCCGCAGCCTTCATATAGACCTCGTTCGAGGGGCCAGAGAGGGCAGAGTCAGCCTCTTTGCGATGGGCCAGTGCGGTGATCAGGCGTTGGGAAAGCTCTTCCACCCGTGCCAGATTGGCCTGCATTCTCTGCAACTTTAGTGCTGCATCCTTGTCGTCAGTTGTCATGGTAACAATTCCCCCCTAACCTGCCCATGTGCAGCATAACGTCGCCTGACTGGGGGGGAAAGCGACGAATTGCCGGGGCACCTGGCCCGGATTGGAGACGCAGATGAAATACATGACCACCTACGACATGATGGAAACCGCGCGCAACACCAATGCCTGGATGGGGGCAACGGCGCGGGCGATGGCATCCTATCCGGTGTTTGCGCTGTCGATGAACCCGATGCTGCCGCTGATGGCGGCCTGGGGTGAGGTGACGGAACGCACCTTCGACCGCATGATCGCCAAGCCCGACTGGGGCATCCGGTCGATCGTCGGGGCCGATGGCACCGATCATCTGGTCGATGTGACCCCGGTGGTGGAACGGCCCTTTGGCAATCTGGTGAAGTTCGACGTGCGCCGGCGCGCGCCAATGAAGCGCCGGGTGCTGCTGGTGGCGCCGATGTCGGGCCATTATGCCACGCTGCTGCGCTCGACCGTGGTGTCGCTGCTGCCCGATTGCGATGTCTATATCACCGACTGGCACAATGCGCGCGACATTCCGGTCAGTGCCGGCAAGTTCGACATCGAGGATTACACGCTGTATCTGGCCGAATTCATGCGCGAACTGGGGTCTGACCTGCATGTGATCGCGGTCTGTCAGCCGGTGCCGCTGACACTGGCGGCCACCGCCTATCTGGCGGCGGAAGACCCAAGCGCGCAGCCCCGCAGCCTGACGCTGATCGGCGGGCCGGTGGACCCGGACGCCGCCGCGACGGAAGTGACCGATTTCGGCCGCCGGGTGACGATGGGGCAGCTGGAGCATCTGGCCATTCAGCGCGTCGGCTTCAAATCCAAGGGCGCGGGGCGGCTGGTCTATCCGGGGCTGTTGCAGCTGCAAAGCTTCATCACCATGAATGGTGAACGGCATGCGAAAGCGTTCAGCGAACAGATCCTGCGCGTGGCGCGGGGCGAGGCGTCGGATCATGACGCGCACAACCGGTTCTACGATGAATATCTCGCCGTGATGGATATGACGGCGGAATTTTATCTGTCCACAGTGGAGCGGATCTTCAAGAACCGCGAGATTGCCAAGAACGAATTCGTGGTCGCCGGGCGCAAGGTCGATTTCGGCGCGATCACCGATGTCGCGGTCAAGATCGTGGAAGGCGCGAATGATGATATTTCCGCGCCCGGTCAGTGCCTTGCGGCGCTGGATCTGCTGACCAACCTGCCCGATGCCAAAAAGGCCGCGCATCTGGAGCCCGGCGCGGGGCATTACGGGATCTTTGCCGGCAAATCCTGGCGGCTGAACATCCGGCCGCTGGTGCTGGCCTTTATCGACGCCAATTCCGATGCGCCCCGCGCGGCCAAGGGCGGCAAAGCTGCGGCCAAGACGGAACAGGCGGAAAACGTGATCAACCTCGCCTCGGCCTGAGGCGGCGGGCCCGGCGGCTCACGCGGGCCGCCGGGCCAGAATATCGGTGATCGCCTGCGGGATCAGGTTCAGACACTCGGGCGTGGAAAACCGGTGGTCTGCGCCTTTCACCAGCGTCAGGCGCAGATCGGGGCTGGTGGCGTGGTCCATCAGCCGCAGGGCGACCGAGGGCGGCACATCCGTATCCGCTGTGCCTTGCAACAGCCTGACGGGGAACGGCAGATCCAATGCCGCGCGCAGGACCAGATGACGGCGGCCATCCTCGATCAAGCGGCGGGTGATGATATAGGGCTGGTCGGCATAGTCTGACGGCAGTTCCACCCTTCCCTCATCCTCCAGAGTCTGGCGCTGCGCGGGTGTAAAGCCCGCCCACATGCTGTCTTCGGTGAAATCGGGCGCGGCGGCGATGCCGACAAAGCCCGCCACCCGTTGCGCCAGCGCCTTTGCCACCAGAAGCGCGATCCAGCCGCCCATGGATGATCCGACAAGGATCTGCGGCCCCGTGGTCAGGCTGGTGATGGCGGCCAGCGCATCCTCTGACCAATCGCCAATCGCGCCTTCCAGAAATGCGCCCGACGACTGGCCATGGCCGGAATAGTCAAAGCGCAGGAAGGCGCGGCCTTGTGCGGCGGCCCAGTCGTGCAAAAACAGCGCCTTGGTCCCGCCCATGTCAGATTTGAACCCGCCAAGGAAGACCACCCCCGGCCCCTGCCCCGGCACCAGATGATAGGCGATGCGCCGGCCCTGTGGCGTGGTCAGAGTCTGTGGCTGTATCATGCAATCTCCCGTTTGTCTGGTTCTATGCGCGAGACGTTGACTTTGCCAAGCACCCGGCGCAAAAAAGCGCCCGACATATAACCCGCAACCGGGCGTTTCGTGGGCGCCAAAACGACGAGGAGGCCGATATGGCCCAGATTTCCCTGACCTTTCCTGATGGCAATGTGCGGAGCTATGACGCGGGTGTGACCCCTGCCGAAGTGGCGGCCTCGATTGCCCCGTCGTTGGCCAAGGCGGCCATTTCGGCGCAGGTCGATGGCAAGCACTGGGATCTGGCCTGGCCGATCAGCACGGATGCGACGCTGTCGATCAACACGCTCAAGGATGACGCGGCGGCGCTGGAGCTGATCCGCCATGACTGCGCCCATATCATGGCGCGCGCGGTGCAGGAGATCTGGCCCGATGTGAAGGTTACCATCGGCCCGGTGCGGGATTACGGCTGGTTCTATGATTTCGACCGCGCCGAACCCTTCACGCCCGACGACCTTGGTCAGATCGAAGCGCGGATGAAGCAGATCATCAATGCGCGCGACCCTGTCAAAACCGAACTTTGGGACAGGGAGCGGGCGCGTGACTACTATGAAAATCGCGGCGAACCTTTCAAAATCGAACTTCTGGACCGGATTCCGGCGGGGGAAGACATCCGCATGTACTGGCATGGGGACTGGCAGGATCTGTGCCGTGGTCCGCATCTGCAACATACGGGCCAGGTGCCGGCCGACGGGTTCAAGCTGACCCATGTGGCCGGGGCCTATTGGCTGGGCGACAGCAGCCGCCCGATGCTGCAACGCATCTATGGCGTGGCCTTCCGCAACCGCGACGACCTGAAGGCGCATATGACCATGCTGGAGGAGGCCGCCAAGCGCGATCACCGCAAGCTGGGCCGCGAGATGGGCCTGTTCCACATGCAAGAAGAGGCGCCGGGGCAGATCTTCTGGCACCCGAACGGCTGGAACATCTATGTGAATTTGCAAGATTACATGCGCCGCCAGCAGCGCCGCGATGGCTATGTCGAGGTGAACACGCCGCAGGTGGTGAACCGCAAGCTGTGGGAAGCCAGCGGGCATTGGGAAAGCTATCAGGAGAACATGTTCATCGTCGAGGTGGACGAAGACCATGCCCGGGAAAAGACCGTCAATGCGCTCAAACCCATGAACTGCCCCTGCCATGTGCAGATCTTCAACGTGGGCCTGAAAAGCTATCGTGATCTGCCGCTGCGGATGGCGGAATTCGGGTCATGCAACCGCTATGAACCGTCAGGCGCGCTGCACGGCATCATGCGGGTGCGCGGGTTCACGCAAGATGACGCGCATATTTTCTGCCGCGAAGACCAGATCGAGGCCGAAACCAAGAAGTTCATCGACTTTTTGTCCCGCATTTACGCCGAGCTTGGCTTTGACACATGGCGGATCAAGCTGTCGACCCGCCCCGAAAAGCGCATCGGCACCGATGAAAGCTGGGACATCGCGGAAGCGGCCTTGGGCAATGCCTGCAAGGCGGCGGGCCATAGCTATGAGCTGAACCCCGGCGAGGGCGCATTCTATGGGCCAAAGCTGGAATTCGTGCTGACCGATGCGATTGGCCGCGACTGGCAATGCGGCACCTTGCAGGTGGACCCCAACCTGCCGGAGCGGCTGGATGCCAGCTATATCGGCGAGGATGGGGCCAAACACCGCCCCATCATGCTGCACCGCGCCTGCCTTGGATCTTTCGAGCGGTTCATCGGCATCCTGATCGAGAACTTTGCCGGCAAGCTGCCGTTCTGGCTGGCGCCGCGTCAGGTGGTGGTGGCGTCGATCGTGTCGGACGCCGACCCCTTTGTCGAAGAGGTGGTCACCGCGCTGACGCTGGCGGGCATCCGGGCCGAGGCCGACATGCGCAACGAAAAGATCAACTACAAGGTGCGCGAGCATTCGGTGGGCAAGGTGCCGGTCATCCTTGCCATCGGCATGAAGGAAGTCGAGGAGCGCACGGTGTCTGTCCGCCGCCTGGGGGAAACACAGACCCGGGTGGCGGCGCTGGACGCCATTGTGGCAGAGCTGAAGGCCGAGGCGCTGCCGCCTGACCTGCGCTAAGGCAAGCCTTTGGTATTGCAGCAAAGACGCCGGGGAAACCTGGCGTCTTTTGCTTTGGTGGCGGCACCTGCCGATCCGTTACAGCTTCACAAGAATGTCTTTGGCTGCAACAGCGCGTAACGAAAGCCCCCCCGCCCGGCGTAAGGCCCGATGTACCGCAAGACGCGGTGCACGGATCCAACAACGGGAGTTTCACATGTCTTACCAAGCCAAATCCCTTGCCATCGCCGGTGCCCTTGCCGCCACCCTGTCCGCCTCTGTCGCTGGCCCCGCGCAGGCGCAGGAGATGGAGAAATGCTTTGGTGTGTCGCTGGCGGGCGAAAACGATTGCGCCGCCGGTCCCGGCACCACCTGCGCCGGCACCTCGAAGGTCGATTATCAGGGCAATGCCTGGACGCTGGTGCCGGCCGGCACCTGCACCACGATGGAGCTGCCAGAGGGCCGGATGGGCGCGCTGGAAGCGCTGGAGCGTGATCTGCCGGCGTAAGGCGTCCGGCGATCGTCAGACTGGGGGGCTTCGCGCCCCCCAGACCCCCGCGGGATATTTAAGAACAGATAATGAAGGGGTTCAGGATGCTTGATACGGGCAGTCGGGCTTTGCCAGCCGCGCCGGGGGTGGGGTACAAGCCGCAGCATTTCGCGGGCATCATGGCGGATCCGGGGCCGGTGCGCTGGCTGGAGGTGCATGCCGAGAATTACATGGGCGCGGGCGGGCGCCCCTTGGCGCAGCTGCGCGCGCTGGCCGAGCGGTTTGCGATCTCTGTCCACGGGGTCGGGCTGTCGATTGGCGGGGAAGGCGCGTTGGACACGGCGCATCTGGCGCGGCTGAAGGCCTTGTGCGGCTGGCTGCGGCCTGCCAGTTTTTCCGAGCATCTGGCCTGGTCGACGCATGACGGCGTGTTTCTGAACGACCTGCTGCCCCTGCCCTATACGCAGGCCACGCTGGCGCGGGTCTGTGACCATATCGATCAGGTGCAAGAGGTGTTGGGGCGGCAGATGCTGCTGGAAAACCCCTCCACCTATCTGAGCTTTGCCCAAGCCACGATGGAGGAAGTCGTGTTCCTGCGCGAGGTGGCGCAGCGGACCGGCTGTGGGCTGCTTCTTGATGTGAACAATGTCTTTGTCAGCGCGGTCAATCAGGGCTTTGATCCGGCGGCGTATCTGCGGCGGTTTCCGCTGGAGCTGGTGGGCGAGATCCATCTGGGGGGACATGCCGAAGACGCGGCCGACCATGGAATGCCCTTGCTGATCGACGCGCATGGCACGCCGGTGGCCGATCCGGTCTGGGCGCTTTACGCGCAGGCGGTGGCGCAGGGCGGGACGCGTGCCACGCTGATCGAATGGGACAATGATGTGCCCGACTGGCCGGTGCTGCGGGCCGAGGCCGGGCGGGCGGCACAGGTGCTGGCCCGCGCCGGGGCGCGGGTGACGGCATGAGCCAGAGCGCCTTTGCCCAAGCCGTGCTGATGCCGGACGCGCCCCTGCCGCCGGGGCTGGTCGACCCGCAAGGCCGCCCTGCCCCGCGCCGGTTTGACGTGTACCGAAACACTGTGGCGGCGTCGCTGGTGGCGGCGCTGGAGGAGGGGTTTCCGGTGGTGCGGCAGTTGGTTGGAGCGCCGTTCTTTGCCGCCATGGCGCTGGTCGTCTTGCGGGCGCATCCGCCGGAAGGGCCGGTGCTGAGCGGTTATGGCGCGGCATTTCCGACGTTTCTGGAGCAGTTTCCCCCTGTGGCGCATCTGGGCTATCTGCCTGATATGGCGCGACTGGAGCTGCTGGTGCGCGACAGCTATCACGCGGCTGATGCAGTGCCGCTTGCCGCAGAGGCGCTGGCGGCGCTGCCGGTGCCGGCGCTGCTGGCCAGCCGCATCGGGCTGGCCCCGTCGTTGCGGCTGATGCCATCGCGCTGGCCGGTGCAGGCGATCTGGTGCGCGCATCAGGCAGGCGGCGCAGAGCCGCCGATGCAGCCCGGGGATGTGGTGGTGCTGCGCCCTGAGTTTGACCCGCGCCCGCATCTGCTGCCTGCGGGCGGGTTGGCGGTGATCCGCGGGTTGCACGCGGGGCTGACGCTGGAGGCGGCGCTGGACGCAGCCCCGGGGGCAGATCTGACCGCAGTGCTGACCCTGCTGCTGCGCGGGCGAGCCATTGTGGAGCTGCGCCGATGATGACAACCGCAGACGCCGCAGCCCAGGCCCTCGGGCGATGGCTGGACCGCATGGCCCCGGCGCTGCTGCCGGTGCTGGCACGGCTGGTATTTGCCGCGGTGCTGGCCGGTTACTTCTGGGCCTCGGCCCTGACCAAGCTGGGCCCCGGTCTGCTGATGCCATCGACGGGGGCCTATGCGCAGATCTTTCCGCGCGCTTTCGAGGCCGTCGGCTATGATGCCAGCCAATTGGGGCTGTGGCCGCGTCTGGTGGTGCTGGCGGGCACGGGGGCCGAATTTCTCCTGCCGCTGCTGATCATCGCAGGCCTGCTGGCGCGGCTGGCGGCCCTTGGGATGATCGGATTTATCCTTGTGCAAAGCCTGACCGATGTGATCGGCCATGGTGTCGCGGGGGCCGATCTGGGGGCGTGGTTTGACCGCTTTGCCGATGCGCTGATCCTGGACCAGCGTGTGCTGTGGACGCTGCCGCTGGTGGTGATCGTGATGATGGGCGCGGGTCCGGTTTCGGTCGACCGCTGGTTGCGCAACTTGCGCAGAAATCAGCCGACGGACCAGAAAACCCGGCCTGCGGACAGCAATGGCGGCGATGGGGCCGTGAAACCTCTTGATTTTAACCGAAAGTGAGTCATCCTTGAGCCAAGTGATGACAGACTTTCTGACCGCCTCGCAGACCGAAGGCCGTGGAATCTGGCGGCACGGCTTGTGGCAATTCCGCTGCGAGGTGAGTTGAGAGGAGAGACGGCATGCCAACCGGCACAGTGAAATGGTTCAATGCAACCAAGGGCTTCGGCTTTATCGCGCCCGATGATGGCGGCAAGGATATCTTCGTGCATATCTCTGCGGTTGAACGGGCCGGGCTGCAGGGCCTGAACGACAACCAGAAGATCGCCTATGAATTGCAGTCGGGCCGCGATGGCCGGGAATCGGCCAGCGACCTGCGTCTGCTCTGAACCCCGGGCCTGTGGCACCACAGGTCACCACAGCACAGACACGAACGGTCCGCATGGCGGGCCGTTCGGCATTTCAGGGGATCAGGCGCCGGTCAGCGCCTCGACCGTGGCCTGATCCCAGCCCAGATACCAGCGGCCATCCGCCTCGATCACCGGGCGCTTCATCACCGTGGGTTGGCTGCGGATTTGCGCATCAGCGTCTGACGCCTTGAAAAAATCACTGGCCCCCCGATAGGTGGTCGAGGTCTTGTTGATGATCCGGTCGCCGAATTCGCCCACGATCGTCTCGATCTCGGCATCGGACAGCGGGTCTTTGCGCACGTCGCGGAAGCTGACGGTCTGGCCCGCAGCCTCCAGCGCCTTGATCGCCTTTTTGCAGGTGTCGCAGGTGGAAATGCCATACAGGATCATGTTCGGCCTCATGTGATCAGGGGGTGGTGCCTGTCTAGCCCGCAGCGCCGCCCGGTGCCAGCCCCGGGTTTGGGTCAGCCGACCAGCGCGCGGGTGATTGCCACACCGGCCCAGGCCGAGAATGCGGTCAGCACCGCGCCCCACAGAGTATCGGTCATCACCATCGACCAGTGCCAGTCGCGCATGATGGCATAGCTGGTGAATTCATAGGTGCCGTAAGCCATGGCCCCGATGATCGCCGCAGGCAGGATCAGCGGCGCCCCATCGCGCAGGGCGGGCAGGCTGACCAGATAGATCAGACCGGCGACATAGGCCGCATAGAACAGCCCCGCAGGCGCATAGCGGATCGGTTCGGCCATCAACGCGCCGATATGGCGGGTGAACAGCGGTTTCATCACCAGCGTCAGCATGATCGCATCGACGATCAGAAACACCAGAGCCGTCGAAAGATACAGTGTCACAAGTTGCATCGGAAGCTCCCTTTTCCACGATGGTAAAGCGTGGATTTCCTCGATGGTAGAGCGAGGATCGCAAAGGTCACGTTTTGCGTCGCAAATGCGTGCCGCTTGCTTGCCCCGCCGAACGGGGATCGCCCGACGCGCGCCGGGCAGCGCGCCTGTAAAATTGGTGACAGTTTTACTCTTGAATATCCAGGGCCGACCGTCTACGCGGTTCTCGACTGTTTTTGTCGGAATTGGAATTGCCATGAGACCCATCACCTGTCTTGCCGCGCTGAGCGGTCTTGCGACTGTGCTGCTGACCCCTGCCGCATGGGCAGAGGCCACCACCTATCCGCTGACGATTGACAACTGTGGCCAGCAGGTGACCTTCGCCAAGGCGCCCGAGCGCGCTGTGGCCCTTGGTCACAACAGTGCAGAAATCCTGTATCTGCTTGGTCTTGAGGATCGGATGGCAGCAACCGCGTTCTGGCCGAACCGGGTGCTTGCGGAGCTTGAAGCCGCCCATGCAAAGGTCGAGGTCCTGACCGTGGAATTTCCGACGCTGGAAGCCATTCTGGCCCAGCAGCCCGATTTTGTTCCGGCGATGCTGGTGACGCTGCTTGGTCCCGACAGCAAGGTGGCCAAGCGCGAGGATTTCGAGAAACTGGGGATCCCGACCTATCTTTCCCCCAGTGCCTGCACGGTGGTGGCCGACACCCAGAACAGAACCGGGAGCGCCGTCAACAGCGTCTATGGTCTGCGAGAGAGCCTGTGGAGCATGGACCTGCTCTATCAGGAAATTGACGAGCTGGCGCGGATTTATGACGTGCAGGACCGGGGTCAGGCGCTGATCGCCGATCTGAAGGGCCGCGAGGCCGCGTTGCGCGCCGAATTCGCCCGCCGTGACGATCTGACCTTCCTGTTCTGGTTCTCGTCGCCCTCGCCGTCCGACGATGCCTATCTGGCCGGTGGCAACGGTCCTTCGGGGTATATCGCGGATGTGCTGGGCGGGTCGAACGCGCTGACGACCGAGGCCGAATGGCCCGCACTGGGGTGGGAAGGCATCATGGCCGCGCAGCCCACGGTGATTGTGGCGGCGCAGGTGGACCGCAAGCGCTGGGGCCTCGACGAGGCGCAGACCAAGATCGAATTCCTGACAACGGATCCTGCGGTGAGCCAGATGGACGCGGTCAAGGCGGGCCGGATCGCGGTGATGAGCGGGGCGTCGATGAACCCCTCTGTCCACACGCTTTACGGTGCGGAAGAGCTGGCCGCGCAGCTGCGGAGCTTTGATCTGCCGTGACAGACACAGACACACAGGAGGGCGGGGCAGGCACGCTTGCCCTGTTCCTTGGGCTTGTCTTGCTTTTGCTTGTGATCGCGGTCGCCTTTGCGGCCGCGATTGGCGATTACCGGATCAGTGTGGGCACGGTGTTCCTTGCCGTGACCAATGGTCTGGGCCTGACGGCCGCCGACATTCCCCCCATTGAACAGAGCGTGGTCTGGGATCTGCGGCTGAGCCGGGCACTGGTGGCCGCGCTGGCGGGCGCGGGGCTGGCGATCTGTGGCGCAATCCTGCAGGCGCTGTTGCGCAATGCGCTGGCCGAGCCGTTTGTGCTGGGGGTGTCCGCCGGGGCCTCGACCGGCGCGGTGGCGGTGATCGTGCTGGGGATCGGGGCGGGCAGCCTGAGCCTGTCGATGGGGGCCTTTGCCGGGGCCTTCGCGGCCTTTGGTCTTGTTGCGCTGCTGTCGAATGGCGCGACAAGCGGGCCGAACCACACGATCCTTGCAGGCGTTGCCGCTTCGCAACTGTTCAACGCCCTGACATCCTATATCGTCACCACCTCGGGCAATGCGCAGCAGGCGCGCGATGTGATGTTCTGGCTTCTGGGCAGTTTCGGGGGCGTGCGCTGGCCGGATTTCCAGCTTTTGCTTGGTGTGGTGATCATCGGCCTTGCCATCTGCATGGTCATGGCCCGGTCGCTTGATGCCTTTACCTTCGGAGATGAGGATGCGGCGTCGCTTGGTGTGCCGGTGGCGCGCATCCGGCTGATCCTGTTTGCGGTGACCGCCCTGATCACGGCGACCATCGTCAGCATGGTCGGGACCATCGGTTTTGTCGGCCTCGTTGTCCCGCATGCCGCGCGCTATATTGTGGGGCCCTTGCATCTGCGCCTGTTGCCCGTCTGCGCCGCCGTGGGGGCGGTCTTTCTTGTGCTGGCCGACATCGCCTCCCGCGTGGTGGCCCAGCAGCAGACCATTCCGATCGGCGTCGTGACGGCGCTGGTTGGCGTGCCGTTCTTTGCCATCATCCTGTACCGCGCGAGGCCGCAGACATGACCGTGATCGCGCAGAATCTGGTCTGGGGCGTTCGGCGCAAAGGCATCGTCAACGACGTGTCGCTGAGCGTGGCCAGGGGCGAGACCTTGGGCCTGATCGGCCCCAACGGTTCGGGCAAGTCTTCGCTGCTGCGGCTGCTGTCGGGGCTGAAATCGCCCCAGTCCGGGCGGGTGGAGATTCTGGGGCAGGATATTGCCCGGGTGTCGCGCAAGGCGCTGGCGCGTCAGGTGGCCTTCGTTCAGCAAAACGCCGGCACCGACACCAATGTTGCTGTCCGCGATGTGGTCCGGCTGGGCCGGACACCGCATCGCGCGGCGCTGGCGGGGTGGACTGCCGAGGATGAACGCGCGGTTTCGACGGCGCTGGAGCAGGTGGATATGACAGACCGCCGGGCGCAGCCCTGGCAGACCCTGTCGGGGGGCGAGCGTCAGCGCGTCCATATCGCGCGCGCCCTTGCGCAATGTCCGCGTGTGATGTTTCTTGACGAGCCCACGAACCACCTCGACATCCACCACCAGATCGAGATCCTGCGCATGGTGCGCGGGCTGGACATGACCAGCGTCATTGCCCTGCATGACCTGAACCTGGCCGCCATGTTCTGCGACCGGATCGTGGTGCTGCAAGCCGGGACCGTCGTGGCCTGCGGACCCCCTGCCGAGGTGCTGACACAGGCGCTGTTGCGCGAGGTCTTCAGGGTGCGGGCCGAGGTGAGCCTTGACGCCCCTTTGACGCAGCCGCATATCCGGTTTCTGGCGGCCTGAGGCGTGCAGCAGGCCGAGCGGCGGTTAAAGGTGCCGGAGCGCAGGCTTGCCCCCGTGCAAAGGGGGAATGGCCGCGCTTTCCTTGGTTCCGGGATGATGATAGCCCTGACCGCGCACCTGTGGGGAAAATCAGGGTTTTGGATCGCCGGACTATGCCAGCAACTGTCACCACTGATCAGACCGATGACGGCAGCGTGCTGCGGCTTGGCGGCGCATTTGCGCTGGCCGATCTGACAGGCTTGCACAAGGCGCTGATGCGGGCGGCGGCAGCCGGGCCGGTGACGGTGGATCTGACCGAGGTGACGCGGCTGGACACGGCGGCGGCCTGGGCCATTGCAGAGGCGGAAAAGGCCGCGCAATCGGCCGGACATGCGCTGCACCTGGAAGGCGCAGACGAAGGTGCCGCGGCCCTGATCGACACGGTGCGCGCGGCATTGCCCGACCCCGACACCCAGACAAAACCCGCCTTTTCGCTGCTGCACTGGCTGGATGGCTTTGGCCGGTCGGTTGCGGCGGGCGGGGTGTTTCTGTCGCAGCTTCTGGGCATTCTGGGGGTGTTCATCGCGCGGCTGGGCCGGTCTGTGCTGCACCCGTCGGAATTTCGTCTGACATCGCTGGTGCATCATTGTCAGGAGGTGGGGCTCAAGGCAGTGCCGATTGTGGCGCTGATGGCCTTTCTGATCGGGGTGGTGCTGGCGTTTCAGGGCGCGGCGCAGTTGCGGCAGTTCGGGGCCGAAGTGTTCGTGGTTGATCTGATCGCGGTGTCGATCCTGCGCGAACTTGGCATCCTCTTGACCGCCATCATCGTGGCGGGGCGCACGGCCTCGGCCTTTACCGCCGCCATCGGCTCGATGAAGATGCGCGAAGAAATCGATGCCATGCGCACGCTGGGCATCGATCCTGCCACGGCCCTGATCGTGCCGCGTGTCCTTGCGCTTTTGCTGATGCTGCCGATTCTGGGAATGATCGCCAATGCGACCGGTCTGTTCGGCGGCGCGCTGATGAGCTGGATCGAGCTTGGCATCTCGCCGGGTCTGTTTGTCACCCGGCTGGTGGAAAACACCGATGTGTCGCATCTGATGGTGGGCACCATCAAGGCCCCGTTCTTTGCCATCGTCATCGGGATCGTGGGCTGCCATGCCGGTCTGCAGGTGGGCAACAATGCCGAATCATTGGGACGCCAGACCTCTGCCGCGGTGGTGACGGCGATTTTTTCGGTGATCGTGATCGACGCTTTGTTCTCGGTTTTCTTTGCGCAGGTGGGCATATGAGGGACGAGGCAGATCAAGACCCCGTGATCCGTCTGCGCAGCATCCGCACCCAGTTTGGCAGCCATGTCGTGCATGACGGGCTGGATCTGGACGTGTACCGGGGCGAGATCCTGGGTGTGGTCGGCGGATCGGGCACGGGCAAATCGGTACTCTTGCGCTCCATCGCCGGCTTGCAGCGCCCCACAGAGGGCGAGATCGAGGTGCTGGGCACGGATGTGCGCAAGGCCAGTGAGGCAGAGCGTGCCGCCCTGGAACGGCGCTGGGGCGTGATGTTTCAGGATGGCGCGCTGTTTTCGTCGCTCAATGTGCGCGAGAATGTCGAGGTGCCGATGCGCGCGGTTGAAGGGCTGGACCCTGACCTGCGGCGCGCGATGGCGGATCTGAAGATCTCGATGTCAGGCTTGCCTTATCTGGCGGGCGACAAATACCCTTCGGAACTTTCGGGCGGCATGCGCAAGCGGGCGGGCCTGGCGCGGGCCTTGGCGCTGGACCCTGAAATCGTGTTCCTGGACGAGCCGACCGCCGGGCTGGACCCCATCGGCGCCGCCGATTTCGACACGCTGATCCGGCGCCTGAGCGATACGATGGGGCTGACGGTGTTTCTGGTGACACATGATCTGGACACGCTGCACGCAATCTGCGACCGGATTGCGGTGCTTGCCGAAAAGAAGGTGCTGGTCACGGGCACCATGGACGAGATGCTGAAAGTCGATCACCCTTGGGTTCACGACTATTTCCACGGGCCACGCGCCCGCGCGGCGCTGGCCGCAAAAGACGCCCAGAAAGAAGGTTGATCCGTTGGAGACCAAGGCAAACTATATTCTGATCGGCGGCTTCACTCTGGCCGGGCTGCTGGGAATCCTGGCGTTTTTCCTGTGGTTCGCCCAGGTGCAGCTGGACCGGCAATTCGCCTATTACGATGTGCGCTTTACCTCGGTGTCAGGCCTTTCCAGCGCGTCGGATGTGCGCTTTGCCGGTCTGCCGGTGGGCCAGGTGGTGGATGTGCGGCTGTCACCCGATGGCGACGGCACCGTGCGGGTCAGGCTGGAAATCGGGGCCGAGGTGCCGGTGCGGACCACGTCGATCGCCACGATTGAATCTCAGGGTGTCACCGGCGTGTCCTTTGTCGGCATCAGCCCGGGTGAGCCCGAGGATGCCCTGCTGCGCGGCCGCGACATCACCGATGTGCCGGAACTGGAAGCGGGCCGGTCGGTGCTGCAAAGCCTGTCGGAGGATGCGCCGCGGCTGGTCGAGCAGGCGGTGGCGGTGATGGAAGATCTGACACAGCTTGCCAGCCCGGAAAACATCGACCGGATTGACAACATCATCGCCAATGTCGAGACGGCCTCGGCGGGTCTGTCGACCGCGCTTGAGGATTTTTCGGTGGTGGCTTCGGCGGTGTCGGAGTTTGCCGACAATATCTCGTCCTTCAGCACCACGGTGGAGACGCTGAGCGGCCAGGCCGAGAGCCTGCTGGCCACGGCCGAGGGCACCTTGACCAACCTCGACACACTGATCACGGACACGCGCACCACCGTGGCAACCGGCACGGCCACCTTCGATCAGGCGACCGCCACCCTGTCATCGGCAGACACCTATATTCAGGACGAGTTGCGCCGCACCACGGATGATCTGCGCGCCGGCATTGCCGAGATCCGCACCCAGGTTGAACAGATCGGGGCCGAGGCCCGCGACACGGTTGCCGAATTCCGCCGCACCGGCGAGGCCGCCACGGCGCGCCTGACCGAGGCCGAGGCGACGATCCAGGCCACCGATGCGATGATTGCCGAGCTGACCGACACGCTCAACGCGGTCGAGACGGCATCTGTCAATTTCGACACGCTGATCACGGTCGATGGCGCGGCTTTGGTGGCCGAGGCGCGTGCCGCGATCCGCCCGATTTCCGAGGCGGCCAATGCCGACCTGCCGGCTGTGGTGGCCGAGATCCGCGCGGCGGTGGAAACCGCCAACCGCACGATTGCCGAGGTGGGGCAAAGCCTGACCGATGCGAGCGGCAATCTGGACGGGCTGGTCGATACCGCCAGCAGCACCTTGACCACGGTCACCGACACTTTCGCCAATGCCAATGTCACATTGGGCGCGATCAATTCGGCGCTGGAAGTCGGGGAGCGCACCTTGTCTGCCGCCGAGCGCACCTTTGACGGTGCGGACCGCGTGATCAACGAGGATGTGGCGGCGATCACCACCGATCTGCGCCGGACGATCGACAGTCTTGATCAGGCCATTGCCCAGGTCTCTGCCGATATTCCCGGCGTGACGGCCGATCTGAAAGCGGCAAGTGCGGCGGCGCGGCAGGCCTTTGACGAGGTGGCCCGCACGGTTGCGGCGTCGGGTGGGCCGGTGCGCGACTTTTCGGCCAATGCCTTGCCGCAATTCACCCGGCTGGGAGCCGAGATGCGCGGGCTGATCACCAATCTTGACCAGCTGACGCGCCAGATTCAGCGTGACCCGGCACGGTTCTTTTTCAACGGTACCAACACGCCGGCCTATCGCCGGTGACACAAGCCATCTCACCGCCCCAAAGAAAGAGCACTGCCATGCTTCGCCCGATCCTGACCCTTCTTGCCACAACGGTGTTCCTGTCCGGCTGCGCGGCGATTTCGGCGCTGAGCGGGGCGGCGACGCCGCTGGAAAGCTATGACCTGCAGGCCCCCGCCGACGGCCCGGTGGCGCGCAGCAGTCTGGCGCGGCAACTGGTGGTCGAGGTGCCCTCGGCCCCCGGCGGGCTGATGACGGAACGGATCATGATCCGCCCGCGCCCGTTGCAGGCGCAATACCTGACCGATGGGCAATGGTCGGCCGAAACGCCCCTGATGCTGCAGACGCTGATGGTGCGCACGCTCGAAGACAGCAACGGCTTTCGCTATGTCGGGCGCCGCCCGCTGGGCAGCTTTGGCGATTACGTGCTGATCTCTGAGCTGACCGATCTGCAGGCCGAGGCCGTGCCAGAAGGGGAAGGCGCCAACATCCGTGTCCGCCTGACCGCCCGTCTGGTGCGCGAAAGCGATGCGTCGGTGCTGTCGACCCGCACCTTCAACGTGTCTTTTCCGGTGGCCAGCACGGAAACGATTGATCTGGTCGAGGGATTCAATACGGCGACCCAGATCATGCTGAAAGATCTGTCGTCCTGGGTTCTGGCCGCGCTTGGCCTGCGCGTCGGCTAAACGCCGGGTCCAAGCACATGGTGCAGGCCCGGCGCTGCCCTATCCGCACAGAAAAAGTTTAATTTCGGCGGCACCTTGCGCGTGATCCCCAAGACCCACAGCTTTGCGTGCAGGGCGGATCACCTGCCTGCGGGAGCGGTTGGACGTGGATTATGTTTATCTTGTCATCGGGCTGATCGGCCTGTTTTTCGGGGGGGAAGCGCTGGTGCGCGGCAGTGTCGGGATCGCCCGGCGCATGGCGATCCCGCCCCTGCTCATTGGCCTGACTGTGGTCGGCTTTGGCACATCGACGCCCGAGCTTTTGGTGTCGGTTGATGCGGCCCTGCGCGGCGTGCCGGATATTGCGCTTGGCAATGTCATCGGGTCCAACATCGCCAATATCCTGCTGATTGGCGGTCTGACCGCGCTGGTCTGGCCGATCCGGGTCACCGGGTCGACGCTGAAGCGCGATACGGCGGTGATGGTCGGGGCCGCACTCGTGCTGGTGCCGGTCTTTGCCTTGGGGATGATGGGGCGGCTGTCGGGACTTGTGCTGGTGGCGGGCCTTGTGGCCTATCTGGTCTGGGCCTACCGCCAGCCCGGTGAGGCGGTGGCAGAAGAGGTGGACGGGCCGCTGCCCGCATCCACGCTGGTGTCTTTGCTGTGGGTTCTGGGCGGGCTGGTGGCGCTGATGGTCGGCGCACGGTTTCTGGTGGATGGCGCAGTGTCCATCGCGCGGGGCTATGGCATATCCGAGGCCTTCATCGGCCTGACCATCGTGGCGGTCGGCACGTCCCTGCCCGAGCTTGCGACATCGCTGATCGCTGCGGTCCGGCGCCAGTCTGAAATCGCCATCGGCAATATCGTGGGGTCCAACATCTTCAACGTGTTGGGTATTCTGGGGGTAACGGCGCTGATCGCGCCGATCCCGGTGGCGTCGCGCTTTCTGACCTTTGATCTGCCGGTGATGATCGGCGTGTCGCTGGTTCTGACCGCCCTGCTCTTGACCCGTCCGGTGATCGGGCGTGGCTTTGGCGTGGCGATGCTGGCGGGCTATGTCGCCTATGTGGTGGCTGCGCAGTAGCGGTTGGCTGTTGTTGCCCGGCCCCGATCCGGCCTAGGGTCGGGGCTGCGCGCCTTCACAGCTCCGGATTTTGCCATGTTCGATGTACTGACCCCACTTGCCCATGCGGCGGGCGATCTTGCCCTGAGCCATTTCGGCACCCTGTCGCAGGCGGCGATCAGCGCCAAGGGGCCGCTGGATCTGGTCACCGAGGCCGATCGTGCGGTCGAGGCGCTGATCATCAAGGGGTTGCGCGCCGCCTTTCCGCAGGATGGCATTCTGGGCGAAGAAGGTGGGAGGACTGCGGGCACATCAGACCGGGTCTGGGTGATCGACCCGATTGACGGCACCATCAATTTCGTCCGGGGTGGCACGCAATGGGCGGTGTCGATCGGGCTGTGGCAGGCAGGGGTGCCGGTGGCGGGCATCATTCACGCCCCGGCTCTGGGTCTCACACTGGCCGGCGGCGCCGGCCACCCGCCCCGTCTGAATGGCCGGATTCTGCCGCCTTTGACGCCTTACCTGCCCGACCGCGCCGTGGTGGGAGTGGCCCTGGGCCGTGCCATGCCGGTTGCCGACCGGATCGGCATTTTGCGCTATCTGACCGAGGACGCAGGCGTGTTGTTTCGCTGTTGCAATGCCTCGACCATCGCCTTGCTGGACCTCGCGACCGGCGAGGTGGATGCCCATGTCGGCTGCGGCGAAAGCGCCTGGGATGTCATGGCCGCCTGGCCGATCCTTGTGGCGCTTGGCGCGACATCGACGCTGGACTGGCAGCAGACCCCGCTGGACGCAAAGCTGCGCTATGTCATCGGCAAGCCCGCCCTGGTGGAGGCGATTGCATCGCTGGGGCGCGCTGCGGCATGACCCGGCTGCCGCAATCCCCGCCACAGGGTGGGATCAGGGCTGCAGCAGGCCCGGTGCCATGCAGGGCGCGGCCACCGTCGCCTTGCCAGCTGCGCAGGTGACATCTGCCACCAAGTCGCCTAAATCAGGGAAAAGGACGGCGGCCACGATGGAAAAGGGATAGGTTCATGATCTTTGACACGCATCTGCATCTCGTGGACCGCAGCCGAATGTCCTATCCATGGCTGAACACCGCCCCGGCGCTGAACCGTGACTGGAGCTATGACGCCTATGAGACCACCGCCCGCCGCATCGGCATCACCGATGTGCTGCACATGGAGGTTGATGTGGCCGAGGCTGATATCGAGGCGGAGACCGCCTTTGTCGCCGAATTGATGCAGCGGCCGGGCAGTCTGATCCGCGGGGCGATTGCCTCGGCGCGGCCCGAGTCGAGCGGTTTTGCCGGCTGGCTGGACCGGGTTGACCGCCGCGTGGTCAAGGGCGTGCGCCGGATTTTGCATGAGGTCCCGGATACGGTGTCGCAAACCGCACAGTTTCGCGACAACATCGGGCGTCTGGGCAAGGCCGGGCTGCCATTTGATATTGTGATGCTGGCGCGGCAGCTGCCGCTTGCCGCCGAATTGGTGGATGCCTGCCCTGACACGGTCTTTGTGCTCGACCATTGCGGCGTGCCCGACATTGCGGGGGGGGCGTTTGACGCCTGGGCCGCTGACATCACCGCACTGGCGCGGCGCCCGAATGTGATTTTGAAACTGTCTGGGATCACCGCCTATACGGGCGGCACCTGGACATTGGCCGGTTTGCGCCCCTGGGTCAGCCATGTTCTGGACCAGTTCGGCCCGGATCGTATGGTCTGGGGCTCTGACAGCCCGGTCTGCACCCTGCACTCTGACCTTGCCGAATGGGTCGCCACCAGCCAGGCGCTGCTGGCAGAATTGTCGGGCAGCGAGCGGGATGCGATCCTGCACGCGAATGCCTGCAAGATCTGGGATATCCCATTGCCTGACCGCCTTCTCGCATGAGGGCAGCACCGGCCTGCCCGCTGCGGGTGACGACCACTTGCATTGCACCAAAGTCAGGATCATGCAGTCAGCCATGACCCATACCCCAGAGCCCCCTCCCCTCTCTCCGCCCGGCCTTGGCTGGTCGGCCTTCTTTGACGATCAGCTGAGCGATGCCGAGCAGAGCCTTGACCGCATGCGCATCGCCACGGTGCATCGCGCCCGGGTCACCGCGGTGTCTGATGGCGAGCCGGTCCGGCTGTCGATGTCGGCGCAGGCCAGCACCGCCGATTATGCGGTGGGCGACTGGGTGTTGGTCGATCCGCACAGCAGGCTGCTGCTGCGCCGCTTGACCCGCAAATCAGTGCTGCAACGCCATACCGAAGGCGCGCGCGCGCCGCAGCTGATTGCCGCCAATGTCGATACGCTGTTCATCGTCACCTCGTGCAACGAAGACCTGAATCCGGCCCGGCTGGAACGCTATCTGGCCTTTGCCAATGAGGCGGGCACCAATCCGGTGATGGTTCTGACCAAGGCCGATCAGGTGCCCGACGCCGCACCCTACATCGCACAGGTCGCGGGCCTGCAACGCGGGCTTGCGGTTGTGGCGCTGAACGCCCAGTCGGCGCAGGCCGCCGATCTGCTGGCCCCGTGGTGCGCTCCGGGCCAGACCGTGGCCCTTGTCGGCTCATCGGGGGTGGGCAAGTCATCGCTGCTGAACACATTGGCCGGAAAATCCGGCAAGGACGCGCAGGAAACCGGCAGCATCCGCCTGTCCGATGCCAAGGGGCGGCACACCACCACGGCGCGCTCGCTTCACCCGATCAGGGCGGGCGGCTGGGTGATCGACACGCCGGGCATGCGGACGCTGCATATCGCCGACACCGCCTTCGGGCTGGACCAGCTGTTTGCCGAGATCACCGAGCTGGCCCCCGCCTGTCGCTTTCGCGACTGTACCCATGCGCATGAACCCGGCTGTGCGGTGCAGGCCGCCATCGCCGCCGGCACGCTGGACGCAGCGCGGTTGGAGCGGTGGCGCAAACTGCAGGATGAAAACCGCGCCAATACACCGGTCCAGTCCGGCCCGCGCGGCAACCGGACCACCAAGCTGCCCTCAAGGCGCCGGTGATCTGCGCGGCCGCAGGGCGCGAAGACAGGCCAGCAGTCCGTGGCGGAGCGTAAGGGGGCGGGACACCCTGACCCGATCAGATTTTGAAAGGCGATCAGCGCAATCGTCAGCCCAGCAAAGGATGACAAGCCCGGTATGCCGCTGAGCGGCGACACAAGGACCAGAGCAGGCTATAGCAGCAATACGGACGGAACAGACATGTCCAGCGAGCGGGCAACGGCCTCGACGGCAACCACCGGGTCGGTGATCACAGCGCGCGTTCTTGCCAAGGTCTGCGGCAAGGCCGACTGTGCGGGCTCGGAGCATCATGACCGCCTTGCTGTGGCACGGCCCGAGACAACCGGCACGGACCCGGCGTCATGCCTGCGCCGCCGAGGCAAGGATCGCGCGGCTGATCGATACCAAATAATCCCAATCGTCAATCTCGGCGCTTGCGACCTTGTGCTTCATATCGATGGTCAGGAACGAATGGCCATGGACAAAGGACCACAGCATATAGGCGCGGCGCTGGACTTGTCCGTCCCCTGCCGGCAGCTCTAGTCGCGCAGCAACAGCCCTTACGACCACGCCAAAACAGCCTTCGCCCTTGGCCAGCAGGTCAGGGGCGTTCTCATGCCCCTCTGTCAGGCCGAATACCAGCCGGAATACCCCCGGTTCGGCCCGGGCAAAGGCGACATAGGCCAACCCCACCGCTGCGACGGCTTCGAGTGAACCATGAGGGTGGGCTGCGGCACCCGCTTCCATTGCGGCGCGCAACCGGTCCATCGCTTCACTCACGACCCCCCGGAGGATTTCGTGACGATCCTTGAAATGCTTGTAGGGCGCTGCGGAGCTGACACCGGCGCGGCGTGCAGCCTCGGCCACGGAGAAACCGTCCGGGCCATGCGTTTCGACCAGTTCCCGGACGGCTGCGATGAGTTGCGCGCGAAGGTCACCGTGGTGATAGGCGGCCTTGGGCGTCACGGTCGGCGCGGCATCTGGGGCGGACGGGTCGGTCGACATGGTGACTTGGCCTTTCAGTAAAGTGAGTAACATTCACTTTCTTGTTGACGAAAGTTAGCACCGCTCACATATCTTTACAAGGGCAGGAGCGCCCCTCCCTATCCTGCACCTCGCGACTGTCCGTCACGAAGGGATTTCTCGCAACAGATCGGCTCCCCTGCGTTCCGCAGGGGGAGGCGCTTGACACTGAAGGGACAGTCCGAGGCAGCAGCACTTCTATGTTTCCATCACCGGCTTGCAGGTGCGGCGGATCTGGCACATCCCGTCCTTCTGGTTGCATGCTATGAAGTCCATGGTGCAAGTGCGGAAGGCACCCGGCAACATTTCCGCCGATGCCCGTACCATCAACGGCGTTCATCACACGCTTTCGGTCTGGACCGACAAGGATGCCATGCGGGCCTATCTGACTGCGGATGCTCATCTTGAGGCCATGCGTCTGTTTCCCCGCATCGCGACGGGGAAAGTGGTTGGCTACCCTGCGCAGCACGCCCCCGACTGGTCCGAGGTCCACGCGATCTGGCTGGAGCGTGGGCGTGCGGTATGAGGGCGCGCCCCCCTTGTCTCCCCTTACACATCAGCCCGCTCCGGCTGCGCCGCGCGCCGCAGTTCACTCCCTATTGCCAAAGTGAGCGATTCTAACATATGTAAGTACATCTAACTTTATTGGAGCAGTCCTTCCATGACCCAGCGTATGGCATCAGGTTTTCGAACGGCGCTTGGTCGGGTGCGGACCATGACGACGACGCTCATGATCTGCGGGGCAGCTGCGGCTGCAGTCATCGGAGGGTTTTCTCTGATCACAGCCGAGGGCGATGTCGCCCCTGCTGCTGCTGCACCGCGGACATCGGTCGGCGTGATGTCGGTAGAGCTGACACCGGGTTACACCGTCACCCGACGGTTCACAGGCCAGATCGAGGCGGCGGCGCGAACCGATCTGGGGTTCGAACTGGGCGGGCGGATCACGCAAGTGCTGGTCGAGGAAGGTGATGTCGTCGCCGCGGGCGCGGTGCTGGCGCGGCTGGACACCAGCGCCCTGACCCCGGAACGTGCGGCGCTCGAGGCGGACTTGGCGGCCTTGGCGGCTGACGCTGAACGTGCCCGGCTGACGCTGGCACGCAACGACGCGCTGACGGAGCGGGGCTTTACCTCGGTCGCGGCGCAAGACGATGCCCGACTGACGCTGGCGCGCACCGAAGCCGGGATGGCGGCTGTCCGCGCGCGCATGGCGGGCGTTGACGTGCGGCTGGAAAAATCCGTGCTGACGGCCCCCTATCCCGCCCGCATCGGCGCGCGCATGGCCGATCCGGGGCAGACGGCGGCGGCGGGGCAGACCGTTCTGGTGCTGTTTGACACAGAGCCTGCCCGCGCCCGGGTCGGCCTGCCGCCTGAAATGGCCGCTGGGCTTGCCGTCGGGGACCGCGTGACCATCGCGTTGGGCGGTGAGGAATTGGAAGCCACCCTGCGCCAGATCCGACCGGACCTTGACCCCAACACCCGCAGCCGCTCGGTCGTCGTCACCCTGCCCCACGGGGCCGCACCCGTCCTGGGCAACACCGTGGCGCTTCTTTTGACGCAGAGGGTGGACGATCCCGGATTCTGGGCCCCGCTCAGTGCCTTGCGCGAAGGCGCGCGCGGGTCGTGGTCGGTGATGGCGGTTGAGGCCACGGCGATGGGCGACCGAACCCTGCCTGCGGCGGTCGAGGTCATCCACAGCGATGGCAATCGCGTGTTCCTGCGCGGCGATCTGCCCCCCGGCGCGCGGATCGTGGCCGAGGCGCCCGACCGCGTCGCGCCGGGCCAGCTTATTCTGGCACAGGTGGAGTGACGCGCATGGACACGCTGTTTTTCCGGCAACCGCGCCTCGTGATGCTGGCGCTTCTGGTGATCCTGTCGGCGGGCCTGTCGGCGCTGGTATCCATCGGGCGGCAGGAAGACCCGACGATCACCAATATCTTCGCCACGATCACTACTGTCTTTCCCGGAGCCGATCCGGCCCGTGTCGAGGCGTTGGTGACCACCAAGATCGAGACTGAGCTGCGCACCATCCCCGAGATCGCCGAGGTGTCGTCGACATCCGCCACCGGCATCTCGGTCATCTCGGTCGAACTGATCGAAACCGTCCCGCCCGAGATCATCGAGCAGCTTTGGGCGCAGGTCCGCGATGCGGTGGCCGACGCGCAGCGGGCGTTTCCAGCGGGCGTGCTGGAGCCCGATTTCGACAGCGATGGCGCGGGTGGTTATGCGGCGATCTTTGCCCTGACCCTGCCCGAAGGGTTCAGCCTGACCCGGGCCGCCCGCGAAGCCGAGGCGCTGGCCGACAGGTTGCGCCGCGTGCCGGGCACCAGCCTCGTCGATCTGCACGGAGCGCCCGAGGAGGAAGTGCTGGTCACGCTTCACCCGGACCGGACGGCTGCCCTTGGTCTGACCGCCGACGAAGTCTCCGCCGCGATCCGCGCCGCCGACGCCAAGGTGCAGGCGGGCCGGTTGCGCGGTGACGAAACCGATCTGGTCCTGGGGATTACGGGAGAGATCACCTCGCTTGACCGCCTGCGTGCGGTTGTGCTGCGCGAGGATGCGGATGGCCGCGTGACGCTGTTGGGCGATGTGGCCGAGATCACCCGCGGCCCCCGTCTGCCTTTGGCCGAGGCTGCTTTGTTTCAGGGCCGACCTGCAATCCTCGTCTCCGCCAAATTGAGCGTGGGATTGCAGGTGGATCGCTGGATGGGCGGCATCCGCGCCGCTGTGGCAGCCCAAGCCATAGCCCTGCCCTGGGGCCTGTCGATCGAGACCGTGTTCGACCAGAGCCGCTACACCCTCGATCGGCTGGCGGAAGTCGGCATGAACATGCTCGTCGGCGTTGTTCTGGTCGTGGTGGTCCTGTTCGTGACCCTCGGGTGGCGGGCGGCGCTGATCGTGGCAATGGTGCTTCCGGTGGTATCTTTGGCCTCCGTCGCCACGCTGAACGCGCTGGCCGTGCCGATCCACCAGATGAGTGTCACCGGCCTGATCGTGGCACTTGGCCTCTTGGTCGACGCCGCCATTGTGATGACGGACGAGGTGGGCAAGCGGCTGCGTGAGGGCCTGACGCGGATCGACGCCGTCGCGGGGTCCGTGCGGCGGCTGACCATGCCGCTTGCGGCATCCACCATCACCACGATCCTGTCCTTCCTGCCGCTGTTGCTGTTGCCCGGCCCAGCCGGGGATTTCGTCGGCTCCATCGCCATTTCCGTGATCGTGATGCTGGCCTGGTCCTTTGTCGTGGCCGTCACGATCACCCCGGCCATTGCCGGGCGCTGGCTGCGCATGGGCGATGGTGCGCCCGCGCGCGACGGCCCTCTGATGCGCGATTTCCGCGGCCTGCTGGCCCTGTCGATGGCCAACCCCTTGCGCACTGTGGCGCTGTCGCTGATCCTGCCGGTGATCGGCTTCCTGTCGCTGCCGACACTGACACCACAGTTCTTTCCGGGCGTGGACCGCGACCAGTTCCATATCGAGGTCGACCTGCCCCCCGGCACCGGCATTGCCGAGACGATGCGCGTGGTGCGCGAGATCGACGCGAGGCTGACGGCCAAGGAGGATATCCTTGACGTTGCCTGGGTCATGGGCCGGTCGGCACCCGCCTTCTACTACAACATGGTGGGCGACCGCGATCAGGCCCCGGCCTTCGCTCAGGCGCTGATCCGCACCGCATCGCCTGCCGCAACCGAGCGGCTGCTGGACAACCTACAGACCCATCTGCCGCCCGCGTTCCTGCAAGCGCGCTTTGTCATCCGCAGTCTGACACAAGGCCCGCCGGTCAATGCGCCGGTGGAACTGCGTCTGGTGGGCCAGGATATCGACGCGCTGCGCCTTGCGGGCGACGACCTGCGCGCCCGGCTGGCCGAGGTCTCCACGGTGGCCATGGTCCGCACCGGGATTGCGGGGGGTGCGCCCAAGCTCACGCTGGACATCGACGAAGCCCGCGCGCGTCTCTTGGGTCTCGATCTGGGTCAGGTTGCCCGGCAGATGGAGGCGGGGCTGGAAGGCGTCACCGGCGGTTCGCTTCTCGAAGGGACCGAAGAGCTCCCGGTGCGCGTGCGCCTTGGCGCAGGGTTGCGCGGTGATCCGGTCGCCATCGGGGATATGCCGATCCAGCCGCCGGGGGCCGGAGCGGTCGCAGCTTCGGGCCAGTTCCCCGCGGTGCCGCTGTCGACGCTTGGAACCCTGCGGCTGGAACCGTCCGAAAGCATGATCACGCGGCGCAATGGCGAGCGGGTGAATACCGTTCAGGCATATCTCATGCCCGGCATCCTGCCCGCCGTGGCGCTTGCCGAGGCGATGGCGGTGCTCGAGGCGGGCGGCTATGCCCCGCCACAGGGGATCCGGCTGGAAACCGGCGGCGACTCTGATGCGCGCAATTCCACCGTGCAGGCGCTCATCGCACCCTTGGGTCTGATCATCACCCTGACGATTGCGGTTGTGGTGATGACCTTCAACTCCTTCCGCCTGACGCTGATCGCCTTCACGGTCGCGGGCCTGTCGGCGGGTCTGTCGATGCTTGCGCTGGCGATCTTCGACTATCCCTTCGGGATCAATGCGATCATCGGCGTGATCGGCTCCATCGGGGTGTCGATCAATGCAGCCCTGATCGTGCTTTCGGGGCTGCAGGAAGATGCGAAGGCCAGCGCCGGGGACCGCGCCGCCATGGTCGATGTCGTGGCAGGCTCGGCACGCCACATCACCTCGACCACCATCACGACCGTGGGTGGCTTCCTGCCCCTGATCCTGGGCGGAGGCGGCTTCTGGCCGCCCTTCGCGATGTCGGTGGCCGGCGGCGTCGCCCTGTCGGTGACGCTGGCCTTCGCCTTCACGCCGCAGATGTTCGCCCTGACGCTTTCACGGCGCAGGCCAGACGTGGGCCACACTGCCGATGTTCAACCCAAAATGAAGCCGCTCCGCCTCGCGGGCGAATGACAGCGAAGCCATAGGAAAGGGCAAGAAATGACCAAAACACCAAGCAAGGACAGTGCCCTCAAGCGCCGTTTCGGCTCCACCGCCCTGATCACGGGGGCCAGCGACGGCATCGGTCGCGCCTTTGCCGTCCAACTGGCCGAGCAGGGCTTTGATCTGATCCTTGTCGCGCGGCGGGGTGACGTCCTGCACGACATGGCCTTGGATCTGGGCACCCGTTTCGGCGCGGATGTGCGTGTCTTGGCGATGGACTTGTCCGATCCCTCCGCTGTGCCAGACCTTCTGTCGCTCACGGAAAGCACGCCGGTGGGCCTTGTCGTGGCCGCTGCGGGCTTTGGCTCCATCGGGCCGTTCCTAGACCAAGACATGGCCTCCGAGATCAATATGGTGGACCTGAACTGCCGGTCGGTCGTGGAACTGTCCCATGGCTTCGGGCAGCGCATGTCGGCGCAACGACGCGGCGGGATCGTGCTGTTCGGCTCGCTCGTGGGGTTCAACGGCGCACCCCTGTCTCTGTTCGCACCGGGAGCGGACGAATCCGCTGCAACTGCGGCGCAATTCAATTTCGCCAACTTACTGAAAGTGCGTCACTTTTTGAATCCGTCTCGATTTGGGTGAAGGGCGGATGGAAAGAGACGCGGGGCGTTTAGAGACCGATTTCGGGCCATCGCCCAGTCTCCGAAAGTCGGATGGCCTCGCTAAACCCCTTTGAAACAAAAAGAAAACATGCCCCGTCAGGGACCTCATCTCGGGTTTGCGATGTGCAAGTGGCGGACAGTGAGGGATTCGAACCCTCGAGACGGTTCCCCGCCTACACACTTTCCAGGCGTGCGCCTTCGACCACTCGGCCAACTGTCCGTGGCGGTGTCTTAATCGCGACTGGAACAAAGATGCAAGAGCGGATTTCCGCAAAGGGGGGTGTTTGTGCATTGGCCCCTGATGTGACCGGGAGCGACGGGGCAGCCTGACGGTGCACCACCGGCAGATCGCGGCACTTTGTGTTGCAGGGCCGCTAAGCGGCCGCGTCCCCGGGCCGCACCGCATGCGCCGAGGGGCAGGGGCGGTGGGACCGCTGGCGCGGGCCGCGCGCGCCCGTCTTCAAAGGCCAAGCGTCAGCGTTACGCGGCGGTTCTGCCGCCCCTTCTTTTCGATCTTGCTGATCTCGACGCGCCCGACCTCGCCCGTCCGGGCGACATGGGTGCCCCCACAGGGCTGCAGGTCCACCGGCGCTTCGCCCTGCCCGATCCGCACCAGACGCACCCGGCCCTGCCCCAGCGGCGGCATGACCGACATGGTCTTGACCAGCCCCGGATTGGCCAGCAAGGCCTGATCCGTGATCCATTCATCGGTCACCGGCAGGTCGCGGTCCACCAGGGCCAGGAGCGCCGCCGTCAACCGGGCACTGTCTTCCGGCGGATCGGGCATGTCGAAATCCAGCCGCCCCCGCTCCGCCCCGATCTGGCCGCCGGTCACCGGCAGCGGGATCACCACCGACAACAGATGCAGCGCCGTGTGCATCCGCATGTGCCGGTGCCTGCGGGTCCAGTCCAGCCGCTGGGTCAGCACCGCGCCCACCGGTGGCAGGGCCAGCGGCTCGGAGGGCACCAGGGCAACCTGCCCGCCTTCCACCTTGACCGCTGTTGCAATGGACAAACGCCCCCCGGCCCATTCCACCCAGCCGGAATCACCCGGCTGCCCGCCCCCGGTGGGGTAGAATACCGTACGGTCAATCAGGATGCCGCCCTCGGGGGTATGTCCCGTCACCCGCGATTCTGTCTGCTGGCAATAGGCGTCATCGCGGAACAACAACTCCGTCATGGTCAATCTCCCCCCTTGGCAGGGTCTGCCAGCCCCTCTCCGGGTTCCTGGTCACGTGGCAGTGGTCCGGCTGGCCGGGGTTCCGGCGCGGCCGGGGCGGCAGCAGGGGCAGAAGCTGCGGCGGGTGGCGCCATTCCGGCCGCTCCGCCTTGCAGGCCGCGCAGCAAATCGGCGATCTCGGACGCGTTGCGCAAAGTGACATCCGATTGAGCGAAGGGAATTTCGATCCCTTCCTCGGCAAAGCGCTGCGCGATCTGGTGGTTGATCTCGCTGCGGACCGACAAGGAAAAATTCACGTCGCGCAAGATCACCCGGATCTCGAAATTCATCGAATCCGCCCCGAAGGCCATGAACACCACCAGCGGCGGCGGGTTGAGGATGGCCAGAGGCTGGGCCTCGGCAATCTCTTGCAGGATGCGCGTCACCTTGCGGGTGTCTGACCCATAGGCCACACCCACCGGCACGATCAGCCGCCCGGTCAGGTTGAAATGCGTCCAGTTGGTGACCTGCCCCGCGATCAGATCGGTGTTGGGCACGATCACATCGGTGCGGTCAAAGGTCTCGATCCGGGTCGAGCGGACGGAAATCGCCTTGACCTTGCCCTGCACGCCACCAACCTCGATCCAGTCGCCCTCGCTTACGGGGCGCTCGATCAGCAGGATGATGCCCGACACGAAGTTCGACACGATGTTCTGCAAGCCAAAGCCGATGCCCACCGACAGGGCCCCGGCCACAATGGCCAGCCCCGACAGGTCGATCCCGGCGGAATTGATCGCAATCAACCCGGCCAGAAAGATGCCCACATAGCCCACGCCAGAGATCAGCGCATTGCGCGCGCCCTGATCCAGGCTGGTGCGCGGCAGGATTGATCCGCGCAAAGCCCCCTGAAACAACCGGGTGACCGTGATGCCGACCCCGAACAGCACCGCAAAGAACAGGAAGTTGGTGGGCGAAATCCGGGTCTCGCCCAATGTGAAGCCTTCGCGCATCCGGGTCCACAGCTCGGTCAGATCGGCCAGCCGCGCGCCCCAGATCAGCGCGAACACCGGCAGGGCCGCCAGAACCAGCCCGAAGCCCACCAGCACCGGCACCAGCGCGTTGCGCGCGCCTTCCTCATTGCGGGTGATCACCGCATAGATATCGGTCACAAGGGTCTGCAGGATATACAGCAGCCCCAGCAGCCCCAGCGAGGTTGCCGCCGGGAACACCAAAGCCTCGGCCGCAGGAATATAGCCGATGGCCGCCAGAACCGGGGCCGCAACCCCGATCAGGATGGCACCGCGTCCCAGCAGCGATATGATGCGGTTGCGGAACCCGTCTTCGTCATCGCCGATGCTGTCGGGCGACACAGACTGGCGGATCAGCTGCGCAATGCGCACCAGCAAGATCCCCGCGACGACCACCGCAGGAAAGGCCAGCACACCGCGCGCAGCCTCTGACAGATCCGGAGGATCGATCACCGCCAGACGCAGGGCATTGAAGGCCAGCAGAATGCCATAGAGCGCGGTGATCAGGCGGCCCTGTGCCCTTTGTTCGTCGCTCAGCCGGATCGGCAGGAAATCATGGGTGCGCGGAAACAGCTGGGTGCCCAGCCAGACCGCGGTGAACAGCACGATCCCGGCGGCCGGCAGCGTCTCCAGCAGTACCGTGCCGCGGATGCCGAACATGCCCGACAGGCGCAGCGCATGCGACAGGGCAAAGACCCCTCCGGCAGGCACCACGATCTGCCCCAGCGACAGGACCAGCGTCGCCACCCTCACACCCCGCGCCGACCAGCGCTTGTGAATGCGCGCCACCAGCTTTTCCACCAGCGGCCTGCCACGCCAGATCAGTGCCACGCTGAACAGCAACAGCAGCACAATGGCCGGCAGGTTGTTGACCAGCGTTTCCGTGGCCACCGGAGACGCAAGACGCTGGCCGGTCTCGGCCCCGATCCCGGCAACGGCCCCGCTCACCACCCGCGCCGCACCGGCCCAATTGGCCGGGTTCAGCGGGCTGGGGTAGAGCTGCAGCAATTCATCCGCCTGCCGCTCGCGCAGCGTGCGGTCGATTTCCGCAATGAGCCCATCGGCCCGCAAATAGGCCTCTTCCGCCGCAAGACCCGGGGCCTGCAGCCGGACCAGTTGCCCGTTCAGCTCGGCCCGGCGCGCGGCAATTTCTTCGGCCTCGGTCTCGCCCTCGGCCGGCGGGGCGCCAAGGGCGGTGATCTGCTGGCGCAGAATGGCAATCCGCGCCGAATTGGTGCCCTGTGCGGCCAGAAAGGTCGTCCGCCACGCCACCAGCTGCCCGCGCAGCCCATCCAGAACGGCGGCCGCGGATGTACTGTCTTCCAGCGCGGTCTCGGCCTGTTCTGCCACCGCTTCCCAGGCCGTATAATCCAGTTCTGGCTCTGCCGGAACCGCGGCTGCCCCTGTCTGCGGCCCCACCTCGGCGGTTTGCCCCCGGGCCGGCACCCCGCTTTGCGGGGCAGACTGCGCCAGACCGCCCACGGGAACCAGCGCCAGAGCAAATACCAGCATCAGCGCCTGCAACAGCGCGCGCGGCAGACCGGAACGGCGCAGCAGGGTCATGCGTCTTCAAACACGCTGGGCAAGGCTTTGGGGGTCTGATCCAGCCAGACCGGCACCGGCAGGCCCTTTTCCTTCAGGAACGCCGGGTTGTAGAGCTTGGACTGATAGCGGTTGCCGTAATCGCACAGGATGGTCACGATTGTGTGGCCCGGCCCCATCTCTTGCGCCATGCGCATGGCCCCCGCGATGTTGATGCCCGATGACCCGCCAAGGCAGATCCCCTCTTCCTCCAGCATGTCAAACACCAAGGGCAAAGCCTCGGCATCCGGAATGCGATAGCTGAAGTCGGGGGTGAACCCTTCCAGATTGGCGGTGATCCGCCCCTGCCCGATGCCTTCGGTGATGGATGTGCCGGGGCTTTCCAGCTTGCCCGTGGTGTAGAAGGCATGCAGCGCCGCCCCCTCGGGATCGGCCAGCCCGATCTTGACGCCCTTTGGCTGCAGCGCCATGCCCACGCCCGCCAGCGTGCCGCCCGACCCCACGGCGCAGATGAACCCGTCCACGCGGCCGCCCGTCTGTTCCCAGATCTCCGGCCCGGTGGTTTCGATATGCGCCTGACGGTTGGCCACATTGTCAAACTGGTTGGCCCAGATCGCGCCATTGGGTTCGGTCCGCGCCAAAGCCTCGGCCAGACGCCCGGAATAGCGCACATAGTTGTTGGGGTTGCGGTAGGGGGCTGCCGGCACCTGCACCAGCTCTGCCCCCGCCAGCCGCAGCATGTCCTTCTTTTCCTGAGATTGCGTCTCAGGAATGACGATCACCGTCTTGAACCCCATCGAGGCACCGACCAGCGCCAGCCCGATGCCGGTATTGCCGGCCGTGCCTTCGACAATCGTGCCGCCCGGCTTCAGATCGCCGCGCGCCACCGCATCGCGGATGATATACAGCGCCGCCCGGTCCTTGACCGACTGGCCGGGGTTCAGAAACTCGCATTTGCCAAGAATGGTACAGCCCGTCATCTCGGACGCGCGTTTCAGCTTCAGCAGCGGGGTGTTGCCAATGGTGTCGGCAAGATCAGAATGAATGCGCATGGGCGGCCCTCTTGTCCATTGCCTTATGTGTAGGCAATGCGCGCCCCAACCTCAAGCAGGGCCGCACACCGCCTCGCGCGAAAGAGACCAGCGCACAGCCACAAGGGCTGCGCGCTGGTCAGACCGGGAAAGCCTGCGGCGGGCGCATGTCAGACAGTTGCACCGCAAAGCGCGTGCCGCGTTGCCTCAGGCCGTCATCATCCCATCCGCCTTCAGGCCGGCATAGCATTCATCCAGACTGGTGGTGGCCCGGTCGATCAGGATGTCGATCTCCTCCGGGGTGATCACCAACGGCGGCGAGATGATCATCCGGTCGCCCACATGGCGCATGATCAGGTTGTTGGCAAAGCAGCGCTCGCGGCAGCGAAAGCCCACCGTGCCCTGCTCGCCGGGGAACTTGGCGCGTTTGGCCTTGTCAGGCGTCAGCGCGATGGAGCCCATCAGCCCCACCAGCTTGGCCTCGCCCACCAGCGGGTGGTCGGCCAGCGCATCCCAGCGCTGTTTCAGGTAGGGATGCGCCACGTCGCGCACATGCTCCACGATATGCTCATCCTGCAAAATGCGCAGGTTTTCCAGCGCCACCGCCGCCGCAACCGGATGGCCGCTGTAGGTATAGCCGTGGAAGAACTCGCCACCTTCCGCGATGGTCGCCGCCACCTTGTCACAGACGATCGACCCGCCGATCGGCTGATAGCCAGAGGACAGCCCCTTGGCGATGGTCATGATATGCGGCTTGATGCCAAAGGTCTGGCTGCCGAACCAGTTGCCGGTGCGGCCAAAGCCGGTGATGACCTCATCCACGATCAACAGGATGCCATACTTGTCGCAGATCCGCTGGATTTCCGGCCAGTAGGTGGCAGGCGGGATGATCACGCCGCCGGCCCCCTGCACCGCCTCGCCGATGAAAGCCGCAACCTTGTCGGCCCCAAGCTCCAGGATCTTGGCCTCAAGCTGCTGCGCGCGCTCCAGCCCGAAGGCCTCCTCGGTCATGTCGCCGCCCTCGCCCCACCAATAGGGCTGGTCGATGTGCACGATCCCGTCGATCATGCCGCCATGCGCATGGATCGGGGCCATGCCGCCAAGGCTGCCGCCGCCCATGGTCGAGCCGTGATAGCCGTTCTTGCGGCCGATGATGATGCGCCGCTCCGGCTGGCCCTTCACATCCCAATAGCGCCGCACAAGGCGGATATTGGTGTCATTGGCCTCGGAGCCAGAGCCGGCAAAGAACACATGGTTCAGATCCCCCGGTGCCAGTTCGGCAATCTTGGCGGCCAAAGCGATGGCCGGCACATGGGTGGTCTGGAAAAAGGTGTTGTAATAGGCCAGCTCTTCCATCTGCCGCGCGGCCACCTCGGCCAGTTCCTTGCGGCCATAGCCGATGTTCACGCACCACAGCCCCGCCATGCCGTCAATGATCCGGTTGCCTTCGGAATCGGTCAGCCAGACGCCCTTGCCCCGCGTGATGACCCGCGCGCCCTTGGTTGCCAGACCGTTCGCATCGGTAAACGGATGCATGTGATGTGCTGCGTCCAGAGCCTGAAGCTCGGCTGTCGGCAGGTGATTTGTGATCATGTTCATGGCCAAGCCCCTTTCTGAATCAGCAGGGCAATGGCCCCGGCTTGCCCCAAGGATAGGGACAAACGCGGCGCGGTTCAAGAAATTTGATCAAATTATTGCCGCAAGCCTAGCCCCGCCCCCTGACGGCACGGGGCCGCGGTCACAGCCCGCCTTGCGACAACCCCAGCCGGACCTGATCGACGCCTTGGGCAATATCGCGCTCGATCGCCTCGCGCAGGCCGCTGGCGTCGCCCGACCGCATGGCGGCCAGTGCTTCGGAATGCCGGTCAGGCAAGGCGTCGCTGCCGAACCGGGCGCAGACCACGCGCAAGGATGGGCCAAAGCGCAGCCACATCGACCGGGCCATATCGACCAGCACCGGCGCATCCGACGCCTCATAGAGGCAGAAATGAAAGGCATGGTTGGCTTGCAGATAGCCGGGAATGTCCCCGGCCCGGATGGCGTGGTCCACCGTGTTGTCAATGGCCTGCAACTGGCCGATCAAGGCAGGCGTCAGATGCGCCGCCGCCATCTCGGCCAGCTTGGGTTCAATGGTCAGCCGGGCAAAGGCCACCTGATCCAGCACCGCCCCGGTCATGCCGGGCACCGCCACGCGGCGGTTGCCCTGCGGTTCCAGCGCGCCCTCGGCCGTCAGCCGACGGATCGCCTCGCGCACCGGGGTCATGCCGGCCCCCAGATCCGAGATCAGACCCTGAATCGTCACCGCCGCACCGGGTTCCAGATGGCCGAACAGGATCATGTCGCGCAGCCGCGCATAAGTGACCTCGTGGGTCGGTATCTTCCGGCTGTCCGCGTCCATCAGGCTCCCCGCATTTTGTCCTGTTATGACGGGTTCGGCGCAGCAATCAAGTTGTGATCAAATCAGGGCGGGAAAATCAGATCCCGCAGATCAGAAACCGGAAATCAGGCGGGAAGCCTCACCGGACCGGGGGCACCCAGCGGATGCCCCCGGCCCCGAACGTCAGGCCAGCAGCGCGCGGGCGTCTTCAATGCCCAGCGCCTCTGGCCGGGTGCAGGTGGTGGTCAGGGTGACAAAGCCGCCGGTCTCGCCCGATTGCAGGCAGGCGGTCATCACCTCCACCCCGTGCAGGGTCCGGTCCAGCGAGCAGCGCGCGTCGCGGCCCGCAATCAGGGCCTGCACCATATCGGCCAGCCCGGCGGTGCGGTAATTGGCCAGCGCGCCCTGTTTGGGATGCTCCTGATTGGCCACGCCAAACGGGTGATCCCAGGCCGCCACCTGTTCCAGCGTGCCATCCTTGTGCCCGATCTCCACCGTGCCACCAAAGAAATTGGGGTCGGGAATGTAGAGCGTGCCTTCCGTCCCATAAAGTTCGAAATGGTTGCGTTTGTGGTGCCAGACATCCCAGCTGGTGGACAGATTGAGCGTCGCACCGTTGTGAAACTGCAAAAGCGCATGAATGTTGGTCGGCGTCTTGACCGGCACGGTTTCGCCGTTGCGCGGCCCGTTGGCGATGGTCCGCACCTGTTGCGCCGAACTGGTCAGCGCCCCCACCCGCTGCACCGGCCCCAGCAGGTTGATCAGGTTGGCGATGTAATAGGGCCCAAGGTCCAGCATCGGCCCCGCCCCCGGCAGGAAAAAGAAATCGGGGTTGGGGTGCCAATGTTCCATGCCATGGTTCAACACCGCCGCACATCCGGCGGTAATCTCACCAACTTTGCCTGCGTCCAGGATCGCGCGCGCCTGTTGATGCGCGCCGCCAAGGAAAGTGTCGGGCGCGCAGCCGACGGCCAGACCCTTTTCGGCGGCCAGGGTCCGCAGGATTTCTCCCTCGGCCAGGGTCAGCACCAGCGGCTTTTCGGAATAGGCGTGCTTGCCCGCCTCCAATATCCGTTTGGTCACGCTGAAATGCGCATCCGGAATGGTCAGGTTGATGACCACATCCACCGCCGGATTGGCCAGCAGGTCATCCACCGATTGCGCCGCCACGTTGAACTCTGCCCCGCGCGCCCGGGCCACATCCATGTTCACATCGGCCACCGCCCGCACCTCCAGCCCCTTGAACAACGGGGCCAGCCGCAGATAGCTGGTCGAGATATTGCCGCATCCGATGATGCCCAGTCCCAGTGTCGTCATGCTTCAATACCCCTTGGCAGCGGTGATGGCGCGGGTGGCAAAGCGCCGGTGGTCGGAGGGATTGTCATGTTCAATGACGAAATGCTGCACCCCGATGGCGCGCAGCGCGGCCATGATGCCGGGCCAGTCCACCGTGCCATGGCCCACATCGGCCCAGCCATCCTCATCCGCATTCTCGCCCTGCGAGGCGATGTCCTTCACATGGGCGGCGGTGATCCGGTCCTTGTAGCGCTCGATCCAGGCCAGCGGATCTGCGCCGCCCCGGATCACCCAGGCCACGTCAATCTCCCATTCCAGATGCGGGCCGCCGTCGAACATCTCTTCCTGCGGCACCGCGCCATCCTCGGTGGGGCGGAATTCGAAATCATGGTTGTGCCAGCCAAAGCCATAACCTTCGGCCCGGTAGATCTGCCCCACACGCTCCAGCCGCGCGCCAAACTCATGCCAGCCCTTGCCGGTGGTCGGGCGGTCATCCGGGCCGATATGGGGGCAATAAAGCTTCTGCATCTTCAGCGACCTGGCGATCGACAGCACCTTTGGCGCCTCATTCTCCAGCATCGCCAGGCTGAAATGCCCGGTCGGCATGGTCAATCCGGTGGCCGCCAGGCCGGCCTTGGTCGCCTCGACCGCCGCATCATCGGCATAAAGCGCGCCATAGCCTTCCACGGCGGTATAACCGGCACCTGCCAGCATTTCAAAGGTGGCCGACATCGGCGGGAAGTTGCGCGATGAGTAGAGTTGATAGGAGAACATCTTTGGTCCTTTCGGGGGTATTTTCTAAGGCGCAGGGACACAGGCGGCAGGGCCTGCGGTCACGGTGGGCGTGGCGCAACCATGGAGGTCAGATCCGCGCTTCGCTCTTGGCGTCAAACAGGCTGGCCTTGGCCATATCGACCTTCAGATGCACCTGCGTGCCCGGGGCCATCCGCCGCTCCACCGGCACGCGCACCGACATCTGCGTGCCCGCAGCCTTGAGCCACACCAGCGAATCCGCGCCCATCGGCTCATCCAGTTCGACCATGGCCGGAATGGTCACCCCCGGCTCGGCCTGATCCTGCACCACCAGATGTTCGGGGCGCAGGCCAAGGATCACCGTGTCACGACTGCCCACCGTGCCGCCCTCATAGCCCTCCAGCGACAACGACAGATCGCCCAGACGGAAGGCGCGGCCACCATCCACCGTGGCCCCATGCAGGAAGTTCATCGACGGGCTGCCGATAAAGCCCGCCACGAACAGATTGGCGGGGCGGTTGTAAATCTCTTGCGGCGCAGCCAGTTGCTGGATGATGCCGCCGCGCATGACCGCAATACGGTCGGCCAGCGTCAGCGCCTCGATCTGGTCATGCGTCACGTAAACCATGGTGTTTTTCAGCTGCGCATGCAGCCGCTTGATCTCCACCCGCAGCTCCGAGCGCAGCTTGGCGTCAAGGTTGGACAGCGGCTCGTCAAACAGGAACACATCGACATCGCGCACCAGCGCCCGGCCAATCGCCACCCGCTGCCGCTGCCCGCCCGACAGGGCGGCCGGCTTGCGGTCCAAGAGCGGGCCGATCTGCAAAATCTCGGCGGCGCGCGCCACCTTGGCCTCGATCTGATCGCGCGGCACCCGCGCATTCTTCAACCCGAAGGTCAGATTGCCGCGCACCGTCATCTGCGGGTAAAGCGCATAGGACTGGAACACCATGCCGATGCCGCGCGCCGATGGCTCGGCCCAGGTCACATTCTGGCCCTTGATGAAGATCTGGCCATCGGTGATCTCCAGCAGCCCGGCCAGGCAGTTGAGCAACGTCGATTTGCCACAGCCCGACGGCCCCAGCAGCACCACGAATTCGCCTTCCGCCACATTCAGGTTCATGTTCTTCAAGACCGACACCGCGCCGAAATTCAGCGTCAGATCCTTGACTTCGATAGAGTTGGTCATGTGCAGATCAGCCTTTCACGGCGCCGGCGGCGATGCCGCGAACGAAAAGTTTGCCGGAGATGAAGTAGATGAACAGCGGCACCAGCCCGGTCAGCAGCGTGGCGGCCATGTTGACATTGTATTCCTTGACCCCCTGCACCGAGTTGACGATGTTGTTCAGCTGCACGGTCATCGGGTACATCTCGGGCCGGGTGTAGACCACGCCGAACAGGAAATCGTTCCAGATCCCCGTCACTTGCAGGATGATCGCCACAACAAAGATCGGCAGGCTCATCGGCATCAGGATCTTGGCATAGATCGCCCAGAACCCGGCGCCATCCACGCGGGCGGCCTTGAACAATTCCTCGGGAATGGTCGAGAAATAGTTGCGGAACAGCAGCGTCAGGATCGGCATGCCAAAGATGGTATGCACCAGCACCAGCCCCCAGAGCGAGCCGTAAAGCCCCATTTCCCGCAGCAGGATGACAATCGGGTACAGCATCACCTGATAGGGGATGAAGGCCCCGAAGATCAGGATGGTAAAGAAGATGTCCGACCCTTTGAACTTCCAGAAGGTCAGCGCATAGCCGTTCACGCTTGCCACCACGATCGACAGGATCACCGAAGGGATCAGGATCTGGACCGAGTTCCAGAAGCCGCGCGACAGCCCGTCACAGTTCAGCCCGGTACAGGCCTGCGACCAGGCCTTCACCCAGGGTTCGAAGGTAATCTCCACCGGGGGCGAAAAGATATTGCCCATGCGGATTTCCGGCATGCCTTTCAGGCTGGTCATCACCATCACCCACAAAGGCAGCAGGTAATACAGGCTGAACATGATCAGCGTGCCATAGATCATGATGTTGCGGCCCGACAGCGCGCGCTTGGGCTTGGTGCCGCGCGCCTCTGTCATGCTGCGGGCGGGTGCGTTCAGGGCGGCGTCAGCCATGCTTCCTGCCTCCGAATTCAAGATAAGCCCAAGGGATCAGCACGATCAGCACGGTCAGCAGCATCATGGTCGAGGCGGCAAAGCCCTGGCCCAGGTTCTGCGCCTGAAACATGTAGTCATAGACATACATGGCCGGCACCTGACTGGCATTGCCCGGCCCGCCCGAGGTTTGGGCCACAACCAGATCATAGAGTTTGATGATGCCGGCGGCGACGATGACCAGCGTGGTGATGAACACCGGGCGCATCATCGGCAGGATGATCTGCACATAGGTTTTCCAGGTCGGGATTCCGTCAACCCGCGCGGCCTTCCAGATGTCTTCGTCAATGCCGCGCAGGCCGGCCAGCATCAGGCACATCACAAATCCGGTGCCCTGCCACAGCCCGGCGATCAGCAGGCCATAGAGCACCAGATCAGGGTTGTTCAACGGGTTGAAGGTGAAGGACTCCCAGCCCAGCCCGCGCACAATGTGCTGAATGCCAAATTCAGGGTTCAGGATCCACTGCCAGACCAGCCCGGTCACAATGAAGGACAGCGCGAAAGGATACAGCATGATGGTGCGGAACGTGTCCTCGAACCGGATTTTCTGATCCATCGCCACCGCCAGCAGAAAGCCGATGGTGATGGTGAACACCAAGGACAGGACGCCATAGATCATCAGGTTTTCGATCGAGGTCAGCCAGCGCGAATTGGACCACAGCCGCTCGTACTGATCAAAGCCCACCCAGCGTTCGCGCGGCAGCAGTTTGGAATCGGTGAAGGAATACACAACGGTCCAGGCCGTGCCGCCCACGAAAACCACCAATGTGGTCAGTATCATCGGAACTGCTGCGATTTTCGCATTCATGTTCCGCCACATGCGGTTCACCCGCCGTGCTTCGGCCATCGGCCTGCCCTCCCCCGTATTGGTGTCAGATGGCAAGGGCCGCCCCGGTCCGGGCGGCCCCGCAGTCAGCCTGCCGGATCAGAGACCGGATTCGAGGTTCGACACCCATTGCGCATGGGCCGCATCGGGGGCCATGTCGGTGCGGAAGAACTCGACCATCAGATCTTCGTTCTGCTTGACCACGTCAGGCGACCAGGACATGTCGCCCGATGGCACCAGATTGCCGCTGGCCAGCACTTCCAGACCCTTCTTCATGCAGTCATTGGCGGCGGCAAGATCAATGTCGCCGCGGATCGGCAAAGACCCTTTCTTGAGGTTGAAGGCGACCTGCACCTCCGGGCTGACCAGCAGCGCGGCCAGGCGTTTCTGCGCGGCCTCGACCTCGGCATCATCATTCTTGGGGAAGTAGAAGGCATCGCCGCCGGTGGACAGATAGGCATTCAGGCCAAGGCCCGGCAGGCAGGTGTAATCGGTGCCTGCCACCTTCTCCGCAACCGAGAATTCGCCCTGGGCCCAGTCGCCCATGATCTGGCCGCCGGCCTCGCCCGACAGCACCAGATTGGTGGCCTGGTTCCAGTCCTGCACGGTGGATTTGGCGGCCAGCTTGCGCGCGTCACCCACGGCTGCGAACACCGCCGCCATCTCGGGCCCGGCCGCCACCTCCATGTTCTTCTCGACGTTCACCTGTTTCCAGACATCCAGCCCGGCCACCGCGACGGTGATCGCGTTGAAGGCCAGGTTGGACTGCCAGGCCTGATTGCCCAGCGCCAGCGGGATCTTGCCTGCCGCTTCCAGCGCGGGGCCGCTTTCGACGAATTCGGTCCAGTTGGTCGGCACCGGCAGGCCCGCATCGGCGTAAGCCTTGTTCGACAGCCACAGCCATTCGGGCGAGTGTATGTTCACTGGCGCACAATAGATCCGGCCATCGACGGTGCAGGCCTCCAGCAGCGACGGCGGGAAAACCTTGTCCTTCCAGCCCTCGGCCTCGGCCACATCGGTCAGGTCCAGCATCAGCCCGGCCTCGACCAGTTCCAGCGCCTGCTGGCCGTGGTTGAACTGCGTGGCCCCCATCGGATCGCCCCCGGTGATCCGGCTGATCATGATCGGGCGCGCGGTGCTGCCACCCCCGGCAATGGCCCCATCCACCCAGTTGTCGCCCGCCGCGTTGAACGCCTTGGCCAGCTCGGCAACGGCAGCGGCCTCCCCGCCGCTGGTCCACCAATGCGTGACCTCAAGATCTGTCGCCAATCCTGCCGATGGCAGAGCCACGGACGCAGCAAGCGCCGCCGCCAATTTAAAGGGTTTCATGCAGTCCTCCCGGTTTCTAAATCGTTATAGTAATTTCTATATCGTTATAGTTTTGCGGATCAAGCATTCTTTTCGCTTGTGAAGCGGTTCTCACATGGCATTGAATAAGGGCAATTCCGGCCTTGCCCGGATCCGCCTGACCTGAAATGAATGCCTTATGCCGCAGTGCCGCACCCCGTATTTTTCCGCAAACCGCAAGGCGCTTAGCTCCGGCGGCACACGGGGGCATTGTGCAGGCGCAGCATGGACGCGCCGCCCCGAATCAGCCAGCCCCCCCCGGTCGCCCTGCGCCCTCTCGGGGGGCAGGCCATGACCGGCGGTCTTGGCACCCCCTTGCCACCTGCCCCGCCTGATTCGGAGCATGAGCGTCCGACGCTGAAAACCATTGCTGCCGAAACCGGGCTGGCGGTGGCCACGGTCAGCCGCGCGCTGAAGGATGCGCCCGACATCGGCGAGGCCACCAAGCGCCGGGTGCGCGAGGCGGCGGCGCGGCTGGGCTACCGCCCCAACCGTGCAGGTGTGCGCCTGCGCACAGGGAAAACCAATGTGATCGCGCTGGTGCTGTCCACCGAATCCGATGGCATGACCCACACCTCGCAGCTGATCTATTCCATCGCCAATGCGCTGCGCGGCACCGCCTATCACCTGATCGTCACCCCCTATTTTCCCGATCAGGACCCGATGGACCCGATCCGCTATCTGGTGGAAACCGAAAGTGCCGATGCCATCATCCTGAACCAGACCAAGCCCGACGATCCGCGCGTGCGCTACATGGCCGAGCGTCACTTTCCCTTTGCCACCCATGGCCGCACCACGATGGAGATCGAGCACAGCTATTACGATTTCGACAATGAAACCTTTGCCGCCATCGCGGTTGCGGCGCTGGCAGAGGCCGGGCGCAAGCATCTGCTGCTGGTGCCCCCCCCGCGCACCCAGAATTATGCCCGCCACATGACCACCGGCTTTGTGCAGGCGGCGGGCCAGCACGGGCTGTCCTTCGAGGTGATGACCACGGCCAATTCCGATTCCGGCAGCGCGGTGATCGAAGAGGCGGTGCGTGCCCATCTGGCCAGCAGCACGCCGCGCCCCGACGGGATGCTGTGCGGATCGACCACCGCCGCGATGTCGGCGGTAAACGCGGCCGAATCGCTGGGTCTGGTGCTGGGGCAGGACTATGATCTGGTGGCCAAAGAGGCGCTGCGCTTTTTGCGCCGCTTCCGCCGCGACATCATGGTGGTGCACGAAGACGTGCGCGAAGCGGGCGGTTTTCTGGCCCGCGCCGTGGTCACCGCCATCGAACGCCGGGATGCCCCGGCCAAACAGGGGTTGGAGCGGCCCGGACGGGTGGAACGCTTCAGCGATGACAAGGGAGGATGACAATGAAAGCGATCAAGGGACCGGCGCTGTTTCTGGCGCAGTTTGCGGGGGATGCCGCCCCGTTCAACTCATGGGACAGCATCACCAAATGGGCGGCAGACTGTGGCTATGCCGGGGTGCAGGTGCCAAGCTGGGACGGGCGCCTGTTCGATCTGGAACAGGCCGCAGCCTCAAAGGGCTATTGCGACGAGATCAAGGGTGTGGCGGCAGCCAATGGCATCCAGATCACCGAGCTTTCAACCCATCTGCAGGGCCAGCTGGTCGCCGTTCATCCGGCCTATGACACCGCCTTCGACGGTTTTGCGGCAGAGGCGGTGCGCGGCAACCCGAAGGCACGACAGGACTGGGCGGTGGATCAGGTGAAAAAGGCGCTGACCGCGTCGCGCAACCTTGGCCTGACCGCACATGCCAGCTTTTCCGGCGCGCTGGCCTGGCCCTATATCTACCCCTGGCCGCAGCGCCCGGCCGGTCTGGTCGAAGAGGCGTTTGACGAACTCGCCCGCCGCTGGACGCCCATCCTCGACCATGCGGAAGACTGCGGTGTGGATCTTTGCTATGAAATCCACCCCGGCGAAGACCTGCATGATGGGGTGAGCTTTGAGATGTTTCTGGAGCGCGTGAACAACCACCCCCGCGCCAACATGCTCTATGATCCCAGCCATTACGTCCTGCAACACCTTGATTATCTGGATCATATCGACATCTACCATGAGCGCATCCGCATGTTCCACGTCAAGGACGCCGAGCTGAACCCGACCGGTCGGCAGGGCGTCTATGGCGGGTTCCAGTCCTGGGTGAACCGCGCGGGCCGCTTCCGCTCTCTGGGCGACGGGCAGGTGGATTTCGGCGGCATCTTCTCGAAACTCACGCAATACGGCTTTGACGGCTGGGCGGTGGTGGAATGGGAATGCTGCCTGAAACACCCCGAAGACGGGGCGCGCGAAGGCGCCGATTTCGTGCGTGCGCATATGATCCGGGTGACCGAGAAAGCCTTCGACGATTTCGCCGGGGCCGGCACCGACCGGGCTGCGAACCGGCAGATGCTGGGCTTGGACTGACCGTTGCGCCGCGGGGGCCAGCCCCCGCACCCCCGGGATATTTGAGAACAGATAATGAGGAGGGAAGACCATGGCCATTACAGGGGCGCATGTGGCGCGGGCACCGCGCATCCGGCTCGGCATGGTGGGCGGCGGGCGCGATGCGTTCATCGGCGCCGTGCACCGGATCGCGGCACGGATTGATGATCAGTATGAGCTGGTGGCGGGGTGTTTTTCGTCAGATGCCGAAAAGTCGCTGGCCTCGGCCGCTGATCTGGGGGTGGCGCGGGCCTATGCCAGCTTTGAAGAGATGGCGGCGCGCGAGGCGCGGCGCAAGGACGGGATCGAGGCGGTCGCCATCGTGACGCCCAACCACATGCATGCGCCGGTGGCGCTGCAATTTCTGAAACGCGGCATCCATGTGATCTGCGACAAGCCGTTGACCCATAGTTTGCCCGAGGCCAAGAGACTGGCCAAGGCGGCGCAAGCCTCGGGTGTGGTCTTCGCGCTGACCCATAACTACACCGGCTATCCGATGATCCGTCAGGCCGCCGCCATGGTGAAGGCGGGGGAATTGGGCGAGATCCGGCTGGTGCAGGTGGAATATGCGCAGGACTGGCTGGCCGAACCGATCGAGGAGTCGGGGCAGAAACAGGCCGGCTGGCGCACCGATCCGGCCCGGTCCGGCGCCGGGGGCAGCACCGGCGACATCGGCACCCATGCGTTCAACTTGGCCAGTTTCGTCTCGGGCCTGAGCGTGGAGGAGCTGGCCGCCGACCTGCAGGCCTTTGTGCCGGGGCGGCGGGTGGATGACAACGCCCATGTGATGCTGCGCTATGCCGGCGGGGCGCGGGGCATGCTGTGGTGTTCCCAGGTCGCGGCGGGGCAGGAAAACGGGCTGCGGCTGCGGATCTATGGCACCAAGGCCGGCATCGAGTGGGAGCAGGAGAACCCCAATTATCTCTGGGTTGGTCCGCTGGGTCAGCCGAAATACCGCCTCACGCGCGGCGGGCCGGGGGCAGGCCCCGAGGCGGGGCGCATGACCCGTATCCCCTCGGGCCACCCCGAGGGCTATCTGGAGGGCTTTGCCAATATCTATGCCGAGGCCGCCCGCGCCATCCTTGCCCGGCGCGATGGCACGGATCTTGACCCAGCCGTGACCTTCCCCGGATTGAAAGAGGGGCTGGAGGGCGTGGCCTTTGTCGATGCCTGTGTCCGCTCTTCGGCCCGCAACGCGGCCTGGGTCAAGCTCAACCTCTGACATACTGCGGCTGTCAAACCACGCGCGCCGGAGGCCCCCCGGGGAGGCCCCCGGCGATCCTGCTTGAGGCCCGCAACCGCCCGCGTTCGCGTTGCAACCACAGCAGCGTCAGCAGCAAGGGGGCGTTCTGCACCTCTCCGCTGGCGACCAGCGCCATGGCCTGATCAAAGGCGATCAGATGACCCCGGATGTCTTCGGCCTCTTCCTCTACCCCGAACACCCCTGCCGCCCCGTCGGGCAATGGCGTGAGCGCGACATAGGAATAGAGAAACTCGGTCTTGGCCCCCGGTGACGGGTAATAGGCGGCCACCGGCAGCAAGGGGCCCAGCGTCAGCCCCGCCTCTTCCACCGCCTCGCGCCGGGCGGCCTCAAGCGGGGTTTCACCGGGGTCGATGCGGCCGGCGATGGCTTCCAGCTGCCAGGGGTTGCGATCGCCCCGCGCCAAAGGCCCGGCACGCAGCTGTTCCACCAGCAAGACCCGGTCCCGCTGCGGATCATAGGGCAGCACGGTGACCGCATCGCCCGAAACGAAGACCGCCCGGTTGATCGGCGGGCTGGTCGTGCCGTCAAACCGGCGAAAGCTCAGGTCATATTCCTCGACCGCGAAGAACCGGGCATAGGGCTGGCGCTTGGCCTGCAGCGCAATCTCGCCGGGCGCAGAGCGCAGCACCTGCGGGGCCGGTTCCGCCTGTGCCCGCACCCGGCTGGCCGCGCGCACCCTGATCGGCCCCAGCCGGGCACGCAGGCGGGCGGGCGGGGTCTGGCCGAACTGCGCCATCACCTCCACCGCGGTTTCCACCGCCAGCGCCGCGTGATCGGCCAGCCAGAGCGCCCCATCCCAGGGCACAAGCTCTGCCGGACCGGCGGTCAGCGCATAGGCAAGCCCCTGTGCCGTGCCGCTGGCCCAGGTCACGCGCACCTGCCGCGCCGCAAGCCCGATGGCCCTGGCATAGAACGCCAGCCGGGCCGCGGCCTGCGGCGTCAGGCCCTCCGGGACCGCGCCCTCCACCTGCCCCCCCTGCCGCCGGACAAGCGCAAAATGGCCGGGGGCCGCCATCGCCCTGCCCTCGCGCCCGGCCACAACGGCCGGCGACAGCGCAACCCCTGCGCCCAGAACCACATCCAGCAGCGGGCGGTGGCACAGCGGGCCACACAGGAAAACCGTCGTCATGACCTCAGACCTTCACAGCGCATTCAGGTCCACCGCCGGCCCGCCCAATGCGCAAGGGCGCCGCCGATCAGCCCCCCCAACAGCAGAACCCCAAGAATATCGGGCTGCGCCAGCGGCGGGGCCAGCACCATCGCCTGTTCGAACACCCCCAGAACCGCATCCAGCGGCGTCTTGTAGCGCCCTTTGATCGCCCGCTCCAGCATGTCGGCGATGGCGAAGATCAGCACCACCAGCACCACAATGGTCAGCGAGGTGCGGATGCCGGTGCCCATGGCCTCCACCCGGCTGGGGCGGCGGTGCGCGGCCCGGCCCATGATGATCCAGCCGCAGACCGCCCCCACCAGCGCGCTCACCTCACGCAGCACGCCCGCGCTGCGGCCCTCTGGCAGATCCAGCGCATAGAAATGGGCGGCGACGGCAGCGACAAGGGCAAAGGCCAGGGCGGCAAACAGTTTGGCGGCGGTCGGCATTCTGCTCCCTTTCCGCCGCGCGCTGTCACGGTGCTGTCACTGTGCTGTCAGCCGGGGCGTGTCACGGTAATCTGTGTCACGTCGCAGTTTCCGCCGCGGAAGGCTCCGGCGCAAGAGGCAAGGTAGAAGTTCCACATCCGCCGGAACCGCTCGTCAAAGCCCTGGCGCGCGATCTCGTCCCAGCGCGCATTGAACACCTCATGCCAGCGCCGCAGGGTCTGGCTGTAGCTTTCGCCGAACTCGATCGAGGTTTTCAGCCGCAGGCCGGCCTTTTCCACCTCTTCCTTCAGGCGGAAGGGCGCGGGCAGCATGCCACCGGGGAAGATGTATTTCTGAATGAAATCAACCCCGCGCTTGTAGACCGGCCAGCGCTCATCCGGCACGGTGATGATCTGCAGCGTCGCATGGCGCCCGGGCTTGAGCCGGTCGCGCACGGTGTTGAAATAGGTCGGCCAATAGCGCTCGCCCACCGCCTCGAACATCTCGATGCTGGCGATCCCGTCGTAATGCCCGCGCTCGTCGCGGTAATCCAGCAGCTTGATCTCCACCCGGTCCGACAGGCCCGCGCGCGCCATCCGCTCCACCGCATAATCATATTGCGCCTTCGATATGGTCAGCGCCGTCACCCGCAAGCCGCGCTTGGCGGCGGCGTATTCGGCAAAGCCACCCCAGCCGCAGCCGATTTCCAGCACATGCTCGCCCGGCTGCGCCCCCATCTGATCGACCATGCTGGCGTATTTCTGCTCCTGCGCCTTTTCCAGACTTTCCTGCCCCGACCGGAACAGCCCGCTGGAATAGGTCATGCTGTCATCCAGCCACAGCCGGTAAAAGTCATTGCCCAGATCATAATGGGCATGGATGTTCTTTTTCGCCTGCTTGCGCGAATTCGAATGCAGCCAGAACCGCAGCTTTTCAAAGGCGCGCAGCAACCCCATGCCGGGATAGCCATCCTGGACCGGATTGTTGCTGGGCATCTGGATCAGGTCCAGAAAGCCCTGCAGATCCGGGCTCGACCACCAGCCATCAAGATAGGCGTCGCAAAAGCCCAGATCGCCCTCGCGGATCATCCGGGCGAACAGCTCATCATTGTGGATGGCGATTTCCGCCACCGGCCCGGGTTTCTGTCCCTCCAGCCGGAAGCGCCGCCCGTCGGGCAGCACAAAATCCAGCCGGCCCTCGCCCAGACGGCTGGCCACCGCGAAGGCCTGGGTGAAATAGCGCGGCAGGCCGGTCTGGCCTTTGGTCGTCGTCAGAAATTCCATCTTCCCTCCCCGGGGAATTGTCGTCTTTTGTCTACAGTTTCAGATACGGGCAAGGCGCTCAAGAGTTTCGCGCCCCATAGGCCGCAAGGGCGCGGTTGCGTCCTTCGGCCAGATCGATCAGCGGTTCGGGATAGGGACGCTTGGGGTCAAGCTTCCATGATTTCGGCACCGCATCGAAATAAGACAGCGCCATCGGGCTTGGGTTGCGGTCGAGTTCAGCGATGAACCGGTGGCGGTAATCGGCCTTGGGGTCGAATTTCTCCACCTGCGTCGCCGGGTTGAAAATGCGGAAGAAAGGCGAGGCATCGGGCCCCGATCCCGCCGCCCATTGCCATCCCATGGCATTCGCCGCCGGGTCCCAGTCGATCAGACATTCGGCAAACCAGTCCAGCCCCACCTTCCAATGCGTCATCAGATGCTTGGTCAGATAGCTTGCCACAATCATCCGGGCGCGGTTGTGCATCCGCCCCGTGACATACATCTCGCGCATCGCGGCATCGACGAAAGGCTCGCCGGTCAGGCCGCGCCGCCAGTATTCGGCATCCTTGTTGTCCTCGCGCCACGGAAAGGCATCCCAGTCGGGCTTCCAATTGGCCCGGGTGATATGCGGCGTGTGATGGATCAGGTGATAGGCAAATTCGCGCCAGACCAGTTCCTTCAGGAACGTCTCCGCCCCCCTTGCCCCGCCCTGCATCGCCCGCCACCCGGCCGCCCAGATCTGGCGCGGGCTGATCTCGCCATAGGTCAGGTTCTCCGACAGGCCAGAGGTGCCATCGGTCGCCGGCAGATCGCGGTCGGTGGCATAGCTGTCCAGCCGGTTGGCGATAAAGAACGCCAGCCGCTCGCGTGCCATCTCCTCGCCGACCTGCAGGTGATAGCCCACCACATCCGCCCCGCGCCGCATCGCGGCCCCCATCTGCCAGGCGTCCAGATCATCGCTGGCCGGCCAATCCGCAGGCGCCGGCAAGCTCTTTGGCACGGGCAAGGGATCTGGCACCGGCCGGTCCCGCACCGCTTTCCAGAACGGGGTATAGACCTTGTAAAAACCGCCCGTCCCGGTTTCCACCTCCCAGGGTTCGAACATCAGATGCCCGGCAAAGCTGCGCGCGTTGACGCCCTCAGCCTTCAGCGCAGCCTTCACCTTGGTATCGCGTGCCACCGAGGCCGGGTCATACAGCCGGTGCCACCAGACCCCACCCGCCCCGGTCTCTTCGATTAGCTGCTGCAAAACCTTCAGCGCCGGCCCCCGGCGACAGGTCAGCCGCGACCCAATCCCCTCCAGCGTCTTGGCAAATTCGGCAAACCCCAGCCCCAGCCGCCATTTCGGCGCAGCGCCCAGCGCCTCGGTCTCGGGGTCCAGAATGACCAGCGGGATCAGCGGACGCCCGCTCCGCACCGCTTCGGTCAGCATGGGAGAATCGCTCAGACGCAGGTCCCGGCGCAGCCAGAGGATCAGGGGGGCATCTGTCATAACTCGGGCGCGCTTTCTGGTTCCGTCTGCTCAGTACGGCAGGGCCATCGTTCCGGATCACCCAAACCTCAATTCTTTCCTAACACGTAGCGGAGATGTCGGCCCCGGCAATCCCCAATCTGCCGCCCGCCTCCGGCACCCCCGCCGCCCCGGGTCCCGTCCGCAACACGCCGGGGCCGCTACAGCACCCGGTCCAGCGCCGCGATCAGCCGGGCCACCTCTTCGGGGCTGGTGTAATGCGCCGCACTCATCCGCAGCACACCCCTTTCGCCATCCACCCCCATCGCCGCCAGCGGCCGCACCGCATAGAAATCACCGCCGCCGCAGGCAATGCCGTCACGCCCCAGCGCCGCCGCCACCGGCAGCGCGGGCCCGTCCAGCGCCACCGCCACCGTGGGCGCCCGTGCCCCGGCCTGGCGCGGCCCGATCAGGCGCAGGTCATTGCGCCCGGCCAGATAGTCCAGCAAGGGCGCGATCACCGCCACCTCGGCCTGCCGCATCAGATCATGCACCCCCCGGCTCCGCGCCGCCGCATCGCCGGAAATCCCATGCTCTGCCGCCAGCGCATCAACATAATCCGCCATTCCCGCACAGGCCGCGATCTGGGCATGGTCCGGCCCCGCCGGGGTGTGGCGCTTGTACAGCACCGACTGGTTGAAGAAATGCGCCTGCCCCGGCAGCTCCATCCCGAAATCCTGCCGCAGCACCATGATCCCCTGATGCGGGCCAAAGGTCTTGTAGGCAGAGAAAAGATAGGCATCACAGCCCAGGGCCGCCACATCGGGAAAGCCATGCGGCGCATAGCTGACCCCATCCACCACCGTGCGCGCCCCATGCTCCCGCGCCATGGCGGCAATCAGCGCCACATCATTGATCTCGGCCACCACATTGGAACAATGCGGAAAGGCCACCAGCCGCACCTTGCCATCCCCCAGCAGCCGCGCCAGATCTGCCGGATCAAGGCTGCCGGTCTGCGGATCGATCTGCCATTCCCGCACCTCGATCCCGTCCTCGGCCAACCGCCGCCAGACGCCGGAATTGGCCTCATGGTCCTGATTGGTCACCACGATCGCGGCGTTCCGGCCCTTCAGCCAGCCCCGTACTCCTTGCGCCAGCACATAGGTATTGGCGCTGGTCGATGGGCCGAACGACACCTCCGGCCCCGCCACATTCATCATCGCCGCCAGACGCTGGCGCGCCTCGTCCATCTCGGCCCCCGCCAGCTCTGACGACGGATAGGGCGCATAGGGCTGCACCTTGCGATGGGTGTAGAACCGGGTCAGCCGGTCGATCACCTGACGGCAGGGGTAACTCCCCCCGGCATTTTCAAAAAACGCATGGGTCGACAGCACCGGGCTGTCAAAGGCCGGAAATTGCGACCGCACGAATTCCAGATCAAGTGCCATGATACCCCCCGGCTGAACCTGCGGCATTGGTGCCGTGCCGGACCCGGAAAGGCAAGACACCGGCTGCGCCCGCCCGGCCCGCGTCAGAATCTGTTCAAAACGATGCCGGGGGCGGCACACAGCACCGGATATCTGGCCGTCTTGCGTTCGCATCCTGCCCAAATCCGCGCCATCGTCCTGCCGCTCTGCCTTCAGCCGGCCGGTCCGGCAGGGCCGCGCCCGTGCCGGATTGGCCCGCCCCTGCCCTGTTCAAAATCTGTCCTGCCCACAATCCGTTGAAAATGCGATCTTTGCTTGTGAGCCGCGCATTCCTTCATTAACTTTTCCCGCAGGGACCGTGGCGTGGGGATGCCCCGGCCAGATCGAACACAGAGGACTCCTGATGACCCACAAGAAACTCCTGCTTGCCTGCGCCGCCTCCATCCTTGCCCTGTCCACCGCCGCCCGCGCCGCTGACCCTGATCTGCTGGTCTTTGACTGGGCCGGCTGGGAAATCGACGGTGTGCTGACCGATTATGCTGCCAAACACGGGCAAAAGCCGACCTACAGCTTTTTCGGCGATGATGATGAGGCGTTCCAGAAGGTCTCCTCCGGCTTTGCCGCCGATGTGGCGCATCCTTGCGTCGCCTCCTTGCCCCGCTACCGCGAAGCTGGCCTGATCGAGCCCTGGGATATCTCCAGGATCCCGGAATTTGCCAACCTCGCCCCGCAGCTTCTTGACTCCGAGCTGATTCAGGATGGCGAAGGCGTCTGGTTCATCCCCACCGATTACGCCTATACCGCCACCGCCTATAACACGACCGAGGTTCCGGCGACCGATGTGGCCACGCTCAACGTGTTCACCGATCCCAAATACGCGGGCCGCACCTCGCTGCCCGACAGTTCCGATGATGTCTGGTCGCTGGCCTTCCTTGCCACCGGTGTGACGGACTGGGACAATGTGACGGATGAGCAGTTCACCGCCGCCGCCGACTGGCTGCGCGAGGCGCATAAAAACGTGCGCGCCTATTGGTCCGACCCGTCCGAAATGTCGCAACTGATGGCAACCGGCGAGGTGCTGGTGGCCTGGTCCTGGAACGATGGCGTGGCGCTGCTCTCCGCCGAAGGCTTTCCCATCGGCTTCGAACGCAGCCCGGCCGAGGGTGCCGCAACCTGGTTCTGCGGCTTTGTGAACATGGCCAATCAGCCCGGGTCGGAAGACAAGGCCTATGACTTCATCAATTCGCTTCTGGCGCATGGCTCGGCCCAGGCCCTGCTGGACGAGCTGGGCTATGCCCATTCCAACACCGAAGCGATGAAGACCATTTCCGAAGACGCGCTGAAAGCTGCCTTCGTCGATCCGGTTACCACCACCCTGCTGGCCCAGACGCCCGTATCGGCCGAATTCCGCGAGCGGATGATCAACGAATTCGAACTGATCAAATCGGGCTTCTGATCCGGCTCTCCTGACCGGACACCTCTGACCAGACGCCCGGCCGGACCCTCCGGCCGGGCGTTCCCTTGCGCGGCGCGCAACCGGCTTTTCTGTTCCTTCCGGGCCGGTCCTGCCCCCTCGCCACGCGGCAGGCCCCGCGCACGGACGGCCCTACCTTTGCCATACGTCAGCCATACGCAGATCAGACGCCCGCCATACCTCAAATCCCTGCCGATCCGGGCTTGTGACCCGCCCTCGCCCCTCCTATATTGAACCTGTTCGGGGCAACTCGGACTATGGTGATAAACGCACCTGTAATAGACGGCTCGGACCCGGGGGCGGTACCCGGCGACTCCACCATTCCACCTGTTCGTTTCAGGGGTTCGGGGTCGAAATAGGATCGACGAACGTTCAAAGAGGCCAGCTTTCACTCGGTGAGGTACCACCGTAATCGGTCCAAATGTACAGTTGCAAACGACAACCGTGCTCCGATGGCTCTGGCTGCGTAAGCAGTTCGAACATCGAAACTTAAGCCCTTGCGCTTAGCCGCGTAAGGCGGGGTTCGCAGGTACCTGGCAACAGAAACCTGCACCTTTTCCAACAGTTACGGCCCATCGCCGCTTCGTGACTTGCGCAAATGGGCGGCCCGCGCGACGCTGCCGCATGCGCGCCTTTGCCCTGTGCCTTGCCCTGCTTTGCCCCAGCCCGGCGCAGCCTTGCGACGTGGCGCTGGTGCTGGCCATTGATGTGTCCGGCTCCATCGACGCCGGTGAATACGCCATCCAATCCGCCGGCACCGCCGCCGCCCTGCAAGACCCCGCGGTGGCCGCGGCGCTTCTGGCCGGACAGGCGGCACTTGCCGTCCTGCACTGGTCCGGACAGGGCCAGCAAGCAGTGGTGCTGCCCTGGACCCGCATGCGCTCCCCCCAGCACATCACCGACGCCGCCACCCACATCCGCACCACCCCCCGCGCCTTCGCCGGGTCCGACACGGCGGTGGGTCAGGCGATTGACGCAAGCCTGGCACTCTTTGCCCAAGTTCCGGAATGCAAACGGAAAATCATCGATATCTCTGGCGACGGGCCGGAAAACAGCGGCAATACCGCCCGCGCCGCCCGCAGCCGCGCCAATGCCGCCGGGGTCGCGATCAATGCCATTGCGATCGAGGATCTGGGCCAGTCCACCGCCATCACCCAGTTCTACCGCAATTGGATCATCACGCCCGGCGGCTTTGTGATGACCTCCCGGGGCCTCGCCGCCTACCCGCAGGCCATCCGGCAAAAACTGCTGCGCGAGCTGGAAAAACCCGCGTCCTGACGGCTTGCCCCTTTGCCAAAGACCCGCCGAGGGCACCGGGGTGGGCGGGTGGGAGGTGCCCGAGGCGGGTCTTACCCCCCTATCCGCCTGCGCAAAACCGGGGTATAGACCGCGCCATGTCGCACAACCCGCCCAATCTTCGCCCCGATCTGGCCCCAAGGGCCACCTTCACCGAGGCCCCCCGCCCCGGCCAGCCCACCATCGGCATGGTCAGCCTTGGCTGCCCCAAGGCGCTGGTCGATTCCGAACGCATCCTGACCCGGCTGCGCGCCGAAGGCTATGCGATCAGCCCCGACTACAAGGGTGCGGATGCGGTGATCGTCAACACCTGCGGCTTTCTGGACAGCGCCAAGGCCGAAAGCCTGGATGCCATCGGTGAGGCCCTCGCAGAAAATGGCCGGGTGATCGTTACGGGGTGTCTGGGCGCGGAGCCTGAATACATCACCGGCGCGCATCCGAAGGTTCTCGCCGTGACCGGCCCGCATCAGTATGAGGCGGTGCTGGACGCGGTGCATTCTGCGGTCCCCCCCGCGCCCGATCCGTTCATTGACCTGCTGCCTGCCCGCAACGTCAGCCTGACGCCGCGCCACTATAGTTATCTCAAGATTTCAGAAGGTTGCAACCACAAGTGCAAGTTCTGCATCATCCCCGACATGCGCGGCCGTCTGGTCAGCCGCCCGGCCCATGCCGTGCTGCGAGAGGCGGAAAAGCTTGTTGAGGCCGGGGTGCGCGAGCTCTTGGTGATCAGCCAGGACACCTCTGCCTATGGGGTGGACCGCAAGCATGATCTGTCGCCCTGGAAGGGTGGCGAGGTGCGGGCGCATATCACCGACCTTGCGCGCGAGATGGGCAAGCTGGGGGCCTGGGTGCGGCTGCATTACGTCTACCCCTACCCGCATGTGCGCGACCTGATCCCGCTGATGGCCGAAGGGCTGATCTTGCCCTATCTCGACATCCCGTTCCAGCACGCCCATCCGGACGTGCTGCGCCGCATGGCACGGCCCGCAGCGGCCGCCAGGACGCTGGACGAAATCGCCGCCTGGCGCGCGGCCTGCCCGGATATCACCCTGCGCTCCACCTTCATCGTCGGCTATCCCGGCGAAACCGAGGCCGAATTCCAGACCCTGCTCGACTGGCTGGACGAGGCGCAACTGGACCGGGTGGGCTGTTTTCAATACGAAAACGTCGCGGGTGCGCGCAGCAATGATCTGCCGGGCCACGTGCCTGCCGAAGAAAAGCAGGACCGCTGGGACCGGTTCATGGAAAAGGCGCAAGGCATTTCCGAGGCCAAGCTGGCCGCAAAGGTGGGCCGTACCCTGCAGGTGATCGTCGATACGGTCGATGCCGATGGCGCCACCTGCCGCACCATGGCCGATGCCCCGGAAATCGACGGCAACCTGTTCATCGACGAAGGCTTTGAAGGTCTCACCCCCGGTGACATCGTGCCGGTCACGGTGGATGAGGCCGGGGACTATGATCTTTGGGGGCGGCGGCTGGGGTGACGGGCGGCCCGCACCGGGCCGACCTTCCGGCTCTGCCTGCCCTGACGCCCCCGCCTGTATCTTTTTTCATCAGATCTGGTGCCAAAGTGACAATCCACCGCATTTTCAGCATAGTTTCGCCAAATATTCACGATTTCGACGTCTGATCAGGTAGAGTGACCCACACAATGAGTGACCATGTTTATACCGGGCGTGAACGGCCTTGCCCCCGCCAGACCTGCAACCGCGCTGCCGCCCGCATTCCGGGACCTGCGGCGCTGAAAAACCGAGGCATTACCGATCATGCTTGATGTCAAACCCACCTCTTTGCCAGGGGTCATGCTGCTGACACCCCGGCGCTTTGGCGATGCCCGTGGCTGGTTCACGGAAAGCTGGAATGCCGAACGGATGGCGGCGGCCGGATTGGACCTTGCCTTTGTGCAGGACAACCATTCCTTTTCCGCCGAACCGGGCACCTTGCGCGGCCTGCATTTCCAGAAACCGCCCCGGGCGCAGGACAAACTGGTCCGCTGCACGCGCGGTGCGATCTTTGATGTGGCGGTCGATGTGCGGCAGGGTTCAGCGACCTATGGCCAGTGGACCGGCGCGGAACTGACCGCCGACAACGGCCATCAGCTTCTGGTGCCAAAGGGCTTTTTGCACGGCTTTGTCACTTTGCTGGCCGATACCGAGGTGCAGTACAAATGCACCGATGTCTACGCGCCAGACTGTGATGGGGCAGTGCGATGGGACAGTTGTGGCATCGACTGGCCTTTGCCGGTGGCCCAGCCGATCCTGTCCGACAAGGATCGTGCCGCGCCACCCTTTGCCGGTTTTGAAACGCCTTTTGTGACGGGAACATACGCATGAAAATTCTGATCACCGGCGGCGCGGGGTTCATCGGATCGGCCGTGGTGCGGCAGGCGGTAGCGCTGGGGCATCATGTGGTCAATCTGGATGCGCTGACCTATGCCGCCAATCTGGCCAATGTGGCTTCGGTCGGCAATTCGCCCCTGTATCAGTTCGAGCAGGCCGATATCCGCGACCGTGCCGCCCTGAACCGGATTTTCAGCACTCATAAACCCGATGCCGTGATGCATCTGGCGGCGGAAAGCCATGTCGACCGCTCGATCGACGGGCCGGGCGATTTCATAGATACCAATATCACCGGCACCTTCAACATGCTGGAGGCGGCGCGCGCGCATTGGCAGGCGGCTGGCCGGCCGGATACATTCCGCTTTCACCATATTTCCACCGATGAAGTCTTCGGCAGCCTTGGTCCCACCGGCCAGTTTGACGAGACCACGCCTTACGACCCGCGCAGCCCCTATTCGGCCTCGAAGGCGGCAAGTGACCATCTGGTGCGCGCCTGGCATGAAACCTATGGACTGCCGGTGGTGCTGACCAATTGTTCCAACAATTACGGCCCCTTCCACTTCCCCGAAAAGCTGATCCCGGTGGTCATCCTGAACGCGCTGCATGGCCGCCCGATCCCGGTGTATGGCAAGGGCGAAAATGTGCGCGACTGGCTTTATGTCGAAGACCATGCGACCGCCCTGCTGATCGCGCTGGAAAAAGGCGTACCGGGGCGCAGCTATGCCATCGGCGGCGAGAATGAGCGGCGCAACATCGATCTGGTGCGCACGATCTGCGAATTGCTCGATGAGATGCGCCCGGCGGGTGCCCCGCATGACCGTCTGATCAGCTTTGTGATCGACCGTCCCGGCCATGACGCCCGCTATGCCATCGATCCCAGCCGGATGCGCGAAGAACTGGGCTGGCGGCCATCGGTCACGGTCGAGGAAGGGCTGCGCCGCACGGTGCGCTGGTATCTGGACAATGAAAGCTGGTGGCGCCCGTTGCTGGACCGGCAGGGCGTGGGGCAGCGGCTGGGGACAGCACCATGAAGCTGCTGGTCTTCGGGCAAAGCGGACAGGTGGCGCACGCCTTGGCACGGCTGGTGCCGGAGGCCACCTTTCTGGGCCGCGACCGCGCCGACCTGACCGATCCTGCCGCCTGCGCCGCAGCGATTGCGCAGGTTAGTCCGGAAGCCGTGATCAACGCCGCCGCCTATACGGCGGTGGACAAGGCCGAAACCGAAGAAGCCGTGGCGCATGCGGTCAATGCCCTGGCCCCCGAGGCCTTGGGACGGGCCTGTGCAGAGCTGGCAATTCCGCTGGTGCATATCTCGACCGATTACGTGTTCGACGGAGCAGGCACCGCTCCGTTCCATCCGACCGACCCGCTGGCCCCGCTGGGGGCCTATGGGCGCTCCAAGGCGGAAGGAGAGGCGCTGTTGCGCGCAACCGGGGCCGTGCATGGCATCTTGCGCACGTCCTGGGTCTTTTCCGCCGATGGTGCGAATTTCGTAAAGACCATGCTGCGCCTGTCAGAAACCCGCGACCGGCTGACGGTGGTGGGCGATCAGGTTGGCGGCCCGACCCCGGCAGCGGCCATTGCACAGGCCTGCCTGATCATGGCGCAACGGCTGCGCGAAGACCCTGCCCTGTCAGGCAGTTATCATTTTTCCGGCGCGCCCGACACGACATGGGCTGAATTTGCCCGGACGATCTTTGCCCTGTCCGGGCGCAAGGTGGACGTGGTGGACATTGCCACCGCAGATTATCCGACCCCGGCGCGGCGACCGCTCAATTCGCGGATGGACTGCACCACCACCCTTACCGCGTTTGGAATCGCCCGGCCGGACTGGCAGGCAGGGCTGCGCGATGTTCTTACAGATTTGAAGGTTATGGCATGACACAACGCAAGGGAATCATTCTGGCAGGCGGCTCGGGCACGCGGCTTTGGCCCATCACCATGGGCGTCTCCAAGCAGCTGTTGCCGGTCTATGACAAGCCGATGATCTATTACCCGCTGTCGACGCTGATGCTGGCAGGCATCCGCGAGATTGCGATTGTGACCACGCCGGAAGATCAGGAGCAGTTCAAACGCCTCATGGGTGACGGGTCGCAATGGGGCCTGCGGTTTGAATGGATCGTCCAGCCCACGCCTGACGGTCTGGCGCAGGCCTATCTGCTGACAGAGGCGTTTCTGGATGGCGCACCCTCGGCCATGGTGCTGGGCGACAACATCTTCTTTGGTCATGGCCTGCCAGAGCTTCTGAAAGCCGCAGACAGCCGCGAGACCGGCGGCACCGTCTTTGGCTACCGTGTCACCGACCCGGAACGCTATGGCGTGGTGGCCTTTGACGGCAACGGCACCGTGAAGGAGATCATTGAAAAGCCGCCTGTGCCGCCGTCAAATTACGCCGTGACGGGGCTCTATTTCCTCGATGGCCGTGCGCCCAAATTCGCCAGCCAGATCAAGCCCTCACCGCGCGGCGAGCTGGAGATCGTGGATCTGTTGGCCGCCTATCTGTCCGAAGGCAGTCTGCAGGTCGAGCAGATGGGCCGCGGCTATGCCTGGCTGGACACCGGAACCCATGAAAGCCTGCTGGACGCCGGAAATTTCGTGCGGACCCTGACCGGGCGGCAAGGCCTGCAAGTCGGCTGTCCCGACGAAATCGCCTATGTTCTGGGATGGATCACAGCGGATGATCTGATGCGGCGGGCCGGTGTCTTCCGCAAAAACGACTATGGCAAGTACCTGCTGACGGTTGCGCAGCAAGGCTGAACCCGTCGCAGTTCGCGCGTACCGGCTGGGTTTGGCAGGGTCATAGAAACGATTTATTAACCATTATGTTGCACGCAGTCTGGTGTGGGTGCGGCGTCAGCTTGGGGTGTCCCATCGCAAAACGCCGGTGAACAGGGGGTGATCTTGCTGTTCGGTCCGTCAGGACAACAGGAAGATGGTTCTTGGGAAGTGACAGGAATGCGTGAGCAACAGACACTGGCCAGCCCCGCTTTGCGGCTGGCTGTGGCTTTGCTGGCCCTGGTCGCCCTGTCCGGATGCTCCACGCCCCGGGGGGCCGCGCTGCAAAGCGAGGTGTTGCGCGGCAAATCCAATGTAAATGCCGATTTTCAAGTGGTTGAGGTGACGCGAGCCTCGGTCGATCAGGTGGCACAGTGGCCCCGTACCGGTTGGGCCGGGTCTTATCAGTGGCTTCCCAATGGGTCAGGCGCGAACAGCCCGCTGATCGCCCCCGGCGACCGGATTTCGCTGGTGATCTGGGACCCGCAAAGCAACTCGCTGATTGCCACCGCGGGAGAGCGGTCGGTAAGCCTGCCCAATCTGATGGTGTCCCCCGAAGGCACCTTGTTCGTGCCCTATGTCGGCGACATCCTGGTGCGCGGCAAAACCCCGTCTCAGGTGCGGCAAGAGATTGAAAGCGCACTTGCCCCCACCGTCCCCTCGGCACAGGTGCAGCTGACGGTCGAGGTCGGCCGTCTGAACTCGGTCGATGTCGTCACCGGGGTGGGCCGTGCCGGGCCCTATCCGCTGATGGACCGCAACACCACGATCCTGTCGCTGATTGCCCAGGCCGGCGGCATCTCCTCTACCCTGCGCAACCCGCTGGTCCGGTTGATCCGGGATGGGCGGACCTATGAGATCCGGTCGGAAACCCTGTTTTCCGACGGGTCAAAAAACGTGCTGATGACAGGCGGTGACAAGGTCTTTGTCGAGGAAGACCGCCGCTATTTCACCGCCATGGGGGCAACCGGGCGGGAAGAGTTGATCTATTTCGACCGCGAGGCTGTCAGCGCGATGGAGGCTTTGTCGCGGGTCGGCGGTCTGGTCGATGCGCGGGCTGACCCGAAGGGCATTCTCGTGCTGCGCAACTATGCGGCAAAGGATGTGCGCGCGGACGGATCGGGGCCGGGCAAGACGCAGGTGGTGTTCACAATCGACCTGACCAGTGCCGCGGGCCTGTTCGCCGCACGCGCCTTCGAGATCAATCCCAAGGACACCATTCTGGTAACAGAATCGCCGATGGTGGCCGCGACGTCGATCATGGGGCTGTTCGGCAGTGCCTTCGGGTTGCGCAATGTGGCGACTTCAGACTGACCGCGGCCCCGGGCACGCGCGAGGCCTAAGGTGGTCCGGTTGCCCTGCGGTCCACTGCGGGGTCGAGAGTGTGAAACGTGCATGATGGTCGGGGGTGCAATGTCGGAAAACCAGAACAGTGCCAAGGATCACCCACTGCCCGAATCTACCCTGCTGATCATATCTCTTGGTGGCGTGCCCCCTGCAACCGGCCCGGTGGCGGGGCCTGTGCTTGCGCGATGCCTGGTGTTTTCGCCAGCCCCCCCTGACGGCACAGCGCAGGTGCCCGTCGATGTAACCCATATCGCGGCAATTCCCGGCCCAGAGACAGGCGACTCTGAGGTGATACACTACAATATGCCCGGATTGGCCAGCCTTTCGGCCCCGACGGCTGCCCTGCGTGACCTGCTGCCGGGTCTGATGGTGACCGGGCGCAGGCCTGTGCAGCGCCTGGGCCCACAGGATCTGGCCCGGGTGCTGCCGACCGGGGGCGATGTCGCCGTGCAGGTCCTCTGCCCGGGGGCGGAAGCCGAAATTCTGGACGCGCTCTGGCACTTTCTGGGACCGGACCGGATCACCCAGATCACCCTGCACTGCGGCGAGGCGGCATTTTTCGACGGTGCCAAGGGGCGGGCTGATCTCGAGCACTTGCTGCGGGAACGGGCTTATGACCTGACCGCCTGTGACAACACCGATCCGGATTGGCCGATGCTCTGCTTTCGGCCCGACCTGAAGGCCAGACAAATCACCGCGCTTGATCTGCAGGTGAAAGCGCTGACGGCAACTCTGGCCACGGTGCGGGCGGCGCAGGCAGAGGCAGAGGCGCGGCTGCTCTGCGCGCAGACCGAGGCAGAGGCTCGCGAGGCACAGCTGCTGGCCCAGACCCGCTCCCTGCAAGAGGCGAAGGATGCGGCGGACCAGTCCCTGGCCGCCCTGCGGGCCGAACAGGACTCCCTACGCCAAACCCTTGCGCTGCAGCAGACCGCCGCAGCCGAGGCGATCAAGAAACGCGATGATTGTCTGGCAGAACTGGCCCTTGCGGCGCGATTGCAGGCCATGCAGACACTGGACCTGCGTGATCTGCGCTCGCAACTTGAGCACAGCACGCGGGACCGTCAGCGTCAGGAAGACCTGTTGCGCAATCTGACCCCCAGACTGGCACAGGCGGCGGCGCATCTGCACGCGCTGAACATCGGTCAGCCAGAGGCCCCGGCAGAGCCAATCGGCAAGGATATGGGGCAGGTCCACCCCGGCTCCTTGCAAGCTCCGCAAAAGGACAAGAAGCGCCGCAAGACCGGGCCGGGATCGGCGCGATGACCCGCCCGCCCAGCACCCGAAAGCTTGCCGCAGATCTGAACGACGCGCTAGATCTGCTGGCCGAGTATCGCGGCACGGCAGATCATGCGGGCGGGACAGAGCCTCTGCCCAGCCTGTTGGCGCAATGCGTGGCGCTCTGTGACGGATTTGCAGAGCCGGCCCCCATCCGCAGTCTGCACCATTTTGCCTGCACCGGCGGCACCTTGCTGTCGCGCTGCGTGGCAGCCCTGCCCAACACTGTGCTGATGAGCGAGATTGATCCGCTGAGCCGGATCAAGCTGGGGCCGAAATACTTGAAATTTGCGCCGAACGATGTGCTGCTGGCCCTGCTCCGCGCCGAAGAGCGGGTGGATCAGAGCGTTATTGTGGCAGCGTTTCAGTCTGCCATCGCGACAACCGTGGCCGCTTTGGATAGGCGGGGCCAGCGGCTGGTGCTGCGCGACCATCCCCATTCGCAATTCTGCATGGCAATCGACCACAGTACGCGCCCGACCGTGTATGAGATGCTGGCCCAATGCTGTACGGTCAAGGCTCTGGTTACCGTGCGCCACCCGCTGGACAGTTTCATCGCGCTTGATGCGCATTGGTGGCACGATTTTTCGCCCTTCACACTGGACGAATACAGTGAGCGCTATACCGCCTTTCTGACCCGGCATGCCGGCCTGCCAATGCTGCGCTATGAAGAATTTGTCGCAGATCCGCAAGCGGGGCTGGAACGGATCTGTCGCTATCTGGATCTGACATTTGACCCTTTGGCACTTGATCTGATCGGTGCCATTCAGATCAGCGGCGACAGTGGGCGGACGGGCAACACCATCGCCCCCCGCCCCCGCCGTCCGGTTCCGCCACAGATCGAGGCACAACGCGGCGACCCGCGTTATATCCAGCTCTGTGCGCAGCTTGGCTACGATCCATAGCTGAAATGGGTGCGCATCCTGCGGTCAACTGTCTTCCCGGCTGACCGGCAGATCATGGCCATGGGCTTTGAGCAGCGCGTGCCGCCGGGCCGCATTCAGGTCATGCGCGACCATTTCGGCACACATCTCCTGCGCGGTGATCTCGGGCGTCCAGCCCAGCTTTTCGCGGGCCTTTGTTGGGTCGCCCAAGAGGGTTTCCACTTCGGCCGGGCGGAAATAGCGGGGGTCGATCCGCAGCACCACCTGGCCGGGGCGGACCGCCGGGGCCTTGTCGCCCTGCACATCGACCACCGTTGCGGTTTCATCCACCCCTTCGCCCTGAAAGCTGAGCCGCAGGCCAAGCTCGGCCGCGGTCCAGGTGATGAAATCGCGGACCGAGTACTGTTTTCCGGTCGCAATCACATAGTCTTCGGCACTGTCTTGCTGCAACATCATCCACTGCATGCGGACGTAATCCCTGGCATGGCCCCAGTCGCGCAGCGAGTCGATATTGCCCATGTACAGGCAGTGCTCCAGCCCTTGCGCGATATTGGCGAGGCCCCGGGTGATCTTGCGGGTCACGAAGGTTTCGCCGCGGCGCGGACTTTCATGGTTGAACAATATGCCGTTGCAGGCAAACATGCCGTAAGCCTCACGATAGTTCACCGTGATCCAATAGGCATAGAGCTTGGCCACAGCATAGGGGCTGCGCGGGTGGAACGGCGTAGTCTCGCGCTGCGGGGTTTCCTGCACCAGCCCGTAAAGCTCCGAGGTTGAGGCCTGATAGAAGCGTGTCTTCTGATCCAGCCCCAGAAAGCGGATCGCCTCCAGCAGGCGCAGGGTGCCGGTCGCATCGACATCGGCGGTGTATTCGGGGGCCTCGAAGCTGACCGCAACATGGCTTTGCGCCCCCAGATTATACACTTCATCCGGCTGCGCCTGCGCCAGAATGCGGGTCAGGTTCGAGGTGTCCGACAGATCGCCATAATGCAGGCGCAGCCGCGCGTTATCAAGATGCCGATCCTGATAGATGTGGTCGATCCGCTGGGTGTTGAACTGCGACGCGCGCCGCTTGATGCCATGCACCTCATAGCCCTTGTCCAGCAGAAATTCGGCCAGATAAGAGCCATCCTGACCCGTGATGCCGGTAATGAGCGCGCGTTTGGTCATGTATCGTTCCCGTCTTCGGTTACAGGTCAGGCCGCCGGGGCCAGCAGGGAATAGCCGCACAGGGCCATGATCTTGCCACCGGGCAGATGTTTGCGCAGCGACGCCAGGTAGCTGGCGTGCACAGACATTGGCACCAGGATCAGCTTGTTGTAGCCGATGAAAACGGGCCAAAGCGTAGGGCGCCGCTGCAGGTAGGTCACCGCGCCTTCGAACACCCCAATCCAATGGGCGTTGAGAATGTCGTCCAGAAACACCGCGCCCTTGTCGTGAAGGATGGCTTCGGCAAACTGCAGGTCGCTGAGGGTGTGCTCGACCGTGTGGCCCCCGTCAATCGAGATAACCTTTGGCGGAATGGCGCGGAACCGGGCCAGATCGCCGTGTCGCAGACGCGTGGAATCCCCTGCGATGATTTGCACATTTGCGCCGCCATGGCGGTCATACAGACGCAGGCTTTCCGCAAATTTGCTGCTGCTGCCATGGCCGCTCCTGTCGATGTTCAGCGCCTGATCCTCAAAAAGGTCAATCGCGAAGGAAGATGCCTCCCCCGGTGCCACCATGGCATTGAGCGGCAAGAAGAACCGCCCGTGGTGCACCCCGATTTCCAGCGCGCCACCTTGGACAGCCATTTCGGCCTGCGTTTGATGCAGCAGTTTCAGGATCGGGAGAAGACGGGCGTCAACCCAGCCTTCAACTTTGGGGAAACCGTCCTGCGCGTAAGTATCAAGCCAAGTGTTATACACGATATTTGCCTTCAGAAATTTAATGATCAGCCATCCAGTCACGTTTCGGACTATGGTGTTAATTGGTGAGACAACCTTTAGAAAAGCGATCTTGAAGCGTGGCAGCGGTCATGGATCAGTTGATCCTGTCAAGTAATCTGTTATATGTTGCCCAATCGGCATGTCGCGCCACGAAAGCGCGGAACTCATCATTTCGAAGCACAGGCTTTTCGTTCAATGCCCTGAACTTTTCTACAAATGAAGTCAGCTGGTCCTCTGAAAGTGGCGAGGCACCAAGCGCTTCATAAAGAGCATTCATGTGCACCGCACTTGAGAAAAAGTTTTCGTATATTATGAAATGGAACTTCCTCAACACTTCTTCGGGTTGCTGCATTACAGTCCGGATGCTGGCGTTCCACTCTTCAAGACCAAGCTTCCATGGCCGGTTCCAGGTGTCGTTCAAATCTGTGAAGCGAGAATTGTAGCTTTCGATGACAGACAGAGGATTTCGCACAATGTAGACATGCTCGGCCTGCGGAAACCTTTGGAGAATTACCTCTAGATTTTTATAAAGAAGAGGGTACTTATCCCCGATCATCATTGCCCGCTCGTATTTTATCAGTCGCTGCTGAGGGTCAACTTTGAATCCTTGCCCATGGGAGTCTCCTGGCTTTACATCTAGATAGCGATCTTTTTCAAAATGTTCATCCTTTAGCCACCCACCTTCAATCGCAAAATAGTATCGCTCCATCCCGATATAAAAATATGGATTTGAATTGAGCACTTCCACGAGCGCGGAAGTTCCCGATCGAGCAACACCAGAAATGAATGCTATTCTTTTTGTCACCGCCGATACCCGTACTCCATGGCGTCACAGCAAAAATCTGTGGACCAAGATTTCATTTCAACTGCAAGAAAAACGCTGACGTTGCCACACTTCGGCAAAACCCCTCATAGCTCAGGTCAATCCGTGCCCGACGCTGCATCAGATAGCGGTGGCCCTCCGCCACAAGGCCGGGGGTCGACAATGCCCGATCCGCCTCGGCTTCATCCGTCACATAAAGCGGATAGTCCGCCCCCAGATATTCCACCACCGCAGGCAGCGGGTTGATGAGGATGGGCGTGGCGCGGGCGATGCATTCGATCACCACATTGTTGGCCGCCGTGCCGTACAGCAGGCACAACACCACCGCAGATGACAGCAACGCGTCGTAGCGGTCATTGGGGATGAATTCCACCATCTCGACACAGGGATCGCGCTGATCGCCAAACACCGAAATCTCGCGGTCCAGAAACGCGCGGGTCCAGTGTTTTGTCAGCATGATCCGCCGGTGGCCAGGGGCGCGCAGCCGGTGGATCGCCTGCAACCGGCGCAGCCAATCACCCACCTGCACCACCGAAGGTGCCACGCGATAGGCGTCGGGATCGAAGGGGGTGGCGTCATAGCTGGTCGGGTGTTTCACCGCCAGCGTGGGCAGGCCAGGCAGGAACTGGTTGAGATCCGCCTCCAGATCCTGCGCCAGCGTCATGATCCCGCGACAGGCCGGCAGCGATTGCCGGAACAGGTCAGAGACCAGGAATGCTTCGGGCCGGGCCGCTGGTTCGAACCAGTCCGGCGTCTCAAACGGAACATGCAGAATGCCGATCCATGGCCGGGTCAGGGGGCGGACGTCAGAAGACCGTGCCTCACCCGTCTCCGTGCCCCAGACAAACTGGCGTTCCAGAAAGGGGATGAACAGCACCCCCTCCTCGGTGTCGGTTTCCAGAGGGGTCAGCGCATTGACCAGCGTGTTGAAATTGTTGCGATGCTGGCCAAAATCACGGCCCTTTTGGCCCAGGCACAATTTGCGCGGCACATCGCGCAGCAGATTGCAGTGTTTTGACGGCACCCTGTCGCGCCCGGCCAAAAACAGCGGCAGAAATGTATCTTCCACCTGTTTGTGCAGCCGGTCCAGATCGGTGCCGCGCCGGTTATGCGAATTGGGGTTGACGAAATAGAACCCCAAAGGGGCCGGGTTGAGCCAGCCAGACCCGCCGCCCTGCAACACCTTGAGCCAGAACGCCCAATCAGCATAGGTGCCATAGCGCCCTTCGTCGAACCAACCGAAGCGGGTATGCAGCGCGCGCCGCCAGACCGGCATGCAGTGGGGCATGTTGACCGGCACGAGGCCAGGCGGGTCCTGATCCGTCAGGCGGGCCAGATCATGAAACCCGAACGCCCCGGGCCTGTCAGCATACCATGCATCCCGGTTGTCAGGCAGGCTTCCGTCATCGGGGAAGGTTGTGAACGGGTTCAGGGCGGTGGCCGCCACCAGCACCTCGGGCCGGGTTTCCAGATCAGCCACCAGTGTGGCCACATGGGCCGGATCGCGCAGGTCATCAACATTTGCGTTTGAGACATAGGGCGTCCGTGCCACCCGGATGCCGATATTCCAACAGGCATAGAGCCCGGGGTCCTTGCGATACCAAAGCACTGTGGAACAGGAATGGCACATCAGGTGCCCGTCGAGAAGCCCTGCCTCGGGCGGTGACAGGGCGGACACGAGGAACAGATGCTCAATCTGGTCGCCATAACCGTCAAGCCGGCTGCAGTTGGCCAAAAAGCCGCGCATGAAATCTTCGGCACGAAACACTGAAGTGATCAGCGTGCAGCCAAAGTCCACCGGTGCAGGCGACGGACTGCCGCACCCCAAAGTCAGCACCACACCTTCGACCTCGGCCAGAAGGGCCGCGTTGATGCGGTCGATGGCAGGGCTGAAGGCAAGGCTTTTCATGCCATGCTGATCCCCCGCCAGCAACGCGCGACGCAGGGGCCCGACCCCGTCACGCGGCCTTTGCACGGAGGCGGCGGGAAAATCCGCAAGCCGCGCCAGATTGTCCGTGATGATCTGGTCGGGATCGGCGTCACACAGAATGACGACCTCAAGCCTATGCACGTCAGACAGGCGATGCAGCTCAGGAAGAACCGTTTCAAGCTGCCGTTCCGTGCCCGAGGGCACGCAAACAAGGATCTTTCCAGTGCTGGTGCTGGCGGGGTTGGGCCGGTATCCCGCCGTCAACCACCGGGTCTTGACCCATGGGCTGCCAAAGTAGTTCCATGGCGACACGGCATTCAGGCTGACATGGCGCTCCAGCAGATCCTGCACCTGCCCTTCCTTGTTCTTTGCCCGATAGAAGGCATCATCCTTGCCGGGTTCATGATGGTGCAGCACGATGTCCAGACAGGGATTGAACACCCTGAAGCCAGACCCGATCAGATCATGGGTCAGCAGCATGTCGCAGTTCATCTGGCCCGGAGAGTAGAACAGCGCCCGGGTCACCTGCAGCGGCTGACAGAAGGCCCAGGCATCAGCTGAAAGGGTGTTGGGAAGACCATTGCTGTCATACAGGGTGATCGTCGGCCTGCCGTTTTCCCTGTCGTGGCGGGTGAGGGCAAATACCACCGGCGAACCATCGGCTGTCATCGCTTCCAGCGTTTCGGTCAGCCGCAACGCCGATCCGTTGTCCGCAAGGCTGATATCTGCATTCAGCACCATTGCCGCCCGCGCGCCTTGTGCAAGGCAGCCGTTGGCCAGGGCGAACAGCTCGGCGAAGGTCGGGCGCGCTGCGGTGTGTTCGATGCGGATACGGCCCCCCTGTGCTCCGGCGGCGAGGCGCAACCAATCCGGACGGCCCTCTGTCAAAACCACGATCTGTCCCACGGCAGCCAGTGCCAGATTGGCCCGCAGCGCAGACAAGACCGGATCGCGGCGGTCAGGGGGCAGATCGCCAATGGTGGTGACAAGGGTGATCAAACGGCACTCATTTTCTGGTCTTGACGGGGGCCATCGGCGGCTCAGGCGGCGCGTCGGTAGGCAAGGGCAACACTTCGGGCAAGGATGGCCTGCGCCTGTGCCCGTTCGGGATAGCGGGACGCCGCCAGCCGTCGCAGCAGCCGATGCGCGCGCGCGGTATTGCCACCGTGCAGATGCGCCAGAGCGGCCGCGAGCCAAAGGTCGGGCCGGCAGGGATCTTTGGCGAGAGCGGTTTCCACATCTGTCACGCCCTGCGATTCAGGCACGGATCGCACGCCCAGATCTGACCGCGGATCTTCGATCGGGACCGGGGCGGTCAAGAGACCCTCTGGCAGCGGCAGGCGCAGGTTGATCAGCCGGGCGAAGATCACGTATTGGCGGCGCAGGCTGCTGTTCTGTGCGACATGGGGGCTGCGCTGCAATGCCCTGAGATCCTCGATGACAGCGCCCTGCTGGCTGGCATCCGGGCGCAGCGACGTAAGGTAAAGCTGGTACATCTGCTGCAAGGGGAAGGCCTGATCTTGGGTGAACTGTGCCGGTCGTCCTTCCGCGATATCGTTAATTTATTAATAGACTGTTAACCGTACTTTAACCCTTTGGATCGTACGGAGAGACGCCCGGGGCAGAGCCGCTGTCTGCCCCGGTCTTGGTCAATTGCGGGGCGGCGCAGAGCATCTTGCCACAACAATGAGCTGTCACTACCGTCCGGGACAAACACATGCTTGGATCGCCTGACCAATGAGAATCTATATCGCCGGACATCGGGGCATGGTCGGGTCTGCCATCCTGCGGCTGTTGCAGGCGCGTGTCGCGGCAGGTGAAGACTTGACATTGCTGACCCGCACCCATGCAGAGCTTGATCTGACACATCAGGCCGAGGTGCGGGCCTTCCTGCAAGAGGCGCAGCCCGATCTGGTGATCCTCGCGGCGGCAAAGGTGGGCGGCATCCACGCCAACAACAGCTATCCGGCTGACTTCATTTATCAAAACCTGATGATCGAATGCAATGTGATCCATCAGTCCCATGCGGCCGGGGTCCGGCGTCTGTTGCAGCTTGGCTCGTCTTGCATCTATCCCCGCGCCGTCGCCCAGCCGATGCGGGAAGAGGCCCTGCTGACCGGTGTGCTGGAGCCGACGAATGAGCCCTATGCCATCGCCAAGATTGCCGGCATCAAGCTGTGCGAAAGCTACAACCGTCAGTATGGCACCGATTACCGCTCGGTCATGCCGACCAATCTCTATGGCCCCGGCGACAATTTTCACCCGCAGAACAGCCATGTCCTGCCCGCGCTGATCCGCCGGTTCCACAACGCGGTCCGCACCGGGGAAAAGGAGGTCACGATCTGGGGATCGGGACAGCCCCGGCGCGAATTCCTGCATGTCGATGACATGGCCGAAGCCAGCCTGTTCGTGCTGGATCTGCCCAAGGATGTCTACGACGCCAACACCCAGCCGATGCTCAGCCATATCAACGTGGGCACCGGCAAGGATATCACCATCCTTGATCTTGCACGCACCGTGGCTGCCGTCACGGGCTTTGATGGGCAGATCGTAACCGACCCGTCAAAGCCGGATGGCACCATGCAAAAGCTGATGGATGTCACCCGGCTGGCGCGCATGGGCTGGCAAGCACGGATCGGCCTGCGCGACGGCATCCAAAGCACCTATGACTGGTTTCTGGCGACCGATCCTGATGCGCTGCGCGCGTCCTGACCCTTTTGCCGCGCGCCCCGCGCCCAGGTTGGCCTGATGGCCGCGCCTGCGCATCTGTTCATCGATGTCCAGCACGGGTTGTGCAACCGCCTGCGGGCAATGGCCTCTGCCGCCGTGATCGCCCGGGCGACAGGCCGCCAGCTGGTTGTGGTCTGGCGCCCGGATCACCATTGTCAGGCGCGGCTGGCCGATCTGCTCGACTACCCCGGACCCGTCATCGAAGATGACAGCGCCGACCGTTTCCGCGCCCGTGCCGCCAAGGTCTACAACTACATGGAGATCGAACCGGGATCAGATCACGGTGCTGCGGTGCTGAATGATGACTGCGGCGGCGATGTCTATATCCGGTCAGCCTATTCCCTGACGAGCGGTCTGACCAGCATGGGGCAAGAGCAGCTGTTTCTGCGCCGTCTGGTGCCATCGGAACCGGTCTGGGATCTGGTGCAGTCCGTGCCACACCCATCGGACGTGGCCGCGCATATCCGCATGGCCACCGGCCCGGATTTCGAGCATCTGTCATTTGAATCCTCGGCCAACTGGCCCGCCGAACGGCATCGGGAGCTGACCGAATGGCGCCAGAAAAGCGATGTGTCCCGCTTTGTCGACCGGCTGGGGCGCGCGTTTGATCAGGGGGCGCAACATGCCTTTGTCGCCGCCGATCTGGCCGCAACCTATGCCGCGCTGTCTGACAGGTTCGGCACCCGGTTGCGTTGGCTTCCGCGTGACCGCTATGACCGCTCGGCCCGGCAGTTGCAGTATGCACTGGCTGACCTGATGCTGCTCACGGCGGCACCGCTGATGCTGGCCAGCCATTGGAGTTCATTTTCCGACGTGGCGCAGCGCCTGTCGCGCCCCTTTCACCGGGTGGAACGCAGTGGCATTGATTTCTGACCTGTCAGCAAGCCACCGATGTCAGGGTTCTTTGCCCCACCCCCTCCGCCGCGCTGGCCCCGACATGGAAAAGTCGCAGATCGCGCAGGTCGAAACGGAAGTCTTGCTTGGGCAATGGCAGGATCAGGGTGTGAAACCCGCCTGTCGAGACCAAAGGATCGCTGGCCGAAAGGCTGTGCAGGACCACACAAGCGCGGCTGGCGGGAGAGAGTGTGATATCCTCCGCCAGGATGGTATCAAATGCCTCACCCTCCTTGCTGGACCTGACAAATGGCTGGCAGGCAAAGGGAACGCTGCTCTGTGCGTCGATCACCAGACCAAAGCTGTCCCCGGCCGCAAAGGCACCGCTGCCCAGCCCGATGTTCAGCGCGAACCAGCGCGGGGTGCCGTTCAGCGCGACCTCGGCCGTCAGCAGCTGGCCGGGGTCAGACTGCATTGCGACTGAAACCTCAGCCTGCGCGCTATCCCAGGAAAAATAGACGTTATCGCACAGGGGGCCACAATCTGTCGCCGTGGTGGCAAGGGTGGCCTGCCGCAACCGGTGCAGCGTAAGGGCGGCGTTTTCGACACAAGGATGGGGCACAAGGAACACTCCTGAACAGGATACATAGTCTTACCGGTCAAAGCAGCATGCCAGTTTCATCGGCGCTGCACCAGCGGCCCTGACGCCGACCCATGTGCCGCAGAAACCGATGCGCGACAGGTCTGCCAATCCTTCCTGTTTGCTTTCATTGACATGCCAAAGCGATCGGGCAAGAAGTTACATCGATACGGCCGGACGAACGGGATCTTGCGGGACGGGTCGCTGCGACAGCGAGCCTTAGCGCCATGACTCGCACGCCCGGCGTCACAGCCGGAACCGTGACATCTTTTTGCCCGGCCGGTCCAGTGGTGTGAGTAAGAGGTAGCGTTCCGATCATGACAGCCATCATTCATCCAGTTCTTCTGTGCGGCGGTTCGGGCACGCGCTTGTGGCCATTGTCACGGCAGTCGTTTCCCAAGCAGTTCTCAAAGCTGACCGGCACTGAAAGCCTGTTTCAGGCTGCGGCACGGCGGATGCGGGGGGATGGGTTTTCTGCCCCGGTCGTGATCACCGGAAATGATTTCCGCTTTATCGTGGTGGAACAGCTGGCCGGGGTCGAAATTGCGCCGCAGACGATTCTGATCGAACCTGCCGGGCGCAACACGGCCCCCGCCGTTCTGGCCGCCGCGTTGCATCTTCAGGCCCATGATCCGGATGCCTTGCTGCTGGTGGCCCCGTCTGACCATGTGGTGCCCGATGATGTGGCCTTCCGCAGCGCGGTGCAGGCCGCAGTCCCGCGCGCCTTGGCGGGCGATATCATCACCTTTGGCATCACCCCCACCCGCCCCGAGACCGGCTATGGCTATCTGGAACTGGCCGCCGGCACCGATCCGCAGGCCGCAACGCCACAATCCCTCGCGCGTTTCGTTGAAAAACCTGACGCGGCAACCGCCACAAAAATGCTGAATGCAGGACATTTTCTGTGGAATGCAGGAATTTTCCTGTTCACTGCGGCCACGCTGGTGCGGGCCTTTCAAACCCATGCCCCGCGGGTGCTTGGCCCCGTGCAGACGGCGGTTGAAAGGGCACAGCCCGATCTGGGATTTACCCGGCTTGACCCGGCCGCCTGGGCCGATGTGCCCGACATCTCGATCGACTATGCCATCATGGAAAAGGCCCCCAATCTGGCGGTGATGCCCTTCTCTGCCGGCTGGTCCGATCTCGGCGGCTGGGATGCGGTCTGGCAAGAAGCGGGGCCGGATGAGGCGGGCAACGTCGCCTCGGCCAATGCAACCGCGATTGATTGCGAAGATACGCTCTTACGCTCGGAATCGCCGCGCATCGAACTCGTTGGTATCGGCCTGTCCGACATCATTGCCATTGCCACCACCGATGCGGTTCTGGTGGCGCATAAATCGCAAAGCCAGCGGGTGAAAGAAGCGGTTGCCATCCTGAAATCGCGCGGGGCCACCCAAGCCACAACCTTTCCCACCGACCACCGCCCCTGGGGCATGTTCGAAAGTCTGGTGATCGGCTCGCGCTTTCAGGTCAAGCGCATCGTGGTCAACCCCGGCGCGGCGCTCAGTCTGCAATCGCATCACCACCGATCCGAACACTGGATCGTGGTGCAGGGCACCGCCCGGGTGACGGTGGACGGCGAGGTCAGATTGCTGACCGAAAATCAGTCAATCTACATTCCACTTGGCGCAGTACACCGCATGGAAAACCCGGGCAAACTGCCGATGGTGCTGATCGAGGTCCAGACCGGCAGCTATCTGGGAGAGGATGACATCATCCGCTATGAGGATGTCTATTCGCGCGGCCCGGGCGCAAAGGGCTGACGCTGCAAGGAAATCTGCGGTGCGAATTACAGGCCGGTGGCAGACCTTGCCCTAGCTTTTTGCGCGCAGCGCCCGCAAAGGACCGGTGACGCGCCAGGATTTCGACGCATAAACGCTGTTCAGTTCATGCTCCAGCCCCTCGGCGCGTGCCTGGGTCGCGGCATTGGCCAGCAAATCCTGCTGATCTTTCAGCAGCACCGTCGCCAGAACCGCCTCGCGCCGGGCTGCCCGCTCTGCGGCCCGCTCAAGCTGATGCTCCAGGGCACGCAGCTTGGCGGTTTGCAGGCTCAGATCGGCGACGGTGTCGCGGTCGCGCTGTGATGCCTCCGCCAAAATCTTGATCGTTTGCTCTGCTGTGCCAAGGTCGTCAATCTGAAGCGCCAGACTCTCACGCAGCAGGCTCACCTCGGTTTCCAGAAGGCTGGTCTTTGCCGCAAGATCGACCCCCTCCGCCTGCAAGCGCGCAGTTGTCTGTTGTGCCGCCTTGGCCTGCCGATAGTCGTCCAGCGCAGCCTCACTTCCTTCAGCACAGACCCCGCGACCTTCCCCGCCGCGCCGCAGGGCCGCGATTTCACCGGCAAGACCCAGAGCGTCAGGGTCGTGCAGCAAGGCCGCCTCGGCGATGACCAGCAACACCGCATCGGGCGGCGATGGTCTGTCTGGCACCAGAACGATGCTGCCCGCGGGTGCAAGCTGTGCCAGCACCTTTGCCTCCCCCTCGGCCAAGGCACGGGCATCGACCAGGCGCAACCTGCGGCGCACCCTCCGGGCGGCGGCCAGCATGGGCTCTGCCCCTGCCGTCCAGACCGCAAGCGCCTGCGCGACAGTGCCGGATGCTGCAAGGTGCCGGGCAATCGCCTCGGCCGGATGCGCTACGGGAAGGATGATCGCAGCCTCGCCTCCGGTGAGGACCGCTGCGTGCAGATCCGCGAACCGGGCCAAACTTTGCCCCGGAAACAGCACTGAAAGCTGGGCCAAGATCTGCGGGGCCAAAGGATCTTCAGGGGCCAGCACCAACAAGGGCGACCGATCCGAATCAAGGGGGCTGGGCATCGGGATTCCTTCACTCGCACGGGCACAACACGGCGGTGACTGTGCCGGGGCCGGCAGCAAAAATCAACTGCCGGCCCTAACGGCGTGGCCCCCTGCCGTACCGCGTCTCAGATCCAGCGGCCAATTGCGGTATAGCCCCAGCGGAAGTCCTCGGTCAGCGCCACAGCCGCATAGACACGCATGACACCATTTGTCAGCGTGGTGGTGGTGGGGCTGCCGTTCATCGTAAGCCAGCCATCCGCCGACGCGGTAAAGCCCCCCCGCAACGCCACGGATGGCGCGGCCACGAAAGGCATGGGAAAGCTGGGAACGGTCAGCGTGGCGTTGGTGAACAGCGCCCCCCGCGCTGTGGTCACCGCCAGTGCCGGTGCGACCAGGTCGCGCCAGCAGATCTGCGTCCCGTCGGCAAAGCGCGCGTAATCCCCATTTGCATTGCTGCCACGTTCGATGATCGCGCCCGTGGGCAGACCCGCGGTCTGCGCCACTGTCCCCAGCACCCGGCCCTGATGCAGCAGTTCGGTCCACAGCACCGGCCCCGTTGCCGCGGTTCGGCTGCCATGCCAGACCCGGAGATCCGTGCCCGCAGCCCGCCGTGCCGCGATGATCACACATCCGCCGCCTGTGGTCTGGCTGACGATGGCGTTGCCGGAAAAAGCGGCACCGCTGCCGGGGGCACCGATGGCCGATGCCTCAAGATAGGTATAGAGACCCGGTGCAATATCCTGGGTGAAATCCTCAAGCAGCAGGCTGGCCCCGACGCCAAAATCACCCACCTTCAGCAAGCGCCCGGGGGTTGCATCGCTTGGGCTCTGGGTCACCGCCGGTCCGGTGACCGGGACCGACAGGTGCAGCGCCGTGTCGGTCACCACCGCCCGCGCGATACCGCCGGTACTTACCCCGATCTGATGTGCGGCGGGGCTGAACAACCCGGTGCCGGCATCGCCTTCAATTCCCAGCGATGGGTCGTCTGCCATGCCCGCAGGCAACAGCGCACCGGCGGGAAAGCGCAATTGCCCGGTTGCAGGCACGGTGCTCAGCGCCTCGGACCAAAGCGCGCCATCGGCGCTGACCTTGATGGCAAAGCCGTCATTGCCCGCCAGCCCCATCTCGGCCCGCCCCGACCAGCCGGTCTGGAACAACAGGCTCGCGGTGTCGACCGGGGCCGCCTTGTTGATCTTGAGCTGATGGCCCGCCCCGTCATGGGTAAACAGCGATGCCTGCGACGCCACCGCAAGCCGGTTGACCGCATCATAGTCCGTCCCGATCCCCAGCCCCGACAGCTGGTCCATCGGCAAGGGGGCCCAGACCCCATCCCGATACACCTGCAAGGTGGCACTGGCGCGGTCCCACACCCGCCAGCCGTCCTGCACCGGCACAAACAGCCAGCCATTCCCGGCATGCACCGCCACATGCCCCGCCCGCCCGGTCCAAACCCCGGTCGGTGCGCTGCCGATGGCCCAGACCTGACCATTCTGCGCTATCGCGGGCGGCGTGTTCTGGTCCACTGCCTCGACACACATTTGGGCGACAGCATCGATGATCTGCAGCGCTTCATTATGGGTGACATGCTTTTGCGCCTGTGCCGGAAGGATGTAGGGCATGGCAAGATTGGGCGTTGTGTCCGGCATCTCTGCGGGCTCCTGGGTAAGGTCGATGCAAGACCGTACCGTAGTCGCAAACTGGCTGACGCCGTTTTACCGCTGCGACGGGACCGCTAGGATTTGGTTAACCATTATCGCGTGTCGATGGCCGGGGGTCATCTTCGCCAGAGGCAAGGCGCAGCACAGCCGCATGCTCCAGCGAGGTGTCGCCCCGTATGGCATCGCGGAAGGCCCGCCAGATCAGCCTGCGAAGGGCCGGGCGGTCGGTGGGTGCATAGTGCCGCGCCAGCCGGGGCCAGCTGTACAGCCACAGTGGCAACAGCAGCCAGAACGCAGGTCCGGCGGCCAGCCGGTACAAGAAGAGCCGGTTGCGGTGGTAATAGTAAACCTTCCACACCGGCATCACCATGCCACCCGGCGACAGGGAAGCGGTGTCATGCTCGAACCGGATCTGTGGCGCAAACACCAGCCTGCCGCCGCGCCGGGTCAGGGTCATCGTATAGATTGCGTCCTCGGCATAGAGAAACAGACGCGCGTCCGGAACACCCGCCCGCGCCAACCCCTCCCGCGACAGGAACAGCCCAACAAAGGACGCCCCGTCAATCGGCAGGGCCTGCGCGGAGTCAAATGCCGCATCATTCAGATGGAACGCCGCCCGGCCGCCACCCAGCAGGGTGCGCAGGAACACCGGCAGATGCCAGAACGGGTTCACCGTGGGTCGGTTCATCCGGCAGATCTGCCCATCGGGATGGCGCACGGCAGCGGCCACGCCTTCTACCCCGGCAAAGGTGCCCTGCTGCAGCAGGCCGTGGAACAGTTGCAAAGCTCCAGGAAGCGGCCGGGCATCATCATCCATCACCACAACCCAGTCCGGATCATCCTGGGCGCGCACGATGTCAATACCATGGGCAAACCCGCCGGCACCACCGCGATTCTGAGCCAGCCGCTCTACCCGCAAACGGCAATCAGTCTGCGCCGCAAGCCAGGCCGATGTGCCGTCCGTGCTGCAATTGTCCACCACCACGACTGCGCCCAGCACGTCTTGCGGGCAGGCCAGCAAAGCGGCGACGGTCCGTTGCAACTGCGCCAGACGATTGTAGGTCACCACCAGAGCAACGATGTTCACATTTGCCTGCATCCCGGGTTGCCCGTCCCCCTTGCCCGGCCAGCAGCCGGCACCTGTTGCGGTATGGGCCAGCCGCCCTTCGGGCTCAAGCCCATTTGGCCTTATGGCACTCGCGGACGGGAAACCTGTTGCGTCATTGGGGCTTGTCGTAACGGGCAACTCATGGCACCACCAAAGCTGCACAGCAGGGGAGCGTTTGTTGGATCATGTTCTCGTAACAGGGGGCGCGGGCTATATCGGCTCGCATGCGTGCAAGGCTCTGGCTTTGGCGGGCTTCCTCCCGGTCACCTTTGACAACTTGACGACCGGCTGGCGTGAGGCGGTCAGATACGGCCCTTTGGTCGAAGGCGATCTGCTGGACCGCGCCGCCCTGGATGCCGCCTTTGTGCAATATGCGCCGGTCGCGGTGCTGCATTTTGCGGCACTGTCACTGGTGGGCGACAGCATGACCAATCCGGCGCATTACTGGCGCGTCAATCTGGGCGGGGCCCTCAATCTGGCCGAGGCGGCGGTGGCGGCGGGCTGCCGGAACCTCATCTTTTCCTCCACCTGCGCCACGTATGGCGATCAGGATGGCGTGGTTCTGGACGAGGCAACCCAGCAGCGCCCAATCAACGCCTACGGCGCATCGAAACGCGCCATCGAGGATGTGCTGGCAAATTTTGAAGCCGCCTTCGGCCTGCAACACGTGATCTTTCGCTATTTCAACGTTGCCGGGGCCGACCCCGAAGGGGAGTTGGGCGAACAACACAGGCCCGAAACCCATCTGATTCCCCTGATGCTCGATGCCATCGCAGGACGGCGGGACAGGCTGGTGCTGCATGGCACGAATTATCCCACGCCTGACGGAACCTGCATCCGCGATTATCTGCACGTGACCGATCTGGCCAATGCCCATGTGCTGGGCCTGCACTGGTTGCTGGCGGGCAAGGGGTCGCGCGCCTTTAACCTTGGCAGTGGCAAGGGGTTTTCGGTGCGCGATGTCATCCGCCATGCCGGTCATGTTACCAACCAAAGCGTGCCGATCACAGAAGGCCCGCGCCGCCCCGGTGACGCCGCCGTTCTGGTCTCGGGCAGTGACCGCGCCCAAAGCGAACTGGGCTGGACACCAAGGCATTCGACAATGGATCAGATGATCCGGGATGCCTGGCACTGGTCGCTCAAGCCGGGCTACGCGTCGTGACCGGCTCCCGAAGGGTCAGGCCATGTCAGGTCCGGTTCAACAGGTCTTTGTGATAGCGCCGCAACAGCAACAGCCCAAAGCAAAGCGGCAACAGCGACCACAGCAGCACGTACAGGACTGACACATATTCCGGCCGGTAGGTCGGGTAAAATCCCGCCCGCGTCAGCCCTGTAATGTGCATCCAGGGCAGGTAATACAACACCTGCTGCGCCGCCGCCGGCACACCTTCGTAGATGAAGAACACACCCGAGACGATGAACAGCGGGCGGCTCAGGATCGACCAGGCGATATCCCAAACCTCGATCCGCGCGCCCAGATAGCAATTCATCGTGCCCAACCCCAGCCCCAGCAGCGCCGACAGCCCCATGGCCAGGGCAATCGTGGGCAGGTCAAGGATGGTGGTGGTTTCAGACACCGCCAGGATCCCCCAGAAGATGATGATGGTGACCAGAACCCCGGTCAGCGTGTTCAGGATAAAGCGGGCCAGAAGGGCATCTATCCAGGTCACCGCCGGATAGGTCAGCAGCGGTCTGGAAAACGACAGCGACCGCGCCGTGGTGTTGGCAACCGATTGATAGAGCGAAAACGGCATGTAGCCGGTCGCATAGAATAGCAGGAAATCCGATCCCAGGGGTGGCCCGCTGAACATCAGCCCGAACCCGACCGCCATCACGATGATCGCCCCCACCGGCTCCAGCAAGGCCCAGGAATAGCCACCCGGCGACCGGCCATAACGCGTGGACATCTCGCGCAGCATCAGGGCCGATACGGTGCGGAACGTGGCCCAGGACCGCCTTGGCCTTGGGCGATCCATGGGCAAAAGCGGCGACTGTGCCTGCTGCGCTGTGCTGAGGTCTGCCAAGGGAAATCGTCCTTGTCTGATGAAACCGTCTTCAGATATGCTGTTTCTGTGTAACGAGTGCAAATTATTCAGGACGGCGAACCTTGACCGAACCGGCAAAACCGCAAGACGCGTCAGCCGAGGCGGCTCGCCCCACAGGGCCGGCACCCCCGCCAAGACCGATCGCTGTCGTCCCCCCCGCCTCCGCCGCGCCCAAACCCGCCCCCGCCGCCCCAGTGCCAAATGTTCCGATGCGGCCTGTGGCTGGCCCCGCCAGGTTGAAGCGGCGGCATTACGGGTTGATGCTGTCCTTTGTGGCAATGGTAGTGGTACCCGTCATCCTCAGCGCGCTGTACCTGTTTGTGCTGGCCAATGACCAATATGCCTCGCGTGCGGGGTTCACCATCCGGCAGGAAGACGGCAACAGCGCGAGCGCCATTCTGGGCGGCTTGTCGTTTCTGACCGGGGGCTCGCAAGGCGTGAATGCCGGGGTCCTGCACGAATTCATGCAAAGCCAGACCATGATGGAAAAGGTCGATGCCCAGATCGACCTGCGGGCGCATTACGGGCAGGGCTGGCCCTGGGACCCGGTCTATTCCATCTGGCCCGATGCGACGACGGAAGAGCTGTTCGGCTTTTGGAAACGCGTTCTGCGCCTGTCCTACGATTCCTCCTCGGGTCTGATTGACCTGACGGTGCAGGCCCTTGATCCGGACACGGCGCAAGCGATTGCGATGGTCATCCTCGAGACCAGCCAGACCATGATCAACCAGCTCAACGACACCGCCCGGCGCGATGCGCTGGCCAATGCGGACCGGGAACTGGCTGATGCGGTTGAAAGCCTGCGTGTGGCGCGCGGCGCGCTGACGGTGTTCCGCGCCGAAACCCGGATCGTCGATCCGATTGCCGACATTCAGGGGCGGCTGGGCGTGGTGTCGAACCTGCAGCAACAGCTTGCGCAGGCGCTGGTCGAGCTTGATCTGCTCGACCCATCCACCCGCGCGGATGATCCCCGGCGCGCACAGCTTGACCGTCGGATCACCGTGATCCGGGACCGGATCGATCAGGAGCGCAACTTCTTCGGCACCACCACCGATGTTGCATCCGATAGCTCATATCCCGAAATGATTGCGCAATTCGAAGGGCTTAGCGTCGACCTTGAATTTGCGCAGCGCAACTACACCGCTGCTCTTGCGGCGCGGCAGGCGGCGCTGTCCAATGCCAATCGCCAGTCGCTGTATCTGGCGGCCTATATCCCGCCCACCAAGGCGCAGGACGCCGAATTTCCGCGCCGTGTCATCCTGCTGTCGATGATCCTTGGTTTTCTGCTGATGGCATGGGCCACCGCTGCGCTGGTCTATTACAGCCTGCGGGACCGGGGCTGATGTCTGGATGGCCGTGCCGGGAGGGTGACCGGCCATGATGGTGTTCGAAAACCTGTCAAAGGGGTTCTGGGTCAGGGGGGAATGGCATCAGGTGCTGGACAACCTGAACCTGGTGCTGCCCACCGGAAAATCACTGGCGCTGCTGGGGCGCAACGGGGCTGGCAAATCGACGCTGCTCAAGATCATCGCGGGCACGATGCCACCCACCACCGGCCGCGTTCTGGTGCAGGGCAGTGTGTCATGGCCGGTTGGATTTGCGGGCAGCTTTCACCGCGATCTGACCGGGGCGCAAAACACCAAGTTCATCGCCCGCGTTTACGGCGTCGATACCGAAACGCTGATCAGCTTTGTCGAAGACTTTGCCGAGCTTGGCAAACACTTCCACATGCCGATGAGCACCTATTCTTCTGGCATGTATTCGCGGCTCGCCTTTGGCGTCTCCATGGGCATCGCCTTTGACACTTATCTGGTCGACGAGGTCACCGCCGTGGGCGACGCCCGCTTTCGCGAGAAAAGCGCGGCAGTCTTTGCCGAGCGCATGAAAACCTCCAGCGCGGTGCTGGTCAGCCACAACACCTCGGATATCCTCAGGTTTTGCGACGCGGCCATTCTGCTCGACACGGGCAAGCTCAGCTATTTCGACGATGTCAAAGCCGCACTCGCCGCGCATGCCGCATTGATGAAGTGACCTGCGGAGCAAGGAATGCGCGGGGCGGATCAGATGATGACGATGGCCTGATGCAACCCGTCAAGATCACCCAGGCCAACCAGCGAAATCCACGTGTTTGCGGCCTCAAATTCCAACAACACGAATCCATCGCCATCCAGCCGGCCAAAACTCAGCTCAACCTGTTCCACCGACAGCGCCCCGAATTGCGCCTGCCACAGCCAGGCTGACAGGTGCAGCAGATCGCCGTCGCTGGCCAGAAAGTCGGTGATCTGCGTTGTGCCATTGTTGGCGTGGAACACGAATACATCGGCACCCGCCCCCCCTGTCACGACATCATCGCCCCCTCCTGGCGCAAGGGTGTCATTGCCATCGCCGCCATAAACCGTGTCATTGCCCTGACCGGCCCAGATCAGATCATCGCCCGCTTCGCCAAAGATCAGATCATCGGCCATGGCTCCAAAGACGGTGTCATGACCATCACCGCCGTAAACCGTGTCATTGCCCGCACCACCCGCCAGTTCATCCCCGCCGCTGCCACCATAGAGCAGATCACGCCCAGCCCCGCCCCAGAGCCTATCATCGCCCGCGTCACCGGACAGGCGGTCATTGCCACCCGCCCCGCCCAGGGTGTCATTCCCGTCGCAACCCTTCAGCGTATCATTGCCGGGACCGCCCCAGACCTCATCCGCGCCTGACCCTGCATCCACACTGTCATTCCCGAGCGAGGCCCAGATGATGTCATCCCCGCCGCCGCCAAAGAGCGTATCATGCCCCGCATTCCCGATGATGAAATCCGCGCCGTCATGGCCCCGGATCAGGTTGTCGGCGTCGTTGCCGTGGATGGTGTCAGCCCCCTGCCCGCCATGGGCCTCCTCGATCACGCTCCCCAGCGCAACGACCACCGTGCCCCGCGCGCCATACACATCCGACACCCCGCCCTGCCGCATGTCGATCAGCTGCGCGGCATGGGTCGCGCCGAACGCCATCCGGTCCCAGCCCCCGTGATCGACGATTGTCAGGCCGAAGGGCTCGGCCGGGTCCATCCATGCTGGCCGGGCCAGACCGTCAAACATCACCGCCATCGACGTGCCCAAGCGCCCCGAGACGTTGGACTGCGCGCCCCAGACGGTGTCGCCGGCAAAGACCGCAGGCAAGCCCGGGTACAGGGAGGCAATCGCCGCAAGATCCGCCGCCATCGGCGTGATCGGCTGAAAATAGGTCGCCTCGACAAAGCTGTTCGCAGCCACATCGAAATACGACATGATCGTCATCTGGGTGCTGTCGTTGCGATAGTGATTGTCGACCCCATAGCGGGCGCTGCCATTGTAAAAGCCGGCATGGCCCAGCCCCAGCGCGTGGCCGAGTTCATGCAGATAGGTGAAATAGCCATAGCTGCCGAAGCTCGCCCCGTAGGCATCAAGCCACCCCGTGCTGACCGTTACCTTGGCACTGCCATAGGTTCCATCCGGGTAGATCGCATTTGGGCCGGCAAAGGCGTAAAGACCGCTGCCATAGCGCGGATCATCATCGTCAAACAGGATGGTGGCCCCTGCCGCAGCAGTCTCAGCAAAGACCACACCGGTGGTGACAGACCAGATCTCCAGCGCCATGCGTGCCACATCCTGCCCCTGCGCGGACAAGGCGCTCAGATCAACGGTGACCGGAAGACCAGTCCGGATCGCCTCGAGCGTCAGGGCCGATCTGGCGACGCCCCATCCGGACTCTGTCAGCTGGCTGGCGATTTGCGCAATGGTGAATATATCCGTCGCCGTGCGCAATGTGTACTGGCCCTGCGCGCCGCCCGTCCCGCCGACATCCAGAAAATATGTGCCACTGGTCAAAGGAGTAAATCGCAGCATCGACGTGGCATTGTCGGCTTCCGCATCATCATTGAACGCAACTGACGTGCCACTGACGTCCCGCAGCACAAGCTGCGGATCGGACAGCCCCACCCCACCGCCCGTGCCAAAGGCTGTGAAGACATAGGCCTGCCCGGCGGTCAGGCCGACCGCGACCCAATCCCTGTCGCCGGCAGTCAGACTGCCGGTGAATGTGTCACCCACCGCAACCCGCGCCGATGTGGCCACTGATGCTGGGACATCGCCGATTTCCACCCCAGCGTGGCGGATGACCATGCAGGCATCCCGCAGACCCGGACCCAGAACGCTGTCTTTCGCCATCAGATATCCAGCCCGTTGTCATGCACCCGCCACTCCCACGTAAAGGGCAAAGGTGGCCATTGTGCTAACAGCGCCAAACCGGCCACCGCGATCCAGCGTCGCACCGCAGCTTGGGGCCCACAGGCCCCGCCCGGCAGGCCAAAACACCAAAGGGCTTTCATCAACCTTTCCGAAATTACGGCGCAATGGCCCGGATTTGGCCGGAATTGCGCCCTGCCCGCAGCCCGCCACCCCTCAAGCCTGCCGGTTGGGTGTTATGGGTCGGGGGTGGCGCATGCTGCGCATGGTGGACCGCTTTTCAAGCGGGAACGACTCGGTTGATCTTGGGATCATCGATCTTGCCTTGGTGGACGGACCGGGTGGAGAGCGCCTGTTTGCCTATTCCGGAGCCAACGGGGGCCTTTCCTCCTATGGCATCGGGTCAGATGGCCGCCTGACCCTGATCGCGGTCCGGACGATGACCACCGGCTATGGGCTTCAGGCGGAAACCGATATGGCGGTTGCCCAGCTTGGCACATCGACTGCGATTGTGCTTGGCCTTGCCTCGGGCAGCGGACTTGTCGGCTGGAGCGCCAATCTGTCGGGGGGCATCGGCACGCCCTTTGCGCTGCTCCTGCCAAATGGATTCACCGGACGCATGGTGATTGCAGACCAGCCAGACAGCGCAGCCCCGCTCTATGTTCTGGCCCCAGACAGCGGCCGTGTCGCGGTCTATGATCCCGGCAGTGGCGCGATGATTGAACTGTCGATCACCGGTGCCATGCCCAGCGGTACCCACAGTCTGGTGCAGATCGCCGGTCAGGACCAGCCGCTGCTGCTGGCCATTGATGCCGCGCGCAACAGCCTTACCGCCCTGCGCCATGACACGGCGACAAACAGCCTGCGCCCCACCGCATCGCTTGCGGCCAGCGACGGGCTTGCCGTTGCCACCCTCTCGGATCTGGATGTTGTGACCATGGGCGGCCAGAGTTTCGTGATCGCGGCTGCTGCCGGCACCTCCAGCCTGACCGTGATCCGTCTCTCGGATCAGGGGCAGATGACCATTACCGATCACCTGCTCGACTCCCGCGATACCCGATTTGCCTCGGTCTGCGCGGTGGATACGGTGACCGTGAACGGACAAGTCTTTGTCGCCGCCGGCGGCGGGGATGATGGCGTCACCCTGTTCCGGTTGCTGCCGGACGGCACCCTGCAAACCCTTGCGACGCTGGAAAACAGCCTTGCCGGCGGGTTGGCAAATGTCACCGCGGTCAAGATCATTCACAGCGGCGAGCGGCTGTTCATCATTGTCGGGGGCGAAACCGAGATCGGGCTGACGGTGCTGGAATGGCCGCTGGGATCTCTCGGTGACGTGATCACAGGCGCAGGCAACGGCGCCACGCTGGCCGGCACCGGCGGGGCGGATATCCTGACCAGCGGTGCCCCCAATCAGGGTCTGACCGGGGGCGGCGGTGATGATGTGCTGATCGCAGAGACCTCCGGCACGCGTCTGACCGGAGGCGCAGGACGCGATACCTTTGTGCTGCGAGACGCCGCAACCCTGACCACGATCACCGATTTCCAACGGGGGGCCGATGCGCTCGACCTGACAGGCTGGCCCATGCTGCGCGATACCGGGCAGCTGACCGTCACGCCCCGCAGCGACGGCATCACCCTGTCCTTCAATGGCCGGACGGTCACCATTCTCGCATCCGACGACCGCCCGCTGACGCTGGCGGAGGTCTTGCCCGTCGGGCTCGGCCCGGCGCGCATCCCGGTGTCCACCCTCACCGCAAGCGCCGAGGGCGGTTCGGCTCATGGCGAGGGTGATGGGGCCCTGAGCCCTGGTGCGCCGGATGAACCGGGCGGCACTGGGGACGATGGCGGCACCCCTCTGCCCACGCCCATGCCCGCCACCGGTCTTACCGGCAGCAGCAGCATCGACCCGGCCGACGGGCCGACCGAACTCTCCCGTCTGCCAGACTGGTCAACAGATCCCGGCTGGCAGAACCGGTCCACAGGTCCGCTGACCCGTACCGGCACCCAAGGCGATGACACCATGACCGGTGCCTCGGGCGCTGATTCGCTGGATGGCGGCGCAGGGAATGATCTGATCTACAGCGGGTTGGGCAACGATACCGTTTTCGGTCTGGCAGGCGACGACTTCATCTTTGCCTCCGGTGGCAACAACCAGCTTTGGGGCGGGCTGGGCAATGATGTGATCCGCGCCCGCGACGGACACGACCTGATCGGTGGCGGCGCGGGGCACGACCTGCTGGACGGCGGCAACGGCCAGAACACAATCTGGGGCGGGTCCGGCAATGATACCCTTCTGGGGGGCGACCATTTCGACACCATCGGCGGCGGTCCCGGCAATGATCTGATCTTCGGCTTTGCCGGCGATGACGATCTGTTCGGCGCCTCGAACCATGACACTCTCCATGGCGGGTCTGGACATGACACGATCTGGGGCGGTCCGGGCAATGATGTGATCTCGGGCGGCCCCGGCAACGACCTGATCGCCTCGGGCGCAGGCACAGACCATGTCTGGGGCAATGACGGCGCGGACACTTTCCTGTTCTACCGCTATTACAAAGATACCTTTGTCCATGATTTCAGCTTGGCCGAAGGCGACCAGATCCAATTGACGCAATGGATGTTCCGCGGCACCTTCCCGTCGGGCAGCCAGATCGCGCAGCACTATGGCAGCGTGACCCCCTATGGCATCGTGCTGGATTTCGGCCTGTCCGACACGATCGTTCACTTACTGGGGGTTTACGATCTGCAGGCACTGGAGAGCCATATCACGGTGATCTGACCCCGCCGCCGCCCACCCTGCCCCCCTGGTGCTGGCCTGTTCCGGCGGGCGCATGTTTTTGATGGAATTGCGGCGCGCTTTTGTGTTGTCTGCTGGCATGACAGACCTGCCTGCGCCCCGTTCCCCCTGCGATTTCGCATCACGCTGGCTGTGCGACGGCATCCTGACGTGACCCGGCACGACAGCCCTCAGATCAGCGTCATCGTGCCGGCCTATAACGTGGCCCCCTACATCGGCGCCGCGATTGACTCGCTCCGCTGCCAGACCTTTTCGGGCTTCGAGGCGCTGGTGATCAACGACGGTTCCACCGACGCCACCCGCCAGCAGGCCCTTGCCGCAATTGGCGGCGATCCAAGGTTCCGGCTCATCGATCAGGAAAACCGGGGCCTGTCCGGCGCGCGCAACGCAGGGCTGGATCTCGCCCGCGCCCCGGTCATTGCCTTTCTGGACGGGGACGACCGCTATGCCCCGACCTTCCTGTGCCGCCTGCACGACACGCTGCACAGCACCGGGGCCGATTGGGTGGCCAGCGGTGTCGCCTTCTGCACGCCCGATGGCAGCCGGCATCCGCATTCCGCGATCCACGGCCAGACTGAACCACGCCCCGGCACGCAGGCGGTGCCCTTTGCGCTGGACGATTGGGCGCAGGTGATCTGCCATTTTCCCTCTGCCTGGAACAAGCTCTACCGGCGCGCCTTCATCGGCGATCTGCGCTTCGATGAAGGCACCTGGTATGAGGATCACACCTTCTTTCAGCGCCTTGCTGCCAAAAGTCGGGTCCTGCACCATCTGTCTGACCCGCTGTACCTGTACACGCTGGACCGCGACGGCCAGATCACCCGCGCCGATGATGACCGGGTTTTTGAACAGATTCCGGTGCTGGAACGCTCGGCCAAGATTTTTCGCAGCGCCGACAAATCCGGTGCCGATACCGGGCTGGCACGGCTTGCCACCCGGCTGTTCTGCGAACGGCTGGAGGTGATCCGCGCGCCCCAACGTGCCGCACGGTTCCGACAGGCGGCAGCCGATTTCCTCGCCCGCCATCAGCTTGCGCCCGACTGGGCCTGGGACGGCTACCTTGACGCGCTGCAGGCATGCAGCCTGTCGGGCCAGCCGCCGGTGACGATCCGCCTTGCCGCCGGACTTGGCGAAAGCATGGAAGACACCCCGCCTGACCTTCTGCCAGACCCTGCGTCACCCTTGGCCCCGCTTTTCCAGCTTGCCACGGCAGATCTGCCCTTGGCTCCGCAAGGTCTGATGATTGACCTGACCGGGTTCGGGCTGGTCGATCATGCCGCCCTTGCCGACATCGCCGGTCACCTGCTGCACAGCGATCTGGCTGCGGTCTTGGTCACGCGGTCTTCGACGCCACAACCACAAGCCAGCCCCCTGTCGCCGCCCCGCATCCTGTCGCCTGACGCAGCCCTTGACCTCAAACCGGATCGGCACGCCCTGCTGGTCAAGGCGGCCTTCGCCTGCCAACCCGTCAGCCCCCAGCCGCAGTTGCGCCTGGCAGAACGGGCCCTGCGGCTCTGCGCGGCGCAAGCTCCGGTTGCCTGCGCGCAAATCCCGGGTGCCGCGCCCCCGCCCGTCCCGCCGCCCCCCTTGCACATCGCCCTGCAAGCGCTTGACGGCTGGAGCACCGCCCTCGCCCCGCTTTTGCCAGCGGGGGGGGCGCGCCGCCTGTTCCTGCGCCAGGCCAGCCATTTGCTGGCGCAAGAGCAGCGGCGCGGCACCCGGCACCGCCTGCGACGCGCGCTGATGCTGCTGCGCCTGTGGCAGATTGGCAAAGCGCGCGGCTGGTGCGGCACGGCGGGCGTGATTGACCCCGACACCCCCTCGGTCCTGCGCCAAATCTTCCGCTTGCCCCCAGCCGGATGATTGCCACACTGCGCCCGGCACCGCATAACCGATCCGTACCCGTACCAGTATCCGCAGACAGGCCCCCGATGATCCCGTTCCGCACAACCAATGGTGCCACCTTCCGCTGCCAGATCGACCCGGACTGGACCCCTTACGCCAACCTGAATTTTTGCGCAGCGGGCCCCAACGATATTCCCTTCCATCTGTCATTGCGCCTTGCCGACAATCTTGCCGTGATCAACCAGCAAGATGCCAGGGGCTGGCACCGCGAAGACCACCTTGCCGTACCCTTTCCCAGACACCGCTTTCCCTTAACTCTGTCCTTTGACGCCCATGCCGTGACCGTCGAGATCGACGGTCTGCGACGGGCCCGCTTTTTCCGCCGGCCCCGGTTTGACCGGACCGCACGTTTCCTGCTCCGGCGCGGCTATCCAAGGCTGCACCAGATCACCGGCTATATCGCCGATGGCGCCGTGCTCTGGGACAGTATCGAAACCCGGGATCACAGCTTTGACCGGCTGTGGCAGGAACTGCGCGCCGGCGCAGGTCCGGTGCTGACCGACCGGATGGAACTGGCAGAACGGCTGCAACGCGGGCAGTCTGCGCCGCGCCATGCGGTGATCCTGCCCGGATCAGCGGCACCGGTCGCCTTGTGCCCCGCAACGCAGGCGCTGTCTTCGCTGCCCAATACCTTTGCCCTGCCCGAGGGCGTCGCGGCCGTTCTGCTGCCGGGCCGGATCTGGCTGGGCACAGGCCCCGATGATGCTGCCGAGCTGGCCATGATCGACCTGCTGACCGGCGGCACCCTCCCGCCTTTGCGCATCGACCGAACCGGCCTTGCCCGGGGCCTGCTGCGCCAGACCCGCAACGGTGCCATCGCCAATGACGATATTGCCGCCCTGCAGGCGATCGAGCATGTCTGCCATTCCGGCGTCTGGCCCCGTCTGGACCCGCAGGTTCACGCAGCCCTTGTCGCAGCGGCGGCCCGGCTTGGCCTGTCAGGCTTTCTGGCCACAGCCATCGGCCCGACGCCCCCCGTCCTGGCACCGCCAGCAGCCCCTGCCGCAGCGCCGCTTGCCGCGCTGACAGCCGATCTGTCGCGCCTGCTGGCCACCGCGCCCGACCGCACCGCCCTTGCCGACTGGCTCGCCACCGCCCTGCCAGCGCCGGCGGGAGAGGATCGCGAACACCTCGCCCTCACCCTCTGCCCCAGCTTTTGCGAACGAGATGCCTTTGATCTGCTGCACGCGGCTGTCTCCGCGCGCGGCCTTCCCCCGGTCCGCCCCAGCGATGATGTGGGCTATGTCTCGCTGCGCCTGCCGTTCCAGCTACTTGATGGCGAACATGATCAGGTCATCAGCCGGATGCATCTGCTGGCCAACCGCCACGGCGGCTGGCTGGCAAGCGCGGCTCTGGGCTGGATCGCACGGGCTGTGGCATGCCCCGGCACCCTGCCGATCCCCGAACATCAGCGCCTCGGCATCATCGACGGTTTTTGCACCCTGCTGACCGCGCAGGCCCAAGACCCTTGGGGCCGCACCCCCTGCCACGGGATGATGGACGGCCTGCTTGCCCTGCTGGGCCAACTGGCCCGCTTGCCGCCCGACCAGCGCAGGTCAATCGAACAGACGGCACTGGCCGCCTATGGCCTGTCGCCGCGGTTTTGGTCCCTCCTTCCCTCCGCTGCGGACAGCGATACCCTGTCGGCCTTTGCCCCCGCCCTGCTGGCCGCCGGACAGGCCTTTGCCCGCCTGACCGATCCCGCGCGCAGTGCCGCCGCCCTGTCGGTGCTTCACGCCCTCAACGTTCAGGGTGTGGCCGCCGCCGCACTCTGCCTGCACTCTGTCCCCGATCTGCGCGAGAGCGCGCCCTGGCACCCCGATCTCGCCTTGCGCGATCTGTTCCGGCCCGGGGCCAGCGATGACCCCGGCTTTGATGTGCGCAGTGCCATCAGCCGCAGCCAGTCCGGCACTGGCCGCGCCCCGCGTTCCGCGGCGTTCGAGGTGCTGGAACGCCAGCTCGGCCAGACCGCCTTTGACCTGATCACCGCCTGGCCCGACACGCCCCCCGCCCAGCGTCTGGCCCGGCTGGACAGGGTTCTGACCGATGCCCTGGCACTGGCAGGCAGCGGAGCCGGGCATCTGGGGCTGGGGGTCAGCCTTGGCCTGATCCTTGCGCTGCGCGAGGACCCGGCAGCCATCAGCCTGCTGCTCGCCGGGCTCCGACGGATGGTCGCGGTCGCACAGATCACGCCCGGCGCGCTGACCTGTGCGGCTGTGGCACCTGCCTTGCAAGCGGTGCAGGCCAACCCGCAACTGGCCGCCCCGGTTCAAGCGGCACTGGGCCTGCCGCCGTTGCCCGCAGGCCAAGCCAGCCCTGCCCTCCCGCCCCCCGATGCGGCAACCGCCTTGTTCAACGCCGTGGTCGTGGTCATGTCCTGCCACCCCAACCTTGCCACCCGCATTCCTGCCCTGCGCCGGGGCTGGCTGGCGGATCTTGCCCGTCTCGGCATCCCCGCGATCGTCGTCGTTGGCGACCCCACCGGCCCGGCCCCGCCGGATGTCGTCTGCCTGACCGCCCCCGATGATTACGAAGGCCTGCCGCAGAAATCCCTCGCCGCCATTGCCCATGTGCATCAGCACTTCCCCGGCCGCCGGATGCTGAAGGTCGATGACGACTGCTTTCTGGATGTAGAGGAATATTTCTTCAGCCTGTCCTGCCTGAAAGCCAATTATTACGGCCGCCCGCTGGCCCGGGCGCGCGGCCAGACGGACCGCAGCTGGCACATGGGCAAATCAAGCTCGCTGCGCGGCCGTCATGATCTGGACAAATCGCCCGAGCCGTCAACCTATGCCGATGGCGGATCGGGCTATCTGCTCAGCCCCCGTGCCATCTCTGCACTGCTGGCCAGTGCCGCCAGCGCAGAAGGCCAGCGCCTGATCCAGGCCTCGTTCATGGAGGACAAGCTGGTGGGCGATCTGCTCGCGCTGTCCGGCATCCGCGTCAGGGGCGAGGATTACCGCGTCCATGTGCTGCGCCGGGCACGCGCGGGTGGTATGCTGGTGCCCAAGTGGGAAAACACCTGCCTCCCCTTTATCGGGTCGGGCGTCAAACTCGCGCATCTGGACGGGCATGACCTGCAAGACCTTGCCACACGCACCGCGAAATCCCGTCGCCCCGCGGCGGCAAAGCTCTGGCCCACGCTGATCCCGGCCCGGCTTGGCGCGCAAAGCCACGCGCTGGATCTGATCTCTCCCCCGGCCCGGCTTGACCATGCTCGCACGGCCCCGGTGGCCATCGTGGCCTGTCTGCGCAACGAAATCACCATGCTGCCGCATTTTCTGGCCCATTACCGGGCCTTGGGCGTCACCAGCTTTCTGATGGCCGACAATGGCTCGGATGACGGGACGCTGGAACATCTTGCCGATCAACCGGATGTGGCGCTCTTTACCGTCGACTCCGATTACCGCCGATCGCATTACGGCGTGCTCTGGCAACAGGCGCTGCTGGCCCAGCGGACCGGCCTGTGGTCGGTGGTTGCCGATGCCGATGAGCTGCTGACATGGACTGCCGATGCCACGGGCAATCTGCCCGACCTGCTGTTGGGCCCCGACTTCACGGATCATGATGCCGCCCGTGTCTTCATGCTCGACATGTATCCGGGCGGGCCGCTGTCAGACGCAACGTTCGCCGACCAGTCGCCGTTTACCGCAGCCCCCTACATCGACCGTGATCCGTTTCTGACCACTGCGCTGGGGCGCGGCCCGTTTTCCAATGCGCAGACCTATACCTCCGCCACCCGGCACCGCCTGCTGCCGGGTTCGCGCCCCGAACTTTTTGTAGCGCAGAAAATCGCCGTGCTGCGCTATCAGCCCTGGATGCGCCTGTCCGACGGGCTGCATTACGTCGCCGAAACCCGGCCCTCCCCGCGCGCCCTGCTGTTTGGCCATTTCAAATATACCGCCGCCTTCCGCGCCAAGGCTGTGGCCGAGGTGGCGCGCGGCCAGCATTTCAACAATGCCGAGGAATACCGCAAATACCTGACCCTGATCCGCGAAGGGCGCGAGACCATCTATGACCCCGCCATCTCGGTTCGCTGGACCGAAAGCCCCTTTGTGCAATCGGTGCTGTCCAGCGGCAAAGCCGCCTCGCCGCGATAGAGCGCCAGCAGCTTGTCGAGATGCGGTCCCATCGTCTCTGGCACCATCGCATTGCGCCAATAGTCCTGCGGCCCCACCGCGCCGGACAGGATTGCCCCGATCCGGTCAGCAAAGGCCGCCACATCGCCGGCGCGGAACACGAAGTCCGGGCTGTTGCCCAGTTCCTGCGCGCCGCCCATGTCGCTACAAAGCAGGGGAATGCGCCGCGCATGCATCTCGATCGCCACCTGCGGCAGGTTGTCCTCCCACATCACCGGCAGCAGGCCCAGACCCACATCGGCCAACAGCCCGTCCAGATCGCCATGGCCATAGCCATCCTGATGCCGGAACACCGCCAGCCGGGGCTCCAGCGCCGCGAGCCGCGCCATCACCTGTGCCTCACCGCGCCGGGCGGCCACCACCAGATGCAGGCGGTTCAGCACCGCGTCCGGCAGCGCCTCCAGCGCATCGAGCAGAAAGTAGAACCCCTTGTCGCGCCGCATGTAACCAAAATAGGCCAGCTTCACCGTGCCATCGGGCCGAAGGATCGGGCCACGCGCCGGGGCCTTGGCAAAAGCCTGCGCCTCGACCGTGCCGATATAGCTGGTAACGGCCTTGTCGGCCCTGATCCCCTGGCGCAGCGCGATCTGGCGCACGCGGTCTGACACGCACAGAACCAGGTCGCAATGCGCGTTGATCTGGCGCACCATCGCCGCCCGCCGCTGCACAAAGCCGGACGCCGCATCTGCCCCTGCCACCGGGTCCGCCACACGCCGCTGCCATGCCCCCTGCACGCGGCCCAGACGCCGGCCCAGACCGAAGATCACCCGGAAGGCCTGCCGGAACATCGCGCTGTCCGGCGATACGCCCGCCACCTTCAACCGATAGGCCAACCCATGCCCGGCCCGGATCTGCCCGGCGTTCCACCGATGCGGCAGGCAGGTGACACAGCGCGCGCCCGCGCCATCATCGGTGCAATGGCGGGCTTCATCCTGCCAGAAATTCACCTGCGGGCAGAACGGATAATAGTTGTGCAGGGACAGCACCAGCCGGGTGGCCGGAAACAGCTGTTTGAGGTGCAGCACATCGACCGGAAGCCCTTCAAGATTGTTGAAATGCACCACATCATAGGGGCCGGTCCGCGCCAGAAAGTCGAAAAACACCGCCTCGGTCGCCGGATGGCTGATCTGGGCCGCCTGCCCGAAGGACGCATGCCCCGGCGCGAGCGTGCCGGAATTGACCAGATCAAACCGCCGGTCCCGTGCCTCCTGCGGGCCATGATGCATCTTTTCCCAGCGCGGCCGCGGGCGCAGCGGATCATAAGACGTGCCGCAGGCGATGAAACTGGCCTCTGCCCCCGGCAGGGCCGCCATCGCCCGCATCAGATTGCGCTGATACAGCGACACGCCGCCGCCCCGGCCCTCGGGGTCAAGATAATCAACCCAATTCACATACAGGATTTTCATTCAGACCAGCTCATCCTCCAGCCAGTTGGCGCGGCCAAGATAACGCATGTAGGACTCGATCGGGCCGGGTGTGGCAAACCGGTCAAGGACCCGGTTGCTTCCCTGCTTGATCAGCGGAGAGTTCATGTCCGGGTCCGTCTCTATGCCCAAAAAGCCGCAGATCCGCGCATTGAAACCCGGCTTGAACAGCTCGCAATACTCCAGCGTCAGGCTCGGATTGGGCAGGGTGCCGAGCCATTGGGCAAACAGGAAGTCCATCGTCGCATATTCATGCCAGCGATGGCTGATCTCCTCGGGACTTGCGACAATCTTCTGTGTCATGGCGCGTGACCGCCGGGTTTGCGCCCAGGTCTTGGTCTGCATTGCCTTCAGAAAGGACGCGACCTGTGCCAGCCGGTTGTCGCGGTGAACATAGATGATCCGCACCTGTGCCAGATCGGGCAACTGGCTCAGCACCCTGATATTGTGCCCCAGCATCAGCTTGAACCCGATCCGCTGCCACGGTCCCGCCTCATGGCGTTCGAAGAATTGCCGCATGAAATAACGCGGCCCCCAGTCGCGCTTGTATCGCAGATCCGGGTCGTAATTGGGCTCTGCGGTTTCGATCACGCTGTAGGGGTTGAACAACTCACCCGAGCAGGTCACCAGGCGGTGCGAGTTCAGCAAGGTCATCAGATAGGTCGTGCCACTGCGCGGCAGACCCACGATGATGAACCGCCGATGCTGCGCCTGATCTGCCTGCGTCATCCTAGCCCTGCCGTATTGCACGCGTCTGCCGCGCGTGGGTTTCCCCACGTTTCACCATCACGCGCCACAGGGCAAGGGGGCTACACCACAACACCGCAGGTTGTGCGACGCCCTCCCGCCGTCTAGACAGGACTCACACACAAGTCGGGGGCGGCGCATGACCATTCTGATTGTCGGGGCAGGGTTTTCCGGGGCAGTCATTGCGCGCGAACTGGCCGAAGCGGGCCTGTCCAGCACCGTGATCGACAGCCGGCCCCATATCGCCGGAAACTGCCATACCGAACGCTGCGCCGAAACCGGCGTCATGCTGCACCGCTATGGGCCGCATATCTTTCACACCGATGATGCCGAAGTGTGGGACTATGTCACCAGCCGCGCCACGTTCATGCCGTTTCGCAATCAGGTAAAATCCACGGCACGCGGCGCAGTCTATTCGATGCCGATCAACCTGCACACCATCAACCAGTTCTTCGGCCAGACCCTGCGTCCGGCCGAGGCGCAGGCCTTCATCGCCAGCCGCGCCGCGCCCGCCGATGTGCCCGCCACCAATTTCGAAGATCAGGCGCTGCAGATGGTCGGCCCCGAGATCTACGAGACCTTCTTCAAGGGCTATACCGAAAAGCAATGGGGCCTGTCACCGCGCGCATTGCCCGCCTCAATCCTCAAGCGGCTGCCGATGCGCTTCACCTACGATGACAACTATTTCAGCCATCGCTTTCAGGGCATTCCGCAACAGGGCTATACCGATCTGGTCGCCCGCCTGCTGGATCACCCGGCCATCCTCACACGGCTGAACACGCCCTATGACCCAAGCATGGCGGCCAGCGCCGATCACATCTTCTGGTCCGGCCCGCTGGACGGCTATTTCGGTTTCCGGCTGGGACGGCTCGGCTACCGCACGCTGGACTTTGAGCGCTTTACCGATACTGGCGACCATCAGGGCTGTGCGGTCATGAACTACCCCGATCCGGATGTGCCCTATACGCGCATCACCGAACACAAGCATTTCGCCCCGTGGGAAAGCCATGCCCGCACTGTCTGCTACCGCGAATACGCCCGCGCCGCCGGCCCCGACGACATCCCCTATTACCCGATCCGCCTCAGCGCCGAGCAGACGCTGCTGGCCGATTACGAAGCCCTGGCCCGCGACGCGCAAAACGTCACCTTTGTCGGCCGGCTGGGCACCTATCGCTATCTGGACATGGATGTCACCATCCGTGAAGCCCTGAACACCGCCCGCGCCTTTCTGGTCCGCCGCCGCTGACGTCGCGGCGGTGGCCTAAAGCACCTCGGGCACCAGGCTGCGCCGCCTCTGCCGCGCTTCGGCCCAGGTGATATAGCTGACCGATCCCACAATCACCGCACCACCCACCAGCACGAAGACATCCACCGCCTCACCAAAGGCAGCCCAGCCCAGCAAGGCGGCCCAGATCAGTTGCAAGAACACCACCGGCTGCGACACCGCAATCGGGGCGGCGGCAAAGGCGCGGCTCATGCAATAATGCCCGCCCGTCGCACAGGCCGCCACCACCGCCAGCCATGCGACCTGCGCCACGCTGACCGGCACCCAGACAAGGGCCGCAAGCGGGGCCAGTGCCAGGGTCACCCCCAGGGACAGCATGGCCACGATCTGCCCGGCACTGGCCATCCCCGCCAGCCGCTTGGCAAACAGGTAAGAGCCGGCAAAAAACACCGCCGCACAGATCTGGGCGATATGGCCATCGGTCACCTCCCGCAGGCCGGGCCGCAGCACGATCAGCGCCCCGATCAGGGCCACCCCAATCGCCAAGACCCGCCGCCACGACAGGCGCTCGCCAAAGAACACCACCGTACCAAGGGTCAGCAACACCGGGTTCAGATAGCCGATCGCGGTCACCTCGGCCACCGGGATGCGGGCCATGGCATAGAACCAGCACACCACCGCCGCCACATGCACCACGCTCCGGCCCAGATGCAGCCGCAGGTGCAGACCCGGCATCCCCTTGCGCAGCACCCCGATCAGCGCCGGCAGCAGAAACACCACGCCCCAGGCAAAGCGCAGGAAAGCAGATTGCACGGCAGGCAGATCCGTTCCCAGATAGCGCACGATCCCTGTCACCCCCACGAAAGACAGGCCAGAGGCCAGCATCCACAGAATGGCCTGCACGGGATTGGTCTGATCGGGTGATGTGGTCGTCATGGCCGCACCCTGTGGCGCGCTGTCGCCAAGGACAAGCGCGTTATTGTAACCGTAACATCTGCGCCGCCGCCGCCCGCATCGCCAGCGTCAGCGGCCGGATCGCCGACGCGGTCAGCCGGGCAAACTGCCAATGCAGCGCCACGTCCAGCGCCGCCCCGGGCACCAGTTCCACCAGCCGCCCTGCGGCAAGGTGCGGGGCGACCAGGGGTTCAGGGTTCAATCCCCAGCCTAGACCCAGCAGGCAGGCATCGACAAAGCCCTGCGTCGAGGCGATCCGGTGGCTGGGAAAGCCCGCCCGCACCCCCAAGCCGCGCGCGGCCACCCATTGCACCTGCAACTGGTCCTTGTCGGAAAACGTCAGCGCCGGGGCGCGGGCCAGAGCCTGCGCCGTAACGCCATCCGCAAACCAGCGGCTCACATAGGCCGGGCTGGCGGTTGCCACATAGCGCAGCGCGCCCAGCGGCAGCGTGTCACAGCCCTGCAAGGGTCCGGCATGCGACGTGACCGCCGCCGCCACCTCGCCGCGCCGCAGCCACTCCTGGCTGAAATCCTGATCATCAATCACCAGATCAAACAGCACGTCGGGCACCTGCACAAGCGCGGGCATGACCCAGGTGGCCAGCGAATCGGCATTCACCGCAATGCGCAAGGTCACCGCGCCCGTCTGCACGCCCGGCAGATCTTCCGCTGCCTGACGCTCCAACAGCACGACCTCGTCGAAATGCCGGATCAGCCGCAGCCCTGCGGCCGTCGCCACGCTGGGGCTGCCGCGCCGGATCAGCAGCACCCCGGCCCGGTCCTCCAGCGCCCTGATGCGCTGTGACACGGCCGATTGCGTGATGCCCAGATCGGCGGCGGCAAGGTCGAAGGACCCGCGCCGGTGCACGGCCGTCAACGCCGCCAGATGCAAAGGGTCAAAGATCAGCACAGCTTATCTGCTATCAGAAAGATGAACTGGATTGATCATCACACCCCACGCTAAGTCAAGCAGCACACCGCAGCTGAAAGGCCCCTTACATGACCGCCGCCCTTGCCGGATTTCTGACCGCCCTGTCGCTGATTGCCGCCATCGGCGCGCAGAATGCCTTTGTGCTGCGCCAGGGGCTGCGGCGCGAACATGTGGTGCCGGTGGTTCTGGCCTGTGCCCTGTCTGATGCGGTGCTGATCTACGCCGGGGTTGCTGGGTTCGGCACGCTCGCCGCCCTTCTGCCCTGGATCACCACCGCCATGCTCTATGCCGGGGCGCTGTTCCTGTTTGTCTATGGCGCGCTGCGGTTCCGCGCGGCCCTGCGCGGGGGTGAGGCGCTGCGCCCTGCCCCCGGCACCGGCACCAGCCTTGGCCGCACCCTTGCCACCGCACTGGTGCTGACCTGGGCCAACCCGCATGTCTATCTGGACACCGTGGTGCTGCTGGGGGCGATCTCGGCGCAATATGCGCCCGGCCAGTGGGTCTTTGCCGCCGGTGCCATCGCGGGCAGCTTTGTGTTTTTCGCAAGCCTGGGATTTGGCGCCCGCCTGCTGGCCCCGTTGTTTGCCAACCCCAAAGCCTGGGTCTGGCTGGAACTGATCGTGGGCAGCACCATGTGGATCATCGCCGCCGCCCTGATCGCCGGGGCCTGACACATTCCTGCAAAATGCAAAACGGGGGCAGCTTGCGCCACCCCCGTTTCAAAATGTCTGACCGATGGATCAGACCTGACAGATCAGGCCAGTGCCAGATTGGTCGCAGATTCGCGACCGTTGCGGTCACGTTCCAGATCGAAGGTCACAGCCTGACCGTCGTTCAATGCACGGATACCAGCGCGTTCCAGCGCGGTGATGTGCACGAACACGTCTTTCTGGCCGCCTTCTGGCGCGATGAAGCCGAAGCCTTTGGTTGCGTTAAACCATTTCACGGTGCCGTTGGCCATCGTGAGATCTCCTGTAGTGTCTGCCATCCACAGCATGCGATGGCCCGGCCCAGAGTCGTCTAGATCGTGTGACTGTGGGCCGAAGCAGACAGAAGACCGAAAGAGAAGATACTTTGCTTCCCTAACTTGCGCCGATTTCCCTCAAATTGCAAGGGGCGGTGCAAAAGAAAGGCCAAAACGCGCCCGGCGACCGACCAGCCGGTCAGCAGTATCGCCAGATGCTGGCAATGAAATCAGCCCCGAAGCGCTGTTTGCACACCTCATAGACCTCATCATAAAACACGCGGACCGATTGCAGCGCCCCGTCATCCAGATCGCCCTCGCGCGGCGACCAGTTGACCCGCCGGTCAAAGTTCGGATGCCTGCGGTCGATGCCCAGAAAAGCACAGGCGCGGCCCAGTTCTTCCAGCGTCAGGAAGGTTTCATAAAAGCCGTAGAACAGTTCTTCCGGTTGAAACGCCGCCTCCAGCGCCGCCATGGTCCGGTCATAACGGGTGTACATCTGGCACCAGTCGCTTTTGGCCGCCGTGTCAAAGCGTTCATGCGCTGGCCGCCCCACGGCATGGCCCGCCTCCGCCGCATTGCGGTCTGCCATGCGCAGCATTGAAAAACAGCGTTCGATCGGGTCGCGCATCAGAAACACCACGCGCGGCACATAGCCCTCCGTCAGGATGCGGGCGCGGATGTCCGAGAAGTTTTCCGCCGTCAGCCCCGCATATTCCGGCGTGATATCCCCCAGCAGGCGGGCCTGCGGATGCTGCGCCCGCAACAGGCGATAGGACGCCCAATAGCGGTCGATGTCATGGTTCATCGCCAGATTGTCGAGCAGCGACACCAGCTCGGCAGGGTCGGCCGCCGCCTCACCCTTGTGAAATCCCCGCACCGATGCCGCCAGATGGTCGCGCAGCCGCTCAATCTTGACCACCTCGGACAGCCGGAAGCGGTCGGGCTGGTAATAGGACTGGAACACCGACTGTTCCTTGATCGGCCCCATCGCACAGTAGGGATGATCGCGCAGATAGCGGTAAAGCCAGGTGGTCGCCGCCTTCTGCGCGCCCACACCAAGAAGAAAAACCGGCTTGGGGGGATCAGGCGGCTTTTTGAAGAACGAAAGTCGCATCACTCACCCACCACCAACACACAGCGCCAACGCGGCGCATCACCATCCCATCCGTCAGCGCCCGCGCTGTCGCGCGCAGCGCCGGTTACAACTGTGCCGCGACATCCTCGGGAATGTCAAAGTTATGCGTCACCGTCTGCACGTCATCATCTTCTTCCAGCATGTCGATCAGCCGCATCAGCTTTTGCGCGGTGTCCAGATCCACCTCGGTCAGGGTCTGCGGCTTCCAGATCAGCTTGGATTCACTCGATTCGCCCAAAGATTTTTCCAAGGCATCCGACACCTCGTTCAGCGACTCGACCGGGCAATAGATCCAGTGGCCGTCCTCATCGGACTCCACATCATCGGCCCCCGCCTCCAGCGCCGCCATCATCACCGTGTCGGCATCGCCCACAGATGCGGGATAGGAGATTTCGCCCACCCGGTCAAAGCTGTGCGCGACCGATCCGGTGGTGCCCAGATTGCCGCCGGCCTTGCTGAAATAGGACCGCACATTGCTGGCGGTGCGGTTCAGGTTGTCGGTCATCGCCTCGACGATGATGGCAATGCCGTTGACGCCATAGCCTTCATAGCGGATTTCGGTGTAATCCTCACCATCGCCCATCTGGCTTTTCTTGATGGCGCGGTCGATCACGTCCTTGGGCATCGACACGGCCTTGGCGGCCTTGACAGCCAGACGCAGGCGCGGGTTCATCTCGGGGTCGGGCATGCCCATCTTTGCTGCAACGGTGATTTCCTTTGCCAGCTTGGAAAACATCTTCGAGCGCAGCTTGTCCTGCTTGCCCTTGCGATGCTGGATGTTCGCCCATTTCGAATGGCCTGCCATGACCCGTACTCCTGCCCGTCTGATCGGTAATGGGTTCCCTTACACCAGCCCGCCTGCCGCCTGCAAGGCTCAGGCCAGGGCCTTGCGCACCTGCGCAAAGGCCAGCGCCATCAGCGCCTCTGCCGCCGCGACCGTCTCAGCTTCGGCATAGACCCGGAATTCCGGCGCATTGCCCGAAGGCCGCAGATGCACGATGGCCCCGCCCTCCAGCGTGGCACGCAGCCCGTCGCTGCGGTCCACGCTCGCCACCTGCCCCAAAGGTGCGAGGAACCCCGCCAGTTCCCCCGCGCCCAGCCGCGCCAAAAGCGCGCCCGACGCTTCGGGGGCGATCCCCTCCAACCGGTCGGTCACGGTAAAGCGCGCGGGTTCCAGCGCCACCCGCGCCGCCAACGACCCGGTGCGCCGTGCCTCGATCAGCGCGGCCACAATCGGCAGCAGGCTGTCGCGGGTCATCAGCCGCGGCAACGGCCCCCAGGGCCCCGCCGCGTCAAATCCCAGCAGAAAGCCGCCATTGGGTTCATAGCCGACCACACGCCCCCCGGCCGCCTCCATCGCGGCAATCACATAGGGCGATCCGATCCGCGTGCGGATGACCCGCCCGAACCGGCCCGACAGATCCACCCCGCTATTGGCCGATACGGTGGTGACAACCGTTTCCGCCCCCACCAGCGCCGCCGTGATCTGGCCCAGCACATCGCCCGGCACAATGCGGCCCGCGGCATCGGCCACCAGGGGCCGGTCGCCATCGCCATCGGTGGACACAACCGCATCCAGCCCCCGCACCCAGCCCGGCAACTGCGCCCGCACCTCCGCCGGCACCGCTTCGGTATCGACCGGCACGAACACCTCCGACGGGCCAAGCACCACCAGCTGCGCGCCCAAAGCTTCCAGACAGGCGACAAGTCCGGCACGGCTGACCGCAGAATGGGCCCAGACCCCCACCTTCATCCCGTCCAGGCAGCGCCCGAACGCGCCGCGATACCGCGCCGCCCAGTCGCCGCTGATCTCGAACGAGTTGCGGCGCGGGGCCGTCAGACCCGCCGGGTCGCGGCCAAGGCCGCCCAGAATGGCCGCCTCCTCTGCCTTGGTGATCTCACCGCCCGGCACGTAGAATTTCAATCCGTTGCGATCTGCCGGGATATGGCTGCCCGTCACCATCACCGCTGCCGCCCCCGCCGCCATCGAGGCCATCGCCAGCGCCGGCGTCGGCACCGCCCCGCAATCGGTCACCGTCACCCCTTCGCCCCGCGCCGCCGCGATCACCCCCTCGGCCAGCAACGGCGAACTCGCGCGCAAATCGCGCCCGACCCACAGACCTGTGCCCACCGGACATGTTGCCAGAAAGCTGCGGGTGTAATCCGCCACCAGATCCGGCGTCAGCTCTGTCACCAGCCCGCGCAACCCGCTTGTCCCGAATTTCGGTGCCATGGCGTCAAACCCACAGATCGGCTGGGCAGAGAGGAAACACAGGCATAAAACGCTCCTTCAGAACGGAAAGAACAGCGGAATCAAGGCCGAGATCCCCACCATCATCACGATATTCAGCGGCACGCCGATCCGCAGAAAATCGCTGAACCGATAGCCTCCGGGCCCATAAACCAGCGTGTTCGTCTGATACCCGATCGGCGTGGCGAACGAGGCCGAGGCCCCAAACATCACTGCCACCACAAAGGGGCGCGGATCAACCCCGATCTGCGCCGCCAGCCCGATCACAATCGGGGTCAGAATCACCGCCACCGCATTGTTCGACACGATCTCGGTCAGCACCGAGGTCAGCGCATAGACCACAAAGATCAGCATGAAGGGCGGCAGCCCCTGCATGACGGGCGCGATCCAGCCCACAATCAGCTCCACCGCGCCGGAATGGTCCAGCCCCGCCCCCACCGCCAGCATCGCAAAGATCAGCGCCATCAACCGGCCATCGACAAAGCCGAAGGCCTCATCCGCATCGATGCAGCGCGTCACCAGCACCACGGCCACGCCGATCATCGCCAGCATCAGGATCGGGGCCACGTTCAGCGCCGACAAGCCGACCACCGCCGCCAGCACCAGCACCACGATGGGCGCCTTGGTGCGGCGGTAGGCCCGGTCCGACGGTTCCGAGATATTGACCACATCCATCTCTGTCGCCAGCCGCCGGATGTCGCCGGGCGCGCCTTCCAGCAGCAGGGTATCGCCGATCTGCACCACCAGATCATCCAGCTGCCGGCCGATGTTCTGGTTCTTGCGGTGCACCGCCAGCGGATAGACACCGTAGCGCCGCCGCAACCGCAGGCTGCCCAAAGACCGCCCCACCATCGCGCAGCCGGGTGTGATCAGCACCTCAACGGTCGTGGTCTGGACCGAGGACAGCTTGTCCACCATCCGCAGCTCTTTCGACTCCTGCAGCGCCAGCACCTCGGACATCGGCGTGCGCAGCACCACCCGGTCGCCCAGGGCAAGCTCCACCCCGGCCAGTTCACGCCGCAAGGACGCATCGCCGCGCAGCACATCGACGACGCGCATGTTGTCACGCTTGAACAGGCCCACGGCATCAACCTTTTGCCCGATGATCGGGCTGTCCTCGGGCACCACCACCTCGGTAAAGAACTTCATCTGGCTGCGGTCTGACAGCATCATCGCCATGCTGTCGCGGTCGGGCAACAGACGTTTGGTGAACAGCGCGAGGTAAGTCAGTCCGACCAGCGATGCGGCTATGCCCAGCGGCGTGATCTCGAAAATGCCGAACGGCTCCAGCCCCCGCTCGCGCGCCACCCCGTCCACGACGATATTGGTCGAGGTGCCGATCAGCGTGATCGTGCCGCCGAAAATCGCGAGGTAGGACAGCGGGATCATCAGCTTGGACGGCGACAGCGCCAGCTGCCGGGCAATCTGCATGAACACCGGGATCATCACCACCACGATGGGTGTGTTGTTCATGAAGGCCGACATCGCAATCACGCCCAGCGCGATCACCACCAGCGATGATTTCGGATGCGTCTTCACATAGCGCAGCGCATATTGCGTGGCTGTGTCCAGCGCGCCCGTCCGCACCAGACCGCCGGCAATGATGAACATCGCCGCAATCGTCCAGGGTGCCGCGTTCGACAAGGCGCTTACCGCATCGGCCTGCGGCAGGATGCCCAGCGCCAGCATCAGGCAGGCCCCGCCGATCGCCGTCACCTCGACCGGATAGGTTTCGCGCACGAACAGCATCAGCATGCCCGCCAGAATCGCCAGCGCGACATAGGCCTGCACCGCCTGATCCAGCTCGATCCCCAGCATCACGCCTCCTGTTCCACGCGCAGGGCGGCAGCCCTTGGCCGCACCAATGCCACGCCCGACAGCACCACCACAAGCGCAACCCAGACCAGGGGCTGCAACCGCTCGCCCAGCAGCAGCATCGCCCAGATCACCCCGGCCCCGGTGACCAGATACGAGCATTGTGCCGCAAAAACCGCCCCTGCGCGTGCGGCCAGCCAGACATAGCCCGCATAGCACAGCGCATGCACCACGCTGGACCCGACCAGCGCCCATTCCGGCGCGGCCCAGTTCCCGCGCGGGTCAATCCACTGCCCCGTTGCAAGCGTGACCGGCAGGCACAGCACCACCCCCACCAGACTGGCCATGAACATCGCCTGCACCGCATCCATCCCGCCGGTCCCGGCGCGGGCGACGTAATTGGCCTCCAGCGCATAAAACAGTGGCCCCACCAGCGCCAGCGGCAGAAACACCAGCAGATGCCCCGGCAAGCCCGCACCCGGGGCCGCAATCATCGCCACCCCAACCAGCCCCAGCCCCAGCCCGGCAATCCGCCGCAGCGAAAACCGGTCCATGCCCAGCGCCAGCGCGATGGGAAAAGACAGGATCGGCACCGCCGAAATCAGGATCGACATGATCCCCGACGGCAGGTGCTGAATGCTGGTGTAGAATGTCGCATTGGGCACCAGCGTGCCCAGCACCGCCACCACCAGTGCAAAGATCAGCGCGTCGCGGGTGACCACCAGCCCTTTGCCCCGTGCCAGCGACAGCGCCCCCAGCACCATCGTGCAGATCACCAATTGCCAGAAGATCAATCCGAACGGCTGATAGCCGGTGCTGGTCGCAAGCTTGCCCAAGGGCTGCGTCAGCCCCCAGCCAAGACCAAGCGCCATCAGCACAAGGGCAAACAGCCGGTGGTCGCTCAAGGCAGCGCCTCTTCCAGCCGCCCGCCAAGCCGGATCATCCGCAGCTTTACCGCCTTGCCGGTGCGGTCATCGGTTTCCACATACACCCCCGACAGCGTGGCCGGCCCGCCCGCCGGTTCAAACCGCGCCTTCGGCATGCCGGTGATAAAGCGGCGCAACGGCTCCAGCTTTTCCATCCCGATCACGGAATTATAGTCGCCACACATTCCGGCGTCGGTCAGATAGCCGGTGCCCCCAGCCAAGATCTGCGCATCCCCCGTGGGCACATGGGTATGGGTGCCCACCACAAGGCTGGCCTGCCCGTCGCACCAATGCCCCATCGCCATCTTCTCAGACGTGGCCTCGGCATGCACATCGACGAGTGCAGCCTGCACCATGCCGCCCATCGGATGCGACTTCAGCACCTGTTCGATGGCGGAAAACGGGTCGTCGAACGGGCGCTTCATGAACACCTGCCCCAGCACCTGCGCCACCAGCACCTTGCGCCCCTGGGTCGCGGTGAACACCCGCCACCCCTTGCCCGGCGCGACCTTGCTGAAATTGATCGGCCGGATGATCCGCGGTTCCTGCTCGATGAAGCTCAGCATGTCCTTCTGGTCAAAGGCATGATCGCCAAGCGTGACACAATCCGCCCCGGCCCCCAGCAGAAGTTTCGCGTGCTCCGGCGTCAGACCCGCCCCCGAAGACGCATTCTCGCCGTTCACCACCACGAAATCGAGGTTCCATTCCAGCCGCAGCCCCGGCAACCGCTCGGCAATCGCCGCGCGCCCGGTCCGGCCCATCACATCGCCAAGGAAAAGCATTCGCATGCCCCTCCGGTTAAGCCCCGCAGCACGGCCCTTCAAGCAAAATCGCAGCGGTCCCTGCGCCCGGTTGACGCGGCACCCCACACGGCTACCTTGCGAGAATGAACCGCCTCCCCGCCGCATTGTCAGACTGGTTCGCCGCCAAGGGCTGGACCCTGCACCCGCATCAGTGGGAGATGCTGGCCCGCGCCGAGGCCCCGGCCACCCTGCTGATCGCGCCCACCGGGGGCGGCAAGACGCTGGCAGGCTTCCTGCCCACCCTTGCCGAGCTGACCGAGAGCCCCGCCAAGGGCCTGCACACCCTCTATATCTCGCCGCTCAAGGCGCTTGCCGCCGACATCCGCCGCAACCTGCGCACCCCCATCGAGGGCGCAAACCTGCCCATCCGGGTCGAGGACCGCACCGGCGACACCACCTATACCCAGCGCCGCCGCCAGCGCGCCGACCCGCCGCACATCTTGCTGACCACGCCGGAATCCCTCGCCCTCCTTCTGTCCTACGAAGATGCCCCACGTATCTTTGCCGGGCTGCAACGGGTTATTCTGGATGAACTCCACGCCCTGGCCGAATCCAAACGCGGCGATCAGATGACGCTGCTGCTCGCCCGCCTGCAAACGCTGTCACCAACGCTGCGCCGCGTCGGCCTGTCGGCCACGGTCGAAGACCCGCCGGCCCTGGCCCGCTTTCTCGCCCCCGAGACCGGCATCCTGCTGGCCGACCCCGGCCCACCGCCCGATATCCAGATGCTGGAAACCGACACGGCCCCGCCTTGGGCGGGCGGTGGCGGGCGCTATGCCATGGCCGCCATTCTGGAACAGGTGGCGCAGCACCGCACCACCCTCATCTTCCACAACACCCGCGCGCAGGCCGAACTGTTCTTCCGCGACCTGTGGCTGGCCAATACCGCAGACCTGCCCATCGGCATCCACCACGGCAGCCTGTCGCGCGAACAGCGCGAACGGGTCGAGGCCGCCATGGTCGCTGGCGCCTTGCGCGCCATCGTCTGCACCGGAAGCCTCGACCTTGGCATCGACTGGGGCGATGTCGATCTGGTGATTCAGGTTGGCGCGCCCAAGAACGTCAAACGCCTTGTCCAGCGCATCGGCCGCGCCAACCACCGCTACAACGCGCCCTCCAAGGCGCTGCTGCTGCCCGCCAACCGCTTTGAGGTGGTGGAATGCAAAGCCGCGCTTGATGCCGTGCGCGACGGCACGCTGGATGGCGAGCCGCGCGGCCCCGGCCCGCGCGACGTCTTGTGCCAGCACATCCTGCTGACCGCCTGCGCCGGCCCCTTCGACGCCGATCGCCTCTATGCCGAAGTTCTCACCGCCGGCCCCTACGCCGCCCTGACCCGCCCCGCCTTTGACGCCACGCTCGATTTCGTCGCCACCGGCGGCTACGCCCTGCGCGCCTATGACCGCTGGCAGCGCCTGAAACAGACCAGCGGCCTCTGGGCCTTGCGCGACCCGCGCGCGGCTGCCGTGATCCGCCAGAACCTTGGCACCATCATCGACACCGAAACCCTCAAGGTCCGCCTGAAAAACCGCACCGGGGGCACACCGCTGGGCGAGGTGGAAGAGGCCTTCGCCGCCACCCTGACCCCCGGCGACACGTTCCTGATCGGCGGGCAGGTCGTGCGCTATGAAGGCTTGCGCGAGATGACGGTCGAGGTCACCAACCAGCCGGGCCGCGACCCCAAGGTCGCGGTGTTCAATGGCACAAAATTTGCCACCTCCACCCTGCTCACCCAGCGGATTCTTGACATATTCCAGCAATCCAGCTGGCCCGACCTGCCCGCCCATACCGCGCAGTGGTTGTCCCTGCAACGCGAGGTGTCGCGCCTGCCCGATACGGACACCCTGCTCTGCGAAAGCTTCCCGCATGACGGGCGCGAGCATCTGGTGGTCTACGGCTTTGCCGGCCGCAACGCGCAGCAAACCCTTGGCCTCTTGCTGACCAAGACGATGGAAGAGGCGGGCCTTGCCCCGCTTGGCTTTGTCGCCACCGATTACGCCACCCTGATCTGGGGCATCGACGCCGTGCAGGACGCCGCCCCCCTGTTCGACCTGCAGGCGTTGCAAGAGGGGCTAGAAACCTGGCTCGCGGGCAATGCGGTCATGAAGCGCACCTTCCGCGCCAGCGCCATCATCGCGGGCCTGATCGAACGCAGCCATCAGGGCCGCCGCAAATCCGGGCGGCAGGCCACCTTCTCCTCCGATATCCTCTATGACACCTTGCGCAAATACGACCCCGACCACCTGCTGCTGCAAATCACCCGCGAAGAGGCGATGCGCGGGCTGATCGACTTTTCCCGCATCGAAGAGATGCTGACCCGCGTCGCGGGCCGGATCGAGACCCGCCGCCTGCCCCGCCTGTCACCGCTCTCCGCGCCCCTGTTTCTGGAGCCCGGCCGCATCCCGGTGCAGGGCATGGGCCGCGAACGGCTGGCCGAAGACGCGGCACGGCGGCTGATGGAGGCGGCAGGGCTGGCGTGACTCACAGGGGGATTGCCAATCCTGCCCGCTTTGGGCAAGCCGGGGCGCATGACCCTTGCCCTTGTCCTTGCCGGTGAATCCCTGATCGCCCGCCCTTCGGGTGCCCTGTTCTGGCCGGACCAACAGCTGTTGTGCGTGTCAGACCTGCACCTTGGCAAATCCGGGCGCATGGCGCGCCGGGCGGGCACCCTGTTGCCGCCCTATGAGACACGCGAAACCCTGCTGCGGCTGGAGGCCGAGATCGAGTCCACCGGCGCGCGCAGGGTGATCTGTCTGGGCGACAGTTTCGATGACAGCGCGGCGCTTGACGGGCTGGACGTGGATGACCGGCTCTGGCTCACCCGTCTGATCGCCGGGCGCGACTGGATCTGGATCGCCGGCAACCATGATGCAGGCCCGCTCGATGTTGCGGGCAGCCACCGGGCCGAGGTGCATCTGGGTGCCCTCACCTTCCGCCACATCGCCGAACCGGGTGCCAAGGGCGAAGTGTCGGGCCATTACCACCCCAAGGCACGGCTGGCGGGCAAGGCATGGCGGTGCTTTCTCGCAGATGCCGGGCGCCTGATCCTGCCGGCCTTTGGCACCTATACCGGCGGGCTCTGGTGCCACGATCCGGCGCTGACCGGGCTGATGCAGCCCGGCGCGCTGGCAGTCTTGTGCGGCGGCACCGTCGCCCGCGCAATCCCGATGCCGCGCCGGCCCTAGGCGGTCAGCCCCTCGGGCTCGGGCAAGCCATGCGCGCGGCAGCAGGCGGTCAGCGTATTGGCCAGCAGGCAGGCAATCGTCATCGGCCCCACCCCACCCGGCACCGGGGTGATCGCCCCCGCCACGGGTGACACGCTTGCGAAATCCACATCGCCCACCAGCCGCGCCTTGCCATCCCGTTCCACCCGGTTGATGCCCACATCAATCACCGTGGCCCCCGGCTTGACCATATCACCGGTGATCATCTCTGCCCGACCCACGGCGGCCACCAGAATGTCCGCCCCCCGGCAGATCGACGCCAGATCCTTCGTGCGCGAATGCGCGATGGTGACCGTGCAACTGTCCCCCAACAGCAGCTGCGCCATCGGCTTGCCCACAATGTTGGACCGCCCGACCACCACCGCATGCATTCCCGCCAAAGACCCGTGATGGTCGCGCAGCATCATCAGACAGCCCAGCGGCGTGCAGGGCACCATCGCCTTTTGCCCGGTACCCAGACGCCCGACGTTCAGAATGTGGAACCCGTCCACATCCTTGGCCGGATCAATCGTGTTGATCACCAGATCGGCGTTCAGATGCGCAGGCAACGGCAGCTGCACCAGAATGCCATGCACCGATCGGTCCGCATTCAGCCGCGCAATCAGCGCCAGCAGATCGGCCTGCGATGTCTCGGCCGACAGCTTGTGCTCAAAGCTGGCCATCCCGGCTTCCACCGTCTGCACGCCCTTGTTGCGCACATAGACCTCCGAGGCCGGGTCTTCCCCCACCAGCACCACGGCCAGCCCCGGCACCACCCCGTGCTCTTCGCGCAGCCGCGCCACGCCCTGTGCCACGCGGGCGCGCACCGCTGCGGCAAAGGCCTTCCCGTCGATCACCTGCCCTGCCATATCAGTCTTCCTTCCGCATCGAATCCGGTCCCAGCCGGTTTTCTTCCCGCGCAATCGACCAGTCGATCAGCCGCCGCCACAGCTTTTCCACCAGATCGGGCGGCAGGCCATAGGCCACCGCATGGCGGCGCACATTTTCCACCACCTCCTCGACGCGAGGCCCGATCCGCGCCGGCAGATCCACCTCGGCCTTGATCTCGGCAGCGCGGTCGATATAGCCCGCGCGTTCCGCCAGCAACCGGACCAGATCCTCATCCAGCCGGTCAATTTCGGCCCGGATATGGACCATGGTTTCGCAGTTCGCAGGTGTGCGCATCGGATGTGTCCCGTTCAGATCAGCCAGATGGCTTCGACATAAAGTGCGGCCTCGCAAAGGGCAACGCGGGGTTTTGCCTCAACGCGCGCTTAGAACAGCCCCTCGACATCGCCATCCGCATTCAGCCGGATCACCTCGGCCGATGGCACGCGCGGCAGGCCGGGCATCGTCATGATCTCGCCGCAGATCGCCACCACAAAGCCCGCGCCCGCCGACAACCGCACCTCGCGCAGCGGGATGCTATGGCCCACCGGGGCGCCCCGCACCGACGGATCGGTGGTAAAGCTGTATTGCGTCTTGGCGATGCACACCGGCAAAGGCCCGTGGCCTGCCTCCTCCCACGCCTTCAGCTGATCGCGCACCGAAGCATCGGCCACCACCCCTTCGGCGTGATAGATCTCGCGGGCGACGGTCTCGATCTTGTCAAACAGCCCCATCGCATCGGGATAGAGCGGCGCAAAATCGGCCACGCCACTTTCGGCCAGCTCCACCACCTTGCGCGCCAGATCCTCGATCCCCGCCGACCCTTCGGCCCAGTGCTTGCACAAAACGGCCTCGGCCCCCAGCCCGGCCACGTAATCCTTCACCGCCTGCACCTCGGCAGGCGTATCGGTGGTGAAATGATTGATCGCCACCACCACCGGCACGCCAAACTTGCGCACATTGCCGATATGGCGGCCAAGATTGGGGCAGCCCGCCCGCACCGCCGCGACATTCTCGGCCCCCAGATCCGCCTTGGCCACGCCGCCGTTCATCTTCATCGCCCGCACCGTGGCGACAATCACCGCCGCCGCAGGCCGCAACCCCGCCTTGCGGCACTTGATGTCAAAGAACTTCTCCGCCCCCAGATCGGCGCCGAATCCGGCTTCGGTCACCACATAATCGCCCAGCTTCAGCGCCGTGGTGGTGGCAATCACCGAATTGCAGCCATGCGCGATATTGGCAAACGGGCCGCCATGCACAAAGGCCGGATTGTTTTCCAGCGTCTGCACCAGATTTGGCTGCATCGCATCCTTGAGCAGAACCGTCATCGCGCCATCGGCCTTGATGTCACGGGCCGTCACAGGGGTCTTGGCCCGGGTATAGGCCACCACGATATCGCCCAGCCGCCGCTCAAGATCGGCCAGATCGCGGGCAAGGCACAGGATCGCCATAACCTCCGACGCCACCGTGATGTCAAACCCGGTCTGGCGCGGAAAGCCGTTCGACACGCCGCCAAGGCTGGTCACCACATCGCGCAGCGCGCGATCGTTCATATCCATCACCCGGCGCCAGACAATCCGGCGCGCGTCGATATCCAGCGCATTGCCCCAATAGATATGGTTGTCGATCATCGCCGCCAGCAGGTTATGCGCCGAGGTAATCGCGTGGAAGTCGCCGGTGAAATGCAGGTTCATCTCCTCCATCGGCACCACTTGCGCCATGCCGCCGCCCGCCGCCCCGCCCTTCATCCCGAAATTGGGGCCAAGCGACGCCTCGCGGATGCACACCACCGCCCGCTTGCCGATCCGGTTCAGCCCGTCACCCAGCCCCACGGTCGTCGTGGTCTTGCCCTCCCCCGCCGGGGTCGGGTTGATGGCCGTCACCAGAATCAGCTTGCCGTCGGGGCGGTCCTTCAGACCGGCGATGAAGCCTTGGCCCACCTTCGCCTTGTCATGGCCATAGGGCAGCAGATCCGCCTCGGGGATGCCCAGCTTTGCGCCGATGGCCTGAATCGGCAGTTTTTTCGCCGCGCGGGCGATTTCGATGTCTGATCCCAAGGCCATGTCACTCTCCCAAACGGCAAGGATGCGCCTTTTACCGGCGCTTGGCCCCAGTGTTAGCCGCCCGAAGGCTCAAGACACAGGCATTTCCGACCTGTCAGCCGTAAAATTCGGCGCAGACAGGCCCTGGCGCATCACGCGCGCCGCGCCTCCTTCAGATGGGCCCAGACCGGCTGATCGGGAATGTGCAGCGTGATCGCCTCGCCCAGCGTGAACACGCCCTCGCGCTCCACCCAGGCCGTAACCCCGCGCCGCCCCTTGGCTGCCGCCTTGAACTTGGCCCCGAACCCGGGATGCACCGCATTGATCGGCTTGCCGGGCAACACGCAGGGGCGGTTTTCCATATCCACCACCAGCGTGGCCCCCGAGTCGCCCTGCAAGCGCGACGAGGGCGGCAGATGGCTGAAATCGGGCAGGCCCGCAATCACCATGGTCGCCCCCACCAGCGCAGGGTCCAGCGCGTCAAGCCCCATGCGCGCGGCAATCTCGGCCAGATCCTCGGCCCCCAGCAGGGAAAACTGCCGCGTGTTGCGGATCACCGTATCGCGCGGGTATTGCGCCTTGACCCGGCTGCAGGCAGGCCGCGTCAGCCCGCCATGGGCCTCGCCTGCAGGGCCGTCAAAATCGGCCCGCAGCTCGGTGACCGGCTCTGCCTCCAGCTGCCGGTCGCGGTCAGGCACCACGCCCAGCCAGGTGATCCGGCCCACAAATCCGGTTGGTTTCAAAGCTGGCATCGCATGCCCCCCAAAGCACGTGTCACAAAGAAAAACCCCCGGAACCTTGGCGGGTTCCGGGGGTCTGTCAGATCATCGGTCCGATCAGGCCATCGGCTCCGGCTCCAGCCCGCCAGCGGCCTTGGGCTTGAGCTTCGGGATCGACGGGATCGAGGCCAACCCGCCCCCCGAGGCCGGCTTGTCGGCATCATCATCGCCGCCCAGCTTTTCGCCTGCGACAACCTTCTTGATCTCATCGCCGGTCAGCGTCTCATACTCAAGCAAGCCCTGCGCCAGCCGCTCGAACTCCGTATTCTTTTCCAACAGAATGCGGCGCGCCGTCTCATAACCCTCATCGATCAGGCGCTTCACTTCCTGCTCGATCAGCCGCTTGGTCTCGGCCGAAACCGAGAAGCCGCCGGTATTGCCGGAATAGCCCTCGGCCGCTTCGGCATAGTCGATGTTGCCGACCACATCCGACATCCCCCAGCGCAGCACCATGGCCCGCGCGAGGGCCGACGCCTGCTGAATGTCACCCGATGGGCCGTTCGACACCGAATCCTCACCCCATTTGATGATCTCGGCAGCCTTGCCGGCCATGGTCATCGCGATGCGCTGTTCGCACTGGTCGCGGTGCCAGTTCAGGCGGTCCATCTCCGGCAGGCTCATCACCATGCCAAGCGCACCACCGCGCGGAATGATCGTGGCCTTGTAGACCGGGTCACATTTCGGCAGCGCCATGCCCACAACGGCGTGGCCAGCCTCGTGATAGGCGGTCATTTCCTTCTGGTCCTGCGTCAGCACCATGCTCCGACGCTCGGCCCCCATCATCACCTTGTCCTTCGCGTTTTCGAAATCGTCCATCGCCACAAAGCGACGGCCCACGCGCGCGGCCATCAGCGCCGCCTCGTTCACAAGGTTCATCAGATCGGCCCCCGAAAATCCGGGCGTGCCACGCGCAATCGTACGCAGGTCAACATCCGGGCCCAAAGGCACCTTGCGGGCATGCACGCCCAAGATCTTCTCACGGCCCTTGATATCGGGGTTTGGCACATGGATCTGGCGGTCAAACCGCCCCGGACGCAGCAGCGCAGGGTCCAGCACGTCCTTGCGGTTGGTGGCGGCGACGATGATCACACCTTCATTCGCCTCAAACCCGTCCATCTCGACCAGCAGCTGGTTCAGCGTCTGTTCGCGCTCGTCATTGCCGCCGCCGATGCCCACGCCCCGGGCGCGGCCCACGGCGTCAATCTCGTCGATGAACACGATGCAGGGCGCGTTCTTTTTCGCCTGCTCGAACATGTCGCGCACACGGCTTGCCCCCACACCGACGAACATTTCCACAAAGTCAGAGCCAGAGATGGTAAAGAACGGCACCCCCGCCTCGCCGGCAATGGCGCGGGCCAGCAGGGTCTTACCGGTACCGGGCGGGCCAACCAGCAGCGCGCCTTTCGGGATCTTGCCGCCCAGACGGCTGAATTTCTGCGGATTGCGCAGGAATTCGACGATTTCCTCAAGCTCTTCCTTGGCCTCATCAATCCCGGCCACGTCGTCAAACGTCACCCGGCCATGCTTTTCGGTCAGCAGTTTGGCGCGCGACTTGCCAAAGCCCATCGCCCCGCCTTTGCCGCCGCCCTGCATCCGGTTCATGAAGAAGATCCAGACCCCGATCAACAACAGGAACGGCAGGAAGGTCATCAGGATCGACACAAAGCCGGACTGCTGCTGCGCCTCGGCCCGCACTTCCACCCCGGCGGCCACCAGCCGGTCGGTCACATCGGTGCCCTGCGGCACGATCGCGGCATAGCTGTTGCCGTCGCTGCCGCGCACCTGCAGCCGTTCGCCATCAATAACCACACTCGACACCTGACCGGCATCCACGCGCTGCACGAATTCCGAATAGGAAATCTGGCGCGAGGATGTGGTGGTCTGGTTGCCGCCAAACAGATTGAACAGCGCAAGGATCAGAAAGAACAGTACGACCCAGAATGCGATATTTCGTGCATTGCCCACGAGGCATCTCCCCACATGTCCGCCGCCCGGAACGGGGTGGCGGTCTTGTAACCTAAGATAGACAGAACCGCGCCGGGTTCAATGCGATAACAGGAATAAGCCGAAACCTGCCGTCAATGTCGCAGAGTAAGCGCTGTCTTTCGACAGGATCGGGGCGCTGATCAGCCCTGCGCCCCGCCAAACCCCGGGTGTGGCCATGGCCACCGCCCGCGCAAGGCCGGCCGCGCGCCAGTCTGGCACCTGCGCCAGCCCTTGTGCCCCCAGCGCCCGGACCGACGCTGATTCTGGCCCCGGTTCCGGCCCCGGTTCTGGCCCCGTCACCCGCCAGCGCCCGTCCCACACCGCACCCAAAGCCACCTCCGGGCCCAGGCCGCGCGACTCGCGCACCAGCAGCATCACGCCCTTGTGCGGCAGCAGACGACAGCCCCACAGCGTCGCCGCCCGTCCCGCCGCCATCGCCTGCACCATCCGTGCCAAGGCCTCGGCCCGTGGCGGATACTCCGCCCCCGACATCCACAACAGCGCCGCCTGCATCAGCCGCCGTGCCACCTCGCCCGGCAGCGCGGCAAAGCCCGCGCGGTCAATCTCCAGCGCCCCCCCCCGCTCCACCACCAGCCGCGCGGCGGCCCCTGCCACCATCCCGCGCAGGTCGGCCTGCACCGCCGCCAGATGGCGCGCCACGCTGGCCAAGCCTTCGGCCGTGATCCCCACCTCGCCCAGGCCCGCCAGCGCCCGGCGCATCTTCACCCGGTCAAAGCCCGGATCGTCATTGCTCGGGTCATCGACAAACCACAGCCCCCGGCTTTGCAGATACCCCCGCAGTGCCGCCCGCGTCACGCCCAGCAGGGGCCGGTGAAACCACACGCCCCCCTGTTGCCACCGGGGCCGCATGCCGGACAATCCGTCAAGACCCGCCGCCCGCGCCAGCCCCAGAAGCACGGTTTCCGCCTGATCATCCGCCGTATGCGCCACCAGCACCGCGCCAATCCCGCGCGCCGCCGCCCAATCGGCCAGCAACCCGTACCGCGCCCGCCGCGCGGCATCCATCAGATTGCCCGCCACCGCGCCATGCTGCCAGACCAGCACCTCATGCGGCAGGCCCAGCCCGGCGCAGACCTGCGCCACGCCGGCAGCCTCTGCCGCCGAAGCCGCGCGCAAGCCATGGTCCACCGTCGCCACCGCCAAAGGCCGCGCCCCGGCGACCCCGGCCATCAGATGCAGCATCGCCATCGAATCGCCGCCACCCGACACCGCCAGCCCGACCGGCCCCGGCGGAAATGACGAAAGCGCCCGACGGGCGCTTTCACTCGGATCATGCTCTGGATCAGCCTGCACTGGCCCATCCCTCACTGGCACTGATAGCCTTGCATCGCCACCTGCGCCTGCGTCGCGGCCATGCTGCCGGGATAGCGTGTGCCCACCTCGGCCAGCGTCACGCAGGCCTCGGGCGTCTGCCCCAGCACCCCCAATTGCTCGCCCAGTTTCAGCAGGCTGTCCGCCGCCAATGGCCCGTCCGGGTTCACCGAAAACGACTCCAGATAGGCCCGCGCCGCATCCGAGGTTTCCCCCAACCGCACCAGCGCCTCGCCCCGGCTGAACTGTGCCTCCTGGCTCAACGGCGAGCCAGGATAGGATTGGGTAAAGGTCGCAAAGAGGTCCGCGGCGGTGCGAAAGTCACCCTGACCGAGCACCTCCCGGGCCCGGTCAAAATCCGCCTGCTCGCCAATCGCCAGCTCTGCCCCGCCCGCAAAGGGCGCTGTCGGTTCCTCGATCACCACCGCATTGGGCGCTTGCGGCGCGGCAACCGCCCCGCCAGCGACATCCCCCCCCAAGGGCGGCGTGGTGCCGATGGTGGCAATATCGCAGCCCGGCGTCACTTCGCACAGCCGGAACTCCAGATCGCCGATCCGGTTGGTGCCATCGCTCACCACCCGGTTCAGCCGCAGCTCGATCTCCTCGGCCCGCGCGGTCAGCCGGGACAGCTCTGCCTCCAGCGTATCCATCCGCTGCAGCGCCGACCCACCGGCCAGCCCACCGCCCGAAGCGCCGGTCTGCACCAACTCGGTTTTCAACTGATTGAACTCGGCCGACAAAGACCCAAGCTCGGCCCTTATATCGGCCAGCGTCTGATCGCTGGCCTGCCCGAAGGCAGGCCCCGCCATCAGCACGCATGCAGTCAGGGCAGCACGCAGCATCCGCTTACGCCCCCGCGCCCATCGACAGCACCGTCACCGACCGGCGGTTCTGCGAATAGCAGGCCTCGGTCGAGCACACCTCGATCGGGCGCTCCTTGCCATAGCTGACAGTGCGCATGCGGCCCGCAGGAACCCCTTGCGAAATCAGGTAGTTCTGCACCGCAGCCGCCCGGCGCGCGCCCAGCGACAGGTTGTATTCGCGCGTGCCCTGCTCATCGGCATGACCTTCGATGATCACAGCATAAGAGCTGTTGGCCATCAGCCATTGCGCTTGACCCGACAGCACCTGACGGCCCTGATCGGTCAGCGTGTGCTGATCCACCGGGAACAGCACGCGGTCCCCGACGCGCTGGTTGAAATAGGCAATCGACGCCGGATCATTCGGGTCACCCAGACCCGTGGTGTCGACGAACCCGCCGTTCATGCCACCGGCCCCACCCGCGCCCGCGCCCGCGCCACCGGCGCCAAAACGATCAGGGTTGTTACAGGCTGCCAGCCCAAAGACAGCGACAAGCAGAAGGGCCTTGGGAAGAAGCGTCATCATCAGTTTCCTTTTGTTCTCTGGCGCGATGCACCAGATTCATATCAGATGTGCCGCGCCCTGTGAAATGGGGCGCGGCGGAATGGGTCAGGGCAGCAAGGGCGACCATGCCGGGTCGGACGCGGCCCCCTCGGTCGGGATCTGGCGCAGGTTGCGCCCGGAAATATCCACCGAATACAACGCCGCCTCGCCGCCCGCACCGCTGGTTTCGCGGGTGAACATGATCACCCGGCCATTCGGGGCCCAGGTCGGGCCTTCATCGAGGAAAGACGCGGTCAGCAGACGCTCCTCCGAGCCATCGGTGCGCATCACGCCAATGTGGAACCGGCCCTGATGCTGCTTGGTAAAGGCAATCATGTCGCCGCGCGGGCTCCACACCGGGGTGCCATAGCGCCCCTGCCCGCCCGACACACGCCGCCCTTCGCCGCCACTGGCGGGCATGATATACAGCTGTTGCGTCCCCGACCGGTCGCTTTCAAACACGATCTGGCTGCCATCGGGCGAAAAGCTGGGCGCGGTTTCGATCGATGGCGCATTGGTCAGCTGCTGCAACCCGCCCGACCCGATGTCGAGCATGTACAGGTCCGAATTGCCGCCCCGTTCCAGTGAAAACACCACCCGGCTGCCATCGGGCGAAAAGCGCGGCGCAAAGGTCATGGTGCCCTCCTGCTCCGCCAGGCTTTGCGTGCGCAAAGACCCCACATCCATCAGCGTGATGCGCGGAAAGCCCGAGGCATAGCTGGTATACAGAATGCGGTCGCCGCTGGGCGAAAACCGCGGGGCCAGCACGATGGAACTGCTGTCGGTCAGGTACTGCACATTCGCGCCATCATAATCCATCACCGCCAGCCGCTTCAGCCGCTGGTTCTTTGGCCCGGACTCGCTCACGAACACCACGCGGCTGTCGAAATACCCGCCCTCGCCGGTGATCCGGCTATAGGCGGCATCGGCCACCTTATGCGCCATCCGCCGCCAGGTCTGGGTGGTGCCGGCAAATTGCAGCCCCTCGCCCAATTGCTGGCCGGAAAACACGTCGAACAGTCGGAACTTCACCACGATCCGGTCACCCGACACCGTGACCGCCCCGGTGATCACCGCCTGCGCGTTGATCGCCTTCCAGTCCTCATAGCCGATCGAGCTGTCAAAGCTGCTGACCCGCGCAATGTGGGCCTCGCGCGGGATCTCGCGGAACAGCCCGGTGCCCGACAGATCGCTGGCAATGACCCGGGCGATGTTGCGGGCATAGTCGCCCGCCCCGCCCTCATCGACAAAATCGGGCACCGCAAAGGGCAGCGGTTCAATCACCCCTTCGGTGATCTCGATGCGCAGCGGCCCGGTCTGCGCCTGCGCCGGGGTCATGGCCCCGGCCAGCGTCACGGCGAGCGAAAGCGCGGAAATGAGAAAACGGTTTACTGTCATCATGGCCTCGGGTTGTCCTCGGTCTGTTGCGGGCAGCATAGTGCAGCCATCGCCGGGGTTAGGGGGAAAAGGAACCGCAAAGGTGCCTTTTCGGCAAATATTGGCGCAAATGTGATCATCGCATCCGCATCCCATCGGGGTTGAACACCAGCTCCATCTCGCGCCACTGGTCATATTTCTCGGGCGGCAGTGGAAATCCGCGCGCGCCACAGCGGATGATCGCCCGACGCGCCGCCTCGAACGCGCCGCGCGCCCCGGCGTCAGATCCGCCGGTGGCCTCGATCATGCGGATCGACCCCGCATCCGGCACCCCATCCTGCCCGACCGACACATAGACCACCACCGTGGTGTTCAGCGCATCCGACGACAGGCTGCCCACATTCCAGCACTGCTGCACCGCCACGCGCAAGGCATCGCGCTCGCCGCCGGTCATCGGCGGCCCTTGCGGCGCATTGGTGGCCCCGGTCGCGGCCGGGGTTTCCGCCGCCATCGCCTCGGCCAGGGCCGCGGCCACCGCATCCGCATCGGTATCGGTCGCAGGCTCGGGTGCAGGCTCCGGCGCGGGTTCTGGCGTGGCCGCCGCCGCCGTCTCTACCGGCGGGGCTTCGCTCTGCACCGGGCGGCCGCGCGGGCGCGGGCTGCTGGGCGGCGCGCCCGAGGCCACAATCTCCTCATCACGATTGGCTTCGGTCTCCAGCACGGTGCCCGCCTCTTCGGGCGCTGCCTCCGGCTCTTCGGGCTCCACCACCTCGGGTTCCTCGATCGGGTCCGGCGTCACCGCCTCGACCGGGGCTTCCGCCACCTCCACCGCAGGCTCTGGCGCCTCCACCGGCACCGGGGCCACACGCGGCGCGGGCCGGGGGCGCGGGCTTTCGGTCAAGGGCAGCGGCACCTCGGGAATGGGGTCCGGGTTCACCGGCAGCGGCAAGGCATCCGCCACCCCGTTGTTTTCGGGCAAAGGCTCGGGCGAAGGCTCCGGCTCCGGTGCCGGTTCGGGCGCGGCCTCGGGCAGATCTGGCACCACCGGCGGCGGCGGCTGCACCGCTGCCTCCTCTGCCGCCTCCTCTGGTGCCTCCTCGGGGGCAGGGTCTGGCGCGGGCGCAGGCGTCGACGGGGCCGCCGCCACCATCGCATCAAACTCCGCCGCAGACATCAGCGACACTTCGGCCACCTCCACCGCCGCCGGCTCGGTGCGTTCAAACAGCCAATCTCCCAGAATCACCCAGAGGATCAAAGCCGCATGGCCCGCGCCGGAAATGAGGGTGCCCGTCTGCATACCGCCTGCGTTTTCCCAATCGGCCCTAGTTGCCTGTGCCGTTCATCGCAGGCCCATCCGTATCGGTCACCAGACCGATGGAATTGAACCCGCCCGCGTTCAGCGCTCCCATGACTTCCGCCACCCGCTGATAGGGGATCGCCCCATCAGCGCGCAGAAACACCTTGTTGCTGTCCCGCTCCGCCGCAATGGCCGTCAGCCGCAGGATCAGCTCCTCCATCGGCACATCGGTGGTCTGGATCAGCGTCCGCCCATCCGCCGTCAGCGTGATGGTCAGCGGCTCTTCCTGCTCGGTCGGCAAGGCACTGGCGGCCGTGCGCGGCAACTCCACCGGAACCCCCACGGTCAGCATGGGTGCCGCCACCATGAAGATGATCAGCAGCACCAGCATCACATCGACAAAAGGCGTGATGTTGATCTCATTCATCGCCGCCGACTTGCCGCGCCGCCGCCGGCCCGTGCCGCCGCCCGATTTCTGCTGAACCCCGCCCCCCATGGCTCAGGCGTCCAGCTGGCGGGACAGGATGGTGGCGAATTCATCGGCAAAGCTTTCATAGCCGCCAAGAATGCGCTCACTGTCGGAATTCAGCTTGTTGTAGAACACCACCGCCGGAATCGCCGCGACAAGGCCGATACCGGTGGCCAGCAGCGCCTCGGCAATGCCGGGGGCCACAACCGCAAGGTTGGTGTTCTGCGAAATGGCGATCTGCTCAAAGCTGTGCTTGATCCCCCAGACCGTGCCGAACAGCCCGATGAACGGGGCCGTGGCCCCGGTGGTGGCTAGGAAGGACAGGCCGTTGTTCAGCCGCTCGCTCTCACGCGCAATCGCCACATTCATCGCCCGGTCGATCCGCGCCTGCGCGCCGGCAATCAGCGCCCCGTCCTGCCGGTGGCTGCGCCGCCATTCCAGCATGCCGGCGGCAAAGATCTTCTCGCTGGCCCCCTCGGGCGTCGGGCCGATCTTTTCGAACAGCTCATCCAGCGGTTCGCCCGACCAGAAGGCGCGGTCAAACACCTCGGCCTCGCGCCGGGCCGCGCGGAACATGATGTGCTTTTGCACAATCGTGGCCCAGGACCAGAAGGACATGACCGCCAGCATCAGCATGACGATCTTCACCGTCAGCGTTGCGCGGGCAAAAAGCGCGATCAAGGAGAAATCAATCTCCTGTGCCATCGCAAGGGTTTCCGTTTCCATTACGCCTGCTCTTGTTATCGGGGCCTTGGTGACCGCCTGTTGACCTGATTCTATCCGGATTTGAAGGGGAATGCCAACACAACTGCGTCACGATGCAGCGGGTGGCTGAAACATGCTGTAACAGGGGAGCGTGCATGCCAGCGCCGCCATCCTTCGTGCGCGCGGGTTCCACGCGCAGGTTCCACGCGCAGGTTCCACTGGGCCGGGACCGCCCCTTCAATGAACGCTTCGCCCGGCAAGGCCTTGACCGGTCCATTAAGTATGGTGCTGGCCCGAAGAGGGTGTGTTAGGCACAGACAGATCGTCACTCCAAAGCAATCCCTTTGGACTGCATCCGTGCCGGGTGTTGACTTGCTCCGCAAGTTCTCGGCCAAAGGAGGCTCGCGCCATGTCCAAGACACCCGCTGCCCATGTCGAAGCGGCAAGCACGCTTGCCGTGGTGCTCTCTTCACATGAACCCCTGCTCTATCTGACCGCAGATCAGGTGATCATCGCCGCAAGTGCTTCGTTTTGCAGTGCTTTTGACCTTGAATTGGCAATATTGCCCGGCAAACGCCTCGGCGCGGTGGGAAACGGCGAATGGGCGATGCCCAAGCTTGCCTCGTTGCTGGAAGCAACCGCTGCGGGAAGTGCGCAGATCGACTCCTATGAAATCGACCTCAAGCGGCCGGACCGCAAGACACGGAATCTGGTCGTCAACGCCTGCACATTGGAAGACGGCGACACAGATCATATCCGGTTGCTGGTTTCCGTGACCGACGTCACGGACGCGCGCGCCAACGCACGCCTGAATGACGATCTCGTCCGGGAAAAGGCCGTTCTGCTGCAGGAAGTTCAGCATCGGGTCGCAAACAGCCTGCAGATCATTGCCAGTGTTCTGATGCAGAGCGCACGCAAGGTCCAGTCCGAAGAGGTGCGCGGTCACCTGCACAACGCCCATCACCGGGTGATGTCGATCGCTGCGGTGCAAAGACAGCTTTCCATCTCTCCAGGCGGTGACGTCGAAATTCGCAGCTATCTGACCCAGCTTTGCAACAGCCTTGGCGCCTCAATGATCGCCGACCCTGATCGTCTCTCGATCTCCGTCTTGGTGGATGACAGCTCGGTTACGGCAGAGGTATCCATCAGTCTCGGCCTTATCGTGACCGAACTTGTCATCAACGCGCTCAAGCACGCCTTCCCCGATCAGGCGACCGGCAAGATAGTGGTGGGTTACCAGACAAAGGGCAGCGACTGGACCCTTTCGGTCACGGACAATGGCATTGGGATGCCAGAGGGCAGCAGCGCGCCCAGAGCCGGCCTCGGAACCGGGATTGTGGAAGCGCTGACCAAAAACCTCGGGGGCGAACTTCAGCTCACCGAGGCAAACCCCGGCACCGCCATCAGGATCAGCCATTGTGGAAGCGTCGATCACCATAAAGACATCCGGCCCGCGGCATAGGAACCAAAGGGGGTGCGGGCGCGCTTTGTAAGAGTGCCCGCGAACGCCGGCTCTTTTATCAGGAATGAGAAACAGATGAAGAACGGTACGCACATTGTCCTGGTGGTTGAAGATAGCGCGCTCATTCGCATGGGTGCCATCGACCTTGTCCGCTCTGCCGGTTACGAGGCGCTGGAAGCCTGTGATGCAGACGAAGCCATCCGGATTCTCGAGTCGCGGGACGATATCGATCTGGTCTTCACCGATGTGCAGATGCCGGGCACCATGGATGGCATAAAGCTCTCGCACTACATCCGTGACCGGTGGCCACCTGTAAAGCTGCTTATCGCGTCCGGCGCAGCGATCATCGGAGCAAGCAGCCTGCCATCAGGAAGCCAGTTTTCCTCGAAACCCTACGATGATCATGAAATCATCGACGTGATGACCCGCTTGCTTGCCAGCGACGGCATGTCTTTCACCAAAGTGCCGGACTGATCCATCGGGGCTTTCTGTCGCTCTTTCTCTCTGATCGGGGCGATAGAACACGGGACAGGCGACACCTGAAGACCCCTCGCCATTCCTACGCTCAATCGTTAAAAATTCCCTAAAAACAATTCTCAACCCCTTGATTTCCCTCACCCCGTACCGGCTTCCCCCTGTGTTACAAGCCACCCCTCCAGCAAACCCCTCACCCCGGCCGGGATCCGCACCGCCCCCAGCCCCGCCCCCACACAGACCAGCACCACCCGCGCCGCGAACAGCCGCTCTTGCCCGCGCCAGACCACCTGATCCAGCACGATCCGCGCGCCCCCCAGTTCCACCAGCGCGGTCTCCACCACCAGCACATCATCAAACACCGCAGGCCGCAGGTAATCTGCCTCCAGCCGCCGCACGGCAAAGACCACTCCCTGCTCGGCCCGCAGCCGCGCCTGATCCACCCCCAGCGCCCGCACCCATTCGCTGCGCCCCCGTTCAATGAACCGCAGATAATTGGCGTAGTAGACGATGCCCGCCAGATCGGTATCCTCGTAATAGACCCGCAGCTCAAACCGATGCGCCACAGCCATCCCCTTTTTCCACTCCGCGGGAACCCAAGCCCCCGCCACACGTTCCCCAGCCCCATAACCGGAGTTTGCCATGCACCGCGCCGCCCTTGTCCTCGCCCTGACCCTCGCCACCCCCGCAGTCTCGGAAGAAATAGGCCGCGTCGGGGTGGACTGGGTCGGCAATGACATCATCATCGAAAGCGTGGCCGATCCCAAGGTCCAAGGCGTCACCTGCCATCTGGCCTATTTCGACCGGTCCTTGATCGACCGGCTGTCCAACGGCAACTGGTTCGAAGACCCATCCTATTCCGCCGTCGATTGCGTGCAGACCGGGCCGATCACGGTGGGCGACATCGACGATGATGACAGCGGCGAGACGGTGTTTTCCGAACGCCAGTCGCTGATCCTCAAATCCCTGCGCATCACCCGGATCTATGACCGCGCCAACAACGCGCTGGTCTATCTGGCCCATGCGAATGAGCTGACGCAAGGCTCGGGCAAGATGTCGATCTCGGTCATTCCGCTGGCCGCCCCCTAAAGCCTGATCCGCGCGGCCAGCCGCAAGGCGTGGCTGGCATCGCGCCCCGCCACCGGCATCACCGGATGATAGGCCGCGCGGATCACCGCCGCCACCTCGGGGCGCAGCACTGCCCGTCCCTCCACCTGCCCCAGCGGCGACGCCGCCGCAAAGGCAGCCTCACCCCAGGTCAGTATCACCTGTGCCGCTTGCGACAGGGCCAGCGTCTCGGCCGGCAGGTTCGACAGATGGCCGTCCATCCGCACCAGCACGAAACAGGCCCGGATCGCTCCCGTCGCCTCGAACCGGAACGCGCGGTACTGGTTGGCCCCCGCCGCCTCCAGCCGGTCCAGCAAGGGCAGCAGGCCGGGAATCAGCTGGTCAAGCTTGGGCACCTCGCGCAGCTCATCCCAGTCGCGCACGAAAAACAGCATCAGATTGGCGCCCAGCTCGCTGTCGGTCTCGGCCATCTCATGCCCGGCAAGGGCCACCACCGCCTCGACCGCGCCCTTGATCACCCCCAGCGTCGCGTCTTCCACGCCAAAGACCACCGGCACGATCGGCCGCGCCCAGCGGGCGCACAGATAGCTGCCATCGCCCCGCGTGAACAAAGCCCCGATCTGATCCGCGTCCATACCCGCCCCCGTTTGCTGGCCCGCAATTACCGCCACCGGCTCCCGGAAACAACTCCCGGCCCGTGCACCTTTGCCAAATAGGACCGCCAGAGGCGCGCCCGCTGCACCCCGCGCTGGACTCGGCGGGGCGAAGACCCGATATAGGCCCCATGTCCCTGCCACCCGGATTCCTCGATGAATTGCGCACCCGGATCTCGCTCTCACAGGTCGTGGGGCGCAAGGTCACCTGGGACATGCGCAAATCCAACATGGCCAAGGGCGACTGGTGGGCCCCCTGCCCGTTTCATCAGGAAAAATCCGCCAGCTTTCACGTCGATGACCGCAAGGGGTTTTACTATTGCTTCGGCTGCCATGCCAAAGGCGATGTGCTGACCTTCATCAAGGAGTCGGAAAACACCGGCTTCATGGAAGCGGTCGAGATTCTGGCCCGCGAGGCCGGGCTGCCGATGCCCGCCCGCGACCCGAAGGCGGCAGAGAAGCAGGATCACCGCACCCAGCTGGCGCAGGTGATGGAAGAGGCGGTGAAATGGTTCCGCCTGCAGCTGAAAACCGGGGCCGCAGCAGAGGCGCGCGCCTATATCGCCAAACGCGGCCTGTCCGAGGCGGCGGTAGAGCGGTGGGAGATCGGCTTTGCTCCGGATGGCTGGCACGGGCTGCAACTGGCCATGAAGCAAAAGGGGGTGTCCGATGACCTTCTGGTGGCTTCCGGTCTTTGCGCCAAATCCGAAAAGGGCGGTGAGCCTTATGACCGTTTTCGCAACCGCATCATCTTCCCGATCCGCAATGCTCGAGGCCGGGCGATTTCGCTGGGTGGCCGGGCGATGGACCCGAAGGACAACGCCAAATACCTCAACGGCCCGGAAACCGATCTCTTCGACAAGGGCCGCAACCTCTACAACCACGCGCCTGCGCGCGAAGCGGCGGGCAAGGGCCAGCCGCTGATCGTGGCCGAAGGCTATATGGATGTGATCGCCCTGTCCGAGGCCGGGTTTGGCGCCACCGTCGCCCCCCTTGGCACCGCCGTCACCGAAGACCAGCTGCGCCTGATCTGGCGCATTTCCGATGAACCGGTGATCGCGCTGGATGGCGATACGGCCGGCATCCGCGCCGCCCTGCGCGTCATCGACCTTGCCCTGCCGCTCCTGGAGGCCGGCAAGGGCCTGCGCTTTGCCGTGCTGCCGCCGGGGCTGGACCCGGATGATCTGATCAAACAGCAGGGCGCGCCTGCGATGCAAAAGGTGATCGACACGGCGCAGCCGATGGTCAGCCTGCTGTGGCGGCGCGAAACCGAAGGCCGGACCTTCGACAGCCCCGAACGCAAGGCGGCGCTGGACAAAACCCTGCGCGCCGCCCTGATGCGGATCACCGACCTTTCAATTCGCGGCCATTACGGCGAAGAAATCAAACGCCTGCGCGCCGATCTGTTCGGCACCAATGCCCGCCCCTTCACGCCCTTTCCCGCACGCGCCCCCCGCGCGCCCTGGCAACCGGGCCAGCGCGGCAAACCCTTTCAGCCGGTCGCCCCGATGGCCAGCACCAAGCAATCCCTGCTCGCCACCCCGGCCGATCTGGTGCAGGATTCCTTGCGCGAAGCAGTGGTGCTGGCCGCCTGCATCCATCATCCCGGCCTGATCCCGCGCTTCGAATCCGCTCTCGAACGGCTCGAGTTTCTGGGCCATGGCCATGACATGCTGCGCAGCCTGATCCTCTATCACCAATCCGCACCGGACCTTAGGGCTGTCCTGATGGCCGAAGCCCCGATGCCGACCGAAGCCGTCCTTTTGCACCCCCATGTCCGCATCACCGCCGCAATCAGCGCCACCGCCCCAGATGACGCCGCCGAACATTGTCTGGCCGAGGCTTTGGCCCGCCTGCAGGCAGATCGCGCGCACCGCCTTGAAATTGCCGAGGCCGAAGACGATGTAACAGGTGTGGCCGATGAAGGCCTGACCTGGCGCGTGTCCAAAGCCGCCGAGGCCCGCCATTCTGCCGCGCGCGGCCCCCAGGACGCCAAGGGCGAATCAGTGATCGCCCCGAACGGCATCGAACTGGACCGGGACGAGCTGAACCGCGCCCGTTCCCTGCACGACTCCATCGATTTCACCCGGGGTGGGCGCGGTGGTAAGCAATGAGTAACCCTTTTCCCGACCTATCGGGCAAGAAAAACTGCCTTACGACCTGTAATCCGGTGTGATTCTCGGTATTGATTCGAAAACGAGCGCACCGATTCGCCCTACGCGCCTCAAGGAGCACCCATGGCCCTGAAAGACACTGACGACGGCAAACCCGAAGCAGACGAGGCCGATGTCTCTCTCGACATGAGCCAGACGGCCGTCAAGAAGATGATCGCCGACGCGCGCGAGCGTGGGTACATCACCTATGAACAGCTCAATCAGGTCATGCCGCCCGAACAGGTGTCTTCGGAACAGATCGAAGATGTCATGTCGATGCTGTCCGAAATGGGCATCAACGTGATCGAGGATGACGAGGTCGAAGACGGCGAAGCCCCCTTGGGCGGCGCGCTGGTGGAAACCTCCTCCACCTCGCGCGACGTGGCCGTTGCCGGCTCCACCTCCGAAACGCTCGACCGCACCGATGACCCGGTGCGCATGTATCTGCGCGAAATGGGCTCGGTGGAACTGCTGTCGCGCGAAGGCGAAATCGCCATCGCCAAGCGGATCGAGGCGGGCCGCAACACCATGATCCTCGGGCTGTGCGAAAGCCCGCTGACCTTCCAGGCCATCACCATCTGGCGCGACGAACTTCTGAACGAAGACATCCTGCTGCGCGACGTGATCGACCTTGAGGCCACCTTTGGCCGCAGCCTTGATGGCGAAGAAGACATGGATGGCCCGATCGGCGCCCCCGATCTGGACGGCGTCGATGTCACCGCTGCCACGACCCCGCGCCGGAGCGAATCCTCGGAACCCGAGCTGGACGCTGACGGCAACCCGCTGATGCGCAGCGATGACGACGATGATGATGACGAAGCCTCCAACATGTCGCTGGCCGCGATGGAGGCGGCGCTCAAGCCCAAGGTTCTGGAAACGCTGGCCATCATCGCCCGCGATTATGTCAAGCTGGCCGACATGCAAGAGGCGCGGATGACCGCCACCCTGTCGGAAAAATCCCACTTCTCCGCCAAGGACGAAGCCGCCTACCAGAAACTGCGCTCGGAAATCGTGGTGATGGTGAATGAACTTCACCTGCACAACAACCGGATCGAAGCGCTGATCGACCAGCTCTACGGCATCAACCGCAAGATCATGACCATCAACTCCGGCATGGTCAAACTCGCCGATGCCGCCCGTATCAACCGCCGCGAATTCATCGACGAATATCAGGGCTACGAGCTGGACCCGTCCTGGTGCGACCGCATGGCCGCCAAGGGCGGTCGTGGCTGGCAGGCGCTGATGGAACGCTCGCGCGACAAGGTCGAAGAGCTGCGGGCCGAAATGGCCGTGGTCGGCCAGTATATCGGCGTCGACATTTCCGAATTCCGCCGCATCGTCAATCAGGTGCAAAAGGGCGAGAAAGAGGCGCGTCAGGCCAAGAAGGAAATGGTCGAGGCCAACCTGCGTCTGGTGATCTCCATCGCCAAGAAATACACCAACCGCGGGCTGCAATTCCTTGATCTCATTCAGGAAGGCAACATCGGTCTGATGAAGGCGGTCGATAAATTCGAATATCGCCGCGGCTATAAATTCTCGACCTATGCCACCTGGTGGATCAGGCAGGCGATCACCCGCTCCATCGCCGATCAGGCCCGCACCATCCGTATTCCCGTGCATATGATCGAGACGATCAACAAACTGGTCCGCACCGGGCGGCAGATGCTGCATGAAATCGGCCGCGAACCGACGCCCGAGGAACTGGCCGAAAAGCTGCAGATGCCGCTGGAAAAGGTCCGCAAGGTGATGAAAATCGCCAAGGAACCGATTTCCTTGGAAACCCCGATTGGCGACGAGGAAGACAGCCAGCTTGGCGACTTCATCGAAGACAAGAACGCCATCCTGCCGCTGGATTCCGCCATTCAGGAAAACCTGAAGGAAACCACCACCCGCGTTCTGGCCAGCCTGACCCCCCGCGAAGAGCGCGTCCTGCGCATGCGCTTTGGCATCGGTATGAACACCGACCACACGCTGGAAGAGGTCGGCCAGCAGTTCAGCGTGACCCGCGAACGCATCCGGCAGATCGAGGCCAAGGCGCTGCGCAAACTGAAGCACCCAAGCCGGTCACGGAAGCTGCGGAGTTTCCTGGATCAGTAATAAAAGCAATACTTCTCAGGGCTTTGCATGAAGACGTTATACGTCAGTTCCGGACCAGAGCCATGGGTTGTCTTTGTTACGATCTTGTTGGGTGTCCTGTGCCTTTGGACCGCGTTGCATATCATTTTGCGTTTCGTGCATCGGCGACACCTAGAAAAACCGTGCCGATGGAAGCGGGTCGCACACAAGGGCGGCCCGACACTCAGCAAGTGGTCCTGCGAGACATGTGCCGAACATGCCTATTCTCCGACAGGCAAAGCACCCGCGAACTGTGCTCGGAACCTTGCTGCGCGCGGGTTGTAGTGCGCCGTTGGGTGGGCAATTGTCTGTCGGGGCGTCACCCTGCTCCGGCTCATCACAAGTATTGATCTTGTGTACGCAATCACGTACACTACCTCCCATGAAAACCCTCTCCTCCACCGAACTCCGCGCCAATCTTTCCGCTGTCATGGACCGCGTGAATGATGATCATGAACCCGTCATCATCCATCGCGCCAAGGGCAGGCCCGTGGTGATGGTCAGTCTGGAAGATTGGGCCAGCATGGATGAAACCACCTATCTGCTGTCAAACCCTCACAACAGGGCCTCTCTTTTGGCATCTCTTGCCGATGCGTCCGCCGGCAAAGGCATCGTCAAAACGATCGAAGAGCTTGAGGCGATGGCAGAAGAGTGAATTTGCTGTTCCGACCCAAAGCTTGGGAGCATATCCAATTCTGGCAGGAAACAGACAGGGCAATGCTCAAGAAGATCAATGCCCTGATGCGCGAATGCCAGCGCCACCCGTTTGAAGGAACAGGCAAACCCGAACCGCTCAAGGGCAATCTGGCAGGATATTGGTCGCGCCGCATCGACCGCGAACATCGTCTGGTCTATCGGGTCGAAGGAGATAATCTAGAGATCCTGTCCTGCCGATATCATTATCAGAACTAGGGATCCCCATGCCATCCTTCCTCTCCCGACTGTTCGGCGCTTCCACCACGGAACCCGCCAAACCCGCAGACCCCATCCTGCACAACGACTTCCGGATCTTCCCCGACCCGATCAAGGAGGGCAGCACCTTCCGCATTGCCGCCCGCGTCGAGAAGACCTTTGACACAGGGGTAAAAACCCACCAGCTGATCCGCGCCGACACCCGGGCCACGCTGGAGGAGGCGACCGAGGCCTCGGTCGCCAAGGCAAAACAGGCCATCGACCAGCTGGGCGATACGCTGTTCAGCTGACGCTCAGGCCGGGTCGCTCACCACTGCTTCCCAGGCCTCACCCATTGCCACGATACAGGCCCGCCCGTCGCTGTAGCTTTGCACCAGCGTCCAGTCGCCGCGTGGTGTGGTCCAGACCTCCATCACCATCTCAAGGTTGCGCACCCCCTGCCCTGCCAGTTGCGCGCCATAGGTCAGGGTCAGGCGCTGCAACATCTCGGCACGCGGCGCACAGATCACCTCGGCAATCGGCGACCCGGCCGCCCAGGCTCCAGGCGGCATCACCGGCCAAAGCAGGCACAGGCAGGCCACAGCGGGAATGATTCTGCTGCTCATGCAGGAAAGTGTAACACAGCAATGACAAGGTCCAAGCATCCTGCCCGCCTGTGGTTACGCTTGTCTTGCCCTGCCGCGCGCCGCCGCACAGGGCAGGCCGCCTGCGCACACATGTCATGCGCAAAGCCATACCTTTGCCAGCCGTAAACCAGACGCAGATCAGCCCCCCTGAGTCCGCGCCGCCACACCTTCCCCCCCAGATCATGTGGCTCCAACTTCGCCCTAGCCCAGATCGTTGGCTTGCCCCTATAGTCTGTGGGTAAACCACTCGGAGCCTACCGGGACCAGAGGCAGGCCCATCAACGAACAAGCGAGGAGGGAGCCCATGCGCTGCCCATTCTGCGGCAATATCGACACACAGGTAAAGGACTCGCGCCCGGCCGAGGATCACGTCGCCATCCGGCGCCGGCGGTTCTGCCCGGCCTGCGGCGGCCGCTTCACCACCTATGAACGCGTGCAGTTGCGGGACCTTGTGGTCATCAAATCCAGCGGCAAGCGCGAAGATTTCGACCGCGACAAACTGGAACGCGCCATCCGCATCTCGATGCAGAAACGCCCGATCGACCCCGAGCGGATCGACCAGATGATCAGCGGAATCGTGCGGCGACTGGAATCCATCGGTGACACCGACATTCCGTCACGCACCATCGGCGATATCGTGATGGAAAGCCTCGCCCGGATCGACACCGTGGCCTATGTCCGTTTCGCCAGCGTTTACAAGAACTTCCAGGCCGCTGACGATTTCGACAAATTCGTGAGCGAGCTGCGCCCGGGTGAGAAACCCGAAGAGTGACTGCATCTGACGAAGCCCATATGGCCCATGCGCTCGCCCTTGCGGCGCGGGGCCTGGGCCGCACCTGGCCCAACCCCGCGGTGGGCTGCGTGATCCTGCGTGAGGGGCGCATCCTGGGCCGGGGCTGGACCCAACCGGGTGGCCGCCCCCATGCCGAACGCCGGGCGCTGGATCAGGCCGGTGATGCGCGCGGGGCCACGGCTTATGTCACGCTGGAACCCTGCGCCCACCACGGCCAGACCCCGCCCTGTGCCGGGACGCTGATCGCGGCGGGGGTCACCCGCGTGATCACGGCGCTGACCGACCCGGACCCGCGTGTTTCCGGCAAAGGCCACGCGATGCTGCGCGCAGCCGGCGTCACAGTCACCGAAAATATCCTTTCAGAACAAGCCACTCAGCTAAACGCAGGCTTCCTCAAACGCGTGACCCAAGGCCTGCCCTTCGTCACTTTGAAACTCGCCACCACCATTGACGGGCGCATCGCCACCGCCAGTGGGGAATCGCGCTGGATCACCGGCCCGCAGGCCCGTCGCTTCGTCCACGGCCTGCGGCTGAGCCATGATGCGGTGATGGTTGGCTCCGGCACCGCCCGCGCCGATGACCCGGACATGACGGCACGCGACATAGGTGCCACGCATCAGCCCGTCCGCGTCCTGCTGGACCGCGCCCTGAGCCACCGCCCCGACAGCCGCCTCGGCCAGACCGCGCGGACCCATCCGGTCTGGGTCATCCACGCCGCCGACGCCCCGGCACAGGCACGGCAAGCCTGGCAAGACACCGGCGCGCGGCTGCTGCCCTGCCCCCTGGCGCAGGGCCATCTGGACCTGACCGCCGCCCTGAAAATCCTTGCAGCCGAAGGCCTTACACGCATCCTGAGCGAAGGCGGCGGCAGCATCGCCGCCGCCCTGATCGCGGCGGGTCTGGTGGATGACCTGATCCATCTGACGGCCGGCAAGCTGATCGGCGCCGATGGCACCCCCGCCCTTGGCCCGCTCACCCTGCCCCGTCTGGCCGATGCCCCCGCCTTCCGGCTGCGCGCACGGCAAGCCCTTGGCCCGGACGCGTTGACACACTGGACCCGCATCTAATCCATTGCAGTGTTTACACATACGCCCCGCCGAGCGGTGTCACTGCCGCGCCATCACCTTGGCAATGGCCGCGGGCATCATCCCGGTCTGGTCGCCAAAGACCCGCACGCCCTTTCCCCGCTCCCACAGGGCCACCAGCAACCACTCACGGTACATCGCGACAGCGCCTTCCGTGACATCGCAGGCATGCGGCTGGCAGCCACTGGCCACCACCCAATCGCCCACCAACTCGAAATTGGTGGCAACCCCGATGATCCGCTGCGCATCCAGCAATCCATCCGCACCCATCTGCGCCACCAGCCTGTCGCGCTGTTCCGGGGCCGACAGAAACGCGCTTGGGTGGCGGCCCAGCCAGGCCATTGGCGGCGCGGTCGCCGGGATGCCACTTGCGGGCGGGGCCAAGGCAACCTCCCGGACTTGCGGCGTTTTTCCGTCCCAATGAAAGGCCACAGGCCCCTCACCGGGCCGCATCGACGGCAGCGTGACAATCAGCGACTCGGCGTCCCAGCTTACCTCGGCAAGATCCGAACAGGTGCCAAAGCGCTCGGTCAGGCGGACCAGACCGGGGCGCGTGTCCAGCCAGACAAACTGCGCCGGACAGGCCGATCCGCCCGCCGATACCGACACCAGCACCACATCACCAAGCCGGTCGCCAAAAGACGCGTAAGGCATGCCCTCAAACACAAAGCTTTGCCCGGCGATCGCCAGCACGGAATCAATCCCCTGCTGCGTGATCGTGGCGGTGCCGGACGGCGTGTCGATCCGGTTGTGGCTATCCTGCGCCTGCACAGGCCCCGCGACACAGGCCAACAGGGCCAGAACCGTCCTCAGCATGATCCCGCTACCCTTCTGCAAACAAATCACTTTGCCCCGCGGCCCGTGGGGCCTCCAGCCCCAGATGCCGCCAGGCCTTGGTCCCCAACATGCGCCCGCGCGGGGTGCGCAGGATCAGCCCCTGTTGCAGCAGGTAAGGCTCGATCACCTCTTCGATGGCATCGCGCGGCTCGCTCAGCGCCGCCGCAATCGTCTCCACCCCCACCGGGCCGCCGCCGTAATTCTCGGCCAGAAGCACCAGATAGCGCCGGTCAGCCCCGTCAAGCCCAAGGTGATCCACCCCCAGCCGCGTCAGCGCCCGGTCGGCCAGGGCCCGGCTGATCCGCCCGCCCTCTTCCACCAGCGCGAAATCCACCACCCGGCGGAGCAGGCGCCCGGCAATCCGCGGCGTGCCGCGCGCACGCCGCGCGATCTCACGGCAACCGTCGGGCTCGGCCTGAACGCCCAAAAGCCGCGCGCCCCGGGTCACGATCTCGAACAACTCGGCTTCGGTGTAGAATTCCAGCCGTGTCGGAATGCCAAATCGGTCGCGCAACGGCGTGGTCAGCAGACCCAGCCGCGTGGTGGCCCCCACCAGCGTGAAGGGTTGCAATTCAATGCGCACCGTGCGCGCGGCCGGCCCCTCACCAATCACCAGATCCAGCGCAAAATCCTCCAGCGCCGGATAGAGCACCTCTTCCACCACCGGGGAAAGCCGATGAATCTCGTCGATGAACAGCACATCGCGCGGTTCCAGATTGGTCAGGATCGCCGCCAGATCACCCGGTTTGGCCAGCACCGGGCCGGAGGTCATGCGAAACCCCACCCCCAGCTCGCGCGCCATGATCTGCGCCAGCGTGGTCTTGCCCAAGCCCGGCGGGCCGTGGAACAGCGTGTGGTCCATCGCCTCGCCCCGCATCCTTGCGGCTTCGATGAACACGCGCAGATTGGCCCGCGCCTCGGCCTGACCAATGAATTCGTCCAACCCCTGCGGGCGCAGGGCGCGGTCCGTGTCTTCGGGCAGGCGCTCGGGGCGCAAGGCGGGGTCTGGCTGCAACATGGCAGAACAATCCCCGAACGCGCAGGCTTTTGCAAGCCGTCAGATCAGACCGAAAGCCTCAGACCCACGGCCCCGACTTCGGTGCTGATCCAGACAGGGGCCGCCCGCCCGCGCGCGGGATCGAGCTCCGCGCCACCGGCTGCCGCGTCACCACCATCTTCTCCAATGCGGCAATCCGGTTGGCAGTGTTGGGATGGGTGGAAAACAGCTTGTCATGCGCATGGGCATGCAACGGATTGATGATGAACATATGTGCAATGGCCGGATTGCGCTCAGCCGCATTGTTGTCGATGCCCTTGGCAAAGGCCTCGATCTTGCGCAAGGCGCTCGCCAGCCAGGACGGCTCGCCACAGATCTCGGCCCCCACCCGATCCGCCTCATACTCGCGTGACCGCGAAATCGCCATCTGCACCAGTGCCGCCGCAAGGGGTGCAAGGATCATCAACGCGATGGTCCCGATCATCCCGCCCGGCCTTTCCCGGTCACCGCCAAAGAACAGCGCGAAATTGGCGAGCATCGAAATGGCACCGGCAAAGGTCGCGGTGACGGTCATGATCAGCGTGTCATGGTTGCGGATATGCGCCAGTTCATGCGCCATCACCGCCGCCACTTCCTCCTCGGTCAGGCGGCGCAACAGCCCGGTGGTCGCCGCCACCGCCGCATTCTGCGGGTTGCGCCCGGTGGCAAAGGCATTCGGCTGGTCGGTGTCGATGACATAGACCTTGGGGCGCGGCATGCCCGCACCATCGGCCATCTGGTTCACCATCCGCACCAGACCGGGCGCGCTGGACTCGTCCACCGCCTTGGCCCCGGTCATCGACAGCACGGCCTTGTCCGAGTTCCAATAGGCAAAGAGGTTCATCACCGCCGCAATGGCAAGCGCAATCGCCGCGCCACTGGCCCCGCCCAGCATCGCGCCCAACCCCATGAACAGCGCGGTCAGCGCCGCCATCAGCATGAATGTCTTGACGTAGCCGCCCATTGGTCCCCTCACGTTTCCTCGCAAGGATATGGGAAACCCCGGCGCGCTTGAAAAGGGCAATGGGCCAGATTGCTCTGTGCATCGCAGCTTTTCCAAATATTCCGGGGGCAGGCCGAAGGCGGGGACAGCGCCCCCTACTTGGGTGCCAGCAGGCGCAAGGCCTTGCGGATGATGGCGGCCGTTTCGGCCTCGGGCTCCTCACCCGCCACAGTGGCCACCGCCTGCGCGGCGTCGCCATGGCCATAGCCCAGGTTCAGCAGGGCCGACAGCGCATCGGCAGTGGCCCCGGCGCGCCTTGCCGGGCCTGCATCGGGCTTTGCGGGCTTTTTCGGGGCGGGCACCGGGGCGGCATCCTCGATCACAGAGTCGTCCACCTCGGCCCGGGCCGACAGGCTGACCCCAGCCGCCATCACCGCCGGGGCCTTGGCCTTCAACTCCAGAATAACCCGCTGCGCCAGTTTCGGCCCCACACCGGGGGCCGCCTGCACCGCCCGCGCATCGCCCAGCGTGATGGCGCGCGCCACACCTTCAGCCCCCAAAGCGCCCAAAATCGACAGCGCCGCCTTGGCCCCCACGCCCTGCACCGTGACCAGCAGCCGGTGCCATTCCTTTTCCAGCATGGTGGGAAAGCCGAACAGTTGCAGCAGATCCTCGCGCACCAGCAATTCGGTATAAAGCGCCACCGGCTCCCCCAGCAGCGGCAGCGCGGCCATGGTGCGGTCTGACACATGCACGATATAGCCCACGCCGCGCACGTCGATCAGCACTTCGCCGGTGCCCCGCCAGTCCAACCGGCCCGAAATTTTCCCGATCATCCTGCCGCCCTTTTCAATGCAGACTCCAGCCGGCCCGCCGATTGCAGATGATGCGCATGGCAGATCGCAATGGCCAGGGCGTCCGCCGCATCCGCCCCCGCAATCACCACCCCGGGCAATTGCAGCCGCACCATATGGTCGACCTGAACCTTGGCGGCATGGCCGACCCCCACCACGCATTTCTTCACCGCATTGGGGGCATATTCCCCCACTTCCAGCCCGAACTGCGCCGGCACCAGCAGCGCAATCCCCCGCGCCTGCCCCAGTTTCAGCGTGGCCACCGCGTCCTTGTTCACAAAGGTATGCTCCACCGCCGCTGCCTCGGGCTGCCAGAGCCGGATCACCTCGGTCAGTTGCGCGTGCAGACTGCGCAGGCGCTCTGCCAGCGAGCCCTCGGCCCCGTCGGAATGGCAGATGCCATTGGCGACATGGGTGATACGCGCGCCGGCCACGTCGATCACGCCCCAGCCCAGGTTTCGCAACCCCGGATCGATTCCCACCACCCGCATCCCTGCCCACAGCCCCTTTTTTGTCCGGCCCTTTTCCAAGGGTTAGCACGAAAGGGGAACATTGGCCAAGCCAATTCCAGATGCGGGGATCAACCGGTGCCAGGATCAGCCCGCTGGTCACAGCGCTGTTACACCTTGCGGCCGATTGCGACACCTTGCAGGCGAAAGGCGACGGCTTGCGTCAAATCCTTAAAACAAAGGCGAAAATTGGCCTGACGTCCATGCAATTGCTGCATGGCAGCCATGCCAAGCCGCCATCTTGCTTTGCACATGCAGCATCGTTATCTGGCACAGCGAGGGCAAAAACGCCTCTCACATAAGCAGTTTAAAAAGGATAACCGCAATGGCCGCTTTTGAAACGACCCGTACGGCGCCGTTCGGCGCCATCTCGATTTTCCGCGCCGTTCAGGGCGTCGGCAGCATGTTTGCCGCCGTTTCCGCCTGGAACGATGCCCGTATGACCCGTAAAGCCCTGTCCCGCCTGTCGGACCGGGAACTTGACGATATCGGCCTGTGCCGCGGCGACATCGAGACTTTGACCCGCTGAACCGGTCCCCGGCCCCAAGGCCGTCCCGGTTCCGCAAAAGGATCAGCCGAATGACATAAGGCCGCCGAGCATCGCTCTGGCGGCCTTCTTGTTTGACATGCCGGGCCTGACGCTCTCGGCCCGGTTCGTTCAGCCGTCAAGCCGCGCGAACAGCGCAATCTGCCGCGCCACCGCCACGGTGACCGGATCGGCCTGCATCACCCAGCCGCCAAGCCGATCAACCGCCTGCCCCGCCATCAGATCGGCCACCCGCTCCCCATAGGCCACACTGCCCAATTGATACAGCAAGCCCGCCTTCATCAGGGTGCCGACACAGACCGCAATCAACAGGGGGCGCAGCACCGGCACCTGCAGCCGCCGCCTGCGACGATACCGGGGGTGAGAGCGGGTGTAGAACGACCGACCCAACGTGCCTTCGGCCTCAAAGCCATGGCCATTGGCATGCGCCTTGTGAATGCGCGCGATGCGGGTCTTGAATTCAGCGATGCCTGGATCAGTCATTGACCAGCCTCCACACTCAAACGCCCCACGCAAAAAGCATAGGGCGAAAATGTGGCATGTTTTGGGCAATAAAGGCAGCGTCCCGGCAACAATCGCCGGGCGTTGTCCTACAGACGGCGCATAACCAGCGTCGACCATTCGCCAATGTCTTCGCGCCCGGCCAGATCAAAGCCGGCGGCAGCATAGGCCGCCGTCACGGCTTCGGCCTGCACCACCAGCAGCCCCGACAGGATGCACAGCCCCCCCGGCACCAGATGCGCCGCCATCGGCGGGGCCAGTTCGATCAGCGGGCCTTTCAGGATATTGGCAAACACCAGATCAAATGGCGCCGCCTCGGCCAGACGCGGATGGGCAAAACCCGCCGCCTCCAGGCATTCGATCCGGCCCTCCAGCGCATTGATCGCCACATTGGCGCGGGCCACATCCACCGCGACCTGATCAATGTCACTGGCCAGCACCAGCGCTTCGGGCAGCACCGCCGCCGCCGCCATGGCCAGAACGGCTGTGCCACAGCCAATGTCGGCCACCTTGCCCGGCGCAAAGCCCGCGCTGAACAGCCGGTCAAAGGCCCGCAGGCAGCCCAGCGTGGTGCCATGATGGCCGGTGCCAAAGGCCACCGTCGCCTCGATCTGCAAGGCCACACGATCCGGCCCCAGATCCGCCGCGCGCTCCGCATCATGACTGCCGAACACAAAGAACCGGCCCGCCTCGACCGGGGCCAGCTCGCGCCGCACCTTGGCCACCCAGTCGATTTCGGGCAATTCCGACACGGCAAAGGGCTTTGCCCCCTGCGCCGCCCCCAAAGCGTCCAGCATCCCGACATCGGGCTGCTCAAGGAAATAGGCCCCCACCTCCCAGAGCCCGGAATCGTCCTCGATCTCGAAGGCACCCACGCCATAAGGGGCGGGTTCCATCGCCTCGATCGCCTCGGCCAGGGCCTTCGCCGCCGCCTCACCGGGCAGCGTCGTCAGCGCGGTAAAGGTGCGTTGCGCAGCTTCGGTCACCGTAAAGGGGGTCGCGCAAAATGCCTGGGCCAGCACATCCAGCAGGGTCGCGTCAGGGGCCTTGGCAAACAGGGCAATGACGCGCGCCAGATCAGGAACCTCGGGGTCGTCGTAGATCTCGACCTCCAGCGGTTCGGGCTGCATCCGCTCCAGCGCCTGTGCCAGACTTTCGGCGGCGTCATCGCCTGCGATGGTGGTCAGGGCGGTGAATGTGGGCATGGCAAAAAAACCTCTGGCAGCTGCGCCCTTGGCCCTAGCCGCCGCTGCCCGTCACGTCAAGCCGACTGGCGGGCGGTGATCATCAGACCCCCGCCCGCAAAAGCCGGATCAGGCCGTAACGCCGGTGCCGATCGGGCAAGTCACGCCGGTGCCGCCAATGCCGCAATAGCCGTTGGGGTTCTTTCGCAAATATTGCTGGTGGTAATCCTCGGCAAAGAAGAACTCGGGCACCGGCAGGATTTCGGTGGTGATCGTCCCTTTTCCGGCGCGGCTCAACGCCTCTTGATAGACGCCGCGCGACGCCTCGGCAGCCTGCGCCTGCGCGTCGGTATAGGTATAGATCCCCGACCGATAGGTGGACCCCACATCATTGCCCTGCCGCATGCCTTGGGTCGGGTCATGCCCTTCCCAGAACAGTTTCAACAACTGCTCATAGCCGACCACTTTCGGGTCATAGATCACCCGCACCACTTCGTTATGGCCGGTCAACTGGGTGCAGGTTTCCTTGTAGGTCGGGTTCGGCGTATAGCCGCCCGCATAGCCCACCATGGTCAGCCAGACGCCGGGGGTCTGCCAGAACTTGCGCTCCACCCCCCAGAAACAGCCCATGCCGAACATCGCCTGTTCCATACCCTCGGGCACCGGCGATTTCAGCGGGATGCCGGAAATGAAATGGGTCTCGGCGGTCGGCAACGGCTCTGCCCGGCCCGGCAGCGCATCTTTCGGATCAACCATCTGCGATTTGGCGCGGTTCATGAAGAACATCTTGAAACTCCCCTGAGGTCAGACAGGATATATAGGTGGGCTTGCGCAAATCGCCACTCACTCCGCCGGTTCTTGGGCAGGCTGCGGCAGACCCCGGGCAAAAATCGTCTCATAGCCCGGCTCCGGGTGCCGCGGGATCAGCAAGACCAGCCCCAGCGCCACCAGCGCCATCCCCGCCCCCAGCAGGAACACATAATCGGGCGAGGTCGCCCACAGATACCCCATCCCCGCTGGCAAAAACACCGCCGCGATATGGTTGATGGTAAAGGCCACCGCCGCCGTGGGGGCAATGTCTGCCGGATCGGCGATCTTCTGGAAATAGGTGCGCAGGGCAAAGGACAGCGCAAAAAACATCTGATCCGCGATATAGAGCGCGCCCGCAATCACCAGCCCCCAGCCAAACCAGTAGATCCCGCCATAGAACAGAAACACCAGCGTCAGCCCGACATATTCGAAGGCCATCACCGACCGCTCGCCAAACCGCCCCAAGGCACGGCCCATGGCTGGGGCGGCGACCATCTGGAGGATGTAGTTGATGAGCAGAAGCGCCGTCATCTCTGACACTTTCATGCCGAAGCGTTCCACCATCATGAACCCGGCAAAGACCACAAAGATCTGCCGCCGCGACCCGGCCATGAATTGCAGCGCATAAAACAGCCAGTAGCGGCGGCGCAGCACAATGGAATTGCGCTGCTTGACCGGGTTCACGAACTGCGGATAGGCGACCGCCGCAAACAGGGTCAGCGCAATCGTCGCCCCGCCCGCCACCATATAGACGGTGTCATAGGTCAGGCTGAACCGGTCCCACAGCAGCATCAGCAGGCCATAGGCCAACAGGGCCGCCCCCGACCCCACCGCCACGATGCGGCCCAGCACCTGCGGCGCGCGGCCCTTTTCCACCCATTGCAGTTGCAAGGACTGGTTCACCGTCTCAAAATAATGAAATCCGATCGACGACAGCAAGGTGACGATCAGCAAACCGCCAAAGCTGGGAAACCAGGCCGTCACCACCGTCGCCATTCCCAGCAGCAGCAGGCTGCACAGCGCCAGCATCTGTTCGCGGAACACCAGCAAGAGCGCAATCACCCCCACCGCCAGCAGCCCCGGAATCTCGCGCACCGTGTGCAGCCAGCCGATCTCCACCCCGGTGAACCCGGCCATTTCGATGACGAAGTTGTTCAGCACCGCCGACCAGGTGGCAAAGGCCAGCGGCATCGCCGCCGCCATCACATAAAGCAGCGCCTCCGGCCTGCGCCAGCGGGGCAATCTGGGGGCGTCATCAAGGGACATGCGCTCGAACATCCCAAACCTCCTACACCCGAAGCGCGCAATCCGCCAAGCGCGCGATTGTGTGGGATACAGGCCCGGCCTTGCGCGCCGCCGACCCCCCGCCTAACCATAGGAAAAACGGGGGCGGTCGGGTGAGCCTTGGTGTGTTTCTGGCGGTCCTCGGGGCGGCCTTCCTGCATGCGCTGTGGAATGCGCTGATCAAGCTTGGCACCTCGAAGGTCGGCACGATGGTGATCCTGTCGGTGATCGAGGTGCCCATCGGCCTCGCCGTGGTGGCGCTGTCGCCCCCCATCGACCCCGCCGCGATCCCTTGGGTCATCGCCGCAGGCTGCACGCATTTCGCCTACAAGTTCTTTCTGACCTACGCCTATGACCGGGGCGATCTGAGTCGGGTCTACCCCATTGCGCGCGGGGCGGCCCCGATGCTGGTGGCCCTTGCAGGCGCGCTGCTGCTGCCCGATGCGGTCAGCGGGCGGCAGTATATCGCCATTGCGGTGCTGGGCCTTGGCATCCTGCTGATGGCGCGGGGCGTGTTTTCCAGTGGCGAGGACCGGCGCCTGCTGCCCTTTGCCCTCGGCTCTGCCGCAGCCACCGCCACCTATACGATGATCGACGGCATGGGCGCGCGCATATCCGGCGCGCCTGCGGCCTATGTGGCCTGGGTCTTTGTGGCCGATGGCCTTATCTTCACCCTTGGCATGCTGGCCCTGCGCGGCAGATCGGTCCTGCCGCGCGATGCCCGTGCCTGGGGCCTCGGCTCGGTGGCCTCGGTTGCCAGCTACGGGGCCTATGCGGTGTCGATCTGGGCCATGACCATCGCCCCCATCGCCGTGGTCGCAGCGCTGCGCGAAACCTCGATCCTGTTTGCCGTACTGATCGGCTGGATTGCCTTTGGCGAACGGATGAGCGGTGAAAAAGCCCTCGCCGCCACCATCATCGTCGCCGGGGTTCTGCTGACGCGGCTTTAGCGGGCGCCCAAACGCTCGGGGATCACCTGCTGCGCGATCCCGGCAAAGGTCAGGTAGAGCGAGGTGATGACCAACCCCCAATGCGCCCAGGAGGCCGGATGAAAGTCCACAAAAGCGGCCCAGCCGGCAAACACCACCCACAGCAATGACATCGGCAGCGACACGCTGCGCCAGCGTTTGGTGCGGACAGGGTGAATGAATTTCAGGTTGCAGAACATCGCCACCGTCAGCGCGATCACAATCGCCAAGACCAGCGCCGTTCCGGGGGCCACCGCAAACAGCACCAGCACCACCATGTTCCAGCAGGCCGGAAACCCGGCAAAGGACTTGTCCTTGGTCTTCATGCGGGTATCGGCAAAATAGATCACCGATCCGTAGACGATCACGATGATGGCGATCCACCCGGTCCAGCCGGGCAGCAACCCGGATTTGAACAGCGCATAGGCCGGAATGAACACATAGGTCATGAAGTCGATGATGAGGTCCATCAGAACGCCGTCATAGGTCGGCCAGTTCTGTTCAACATCATAGCGCCGCGCCAAGGGCCCGTCGATGCCATCGACGATCAGCGCCACCACCAGCCACAGGAACATCAGGCTCCAGTTCTCTTCGACGGCGGCCAGCATGGCAAACATCGACAAAACCGCGCCGGTGGCGGTCAGCAGATGGACGGACAGGGCTTTGTATCGCAATTGCATCAGGTTTTGATGGCGCAATCCGCCGGGCAGTGCAACCAATCAGGCACGCGGATGTGCCTTTTCATAGACTTCCATCAGCCTCGCGGCATCAACTGCCGTATAAACCTGCGTTGTCGACAGCGAGGCATGGCCCAGCAAATCCTGGATCGCGCGCAGATCCCCCCCCGCAGACAGCAGATGCGTGGCAAAGCTGTGGCGCATGGCATGTGGCGTGGCGGTCGCGGGTAGGCCAAGCTGCATCCGCGCCGTCTCCATCACGCCAGATATCAGCCTTGGGTTCAGCGGCCCCCCGCGCGCCCCGCGAAACAGCGGGCCCTTGGCCTCCAGATCAAACGGGCACAGCCGCACATAATCGGCCACCGCCGCCCGCGCCACCGGCAACACCGGCACCAGCCGGGTCTTGTTGCCCTTGCCGGTGATCCGCAACACCTCGGCCAGCGGATGCGCCGCCCCGGTCAGACCCAGCGCTTCGGAAATCCGCAAGCCGCAGCCATAAAGCAGCGTCAGCACTGCCCGGTCGCGCGCGCCGACCCAGTCCTCGCGCCCCTGCTCGGCCACCGTGTCGATCATGTCTTGCGCGCCCGTAACCGACAGCGGGCGCGGCAGCTTGCGCGTGAAGCGCGGGCCGCGCGCCGACAGCACCGTGGTCGCATCCACGCCGGCCCGGTCGGCCACCCAGGCGGTGAAGTTCTTCACCGCACTCAGGGCCCGCGCCAGCGACCGCGCCGACACGCCGCGCGCCCGCTCATGCGCCATCCAGGCCCGCAGATCGCCCTGCGGCAGGCTGGCCAACCCCGCCAGCCCCTCGGCGCCCCCCCGATGGACCGCCAGAAAATTCAGATAGCCGGTCACATCGCGCAGATAGGCCGTCACCGTATTCCGCGCCGCCCCGTGAATGGCCGAAAGCTGCTGGCTCCAGGTCGCCAAAGCCTCGCGCACCTGCGGCGATATTGCGGTCATGCCGTCAGGCTCACGACAACCATCTCCGCATCGTCCGCTCGAACACACCGGCAAAGAAGGCCAGCAGATCGGTGCCATGCGTCGGCTTGAACTGATGCGGGTCTTCCGCCCCCAGCACCAGCATCCCCGGCAGCCGACCCTTGCCGAAATCCAGCTTCAGCAGCGCCTCGGACCGGATCCACCCCGACCGGTCGCCATAAATCAGATCCGAAGAGGGAATCGTCTGGCGCAGCGTCACCGGGCGCAGCGACACATTGCGCCCCCCCGTCAGATACTCGCCGACAAACCCCGGCTCGGCCACGAACAGCACCTCGCCCAGCTTGCGCAGCGCCGGGTCTTCCGCATCCTGCACCGATTCCAGCACCAGCCGGATGCAATCGACCCGCAAGGTGGCCGCCACGTCGCTGGACAGGTTTTTCAGAAAATCCTCAAAGCTCAGCGGGTCCAGCATCTGCAGAATCGCCCGGTGAACCTGATTGGTCCCGGCCAGGTTTTCATAGGCCGCCGCAATCACCGTGCGATGGGTGTCTTCCAGCCGGTCCAGCCGGTTTTCCAGCCGCTCCATCGCGATCCCGCGCAGATCGACGATATTGCTGCCCATCGCCCGCTCATTGGCCCCGATCAGCGCCGCCATTAGATCGCGGTCCTCCAGAATCGTCTCGGGTTCCGCAAGGATGCGGTCACGCAGGTCTTGTTCGATCATGATGGCACTGCCCGGTTTTTTTCGGTGATTTGGCCGCGACCCTAGCGGAAAATGCAAAGCATGGCGACGGGTTTCCGCCCTTGCCCGCTGCATTCCGCAACGGCCCTGTATCTGATATGTCGCGCGGATGTCGTGCTGAGGACCATTGCCATGACCCATGTTCTGATCCTGTACACCGGCGGCACCATCGGCATGGTGCCCGGTCCCACTGGCCTGCACCCCGGCGCGGGCGTGCTCGAGTCTGCCCTGCCCGCCCTGACCCCGGCGGGGGCCCGGCTTACGGTGGAACAGCTCACCCCCCTGATCGACAGCGCCAATATCCGCCCGTCAGACTGGAACCACATGCTCGACCGGATCGCGGCGTGGCAGGGCGATGCCGTGGTCATCGTCCATGGCACCGACACCATGGCCTACACGGGGGCCGCCCTGTCCTGCGCCTTGGCAGACCTGCGCCTGCCGGTCATCCTGTGCGGCTCCATGGCCCCCCTGAACACGGGGGGCGATGCCGAAGCCAACCTGTCGCTGGCGCTGGCTTCGGCCCTGACCGCCCCGCCCGGGGTCTGGCTGGCCTTTGCTGGCCGCCTGCTGCCTGCCGCCGGGCTGGTCAAGCAGCACAGCCACGCGGCAGATGCCTTCCGCAGCACCCCGCAGACCGCCGCCCCCACAGCCGCCCGCCGCTTCGCCGACCGCAGGCTGGCCATCCTCTCGCTCTCCCCCGGCCTGCCAGCGTCAGCCCTGCGCGCCGTTCTGGCGGAGCTGGATGGCGCGGTGCTGCGGGTTTACGGTGCCGGCACCATGATGAACGATCCGGCGATCATCGACGCCCTGCACAGCGCCACCGCCCGTGGCTGCCGCCTGCGCGCGGTGAGCCAATGCGAAAACGGCGGGCTGGAGCCCGCCGCCTATGCCGCCGGAGCGGCGCTGTGGTCTGCCGGAGTGGAAAACGGCGGGGCCGAAACGGCAGAGCTGGCGCTCGCACGGCTCTGGCTGGCCCTGTCCTGAACCTCCCCCTCCTGCAGGAGGGGGCAGTTTCTGTCCTGAAATTACAGGATCTTCTGGCCGGTCTGCGCCCAGTCCTTGTTGAACTGGTCCAGCCCCTTGTCGGTCAGCACATGGGTCGCCAGGGCCTTGATCACCGCTGGCGGTGCGGTCATCACATCGGCCCCGATCAGCGCGCATTGCGTGACATGGTTCGCGGTGCGGATCGACGCCGCCAGGATCTGGGTGTCAAAGCCATAGTTGTCATAGATCTGGCGGATGTCGCTGATCAGCTCCAGACCATCCAGGTTGATGTCATCCAGCCGCCCGATGAAGGGGCTGATGAAGGTCGCGCCCGCCTTGGCGGCCAACAGCGCCTGATTGGCGGAAAAGCACAGGGTCACGTTGACCATCAGCCCATCATCCGACAGCACCTTGCAGGTCTTCAGCCCGTCCCAGGTCAGCGGCACCTTGACGGCGATATTCTCGGCAATATCGGCCAGCTTGCGGCCCTCGGCGATCATGTCCTCGGCCTTCATCGCCACCACTTCGGCAGACACCGGGCCCGAGACGATGCCGCAGATCTCTTTGGTCACCTCCAGAATATTGCGACCGGATTTCAGGATCAGCGACGGGTTGGTGGTCACACCATCGACCATGCCCAGGTCGTTCAGCTCGGCAATCGCCGCGACATCGGCGGTATCTACGAAAAATCTCATGGGGCGCGTCCTTCGGGTAAGTGCGGCAGGGGGTTGCGACAGGTTCCGGGGGGGTTTACCCCAAGACCATCAAAAGCGAAAGACAGGTGATGGCGCAAACAGTCACAGACCGGACATATGCGCCGGGCCAGACCGTGGGAGTGCTGATCACCGAAGCCTTGGGCCGGGCTGGTCCTGGCGTGCTCGACTACCGCGCGCCCGAGGGCGGCTGCGGCGATGGCGATCTGGTCGAGGTGCCGCTGGGCCCGCGCAAGATTTTGGGCGTGGTCTGGGGCCCGGGGGAAGGCAGCTATGACCCGGCCAAGCTGCGCCCTGTGACCCGCGTGCTCGACGCCCGCCCGATGCGGGCCGAGCTGCGCAGCTTTCTGACCCGCGCCGCCGATTATACCCTGACCCCCCTGCCCGCCATGCTGCGCCTTGCCACCCGCGCGCCGGGGCTGATGGCCGGCACCGCGACCCGCCGCGTCTACCGGCTTGCCGGGCCGGTGCCCAACCAGCTGACCGACGCCCGCTTCCGCGTGATCGAGGCGCTGCGCAGCTACGGCGGGGCCGCGGTCACCCTTGCCGAACTGACCGAAGCGGCAGGCTGCACGGCCTCGGTGGTCAAGGGCCTTGTGGCCAAAGGCGTGCTGGCCGAAGAGGACGCGCCCAAGGATACCCCCTACCCGCCGCTGAACGCCCAGGCCGATGGCCGTCTGGCCGGCGACCAGATCGCCGCAGGCGATGCACTGGTCGCGGCGGTGGACCGAGGGGAGTATTCCTGCACCCTGCTCAAGGGCGTGACCGGATCAGGCAAGACCGAAGTCTATCTGGAAGCCGTCGCCGAATGCCTGCGCCAAAGACGCCAGGCCCTCGTGCTGCTCCCCGAAATCGCCCTGACCGCCGATTTCCTCACCCGCGTTCAGGCCCGCTTCGGCGCCCGCCCCGCCGAATGGCACTCGGGCGTCACCATGACCGAACGCCGCCGCCTGTGGCGCATGGTGGCCGAAGGTGGTGCGTCTTTTGTCGTGGGGGCACGCTCGGCCCTGTTCCTGCCGTTTCAGGATCTTGGCCTGATCGTGGTCGATGAAGAACACGACACCTCCTACAAGCAGGAGGAAGGGGTGCTCTACAACGCCCGCGACATGGCGGTGCTGCGCGGCGCGATTCAGGGCTGCCCGGTGGTGCTGGCCTCTGCCACGCCAAGTCTGGAAAGCTGGGCCAATGCCGACGCCGGCAAATACCTGCGCCTTGACCTTGGCGCGCGCTATGGCGCGGCGGAAATGCCCGCCATGCAGGCCATCGACATGCGCGCGGAGGCGCTGTCAAACGACCGTTTCATCTCTCCCAGCCTCGCCGCCGCCGTCACCGCCCGCGTGGCACGCGGCGAACAGTCCCTGTTGTTCCTCAACCGCCGCGGCTATGCGCCCATCACGCTGTGCCGCGCCTGCGGCCATCAGGTCGGCTGCGACGATTGCGACGCGCGGATGGTGGAACACCGCTTCCTCAAACGCCTAGTCTGCCACCAATGCGGGGCCACCAAACCGGTGCCCACCACCTGCCCCGCCTGCAAGGTCGAGGGCAAGATGGCCGCCGTCGGCCCCGGCGTCGAACGTCTGGCCGAAGAGGTCACCGCCCGTTTTCCGGGTGCCCGCGTGGCGGTGCTGTCGTCCGACCTGTTCGGATCGGCCCGCGCGCTGAAAGCCCAGATAGAAACCATCGCCTCTGGCGGCGCCGATATCATCATCGGCACCCAGATCGTTGCCAAGGGCCATAATTTCCCCCTCCTCACCCTCGTTGGCGTCATCGACGCCGACCTTGGGCTACAAGGGTCAGACCTGCGCGCCGCCGAACGCACCTTTCAGCTGATGCGTCAGGTCGCGGGCCGCGCGGGCCGGGCCGAGCTGCGCGGCACCGCCCTGTTGCAGACCCACCAGCCCGACCATCCGGTGATCCGCGCCATCCTGGGCGGCGATGAAGAGGCGTTCTGGAAGGCCGAAGCCGCCGAGCGGCAGGCCGCTGGCGTGCCGCCCTATGGCCGGATGGCGGGCATCATCCTCTCTGGCCCCGATGTGGCGCAGGTGTTCGATCTGGGCGCAGAGCTCGCCCGCCGCGACGCCCCCCTGCGCCGCATCGGCGCGCAGGTCTTCGGCCCGGCCCCCGCCCCCATCGCCCGGGTGCGCGGCCGCCACCGGGTGCGGCTGCTGGTCAAGGCCGACAAGGGCAGCACCCTGCAAGCCGCCCTGACCGAATGGGTCGCACAGGTGAAGCTGCCCGCCAATCTGCGGCTGGCGATCGACATCGACCCGCAAAGCTTTTACTGACCAACCCCTCGCGCGGGCACCCGTCCCGCACGCCGGGACTGCCCGTTCCGGATCAGCCCAGCACGGTGTCGCAGCGCTGGCAGACGCCCGGGTGGCTGTGGGTGCCAACATCGGGCAAAATCTGCCAGCAGCGCTGACATTTCTGGCCCGCAGCCGGGGCAAAGACCACGGCGACCCCCGGCACATCCGCCATGGTAAAGGCCCCCGCCGGTGCAGCCCCGCTGGACAGGGCAAGCGCCGAGGTGATGGCGACCTGCGCCATATCAACCTTGGTCAGCGCCGCTTGCAGCGCGGCCGACTCGACATAGACCTCCGGTGCCGCCTCCAGCGACGAGCCGATCACCTTTGCCGTGCGCTGCACTTCCAGCGCCGCCGTCACCACCCGGCGCACCTGCCGCACCTGCGCCCATTTCGCGCCAAGCGCATCATCACGCCAGCTGGCGGGGGTTTCCGGGAAATCGGTCAGATGCACCGAGGAGTCCTCGCCGGGGAAGCGCTCCAGCCAGACTTCCTCCATCGTGAACACCAGGATCGGCGCAAGCCAGCCGGTCAGCCGGTGATACAAAAGATCCAGCACGGTGCGCGCCGCGCGGCGGGTCACCGCATCGGGCGCGTCGCAATAGAGCGTGTCCTTGATCACATCGAAGTAAAACGCCGACAGGTCGGTGGTGGCAAAGGTGAACACCTCTCGGAACACGCCCTGGAAATCATAGCGCGCATAGCCCGCCCGCACCTCGGCATCCAGCTCGGCCAGCCGGTGCAGCACCCAGCGGTCCAGTTCCGGCATCTGGTCGACCGGCAGCCGTTCGGCCTCATCAAACCCATGCAAGGCGCCCAGCATATAGCGCATGGTGTTGCGCAGGCGGCGATAGCTGTCGGCAACGCCTTTCAGGATTTCCTTCCCGATCCGCAGGTCAACCGTATAGTCGGACTGCGCCACCCACAGCCGCAGGATATCGGCACCATATTCCTTGATCACCTCTTCCGGGGCAACGGTATTGCCCAAGGACTTGGACATCTTCATGCCCTTTTCATCCAGCGTGAAACCGTGGGTCAGCACCCCGCGATAGGGCGCGCGGCCCTTGGTGCCGCAGGCTTGCAGCATCGACGAATGGAACCAGCCGCGATGCTGGTCGGTGCCTTCCAGATAAAGGTCGGCAATGCCGTCGCTGGCCCCATCCTCCCGGTCACGCAGCACGAAAGCATGGGTCGAGCCAGAGTCGAACCACACATCCAGCACGTCAAAGACCTGTTCATATTCCAACGGATCGACGATGCCACCCAGCACCCGCTCCTTGAATCCTTGCACATACCAGACATCCGCGCCCTCGGCCTCGAAGGCCGCCGTGATCCGGGCGTTCACCTCCGCATTGCGCAGCAGGAAGTCCGCATCGGTCGGCTTGGCCCCCTTCTTCACAAAGCAGGTCAGCGGCACCCCCCAGGCGCGCTGGCGCGAGAGCACCCAGTCGGGCCGGGCCTCGATCATCGAATGCAACCGGTTGCGCCCGGTTTGCGGGGTCCATTGCACCAGTTGGTTGATGGAATTCAGCGCCCGGCTGCGGATGCTCTCACCATAGGTCGCCATCCCATCGTCCAGCGGCTTGTCGATGGCGACAAACCACTGCGCGGTGTTGCGAAAGATCAGCGGCGCCTTGGACCGCCAGGAATGCGGGTAGGAGTGCTTCAGCTTGCCCTTGGCCAGCAGCGCGCCCTGCGCGTGCAGCGCCTTGATGTTGGACACATTGGCCGGGCCTTCCTTGCCCTCCGCCGTCAGGATCGCCTGCCCGCCAAACACCGGCAGATCGGCGCGATAGCTGCCATCGGCCTCGACATTATAGGTCATCGGCAGGCCGAATTTCAGCCCCAACTGATAGTCGTCATCGCCATGGCTTGGCGCGGTGTGCACAAACCCGGTGCCCGCGTCATCGGTCACATGATCGCCGGGGAGGAGGGGAACGTCAAAGTCCCACTCGCCGTTGCCCTCCGCAATCCCACGGTAGGGGTGGGCAAGGAACACGCCGCCCATCTCTGCCGCCGTCACATCGCGCAGACGGGTAAAGCCCTCGACCTTGGCCGATTTCATCACCCCCTCGGCCAAGGCATCGGCCACGACAATCTTTTCACCGGCTTTGGCGGTCGCACCTTCGACCACCGCATCGACCGAATACACCCCATAGGCAATACCGGGGTTGAAGGCGACAGCGCGGTTCTGCGGGATGGTCCAGGGCGTCGTGGTCCAGATCACGACCGACGCCCCGTCCAGCGCCCCCGCCTGCGGCACGAACCGCACCCAGATCGTATGGCTGGTATGGTCGTGATACTCCACCTCGGCCTCGGCCAGCGCCGTTTTCTCCACCGGCGACCACATCACGGGCTTTGACCCCTGATAGAGCGACCCGTTCATGACGAACTTCATGAACTCATCCGCGATCACCGCCTCGGCGTGGTAATCCATCGTGAGGTAAGGCTTGTCCCATTTGCCGGTGATGCCCAGCCGCTTGAACTCCTCACGCTGGATGTCGATCCAGCCTTCGGCAAAACGGCGGCACTCCTGACGGAAGGTGACGATGTCCACATCATCCTTGTCCAACCCCTTGGCGCGGTACTGTTCCTCGATCTTCCACTCGATCGGCAGACCGTGGCAATCCCAGCCCGGCACATAGCGGGCGTCGCGGCCCATCATCTGCTGGCTGCGCACCACCATGTCCTTGAGCACCTTGTTCAGTGCGTGCCCGATGTGCAGGTGCCCGTTGGCATAAGGAGGCCCGTCATGCAGCACAAAGGGCGCGCGCCCCTTGCCACCCGCGCGCAGCCGGTCATAGACCCCCAGCCGCTGCCACTTAGCCAGCCACTCCGGCTCCCGCGCGGGCAGTCCCGCCCGCATGGCAAAGCTGGTTTCGGGCAGGAACACGGTCTCGCGGTAATCTGGCAAAGTGGTGTCAGGCGTATCGGCGCACATCGGCGGAATCCTTGGAAAGGGGGAGTGGATCGGCGACCAACGCAGGTCGCGCAGCAGGCAGAACGCGTCCCGGACGCCTTGACGCTACCGTCAAAACGCCGGGCGGCTAATTCGCGCTATGATACGGATCATCCACATGACCCGCCTTATACGCGCCGGATCGGCGGCGGTCCAGATCACACGGTATGGCAGCGCCGCGCGCTGTGCCGCAGGGCCGCGCTCCAGGCACAGGGTGGACAGTCCCGCCCCAGTGCCTATCATCGACAAAAAGGAATGCGCCATGAAAGAACCCTCCGTCAACGTGCTGGGCCTGCCGCTGCAGCCCTGCTCCACCGCGCCCATGACCGGATTTTTCCGCAACGGCTGCTGCGACACCGGCCCGATGGACCGGGGCCTGCACACGGTCTGCGCGGTGATGACGGCAGAATTTCTGGCCCTGTCGAAATACCTTGGCAATGACCTGTCCACCCCGCGCCCCGAATACGGCTTTGCCGGCCTCAAACCCGGCGACCGCTGGTGCCTCTGCGCCGGGCGCTTCCTGCAAGCGCATGAGGAAGGGGCCGCCCCGCAGGTCAACCTTGCCGCCACCCATGCCATCACGCTGCAAGTCGTGCCGCTCGAAGTGTTGCAGACCTATGCGACCGATCCGGCGGGCAAACCCGAGTGACCAGATAAAAAAACCCCCGCAAGCCATCGCCTGCGGGGATGCGTTGCAACCGGAAAGGCCCGGTCAGATCTTCATGTCAAAGCCTAAGTGCTTGGCCACAGTGAAGATGTCCTTGTCGCCCCGGCCACACATGTTCATCACGATGATATGGTCGGCAGGCAAGCCGGGCGCGATCTTCATCACATGCGCCAGGGCATGGCTTGGCTCCAGCGCCGGGATGATCCCCTCCAGCGCGCAGGACAGCTGAAACGCCTCCAGTGCCTCGGCATCGGTGATGCTGACGTATTTCGCCCGGCCCACATCATGCAGCCAGGCATGTTCCGGCCCGATCCCCGGATAATCCAACCCCGCACTGATGCTGAACCCTTCCAAAATCTGCCCGTCTTCATCCTGCAGCAGATAGGTGCGGTTGCCGTGCAGCACGCCGGGCCGCCCGCCGGTCAAGGACGCGCAATGCTCCATCCGGTCATCGACGCCCTTGCCGCCCGCTTCCACCCCGATGATGCCCACCGACGGGTCATCCAAGAACGGATAGAACAGCCCCATCGCATTCGACCCGCCGCCAATGGCCGCAATCACCGTATCTGGCAGGCGCCCCTCGCCCTCCTGCTCGGCAAGCTGCCAGCGGACCTCTTTCCCGATGATGCTTTGAAAATCGCGCACCATCGCCGGATAAGGATGCGGCCCCGCGACCGTGCCGATGCAATAGAACGTGTCGCGCACATTGGTCACCCAGTCGCGCAGCGCGTCGTTCATCGCGTCCTTCAACGTGCCGCGCCCCGATGTCACCGGCACCACCTCGGCCCCCAGCAGCTTCATGCGGAACACGTTGGGGGCCTGCCGCTCCACATCATGCGCGCCCATATAGACCACGCATTTCAGCCCGAACTTGGCACAGACCGTGGCCGTGGCCACCCCATGCTGCCCAGCCCCGGTTTCCGCGATGATCCGGGTCTTGCCCATGCGCCGCGCCAGAATGATCTGGCCCAGCACATTGTTGATCTTATGCGCGCCGGTGTGGTTCAGCTCGTCGCGCTTCATGTAGATCTTGGCACCACCCAGATGCTTGGTCATCCGCTCCGCATAATACAGCGGCGACGGGCGCCCCACATAATGCGTCCACAGATCCTCCATCTCGGCCCAGAACGCCGGATCGGTCTTGGCGAACTCATAGCGCTCTTCCAGCTCCAGGATCAGCGGCATCAGCGTTTCCGACACAAAGCGTCCGCCAAAGATGCCAAAACGCCCGGCCTCATCCGGCCCCGTCATAAAGCTGTTGATTCCGTCCTCGGCCATGGCGCGCGTCCCTCTCCTGCCCAGACCAGTCCCGGTCCGGCTGTCCTCGCCTACCTAGCGCGCTCCCCCGGTCTGGTAAAGCCGCGCGGCGGGCCACAGATAACGGTTTCGTTATGACACCGCCTGAAACTCTGCCCCAAACCCATACGTATCCTCTGTGCAATGGCCAACACGGCCTTCCTGACAAAACGGAGTGACATGATGACCCGCCTTCTTACCGCCCTTCTGGCAACCGCCGCCCTGACAGCACCGGCCCATGCCGAAACCGCCCTGGGCCTGACCGGCGACAAGACCCTTGTGATGATCGACACGGAAACCGCCGCCGTGACCGGCACGGTCGAGGTGCAGGGCGTCACCCGCCTGCACGGCATCGACTACCGCCCCGGCAACCAGACCGTGATCGGCGTGACGGATGAACAGGCCATCGTGGTCATCGACCCGATGACGGGTGAAACCACGCCCCTGTCAACCATGAACACCATGATGGAAATTGCCGATGGCGCGCCGGTCATCGTCGATGTGAACCCGGCGGCAGACCGTCTGCGCTTCATGTCGGGCAGCACCAACCACCGCATCAACATGGACACCGGCGAAGTCACCGTGGACGGCGCGCTGAACTGGGATGGCGCGGATGCCAATGCCGGCAGCGGTCTGATGGTCGCCGCCACCGCCTATACCAACAGCTTCGGCAAGCCGGAAAAGACCGCGATGTACAACATCGACACCGGCATGTCGGCCCTGCTGCAACAGACTGCCCCGAATGATGGCACCAATGCCACCATCGGCATGCTTGGCGTCACACTCGAAGGCCCGGTTGCTCTGGATGTCTACACCACCGAAGATGGCACCAACACCGCATGGCTGGCCGCAAACGGCGGGCTGCACACGGTGGATCTCGCCACCGGCGCGCTGACCGGCACCTGGGCCATCACCGGCACGGATGAGGCGCTGCGCGACCTGACCATCCTGCCCGCCATGTAAGCGGACAGTCCGACCATCTATGCTGGGAACGACAGAAGGGGGGCAAGTCATTGCCCCCCTTCTTCCAATCTGCCCTTGGCCCTGCGCGCAAGCCGTTGGCCGGGTCAGCGCAACATCGGCACCACAGGGTCCCGGGTTGCCGCGACAAACCCCGCAATCTTTCCCGCATCCTTGATCCCGGGCGCAGACTCCACCCCTGACGACACATCCACCTGCCGCGCATTGGTCAGCCGGATCGCTTGCGCCACATTCCCGGGCGTCAGCCCGCCCGCCAGCATCCACGGCCGCAACCAGCGCCGCTGCGCCACCAGCCGCCAGTCAAAGGACAGTCCGTTGCCGCCCGGCAGATCGGCATTTTTCGGGGGCTTGGCATCGACCAGAATCTGATCCGCCGCCAGCGAATACTCCAGCACCGCGGCCAGATCGCCCTCATCGGCAACCCCCACCGCCTTCATCACCGGCAGGCCATAGCGCGCGCGGATCTCGGCCACCCGCTCCGGGCTTTCATGGCCATGCAGTTGCAGCATATCCAGCGGCATCGCCTCGGTAATTTCGTCCAGCGTCGCATCATCGGCGTCCACCACCAGCGCCACCTTGGCCAGCCCGACCGGAGCCGCCAATGCCAGCACCCGGGCCTGCGCAATCGTCAGGTGCCGGGGGCTTTTGGGAAAGAACACAAACCCCGCATAGGCCGCCCCCGCCGCCGCGACAGCCGCCACATCCTCCACGGTCCGCAGACCGCAGATCTTGACCCTGATATCCGCCATGAAAAATCAGCCCGCCTTGCGCTGGTCCAGAATCGCCAGCACGTCATCGCGCTGTTCCGGCTTGGTGTCGCGCATCACCGCAAGCTCGCGCTCCAGCTTGGACACTTCGCGCGACTTGGTGGTCATCTCGGCGCGGTACTTGTGTTCGCGGAACCATTCCCAGACAAACCCGATCAACACGCCCGCCAGAATGCTGGCAAAGATCACCGCATAAAGCGGCAGGTCGATCTGCCAGCCAAAGCCGGCAAAGGCCGCCAGATCATCGGGCAGCGCGCGCAGCGTCACGGGGGCCCGGTTGGCCAGCGCCACCGTCAGCAGGGTGATGGCCAGCACGGCCAGCCACAGATAGCGCAGGTAACGGATCATGGGCAAACTCCCCCGGAGCATCTCTTGTGCAGGTCTGATCCCGAGTATCGGCGCTGCAGCTTCCCGGCGCAAGGGGCGCGCGCCTCATGCGGCAAAAGGCGGCCCTCAGCTTTTCCCGTTCAGCCGGTCGCGCAGCAGCTTGCCGGTCTTGAAGAACGGCACCTTCTTGTCCTCAACCTCCACCGCCTCGCCGGTCCGGGGGTTGCGGCCCACGCGCGCATCACGCGACTTGACCGAGAACGCGCCAAAGCCGCGCAGCTCTACCCGATCGCCCTTGGCCAGGGCCTCGATGATTTCCTCAAACACCGTGTTCACGATGCGCTCGACATGGCGCTGCGTCAGATGCGGGTTTTCATCCGCAATTTTCTGGATCAGTTCCGAACGGATCATCCGAAGTGTCCCCCCTGTGGCCGGCTCGCGCTTCGATCACGCAAATGCTGCCGCCACGTTAATTATTGTGACCCGACTATAGGCAAAAAAAATCGCACCACACAAACGAAAAGGCAGGAATCCCCGTAAGATACAAAAAGGCCCCACCTTTCGGCGGGGCCTTTCATCAACATTCGAGGGGAAAGCCTCAGTTCTTGTCGCCTTTCAGCGCCGCACCAAGGATATCGCCCAAGGACGCACCCGAATCGGACGAGCCATACTGCTCAACCGCTTCTTTCTCTTCGGCGATCTCGCGTGCCTTGATCGACAGACCCATGCGGCGGGTCTTGGCGTCGATGTTGGTGACGCGCACATCCACCTTGTCGCCAACCTGGAACCGCTCGGGGCGCTGGTCGCCACGGTCACGGCTCAGGTCGCTGCGGCGGATGAACGACTTGGCGCCGTTATACTCCACCTCGACGCCACCCTCTTCGATCGCGGTCACTTCAACCGTGATCACCGAGCCACGCTTCACGCCATCAACCGCATCGGTAAAGGTGTCTTCGCCCAAAGCCTTGACCGAGAGAGAGATACGCTCTTTCTCGACGTCAACTTCCGACACAGCCGCCTTGACGGTATCGCCCTTGCGGTAGTTCGCAATGGCATCCTCGCCGCGCTGGTCCCACGACAGGTCGGACAGGTGAACCATGCCGTCGATGTCGTTTTCCAGACCGATGAACAGACCGAATTCGGTGATGTTCTTGACTTCGCCTTCGATGGTCGAGCCCACAGGGTTGTTCTCGGCGAACACTTCCCACGGGTTGCGCTGGGTCTGCTTGAGGCCGAGCGACACACGGCGCTTGGCGGAATCGATCTCCAGCACCATGACATCCACTTCCTGGCTGGTCGAAACGATCTTGCCGGGGTGCACGTTCTTCTTGGTCCAGGACATTTCCGAGACGTGAACCAGACCTTCAACACCGGCTTCCAGCTCAACAAATGCGCCGTAATCGGTGATGTTGGTGACACGGCCCTTGTGGACCGAGTTCAGCGGATAGGCGCGTTCCACCGCATCCCACGGATCTTCCTGCAGCTGCTTCATGCCGAGGGAGATACGATGGGTTTCCTTGTTGATCTTGATGACCTGCACTTTGACAGTCTCACCAATGGCAAGGATTTCCGACGGGTGGTTCACACGGCGCCAGGCCATGTCGGTCACGTGCAGCAGGCCGTCAACGCCGCCCAGATCCACGAAAGCACCGTATTCGGTGATGTTCTTGACCACACCGTCAACGGTCTGGCCTTCGGTCAGGTTGCCGATGACTTCAGCACGCTGTTCGGCCCGCGATTCTTCAAGGATGGCGCGGCGCGACACAACGATGTTGCCACGGCGACGGTCCATTTTCAGAATCTGGAACGGCTGCTTCAGACCCATCAGCGGGCCGGCGTCACGCACCGGGCGCACGTCAACCTGGCTGCCGGGAAGGAAGGCAACAGCGCCCCCCAGATCGACGGTAAAGCCACCTTTGACACGGCCAAAGATCGCGCCATCGACGCGGGTCTCGGCGGCATAGGCTTTTTCCAGACGGTCCCAGGCTTCTTCGCGCTTGGCCTTTTCACGGCTGATCTGGGCTTCCCCGCGCGAGTTTTCCACGCGGTCCAGATAGACCTCGACTTCGTCGCCGACATTGATGTCAGGCTGCTCGCCGGGGTTGGCAAATTCTTTCAGATCGATGCGGCCTTCCATCTTGTAGCCGACGTCGATGATGGCCTGGCCCGCTTCAATCGCGATGACCTTGCCTTTGACAACCGAACCCTCTTCGGGCGTGTCAATTTCGAAGCTTTCCTTCAACAGGGCTTCAAAGTCTTCCATGGTAGCTTTAGCGCACATATGCAGTTTGTCCTTTTTCGTGGTTTTCTGGCCATGCGGTTGGCTCCGCCGGTCTGTGATCCGCCTGCAGGACACCGCGCATGGCCCGCAGTTGCGGCCATCAAGACTCCTGTCAGGATGGGCGGCCTATATCCAAAGATCACGCCAAGGGCAAGACAAACACGGGCAATCAGCCCAGATCGGCGCGGATGCCCAACCGGTCCGGCGCAAATCCGGCCTGTGCAAAGATGCGCAGCACCTTTTGCGCAAACCCCGACCCCGAGACGTTCAGACAATTGCGCGCGAAATACCAGAACAGGAACCGCGCATAGTCAGGCTCCGGCGCGGCCAGCACCCTGGCCAGCGCCTGCGGAAACCCTCCCGGATGCCGGACCGTTTCCGCCAGATGGTGAAAATCCGAACGCCCGAACAAAAGCGCGGGCTTTCGCTGCAAAAACCCCTCGATCGCACAGGCGGAATTGGCGCTGACCGTCGCCACCGAGGCGGCAATCATGTCATTCACATTGGCTTGGGTCGGGGTCACCGCCACACCATCGGCCAGCACCCGCGCGATCACCTCGGTGTCATGCTCCACCGCCAGCGGATGGGCCTTGACCAGAACCGCCCGGCCCCCGGCCCCTTGCGCCACCGCGCGCAGCATCGCCTCGCCGCTGGCATAGGTCAGGCCATACGCCTCCGGCAGCGGCCCTTGCAGGAACACCGATATCGCCCCGGCCGGAAACCGGGTCACCTGCATCTCCTGCTCGCGGCGCGACTGCCGCCGCGCCGGAAATCGCGCCTGCATCCGCTCATAGAACGCCCGTGCCGGCTTGGTCCTGATCCGCGACGCGTCGAACGCCCGCGCCCCGATGCTGCTTTCCGCCAGCACGCCCACCGGGTCCAGATGCCAGAACGGATGCAGATAGGCGACGGAGGCATTCAGAACCCCCGGCCCCCGCGCCCGCCCGGTTTCCAGAATATGCAGATCGCCGTCATCATAGGCCCGCGTTGCCCCGTCCTGAAACGGCCCGTCCCGCCGGTCACGCACCACGATCTGCGCGCCAAGCGGTGCGAACAGCTCTTCAATCCGGCGAAACAGCAGCAGATGCCGCGCCTCGCGCCACTCGTCCAGATAGCGTGCCGGCAGATGAAACACGATGCGCGCCTGCGCCATGGCCGGTCCGTCCCTTGCCGCGATCCCCGTCGCGCCAGCAGTAGCGCAGATGGGCGGCCCCTGCACAGCCGAAAACCGCAACACCCCGGCCCCACACAGACACAGGCGCGACATCCCGGGGATGCCGCGCCTGCCAAAGGTCACAATGCTCCGCCAGCCCCAGGGGCCACCCGGATCAGGCGACCTCGCGCACCATCTCGGCCAAGGGCTTGCGCACCTTCTTCATGCCCTGCAGCCAGTCGCCTTCCGCCGCGCGGTAGCCCAGCGGCATCAGCGTGACAGACCGCAGCCCGCGCGCGCGCAGACCCAGGATCTCATCCACGGCGGCCGGATCAAACCCTTCCATCGGGGTCGAGTCCACCTCTTCAAAGGCGGCGGCAGTCAGGCCGATGCCAAAGGCAATATAAGCCTGACGCGCGGCATGCTCAAAATTCACCTCCGCGTCGCGCGGCAGCAGCATCGACTTGAGGTTGTCATAATAGTCCGACACGGCAGACCGCGGAATGCCGCGCTCTTCCACCAGCAGGTCCACCACCGCATCAACGCGCGCGGCGGTGTAATTGTCCCAGGCCGCGAACACCAGCACATGGCTCGCATCGGTGATCTGGGCCTGATTATAGCCCACCTCGCGCAGCTTGGCCTTGATCTCCGGATTGGTGACCACGATCACTTCGAACGGCTGCAACCCGCTCGAGGTGGGGGCAAGCTGAATCGCCTCCAGAATGCGGTCTACCTTGTCCTGCGGCACGGCCTTGGACGGGTCCATCTTCTTGACAGCGTAACGCCAGTTCAGTTTTTCGTTCAGCATCGGACAAGCCTTCTTTCTGACCGGCCCTTGATCGGACCGTCTTGTGATCATCTGCTCCCGATGTAAGTCCCCTTTCGGCGCAGAACCATCGCATACCCGCGCACAAGACTTGTTCACCCGCGCAAGAGATCCAGCCGCGCCCGCACCACGGCCACCGCACGGTCAATCGCCGCCGTCACCGCCAGATCTGACGTGTCCAGCATCACCGCCTCTGCCGCCGGTCGAAGCGGCGCATCGGCGCGGTTCATGTCGCGGTCGTCGCGCTCGCGCACCTCGGCCAGCACCTCGGCCAGCGACCGCGCCCCCGCCTCTGCGCCCAGTTCCAGCCAGCGCCGCCCGGCCCGCACCTCCGGGCTGGCGGTCACGAACAGCTTCACCTCGGCCTCGGGGCAGATCACCGTGCCGATGTCGCGCCCGTCCAGCACGGCCCCCCCCTCCCGCCGGGCAAAGCGGCGCTGAAAGTCCAGCAAGGCCGCCCGCACCTCGGGGATCACCGCCACCCGGCTCGCCGCCTGCCCGGCCCCCAGCGTGCGCAGATCGTCGCGCGCCAGATCCTCGGGCATCAGGCTTTGCGCCGCCAGCACCGGATCGCCGCCCTTGACACCCACCGCCCGGTACAGCGCCCCGGTATCCAGATGGGCAAAGCCAAAGGCCTCGGCCACCGCGCGGCTGATCGTACCCTTCCCCGCAGCAGCGGGCCCGTCGATGGCGACTGTAAAGATCATGCCTGCCTTCTCGTGCCGCTCATCCGCGCCGGATCGCGCCGCCAAGACCATTCATCAAATCTTCGAAGATCGGGAAGGACGTGACGATCGGCGAGGCGTCATCCACCGACACCGCTGCCCGTGCCGCCATCCCGGCAATCAGGAAGGACATGGCAATCCGGTGGTCCAGATGGGTGGCGCAGACCGCCCCCCCCGGCATTCCGCCCGCGCCCATCCCATGCACGATCAGCGTATCCTCGTCTTCCTCGATGGTCACGCCGCAGGCCTCCAGCCCGCGCGCCATCGCGTCAATCCGGTCGGATTCCTTGACCCGCAATTCCTTGACCCCGCGCATCACCGTGCGCCCGGTGGCAAAGGCCGCGACCACCGACAGGATCGGATATTCGTCAATCATGCTGGGCGCGCGCTCGGGCGGCACCTCGATGCCTTGCATAGTGTCCGAAAACCGCACCCGCAGGTCGGCCACCGGCTCGCCGCCCTCAGTCCGCGGGTTGAGGAACTCAATCTGCGCGCCCATCTCGGCCAGCGTGAGATACAGCCCGTTGCGCGTCAGGTTCTGGCTCACACCCGGCACCAGAATATCTGACCCTTCGACAATCAGCGCCGCACAGGTCGGAAAGGCGGCAGAGCTTGGGTCACGCGGCACCGCCACCGTCTGCGGGCGCAGCTCTGGCTGGCCCGTCAGGGTGATCACATGGCCCTCGGCGCTGTGCTCCACCGAAAGCTCGGCCCCGAACCCCAGCAGCATCCGCTCCGAATGGTCCCGCGTCGGTTCGCGCTCGATCACCACCGTCTGGCCCGGCGCGTTCAGCCCCGCCAGCAGCACCGCCGACTTTACCTGCGCACTCGCCACCGGCAGCGCATAGCGCACCGGCACCGGGTTGGCGGCCCCCACCACCGTCATCGGCAGCCGGCCGCCCTTGCGGCCATAGGATTGCGCGCCAAACAGCGAAAGCGGGTCCGTCACCCGCGCCATCGGGCGCTTGCGCAAACTCGCATCGCCGGTAAAGGTCACCGTCATCGCCGTGGTCGCCATGCAGCCCATGATCAGCCGCACGCCGGTGCCGGAATTGCCACAATCAATCACATCCGCCGGCTCGCGAAAGCCGCCCACACCCACGCCATGCACAGACCAGTCCCCGGCCCCGTGCTGCACCACCTCGGCCCCGAAGGCGCGCATCGCCCGCGCCGTGTCCAGCACATCCTGCCCTTCCAGCAGCCCGGTGATCTTGGTCTCCCCCACCGCCATTGCGCCGAACAGCAGCGCGCGGTGCGAGATCGACTTGTCGCCCGGCACCGCCGCCGTCCCCCGCAGCGGTCCGCATTTCGCAGAAGTCATCGGTTGCGCTTCGCCATGGCCGGACATCATCATCTCCCGAATGTGAACGCCCGCCTGATAGCGCAAGCAACCGTGGCGGTCCATGGGGGATGCCAAGGCCCCCCAAGCTGGCCTGCACCGCAACCGCCGGACCGCCGTCGCCATCCGGTCTGCGCAGCCGCCGTGATCCGCACCCACGTCATGACGTAAGCCATACGCAAACCAGACGTGGATCAGACCCGAACCATACCATAAATTTCACTGATTTTCAGATGCTTACGCCCCTCGCCGGGGGCAAGCCCTGATGGCAGGCAGACAGCTACCCCAGACGCCGGAACGTCAGATAATGCGGCGCCCGCCCCTCGCGCAGCGCCTTTTGTTCATAGCGGGTGGAAATCCAATCTTCCCATGCCTCGCCCTCCCCGGTCTGGGCCAGCAGCTCAAACCCGGCCTGCGGCACCTCTTCCAGCGTCTGGCGCACGTAATCGGGAATATCCGTCGCCACCCGGAACTCCGCCCCCGGCTTCATCACCTGGGCCAGCAGTGCCAGATATCCCGGCGTCACAAAGCGGCGGCGATGGTGGCGCGCCTTGGGCCAGGGGTCGGGATAGTTCAGAAAAACCTTGTCCACACAAGCGGTTGGCAGCACGTCAAACAGGTCGCGTACATCTCCGGGATGGATGCACAGGTTGGTCACCCCCGCCTGACGGATCTTGCCCAGCAGCATGGCAATACCGTTCACAAACGGCTCACAGCCGATGATGCCCACTTGCGGATAGCGCGCCGCCATATGCACCAGATGCTCGCCGCCGCCAAAGCCAACCTCCACCCACACAGGGCGCGGGGTGGGAAACAGCGTGGCGATGTCCAGCGGCCTGCGGTCGGGGTTCTCCTCAACCGTAACCCCCTGAATCCGCAGCGCTTCCAGGTCGTTTTCCAGATAATCCTTCTGGCTCGCGCGCAGGGTCTTACCATGCACGCGACCATAGAAATTGCGGCGTTCGGATGGCTCGGTCATGGAATGTGGTCCTGTTCGCGGGTTTGCCGCGCCTCGTGTCAGGCTGGGACGCCCGGGTCAAGCCCGGGCGCGCCCAAACCCTCAGACAGCGGCCTTCAAAGCCTCAACCAGATCGGTTTTTTCCCAACTGAATCCGCCATCTGCATCCGGTGTGCGGCCAAAATGGCCATAGGCACTGGTGCGGGCATAGATCGGGCGGTTCAGGTTCAGATGGGTGCGAATGCCACGCGGCGTCAGATCCATGCAGGCGGCAACGGCGCGCTCGATCTGCGCCGCCTCCACCTGCCCGGTGCCATGGGTATCGACATAGATCGACAGCGGCTCTGCCACGCCAATGGCATAAGACACCTGCAAGGTGCAGCGATCAGCCAGCCCGGCGGCCACCACATTCTTGGCCAGATAGCGCGCGGCATAGGCCGCCGAGCGGTCCACCTTGGTCGGGTCCTTGCCGGAAAACGCGCCCCCCCCATGCGGGGCAGCCCCCCCATAGGTATCCACAATGATCTTGCGCCCGGTCAGCCCGGCATCGCCATCGGGGCCGCCGATCACGAAAATACCCGTGGGATTGACGTGCCATTTCGTCGCCTCGGTCAGCCAGCCATCCGGTAAAACCTCACGAATATAAGGCTCTACAATGGCGCGGATATCGGCAGAGGTCTGGGTGTCCAGCGCATGCTGGGTCGACAGAACGATAGAGGTCACCTCCACCGGCATACCGTCTTCATAGCGCAGCGACAGCTGCGATTTGGCATCCGGCCCCAGCGTCGGCTGTTCGCCCGATTTGCGCACCTGCGCGAGACGCCGCAGGATGGCCTGCGCATATTGCAGCGGGGCCGGCATCAGCTCGGCGGTTTCGCGGCAGGCATAGCCGAACATGATGCCCTGATCGCCCGCACCGTCCTTGTCGACGCCCTGCGCGATATGGGCCGATTGCCCGTGCAGATAGTTCTGCACTTTCAGCGTGTTCCAGTGAAACGCCTCTTGTTCGTAACCGATGTCGCGCACGCAGTCGCGCACAATGCCCTCGACCCGCTCCAGCATGGCGTCGGTGGCGGCCTTGCTTGACAACCCCACCTCGCCGCCAACCACAACCCGGCCGGTCGTCGCAAAGGTCTCGCAGGCGACGCGGGCATTGGGCTCTTCGGTCAGAAAGGCGTCCAGAATGGCATCCGACACACGATCACACACCTTGTCAGGATGCCCCTCGGAAACGGATTCCGAGGTAAATACGTAATTCTTGCGGCTCATTGGGGTAGTGCTCCATTTGAATGATCCCTGCCACGCCAGGAAGCCGTTGTGGCAGTTCAGTGTGGTGCGTAAGCCCAATGGCGCAAGGCGTCAAGCAACCCGGGGCCTGCGGCGCAGGAAAGACCCTGCAATTAGAACGACCAGCAGCACCAGCACCGGCCCCTCGCCCCACCTTGCATAAAACGGGGTCGGCAGCGCCCCGGGCACCTGCGCCACATCCAGATAGCCCGCCGTGCCAAAGGGCAGCGCCTGCAAAACCCGCCCCCGCGCATCGATCACCGCCGTCACCCCGGTATTGGCCACGCGGATCAGCGGCAAGCCCTGTTCAATGGCCCGCAACCGCGCCTGTTCGAAATGCTGGAACGGCCCGGTCAGCGTGCCAAACCATGCGTCATTGGTGATCTGCAACATCCAGTCGGGCCGCTCCGGCGCGCCGCGCGGGATCTGCGGAAACACCGCCTCATAACAGATCAGCGGCAACACGCGGCCAAGCGCCTCGCCCAGATCAATGACCTGCGGCCCGGTGCCGGCCGAATAGCCGTTTCCCACCTGCGCGGCAAAAGCGCCGATGCCGAACCAGTCCTGCAACAGATCGCCCATCGGCATGTATTCGCCAAAGGGCACCAGATGGAACTTGTCATAGGTGGCGCTGACCCGGCCTTCGCCCTCCAGAACGCGCAGCGCGTTCCAACCCCGGTCACCCTCCACCCGCTGAATGCCGATCGCCACCCGATTGCCAGCCGAGGCATCGGTGATCATCGGTGCCACCTCGGGCGAATATTCCAGCAGATAAGGCACCGCGGTTTCGGGCCAGATCGTCAGCGTGGCAGGCGTGCCCTCCCGCGTGAACGCCAGCTGGCGCTGAAACAGCATGCGGGCCTGATCCGGGTCCCATTTCAGATGCTGCTCGGCATTGGGCTGCACCAGCCGCAGGCTCGCCGCCCGCGCGCCGGGCTCTGGCTGGTCCAACTGCCACAGGCCAAAGCCCGTGCCCGCCAGCAGCAGGGCACCCGCCGCCGCAGCCCCCCACCAGCGGTGCATCAGCGGCAGCGCGGCGGCCCCGAGGGTCGCCGCCGTCAGCCCCGTCGCTCCCCACAGCGCCACCGTCTGCACCAGCGGCCAGGCGTGCCACATGTGCCCGACCAACGCCCAGGGAAAGCCGGTAAAGACATAGCCGCGCAGCAGTTCCACCGCGCCAAGGCTGGCGGCAAGCGCCAGTGGTCTGACCGCAAACCGGCTGGCCGCCGCCGCAGCCCCCGCCCAGAACAGCCCAAAGCCAAAGGCCATCAGCACCACCGCAAACGGGGCCATCCAGCCATAGACCCAAGGATCGATGAAAAACGGCGAAACGATCCAGGTGAGCGAGGCCCCGAAATACCCCGCCCCCACCAGCAAACCGGCCCAGCCCGCCCCCGCCGCCGATGCTGGCCGCAGCATGCGCGCCATCGCCCAGATCAGCGCCGGAAAGGCCAGATACCAGGCCGAGATCGGCGCCTGCCCCAAGGCAACCGCCGCCCCCGCCAGCACGTCAAGCCCTGCCTGCCGCCGGACCGGAGCGGCGGCAAACAGCCGGTGGCGCAGGCTCAAGACGCGACCTTCTCCATGATTGAAGATACGGGTGCCGCAGCGGCTGCTGGCGTCTCGGTTTCGGTCACCGGATCGCGCTTGCTCCCCGGCAGGCGCACGCGAAGCCGCTTGATCCGCCGTGGATCGGCATCCACCACCTCGAACTCGGCCCCCGATTCGTGCGGCACGATCTCGCCCCGCACCGGCACCCGGCCGATGCGCACAAAGACCAGGCCGCCCAGCGTGTCGATCTCGTCATCATCCTCGCCGTTGCGCAGCTTCATTCCGATGACGGCCTCGAACTCCTCCAGCGGGGCAGTGGATTGCGCCAGGAACACGCCGGGCTTTTCCTCTTTCCACAACAGGCTTTCATCCTCGTCATGCTCGTCCTCGATCTCGCCGATCACGGTCTCGATCAGGTCTTCAATGGTTACCAAACCGTCAACGCCACCGTATTCATCGATCACCAGTGCCATATGCACCCGTTCGCGCTGCATCTTCTGCAACAAAACGCCGATGGGCATCGACGGCGGCGCATAGAGCAAGGGGCGCAGCAGTTTGCGCAGGGAAAACCTCCCTGAGGTGCCAAAGCCGTGCTGCAGCGCCAGATCCTTCAGCAAAACAAGGCCCTGCGGATGGTCCAGCGTGCCCTTGTACACCGGCAGGCGCGAAAACCCCTGCTCGCGGAACACTTCGACCAGATCATCTCGACCGATATCGACGGGCACGGCAACGATATCCACCTTGGGAATCGCCACATCATCCACCCGCAACCGCCGCAGGTTTCCAAGCCCCGGCACCGAAGCGCCTCCGCTTGTCACCACCGGCGCCGGAGCATCCGACCGGCCGCCCGGCGGGCTGTCAGCCCCCGAAAACACACCCAACAAACGTCCGAACAGGCCCCTACTCGGAGGTTGATCGCCTTCGGCCTGTACACCAGACGGCGCGCGCTGCGCCGCCGTAGACCCGTCGTTACTACTGCCCATCAGTCCTTATCCAGAAAAGCACCCTGTCATGGGTGCGGCTTCAATATGGGTCATCAACCCCAAGCGTGGCAAGTATGGCCACCTCATGTTTTTCCATCAGATCCGCATCGGCATCATGAATGTGATCATATCCCAGCAAATGTAACACGCCATGCACGACCAGATGGGTGACATGATCCGCCAGCGGCTTGCCCGCCACCTCGGCCTCGCGCGCGCAGGTGTCATAGGAAATCGCGATATCGCCCAGCGACCAGGGCTCTGCCGCCTCACCCGCCAAGGGCCGCGCCGGCACGGCACCGGGCAGGTCTTCCGACAGATCTTCCGTCGGCCAGCTCAGCACATTGGTGGGGGTGGGCTTGCCACGGAATTCCGCATTCAGCACCGATATCCGCGCATCATCGCAGCCCATCACGCATAGGGTAAACCCCGTCTGCGGCAGCTCCAACCCCGCAAGCACCGCCGACGCCGCACGCAAGGACAGGGGCTCCAGCCCCAGCCTCTCCCAACGGGCATCCTCGATCACACACTCCACCAGCGGGTCCATCCGCGCGCCCTATCCCAACTGGACAGGTCGGGCAAGAGAAACGAAGGCCCAGCCTGGACGGCCCGCCTGTTTTCAGTCTTTAAACATCCTCGACGGGGGGACCGGGGGGCAGACAGCCCCCCGGTGCCTTGATCGGCCCAACTCTCAGGTCTGCGGCGTCTCGTCCGATTCGTAAGCCTCGATGATCCGCGCCACCAGCGGATGGCGCACCACATCCTTGGATGTGAAGTAATTGAACGTCACCCCACGCACCCCCTTCAGTATGCGTTCTGCATCGGCCAACCCCGAGGGCATGCCGCGCGGCAGGTCCACCTGGGTGCGGTCGCCGGTGATCACCATGCGCGACCCCTGGCCCAACCGGGTCAGGAACATCTTCATCTGCATGGTCGTGGCGTTCTGGGCCTCGTCCAGCACCACAAAGGCATTCGACAGCGTGCGCCCGCGCATGAAGGCCAAGGGCGCGATCTCGATGCGCTTCTCCTCCATCAGCTTTTGCACCTGCTTGGCAGGCAGGAAATCATTCAGCGCATCATAGAGCGGCTGCATGTAGGGATCGACCTTCTCCTTCATGTCACCAGGAAGGAAGCCCAAACGCTCCCCCGCCTCCACCGCCGGGCGCGACAGGATGATCTTTTCGACCGCCCCTGACACCAGCATGGTCACGCCGACCGCCACTGCCAGATAGGTCTTGCCAGTGCCCGCAGGCCCGATGCCAAAACCAAGTTCATGGCTGAACAGGTTGGCGACATAGGCCTTCTGCGCCTCGGTCCGCGGCTCCACCGGTTTCTTGCGGGTGCGGATTTCCATGCCGGGGTTGAACAGTTCGATCTGCTCGCCCTCGGCGCTCATCGTGGCCTGACCCAGACGCATCGCACCGTCAATATCGCCTGCGGCGACCGTGCGACCGGATTCGAGCCGGGCATAGAGGCTGCGCAGCACGGCGGCCGCCTGCTCCCGCGCGCCCTTATCCCCGATCACCGCAAGGCGGTTTCCGCGCCGCAGGATGTGAACGCCCATCTGGTGCTCCACCTGCGCCAGATTGCGGTCAAACTCGCCGCACAGGTCAATCAGCAAACGATTGTCTGGAAATTCGAGAACAGTCTCGATGATGTCCTCGGGCTTGGTCGGGGGGGTCAGCGCGCTGATGCCCAATGAGGTCTCCTTGATGCTAGGGCCTGTATGTATCGTGCGCCGCGTCACATGATCTGGCAAGCATCGATTTCGTGTCAGTCCGAGTTTATATCCAGCCACCGCACGGAATTGTGACATCCGCCCAAAACCCAGGCAGCGATTGGTCTGTCACCCCAACCACGACAAAGGGGGCCCGGTTCCCCGTGGCCCCCGGAATATGCCGCCAAAGCGGTCTGTCAGTTCGACCGGCGCACCACCGTGCGAATGCCGGGACCGGGCACATAATCGCGCAGGCCCGGCGAGTCGGTCTGGTAGTTTCTGATCACCGTTCCCGGCGGAAAGTGATCGTTGCAGACGGGCAGGCCCGATTTCGGGTCAAAACGCGGGCTGGAATACCCCTCCACCCCGTCATCCATGATCCAGTTCTGGCACCCGTCAGGATCATAGGCAATGGCCGCATGGCCATGGCGCAGGACGCCGGAGTCGCGGCCCTTGTCCACCCCGGTCGCGATCACAGAGTCGGGGCCCTGATAGGGGGTCAGACCATCACTGACACAGCCGCTCAGGAACAAGACTGCCAGGGCCGCGCCGAATTTGAAACTAATCTTCATGTTCATCACCACCGGTAGCAGACAACTTCGACCCGACGGTTCTTCTGCATGCCGGCAGCAGACCTGTTCGAGGCGACAGGCTGACGTTCGCCATAGCCGATTTCCCGCTCCACATGCGCGCCGACCGAACGCGCCACATTGGCAACGGCGGCGGCGCGACGCTCTGACAGGCCCATGTTGTATTCATCCGATGCGCGGCTGTCGGTATGGCCATAGATCGCATAGCCAAAGGCCCCGGCATTCCGGAAAAAGGATTGCAACCGCGACCGCCCCTGCGCTGTCAGCCGGGCGCTGTCGGTCGCAAACAGCTGATCGGTGTTTTCCACCAGACAGGTGTTGCGCTTCAGGCAGACCGGCTTGCCATCCTTGGGGTTGCGGCGCGGCACCATATAGCCTTCAAGCCCGCCATCGGCCCACCAGTGCATGCAGCCGTCATCGTCGATCCAGACGCCCCATTCGATCTTGCCGACAACTTCGGGGGCCCCCTGTGCCAGGACCGGCGTCACGCCTGAAAGCCCGACAGCAAGCGCTGCGCCCCCCAGGATCATCCGTACCGCTTTGGACATCCGCTCCACAGCCGCAACCCCCTTGTTAACCATTCACATGCAAAATTATGCCCCAAGGATTGACGACCGGGCAAAGTGAAGTAAAGCGAAATTTGAATAAATCAGGGCATTTATGCGGCGAAGTCAGGGCAAAAACCCTGCCCTTCCCGCAGCATCCTGCGCCATTGTCGCGATCAGCCAAACAAAGCGCCCCCTGCGGGCCGACTGATCAGCCTCAGGAAACCCTGACCGCCGAGAGCGAATTGGCGGCAGAGGCCACCACCCGCACCCGCGCCAGCTCGCCTACCCGACCCGTCGCATCATCGACATGCACCGCATGCAGGTGGTCAGACTTGCCCACCATCTGCCCCGGCTGGCGTCCGGCCTTTTCATAAAGCACCGTCACCTCGCGCCCCACCATCGCCTCCTGGCCCGCGCGCTGCTGGTCAAGGATCAAGGCCTGCAACGCTTGCAAGCGGGCGTCCGCGACCGCAGCCTCGACCGCAGGTTTCTCTGCCGCCGGCGTGCCGGGCCGCGCCGAATACTTGAACGAATAGGACTGGCCGTACCCCACCCGCCGCACCAGATCCAGCGTATCGGCAAAATCGGCGTCGGTTTCACCCGGAAAGCCCACGATGAAATCGGACGAAAACAGCGTATCGGGCCGAACGGCGCGGATCTTGTCGATCACCCGGAAATAATCATCCCGCGTGTGCTTGCGGTTCATCGCCTTCAGAATGCGGTCTGACCCCGACTGCACCGGCAGATGCAGATAGGGCATCAACTGCGGCACATCGCCATGCGCCGCGATCAGATCGTCGTCCATGTCATTGGGATGGCTGGTCATGTAGCGCACCCGCTCCAGACCGTCGATGCCCGCCAAGGCCCGGATCAACCGGCCCAGCGTCCAGGCCCCGCCCTCGCCTGCGCCGTGATAGCCATTCACGTTCTGCCCCAGCAACGTCACCTCACGCACCCCGCGCGACACCAGATCACGGGTTTCGCGCAAGATGCGCTCCACCGGGCGGCTGACCTCGGCCCCCCGGGTATAGGGCACCACGCAAAAGGCGCAAAACTTGTCGCAGCCTTCCTGCACTGTCAGAAACGCCGTCGGCCCGCGCAACGCCTTGCGCTCTGGCAGATGGTCAAACTTGTCTTCGGCGGGAAATTCGGTGTCCACCTGCGGGCCGCTGGCCCGGGCCAGGGCGGGCAGCCGGTGATAGGCCTGCGGCCCCACCACAATATCCACCAGCGGCATGCGCCGCTGAATCTCTGCCCCCTCCGCCTGTGCCACGCAACCCGCCACCCCGATCTTCAGGTCAGGCTTGGCGTCCTTCAACGGGCGCAGACGGCCAAGGTCGGAGAACAGCTTTTCACTCGCCTTTTCGCGGATGTGGCAGGTGTTGAGCAGCACCATATCGGCGTCTTCCACCACATCGGTCAGCGTATAGCCATCCGCGCCCATGGCCTCGGCCATGCGCTCGCTGTCATAGACGTTCATCTGACAGCCATAGGTCTTGATGAACAGCTTCTTGGCATCAGACATGGGCTACCCCGCCGTGGATCAGCGCGTGTTCTACCGCGAACCGCAACCGGGCGCAACGCGAAGCCCCCCTTGCCAAACGCCCCCCCATCGCCGAGTCTGCCCAGATCAGCAGGGAGGGACCAAGCGAGACATGCGCCACAGCGGACTGAACGCTTTTCTGGCAGGCGCCCGCGCCCTCATCGGCACGGGCCCGGTCGCCGTGATCCTGGCCGAAGACGAGGTCGAGGTGGACACCACCCTGCGCCACCACCAGACCGCCGGCTTTCCCACGATTGTGCTGCTCGCGTCGCCCGGGCTTACCCTGCCCGCCAGCGTCGAAGACAAGATCCACCGCGTGGACCATGACGTGCATGCCGAAGGCGCGCTGATCACCGCCGTCAACCGCCTCATCGCGGCGGTGCCGGGGGTTTGGCTGTTTTATGGCTACAATGCCGAATATCTGTTCTACCCGTTTTGCGAAACTCGCAATGTGCTGGAACTGCTGGCTTTTCACAGCGAAGAACGCCGCGACGCCATTCTGACCTACACCATCGACCTCTATGCAGGCGATCTCAATCGCTTTCCCAATGCCGTCTCGCTGTCCGATGCCCATCTGGACCGGTCGGGCTATTACGCCCTTGGTCGCCCCGATCCGTTGAACCACAATCACCCCAAGGAGCGGCAGCTTGATTTCTTTGGCGGTCTGCGCTGGCGGTTTGAGGAACATATCTCGCCCCAGCGTCGCAAGATCGACCGGATCTGCCTGTTCAAGACCCGCCCGGGCCTGACCCTGCGCCCCGACTTCACCCTCTCGGATGAAGAGATGAACACCTATGCCTGTCCCTGGCACAACAACATCACCACGGCGCTGGTGTCTTTCCGCACCGCCAAGGCCCTGCGCACCAACCCCGGCTCACGCTTCGACATCCAGGATTTCCGCTGGCGCAACTCCACCCCCTTTGACTGGCACAGCCAACAGCTGATGGACCTTGGCCTGATGGAACCCGGGCAATGGTTCTGACCGGCTGACGGCCCCCATCCGCGCGCCGCCCCCCAGACCAAACCGCGGGGCCTGCGGAACCATGCGCGGCCACATGCGTTAAAGCCATGGACGGACCCGACGAAATTCCTGCGTCGCGACAATCACTTCGTCCGAAAGGAACCATGCCATGCGCACCCTCACTCTTCCGCTGCTGCTGATCGCCGGTCTGGGCACCGCTGCCCCCGCGACGGCACAGGATCTTGGCGACATCCTGTCCGGTGTCGCGAAATCGCTGGTCACACAAGAGCTGGACAAGACCGCTTTCTCACAGGCGCAAAGCCAGAACACCGCCGAGGCCTATCGCAGCTATCTGTCGCAACACCCGGAAGGGGCCTACCGCGCCAATGCCGAACGCGCGCTGCGGCGGCTGGGGGTATCTGTCGGGCAGCCCGCCCCGGTGGAGCCGGCACCGCCCGTCAGCGGCCCCGCCCGCGCCGCCGCGGCCGAGGCCGCCCTTGGCCTGACCCGCAGCCAACGCGTGCAGCTGCAGACGCAGCTGACCAGGCTGGGCTACCCCACCGGCGTGGCCGACGGGCTGTGGGGCGCGAACACCCGCACGGCGATCCGCCGCTGGCAAACCGCCAATGACCAGACCTCGACCGGTTATGTCACGCAAGGACAGGTCACGCTGATCGCCCGCCAGGCTGGCCCCGTGGCCGGCCCCGCACCGGCGACGCCAGACCCGGACGCCGTGGATGACCGCACCGAGGAACGCCTGCTGGGCCTTACCCTGGCAGAACGGCGCGAAATCCAGCGCAGGCTGACGACCCTGGGCTATCGCACCGGTGGCGTCGACGGGGTCTTTGGGACCAACACCCGCAGCGCCCTGTCCAGCTGGCAACGCGACGAAGGCCTGCGTGCCACCGGCTACATGACCGCCGACCAACTGCGCGAACTGCGCCGGCAGACCGGAATCTGACGCTTTCGGGCGGGCCAGACCATCCGTGCAAGGCCCGCCCGCACCGCTAGGGTCGCCCTGATACCTCATGGGTGCAGACCGGCGCACTGGCCCCTGCCCCATCCGTCGCCCTACAGCTTGCCGCTGCGCATCGCCCCGATCAGCGCGCTCAGGTCGGTTGACCGGCTTTTGAGCGAGGCACTGGTTTGGCTTGCGGAATGTGCGGTGGCCGCACTGTTCTGGATCACCCGGTCCAGATCGCGGATCGCCTGATTGACCTGTTCGCCGCCCACCTGCTGCTCCCGCGTGGCCGCCGATATTTCCCGAACCAGATCAGCCGTCTTGGCGATTTCGGGCACAAGGGCGGCAATCTCCTGTCCGGCTTCCTGCGAAGCTGCCCGGGTCTCGGATGACAGACGGCTGATTTCAAGCGCCGCCGCCTGGCTGCGCTCGGCCAGCTTGCGCACCTCCGAGGCCACCACTGCAAAACCCTTGCCATGCACCCCCGCCCGCGCCGCCTCGATCGCCGCGTTCAGCGCCAGCAGATCTGTCTGACGCGAAATTTCCTGCACGATCCGGATCTTGTCGGCAATTTCCGCCATCGCCTGAACCGCACGCGATACGGAATCGCCGGCGCGTTGCGCATCCCTGGAACACCCCGTTGCAATCCTTTCGGTGGTTGCGGCATTGGTTGCGCAGTTGCGCAACGACGCCGTGATCTCTTCCATCGCGGCGGTTGCCTGCTGGGCCGAGGAGGCCTGACGCGCGGCCCCCTCGCTGATCTGGGTGGAAAGGGCGGCGACCTTTTCGCAATCCACGACAACCAGATCGACACTTTGCCCCGCCCGGTCAAGAATGTCGTTGCGGGTTGCAATCTCCTTGGACATGTCCCGAATGAAGGCGGCATATTGCCACGACCCCCGCACCTTCATCTTCGACAATGCCAGACTTGCCGGCACGGTCGAGCCATCCTTGCGGGGAATGGTGACCTCGCGGCTGGTGCCGACGATCTTGTTGATCCCGGTTGTGCGATTGGCGTCGATCAGGGCGTCATGATTGTGCCGGTGCGCTTCCGGAACCAGCATCGACACGTTTTTGCCCAACACCTCGTCGCGGCGATAGCCCCACAACTGCTCCGCCGAATCATTGAAATAGGTGACAGCGTTCGTCTCGTCGATCAGCACCACCGCATCAATCGCCTGCGCAACAGCGCTGTGCAACAGGGCGGAAGAGGTTCCCCTTTTGCCATGCCGAAACCCCTGCAACATTCCGTCAGCCCCCTATCCTTGGACACTCTGCGGAAAATAGACATCCAAGCGTGAAAAAGAGATTATCGAAACCAGGGCAGAAGTCCCTGCCCCCCGATCGGTCGCAGGGCGCTCAGACTCAGCACGCAGCGCAGACGTCGCCCTCAGCGCAAACGACGCCACAGGGTAAAAACCGCACAGCAATTTCGGGGGAGATGAAATGGTGCCCGGAGACGGATTTGAACCGCCGACACGCGGATTTTCAATCCGCTGCTCTACCAACTGAGCTATCCGGGCACTGCACCGTTGCAGCAAGGCCACCTTCGGTTGGCGGGTGATACGTCAGGGCGGCGGGGCTGTCCAGAGGCTTTTTCGCCTTTTTGCCGCACCATCCTCCGCCAGCCGGTCCCGGCTCAGGACCGCGGCAAACCGCCGTCGTCGTCGCCCTCGGCCGGTGTTTCTTCCTCGCCCTCGGCTGCGGGAATCACATAGCTTTCGGTCAGCCAGCGGCCCAGATCCACATCGGCGCAGCGGCGCGAGCAGAACGGACGGTATTTCGCATCGGTGGGCTTCTTGCAGATCGGGCAGGTCATGCGAACAGCCCCCCCGCCACCTCGGCCAGCGGCAGCCGGTCGCGCTTGCGGGTCAGCTCGTACAGGCCCAGCGTGGTCCAACCTGCCAGATTGGCCTCGCCGTCCCCCTTGAAGGCGGCCTTGATCACCTGATCCAGTATCGCGCGATCCTTCTTTGACATCGGCGCGAAATCCACCACCACCTGCCCGCCAAGCCCGCGCAGCCGCAACTGTCGCGGCAGATCACGGGCGGCGGCGATATTCACCTTCAGGCTGGCGGCCGGGCTGGTATCGGGCCCGGTGTTCACATCCACAGCCACCAAGGCCCGCGTCGGCTCCACCATCATATGGCCGCCCCCCGGCAGATCGACGCGCGGGGTCAGCAGGTCGGCCACCATCGCATCCACGCCCTGCGTGGCAAAGCCGCCCGGCTCTGTCACCACCTCATCCGGCACCGGGTCCAGCCAGTCCCGAAACGCGATGTCATGCGCGCCCGGACCATCGACCAGCAGCTCCGCATCCCCCTTCAGGTCCACCAGCACCGCCTCGGCCAGCCCGCGCATCGCCGCAATGTCTTCGGCGATGGCCTCGGGCTCGGCCCCGTCACAGGACGATCGCAGGATCAGCCCCAGCGTTTGCGCCGCCCCCGCCATCCCGGCCCTGGCCAAAGCATCCAATTCCACCCGCGCATCCTCATCCCGGATGCGGCGGCTGATGTTCAACCCCGGCGCATCCGGCGTCACAATCGCAAAGCGCGATTTGAACAACAGCCGCGCCGTCACCGGAACGGCCTTGCCGGGCTCTGCCGGTCCTGTCACCTGCACCAGCAGACGCTGACCGGGGGCGATGCCGCTGATCTGGCGCAGAAAGCCTGACCCGCCCGGCAGCTTGACGAAAATCCCGCCCTGCCCTTTCACCGGCCGGTCGGCCACGGCACGGTAGATCGCGCCCGGCAGCACCGTATCGCCAGCCGGGTCCACCGACAGCTCTTCCAGCCGCCCGTCCACCACCAGCGCCGCCATCTGCCGGTCGCCCATCTCATCGAGGATCACCACCCGACCAATCATGCCTGCCTCCAGACCGGATAGCCGATGGCCTCCAGCAAAACTGCGGTTTCCGCCACCGGCAAGCCCATGATGCCGGTGTAGCTGCCCTGAATCCAGGGGATCAGCGCGCCTGCAAGCCCCTGAATCCCGTAACCGCCCGCCTTGCCCTGCCAGTCGCCCGAGGCAAGATAGCCGTTCAACTCGGCATCCGACAGCCGCTTCATCTTGACCGTGCTCACCGACTCGCGGGTCAGAATCCGGTCGCCGCGGCGCACGGCAACGGCGGTGATCACCTCATGCCGGCGGCCGCCCAGCAGGGTCAGGAAGGCCGCAGCCTCGCCCGCGTTTGCAGGCTTGCCCAGAATCCGGCGGCCCAGGGCCACCGTGGTATCGGCGCAGATCACCACATCATCGGGGCCAGCCGCCACCGCAAGCACCTTTTCCCGCGCAAGCCGCGCGCAATAGGGCCGCGGCAATTCACGCGGGCGCGGGTCCTCATCGATATCGGGGGGCAGGATGGCGTCCGGCACCAGCCCGATCTGCGCCAGAAGATCCTTCCGGCGCGGGCTGGCAGAACCTAGAATCAGCCGCAACTTACTTGAAACGATAGTTGATACGGCCCTTCGACAGGTCATAGGGGGTCATTTCCACCTGTACCTTGTCGCCAGCCAGAACGCGGATGCGGTTCTTGCGCATCTTGCCTGCCATCACTGCAATCAATTCATGGCCATTGTCGAGTTCAACCTTGAATGTCGCGTTCGGCAGGAGTTCCTTGACGACACCGGGGAATTCGAGAATGTCTTCCTTGGCCATGGTCACTCCAATAAATATGAGCCCGCGGGAACCGCAGGCCATGTGCGGCGCATATGCGCCTGATTCCCCGGGTTTTCAAGAGGATTCTCCGCCCCTCGCCCCGCACCACGGCCCAGACGCAACAGCCCGGGGCGGCCCGCGCCCGCAGCCAGGCGATGCAGCCCGCCTTATGCGCCGGTGCGCGCCTTCTGCTCGTCCCAGTGCAAATGGTTCAACACCCGGCCATCGCGCCGCACATGGCGGATCGCCTCCAGGCTCACCTCCGCCACCGCCCAGCCCGGCACGTTCAGCGCGGTTTCAGCCAGTATCCCATTGGGCGGAAAGCCGGTATCCGGCGGGCCGTAAATCGAGGCCGATCCGGTGTTCATATCCACCGCCGGACAAAAATCGCAGGGCCCAACGGTGGGCGCATGGGCCACAACACATTGATTTTCCAGCGACCGCGCCATCGACCCGATCCGCACGCGGTTGAACCCGGCATAGGTTTCGGTACAGGACGGGGCCAGCAAAATCTCGGCCCCCTGATCCACCAGATGCCGCCCCAACAGCGGGAATTCACTGTCATAGCAGATGATCACCCCGATGCGGCCCAGATCGGTGTCAAACGGCGTCAGACCCCGGCCCGCGACCACATCCCATTCCTCGCGTTCAAACCGGGTCATGATCTGCTTGTCCTGATGCCCGACAATTCCGTCCGGCCCATAGAGCGTGGCCCGGTTCACCGGGCGCGGCCCGATGAAAAAGGGGCGTGACGCGCCCAGGATCAGGCAATCATGCGCCCGCGCCAGCTCCAGATGCAGCGCATCAGTGGCCGCCCCGTGCCGCGCCACCTCATGCAGACCGGCCTCCAGATCGGCGGCCACATCGCGCCCGCCCAGACTGCTCAGCTCCATCGCGCCATATTCCGGAAACACCAGCAGCTTGGCCCCCTGCGCCGCTGCCCCGGCCACCCAGACCCCCAGCTTGGCGGCATGGTCGTCGAAATGGTCAAACCAGGTCAGATCATAGGCCGCTGCGGCCAGAGTGAAGGCTGTGGTCGGGCTGGTCATAGCGCGCGCATCCAGAATTGCAGGGGTTTCTTGGTCTCGGCATCATGGCCCACATCGCGCCATGAAAACTCGGCGATCACCCCCGGCAGCGGCGCATAGCCGCGCCCCAGCCAGAACGCATCATTGCTGCGGTGATGTGCGGGGCGCAACGGATGATCCTCGGGCCGCTGGACCGCGCAATAGGCCACATGGCTGCGCCCAAGCCTGCGCGCATGCTCTTCGCGCAGGTCAAAGAACCTGTGCCCCAACCCCAGGCCGCGATAGTCGGGCAACAGCACCGACTCCGCGCCGTACAGGATAGAGCTCAGCGGCAGCCCCAGCCCGGCAAAAGGCGCGGCGAATTCCGCCGCATGATCCTCCATCGGGGTCGAGGTCGAGGCCCCGATCAGCCGGTCGCCGTCAAACGCCCCCACCAGCAACGCCTGCGGCGCATCACGGTAGGTCTGCAAATAGTCGCGTTCATACTCCAGCGCGCCATCATACAGATAGGGCCAGTCGCGGAACACCGCAATGCGCAGGCCCGCCACCGCCTCCAGATGCGCCTCCAGCTCCGCCCCCTGCAGGGCGCGGACATGGATGCCATCCGGCAGGTCGGGCCGCGCGGCGTCAGGCGCGCTCATGCCGACACCATCGCCACCCAGTCCGACAGGTTGTAGAATGTGGTGATCCGGGCGATTTTCCCGTCGCGCAGATCGAAAAAAGCCCCCGCCGGCAACACATAGCGCTGCCCCCGCGCTTCGGGCAGGCCGGGGTCGGTCTTCAGATATTCCCCATGCACGGTAAACTCTGCCGCCCCGCGCGTGCCATCGGGCGACGTGAAGATCACCAGATCCTGCAACTCTTCCCGGTAGCTGACGCCCATATGCGCGCAGAACTCTGCAAACTTTTCCCGCCCGCGCCGGATGCCGCCCTCATTCACCCGGTGCTCCACATCCTCGGTGACCAACGCCAGCATTCCGGCGGGGTCGCCCGCATTGAAGGCGGCGTAATAGGCGGCAATCGTGGCTTGGGCAGTGGCATCGGCTTTGGACATGACAGGCTCCGGGGTTTTGACCGCACGATAGCGGCAAACCGCCGGATGGCCAGTCCTTTTGGCCAAAGGCGCAGGGGGGACCCGTCCGCAAGCCCATACGGTTCCCGAACCCGTGGCGAAACGCTTGCGCCCTGCAGTATCTGGGAAAGCTGCACCTGTCAGAGCGCTTTGAGCGCCTGTGCGATCCCCTCTGCCATCGGCGTGGTCGGCCGCCCGATCAGGCGCGACAGCGTGCCACTGTCATCTTGCAAAGCCCCTTCGGCAGCCTTGGCATCGCTGTCGGCCAGAATGCGGGCAAAGCCTTCGGGCAGGCCGAAACCGATCAGGATCTCGGCATAGGTCGCCTCGGGCAGGCTGTCATAGCGCATCGCCTTGCCCGACTGCCGCCCCAGTTCGGCGGCAAATTCTGCCATGGTGAAACTGATGTCACCCGCCAGCTCAAGGGTGGCGTTCTCATGACCTTCGCTGCTGGCCGTCACCGCAATCGCTTCGGCGAAATCGGCGCGCGCCGCCGCCGAGATCAGGCCCTCCCCCGCCGCGCCGATCACGGCACCATGCGCCAGTGCCGCCCCCAGCGTTCCGGTCAGGTTCTCCAGATACCAGCCATTGCGCAGCAGAGTATAAGACAGGCCCGATGCCCGCAGCGCCGCCTCGGTCGCGACATGATCCTGCGCCAGCAGCATCGGTGACGCCTCGCCCTTGAGCAGCGACGTATAGACCACCCGCCCCACACCCGCCGCCTGCGCCGCCGCGATCACCTTGCCATGCTGACCGGCACGATCATTGAAATCATTGGATGAAATCAGCACCAGCACATCCACCCCCGCAAGCGCGGCACGGTCCGGCGCGGTATAGTCAAACCCGCGCACCTCCACCCCCAGATCGGCGGCCTTGTCCGGGCTGCGGGCAAGCGCGATGGGGCTTTCCCCCCGCCCGACAAGCGCCTTGATCGCCAGGCGCCCCAACTGGCCAGTGGCCCCGGTGATGGCAATGGTTGTCATGATCGTCTCCTGCGATTGCGATGGCACCGGAATACCGGGTTTACTTCCGAATCGTAAGTACCTACATTTTTGTAAGTACACCACAGAGGCGCACATGACCCTTTCCACCACAGCACAGGATCTGATCGGCGCGTGGGAGCGCGGCAATGTTCTGGCGGCCGGTTGCCCGTCGCGCGGCATCCTCCAGCACCTGACCAGCAAATGGGGCACGCTTGTGATGGTCACCCTGGCCACCGGCCCGCACCGCTTTGCCGAACTGCGCCGCCGGATCGCCGGGGTCAGCGAGCGGATGCTGGCGCAGACCCTGCAACAGCTTGAAGCAGATGGCTTTGTCCTGCGCGTCGCGCGCGATGTGGTGCCGCCGCATGTCAGCTACAGCCTGACGCCCCTCGGGGTCGAAGCGGCAGCCCATGTCGTCGCACTCACCGCCTGGATCGAAACCAACCTGCCCAGACTGGGCCCCCCCTTGCCCCGACCGCAAGCCGAGCGTTGAGCGCCGCTAGACCGCCGCCGGCTCCTCGGTCGGCGCGCCAAAGCGGGCGATCATCCGCTCGCGGATCTGATCACGCGCCTGCCGGTAGGCCGAAAGCTTGTGCTCGCGCGATTCGCCCAGACCGGTCGGGTCCAGGATCGGCCAATACTCGATCTCCAGATGGCAATGCCGCGTCAGCTCCAGCGCCATCCGCTGGCTGGCGGGCGACAGCGCGATGATCAGGTCGAACTGCGACAGGTCATCGCCCCAATCCTGCATCTCTTCAAAGCTGCGGCTGCGATGGCGGGCCAACTCGACCCCCACCTCCTTGCACACGGCGACGGAAAACCCGTCCACCTCCATGTCATTGCGCACCCCGGCCGATTGCACATAGGCGCGCTGGCCGTAGAACTTCTTCATCAACGCCTCGGCCATCGGCGAACGCACCGCGTTATGGTCGCAACAAAACAACACAGACTGGGGGAAATCAGCCAAACCCTACCCCCAGTGCAGAACGCAGATCAGCGTGAACAGCCGCCGCGCCGTGTCGGTATCGACCTTGGCCTTGCCCTCCAGCCGTTCCTGCAAGATGCGCGCGCCCTCGTTGTGAATGCCGCGCCGCGCCATGTCGATCGCCTCGATCTGGCTGGGGGGCAGGCGCTTCACGGCCTCGAAATAGCTCTCGCAGATCTGGAAATAATCCTTCACTACCTGCCGGAACGGCCCAAGCGACAAATGAAACGCCCCCACAGCCGCCCCGTCCTCGGCGGCCACATCAAACACCAGCCGCCCCTCACGGATCGCCAGCCCCAGCCGGTACGGCCCCGCCGGCACCGCCCGCCCGTCGCGCGGCGGCAGATCAAAGGAATTGTCTTCCAGCAGATCAAAAATCGCGACCCGCCGCTCCTGCTCGATCTCCGCCGTGGGGCGGGCAAGGCCCTTGTCGTCAATCTCGATATGGCAGATGCGGTTCGTCATGATGGGCGGGCCTTGCGCGGGGATGTACAGGTGATGCCTGACCGCAGGGCGCTGTGCAAGTGCGGCGTTGGCCTAGCCGTTCAACCGGTCCAGCCGCGCCCGCACGCTCAAGCCATGCGCCTCAAGGCTTTCGCTGATCGCCAGCCGCTCGGCACTCGGCCCGATCGCCTTCAGCGCCTCCGGCGTCATCCGCGCCATCGTGGTGCGCTTCATGAAATCGAGCACATTGAGCCCACTGGAAAACCGCGCCGAGCGTGCCGTGGGCAGCACATGGTTCGGGCCGCCGATATAATCGCCAATCGCCTCGGGCGTCCACGGCCCAAGGAAGATCGCCCCGGCATGCAGGATCTGGGCGGCAAGCGCCTCGCAATCCTCCACCATGATCTCCAGATGCTCGGGCGCGATCCGGTTGGCCAGTGCCGCGGCCTGCGCCAAGGTCTCCACCACGATCACCGCGCCATTGTCGCGCCAGCTTGCGCCCGCAATCTCGCGCCGCTCCAGCGTCTGCAACCGCAGCTCGACCGCCGCCATCACCGCGCGGCCCAGCCCCGCATCGGTGGTGATCAGAATGGCCTGCGCGCTCTGGTCATGCTCGGCCTGTGACAGCAGGTCCAAGGCAATCCAGTCCGGGTCGTTCCCGGCATCGGCAATCACCAGAATTTCCGACGGTCCGGCAATCATGTCGATGCCCACCCGGCCAAACACCCGCCGCTTGGCCGCCGCAACATAGGCGTTGCCCGGCCCGGTGATCTTGTCCACCGGCGCAATGGTCGCCGTGCCATAGGCGAGCGCCGCAATCGCCTGCGCACCGCCAATCCGGTACACCTCATCCACCCCGGCAATCTGGGCCGCCAGCAGCACCAGCGGGTTCACCACCCCATCCGGCGTGGGACAGGTCACCACCAGCCGCCCGACCCCCGCCACCTTGGCGGGAATCGCATTCATCAGCACGCTTGACGGATAGGACGCCAACCCCCCCGGCACATAGAGCCCCGCTGCCGAAACCGGCGTCCAGCGCCAGCCCAAAGTTGCGCCCGCATCATCGGTCCAAGCCGCATCCTCGGGCCGCTGCCGCGCGTGATAGGCGCGGACACGCTCTGCCGCCAGCTCCAGCGCCGCCCGATCCTCTGCCGAAACCTTGGCCACTTCCGCCGCAATCTCGGCCCCAGAAAACGCCAGCCCCGACGGCTCCAGCTTCAGCCGGTCATACCGCGCCGTCAGCTCCAGCACGGCGGCATCGCCCCGCGCCCGCACATCGGCGATGATTTCCGCCACCGCCTGATCCACATCCTCCGCCTCTTCGCGCTTCATCCCCAGAAGCGCGGCAAAACGCGCCTCGAAATCCGCCTCATCACAGCTCAGAAACACAGGCATCACGGCATCCCTTCCACGGTCCCGCCCCAGATAGCGCGCCCCTGCCTCCCCCTCAACCCGGCAAGTGGGTTTGCACCTTTGCCAAATACGCGGGCGGGACGCGCCTGCGCGGGGGGCAACGCCCCCCCCCCCGCCCTCAGACCGCAGATGTCGCAGGCAGCCGCGACCAGAACCGCAGCATCAGGCTCACCGCTGCACAGGCCAGCCCGATCACCAGCCCCAGCCACAACCCCACCGCGCCAAAGCCCAAGGGGAAGGCCAGAACATAGCTGGCCGGAATCCCGATCAGCCAATAGCTGATCGCGGCATAGATCATCGGCACGCGGGTGTCCTGCACCCCCGCCAGCAGCCCCAGCGCCATCACCTGCATCGAATCCGCCATCTGGAACAGCGCCGCACAGGCCAGCAGCGACGCCCCCACCGCCAGGATCACCCCGCGCGCCGGCTCCTCCGGGTCGATGAACACCGAAATCAGCGGCTCGGGCAGGGTCAGGAACACCACCATGGTCAGCCCCGCCACCGCCACCGACAGGGCAATCGCCACCTTCGCCCCCAGCCGCATCGCCGCGTAATTGCCCGCCCCGGCAAAGCCGCCCGTCCGCACCGTCACCGCATTCGACAGGCCCACATGCACCATGAAGGTCAGCGCGGTGATCTCCAGCGCAATCCCGTGCGCGGCCAGCTCCACCGTCCCGATCCAGCCCATCATCAGCGCCGACGCCTGAAACAACCCGCTTTCCGCCAACCCGGTCAGCCCCATCGGCCAGCCTAGCCGGAACACGGCAGCAAAGGCGCCCCAGTCCGGCCGCCAGAACCGCAAGAACAGCTGATACCGCCGCAAGCTGGGCAACAGCGCCGCGTACCCGCACAAGAACAGCAGCGACAAGACCTGGATCGTCACCGTCGCGATGGCCGCCCCCATCACTCCCAGCTCGGGCGCACCCCAGTTGCCAAAGATCAGCGCCCAGTTGATCGCCACATTCAACGGCACCGCCGCCACCGTGACCCACAGCACCACCTGCGTCCGCTCCAGCGCCGCAAGATAGCTCTTCAAGACCATCACCAGCAGCGCCGGAATCATCCCCAAGCCCACCACCCGCAGATAATCCTGCCCCAGCGCCGACACATCCGGGGCCTGCCCCAGCGCCAGCAGAATCGCCTCCGACCACCAGAACACCGGATAGATCAGCACTCCGAACAGGATCGACAGCCACAGCCCCATCCGCGCCACCCGGCGCACCTGCACCTCATCGCCCTGCGACTGCGCATTGGCCACCATCGGCATCACGGCCTTCGCAAACCCGGACCCCATGATGAAAATCACGAAAAAGCTCGACGCCCCCAGCACCCCCGCCGCAAGCGGCACCACGCCATACCAGCCCAGCATGATGGTATCGGTCACATGCAGACCGAATTGCGCAACATGGCTGCCGATCAACGGCAGACCAAGCGCCAGCGTGGCGCGGACATGATCGGTCGCGGATTGCGACGCTGGCGGGGGGGCAGATGCTGAAATCATGGGCAAACCGATACGACGCCGCCTGCCCTTAGGCAAGCGTCACAGCGACCCGGCCAAAACCGTCAGCGAGACCGCCGCAATCACCGCCCCCGCCACCAGTTCCACCCCCGGCAACACCCTTGCCAGCCCCGCGCCGGGCAGCGCGGCAAAGGCCCCCTCGCGCGCCCAGACCGCCAGCCCAGCAACCAGAACCGTTACGCTCGCGGTGCCCAGACCCATGGCAAAGGTGCCCGCCACCCCGGCCCAGCCGATCCCCATGGCAAAGGTCAGGATCAGCAAAAACAGCGCCCCCGAACAGGGCCGAAGCGCAATCGCCCCGATCAGCACCGCCGCATCGCGGGCCGAGGTGACCTGCGCCACCTGTTCCACACTCGGCCCATGCGCATGGCCGCAACCACAGGCGTCGGCAGGGCCATGGTCGTGTCGGGGCCCGTTGCCATGATCATGATCGTGGTGGTGGTGGTGATGGCCCTGCTCAGGCTCCGCCCCCCGCCGCCCCGCCATCAGCCCGCGCAAACCCCGCCACACCAGCCACAGCCCCAGCCCGGCCACCAGCCCATGCGACAGCGGCACCATCGCCGTTTCGGCAAAGCCCTCCATCCGCGCGCGGGTCCAGCCCAGCGCATAAGCCCCGCCCGCGACCAGCGCCACCGCAACCGCCGCCTGCGCCAGCGATGACGCCAGCGCCAGCCCGGCCAGCGGCATCAGCCGCACCCGCCGCGCCAGACCATAGCCGCCGATCACCGCCTTGCCATGCCCCGGCCCCACCGCATGGAAAAACCCATATGCAAAACACACCGCCAGCAGCGCCGACCATGCCCCCGGCTGCCCGCCGCGCAAGGCCCGCACCGCCGCCGCCAGCGCCTCCTGCACCGCGCGCTGCTGCGCCCCGGCCCAGGCCGCCACCGGCTCCAGCCCGCCAAAGCCCCACAGCCCCGCCAGCACCAGCGCCACCGCAAGGCCGCTCGCCAACATCACGGCGCGCATGAAATCCGGGCCTCCTCGGCATAGGCGGCCCCGATGGCCGGAAACTCGGTCTCGGCATCGGCACTGCCCGCCAGCTCTGCCAGCGCCGCCTCCAGCCGCGCATCCGCCGCGGCCCGGTCCGGCTCATAAACCTGCACCCGGCAGCCCGCCCGCCCGGTCAACACCGGCGTCCCGGCGATCAGATAGGATGTAAAGAAAGACGGGTCATAGACCTGCACCACCAACTCCCCCGCCCCCAGTTCCACCGGCTCCGACAAACGGCGCAGATGGGTCGAAACCAAAGAGCCGTCCAGGTAAGCCGCCGTCGACTCCACCGGCCGCGACAGCTCCAGCGGCATATCGCCCAGCAAGGCATAGGTATCGCCCGCAAACTCGGCATGCCACTCCATGTCAAACCCGGCCAGCGCCGCCTCTTCCTCCGGCGTCAGCACCCCGTCAAAATCCGGGTCCAACCCCTGTTCGGCCACATAGGTCATGGAAAACAGCGAATCATAGGTCCAGCCGATCCGCACCGCCTCGGCCCGGCCTTGCCCGTCGAAAATCACCTCGATGCTCGCGTCGATAAACACATGCGGATGCGCCGCCGCCCCGACCGGGGCCGTCACCAGACCAGCAAAACAGACAGCCCACAGGGTTCGCATGCGGCAACCCTAACCCAAAGCAAATCGCGCCGCCATGGCCCCCAGCGCGCCAGACCCGGGCCCCGGCGCAGAATTGCCATCACAGTTCCGGCACAGGCAGCCCCCCGTCTCCCCGTCCTCTTCCCCCCTTGCCCGCGCCGCGCCGCCGTGCTGCACTCGGGCCAGATCCTCCTCGGGCCAGCCACAAAAGGACCAACCCCGATGCTCACCATCTACGGCGTCTACCGATCCCGCGCGATCCGGCCCCTCTGGGTGCTCGAAGAATGCAAGGCCCCCTTCACCCATGTTCCGGTGATTCAGGCCTACCGCCTGGCCGGCACCCCGGCTGCCGATGGGCCGCTGAACACCGCCATGCCCGAATACCTTGCCATCAACCCGCTGGGGCAGGTGCCCGCCATGCGCGACGGGGCCTTGCTGCTCACCGAATCCCTCGCCATCTGCCTGCACATCGCCCGCAAATACGGCGGCCCCCTGGGGCCCGCCTCGGATGACGAAGCCTCGGTGATGGAACAATGGGCCCTGTTCGCCGCAACGGCGGTGGAACCTGCCGCCATCGAAATCCTCTACACCACCCGTGACGGCAATGCGGACACCCCCACCGGCCAGGGCATCATCCGGCTCGCCGCCGAAAAGCTCAAACGCCCGCTTTCTCGGCTGGAACAACATCTGGCAAACCATGACTGGTTGCTGAACCGCTTCACCGTCGCTGATATCATGGTGGCCGAATGCCTGCGCTACGGTCAATCCTATGCCGCCCTGCTCAGCGATTACCCCAAAACCGCGCGCTGGCTCTCTGCCGCGCAGGCCCGCCCGGCGTTCAAAACCGTCTGGTCAAAGCGCAATGCAGAACCCGAATAGGGGGGCCAGCCCCCGGCTTCGCCTCCCCCAAAGGCTTTGCCAAGCAGCACTGCCCTGAACAAACTGAGAATGCTGCCAGCCAAATCTCCCCGCGCGGAACGCGCGCACCTGAGGAGACGCGGCGCAGCCGCGCGACGAGGTAAAACCCGCGCGGCGCAGCCGCTCCTTCAGATCAGCTCTGGCCCGGGCTGATCAGCCATGGCCGGGCAGGATGCCACGCCAGTCATGCGCATCCGCAAAGCCCAGCACCTCCCGGATCTTGCGGTTCGACATCAGGCTGTCCCAAGGCCCCAGCTTTTCGGTCACCGGCACATCCGGGAAGAACCGCGCCAAAAGCTCGGCATTGGGAATATTCATGCCATTGGTCGAATTGCAGGCGTTGAACACCTGAAAGCCCAACCCGTCCTTCTTCAGGCACAGATCGACAATCTGCCCCAGATCGCGCGCATCGACATAGTTGAACGCATTCCTGCGCCGCAGCTCGGGCTTGGCAAAATACTGCGGGAACAGCGTCTCATACTCCTGCGGCTCCACCACATTGCCGATCCGCAGCGCATAGATATCCGCCCCCGACCGCTGCGCAAAACTGCGCGCCGTCACCTCATTGACCTTTTTTGACGTGCCATAGGTGTCCATCGGGTCGATGTCATAGTCTTCGGTCAGCGGCAGGCTATGCGGGTCGGTCACCCCATCGGCAAAGCAGATGCCATAGGTGGTCTCGGAAGAGGCGATGATCACCTTGGCGATGCCCAGCTTCACCGCCGCCTCGATCACGTTATAGGTGCCCACCACATTGACCCGCCAGGTCTCGGTATCCGGGCACATCATCATCCGCGGGATGGCCGCGAAATGCACAACCGCATCAAAGGCCCGCGCCCCCTGCCCGGTCTCCAGCTCGTCATAGCCCGCATGGGAATGCATCGCCGAATAGACCTGCCCCGCGTCCGTGATATCGCCCAGCAGGTCATGCACGCCGGCGCCCCCCAGCGGCACCCGGTCAAAGTTCAGCACCCTGTGCCCCTGCCCCACCAGATAGGGGATCACATGCTTGCCCGCCTTGCCCGATCCGCCCGTGAAAAACACCCGCATCGCATTTCCTCCATTTTGCCAGCCGAACCTAGGGCGCGGGGGGGACAACGGCAATGCCCCCAGATCTTGCGCCCCCCCCATCTTGCATCCCCGGTCCCTTGGGTGATCTAATGCGCGCCAGCCCTGACCCAGAACAAGAATCGAGCATGCCATGGCCAATGACCTCCTCTCCGGCGCGACCCCGACCTATGACGCCTCCTCGATCGAGGTGCTCGAAGGTCTGGAACCGGTCCGCAAACGGCCCGGCATGTATATCGGCGGCACCGATGAGCGCGCCCTGCACCACCTTGTCGCCGAGATCCTCGACAACGCGATGGATGAGGCGGTGGCCGGTCACGCCACCCGGATCGAAATCGAGCTTCACGCCGGCAACACCGTCACCATCCGCGACAACGGCCGCGGCATCCCCATCGACCCGCACCCGAAATTCCCCGGCAAATCCGCGCTCGAAGTCATCCTCTGCACGCTTCACGCGGGGGGCAAATTCGGCGGCGACGCCTATGCCACCTCCGGCGGCCTCCACGGCGTCGGCGCTTCCGTCGTGAACGCCCTGTCTGACCACATGCGGGTCGAGGTCGCCCGCAACCGCGAGCTTTACGTTCAGGAATTCTCCCGCGGCATCCCCCAGGGCCCGGTACAAAAGGTTGGCCCTGCCCCCAACCGGCGCGGCACCACCGTCACCTTCCACCCCGATCCCGAGATCTTCGGCTCCCTCACCCTGAAACCCGCCCGCATGCTCAAGGCCGCCCGCTCCAAGGCCTACCTGTTCTCGGGGGTGGAGATCCGCTGGAAAACCGCCGTCAACGATGGGGAAACGCCACTGGAGGCGGTGTTCCACTTCCCCGGCGGCCTCGCCGACTATCTCACCGACACCCTCGCGAAGTCCACCACCTATGCCGACCGCCCCTTTGCCGGCAAAGTCGCCTTCACCGAGAAATTCCAGGTCCCCGGCTCGGTCGAATGGGCCATCAACTGGACCCCCGCCCGCGACGGCTTCATCCAGTCCTATTGCAACACCGTCCCCACCCCCGAAGGCGGCACCCACGAGAGCGGCTTCTGGGCCGCCATCCTCAAGGGCATCCGCGCCTATGGTGAGCGGGTCAAGAACCGCAAGGCCGACCAGATCACCCGCGACGACCTGCTCACCGGCGGTTGCGCGTTGGTCTCCTGCTTCATTCGTGAGCCGCAATTCGTCGGCCAGACCAAGGACCGCTTGGCCACCGAAGAAGCCGCCCGCTATGTCGAACTTGCCGTGCGCGACCACTTCGACACCTGGCTTGCCGCCGATCCCAAATCCGCAGGCTCCATCCTCGATTTCCTGATCCTGCGCGCCGAAGAACGCCTGCGCCGCCGGATGGAAAAGGAAACCGCCCGCAAATCCGCCACCAAGAAACTGCGCCTGCCCGGCAAGCTCACCGATTGCACCGCGAAAAACCGCGAAGGCACCGAGCTCTTCATCGTCGAAGGCGACTCCGCCGGCGGCTCCGCCAAAGGGGCCCGCTCCCGCGAAACCCAGGCCCTGCTGCCGCTCAAGGGCAAGATCCTCAACGTGCTGGGCGCCGCCAGCAACAAGCTCAACGACAATTCCGAGATCCGCGACATCTGCGAGGCGCTCGGCGTCTCGATGGGCACCAAGTTCAACGTCGATGACCTGCGCTATGACAAGATCATCATCATGACCGACGCCGATGTTGACGGTGCCCATATCGCCAGCCTGCTGATGACCTTCTTCTTCACCCAGATGCGCCCGCTGATCGACAAGGGCCACCTCTACCTCGCCTGCCCCCCGCTCTACCGCCTGACGCAAGGCCCCCGCCGCATGTATGTGGCCGACGACGTCGAAAAAGACCTCTGGCTCGCCAAGGGCTTGGGCGGCAAAGGCAAGATCGACGTGCAACGCTTCAAGGGTCTGGGCGAGATGGACGCCAAGGACCTCAAGGAAACCACCATGGACCCCAAGTCACGCAAACTGATCCGCGTCACGATTGACGAGGATGAACCGGGCATGACCGGCGATCTGGTGGAGCGGTTGATGGGGAAGAAACCCGAACTGCGGTTCCAGTACATTCAGGAGAATGCCCGGTTTGTGGAGGAGCTGGATGTGTGAGGGCTGTATGCCATTGACATATAGGCCAATGGCGTATAGATGCTGACGACGGTTATCGAACTGGACGAATTTCTGCGTCAGGCCAAAGGTGTCATCACCGACGCCGAACGTGCTGAACTGGTCGACACCCTCGCCGCAAACCCAGAGGCTGGCGTGTCCTTGGGTGGCGGCCTTCGGAAACTGCGCTTCGGCAGGGCTGGCGGGGGAAAGAGCGGCGGATTTCGAACCATCCATTTCTACCGCCCAACCACCGGCCCGGTGATTCTGCTGGCGGTCTCTGCCAAAAGCGAAAAGGCCAACCTGTCGGCCCCTGAACTGGCAGCACTGTTGAAACTCGGCGACGTGCTCGCCGCACATTACGGAAAGCGGACATGACCAGCGAAGCGTTCAAGCGGATCGAACGGGGCCTCCTTGAAGCCATCGCCCATGCACAGGGCGAAGACACCGGCGCAATTGTCCATCACATCGAAGTGCCCACACCCGATGTCCGCGCCATCCGCGCCCAAACCGGTCTCAGCCAGGCCGACTTCGCCCGCTCCATCGGCGTCAAGAAAGCCACCCTGCTGAACTGGGAACACAACCGCCGCAAACCCGACGGCCCGGCCCGCGTGCTGCTCGCGTTGATCGAGAAAGAGCCGGGGATTGTGCAGCGGGTGTTGGTTTAGAAGTGGTGTGGACGAACTTCTGATTTGCAAAAACCGGAACGGAAGTTGCAGTACATTCATGAGAACGCACAGTTGTGTGAGGGATGCGCCGTGCTAAGATGACAGGACGTGGTGGCATGGTGATCTCTTAAGATAGGTGCCGAATGATAGAATTAAAACCGACCCTTTACCTTGACAAGGGCGCGCTAGGGGCATTTGACCTTAACAGTCTTAGCGACTATTTCCAAATTTGCTATTCAGAAGCCACGTTGTTTGATCTGCTAAATGATAGAACCGACCTAGGTGAAGGAGAATTGAGAACGCTCAATGATATTCGGGCGCTCTACTATTACCGCGATTCAGATCGAATTCTCTCCACCGAGGCTAACGCAATTGATTTAATGAGAAAAATTGAGCCCCTTGAACTAGAAATCATGGCGAGCGCCTATAGATTTGTCAATGGAGGTGGTGCTCAAAGTTTATTCGACGTGTTGCATAATCAGTTGTCGGCTTTGCTTAATGCCGACAAAGACAATGCAGGCACTACCCAACTTATTGTCGAATCTTTGGTATCGGACCAAACTCTTCAACCACTGAAGTATCAGAAGTCTGAGCAATGGCACATCGAACTGCAAAGGGCAACGAAGTGCTGGAGCCAGAAACAAGATTTCACACTTCGGTCAATATTCGACCAGCATCCCGACCTTTACCTCGAACTAAAATACTACTTCCCAGACAAGGTACCAAGACCAGAACAAGTTCAGCTAGCCGCAATGCTACTTGGAGTTCTTCAGATGGGGAGCGACAAAGGAATTCTTTCTACGAATGACGACAAGTCAAGAAAGGCCGCAGTAAATGGCTATGTTGACTGTCTGCACGTTATGTTTGGATTGCACTGCCAGTATTTCTTAACCACCGACAAGGCCACTCTGCGACGTTTCCGCTTGCTCAATGATTACTGGCAACTCGAACGAAAGTGCGCGTTAGTTTCAGCTCAAGCGTAGGGCGGGGTTCACCCCGCCGCCCCGCGCCACATCGGCGGGGTGAACCCCGCCCTACCTCATGCCCCTCGCCCGGGCGTGCCCCGGTCAAACGATCCACCCAACCTGCTCCCCACCCCCCTTGCCTTCCCCCCGCCAAGCGCCCATCCTGCCCCCAGAGGCTCCGCCCCATTGGGACCGCCCCTGATGCCTTCCGCACTGTGGCCCCCGGCCCCTGGCAGGCAGCGATCCCCCCGGCATGGGCTGGCGGGTACCCCGGCACAAAGGAACCGCGCCATGGGCAAGGAAAAGAACAAGGGCAACAAGGAAACCAAGAAGCCGAAGAAAGAGGTCGTCAAGGTGCTGGCCACCGCCAATGCCGGGCTGTCCAAGGATGGCACCACGATTGCCGGCAAACGGGTCAAGCAATAGCCTTGGCGCCCCGGCGGGGGGCGTCCCCGCCAGCGGCGCCAACGTCATGACGTAAGCCATACGCAAACCAGACGCGTGCCATACGCAAACCAGACCCGTTTTCGCGCCATTTGACGCGCATTTCACCCACGCCATCGTGATGCCACCCGTCCGCCATCCGCGCTAGGCTTTGCCATGCGATGGTTCCTCCCCCTCCTGTTCTTCCCCCTGCCCGCCCTCGCGCAAGAGGTGGATCTGGAACTGGTGCTTTTGGCCGATGCCTCCGGCTCGATTGATCAGGAAGAGGTGGAATTCCAGCGTCAAGGCTATGCCACTGCCATCACGCATCCCGATGTTTTATATGCGATTTCTTCCACACTCACCGGCACGATTGCGGTCACTTATGTCGAATGGGCCGCCAATCAGATGGTGGTGGTCGACTGGACGGTGATCGACGGAGAGACGGCGGCGCAGACCTTCGCCGCCCGCCTGCTGGAACCGCCGCGCCTGGCCTATGGCCGCAATGCCATTGGTGCGGCACTCTTGGAAGGCAAGCGCCTGATCGAGGACAACCAGATCACCAGCCTGCGTCAGGTCATTGATTTTTCAGGGGATTCTGTCGGAAACTTCTCCGGCCCCCGCATCAGCGATGCGCGGGCCGAGGTGCTGGCGGCGGGCATCACCATCAACGGCCTCCCCATCCTGCGCGACGGCCGCGCCCAAGATCTGGCACAGGCCTATGAGGATCAGATCATCGGCGGCCCCGGTGCCTTTGTGGTCGCCGCCACCAGCCGCGACACCTTCGCCGAAGCCGTCCGCCGCAAGCTGGTGCTGGAAATCGCGGGCGCGCCGGTGGCCACGCAAACCGCGCAGGCAACCGGCCCATAACTACTTGATCTGAATGGTTTTCAGATGCTCGGCAATCTGCACCAGCCGCACCGGCGTCGGTGTCTGGATGCCATCGCCACCGTCATAGGGAACCAGCTCACTGTCCAGCAGCGGGCCGAAGTTCGGCATCACATCACTGCCCTTGCCACCGGTATAGCCCCAGATCTTGGCCATCACCGGCGTGGTCGGGAAGGTCCCGCCATTGCGGCGCGCCAGCAGGGTCAGGTCGGCCGGACGCCGCGCCAATCTGCCAGCCAGTTCCCCGTCGCCCTTGCCACTAAGCCCATGGCATCCCGCACAAAAATCGGCAAAATCCTGTGCCCCGCTCGGCACCGGATCGGGCGCGGTGGCAAACACGCAGGCCCCCAGACCAAGGGCTGCAAACAGCGAGAAAATGGGCAAGGGCTGCGCCATGGCGGCCTCCTTTGGGACTTTGCCGCATGGTGACAGGGCACGCGCCCCGGCACAAGCGCTTAGACCACCCGCCCCTGATCCAGCCGCACAATCCGGTCCATCCGCGCGGCCAACTCCATGTTATGGGTCGCGATCAGCGCCGAAAGGCCAGTGGCACGCACCAGATCCATCAGCGCAGCAAACACCTGATCCGAGGTTGCAGGGTCAAGGTTGCCCGTCGGCTCATCCGCCAGCAACAGGCGCGGCGCGTTGGCCATGGCGCGGCAGAAGGCCACCCGCTGCTGCTCACCGCCCGACAGCGCCGCGGGGCGGTGATCTGCCCGTGGCCCCACCCCGACGCGGGCCAGCAAATCCATCGCCCGCGCCCGCGCCGCGGCCTCGTCGGCACCATTAGCCAGTTGAGGAATAACGATATTTTCCAGCGCCGAAAACTCGGGCAGCAGATGGTGAAACTGATAGATGAAGCCCACATCCGCGCGCCGCACTTCGGTGTGCGCCTTGTCGGCCAGCCCGTCCATATCGCGCCCGTTCAGCCGGACCTGCCCCACATCCGGCGTGTCCAGCAGCCCGGCAATATGCAGCAAGGTCGATTTCCCCGCCCCCGAAGGGGCAACCAAAGCCACCACCTCACCCGGTTTCACCGACAGCGTTGCGCCGCGCAGCACCATCACCTCGGATGGTTTGCCCTTGTTATAGGTCTTCTCGATGCCTTGCAGATCCAGCGCCAGATCACTCATAGCGAAGCGCCTCCACCGGGTTCATCCGGGCCGCGCGCCGTGCCGGAAAGATCGTGACAATGAACGACAGCCCGAGCGACAAGGACACGGCCGACAGCACATCCGCCCATTGCAGCTTGGCCGGCAACGCATAGATCCCCCGGATCGACGGGTCCCAGACCCCACCCCCGGCAAGGTAATTCACCGCCGAAAACAGCGGGTCGATGTAGAGCGCAAACAGGCACCCCAGAACCACGCCAAGCACCGTACCGACAATGCCGGTAAACGCCCCGCACATAAAGAAAATCCGCAGAACCGATCCTTCGGTCAGGCCAATGGTGCGCAGGATGCCGATGTCGCGGCCCTTGTTCTTTACCAACATGATCAGACCGGAAATGATGTTCATCGTGGCGATCAGGACCAGAATGGACAGGATCACGAACATGATGTTGTCCTCCACATCCAAAGCCCGCAGGAAGGCCCCGGACGAGTCGCGCCATGTCCACAAAATCGCATCATCGCCCCCCGCCTGCAGCAAGGGTGCTGCATAGCGGTCCACATCATCGGGCTGATCAACCATCACCTCGAATTCATCCGCCAGGCCTTCGCGGTTGAAATAGCTCTGCGCCTCGGCAAAGGGCATGTAAAGCCGTGTGCGATCTATGTCATAGCGCCCGGCAGTGAAGACATAGACCACCTCATAGGCATTCACCCTCGGGCTGGTGCCAAAAGCCGTCCTGACCCCATCGGGCGAGATCACGCGGATGCGGTCGCCCACTGTCACCCCCAACTCGCGCGCCAGCACCGAGCCGATGGCGATCCCTTCGTCAAACCGGTCGATATCGCCTTCGGCCTGCGCGCCAAGGCCGATACGCGGGATGGATTTCAGATCGTCTTCCGACAGCCCGTAGACCTCGGCCCCATTGGTGGCCCCCTGGCTTGACACCATGACCTGCCCGCGGATCATCGGTGCGGCGCGAGTCACCCCCGGCACGGCGGCAAGCGCCTGCGACAGCGCCTCATATTCCGCAAAGCCCTTGACCAGATTGCCATTTTCATCCGCCCGGCCTGCCGAATAGACCGTCACATGGGCATTGGCCCCCAGAATGGTATCGACAAATTCCGCGCGAAAGCCCGCCCGCACCGCCAGCGTGGCGATCAGCGCAAAGACCGCCAAGGTGATGCCGATCAGGCTGATCCAGGTCATCACGCTGACCCCGCCTTCAGCGCGTTTGGCGCGCAGATAGCGCCAGGCGATCATCCGTTCAAAGCGGGAAAAGGGGGCGGTCTGGGGCATGTCTGCTCGCTTTGTATTTTGCGCGGACAGTGTCTGTTGCCGTTGCCCGCGTCAAGCCAGGCCAAGATGACCCGGTCTCACTTCGGCGGGATCAGCCCTGGCCAACAGCGATGGCAATCGCGCTAAAGTGCAGCCCGGCTGCAACCGCCACGCACAAATGCCAGATGGCATTGTGAAACCGCAGCCGGTGCCATTTGTAAAACGCCACCCCGCCGACATAGGTGATGCCACCCAGCACAATCAGCCAAAGCGACACATCCGGCAAGGAGGCCCGCGCAGGCCCGATCGCCAGGACGCCCATCCATCCCAAGGCGATATAGGCCACCACCGAAAGCCGGTCATACCGCCCCGGCAGCGCCAGCTTGACCACCACCCCCAGCACCGCCCCGGCCCAGACCACCGCGCCCAGAACCCAGACCATCACACCAGGGTCAAACTGCGCCAAAATCGCGGTGTAGGTCCCGGCAATCATGACATAAATCGCCGAATGGTCGAACCGCCGCAGCATCCATTTCAAGGCCGAAGGCGGGGCCATGTTATAGGCCAGTGAAAAGCCGAACATCAGGAAAAATCCTGCGGCATAAACAGCAAGCGCCGCAAACAGGCCAAAGTCGGCCTGTCGCAGCACGTGATACAGCAGGGCAGAAAATCCCATGATCCCGGCCAGCAGCGCAAGGGCATGCACCACCCCATCCGCCACCAGTTCCCCCAGTGTGAAAGGGCGCTTCATCAGTCTGGGATGTTCACTCGGCAGGGTCATCACGGGTCCGGATGCAAAGGCAGTGCTGCAAGATCGCCCTGCCGGGTGAAAGGTCAATCCGGTGCGGCGTCTGACGTTGCGTCAGCGCGCGGCCCAGAGCAGGCCACGCTTCATCAGTTCGGCTGCCGGGCCATGGTCGATGACATTGGCCTGATGCCCCAGCGCATTGTAATACACCCGCCCCTGCCCCCAGAGCTTGGTATAGACCACCGGCATCGCCACCGGCCCGTTGGGGGAATGCGGTCCCTCGACCACCGGGAAATCGCAGACGGCATGCACTTTCACAGCCGGGTCGACGTGCAGGTAATATTGCTCGGTCTCGACCTCGAAATCGCCGATGTCTTTCACCAGCGCGTCATCACTGACCATCCGCACGGCATAGCGCACCCCGTCATCGCCCGGATGCGCCACCCATTGCGCGCCGGTCATGAACTGCCAGGTCACGGAGGTGCGGAAGGCGTCGCACATGCCGCCATGGCAGCCGGCCAGACCCACACCCGCCGCCACCGCCGCCGCGGCATGCTCTGCCTGTTCCTTGCCGATCTCTGACATGGTCCAGACCGGGACAATCAGGCTCAGTTCCGCCAAGGCAGCAGGATCGTCAAAGCAGGTCAGGCTGTCGGTGACCTGCACCTCCATCCCCGCCTCGCGCAGCCACCCGGCGATCAAGGCTGCCACAACATCCGGCTGGTGCCCGTCCCATCCGCCCCAGGTGATCAATGCGCGTGCCATCCTTGCCCCTTCATCTTGGTCCAAATACTTTCGGGGGTGCCAGTCGGTTTCGCCATCAGGTCGAGAGACCGATGGGCTAGGGGGCCGACAGCCCCCCGACCGTTGCCCTCAGCGATGACCCTCGTAGATCTGCACGATCCGGTCAACCGCAGCCTCTGCCGACATTTCCTCGGACTCGCCCGTGCGGCGGCTGGTCAGTTCCACCACGCCATTGGCCAGCCCGCGCGGACCCACGGTGATGCGCCAGGGCAAGCCGATCAGGTCCATGGTGGCAAACTTCGCCCCCGCCCGCTCTTCACGGTCGTCATACAAAGCGTCCAGCCCCTTGGCGGCCAGGGCCTTGTACAATCCCTCGCAGGCCAGATCGGTGCTGGCATCGCCTTGCTTGAGGTTGACGATCCCCACCGGGAAGGGCGTGACGCCTTCGGGCCATATGATGCCCTTGTCGTCATGGCTGGCCTCGATGATCGCCCCCAAGAGCCGGCTGACGCCGATGCCGTGGCTGCCCATCTCGACCGGGACTTTGGTGCCTTCGGGCGTCACCACCGTGGCCCCCATGGCTTCGGAATATTTGGTGCCGAAGTAGAAGATCTGGCCGACCTCAATCCCACGGCCCACCTTGCGGCGCTCTTCGGGGATCTGGTCGAACAAGGCGGCGTCGTGCGTCTCGTCGGTGCGGGCGTAAAGCGTGGTGAATTCCTTGCAGATGCCTGCCACCTCGTCACGGTTGTCGAAATCGACCTCGCGTTCGCCCAGTTTCAGGTCGGTCACGGCGGCATCATAGAACACCTCGGACTCGCCGGTGCTGGCCAGCACCAGGAATTCATGAGTGTTGTCGCCGCCGATGGGGCCCGAGGCTGCGCGCATCGGGATCGCGGTCAGGCCCATGCGTTCATAGGTCCGCAGATAGCTGACCATGTGGCGGTTGTAGGCGTGCAGCGCCGCGTCCTTGTCGATGTCGAAGTTGTAGCCGTCCTTCATCAGGAATTCGCGGCCGCGCATGACGCCGAAACGGGGGCGCATCTCGTCGCGGAACTTCCACTGGATGTGGTAGAGCGTCATCGGCAGGTCTTTGTAGCTGCCGACATGGGCGCGGAAGATGTCGGTGATCATCTCTTCATTGGTGGGGCCGAACAGCATGTCGCGGTCATGCCTGTCCTTGATGCGCAGCATTTCCTGCCCGTAATCATCATAGCGCCCGCTTTCGCGCCACAGGTCGGCGGGTTGCAGGGTGGGCATCAGCAAGGGGATGTGCCCGGCGCGGGCCTGTTCTTCGTGCACGATCTGCTCGATCCGCTTCAGAACCCGGTAGCCCAGCGGCAGCCAGGAATAGATGCCTGCCGCCTGCTGCTTGATCATGCCGGCCCGCAGCATGTAGCGGTGGCTGACAATCTGCGCCTCGGCTGGGTTTTCCTTGAGGACGGGGAGGAAGTATCGGGAGAGACGCATTTGGGGCGGCCTATCGCTGAAAAGGGGGTCGCGAGGGTGTTAGCCGCTTCCCCGGGATCAGGCAAGGGCGGTGAGGGTTTCCCCCTGTGTTACAAGCTGTTGGGCTTCATGATTTCAAGGCGTTAGGATTCTGGAATTCATGATTTGTTAAGATTTGGGGCGGCAATTGATTTGGCAAGCGATGCGCATTGGTGGGTCAACTCGCCAGTGCCGGGTGGAACGACCCTCCCTGCCCTTGGAATGACCAGACGATATGGATTTTGCGGTAGGGCGGGGTTCACCCCGCCCTTGGTCGCAAAGGCGGGGTGAACCCCGCCCTACCGCGCGGCGGCCCCCCCATTTCCCATAAGGCCCATCACAGAACCC
>NZ_PJOM01000014.1 GCF_002900965.1 Pseudotabrizicola formosa | reverse complement strand
CGCTAGCGCAGGTCTTGGGGGAGGAGGGCGGTTGGCAGGTTCTGATAGCAGACCGGGCGCAGCCAGCGGCGGATCGACAATGTGCCGACCGAGGTGGCCCCGAAATTGGTGCTGGCCGGATAGGGCCCGCCATGCACCATGCTGTCGGCAACCTCGACGCCGGTCGGGAAGCCATTGGCAAGGATGCGGCCTGCCTTGCGGTCAAGGATCGGGAGCAGCGCCTGGCCCAGATCGGTATCGGCATCCTCCAGATGCAGCGTGCAGGTCAGCTGGCCCTGCAGGCTGGCCGCAATCGCTTGCATCTGTGCCGCATCCGTCACCCGGAGGATCAGGCCAAGCGGGCCAAACACCTCCTCGGCCAGCATGTGATCGGCCAGCCAGTCGGTGCCCGACACCTCGAACAGGTTCGGCGTGGCGGTGCGCGCCGCGCTTTGCGTGGTCAGCAGCGCGCGCACGCCGCTGGCCGCCGCCACCCGGTCGCTTCCCGAGCGATAGGCCTCGGCCATGCCATCGGTCAGCATGGTCTGCGCGGCCACCGGCTCCAGCGCGGCGCGGGCGGCGGCGGCAAAGGCATCGGCATCCGGGCCGTCAATCACCACGGCAATGCCGGGATTGGTGCAGAACTGCCCCGCCCCCATGGTCAGGCTGGCGGCCCAGCCCTTGGCCAGCGCCTCGGACCGCGCGGCCATCGCAGCCGGCAGCAGGAACATCGGGTTCACTGAGCCCAATTCGCCGAAGAACGGGATCGGATCGGGACGCGCGGCACACAGGTCATAGAGCGCGCGGCCCCCGCCCAGCGACCCGGTGAAGCCCACCGCGCGGATCAGCGGGTGCTGCACCAGCGCCTCACCCACGTCACGCTTGCCGCCCTGCACCAGAGAGAACACGCCCGGATGCAGGTTGCAGGCCTTGCGTGCGGCATCAATCGCCTGCGCCACGATCTCGCCGGTGCCAGGATGGGCCGAATGGCCCTTGACCACCACCGGGCAACCGGCCGCCAGGGCCGAGGCGGTGTCACCGCCCGCAACCGAGAAGGCCAGCGGAAAGTTCGACGCGCCGAACACCGCCACCGGGCCGATCGGGCGCTGCACCATCTTCAGATCAGGACGCGGCAGCGGCTGACGGTCTGGCAGGGCCGGGTCGTGGCGGCGGTCCAGATAGGCGCCGTCGCGGATATGCGCGGCAAACAGGCGCAGCTGGCCGGTGGTCCGGCCCCGTTCCCCCTGCAGACGCGCCGCCGGAAGCCCGGTTTCCTGGGTGCCGATCTCGGTGATGGCATCGCCGCGCGCGTCGATCTCATCGGCGATCGCCTCCAGGAACTGGGCGCGCTCTTCGCGGCTGGTGGCGGCGAAGGAGGGAAACGCCGCCTCCGCCCCCTCACAGGCCTGCGCCACCAGCGCAGGGGTGCCAACGCCAAAGTCATGCGAGGGGCCATGGGCGGGGGCAGAGGCAAAGGTCGTCGCCCCCGAAACCCAGTCGCCCGCGATAAGGTGCTTGCCTGTCAGCATGTCAGTCTCCGATTGTTGGCCGGCGGAACCGGGGGTTTCACACCCCCGGACCCCCGTGGGATATTTGAAAACAGATAATGGGGTCAG
>NZ_PJOM01000013.1 GCF_002900965.1 Pseudotabrizicola formosa | reverse complement strand
GTAGACCGTCGCATCGCTGACGCCGTGCTTGCGGCACAGATCGGCGACGGAAATCCCGGCCTCATGCTCCTTCAGAATGCCGATGATCTGATCTTCGGTGAACCTGCTGCGCTTCATCTCTGGTCCTCTCGGTTAGGCCAGAGTCTATCTCAAACTGGATTAGGTGCGGGGGGCAACGTCAACTGGGACAGATCATGGCGCAGAATGCCACCATTTACAAAGTCGAGCTGTCGGTCTCGGACATGGATCGCCACTATTACGAGACCCACAAGCTGACAGTGGCCAAGCACCCCTCTGAAACCGATGAGCGGATGATGGTTCGCATCATCGCCTTTGCCTTGAATGCCCATGAGAACCTGGAAATGACCAAGGGGATTTCCACGGAAGATGAGCCAGACATCTGGCAGAAAAGCCTGAGCGGCGAACGTGATGTGTGGGTGGCACTGGGGCTTCCCAGCGAGAAGGTGATGCGTAAATCGTGCAGCAAAGCTGACAAGGTGATCGTCTATCCCTATGGTGGCAGGACGGCCGATATCTGGTGGGACAAGATCAAAGGCAGCACCAACCGCTTTGAGAACCTACAGGTGATCGGCTTTTCCGAGAAGGACACCGGCGCACTGGCCAAGCTGGCGAACCGCACGATGAAGCTGCAGATCAACATTCAGGACGGCGAAGTGATGGTCAGTGTCGGTGACAGCATTGTTTACCTCACCCCTCTCAAGTGGAAGAGCGCTGCGTAGATCAGCGGCTGCGCGCGCTTGTCCGCTTGATCCAATCCGCGCCGCCGTATGTGACCGCGTAAATCAGTACTTCCCTTGCGTCATCATAAACCACGAAGGCAACGACGGCTTTCCGTGCAGCCGGGATGGCGCGGATGCCAGGAGCGATTTCATCGCGGAGGCTACCCTTGAGCGGCGTAGCCTTCAGCGTGCTAATGGCCGCCTCGATCTCCGCCAGCTTTCGCGCGGCCGCGTCGGGCCCCGCATAGTCGAGGATCCAGCGGGCGATGGCATCAAGATCACGCGCGACAAGAGGATGGAATCGGATGCGGTAGTTCACGCGCCGCGGGCCGCCCCGATGGTGCGGCGGGCGGCGGCAAAGGCATCGTCCTGGTCAACAAAGGCTTCGCGCGGCGTTTCCATGCGTGCGCGGATTTCCTGAGCGAGGGCGGAGAGCGCCAGATCGCGTTCCTGCTCCTCCTGCATCATCTGCTCCAGCGCGGCCGCGACTGCCGCGCTCTGGGTCGCAAACACGCCCTGCCCCACCTTCTCCGAGAGGAACTGATGGTGACGGTCGGTGAAGCTGAGGGTCGTCTTGACGGTCATCCGCATCTCCATGGTATGACTAGGTCATATAACTGAACGGAGCGACGTTTTCAACCGGGCGCACGCTGCCCTACCGCCTATCCGCCCAAGGAATGGCTCACAGCACCAAGTGCTGCCACTTTTTCTTTTGAAAGCTTGCCGCCAGCTTCTAGGGTCGCAGTCGCCACTCGTACGATGGCTTCCCACACTTCTCGCTTCTCCGGATCCCTACTCGCTCGAACAAGACCAACTTCTTTCACCATGAAATCAACCTCATACTCGTCAGCTGCGAGACCACAGGTCCGTGCGATTTCAACGGCCTTCTTATAGTCTCCCGGTTGCGCATCTAAGGCGGAAGTGAGCGGTATCCCCTTTAGTTTTGCGTCCGAAGCCGCCCCTGCACATATCACGGCAAGATTGCAAACCAGAACGGACTTCTGCTCCTGGAGGGAAGTTGAGCTGTCGAACTGCCACAGGTTTACTGCCACGTTGCCAAAGGCACCGTCGACTGACGTTTCCGCGTTGAGATCGATACCACCGCTTAAGCCCATCCCATAATGAATAGCCAACACGGCATGAGCTGCCTCGTGATATGCGACCTGCTCAGTGCGATTCATTTTTCCCCGCTCGTGCTAACCTTGACCTGCCCCTGACCTTTCACATCGCCACCACCGGGGCGCAGTGGGAAGTTTTGCCTATTGACAACGCTTCCGCAATCGCACGATCAATCACTTGCTTCAAACGCAAAAAGCCCCCTCGGTTTCAGGGGGACTCGTCAAACGTTGAGGTGGCGTTGAGGTAAAACGGCGAGTGCTATACACAAGTGTTTTTGTCGGATTCCAACCGTTTGTTATATAGAAAGAATTTGGTTGCGGGGACAGGATTTGAACCTGTGACCTTCAGGTTATGAGCCTGACGAGCTACCGGGCTGCTCCACCCCGCGTCCGGACCGAGGGCTATGTGCGATCGGTTTTGTATTGGATCGTATTGAG
>NZ_PJOM01000012.1 GCF_002900965.1 Pseudotabrizicola formosa | reverse complement strand
CGTGGCACGCGTCAACGGCCAGCTGATCCAGATCCTTGCCCTTGAAACCGTGTTCCAGACCAACCTTCCCGGTGCGTTTGATTTCGAATGAAGGGGGTCTTGGACCTGACCAGTGGGGTGGCGATTGTCCAGAGTTATGGAGCGTCAATGCCAGCACATGACATTAGCGGCGAAGGCGATAGCGGACAGGAAGGTCTTGGCGCATCTGTCATAACGGGTTGCAGGTGAGCAGTCCAAGAAGCTCTCGACCAAAAACTGTCTCAAGCCACTCAGCGCCAAGGCTCCGCCCGTGGTTCCTGTGGTGATCCTTCCATTCACCACAGCCAGGGCTGCGAGCTGATGACGCCGCAGGTTTCACTCTGCACTACGGCGCGCTCAACCCCGCCCAAGGCGCAGCGCAGCCGGTGCCAACCGCCCCAAGGGCATCTCTTCTTCGACACCACCATGGCGCATTGCTTCCTTGGGCATGCCATAGACCACCGAACTGGCCTCATCCTGCCCGATGGTTCGCGCCCCGGCGTCGCGCATTTCCTTCATCCCGCGTGCTCCATCATCGCCCATGCCGGTCATGATGACGCCAATTGCATTTTGACCGGCGTAGCGTGCCACCGAGCGGAACAGCACATCAACCGACGGTCGGTGGCGCAAGACCAGTGGCCCGTCGCGCACATCAACCGTATAGGTCGCGCCGCTGCGATTTAGCAGGGTATGGCGGTTGCCCGGCGCGATCAGCACATGCCCGCGCAGCAATCGATCGCTCTGCGCCGCCTCCTTGACCGAAACCGCGCAGATCGTATCAAGCCTCCGGGCAAAGGCGGCCGTGAAGCCTTCGGGCATGTGCTGCACAATGATGATCGGCGGGCAATCCACTGGCATCGCCTCCAGAAACACCCGCACGGCTTCTGTACCTCCGGTGGAGGCACCCACGGCAATGATCTTTTCGGTTGTTTTCGCCATGGCGCGGCTTGATGGTGCCGGCAGCATGGCATCTGCCGTCAACTTTGCAGCAGGGGCATTTTCGCGAAGCCGGCCCAGACGCGCCTGAGCTGCGCCTTTGATTGCATCGCAGATGCGGATGCGGCTTTCCTCCAGAAAGTCGCGGATCCCGACCTGCGGCTTGCAGATGATATCCACTGCACCGGCATCCAGCGCACGCGCCAAGGTTTCGGTATTTGCACCGACCAAAGACGAGCACATCACGACGGGAATCGGATGCTGCGACATGATTTTTCGCAGGAAGGTGATACCGTCCATGCGCGGCATCTCTACATCCAGCGTGATCACGTCAGGCCGCTGCTGCCGGATCTGAGCGGCCGCCGCAAAGGGATCTCCTGCCGTACCCATGACCTCCAGTTCGGGGTCGGATGAGATAAGATCAGCCATGACCTGGCGAACAACAGCACTGTCATCAACCACGAGAACCCGGTACTTCCGGCCGCTGGGCAATAGGGACACCTCAAGCTTACTCCTTTCGGTAGATGGATGGGGAAACCGGCGTCATGCCGGGTGGAGGGCTGGCAAGGCCTTCGGAATGTCCAGTCAGCAGATATCCGCCAGGCCGGATCCGGCGGGCCACATTGGCTGCGGCACGAAGCTGATCGCCCGGCTCGAAGTAGATCAGGACATTGCGCAAAAAGGCGATGTCCGCGGTCAATGCCATGCTTGGCGGCAGATCCAGCAAGTTGGCCCAGGCGAGGCGGGCATGACTGCGCAACTCCGGCGCAATGCGATAGCGCTGCTTGCCCCCCGCCAGTGTGCGCGACCGAAGCAAATAGCGACGTCGCATGTCTTCCGGGATCGGAATGATATCATCTTCTTCAAAGGTTGCGACCGCAGCCTTGCGCAGGATTTTCTGTGACACATCGGTGCCGACCAGATCCCATCGCAGATTGCGGGAGCGGGCGAAGGTATCAACAACCATACCCGCCGTCCACAGTTCGGCCCCTGTCGAGCAAGCTGCACTCCAGATGGTCAGCGGCTGGTCCCGCCCGGCACCCTCGGCGACGACCGATGGCAGACCAGTTGTTGTCATCCAGTCAAAATGAGCTCTTTCACGAAAGAATGAGGTTGTATGCGTTGTCAGCGCCTCCACCAGTTGAAGGGCGGCCGGCCCTGTCGGTGCGCTGCGCAGGTGTTCAATATACTCTGCCACCGAGTGGACGCCGGATTCCCGCAAAAGCCGATTGATCCGGTGTTCGAGAAAATCGGTTTTTGTGGCGGCGATCGAAATGCCGCTGAGCCGGAACACCGCCTCGACAAGAAACTGGGCCTGGTCTGGCGTAATCCGGTCGTTCTGCATGGCGTCGCCCTTCATTCGAAATCAAACGCACCGGGAAGGTTGGTCTGGAACACGGTTTCAAGGGCAAGGATCTGGATCAGCTGGCCGTTGACGCGTGCCACG
>NZ_PJOM01000011.1:2500-5629 GCF_002900965.1 Pseudotabrizicola formosa | reverse complement strand
TTGGTTGCGGGGACAGGATTTGAACCTGTGACCTTCAGGTTATGAGCCTGACGAGCTACCGGGCTGCTCCACCCCGCGTCCGGACCGAGGGCTATGTGCGATCGGTTTTGTATTGGATCGTATTGAGAGGTGTGTCTCTTTTTAGGTTTGGCGGTGACCTACTCTCCCACGTCTTAAGACGCAGTACCATTGGCGCGACGGCACTTAACGGCCGAGTTCGGGAAGGGATCGGGTGTTTTGCTCGTGCTATGACCACCAAACCGAAGAAGAGACACCCCTGCTGTTGAGCAGGGTAGACATCAGTGTTGTTCCAAGTCAGGTGCACGCATTTGGTGTATGCGTTTTGACTGTCCAGGCGAGGGATGCGCATATGCGCTTTACCTTGCTGTTACTGGATCAAATCAAGCCTATCGAGCAATTAGTACCAGTCAGCTGAATGCATTGCTGCACTTACACCTCTGGCCTATCGACGTGGTGGTCTTCCACGGCTCTCAAGGGAGATCTTGTTTTGAAGGGGGCTTCCCGCTTAGATGCCTTCAGCGGTTATCCTGTCCGAACATAGCTACCCAGCACTACCGTTGGCACGATAACTGGTCCACCAGTGGTTCGTTCACCCCGGTCCTCTCGTACTAGGGGCAACTCTTCTCAAATCTCCTACACCCACGGCAGATAGGGACCGAACTGTCTCACGACGTTCTAAACCCAGCTCACGTACCTCTTTAAATGGCGAACAGCCATACCCTTGGGACCTGCTCCAGCCCCAGGATGAGATGAGCCGACATCGAGGTGCCAAACGATGCCGTCGATATGGACTCTTGGGCATCATCAGCCTGTTATCCCCAGAGTACCTTTTATCCGTTGAGCGATGGCCCTCCCACTTGGGACCACCGGATCACTATGACCGACTTTCGTCTCTGCTCGACTTGTCAGTCTTGCAGTCAGGCAGGCTTCTGCCATTGCACTCAACGACCGATTTCCGACCGGTCTGAGCCTACCTTCGCGCGCCTCCGTTACTGTTTGGGAGGCGACCGCCCCAGTCAAACTCCCCACCATGCAGGGTCCCGGATCCGGATAACGGACCGCGGTTAGACATCAAGAAGGCGAAGGGTGGTATCTCAAGGATGGCTCCACAAAGACTAGCGTCCCTGCTTCAAAGCCTACCACCTATCCTGCACATCACATTCCTGATGCCAGTGCAAAGCTGGAGTAAAGGTTCATGGGGTCTTTCCGTCTAACCGCGGGTAGTGTGCATCTTGACACACAGTTCAATTTCGCTGAGTCCACGTTAGAGACAGCGGGGAGATCGTTACGCCATTCGTGCAGGTCGGAACTTACCCGACAAGGAATTTCGCTACCTTAGGACCGTTATAGTTACGGCCGCCGTTTACTGGGGCTTCAATTCAGAGCTTGCACCCCTCCTTTTAACCTTCCAGCACCGGGCAGGCGTCAGACTGTATACGTCGCCTTACGGCTTCGCACAGCCCTGTGTTTTAAGTAAACAGTCGCCACCCCCTAGTTTGTGCCCCCCACCTCTACTTGCGTAAAAGTGGGGCCTCCTTCTCGCGAACTTACGGAGGCATTTTGCCGAGTTCCTTTAACGTGGTTCTCTCAAGCGCCTTGGTATACTCTACCAGTCCACCTGTGTCGGTTTAGGGTACGGTCTGATGAAGGGCTATTTCCAGGGACCTGTAGGCAGCCCACCCAATCCGATAAGGGCAAACTACGTTTCAGATCCGTCACTTCCTTCTGGCCACGGAATATTAACCGTGTTCCCATCGACTACGCCTTTCGGCCTCGCCTTAGGGGCCGGCTTACCCTGCTCAGATTAGCTTTAAGCAGGAACCCTTGGACTTTCGGCGAGGGGGTCTCTCACCCCCTTTGTCGCTACTCATGTCAACATTCTCGCTTCTGATCTCTCCACCGGATGCCTTACAGCCCGGCTTCACAGAAAGAACATTGTCTCCGTAACGCCCTAAGACGTTAAAGAGACAGCGTTCTATATCACAGAACGCTCCGCTACCACGCATATTGCTATGCATCCTGAGCTTCGGCTCGTGGTTTGAGCCCCGTTACATCTTCGCCGCAGGACAGCTTATCTAGACCAGTGAGCTGTTACGCTATCTTTAAAGGATGGCTGCTTCTAAGCCAACCTCCTGGTTGTTTTGGCCGTCCCACATGCTTTCCCACTTAACCACGAATTAGGGGCCTTAGCTGCAGGTCAGGGTTGTTTCCCTCTTCACGACGGACGTTAGCACCCGCCGTGTGTCTCCCGGATAGTACTCTTGGGTATTCGGAGTTTACTTAGACTCAGTAAGGCTGTGGGCCCCCATCATCCATGTAGTGCTCTACCCCCCAAGGTATTCGTCCGAGGCGCTACCTAAATAGCTTTCGCGGAGAACCAGCTATCTCCAAGTTTGATTGGCCTTTCACCCCTAGCCACACGTCATCCAGACCCTTTTCAACGGGTGTTGGTTCGGACCTCCAGTAAGTGTTACCTTACCTTCATCCTGCACATGGCTAGATCACTTGGTTTCGGGTCTAATCCAACGAACTCATGCGCCCTTTTAAGACTCGCTTTCGCTGCGCCTACACCTATCGGCTTAAGCTCGCTCGTTAGACTAAGTCGTTGACCCATTATACAAAAGGTACGCCGTCAGGTCTCATGGACCCTCCGACTGCTTGTAGGCGTTCGGTTTCAGGAACTGTTTCACTCCCCTCGTCGGGGTGCTTTTCACCTTTCCCTCACGGTACTGGTTCGCTATCGGTCAGTAAGGAGTACTTAGCCTTCGGAGGTGGTCCTCCGATCTTCAGACAGGATTTCACGTGTCCCGCCCTACTTAATATGTCCTGTAAAGCTTCCTGTACGGGACTGTCACCCGCTATGGTTGGCCTTTCCAGACCATTCCAGTCACTCTTCCAGGCTCGGCTGGTCCGCGTTCGCTCGCCACTACTAGCGGAGTCTCTATTGATTTCCTTTCCTCCGGGTACTTAGATGTTTCAGTTCCCCGGGTTTGCTCTAAACCCCCTATGTATTCAGGAGTAAAGTACCTGGTTCACCCCATTATTGATACCGGTAAAGGTAACAATAACAGAATGTCAGGTGGGTTCCCCCATTCGGACATCCATGGA
>NZ_PJOM01000010.1 GCF_002900965.1 Pseudotabrizicola formosa | reverse complement strand
CCCTTCATTCGAAATCAAACGCACCGGGAAGGTTGGTCTGGAACACGGTTTCAAGGGCAAGGATCTGGATCAGCTGGCCGTTGACGCGTGCCACGCCGCGCAGCACTGAGGCATCCCAGCTTGTCATCGCACTGGGGGCCGCTCCGATCTCATCATCTGGAATCTCGGCCACTCCGAGGACGCGATCGGCAATGACGCCGATCGGCGTTGCCGGATTGCTCCCGAATTCAAGAACAATGATCCGCCCGGCCCCTTCGCATGGGGGGCCATGCAGGCCAAGGCGTCCGGGCAGGTCCACAAGGGCCACATTCTCACCGCGGATATCGATCATCCCCAACAGATCGCCCGGCGCATTTGGCAATCGTGTGATGGCTTGCATATCAAGGATCTCGCGGACCATGGCGACATCGACAGCCAGCATCTGTTCTGCCAGAACAAAGGTCACATAGGTGCGCGGATCATCTGTGGCCCCGCTGTCGTCCTGGGTCCAGGCCTCTTCGGCCAGAGGGGCTGCGGTCATCTGAATTCACCTGCAAGCTGGGGCGGGGCATGCTGAAAACATGCGCAGGGCTCAATAGCGCTGGAAATCATCTTCACGCCCACCAGCCGTATCGCCCGCAAGATCGATCATGACCCCGTTCTGAAAGGGATGCGCTGCGCCATTGCTCTTGGCCTTTGCCGCAGGCTGCGGCGCATTGATGCTGCGCGGGCGCTGGGTCGTGAAGGTCGGGCGGGGGCTGGCCCCCTCGCGCGACGGGTCTGCAGCCGGTGCTTTCATCGGTTGCCGCTCCTCACCCAGACGGAAGAACCCGATCACCCCGCGCAATTCTTCCGACTGCGTCGCAAGCTGTTCGGACACGCTGGCCGCTTCGGTCGAAGAGGAGGCGTTTTGCTGGATCACCGAGTCAAGCTGTCGGATTGCTTCGTTGATCTGCTCTGCGCCGACATTCTGTTCCCGCGTTGCCGCGCTGATCTCTTGCACAAGATCGGCAGTCCGTTTGATCGACGGCACCAGCGCCTGCAGCATTTCACCGGCGCGCTGGCTGACCTCGACGGTTTTGCCGGAAAGCTGGCTGATCTCGCCCGCGGCCTGCTGGCTGCGTTCGGCCAGTTTGCGGACCTCTGACGCCACCACGGCAAAGCCCTTGCCATGCTGTCCGGCGCGCGCCGCCTCCACCGCCGCGTTCAGCGCCAGAAGATCGGTCTGCCGGGCAATTTCCTGAATGATGTTGATCTTTTCGGCAATGGTCTTCATCGCGCGCACCGCTTCATCCACCGCCTTGCCGCTGTCCTCTGCTTCCTGCGCCGATTTGGTCGCGATCTTTTCGGTCTGCGCGGCATTGTCCGCCGATTGCCGGATGTTGGCCGACATCTCTTCCATCGAGGAGGAGGCCTGTTCCGCCGCCGCCGCCTGTTCGGTCGCCCCCTGGCTGAGCTGTTCTGCCGTTGCCGACATTGCCTGCGCGCCCTCGGCCACACCGGCGGCACTGTGGTTGGCGTTGGAAATAACCTCGCGCAGCCTTTCCAACATGTTTTCCAGCGCAATGCCCAGACCGTCAACCTCGGAGCGACGTTTTGTCTTCACGCCCAGATCGCCCTGGCTGATCTTCTCTGCAACCATGGTGATCTCTCGCAAAGAAACCGACATCCCCTCCATCGCAGACAGAAGATCGCCGATTTCATCCCGCGTCGTCGCTGTCGCATCAACCGTCAGGTCACCCCTCTCCACAGCACGCGCAACCGTCACAGCCCGCGCCATGCCCCGGCTGATCGTCATCGAAAGCCAGAACGCCGCAGCAATGCCAATACCGGCAGCAGCCAGTCCCAGCGTGATCAGCACCGCCCTGGAGGTCTCATAAACGCCAAGCGCGTTTTCTTTGGCAAAGGCGACCCGGGCTCTGGCAAAATCGGCCATGGCAGTTCCAGAGTCGATCACTTTGTCAAAGGCGGGATCCAACTGTTCGTGCAAGATTGCAGTTGCATGGACATTGCTGTTTTCGAGTGACAATCCCGTGCCACGCACCAGTACCTCTTCCCAGGCAGTCCAGCCGGCAATGATGCCCTCCACAGCCCGGCTGTCGGTAACGCCCGCAAAGCCCCTGGCCTGGGTCAGGTCCTGTGTCAGCGCGCTCTGCAGGGGTTCAAGACGCGCTGCCAGTTCGACAAGCTCGGTGTCAACCCAGGCCATCAACATGTCACGCTCAATTTCCCGCAGGGCGCGCATCGTATCGATCGCGCCGTCAATCGAGGCTTCAAGCGAAACCAATCGCGGATCACGCACTTCGGCGTTTGCAATGCGCTCCCGGACGTCAGCGATCAACGCTTCCGAAGCATTGTAAAGAGAAAGATAGGTTGGCGTGCTTTCTTCGGCATAGAGAAGCAGAGCCCTCTCGCCGCTTTTTATGACGCCGACAAGGCGCAACTCTGCCTCAACCCTTCGGAACTCGGCCCAATCGGCCCTGAAGGCGGCGTGCAGGGCCTTGGCATCCTCAGTGGAGACAAGCCCCCCCAATGTTTTGATCAGGTCATCTGTACTCGTCAGAAATTCGTCGGCAAGGCGCACAGAGTCTGTCGCCGCTTCAACCGTATCCGTCTCCAGATAGTCCTGAACCAGGTTCATGGATCGTGTGGCGGCACCTTGCATCGTCAGCGCCACCTCCAGTTGACGCGCGTAGCGATCAACGATCTGGTCGATTTCTGTCTTCATATCAGACGTCTTTTGCACCGCCATGAAGCTGGAGGCGCCGAGCAAGATGATCAGAACAGCAAAGACTGCGATCAGTTTGGCTTTGATGGTCACGCGCATGTCTTGTCCTTGCTCATGCTTGAGGGGTTTGCCCTGCATCCGGGCAGAAGAGGGTGTCGGTGTTCAGGAGGATGACGAGGGCATCGCCGGATCTGGCGACGCCGGTCACATAGGGCTCGGGCCAGCGGGCTCCGAGTTCGGGGACGGGTTTGAGCGCGGCGCGGTCTGTTTCTATGACCTCGTCGACCGCGTCGGCGATGATGGCCATCCGGGTGGGCACCCCAGCCACCGGCAGGTCCAGCACGATGATGCGGGCAGTGTCGCTTGCGGGCATCGCCTGCATCCGCAGCCTTTGGCGGATGTCGATCAGCGGCGCAATCGCCCCGCGCACGTTGATCAGCGCCGGCGCGAAAGGCGGCGCACCGGGCACCGGAGTGGTCGGGATCGGATCAAGAATTTCATGCACCTCACTGACGGGAAGGGCAAAAACCTCCCCCGACAGGCGAAAGATCAGCATCATTTCCGGATCAGGGCCGCCGCCGGGGCCGGGCTTGTCGCGGGTCTGGAGGGTGTTTTGCATGGCCCGCTGTCCTCAGGCGATCTGCCGCTGCGCCGCACGGGCGCGGCGGGCAAGGGTTGCGACATCGATGATCAGGGCAACCGCGCCATCGCCAAGGATGGTCGCTCCGGCAAGGCCCGCGATATTGCGGTGGTAGATGCTGAGCGTCTTGATCACGGTCTGGTTCTGGCCAAGGATATCATCCACCACCAGACCAAGGCGCTGGCCGTCGGCCTTGACGATGACCACACGCCGCCGGGGTTCGGTGCTGGGGGGGCGGGCAAAGACATCATCAAGATCAAGGAAGGGCACCAGATGTTCGCGCAGGCGCAACATCGACCGGCCGCTGTCCCGCCGGCGCTCGGCCTCTTCAAACTCCACGCATTCCTCAACGGCGGCCAGAGGGATCACGAACACCGACTGTCCGAGCCGCACCAGAAAGCCGTCGATGATCGCAAGTGTCACCGGCAGGCGCAGGGTCACCCGCGTGCCGCGTCCGGGCACGGTGACGATTTCTGTCTGGCCGCGCAGCGCCTCGACCGCGCTGCGCACCGCATCCATGCCCACCCCGCGCCCCGAGACGCTGGACAGTGTTGATGCGGTCGAAAACCCCGGCGCAAAGATCATCTGGTGAATTTCTGCCGGGTTCGGCTGTGCATCGGCCGCCAGCAGGCCGCGTTCAATCGCCCGGTTGCGGATGGCCTCGGTGTCCAGACCGGCACCGTCATCCTCGATCGCGATCAGCACCTCGCCCCCCTCCTGCCGGGCCGAAAGGGTGACCCTGCCCCGCGTGGGCTTGCCCGCGGCCTGACGCCGGGCCGCATCTTCCAGCCCGTGGTCCATGCTGTTGCGGATCATGTGGACCAGCGGTTCGGACAGGCGATCGATCACGGTCTTGTCCAGTTCGGTTTCGCCGCCTTCGACGGCGAGCGCCACATCCTTGCCAAGCTCCACCGACAGATCCCGCACCACGCGGCGAAACTTGCCGAAGACCGATTCAATCGGCAGCATCCGCACAGAAAGGGTTGCGTCGCGCAGGCCGGTGACCAGCCGCTCCACTTCCTCGACAATCGATTCCAGATCGGCATTCTGGGTGGCCGCTGCAATCTGATGCAGCCGCGCCTGCGCAATCACCAGCTCGCCCAGCTGATCCATGATATCGTCAAGCTTGCCTGCCGGAACGCGGACATTCTCGCTCGACCCCGCAGTCGCCTGCGGCAGGCGCGCGGCAGGCGTGTCTTGCGCCAGTGCAACGGCTGCCTGTGCTCTGACCGGTTGCGCGGGGGCAGCGGCGGGGGCAGCGGCGGCGGTGGCTTGGGCATCGGGATCCCTCTCGGCAATCTCCAATGCCGCATCATCCGCAAACAGAAAGATCGCTTCGATCGCATCCCGGGGCTGCGCGGTGGTCAAAAGCACATCCCAGGCAAAGTAAGACCGTTCCGGATCAAGCTCGGCCAGCGGCGGCAGGTCCGAGGCATCAAGCCTGATCTCAGCCTCGCCAAGGGCCGCAACCTCGGCCATCAGCAGATCGGGGCGCATCCCGTTGCGCAATGCTGCAGCATCCGGATGGAACCGGATCGACCAGCGCCGCAGAACCGCCTCACGCTGCGGCAGGGCCGCAGGGGGAGGGGCCAGGCTCGCTTCGGGACTGCCCTGACCTTTGCCCATGATGGCGGCAAGTGTTGTCAACAGGCTGGCCGCCTCTTCCGACGCCTCCAGCCGTGCGGCTTCGGGACTGTCCCCGCCACAGTCAAGCAGCGCTGTCATATGGTCGCGCGCCCGCAATGAGACATCGATCAGGCGGTTATCAATCTGCATCCGGCCTTCGCGGACGCCATCAAAGGCATCTTCGAAATGGTGGGTGAACCGCGCAAGCGCCCCGAAGCCGAACATCGACCCCGACCCCTTGACCGTGTGCAGCACCCGGAAAATGGCATCGACACGGTCACGGTCCGCGCCGGACTCCAGGTCCAGCAGCATCCCTTCCAGCCCTTCCAGCTGCTCGCGGGCTTCCTGAACAAAGGTCTCTACGGCAGCGCTCAGATCGGGTGTCATCCTAGCCCGCCAGTCTTTTTGCGACACTGATCAGGTTCTCCGGCGTGAAGGGCTTGGTGATCCAGCCAGTGGCCCCAGCGGCCTTGCCTTCGGCCTTGGCCTCGGGCTTGGATTCGGTGGTCAGCATGATGATCGGCACGCCTGCCCCCTTGGGCATGCCGCGCACGGCCCGGATGAAGTCGAACCCGTTCATCACCGGCATGTTCAGATCGGTGATCACCAGCGACACCTGTTCGCGTCTGAACACCTCGATCCCGCTTTGGCCGTTGTCGCCCTCGACCACCCGGTACCCGAGCGGGACCAGGGTCAGCTTGATCATGTCGCGGATCGATTTGCTGTCGTCGACGGCAAGAATGGTATGGGCCATGCTGGCTATCCTAGCTCCGCTCTGGACTGTGAAGGGAAAGCGCGGCCAAAGCCCGGGTCGCCTGCGGGCCAAAGCCGGAAAACGCCGCCGCCGCAGCAAGCGCCCGCGCCGCGGCCAGAAGAAGCTGCAAGGCCGGAACCGTCGCCGCCTCCCCCGTCAGATCAAGGCCAAGCGGCTCCGCAGCAGAGGCCGTGCCGACAGCAGCCGTCAGACCGCTCAACGCAGCCCGGCTGTCCGCCACCGCAAGCGCGTGATCCACAAGATGTACCCTGCCCGCGCCAGACCCAATCCCGCTCTCCATTCTCCGACTCGCCCCATATTGCCTCCAGCCGGACCATGGGCCGCAAATCTTAAGAAAAACCTCCATCCCCTCC
>NZ_PJOM01000001.1 GCF_002900965.1 Pseudotabrizicola formosa | reverse complement strand
TTTTGGGGGGGGGGGGGGGGCCCCCCGCGGTTTGGGGCCAAGGGGGGGGTTCCCCCCCGCCCTACCGCGCGGCGGCCGCCGCTTTGCCCTTCTGCCCTTGCACTGCACCGCCCCAGCGGCAATATCAGGTTCGGGCGCACACAAGGGATCGACATGGCACTTCCGATCACACAGCAGGCGAAATACTGGGGCATCGCCGCGGCGGTTTTCCTGATCCTCATGTATCTGATGGGAAATGTGCTGGTGCCGTTTCTGGTCGGCGGGGCGATGGCCTATTTCCTTGACCCGGTGGCCGACCGGCTGGAGCGGCTGGGGCTGAGCCGGGTGACGGCCACTGCGGTGATCACGCTGGTGATGTTTCTGGTGGTGGTGCTGCTGGTGCTGGCGGTCATTCCGACGCTGATCCAGCAGACGACCGCGCTGGTGGATGCGGCCCCCGAGATTTCCCGCAATTTGCAGACCTTTCTGACCGAACGGTTCCCCGAATTGTCGGATGAGACCAGCATCATGCGCAAGACGCTGGCCGATATCGGAGATTTCATCCAATCCAAGGGCGGCGATCTGGCGCAGGGCGTGCTGACCTCGGCGATGTCGGTGATTTCGGCGCTGGTGTTCATTGTCGTGGTGCCGGTCGTGGCCTTTTACCTGCTGCTGGACTGGGACAAGATGGTGGCCCGGGTCGATGCGATGATCCCGCGCGATCATGTGGTCACGGTGCGGCGGCTGGCGCGCGAGATTGACGGCGTGCTGGCAGGTTTTGTCCGCGGGCAGCTGACCGTCTGCCTTATCCTCGGGGCCTATTATTCGGTGGCACTGATGCTGGCCGGGTTGCAATTTGGCCTTGTGGTGGGGGCGATTGCCGGGGCGGTGACGTTCATCCCTTATGTCGGGGCCATCATCGGCGGGATTCTGGCGATTGGTCTGGCCCTGTTCCAGTTCTGGGGCGACTGGGTGGCCATCGGGATCGTGGCGGCCATCTTTGCCTTTGGCCAGTTCATCGAGGGCAATATCCTGACACCGAAACTGGTGGGCAGTTCGGTCGGGCTGCACCCGGTGTGGCTGTTGCTTGCGCTGTCGGCCTTTGGGTCTTTGCTCGGCTTTGCCGGCATGTTGATTGCCGTGCCGGTGGCAGCCTCGCTGGGCGTGCTGATGCGGTTTGCGATCAGCCAGTACCAGAACAGCTTGCTCTACCGTGGCGTGGCCCCGGTCCATCCGAGCCCGGTTCAGGGCGCGACCCCTGAACCGGTCCCGGTGTCTGGAGGCGCGCTGCGCGATGAGGAGGCAGTGTGAGCCTGCAACTGGCGTTTGACCTGCCCGCGCGTGAGGCGTTCCGGCGCGCGGATTTCTTTACATCCGTGGCCAATGCCCATGCTCTGGCAGCGGTGGAAAGCTGGCGCAACTGGCCCGGTGGCAAGATGCTGCTGGTGGGGCCGCCCGGGTCGGGCAAGACCCATCTGGCGCATATCTGGGCCGATCTGGCGCAGGCCAGACTGGTGAACGGTGCGGAACTGGCCGACGCAGATCTGCCCGACCTGGCGCAGGCGGGGTCTGTGGTGGTCGAGGATGCCGATGCGGTGGCGGGCCGCCGCGGGGCCGAAGTGGCGCTGTTCCACCTGCACAATCTGGTGGTGCCGCAGGGGGCCTTGCTGCTGACCGCACGGGGGCCGGTGCGGGACTGGGGTCTGGCCCTGCCAGATCTGAAAAGCCGGGTCGAGGCGGCATCGGTCGCGCGGCTGGAAGCCCCCGATGATGCGCTGCTCTCGGCGGTGCTGGTCAAGCTGTTTGCCGACCGGCAGACCGCGGTGCCCCCGGCGCTGATCCCCTGGCTGGTGGCGCGGATGGAACGTTCGATCGATGCCGCACGCGCCCTGGTGGCGGCGATGGATGCGCGGGCGCTGGCGCAGGGCCGCCCGATCACCCGGGCGACCGCGCAGGGTCTGCTGGACAGCGCGGAGACGGAATGAGACAAGCTTTTGAAACGCCAAGACTCCAGCAACGCAGCATCCGGTCATGACACAGGCAGATTTCCTCAAGGCCCCCTTTCCAGACCCCGTTTCGCTCCCGCAAGCCGAGATCAGCGGGCCACGGCGGTTTTTCAACCGTGAGCTCAGCTGGCTGGCCTTCAACTGGCGTGTGCTGGACGAGGCGGCGAATGCCAATGTGCCGCTGCTGGAGCGGCTGCGCTTCCTGTCGATTTCGGCCACCAATCTGGATGAGTTCTTTACCGTGCGGGTGGCCGGGCTGCGGGCGCTGGTGCGCACCGGGAATGCCGGATTGTCGGAAGACGGGCGCAGCCCGGCAGAGCAGCTGGTGCTGATTCAGGCCGATGCACGCCGCCTGATGCAACGCCAGCAAACCGTGCTGAACAGCCTCAAGCGTCAGATGGAGGCCGAGGGGATCAGCATTGTCACCCGGTCCAAGCTGACGGCGGCGGATCTGCGGCATCTGGAGGCCCATTTCCTGCACAAGGTGTTTCCGGTGTTGTCGCCCCTGGCGATTGACCCGGCGCATCCGTTTCCGTTCATTCCCAATACCGGGTTTTCCCTGGCGCTGGAGCTGGAGCGGCTGACTGATCACCGCACGCTGAAGGCGCTGTTGCCCATTCCGCAGCAGATTGCGCGGTTTGTGCCCTTGCCGGGCAAGCCGGGGATACACCGGTTTCTGCCGCTGGAAGAACTGTTGCTGCTGCACCTGAACATGCTGTTCCCCGGCTATACCGACCGGGGCCATTGCGCGTTCCGGGTGTTGCGCGACAGCGATCTGGAGGTCGAGGACGAGGCCGAAGATCTGGTGCGCGAGTTTGAGACCGCCCTGAAACGGCGCAGGCGCGGCGAGGTGATCCGGCTGAAGATGACGGCTGGCGCTCCGGCCGAGTTGCGCGCGCTGATCATGGAAGAGCTGACGGTCACCGAATCCGAGGTGGTCGAGGTGAGGGGCTTGCTGGGCATTGCCGATCTGAAAGAACTGGTGCTGTCCAGCCGGCCCGACCTGCTGTGGCCCCCCTTTACCCCGCGTGTGCCAGAACGGGTGCAGGACCATGAGGGCGATCTGTTCGCCGCGATCCGGCAGAAGGACATTCTGCTGCACCATCCTTATGAGACCTTTGATCTGGTGATCCGGTTTCTGGAACAGGCGGCCCGCGACCCCAATGTGCTGGCGATCAAGCAGACCTTGTACCGCACCAGCTGGGACAGCCCGGTGGTCAGTGCGCTGTGCGAGGCGGCAGAGGCGGGCAAGTCGGTGACCGCACTGGTGGAACTGAAGGCGCGGTTTGACGAGGCCGCGAACATCCGCCAGTCACGGCGTCTGGAACGGTCGGGCGCGCATGTGGTGTACGGCTTCATCCACTACAAGACCCATGCCAAGATCAGCACCGTGGTGCGGCGCGAAGGCGAAAATCTGGTGACCTATACCCATTACGGCACCGGGAATTATCATCCGATCACCGCGCGGATCTATACCGACCTGTCGTTTTTCACCTGCGACGCGGCCTTGGGCCGCGATGCGACCAAGGTGTTCAACTATCTGTCGGGCTATGTGCAGCCCGAAGGCTTGGAAAACCTGGCCATTTCCCCGATCAGCCTGAAATCGCGTCTGCTGGGGCTGATCGCCGCCGAGGCAGATCATGCGCGCGCAGGCCGGCCCGCAGAAATCTGGGCCAAGATGAACAGTGTGATCGACCCCGACGTGATCGATGCGCTGTATGCCGCGTCCCAGGCCGGGGTGAAGATCAGCCTGGTCATCCGCGGCATCTGCGGCTTGCGCCCCGGGATCAAGGGGTTGAGCGAGAACATCCGGGTCAAGTCCATTGTCGGGCGGTTTCTGGAACACAGCCGCATCGTGTGCTTCGGGTCGGGCCATGGGCTGCCCAGCAAGCAGGCGCGGGTGTTTTTCTCCAGCGCCGACTGGATGGGCCGCAACCTGACACGGCGGGTGGAAACGCTGGTCGAGGTGCATAATGACACCGTCAAGGCGCAGATCGTCAGCCAGATCATGGCGGCCAATCTGGCCGATGAGGCGCAAAGCTGGGTGCTGAACCCCGACGGCACCTGTGCGCGCGAGTTGCAGCCCAAGGATGGCAAACTGTTCGCCTGTCACACATTCTTCATGGAAAACCCGTCTTTGTCGGGCCGGGGCACTGCCGGGGCCAAGGATGTGCCAAAGCTGGCAGCGCTGAAGGACTAAGCCGCCAGGTGGCTTGATGCGGCAGGATATGGTCGCAGGCCGGTGCACCTGGCACACTCCAAAAGGCGGTGGCTCGCTTGACGCCGCCCCGGACCTTGCGCCAAGGTCCGGCTTATACTGCACTGGGGATCATATGACACGCGACCAGGATCAGACTGCGCCCGACGCAGAGGATGAGGACTTCGGCCCCTTTGGCCGGTCGCTGTTTGAGGACCCTTCGGTGCGGGCGCTGTCGCGCGTGGGCGTGGTGGATGTGGGGTCGAACTCGGTCCGGATGGTGGTGTTTGACGGTGCGGCCCGGTCGCCTGCCTATTTCTACAACGAAAAAATCCTCTGCGGTCTGGGCAAGGGTCTGGGCGAAACGGGGATGCTCAACCCCGAAGGCAAGCTGCGGGCGCTGGCCGCGCTGAAGCGGTTTTCCCTGCTGGCCAGCGGCATGGGGGCCGCCCCCCTGACCGTTGTGGCCACCGCGGCCATGCGCGAGGCCCGGGACGGGCCGGACTTCTCGGCGCTGGTCGAGGCCGAGACCGGCCTGCACATGCATGTCATCGACGGCGATGAAGAGGCGCGGCTGTCCGCGCAAGGCGTGCTTCTGGGCTGGCCCGAAGCCAAGGGCGTGGTCTGCGACATCGGCGGCAACTCGATGGAGCTGGCGCGGGTGGGCGATGGCAAGGTCGGCAAGCGGGTGTCCACCCAGCTGGGGCCGTTCCGCCTGCAACAGGTGGAAGGCGGCGTGGACAAGCGCAGGTCTTTGATCGAGCGGGTGCTGACCAGCGCGCAGGGCAAGATCAAGTCCGAAGGCGAACGCTTCTATATGGTGGGCGGGTCGTGGCGGGTGATCGCACGGCTGGATATGGAGCGGCGCAATTACCCGCTGACCGTGCTGCATGAATATCGGATGCCGGTAAAATCGGCGCTCGATACGCTGGACTGGCTTGAAACGGCGGATCTGACGCTGCTGCGCGGCCGGACCGGCACGTCCCAGGAACGGATGGAACTGGTGCCGCTGGCCTGTGAGGTGCTGCGCGCGCTGATCCGGGTGTTCAAACCGTCGGAAATCGACATCTCATCCTATGGCATCCGGGAAGGGCTGCTCTATGAGCAGATGCCCGACAAGCTGCGCGCGCGTGACCCGCTGATCGAGGCGGCACGGGCAGCGGAGATGACAGGCGCGCGGCTGCCCGGCACCGGCAAGGCGCTGTTCACCTTTCTGATGCCGCTGTTTCGCGACCTGCCGAAGGAAAGGCTGCGGCTGATCAAGGCGGCCTGTCTGCTGCATGACACCACATGGCGGGCGCATCCTGATTACCGGGCTGATGTGTGTTTCGACAATGCCACCCGCGCCAACCTTGGCGGGCTGGACCATCCGGGGCGGGTGTTTCTTGGCCTGTCGCTGCTGCACCGCTACAAGAACAACCGGTCCGGGTCGCGGCTGGAACCGCTGTTCCGGCTGCTGTCGGAAGACGAGATTCAAGAGGCCGAGGTGTTGGGCAAGGCAATGCGCTTTGGCGCGATGTTCGCAGCCGGCGATCCGGCCGAGGCCGGGGCGCTGGAGTGGAAGCCGAAAAAGCGCGAGCTCCATCTGCACCTGACCCGTTTGGGTGTCGGGCTGTTCGGCGAGGTGGCCAAGGCGCGCTTTACCGCGCTGACACAGGCGCTGCGGGCCAAGGGGCGTGTGCTGCAGCCGGGCGAAGCTGATGCTGAGGTTTGATCATCTGGCGGTCAGCTGCGCCACGCTTGAAGAGGGCGCGGCTGCGGTAGAGGCGGCTTTGGGCCTGCCGCTGGTGGCGGGTGGCAAGCACGCGCATATGGGCACGCACAACCGCCTGCTGGGCCTGGGCGACGCCTATCTGGAGGTGATAGCCATTGACCCCTCGGCCCCTGCCCCGGCCTGGCCACGCTGGTTCGGGCTGGACGGGTTCGCGGGAGCGCCCCGGCTGACCAACTGGGTTGCGGCCTGCGATGATCTGGACGCCGCACTGGCGCAGGCCCCGGCGGGGGCGGGCGTGGCGGTGGATCTGGCCCGCGGCGACCTGCGCTGGCGGATGGGGGTGCCAGCCGACGGGCAGTTGCCCTACGGCGGGGCCTATCCAGCACTGATTCAGTGGCAGGGTCCGCATCCCGCCCGGCGGCTGCCCGACAGCGGGGCGCGTCTGGCCCGGCTGGTGGTGACGCACCCCGCGGCGGAAAGTCTGCGCAAGGCACTGTCCGGACTGACCGATACGCGGGTGGTGCTGGAGCCCGGGCCGCTGGCCCTGCGGGCCGAGATCGACACCCCGCAGGGGCGGCGCGTGCTGGCATGATCCGCGACGCCACCCCCGATGACGCGGCAGCCGTGGCCACCATCTGGAACCATTACATCCGCAACACAGCAGCCACCTTCAACTCTGCCGAAAAGCCGGTGGCAGAGGTGCGCGCCACCATCGTTGCACGACAGGTCCAGCGCTGTTTTCTGGTGGCCGAGGCACAGGGCCGGGTGCGGGGCTTTGTCACCTATGATCAGTTTCGCGGCGGAATCGGCTATGCCCATAGCATGGAGCATACCATATTGCTGACCCCCGAGGCCGGGGGGCAGGGCCTTGGGCGGGCGCTAATGCTGGCACTGGAGGCCCATGCAACACATGCTGGCGCACATGTGATGGTGGCCGGGGTGACGGCTGAAAATGCGGCGGGCCGGGCATTTCATGCAAGCCTTGGCTATGGTCAGGTCGGTCTGATGCCGCAGGTCGGCCGGAAATTCGGTCGCTGGATGGATCTTGTGCTGATGCAGAAAATCCTCTCCTGACAACCCGCTCAAGCCACGCTATCCTGCGCGCATGTCGATCTGGACCCGTATCGCCGACGCGCTGTCTGCCCTTGCCGCCGGTGAAGGGCTCTCGGTCGTGTTCGACCGGCTGCGCGGCGTGCAATCCACGCCGGAAAAGTCGGTCGCCTTTACCATCGCCGTCATCGCCTTGGGGGCCAAGATGGCCAAGGCCGATGGCCATGTCACCCGGCATGAGGTGAGCGCGTTCCGTCATGTCTTTGCGCTTCCCGATGAAGAGGCGGCCAATGCCGCCCGCGTGTTCAATCTGGCGCGGCAGGATGTGGCGGGGTTCGATGCCTATGCCCGCAAGGTGGCGGCGATGTTCCGCCCCGAAGGCCAGGCGCTGTGCGCCGATGACCGCAATGTGCTGATCGACCTGCTGGAAGGCTTGTTCCACATTGCAATGGCCGATGGCGATTTCCACCCGGCTGAGGACGCCTTCCTGCATGAGGTGGCGCGGATCTTCGGCCTGGATGACCGGTGCTATGGCACCATGCGCGCCCGCTTTGTCGAAGGTGCGCCGCGCGACCCCTATGATGTGCTGGGCGTCTCGGCCGATGCCCCGATGGATCAGGTGCGTGCAGCCTGGCGCCAAGCGGTCAAGGACAGCCACCCCGATGCGATGATCGCGCGCGGCGTGCCTGCCGAGGCGGTGAAGCTGGCCGAACGCCGGCTGATCGCCATCAACGCCGCCTGGGATGAGATTTCAGGGCGGCGGGCCGCCTGATGGGCGCAGCCGAACTGCTGCGACTCGCCACCTATAACGTGGAATGGTTCAACGCGCTGTTCGACGATGACGGAAAGCTGCTGGCCGATGCCGCGCCCTCTGCCCGCCACAAGATCAGCCGCGCCGAACAGGCGGGGGCGCTTGGCATTGTGTTCACCGCGATGAATGCCGATGCGGTGATGGTGATAGAGGCCCCCGATACCGGCTCGAAACGCAATTCGGCCCGCGCGCTGGAGGAATTTGCCCGCAGCTTTGGCCTGCGCACCAGCCGGGCGATCACTGGCTTCATGTCAGAGACAGAACAGGAAATCACGCTGCTCTATGATCCCGCAAGGCTGACCCCCCGGCATGACCCGGTGGGCGATCCGGTCGGCAAGAAAGGCAGCCGAGACGCGCCGCGCTTTGATGGCACCTTCCGCTACGACCTGAACGCCGACGCCGCGCCAGATCTGATCCGGTTTTCCAAGCCGCCGCTGGAACTGGCGGTGCAGACGGCGGGCGGACGCGCGCTGCGGATGATCGGGGTGCATGCAAAATCCAAGGCCCCCCACGGCGCGCGCAGCCCGGCAGAGGTCACCCGCCTGTCGATTCAGAACCGCCGCAAACAACTGGCCGAATGCATCTGGCTGCGCGCCCGGGTTGACTGGCATCTGGCGCAGGGCGATGACCTGCTGGTGATGGGGGATTTCAACGATGGTCCGGGGCTGGACGAGTTTGAAAAGCTGTTCGGCCATTCCGGGGTGGAAATCGTGCTGGGGGTTGAGGTGCCGCCTGAGGCGCGGATGTATGACCCACATGCCGCCATGGCCCTGACAGGGCGGATGAACCTGACCCCCACCACGGCGCGGTTCTGGCTCAACCCGCAAAAACGCTATTTCGAGGCGCTTTTGGATTTCATCATGGTCTCTCCGAGGCTGGCCGCCAGCCATCCGGCCTGGCGGATCTGGCATCCGTGGAACGATCCCGCCTGTCTGAACACGCCCGAGCTGCACGAGGCGCTGTTGCAGGCGTCAGACCATTTCCCGGTGACAATCGACCTGACCCTGGACCACAGCCCGCCTGCAGCAATCGATCCCCAGACGTGATTTGCCATCCATGGCGACCGGCGGCATGATCAGGGGATGAAACATCTGGTTCTCGCCCTTGCCCTGCCCCTTGCGCTGTTCGCAGCCCCGCCTTCCCCTGCGCAAACGCTGCCTGACCCCCGGGCAGAGGAGGATGAGGGTTTTGACCTGATGCAAGAGGGCGCCAAGCTGCTGTTCCGCGGTCTGATGCGCGAGATGGAACCGGCGCTGGACGAGATGGGCAAGGCGCTGTCCGACATGGAGCCCGCGGTGCAAGACCTGATGGCGCTGGTCGATGATCTCCGCAACTATGACGCGCCGCGCAGGCTCGACAATGGCGATATCCTGATCCCCCGACGCAAGGATGCGCCGGTCCCGCAACCGCCTGCCCCCCTGCCGCAGCCCCAGGGCGAAATTGAGCTGTAGCCGCCGACCGCCGCCCCGGGCAGACCGGCGCGGCGGCTGACAGGTCACTGACGGGTCTGACGGATCAGGCTCAGGATATCCTTGGCGGCATTCGGGATATTGGTGCCGGGGCCGAAGATGGCTTTGACGCCGTTGTCATACAGGAACTGGTAATCCTGCTGAGGGATCACGCCGCCACAGATCACCAGAATATCGCCCGCGCCCGCCGCCTGCAAAGCCTGCACCAGCTTGGGCGCAAGCGTCTTGTGGCCGGCGGCTTGGCTTGAGATGCCGATGACATGCACGTCATTGTCGATGGCATCCTGCGCCGCCTCTTCCGGGGTCTGGAACAGCGGGCCCACGTCGACGTCAAAGCCGATATCGGCGAAGGCGGTCGCAATGACCTTGGCCCCCCGGTCATGCCCGTCCTGCCCCATCTTGACCACCAGCATGCGGGGCCGGCGGCCTTCTTCCGCAGCGAAGGCCTCGACATCGGCCTGTATCGCCTCGAACCCGGCATCCCCCTCATAGGCGGCACCGTAAACCCCCGCGAGGGTTTTCACTTCCGCCCGGTGGCGGCCAAAGACCTTTTCCATGGCGTCCGAAATCTCTCCTACGGTGGCGCGGGCGCGGGCGGCGGTGACGGCGGCATCCAGCAGGTTGCCACCTTCGGCGGCCCGGCGGGTCAGCTCGGCGAGGGCCGCCTGACAGGCAGCTTCATCCCGGCTGGCGCGGGTGGCTTTCAACCTTGCGATCTGGCTGTCGCGCACAGCGACATTGTCGATATCAAGGATATCAATCGCATCCTCGGTGGCCTTGCGGTATTTGTTGACCCCCACGATCACATCCTCGGCCCGGTCGATCGCGGCCTGACGGCGGGCGGCGGATTCCTCGATGCGCAGCTTGGGCATGCCGGTGGCGACGGCCTTGGTCATGCCCCCCATCGCCTCGACTTCCTCGATCAGCTTCCACGCCTCTTCGGCCAGCTGATGCGTCAGGGTTTCCACGTAGTAACTGCCCGCCAGCGGATCGACCACATGGGTGATGCCGGTTTCCTCTTGCAGGATCAGCTGGGTGTTGCGAGCGATGCGGGCCGAAAATTCGGTGGGCAAAGCGATGGCTTCGTCCAGCGCATTGGTGTGCAGGCTTTGCGTGCCGCCCAGGACCGCCGACATCGCCTCATAGGCGGTGCGGATCACATTGTTGTAGGGGTCGGCCTCCTGCAAGGACACGCCGGAGGTCTGGCAATGGGTGCGCAACATCAGCGACCCCTCTTTCTTCGCCCCGAACTCTGACATGATCCGGTGCCAGAGCAGCCGGGCCGCACGCAGCTTGGCCGCCTCCATGAAGAAATTCATGCCGATGGCAAAGAAGAACGACAGGCGGCCCGCAAAGGCATCGACATCCATGCCGCGCGCAATCGCGGTGCGCACATATTCGCGCCCATCCGCCAGGGTGAAGGCCAGTTCCTGCACCAGATTGGCCCCGGCCTCCTGCATGTGATAGCCGGAAATCGAGATCGAGTTGAACTTTGGCATATGGGCAGAGGTATATTCGATGATATCCGCGATGATCCGCATCGACGGTTCGGGCGGATAGACATAGGTGTTGCGGACCATAAATTCCTTGAGGATATCATTCTGAATGGTCCCCGACAGCAGGCTGCGGTCCACGCCCTGCTCTTCGCCGGTCACGATGAAATTCGCCAGAATTGGAATCACCGCCCCGTTCATTGTCATGGAAACGCTGACTTTTTCCAGCGGGATACCATCGAACAGGATTTTCATGTCCTCGACAGAGTCAATCGCCACGCCCGCCTTGCCGACATCGCCCACCACGCGCGGGTGATCGGAGTCGTATCCGCGATGGGTCGCCAGATCGAAGGCGACCGACACGCCCTGTTGGCCCGCGGCAAGCGCCTTGCGGTAGAAATCATTTGACGCTTCGGCGGTGGAAAACCCCGCGTATTGGCGGATGGTCCAGGGGCGGCCCGCATACATCGTGGCCTTCACCCCGCGGGTAAAGGGGGCGGCCCCCGGCACCCCGCCCATATGCGGCAGGTTGGCGGTGTCCTCGGCGGTGTACAGCGGCTTGACCGCGATGCCTTCCAGCGTGTTCCAGATCAGGCTTTCGGGGTCTTTGCCCTTGAGCTCTTTGCTGGCGAGGGTGGCCCAATGTTTCAGCGCGTCGGTCATCTGTTTACTCCATCCATGCAGGTGGCATCTGCTCTTGGGTTTCCGGTTGCGCCGCCCTATGTTCTCGGACAGGGGGACATGTATGAAACCACTTTACACTCTTGGTCTTGCAGCACTGCTGCCATTCGTTGCCTTCGCACAGGAAGCGCAGGCGATAGATCCGTCCGTTCAGGTCGAGGTGGAGACCGAAGCAGAGGCGCTGCCTTATGGCCCACGCGACGCTGCGGATGTGGTTTTTGAAGATCTTATGTACAAACAGCGCCCGGTGGTGGTCTTTGGCGACAGTCCGGAAGACCCCAATTTCCTGCGCCAGATGGAATTGCTGCAGCGCGATCTGCCTGCACTGGAACTGCGCGATGTGGCGTTGATCATCGACACCGATCCCGAGGGGCGGGGTGCCTGGCGCACCCGCCTGCGGCCACGCGGGTTTTCGCTGGTTCTGATGGACAAGGACCTGCGCCCGGTGATCCGCAAACCGCTGCCCTGGGAGGTGCGGGAAATTGTCGCGGCGATCGACAAGTTCCCGCTGCGCCGGCAGGAGATGCTGGAGCGCAACCCCGCAGGACGGCGCTGATCCCGGCTGCTGCGTAGCAGGGGCATCACTCAAACTCCATGATCACGTCGTCCACCTTGAGGCTGGCCCCGGTGCTGGCGGTGATCTTCCTGACCACGCCCTTGCGCTCGGCCTTGAGGATGTTTTCCATCTTCATCGCCTCGACCGTGGCCAGCGGCTGGCCCTCCTGCACCTCATCGCCTTCGGCCACGCTGATCGACACGATGAGGCCGGGCATCGGGCAGAGCAGATACTTCGAGGTGTCGGGCGGCAGCTTTTCCGGCATCAGCGCGTAAAGCTCGGCCTGACGCGGCGACTGGACCAGCACCTTCAGATCCGCCCCACGCAGGCGGATGCGGAAGCCCATGGGAATCTTGGTGGATTTGAGCACCAACAGGGCGCCATCCACTGTCAGCCGGGCAAGGCTTTCGCCCGGGGTCCAGTCTGATTGCACGCGCAGCTCTGCGCCATCCTCGAATGTGACGGTCGATCCGGTCTTGTCGGCGGCGATGGTCACGCGGTGCTGGGTGTCTTGCAGGCTGACGACCCAGGCATCCCCGACGCGGCGCTGGTGATTGTCCATCGTGCCGGAAATGCGGGTGCGACGGATTTCGGCCACGCGGTTCATCGCAGCGCAGGCGGCGGCCACACGGCGCAGCATGTCTTCGTCCAGCGTGGCACCATGGAACCCGTCGGGGAATTCCTCGGCGATGAAGGCGGTGGTGATCTCGCCGCTGACAAAGCGCGGGTGGTCCATCACCGCCGAGCAGAACGGCAGGTTGTGGCCGATGCCTTCCACCTCGAATGTATCCAGCGCCAGACGCATTTCGTTGATCGCATCGGCGCGGGTCGGGCCCCAGGTGCACAGCTTGGCGATCATCGGGTCGTAGAACATGCTGATCTCGCCGCCTTCAAACACGCCGGTATCATTGCGCACGATGCCGGTGGCGGTGGGGCCTTCGACCGGTGGGCGATAGCGGGTCAGGCGGCCGATGGAGGGCAGGAAGTTGCGATATGGATCTTCGGCATAAAGCCGCGATTCCATCGCCCAGCCGTTGATCTTCAGGTCTTCCTGTTTGAATGGCAGCGGTTCGCCCGCCGCGACGCGGATCATCTGTTCGACCAGATCAACGCCGGTGATCAGCTCGGTCACCGGATGTTCGACCTGAAGCCTTGTGTTCATCTCGAGGAAGTAGAAGTTGCGCGCGCCATCGACGATGAATTCCACCGTGCCCGCCGAGGTGTACCCGACCGCACGGGCCAGGGCGCAGGCCTGTTCGCCCATGGCCTTGCGGGTGGCGGCATCCAGAAACGGGGATGGGGCTTCTTCGATCACCTTCTGATTGCGGCGCTGAATGCTGCATTCGCGTTCGTGCAGATAAACCGTGTTGCCATGCTGGTCAGCCAGCACCTGAATTTCAATATGGCGCGGTTGGGTCACGAATTTCTCGATGAAGATCCGGTCGTCGCCAAAGCTGCTGGCAGCCTCGTTCTTTGAGGATTGAAAGCCTTCACGCACCTCGGATTCAGACCAGGCGATGCGCATGCCCTTGCCGCCGCCACCCGCGCTTGCCTTGATCATCACCGGATAGCCGATTTCGCCGCTGATTTTAATCGCCTCGTCACCATCCGCGATCAGGCCCATATAGCCCGGAACGGTCGACACGCCGGCCTCCATCGCCAGTTTTTTCGAGGTGATCTTGTCGCCCATCGCCTCGATCGCCGGGGATGGCGGGCCGATAAAGACGACGCCAATCTGCTCCAGCGCCGCAGCGAAGGCCTTGTTTTCCGACAGAAAGCCGTAACCGGGATGGACCGCTTCGGCCCCGGTCTGGCGGACGGCATCCAGTATCTTGTCGATCACGATATAGGATTGGTTGGCGGGCGACGGGCCGATGTGAACAGCTTCATCCGCCATGCGCACATGCAGCGCGTTGCGGTCCGCGTCGGAATAGACGGCGACGGTCTTGATTCCCATCTTCTTGGCGGATTTGATCACCCGACAGGCAATTTCCCCCCGGTTGGCAATCAGGATTTTCTTGAACATCGGCTCTCTCTCCCCTCGGGCAAGGCCGGGCCAGACCTTGCGCCGCAAATGAAATGGGCCCTCCAGCCGCTGTGGCTGAAGGACCCGGTTCTCGAATGATCTGTGCTTTGACGATCTGCCGTCAGACTGCGCCGCGCTGCGGCGGCGGGCAGGTCAATAGCAGTTGTTGGTGCCCGGAACGATGCACGAACCACCGCCCGCAACCGCGCCGATAAGCGCGCCCTGGGTGCGCGATCCGCCGGTTGCACCGGCAATAAGCGCACCGGTTGCTGCACCGCCAACGGTGCGCACGGCTGCGCTGTTGAGCGGTGAGGAATTGCCGTAGCCGCCACCATAGCCGCCGCCCTGGACACAGCCAGCCAGCGAAAGGGCAAGGAGAGATGCGATAAGGGTGTGTTTCGTGACCATGTTTGACTGCCTCGTGTCAGGGTTTTTATTAACGCTGACTGTACTCTATCCAAGGCGTTGGAAAAGGGGAATTTTCTGCGGCCCACCCCATCGGCAAGGCTTTGCCGGTGCCAAAAGGACGGTCCGGCCCTGAAAGGACCGGACCGCAAGGCCCAAGAAAGGGTCGTCATGAGGACGCCGGACCGGGCAGGAAAGCCCCGGGTCGACTGTCCGAAAATCTGGCCGTTCCCCCTGTTGAAATCAAACACAAATCCGCCGCTTGCCGCGCACTGCGCGGGCCTTTGCCAGACGGGCAAAACGCAGGGCGGATCGGCGCGCATCAATCGTCTTCTCCGTCGTCTTCGTCATCCCAGATCACGTCTTCGGCATCGGCTGCGAAGACCGCGGGGAAAGACACCTGCGCAATCTTTACGTTCACCCGCAGCATCGCCTCATAGCTTTCGGGGTCAAAGGGATCTTCGGCGGGAATGACCTCGCGCCCGAACAGCCAGGACAGGCGACCCGCGTCCAGATTGCCGCGCTCGAAGGGTTCTTCGCCAAAACACTGCCACAGGGCCGCCATGAAGCCTTCGTCGGCCTTGCGGTCCGCCAGCTTGCGGTCGCGGTAGCGTTCGCGCTTGATGATCTTGGCCGGCCCGTCCTTTTTGTTGGCGCGGCGGATGGTGAACTGAAAATCAGTGCCCGGAAGGCGGCCGGGAAAGCCGCGGTGTTTCAGCATGAGGTGCCCCCTGTGGATGGATGGGCACAGCCATAGGCGCAAGCGCGCAGAACGCCAAGGGGCGCTGCGGCAAAGAGCCGGGGAATGGCGTGAAACGGATCAGGGAGGGTGCGACCTGCAACTGGCACCCGCAAAGCGGTGTGGCGTGTCGCACTGGCCAGCGTTGCGCCTTGGCGCGGTTCGGAAAAGGCGGGGGCGGATTGGGCGGGTCTGGCCGAAAAACCTTCGGCAGCCCGCCCGACCGGATTACTTGTATTTGCCGGTGTAGACGGGCTCAACCGAAACCGGCTCGTCCACGTAAACGACTTCAGATTCTTTTGGGGCACAGGCAGCAGCAAAGGCCACAACGCACAGCGCCAGGAAAGTTTTCGTGCTCTTCGACATCCTCGTCTCCTATATTCTTGGAAGGTTGCATCGGGATATCCGATAGCACACCGTTCATCTGAGGCAAAGGCCGCTTGGGTCCGGCCTGCTACGACTGTAGCGGAATGCTGCCGGGTTTGACATGGGGTGCGTGCCAAGTTTGGCGCCTGTGACTCTGCTACATCAGCACGGCGTCCGGGGACCGGTGCCACCACCATATCTTGGGAGTCCATCAGAACATCTCCAATATGCAGTGGCCATCTTGGTGGCTGAACGATTCGAAAAATTGCGTTGCTTCGGGGGCGGTTTCGCCAAACGGCACCGGCTGATCGGCAAGCGAGATGATGATCTGCGTCGGCTGCGGCCCGAACGCGCTCAACCGTGGCAGGGCATAGGTCTGACACAGATGAACAATATCTTCTGCCGCCGTTTCATAGGGCACTGTGCCGCCTTCGCGGGCGATCTGTGGGGCGACAAAGCGAAAGCGCACGGCCAGACCCTGCGGGCCGGGGGCATTCCAGATCACATCCTGCAACGTCACCGGCTGGCCCGAGGGCACCGCAATCAGCTCCGCTTCCGGGGCGGAAAGGTCCGTCTGTCGGGTGACCGGATCAGTCATGCCCTGCCCCGCCGATGTATGTGCCGCTGCTATGCGCCATGAAGCCACCCCTTTGCCCTGCCACGTTCAAAGGGGGATGTTATCGTGCTTTTTCCACGGGTTCGCCAACTTCTTCGTGCGCAGCGCAGCAAAGGCCCGGCAAATCCGGCGGCGGGTGGAGGACGGCATGATCACCTCGTCGATAAATCCCTTTTCGGCAGCCACGAAGGGATTGGCAAAGCGGTCCTCGTAATCGCGCACGCGGGCGGCAATCTTGTCCTTGTCGCCCAACTCGCTGCGATACAGGATCTCGACCGCACCCTTGGCCCCCATCACCGCAATTTCGGCGGTGGGCCAGGCGTAGTTGAAATCGCCGCGCAGGTGTTTGGAGGCCATCACGTCATAGGCTCCGCCATAGGCCTTGCGGGTGATGACGGTCACCTTGGGGACCGTCGCCTCGCCATAGGCAAACAGCAGCTTCGCGCCATGCTTGATCACGCCGCCATGTTCCTGGCTGGTGCCGGGCATGAATCCGGGCACGTCGACCAGAGTCAGGATCGGAATTTCAAACGCATCGCAAAAGCGCACGAAACGTGCAGCCTTGCGGCTGGAATCAATGTCAAGGCAACCGGCCAGAACCATCGGCTGGTTGGCCACCACACCGACCGACTGGCCTTCCAGCCGGATGAAGCCGGTGATGATATTGGCGGCAAACGCGGCCTGAATTTCAAAGAAGTCGCCTTCATCGGCGATTTTGGCGATCAGCTCTTTCATGTCATAGGGCTGATTCGGATTGTCGGGAATCAACGTATCCAGGCTTTTGTCGACCCGGGCCGGATCATCGAAGAAGGGCCGCACCGGAGCCTTTTCCCGGTTGTTCAGGGGCAGGAAATCGATCAGGCGGCGGGTTTCGGCAAGGGCCTCGACATCGTTTTCAAACGCCCCGTCGGCCACGCTGGACTTGCGGGTATGGGTCGCGGCCCCGCCCAGTTCTTCGGCGGTGACAACCTCGTTGGTCACCGTTTTCACCACATCCGGGCCGGTGACGAACATGTAGCTGGTGTCTTTGACCATGAAGATGAAATCGGTCATCGCCGGCGAATAGACCGCCCCGCCCGCGCAAGGCCCCATGATCAGGCTGATCTGCGGTACCACGCCGGAGGCCATGATGTTGCGCTGAAACACCTCGGCATAGCCGGCAAGCGATGCCACCCCTTCCTGGATGCGCGCGCCGCCAGAATCGTTGATGCCGATGACCGGCGCACCGTTCTGGATAGCCATATCCATGATCTTGCAGATCTTCTGCGCATGGGTTTCCGACAACGATCCCCCGAAGACGGTAAAATCCTGCGAAAACACATAGACCATGCGGCCGTTGACCGTGCCCCAGCCGGTGACCACGCCATCCCCCGCGGGGCGGTCGTCCTGCATGTTGAAATCGGTGCAGCGATGGGCGACGAACATGTCGAACTCCTCGAAGCTGCCCTCGTCCAGCAAAAGTTCGACCCGCTCGCGGGCGGTCAGCTTGCCCTTGGCATGTTGCGCGGCAATCCGGCGCGCACCGCCCCCCTGACGCGCGGCGTCACGGCGGGTTTCAAGCTGGGCCAGAATATCCTTCATCGCGCGTCCCCCCTGCGGAATAGCCTGCACAATAGGGGGCAAACGGGCGGGGGCAAAGCGGAATTGGGAAAATTTGCATAGTATTTGTTAGCTGTGAATTGCTAATTGCAAATCAGCAAATCCGCGCTCGGCTGTCTGCCTTAACCCAGTGCCAGAACCGGGCCGTCAAGCAGGCGCATCAGATCTCCGAAATAGCCGCCGGACCGGGCGGCCTGGGTCGGGTCTGACGTGATGGCAACCGCAAGGGACCGCGCGGGGTGGCTTGCGATGATCTGCCCGCCATAGCCGCGCGCGATGGCCCAACCAGAGCGGCTGAGGAACCAGCCCAGACCATAGCCCAACCCGGAATAGGGCGATGCGGTCTGCGCCACCTGCGAGGCGCGGATCCAGTCGGCGTCAATCACCTGAGCCCCGTCGAATCTGCCCCCGTCGCGCATCATCAGCGCCACGCGCAGCATGGCCTGCGGCGACAGGGCCATTTCATTGCCGCCAAAGTAATATCCCTGCGGATCGCGCGTCCAGGAGGCAACATCGATATCCAGCGGCGCGCCCAGCCTTTCGCGCGCCAATGAGCGCAGGTCTTTGCCCGTCGCGACGGCAAGGGCCGCTCCCAGCACATGGGTGGTTCCGGTGGAATAGATCATCCGCCCGCCGTTCGGCGCAACACGCGGCTGGCGCAGGGCATAGGCAATCCAGTTGGACGAGCCGACCCAAGCACCATAATTGCCCCCCGAGGTGCCCTGCAGCCCGGCGCGCAGGGTCACCAGATCCTCCATCGTCAGATCGGCCACGCCTGCCGTGGCGTCCTGCGGGATGAGCTTTGGGGCGACATCCCCCAGACGCGCGGAGAGCCCCGCAATCTCGCCCCGCGCGATGGCGGTGCCAAGCAGCAGCGCCAGGATGCTTTTGGAACAGGATTTGATATTGGCCGCCGCGGTGAGCCCCCGCCCCCGCGGCGCTTCGGCCAGAAGCTGGTCATCGCCGCGCTGCACCAGAATGGCATGCAGTTGCGGCAAGGCAATGGCCGCATCACGCAGGTCAGACAGCGCGGCACCCTGCGCCCGCACCAGCGACGGGGCGGCGAAGGCCCCGGCCAACACCACAGAGACAGAGAACTGACGGCGAGAGAGCATAGAACCTCAACGGGGCATGATCCGGAATTGCCCCGGCACAGTGCGCAGGCCCCGCGCAAAACGCAAACCACGGGCGTTCACAAGGTAGAGAGAGGGGCATCTGGCAGCCAGTGTCCGGATCCGCTATGGCTGCGGGAAACACTGCCTTGTCAGCCCCGCTTTTCAGGACGCCCCGACCATGCCCCTGCCGTTTTCCGTTCCGGTGCTCACCATCGGTCTGTTGCTGCTGTCGAACATCTTCATGACCTTTGCCTGGTATGGCCATCTGAAGTTCAAGGAAAATTCGCTCATCATGGTGATCTTCATCAGCTGGGGGATCGCCTTCTTTGAATATGTCCTGATGGTGCCTGCCAACCGCATCGGCCATGGCCATTTCAGCGCGGCCGAGCTCAAGACCATTCAGGAAGTGATCACCCTGTCGGTTTTTGCCGTGTTTTCGGTATTTTACCTCAAGGAACCGCTCAGCTGGAACCATCTTGTCGGCTTTGCGTTCATCGGGCTGGGCGCATTTTTCATTTTTCACAAATGGGCATAGGTGCACAGGCCGATCTGCCCGAATGGCGTGTACAGGGGGCGTGACGCGGTCTAGCAAGGGCATATGGCTGAGAGCACATTTCTGAACCGCCGGACGCCGCCGCATATTGCGACGCTGATCCTGCTCGCCGGGCTTTCCGCCCTGACCATGAACATCTTCCTGCCGTCGCTGCCCGGAATGGCGGCATGGTTCGGGGTGCCTTATGCGCTGATGCAGCTGTCTGTGGCGCTCTACCTTGGGCTATCGGCGGTGCTGCAGGTTCTGATCGGCCCGATTTCAGACCGCTATGGCCGGCGCCGCGTGCTGCTCTGGTCGCTGGTCCTGTTTTTGTTGGCCACCCTGGGCACGCTGCTGGCCCCGAATGCGACCGTCTTTCTGGTGTTCCGGATGGCGCAGGCCGTCATCGCGGCGGGCATGGTCCTGTCGCGCGCCGTGGTGCGCGACATGGTGCCCGATGACGCACAGGCCGCCAGCATGATCGGCTATGTCACCATGGGGATGAGCATTGTGCCGATGATCGGCCCGGTGATCGGCGGCGTCCTGGAAGAGGCGATCGGCTGGCAGGCCAATTTCGGGCTGTTGCTGGTGCTGGGTCTGGCGACGCTGTGGCTGACCTGGGCCGATCTGGGGGAAACCGCAACACTCCGCCCAGTCACCCTCGGCGCGCAGATGCGGCTTTATCCGCAACTGCTGCGATCCCAGCGGTTCTGGGGCTATGCGCTCTGCGCCGCCTTTGCCTCGGGCTCGTTCTTCGCCTATCTCGGCGGCGCGCCCTATGTCGGCACCGAGGTGTTTGGTCTGACCGCCTCGGGTGTCGGTGCGCTGTTTGCCCTGACGGCCGTGGGCTATGCGGCAGGCAATTTTGTGGCCGGGCGGTTTTCGGTGCGGATCGGGATGAACCGCATGGTGTTCTTCGGTTCGATGGTCACACTGAGCGGGCTGGGCACGCTGGCGGTGCTGACACTGTCAGGGGTGCATTCGCCCTTCGTGTTCTTTGGCTTCACCACCTTCGTGGGCTTTGGCAATGGGATGACCCTGCCCAATGCCAATGCGGGGCTGCTGTCGATCAAGCCCGAACTTGCCGGCACCGCCTCGGGCCTTGGCGGCGCGATCATGATCGGCGGCGGCGCGGCGCTGGCGGCGGCAGCCGGCGCGTTGCTGGGGCCGGGCGCATCCGAGCTGCCCCTTGTGCTGCTGATGCTGGCGTCATCGGTCGGCGCGCTGCTGTCGATCCTTTGGGTCATGCGGCGGGCGCGGGCCCTGGGGCTTTCGGCCTGAGCCGATCGGCGCTTGACGGCAGCTTTGCAAAGGCCAACATGCCTTTGCAAAGCGGGGGAGCACATGGCAACGCAAAAGCTTTATGCCGGGGCAAAGCTTCGGGAAATCCGCGGGCGGCTGGGGCTGACGCAAAAGCTGTTTGCCGACCGGTTGTCCGTGTCGCTGCCCTATCTCAACCAGATGGAAAACAACCACCGGCCGGTGTCTGCCGGGGTGGTGCTGGCACTGGCGCAGGAATTCGGGCTGGATGTCACGGAACTGACGGTGGGCGAAAGCGAACGGCTGGTCAGCGACATGAAAGAGGCGCTGGCCGATCCGGTGTTCGGCGGAACCAGCCCGCCGCTGTCTGATCTGCGGCTGGCGGCGTCGAATGCACCCGCGCTGGCGCGCAGCTTGCTGGACCTGCACCGCGCCTATCGCCAGACCCATGAACGGCTGGCCTCCCTGGATGAGGCGCTGGGGCGTGAAGATGCCGCCTTGCGGCCCTCTCCCTGGGAAGAGGTGCGCGATTTCTTTCACTATTGCGACAATTATCTCGATGCGGTGGACCGCGCCGCCGAACATTTCACCACCGGCCCGCAGGGCCGCCGCGATGTGATCGCCTGCGCGCGTGCGGCGCTGGACCAGCGGGGGATCAGCCTGCATTTCACCGACACCGGAGCCATGCGCAGCTATGATCCGGCCAGCCGCCGGCTGGACATCTCGGCCCGCAGCGCCGGGCCGACACAGGCGTTTCAGCTGCTGCATCAGGTGGCATTGCTCACCCAGAATGACCTGCTGGACGCCACACTGGACCTTGCCCGTTTCCACACGCCCGAAGCGCGCGACATCGCCAAGATCGGGCTGGCCAATTATTTTGCCGGGGCCGCCCTGCTGCCCTATCGCGCCTTTCTCGATGCGGCGATCAGCACGCGGCATGATCTGGAGCGTCTGGCCGATCTGTTCGGGGCCAGTATCGAACAGGTGGCGCACCGGCTGTCGACGCTGCAACGGCCGGGGGCCAAGGGCATCCCGTTTTTCTTTGTGCGGGTCGATCAGGCCGGCACCATCACCAAGCGCCACTCGGCCACCCGACTGCAATTCGCCCGATTCGGCGGGGCCTGCCCGCTGTGGAACGTGCATCAGGCGTTTGAAACCCCGGGCCGCTTTCTGCGTCAGCTGGCGGAAACGCCTGATGGCGTGCGCTACCTGTGCCTGTCGCGCGATGTGTCAAAGCCGGGTGGTGCCTTCCACGCCGCCACGCGCCGCTATGCCATCGGGCTGGGCTGCGAGGTGCAGCACGCGGGCGCACTGGTCTATTCCGACGGGCTGGACCTGAAAGGCCGGTTCGAGCCGATCGGCATTTCCTGCCGGATCTGCGAACGGCCCGATTGCCACCAACGGTCGGTGCCGCCGCTGGAACGCCGGTTGCGGGTCAACCCCGACCGGCGCGACATGCTGCCCTATGAAATCTTGTCCTGATCCGAAAGACGCCGGTGGCGACGTTGGGTCAGGCGGCACCGCCCCCTGACCCGGCGACATCAGCCGTGACTGTCGGCCCCATGCGCCAGATGATGCGCAATATGGTCCTTCAGATGGCTGCGCTGGCGGCGCAGGGCGGTTTCGGCCTCTTCGCTCAGCGTGTCGACGCGGGTTTCGGCCCGGTGCACGGCGCGGTTGATGTCAGTGTATTGGGCCAAGAGCCCGGCAAAATGCGGGTCTGCCAGTTTCAGGGCATGGATCTTGTCGGCTTGACCGGGGAATTCCTCGGCCAATTCATGCGGGGTGTTGGACATCTGCGCCTCCTGTTGCTTGTGTCAGAGCCAGTCTGGCAGATCCGCGCCCCATGGGCCTTGACCCTGATCAAGTCAACGGCGCGCGGGGCGAAAACCGGCGGCGCGGGCCTGGGCCTCGGTGCAGAACCACGCTTCGCCCTTTTGGGTATCGATGCGGGTCGCGGCATAGTCGCGCTGACCGGGGCGATGGTAGATCCGGCCGGATGCGCTGATATTGCCCTTGATCTCGCAGCCCCCGGGCGCTGCCTGTGCGGCGGGGGCCTGGGCGCGCCGGTGCGCTTCGGGCGTGGTCATCCGCCCTGCCCAAAGGCCAAGGCCCGCCGCCCGTGCAACCGACCCGTCTGCGACATACCGGTCGGAATAGCGCCGATAGGCCTGGGCCGCGCCATCCCGAACCATGGCACGCGCAAGATCTGTGCCGCCCACCGTACAGATGGCGACCATGCGCCCATAGCGGTCGGTGTCTTGGCGCGTGCAGGTGACCTTGCGGTTCGCAATCGTGCGGGCCAGCATTTGGGCCGACCATGCGCCACAATCCCAGCTTTGCCCCGCGCGGTCACAGCTCTGGCCCCGTTCCGGTGCGTCGATGCCGAACAGGCGCACGCGCTGGCCTTGCAGATCCAGCGTATCACCGTCGATGACCCGCGCGGCACCATCGCGGGTGACAGCGGCGGCGGGAGCGGCCAATGACAGGGCCAGCAGGATGAGACTGAAGCGAAATGTGAACATGCCCCGGGCATCGGGCCATCGCCGCAGCGTCGCAAGGAAAAAGTTAACAAATGGTTAATGCGCGTTAACGCTGTTGCCCAAAGCCATCACCGTTGTGCCACCCGCCAGTCCGGGTTGATCCAGGGGCCAAGGTTCATCGGGGCCAGTGGCGTGCGGCCCAGAATGTGGTCGGCCGCCTTTTCCCCCACCATGATCGACGGCGCATTCAGATTGCCATTGGTCACCTGGGGAAACACCGAACTGTCGGCCAGACGCAGGCCATCAACCCCGATGACCCGGCACTCAGGGTCAACCACGGCCATCGGATCGGACCGGCGCCCCATCCGGGCCGTGCCGCAGGGGTGATAGGCGCTTTCCGCATGCGCGCGCAGGAAAGCGTCGATCTCGTCATCGCTCTGCACCTCCGGCCCCGGCTGAATTTCACCTTTGACAAACGGGGCCATCGCCTCTTGCCCAAAGACCTCTCGTGTCAGGCGGATCGCGGCGCGGAACTCGGCCCAGTCGTCGGGGTGCGACATATAGTTGAAGCGGATCACCGGATGATCCTTCGGGTCCGCCGAGCGCAGCGTGACCGAGCCACGCGATTTCGACCGCATCGGTCCGACATGGGCCTGAAACCCATGCCCCCCCGCCGCCACCTTGCCATCATAGCGCACGGCGATGGGCAGGAAATGGTACTGGATATCCGGGTACTCGATGCCTGCGCGCGACCGGATGAAGGCACAGGCCTCGAACTGGTTGCTGGCCCCCAGCCCCTTGCCGGTGAACAGCCATTGCGCCCCGATCAGCGCCTTGCTCCAGATGTTCCAATGCTTGTAGAGCGTGATCGGCTGGGCTGCGGCAAACTGGAAATAGATCTCCAGATGATCCTGCAGATTGGCCCCCACGCCGGGGCGGTCGGCGACCAGCGCGATGCCGTGGCGCGCCAGCTCTGCCGCGGGGCCGATGCCGGACAGCATCAAGAGCTTTGGGCTGTTGAGCGAGGAAGCCGCGATGATCACCTCACGCCCTGCCTGCACCACAAAGGGGGCACCGCCCTGATCCACCTCGACCCCGGTCGCGCGGCCATTCTCGATCACCACGCGGCGCGCATTGCCGCGCAAAAGGTGCACATTGCCCCCCGCCATCGCGGGTTTGAGATAGGCATTGGCGGCAGACCAGCGGCGGCCCTTGTAGATGGTCGCCTCCATCGGGCCAAAGCCCTCTTGCTGCTGGCCGTTGTAATCGTCGGTGACCGGATAGCCCGCCTGCGCGCCCGCCTTGATGAACGCATCAAACAGCGGGTTGTCGCGCGGGCCCCGGGTGATGTGCAGCGGGCCATCGGTGCCGCGGTATTCTGGGCCCGATCCGCCGTGCGACCGCTCCATCCGTTTGAAATAGGGCAGCACATCGGCATAGCCCCAGCCATCCGCCCCCATCTCGGCCCAGGTGTCATAGTCGCGGGCATGGCCGCGCACATAGACCATGCCGTTGATGCTGCTTGACCCGCCGATGACCTTGCCCCGCGGCGTGGCCATCCGTCGCCCGCCCAGATGCGGTTCTGGTTCCGATTGCAGGCCCCAGTCGTAAATGCCCATGTTCATGGGATAGGACAGCGCCGCCGGCATCTGGATGAAGGGGCCGGCATCCGATCCGCCCGCCTCGATCACGGTAACGCGCCGCCCGGCCTCGGCCAGCCGATACGCCATGGCGCACCCGGCAGAGCCTGCCCCGATGATGATGTAATCCGCGTGCATGTGCTTGTTTCTTCAGTGAAAGGCTTCAGTAAGGCGCGTCGACCGGGCCCATGCCGACATAGACCGATTTGACCTGGGTATAGTGCTGGACCGCCGCATGGCCGTTTTCACGGCCCACGCCCGAGGCTTTCATGCCGCCAAACGGTGCCTCTACGGGGGTCAGGTTATAGGCGTTGATCCAGCAGGTGCCCGCCTGCAACTGGCCGATCACCCGGTGGGCGCGGGTGATGTCGGCGGTGAACACCCCCGCGGCCAGCCCGAATTCGGTGGCATTGGCGCGGGCAATCGCCTCTGCCTCGGTGTCGAAATCCAGCACCGCCATCACCGGGCCGAACACTTCTTCCCGCGCAATGGTCATGTCGTCGGTGACATCGGCAAAGACGGTGGGCTGCACGAAATAGCCGGTGTTGGCTGCGGCGCGCGCGCCGCCGGTGATCAGCCGCGCCCCTTCGGCCTTGGCGGTGTCGATATAGCCCATCACCTTGGCAAGCTGCGCCTCTGACACCAAGGGGCCCATATGGGTGGCGTCGTCCAGCGGATCGCCCAGCACCATCGCCTGCGCCCGTGCCTTCAGCCGCGACAGGAACGCCTCCTTCAGACCGCGCTGCACAAAGACCCTTGTGCCATTGCTGCACACCTGCCCGGCGGAATAGAAATTCGCCATCATCGCGGCCCCCACCGCATCGTCCAGATTGGCGTCGTCAAACAGGATCAGCGGCGATTTGCCGCCCAGCTCCATCGTCACATGGCGCATTCCTTCAGCGGCGGCAGCATAGACCTTGCGCCCAGTGGGCACTGATCCGGTCAGCGACACCTTGGCCACGCGCGGATCGGTGATCAGCCCTGCCCCCACCGCCCCGCGCCCCTGAACCACGTTGAACAGGCCCGCAGGCAAGCCGGCCTCGATATAGATCTCTGCCAGTTTCAGCGCGCCCAGCGGGGTCACTTCCGACGGTTTGAACACCATGGCGTTGCCAAGGGCCAGGGCAGGCGCCGATTTCCAGCAGGCAATCTGGCTGGGGTAATTCCATGCCCCGATGCCAACGCAGACGCCCAAAGGTTCGCGGATCGTATAGACAAAATCGCCGCCCAGCGGGATGGTTTCTCCTGTCACGGTCGGCGCAAGGCCCGCGAAATACTCCAGCGCATCGGCCCCAGACGGCCAGTCTGCCACACGGGTTTCCTGAATCGGCTTGCCGGTGTCGAGCGTTTCCAGCCGCGCCAGATCTTCGCCTCGATCGCGGATCATGTCAGCCGCGCGGCGCAGGATGCGGGCGCGCTCCACCGGGCGGGTGGCGGCCCAGGCGGTCTGTGCCCGGGTGGCAGCGGCCACAGCCCGCTCGATCAGCGCGGGGGTCGCCTCATGCAACCGGGCGATCACCGCACCCGTGGCGGGATAGATCACCTCGATCACCGCGCCTGCGGTATCCTCGACATAAGCGCCATCAATGAAATGGCTGGCAGCAGGTTGCGCTTTCATGCGTCTTCTCCCGTCAGGTGTGAGTTCAGATAGGTCAGCGCCATGGCCACTGCCGCCTCGCCATCGGGCGGGCCGGATTTCAGCACCTCGCGCAGGTAAAGGCCGTCGATCAGCGCCCCCAGACCATCGGCCAGGGCGGGGGCCTTGGCCCCGGCCAGCGGCCGCAGACAGGCCATCAGATTTGACCGCAAGCGCCTTTGGTAAATCGCCAGCAAGCGCCGCGCCTGTGGCACGGTCTGGGCCAGCACCCAGAAGTTCAGCCAGGCCCCCACCGCCTCGCGCCGGAAATTGCCCGGGCTGAAACTGGCGCGCAAAATGGCGCCGAGCCGCGCCTCTGGCCCCTGCGACGCGGCCAGCGCCCCGCGCACCTCGGCCCCGTAGAGGGACAGGATGTGGCGCATGGCGGCCAGAAACATCTCTTCCTTTGACCCGAAGTAATGGTGCGCCAAGGCCGGCGACATGCCCGCACGGCGGGCAATCTGGGATACGGTCACGTCCAAAGACCCGACCCGCCCGATCTCGGTGATCGTGGCTTTGACCAGCGCATCCTTTCGGATAGGCTCCATCCCGAGTTTGGGCATTTTGGTGTGACCTTGTGGAAATTCCTTGCCAAACCAAGTAAGCTTGAAGTTCATTGACTCGTCAATCAACAAAAAACAGGGAGCCACCAATGACCCTTCGTTCCACCTTTCTTGTCACCGCTGCGGCCTTTGCCTTTGCAGGCACCGCCCATGCCGAAGGCTGCGACAAGGTGATCTTTTCGGATGTGGGCTGGACCGACATAACCGCCACCACCGCGGCCACAACCGTGGTTCTGGAAGCCCTGGGCTATGACACCGAGATCAAGCTGCTGTCGGTGCCGGTGACCTATACCGGGTTGGCCGGCAACGATATCGACGTGTTCCTTGGCAACTGGATGCCGACGATGGAGGCCGATATCGCCCCCTACCGCGAGGCCGGAACGGTCGACACGGTGCGCACCAATCTGGAGGGCGCGAAATACACCCTGGCCACCAATGCGCCTGGCGCGGCGCTCGGGATTGCCGATTTCAGCGACATCGCCGCGCATAAGGACGCGCTGGAAGCCCAGATCTATGGCATCGAGCCGGGCAATGACGGCAACCGGCTGATCATCGACATGATCGAAAACGGGCCCTTCGGGCTTGACGGGTTCGAGATTGTCGAATCCTCGGAACAGGGGATGCTGTCGGCCGTGGCCAAGGCAACCGATGACGGGGCGCCCATCATCTTTCTGGGCTGGGAACCGCATCCGATGAACGCCAATTTCGAGATGACCTATCTGACGGGCGGCGACGACTATTTCGGCCCCGATCTGGGCGGGGCCACGGTCGCGACCAACACCCGCGCGGGCTATGTGGCGGAATGCCCGAACACCGGCAAGCTGTTGCAGAACCTGTCCTTCACGCTGGCCATGGAAAACGAGATCATGGGCGCCATCCTGAATGACGGCACCGACCCGGCAGAGGCGGCCAAGACCTGGCTGGCGGCCAACCCCGCCGCCTGGGAAGCCTGGCTGGACGGTGTGACCACCAAGGATGGCGGTGACGCCCAGGCCGCTGTGGCCGCCGCGCTGAACTGAGCGGCGGCACTGGCCTGATGGGGCGGCCTGATGGGGCGGCCTGTGGCGAGCGCGGGGGGCGGCGGGCCCCTTTCCACCGGTTCCCGGACCGGTGGCGCACCGCGCGGCCTATTTCAAAAGATACAAGAGGCGGGCCGCATTTATGGATTGGCTGACGGAGCACAAAATTCCGGTGGGGCGCACGGCCAAGGCGGTGTTCGACTGGATGAATGCCAATCTGGGCGGCATCTTTGATTCCATCGCGGACGCGATGGAGGCGATGATCGACGCGATCCTGTGGTGTCTGGAAACGCCGCATCCGCTGATCATCGTGGCACTGTTCGTGGCGCTGACCTGGGCGCTGCAGCGGCGCTGGACGATCTGCTTCGGGGTCTTGCTCGGGTTTCTGTTCATCCTCAATCAGGGCTATTGGGATGAGACGATGGAAAGCCTGACGTTGATCCTGTCGGCCTGCGTGGTCTGCATGGGGGTGGGCGTGCCCATCGGCATTGCTGCCGCGCACCGGCCCCGGCTTTACGCGGCCCTGTCGCCGGTGCTCGACCTGATGCAGACGCTGCCCACCTTTGTCTACCTGATCCCGGCCATCGTCTTCTTTGGCCTTGGCATGGTACCGGGCCTGATCGCCACGGTGATCTTCGTGCTGCCGGCCCCGATCCGGCTGACCTATCTGGGGGTATCCTCCACCCCTACCCCGCTCTTGGAGGCCGCCACCGCCTTTGGGGCGACACCTGGCCAGCGGCTGTGGAAGGTGGAACTGCCTTATGCCCTGCCGCAGATCATGGCGGGGCTGAACCAGACCATCATGCTGTCACTGTCGATGGTGGTGATCGCGGCGCTGGTCGGGGCCAATGGTCTCGGCGTGCCGGTGGTGCGGGCGCTGAACACTGTGAACACCTCGCTGGGCTTTGAGTCGGGTTTCATCATCGTGGTGGTCGCCATCATGCTGGACCGGATGCTGCGGGTGCGGTCATGAACGCGGTTGAATTCGACCGGGTGTCGATCGTCTTTGGCGACCACCCGGACCGCGCCCTGCCCCTGATGGATCAGGGGCTGAGCCGAGCCGAGGTGCAGGCGAAAACCGGGCAGGTGCTGGGCGTGCATGATTGCAGCCTGACCGTGGCCACGGGGGAAATCCTTGTGCTGATGGGCCTGTCAGGCTCGGGCAAGTCCACGCTGCTGCGCGGGGTCAACGCGCTCAATCCCGTGGTGCGGGGCGAGGTGCGGGTGCATGACGGGACCGGTCTGGTTTCGGTCACCAAAGCCGCGCCAGAGGATCTGCGCAAGCTGCGCCTGTCGCGGATTGCCATGGTGTTTCAGGCCTTTGGCCTCCTGCCCTGGCGCACGGTGCGCGAGAATGTCGGGCTGGGGCTGGAACTTGCCGGCCAGACGGCGGCACAGCGCCGCGCCAAGGTGGACGAACAGCTGGAGCTGGTGAACCTGACGCAATGGGCCGAGCGCAAGGTGGGCGAATTGTCCGGCGGCATGCAGCAACGCGTGGGCCTTGCCCGCGCCTTTGTCACCGAGGCCCCGATCCTTTTGATGGACGAGCCGTTCTCGGCGCTCGACCCGCTGATCCGCGCCAAGTTGCAGGATGAACTCCTGGACCTGCAGGCCAAGCTGAAACGCACGATCATCTTCGTCAGCCATGATCTGGACGAAGCCTTCAAGATCGGCAACCGGATCGCCCTGATGGAGGGTGGACGCATCGTGCAATGCGGCACCGCGCGCGAGATCATCGCCAACCCGGTCGATGCCTATGTGCAGGACTTCGTGGCCCATATGAACCCGCTGTCGGTGCTGACCGCGCGTGATGTGATGGTGGCGGGCGAGACGGTCGCCACCCTAGCGGTGGCACCGGACACCCCGGTGCGCGAGATCATGGCCATGATCCGCGACGGCGCAGGCGAAATGGCGGTTGAAGAGCACGGCGCGCGCATCGGGGTGCTGCGCGCCGGGGCGGTGATGGGGCGGCTGATCAACCCGCGAACGGGCTGATCAGCCAGGCAGATCACTCGGCAGCCTTTGGCGCGGCTTTCTTGGCCGCAGGCTTTTTGGCGGCAGCAGCCTTGGCCGGAGCCTTCTTGGCAGGCGCTTTGCGCGCGGCTGGCTTTGCCGCCTTCTCTGCCGCAGGCGCGGCCTTCTTGGCGGTGGCCTTTTTTGGCGCGGCTTTCTTCTTGCCCGGTGATTTGGCAACCTTTTCCGCAATCAGTTCCAGCGCCTGATCCAGATTGATCTCTTCGGGCACGATGTCCTTGGGGATGGTCGCGTTGACCTTTTCCCATTTGATATAAGGCCCGTATCGCCCCGGCATCACCGTGATCGCGCCGCCATCGGGGTGGTCGCCCAAAGCCTTGATCGGTTCCGCCGGTGCCGCTGCCCCGCGCCCGCGCGTGGCCTTCTGCGCCAGCACCTCCATCGCGCGGTTCATGCCGATGGTGAACACCTCTTCGACATCGGGGATGTTGGCATAGACCTTGCCATGCTTGACATAAGGCCCATAGCGGCCAATCGCCGCCTCGATCGGCTCACCATCCTCGGGGTGCAGCCCGATCTGGCGCGGCAGCGACAACAGCTCCAGCGCGCGCTCCAGCGTCAGGCTGTCCGCCCCCCAGCCCTTGGGCAGGCTGGCGCGGTCGGGCTTGGGCTGGTCTTCCGTCGCCTCGCCACGCTGGACATAGGGGCCAAAGCGCCCTGCCCGCAGGCTGATCGGCAGGCCATTCTCGTCATTGCCTAAGATTCGGCCATCGGCCCCGCCCGCATCTTCGCCACCCGAAATCGGGCGGGTATAGCGGCATTCGGGGTAATTCTTGCAGCCGATGAAGGCCGACCCCGACCGCGCGGTTTTCAGATGCAGCCGCCCCGTGCCACAGGTTGGGCAGATCCGCGGATCAGATCCATCCTCGCGCAGCGGGTACAGATGGGGCGACAGGAAATCATCAATCTTTTCCAGCACCTCGCCAATCCGCAGATCGGCGGTTTCGGCGACGGCGGCGGAAAAATCGCGCCAGAACCGTTCCAGCACATCCTTGTAATCCAACGACCCCGCCGACACGTCATCCAGCTGGTTTTCCAGATCGGCGGTGAAATCATATTCCACATAGCGGCGGAAGTAATTGGTCAGGAACGCAGTGACCAACCGCCCCTTGTCTTCGGGGATTAGCCGGTTCTTGTCCTTGCGGACATATTCGCGGTCCTGAATGGTGGACAAGACCGAAGCATAGGTCGATGGCCGCCCGATGCCCAGCTCTTCCATCCGCTTGACCAGCGTGGCTTCGGTATAGCGCGGCGGGGGTTGTGTGAAATGCTGTTCGGGCGCGATATCGCGCTTTTCCGCCGGTTCGCCCTGCATGATCTGCGGCAGGCGGCCACCTTCTTCATCCTCGTCATCGCGGCCTTCGTCATAGACCTTGAGGAAACCGTCGAACTGCACCACTTGGCCCGTGGCGCGCAAGGTGACCTGCCCATCGGCGCTGCCCACATCCACCGTGGTGCGTTCCAGCCGCGCGGCCGCCATCTGGCTGGCAATCGTACGCTTCCAGATCAGGTCATAAAGGTTGGCCTGATCCTTTTCCGACAGGCGCAGCTTTTCGGGCGCTGCCGCCATTTCGGTCGGGCGGATACATTCGTGGGCTTCCTGCGCGTTCTTGGCCTTGTTCTTGTAGAGGCGCGGCTGGTCGGGGACATAGGCCGCGCCAAAGCGGTCCTTGATCGCGTCGCGCGCCTGGGTCACCGCCTCGGGAGCCATGTCGATGCCATCGGTCCGCATATAGGTGATGTGCCCGGCCTCATACAGCCGCTGCGCCGTGCTCATGCACTGTTTCGCGCCCATGCCCAGCTTGCGGCTGGCCTCTTGCTGCAGGGTCGAGGTCATGAAGGGCGGATAGGGGTTGCGGGTGGCAGGCTTGGCCTCCACGCTTTGCACGGTCAATGGTCGGGATGTGACAGCCTGCACCGCCAATTCGGCGGCTTCTGACGTGGTAATGTCGAATTTGTCCAGCTTCTTGCCGCCCAGCACCGTCAGCCGCGCCTCGAACTCCTGGCCCCGCGGGGTGACCAGCACCGCCCGCACCGACCAGTATTCGCGGGCGCGGAATGCCTCGATCTCCATCTCGCGCTCGACGATCAGGCGCAGGCAGACCGATTGCACCCGGCCCGCCGATTTCGACCCCGGCAGCTTGCGCCACAGCACCGGCGACAGGGTGAAGCCCACCAGATAATCCAGCGCCCGGCGGGCCAGATAAGCCTCGACCAGCGGCGTATCAATCTCGCGCGGGTTCTTCATCGCCAGCGTCACCGCATCCTTGGTGATGGCGTTGAAGGTCACACGGCTGACTGTCTTGCCCTTCTTCAGGCTGCTGGCGAGGGCCTCGCGCAGGTGCCAGGAAATCGCCTCGCCTTCGCGGTCAGGGTCGGTCGCCAGGATCAGCGTGTCATCGGTTTTCAACGCCTCGGTGATGGCGCGGATGTGCTTTTTGCTATCGGCCGCCACTTCCCATGTCATAGCGAAATCATGCTCGGTATCGACCGACCCATCCTTTGGCGGCAGGTCACGGACATGGCCATAAGAGGCCAGAACCGTATAGTCAGAGCCAAGATATTTGTTGATTGTCTTGGCCTTGGCAGGAGATTCGACTACGACGACGGCCATGACATTCCCTTTTGCACGAAAGCCCCGAGAGGCGCGGCAAGATGTGGGCGAAGCGGTGTGAATGTCAATGCAACAATCTGGGGAAGACTCTGTGGCGCATCAGACGTGGCACGATCCAGCCCCGAAGAGCGTGCAAAAAGCGCGCGGGTGCCGGCTCAGTCAATGCGGCTGAGCAACCCGCCGGGCGCGCGCTGCACCCGGCCTTCCAGTTCAAGCGTCAGCAGATGATGGGCCACCTTGGCGGGTGGCATCGACAGATCGCGGATCAGCTGATCTTCGGCCAGCGGGCTGGGGCCAAGTCGCGCCAGGATCTGGCTGTGCACCGCCGCGATATCCGCCAGCGGCCGGCGTGGCGGGACAGGGCCGGGAACCGGCTCGGCCACCGGTTCGGGCGGCAGTTCAGGCGGCGGGGCGGGGAAATCGACCACGGTGCCGCCCACCACCTCCAGCACATCGGCCGGCCCCCGGATCAGCGTCGCCCCGTCGCGCAGCAGCTGGTTGCAGCCTGCCGCGCGGGCATCGAACGGATGACCCGGCACCGCCAGCACATCGCGCCCCTGATCCAGCGCGGTTTTCGCGGTGATGATCGACCCGGATCGGGACGCCGCCTCAACCACCACCACGGCGCGCGACAGGCCCGAGACAATGCGGTTGCGTTGCGGAAAGTGCCGGGCCTGCGGCAGCAGTCCCATGGGTTGTTCCGACACCAGACAGCCCTGTTCGGCAATCTGCGCCATCAGCCGGGCGTTTTCCTCTGGGTAGGCCACATCGACCCCGCCCGCCTGTACCGCCACGGTGCCGGTCAGCAGCGTCGCCTCATGCACCGCTGTGTCTATGCCGCGCGCCAGCCCCGAGACGGTGACAAACCCGGCCTGCGCCACGCCATCGGCCAGCCGCCGCGCCATGCGCAACCCAAGGGATGACGCGTTGCGCGCGCCCACCAATGCCACCAGCGGGCGGTGCAGCAGGGCCGCATCGCCCATCACCCAAAGCACCGGCGGCGCATCGGGCAGATCGCACAGCGGCAGCGGATAGGCCCCGGCCCCCCAGACGATCAGCTGTGCCCCGGCCGCGCGGCCCTGTGCCAGCTCATGCCGGGCCACCTCAACCGGGCAGACCGCATAACTTTCAAGCCCCGCCGCGCGGGCCACATCGGGCAAGGCCGCCAGGGCCGCCCGCGCAGACCCATGTTCCGACAGCAAGCGGTGAAAGGTGACCGGGCCGACCTTTCGGGAACGAATGAGACGCAGGCAATCCACAGGATCATCGTCCAGGGGTGTGGGGTGGGGTGTGGGGTTGGATGTCAGTCCCATGTCCGCCTCGCCTCATTCGCAGGGCTACACTGCACCGGGTAAGGTTAACAGCAGGTGAATCCACACCAGACTCCAAAGACCGCCGGTTTTGATTTCGCAGCGCCCCGCCGCTGCGAGGGTTCTGGGTAGACGGCCTGCCATGGGGTTTCCGCTGGCTCTGACGAAAACAGGCCGGCAAGTGTCGGGAAGATGATGGACGCCGCTTCAAAAGTTTGATCAAATGTTGCGCAACAGCCCGTACCGGGCCCTATGGGAGCGCCAAGCCATGTTGAACGCCGAAGTTGCCCTGCGCCGCGAAGATGCCATCTCACGCGGGGTCGGGATGATGACCCAGATCTACGCCGACCGCGCCCTGAATGCCGAGGTCTGGGATATCGAGGGCAACCGCTATATCGACTTTGCGGCCGGCATTGCGGTGGTCAACACCGGCCATTGCCACCCGCGCGTCATGGCGGCGGTCACCGAACAGCTGGGCCGCTTTACCCACACCTGCCATCAGGTGATGCCCTATGAAAACTACATCCGCCTGGCCGAGCGTCTGAATGAAAAAGTGCCGGGCGAGTTCAAGAAGAAGACCATCTTCGTCACCACCGGGGCCGAGGCCTGTGAAAACGCGGTGAAAATCGCCCGCATCGCCACCGGGCGCAATGCGGTGATCGCCTTTGGCGGCGGGTTTCATGGCCGGACCTTCATGGGCATGTCGCTGACCGGCAAGGTCGAACCCTATAAAAAGGGCTTCGGCGCGATGATGCCCGATGTGTTCCACGTCCCCTTCCCGATGGAACCGCATGGCATTTCCACCAAGGATGCGATGGCGGGCATTGAAAAGCTGTTCAAATCCGATCTGGACCCGGCACGCGTGGCCGCCATCATCTTTGAACCGGTGCAGGGCGAAGGCGGCTTCTACCCCGCCCCCGCCGATCTGGTCAAAGCCATCCGGGCGCTGTGCGACACCCATGGCATCGTGATGATCGCCGATGAGGTGCAGACCGGCTTTGCCCGCACCGGCCATCTGTTCGCGATGGAGGCTTATGGCGTCAGCGCCGACCTGACCACCATGGCCAAGGGGCTGGCCGGCGGTCTGCCGCTGGCCGCTGTCACCGGGCGGGCGGATCTGATGGACGCGGCCAACCCAGGGGGCCTGGGTGGCACCTATGCCGGCAACCCGCTGGGCGTGGCCGCCGCCAATGCGGTGCTCGATGTGATCGAGGACGAAGACCTGTGTGCCCGGGCCAATGAACTTGGCAGCCGGCTGAAACAGCGGCTCGAATCGATCCGCGCCACCGCGCCCGAAATCGTCGACATCCGTGGCCCCGGCTTCATGGTGGCGGTGGAATTTGCCAACCCCGGCACGAAGGCGCCCGACGCCGGCTTTACCGCCCGCGTCCGGGCCGAGGCGCAAAAGCGCGGGCTGATCCTGCTGACCTGCGGCGTTTACGGCAATGTGGTGCGCTTTCTTGCCCCGATCACCATTCCCGATGCACATTTTGCCGAAGGGCTGGATATCCTGGAAGCCTCGGTCGCCGCCGCCCGCAACGGCTGATCGCGCGCCTCCTCAGCCCCACCGCCCGCCAGCCTCGCGCTGTCGGGCGGTGCGCAAGACACGGGCTCTGGTGCTTTGCCGGAAGGTGACGTTACGGCAAGTAGGGGTCAGACCGCGACATCACGACACCAAAGCCACCAGGCATCAGCAAATGCTAACTTTTGGTTGAGAAAGCAGTGACAACTGCTCGCGAATGGGTTGTAGATGATTCGGCATCGCGCCCTCATCGCTGATACCGGAAGCCTGTCAAACCTGATGTCGTTCACTGCTGATCATTTTCCCAGTTTCGAAGATTTCGCCGATCAGGACAGGATAGAGCCTGTGCTGGCCAACGTTGTGCGCCATTGCGGGGCATCGGCCGGCCTGCTGCTGGTCGGCCCGCCCGACATTACGGCGGCGGTCCGGGTGGCGCACCCCGAGTCGGCGCTGACAGATCTCTGTGCGGCGGTGACATCGGGCCAGATCTCGGAGGATCTGACAAAAGGCACCCTGCGCCGGCTCGATCTGGGCTGCATCGGCGGGCAGCCCGCTGCTCTGGTGCTGCGCCTGGGCAGAAAGCCTTTGCCGCCCGGCGCGGCGACCTCTCTGGAAACCCTGCGAAGCTCTTTGCGCAGGGCACTGGACCGCTGGTGTTCGGGCATCAACGCGGCCCGTCTGGAGGGTCTCGCCGCGCTGTTCGAAGTCTGGATCTGGGAAACCGATGCGCAGGGCAAGCTGACCTATCTGTGCCCCCCGGCCCCCGACCCGAGCCAGCCTGTCCCGCGGGACAGCCGCTTGCAGGCCGATGACTGGGCCGGCGTTGACTGGTGCAGCCTGCAGGCGCGCATGGCGCAACACGTGCCGATCCACAACCACATCCATGCCGTGACCCTGGCCGATGGCACGCAGCGCTGGCTGCGCAGCAACGGCACGCCAAGGCGCGATGCGGCAGGCAGGTTTCTGGGCTATACCGGGCTCAGCTCGGAACGGGTGCAACCGTCAGCCGAAGAGCAAAATGCCATCGCCGCCTATGACCGGCTGGCCGCCATTCTGGCTGTCGTGCCGAACCTGATCTTTGAAATCACCGCCGACGGGCGCTACACCGATTTTATCGCCGGCCCGTCGGATCAGCTGGCAGACGCGCGCGAGTCCCTGCCCGGCCGTCTGTTCGAGGACGTGCTGCCGCCCGATGTTGCCGCCAAAAGCCGCCTGGCGCTGCAAGAGGCCCTGGACACCGGCCGCAGCGCCCCGATCCGCTTCAGGCTGGACCAGCGCTGGTATGAATCTGTCGGCGCGCGCAAGGCCGGGACCACCCGCAACGATCAGCCGACCGTCATCTTTGTGGTGCGCGATGTCACGCAGGACATGCAGAAATCCGACGACCTGAGCCGTCTCAACCGGGTCGTCGAGAACATGTCCAACCTTGTGGTGGTCGTCGACCCCGCGCAGCGGATCACCTGGGCCAACCGCGCCTGGGAACAGCGCACCGGCTGGACTCTGGCCGAGGTGCAAGGGCGCGAGCTGGCCGGTCTGGTGCGCGGACCCAATCCTGACCCCGACAACAAAGCGGCCGTCGACCGCGCCATTGAACAGGCCGAGACATACCATGGCCAGACGGTCAACTTTGACCGCCAGGGTGAGGCCTATTGGATCGACTTCAACATCCTCCCCTTGTTCGACAGGGATGGCAATGTCACCGGGCATGTCGCGATCGAAACCGATGTCACGGCTCAGAAAGCGGGCGAGGCGAAGGCAGCCGTTCTCGCCGATGTGGCAGACCGCATGCGTGAACAGCTGTACAATGCCATCGAAACCCTGCCCGACGGCGTGTTGATCTGGGATGCCGATGAGCGGCTGGTCTTTGCCAATTCGGCCTACAAGCGGATGCATCCCGCCGTGGCCGATATCCTGGTGGCCGGGGTGCATCAGCAGGACGTGCTCAATCTTGGCCTCGAAAAGGGAATCTTTCGCGACGCCGTCGGCCGGGTCGACGAATGGATCGCCGAACAATGGCAACGCTACAAAAACCCCAATATCGACGAGGTGATGGCCTCCGATGACCGCTGGATCCGGCGGGTCGATCTACGCACCCCCGATGGCGGGCGGATCGCGGTGCGGATCGACACCACCGAACGCCATCGCCAGATCGAAGCGCTGGACGAGGCGCACCGGTCCCTGGCCGAAGCCCGGGACTCGCTGGCGCAGATCATCGAAAGCGCGGATGTCGGCACCTGGGATTGGCGCGTCGACACCGGCGCCTTGCGGATCGGCGGGCGCTACGCCCAGATGCTGGGCTATACCCCCGAAGAACTGGGCGAGCCGTCGGATGCCATGTTCCGCGCCCTTGTGCATCCCGAAGATCTGCTGCGTCTGGACCATTCGGAACGCCAGGATTTTGCCCCCCTGCCCGACGGCCGCGAGGCCGTGCGCGAACATCAGCTGCGCATGCGCCGCAAGGATGGCAGCTGGGCCTGGATCATGTCGCGCTCTGCCGTCACCGAGCGGGCGCCCGATGGCACGCACAAGGCGGTCGTGGGCATTCACCTCGACATCACCGAGCGCAAGAAGCTGGAAGATCTGGTGCTGAGCAATCAGTCCTTCCTGACCGAGGTGATGGACACCTCGATTTCGGCCATCGTGGTCATGGATACCCGCGACCGCATCACCTATGCCAATGCCGAGGCAGAACGCATTCTGGGCCGGGATCGGAACACCATCGAAGGTCTGCTCTTTTCCGATCCGATCTGGCGCATCACCGATCCGGACGGCGCCCCCTTGCCCACCGAAGCCCTGCCCTGCCGCCGGGCGCAGAGGGAAAACACCATCGTGCGGGATGTGCGCATCGGCATCGAATGGCCGGACGGCACCCGGCGCATCCTGTCGGTCAACGCGGTTCCGCATCACGGGATCGACCGCAACGCGTCTGAAAAACTCACGATCGCGTCTTTTGTCGACATCACCGAAGAGCTGCACAAGGCGGCACGGCTGGAGCATGCGCTGCTCGAAGCGCAGGCCGCCAGCCAGTCGAAATCCACCTTCCTTGCAAACATGAGCCATGAAATCCGCACCCCTCTGAACGGAGTCCTCGGCATGGCCGAATTGCTTGACGGCCTTATCAAGGACCCCCGCGAAAAGGACATGATCGGAACAATCCGCCGCTCGGGCGAGTTATTGCTCAATGTCCTCAACGAGGTGCTGGACATGTCGAAAATCGAAGCAGGGAAGATGGTCATCGAGCAGATCCCCTTCATACCCGCAGAAATTGCGCGGCAGGTCGAGCCGCTGCACGGGCTGCGGGCCGAAGAAAAGGGTCTGGACTTCGAGGTTCTCACAAGCTCCGGCTCCGAAAAGCCCCGGTTGGGCGACTCGTTCCGCATCCAGCAGATCCTGAACAACCTGCTCAGCAACGCGATCAAATTCACCGAAAGCGGCTCGGTCTCGCTCACCATGTCGGCCCGCCCCGGCAAGCCCCTGACCATCGAGGTCCGCGATACCGGCATCGGCATGTCCCCCGATCAGGTCCGGCGCATCTTTGACAACTTCGAACAGGCCGAAGGCGGCACCACACGCCGGTTCGGCGGCACCGGGCTTGGCATGCCCATCGTGCGCAATCTGGTCGAACTGATGGGCGGAACCATCGAGGTCGACAGCCGGCTGGGCGCATGGACCCAGGTGAAGATCTCGCTTCCCCTGGCCGAAACCGTCGAAGCCGCGCTGGTGCAGGACATCAAAAGGCCCGACCGAACCCGCCTTGCCTCCTTGTCCGGGGTTTCCCTCCTGATCGCCGACGATTCGGCGACCAACCGCATGGTGATCACCGAAATGCTGAAAGACACCGGGGCCGAGGTGGTTCTGGCCAACAACGGTGCCGAAGCGGTCGAGCTTTGGCGCAGCCGGTCCGAGGCCGGCATGCCGTTCGACATGCTGGTTCTGGATATCGCCATGCCGGTGCTGGACGGCACCGGCGCGCTGCAGGCCATCCGCAAGACCGGTCTGCCCGGATCACAGGTCCCGGCCATCGCGGTGACCGCCAATGCCATGTCGCATCAGGTGTCGGAATACATCATGGCAGGCTTCGATTCGCATGTGCCCAAACCCTTCCGCCAGGCCGAGCTCATCCATGCCGTTTCAATCCTGTTAACAAGGGCATGACACAACCAAGGCCTGAATCGCACAACGCCTGATTGACCGGCCTTGTGGACAAGTCTTCACATCCTGAAATCTGCCGGCGTTCGACACGAGACTTCCATTGTGCAGCCACAATTTGATGGACTATGTTCGCTGGCAACAAAAGTGCCACTGCTCGATCAGGAGGGCTGTTTGTGAGTATGAGTTCAGGGAGTATCGCGCAGATGACAAGAGATGACGCCGGCCAGTCGCCTGCGGTTGTTCTGCTTGCCGAAGATGATGAAATCAATCAGCAGATCGTGCGCCATCTGCTGTCGGATTTTCCGTTCATCGAGCTTGTGATCGCCGCCGATGGCAAGGCCGCGCTGGAAACCGCAATCTCGCAGCGGTTTGATCTGATGATCTTTGACCGCCACATGCCCCTGATCACCGGTGACCGGGTGATCCGGCATCTCAAGGCCGCCAGCACCATCAACACGCTGACCCCGATGATCCAGTTCACCGCCGACATCGACCATGCCAGCACCCCGGGCGTCGGCGATCAGGCCGATGCGATGATCCCGAAACCGATCCAGAGCGATGTGTTCCGCACCACCGTTCTGCGGCTCTTGGGCCGTCTGCCGGGCGCGTCGTGACCCGCTGATTGGGTCTCAATCCGTTTCTAATCATTAAGAAATACTTAAATTCCGCCCAATTTATGCCTCAAAGACCCGCTTAGGTGAAAAGAGTAGCCAAAGGTGGTAATAACGATGGGCAATATGCGTTATCTTGCAGTGGATGATGATCCGGCGTTTCATTATGTTCTGACGAAGATGATGAGCCAGCTTGGATATCAGCCCCCCGTCTGCGTCACCTCTGCTGCAGAAGCGCTCACCTGCCTGTCCAACCCGCATGAGCATTTTGATGCGATTCTGCTCGATATCCAGATGCCGGAAATGGACGGGATCGAGGCCTGCCAGCACATCCGCGCCATGGCCCATCACAGCACCACCCCGATCATGATGGTCACCACCATGGTCGGGCGCGATTATGTCGATCAGGCCTTTGCCGTCGGGGCCACCGACTATCTGACCAAACCGATCAACCGGATCGAGTTGCAGGCCCGGCTGGGCATGCTCGACCGCCTTGTGCAGGAACACAACCTGGCCCGGTCGCTGCAATTCGCCATGGAGTCGATGGACGATGTGCCGGGCATGCGCTTTGCCTTTGAAGAGCCGGTCGCCTTGCCCAAATGCGGCTCGCTGATCGAATATCTCGCGCTGGAAAACCACCTGCTGACCCTCAGCCGTCTGAAGCTGCACAGCCATACTGCCGTGGCCTTTCAGGTTGTCGGCGGGGCCAGCCTGTTTCGCCGCCTGAACCGGATGGAATTTCTGGACTGCATGGCCGATGTCGGGTCGGCCATTGCCGCCTGCATGAAGCGTCAGAGCTTTCTGCTGGCCTATGCCGGCAGTGCCGAGTTTGTCTGCATCCTCAACCGGTCACAGCCGCTCGACACGCAGGAAATCGAACATGAACTGGCCGCAGAACTGATGGCCTATGACGCTGTCTATGAAAGCCTCGGCCTGCCGATGCTGGAGGCCCGGGTCGGGGCCACGGTGCATTCGGGCCTGTTCTCGACCTCGGCCGTCAAGACAATGCTGGGCCGTGCCCGGGCCTCGGTGCGCGGACAATCGACCTATCAGCTTCAGTTTCTGGCAGGGTAAGGCACAGAGCAATGACACAATCGGCAGATTCCTGGGCGCGCGCACTGCTGCCGCAATTTCTCGACATGACCGCGTCGCGGCAGATCGAGATTGATATCGAGCGGGGCGCACTGGAAGCGGGTGATGACCCGGCGACCGCCGCCCGCGAAATCTGCAAGGTCGCGCACAAGATCTCGGGGACGGCGGCAAGCTTTGGCTTTGCCACGCTTGGCAGTCAGGCACAACGGGTCGAAGACCTGTGCAAGCAGGTCTGCGACCTGTCCGGCGCGGCGCAGACCCAGGCCGTACAGCAAGAATTGCTGCCCGCCCTGGATGCCCTGGGGCGGGAACTCGACACGGCGCTTGCCGGCGCGGCCTAGATCGCCGCCGCGCAGAAATATCCGCATCATCGCGGAAAGACTGGAACTTTATCCAGACCCGGCGCGTTGTGAGGCATAGAGACGTGCAATCAACCCAACGAGGCTGCCTCATGAAAAAATTTGCCCTTATGTCCGCCCTTGCCCTGTCGCTGGCCGCTTGCCAGACCACCGACCAGAACGCCGCCCTCGGCGCATTGGGCGGCGCAGCCGTCGGTGCCGCAGTGACGGACAGCACCCAGGGTGCGCTGATCGGTGCCGCTGTCGGCGTGGCCGCATCCACCCTGATCGGCCCGGCTCCCCAGCGTGGCCAGTGCTACTACCGCGACCAGAATGGCAACCGCTTCATCGCGGCCTGCTGATCTGACACCTGTGCCGGCCTGATCCGGCATGGGGTTGAAAAGGGCGGCACCGGACCCCCGGTGCCGCCTTTTTCTGTCCCGCCCGCAGCAGACACTTCTGGCGCAGCGCCGGGCTTTCCACCGCGCCACTCTGCCGGTATGACCGGGGCCACGCGCAGCCAAGGCCCCCCGATGACCCAAGCTTCAGCCCTGCCCCCACAAGACGCCGCCATGGCCGGCATCACGCTGGCCGGTGCCGCTGTCACGCTCTCGGGGTGCGCGGTGCTGCATGACCTGTCGCTGCACCTGTGCGAACAGCGCATCGGCATCCTTGGGCGCAACGGTTCGGGCAAATCCACCCTGTTGCGGCTGATCGCCGGTCTGATCACGCCAGACAGCGGCACCGTAAGGGTAGAAGGCTGCGACCCCGCCCGCGACCGCAAGGCCATGCTGGCCCATCTGGGCATCCTGTTCCAGAACCCCGACCACCAGATCCTGTTTCCCACAGTCGATGAAGAACTTGCCTTCGGCCTGGTCCAGATGGGCATGCCAAAAGCCCAGGCACAGGCGCGTGTCACCGCCCATCTGGCACAGCATGGTCGCAGCCATTGGCTGGGGGCCTCGGTCACCAGCCTGTCACAGGGTCAGCGCCAATGGCTCTGCCTGCAATCGGTCCTGTTGATGCAGCCCCGCACCCTATTGCTTGACGAACCTTTCGCCGGTCTGGACCTGCCCACGCAAACCCGGCTTGTGCGCCGCCTTGCCACCCTGCCGCAACGGCTGATCACCATCACCCACGACCCGGCCAGCCTGTCCGGCTTTGACCGGGTGATCTGGCTCGACGGTGGCACCATCGCCGCCGATGGCCCGCCCGCGCGCGTGTTGCCGCAGTTTGACGCCGAGATGCAGCGCCTGGGGGGCCTTGATGCTGACGCTGACCTCGCCGGTTGAAACGCCGCTCCACCGCATCCCGGCAGGGGTCAAGCTGGCCGCCCTGGCCCTGTTCACCCTTGTGCTGTTCCAGCTCTCCACCCCCCTTGCGCTCAGCCTCGCGCTTGTCGCCCTCATCGCCCTTTCCCTGACCGGCGGCCTGCGCTTTGCCCGCCATGGCGCGCGCATGCTGCGCCCGCTCTGGCCCTTCGTGGGTCTGATCACCCTGTGGCATCTGTGGCAGGACGATCTTACGGCAGGCGCGGTGATCCTGCTGCGGATGACGGCGGCCGTCGCGGCGGCCAACCTCGTCACTATGACCACCCGCCTGTCCGATATGATCACCGTGCTCGAACGCCTCGCCCGCCCGCTGGCGCCCCTCCTGCCGCCGCGCAGGCTGGCGCTGGCCATCGCGCTGGTGATCCGCTTCATCCCGGTGCTGTCGGACCGCACGGCCCTGCTGTCCCAGGCCTGGCGCGCCCGCTCCCCCCGCAAGCCCGGCTGGCGGCTGGCCGCCCCCGCTGCCCTTGCCGCCCTTGATGATGCCGAACAGGTCGCGGCAGCCTTGCGCGCCCGGGGGGGCACGGGGTAAGACGCTGCAAAACACCGAGGACCCGATGGAACGCAGCCTGACCCATATCGCCCTGTTCGCCGCCCTGATCGCCGTGCTGGGCCTTGTGCCGCCGCTCTATCTGGCCGGTGCCGTGCCGATCACGGCGCAAACGCTGGGCATCATGCTCTGCGGCACCGTGCTGGGGGCCAGACGCGGCCTGCTGGCGGTCTTGCTGTTCCTGCTGCTCGTCGCCCTCGGCCTGCCGCTCTTGTCGGGCGGACGCGGTGGCCTTGGCGTCTTTGTCGGCCCCTCGGCGGGCTTTCTTGTCGGCTTCCCCCTTGCCGCCTTTGTTGCAGGCTGGATCATGGAGCGCACCACCCTGCCGCCGTTCTGGGCGGCAACGGCAGGCGGGGTCATCGGCGGCATCGGCGTGATGTATCTGTGTGGCATCACCGGCATGGCCATCGTCCTGAACAAGACCTTTGCCGAAGCCTCGATCCTGGCCCTCGCCTTCCTGCCCGGCGATGTGATCAAGGCGGTGCTGACCGGCCTTGTCACCCAATCCATCGCCCGCGCCCGCCCCGCCGCGCTGCTGGCCCGCGCCTGAGCCGTCGCGGCTCAGCGCTGCACCAGCAGCGCGGAGCCAATCCCGCCAGCCGAGGCAATCGCCGCAAGGCCAACCCCGGCGCGCAGGCCATGAAACAGCCGCACCGCCAGCACCGCGCCAGAGGCCCCAATCGGGTGTCCCCGCGCCAAGGCACCGCCCTGTAGGTTGACGCGCAGCGGGTCCAGCCCGGCCCGCGCCACACAGGCCATCGCCTGCGCGGCATAGGCTTCCATTACCTCGGCTTGCGTTACATCCGCCGCTGACAGCCCCGCTTTCGCCAGCGCCGCCGCAATCGCCGGCACCGGGGCAAGCCCCGGCTGCTCCGGGTCCGCCCCCAGCGTCCGCCCGCCCAACACCCGCAAGGCCCCGGCCGAGCCAAAGCGATCCGCCGCCACCAGACAAAAGGCCGCCCCATCCGCCGCCACCGCCGCCGTGGCCCGGGTGATGCTGCCCGCCACCACCGGGGCCCGCGCCAGCAGGCCCAAAGTCAGCCGCCGCGCAAACACATCGCGCGACACGCCCGCCAAGGGCACAATCTCGGGCCAGTCCGCCACGGCAAGCGCCTTGGCATGGCTCTGCACCGCCCAAGCCTCCTGCGCGGCGCGGTCATAGCCGCAGATCACCGCCAGATCCGCCGCCGCCTCTGCCATGCGGGGATTGCGCCCGGGCCAGGGCGTGAACGGCGCCTCGTCATATTCCACCGGCGGGCCGCCCTCCGGGTCGGTCACAAACCGCAACGGCCGGCGCGAGAAACTCTCCACCCCGCCCGCCAGCACAAGATCGGCATGGCCCGCATCCACCAGCGCCGCCGCCAGCAGCACCGCATCAAGCCCCCCCGCGCATTGCCGGTCGATCGTCAGCCCCGCGATCCGTTCGGGCAATCCCGCCGCCAGCGCAATCCGCCGCGCCGGATTGCCCCCGGGCCCGATGGCATTGGCGCAGATCACCTCATCCACCGCCCCGCGCCCCGCATCCGCCAGACAGGCGCGCAGCACCGGCACCGCCAGCTCCTCCAGCGACAGCCGCGCAAAGGCCCCGCCCTTGGGCACGATCCCCGTGCGCCGCGCCGACAGGATCACCGCCACGCGTCCACCTCGCGCTGCAAAAGCCCAAGATCGGTCTTGCCCGACGCCAGCACCGGCCAGTCCTGCCGCCAGATCACCCCGCGCGGGGCGACCATAGCCCCCAGCCGCGCCCGCGCCTCTGCCATGATCTCGCCCTCCCGCGCAGGATCTCCGCTCAGCACCGCCATCAGCACATGCCCGCGCACCGCCTCCGCCCGGGCCAGCACCGCCGCCCGCTCCACCCCCGGCAGGCCCGCCAGAAACCGCTCGATCTCTTCGGGAAACACATTCTGCCCCGCGACCGTCACCATCCGCCCGGCCCGCCCGCGCAACACCAGCCCGGCAGGGGTCAGCGCCGCCATCTCGCCCACGCAGAGCCAGCCGCCCCGCCAACGCGCCGATCCGGGATCGTCCCCGGCATAGCGCTCAAAGACATATGGGCTGCGCAGCCAGACCTCTCCCACAGCCCCCTCCGGCAGATCACGGCCCGCCGCATCGCAGATCCGCAGGTCCACCCCCGGATAGGGCCGCCCCACCGTCTCCGCCGCATCTTCCGGCCCGGACAGCGAGATGAAACTCGCCTCCGCCGCCCCGTAAAACTCCCGCACCTCTGCCCCCGGGGCCACCGCCTTCAACGCCGCGCGCAAGCCCGGTTCCAGCTTGGCCCCTCCCACCAGCACCAGCCGCAGATCGGGCCACGCCACCCCGCAGGCCAGCATCTGCGCAACATGCACCGGTGTGGCATAGATCACGCCGATGCCACGCGCCGCCACCATCTCCGCCATCCGATCCCAGCGCAGCCCATCCAGCAGATGGACCTCCGCCCCCAGCGCCAGCCCCTCCAGCGCGGCATAGAGCGCCAGCGACTGCGACAAGCGCCCCGGCACCGCCACCCGCACCCCCGGACCAATCCGGAACATCGCCGCATTCACCGCGAAACTCGCCAGCCAGGACGCCTGGCTGCGCAGCACGCGCCGCGCCCCGCCCAAAGACCCCCCGGTCAGCGTCTCGAACTGGCCCGGCCCGGCCTCGACCGCGCCCGCGCCGCCGATGCGAAACCCACGCCCCTGCCCCGCCAAAGCCGCCGCCAAGGCCGCGCCCCCCGGCCGGTCTGCCAGCACCGGTGCAAACACCCCCGCGCGTGAAACCTGCTCGCCCTCCGGCCCGATCAGGCGCGCCGCGTCATGCCAACGAAACACGCTGCCGTCATCCTGATCAAATACGCCCGCCAGAGGCATCCGCCCCGGTCCGCCTGCGACCGGGCTCAGGTCAAGACCAAAGTCCGCATCCGCCGCAAGGCCAGCAGATACCCTTCCGTCCCGAACCCCGCGATCACCCCATCCGCCCGCAAGGACACATAGGAATGATGCCGGAACGCCTCGCGCTTGTGCACATTCGAGATATGCACCTCCAGCACCGGCCCGTCAAAAGCGTTCAGCGCGTCCAGAATGGCCACCGATGTATGGGTGAATGCGCCGGGGTTGATGATCACCCCCGCGCCCGCCCCCCGCGCCTCGTGAATCCAGTCGATCAGAACGCCCTCATGGTTGGACTGGTGAAAGCGCACCCCCAGCCCCAATTCCGCCGCCAGCGCCGCACAGCCCGCCGCCACATCCGCCAGCGTCTCGCGCCCGTAAATCTCGGGCTGGCGCATCCCCAGCAGGTTCAGGTTAGGTCCGTTCAGAATAAAGATGGGCTTGGTGGGGTCAGACTGGGCCATGATGTCCTCTTTGCAATGGACACCATGCTATCCATGCCGCGCGCGACAGGAAACCCGCATTTGCACAGGCGGCTCTGCAACCTGTGCCAACAGGGCGGCCCCCACAGCAAAAAAAGAGGCCCATGCCGCAAGGGGCAAGGGCCTCAGGGAGACGCCGTCAGCCTGTGCTCAGGCAACCTTTTCCAGAACCACGTCCTGCTGGATTCCCAAGGCGCGCACCACTTCGCGGGTCAGGTGCGGGCGGTTCAGGGTGTAAAAGTGCAGATCCTCAACCCCGCCTTGCAGCAGGTTGTCGCAAAGCTGGGTGCAATGGGCCAGCGCATACAACTCCTCGCGCCCGTCCCGCGCCGCAGTGGTGAACGCCTCATCCAGCCGCGCCGGCACCTCTGATCCGCAGCGCTGCGCGAATTTCTTCGCCCCCGCCCAGCTGGTGATCGGCAGGATGCCCGGAATGATCGATGCCGTGATCCCCTCCTTCACGCACAGATCGCGGAAGCGAAAGAACGTATCGGCATCAAAGAAAAACTGGGTAATGGCGCTGGTCGCCCCCGCATCGATCTTGCGCTTGAGCCAGCGCACATCGGCAAGGCTGTCGGCCGCATCCGGGTGCGGCTCCGGATAGGCCCCAACGCGCAGCTTGAATTTCCCGGTGGCGGCAAGCGCCTCGATCAGCTCCACTGACGACGCAAACCCATCGGGATGCGCGGTAAACCGCTCCGCCCCTTTGGGCGCATCGCCACGCAGCGCCACGATCTCGGTCACGCCCGCCTCGGCATAGGCCGCCGCAATCTCCAGCGTCTCGGCCCGCGTCGCATCCACGCAGGTCAGATGCGCCGCCACGTTCAGCCCGTAATTCTTGCCGATCGCCGTCACCGCCTCATGTGTCAGCTTGCGCGTCGTGCCGCCCGCGCCATAGGTCACCGACACGAACTCCGGTTGCATCGGGGCCAGCGCCTGCACGGTTTCCCAAAGACGGAACGATGCGTCCAGCGTCTGGGGCGGGAAAAACTCGAACGAGATGCGCGGCGTGGCCATGGTCTTCTCCTTGTGATGCCCTCTTGTCGCAGATTCGGCGATGTGAGACAAATTCATAAACTTCACCATCATCATGTGGTTCCCCTCATGTACATCGAACTTCGCCACCTGCGCACCATCCGCGCCATCCATCAGGCCGGCGGGCTCGCCCGGGCCGCCGATCTGCTCAACATGACCCAGTCCGCCCTGTCGCATCAGGTCGCCAATCTGGAAGATCAGGCCGGGATGGAGCTGTTCGTGCGCCGGTCCAAACCCATGCGCCTGTCAGCGGCAGGCGTGCGGATGTTGCGCGCCGCCGACCGCATCTTGCCGGAAATCGAGCTGATGGAAGAAGAGTTCCGCGCGCTCCGCTCTGGCAAGACCGGGCGGCTGCACATCGCCATCCAGTGCCACGCCTGTTTCGACTGGCTGTTCCCGGTGCTTGAACAGTTCCGTCAGGCCTGGCCGGAAGTCGACGTTGACATCCGCGCCGGGCTGGCCTTTGACAGTTTTCCCGCGCTTTTGCGCGAAGAGGTCGATCTGGTCATCACCTCGAACCCCGAACCCTTGGCCGGCCTGACCTACAACCCGCTGTTCGACTACCACCCGGTGTTCCTCGCCTCCGCCCAGAACCCGCTCGCCGCCAAACCCTTCATCGCGGCCGAGGATTTCCGCGATCAGGTGCTGATCACCTATCCGGTGGGCCGCGACAAGCTCGATGTCTTCACCGAACTGCTGACCCCCGCCAAGGTCGAACCCCGCGGCCAGCGCCCGGTGGAACTGACGGCGGTTATCCTGATGCTCGTCGGCTCCAACCGCGGCGTGTCGGTCTTGCCCGACTGGGTGCTGCGCGACATCAAAAGCAACGCCGATTACGTCACCCGCCCGCTCGGCCCCCAGACCGTGACCAAACGCCTGTTCGCAGCCACCCGCGATGAGGATGCCGCCAAGCCTTTCATGGCGCATTTCCTGAAACTGGGCCGCTCCGAACCGGTCAAGCTGCAACGCGGCTGATCCCGGTCCCGCACAAGACAAAGCCCGGCACATCCGCGCCGGGCTTTGCAGCTTTACCCTGTAACCGGGTCAGGTCAGACCGATTTGCGCCGCCGCACGGCCGCAAGCCCACCCAGACCCGCAAGCATCAACCAACCCGCAGCCGGCAGAGGCACAACGCCCGGATCAGGCGGCGGAGGGGCCGCGCCATCGGTGGTGATCACCGATTTGCTAAGCGTCACCAACCAGCCCGAATTGCCTGTATCAATATCGATCCGGACATTCAGCCCTTCTGCGATATCATCAAAGAAGTTGGACGCCAGATCAAACTCGGTGAAGGCAAAAACGTCACTTGCGCCGGCAAGAAGCCCAAGCGACACCCAGACGCCGTCATCCATGGCAAAGATCTCATCGAACTCGCCAAATTCGAAGTCGACATCAAAGGCGCTGATCAACAGCGAGGCCGTGGTAAAGCCCGCCGCAATGGCACCATGGGTCCAGGACCAATCCTGGTCAGCGCCACGCCAATATGTGCCTGAATACACGAGCGAAGGATCGGGAACGAAAAACCCCGACGGTGCCTCGACAACGTCAACGGTGGCCGCGCTCGTCATGGCAGGCAAACCTGCAAGGCAAAGTGCGGCGAGTACAGACTTAATTTTCTTCATACTTGTTAACCTCACATCACGGTAAAAGGAAAAAAATCGGAAGCGCACGGAAAGTTGATAACAGTTTACTAACGATTCGTCACGCCACCTTTCCACATTGCCCCGGCTATTTGGGGCCGCCCGCAGCACGCCCCCTTTCCTTGCGCGGCCGACCGCCCTATACGCAGGCGTTTGAACCTACCCGGAGTCCCACGATGCAAGGCAGCGCCAACCTCAACCTGATGATCAAGGCCGCGCGCCGTGCGGGTCGCTCGCTGGTCAAAGACTTCCGCGAGGTTGAAAACCTTCAGGTTTCCACCAAAGGCCCGGGCGACTTTGTCTCCAAAGCCGACCGCGAGGCCGAGCGGATGATCAAGGAAGACCTGATGGGGGCCCGCCCCACCTATGGCTGGCTGGGGGAGGAAACCGGGGCCAGCGCCGGGGCAGATCCCACCCGCCGCTGGATCGTCGACCCATTGGATGGCACCACCAACTTCCTGCACGGCATGCCGCATTGGTCGGTGTCCATCGGTCTGGAACACAAGGGCGAGATCGTGTCTTCGGTGGTCTATGACGCCGCCAAGGATGAAATGTTCTGGGCCGAAAAAGGCTCGGGCGCCTGGCTCAACGACAGCCGCCGCATCCGCGTCTCGGGCCGCCGCAGCATGTCCGAGGCGGTATTTGCCACCGGCGTGCCCTTTGGCGCCAAGAAAACCCTGCCCGCCACCCTGCAGGATCTGGCCCGCCTGATGCCCGCCTGCGCCGGGGTCCGCCGCTGGGGGTCCGCCGCGCTTGACCTCGCCTATGTCGCCGCAGGCCGGTTTGACGGGTATTGGGAACGCGAATTGCAGCCCTGGGACGTGGCCGGCGGCATCCTCCTGGTCAAAGAGGCTGGCGGCATGGTCACCGGCATCCGCGAAACCCAGGACCCGCTCGAAGACGGCAGTCTGATCGCCGGCAACGAGGCGCTGTTCGAATCGTTCCGCAAGATCATCCGCAACGACAGCTGACAGCTGACGGCCGACGCCGGGCCCGCGCGGCCGCTACCGCGGCCTGCGTGGCACCTGCGGCACCCGCGAGCGCGCATAGCGCGCCTCGGGGTGCGGCGGCACGCCATGGGTGCGGCTCCAGAAGCCAAAGCCGCCGCGCCGCAGCCAGACCGGCAGCGTCAACAGCCCCCCGGCCACAAAGCCCCCCACATGCGCCCAATAGGCCACGCCGCCGCCGTCCAGCGGGGTCATCGCCCCATTGACCAGCTGCAGCCCGAACCACAGCCCCAGCACCAGCCAGGCCGGAATCGGCACGATGCGGAAAAAGATCACGATGATGATCAGCACATCCACCCGCGCCTTGGGAAACAGCAGCAGATATCCCCCCATCACCCCGGCAATCGCCCCCGACGCGCCCACCATCGGAATGTCCGACCCCGGGTCCGCCCCATATTGCAGCGCAACCGCCGCCAGCCCGGACAGGGCATAAAACAGCGCAAAGCCGGCATGGCCCATCTCATCTTCCAGATTGTCCCCGAAGATGAACAAGAACAACATGTTGCCCAGAAGATGCATCCAGCCGCCATGCAGGAACATATGGGTGACCACGCCCTGCAGGCTCAGGCCTTCGGTCACGAACCGCGGCACGAACCCCCAGTCATAGAAGAAATAGGCCAGATCCCGCTCGTCCAGGCTCAGGTTGACCAGCGCGAAAACCGCCACATTCGCAGCGATCAGCACATAGGTGACATAGGGCCAGCGCCCTGACGGGTTGTGATCGCGGATGGGAAACATGGGCGACAACCTTTCCCATCGCCCCGCCCCCGTCAAGCCCGCGCAGCCGCGACAGATCCGCAGCCCCGCACCATGCAGCACCTGTGCCAAAGACGCATCGCGCAGGCAGCGCCGCCTGAGGAGACGCGGCGCAGCCGCGCGACGAGGCAAAGACAAGGCGGCGCAGCCGCTCCGTCAGATCCGCCGCCTCAGCCCGCGACCTCTGCCAGCAGCTGCGCATTGCCGCCCGAGGCCGTGGTGTCGATACAGGCATGCCGCTCCAGCACCACATGCCCCACATCGGGCCGGCCGGTGATCAGCGGCAGAATCGGGCCGGGCCGTGCGGCCAGCGCCCGGGCGCAGGCGCGCGCCACGCCGGCATCCCCCCACCAGATCGCGCCCGAGACCCCCTCCACCCCGGTCAGCGCGGCCGGGTCCAACCCCGGCACCTCCACCGCCACGCCGCCCAGCGCCCGCACCGCGGTCGCCTGCGCCATCGCCTGCGCCGCCGTCGGCCCAAGGCACAGCACCGGCGCGCGCGCCACGCAGGTCAGCCGGTTCGACTCCCCCGTCGGCCCCGGCAGATCAAGCGTCACCGGCGCAGGCACGGCCCGGGGCGCGCCCAGCGCCGCGCGCAGCTCTGCGCCCGTCGTGACCACCGCCGCGCCGCCCGTCTCGCCCGCCAGCGGGGCGGGGGCCGCCGTAAACCGGTGCAGGTAATGCGGCCCGCCCGCCTTGGGTCCGGTGCCCGACAGCCCTTCGCCGCCAAAGGGCTGGCTGCCCACCACCGCGCCAATCTGGTTGCGGTTGACATAGATATTGCCCACCCGCAGCGCCCCCAGCATCTGCTGCACCCGGTCGTCGATCCGCGTGTGCAAGCCGAAGGTCAGCCCATAGCCGGTGGCATTCACCGCATCTGTCACCTTGTCCAGATCCGCCGCCCGGAAGGTTGCCACATGCAGCACCGGGCCAAAGATCTCACGCGGCATCGCCGCAATCCCCGGCACCTTGATCACCACCGGCCCGACAAAGGTGCCACTCTTGGGCGCCCCGATCTCCTTCAACACCCGTCCCTCGGCCCGCGCGCGGCCCACATACTCCACAATCCCCGCCTGCGCCTGCCCATCAATCACCGGCCCCACATCGGTCGCCAGATCCCACGGATCGCCCAAGGCCAGATCCTCCATCGCGCCAAACAGCATCTCCAGCACCGTCTCCGCGATATCCTCCTGCACATAAAGGCAGCGCAAGGCCGAGCATCTCTGCCCCGCCGACTGGAAGCTTGACGCCAGAATGTCGCGCACCGCCTGTTCGGGCAGCGCCGTGCTGTCCACCAGCATCGCGTTCAAGCCCCCCGTCTCGGCAATCAGCGGCGCGCCCGGGTCCAGATGCTCGGCCATGCTGGCCCGGATCTTCAGCGCCGTATCGGTGCCGCCGGTAAAGGCCACCCCCGCCACCCGCGCATCCCGCGTCAGCATAGCGCCCACCGCGCCATCGCCGGGCAGCAGCTGCAAGGCACTCACCGGCACCCCGGCCTTGTGCAACAGCCCCACCGCAAAGCCTGCAATCAGCGGAGTCTGCTCGGCCGGTTTGGCCAGCACCGCATTGCCCGCCGCCAGCGCCGCCGCAATCTGCCCGGTGAAAATCGCCAGCGGAAAATTCCACGGGCTGATGCAGGCAAACACGCCCCGCGCGCCATGCGCCAAGGCCCCGGCCCCATCGGCGTAATAGCGCAGGAAATCCACCGCCTCCCGCAGTTCCGCCACCGCATCGGCCTGCGTCTTGCCGGCCTCGCGCGCCAGCAGCGCAAAAATCGCCCCGAACTCTGCCTCATACAGATCCGCCGCCCGGCGCAGCACCTCTGCCCGCACCTGCGGATCTGCCGCCCAAGGCTCGGCCAGCCGCAGCGCGGTCTCCACATCCGGCGCGCCCGCCTGAGTCACAAACCCCACCCGCGCCCCCGTCGCCGGATTGACCACCTCCTGCCGCAGCCCGCCTGCCGCGCGGCCCGCCAGCGTCGGCCCCGCCTCGAACAGCGCCTCCTTGTACGGTGCCCGCGCCGCCCCGATCGCCGCCAGATCGGGCGCCGCCGTCAGATCAAAGCCGCGTGCATTGCGCCGCGAGCCGAACAACCCGGGCCCGGTCAGCAGCGCCTTGTTGGGCAGGCTCAGCCCCTCGGCAGCCGTCAGCGGACAGGCCGCCACCCGCGCGGGCGGCACCTCCTCATCGACAATCTGGTTGACGAAACTGCTGTTCGCCCCGTTCTCCAACAAGCGCCGCACGAGGTAAGCCAGCAAATCCCGATGCGCCCCCACCGGTGCATAGATCCGGCAGCGCGTGCCCCGCCCGGTCAGCACAATGTCATGCAGCCGTTCGCCCATGCCATGCAGGCGCTGGAACTCATAGCCCATCGCCTCCACGCCCATCTCCCCCGCCATATGCAGCACCGCCGCCACCGTATGCGCGTTATGCGTGGCAAATTGCGGATAGATCCGCCCGGTCATCCCCAAGAGCTTGCGGGCATTGGCGATGTAGGACACGTCCGTTGCCTCTTTCCGGGTAAACACCGGAAAGCTCTCCAGCCCCAGCACCTGCGCCCGCTTCACCTCGGCGTCCCAATAGGCGCCCTTCACCAGGCGCACCATCAGCTTGCGGTCCAAGCGCTGCGCCGTGTCATGCAGCCAGTCGATCACCGCCCCCGCGCGCCGGCCATAAGCCTGCACCACCACGCCAAACCCGTCCCAGCCCGCCAGCGCCGGATCTTCCAGCACCGCCTCGATCACCTCCAGCGACAGCTCCAGCCGGTCGGCCTCTTCCGCGTCGATGTTGAAGCCCAGCCCCGCCGCCCGCGCCAACCCGGCCAAGGCGCGCACCCGTGGCACCAGCTCCGCCATGACCCGGCCCCGCTTGGCCACCTCATAGCGCGGATGCAGCGCCGACAGCTTCACCGAAATCCCCGGATTGGCGCGGATGTCATGGCCCTTGGCCGCCCCGGCAATGGCGGAAATCGCCTTCGAATAAGCCAGATGATAGCGCCGCGCATCGGCTTCGGTCCGCGCCGCCTCCCCCAGCATGTCATAGCTGTAGGTATAGCCCTTGCCCTCCAGCTCGCGCGCCCGGTCCATCGCCCGCTCGATCGTCTCGCCCAGCACGAAATTGCGGCCCATCTCCTTCATCGCCTGCGCCACCGCGCGCCGTATCACCGGCTCACCCAGACGCTTCACCGCCGCGCGCAGATGCCCCGCCACCCCCGGCTCGCGCTCTTCCAGCACCTTGCCGGTCAGCATCAAGGCCCATGTGGACGCGTTCACCAGACTGGACGCCGACCGCCCCAGATGCCGCCCCCAGTCGCTCGGCGCGATCTTGTCCTCGATCAGCGCATCCATGGTCTCGGCATCGGGCACCCGCAGCAGCGCCTCGGCCAGACACATCAGCGCGATGCCCTCATCGGTGGACAGCCCGTATTCGGCCAGAAACACCTCCATCAGCCCGGGCTTGGCGCTGCGGCGGATGCGGGTCACCAGATCGGCCCCCTCCGCCGATATCGCCGCCCGCGCCTCTGGCGACAGACCGGCCTCGGCACTCAGCGCGCGGACCAGCGCTGCCTCATCCCGCAACGCCTCATTCCGAATGATCTCAAGGGGGGAGGTGTGGGAATCGCGCGGCATCTGGCATCTCCTGTTTGGCCGATCATACCGCGCTACCCAAAGGCTGTTGTCCCGATTATGATGATTGGCACAGCCATTCCGCCCGCAAATCAGGGAAAGCCCCATGCACTCTGACCAAGCCCCTCTGGACCGCTTCGACCATGCCATCCTGCGCATCCTGTCATCCGAGGGCCGGATCAGCGCCGTCGAACTCGCCCGCCGCATCGGCCTGTCCAAAAGCCCGACGCAAGCAAGGATGAAACGGCTGGAAGAGGCGGGCGTGATCACCGGCTACCGCGCGGGGCTGGACCCGATCAAGATGGGGCAAGCCCATGTCGCCTTTGTCGAGGTCAAACTGTCCGACACCCGCGAAGCCGCGCTGCAAGCCTTCAACAAGGCGGTGATGCTGCTGCCCGAGGTCGAACAATGCCACATGATCGCCAGCCGCTTCGACTATCTGCTCAAGGTGCGCACGGCCGATATTCAGGCCTACCGCCGCGTGCTGGCAGAACGCATCTCGGCCCTGCCGCATGTGGCGAACACCTCAACCTATGTGGCGATGGAATCGGTCAAGGAAGGCCCGATCTGACGGTGCCCGCTGCCCCCGGATCAGACCTGCAAGGCCCCGGCATCACCGCACACACGTCATGACGTAAACCATACCCAAACCAGACGTGGACCAGATGCAAATCATACCTGAAATTTCATGTCATTTCAGCGGCTTGTGACGATTTCCGCCCTCCACCCCCCGGCCCGCCTTCGCAGCCCTGAAACGCTGGTGCCCGCGGCCGGACTTGAACCGGCACGACCTTGCGATCGGGAGATTTTAAGTCTCATGTGTCTACCATTTCACCACGCGGGCAGCGCCGCACCAGCATAACGCAGCGGGCGGCAGGGGAAAGGGGGGGCAAGGCGAAACCCGCTTGCCAGACCGCATCCGCTTTTCGCTGCCCTGCGGCAATTGACACCGCCCCGGTTCCCCCGCTTTATGACAGCACCAATTTTGCGGGAAGGGTCAGCATGCAAAAGGTCTATCCAGATGCCAGATCGGCACTCGACGGGGTGCTGTTTGACGGAATGCTCATTGCGGCGGGGGGCTTTGGCCTGTGCGGCATCCCCGAACTGCTGATCGCCGCGATTCGGGACGCAGGCACCAAGGATCTGACCGTCGCCTCCAACAACGCAGGCGTCGATGGCTTTGGCCTTGGCCTGCTGCTGGAAACCCGTCAGGTCAAGAAGATGATCAGCTCCTACGTCGGCGAAAACGCTGAATTCATGCGACAATATCTGAGCGGAGAGCTGGAGCTGGAGTTCAATCCGCAAGGCACGCTGGCCGAACGCATGCGCGCCGGCGGGGCGGGCATCCCAGGGTTCTACACCAAGACCGGCGTCGGCACGGTGATTGCCGAAGGCAAGCCGGTGATGAATTTTGACGGTCAGGACTACATCATGGAACGCGGCATCGTCGCCGACCTGTCCATCGTCAAGGCATGGAAAGCCGACCCGTCCGGCAACCTGATCTTCCGCAAGACCGCCCGCAACTTCAACCCGCCTGCCGCCACCTGCGGCAAGATCTGCGTGGTGGAAGTCGAAGAAATCGTGCCGCTGGGCGCACTTGACCCGGACCACATCCACCTGCCCGGCATCTATGTGCACCGCATCATCCAGGGCCAGCACGAAAAACGCATCGAACAACGCACTGTCCGCAAAAAGGAATCCGTGTAATGTGGGACCGAAACCAGATGGCCGCCCGCGCGGCACAGGAACTTCAGGATGGCTGGTACGTCAACCTCGGCATCGGCATCCCGACGCTGGTGTCGAATTACATCCCCGCAGGCGTCAACGTCACCCTGCAATCGGAAAACGGCATGCTCGGCATGGGCCCCTTCCCCTTTGAAGGCGAAGAGGATGCCGACCTGATCAACGCCGGCAAGCAGACCATCACCGAACTGCCGCAGACCGCCTTTTTCGACTCGGCCCAGTCCTTCGCCATGATCCGCGGCGGCAAGATCGCCATGGCAATCCTGGGTGCCATGGAAGTGGCGGAAAACGGCGATCTGGCCAACTGGATGATCCCGGGCAAGCTGGTCAAGGGCATGGGCGGGGCGATGGACCTTGTCGCCGGCGTGGGCCGCGTTGTCGTGGTCATGGACCACACGTCCAAGCATGGCGAGTCCAAGGTGCTGAAATCCTGCACACTTCCCCTGACCGGCAAGGCAGTGGTCGACCGCATCATCACCAATCTTGGCGTGCTAGACGTCGTCCCGGGCGGCCTGAAACTGGTGGAACTTGCCGATGGCGTCTCTGAGGCCGACCTGCGCGCCGCGACGGAAGCCACCCTTGTCAACTGACCCTCGCTTCCGCCGCGAAGATCACGGCTCCAAGGGCCGCTATGTGCTGCGCCAGGAGGGGGCAGAGGCAGAGATCACCTTCTCGGTCACCACCCCCAGCCTGATCATTGCCGATCATACCGGCGTCCCCGATGCCCTGCGCGGCACCGGGGCGGGTGTGGCGCTTGTGGAGTATATGGTAAATGACGCCCGTGCCCGCGGCATCAAGATCGTGCCACTCTGCCCCTTCGTGAACGCACAGCGCCGCAAACACCCCGAATGGGCCGATGTCTTCGCGGCCTGAGCCCATTATCTGTTCAAAAATATCCTCGGGGGGTGAGGCGCGAAGCGCCGAGGGGGGGCGAGCCCCCCCTTTCAGCATCAGCCCCAGGCGCGCCCTCAACCGCCCGCCGAGATCACCTTGAACACGCAAGGGTCGGTCACCAGCTCCGGCGGCGTCAGGCACAGCCCTTGTGACACCTGCCAGGCCGCCAGCACCTTGGGCACATAGTCGCGCGTTTCGGCATAGGGCGGCACGCCGTCATTGGCCCGCACCGCGCCTTCGCCCGCGTTATAGGCGGCCAGCACCATCAGCGGGTCGCGGTTGAACTCTTTCAGCAGCCAGTCCAGATAGGCCACCCCCCCCTTGATGTTCTGGGCGGGATCGGTTGAATCCGCCACCCCGAACCGCGTCGCCGTCGCCGGGATCAGCTGCATCAGCCCCTGCGCCCCGGCAGAAGACACCGCATCGGCGCGGCCTGCACTTTCCACCCCGATCACCGCCAGCACCAGCGCGGGCGACACTTCGGTGCCGATGGTGGCTGACAGGATGTGCTTGCCATATTGTGCGGCAATGCCCTGCATGTGCTGCAGGCGGGGGGCGGTCACCGCACTGCCCTGCGGCCCCCTCGACAGGGTGGCCATCGCCAGCGGGAAACGATCTGCCACCGCCGCCCGGCTGGTGGGCACGGTCTGCCAGAACCAGTCATAGCTTGCCCCGCGCGGCGCAATCTGTGTCAGCGCTCCGGGCGAGACCGGGGCCGCCCCCGTATCCGCCTCGGCTGTCGGCGTGCGGGGAACCACCTTGGGCGCAAGCGCCAGCAGCCGCGCCTGCTCTACCGGGTCGATCTGCACGATCCGGCCCTTGCCCACCGCTTCGCCGACCTTGACCCGCTTGAACGAGAAGTCGCGTTCGCCGCTCAATCCCTGTGCCACACCCATGATGGGCGCCAGACCCAGGCCCGCAGCCAATAGTCCTGCCATGAATCGCATCGCTGCTCGATGCCTGTCTGTTGTTTTTGTTGGTCCCAGAGTGACACGACTTCGCCTGTCAGACCATCCATTGGCAGAAATCCATCCGCAAATCTGGCGAATTTGCCGCAATTGCCGGACAATCAGAGGAAGAGATCCTTCAAGGCAAAAAATAAAATTGTCCTATTTCATAGGCTTGACAAAAAAATTATGGAAATCGCCGCGAATCCGAAAAACACCCGATACCTGCCCAGATGTTGCCACCGTTGCAGATCAAAACAGGGTCATACCGAACGGAAGACGGAACGGAACAGAGGCCAGACCGACAAAGACGCCGCGCGGTGCAACCAACCAAAGCAACACTGAAAAGAGAGAACCACCATGCTGAACATGATCAAGAACTTCGCAAATGACGAATCCGGCGCAGTGACCGTTGACTGGGTCGTTCTGACCGCCGCCGTCGTGGGCCTGGGCCTGCTGGTGATCAACCAGCTCCGTGAGCCAATCAGCACCGCTGGTGGCGTGATCGCTACCGACATCACCACCGCGGCAACCCGTACGCCCGCACCATAAGAGCTGAGCGGGACAACCTTTCGTTGTCCGGTTGAGCCTCAGGGCGCGGACCGGTGTTCCGGTCCGCGCCCTTTCTCGTCTGCGATGTGCGTTGCGGATTTGGGCAGGTGTCCCAAGACCCTCAGACACATTGCGGGTCGGCAGCAGTGCATGACCTTACAACTTGGACACCTCAACAAGGGGCCAGTATCATGAGATCTCTCTCGATCCCGCACTCTCGCCGCCTGATCCGGTTCTGGACCGACGAAACCGGTGCGGTGACCGTCGATTGGGTGGTTTTGACCGTTGCTGTTGCCGGTCTTGCGCTGACGATCGCCACGCTTATGACGCCGCAGATTTTTGCAGCGGTCGGTTCGACGATCGTGTCGTTCATCACTGAGGCACAGGCGCGGCCATAAAGCGCCAGGAACACGGAGCGGCGGCGCAGTCTGCACCCCCGCTTATCGCTGGAAAGGGTATTTGAATGCGCGGCATGTTCGGACTGGTGCTTGTGGCAGGGGTCGCCCTCGCGGGCAGTGCCGTCTATCTGGCGAAAGGTTACATCGGCCAGACGCAGACGCAGCTGGAACAGGAACGCGAGCTGCGGGCCAAGGTCGGCCCGATTGTTCAGGTCTATGTGGTCACCAAGACCAAGAATTACGGGGAAGAGCTGACGCCCGAAGACGTGCAGCTGGTCTATTGGCCCCAAAACTCGCTTCCCGAAGGCGTGTTCAGCGATGAGGCCGTGTTGTTCCCCGCCGGGGTCGAGGATCGCCGCTATATTCTGCGCCAGATGGACAAGTTTGAACCGATCCTCACCTCCAAGGTCACAGACCCCGGCAAGGGGGCTGGCCTGACCGGCCAGATTGCCAAGGGCATGCGCGCCTTTGCCATCAATGTCGATGTGTCATCGGGCGTGTCTGGCTTTGTGCAGCCCGGCGACCGGGTGGATGTCTACTGGACAGGGGCCGTCGACGGCACGGGGGGTGAAATCACCCGGCTGATCGAAAGTTCTACCCGGATCATCGCAGTGGACCAGCAGGCTGATGCCAGTGCCGGGGCAACGGTTGCCCGCACAGTCACTGTGGCCGCCACACCGTCACAGGTCGCCCGTCTGGCACAGGCCCAGGCGACGGGACGTCTGGCCCTGTCTCTGGTCGGCTCCGGCGATGACAGCGTCACCGAAACCATCGAGATCAACAGCCGCGAGTTGCTGAACATTCAAAACCAGGAAGTGGTCCAGGTCGAGGCAGAAAAGGTCTGCACGGTCATCCAACGCAGCGGCAGTGAACGGGTCGAGGTGCCGATTCCCTGCACGAACTGACACCGGCTCTGACTATGGGCAGCACCTTATCTGGTGGCTGTCCTGTCACTTTGGCCGATCTGTTGCGCCCTGTTGCACCTTATCCACATAAGCTTTGACCAATAAGCGTTTGATTCTTGCAAAAAAACGGCTTTGCAGGCATCTTCGTTAAAAATACGGGCGAAAAGACCCGGAAAGAGGCGTGATCGAAAGGGCAGGTCACATGAGCATGAGTATCCTTTTAAGGGCGGGCCTGATGGCTGCGGCCTTGTCCACCACCGTGCTGACGGGTGCCGCTTCGGCAGAAACGCTGCGCGTGATGCGTGGCTCTGTTTCGCAACCGCTGCAGGTGCCGATGAACCGTGCCGTGGTGGTTGAAAGCGACACGCCCTTTGCCGAACTCTCCATCGCCAACCCCGGCATTGCCGATATCTCCACCCTGTCGGACCGCTCGATCTATGTGCTGGGCAAGACGCCGGGCCGCACCACGCTGACGCTGCTGGCCCCTGACGGGCGGCTGATTTCCAACGTCGATGTGCATGTCACCCCCGATATTGCCGAGTTCAAGGAACGCCTGCAGCAGATTCTGCCCGGCGAGCCGATCGAGGTGCGCACCGCCAATGACGGCATCGTGCTGTCCGGCGTGGTGTCATCGACCGCCAAACTTGACCGCGCGTTGGATCTGGCCAACCGCTATGCGCCCGAACGCGTGTCCAACCTGATGAGCGTGGGCGGCACCCAGCAGGTGATGCTCAAGGTCCGCTTTGCCGAAATGCAGCGCTCGGTTTCAAAGAACCTCGGGGTGTCACTGGCCGCGCAGAACGGTGGCCGCAACATCAGCGCCGGCGAAACCGGCACTTTCCTTTCGCCGGGCAACAGCATCGGCGGTCCGATCACCACCGCTCCGGGCACGCGGGGCGCACTCAACATTGGCTTCAATGCCGGCTCGGTCCAATTTGCCGTGCTGTTGGAGGCGCTGGAGTCGAAAGGCGTCGTGCGCACGCTGGCCGAACCGAACCTGACCGCCCTTTCGGGGCAAGAGGCACGGTTCCTGGGCGGCGGCGAATATCCCATCCCGGTGCTGAGCGACGATGGCGTGGCGGTGGAGTACAAGCCGTTCGGCGTCGAGCTGAGCTTTACGCCCACGGTTGTAGATGGCGATATCATCAACCTGCAGCTCAATGCCGCCGTTTCATCCATCGACACCACCATCTCGATCGAATCGGGCGGTTTCTCGATCAATGCCTTCAAACGCCGCGAGACATCGACAACAGTGGAAATGCGCGACGGCGAAAGTTTCGCGATCGCCGGTCTGTTGCAGGACGATTTCCGCAACCTGAACAACCAGTTGCCCTGGATCGGTGATGTGCCGATCCTTGGAGCGCTGTTCCGCAGCTCGGATTATCAGCGCAACCAGTCGGAACTGGTGATCATCATCACCCCGCATCTGGTGACGCCGACCCGCGGTGATGTCTATGCCCTGCCGACAGATCGCGTCCGCCTGCCGACAGAGCGGGAATTTTTCCTGAACGGGTCGGTTGTCGGGCCGCAGCGCGGTGCCGCAGGTGAGGTGGCGCGGCAAGATTTCAGCACCTCCTATGGCTATGTGATGGAGTAAGGCCGATGCTCAGACTCTCCACCGCCATGCTCAGCCTCTTGCTGGTCACCGGATTGGCCGCCTGCACATCCTCTCCGGCCTTTGACCGGCAGTTGGGGTATGAGATCGACGAGGGCGGCTATGGCTCTGTCACCCGCAACAACGCCGCCATCATGTCGGGCGAAATCAACGCGACCCAGCAACTCAACGTCCGGTTCCGGGCAGAAGTGCCCAGCACGGTTACCTTCGCCTTCAACAGCGCCCAGCTGACGCCCGAAGCGCGGCAGGTGCTGGCCCGTCAGGCCGACTGGATCCGCCAGTTCCCCGAACTGCGGTTTTCGGTCTATGGCCACACCGATCTGGTTGGGTCGAACAGCTACAATCAGGCCCTTGGCAAGCGCCGCGCACAAGCTGTGGTGGCATTCTTCGCCAGTCAGGGCATAAGCCCCCAGCGGCTGGAGGCTTTGGTGTCTTATGGCAAGACCCGTCCGGTCGTTGCCACCCAAGGCCCCGAAGAGGCGAACCGCCGCACGGTGACCGAAGTGGCCGGGTTCCACAGAGGCCGGAGCGCGCCGCTCAACGGAAAATATGCCGAAGTCATCTTCCGCGAATACGTCGCAAGTGCGGTCCGGCCGATCGCCCCAACCACGCAGGTGCGCACCCAGGTCGATCCGGGCCAATGACCTGTCACCAAAGCCGGCGGGTGCGCCATCAGCGCACTGTTGCACGGCAGAAAACAGTGAAAAAGGGGGCCAAACCAGGCCTCCTTTTTTTATGGACCGGGGGTCATGCAGATTTCTGTGCTGCCGTCCTCCCAAATATCAAAGAATCACGATCTTTTAGCCCCATTCCTGCCACCATTCTCTAGCATTCCTAGAGACAATGGAAACAGTCGCGGGCGATGGCCTGCACGGCTCCGGAGCAGATCTGGGTTGATGTCGCCTCTGGGCACGCCCTGCACCGGCTCCGTCTTCGGGAAGGACAAGAGGCGAGATGACCAGCGTGGCAACCCTTCAACCAGATCCCGCACCGATCAAGGCCTGCACCATATCGCGGGACGTGCAGAATTTCGAACTGCTGATCGATGACATGGAAAATGCCCTTGGCGAAAGCTGGGGCGATCTGTCGTTTGAAGATGCCGTACAATTCATGGCTCAGCCGGAAGCAGGCACGCTGGAGTTCGTGGCCATCGCCGTCGACGCCGAAGACGAGGCTGACCTGGCCCGTATTGCCGAGATCGTTCAGACGGCAAAGGCTCAGAATATCAAGGTGCTGCTGATCGCCGATCAGATCGGCCCCATGGTGCTGCATCAGCTGCTGCGTCTGGGGGGCGATGATTTCCTGCCCTATCCGCTGCCAGACGGCGCGTTGCAGGATGCCATCGAACGTCTGCGGCAGGCCGCCGTCCCGGTGCCGGTCACCGCTACCCCCAGTGCTGCGCCAACCATATCGCTTGTGCCAGACCCCGAGCCCGAAGTGGTCCAGACGCCGAAATTCAAGGCCAAGGGTGACCGCGAAGGCGTGGTGCTGCCGGTTCACGGCCTGGCGGGCGGTACCGGCGCGTCAACATTTGCCGTCAACCTTGCATGGGAACTGGCAAGCCTGTCGAAAACCGACGCGCCCCGCGTCTGCCTGCTGGATTTCGATTTCCAATATGGGTCGGCCGCCACCTATCTGGACCTGCCACGCAAGGAAATCGTGTTCGAAGTGTTGTCCGATACCGCCAGCGTCGACAGCGACACGTTCCTGCAGTCGATGCTGACCTTCAACGACCGCCTGCACGTCTTTACCGCGCCGGCCGACATGTTGCCGCTCGATATCATCGGGCCCGAAGACATCGGCCGGATCGTTGACATGGCGGCGGCCAATTTTGACTATGTCATCATCGACATGCCCAAGACCATCGTGGTCTGGACCGAAGCCATCCTGACCCGCGCCCATGTCTATTTCGCGCTGCTGGAACTTGACCTGCGCTCAGCCCAGAACATCCTGCGCCTGATCCGCGCGCTGAAGGCCGAAGCCCTGCCGCATGAAAAGCTGCGCTACGTGCTGAACCGCGCGCCGAAGTTCACCGATCTGTCGGGCAAAAGCCGGGTCAAGCGCATGGCGGAAAGCCTTGATATCACAATCGAACTGCAACTGCCCGATGGCAGTGTGCAGGTCACGCAGGCCAATGATCACGGCCTGCCGCTTGCAGAGACCGCGGCAAAGAACCCGCTGCGCAAGGAAATCCAGAAACTCGCCAAGTCGCTGCACGACCTGAACAAGGGCGTGGAGTCTGGCAAGGCCTGATCGGGCCAAGGGGGCATACCGATGTTTTCGCGATTCAAGAAGCCCGAGAGCGGCCCGGCACCCACCGGGCTGAAGCCCGTCACATCATCGGGCCCGGTGGCCCCACCTGCCGCACCGGCGCCCAAGCCGGTCACGCTCTCTGCGCGCCCGATGGCTTCGGCTCCGCCCCCGAAAACGGCTGCCGAAACGATGGCATCCGACAAGGAAAAGAAGCGCAAAGACAAGATCATGGAGCTCAAGGTCGAGCTTCACAAGCGTCTGCTGGACAACCTGAATCTGTCGGCGCTGGAAAAGGCGTCCGAAGCCAGCCTGAAACTGGAAATTGCCTCGATCACCGCCGAAGCGCTGGACGAAATGAGCGTGGCGCTGAACACGCAGGACCGCCAGGTGCTGCATCAGGAACTATATGACGAGGTCATGGGCCTTGGCCCGCTGGAAGCCTTGCTGAAAGACGATACCGTCAACGATATTCTGGTCAACGGCCCCAAGCGCATCTTTGTGGAACGCGGCGGCAAGCTGTCCCTGACCGACATCACCTTCAAAGATGAGCGCCACCTTCTGCGGATCATCGACAAGATCGTATCCGCCGTGGGCCGTCGGGTAGATGAATCCAACCCCTATTGCGACGCCCGCCTTGCCGATGGATCCCGGTTCAACTGCATGGTGCCGCCGGTCGCGGTGGACGGGTCGCTGGTGTCGATCCGCAAATTCAAGAAAGACAAGCTGGGCATCGCCGATCTGGTGCGTTTCGGGGCCTTTACCGAGGAAATGGCCGCCTATCTGCAGGCGGCCGTGGCAACCCGGCTGAATGTGATCGTCTCGGGCGGGACAGGGTCGGGCAAGACCACCACGCTCAACGCGCTGTCCTCCTTCATCGACAATTCCGAGCGCATCCTGACCATCGAAGACACCGCCGAACTTCAGTTGCAACAGGTCCATGTCGGCCGTATGGAAAGCCGCCCGCCCAATGTCGAGGGCAAGGGCGCGGTGACCCAACGCGACTGTCTGCGCAACGCGCTGCGGATGCGGCCTGACCGGATCATCGTGGGGGAAACGCGGGGTGAAGAAGTCATCGACATGCTGCAGGCCATGAACACCGGCCACGACGGATCGATGACCACCATCCACGCCAACTCGGCCCGCGACGGCATCAGCCGGTTGGAAAACATGATCGCGATGTCTGGCATCGACATGCCGATCAAGGCGATGCGCAGCCAGATCTCTTCGGCTGTGAACCTGATCGTGCAGGCCAGCCGCCTGCAGGACGGCTCGCGCCGCATGGTCAGCATCACCGAAATCACCGGCATGGAAGGCGAGGTCATCTCGATGCAGGAAATCTTCCGCTACGAACGGCTGGGCGTCGAGGGCAATGGCAAGATCATCGGCCGGTTCAACGCCACCGGCATCCGCTCGGCCTATTCCGACCGTTTCCGGCAATGGGGCTATGATCTGCCCGCGTCCATCTATGAACCGATTGGCTGAGGGGCCGCACCATGGAAATTTCAGCAGCACCCCTGATCTATATTCTGATCTTCGTCGCGGTCGTGGTGCTGGTCGAAGGCCTGTATCTGACCGTTTTCGGCAAATCCATCAGCATGGACAGCCGGGTCAGCCGCCGTCTGGCCTTGATGCAGAAAAACAGCAACCGCGAACAGGTTCTGGAACAGCTCCGCAAGGAGATGAGCCAGCACATGTCGTCGCGCGGCATTCCGCTTTATTCCCTGTTGGCCGACAAGGCGCAAAAGGCCAATATCGCCTTCTCCCCCAAACAACTGATCGGCATCATGGCGCTGGTCACGGTCTTTGCCTTTGCCGGGCTGACCGTCGGCACCGCCGTTGATACCCCGATCCGCATTGCCATTGCGGTGATCATGGGCGTGGGCGGGGTATATTTCTGGGTCAACAAGAAGGCCAAGACACGCATCGCCAAGATGGAGGAACAGCTGGCCGAAGCGATCGAGCTGATGGTCCGGTCCCTGCGCGTCGGTCACCCCTTTGCCTCGGCCATCGGGATCGTGGCAAAAGAGGTCTCGGATCCGCTTGGCACCGAATTCGGCATGATCGCGGACGAAGCCGCCTATGGCCGCAATGTTGCCGACAGCCTCAAGGCCTTTGCCGAGCGGATGGACAATCAGGATCTGCGGTTCCTTGCCGTCGCCGTCGCGATCCAGCAGCAGGCGGGCGGCAACCTGGCCGAAATCCTCGAAGGGCTGGGAAAGGTGGTGCGGGCGCGTTACAAGCTGTTCCGCCGCGTCAAGGCCATCACCGCCGAAGCGAAATGGTCTGGCACGTTCCTGTCTGCCTTCCCGCTGGGGGCGCTGGTTGCGATCAACATGGTCGACCCGAATTACTACGCAGAGGTCAAGGATACTGCGGCCTTTGTACCGGCGGGAATCTTTGTCGGCGTCATGCTGACCATCAACGTCTTCTACATGAAGATTATGACGACCATCAAAGTCTAGGGGCTGCAGATGCAGATATTCTCTCAAATCAACACCCTGCTGACCGATCTTCTGGGTCCGATGGGGCCGCTGCTGGCGCTTGGCGGCGTCGGGCTTTTGCTGATCATCGTGGCGCTGCCGACACTGCTGCAAAAGAAGAAAGATCCGCTGGACAATATTCGCGCCCTGCGCACCGGCAAGGCGACGGACACGGTGGAAAAGCTGCGCCGGGGCGGCCCGTCCAAGGCCGACAAGCTGGAGCGTTTCGCCACCTACCTGGAGCCGCAAAGCGCCGAGGAACTCTCCGCCACACGGCTGAAACTTCTGCGCGCGGGCTATCGCGGCAAGGGGGCCGTGCGGATCTTCCACTTTTCACAGTTTGCAATGGGGATCGGCATTCTGGTGCTGGGCCTGCTGTACAGCCTGCTCAAATCGGCCCAGACCGAACTGACCACCCAGACCATGGTGCTCTACACCATCCTGCCTGCCGCCGTCGGCTATTACGCCCCGGTCTACTGGATCACCCGGCGCATTGCCGAACGCCAGCAGCAGATCACCGAAGGTTTCCCCGACGCGCTGGACATGATGCTGGTCTGTGTCGAGGCCGGGCAATCGCTGGATCAGTCGATCATCCGTGTGGGCAATGAGGCCCGCAACGGATACCCTGCCCTGGCCGAGGAATTTGAAACGGTGGCGCAAGAGGTCAAGGCCGGCAAGGAACGCATCGCCGTTCTGCGCGACATGTCCGAGCGTGTGGGCCTGCCCGACATCACCTCTTTCGTCACCACACTGATCCAGTCGGCCAGCTTCGGCACCTCTATCGCCGATGCGTTGCGGGTCTATTCGGCGGAAATGCGTGACAAACGCATCATGCGCGCCGAGGAAAAGGCCAACACAATCCCCACCAAGTTGACGCTGGGCACAATGCTCTTCACCCTGCCGCCGCTTCTGGTTATCCTGATCGGACCGTCTTTGGCAGGCTTTGCCGGCAAGATGGGGGGTGGAGGTTGATATTTCGCGCATCCGTTTATCTGCAGGCGCTGCACTGGCGCTGACCCTTGCCATTGCCGCCTGTGGCACAACAGGCGGGGGTGGGCTGTTTGGCGCGCGCGATATGGGCTTCGGCGTCGATCCGAATGAGCAATCCGTCGACGGGCTGATTGTCGGCCATCGGCTGATGGCGGCGCAGGAATATGACCTCGCACTCAAGGCCTATCTGCGCGCGGCGGGCGAACAGGGCTTCACCGCCGATGTCCTGTCGGCCCTTGGCTCTGCCAACCTGCACCTTGGCCGGTTGAACCAGTCCGAAGACCTGTTGCGCAAAGCCGTGGTCGAAGAGCCGGATTTTGTGCCGGCGCTGAACAATCTTGGCGTCGTGCTGATGGAACGCGGCAATTACGGCGAGGCGCGGCTGTTCTTCCAGCGCGCCTTTGCCGCAGATAGTGGCCAAACGGACATGATCCGCGAAAACCTGATGCGTGCCATCGCAAAAAGTGAAGATGCCATGTATGCTGAGCCCGAGGAAACATCACGGTTCACCCTCGTTCGGCGCGGCTACAGCACCTATGAGTTGCTGTCCGAACTGTAGCGGGCCAAGGGCCGGAGCAGTCAAAGAGGACGCATAAATGCGCCGACCGATCGTTGCGGCACTGTGCCTTTCGGGCGCGGTTGCCCTGAGTGCGTGCCAGAAATCCCCCGATGCCGAAGTGCAGCGCGCGTTGAAGGACGTGAACGTCATCGACGAGTCCAACCTGTCCGACATCATGCTGACCGTGGGCGACCCCGAAGAAGCCGTGGCCTATTTCCAGCGCACCGCCGAGCAGAACCCCGACCGGATCGATCTGAAACGCGGCCTTGCCAAATCGCTGGTGCGGGCCGGACGCCCGACCGAGGCGGCAGGTGCCTGGCGCAGCGTGACCGCGCATCCGGAAGTCACCAATGAGGACCGCGTCTCGCTGGCCGATGCCCTGATCCGTGCCAATGAATGGCCCGCAGCAGAGGCCGAACTGAACAAGGTTCCGCCCACCCATGAGACCTTTGAACGCTACCGGCTGGAAGCGATGATCGCCGACAGCAAGAAGAACTGGGCCAAGGCCGACAGCTTTTATGAAATCGCCGCCGGGCTGACCACCAAACCGTCGGGCGTGCTGAACAACTGGGGCTTTTCCAAGCTGACGCGCGGCGATGCGCCAGGCGCCGAGCGGCTGTTCGTGCAGGCCCTGACCTTTGACCCCAACACCTTTACCACCAAGAATAATCTGGTGCTGGCCCGCGGCGCGCAGCGCAAATACGAATTGCCCGTGGTCAAGATGAGCCAGGCTGAAAAGGCGGAACTGCTCTACACCATGGCGCTGACCGCCATCAAGCAAGGCGATGTCAGCACCGGCCGGCAGTTGTTGCGCGAAGCGGTGGAAACCCATCCGCAGCACTTTGAAACCGCCGCCCGCGCGCTGGCTGCACTTGAGGCCTGAGGCATGTTTCCGACCCTTGCCCCGCTGACGGCCCCTGCCGCCCTTGCCTTTTTGCCCTTTGCCCTGTTCATCGGCGGATGGGTGGCCTGGTCAGACATGAAGCTGATGAAGATCCCCAACAAGACCATGATCGCCCTGCTGGCAGTCTGGCTTGTGGTGGGTCTGGCGGTCGTGGCTCTGTCCGGCTTCCCGCTGCAATCCTGGGCTTGGGGCTGGGTGCTTGCCGCCATCACGCTGGTGATCGGTTTTCTGGCCAACGCCTTGCGCCTTGTCGGCGGCGGAGACGCCAAATTCGCCACCGCCATGGCACCCTTCTTTGTCGGGGCCGACTGGCGCTATGTGTTCCTTCTGGCCGCAACCTGCCTGATCGGTGCCTTTGTCGTGCACCGGATCATCCGACGCATCGGCTTTGTCCGCAGGGCCACTCCCGACTGGATCAGCTGGACCAGCCGCGACTTTCCGATGGGCCTCGCCCTTGCCGGGACACTGATTTTCCATCTTTTGCTCACAATTGCGGGCGCATCCTAGAGCAGGCTTCAGCCAGGGGGCGATTTGCCGTGCAAGCCGCCCCGCCCTGCCCTTGAACCCGAGTGTCTGCGCATGAACATGCCGATCACCCCGCCCGTGACTGCCCCCTCTGTCACGGCCCCGCCCGCACCCAAGGCGCTGGCCCAAACCGGGCTGTCGATGGTGATGATGCGGGATATTCTGCTCAAGACCATCTTCCGGATGAACATTGATCTGGTGTCGGACATCAGTCGCGTCATCGCCCTGTCGCCGCCCTTGACGCAGGAATTGGTCGACATCGCGCGCGGCCAGAAACTGCTGGAGGCGACGGGCACCCTGCATGCCACCTCTGGCAATGAAATGGGTTATCAGTTGACCGAAGCGGGCCGGGCCCGCGCGCTGGATGCGCTGTCGCAATCCGAATATTACGGCGCGCTGCCGGTGCCGCTGGCCACTTACGCCGAACAGATGAAGCGCCAGTCGGTGCGCGATATCCGCCTGACACGCGATCAGTTGATGGGGGCCATGGGCCACCTGATCCTGCCGCCTGACCTTTTGGGCAACCTTGGCCCCGCCATCACCTCTGGCCGGTCGATCCTGCTGTATGGGCCACCCGGCAACGGCAAATCCTCGATCTCCAACGGCATCCGCGCCGCCATGGGCGACAAGATCTACATCCCGCGCGCCATCGAATATTCCGGGCAGGTCATCACCGTTTATGACCCCATCGTCCATTCGGCTGCCGAGGAATCCATCGATGACCCCAATTCCTTGCGCCGCACCTCGGGTCGGTTCGATACCCGCTATGTCTATTGCGAACGCCCGACGGTGATCACCGGGGGTGAACTCACGCTCGACATGCTGGATCTGAAATACAACCCCGTGGCCCGCACCTATCAGGCCCCGCTGCAGCTCAAGGCCTCTGGCGGCATCTTCATCGTCGACGACCTTGGCCGCCAGGCAGAGCCGCCGCAAAAGCTGGTCAACCGCTGGATCGTGCCGCTGGAAGAGGCGCGCGATATCCTGTCGCTGCAATCGGGCGAGAAGTTCACCGTGCCGTTTGACACGCTGGTGATCTTTTCCACCAACTTCCACCCGAACGAGATTTTCGACGGAGCCGCCCTGCGCCGGATCTTCTTCAAGATCAAGGTCGATGGTCCCAATCAGGAAATGTTCCTCAAGATCTTCGCCATGGTCGCACGCAAGAAGAAGATGCCGCTGGATGAAGCCACGCTGATTCACATGCTCAAGACCAAATACCCGACAATCCAGAACAATTTTGCCAATTACCAGCCGACCTTCCTGATCGACCAGATGATCGCGATCTGCGAGTTCGAGGGCATCCCCTATCAGATGCGCCCCGATCTGATCGACCGCGCCTGGGGCAACATGTTCGTGCGCGACGAGAAGATCGCCAAGTAGCGGTCAGAACCGCCGCACCCCCTGATCGGTCACAATCATGTCCAGCCGCTGATCGGTGGCGTCAATCGGCACCCTGTCCACCTCTTGTGCGGCAAAGGCAAAGCCTATCGCCAGCACCGGCCCGCGCGCGCGCAGGCCTTCCAATGTGCGGTCATAAAAGCCGCCGCCATAGCCCAGCCGGTAGCCGCGTGCGTCAAATGCCAAGAGTGGCACGATCAGCACCGCAGGCTCCAGCCACCCGCCTTCCTGAGGGATCAGGGCACCGAATTCCCCCGCCACCATGGCACTGCCCGGTGACCATTCGCGAAACCGCAGCGGCATCGCCTTGCCGATGATCACCGGCACCCCGACCGGCCCCTGATGCGCCGCCATCGCGGGCAGCGGGTCAATCTCGGTGCGCATCGGCATGTAACCTGCCAGGGCCGCGCCCCCGTGCGCGGCCAGCACATCGGCCAACAGTTCCGCCGCCTGACCTTGGCCCGCAGCAAAGGCCGCCTTGCGCGCGGCAAAGGCGGTCTGCCGCGCCGCCGCTTTCACAACAACATCCATGACGCCAACCCCAGAAAGGCAAAGAACCCGACCACATCGGTCACCGTGGTCACAAACGGGCCGGAGGCCAGGGCCGGGTCTATCCCTGCCCGCTCCAGCGCCATCGGAATCGCGATGCCGCCAAAGGCGGCTGCCACCAGCGTCAGCACCATGGCAAGACCAATCACCGCCGCCAGCATCGGCACGCCGAACCACACCCCCGCCACCAGCGCCATCAGCAGCCCGAACACCGCGCCATTGATCGCACCCACCGCCACTTCGCGCCGGATCACCCGGGCCGCATTGCGCGGCGTCAGGTCGCGGGTGGCAAGCGCGCGCACCGCCACCGTCATCGACTGGGTGCCGGCATTGCCGCCCATGCTGGCCACAATCGGCATCAGCACGGCCAGGGCCACCATCTGCTCGATCGTCTCGGCAAAGGCGCTGATCACCACCGAGGCCAGAATGGCGGTCAGCAGGTTGACAAACAGCCACAGCGCGCGGCCCTTCGTCGCCTCCCACACGGTATCGGCCAGCGTGGCTTCATCATCCACACCGGCCATCCGCAGCATGTCTTCCTGATGTTCCTCATCCAGCACGTTCATCGCGTCATCAATGGTGATCACCCCCACCAGACGCCCATGCACATCCACCACCGGGCAAGAGATCAGATGGTACTGGTTGAACAGATAGGCCACATCCGCCTCGGGCTCGCCCGCTTCGATCACCCGGAAACTGTCCTCGACAATCGACTTCAGCGCCACATCCCGCCGCGCGGACAGCAGCCGCCCCAGCGTTACATAAGAGACCGGCTTGATCCGCGGATCGACCAGGATGACATGGTAGAACTGGTCCGGCAGCCAGTCGACGCTGCGCAGATGGTCAATCATCTCGCCCACGGTCCAATGCTCGGGCGCAGTGACCACCTCGCGCTGCATCAGGCGCCCGGCGGAATATTCCGGATAGGCCAGGGCCTGCTCCACCGCCAGACGGTCCGCCGACTCCAGCGTCGACAGGATCGCCGCTTGTGCAGGCTCTTCCAGGTCCTCAAGGATATCGACCACATCGTCGGTATCCAGATCGCGCATCGCTTCGGCCACCACGTCGGGTGGCAGCGATTCGATCACCTCCTCGCGGATCGAATCCGAGATTTCCGACAAGATGTCGCCGTCAATTTCGCCGGACCACATCGCCAGCAGCTTGCGGCGCTGCTCGGCCCCGATCTGTTCCAGAAGGTCGGCGACATCGGCCGCATGCAGCGGCTCCAGCAGACGGGTCAGCTCTGGGGTATCACCACCCTCGACACAGTCCAGAATGCGGGCCATGCGGCGCGCATCCAGAACCGTTCCATCGTCCTCGCGCCCGTCATCTGCCATGCCACCCCCGTCCGATTACCCCAACACTAGCGAAAGCTGTTTCCGGCAAACAGGGGGGTCTCGCAAATTTACCCAAGGCCAGAAAGGCGATAGGCTGGCCGCATCACAAGGGGATATCAATGACCGATCTGTTGCTGGGCCAGGTGCTGCATTTCACCGCCGACCCGTTCGACCAGGGGATCAGTGCCGCCCGCGTCGATGAGGCGCTGGTGATCGAGCACGGCAAGATCACTGCCACGGGCTCTGCCGAGCGCTTGCGCCGCCAGCACACGCAGGCGCGTGTCACCGATTACGGCACCAGCCTGATCAGCGCCGGTTTCGTCGATGCCCATGTGCACTACCCGCAAACCGCGATCATCGCCTCCTGGGGCAAGCGGCTGATTGATTGGCTGAACAGCTATACCTTCCCCGAAGAAATGCGGTTTTCGAACCTCTCCTATGCGCAAGAGGTGGCAAACCGCTACTTCGACCTTACCATTTCGAACGGAACCACCTCGGTCTGTTCCTATTGCACGATCCACCCCGAAAGCGTCGATGCCTTTTTCACCGCAGCAGCAACCCGCAATCAGCGGGTCTGGGCGGGCAAAACCTGCATGGACCGCAACGCGCCCGAAGGTCTGCGTGACACGGCACAATCGGCCTATGATGACAGCAAGGCCTTGCTGCACAAATGGCACGACCTGGGCCGCGCCTCCTATGTCATCACCCCGCGGTTCTCGCCGACCTCCACCCCGGAGCAGCTGCAGGCGCTTGGGACATTGTGGCAGGAGCACCCGGACTGCCTGATGCAGACCCATCTGTCGGAACAGACCGATGAAATCGCCTGGGTGAAGGATCTGTTTCCCCAATCGCGTGATTACCTGGATACCTATGAAACGCAGGGCCTTTTGCGCGAAGGCGCCATTTATGGCCATGCGATCCACCTGACCGAACGGGAAAAATCCCGCCTGAAAGAGGCCGGGGCCAGCCTGATCCACTGCCCCACCTCGAACACCTTCATCGGCTCGGGCCTGTTCGACATGGGCGGGTTGAAAGCGGCGGGTCAGCGCATCGGCCTGGCCACCGATACGGGGGGCGGCTCGTCCTTTTCCATGCTGCGCACCATGGCGGCAGCCTATGAGGTGGGCCAGCTTGCAGGTCGCGCCCTGCACCCGGCAGAACTGTGGTGGCTGGCCACGCAAGGCTCGGCCCGCGCCCTGCATGCAGACCACCTGATCGGCACCATTGCCCCCGGAAGGGAGGCGGATCTGGTGGTGGTCGACCTGGCCTCGACCCCCGCCATCGCACAAGCGACCCGCCGCGCGGATGACATCTGGCAGGCGATGTTCCCGACCATCATGATGGGCGATGACCGCGCGATCCGCGCCACATGGGTGGCCGGGGTCTGCGTTCACGGGGCCTGATCAAGGGCTGGCCCCGCCAAGGCGCGCTGCCGGCTCAGTCGAAACCGAATTCCCACCCGTCGGGCAGGAAATCATAGGCCACGCCAATCTCGCTTACCTTGCGCTCTTCCTCCCACAGCACCTCGGGCGTGATGCGCAGCGGGGTTTTGGTGGTTACGATCAGCGTGTCTTCATCCTGATCGCGTTGGGTCGAAAACCCCTTGGCCTGCAAGGCCTTTTCGCAAACCTTCCAATTCGCTTCATCGCTTTCCGCCAGCAGATAGAATTCCACCAGCGACATCTGCGGCAAGGTGGCACCCGCCTTTTTCATCTCGTCGAAACTGTCAAAGGTCTCGCGCCGTTGCGCCTCGAAATCATGTGCCATGTCAGCCCCTCAGCTTGCGCGCCAAAGCGGTCTGCCGCTCGACGATCAGGGGGAGGTCTACAGTAACCATCTGCCCGCCCGCAACCACCCTGCGCCCGTCGACAAACAGATCGCGCACCCGCCCCGGCCCGCACAGCACCAGCGCCGCGACCGGGTCCCAAGACCCTGCCGCCTCGATCCCCGACATGTCCCAGATCGCCACATCCGCCCGCTTGCCGGGCTGCAAAGACCCGCAATCGGCCCGCCCCAGCACCTGTGCCCCGCCCAGCGTGGCCATCTCCAATGCCTCGCGCGCGCTCATCGCATCGGCCCCGCGCGCCACCCGCTGCAACAACAGCGATTGCCGCGCCTCGCCGATCAGGGTCCCCGCGTCATTGCTGGCCGATCCATCCACGCCCAACCCCACCGGCACCCCGCCATCGCGCATGGCCCGCACCGGCGCGATGCCAGAGCCCAGCCGACAGTTGGAACAGGGACAATGCGCCACACCGGTGCGCGTGCGGGCAAACAGGTCAATCTCGCCCGCCTCCAGCTTGACACAATGCGCATGCCAGACATCCGGGCCGGTCCAGCCCAGATCCTGCGCATATTGCCCCGGGCGCATGCCGAACTTTGCCAGCGAATAGGCGATATCCTCGTCATTTTCGGCCAGATGGGTGTGCAGCATCACCCCCTTGTCGCGCGCAAGAGTCGCCGCCTCCCGCATCAGATCCCGGCTGACCGAAAACGGCGAACAGGGGGCCAGCCCCACCCGGCACATGCTGCCCTCCGCCGGATCGTGGAACGCATCCACCACCCGGATCATGTCTTCCAAAATGGCATCTTCCGCTTCCACCAGCGCATCGGGGGGCAACCCGCCATCCGACTCGCCGATGCTCATCGCGCCGCGCGTGGGGTGAAAGCGCAGGCCGATCGTGGCCGCCGCCTCGATCGTATCCTCCAGCCGCGCGCCATTGGGGTACAGATACAGATGGTCCGACGACAGGCTGCAGCCGGTCAGCGCCAGTTCGGCCAGCCCCGCTTGCGCCGATACGAACATCTCCTCGGGGCCAAAGCGCGCCCAGATCGGATAGAGCGTCTTGAGCCAGCCGAACAACAGCGCATCCTGCCCGCCCGGCACCGCCCGCGTCAGGGTCTGGTACAGATGGTGATGAGTGTTCACCAACCCCGGCGTCACCACACAGCCGCGCGCCTCCACCACCTCGGCCCCCGGGGCCTGCACCCCCTGCCCCACAGCGGCGATCACGCCCCCACGCAGCAAAACATCGGCTCCCGCCACCTCGCGGCGGGTGGCATCCATCGTCACCACGACATCAGCATTTTTGATCAGGATATCACGCAAAACAGGTTCCTCCGCCCCTTCGGTGGAACCAGATGCGGGCCGACAGAAGGGGAAAGGACTCGGTCACCGCCAAAATAGGCTAGCAAAACCGACTCTGCCAAATCAACCCTGACATTATCTGTTCAAAAATATCCTCGGGGGTCTGGGGGCAGACAGCCCCCAGTCAACCGTTCAGCAGCGCCATCGCCTCGGCATGCACGCCTGCGTTCGCCGCCGCCAGCACCTGCCCGCCCTGATGGCACGGCCCGCCCTGCCAGTCGGTCACCACGCCCCCCGCCGCCTCGATCACCGCAATCGGAGCCTGCACGTCATAGGCCTGCAACCCGGCCTCGATCACCAGATCCACCTGCCCCGCCGCCAGCAGCGCATAGCCGTAGCAATCCATGCCATAGCGCACCAGCTGCACCCGGTCGGCCACGCGGCGAAATGCGGCGTGTTCGGCCACCGTGCCGACTTCGGGAAAGGTCGACAGCAGGATGGCCTGCGCCAGCGGCCGCGCCGCGCGGCATTCCAGCGAGAATTCCCCCGAGGGTCCGAGACCCCGCGCCAAACCAAAGCCACCCTCGAACCGCTCACGAATATAGGGCTGGTCAATAAGCCCGTAGACCGGTCCGCTGTCATCCGCCACCGAGATCAGCACCCCCCAGGTCGGCGTGCCCGACAAATAGCCGCGCGTGCCGTCAATCGGGTCCAGCACCCAGGTCAATCCGGATGTACCGGCGCGTGCCCCGTATTCTTCGCCCAGCACCGCATCATCCGGGCGGCGCTGCGCCAGAATCGCACGCATCCGCTCTTCGGCCAGCCGGTCGGCCACTGTCACCGGATCAAACCGCGCGGTTTCCTTGCTGTCGGCCAGCAACCCGGGCTTGCGGAAATGCAAAAGCGTTGCCTCGCGCGCGGCATCGGCAAGCGCATGCGCGGTCGCCATCACGTCGGCACGGATCTCAGCGGTCAGGTTTGCAATCCGCTCTGCCATGGTGTTCCCCTGCGGCAGGGGCCAAACACCCCCGGTCCCGCGCAGCGCTAGCGCCGCCCGAAGCCGGGGTCAAGGTCACTCACCCGGATGGGCCATCCGGAAAGGGGCAAGGGCCGCAGGCCCCGCCCGGCATTCAGGCCGCTTCGCTCAGCACGCGGGCCAGATCGAACAGGCGGCGGCGCTGTGCCTCGGGGATGGCGTAATAGGATCGGACCAGATCCAACGCTTCCTTGTCGGCAAGAAAATCACTGGGGGCAGCCGCCACCGGCGCATCACCCTCTGCCGCCAGACCTTCGAAAAAGAATGCAATCTGCACACCCAGCGTTTCCGCAATGTCCCACAGACGGGACGCACTGACGCGGTTCATGCCGGTTTCATACTTCTGGATCTGCTGGAATTTGATCCCGACCTTGTCCGCAAGTTGTTGCTGGGTCATTCCCACCATCCAACGGCGATGGCGGATCCGCTTGCCAACATGAGCGTCGACTGGGTGTTTCATTTAAATCTCCGAACCTGTAGTCCCCTACGTTAACATAATCAGCTCTCGCGCCAAAGTAAGGATATGTCCCATATTGGTGAGATTCTTACACAGTCAGACCCTTCTGACAGGGATTGTACAGGATCACTTGCAAAACCGGACAGGAGTTTTCCAGCCTTACCTGTGGAAGAATCACCCCAAGACACACTCGCGCACAGCGTGTTTTGCGGTTTTCTGCGCCTGACACAACAGTTTTGCAGGTCCGGGCTGATGCCGCAGCTCCCCGCAGTCCAGCCCGTCTGCGCTCTGGCCCTGCCCGCGCCCCCGCACTAAGCTTAAGCCCGTAACCATGGGGACACCCTGCATGCGCGCCTGGCAGATCGACAGCCTTTCCACCCCCGCCCGCCTGATCACCCTGCCGACCCCGGTTCCGGCGGTCGGGCAGGCGCTGGTACGAATCCATGCCTGCGCGCTGAACTTCGCCGATCTTTTGATGGCGACCGGCACCTATCAGTCCAAGCCATCCTTGCCCTTCACCCCCGGCCTGGAACTGGCCGGCGAGGTCGTGGCGCTGGGGCCAGAGACAAAGGGCCCTGCCCCCGGCACCCGCATTGCCTGCTATGCCGGGCAAGGTGGGCTGGCCGAGTATGGCGTCTTTGCCACCGACCGTCTCATCCCGATCCCCGATGCCATGCCTTATGACCACGCATCGGCCTTTCTGATCGCCTATGGCACCTCTCATCTGGCGCTTTGGCACAAGGCCCGCCTGCAACCGGGAGAGAGGCTGCTGGTCACCGGAGCAGCGGGGGGCGTCGGCCTGACAGCGGTCGAGGTGGGCAAGCGCATGGGGGCCAGCGTGATCGCCACCGCACGCGGGCCAGACAAGCTGGCGGTGGCGCGCGGCGCGGGGGCCGATCACCTGATCGACAGCGATGCGCCCGATCTGAAGGACCGGCTCAAGGCGCTCGGCGGCGTGGATGTGGTTTATGATACCGTTGGCGGGGCAGGGTTTGACGCGGCCTTGCGCGCCACCCGACCCGATGGACGCCTGTTGTGCATCGGATTCGCGGGGGGCGAGGTGCCCAAACCCGCGGCCAATCTCCTGCTGGTCAAGAATATCGCCGTCATTGGCTTCTGGTGGGGTGCCTATGTCGATTTCGCCCCCCATCTTGTGCAGCAAAGCCTTGGCACCCTGATGGGCTGGTATGGTTCAGGCGGTCTGAGGCCCCACATCTCCCACCATCTGCCGCTCGACGCCGCGCCCGAGGGCCTGGCCCTGCTGCAAGACCGCAAGGCGACCGGCAAGGTTGTGGTGCAGATCGCCTGACGCAGCCCCACCCCTGACTTGACCGAAGACCATGGGCTCGCCCCCAGCCACCGCTCAGCCTGCCGCCTTCACCACCCCGCGCGACAGATAGGCCCGCTGGATCATGGCTGCCATTTCCAGCACCGCCGGACTGTGCGCCGGGTCTGCAACATAGAGGTTCACCTTCATCCGTTTCAGCTCCGGCAAGGCACCGCCATGGCTGATCCGTTCCACATAGGGCGGTTCTGACCCCGCGAGCACGGTGTGCACCGCAAGGTCCGCACTCACGCTCGCCTCGATCGTCCGGGTGCTATCGCTTTCCACCGCCATCTGCCAGGGCACGCCGGCCTTGTCCAAGGCCGCCTGCACCCCTTGCCGGAAGATGCAGTTATGCTCATAGGCCAGCTTCAAGGGCCGCCCCTTCCACGCCACACCCCCCGGCGCGCCGACCCAGACCAGCGGCAATTCCGCCAGCGTCACGCCGCCCGCGTCCACCGTGTCTTCGGTGGTCAGGATGATGTCACACTCCCCCCGTCCGAACTGCGCCTTCAGCACCCGGGTAAAGGACGAAATCAGCGACACTTTCATCCGCGGATAGCTGCGGGCAAAATGTTGCAGCACCTGCGGGATCACCGGATAGACAATGTCATGCGGCACGCCCAGCACCACCTCGCCCTCATGCGGGTCGCGGGTCAGCCGCCCCATCACCTCGTCATTGAGCGCCAGCATCCGCCGGGCATAGCCCAAAAGCTGCTCCCCCGCCGCCGTCAGCGCAACCTGCCGGCCCGACCGGTCCAGCACCTCGACCCCCAGCATCTCCTCCAACCGCTTGATCTGCATCGACACCGCCGATTGCGTCAGGTTCAGGAACCCCGAGGCCCGCGTCACCCCGCCCGCATCAGCCACCGCCACGAAAGACCGCAAGGCGGTCAGGTCCAGATTGCGCGCCACATCACAATTCCTGATACGAGACTTCAAAAGCATTCACTTTCCTAATGTCCGCGATTCGGCTAGATCAGGCAAGCAATTTGAAGGCGCGCCGCGCCCGCTTGCTGTTGATGATGACCCTGAAAGGAAAGACCATGTTTGCCTCGCTCCACACCGCCACGCTTGCCACCCGGCGCGTGCAGTCGGCTGGCAGCGCCCCGCGCCTTTGGACGCTCGTGCGCTCGGCCCTTGCCGCGCAGCGCCAGCGCCAGTTCCTCGCCCGGCTCGATGACCGCACCCTTGCCGACATCGGCCTCACCCGCGATCAGGCCGTGTCCGAAGCACAGCGCCCGATGTGGGACATTCCGGCCAATTGGAACGGCCGCATCCTGGCCTGATCCGGGCGCTGCCCTGATCTGACACCTTCTGGATACAGGCCAAAACGGCCTGTATCGCGCAAATGTCAGAATTTAAGCGGCACAGCAGACCGGAAATCCTTGAAATCAAGCCAAGCCTTGCCGATATTGACCCCATAAATCCTGTGCGGATCAACCGCGCGGGGCACGGGGTAATTTTTCGGAGGCTTTCACATGGCTGACTATACAACGATCCGTACAGCCGGCGCAGGTGTACGCGCCGCCCAGATCGACGAGGGCCTGCGCGCCCATATGAACAAGGTTTACGGCCTGATGTCCGTTGGCATGGCGCTGACGGGTGGCGTTGCCTGGGCTGTGGGGACCAATGATGCGATGCTGGCGGCCATCTTCGGCACGCCGCTGAAATGGGTCGTGATGTTCGCACCGCTGATCATGGTCTTTGCGTTCAGCGCCATGATCAACAAGCTGTCGGCTGCTGCCGCACAGCTGTTCTTCTACACCTTCGCGGCACTGATGGGCCTGTCGATCAGCTTTATCTTTGCGGTCTACACCGGTGTGTCCATCGCGCAGACCTTCTTCGCCACCGCCATCGCCTTCGCCAGCCTGTCGCTTTACGGCTACACCACCAAGCGTGATCTGTCGGGCATGGGCACCTTCCTGATGATGGGTCTGATCGGCCTGATTGTCGCGTCGATCGTCAATATCTTCCTCGGCTCCTCGGCGCTGCAATTCGCCATCTCGGTGATCGGTATCCTGATCTTTGCCGGCCTGACGGCCTATGACACGCAAAGCATCAAGAACGAATATGTCCAGCATGCGGCGTCGATGGATGAAGAGTGGCTCGGCAAATCCGCCATCATGGGCGCTTTGCGGCTCTACCTCGACTTCATCAACATGTTCATGTTCCTGCTGTCCTTCATGGGCAACCGCGAGTAATCGCACATAAAACCAGAACCACGACAGGGCCGCCTCCGGGCGGCCCTTTTCTTTTGCCAGCGCTCCGGCCATCCTGCGCGGCAAAGGAGAACCGCCATGCCCCACTTCCCGCTCGCCGACGCCCTGACCGACGAGTCAGACGGCACCGACTCTCCCACTGGCCCCTACCGCGCGCATCTGCTGTCCGACACCGGCGGCCTGACCCAGTTCGGCGCCTTTATCGAGATCCTGCCACCCGGCTCCGGCTCCTCGGTCAAACACTGGCACGCGAACGAGGATGAAATGATCCACATGCTGGCGGGCGAGGTGACGCTGCAGGAGGGCGACACCTCCACAATCCTGCGCCCCGGCGACACCGCCACCTTCAAGGCAGGCATGGCACTGGGCCATTGCCTGCACAACCACAGCACCGCCGAGGCCCGCTATCTGGTGATCGGCACCCGTGGCCCATCAGACGTGATCACCTACCCCGACCATGACCGCGTGCTGCACTTTAACCGCAATCCGCTCCAGCGCCGCTATACCGACCTGCAGGGCCAGCCCGCAGACTCGCCCTACCGCAAACCGGACTGATCGCCAAAGCCGCGCAGAAACCGCCGCACCGCAAGCGCAGAGGTCAGCCGCAGCCGTTGCTTTTCTGCCGGGGCACTGTCCCACAGCCGCTGAATCCCCGCCCGCGACGTGTGCCTTGTGCGCCAGATAAAGCGCCAGAAGGGCAGCGTCTCACGGTGAAACCCCTCCGGGCAGCCCGGTGGCAGATCGGGGCGGTTGCGCCCCTGCCAGCGCAGCGTGCGCCACACCACCCGGCCGAATCGCAGCCAGAGTGGCAGATCCAGCCAGATCAGCATCTCTGCCCGCGCCAGCCGGTTGTTCCAGGTCGCCGAATGCCCACCCTCAAAGATCCAGGCCTCGCCCGCCTCCGCCGCGTGACACAGCCGGGTCTTCTCGTCACGCGGACGCTCCACCCAGCCCGGCATCCAGTGGATGTGGTCAATATGCACCACCGGCAAGCCGGTCTTTTGCCCCATGGCCCGTGCGAGGGTCGATTTCCCCGACCCCGGCTGCCCGACGATCATGATCCGCGTCATGACATGATCCGCTGCATGGCCAGCTCCAACAGGATGAAACGCAAAAGGCCGCCCAAAGGCGGCCCTCATACGAAAGTCAGCAGGATCTTACTTGATCTTGCCTTCCTTGTACTCGACATGCTCGCGCTTGACAGGGTCATATTTGCGGACCGTCATCTTTTCGGTCATGGTCCGGGCGTTCTTCTTGGTGACATAGAAGTGCCCGGTGCCAGCCGTCGAGTTCAGACGGATCTTGATCGTCGCCGGTTTGGCCATAGTCGTCTCTCCTGAATCGGGGAAACAGCGTTGCCCCGCGAAATCCTTGAAGCCCGCGTTTTACCCGTGCGCGCCGCAGAGTCAACAGCCAAACGCCGCGCAACCTGATCTTATTGAGCGCGCTGTGCGCGCAAGCTTCTTTCTCGCCTCTGCGGCTGCGCCGCAACCGGCTCGGGCAGAGCCTCCGGCGGGGATATTTGAGAACAGGAAATGAGCATTATCTGTTCTCAAATATCCTGGGGGTGAGGCGCAGCCGAGGGGGCAAAGCCCCCTTGCACCGCTGGCAAGAAACGCGCGGATGGCCTGTAAGCCGGATTCTGTCCAAAGCCCCTGTCTTGCGATGGGTGCCTCTGGATGACCATTCCTCTGCCACATCTGTTGCCAGATGCAGTCAAGCTGCCAACCCGGGCCTCTGGGCTGAAGCGTCCCTGTGGAGGTCTCTGCTGTCGCCGCGGGCTTGCACCCTTGGCCGTCGCAGACCTTTCCACACAAGGCCCCTATTCGGCATTGCTCCGGGTGGGGCTTGCCGTGCCGGTCCTGTTGCCAGTCCCGCGGTGGGCTTTTACCCCACCGTTTCACCTGTTCCCTGCCAAGCCGAAGGCGGACCTTCTCTGACAGCAGGGAAGTCTCTTCTCTGTGGCGCTTTCCCTGGGGTTGCCCCCGCCGGGGGTTACCCGGCACCCTTGCTTCATGGAGTCCGGACTTTCCTCGAAGGGTTGCACCCTCGCGGTCATCCAGCCATCCGCGCGAGCCGGGGCTTACGCCTCTGCGTCGGGGGCGTCAACGCCAAAGCGTCTGGCAAGATCGGCGGCCATCCCGGCATCGGTGCCGGTCACCGGGCCGGTCACGCCGGGCCGGAAGCGCCAGCGAAAGGCACGACACACCAGATCTGGGCTCAGGCGCGGATAGCCAAAGCGACAGGCGTGCTCCAAGAAATCCTGCGCCGGAACCGCCTTATCCGGCTCTGGCCAGACCGACAGCCCCTGCCGGGCCAGCCGGCGCCAGTCAAAGCGCGGGCCCGGGTCGGATTTGCGGTCGGGTGCCATGTCGGAATGCCCGATCACCCGATGCGGCGGGATCGACCAGCGCTCCATGATCCCGGCAAGCAGATCTTCGAGCGCAGCCATCTGTGGCGCAGAGAAGGGATGCGTGCCGCGATTGTCCAATTCGATCCCGATGGACTGGCTGTTCACATCCGAACGGCCGGCCCATGTGCCGGCACCGGCATGCCAGGCCCGCTCGGCCTCATCCACCAGCGCCTCTGCCGCGCCATCGCGCGAGATCAGCCAATGCGCCGAGACCTCGGCCTGTGGATCACACAGCCGCGCGCGCGCCGCAGCGCAGCTTTCCATCGCCGTATAGTGGATCACGATCAATGAGGGGGGCAGCCCGCCCCGCCGCGCGCCGAAATTCGGTGAGGGCATCGGCGCAGGCGGCCCCGGCAAGGCGCTCACCGCAGCCGGTACGGGCTCGGGTCCCAGGTGCAGGCATAGCCGTCGCCATCCGGGTCGAGGCCCAGACGGTCACGTTCCGGCCCGCCGCGTTCCAGAAACGCCTGCTGCGCCAGATCGGGCGAGGCATAGGCCGCGCATTTTGCCGCCGTATTGCCCGCGCCAAAGCCCGAGCGCCGGTAGAGCTGCGTGCCGCGCGGGTGACTGGTGGCCAGCGCATAATCCACGATATTGGGCCCTTGCTCGCCGGTGCGTACCGGCAATGCGCCGGGCTGGATGACCTGATACTGGGCGCGATTGCGTTCGATCCGGGCGCGGTCGCTTTCGATGGTCTCACGGCTGGCCACGGCATCAAAATCGTTTTCGTCCGAAATCTGCGCCCCGCCGCCCGCCCCGCCTCCCAGCGTCGCGATCCGCGCCGCCTCGCCGGTTTCTTCCCGGATACCGGCAGGGGCATTGCCACGCGGCCGGATCTCGCCCGTGACCACCGGCGGCGCGCCGATCACCGCCCCGGTTGCAGGGCCCGTTGCCGGTCCGCCCGAGGGCAGAATACCGCCACGGCCATCGGCGCGGTCAATCGCCGCCCCGATCTGGTCCGTCGAAAACCCCGGCGTCACGATCGGTTGTGGCCGCCCGGCCGCCGCGTCGCGGTCACGGACATAAGACTCGTAATCCTGAAACCCGACCCCGGCCCCGCTGTCGGGCACAGCACCGACACAGGCCGAAAGGGTCAGAGGCAAGAGCAAAAGCAACGACAGACGCATGATCAGTCAGATCCAAGATGAAGTTCAAACGCGGCGATTACCACCATTTGCCAGGCTTGGCCACAAAACCCGCCGCCCGCTCCAGCACATAGGCGTGATTGAGCAGATCCGCCTCTTCCCAGGGCCGCCCGATCAGTTGCAGACCCAGCGGCAGCCCCTTGGCATCCAGCCCCACCGGCACCGCCACCCCCGGCAGACCCGCCAGGTTCAGCGTCACGGTGAACACATCGTTGAGATACATCTCCACCGGGTCCGCCCCGCCCTGTTCGCCCAGACCAAAGGCCGAAGACGGCGTGGCCGGGGCCAGGATCGCATCGATCCCCGCCGCAAAGGCCAGCTCGAAATCGCGCTTGATCAGCGCGCGCACCTTGCGGGCCCGGTTGTAATAGGCGTCATAAAATCCTGCCGACAGCACATAGGTGCCTGCCATGATCCGGCGCTGCACCTCGGGGCCAAAGCCTTCGGCGCGGGTCTTTTCATACATCTCGGTGATGCCATCGCCCTGGGCCAGCTTGGCGCGGTGGCCGTAGCGCACCCCGTCATAGCGCGCCAAATTCGACGACGCCTCGGCAGGCGCGATCACATAATAGGTCGGCAGCGCATATTTCGTATGCGGCAGGGAAATATCCACGATCTCGGCCCCGGCATCGCGCATCATGTCCATGCCACGGTCCCAGAGGGCGGCAATCTCGGTCGGCATGCCATCCAGACGGTATTCGCGCGGAATGCCGATCTTTTTGCCACGAATATCCCCGGTAAGTGCCGCCTCGAAATCGGGCACGGCCAGCTCGGCACTGGTGGAATCCTTGGGGTCATGCCCCGCCATGGCCTCCAGCACGATCGCGGCATCGCGCACCGTGCGGGTCATTGGCCCCGCCTGATCGAGACTCGAGGCATAGGCCACAATGCCCCAGCGCGAGACACGGCCATAGGTCGGCTTGATCCCGGTGATGCCGCAGAACGCCGCCGGCTGGCGGATCGACCCGCCGGTATCGGTGCCCAGCGCCGCAAGGCACAGGTCCGCCGCCACGGCCGCCGCAGACCCGCCCGAAGACCCGCCCGGCGTCAGCTGCCGGTCATCAACCTTCCACGGGTTCACCGCCGGGCCATAGCAGGAGGATTCATTCGATGACCCCATCGCGAATTCATCCATGTTCAGCTTGCCAAGGCAGACCGCCCCCGCCCCCCACAGCTTTGCCGTCACGGTCGAGTCGTACTCGGGCCGGAACCCGCGCAGAATGTTCGACCCGGCCTGTGTGGGCACGCCCTTGACCGCGAACAGATCCTTCACCCCAACCGGAATGCCGCACATGGCGGGCGCATCGCCGCCTGCAAGCCGCGCATCCGCCGCCCGCGCCTGCTCCAGCGCCAGCTCCGGTGTCTTGTGCACGAACGCGTTCAGCCCGTCCCCGGCGTCTATTGCCGTCAGACAAGCCATCGTCAGATCGACCGCCGTCACCTCACCCTTGCGCAGCGCGTCGCGCGCCTCTGCAACTGTCCAGCCATTGGCTCGCGAAGCGGCCCCGCTCATATCCGCGCTCATTCCACCACCTTCGGCACCGCAAAGAACCCCTCACGCGCATCGGGCGCGTTCTTCAGCACGGCCGCCTGCTGGTTGCCATCGCTGATCACATCCGCCCGACGCTTCAACCGCATCGGCGTGACGCTTGTCATCGGCTCCACCCCCGTGACATCCACATCCTTCAGCTGCTCCATGAAGCCAAGGATTGACGACAGCTTCTGGGCCAGTTCGGGCAGATCGCCCTCTTCCACCCGGATACGGGACAATTTCGCCACCTTGCGGGCAGTATCGCTATCAATGGACATTTGGCGCTCCGTCAGATCTGCGCCCGGGTTTATCCGTGCCGCCGGCTCACTGCAAGCCGACAGGCGCAGTGGGGATGATTCGCGCCGCGCCACATCCGACCAAACAAGTGTTTCCATTTTCCTAACAGTTCTGCCCGTCTGGCATGGCCTGACGCCGACGCGTGGATGATCGAACAGAAAGAAAACAACCCGGAGTTGCAAAGAGCGCCGATTCCCCGGTCGTCGGCGGTTTTCTGTCCCTGAAAAAGGCATAAAAATGCCATAATCCGTTCGTCCTGCACGTCAAAGGCAGGTCGTTACGAACGGAGGAACATTTCATGAAAAACTTTGTTGCAGGTCTGGCAGTGGCAACACTTGTCAGCCTGTCATCCGGTGCTGCCTTTGCAGCAACCATCATCGACGGGACGACGCAGGGGCTGTACAACAGTGGCATCGGCGACCTGAACGTGGGCAGCGCGCCCTTTCCCTGCCCGAACGTAGGCTGTGGCGATCCCAATGTTGATTATGGTCCCGGTGACGCAGCCCTGATCAACGGTATCGTCAATACAAGCGCAGCCCTTGGCAACTGGCTGACCACGCCGACGACACCCGGCGGCACCTGGTCTGGCGGTCCGGTGAACATCCCCAGCACCTGGAGCATCAACAGCGAAACCGCAATCATCTATGCGATTGATGCAGGGGCCACCGGTCTGAGCAATGTCATCGCCAGCTTTGGGGTCGACAACGGGCTGTTCGTCTGGCTCAACGGGGTGTTCCAGGGCGGGCATCTGCGGTCCGGCGGTGTGGCTGCGAATGAATTCGTGCTGAACCTTGGCAGCCTGGGCGTGGGGATGAACTATCTGCAGGTCCTGCGCGAAGACCACGGCGGTTCCACCGGCTATTCGGTGCTCGTCACCGGTGATGTCTCGGCCGTGCCACTTCCGGCAGCGGGCTGGCTCATGCTGGCGGGGATCGGCGGTCTGGCGGCCCTGCGTCGTCGCCGCAAGGCAGCCTGATCTGCCCCCAAAAAACGCGCGCTCCGGGAACCATCCCCGGTGCGCGCTTTGCGCCCCTGCAGTAAACTGTCGTCACGTCAGAGGCGCACGAACAGGCCGTGGCGTTCTGCCCTGCACAGTCATACCGGTTTTCTTGCAGGCAGACGGCCATTCCAAATCCGCACTGCCATGCTAACTTAGCTCCGACACTAAAAAATATCGGAGATCTGCATGAATATCACCTGGCTTGGCCATTCCGGCTTTCGGATCGAGATTGAAAACGCGGTCCTGCTGATCGACCCCTGGCTGGACGGCAACCCGATGTTCCCCGCAGACAAGCGCGCCGATGCGCTGGCGGGCGTCACCCATATCTTCCTGACCCATGCCCATGGTGACCATGCGTCAAGCGCGGTGGCGATTGCACAAGAGACCGGGGCCACCCTTGCTGCCATTCACGAACTGGCCAATTACCTGACCCGCGAAGGCGCGAAAACCGTGATCGGCTTTGGCAAAGGCGGCACGATTGACGCGAACGGGGCCAAGGTCACCATGGTCAATGCCGCGCATTCCTCCAGCATCGACTTTGCCGGCGACACGCCCCTTGTTGGCGGGTCGGAAGCCGGCTTCATGATCGCCGGCGAAGGTCAGGTCATCTATGTGTCGGGCGATACCGATATCATGGCCGATATGGACTGGATGGCCGATTACCACAAACCGACCATCGGCATCCTGTCCTGCGGCGGGCATTACACCATGGATATGGCCCGCGCCGCCTATGCCGCGCGGCGCTACTTCAACTTCAAGACAGTGATCCCCTGCCATTACAAGACCTTCGGCCTGCTGGCCCAGGATGCGTCCGAACTCAAGGCCGGTCTGCCCCCCGGCGTGTCGATGATCGAGCCCCAGGTGATGGAGCCGATCCGGTTCTGACCCACCCGCAGGCCCGTCACCAGACGGGCCTGCCCGGCAAGGGGCGCCCGCAAGTGTAAAGAAATCCCTAACATCACAAATCAAGCCATTGTTATAAAAAGACTATTCAAAATGTAACACAGTGGGAACCTACCCCCGCCTGCCCGCGAAAAACGACCGCAGCAGCGCCTCAGACTCCCCTGCCCCGATGCCGTCATAAACCTCGGGAACGTGATGGCACTGCGGATGGGCAAACACCCGCGCCCCGACCGCGACACCCCCGCTTTTCGGGTCAGCCGCGCCGTAATACAGCCGCGCCACCCGCGCGGCAGAGATCGCCGCCGCACACATCGGGCAGGGTTCCAGCGTCACGTACAGATCATGCCCCAGCAGCCGCTCCGACCCCACCCGCCCGCAGGCCTCGCGGATCACCAGCACCTCGGCATGGGCCGTGGGGTCGCACAATTCCCGCGTGCGGTTGCCGGCCTGCGCGACTATCCTGCCACCCGGCGCCACCAAGACCGCCCCCACCGGAACCTCGCCGCGCAAGGCCGCCGCCCGCGCTTCTTCCAGCGCCAGATCCATGAAGGAGATAAACCCGCGTTGCTCTTTCATCTGTTTCTAAATATCCTCGGGGGTCCGGGGCAGACAGCCGCCGGGGCTGGCCACCCGGAGCCAAGGATGACAGTCATGCCTGCAAATGAAAAGCCCGCCCGCCCGAAAGCGGCCCCCAAAGCCGCCGCACCACAAGGCGAACGCATCGCCAAGGTGTTGTCGCGCGCCGGCATTTCATCGCGGCGCGAGGCGGAACGGCTGATCGAGGCGGGCGAAGTCACCGTCAACGGCAAGGTCATCACATCTGCAGCCCTGAACGTCACCGCCGCCGACCGCATCACCGTGTCAGGCCAGCCGGTCGGCGCGCCCGAACCGGCGCGGCTGTGGCTCTACTACAAGCCCGAAGGTCTGGTGACCTCGGCCTCGGATGAAAAGGGCCGCGACACCGTCTTCGACAACCTGCCCGAAGACATGCCCCGCGTCATGTCGATCGGCCGGCTTGACCTCAATTCCGAAGGCCTGCTTCTGCTCACCAATGATGGCGCGCTCAAACGCCAGTTGGAACTGCCCTCCACCGGCTGGCTGCGCAAGTACCGGGTGCGGGTCAAGGGCAACCCGACCGAACCTGAAATCGAGCCGCTGCGCAAAGGCATCACCATCGATGGCGAACGGTTCCAGCCGATGGAGGTCAAGATCGACCGCCATCAGGGGGCCAATGCCTGGCTGACCATCGGATTGCGCGAAGGCAAGAACCGCGAAATCCGCCGCGCCATGTTCGCCATCGGTATGACCGTGAACCGGCTGATCCGCGTCAGCTATGGCCCGTTCCGCCTGAACGAAATGGAACCGGGCGATGTCGAGGAAATCAAGGCCCGCATCCTGCGCGACCAGCTGGGTGCCCTGCTGTCAGGCCAGATCGAAGATGCCTCCGAGATCCCGACCAAGGCCAAATCCCGAGTCCGCACCACCAGCCGCACCGCAGGCGATGATGACCGCCCGGCGCGCGGTGCCAGTGCCCGCCCCGCCCGCGCCACACCCGGCGATCGCCCGGTGCGCAGCGCGGCCGCGCCCGCGCGCGACGAGCCCCCAAAGCCGGGCCGCACCACCACAGGCAGACAGAACCGCAGCGCCGCAGTGGCCAAAGCCCCCGGCACCATGACCTCCCCCCGTGGCCGCAAGGCGCTGGGGCAATTGGCCGACAGCTGGGGTGCCGCGACCAAGCCCGCAGCCAAAGCTGCCGCCAAGCCAGAGGCCAAATCCACCCGCCGCCCTGCCCCCTTGCAGATCGAAGGCGACACGGCCGCCCCAAGACCGCGCAGCCGCACCAAGACCGCGGCCAAGCCCAGCACCCGCAACGCAGGCCCCGCAACCCCGCGCGGGCCCGGCCCGAAGCCTCCACCCCGCCGGAAGTGACGCTGGCGGGGGATTGCCTTCAGACCCCTCCCCCCCGTGTCACCTCTGGCAAGCGATTGATCCTTCGCCTATACTAAGCAAACAGGCCCGCCCGTCGCCGTGCCGCTGCCGCCAGAATGAGGCTGATATGACCGGAAACGGGATGCAAACCCTGTCTTTCATTCTGCTGATCGGCCTTGTGGGCTATGTTGCCTTTGGCGGGGGGCTCTAGATGGCCCGGCGTTTTGGTGGGCGGTTCAGCCCGGGGGCATCACCTGATGCCAAGGGCACTCAGCCTCCGGCCCACCCTTTTGACGGCAAGCAACCGCTGCGGGGCGCAGGCCGCGCCCGCTTTATGGGCATCGCGGGCCTGCTGTTCCTGCCTGCCGCCTTCACCGGCGCGCCGCGCGAACTGGTCTTCGGTTTGGCCGCAACGGCCCTGATGCTTGCCGCCGCTTTCCTGACCCGCGAAGGGCTCAAAGCCCATGCCGCCTTTGATACGCGCAAGATCGCCCGCCGTCCGGCCTTTCCCCGCAAGATCTTCGGCTCGGTGCTGACCGGCGCCGCCTTGGTGGCCGGCGGATTGATGACCCATGAGGGCCTGCTCTACCCGCTCCTGTTCGGGCTTGCCGGGGCGGCGCTGCATTTCAACACCTTTGGTCCCGACCCGCTGCGCGACAAGGGCAGCGAGGGGATTGATACCTTCCAGACCGACCGCGTCGCCCGCGCCGTGGATGAGGCGGAAAAGCATCTGGCCGCGATGCGCGACGCCATCCTGCGCGCCTCTGATCGCCAGCTGGAGATGCGGGTGGACCGCTTCACCGCCGCCGCGCGCCAGCTGTTCCGCACGGTTGAGGATGACCCGCGCGACCTGACCGCTGCCCGCAAGTACCTGTCGGTCTATCTGATGGGGGCCCGCGATGCGACGGTCAAGTTTGCCGATCTTTATGCCCGCTCGCGCGACACGCAGGCCCGCAGCGACTACCTCGCCCTGCTGGACGACCTTGAAACCACTTTTGCCGACCGCTCGCGCCGCTTGCTCAGCGACAACCGCAGCGATCTTGATGTCGAAATTTCCGTGCTCCGCGACCGGCTGAAAACCGAAGCCTGACAGACCATAGTTCAAACCCATTCTCCGCCCCCCATTGAGAGTAGCGCCATGAAAACCACCACCCGCGAACAGGCCGCCCAGACCCTGACCCAGATCGAGGAAGTCACCGCCGTTGTCCTGCCCGAACCGGGAACCGAGATCGTGCCGCTGACCCAGGCCACAGGTGACAAGGCGACCGAAATCCGCAGTCGCATGGCCGAGCTCGAGATGGACAACACCCAGTCGATCCTCTCGTTCGGGTCAAAGGCGCAGGCCGAGCTGCAGGTGATTTCCCAGCAAATGCTGGCCGATGTCAAAAGCAAGGACGCCGGCCCGGCCGGCGACAGTCTGCGCCAGATCGTGGCCACCATCCGCGGCTTCGGGGCCGAAGAGCTGGACCTGCGCCGCGACCGCAGCTGGTGGGAAAAGCTGCTGGGCCGCGCGGCTCCCTTTGCCAAATTCGTGTCGCGCTATGAAACCGTGCAGGGCCAGATCGACAAGGTCACCGAAGACCTGTTGCGCCATGAACATACGCTTCTGAAAGACATCCGCTCGCTGGATGTGCTCTATGAAAAGACGCTGAACTTCTACGACGAACTGGCGCTTTACATTGCCGCGGGCGAAGCCAAGCTGGCCGAGATGGATACCACCGCCATCCCCGCCAAAGAGGCAGAGCTGGCCGCGGCCGCGCCGGATGATCAGGTCAAGACCGCGCAGGACCTGCGCGACCTGCGCGCCGCACGCGATGATCTGGAACGCCGGGTGCATGACCTGAAACTCACCCGTCAGGTCACCATGCAGTCGCTGCCCTCGATCCGGCTGGTGCAGGAGAACGACAAATCGCTTGTCACCAAGATCAACTCGACCTTGGTCAACACCGTGCCTTTGTGGGAAACCCAGCTGGCACAGGCCGTCACCATCCAGCGCTCGCGCGAGGCGGCTGATGCGGTGCGCGGCGCCAATGACCTGACCAATGAGTTGTTGACGAAAAACGCCGACAACCTGCGCGAAACCAACCGCGTCGTGCGCGAAGAGATGGAGCGTGGCGTCTTCGACATCGCCTCGGTCAAGCGGGCCAATGATCAGCTGATCGCCACCATAAACGACAGTCTGCAGATCGCCGATGAAGGCAAGGCCCGCCGCGCCGCCGCCGAAGCCGAATTGCAGAAGATGGAGGCCGACCTGCGCGATACGCTTGCCTCGGCCTCTGCCCGCCGCCCCGTTCCGCCGACCCAAGGATAAGCCCCACCCAATGCGCGTTTCCGCCGTTTTCCGTCTGACCGTTTCCGCCCTGTGCGGTCTGGCGCTTGTGGGCTGCGTGGCCAGCCCGCAGGCCCCGCGCGTCTCGCCCACAGCACCCGCACGCCCGGCCGCGGTGGTCGTGCCACAAACAGCACCCTCGGCCGCCAGTCAGGCCGTGCGGCAGCATTTCGCCCGGGTTCAGGCCGATCTCTTGTCCAACGGCTTGCTGCGCACCGATGGTGGCGGGCGCGACACGCCCTTCACCGACCGGATGCTGGCCGAAAACTTCATCCGCATCGCGCTCTATGATGAATATGTGCGCGGCAGCGGCGGCCCGGTACAGCGCGAAACGCCCAGCCGGTTGCGCCGCTGGGAAGCCCCGGTGCGCGTCGGGCTGCGCTTTGGTGCCTCGGTCAGCCCCAGCGCCCGCGCCACCGATACCGCGCGGGTCCGGTCCTACCTTGCCCGCCTCAACCGGCTGACCGGGCACCCGATCGCGTTGAACGATGCCGCCCCGAACTTCTTTATCTACATCGTGAACGAGGATGAACGCCGCGCGCTTGGCCCCACCGCCGCCGCCGCCCTGCCGGGCCTCTCCGGGGCAGAGGTAGCGGGCATCACCGACATGCCCTTGTCGACCTATTGTCTGGTCTATGCCATGTCCGAAGGCAATTCGGGCCGCTACACCCGCGCCTTTGCGGTGATCCGGGCCGAACACCCCGACCTGTTGCGCCTGTCCTGCATGCATGAAGAAATCGCGCAAGCCATGGGCCTTGCCAATGACAGCCCGCGCGCGCGCCCCTCGATCTTCAACGATGACGAGGAATTCGCCCTGCTGACGGGGCAGGACGAACTGATGCTGCGCATGCTCTACAACCCCGCCCTGCGCACCGGCATGGCCGAAGCCGAGGCGCGGCCCATTGTCGAATCCCTTGCACGCGCCCTTCTGGGCGGTGAAAGCTGACCCCCTCCCGGTGTGACGATCCGACCGGAAACAACGGAGAACTGCCATGGTATTCGATTTCCTCAAGGGCGAATTCATCGATGTCATTTCCTTTCTGGATGACACCCGCGATACGATGGTCTGGCGCTTCGAACGCCGCGGGCAGGCCATCAAATACGGGGCCAAGCTGACCGTGCGCGAAGGGCAGGCAGCGGTTTTCGTGCATGAAGGGCAGCTGGCCGATGTCTTCGGCCCCGGCCTTTACATGCTGGAAACCAACAACATGCCGATCATGACCACCCTGCAACATTGGGATCATGGATTCAGCAGCCCCTTCAAGTCCGAGGTGTATTTCATAAACACCACACGGTTCAATGATCAGAAATGGGGCACCAAGAACCCGATCATGACGCGCGACCCCGAATTCGGCCCGGTGCGCCTTCGCGCCTTCGGCACCTATTCCATGCGGGTCAGCGACCCTGCGGTATTCCTGCGCGAAATCGTCGGCACGGACGGCGAATTCACCGCCGATGAAATCTCGTACCAGATCCGCAATATCATCGTGCAGGAATTCAGCCAGACCATCGCCCGGTCGGGCATCCCGGTGCTCGACATGGCCGCCAACACCGCCGATCTGGGCAAGATCGTCACCACCGCCATCAACCCGACCATTGCCGCATACGGGCTGACCCTGCCGGAATTCTACATCGAAAACATCAGCCTGCCGGAAGAGGTGGAAAAGGTGCTCGACAAGCGCACCTCGGTCGGCATCGCGGGCGATCTGAACAAATACATGCAGTTCAATGCCGCCGAAGGCATCGCCAACCCCGAGTCGGGTGCAGGCGCAATGATGGGTGCCGGCATGGCGGCCGGAATGGGGGCTGCGATGGCGCAAGCCGCCGGGCCATGGGGTGCCCCCCCCGCCGCAGCCCCGGCAAGCGCCGTCCCGCCGCCGCCGCCGCCTGCGGCAGCCACTGTCTGGCATCTGGCCGAAAACGGCACCACCAAAGGCCCGTTTGACGAAGCCACCCTTGCCACCATGGCCACATCCGGCAAGATCACCCGCGCCAGCATGGTCTGGACCACCGGACAGGACGGCTGGAAAGCGGCCGGCGACACCCCGCTGAACCGCCTGTTCGACTCTGTCCCGCCGCCCCCGCCCGCGCCGTAACCCATGCCAGACCAAGACCACCGCTGGCCCTGCGAGAGCTGTGGCGCAGACCTGCGCTACTCTCCGGGGGACACAGCGCTCAAATGCGACCATTGCGGCCATGTGCAGGCCCTGCCCGACGCGCCCCCGGCACGCCATTCGGCGCTGGACGAGCTGGACCTGACCCGCGCCCTGCAAGACGATCTGCCACCGGCGCAGATGGAAGAGGTGCGCATCACCCCCTGCCCGTCCTGTGGCGCGCAGGTGGAATTTCACGGGGCCCAGCACGCCACCGAATGCCCGTTCTGCGCCACACCCGTCGCCATCGGCACCGGCACAGAGCGTCTGATCAAACCGCAAGCCGTCCTGCCCTTCGCGCTGACCGAACGGCAGGGGCGCGAGGCGATGGTGGCCTGGCTCGGCAGCCTGTGGTTCGCGCCCAATAGCCTTGTGCAATACGCGCGCAAAGGCCGGACGCTCTCGGGCCTTTACGTCCCCTACTGGACCTATGACGCCGCCACCCGCAGCCGCTATGCCGGGGCGCGCGGCACCTATTACTATGAAACCCGCACCGTGACCGTGCAGGTCAATGGCAAGAACCAGCGCCAGCAGCAACAGGTGCGCAAGACCCGCTGGCACGCCGCCTCGGGCTGGGTCTCGCGCCGGTTTGATGATGTTCTGGTGCTGGCCTCTGCCTCGCTGCCCCGCCGTTACACCGACGCGCTGGCCCCTTGGGATCTGGGCGCGCTGGTGCCCTACTCCCCCGATTACCTCGCCGGATTCACCTCCGAAGGCTATACCGTCAGCCTTGCCGACGGCCAGACCATCGCGCGCGAGGTGATGGCGGCGCAAATCGCTCAGGACGTGCGCCATGACATCGGCGGCGATGAACAACGCATCGACCGCATCGACACCGCCTATTCGGCCGAGACGTTCAAGCACATCCTGCTGCCGATCTGGATGGCGGCCTACAAATACAATGGCAAAAGCTATCGCTTTGTCGTCAATGGTCAGACCGGCAAGGTGCAGGGCGAACGCCCCTATTCCGCATGGAAAATCGCTTTCGCCGTCCTCGCCGCCGCCATCCTCATCGGCGGGATCGCGTTGCTCAGCCAAAGCTAGCGCAGGCCCGCCCTTTCCGACCCGGCCACAATCGTCTAGACGTCCGAAACACAAAAAATCAGGGGGCAGGTCATGCAGATGAACAGACGCACGGTTGTTTTGGGCCTCGGGGCCCTCTGGCTTTCCGGTTGCGTCGGCGGCGGGGGCACGGGTTCGGTCGTCTCGCGCGGGCCGGAACCCGGCATGTCACCCGTGCCCAACGCCGGATTTGACGCCTGGGTGACCGGCTACAAGTCGCGTGCCGTCAGCCGGGGCCTGTCGCAATCCACCATCGACAGCGCCTTCCGCTCGGCAGGCTTCCTGCCCGGCGTGGTGGAACGTGACCGCAACCAGACCGAATTCACCCGCACGCTGGAAGATTACCTCGCCATCGCCGCCAGTCCCGACCGCATCGCCAAGGGCCGCGCCGCCCTGGCCCGCCACGGCAGCACCCTGGCCGCCATCGAGGCGCGCTACGGGGTCGAGGCCGAGGTGGTCACCGCCGTCTGGGGATTGGAAAGCCAATATGGCGAACGGCGCGGCACGGTGCCTGTCATTTCCGCTCTTGCCACGCTGGCCTATGACGGGCGGCGCGGCGCCTTCTTCGAACAGCAACTCACTGCCGCCCTGCGCATCCTGCAAAACGGCGACACCACCCCCGCCAACATGACCGGCAGCTGGGCCGGGGCCATGGGCCACACCCAGTTCATCCCGACCAGCTATCTGGAATTCGCCGTCGATTTCACCGGCGACGGGCGGCGCGACATCTGGTCCGACGATCCGACCGATGCGCTTGCCTCTGCCGCCGCCTACCTGTCGCGCTCCGGCTGGCGCAAGGGCCAGCCCTGGGGGGTCGAAGTCCGCCTGCCCTCCGGCTTCAACACCGCCGTCACCGGGCGCGGCAAGGGCCGCAGCCCGGCCGACTGGTCAGCCATGGGCGTCACCACCACCGATGGCACCCGCCTGCCAAACCACGGCGCAGGCTCGATCCTCATCCCGCAGGGGGCCTCTGGACCGGCCTTCCTGATCTTCAACAATTTCAACGCCATCGCCCGCTATAACAACGCGGTCAACTATGTCATCGGCGTCGGTCACCTGTCTGACCGCCTGCGCGGCGGTCCGCCCATCCGGGGCAATTTCCCGCCTGACGCCACCGGCATGACCATCGCCGACCGTCAGGATCTGCAGCGCCGCCTGACCGCCGCAGGCTTTGACACCGAGGGCAGCGACGGCGTGATCGGCGCAAAGACCCGCGCCGCCATCGAAGGGTTCCAGCGCCGCCGTGGTCTGCCCGTCACCGGCGCGCCGTCGCGCGCCCTGCTGCAGATGCTGGGCGGCTGAACCGGCGCAGGGGGCTGTCCGCCCCCCCCCCCGGCACGCCCCGCCCGTCGAGGAGACGCGCGGCACGCGCGCGACGAGACAAAAACAATGCGGCGCAGCCGCTCCGTCAGATCCGCCTTTGCCCGGCGCAGCGCGCCGGGGCGTTGACTTGCCGCCCCACCCGCGCAATAGCGCAGTATCCCTGACCGGAGGCTCTGATGCTCGATCTGACCCGTGTGCTGCCCCATGCCCGCATCCCCGAACTGCCGAACCCCTATTTCGGCAAGGTGCGGGATTGCTATGATCTGCCGCCCAGCCCAGACCATCCGGGCGGACGCCGCATCCTGATCTCATCCGACCGGATCTCCGCCTTCGACCGTATTCTGGCCGCCATCCCTTACAAGGGGCAAGTGCTGACCCAGACCGCCCGCTTCTGGTTCGACCAGACCGACGACATCTGCCCCAATCATGTGCTGGGCTACCCGGACCCGAATGTGGTCATCGGCCAGCATGTCACCATCCTGCCGGTGGAAATCGTGGTGCGCGGCTATCTGGCCGGGACCACCTCCACCTCGGTGCTCACCCAATACCGCGCCGGTCAGCGCAAACTCTATGGCCATAGCCTGCCCGATGGGATGCGCGACAATCAGCCCCTGCCGCAGCCGATCATCACCCCCACGTCCAAAGCCTTCGACGGCGGCCATGACGAACCGCTGACCGCCGACGACATTCTGGCGCAGGGCCTGCTCACTCCCGCGCAATGGGAAGAGGTTTCCGCCCATGCCCTTGCCCTCTTTGCGCGCGGGCAGAAGATGGCGGCAGAGCGCGGCCTGATCCTGGCAGACACCAAATACGAATTCGGCACCGATGCGGCCGGCCGCATCCTGCTGGCCGATGAAATCCACACCCCCGATTCCAGCCGCTACTGGCGCGCCGACGGCTATGCCGCCGCCTTCGAGGCAGGCACCCGCCCGCCCAGCTTTGACAAGGATGTCATCCGCTCCTGGGTTGCCGCGCGTTGCGATCCCTACACCGACCCGATCCCCCAGATCCCCGCCGAGATCATCACCCACACCGCCCGGGTCTATATCGAGGCCTATGAGGCGATCACCGGCCAGATCTTCCACGGCGACAGCGCGGGCCCAACCCCGCTTGACCGGATTCGTGCCAATCTGTCGCCCTGGTTTGTCTGATGACATCCGCCTTGCAAAGGCCGGCGCAGCGATTAATCTGGATTATATTTAACACAGTTTAACAAAACGGGATGTCATGACCCAACAGCCTGTGATGCCAGGGGCCGGTGATCTTTCGTGCCTGTCCGTCATGGGCGGGCGCGAGGCAGATATCCTGCTGTCCATCCTCACTGCCTCGCAGGACTGCCTCAAGCTGCTCGAGCCGAATGGCAGGCTGATCTTCATGTCTGAAAACGGCATGCGCGCCTTGGAGATTGACACCTTCGACACGGTCAACGGCCGGCCCTGGCACGAGATGTGGCCAGCCCCGCTGCGTCCCACCCTGACCGATGCGATCCACCGCGCCCGCATGGGGGAACGGGTGGTGTTCGAGGCGGAATGCCCCACGGCAAAGGGCAGCCTGAAATGGTGGAATGTCTCGGTGCTGCCGATCCGCGGCGCAGATGGCAGCACTCACAGCCTTCTGGCCGCCTCGCGCGACATCACCGAACGGGTGCTGCGCGAACGCGAACAACAGGCCTATGCCCAGGATCTGGAGCGCGAACTGGCCGAAAAATCCGACCTTCTGGTCCAGCGTGACTTTCTGATGCGCGAAGTTGACCACCGGGTGAAAAACAGCCTGTCCCAGGTCGCCTCGATCCTGCGCCTGCAGGCCCGGCGCTCGTCCGACAGCGTCCGCGCCGCGCTGGACGAGGCGGCGCGCCGTGTGGCGGCGATCGCGCGGGTGCATGAACAGATGCAGGTCAGCAGCGATTTCCGCTCGACCGCCATCGTGCCGCTGGTAGAGCGGCTTTGCGCCGAGTTTTGCCTGACCTTCGACCGTCAGATCCAGTTCAGCGCCGCCACCGAGGATGACATGACCATGCCATCCGAACGCGCGGCAGCCTTGTGCATCATCGTCAGCGAATTGGTGGCCAATGCCGTGCGACACGGAAGCGGAACCGGCCCGGTGACGGTCCATCTGCGGCAAACCGGGCCCAGTGCCACCTTGCGCGTTGTCAATGCCGCCAGCGAGGCCCGCCCGCCCGCCGGTGCTGCCGCGTCCGGCCTTGGCACCATGATCTGCGAAACCTATGCCACCACGCTGGCGGGCGGGCTGGACTGGCAGTTCGAGGCGCAAACCATGACCGCGACCCTGCGTTTTTCGCCGCAACCCTAACAGTGTTTGCGCTAACACCGCCGTCGCGGATATGATCCCGCCGATACATTCCGCAATGAACCCGCCGGAGGCCCCGATGATTCTCAGCTGTGGCGAAGCCCTGATCGACATGCTGCCCCGCACCGCCACCAGCGGCGAGGCCTGCTTTGCCCCCTATGCTGGCGGGGCCGTGTTCAACACTGCCATCGCCCTGGGCCGCCTCGGCGCGCCCTCGGCCTTCTTCTCCGGCGTCTCGACCGATATGCTGGGCGAGATTCTGGCTGACACACTCACCGCCTCCCAGGTCGACACCCAGTTGCTTGCCCGGTCCGGGCGGCCCACGACCGTGGCCTTCGTCAAGCTGGTGAACGGTCAGGCCACGTACGCCTTCTATGATGAAGGCACCGCAGGGCGCCTGCTCTCAACCGACCAGCTGCCCACCCTGCCCGCGGCTGTGACCACCCTGTTCTTCGGTGGCATCTCGCTGGTGAACGACCCCGCCGCCAGCACTTACGAGGCGCTGCAGACCCGCGAAGCCCCCCACCGCATCACCATGATCGACCCCAACATCCGCCCCGGCTTCATCGCCGGGCAGGAAGAGGCGTATCGCGCCCGCATCACCCGGATGATCGCCCGCGCCGATATCGTCAAACTCTCGGACGAAGACCTGCACTGGCTGATGGGCGCAGGCGATATCGCCACGCTTGGCCGCCAGATCATCGCGACCGGGCCAAAACTGGTGTTCATCACCGAAGGGGCCGCCGGGGCGCGGGCGCTCACCGCCACGCAAAACCGTTTCGTCGCCGCCACCCCTGTCACCGTGGCCGATACCGTGGGCGCGGGCGACACCTTCAACGCCGGGGCCCTGGCCGCCCTGCACGCGGCGGGCGCGCTGACCAAAGCCGCCATCGCCAGCCTGCCCGACGCCACGCTCGACGCGGCCCTCTCCCTCGGCACCCGCGCCGCCGCCATCACCGTCAGCCGCGCCGGAGCCAACCCACCCTGGGCCAACGAGCTGTGAGGGCGGTCGTCCAGCGCGTCTCCCAGGCCTCTGTCACCGTTGACGGCGCGGTCACCGGCTCCATCGGTCCCGGCCTCCTGATCCTGATCTGCGCCATGGCAGGCGATACCGAAACGCAGGCCGAGGCCATGGCCGCCAAGATCGCCAAGCTGCGCATCTTCAAGGATGAGGCGGGCAAGATGAACCGCTCGATCCTCGACATCGCCGGATCGGCGCTCATCGTGTCGCAATTCACCCTTGCCGCCGATCTGCGCGGCAACCGCCCCGGCTTTTCCACCGCCGCCGCCCCCGCAGACGGCAAACGCCTCTACGACCATTTCACGACCCGGATCAAAGCCCTCGGCATTCCCGCCGCCAACGGCATCTTCGGCGCCAACATGGCGGTCAGCCTGACCAATGACGGCCCAGTAACCCTCTGCATCGACCTCTAAGCCCCGCGGCCCTTCTTAATTATCTGTTCATAAATATCCCGGGGTCCGGGGCAGAGCCCCGGGGGGTCCGGCCCTCCCGCCGCCCCAAACCTTAGCGCACGATCAACTCCAGCGGGTCATACAGGCTCTCCCCCATCCCCCAGGCCGCTTCTGGCAGGCTGTCGGGCTTGAACCTGATCCCCAGCATCTCCTCACGGCTGAAAAACCGCCGCTCGGTCACCACGCCCTCGGGATCGCGCCACAGATCATCAATCTGCCCGGCGACAACCTGACAGCGGAAATACAGATCCACCTGATGAAAGCCGCGCTTCGGGTCATGGAATTCGTTCACGAGGCATGGGGCCCCCACCGCGATCCTCAGCCCGGTCTCTTCCCAGATCTCGCGCATCAGGTTGTCATGCAGCGATTGCCCCACCACCGCCCCGCCGCCCGGCGCGCACCACAGGTCCGACACGCCGCCCCGATAGGCGTTGACCAGCAGCAGCCGGTCATCGGCAAGGATCAGCGCGCGGGTGGCAAGGCGGGGGGTGCGGTGTGACATGGCCGCAGCCTGTGACGTTGCGCGCCGATTGTCCACTCCCCCTTGGCATCGCCCGCGCCTGCGGCCATGTACAAGGCATGACCCGCGCCCTTGCCCTCGCCCTCCTCCTCACCGCGCCCATCGCTTTGCCGGCGCAGGCCGATTGCGTGGTTCTGCTCCACGGGCTGGCGCGCTCTGATGCCTCGCTCGTGCTGATGGCGCAGGCCCTGAACGGCGCGGGCTTTCGCACCGTCAACCAATCCTACCCCTCGACCTCGGCGCCGATTTCCGATCTGGCGGGCTTTGTCGGCGACGGCATCACCGCCTGCGCGCTGACCGAAGGCGAGCAGGTGCATTTCGTCACCCATTCGATGGGCGGCATTCTGGTGCGGCAGTACCTTGCCGATCACCGCCCCGCCGCGCTTGGCCGCGTGGTGATGCTGGCGCCGCCCAATCAGGGCTCGGAGCTGGTCGATGCGCTTGGCACCCTTGCGCCCTTTGGCTGGCTCAATGGCCCCGCCGGCGCGCAGCTGGGCACCGGAGACGACTCCCTCCCGCTCACCCTGCCCGCGCCTGACTACCCGCTGGGCATCATCGCCGGCAACCAGTCTCTCAACCCGGTCTATTCCAGCCTGATCCCCGGCCCCGATGACGGCAAGGTCAGCGTCGCCTCAACCCGGGTCGATGGCATGACCGCGCATCTGACCCTGCCCGCCACCCATACCTTCCTGATGATGAACCCGGTGGTTCTGCGCGAAACCATCCTGTTCCTGCGCACCGGCGCCTTTGATCCGGCCCTGTCCTACACACAGGCGGTCGAAGACCTGTTTTCACAGGACTAGCTTGACTTCGCCCGCGCCAAGGGGTGTATCGGCGCAAAGACCAGAACCCTTGAAAGGGGATTGCCGATGCACGCCTATCGCAGCCATACCTGCGCCGCCCTGAACACCGCCCATGTCGGTGAAACCATCCGCCTGTCGGGCTGGGTGCACCGGGTGCGCGATCATGGCGGCGTCTTGTTCATCGACCTGCGCGACCATTACGGCATCACTCAGATCCTGGCCGACAGCGACAGCCCGGCCTTTGCCGAAATCGAGAAAGTCCGCGCCGAATGGGTCATTCAGGTGGAAGGCCGGGTCAAGGCCCGCGACGCGGCGCTTGTGAACCCCAAGCTGCCGACAGGCGAAATCGAAGTCTACGCCACCGGCCTCACCGTGCTGGGCGAGGCGGCAGAACTGCCGATGCCGGTCTTTGGCGAAACCGAATACCCCGAGGAAACCCGCCTCACCTACCGCTTCCTCGACCTGCGCCGCGATGGCATGCACCGCAACATGATGCTGCGCTCGAACGTGGTGCGGTCCTTGCGCAACCGGATGTGGGACATGGGGTTCAACGAATTCCAGACCCCCATCATCACCGCCTCCAGCCCCGAAGGCGCACGCGACTTTCTGGTGCCCTCGCGCCTGCATCCGGGAAAGTTCTATGCCCTGCCGCAGGCCCCGCAGCAGTTCAAGCAGCTGATCATGGTGGCGGGTTTCGACCGCTATTTCCAGATCGCGCCCTGCTTCCGCGATGAAGACCCCCGCGCCGACCGCTCGCCCACCGATTTCTACCAGCTCGATATCGAGATGAGCTTTGTCGAACAGGAAGACGTCTTCGCCGTGGTCCAGCCGGTCATTCAGGGCCTGTTCCAGGAATTCGCCCCGGAAAAGCCGGTCGATGCCAACTGGCCCCGCATCGCCTATCGCGACTCGCTGCTGTGGTACGGCTCCGACAAGCCCGACCTGCGCAACCCGATCAAGATGCAGGTGGTGTCCGAGCATTTCGCCGGCTCGGGCTTTGCCGTCTTCGCCAAGTTGCTGGAGCAAGAGGGCACCCAGATCCGCGCCATCCCCGCCCCCAAGGGCGGCAGCCGCAAATTCTGCGACCGGATGAACGCCTTTGCCCAACAGCAGGGCCTGCCCGGCATGGGCTATATCTTCTGGCGTGAGGCGGAAGACAAATCCGGCATGGAAGCGGCGGGCCCCCTTGCCAAAAACATCGGCCCCGAGCGCACCGAAGCCATCCGCCAGCAGCTCGGCCTCGGCCTCGGCGATGCCGCCTTCTTCCTCGGCGGCAAGCCCGAGGCGTTCGAGGCGGTCGCCGGCCGCGCCCGCAATGTGATCGGCGAAGAACTCGGCCTGACCGAGAAAGACACCTTCCGCTTCGCATGGATCGTCGATTTCCCGATGTATGAAAAAACCGATGACGGCAAGATCGACTTCAGCCACAACCCCTTCTCCATGCCGCAAGGCGGGATGGAGGCGCTGAATGGCAACCCGCTGGACGTTTACGCCTATCAGTATGACCTGGCCTGCAACGGCTATGAACTGCTGTCCGGCGGCATCCGCAACCACAAGCCGGAAATCATGTTCAAGGCGTTTGAACTGGCGGGCTACCCGAACTCCGAAGTGGAAAAGCGCTTTGGCGGCATGGTCAAGGCGTTCAAATACGGCGCCCCGCCCCACGGCGGCTGTGCGGCGGGCATCGACCGGATCGTGATGCTGCTGGCCGATACCACCAACATCCGCGAAGTCATCATGTTCCCGATGAACCAGCGCGCCGAAGACCTGCTGATGAACGCGCCCTCCGAGCCCACCAACGACCAGCTGCGCGAATTGCGCCTGCGCGTGCTGCCGAAAGACGCCTGATGTACGCCGCCACCGTCCCGGTCTTTCGCCACTACCTCGCCCAGATGGCCGGGATCGTGGACAAGGCCGGGCGGGCGGCGATGACAGCGCAGATCGGCGACAGCTTCAGCGCAAGCCAGCATTTCGCCACGGCCGCAGGTTTTTCCCTGCGCATCGCCTGCCCGTTGGCGGGGCGCCCGGTGCCCGACCTGCCCACGGCGCTGGCCCCGCGCATGGCGGTGGCCCGCGCCACGCTTGGCGCGATGAAAGCGGCGGAATTTGACGGGGCCGAGGGCCGCCTCATCCAGCATCGCGCAGGATTTACCGATCTGGAACAACCCGCGCATGACTTTGTGTTCCTCTACGGCCTGCCCAACTTTTTCTTTCATATGACAATGGGTTACGCCTCCCTCCGCGCCTCTGGCATCACGCTGGGCAAAGGCGATTTTGATGGGTTTCACGGCTATCCGGATGATTTCCGGTTTGAGTAGCGACCGCAAGGCAGCGACAGACGGTGCAAAGGCGCGCGCAACCGGCTATGCTCACCCGACCCTCAGGACGGCCCGATGACTCAGGACAGCACCACCGCAGCATTCCGCTTTGGCTACGGCCTGCCGCTGCCCGCCAATGCCCCGACCGAGCCTGCCTCGATGCTGGCCGCGCTGCGCGGGTCCGATTCCATGGCCACCACCTACCCCGGCCCGCAGATGGCGGATCTGACCGAAACCCTGCTGCGCGCCGATGCCAGCCTGCGCACCTCGCGCCGGGCCACCGGCGAGGCGGCCAAGATCGCCCGGCAGGATTACCGCCAGGCCATCGCCCGGCTGGAAGGCGTCACCCTGCTGGCCGCCAAAACCACCATCGCCCGCGCGCTGGATGCGCCCGACGGGCTCCGCGAACGGCTCGTGCAGTTCTGGGCCGATCATTTCACCACCGTGGCCCGCGCGCGCCGCGACAGCCCGCTGCCCGCGACCATGGTGGAAGAGGCGATCCGCCCCCATGTCACCGACCGCTTTGCCGATATGCTCAAGGCCGTGGTGCAACACCCGGCGATGCTGGGCTATCTGGACCAGTCGGCCAGCTTTGGCCCCAACTCGCGCATCGGCCAGCGCCGCAGCAAGGGGTTGAACGAAAACCTGGCCCGCGAAGTGCTGGAACTGCACACCGTTGGCAGCGGCCATACGCAAGAAGACGTGACCCAGATGGCCGAACTCCTCACCGGCCTGACGGTTGGCAAAAAAGGTCCCACCTTTGATCCGCGCCGGGCCGAGCCGGGGCCGGAATCCGTGCTGGGCACCACCTATGACGGCGACGATCTGACCGCCGTGCTCAAGGCGCTGGACGATCTGGCCGAACACCCCGCCACCGCCGCCCATCTGGCCCGTAAACTGGCGGTGCATTTTGTGTCCGACCAGCCCAATGCCGATCTGGTGCAGGCGCTGACCGATGCCTGGCGCAATTCCGGCGGCGATCTGCTGGCGGTGACGGAATCGCTGCTGACCCAGCCTGCCGCCTGGTCCAGACAGCAGGCCAAGGCCCGCCAACCCTTTGATTTCACGGTCTCTGCCCTGCGCGCGCTGGGGCTGGACGGGGCCGATGTCATGCGCATGGCCGACGATCCCTTCCGCCAGATGATCCTGCAACCGATGGCCGCCATGGGCCAGCCCTGGCAACGCCCCCCCGGCCCCGATGGCTGGCCCGAGGCAGCCGAGCACTGGATCACGCCCGAGGCGATGGCCGCCCGCATCACCTGGGCGATGGATATGCCGTCGCGGCTGGTCAATCCGCTCCCCGCCCCCGAAGCCCTGATGACCCGCGCGCTGGGGGCCAATCTGGGCGAGCGGCTGGCCTGGGCGGTGCCCAAGTCGGAAAACATCCGCGAAGCCGTTGGTCTGGTGCTGGCCAGCCCCGAATTCAACCGGAGGTAACCCATGGACCGCCGCCTGTTTCTCAAAACGCTTACCGGCAGTGCCTGTTCGCTTGCCGCCCATCCGTTGATGACCACCGTGACACTGGCCGCATCGGATGGCAGTGCGCCCTTGGGCGATCACCGGCTGGTGGTCGTCATCCTGCGCGGCGCGATGGACGGGCTGGATCTGCTGCGCCCCACCGGCGACCCGCTGTTTGCAGGCTACCGCCCGACGCTTTCCGGCCCACAAGACCCCGACCTGACCGGATATTTCAGCCTGAACCCCACGCTTGAGGGCCTGATGCCGCTGTGGCGGGCCGGGCAGCTTGGCTTTGTGCAGGCCACCTCTACCCCCTACCGCGACCAGCGCAGCCATTTCGACGGGCAGGATATTCTGGAGGCCGGAACCGGCCTTGATGTGCCCGACGCCTCTGTGCGCGATGGCTGGCTGAACCGCATGCTGCAATCGGTGCCCGGCCTGCGCGCCCAGACCGCCTTTGCCATCGGCACGCAATCCGCCCCCGTGCTGCAAGGCCCCGCCCCGGTCAGCAACTGGCAACCCGATCTGCGGCTGGACCTGTCGGCGCAAAGCCGCCTTCTGCTGGACCATATCTACCATGACGACGCCCTGTTCCGCGAGGCCGCGACCGAGGCCGTCAGCCTGACCGAAAGCATCGACCTGTCCCGCACCGATGGCATGGCCAGCCCGCCCGCCGGTGGCCCGCTGGCCGATACAGACCGGCTGACCGATTTTGCCGCCCAAAGGCTGCGGCAAGACACCCGCATCGCCGCCTTTTCGCTCAGCGGTTGGGACACCCACCGCAACCAGCAGGGCGGCATCACCCCGCCGCTCAGGCGGCTGGAACGGGTGGTCCTGCGGCTGGCCGAGCAGCTTGGCCCGCAGATCTGGGACAAGACGCTGCTGCTGGCGATGACCGAATTCGGCCGCACCGTGGCCGAAAACGGCTCCAAAGGCACCGATCATGGCACTGGCGGCACCATGCTGATGGCAGGCGGCGCGCTGAACGGCGGGCGGGTTCTGGGCCAGTGGCCCGGGCTGGAGGAAGCCGCGCTGTATGAACGCCGCGATCTGATGCCCACCTCCGACGTGCGGGCCTGGGCGGCCTGGGCGATGCGCGGCATGTATGGCTTTGACCGGCACCTGCTCGAATCCAGCATATTCCCCGGCCTGACCTTGGGCGACGACCCCGGTCTGCTGGCCTGAGCCTGCCGCAAAATGCCATTGCGCCCCGGCCGCCCGGCAAGACATAACGGCAGCAGGATCACAGAGGCAGCGGCATGCAGACACAGGCACCACAGGCGGCACCACAGGGGCAATTGCTCACCGGCTGGACCCCGCCACCCCATCCGCCCGCCGGTCTGACGCTGGAGGGCAAGCATATCCGGCTGGACCCGCTGGAGGCCGATGATCACGCCGCCGATCTGTTCACCGCCTTTTCCGGCCATGATACGCTGTGGGATTACATGCCCTATGGCCCGTTCCATTCAGCCTCGGCCTATCACCGCTGGGTCAAGGATCATCAGGGCCGCGAAGACCCGGTGTTCTTTGCCCTGCGCGACACCGCCACCGGCCATGCCGCAGGTGTCGCCTCCTACCTGCGCATCACCCCCCAGTCCGGCAGCATCGAGGTGGGCCACATCTGCCTGTCCCCTGCCCTGCAACGCACCCCCGCCGCCACCGAGGCCATGTTTCTGATGATGGATTGGGCCTTCACGGCCGGCTACCGCCGCTATGAATGGAAATGCAACGCGTTGAACTTGCCCTCGCGCCGCGCGGCGCAGCGGCTGGGCTTCAGCTTTGAAGGCATTTTCCGCAACCACACCGTCACCAAGGGCCGCAACCGCGACACCGCATGGTTTTCGGTGATCGACAGCGAATGGCCCGCCCTGCGCGAAGCCTTCGGCGCCTGGCTCTCCCCCGCCAATTTTGACTCCAGCGGCCAACAGCGTGAACGCCTGTCCGACCTGTCGCGCCTGGTGCGCGCGGGGTCTGACCCCGGCCTCTGACGGCATCAGAACCGCACCCCCTCTCCCAGCCGCCGCTGCACCATGCGGTACAGGCGCGGCAGCGCCTCGGCCTGCAGCGCGGCCGCCCCGGCCGCTTCGGCCAGATCGGTGTCCCCGGCGCTGCGGGCAATGCCCGCCACAAACCGTGCCAGATAGGTGCGCGCCGCCCCATCGGGGCCCTGTGCCAACAACCCCGCCGCATGGGCCAGATCATCGCGCAACGCCAACGGATCGGCCATGACCGCCGCCCGCTCTTCAACGCCCGACGCGGCGTGGCCAAAGCGCCAGGCGCGCACCGCCCGCCCCGGCAGATGCCGCAGGATCGCGGCCTGAAACGCCGCCAACCCCTCCACCGGCTTTGCCAGAAAGCCCTGCGCCCCGGCGGCCAGGGCCAGCCTCCGCCCGTCCAGATCGCCCGACAGGCCCAGCACCACCACAGCGCGCCGCCCCAGGGTCAGATCACGGATCAGACGGTCGCCGCAGCCATCGGGCAGGCCAAGATCGACGATCACCACATCCGGGCTATAGGTGCGCAGATGTGATCGCGCCTGTTCGATGCTTTCGGCCCGGCGCAACCGCGCACCCGACCGCTGGCACATCATCCGCAGCATGTCAGACGCCGCCCGGCTGTCCTCGACCAGCAGAATGGTCACGCCCGACAGCGGCAATCCGCCCGAGGCCAGGGCGCCAACCGCATGGGGCAGAAAGCTGGGCGCCGGGGCGCTGGTGGGTTGGTCTGGCACGGGCATGGCACTCCCCCAAAAATCAAAGGTCACCCCAGGATCAGACGCCGAGTCTGGCTAACAGGCGATTAAGGCGCCCCGCATTTTGCCGCCGCTGCCGGCCTGCGACCGATGCGCCCCTTGCCTCCTCGGCCCGCCCCGCCCATAACCGGACAAACCGCCAAACCGGAGACGCCCATGATCGGCCGCCTGAACCATGTCGCCATCGCCGTGCCCGACCTTGCCGCCGCCACCGCGCAATATGCCGGCACGCTGGGGGCCTCGGTCCTCCCGCCGCAGGATGAACCCGACCACGGCGTGACCGTGGTCTTCATCGACCTGCCCAACACCAAGATCGAACTCCTGCATCCCCTGGGCGAAGCCTCTCCGATTCAGGGCTTTCTCGACAAGAACCCCGCAGGCGGCATCCATCACATCTGCTACGAGGTGGACGACATTCTTGCCGCCCGCGACCGCCTGCAAGCCGCAGGCGCCCGGGTGCTGGGCACGGGCGAGCCAAAGATCGGCGCCCATGGCAAGCCGGTGCTGTTCCTGCACCCCAAGGATTTCAACGGCTGCCTGATCGAGCTGGAGCAAGCATGACCATCACCGCCGCCTTTGTCCTCTTTGCCGTGGTCTGGTTCATGGTGTTCTTCATCGTGCTGCCGCTGCGCCTGACCACGCAGGATGATGCGGGCTCCGTCGTTCCCGGCACCCCCCGCAGCGCCCCGCGCGACGAGCTGGTGGGCCGAAAGGCCAAGATCACCACGCTGTTTGCCATCATCGTCTGGGGGCTGCTGGCGGGCATCATCACCTCAGGCGCTATCTCGGTGCGTGATTTCGACTGGATGGGCCGCATGCCCCCGCTGACCACCCCGCCATGATCCGCGCGCTCGACCCGGCTGCCGACCGTGCGGCCGTCGCCGCCCTGCTGACCCGCGCACAGGATTACTACCACCTGTGGAAAGGCCATCCCCCCGGCCCGGCCGAGGTGCAAGAGGTCTTTACCAGCACCCCGCCCGGCTGCGACCCCGCCGCCTCGCACCGGCTTGGCCTGATCCTTGAGGGTACGCTGCAAGGTGTCGCCGAACTCTCCTTCGGCTTTCCCACCGCGCAGGATGCCTACCTCGGCCTGATGATCCTCGCCCCCGCCGCCCGCGCGCAGGGCCATGGTGCCGCCTTCCTCGCCGACATTGAAACGCGCGCCCGCGCCGCACAGGCCCTCCGGCTTTACCTTGCGGTGTTGCAGGCCAACCCGCGCGGCGCCGCCTTCTGGGCCCGCATGGGGTTTCAGCCCACCGGCACCATCCGCCATGATCCAGACACCGGCCACAGCATTCACCGCCTCGTCAAACCGCTCTGAACGCTGGCAATCGCCACGCCCCCCAGGATCACCGCCGACGCCGCCCAGAACCGCCAGCCCACCGCTTCGCCAATCAGCACCGCCCCGCCCAGCGCCGCCAGCACCGGTACTGTCAGCTGCGCCACCGCCGCCCGCGCCGCTCCCAGGGCGGGCAGCACCGCATACCACAGCGCATAGCCCATGCCCGAGGTGACCGCACCCGACAGCACCGCCAGCCAGATCCCCTGCGCCTCCCAGCGCATCCCGCCCCAGATCAGCGCGATCCCCAGCATCACCGGCACCGCCAGCCCGAAATTCCACGCCGTCGCCGCCAGCGCATCCGCAGCCCCGCGCCCGGCCAGCGAATAGATCCCCCAGCCAATGCCCGCGCAGGCCATGGCCACCGCCCCTGCCAGCGGCACCTCTGCCCCGCCCGGGGCCACCAGCCACACCAGCCCGCCAAAGGCCAGGGCCGCCCCCAGCCAGCGTCGCCCCGGCACTGCCTCGCCCGACAGCACCGCCCCGCCAAACATCGTCACCTGCACCGAGCCGAACAGGATCAGCGCGCCGACCCCGGCCCCCAGCGCCAGATAGGCCAGCGAAAACCCCACCAGATACACCACCAGCCCGAAAACCCCCGGCCCCCGCCCGCGCCATCCGGCCCAGACGACGCCCCGCCGCAGCCCCACCAGCGCCGCCAGCACCACGGCCCCCGCCACCACACGCACGGCGGCAAAGGCCAGCGGGTCCATCCCGCCCTCCCCCACCGCCAGCCGGTTCAGCACCGAATTGGCCGCAAAGGCCGCCATCGCCAGCGCCGTCCAGCCAAACACCCGCGCCGCACTCATGGCTTGCCCCATTCTGAACGCCGCAGGCCGGAGGCTCCGCGCCGCTCCCCCATGACTCGTCCGGCACCCCGTCCGCCGGGCCCGATGCGCCCGCGCCAAGCGCAGGCCCTAGCCAACCCACGCCGCCTCGGCCAGGCCGCGCAGCGCATTGCCCACCCACAACCGCACATGCGGCAGGTCCTCCTCCATCAGCACCTCTTCCGCACAGGCCATCTCGGCCCGCAACACCCCCGGCAACAGCCCACAGCGCAAGGGCGGCGTGCGCAGCCCCGCGCCGCGATCAAAGAACAGCGTGGTGATCGTGCCATCACAGACCTCGCCCCGCTCATTGACAAACACCACCTCATCAAGGCCCGCAGCCAGCCCCGCCCGCGCCCGGTCATAGACCGCGCGCCGGGTGGATTTCACCCCCAGCCACGGATCATCCGACGCCAACCGCTCCGCCGCCAGCCCCAGCCGCCACAGCGCCATCGGCGCAGGCACCGCCCCCACCTCAACCTCGACCGCGCCCTGCGCATCCAGCGTCAGCCGCAGCCGCGCCGCCCGCCCCGCAGGCCCCGCCACGACCAACTCCGGTACCGCCCAGCCCAAAGCCGCCGCCCCTGCCGTCAGCCGGGCCAGATGCAGCGGCCAGCGCGGCACACAGGCCCCGTCCCAGAGCATCGTCTCGATCAGCTTCAGCCCCGGCGTGTCAGCCGCGTGGCGTAGCGCGTTTTCCACAAGGCCTCCTCCCATTCTCCCTCGGCTGTGGAATCATGAACCACCCCGCCGCCCACATTCAGCCGCACCCTGCCATCCGGCCAGACCCGCGCGGTGCGAATGGCCACCGACCAGCATTGATCGCCCCCGGGGGCCGCCCAGCCCACCGCCCCGCAATACACCCCGCGCGGCTCGGCCTCGACCTCGGCGATGATCTCCATCGCCCGGATCTTGGGTGCCCCTGTCACCGATCCACAGGGAAACAACGCCGCCATCAGCCCCGGCAAGCCCGCGCCGGGCAACAACCGCCCCTGCACGCGGGAACTCATCTGATGCACGGTGGCAAAACTCTCCACCGCATAAAGCTCCGGCACCTTGACCGACCCCACCTCGGCCATCCGCGCAATGTCGTTGCGTAAAAGATCCACGATCATCAGGTTCTCGGCCCGGTCCTTCTTGCTGGCCTGCAAGGCCGCCGCAAGGCCGGCATCCTCCACCGGATCATCGCTGCGCGGCGCGGTGCCCTTCATCGGCCGGCTTTCAATCACCCCGCCGGTGACGCGGAAAAACAACTCGGGGCTGCGCGACACCACCACCGGCCCGACCCCAAGATCGACATAGGCCCCATAGCCCACCGGCTGCCCCGCCCGCAGCGCGCCATAAAGCCCCAGCGCCGTGCCCGCCGACAGGTGCGCGTCCAGAGGAAAGGTCAGGTTGATCTGATAACAATCGCCCGCGGCAATATAGCCCTGCACCCGCGCGAACGCCGCCCTATAAGCCTCCCGCGTCACACAGGGCACCAGCGGCTCCAGCCGCACCCCACGGCCGGCCTCGTCGGCCGCAGCCAGCACCGCCCCCGCATCCTGCGGTGCGTCAAACGCCGCCAGACAGACCAGCGGCCCGCGCCGCGCCTCTGGCATCAGACCCGCCAGCCGTGGCTCCAGCGCATAGCCCGCCTCATAGGCGACATAGCCCGCGATCCACGCGCCCCGCCCGCGCGCGGCTTCTGCCGCCGCAAGGCAATCCGCCACCTCTGCCGCCTCCTGCGCCACGAACAGCGCCGTGGGCTGCGCAAACACCACAGACCGCCCGCCCGGACCATGCTCAATGACAATCATTGAAACCCCCTCGCATCGCCTGGACTCCGCCAATGCCCGCCCGACGCATCTAGCACGCACCCGCGCTCTGGAACAGGCGGCAAGCAGCGCATTCCGGCCCCACCGACCCACCCTCAACCCAGGCAGCACTGCATTTTCGGTCGCGGTAGGGCGGGGTTCACCCCGCCATGGCCGGGGGCAGGCGGGGTGAACCCCGCCCTACCCCACTCGCCCCCGTCACACCGTCACCCCACCCCCTTCGCAAAGGGTTGCGCCCCGCCCCGCAACCCCCTAAACCCCCGTCAATTTGCGCAGACCGCACGAATCCGCGAGCCCGGCCACCGTGGCCCGGGTTCAGCCAGGGACAGGGGCCACCGAAATGCCGAAAAGAACCGACATCACATCCATCATGATCATCGGTGCGGGCCCCATCGTCATCGGCCAGGCCTGCGAATTCGACTACTCCGGCGCACAAGCGTGCAAGGCTTTGCGCGAAGAAGGCTACCGCGTCATTCTGGTGAACTCGAACCCCGCCACCATCATGACCGATCCGGGTCTGGCGGATGCCACCTATATCGAGCCGATCACCCCTGAAGTCGTCGCCAAGATCATCGAAAAAGAACGCCCCGACGCGCTTTTGCCCACCATGGGCGGCCAGACCGGGCTGAACACCGCCCTTGCCCTTGCCGACCTCGGCGTGTTGGAAAAGTTCAACGTCGAACTGATCGGGGCCAAGCGCGAAGCCATCGAAATGGCAGAAGATCGCAAGCTGTTCCGCGAGGCGATGGACCGGATCGGGCTGGAAAATCCCAAGGCCACCATCATCGCCGCCCCCAAATTGCCCAATGGCAAATATGACATCAACGCCGCCCTGCGCGAAGCCATCGACACGCTTGATTACGTGGGCCTGCCCGCCATCATCCGCCCCGCCTTCACCCTCGGCGGCACCGGCGGTGGCGTCGCCTACAACCGCGACGACTATGAGGCGATCTGCCGCAGCGGGCTGGAAGCCTCCCCCATGGCGCAGATCCTCGTCGACGAATCCCTGCTCGGCTGGAAGGAGTTCGAGATGGAGGTGGTGCGCGACACCGCCGACAATGCCATCATCGTCTGCGCCATCGAAAACATCGATCCCATGGGCGTGCACACCGGCGACTCCATCACCGTGGCCCCGGCGTTGACCCTGACGGATAAGGAATACCAGATCATGCGCAACGGCTCCATCGCCGTGCTGCGCGAAATCGGGGTCGAAACCGGTGGCTCCAACGTGCAATGGGCCATCAACCCCGCCGATGGCCGCATGGTGGTGATCGAGATGAACCCCCGCGTCTCGCGCTCCTCGGCGCTGGCCTCCAAGGCCACCGGCTTCCCCATCGCCAAGATCGCCGCCAAGCTGGCGGTCGGCTACACGCTGGACGAGCTGGACAATGACATCACCAAAGTCACCCCGGCCTCATTCGAGCCCTCTATCGACTATGTTGTGACCAAGATCCCGCGCTTTGCCTTCGAGAAATTCCCCGGATCGGAGAACAACCTCACCACCGCGATGAAATCGGTGGGCGAGGTCATGGCCATCGGCCGCACCATCCACGAATCCCTGCAAAAAGCCCTCGCCAGCCTGGAAACCGGCCTCACCGGCTTTGACGAAATCGCCATTCCGGGTGGCCCCGACCGCGCCGCCATCTCCAAGGCGCTGTCCTTGCAAACCCCCGACCGGCTGCGCGTCATCGCCCAGGCGATGCGCGACGGCTTCACCGATGACCAGATCAACGCGATCACCTCGTTCGACCCGTGGTTCCTCGCCCGCATCCGCGAAATCATCGACGCCGAAGCAAAGATCCGCCGCGACGGCCTGCCGCTCGACGCCACCGGCTTGCGCAAGCTGAAAATGATGGGCTTCACCGACGCCCGCCTTGCCAAACTCACCGGCCGCGATGAGGCGCAGGTCCGCCGCGCGCGGCGCAACCTTGGTGTGGTCGCCGTGTTCAAACGGATTGACACCTGCGCCGCCGAATTCGAAGCACAAACCCCCTATATGTATTCCACCTACGAATCCCCGGTCATGGGCGATGTGGAATGCGAGGCGCGCCCCTCCGCCGCCAAAAAGGTCGTCATCCTCGGCGGCGGCCCCAACCGCATCGGGCAGGGCATCGAATTCGACTATTGCTGCTGCCACGCCTGCTATGCGCTGACGGATGCGGGCTATGAAACCATCATGGTCAACTGCAACCCCGAAACCGTCTCCACCGATTACGACACCTCGGACCGGCTCTATTTCGAGCCGCTCACGCTGGAACATGTCCTCGAAATCCTGCGGGTCGAGCAGGACAATGGCACCCTCCACGGCGTCATCGTGCAATTCGGCGGCCAGACCCCGCTGAAACTGGCCCAGGCGCTGGCAAACGAAGGCATCCCGATCCTCGGCACCACCCCAGACGCGATTGACCTCGCCGAAGACCGCGAGCGCTTCCAGCAACTGCTCAACACCCTCAACCTGAAACAACCCGTCAACGGCACGGCGCGCTCGCGCGACGAAGCCTTCGCCGTGGCCAAACAGGTCGGCTACCCGCTGGTGATCCGCCCCTCCTTCGTGCTTGGCGGCCGCGCGATGGAAATCATCCGCGACGACGCGCAACTGGAACGCTATATCCGTGAGGCAGTGCAGGTCTCCGGCAACAATCCGGTGCTCCTCGACAGCTACCTGTCTGGCGCGATCGAGGTGGATGTCGATGCCCTCTCCGATGGCACCAATGTCCATGTCGCGGGCATCATGGAACATATCGAAGAGGCTGGCGTGCATTCCGGCGACTCCGCCTGCTGCCTGCCGCCGCATTCGCTCTCGGCCGAAACCATCGCGGAGCTCAAAACCCAGACCGTCGCCATGGCCCGCGCGCTCAATGTCGTCGGGTTGATGAACGTGCAATTCGCGATCAAGGACGGCACGATCTATGTGCTGGAGGTCAACCCGCGCGCCTCGCGCACCGTGCCCTTCGTCGCCAAGGCCACCGATAGCGCCATCGCCGCCATTGCCGCCCGGCTGATGGCCGGTGAGCCGATGTCGCATTTCCCGCTGCGCGCGCCCTATGAGGCCGGCGTCGGCCCCGATACCGACCTGCCGCTCGCCAACCCCTTCACCCTGGCCGACCCGATCACCCCGTGGTTTTCTGTCAAAGAGGCGGTGCTGCCCTTCGCCCGCTTCCCGGGCGTCGACCCGATGCTCGGGCCAGAGATGCGCAGCACGGGGGAGGTCATGGGCTGGGATCGCACCTTTGCCCTCGCCTTTCTCAAGGCGCAGATGGGCGCAGGCACCATCCTGCCAGAGGCGGGCCGCGTCTTCCTCTCGGTCAAGGACATGGACAAGACCGAACCCCTCGCCAGCGCCGCCCGCGATCTGGTGGCGATGGGCTTCGAGATCGTCGCCACCAAAGGCACCGCCACCTGGCTGGCCGGCAATGGCGTCGCCACCACCCCCGTCGCCAAGGTCTATGAGGGCCGCCCCAACATCGTGGACCGGTTGAAAAACAACGACATCGCCCTGGTCCTGAACACCACCGAGGGCACGCAAGCCATCAACGACAGCCGCGACATCCGCCGCGTGGCGCTGATGGACAAGATCCCCTACTTCACCACCGCCGCCGCCAGCATCGCCGCCGTGGCGGCAATGAAGGCCCGGGGTGAAGGGTACGGGGTGCGGACGTTGCAGGGTTAAACGCGGCCCCGGCCTTGCCGGGGCGAAAACGGTCCAGTGGACCGTTTTCAGCGTTTAACGGGCGCGCACGCTTGCGCGCCCCGGGGATAATGTTGTCAGGCTGGCGCAGGGCGGGGCTTACCCTGCGCTACACACGGTTGCGTATGGCCTTACCGATTCGCGCCTCCGTGAAGCTTAGCCGAGAAATTCAGCGTTAAATTGGCCGCATACCTATGATTCGTTATGATGTTGATTAAGGTATAGGTTATTTGCACAAGCATCCCTCGAATCGACCAAAACGGGTCACCCTTCAATTCTCTACTGCACTTGAAAAACAGAGTGTTAGACCGATTCGATCAACCCAAAAGCCGACGAATCCCTGTCAAGCCTCCGAAGAAAAACTGGCTTGACGCGCCCACTATCTAGTGGCATAACTCTGTGTATAAGCAAGCTGTAGGGTGATTTTTCTCTCGCTTGTGTGAAATGGCTTTTCAGCCTCAAAATCTTGTGCCATTGATGACGTTAGAGGGAGGCCACCGGTCTTTCTCGGTTTCATGAACAAACACAGGAGAGCAATTCCAAATAACAGAAACGAAAAGGTCGACCTAAGAGGCCGACCTTCCGATCATCGCAGGACGAATCCTTTGAGGCTCTGTGAGAAGTACCTTCTAGGACGGCTCCTGCAAATCATCAACTCATATTCCTTGAAAGGGGATAGGTATGGCAGGTTTTAGCCACTTCTACGTTAATGACACCGCTCAACCGAACGGTGATCACGAGGTCCATGAATACGGGTGCTATTGGTTGTCCATGGCTACTTCAACAAGCTACGTCGGCTTGTTTGAAAATTGCCGTGAAGCTGTAGCCAAAGCCAAACGCGATCATCATCGCCAATCAGATGGATGCAAGCATTGCGCGCCTGCTTGCCATACGCGGTAAAGGAGGAACAGCTTTGGCCACCAATCCTCCTACCGGCGACGGAAAACGAAACGGTGCAGTCACAGGCCGCTCGCAAACGCAAACGCCCTCGGGGCATTACGTCAAGCGCGACACTGCGACAGGCAAGTTCATGGATGTGAAGACCTCTTCAAAAACACCTTTCAAGGGTGTTCGCAAAGAGAAGTGAACCTCTTGGGCGCGGGAAACCGCGCCCAATTTTTGGCAATCGTTGAGATAATTATCTAGTATTTATCCGTTTATACACAGGGCCGCGCCCGACCTCGGGTGGGCGCGCCAACCTTAGTTCTAGGCACTTTATGGTGCACCCCACCTCCCCGGAAGTTCTAGGCGCAACCGTAGCATCGCGCCCTCCCGGGGGGAGGTCGGGCGCGGCCCGGCGGCGCTGCGCGCCTTGAGTCCGGGCCAGGAGAAGAAAGCAAAGGGTGGGTCGTTCCGCCCGGCAGGCGCGGGTTGACCCACCACAGGCCACGCCCACCTTCACCCACGCGCCACCCGCTTCAACGTCTCCAGATCCGCCGCCAGGGCCGCAGCGTAGCCCCGCTGCCGTTCCGCCAGCGCCGCCTGCTCTTCCTCTGTCCGGTAAATCCCGCTGTAATCCACATCCTCCGGCCCCTTCACCACCCCCGCCAGCCGCGCATGCATGAAGGTGGACAGCACCTCGGCCATCCGGGTGGTGTGGCCCTTGCCCAGACTGCGGAAGAACCGCAGCACATCGGCCTCTACCCAGAGCGTCAGCTTGACCTTGCGGCCCGCGCCCACGCCTTGGGCAATCGCGTGCCATTCCTCGGGCACCGCGCCGGCGCCCCGCGCGGCCCCGTGCAGCGCGCGTTCCAGATCGCGCAGGCTTTCGGCCATCCGGTGATAGCTGGCCTTGCGGGCGTCATCGGCTTTGGTCATGTCGCACCTCCGGCCTCCACCCTGCCCGAACCGGGCGAAAACCCGGTAAACGGCACGCGCGCCCGCGTGATGACGCAAGCCATACGCCGCCCATACATAAACCTTACCCAAACCAGACCCTTGACATCGCGGCCAAAACCCCTCATCTCCCCCCTGTCCGAAGCCCGTGCCGCGTGAGCACCGAAAGGCCCGGACACAGGTTCCCACCATCACGCAGGGGCGCCGACGGCGCGCACGGTCTCTCAAGTTGTTGGGGGACGAGGACCGCCGTTTTCTTGTTTGATGGAACGATCCAAATGACCACCTTCGCAGACCTCGGGCTGAGCCCGAAGCTTTTGAAAGCGCTTGAGAAAACCAATCTTCAGACGCCCACGCCGATTCAGGCGCAGGCGATCCCCCATATCATGGCGGGCCGCGACCTGATGGGTCTGGCCCAGACCGGCACCGGCAAGACAGCGGCCTTCGGCCTGCCGCTTCTGCACCGCCTGCTCGACATCGGCCACCCGCCGGGCCCCAAGAACGTGCGCGCCCTGATCCTGGCCCCCACCCGGGAATTAACCTTGCAAATCAAGGACAACCTGGAAGTCTTCACCAAAGGCACCCCCGTCAAGGTGACCATGGTTGTGGGCGGTGCATCCCTGTTCCGTCAGGCTCAGGCCCTGTCCAAAGGCAGCGATGTTCTGGTCGCCACCCCAGGCCGATTAATCGACCTTTTGGAGCGTGGTGACGTCAAGCTGGACCAGTGCGGCTATCTGGTGCTGGACGAGGCCGACCACATGCTCGACATGGGCTTCATCCACTCCCTTCGCAAGATCGCCAAGCACATCCCGCTGAAGCGCCAGACCATGCTGTTCTCGGCCACGATGCCCAAGGATATTTCCGAGATTGCAGACACTTACCTGCGCGACCCGGTCCGGGTGCAGGTCACCACGGCGGGCAAGACCGCCGACAAGGTGACGCAAGGCGTGCATTTCCTGCCCAATGGCGACAAGGCCCGCGTGCTGGAAGACTATCTGAAAAAGCATCCCACAGAACAGGCCCTTGTCTTTGGCCGCACCAAGCATGGTTCGGAAAAGCTGATGAAACTGCTGGCCGGCTGGGGCTTCAAGGCAGGCTCCATCCACGGCAACAAATCGCAGTCACAGCGCGACCGCACCCTGACCGAGTTCCGCAATGGGGAACTGGACGTGTTGGTGGCCACCGATGTGGCCGCGCGCGGCATTGATATTCCGACAGTGCGTCATGTGTATAACTTCGACATGCCCAATGTCCCGGAAAATTACGTCCACCGCATCGGCCGCACCGCGCGCGCCGGGGCCGAAGGCACCTCGGTCAGCTTCTGTGCACCGGCGGAAATGGGCGAGCTGCAAGCGATTGAAAAGCTGCTGAAAAAGCCGCTGCCAATCCTGGGTGGCGCGCCCTGGTCTGCCGATATGGTGGCAGCTGCCCCCAAGCCCGGCCAGAACCGCGGCCAGCGCCCGGCCCGCCCGCAAGGCGGTCGCCCGCAGGGCGGCAGCAAGCCCGCCGGGTCAAAGCCCCAACAGGGACGCCCCGCCGCCAAGGCCAAACCCATGGGCGGTGGCAACACCCCGCGCCGCGCCGAGGGTGGCAAGCCCGCCGGGCAACGCCGGACGAGCTGATCCCGGCCCTGTGACATTCTGACGAAAACACCTGCCCCGTCGTACCGTTAAGAAATTGGAAACCATTTTCCAAACATAAAACGGGGCCGGGTGTTTTCCGGAAATGTACCGAGTGACCGATGTCCCCAGCATTGGTAAGAGTGGGGGCCTGCCGTGCCCAGGCCTTTTTCAAAAGGTGGTCGCAGGACCGCAAGGCAGGCCCATCTTCCGCCCGCACCCCCTGTCGCAATCCATCCCCGGGGCATTCGCTTTGTCCTGTCTCGCCCGCGCTTGCAGGCCCCGGCGGGAATCGGATAGGGGACTGCCATGGCAAAGCTCTACTTCCATTACTCCACGATGAATGCCGGCAAATCGACCCTTCTGCTGCAAGCCGCGCATAATTACCGCGAACGCGGGATGGACACCTATCTGATCACCGCGCAGTTCGACAACCGCGCCGGGGAGGGCCGCATCGCCAGCCGTATCGGCATCGGCGATCCGGCTGATACCTTTGGCCCGACCGAGGATATGGCGGCCAAGCTGAAGGCAAGGCTCGCCCTTGGCCCGGTCTCTTGCGTGTTCATTGATGAAGCGCAGTTTCTGTCCAAAGCCCAGGTCTGGCAGCTGGCCTGTGCGGTCGATGACCTGTCGGTGCCGGTGATGTGCTACGGCTTGCGCGTTGATTTCCAAGGACAATTATTTCCCGGATCGGCGGCTTTGCTGGCCTGGGCCGATGAGATGCGCGAAGTCCGCACCATCTGCCATTGCGGAAAAAAGGCCACGATGGTGGTGCGCAAGGGCGCTGACGGCCGGGCGCTGCGCGATGGCGATCAGGTGGTGATCGGCGGCAATGAAACCTATGTCAGCCTGTGCCGAAGACACTGGCGTGAGGCGGTCGGCGACTGAAGCGCTGCCGTTGGTCAGAGGGCGACAGGCTCCCCCGCCCGCGCCCGCAGCGCGATCATGCTGCCGGCAGCCACGATCAGCACCATGCCCCCCACCGCCATCGGGGTCAGCACCTCGCCCCACAGCAGCCATGACCAAAAGGCCGAGGCGGGCAAGATGACATATTCGATCACCGAGGCGCGGCCAGCATCGGTGATCTGATAGGCGCGGATCATCAGCCCCACCCCGATCAGCGACCCCGCCGCCTGAACAAAAGTCCACAGCAGGAACGGCCCCGTTGGCCAGACCCAACCCCGCATCAAAAACCCGTCGGGGCCGGGCGGCGCGATCAGGGGCACAAGCGTCAGCACAATCATCCCCAGCGCCCCGAACACCCCCAGAACGCCAAAGAACCCTGCCACCAGCGTTTCGGCACTTTCCTCGGGACACCATTCGCGCGTGGCAACATTGCCAAGCGCATAAAGCGCCCCGGCAAGCACCGGCAGCATCGCCGCCGCAGAGGCCCCAGACATCGCCTCTGGCCCCAGCACAAGCACGACCCCGACAAACCCCACGGCAACCGCCAGAATCCGCACCGGCCCAATCGCATGGCCATAGGCGAAGCGCGAGATCAGCAGCACAAAGATCGGCGCGGTAAACAGGCCCGCCGCAACAATGGCCACCGGCAGAAAGGCCAGCGCCCCGAAGTAGATCACCATGGCCAGACCATGGATCAGGCTGCGTGCCAGCACCGCCCGCGGGTTCACCGGTCGCAGCCGCAGCCCCAGCAGCGGCACCGCCAGCCCCAGCAGCACCAGCGCCATCACCGTCCGGGTCAGATGGAACTGCCAAAGCCCATGGTCCTGCGCGATGATCCGCACATAATTGTCGGTAAAACCGATCAGCATGGCATAGCCGCACAGCAACCCGGCAGCGGCAAGGGTTCGGTCCTGGGGCATCCTGACATCCTTCCTTTGGTCTTTTGAACCCTGCCCCACCCCACCCTGCGCGCCGAAAAGCGACACGCAGGGTGCTTTCCGGGGCATCTTGTGGCAGGGGGGGCATGCAGGCGGGTGATTGTGGCCCGAACGCCCTTGGTCTACTGTCGCCGCATGACAGGCAAGGCACCGCGCGCCATGACGGCTTTGAAGAAATACTCCCGGCTGGAAAGCCGTGGGCTGTGGCGCGACAGTCCGCTGGCACAGCGGCGAGAGGTCATCGTGGCCTTCCGCGAGGCGACGCTGGTTCTGTCTGATCCCAAAAGCGAAACCGCCCTCAGCCATTGGTCGCTGCCCGCGATCGAGCGGCTGAATCCGGGCGAAGGGCCGGCGGTTTTTGCACCGGGGTCCGAGGCGATTGAAACGCTGGAGCTTGATGACGCCGACATGATCGCCGCGCTGGAAACTGTGCGCAATGCCATTGCCGGCCAACGACCGAAACCGGGGCGGTTGCGCGGGGTGCTGGTTGGCTCGGGCACGGTCCTGGTGCTGGCGCTGGGAATATTCTGGCTGCCGGACGCCTTGATCAAGCAGACCGCATCGGTCCTGCCCGCAGCGACACGCGCGGCCATCGGTCAGGCAGCCTTGGCCGATGTGCAACGGCTGACCGGGTCGCCCTGCGCCAGCCCGCTGGGCACCTTTGCGCTGACCACGCTTGGCGACAAGCTGTTTGGCCCGCATCGCGCCCAGATCCTGATCCTGCGCGACGGGCTGGAGGGGGCGGCGCATCTGCCCGGCGGCATCATCCTGATCGGGCGCGACGTGGTCGAAGAGCAGGGTGGCCCCGAGGTGCTCGCAGGGCTTGCCCTGATGGAACGCCTGCAGGCCGAAACCCGAGACCCGATCTTGCCCGTATTGCAACATGCCGGGCTGACCGCGACCTTCCGGCTGCTGACCTCGGGCACCCTGCCCGACACAGCGGTGGCGGGTTACGGCGAAGTGCTGTTGCAAGATCAGGGCGTTGCCGTGCCCGATGATCTGGCCTTGGCCCGCTTCGGCGCTGCGGGCCTGTCAACGGCACCCTATGCCTATGCGATCGACCCCAGCGGCGAAACCACCCTCGGGCTGATCGAGGCAGACCCTTTGGCCGGGCTGATCCCGGAGCCGCTGATGGCGGACAGCGATTGGGTCAGCCTGCAAGACATCTGCGCCGCGGGCTGAAACACAGCCCGCGCCGCCCATGATCAGCGGATGAACGCGTCGCCAAACCCGGCACGCCGCGCCGCGGCCAAGGCGGCCTGCGCTTCGGCCCGCGATCCGAATGGTCCGGCAAAGACGATCTGCATCGCCTTGCCCCCGCTGGAGATGTTTGACCGCGCCACCGGCAGGCCAAGCCGCGCCAGCCGTGAGGATGCGCCATCCGCATTGGACGGCTGACCAAAGGTGCCCACCTGCACAAAGCTGCGCCCCGAGGCGGGATGCTGCGCGGCCGCCTCAGATTTGCTCGACGCATGGACCTTGCGCTTGGCAACGGGTTGGCCCTGCGCCCTGTTGTTTTCCGCAACCAGCCGGGCCGGCACCTCGCGGGTCCAGATCTGGTCCTGCTGCGCCCAGCCCTGCTGCGTGCCCTTGCCACGGTGGGGGTTCAGCCGGTCATCGGTGAAGGCTGCACGATAGCCCTTGGGCATCACCTGCGGCTCTGCCGCAGCGGTTGTGCGCTGCACCTGACGTTGACCCACATGCGCCGCCGGATCCGGCCCTTCCAGATAGCCCGACGGCGCAATCGCCGCCGCCCCGGCCAGCACGCGCGGGGCGCGGGCATGGGAAAGATCGCCATCGCCACGGGTACACAGCACGATGCTGCCGCCATTCTGCAAACGGAACCGCTCCGCCATCGGCGCATCTGTGTAACACCCGATGCGGGCCGTGCCGGCGGTCGTCGCCACCCGCTCTGCGGTCTGGCGCTTTGGCTTTGACCCAGCCTGCCCCGCAGGCCCTGTCCGCACCGGGGCTGGCGCAGCGGCCTTGGGCGGCATGCTGCGCATGGCAGGCGGCGGGGGGTTGGCCGCGGCCTGCGCCGCTGCAGCTGCGGGCGTCGCCGCGGCAGGCAGCGGAACCGCTTTTGGCGCAGGCTCGACAATGGCCACCTGATTGTTGCCAAAGGTCGGCGGATAGCCACACAGCGGTGCGCGGTCGCGGCTGACGCGCGGCACCCAGTTGGTGCGCCCCGAAAGCCCGGCCCGCAGGAACACACAGCCCCGGCTGTCCACATATTGCTGCCCTGTAAAGGACGCCGGCGGCAATTCACGCGGGCCACCAAAATCACCGGCGGACTGAGCATTGGCAACACTCAATCCAGCCACGACCGCCAGAACGGCAGCCGGAACCAGTCTCAACACCATGACTACCCCCAAGTAGCGTATGGGCGATACTGGAATAATATTGTTTCCGAGTAAAGCGATTAGCCCGCTATTTTGTACCGAACATCCGATCACCCGCATCCCCTAGCCCCGGGACGATATAACCGTGATCATTCAAATGGCTATCGACCGAAGCGGTGACGATGGGCACATCGGGATGCGCCTCCTGCATCCGCTTGATGCCTTCGGGCGCGGCCAGCAGGCACAAGAAGCGCAGGTTTTTCGCGCCATTGTCCTTCAACAGCTGCACCGCCGCCGCCGAGGAATTGCCGGTCGCCAGCATCGGATCAACCACGATGCACACCCGGTCTTCCAGCTGTGTCGGCACCTTGAAGTAATATTGCACCGGCTGCAGCGTCTCGGGGTCGCGATACAGGCCGACAAACCCCACCCGCGCCGCCGGGATCAGCTCCAGAATCCCGTCGAGCAACCCATTGCCCGCCCGCAGGATGGAAATCAGCGCCAGCTTCTTGCCCTCGATCACCGGGGCATCCATCGGCTCCAGCGGGGTTTCGATCCGCTTGGTGGTCATCGGCAATTCGCGCGTGACCTCATAGGCCAGCAGCAGGGAAATCTCGCGCAACAGCTGCCGGAACGACGCGGTCGAGGTGTCTTTCTCCCGCATCAGGGTCAGCTTGTGCTGGACCAGCGGGTGCGAAACGACGGTCAGATGGTCCAGCATGGTCAGGCCTCCAGCACTTTGGCGATACGTGCGCGTGTATCGGCATCACAGAAGGCCGCGTCAAGCGCAGTGCGGTTCAGCGTCGCAAAAACCCCGTCATCCCAGTCAAAGGCGCGGTGCAACTCGGCAAACTCCCGCTCCATGCTGGTGTGGAAAAACGGCGGGTCATCGGTGCTGACGGTCACCTTGACCCCCCGGTCATAGAGCTGCCCGATGGGGTGGCTGCGCCAGTCGGGGTAAAGCCCCAGCGCCACATTCGATCCCGGGCAGACCTCCAGCACGATGCCCCGCTCGGCCAGCTCATCCACCAGCGCCAGATCCTCAATGGCGCGCACGCCATGCCCGATCCGCTCAACCCCCAGATCGTTGACCGCATCGCGCACGGATTGCGGCCCGCCCCATTCCCCGGCATGCGCGGTCAGCCGCAGCCCCGCCTCGCGCGCGCAGTCAAAGGACCACAGGTAATCCTTTGGCGTCAGCACCTTTTCATCGCCTGCGATGCCAAAGCCCACAATCCAGTCGCCTGCCGTATCTGCGGCACAGCGCGCGGTCTCGCGCGCCTTGTCCGGGCCGAAATGCCGGATACAGGTAACAATGCCGCGCAGGGTGATACCAAACCTTCGCTCCGCCTGATCCGCCGCCTCGCGGATTGCCTGCAGGTACTCGCGCCAGGCCCCCACATCGCGCCCGCCGCAGAAATCGGGCGACAGAAAGGTTTCGGAATAGACCACACCGCTCGCCGCACTTTCCTCCAGCACCGCCAGCGTCAGGCGCGCGTAATCCTCGGGCGATTTCAGCGCCGAGGTGGCGGCCTCATAGACCTTCAGGAAATCCCAGAAATCGGCGTATTTGTAATGGCCGCGCTCATCAAACACGCCTGCAATGTCCAGCCGCTTTTCCGAAGCCAAGCCGCGGATGAACGCGGGTGGGGCGGCTCCTTCAAGGTGAAGGTGGAGTTCGATTTTGGGCAGCATGACGCGCGCGTCCTTTTCATTATCTGTTCATAAATATCCCGGGGGTGCGGGGGCTGGCCCCCGCTTCTTTCGGGTCAGAGGAAACTGATCCCCGGCGTCAGAGGGCGAATGCCAAGATGTGCGGCCATGCTTGCCCCCACATCGGCAAAGGCATGCAAGCCGATGGGGCGGGCACCAAGCCCGTAGCCGATCACCGGCACCCGTTCCCGCGTGTGCTCGGTGCCCTTGAAGGTCGGGTCGTTGCCATGGTCGGCGGTAAAGATCGCCAGATCGCCGGGGCCAAGTGTGGCCAGAAAGCGCGGCAGGTTTGCGTCAAACCCTTCCAGCGCGCTTGCATAGCCCGCCACGTCGCGCGGATGGCCATACAGGCTGTCAAATTCGACAAAGTTGGCAAAGGTCAAGGAACCCGGCTCCGCCTCGGCCCCCAGACGCACCAGATGTTCGAAAAGATCAGCGTCGGATTTGCCCTTGTGCAGGGCACCAATCCCGCGCATCGAAAAGATATCCCCGATCTTGCCAATCGCATGCGTCATCCGCCCCTGCTCTGCCGCCCAATCCAGCAGCGTCGGTGCAGGCGGGGCAATCGCATAGTCCCGGCGGTTGGCGGTGCGCTTGAAATCGCCGCATGTCCCGGTAAAGGGCCGCGCGATGACGCGCCCCACCTTCATCGCATGCAGGGTCGGGGCCAGGGCCTCACACAGCTGCAACAGACGGTCCAGCCCGAACGCCTCTTCATGCGCTGCGATCTGGAACACGGAATCGGCGGAGGTATAGCAGATCGGCCAGCCGGTCCGCAGATGCGCCTCGCAATGGGCGGCAATGATCGGCACGCCCGAGGCGTGGCAATTGCCCAAAATCCCCTCTGTCCCCGCCAGACGACACACCTCGGCCACCAGATCGGGGGGGAAGGCGGGGCCTTCGGTGGGGAAATAGGTCCAGTCCCAGGGCACTGGCACCCCCGCCAGCTCCCAATGACCCGAGGGCGTGTCCTTGCCGCGCGACACTTCCGTCGCTGCGCCCCAAAGCCCCGTGGGCGTGGCCCCCAGACCCGGTGCCTCCACCCCGGAGGCCAGCTTTATCGCCGCCCCCAACCCCAGCCGGTCAAGGTTGGGCATCTGCAACGCCCCACTGCGGCCCATATCGGCCCGGCCCTCGGCGCAGGCCTGCGCGATATGGGCCAGCGTATTGGCCCCGGCATCGCCAAAGTCGGCGGCATCCGGTGCACCACCGCAGCCCACCGAATCCAGCACAACCAGAAACGCGCGCGCCATCAGGTGATCCTTTTCAACACAAGCGGGCCTTCATCCAGCACCGAGGTGCCGACGCGATACGCCGCCTGCACCGCCCGCACGGCCGCATCCGCCGCGTCCTCGCTGGCCGCATGCACCATGGCAAGCGGCACCCCGGCCCCGATTTCCTCTCCCAGCCCGATCAGATCGGACAGGCCCACCGCCGGGTGCACCTTGTCGCCCTCGCGCAGCCTGCCGCCCCCCAGATGCACGACCGCATGGCCCAAAGCCTCACCATCAATATGGGCGATGAACCCGTCATCCAGCGCTGGCACTTCGCGCATCACAGGGGCGGCGGGCAAACGGTCGGGCCAGCGTTCCACGAAATCGGCAGGCCCGCCCTGCGCCGCGACCATACGGCCAAACACCTCTGCCGCAGCGCCTGACTCCAGCGCCTGCGCGATGCGCCCCGCCCCGTCTTCGGCATCCGCCGCCAGCCCGCCAAGCGCCAGAGCCTCACCGCCCAAGGCACAGGTCAGATCCCACAGCGCCGCGTTGACCGATGTGCCGGTCAGCGTCTCCATCACCTCGATCACCTCCAGCGCATTGCCTGCCGCCGTGGCCAGCGGTTGCGACATATCGGTGATCAGCGCGGTGGTCATGCAGCCCGCACCCTGCGCCGTGCCAACCAGCGCGCGCGCCAAGGCCTCGGCCCGGTCCAGCGTCTTCATGAAGGCGCCCGAGCCGCATTTGACATCAAGCACCAGCCCCTCCAGCCCCGCCGCCAGCTTTTTCGACAGGATCGACGCGGTGATCAGGTCAATGCTTTCCACCGTGCCGCTGATATCGCGGATCGCATAAAGCCGACGGTCGGCAGGGGCGAGGTCAGCACTGGCCGCGACAATCGCGCAATGCACCCGGTCCAACTGGGCGCGGAGCTGATCTTCACTCAACCCGGTGCGGAAGCCGGGGATCGCCTCCAGCTTGTCCAGCGTGCCGCCGGTATGGCCAAGCCCCCGTCCCGAGATCATCGGCACATAGGCCCCGCAGGCCGCCAATGCGGGGGCCAGCAGCAAGGACACGCAATCGCCGATCCCGCCGGTCGAATGCTTGTCCAGCACTGGCCCGGGCAGATCCCACCGCAACACCTGCCCCGAGTCGCGCATCCCCCGCGTCAGCGCCACCCGCCCTTCCTCCGACAGACCCCGCAGCAGCACCGCCATGGCGAAGGCCCCCGCCTGCGCGTCGGTGACCACACCCGAGGCAAGCCCTTGCGCAAACCACGCAAGCGCCTCGGCCGAAGGTGTGGCGCCATCGCGCACCTGGGCGATGATGCGGCGCGCCTCCATCAGGCACGGTCCATATGGGCGGCGGTGAACACGCCGGGCAACAGCTCTGCCACCGTCAGCGTGTGTTGCTTGCCATCGGTGGTGCACAGCGTGACCTGCACCTCCGGATCTGCGAATTCCGCGATCTTCTGACGGCAGCCGCCACAGGGCGGCACCGGATCGGGGCTGTCGGCGATCACGAACACCTCGGCAATGCGGGTATCCCCCCCGGCAATCATCGCGGCAATCGCCCCGGCCTCGGCACAGGTGCCTTCCGGATAGGCCACGTTTTCCACATTGCAGCCGACATAGGTTGCCCCCGATGTGGTCCGCAACGCAGCCCCCACCAGAAAGCGCGAATAGGGCGCATAGGCGCGCAGGCGAACATCGGTGGCAGCTTGCAAAAGGGTCATCTCAGCCTCGGGTTTTGACCAATCGGTCGGCAAGTGTGGGCGCAGGGCACGCAAAGCGCAAGGTCACAGAACAGTGGTGGCGGGGTTGCCCGGCAAGGACACCTCCAGCAGTTCCAGATCGGCCGTGGGATCAGCATAGCGCGTGGCCATGCCCGGCGGTATGACAAAGGCATCCCCGGCCGACAGGCGGAACGGATCTTTGCCCTCCCCTTCAAGCGTCATTTCCCCGGAGATCACAAAGGTAAACAGGATATCGCCCGCATGCCGGGCCATCGGCGCGGACCCACCTTCGGGGCGCAGCACCATCACGCTGGCAACGCCCTTTGTGTTGGCGTTGATCGTGGTGTCGCGCGCCACAAACCCCGGCAGGCGCGCGCGCACAAAGACGCCCTCCCTGCCCCGGTTGAACACGAAGCGCTGGCCCTGCCACTCGCGGTCAGGGCGCAGTTCCGGGGTTGGCAGGGTCATGTCATGATCAATCTCGGTGATATGCTCGGCAGGCACCCCGATCTCGATCACCTCGATCCCGTCACTGGCTTCCAGCACCCGGTGGCGGATTTCGGGCGGCTGGATGAAGCAATCTCCGGCGTGCAACCGCATCGGCCCGCCCTGATCTTCATAGACCACATCGACCCAGCCCTTGATGCAGAAGATCAGCTGGAACCCGACCTTGTGGAAATGCACCATATCCGGCACCGGGCCACCATCGGGAATGCGGATATGGCTGGCAATCATCGCCCCGCCCAGGCGGCTGGGCACCAGATCGCGGTAATGCATCCCGGCGCGGCCAATCACCCAAGGGGCCTGATCCGCCAGACGGCGCACCACAAAGGCATGTTCGGTCTGCGGCAGCACCAGCGGCGGGTTGATCTCGTCAATCTCGACCCGCATGCCATTGGGCGCGGTCAGCACGCGCGCGCCCCCGGCAAACCCATCCGGGTCTTCGGTCAGGATGCGCAGCGTTCCCGTCGGCACCCCGGCCCCCTTCTGAAGGCGCAGGCGCAGTCCATGCCCCGACAGCACCGCCACCTCGGGGTCATCGGCGGGATAGATCATGTCCAGCCGCATCCCCAGCACGCGGGTGTAGAACGGCAGGTCATCGCGCAGATCCTGCGTGGACAAAAGAACTTCGGCGCGCGTCTCGGTCATGGCTATCCCCGGATTGTGCCGCCATGCTGGAACCGGCCGGCGAAATTTGCAAGCCACGGCGGCGGCCTTGGCGCACGCAGCCGGTTGGCGGATCAAAATAAATGGTTTAAGGCTAAACCAAATTTGTCGGGAGGCGAAAATGGAAGAAGTGCGACAGGACAACGCCCGTCAGGCGGCGCTGGATTATCACGAATTTCCCAAACCCGGAAAGCTGGAAATCCGCGCCACCAAACCGCTGGCCAATGGCCGCGACCTGTCCCGCGCCTATTCTCCCGGCGTGGCCGAGGCCTGTCTGGAAATCAAGGCCGACCCGTCCACCGCCTCGCGCTACACCTCACGCGGCAACCTTGTGGCCGTGGTCACCAATGGCACGGCGGTGCTGGGCCTTGGCAACATCGGGGCGCTGGCATCCAAGCCGGTGATGGAGGGCAAGGCCGTCCTGTTCAAGAAATTCGCCAATATCGACTGTTTTGACATCGAGCTGAACGAGGCCGACCCCGAAAAGCTGGCCGATATCGTCTGCGCGCTGGAACCCACCTTTGGCGCCATCAATCTCGAAGACATCAAGGCCCCCGACTGTTTCATTGTCGAACAGCGCTGCCGTGAGCGGATGAACATTCCGGTGTTCCACGACGACCAGCACGGCACCGCCATCGTGGTCGGGGCCGCCGCCACCAATGCGATGATCATCGCGGGCAAGACCTTCGACCAGATCAAGATCGTCTCCACCGGCGGCGGGGCAGCGGGCATTGCCTGCCTTGAGATGCTGGTGAAACTGGGGGTCCGGCGCGAGAATATCTGGCTCTGCGATCTGGAAGGGCTGGTCTACAAGGGCCGCACCGCGCAGATGACCCCGCAGAAAGAGGCCTTCGCCCAAGGCACCAGCCCCGCCACGCTGGGCGATGTCATTGACGGGGCCGATCTGTTCCTCGGCCTCTCCGGGCCGGGCGTGCTGACGCAGGACATGGTGGCCCGCATGGCCCCCAACCCGATCATCTTCGCCCTTGCCAACCCGAACCCCGAAATTCAGCCAGATCTTGCCCGCGCTGTCGCCCCCGGCGCGCTCATCGCCACCGGCCGGTCTGATTTTCCCAATCAGGTCAACAACGTGCTGTGCTTTCCCTTCATCTTCCGCGGCGCGCTGGATGTGGGGGCCACCACGATCAATGACGAGATGAAGATCGCCTGTATCGAAGGCATCGCGGCACTTGCCCGCGCCACGACAAGCGCCGAGGCGGCAGCGGCCTACAGCGGCGAAAAGCTGTCCTTCGGCCCCGAATACCTGATCCCCAAACCCTTCGACCCGCGCCTGATGGGCGTGGTGGCCACAGCCGTGGCCCGCGCCGCGATGGAAACCGGGGTGGCCACGCGGCCCCTCGCCGATCTGGAGGCGTACAAGGCCAATCTTGACGGCTCGGTGTTCAAATCCGCCATGTTGATGCGCCCGGTGTTCGAGGCCGCACGCCATGCCGAACGCAAGATCGTCTTTGCCGAAGGCGAGGATGAACGCGTGCTGCGCACCGCCAATGCCATGCTGGAAGAAACCACCGACCTGCCGATCCTGATCGGCCGGCCCGAAGTGGTCGAGGCGCGCTGCGAACGCGCCGGCCTGCCGATCCGCCCGGGCCGTGACTTCCATCTGGTGAACCCGGAAAATGACCCGCGCTACCGCGACTACTGGGGCACCTATGCCGATCTGATGGCCCGGCGCGGCGTGACGCCCGACATCGCCCGCGCCATCATGCGCACCAATACCACCGCGATTGCGGCGGTGATGGTGCATCGCGGCGAGGCCGACAGCATGATCTGCGGCACCTTCGGCCAGTATCTGTGGCATCTGGGCTATGTCCGGCAAGTGCTGGCGCGGGGTGGCTTGCAGCCGGTTGCGGCGCTGTCGCTCATGATCCTGGAAGACGGGCCGCTGTTCATTGCCGACACCCATGTCCATGCCGAACCGACACCGGAACAGATCATGCAGACGGTGCTGGGGGCCGCCCGCCATGTAAAGCGCTTCGGCCTGACCCCCAAGATCGCGCTGTGCACCCAAAGCCAGTTCGGCAACATGGAAAATGAAAAGGCGCAGCGGATGCGCGCCGCGCTGGACCTGTTGGACGCGCGCGAGCCCGATTTTGCCTATGAGGGCGAGATGAACATCGACGCCGCCCTCGATCAGGGCTTGCGCGACCGGCTGCTGTCGGGGGCGCGCTTCGACGGCCCGGCCAATGTGCTGGTTTTCGCCAGCGCCGACGCGGCCTCGGGCGTGCGCAACATTCTGAAAATGAAAGCCGGCGGGCTGGAGGTCGGGCCGATCCTGATGGGCATGGGCAACAAGGCCCATATCGTCACCCCGTCGATCACCGCCCGTGGCCTGCTGAACGTCTCCGCCATCGCAGGCACCCCGGTGGCGCATTACGGCTAAGGCCCCGTCCCCCTGCGTCACAGCAGGGGGACATGCGCCAGATCCGCCGCCCGGCCAGAGCATTCTGTCGATTGGCAAGCCCGTCCTGCGACGCGAACTGACACACGCCTTCGGCCCGTCCTAGACTTTTCCGCTCAGCTGATAGGTAACACCCCCGGGGCTGTAGTCGATCTTGCCGACACCCGAAAAATAGCCCGGCCCCACCTTGTTCAGCAACTGAGAGCCAAAGCCGTGCGACGCAGGGGGCGTGACCACCGGGCCACCCTGCTCTTGCCAGACCAGCGACAACTGTCCGTCCTCTGCAAGCGTCCAGGAAATGCGCACGCTGCCTTCTGCACGGGACAAGGCACCATATTTCACCGCATTGGTCGCCAGTTCAAACAGGATCAGCGACAGACCCAGCGCCTGATCCGGCTTCAACAGGATCGGCGGCCCCTCTGACGAAAACCGCTCGCTGCGATCCAGATGTGCTGCAAGACACCGGTCAATCACCTCGGTTATGTCCAGCGCCGAGGTCGCCTGCAGCATCTGCTGCGCCTGCCCAAGCGCCCGGATCCGCGCTGGCACCGTCTCGCGGGCGCGCTGCAGGTCCGGTGCCGCGCGCAGGCTGGAAGACACGACAGATGAGGTGACGGCAAACATGTTCTTCATGCGATGCGACAATTCCATCCGCATCGCATCCTCACGCGTCTGCACCTCGACATTTGCGGTTTCGTCGGCGGCAATATTGATCATCCCCCGCACGACACCCTCATCGTCGTGCAACGGACTGTAGGAAAAGGTCCAGTATGTCTGTTCTTCATAACCATGCCGGGTCATCGTCAACGGCAATCTCGAGAAAAACAGCCCGTCCCCCGCCAGTGCCTTTTCGATCAAAGGCAGGATATCGCCCCAGATCTCGGGCCAGACAGTCTTGGCAGGCGCGCCAAGCGCCGCAGACTGTCGTAACCCAAGCATCGGGCCATAGGCGTCATTGTACAGCATCGTCAGGTCCGGACCCCAGAAAATGCAAGACGCATGCTGTTGCCCCACCATGATCCTGACAGCCGCCAACAAGGATATCGGCCAGGTGCCAATCGGGCCCAAGGGCGTGGTGCTCCAGTCGAATTGCGCGATCTGACGCGCCATCGGCCCTCGTCCGATCAATGGCAGTGGTCGTGGAACAGGCTGCAAATCGTGCGACATAATCTCAACCGCTCAGAGGACCAGACTTGTCTTAGCTGTTTGGCAATCTCTCTGGAAGGCGATTCTCGCTGCCCGCAATCGCGGCCCTGCGCCCCCTGCCCGCAAGACATCGCAGCAAGGGCAGCCGCCTGCCCCGCATCATCCCTCCTCGGGCAGGTTAAGATCATCAAAGCTCACCCAGAGCCAAAGACATCCCGCCTTCCGGTCACCCTGCGCCCGGCGCGAGAGAGTCGCAGACATGGACTGCCAAATTTTGCAAACAGCTTCGGATTTATCGGATTTATTCACGTTCTGCGCCAATTTGCAAATATTTGCAGCAAGCAACGCACAATTCTGCAAATATTTTGAGGCGGCGCGCCCAATGTCCGGCGGTAACATTGTTGCGCGTTTGGCCACCGATGCCGTAACACTCCTGCAAGCGTTGGGAGGAGGCGCGCAGGATGGGTTATTCTGATATCTACGCAAAATGGCAGGCCGACCCCGAGGGCTTCTGGATGGATGCCGCGGGGGCCATCGATTGGGTCCGCAAACCCTCCCGCGCGCTGAACGACAGTCGCGCGCCGCTCTATGAATGGTTCACCGACGGCATGGTGAACACCTGCTGGAACGCGGTGGACCGGCATGTGCAGGCCGGGCGCGGCGATCAGCCCGCCATCATCCACGACAGCCCGGTCACCGGCACCAAAACTGTCATCACCTATGCCGACCTGCAGGATCGTGTCTCGCGTCTGGCCGGCGCGCTGAAGGCCAAGGGAGTCACCAAGGGCGACCGGGTCATCATCTACATGCCGATGGTGCCCCAAGCCCTGGAGGCGATGCTGGCCTGCGCCCGGCTGGGGGCGATCCATTCGGTGGTGTTCGGCGGCTTTGCTGCGGCCGAACTGGCGGTCCGGATCGACGATTGCAAACCCCGCGCCATCATCGCGGCCAGTTGCGGCGTCGAACCCTCGCGCGTGGTGCATTACAAACCGCTCTTGGACGGGGCCATCGACATGGCCCACCACAAGCCCGAGTTCTGCGTGATCCTGCAACGCGAACATGAAATGGCACAGCTGACCGAAGGCCGTGATCTGGACTGGCACAGCTTACAACACGGCGCCGAACCGGCGGACTGCGTGCCGGTCGAAGGCAATCATCCGGCCTATATCCTCTATACCTCCGGCACCACCGGCGCCCCCAAGGGTGTGGTGCGGCCCACGGCAGGGCATCTGGTGGCGCTGCAATGGACGATGCGGGCGATCTACAATTGCGGCGTGGGCGATGTGTTCTGGGCGGCGTCGGATGTCGGCTGGGTCGTGGGGCACAGCTACATCTGCTATGCGCCGCTGATCGCCGGTTGCACCACAATTGTGTTCGAAGGCAAGCCGGTGGGCACGCCCGATGCCGGCACCTTCTGGCGAGTGCTCGAAGAGCACAAGGTAAAGTCCTTCTTCACCGCCCCCACCGCCCTGCGCGCGATCAAGCGCGATGATCCGACGGGCGCGCTGATCAAGGATTACGACACTTCCACCCTGCAGGCGCTGTTTCTGGCGGGCGAGCGGGCCGACCCCGATACGGTGGACTGGGCCGGGCAGCACCTGAAGGTGCCGGTGATCGACCATTGGTGGCAGACCGAAACCGGCTATGCCATCGCCGCCAACCCGCTGGGCCTTGGTCTTGTGCCCATCAAGATCGGCAGCCCGGCAGTCGCCATGCCCGGCTATGACGTGCGGGTGCTCGATGAAGGCGGGCATGAGGTCGCCCCCGGCACGCTGGGCGCGATTGCCATAAAGCTGCCGCTGCCGCCCGGCACCCTGCCGACGCTGTGGAACGCCGAAGAGCGCTTCGTGAAATCCTACCTGTCGCATTTCCCCGGCTATTACGAGACCGGGGATGCCGGCTATGTCGATGCCAAGGGCTACCTCTACATCATGGCCCGCACCGATGATGTGATCAACGTGGCAGGCCATCGCCTTAGCACCGGCGCGATGGAAGAGGTGCTAGCCGGGCACCGCGATGTGGCCGAATGCGCGGTGATCGGGGTGGCAGATGCGCTAAAAGGCCAGTCGCCGCTGGGGTTCTTGTGCCTAAACAAGGGCGTGGACCGTGCCCCGGCCGATGTGGTGGCCGAATGCGTGCAACTGATGCGCGACAAGATCGGCCCGGTGGCCGACTTCAAGCGCGCGGTGGTGGTGGACCGTCTGCCCAAGACCCGCTCGGGCAAGATCCTGCGGGCCACCATGGTCAGCATCGCCGATGGCAAGGCGTGGAAAATGCCGGCCACCATAGATGATCCGGCCATCCTCGATGAAATCCGCGTGGCGCTGCAAGGCCTTGGTCTGGCCAAAGCCTGACAGGGAAAGCAAGGGCTTGCAGCCCCGGTGCGGGCACCAGCAAAGATGTTGGACAGATGCGGGCCTTGCGGTAGATTTGGTACATGGTTGACTCCATCGTCGCGCATTGCTCTGCCCTGACTCTGCGTGACATGGGCGCGCAGTTTGCGGTGCTGCGCGCAGCGCTGACCCGGCTTGGCGGCTGCGCCCTGCCCGGCCCGGCCCGGCTGGCGCTGGCCGAGGCCGAGCAGGCGCTGAACCTGCTGCAAACCCTCCAGCCCGGTGCCGTGGAAGATGGCGTGTTCGCCACCTTGCTGGCGCTGGCCGGGCCAGAGCGGGCAGCCGAGCTGACCCAGCAAATGGCCGTCGATCTGCGCCAGGTGCAGACATCCCTCGCGCAGGGGCTGGCGCAATCCGACGCGCGCATGGTGGACGCGCATAGCCATGTCTTGGTGATGCTGGCCGGAACCGCCGGGGCGCGCGGCTTGCAGCATGGCGCACAGGCCCTGAACCGGGCCGCCATGGCCGGCGACATGGCGCTGATGCACGACATCGGGCCATCGGTTCTGGCCGGGGTGGCGGCCTTGATCGGCTTTGTCGAAACGGCCGACAAAGGCCCGCCAAAATGACCCCCGGGCCTGTGCCGCTGCTCCTGCTCACAGATGTGCCAGAGGTGCAGATGGCCTGCCGCTCAGTGCTGCGACCGGCAGGCTATGCGCTGCGCACCACAGGCACCGTGGCCGAGGCACTGGTGCTGTTTCGTGAAACCGGGGCGCTGACGGTGCTGCTGGATCTGGAGCTTGAAGGCGGCGCGGGTCTGGCGCTGCTGCGCGATCTGCTGGCCCTGCGGCCAGAGGCGCAGGTCATCGCATTCACCGCCACCCCCAGCCTGCCCCACACGGTCGAAGCCATGCGGGCCGGCGCGCAGGACGTGCTGGCCCACAATCCCTTTGACACCGCGCGGCTGCTGGCCGCCGTGCAACGCGCGATCACCGCCCGCCCTGACCCGGCACCTATCAGCCCGACACCAAAGACCAGCCCCGGGGTCGGCGCCATACCGGCGGCAGCGGCGGCCGATACCCTGCTGATCGGCTCTTCTGCCGCCATGCAGAAGGTGAAGGCCATGATCCGGTCGGTGGCGGGGTCGATGGCCACGGTGTTCATCACCGGCGAAAGCGGCACCGGCAAAGAGCTCTGCGCGCTGGCCGTCCACGCAGGCAGCCCGCGCGCCACAGGCCCGTTCATCACGCTGAACTGCGGGGCCATCCCGCAGGATCTGCTGGACACGGACGTGTTCGGCCACAGGAAGGGCAGCGTCACCGGCACACTCTCCGACACGCCGGGCGCGGCGGTGGCGGCAGATGGCGGCACGCTGTTTCTGGATGAGATCTGCGAGCTGGCCCCGGCCCTGCAACCCAGGCTCCTGAGCTTTTTGCAGACCTCCCTGGTGCAGCCGCCGGGCGCGGTTCAGCCGCGCAAGGTGGATGTGCGCATCATCTGCGCCACCAACCGCGACCCGGCAGAGGCCGTGCGCCGGGGCGCGTTGCGCGAAGATCTGTATTACCGGCTCTTCGTGGTGCCGATCCACATGCCGCCCCTGCGGGCGCGTGGCGATGATGTGGTGGACATCGCCCAGACCATGCTCGACCGCTTTGCCCGCGAAGAGGGGCGGCAGTTTGACGGCTTTGCCCCCGACGTGCTGGCTCTGTTCCGCGGCCACAGCTGGCCCGGAAATGTGCGGCAGCTGCTGAATGTCATCCGCAGCGTCGTGGTGCTGAACCCGGGCGGGCGGATCACGCTGGACATGCTGCCCGCCTCGCTGCAGCGCGAAGGGCGCGCGCCGCCCCCGGTCATGCCCGGCGCAGACGGGGAAGGCGACGCTTTCACCGGCCTGATCGGCCGCAGCATGGCAGAGATCGAACGGCTGGTGATCCGCGAAACCATCGCCCGCAGCGATGGCTCGGTGCCAAGGGCGGCGCGGGTGCTGGATCTGTCGCCCTCCACCCTCTATCGCAAGCTCGAAGGCTGGGGCGACAGGCCCTGACGTCAGCGCCCGATCGCCCGCGCGGCGGGGTCAGGCAAATTGTTCGACCAGCAGGCGTTCCTCCAGCCCATGGCCCGGATCGAACAGGATGCGGTGGCAGATCTCCGGCTCGGACCGGATCTCGACCGACACCACATCGCGCACCGACCGGCCATCGGCATCGGCCATCACCGGGCGCTTGTCGGGGTGGATCACCTCGAACCGCACCACCGCGGTTTTCGGCAGCAAGGCCCCGCGCCAGCGGCGGGGGCGAAAGGCGGCAACGGCGGTCAGCGCCAGCACATCCGACCCGATCGGCAGAATCGGGCCATGCGCCGAATAGTTATAGGCGGTGGACCCGGCAGGCGTGCACAACAGCGCCCCGTCGCAGACCAGCTCTTCCAGCCGCAGCCGGCCATCGACATAGATCGCCAGCTTTGCCGCCTGCGGCCCGGCGCGCAGCATCGACACCTCGTTGATCGCCAGCGCCTCGACCACCCGCCCCCCCACGGTGGTGGCGCGCATGTGCAGCGGGTTGATCACGGTTTCTTCGGCCGCCGCAAGCCGGTCGGCCAGCCCCTTCGGCTCATAGGCATTCATCAAAAAGCCCACCGTGCCGCAGTTCATGCCGTACACCGGCAGGCCCGCACTCTGGGTGTCATGCAGCGTCTGCAACATGAAGCCATCGCCGCCAAGCGCCACCACCACGCGGGCATGGCCAAGGGCGGTCTGCCCATGCCGCGCCGTCAGCTCCGCCAAAGCGGCCTGAGCGACGGGCGTTGCACTGGCACGAAAGGCAATTCCGGACATAGGCACAATGGGTCTCCCTTGTGCACAGTCTTGACGGGCCGGAGGCGGGAACTCAACCCTTGCTGCGCGAGCGCGGGACGAAAGTGGTGCGCAGGATCTGCCCCGCCCTTCTAACCGGCCCGAGGCCCGGATCAACCGCCCCTGCATCCTCCCCGGCTTCCGAAATTTCGCCCCCATCCGGGGATGCGTCGTTTTCCTCCCTTTCCCGGGGGCTGTGCTTGGTCTAAATGGGCACCATCCCGACCCCCGGATCAGGCAGGAGACGCCCATGAACGCCCCGCACCGTGACAACGGCTTTTTCACCGAAACTCTGTCCTCGCGCGACCCCGAGCTGTTCGGCGCGATGACGCAGGAACTGGGGCGTCAGCGCCATGAGATCGAGCTGATCGCATCGGAAAACATCGTCAGCCGCGCCGTGATGGAGGCGCAGGGCTCGGTGATGACCAACAAATACGCCGAAGGCTATCCGGGCAAGCGCTATTACGGCGGCTGCCAATATGTGGACATCGCCGAAAATCTGGCCATCGAGCGGGCCTGCCAGCTGTTCGGCTGCGGCTTTACCAATGTGCAGCCCAACTCCGGCTCTCAGGCCAATCAGGGCGTGTTCCAGGCCCTGCTGCAACCGGGCGACACGATTCTGGGCATGTCGCTCGATGCCGGTGGCCACCTCACCCATGGCGCCGCGCCCAACCAGTCGGGCAAGTGGTTCAAGGCCGTGCAATACGGCGTGCGCAAGCAGGATCTGCTCCTGGACTATGATCAGGTCGCGGCGCTGGCGGCCGAGCACAAGCCCAAGATGATCATCGCCGGCGGCTCGGCCATTCCGCGCATCATCGACTTTGCCCGCATGCGCGAGATTGCCGACTCCGTTGGTGCCTATCTGCTGGTCGATATGGCGCATTTCGCCGGGCTGGTGGCGGCGGGCCTCTACCCCTCGCCCTTCCCGCATGCGCATGTGGCGACCACCACCACCCACAAAACCCTGCGCGGCCCGCGCGGCGGCATGATCCTGACCAATGACGAGGCCCTCGCTAAAAAGTTCAACTCGGCCATCTTCCCCGGCATTCAGGGCGGCCCCCTGATGCATGTGATCGCCGCCAAGGCCGTCGCCTTCGGCGAGGCGCTGCGGCCCGAGTTCAAGACCTATCAGGCTCAGGTCATCAAGAACGCGCAGGCACTGGCCGATCAGCTGATGCAGGGCGGGCTTGATATCGTCACCGGCGGCACCGACAGCCACCTGATGCTGGTTGACCTGCGGCCCAAGGGCGTCAAGGGCAATGCCACCGAAAAGGCACTGGGCCGGGCGCATATCACCTGCAACAAGAACGGCATCCCGTTCGACACCGAAAAGCCCACCATCACCTCCGGCGTGCGTCTGGGCACGCCCGCAGGCACCACGCGCGGCTTTGGCGAGGCAGAGTTCCGCCAGATCGGCCGTTGGATCACCGAAGTGGTCGATGGTCTGGCCGCCAATGGCGAAGATGGCAATGCCGCAGTGGAAGAGCGCGTGAAGTCCGAGGTCGAGACCTTGTGCAAGCAATTCCCGATCTACCCGGATCTGTGATCCGCCCGACCCAAGACCCTGCCTGAACCGGCCCCTGCCGTCCTTTCGCGGACAGCAGGGGCCGTTTCGCAGCGCACGTCAGATCCGGCCCTGCAATCGCTGCACAAGCAGCACCAGCGCGGCCGTGGCCAACAGCCCCAGCGCAACCGTGGTGCCGATGCGCACCAATGCCCGCAGCAGGGGCGATCCGGCCCGCTGTGCCGACAGATGCCGCAAACAGATGTCATAGCAACTGGCCACGCGGGCCGGGTCGATCTGCACCAGCAACTTGGGATTCTGCGCCTTTTGCGCGTAACCGGCCAACTCTTCCGCCGCCGCGCGCACCGGGCGCGGCAGCAGTCTGCCACCCCGGCGCAGCTTGTCAGGCAAGTCCTTGCCACGAATGCCAAGACGGTCCTGCATCAACCCGGCAACCCGGTCGGCCATCTGCTGAATGGTAATTGCGCTCATGACCCCAATCCTTTTGCAAATCTTTAGGCGCGCGGGGCAAAATCCTCAACTGCTCTGGCAGGGTTGGAAAACTGGCGGTACACAGGTGACATGCTTGCCACGATCCATCACCCCGCCGCCACCCCCTCTGCTGCCCCGCCACTGGTCATTGCCCATGGGCTCTATGGCTCGGCCCGCAACTGGGGCGTCATCGCGCGACGGCTGGCCGATAGCCGCGATGTGGTCGCGGTCGATATGCGCAACCACGGCGACAGCCCGCATCTGCCGGTGCATGGCTACCCCGAGATGGCGGCAGATCTGGCGGCAGTGATCCACAGCCTTGGCGGCAAGGTCGATCTCCTGGGTCACTCCATGGGCGGCAAGGCGGCGATGCAGCTGGCGCTGACTGACGGCGCGCTGATCCGCCGTCTGGTGGTGGCCGATATCGCGCCCGTGGCCTATGGCCATGACCAGTCCCACCACGCCCGCGCCATGCAGGCGCTGGACCTCACAGGGGTGACCACGCGCGGCGAGGCTGACCGGCGGCTGGCACAAACCATAGACGATGCCAGCCTGCGGGCCTTTTTCCTGCAATCGCTGGACCTCAAGGCGGCGGGCGGCCCCCGCTGGCGGCTGAACCTGCCGGTGCTGGAGGCTGAAATGCCCAAGATCGTCGGCTGGCCCGGCACCAGCGGCCAGTTCGACGGCCCCACCCTGTTCCTGACCGGGGCCGACAGCCATTATGTCAAACCAGAGTACCGCGAGACGATCCGCGCCCTGTTCCCTGCCGCGCGCTTTGCCAAAATCCCCGGCACCGGCCATTGGCTGCATGCCGAAAAGCCGCGCGAGTTTGAAGAAACGGTGCGCGTCTTCCTGACCGCCTGATCAGGCCAGCCGCCGGGCCACCAGCCAGCTGACTGGCACAGCCGCACCAAAGCCGAGTGCGGCGGCAAGCATGATCGGGCCCGGGGTATCGTTCCCCGTGGTCAGGGCCACAATCACCGCCACCCCCATCAGCGACGGGGCGATGATCGAAAAAAGCAGGGCGGTCAGTCGTGTCATCACAGGCTCCGATCCTTGGACATGTCCCGACAGGTAGCGCAGCCCCTGCCCCACCGCCTTGACCCAGATCAAGACGCCAGCGCGGGCTGGCCGGTGACATTCGCGTGCAAGCGACGGAACCCGACTGCCGCGCCGGGGTTGACCGGGTGAAACGCCATGCTGCATCTGCAGCAAAAGCGTTGTTCTGTACCAAAATCCGGGTCAGGCTGGCCGGGACCCTTCTGATCTGTCCGGGGACATCTTTTTCATGAAACTCTTTCATTGCCAGTGCTGTGGCGAAATCCTGTATTTCGAAAACACCGTCTGTCTGAAATGCGGCCATATGCTGGGCTATCTGCCTGATGAGGACCGCATGCTGGCGGTTCAGGCCGATGGCCCGGTGTGGCGGGCCCTGCCCGACACCAGCGCGCAGGCCGATCAGGCCACGGACCCCGGCCCGCTGCGCTTTTGCCGCAACTGGGAGCGGTCGGCCTGCAACTGGATGGTTCCGTGCGACGAGGGCGAGCCGACCGGCCCGGCGGGCTATTGCCTGGCCTGCCAGCACAACCGCACCGTGCCGGATCTCTCCACGCCCGACCATGTGACGCTCTGGACCAAGATGGAAGCCGCCAAGCGCCGGCTGATGTATTCGGTCCTGCGGCTGGACCTGCCCCGCCCGCTGCCGGACTCGGGCCATCCGCAACCGCTGGTGTTCGAGTTTCTGGCCGATGATCCGGGCAGCCCCGACAAGGTGCTGACCGGACATGACGACGGCGTCATCACCATCGCCCTGATCGAAGCCGATGACGCCGCCCGCGAAGAACGGCGCAGCCAGATGGGCGAAGCCTACCGCACCCTGCTGGGCCATTTCCGGCACGAGGTCGGGCATTATTACTGGGATCTGCTGGTCCGTGACAGCGATGCGCTGGACGCCTGCCGCGCCCTGTTTGGCGATGAACGCGCCGATTACGCCGAAGCGATGCAACGGCATTATCAGATGGGTGCGCCCGAAGGCTGGGAAAACCGCTTTGTTTCGGCCTATGCCACCATGCACCCCTGGGAAGACTGGGCGGAAACCTGGGCGCATTACCTGCACATGGTCGATACGCTGGAAACCGCGGCGGCACTGGGGCTGCGGGTGAATGCCGGGCAAGCGCTGGCCGCCCGCGTCGATACCGACCCCTATCACAGCCGCGACGCGGGCCAGCTGATCGGCAACTGGGTGCCGCTGACGCTCGCGCTCAACAGCCTCAACCGGTCCATGGGCCAAAGCGACCTCTACCCGTTCTCGCTGCCCGCCGATGTCCAGACCAAGCTCAGCTTTGTGCATGATCTGGTACAACGCTGCCACCCGGACCCGCTGGCCTGACATCACTCCCCAAGGACAGACCCCGTGACCCCCCTCATCCCGGCAGGAGCACTGGCCCAAAATGCGTGAACCGATCTGTGTGCTGGCCAATGCCGGTTCTGGCAAGAAATCCGCCGCGCGGATTGACCAGCTGACAGCGCCGCTGCGCGCGGCTGGGCTGGCGCATGAGGTGCGGCTGATCCGCTTTGGCGCGCAGATCCCGGCCGCCGCCCGCAAGGCGCGCGACGATGGCTTTGCCACCGTGATCGCCGCCGGCGGCGATGGCACAATCTGCGGCGTCGCCACCGAACTGGCCGGAACCGGCATCGCGCTGGGCATCCTGCCCCTGGGCACCTTCAATTTCTTCGCCCGCTCGCTGGGGCTGGAAAATGACCCCGAAACCGCCATGGCCCAACTGATGACGGGCGTCGAAACCCCGGCGGCGGCGGGCGAGGTGAATGGCAAGCTGTTTCTCAACAACGCCAGCCTTGGCCTCTACCCGGCCCTGCTGGAACGGCGCGAGGCGGCCTATGCCAAATGGGGGCGCTCCCGCCTTGCCGCCTATTGGTCGGGCCTGCGGGTGCTGGCCACCTACAACCGCCCCAGCCGGATGACGCTGACCATCGACGGCGTGGTGCAGGTCCGGCATTCGCCGATGATCTTCGTGGCGCAGAACGCCTATCAGCTGGAGGAATACGGCATGGACGAAGGGGTTGACCTCATTCGTGCCGGGCAGCTGGCGGTCTATATCGCGCCCGAACTGCGGCGCTGGCAGCTTCTGGGCTTTGCCCTGCGCATCGCCATGCGGATGGCCCGGCCCTACCGCGACTTCACCCTGATCGGCACCAAATCGCTGCAGATCGAAACCCGCGCCCGCCGCCGCACCATCGCCCGCGATGGCGAGCGCGAGAAGATGGCCGCCCCCTTTGCCTTCCGCGCCCGTCCGGATGTGCTGACGGTGATCATGCCAGTGGCGCAAACAGCGGCGCTGCCGGTGCCGGGGGCCGCGTGATGGGCCGTGTGCTGCACCTGTCAGACCTGCATTTCGGCACCGAGCGCGCCGGTCTGGTGAAACCGCTGACCGCTCTGGCCCATCGGCTGCGGCCCGATGTGGTGGTGATCTCGGGCGACCTCACCCAGCGGGCGCTGGCCCCGCAATGGGCGGCGGCGGCACGGCTGATTGCCGCCCTGCCCGGCCCGGTGCTCTGTGTGCCGGGCAACCATGACGTGCCGCTCTACAACCCGGTGGCGCGGCTGTTCTGGCCCTGGCGCGGCTACCGCGCCGTGGCAGGCCCGGATCTGGAGCCGGTGGTGGAAACCGGCGATCTGCTGGTGGTGGGCGTCAACACCACCGACCCTTGCGTCTGGCAACGCGGCAAACTGCGCCCCGCCTCCTTGCGCCATGTGGCGCAGGTGTTCGCCCGCGCCCGCCCCGGACAGTTGCGCGTGGTGGCCCTGCACCACCCGCTGACCACGCCGCCCGAAACCGGCAAGACCCCGATGAAAGGGGCCGATGCCGGGTCCGAGGCGCTGGCCCGCGCCGGGGCCGATGTCATCCTCTCTGGCCACCTCCACCTCTGGGCCGCCGCCCCCTTCGCCCTGCGCAAAGGCGCGCGCTCGATGCTCTGCGTGCAGGCCGGCACCACCCTGTCGTCGCGCCTGCGCGGCGAGGATAACGACCTGAACGTGATCGACTTCGATCAGGGTCTGGTCACCGTGACTCGCTGGCGGACCGTGGGGGATCAGCTGGACTACACATCCGACAACGTGACGCGGTATCAGCAAGACAATGCCGACATGGGTTGGGGACGGCAGGGGGAGTGAATGGGGAATCCTGAGCTTGGTCGCTTTGTAGCGATAAGCGGCATTCAGGCACGGCGCAGCAAAGCGGGCTTCCCAAAGCAGCCTTTCATAGAAAATCTGTCGCCGCGGAACAGTCCATTGGCAACGATCATTCGCGATCTCAGTCGACGCTGGAAGGGGCGGGTGGCACCCTAGTTGCTGTGAGGACTCAAAGGCGAAGCTGTCAGCAGGAGGCGAACAATCTATCATTTACCTGAAACAGTCATACATCTACAGTCTATGCTGGAGAGCGACCATGACCAACAAAGCGCAATACACTTTCAAGATCGAAGGCTTCACGCCTGAAACGATGCCCTTTGGGCGTCTGATCGATTATTATGCGCAACTCAAGCAAATGCTCGGCCTTCCCGAGCATTTGCACTTGGTCAGAATTTTCGAGAGCAGCCATGGAACCTGCTTGGCGGTAGACGGAGAAGCACGAAAGCGTGTTGACGAACGCTTGCTCAAGATCAGAAACGGTAGCGCACCGAAGACCGCGCTCCGTGCTCGAGATCAGATTAACTACATGCTGCAGGAAGACGGCACGAGTGGAGAGTTCTTCGGGCCCGATGGTGGGAACATCATACCATTCCCTGGAACGCGAGCGGACGAAGACGTAATCTATAGTATCTGCGACCAAGCCGTGTTTTCCGGCGAGGTCTACCACATCGCTGTATACAAGGATGAAGTGAAACTTCGGGTCGCCACAGACGCCTTCGGCGTGGTTTTCTGTGTCGCACCGAGAATAATGGGTGTCGCGCTGAGGGCGTTCCTTGACGAGCGGCTGCAGATAACCGGGCGCGGGACCTGGAAGCGCACGAGTGACGGTGCTTGGACGGTCAACGACGTGACGATCACTGATTACCAGCCCGTTCAGAGAAGTCTCCGAGAGACCGTCGACAAGTTGCGAGCGCTTGAAATGGACTGGCCAGAAGATGTGCTTGGCGAGATCGATCGCATTGAGGAACGAGGTAGCCAGTTCCATTGATAGTAGCGCTTGACAACACCTTCCTGACACTGCTGCTGAACCCGAGGTCCGAGCCACGTCTTGGACCGAGCGGTCAGCCGACCGCGTTTTGGAAGGAACGGGTCGATGCCATGATCGACACACACTCCGCTAGAGGTGACACGATACTCATCCCGACCCCGTGCCTCTCCGAAGTTTTGATGGCGGTGGCAAGCGTCAACAAGGCCATTACCGTCATCAAGGAATCGACCTCAATGCAGATCGCGCCCTTCGACGCGAAGGCGGCTATCGAACTCGGGATCGAAAGTGCGAAAGCTCGGAAGGCCGGCGACAAGAAAAGCGGCAGCAATGAGGACTGGCAGAAGGTAAAGTTTGATCGTCAGATTTCGATCATCGCCAAGACTGCGGGCGCCGAGATCTTCTACACCGACGACAACAACCAGACCCACTTCTCCAAGTTGATCGGTCTGAAGGTGATCCACACTTGGGAACTTCCTTTGCCCAACAAGATTGCTGAGCCAAATTTCTTCGACGACCCGACGTAGTCTATCCTAGTCCTTGATGTCTATGAGAAGAAACCTCCGGCATCTGGCTCGTTTACCCTCACAACAAATCCTCCTCCTCCCCCGTCACATCCACCCCCATGGCCTCCAACCCGGCCTCAAGGTTCTCGGCCAGATGCGGCATGCCGGTCAGGTAGTCCGATGTGGGCGTGGTGGCCTGGGTATAGGCGGTGGTCAGGGCCTCGGCGTAATCCTCCGGCTCGAAGGCCCCGCGCCCGACCCAGGCAAGCGCGGTCAGGTGGGCCTTCTCATCCTCGTTCAGGTTTTCGATGAAGGCGTGCAGCTCGGCCGCGGCGACCGGGCCTTCGCGGTGCTGAAAGATGATCTGGACAACTTTGGATGCGCTGATCTGCAACATGGTCATTCCTCCTGCCCCCATGCTGCGCCTGGGCGGCACCATGTGCAAGCCCGGGGACAATCGGGCCGGAAAACCGGGGTCCACGGGCGCCTGTCAGGTCAGGCGCCCGCGTCATGCTGTGTGCCATACGTCAGCCATACGCTGGCCAGACGCAAATCATACCCCGTTTATTCCGCCGCCTCGGCATAGCTTTCCACTGGCGGGCAGGTGCAGATCAGGTTGCGGTCGCCGTACACATTGTCGACCCGGCCCACCGGCGGCCAGTATTTGTCCACCCGGAACGCCCCGGGCGGAAAGCACCCGGCCTCGCGGCTGTACTTGCGGTCCCAGTCTGCCACAAGGTCGTTCACCGTATGGGGCGCGTGGCGCAAGGGACTGTCTTCGCTGGAGATTTCGCCATTCTCCACCGCACGGATTTCGTCGCGGATCGCCAGAAGTGCTGTGATGAAGCGGTCAATCTCCGCCTTGGTCTCACTCTCGGTCGGCTCCACCATCAGCGTGCCAGAGACTGGCCAAGACATTGTGGGTGCGTGAAAACCGTTGTCTATCAAGCGCTTGGCGATATCGTCAACCGTCACGCCCACCTCCGCAAAGGCGCGGGTATCCAGAATGCACTCATGCGCCACCCGCCCCTTGTTGCCCATGAACAGGATCGGATAAGCCCCCACCAGCCGCGCGGCGATATAATTGGCGTTCAGGATCGCAACCCGCGTCGCCTGCGTCAGCCCCTCACCCCCCATCATCAAGCAATAAGCCCATGAAATCAGCAAGATAGAGGCAGAGCCATAGGGTGCCGCCGACACTGGCCCTTCCGCCCCGCCGGTCTCCACATGCCCGGGAAGATAGGGCGCCAGATGCGCCCCCACCCCGATCGGCCCCATGCCCGGACCGCCGCCACCATGCGGAATGGCAAAGGTCTTGTGCAGGTTCAGGTGGCTGACATCGCCGCCGATCTTGCCGGGTTTGACCAGCCCCACCAGCGCATTCATGTTCGCCCCGTCGATATAGACCTGTCCCCCGTGATCATGCGTGATCTGGCACACGTCGCGTACGGTTTCTTCAAACACACCATGGGTAGAGGGATAGGTGATCATACAGGCCGCCAGCCGGTCACCCGCCGCAGCCGCCTTGGCCCGGAAATCCTCCACATCAATGTCGCCATTGGGCGCGGTCTTGACCACGACCACCTCCATCCCCACCATCTGCGCGGAGGCCGGGTTGGTGCCATGTGCGCTGGTCGGGATCAGACAGACCTTGCGCTGCGTATCACCACGCGCGCGGTGATAGGCCTGAATGGTCAACAGCCCCGCATATTCGCCCTGCGCGCCGGAATTGGGCTGCATCGACATCGCGTCATAGCCGGTGATCTCGCACAGCTTGGCCGCCAGATCGTCAATCGCCTCCTTGTAGCCAAGGGCTTGATCTGCCGGAGCAAAAGGGTGAAGCGAGCCGAATTCCGGCCAGGTGATCGGCATCATCTCCGCCGCCGCGTTCAGCTTCATCGTGCACGACCCCAGCGGAATCATCGCCCGGTCCAGCGCCAGATCGCGGTCGGACAACCGGCGCATGTAGCGCATCATTTCCGACTCCGCCCGGTTCATATGGAACACCGGATGGGTCAGATATTCGGTCTTCCGCACCATGGCTTCGGGAAAGCCAAGCTGCGCCCGGTGCGGCGGCACCCCCTCAATGCCAAAGGCGCGCAGGATGCGCACCAGCACCCGTTCATCCGTGGTCTCATCCAGCGCAATGCCCACCCGGTCGGTCCCGATCTTGCGGAAGTTCAGCCCTTCATGCCGGGCCGCAGCAAGAATGCCGGTCTGGCCCACGCCAACCTCGACCGTGATGGTGTCAAAAAAGGCGGCGGGTGAAACCTTGGCTCCGGCGGCTTTGAGGGCGCGGGCCAGCCGGTTGGCCCCGAAATGCACCCGTTCGGCAATGGCGCGCAGGCCCAGCGGGCCGTGGAACACGGCATACATCGACGCCATCACCGCCAGCAGCGCCTGCGCGGTACAAACGTTTGACGTGGCCTTTTCGCGCCGGATATGCTGTTCGCGCGTTTGCAGCGACAGGCGATAGGCCTTGTTCCCGCGCGAGTCGATCGACACGCCGACGATCCGCCCCGGCATCGACCGTTTCAGCTCATCCCGGCAGGACATGAAGGCGGCATGCGGGCCACCATAGCCCATCGGCACGCCAAAGCGCTGCGCGGACCCCACCGCGATGTCAGCCCCCATCGCACCCGGTTCTTTCAGCATGCACAGCGCCAGAAGATCTGTTGCCACGATGGCCAAGGCTTTTGCCCCGTGCAGCGCGGCAATCTGATCCGTGAAATCCGTCACATGGCCATAGGTGCCCGGATATTGGAAGATCGCGGCGAACACGGCGGACGGGTCCAGCTTGGCCGGATCGCCGATGATGACCTCGATCCCCAGCGGTTCGGCGCGGGTCTGGATCACGCCGATGGTCTGCGGGTGACAGTTGCGGTCAACGAAAAAGCCGCGCGCCTTGGATTTGGCAGAGCGTTCGGCCATGGTCATCGCCTCTGCCGCCGCTGTTGCCTCGTCCAGCAAGGATGCGTTGGCCACCGGAAGGCCGGTCAGATCGGCCACCATGGTCTGGTAGTTCAGCAAAGCCTCCAGCCGGCCTTGGGCAATCTCGGGCTGATAGGGGGTATAGGCGGTGTACCAGGCCGGGTTTTCCAGAATGTTGCGCTGAATGGCCGGGGGCGTCACCGTGCCATAATAGCCCTGCCCGATCAGGCTGGTCATCACCGTGTTACGCTTGCCGACGGCGCGCATCTTGTCCAAAAGTTCATGTTCGGCCAGCGGGGCCCAGGACAAGGGCGTGTTCTGGCGGATCGATTTTGGCACCGTCTCGTCAATCAGCGCGTCGAGCGTGGGCACCCCCACCACCTGCAACATTGCCTCCATCTCGGCGGGTGAGGGGCCGATGTGGCGGCGGTTGGCGAAATCATATGGGTTATAGGCGACGGGGGTATAGGTCATGGCTTGCCTGCAAATATCAGCGCGCGGGCGGGCGCAGGATAGCGCCCACCGTCTGTTATCAAAGCGGGGACGGATCAGCCGATGAAATCGGCGTATTCGTCTTCGTCCATGTAATCGTCAAGAGCGGCCAGATCGTCGATCTTCATCTTGAAGAACCAGGCCTCGCCGGTCGGGTCTTCGTTCACCAGCGCCGGTTTATCGACCAGTTTCACGTTGACCTCGACAATCTCGCCATCCAGCGGAGCCAGAATGTCAGACGCGGCCTTGACGCTTTCGATCACGCAGACCTCATCGCCCTCGGCCACCATGGTCTCGGTTTCGGGCAGTTCCACGAAAACCACATCGCCCAGCTGGGTGGCGGCGTGTTCGGTGATGCCAACGACGACCAGATCGCCCTCGACCCGCATCCATTCGTGTTCCTTGGTGTATTTCATCGCAAAGCCTCAGCGTTTGTAGGTTGTAGGGTGAAAGGGAAGCGGGGTTACGGTGACGGCCATGCGCTTGCCGCGCACCTCGCCTTCCAGCGCCGTGCCTGGGGTGGCGTGGCTGGCCGCGACATAGCCCATGGCAATGGGGGCCTGCACCGAGGGGCCAAAGCCGCCCGAGGTGACCTCGCCCAGCGGTGTGCCGTCGGGGTCAAAGAGCCGCGTGCCCTCGCGCATCGGGGCGCGGGTCTGCGGCAACAGGCCGACGCGCAGGCGGTCCGGCCCGTGGTCAAGCTGGTGCAGGATTCGCTCTGCCCCCGGAAAGCCGCCAGAGCGGCCCCCCCCCGCGCGGCGCACCTTCTGGATCGCCCAGGTCAGCCCCGCCTCGACCGGGGTCGTGGTGGTGTCGATGTCATTTCCATAAAGGCACAGCCCCGCCTCCAGCCGCAGGCTGTCACGCGCGCCAAGGCCGATCGGCATCACGCCTTCGGTGCCCAGAAGCGCGCTGGCAAGATCCCTCGCCCCGGCCTCTGGCACCGAGATTTCAAATCCGTCCTCACCGGTGTAACCCGACCTGCTGATCCAGAGCGGGCCAAAAGCACTGTCAAACACCCGCACATCCATGAAACGCATTTCGGCCACACCCGGCACCCATGCGGCAAGCGCGGCTTCGGCCAAGGGCCCTTGCAGCGCCAGCAGGGCGCGGTCGGTGACAGGCTCGACCGTTGCCACACCGGACAGATGGGCCTGCATATGGGCAACATCGGCTGCCTTGCAGGCGGCGTTGACCACAACAAACAGATGGTCGCCGCGATTGGCGAACATCAGGTCATCCAGAATGCCGCCGGTCTCGGTGGTGAACAGGCCATAGCGCTGGCGGCCTTCGGCCAACCCCGCCACATCCACCGGCATCATCGCCTCGAATGCCGCAACCAGCGCGGCCATATCCGCCTTGGGCCGCAGGATGACCTGCCCCATGTGGCTGACATCGAACAATCCGGCGGCGGACCGGGTGTGCAGATGTTCGGTCATCACGCCCGCAGGATATTGCACCGGCATGTCATAACCCGCAAAGGGCACCATCTTGCCGCCCAGGGACACATGCAGATCATGCAGGACAAGCCGTTTCAGGTCAGAGGTGTTCAGGTCGGTCATTCCGCCCCCATATCTTCCGCCGGATGACAGACTCCGGCACCGTTCGGACAGACTGATCCCTGCCCTGCGATGCCCCCTCTGTCCATGCCCTGTCTTTCGACGATCAGGCGCCTGAGATCGTTATCCCTTCGGCGGGCCGACCCATCGCAGGGTTGGCCACTCTCCAGAGTTCCGGTGCCAGAAACGGTCCCTTGCGCCTGAGAGTTTACCGGGGCGGTTGCTCCTTCGGCACCGGAGGCCGTGCTTGCACGCGGCACCCGGATTCTCCCGATCCTGACATGGCTGATCTAGCGCGGCCCCGCGCCCGCTGGCAAGGGGGAAAACGGAAGCGACCTGTCGGGCCGCAAAAACGACCGACAGGCCGCCTAGCCCCTGTGCACATCGCCGCTGGCATCGCTCTGCCGGTCGATCACCCGGAACACCAGCCAGAGCGAGAGGATGCCAAAGATCACCCCACCAGCGGCCTGCCCGATCAGCACGCCCTCGGCGCCCCAGAGGCCCGCAAACCACAGCGCAAAAGGGACGGTGCCCAGCGTGTGGCGGCCCCAGTTCAACAGGGTCGACAGGAACGGGCGGCCAAGATTGTTGCAGGCGGCGTTCGAGAGGAACAGCAGCCCGTTGAAGAAAAACAACAGACACAGCGGTCCGCAGAACAGGAACACCAGATCGCGTGTGACACCTTGCGCCTGGAACAGATCGGCAATCGGACCGCGCAGCACAAACAACACCAGCGTGACCAGACTGATCACCACGGCCGTGAAGAAGACCGCGTCCCAGACGGTGCGCCGCACCCGGTCCATCCGTCCCGCCCCGGCATTCTGGCCGACGATCGGCCCGACGGCACCGGCCAAGGCAAAGATCACGCCCAGGGCCACCGGTGTCAGCCGGCCCGTGATCGCCATGCCTGCCACCGCCGCCTCGCCATAAGGGGCGATCATCCGGGTGACAAAGGCCTGCCCGACCGGGGTCGCCACCTGGGTCAGCACCGCCGATCCGGCAATGCCCGCCATCGCGCGGATGTCTTCGGCCAGTCCCGCCGCGGTCACCCGGGCAAACCCGCCATGCCACCGCCACAACAGCCAAAGCGCCATCCCCGCAATCACCAGCCGCGACAGGTTGGCCGCCCAGGCCGCCCCCGACAGGCCCCAGCCAAAGCCAAAGATCAGGATCGGGTCGGCTATGGCCAGCACGACCGCGCCCCAGACGGTGACCATCATCGCCCGCCGCGCATCGCCATGGCTGCGCAGCACGCCGGTTCCGGTGATGCCCAGCATCAGGAAGGGCTGCCCCAGCATCGACAGGCTCAGGTAGTGCACCGTCGCCTCGGCGGTCGGCCCTGTCGCCCCCAGCAAGCCCACGATCGGCCCCAAGAGCGCCCAGACAAGCGCCGTGAAGCCAACCCCCAGTCCCAGACCCAGCAGCAGCCCATTGGTCGCCCGCCGCCGGGCCAGCATGGCATCCCGCTGCCCCAGTGCCCGCGCGACGACGGCGGATACCGCGATGGACAGGCCGATGCCGAAGCTGGTGGTAAAGAACAGCACCGCCCCTGCATAGCCCACCGCCGCCGTGGCCACGGGGTCCTGCAGCCACGAAATATACAGGATGTTGATCAGGTCGACGCTGAAAATCGCCATCAGCCCGACGGAGGATGTGAGCGACATCACCACCACATGCCGCATCAGGCTGCCGGTCAGAAACCGTGGCGGCACCCCTGCTGTCCCGGCCGCCGCATCTCCATCCCCACTCATTCCCGCACCGTTCTTGGTCATTATCTGTTCTTAAATATCCTGGGGGTCCGGGGGCAAAGCCCCCGGGGGCATGCCACAGGCCCAACCGGCCGAGCACCTGCGCCTAGCGCTCTGTCAGCTTCAGTTCGATCCGCCGGTTCTGCTGCCGCGCGGATTCGGTATCGCCCAATTCTACCGGTCGGTACTCTCCGAACCCGGTTGCGGCAAGCCTGTCCGGCGGGAAGCCCAGATTGTCCTGCATGAAACGCACGACCGACAGGGCGCGCGCCTGGCTCAATTCCCAATTGTCGGCAAACGCGCCCAAGCCTGACAGCGGCACGTTGTCCGTATGGCCATCGACGCGGACGATCCAGTCGATCCCATCGGGAATATCGGCCCGCACCTCGTTGAGGATCTCGACCACCCCGGCAATCTGCGCCCGGCCTTCAGGGGCCAGATCGGCGGCACCGGCCTGAAACAGCACCTCGCTGGAAAACACAAACCGGTCACCGACCACGCGCACGCCTTCACGCCCGGCCAAGAGGCGGCTGAGCTGCCCGAAGAACTCGCTGCGGAAGCGTTCCAGATCGGCATTCTCCGCCTCCAGACGCAGGCGTTCCGCCTCTTCCAACGCGGCGCGGCGACGCTGTTCAGAGGCCACCTGCGCCAAGGCTGCATTCAGTTGTGTCCCCAAAGCGTCAAGCTGCACCTGCGCGGCGGCATCCTTTTCCTGCGCTTCATTCAGCACGGCCTGCAGGCTGCCCAGCTGCCCCCGCAGGGCCGCAAGCTGTTCGTTCAGCAAGGCCACGCGCTGCGCTTCGGCAAGTGTCTTTGCCTGCTCCTCGCTCAGCGCCCGTTCTGCCGCCGCCAGGGCAGCCGCGCGCTGATCCACGGTCTGCGCGGCCTGCGCCGCCTTGGTCTGCGCGGCGGCTAGCAGCAACAAGGTGTCCTCGGCCCGCTTGCGCTGTTCCTCCAGCGCCAAAGTCATCGCGGCCATCGCCTCATCCGACCCTGCCATCCGCGCCCGCAAGGCCTCCAGCGCGGCGGCATCCACCAGCCGCGCGGCTTCGGCCTCGGAAACGGCGGTCTGCGCGGCTGTCAGTGCCGCCGCATCCTCGGCCGCCTTGGACCGCAGATCGGCGACCAGCGCTTCCAGTGCCTCACGCTGGGCAGCGGCAAGGCGTGCCGCTTCGGCCTCTGCATCAACCTCTTCCCGCGCCCGCGCCAAGGCCAGTTGCAGCGCGTCGCGTTCGGTTAGCATGGCGGCGCGCGCGGCCTCGAGTTCCTCGTTACTGACCGTCAGATCAGCCACTTGCCCGCGCGCCGCATCGCGTTCGGCCAGCAGGGTCGCAGCCTGCGCTTCGAAACTTGCCACGCGCGCCTGCGCCGATTGCAGATCGGCCTCAGCCGTCGCCAACCGTCCGGTCAGCCCGGCCACAAGCGCCGCCTGCCGCGCGCCTTCGGCCTCGCTTGCGGCAAGGTCTGACCGCAGAGTGCCGACCTCGGCCTGCAAGTCACCGACACGGTCGCGCTCCAACCCCAAGGCATCGGCCAGGGCCGCGATCTGGTCGGTCAGGGAATTCAGCTCGCCATCCTGCGTGCTGATGGTTTCCTGCAGCACCGATTGCATGACGGTGAAAATCGTCAGGACGAACATCAGCACCATCACCAGAGTGGTGACGGCATCAACAAAGCCCGGCCAGATGATCGACGCGTCCCGCCGCCGCGACAGGCCCATGGCTTACCGCCCCACACCCGTGCGCGACAACTGCCGGACCGCCGCCGTCAGGGCCGAAAGCTCGCCGCGCAGATCCGCCACACTTTCCTGACGCCCCGCCGAAATTTCCTCCAGAATGCGCAGCATCTGCACATCGATGGACCGCAGCCGCATCCGGGATTCGGCATCGACCTGTGCGCTGCTGTCGGGCCCGGTCAGCGCCGCGATCAGCTGCTGTTGCCCGTCGGCAATGCGCTGCAGAACGGCTGTCTGACCCGCCTCTTCCTGCATCCGCTGCGTCAGCGCCCCGATGGCAAGCGACAGGTCAGCCAGGCGCTGGTCAAAGGCATCGCGGCCGGCATCGGATTGCGCCTGAAGACCTTGCAAGCCTTCCAACTGGCTGACCATCTGATCCAGCACCATGGCGACCGCGCCGCCATCGGCATCACCCTCGGCCTCGCCGCTGGAGTAACCCAGACGGGTGATCGACGACAGCCACTCTTCCAGCTCGCGGTAAAACCGGTTCTGGCCATGGCCCGCAAAAAGTTCCAGCAGCCCCACCACCAAAGATCCGGCCAACCCCAGCAACGAAGAGGAAAACGCCGTGCCCATGCCGCCAAGCTGCGCTTCGAGCCCGGTCATCAGCTTGGCAAAGACGGCGGAGCCATCCTCGCCCGGCTGGGGCGACAGCGAGCGGATGGTCTCCACAATCGCGGGCACCGAGGTTGCCAGACCGTAAAACGTTCCCAGAAGACCCAGGAAAATCAGAAGGTTGCTGAGATAACGCGTGATATCGCGCGCTTCGTCGATGCGGGTGGCCACCGACTCGAGGATCGACCGCGAGCTGGAAGAGGAGATCTGCATCTGCTGCCCGCGCGTGCGCAGCAAAGAGGCCAGCGGGGCCAACAGACGCGGCGCCCGATGGGTCTCGGCTGCGGGGCCGTCACCGACGAAATCCTCGATCCAGCTGACCGACTGGATCAGGATCAGGACCTGCCAGAAGCAGGTGAACACACCCAGCACAAAGACAAAGGCGATAAACCCGTTCAGCCAAAGGTTTGACCGGAACACCTCGGCGACCTGACCATGAATCAGCCATGCCCCAGCAGCCACCAGACCGATGATCACCAGCATGGTCACAATCTGCTGAATTGGCTGTGTAAATGTCGCGACCCTGCGCTCTCGCACAGGGCGGCGATCTCCGGTCTGGTCCCCGGTTCTGGTCTGTTGCATCAGACGCTGCCCGCCCGTTTGTTCTGCCCTATACGCATAGGTTACGCCACGAAAGCCTTGGTGCCAAAGAAATTCTCCGTGTTTTTAGGGTATCGTTAACCTGTCAGCGCCCGCACCCGGCCCGCCAGCCATTCCAACTCGCGGTCGGAAATCCCAAGCTCTGCCAGATGCGCTGTGGTAAACCATAGGTAATCGCGGTTCAGCCCGCGCCCGCCCGCGGCACGGGCGATGATCTGCGCCTGTTCTTCCAGTGCGATGCCGCCGCAATATTGCCAGTGGTCCGGGTCGATGACATAGACCAGCGCCGTGCAGCCGCCGCCCTCGGGCCAGTCTGCCTGCACCTGCGTTTCCAGATAGGCCGACGATATCAGCTCGCGGTCGCGCAACAGGGCCAGCGTGTCCGCTTCGGCCCCAGGGGTGACCCGGAAGGTGACGCCGTCGCAATGATGCCCTGCGGCAGCGTCCAGTGCCAGAACCAGCCCGGGATCGGCCTCACTGCCGCGATGATGGATCGACCGCATGCAGAATGACCGACGCCAGCCCTGCACCCGGGCGATGCGCGCTTCGGCCACCGGAAATTCCGGGTTCCAGATCAGCGATCCATAGCCAAAGACCCACATCGTCTCTGTCAAGTGACTGGCCCTCCTTGCTTGCTGCCTCTAAACATCAGCAAGGGATGAAAGAAAAGGGCCGATGATGCGCGCATTGCTTTGGATCGCAAGCCTTCTGGTCATACTGTGGTCAGGCTATTGGTTTGTCGGCAAATCCACCGTCGAACGCGGGTTCGAGGCGTTTGTAGAGGCCGCCCCCGGCAACGGACTGACATTGGCGCAAACGGGGTACCGCGTGGCGGGCTTTCCGAACCGGTTTGATCTGACGGTGACAGACCCGCGCGTGACAGACCAGCGCAGTGAAATCCGCTGGGAGGCCCCGTTTGTACAGGTGTTTTCGCTCAGCTACCGCCCCTGGCATGTGATCGCGGCCTTCGCGCCAGAACAGATGATCCGTACCCCGGCGGAAGACATCACCCTGCAATCGCAAAAACTGCAGGCCAGCATCGTGGTCTCGCCCAACTCTGCCCTGACACTGGACCGCACCACCTTTGTGGGCGACGCCCTCCGCGCCTCGTCCAGCCTTGGCTGGGTGCTGGCGGCCGATACGCTGCGCTTTGCCACACGCAGCAATCCCAGCCAGACCAACGGCTATGACATTGGGCTGGAGGTGCTGGGCCTGTCGCCAGACCCGGTGCTCTCGGCCCGCATGCCCGATCTGCCGCCGCAGATCAGCTTTGTGCGGGTTGATGCGACCGCCACCCTCTCCGCCCCGCTCGACCGTTTTGCTGCCGGGTCGCGACCCGACCTGACCGCGCTGTCGCTGCGCGAGGCTGTGCTGACATGGGGAGATCTGTCGCTATCGGCCAAGGGCGATCTGCAGGTGATCAATGGTCTGCCCGAGGGTCGGATCGCGCTGCGCGCCACCGGCTGGCGCAATCTGGTGGTGCTGGCCACCAGCATGGGGCTGATCACGCCGGACTTCGCACCAACGATGGCCAATATGATGCAGGCGGTTGCAGGCAGTTCCGGCGACCCGGATGTGCTGGAAATGCCACTGATCTTTCAAGATGGGCAAATACGGCTGGGCCCGCTGCCGCTTGGGCCCGCGCCCCGGCTGGACTGAACCGGCCTAGCGACAGTAGGTGCTGCCGCGCCGCGCCGTGTCGAAATGCAGATGGTCTTCGTGCATCCCGTCCGATCCGGGCCCGAGCGTTGTGGTGAAAATCCCGCAGGCCGCCTTGTGGGCTTTGCGCATCTTGCGGTCAAAGTTGCGCAGCACCGGCTGGGTCTTGCCGTTCGAAAAGGTAAAGCCGGAAATGTCGATCGCCCGGCCCTTGCCATGTTCGCTGACCTTGGCCCCGGCGCGGTGATTGCGGGTGCGGCAGACGTAGTGTCCCGCCACCTGCAACTGCACGACGCGGCCCTTGCCATAGGCCGGTTCGACGCCCCGCTCGATCCAGGTCTTGAGGGCACGCGCGGTGTCACAATCCACCGTCGCCGCCTGGCTCAGCCGGACGCCCGCCACGCTGGTGATCCGAACCGGGTCAGCGATCCCGCAACCCTGCACGCGTGAGGTGATCGGGGCCAGTGCCTCCCCCCGGATCGACGGGTCACCACAAACAGCACCCTTGACTGACACGACGCCCTGCTTGCCCGGTGCCAGCGGTGCGACTTTGGCCGAGACCTGTTGCTGGCGTCCCAGCCCATCGGGCCGCTTTGACGGGCGCAAAAGACCAAACAGACCTTTGCGTTCCGACGGTAGCGCAGGGACAGTGGCCATGTCCGAAGGCACAACCGCCGCAACGGTTGCAACAGGAACCGCCATGGCAAGCGTTGCAGGCCGCGCCATTGGCCGCAACGACCGCGCCAGAGCCGGACGTGCCGCGGCTTGTGCCGTCACCCCGACCGTCTGCACATCGGCCACCGCCACCATTCCGGGCTTGGGCATAGGACGCAGCGAGGTGCGGGGCGCATCGGCAAAGGCCACGCTTGTCGCGACCAAAGCCATCAGCGCCGCCATCACCGCCTGCCGCATCACCCCTTGCCCTTTTCTCCGCCTTGCGGAACCCGCCCGAAATCCGGTGCCGCAGTATCCTGTCCCGCTTCGATAATGCCACGCCTGATGGCGCGGGTGCGGGTGAAATAGGCATGAAGATGCTCACCATCGCCCATGCGGATGGCGCGCTGCAGGGTAAACAGCTCTTCGGTGAAGCGGCCCAGAATATCCAGCACCGCATCCTTGTTGGTCAGGAACACATCGCGCCACATCACCGGATCGCTGGCCGCAATCCGCGTCAGATCGCGGAAGCCCCCCGCCGAATACTTGATGACTTCCGAATTCGACACCCGCCGCATGTGCTCGGCCACGCCGACCATGGTATAGGCAATCAGGTGCGGCGTGTGGCTGGTTACGGCCAGCACCAGATCATGGTGCGCCACGTCCATCTCATCGACATTGGCCCCCATGCCTTCGCACATTTGCCGCAACCGCGCGACCGCAGCGCGGTCTGCCCCGTCCAGCGGGGTCAGCAGCCACCAGCGGTTCTGGAACAGCGTGGCAAAGCCCGACCGCGGCCCGGAATGTTCGGTGCCTGCAATCGGATGGCCGGGAATGAAATGCACGCCCTGCGGCATATGCGGGGCCACTGCTTCGACGACCGCGCCCTTGACCGACCCTACATCGGTGACGGTCACCCCCGGGGCCAGATGCGGCCCGATCTCGGCGGCGATCTCGCCCATCACACCGACCGGCACACAGAGCACAACCAGATCTGCCCCCTGCACCGCCTCGGCTGCCGTGGGATAAACTGCGTCGCACAAGCCGATCTGTACCGCAATCTCGCGGCTCTGCGCCGATTTGGCATGGCCCACAATCTGGTTTGCCAGCCCGTACTGCCGCATCGCATGCGCCATGGAGGATGCGATCAACCCCAGCCCGATCAGCGCGACACGGTTGTATTGCACCGTCATTTCAGCCCCTTGAACTGCCCCACCGCATGCGCGATCCGGCGGCAGCCCGCTTCATCGCCGACGGTGATGCGCAAGCACTGCGGCAGCTTGTAGCTGGCCACCCGCCGCACGATCAGCCCCTGTGTCTGCAGGAACGTATCGCAGGCCTCGGCCTCTTCGACGCTGGCAAAACGGGCCAGCACGAAATTTGCCATGCTGGTATCGGAGGGCACACCCACCTCGGCCAAAGCCTCGGCCAGCCAGTGCCGCATCCGCGCATTCTCGGCGCGGCATTTGTTGACCCAATCCTGATCGCGCACCGCCGCCTCGGCCACCTCCAGCTGGGTGGTCGACAGGTTGAACGGCCCGCGGATGCGGTTCAGAACATCAATGATATGCTTAGGCCCATAACCCCAGCCGATGCGCAGCCCCCCAAGTCCGTAGATCTTGGAAAAGGTCCGCGTCATGAACACATTCTCGCGGCCCGTCGCCAGACCGGCACCGCCATCATAGCCTTCGACATATTCGGCATAGGCGCCGTCAATCACCAATATGGCCTGCGGCGGCAGACCGGCCGCCAGCCGCTCCATCTCGGCGGGAGAGATCATTGTACCGGTCGGATTGTTGGGGTTGGCAATGAACACCAGCTTTGTGCGCTTGGTGCAGGCGCGCAGAATGGCGTCGACATCGGCCATCCGCTCGCGCTCGGGCACTTCCACGGGGGTCGCGCCCACCGACAGTGCCGAAATGCGGTACATGAGGAAACCGTGCTCGGTAAACACCACCTCATCCTTGGGCCCGGCATAGGCCTGGCACAGGAAGGTGATGATCTCATCCGAGCCCACGCCGCAGATAATGCGGTCGGGGTCCAGCCCGTGCACATCGCCGATCGCCTGCCGCAGGGCAGCGTGATCGGTGCCCGGATAGCGGTGCAGCGTGTGCACGGTCTTGCCGAACACCTCTTTCGCCCGGTCACCAGGACCAAAGGGGTTTTCATTGGACGACAGCTTCAGCGCATTGGACATGCCCGGAAGATGCGCCTTGCCGCCTTCGTAAAGCGCAATATCCAGAATGCCGGGCTGCGGTCGAATGGTGTCGTGCATGGTGGCCTCCAACTCACCCGGCGGTTCTAGCGGGCAAGGCGCGGTTAGACCAGTGCGATTATGGGACGCAGGGCGACACCAACTGTCTCTATTTGTTCCCGTAGGCCCGCACCTGCAACCAGTCCATCACCGCGAGCAAGACGCCCGAGACGACGAAGGTCAAATGGATCACCACCAGCCAGAACAATTCGGTCTCACCAAACTTGGCATCCGCCACTGATTCCCCGATTTCCATGAACCGTTTCAGCAGATGGATGCCCGAAATTGCCACGATGCTGGCCACCAGCTTCATCTTCAGCCCGCCAAAATCGACCTTGCCCATCCAGTCGGGGCGGTCCTGCCCCACATCGAAATCAAACTTCGACACAAAGTTCTCATAGCCTGAAAACATGACGATCAGCAGCAGGTTGGCCGCCAGCGTCAGGTCGATCAGGGTCAGCGAGACAAGGATGACCTCTTCGGCCGACATGGTCAGGATCTGCGGCACATAATAGACCAGATCGCGCACAAACACGACCGTCAGCATCCCAAGGCTGACCACCAGCCCCAGATACATCGGGGCCATCAGCCAGCGGCTGGCAAACAAGCCGGCCTCGAAACGCCGTTCCACCGTCTTGCGTAGCATTGCGTTCCCTCGTTCCGACTCGTCCGCTTGGATATCGCAGAGCCTGCGCCGCGCAAAGCCCCGCCCGCAGCAAAAGCAAAAGGGCCGCCCAATCGGGCGGCCCTTTGTCTGGTCTGGCACCATCGGTGCGGCAGATCAGTTCTTGGCGTAGTATTCGACGACCAGGTTCGGTTCCATCACGACCGGATATGGCACATCGCCCAGACCCGGGGTGCGCACGAAGGTCACCACCATTTTGTTATGGTCGACTTCCAGATAGTCTGGAACGTCACGCTCGGACGACTGCACGGCTTCCAGGATGATCGCCAGCTGACGCGACTTTTCGCGGACCGAGATCACATCGCCCTCTTTCACACGGTAGGAGGCGATGTTGACGCGCACGCCGTTCACCTGCACATGGCCGTGGTTCACGAACTGGCGGGCAGCAAAGATCGTCGGCACCAGCTTGGCGCGGTAGACCACCGCATCCAGACGGCGCTCCAGCAGACCGATCAGCATCTCGCCGGTGTCGCCACGCACGCGCTCTGCCTCGCCATAGATCTTGCGGAACTGCTTTTCGGTCAGATCGCCGTAGTAGCCCTTCAGCTTTTGCTTGGCGCGCAGCTGGGTGCCGAAATCCGACAGTTTGTTCTTGCGGCGCTGACCGTGCTGGCCCGGGCCATATTCACGCTTGTTGACCGGCGATTTGGCGCGGCCCCAGATATTCTCGCCCATGCGGCGATCAATTTTGTACTTGGCAGACGTGCGTTTGGTCACGGCTGATCTCCTTCGTTAATTATGAAGGGCGTTGTCCTTGTGCCTTTCGGCCCGACAGGCATCCCCTTGCGGGGTCCACCAACACCAATGAAAAGCCCCGGAGGATGGCCACCGGGACAGAGCGCGCTTATACGCGGCAAAACCCGGGTGTCAACTCCCGCTCCCGCATCTGTTCCAAATACCTTTGGCGCAGGGGCAACGACACAGGGCAGACAGCCCGCTTGCATTGCTGGCGCAGGCCCCTAGGCCGCCGTGTCATGCCGCAGGATCGCCACCTCTGATGACGACAGGTTGCGCCGGGCATAGTCGCCGTAACTGGCCGGGTTGCCCAGGATCTCGGGGAGCGCCGCCATCAGCGCGCAGCGCTGATCAGGGTCAATGGTGTCCAGCGCGGTGTTTGATGGGTGAAAGCTTTCGGTTTCCATCCCGTTGGCCCAGACAATATTGTGCCGGTTGAGCAGGATGTGAATATAAGTCACCTCGCGCAGCGCATGATCGACGCAAATCGTGGTGTCGTTCAGCAGGTCTTCGGCCTTGACCAGCACCTCATCTGTGTTGAACAGCGCGCGCGCCGCCGGACCGTTCAGGACCATCCGGTGTTGCGGGGAGACAACCAGATCCCCGTCAGGCCGGTCCTGCCCCAACGCGCCCGAACGGAACCTCACCGGCCGCAGATGCGGCATGGCATAAAGCCGCGCCCCGCTCATCCGGCGGCGTCCGGTCCACAGAATGTCCTGCGGACCATTGTCCTTGGTCAGGATGCGGTCACCGGGGCGCAGATCCTGAATCAGGCGCAAACCCCCCGGCGTGGCAATGCGGGTGTCCGGCGTGAAGCAGATCACCCCGCCTGCCGCCTTTGCCCCCGCGCCCGATTGGGTGCGGTCGATCGCGGTCCGAACCACCCACAGATCTTGCTCCGGCGGTGGCAGGTCGCCGACGAACATCAACAGCCGCGCACCGGTATCCGGCACCGGCAGCACCGTCACCGACCAGCTGTGATGGCCGTCTGTCACGATGAAGCCCTGATCGGGCGTGTCCTCGCCATCCTCTGCCGCAGCCTCGGTGCCGATCGGATCGCCTGTCACGGCGACCCCGATCAGGCGTCGCACCATTTTCGCCGCCCGCCTGCGAATGTCCGCACTCCCCTCGGCCCCCTCCAGCAGAAGTGTTCCGCCCTGACCATCCACACAAACAGGCTTGCCCGACCAGCGCCACGAAGCGCCAACGGCAAGACTGTCCAGCGGGGCGGTGCCCAGGCCGTCAATTTCTGTCTGTGACCAGGAGATTACGAACGTGCCTCTGGAGCCCGTTCCCATGCCTGTCCCTATTTTCGTCTGCTCGTGTTTTTGATTATCGGAACGCTAACACTTTTTATTAACAAACGTTAACAAGCCGGCGCGCGTCTGGCTATGGCGGGAACGCAACAGTCGGGCAGGAATTGCGTATCATGTCCCGAAAGACACAAGCAATCTGGCTGCTACTTGCCGAAATGCGAGAATCGGTAGGGAGAAATCCCGTATTTCACCCGGAAAGACTTGGAAAAATGCGAACTGCTGGCGTAACCGCAGGCAATCGCCACCTCGGTCACGCTCATATCGGTTTCGGCCAGCAAGGCACGGCCATGTTGCAGCCGCAGGTCATTCATATAGCGTACCGGGGTCACCCCCATATAGCGGCTGAACAGCCGCTCGATCTGCCTGCGTGACAGCTTCAGTTGCGCGGCGCAGGCATCCAGATCAAACGGCTCTTCGATCCGCGCCTCCAAAAACGCCACCGCCTCGATCAGCTTTTCATGCCGGGTGCCCAGCCGGGCGGCCAGCGAGGTGGTCTGCTCATCCGCCTCGCGTCGGCGCTGGGTCAGCAGGCACATGTTCATCACTTCCTGGCTCAGCGCGATGCCGAACCGGTCGTGGATGATCTCCAGCATCAGGTCGGCGGCCGCCACGCCCCCCGCGCAGGTCACAATCCGGTCGTCGATGCAGAACACCTGCCGCGCGGCCGCCAGATCGGGAAAGCTTTCGGCAAAGCCGGTCAGGTTTTCCCAATGCAGGGTGAACCGCCGCCCCTTGAGAATACCTGCCCGCGCCAGCGCATAGGCCCCGGTGCACAGCCCCCCCACCACGCGCCCCCGTCGCCATAGCCCGCGCAGCCAGTCGGCCAGGGCTGCAGATGTCTGGTGCTCCGGCTCCACTCCCGAACAGACCAGCACCACGCCTTCGGGCTGCACGGCCCCGAACGGTCCATCGATCATGACTGGCACCCCATTTGAACAGGCCACCGGCTGCCCGTCCACCGACAGGGTCTGCCAGCGGAACAGAGCCTGCCCGGTCAACTGGTTGGCAATGCGCAGCGGTTCGATGGCCGAGGCAAAGGCCAGCATGGTGAATTTCGGCAGCAAGACAAAGCTGACCGACACCGGGCCGGCCACCGCGGGCAGATCCACATGCGCCACCCCTTTGGCGATAAATCGTTTTGCATCGTCGGTCATCGGCAGGTCCCTCTGCCGTTGTTGTGCCACCAACACAAGGATCGCGCCAGAGACCACGAGAGGCGGTTGCCAGGCCCGGTTGCGGCCCCTGCCCCGCTCGGCTACGGTCACGCCAAAAAGATCAGGAGCCTGTCCCATGTCGAAATCGCTGCTCTGCGTTGGCGAATGTATGGTCGAGCTGTCGCCTACCGCCAGCGGCGATTACACGCGCGGCTTTGCGGGCGATACGTTCAACACCGCCTGGTATGCACGGCGTCTTTTGCCAGAGGGTTGGTCGGTGGCTTACGGGTCCTGTATCGGGACCGATGCGGTGTCGGATGAAATGGCGGCGTTCATGGCAAGCCAAGGCGTCGAGACCACCGCCCTGCGCCGTTTGCCTGACCGGACCGTGGGCCTGTACATGATCAGCCTGCGGGATGGCGAGCGCAGTTTTTCCTATTGGCGCGGGCAATCCGCGGCAAAGATGCTGGCCGCTGACCCGGATTGGCTGGATGCCACCCTGCAAGGGCGCGACATCATCCATGTCTCGGCCATCACCCTTGCGATCCTGTCACCGGATCACCGTATTGCGTTTTGCGATGCGCTGCGCCGCGCAAGGGCGGCGGGCAGCCTGATTTCCTTCGACACCAACCTTCGCCCGCGTCTGTGGGACGGGGCAGATGCGATGCGGGCGGGCGTGATGCTGGGGGCCTCGGTCGCCGATATCGTCCTGCCATCGTTTGACGAGGAAACCGGGCTGTGGGGCGATGCCACCGCCGCCGACACCATTGCCCGCTACAGCGCCGCCGGGGCCACGAGGGTGGTGGTCAAGGATGGCGGCGGCCCGGTGACCCTGTGGTCTGCTGGTCATGGCACCCGCCAGCATGCCGCGACACCGGTGGCGCAGATTGTCGATACCACGGCGGCGGGCGACAGCTTTGCCGGGGCGTTCCTGGCGCATCTGGCCATGGGCCAGACCGAGGATCAGGCCGCGCAGGCGGCGATGGCTTTGGCGGCGCAGGTCATTCAGTCGCGCGGCGCATTGGTGCCCGCACTTTTTGCCTGACCTCTGCCGTTACCAGCGCAGCAGCCGCCCCGCGACCAGCGCCGACACCGCCGACACTGCCAAAATCGCCGTGCCGTACCAGGTGACGTAAAACAGCGGGCTGTCTTCTGTGCAATGCAGCGCGTAGACGGCCGCCGCCAGCCCGCCTCCGGCCAGCCCCGCCACCGCCCCGGCCAGCACTGGCCGCACAGGCGCGCCTTGCCGCAACGTCGCCAGCACGATCCCCGTCGGCAGCACCGCCAGCAGCGGGATCGTGGTCAGGCAGCCCACCATGGTCTTGCCGACAATCGCCATCTGCCGCCCCTCTGCTGGCATCAACGCAAAGGCCCAAAGCCACAGGCCAATCGCGACCAGCGCCACCAGCCCCAAGGGCCACAGGCGCACAACGGCTCCGGGCCGCGCCAGCCGGACCACGGCCCACAGCGCCCCGCCCCCGAGCGCAAGGGCAAGCACGATCCGCATGGCCGATACCGGGTCTTGCAGGGCCAGTGCCAGATCGTCCCGCAAGCCCAGCCGGCTCCACAGCGCGACACCCCCAAGCGCCAGCGCAGGCAGCAGCCAGACCAGCCGCATTTGCGGTGCAGGGCCGACAACGGTATCGCCCGCCATGGCCCGGATCAGATCATCCGTCTTCATTCCACATGCCTTTTCCGCAGGACCGCCAGCTGCTTGAACGCCCGGTGCAGTGCCACCCGCACCGCGCCCTCGGACATGTCCAGCTTTGCTCCGGCCTCTGCCATTGAATCACCCTCTACCCCCACCTGCCGCACCAGCCGCGCCGCGCGCGGGTCCAGCATGCCGATCATCTTGTCGATATCCGCCCGCTGCGTCGGGTCCGCCCCGGCTTCTGCGGGCAGGACATCGGCAAAATCCTCGATCGGCAGATCGATCCGTCGCCCCCGCGCCCGGAACGCATCCACCACTTTGTAACGCGTGATGGCATAGAGCCAGGGGCGCACCGGCGTGCCAACCTGCCAGGTGTGCCGTTTCAGATGCAGCGCCAGCAGCACCTCTTGCAGCACATCCTCGCACCCCGCCTCGCCCAGGGCCGCGCCCCGCGCCCGCACCACCCCGCGCAACACAGGGGTCACAGCGCGCAGAAAATGTGCATAGGCCCGGCTGTCGCCATCCAGCGCAGCCGTCAGCAGCAGACCCCAGTCATCTGTCTTTTGCGTCATCACTGCTGTCCATTACGTGGCAGGCTGTCGATTTGTTACACCGCAGTCAGACCCGGTTGCTTCGGCGCAGGCTACACGATTGTGCGGTCGGCGAAACACTCAACTCATGCCCCACAGCACACCCAGCAAGCCGCCCGTGGCAGGCTGCGTCCAGCAAGTCGCTTTAAAAATGGGCGTTCGCCCATGTTTGTGGTGGAAAATCAGGCAAACATATGGCCATTTGGCACAAAGCCATCTGGGTGCATGGACTCGGCCACAGGCTTTGTCACCCTGACACAAAACCAATATGGGAGTGAGAGATGTTCCACCACGCCGCCCGTTTTGCCACAGGTCTTGCGACTGCTCTGCTGATCGGGTCCGCCGCATCCGCCGAAACCGCCATGCCCTTTGCGTTGGACTGGAAGTTTGAGGGCCCTGCTGCCCCCTATTTCGTTGCGCTCGACAAAGGCCATTTTGCAGCCGAAGGGCTGACGGTAGAGATCACCGAAGGCGCAGGCTCGCTTGACGCGATCCCGAAGGTGGCCACAGGGGCCTATCCGGTCGGCTTTGCCGATATCAACAGCCTGATGAAGTTCCTCGATCAGAACCCCGGCGCCCCGGTGACGGCGGTGATGATGATCTATGACAAGCCGCCCTTTGCCATGGTGGGCCGCAAGTCCCTGGGCATCTCAGCGCCAAGTGACATCGCGGGCAAGGTGCTGGGCGCGCCGCCGCCGGATGGGGCCTGGGCGCAGTTTCCGATCTTTGCCGCCGAAAACGGCATCGACATGGCAACGGTCACCGTGGAACCTGTTGGCTTTCCGGTGCGCGAACCGATGCTGGCCGAAGGCAAGGTCGCGGCTGTCACCGGGTTCAGCTTCACCTCCAGCCTGAACGTCAAACGCCTTGGCGTGCCCGAAGAGGACATCTCGGTCATCCTGATGGCGGATCACGGCGTGGCGCTTTATGGCAATGCGGTGATTGTGAACACCGATTTTGCGGCCGCGAACCCCGAAGCTGTCACCGGCTTTCTGCGCGCCGTGGCCAAGGGTTGGAAAGAGACCGTGGCCGACCCGGACGCCGCCATCGCCAGCCTGATCAGCCGTAACCCCGCCGCCGATGCAACCCTTGAGGGCGAGCGTCTGGCCCTGTCGATCCGCGACAATGTGATGACCGACTGGGTCATGGAGAACGGCCTGGGCAACATCGACGCCGCCCGGATGGACAAGGCAATTGAACAGACGAAATCTGTGTATACCTTCACCAACACGCCTGACGCCGCGCTGTATTTTACCCCAACCTATCTGCCCACCGATGGCAGCCTGACGATGCAATAAGGCTCTGCCGCCCGGGGCAGACCCGGGCGGCCTATCCCATGGCAAACCTCATCGACATCAAGGGCGTCACCCACGCCTATCGCACCAAATCCGGCCCGTTGCCGGTGCTGGACAACCTCAACATCGCCGTGCCCGAAGGCGAATTTGCCGCCGTCGTCGGCCCGTCCGGCTGCGGCAAGTCCACCCTCACCCGGCTGGTGGCCGGGCTAATGAAGCCCGACCGGGGCGAGGTCTGGCTGCATGGCGAGCGTGTGACCAGCCCGCGCAAGACTGTGGGCATGGCGTTCCAGAATCCGGTGCTGCTGGAATGGCGCAGCATCCTGGAAAACGTGATCCTGCCCCTGGAAATCGTCGCCCCCCGCATGCAGCAAAAAGACCGCGAATCGCGCGCCATGCACTTGCTGGAGATGGTCGGCCTCAAGGGGTTTGAAGCCAAACGCCCCAGCGAATTGTCGGGCGGCATGCGCCAACGCGCCAGCCTGTGCCGCGCCATCGTGCACAAGCCCGATGTGCTGATCATGGACGAACCCTTTGGCGCGTTGGACAATTTCACCCGCGAAGATCTGTGGCAAACCATGCGTGACCTGCGCGCGGCCGAACCCTTCACCTGCGTGCTGATCACCCATGATCTGCGCGAAAGCGTGTTTCTGGGCGATCAGGTGTTCGTGCTGTCGGGGCGCCCGGCGCGCACCCAGATGGTGCTGCCCGTGGACCTGCCCGCCGACCGCACGCTCGACATCCTCTATCAGCCAAAGGCGCAAGAGATGCTGCACACCCTGCGCGACCAGATCCGCATTGCACAAGGCCGTGACGGGGACGCGCACTGATGGAAACACTGCAGAAAATCGCCACACCCGTTCTGGCCGTGGTCCTGTTCCTGGTGGCATGGGAGGCTCTGGTCTGGGTCAATGACTGGCCCAATTACAAGATGGCCTCGCCGTCAGACCTGCCACCGGCCTTCTGGAAGTTTCGCTGGCTGTTTCTGGAAATGGGCTGGCAGACCCTGTGGCGCACCGTGTTGGGGCTTGGTTTGGCGGTGCTGTTCGGCACCCTGATCGGCATGATCATGGGCTTTTCGCGCATCGCCCGCGACGGGCTTTATCCGCTGCTGGTGGGCTTCAACGCCATTCCGAAGGCAACGCTGGTGCCGGTGATCAGCCTGATCTTCATTGGCCAGCATGATTTCAACACCGTGCTGATGGCCTTCCTGATCAGCTTTTTCCCGATTGCCGTGTCGGTCGGCATCGGGTTGTCAACGCTGGAGCCGGAATACCGTGACATCCTGCGCAGCCTGGGCGCGTCGCGCTTCACCATCTTCCGCAAGATTGCCTTGCCAAAAACCCTGCCCGAATTCTTTGGCGCGCTGAAAGTATCGGTCACGCTGGCCTTTATCGGCACCAATCTGGTGGAAATCGTGGCCCCGCATGGCCGTGGCCTGGGGGCGCTGTTCAAATCGGGCGAAACCAATGGCGATTACCCGCTGATGTTCGCGGTTCTGATCGCGCTCGCCGCCCTTGGTATCCTGCTCTATTACGCCGTTCTGGTGCTGGAACGCATCTTTGCCGGCTGGGCAGAGCGCCCGCAAAGCTGACCTGAAATCTGCCAAAACGTTGCGCCGTGACCGCTGCCATTGCGCAGCGGTCACGGCACACAGGCAATTGCTATCCGCGCTTGCGCAGACTGCTGATCAGATCCCAGCCGGCCAAAACCACCGTCACGCCCACCACGCCGATCAGATCCAGACGCGGCACATGCCAGAGCAGAATGCCCAGAAACCCGAGCAAGACCACAAACGCGAACAGCGCCATTATGTTGTTCATTGGCTCCCGCCTCCTTCTGTCTGGGTTTCCACATGCGCCATCAGCCAGCGTGCCGTGCGCAGCAGGCGCGCATCATCGCCGCGCCGTCCGATCAGTTGCAAGCCCATGGGCAGGCCGCTGTCAGACCAGAACAGCGGCACGGTCACCGCCGGAACGCCCGCCAGCGTCCACAGCCCGTTAAAGATCGCTGAACCGGTATAGTCCAGCCCCTCAGGGGCCGGGCCGGGGGCCGCGGGACACAAGATGGCATCGCAACGCTCAAACAGCGGGTCAAGCGCGGCGTTCAGCAGCACCCGCCAGTCCAGCGCCGCCAGATAATCGCGCGCCAGAACCGCCTTGCCCTCATCCATCGCAGCTTTCAGCACATCCGACATCTGGTCGCGGCCGCGCCGTTCGATGCCGTAATAGCACTTGGCCATCTCGGCAAAATTGATCCGCTGGCGCACCGCCGCCACCTCGCCCAATCCCGGCAGATCGGCCTCAAAGCACTGTTCCCCCAACAGGGCCGCCACTTCCTCGACCGCCGCCCGCATCTGCGGATCGGCCTCGTCCCAGCCCGGCGGGCGCAGAAAGGCAAACATCGGCGTGACCGGCACCTTGGCCATGGTCACATCCAGCATGCGCGGCACCGGCACCGGTTCCGTCGCGCTGTCCGCCGGATCATACCCGGTCAGCACCTCGATCAGCAGCGCCGCATCCTCGACGTTGCGGGCAAAGACCCCCACCGTATCCAGAAACGGCGATTGCGGCAGAATACCGGTACGCGGGATCATCCCGAATGTGGGTTTCACCCCCACCACCCCGCAATAGGCTGCGGGCCGGATCACCGATCCGCCGGTCTGCGTCCCGATGGCCAGCGGCACCATGCCCGCCGCCACCGCCGCCGCCGACCCTTGCGATGACCCGCCAGGTGTATGGGCGGGGTTGTGCGGGTTGCGGGTCTTGCCGGGGTGCATATAGGCCCCTTCGGTCGTCACCGTCTTGCCAAGGATGATCGCCCCGGCCGCCCGCAGCCGCGCCACGATCCACGCATCATCGGCAGGCACCCGACCGGCATCCACCGCCAGACCGTTGGCGGTGGGAATGCCCTTGGTGTCGATGATGTCCTTCAACGCCACCGGCACCCCGTGCAGCGGGCCGATCGGCCGCCCCGCCAGCCGCCGCGCATCCAGGCTGCGCGCCTGTTCCAGCGCATGCGCCCCCTCCAGCCAGGCCCAGGCCTGCACCTGCGGCTCGACCTCGGCGATGCGGGCAAGATAGCCCTCCACCACCTCGACCGCGCGCAGAGCACCAGACGCCAGACGGTCGCGCAATACGACCGCCCCCAGCCCCGTCACATCGCTGCGCCTATCGTCCCGGGCCATAGAACGCCTCCGGCAGGCTGAACACGATCTGCGGGAAGGTGTACATCAACGCCATGCAGAGGATCACCATGCCGCAATACGGCAGCACGCCCTTGAAGATCTCGGTCAGCATGATCTGCGGCGGCGCAATCCCTTTCAGATAATACGCACTCATCGCCATGGGCGGCGTGAGGAAGGATGTCTGCAGGTTCAACGCCACCAGCACGCCAAAGAACAGCGGATCAATTCCGAAGATCGGCAACAGCGGCAGGAAGATCGGCACGAAGATGATGATGATCTCCGACCATTCCAGCGGCCAGCCCAGCAGGAAGATGATCACCTGCGCCATGATCAGGAACTGGAACGGCGTCAGATCGAAACTCTGAACGAATTCAGCAATCACATGCTCGCCGCCCAGATAGCTGAACACCGCCGAGAAGGTATAAGAGCCGACGAACAGCCAACACACCATCGCCGTCGTCCGCACCGTCAGATAAACACTTTCCCGCAGGCGCTGGAAGGTCATGGCGCGGTAGGCAACTGCCAGCAACATGCCGCCGAGCGCGCCGATCGAGGCGGCTTCGGTCGGGGTGGCCAGACCAAAAAGGATGGACCCCAGAACCGCAAAGATCAGGAATGCCAGCGGGAAGAAACTGGTCATCAGCATGACGAACAGCTTGCTCCACGGCACTTCGGGCATTTCTTCCTTGGTCGGCTTTGGGGCCAGCTTCGGGTTCAGGATCGACCGCACGACGATGTAGACCAGATACAGCCCCACCAGCGTAAAGCCCGGCAGCAGGGCCCCCGCATACAGCCGCACAATCGAAACGCCCGAAGACGCGGCATAGACGATCAGCATGATCGATGGCGGGATCAGAATGCCCAGCGTGCCCCCTGCGCAGATGATGCCGGTGGCAAAGGAGTGGTCATAGCGGGCCTTCAGCATCTGCGGCAGCGCCAGCAACCCCATCAGCGTGACAACCGCACCCACAATCCCGGTCGCGGTGGCAAACAGCGCACAGGTCAGAAGCGCCGCCACGCCCATCGAGCCGGGAATGTTGCGCGTGGCAATCGCCAGCGTGCCGAACAGCTTGTCAACGATATTGGCGCGCTCCACGATATAGCCCATGAACAGGAACAGCGGGATCGCGGTCAGCACCTCGTTCGAGATCACCGTATAAGTCTGGTTCACGAACAGGTCGAAGATCCGGTTGTTGTAAAACCCCTCGATCCACAGGCTGGTGCTGTCCCACCAGCTGGCATCCTCGGTCAGCCGGTTGTAGCCGCGCCACATGCGGCTGGGGTCGAAATAAGCATAATAGCCAAAGGCAATGCCAAGCGCCATCAGCGTAAAGGCAATCGGGAAGCCCAGGAAGACAAAGGCAATAAAGATGCCCAGCATCATAAGGGCGATTTGCGGGTCGGTCACGTTTGCGAACTCCGGAATTGGGGCGGCGTTTGGGCCGATTACCGTTGGGCTTTGGCTTCTGCCGCGGCCGCAGCCTCGGCAGCTTGCTTGATCAGCAGTTGTTCGGTTTCCTCGACATCCTCATCGGCCTGCACCCATGCGCCGGTGCGCATGCAGATGATGCATCGGAACACCTGAGCGATGCCCTGGATCAGCAGCAGAAGACCGGCTGCAACGATCACGGATTTGAACTGATAGATCGGGATCCCGGCCGGGCTGTTGACCGACACTTCGGCATAGCCCCAAGACCGGGCCGAATATTTCCAGCCGGTGAACACAAGGGCAAGAATGCCGGGAAAGAAGAACAGGAAATACAGAACCAGATCAACCAGCGCCTGAGTCTGTGGCCGCCAGGTGCGGTAGATGAAGTCACCCCGCACATGCCCGTTGCGGGACAGGGTATAGGCCCCGCCCATCATGAACAGCGTGCCATACATGATGAAGCTCAGGTCCAGCGCCCAGGGCGTCGGGCGGTTGAACAGATAGCGCACCATCACCTCATAGGCCATGCCGAAGGTCATCAGGATGATCAGCCAGCCAAAGATCTTGCCAAACCACGCAGACAGCTGGTCGGCAAAGCGAATATACCCGAGCATAAGGGGGAACTCCGTTCATGCGGTCATGCGGACAACACGGCCCGCGGCAAGGAACACGGCAGAAGGCGCCCGAAGACGCAGAAGAACCGGGGGCGCGACACCGCGCGCCCCCGCAGCAGGATTACAGCTTCAGCTTGCCCGGGAAGTAATGCTCGTAAGCCAGACCCAGATCGGGCGCGCCCATCAGCTCGTAATAGGAGACCTGCTCCACCCAGGCGCGCTGGCTGTCCATGACCTTTTTGTTGAACGGGTCGGTTTCCAGATCGACGATCAACTGGTCCCAGGCTTCCAGCTGCGCCGCAAGGATCTCGGGCGAGGTACGGTGCACGATGACACCGGCTTCGCTTTGCAGTTCTGCCAGATCCTTCGAATATTCGCGCTGCGCCAGAGCAAGGTTTGCAGTGGCCGAGGCTTCAACGCCATATTTCAGGATCGCCTGCAGATCGGGCTCCAGATCTTCAAAGAAGTCGCGGTTGAAGGTGAATTCAAACGCTTCCGACGCCTGGTGGTAGGATGACAGATAGTAGTTCTTGGCCACGTCCTGCGCACCAAAGCGGCGGTCAGATGATGGGTTGTTGAACTCGAAGGCGTCGATCACGCCACGCTCCATCGCCGGCACGATCTCGCCGCCCGGAAGCTGCGCCACCGACATCCCCATCGCCTGCAACAGGTCTGCCGCCAGACCCACGGTGCGGTACTTGAAGCCCTGAATATCGGCGACCGTGTTCACTTCGGTCTTGAACCAGCCAAAGGGCTGCGCGGGCATCGGCATGCCCATGAAACCGATCACGTTCAGCCCCAGCACATCCTGCGTCAGTTCGCGGTAGAATTCGGCACCACCGCCCTCATAGAACCAGCCCAGCATGGTCGAAGCCGAGCCACCGAACACCGGCCCCGTACCAAAGAACGAGGCGGCCTTGTGCTTGCCATACCAATAGACCGGCACGGTATGGGTGGCGTCGATCACACCATCATGGACGGCGTCCATAACCTGAAACGCGCCGACAACCGCACCGGCAGGCAGCAGGTCGATCTTCAGACGCCCGCCCGACATTTCTTCAACCCGCGTTACATACTGGCGCGCGAAATCCATCCAGATGTCCGACGCCGGCCACGAGGTCTGCATCTTCATCACCAGCGGGGCCTGCGCCAGAACGGCCGGGGCTGCCAGCACCGAGGCTGCAGCAGCGGCAGAGCCGCCCACGGCCCCCTTGCGCAGGAATGAACGACGGGAAAGCCCGGTAGCGCGGGTATCAGTCATATGGTGTCCTCCCAGACGATTATGGCCGCTCCACACGGCCTGTTATCGTAACGAAGTTTAAAGCAGGGCCGAAGAAATGCAAGCACTGGTCAGTTTAATTTACCACTATACCCCGTATTCGTCCTGCATTGCCCGTCACGCCACCCTATCGCCGGGCTCTGCACCTGCAAAAAACGCGTCCAGGTTGTCCAGTGCCCGAAAACCCATCGCGTCGCGGGTTTCCTCGGTCGCCGAGCCGATGTGCGGCAGCAGGAACACGTTCGGCAAAGCCGCCAGCGCCGGGTTGCCGCCGGGTTCGGTCTGAAACACATCCAGGCCCGCCGCAAACAACTGGCCCGAGGTCAGCGCCGCAACCAGGGCAGCCTCGTCCACCAGCCCGCCCCGCGCCGTGTTCACCAGAATCGCCCGCTGCGGCAATTGCGCCAGCGTCACGGCATTGATGATGCCCGCGTTCTGTGGCGTCGACGGGCAATGCAGCGACAAGACATCCGACACCGCCAGCAGCCCTTCCAGCGTGTCATGGAACACCGCGCCCTTTTCCAGATGATCGGGCAGACGACGGCGGTTGTGGTAATGCACCTCCATGCCAAAACCACGCGCCCGGTCGGCCGTGACCTGCCCCACCCGGCCCATGCCCAGCACACCAAAGCGCTTGCCCGTCACCTGACGCCCCACCATAAAGGCGGGCGACCAGAAATCCCATTTGCCGGCCCGGATCATCGCGTCGCCTTCCGCCCCGCGCCGGGCCGCGCCCAGCATGCACAGCATGGCAATCTCGGCTGTGGCATCCGACAGCACGTCCGGCGTGTTCGTCACCACAATCCCCGCCGCCTTTGCCGCCGCCAGATCGACATGATCAGTGCCGACCGAATGATTGGCGATGATCTTCAACCTTGGCCCCAGTTCGGCAATCACCCCAGCGTCGAACCGTTCCGAATGGCAGGGCAACACCGCATCCACGGCGCGACAGGTGGCAATCAACGCCTCGCGCGAAAACAGGCGGTCCTCGGGGTTCAGGATCACCTCGTAATCGCGTGCCGCCCGCGCTTCGACCACGTCGCGCAGCTTGCGCGCGATAAAGAGTTTAGGTTTTGTCATCGGTGCCTCCCAGCGTTGCGGGCGACCCTAACCCGTCAGCGCTCAGGTGCAAGCCGCTCAGTCTCAAAGGGATCAACCGGATAGCCTACCCCGGCCAGATACAGCCCCTGCGGCGGGCAGACCGGGCCACAGGCGGCCCGGTCCCGCGCCGCAAGCGCGGATTTGACGGCCTCGGGCTTCCAGCCCCCCGCCCCTACGCGTTCCAGCGTGCCGACAATGGACCGCACCTGATTGTGCAGGAAACTCCGCGCCCGCAGCACAAAACGGTATTCGATGCCCCCGGCATAAGCGTGTTCGGTGATGGACACCTCATCCAGCGTCTTCATCGGCGAGTTCGCCTGACACAGGGAAGAGCGGAAGGTGGTGAAATCATGATGACCGATCAGATGCGCCGCCCCCGCCCGCATCGCATCTGCATCCAGCGGGTTCAGCACCTGCCACACCCGCCCCCGGTCATGCGTGACCGGCGCGCGGCGCGCCACCAGCCGGAACAGATAGCGCCGCTCGGTCGCCGAAAACCGCGCGTGGAAATCATCCGCCACCTTTGCCGCTGCAATCACCGCCACCGGGGCAGGCTTCAGATGCCAGTTCAGCGCCTCGGACAGCCGGTAAGGGTCCCAGTCGCGCACAAGATCCACCGTCGCCACCTGCCCGGTGCCATGCACCCCGGCATCGGTGCGCCCGGCAGCCGCAATCGTGTGCGGCCCCGGTTGCAGCCGCCCCAGCGCCGCTTCGACCGTGGCCTGTACCGAGGGCTGATGCGCAGCCTGCCGTTGCCAGCCCTGAAACGGGCCGCCGTCATAGTCGATTTTCAGCGCAAAACGGGGCATTCGCGCTGCATAACGGATTTCGCCTGTCCTGCAAGCCCTGTGCCCGCGGCCGGGGGCAGGAGCGTTCCGCGCGGGGGCGTGTTTTCAAAAGGGACACCCCCATGGCGCGCCCGCCTCCGTGACAGGCTTTCCCCCTACCCAGCAGGGTTGGGCATGCCTATGTTGGGGCCAGCACAAGGATAAACGCAATTGGTTCTCTCCACCCTGACCGACGGCATCACCCGCAGCCTTGACGGCATCGCGCGCTCTGTCACTGACATCTTCGAGCCCACCCTGCGGCTGGGCGTCACTGGTCTGTCGGGCGCGGGCAAGACCGTGTTCATCACGGCGCTGGTGGCCAATCTGCTGGACCGGGGGCGGATGCCGCAACTGGTGGCGCAAGGTCAGGGCCGGATCGAAACGGTGCTCTTGCAACCGCAACCAGACCTGACCCTGCCGCGCTTTGATTATGAAACCCACCTGACCGCCCTGATGGGCTCTGACCCGCGCTGGCCGCAATCCACCCGGGCGGTGTCGGAACTGCGGCTGTCGTTCCGGCTGCGGCCCTCGGGCTTTCTGGGCCTGACCGGCAACACCCGCCTGCACCTTGATATTGTGGATTATCCCGGCGAATGGCTGCTGGATCTGTCCTTGCTGGACAAGACCTATGACCGCTGGGCCGAGGAAACCCTGGAGCGCATCGCCAAACGGCCCGAGGCGGCGGCCTTCATGGCGCAGGCCCGCGCCGAAGACGGGGCGCTGCCGCTGGAAGAATCGCATGCGCAATCCCTCGCCGCCACCTTCACCGCCTATCTGCACGCGGCACGCACCCAAGGCTGGTCTGATCTGACGCCGGGCCGCTTTCTGCTGCCAGGAGAGCTTGCCGGCTCGCCTGTGCTGACCTTTGCGCCGCTGCCGCAACCTGCCAGCACCCCGCGCGGCAGCCTGTGGCGCGAGATGGAGCGCCGGTATGAGGCGTATAAGGCGAAGGTGGTCAAGCCGTTCTTCCGCGACCACTTCTCGCGTATCGACCGCCAGGTGGTGTTGATGGATGTGCTGGGGGCCATCCATGCAGGCCCCCGCGCGGTCGAGGATCTGCGCCGCACCATGGCCGACGTCCTGACCGCCTTCCGTCCCGGCGCCAATGGCTGGCTCACACGCATTTTGGGCGGCAAGCGGGTGGAGAAGATCCTGTTCGCCGCCACCAAGGCCGACCATCTGCACCACCATCAGCACCCTGCCCTGACCGCGATCACCGAAGCCCTGCTGGCGGACGCCCGCCGCCGCGCCGATTTTTCCGGGGCGCGCACCATGGCCCTGTCCCTGGCCTCCTTGCGCGCCACTGTTGAGGACAGCGTGCAGCGCGACGGGGCCGCGCTTGACCTTGTCCGCGGCCGGCTCTTGTCCACCGGCAAACAGGCCGCGATGTATGCCGGCGACCTGCCCACCGACCCGGGCCGCATCCTCGCCCCCGCCCGGGAAGGCGCGGAGCGCTGGCTGGACGCCGATTTCTCGCTGATGGGCTTTGCGCCCGCGCGCATGACGCTGGCCCCCGGCATGGGACCGCCGCACATCAGGCTGGACCGTGCCGCCCAATTCCTGATCGGAGACCGGCTTTGACCGACCTGCCGCCGCCCCGCAAACCGCTTATCCTGGAACTGGAAGAGGCGCTTGACCCCTCCGCCGCCGCCCCGGTGCCCGATGACCTGCCGACGGGGCAGGCAATGCAGCTGGCCGCCCGCCTCCGCGCGCCGCGCTCAAGGCTCGCGCGCTTCGCGCTCTGGACCTTCACCGCCTTCTTCACCTTTGCGCTGTCGGTCGCAGCCTATGACTTTGTGGCCAACCTGTTTGCCCGCAACCCCTTGCTGGGGTGGATTGCCGGGCTGCTGTTGATCGGCGCCGTTCTGGCCGCGGTCCTGCTTGCGGGGCGCGAATGGTCCGCCTACATGCGGCTGATGCGGCTGGATCACCTGCGCCGCGATGCGGCCACCGCGCGCCAGACCGCTGATCTGAAATCCGCCCGCCGCAGCGTGGCCGCGCTCGTAAGCCTTTATGCCGCCCGCGCCGATACCGCCTGGGGCCGCGCCCGGCTGGCCGAACGCGAGGCCGAGGTGCTGGATGCCGATGCGTTGCTGTCACTGGCCGAGGCCGAGCTTATGCCGCCGCTTGATGCCCGCGCCCGCGCAGAGGTCGAGGCAGCGGCGCGGCAGGTGGCAATGGTGACGGCCCTGGTGCCTCTGGCCCTGGCCGATGTGGCCACGGCCTTGATTGCCAATCTGCGCATGATCCGTCGCATTGCCGAAATCTACGGCGGCCGCTCGGGCGCGCTGGGGTCATGGAGCCTGTTGCGCCGGGTATTTGCCTCGCTGCTGGCGGCTGGCGCGCTGGCCTTGACCGATGATCTGATCGGCTCGGTCGCGGGGGGCGGGGTGCTGTCCAAACTCTCGCGCCGTTTTGGCGAAGGCGTGGTCAACGGTGCGTTGACCGCCCGCGTGGGCCTTGCGGCCATCGACCTGTGCCGCCCGATGCCCTTTGTCGCGGTGGAACGCCCCTCGACATCGGGCACTGTCAGCCGGGCGCTGGCCGGGCTGGTGCCGCGCAACGCGTGATACCGCGCGGACCTGTGTTCAGGAGCTGTCTCTTTTCCAGCGACGCAAGCCCGCCCGACCCACGCTCTAGCCTTCTGTCCCCGACCGCAACCGCGCCTCGATGCGGCGCAGGATCAGGCTCAGCCCGATGGTCATGGTCAGATAGATCAACGCCGCGACGTTATAGGTCTCGAAATACCGGAAATTCCCCGCAGCGGTGACCTTGGCCAATTGCGCCACATCGGTCACGCCCAGCACGGATACCAGCGAGCTGTCCTTGACCATGGCCACGAAATCATTGCCCAAGGGGGGAAGGATCATGCGGAACGCCTGTGGGAACACGATATGGCGGAACCGCTGCCAGCCCGACAGACCCAAGGCCTGCGCCGCCTCGATCTGCCCGACAGGCACCGCCTGCAGCCCGGCCCTGAAAATCTCGGCCAGAAAGGCCGAATAGGCCAGCATCAGCGCAATCACCGCCCGCGCGATCAGCGGGAAATCCCGCGTGCGCCACGGCGCAAGGCCCAGCGGTTCGATCACCGCATTAACCGCCACCACCAGCATCGGGGCCAGCACGAAAGCGACATAGAGCAGCAGCACAAGGATCGGCACACCGCGCATCACCTCGATGTACAGCCGCGCCATCTGCCGCAGCACAATCTTGCGCGACACCGCCATAACCGCCAGCCCAAGTCCGATGGCGCAGGCCCCCAGATAGGCCAGCACGGCCACACTCACCGTCACCCAAAGTCCGCGCGCCAGCGTGTTCAAAACCGCGCCATAGGTCGGATTGGCCAGCACCTGCCAGAACAGCACCGCGCCGGTGATCCCAAGGATCACCAGCCACCAGGGAAAATCCTTGTCGGGCTGTGTTTGCGGCGTCATCTCGGGCAGGCCAGGGCGTCGGACCCGCGGGCCTTATTCACCCATCTTGTACTCCAGAAACCACTTGGTATTGAGCGCCTCCAGCGTGCCATCGGACCGCAGTGCCGCCAGACCCGCGTTGATCGGCCCCACCAGATCCGATCCCTTGGGGAAGATGAACCCGAACTCTTCGGTCCCCAACTTGTCACCCACAATCTTCAACCCGCCGTCTGACGCCTCGACATAACCCGCCCCTGCGGTACCGTCGGTCAGCACCAGATCCACATCACCGGCCCGCAGCGCCTCGACCGTGGCGCCGAAAGTCTCGAACAGCTTCACGCGCGGGTTTGCCTCATCGCCATCCAGCACTTCGTAAACGCCAACGTAGAACGGCGTCGTGCCCGGTTGCGCCGCCATCAGCAGATCAGCATCCGCAGCAAAGCCTGCCGCATCCGTGAACCGGGTCTCGTCACCGCGCACCAGCATCACCATCTGGCTGGTCATGTAGCTGTCCGAGAAATCAACCATCGCCTTGCGGTCATCACGGATGGTGATTCCGGTCATGCCAAGATCGAACTGGCCTTCCGACACGGCCGGGATCATCGCATCCCAGCTTATCGTCTCGTATGTCACGGTGAAGTTCAACCGCTCGGCCAGTGCCGCCATCGCGTCATATTCCCAGCCGATGGCCGCGCCCGAGGCATCCAGAAACTGCAAGGGCGGATAGGCGTTTTCGGTCACCACCACCACATCTCGGCCCCCCAGATCAGGAAGATCCTGCGACAGGGCGGCGGTGGCAGACAGCGCGAGGGCAAGCGCGGCAAGGGTCAGCTTCATGGGTCAGGCTCCCGTTGGAATGCCCCGCTGCGGGGCGCTTTGTAAGGCGAATTATGGGCTGCAGTGCAGGCGGGGGCAAGGGCAGCAGGGATCTGGCCGGCACAGAGCCGGGGCACAGACCGCCCGCCTGCCGGCTTTGCCCTGCAATCGGGCAAAGCTGGGCTATATGTCCCGCCCGGCATCCTCTGGCATGGTCGAAAACAGCGCAATCTTGTTGCCCTGCGGATCACGAAGATAGGCCACATAGAATTGCGGCCCATAAGATGCGCGGTACCCGGGCTGACCTTCATCTACACCGCCCGCGGCAAGGGCAGCCGCGTGCAGCGCGCGCACCTGCTGCGGACAGGCGGCCTGAAAAGCCACCATTGTGCCGTTTCCGGCAGACGCCGGCAGGCCATTGAAAGGGGCCTTCACGTAGAGGTCAGGCGAGGCAACAGGCGGCCCCCCCGGAGATGCCAGACTGTAGAGCAGGTCGCCATGGTCCTCTTCCAGCCGGTATCCAAGCGCGGGCAGGAAGGCCGAATAAAAGCGTTCCGCGCGCGCAACATCATCAGCACCAAGCGTGACATAAGCGATCATTCTGTGGCATCCGTCTCAAAAAGGGGACCCATCACCGCAGCACATTGCGCCACTCTCGCACCCATCCCTAGGCCCCGCCACATGCCGCACATCCCGCGCGACGCTTGACGCCGATCACCCGCGTTTCGGCATAAAGGGCATCGTGGATCAGCAGCCGCCCGCGCAACCCGCTTCCCGCACCGGTCAGGTGTTTCACCGCTTCGAGCGCCATCATCGCCCCGATCACGCCGGGCAAGGGTGAGGCCACCCCGGCCTCGGCACAGCTGGGCACCAGGCCCGGCGCCGGGCGCTGCGGGAAAACGCATTCAAAACACGGGCCACCCTCCGCTGGGTCATACAGGCTGATCTGCCCCTCCCATTGGGTGATCGCCGCCGAAATCAGCGGCTTGCCCGCCGCCGCACAGACGCGGTTCACCAGATAACGGGTGTCGAAATTGTCGGTGCCATCCAGCACCAGATCATACTCCGCCACCAGTTCTGCCGCCAAAGCCGCCTCCAGCCGCCGATGATAGGGCCGCACCTCGATGAACGGATTCAACGCCTTCATCGCGATTTCCGCCGAAAACACCTTTGGCATCCCGATCCGCGCATCGGCATGAATGATCTGGCGTTGCAGGTTCGACCCCTCGACGGCGTCGCCATCAATCACCCCGATCACCCCCACACCGCTGCCCGCCAGATACATCAGCGCAGAGCTGCCAAGGCCCCCCGCCCCGACCACCAGCACACGGGCGGCCTTCAGGTTTTTCTGCCCCGGCCCACCGATTTCGCGCAGCATGATGTGGCGGGCATAGCGCTCCAGCTCGACCGGCGCAAACGCCCCCGTCCTTTGGCCCCGGGGCAACGTGTCAGGGTCAGCGACCCGGCCACGCACCCGCCCCAGCAGGCTGCGATAGGCCAAGACCAGCGCCGCCAGCACGCCCAGCACGAACCAGCCGCGGAATTCGCCACCGACAAATTCCCCCAGCTGCGGCGGCATATAGGGCGCATGGGCCAGCAACAGCACCAAGAGCCAGCCCCAGGCCAGCAGCCAGAGCCAGCGCGCAGGCCAACCCAGCCAGCGCCCCGCGCCAAACACCGCGACAAAACCCAGAATGCCGATCATGAGCGCCCGGTGGAGCCAAAGCCGCCCGACCCGCGCGCCGTATCGCCCAGCGCGTCGACCACCGCAAACACGGCCTGCAGCACGGGTGCGATGATCATCTGCGCGACGCGGTCACCATGCTGGACGGTGTAGGGCTGATCCGACAGGTTGATCAAGGCCACGCCCAAGGGGCCGCGATAATCGCTGTCGATGGTGCCGGGCGTGTTGGGCAGGGTGATGCCCGACTTGGTCGACAATCCCGAACGGGGCCGGATCTGCATTTCATATCCCTGGGGAATTTCCACCCGCAGCCCGGTCGGACAGATCACCCGCTGCATCGGGGCAAGCGTCACACCGGTTTCCCGCATCTGAGGGGGCAGATTGGCGCGAATGTCGGCCCCCGCCGCGCCGGGCGTTTCATAGGCAGGCAGCGGCAACGCGCGGTCTGCCCAGTCCTCAAACACGATCTTCACCACCGGGGTCATTGCAACGCCTCCGCGATCTTTTCTGCCAGCCGCCGCGCCACCGCGTCTTTGGTCATGCGCGGCCAAACATCGGCACCGGCGTCAGAAATCACCGTCACTGCGTTTTCCACCCCGCCCATGATGCCAGTGGCCGGAGACACATCATTGGCCACAATCCAGTCACAGCCCTTGCGCAGGCGTTTTGCGGTGGCGTGTTCCACCACCCGCTCGGTCTCGGCGGCAAAGCCGATCACCAGACGCGGCCGCATGGCCCCCCGGGACACCGTGGCCAGAATGTCGGCATTCTCGGCAAAATCCAGCCGCGGGGCCTGCCCCGCCCCATCCTTCTTCATCTTCTGCGCGCCGGCATTGGCGACGCGCCAGTCGGCCACTGCCGCGGCCATCACCGCCGCATCGGCGGGCAAAGCTGCCTGCACCCCGGCCAGCATCTGCGCCGCCGTCTCAACCCGCACCACATCCACACCCCCCGGTGCAGGAACGGTCGCAGGCCCGGTGACAAAGGTCACCCTTGCGCCCAGATCACGCAAGGCCACCGCAATCGCCGAGCCTTGGGCACCCGAGCTGCGGTTGGCGATATAACGCACCGGATCAATCGGTTCATGCGTCGGCCCGGATGTCACCAACACATGGCGGCCCGCCAGAGGGCCAGCGCCCAGCGCGGCCCCGACGGCCGCCACAATCTCGGCCGGTTCCGCCATCCGCCCCGGCCCATGTTCCCCACAGGCCATCTCCCCCTCATTCGGGCCGACCATCAGCACCCCGTCGTCCCGCAGCGTCGCCAGATTGCGCTGCGTCGCCGGGTGCTGCCACATCCGCACATTCATCGCCGGGGCCACCAGCACGCGCTTGTCCGTCGCCAGCAACAAGGTCGAGGCCAGATCATCCGACCGCCCCGTGGCCATCTTGGCCATCAGATCCGCCGTGCCCGGTGCCACCACCAGCAGATCCGCCGCGCGCGACAGCTGGATATGCCCCATCTCGGCCTCATCAGTCAGGTCGAACAAGTCCTGAAACACCTTGTGCCCGCTGAGCGCCGAGACGCTCAGCGGGGTCACGAATTCCGCCCCCGCCCGGGTCAGCACCGGCACCACAGAACAGCCAGCCTTTTGCAAAAGCCGGATCAGTTCTAAGGACTTATAGGCCGCGATCCCGCCGCCGATGATCAGTAACACCCGTTTCCCGGCCAGCATCATGCGCCCCTTGTTGTCGCGCGAAGGTTAGGGCGCAACGCCCGCCAAAGGCAACACCCCGTCAGCGAAACGCCGAACAGGGATCTTCCCGCTCCAGCGCTTCCGTGACCAGCCACAGATCATAGGGCGCATTCTCTGGCGCGGCACCTTCCATCTGCCCCACCGACAGCACCGACACCCCGGGGGCCGCGTCCGCCAGCACCGCAGGCAGGCCCCAATCCGTGCGGGCATGGCCCGACCCGGTGATCACCGCCACCGGCGGGCCAACCTCCTCAAGCGCGCGCAAGACCTCCTGCGCCAGATAGGCATCACGAAGCCGCTGCGCCTGTACCATGCCCGGCAGCACCGACTCTGGCATCGCGTTGCAATGCGCCGCCATCTGTTCGGCCTCACGCGCGGCCTGTTCGGCATCGGGCAAGGCACGTGCCAGACCCGGACCCTCCGGCATCACCGCCAGCGCGCCTTCGCTTACCGACCGGCGCGCCAGATCGCGCGGCACTTCGGCCCCGTAATGCCGGGCATCGCGCGCAGCGACAAAGATCGGATAATACAGCGCAAAATCGGGCCAACCACTTTCGGCCCACCCCAGCGCGCGTGCCACGGCCGCGGCGTCACCCAGATCATCCGGCACCCGCATTGCCGCCTCGGCCGAAAGCTGCTCCCACACCACCGCGCGCGGGGTCAGGGAAAACACGGCCCGCGCCTGATTGATGTGGTGCTCGGCATTGTCATGCACTTCGCCCAGCACCAGCACATCGGCGCGGGGTATGTCATCGAGCACATCCGCCGTAATCTCTGCGGCCCAGACAGGCTGGGCAGCCAGGGCAAGGCCCAGCGTCAGGATCAGGGTTTTCATAGAAGGAAGTGATGCACTTCCCGCGACTGGCTTTCAAGGGTCCGCCGCATCTTGGCAAAGGCCGCCGCCTCAAGCTGGCGCACCCGCTCTTTGCTCAACCCCAGCTCTTCGCCCAAGGACTCCAGCGTGCGTGGCTCGTCGCGCAGCTTGCGCTCGGCCACGATGAACCGCTCACGCGGTTTCAGCGCCTGCATCGCGGTGACCAACCATTCCCGCAGACGTTCCGAATCATGCGACAGTTCCACCTGCTCTGCCGCCCCCGCCGAATCGTCTTCCAGCGCGTCGATCCATTCCCGCCCGTCTTCGTCACTTGATTGCGTCGCATTGAGCGAGAAGTCAGATCCCGACAGCCGCCCTTCCATCATCTCGACATCGGCCAGCGGCACGCCGACCTCGGTGGCCACCATCTGGCGCAACTGAAACTGGTCCAGCGTCTCGCCCCGTTGCGCCGCTTCGCGCTCCAGCTTGGCCTGAACCCGGCGCAGGTTGAAAAACAGCGCCTTCTGGCTGCTGGTCGACCCGGTCCGCACCATCGACCAGTTGCGCATCACATAGTCCTGAATGCTGGCCTTGATCCACCAGACCGCATAGGTCGAAAACCGCACACCACGATCAGGATCAAACTTGTCCGCGGCCTTCATCAAACCCAGCGACGCCTCTTGAATGAGGTCGGGCATCGGCGCGCCATAGCGCCGGAACTTGGCCGCCATTGAAATGGCCAGCCGCATATAGGCCGTGATCAGCCGGTGCAGCGCCCGCTCGTCCCGCTGATCGCGCCAGGCATAAGCCAGTTTCAGCTCTGTCTCGGCATCCAGCAATTCCGCCCGCATTGCTTGGCGGGACATGGTTTGGTCGTTATATCCGTCCAGTGCCATTTTCGTAACTCCCGGTTCCCGATACGCTGGCGTCGATACGGTCTGTCGCAACAATCGTGCGAGCCGGTCGCCGCTTTTGAAAGGTTATACGCAACATGTCCGCAGCCGGATCAGTCCGCCCCTCGACTTTTTCGCTGCCCGCGCTAACGCTGGTGATCGGGGGCGCGCGGTCCGGCAAGTCTCGTCTGGCCGAACGGCTGGTCACCGCCAGCGGCCGGCCCCGCACCTACATCGCCACCGCGCAACCCTTCGATGCCGAGATGCAGGACCGCATCACCCGCCACCGCGACGACCGTGGCCCAGACTGGACCACGCTAGAGGCCCCGCTTGATGTGGGGCAGGCCCTTGCCGCCTGCGACCCCGCCGGAGCTGTTCTGCTCGATTGCGCCACGCTCTGGCTGTCAAACACGCTGCTGGCCGGTTTGAACCTCGACGACGCCACTCAGGATCTGATCGCGACGCTGGCAAGCAGTCCGGCCCCGCTTGTTATCGTCTCAAACGAGGTGGGGTGGGGTATTGTTCCCGACAATGCGCTGGCCCGTCAGTTCCGCGACGCACAGGGCCGGCTGAACCAGCAGATCGCTGCCCGCGCCCCCCTTGTGATCGGCGTCATGGCCGGGCTGCCCTTTGCCCTGAAGGGCAGCCTGCCAGAGGCCATCCTGTGACCCGGCTGCACCTGGTGCGGCACGGCCCGACCCATGCCAAGGCCATGATCGGCTGGACCGACCTTCCCGCCGATCTGTCCGACCATGCCGCCATCGCAAGGCTTTCGGCGCACCTGCCCCATGATGCCGCCCTGATCTCTTCCGATCTGTCGCGCGCCATCACCACTGCGGATGCGCTGGCCCTGCCGACGCGCAACCGCCTGCCCCATGACCCGGCCTTGCGCGAATTGCACTTCGGGGACTGGGAAATGCAGACCTTCGCGCAGGCCGAGGCAGCAGATCCGGCCCATATCCGCGCCTTCTGGGAAACCCCCGGCACCCTGCGCGCGCCCGGGGGCGAAGGGTGGGATGACATCACCGCGCGCATTGCCGCCGCGCTTGATCGCCTGCCCGATCACACCATCGTCGTCTGCCATTTCGGGGCCATCCTCGCCGCGCTGCAATGCCGGCTTGGCCTGACCGCAAAAGACGTATTTCAGCACAAGATCGACAACCTGTCAGTCACCGAACTGCAAAGAACGCAGGCTGGCTGGCAGGCCATGCGCATCAATCACGTTCCGTGATGACTTTCCCCATAAATCATCGCTTTCCTTGTCACCCACCCTGCCGTTAGCTGGCGCAGCCAACATCACGGAGCGCGCCAGATGACCCTTCCCTATGATCTCGTGATCGGCGATCGCGCCTATTCCAGCTGGAGCCTGCGCGGCTGGCTGCTGTTCGACGCCTTCGGCATCCCGTACACGCTGCACAAGGCCCGGCTCTACACCGATGAGCTGCCCAGGGTGCTCCGGGCGTTTCATCCCGCCCGCACCGCCCCCACCATCCGCACCCCAGATGGCGTGGTGATCCCCGAAAGTCTGGCGATTGCCGAAGAGCTTGCCTCGCGCCACCCGCAGGCGGGCATCTGGCCGGCAGATCCGAAATCCCGCGCCATCGCCCGGGTCCTGGCGGCTGAGATGCACGCAGGCTTCACCGCGCTGCGCAGCCATTGCCCGATGAACCTGCGCGTCAGTTACACAGACTGCGCCCCGCCGCAGGGCGTGCTGGACGATCTGGCCCGGCTGGAAACGCTGTGGGACTGGGCGTGGGATCAGACCGGCTCCTCCCCTTGGCTCTGCGGCGCATATTCCGCCGCCGATGTCTTCTTCGCCCCTGTCGCCAGCCGTATTGCCACCTACAACCTGCCGGTCAGCCCCCGCGCGATGGGTTATGTGCAGGCGCATCTGGCGCATCCGTCGTTCCGGCAATGGCGCGCCATGAGTCTGGTGGATGGCGCGGATCAAGACTTTTACCGCCGCGACCACCCGACACGGGCCTGGCCCGGCCCGAAACCCCTGCCTGCGCGACCGGTGGATGGTACAGACTCGGAAAACACCGCCTGCCCCTATTCCGGCAAACCCGTCACCCATGTGCTGGACCTGAACCAGCGCCGCTTCGGCTTTTGCAACGCCTTTTGCCGCGACAAGACCGTGGCCGATCCGGAAGCCTGGCCCAGGTTCATGGCCCTGCTGTAACACCCGCACATTAACCATTCGCTAACCCTGCCCTATTAACCCTTCACCAAGGGATCGGGGTAAACATGGTCGCCAAAGCCTATACAGTGGCGTTTGAGGGCGTCGAGGCACGTCTGGTCGAGGTGCAATGCGCCGTGTCGCCCGGCATGCCCGGATTTTCCATCGTCGGCCTGCCAGACAAGGCCGTGTCCGAAGCAAAGGAACGCGTGCGCGCCGCTCTCAGCGCGATGTCCATCGCCCTGCCCACCAAGAAGATCACCGTCAACCTGTCGCCCGCCGACCTGCCGAAGGAAGGCTCGCATTTCGATCTGCCCATCGCGCTGGCCCTGCTGGCCGCCCTCGATATCATCCCCAAAGACGAGGTAGAGGGCACGGTGGCCCTTGGGGAGCTCTCGCTTGATGGCCGTCTGATCGCGGTGATCGGCGCGCTCCCCGCCGCGATGGCCGCCGCTGAAAGCGACCGCGCCCTGCTCTGCCCCCGCGCCTGCGGGGCCGAGGCGGCCTGGGTCGGGGCCGCCGAAGTGATCGCCGCGGCGTCGCTGGACGAGGTGGTGCGCCATTACACTGGCCAATGCCCGCTGCCCCCCGCCGAAGCGGGCGAGGTGCTCCCCCGAAGCAGCGGCCGCGATCTGGCCGAGGTCAAGGGGCAGGAACGCGCCAAACGCGCGCTGGAAATTGCCGCAGCGGGCCGCCACCATATGCTGATGGTCGGCACGCCGGGGTCGGGCAAATCCATGCTGGCCGCGCGCCTGCCCGGACTCCTGCCGCCCCTCTCGGCGGTCGAAGCGCTGGAAACCTCGATGATCCACTCGCTGGCCGGGCTGCTCACCGAAGGCGGCATCTCGCGCGACCGCCCGTTCCGCGAACCGCATCACACCGCATCCATGGCGGCAATCGTCGGCGGCGGCAAAGGCGCCAAACCCGGGGAAATCAGCCTTGCGCATAACGGGGTGCTGTTTCTGGATGAATTCCCCGAATTCCCAAGGCAGGTGCTGGAAACCCTGCGCCAGCCGATAGAAACGGGTGAGGTGATGGTGGCCCGCGCCAATGCCCATATCCGCTATCCCTGCCGCTTCCTGCTGCTCGCCGCTGCCAACCCCTGCCGCTGCGGCTATCTGTCAGACCCGGCCCGCGCCTGCACCAAGGCGCCGCTGTGCGGTGATGACTATCTGGGCCGGATCTCGGGCCCGCTGATGGACCGTTTCGACCTGCGCGTGGATGTGCCGCCCGTCGCCTATACCGATCTGGATTTGCCCGCGACCGGAGACGCCTCGGCCACCATCGCCATCCGCGTGGCCGCCGCCCGCAGCCTGCAAGCCGCGCGCTACGCGGGGGACGCGACCCTGCGTGTCAACGCTGATCTGGAGGGCAGACGGCTGGAAGAGGTGGCGACCCCGGATGCAGAGGGCCGCGCCCTGATCGCCCGCGTCGCCGAACGGATGGGGCTGAGCGCGCGCGGCTACCACCGGGTTTTGCGTGTCGCCCGCACCATCGCCGATCTGGACAGATCACCCGAAGTCCGCCTGCCCCATGTGGCAGAAGCGGTCAGCTACCGCTTTGCAGCGGGTTCAAAATCATAGCTGCGGCGTCGGTCATTCTCTTCGCCGGACCGCCAAACCCAAGGTGCCTTGCCGGCGCTTTCGCAAAAAACGCCTCTGCCCAAAGGCTCACGCCCGCTTGGCCTCAATGACCTCCCAAATCCGCGCCGCGGTATTGGTGCCGTCAAACCGCTCCAGCTCCTGAATGCCGGTGGGCGAAGTCACGTTGATCTCGGTCAGCCAGTCGCCGATCACGTCGATGCCGACAAACACCTGCCCGTTGTCGCGCAACACCGGCCCGATCGCAGCACAGATCTCCAGATCGCGCGCGGTAAGCCCCACCTGCTCGGGCCGCCCCCCGGCATGCATGTTCGACCGGGTCTCGCCCTCCTGCGGCACACGGTTGATCGCCCCCACCGGCTCCCCGTTGACCAGAATCACCCGCTTGTCCCCTGCCGACACTGCCGGCAGGAACTTCTGCACAATCAACGGCTCGCGGTTCATGCCGGTGAACATCTCATGCAGACTGGTCAGATTGCGGTCATTCGGGTCAAGCCGGAACACCCCCGCCCCGCCATTGCCATACAAGGGCTTCAGGATGATATCGCCATGCCGCGCCTTGAACGCCCGGATCGTCTGCAGATCCCGCGCAATCGCCGTCGGCGGGGTCAGGTCCGGAAAGCGCAGCACCAAAAGCTTTTCCGGAAAATTCCGCACCCAGAACGGATCATTCACCACCAATGTCTTCGGATGGATCATCTCCAGAAGATGCGTGGTGGTGATATAGCCCATATCAAACGGCGGGTCCTGGCGCAGCCAGACCACATCCATATCCGCCAGATCGACCTCGACCTCCGGCCCGAAGCTGACATGATTCCCGACCTCCCGCCGCAGCTCGATCCAGAATCCCCGCGCCATCACCCGCCCCTCGACAAAGGCAAGCCGATCCGGAGGGTAATAAAACAGCGCATGCCCCCGGGCCTGCGCCTCCAGCGCAATCCGAAACGTGCTGTCGGCGGTGATGTTGACCGACCCGATCGGGTCCATCTGCAGGGCAACCTTAAGCGGCATGGGCAATCCTCCGTGATTGCGGCAGCATTGGCGCAAAGCGCGGAAAGATGCAAACCGTCAGGCGGCGAAGGCGTTTTCCCGCACTTCGATCCGGCCCGTACCGTCCACCAGCGCCACGTCAAACCGTACCGGCGTCAGTGACCCGGCAGGTTCCGTGCCGATAAAGCATTCCGCCGATGCGCAAATCCGCGCCATCTGCCGCGCAGTGACCCGTTCAGCCGCAATCGCAAAGCTTCGTGCCTGCTTGACCTCGATGAAGATCACCTCCGCACCGTCCCGCGCAATCAGGTCAATCTCGCCACCCGGGCCCCGCCACCGCCGCGCAATCACCTGCCGCCCCGACCGGTCGTAGAATTGCGCAACCTGATCCTCGGCCGAGGCTCCGGCGTAATAACTTCTGCGTCCACTCATCCCGATTGCCTTTCTGATAAGTCCAACCCCGCAGCAAGCCGACAGCAGGCCTCAGCCATCCTTCCCTGTACGGGGCCGCGTCAACGCAAGCTGATAGACCTCGCGGCGTGGCACACCATAAGCGTCAGCAATGGCTGCCGCCGCGTCCTTGACAGACATGCTGATCATCGCACGGTCCAAGGCCGACTCCACCGTTTCGGCATCCGCCTGCACCACAGCCCCGCGGTCGATCAGCAGAACGATTTCACCTTTCACATCCCGCCCGTCATAGGCCGCGACCAGATCGGCCAATGTGCCGCGTGTCACCTCTTCAAAGCGTTTCGTAAGCTCCCGGCACACCACTGCCCTTCGCTCTTCTCCGAAGGTTTGCACACATTCCCCTAATGTTTCTCTAATGCGTTTCGGACTTTCATACAGGATCAGCGTCGCCTGGGTGCGCACCAGCTCTTCCAGGAAGCGGCGCCGTGCCGCTTTGGCCGCGGGCGGAAACCCGGCGAACAAGAACCTGTCCGATGGCAGGCCCGATACGGTCAGCGCGCAGAGCACCGCCGATGCGCCGGGGGCGGCCAGCACCGGCAGGCCGTCTGCAATCGCCGCCCTGGCCAGACCGAATCCGGGGTCAGAGATCAGGGGCGTCCCCGCCTCTGACGCATAGACCACCGATTTGCCCTCGCTGAGCGCTCGCAGCAGTCTGGGCAGGGCCTGTGCCTCATTATGCTCGTGATAGGGCACCAGCGGCCGGTCCTTCAGGCTGACACCGTGAATCTCCATAAGATGCCGCAGGCTGCGCGTGTCTTCGGCCGCCAGCACATCGGCCCCGGCCAGCAGATCCAGCGCCCGCAGCGTGATGTCGCGCGCAGCCCCGATCGGTGTCGACACGAAGTGCAGGCCCGGCGGAATGTCGCGCGGCGAAGGGGAATGCGGGCCAGGGCGGGCGGGGTCGTCGCTTTGAGGGGTCATCGGGCGGGTCCTGACAAGTTTACTTCGTGCGCCATTGCCCGTAAGTTCAGCCTTCAAAGCTGCGCCCATCGGGAAGAGGAAGTCCATATGTTGTCTGTTATACGCCGGGCCCGCAAGTCGCTGGGCCATGCTGCCCTTGCGGTCGCGGCACTCGCCCTTGCCGCCTGCCAGCCCGCTGCCGGCCCCGGAGCCGGAACGGCCATCGATTCGTCGGCTCCGGTCGTCGTGGCGCTGCTGGTGCCCTCGGGCTCGGGTCAGGCCAGTGACGAGCTGCTGGCCCGGTCCTTGCAGAACGCCGCACGTCTGGCGATTTCCGATCTCGGCACCAGCCGGATCGACCTGCGGGTCTACAACACCGCAGGCCAGCCGGCCTCGGCACAGGCCATGGCAACCCGGGCCATCGACGACGGCGCACAGATCATCCTTGGTCCGGTCTTTGCGCAAGAGGCAAATGCCGCAGGCGCGGCGGCTGCGGCGCGTGGCGTCAATGTGCTGGCGTTTTCCAACAACCCCGATATCGCCGGTGGCAATGTCTTCATCCTGGGCCAGACCTTTGGCAACACTGCGGACCGGTTGGCCGGCTATGCCGTGCGCAATGGCAAGCCGCGGATCATGGTGGTGCATGACCAGAACACCGCCGGCCAGCTGGGTCGCCGGGCGATCGAACAGGGCGTGGCCCGGGCCGGTGGCTCTGTGGTCGCGGTCGGCTCTTACGAATTCTCGCAGAACGGCGTGCTGGAGGCCGCGCCCCGCATCGCCGCCACCGCGCGCGACAACAATGCCGATGCCGTGTTCCTGACCGCCGATACCGCAGGGGCGCTGCCCCTCGTCAGCCAGATTCTCGACGACAACGGCCTTGGACCGGCCGTCACCCAGTTCATCGGCCTGACCCGCTGGGACATTCCGCAGGCCACCCTCGGCCTGCCGGGCGTGCAGGGCGGCTGGTTCGCCCTGCCGGACCCGGGCCTGTATCAGCAATACCAGACCCGGTATCAGGCCGCCTTTGGCGAGCCGCCGCATCCGATTTCCGGCCTTGCCTATGATGGCATCGCCGCGATCGGCGCGCTGCTGAAACAGGGCCGCACCACCACGCTGAACGGGGCAGCGCTGACGCAGGCCGCAGGCTTTGTCGGCGTGAACGGCATCTTCCGCCTGCGCTCTGACGGACAAAACGAACGCGGTCTCGCCGTGGCCCAGATCCGCAACAACCAGGTCGTGATCATCGACCCTGCGCCGCGCAGCTTCGGCGGCTTCGGGTCTTAAGGCCAAGCCAGTGGCGCGCCCCGTCGCCACCCCAACGCCCCTTGCGGGCGCAGCCGCTGCCACGGTTGCGCCCCTCACCGCTGCGCCCCTCACCGCTGCGCCCGACATGCTGTTGCCCTCAGACCAGATCATCGACCCTGGGGCCTGTCTGGCGGCCATCGCACAAGAACTGGCCGAGCATCCCGGCCCTGACAGCCGGGACATGCGCGCCATCGCGGTCCGCCACCTGACAGAGGTCCGGGCGCGGGGCAATGCCGCGCTGGCCGAAGCCTTCCTCGCCCGCCCACGCGACGCGCGGGCGCTGGTGCTGGGCCAGTCCGTGCTGACCGACGCGCTGGTGCGCATCGTGCTCGAAGTGTCCTGCCGCTGGCTGCACCCGCTGTCGAACCCCACGGAATCAGAACGCATCGCCGTTGTGGCCGTGGGCGGCTATGGCCGCGCTGAAATGGCCCCGGCCTCGGATGTCGACCTGCTGTTCCTCACGCCGTGGAAAACCACGCCCTGGGCCGAAAGCGTGGTCGAATCCATGCTGTATATGCTGTGGGATCTGAAACTGAAGGTCGGCCACGCCACCCGCACCGTCAAGGATTGCATCCGTCTGGGCCGCGAAGACATCACCATCCGCACCGCCCTGCTGGAGCACCGTTTCATCGCCGGCCACGAACCGCTGGCAACCGAGCTGGGGGACCGTCTGTGGTCAGAGCTGTTCCGCAACACAGGCCCCGAGTTCATCGAGGCCAAGCTGGCCGAACGCGCCGAACGCCACCGCCGCCAGGGGGGCCAACGCTATCTGCTGGAGCCTAATGTCAAAGAAGGCAAAGGCGGCCTGCGCGACCTGCAGACGCTCTACTGGATCGGCAAATACCTGCACCGCGTGCCCGCCGCGCGCGAGCTGGTCGCCATCGGCCTGTTCCGCCCCGAAGAATATGACACCTTCCGCACCGCCGAGGAGTTCCTCTGGGCCGTCCGCTGCCACCTGCATTACATCACCGGGCGCGCCATGGACCAGCTGACCTTCGACCTGCAGGTCGAGGTGGCCTCCCGCATGGGCTACCGCGATGCCCATGGCCGCCGCGCGGTGGAAATCTTCATGCAGGACTATTTCCGCCATGCCACCCGCGTCGGCGAGCTGACCCGCATCTTCCTGACCGAACTGGAAGCGCGCCACGCCAAGCCAGAGGCCAGCCTCTTCGGCATCTTCAAGCGCAAGAAACGGGTGCGCGAGGGCTATCGTCTGGTGCAGGGCCGCATCGACGTGACCGATGAGGTCGCCTTCCTGACCGACCCGCTGAACCTGCTGCAGATCTTTGAAGAGGCCCTGCGCACCGGCTATCTGCTGCACCCCAATGTCATGCGGATGATCGCGGCGAACCTGACGCTGATCGACGATTCGGTGCGCGACAACCCCGAGGCCGTCCGCCTGTTCACCGACATGCTCCTGAAACACGGCAACCCGGAACGCGCCCTGCGCCGGATGAACGAACTGGGCGTGCTGGGGGCCTTCATCCCCGAATTCGAACGCATCGTCGCGATGATGCAGTTCAACGTCTACCACCACTACACGGTGGATGAACACATCATCCAATGCATCTCGGTTCTGGCGCAGATCGAACGGGGCGAGCTGGTGGAAGAGCTTCCCATCGCCAGCGGCATCCTCTCCGCCGGGGTCAACCGCAAGGTGCTCTATATCGCGCTGCTGCTGCATGACATCGGCAAAGGCCGCCCCGAGGATCATTCGATCATCGGGGCCCAGATGGCCCGCCGCATCGCGCCGCGCCTTGGCCTGACCCATGACGAGACCGAAACCGTCGAATGGCTGGTGCGCTATCACCTGCTGATGTCCGACATGGCGCAAAAGCGTGACATCGGCGATCCGCGCACCCTGCGCGACTTTGCCAAGGCGGTGAAAACCCGCAAGCGGCTGGATCTGCTGACCGTGCTCACCGTCTGTGACATCCGCGGCGTCGGCCCCGGCACCTGGAACAACTGGAAAGCCATGCTGCTGCGCCGGTTGTACAACGAAACCGCCGGGGCGCTGGAAAACGGGTTGGAGAACATCAACCGCACCCAGCGCGAGGATGAGGGCAAGAAGGCCCTGCGCGAGGCGCTGTCCGACTGGCCGCAGGCCGATATCCGCGCCGAACTCGCCCGGCACTACCCGCCCTATTGGCAGGGCCTGCCGGCCGAGACGCAGGCCGTGTTCGCCCGCCTGCTGCGCGGGCTGGCCGATGACGAGATCCGCATCGACCTGCACCCCGAACCCGACCGCGACGCCACACGCGCCGCCTTTGCGCTTGCCGATCATCCGGGCATCTTCTCGCGTCTGGCCGGGGCGCTGGCCCTTGTCGGGGCCAATGTGGTCGACGCCCGCACCTATACGTCGAAAGATGGCTATGCCACCGCCGTCTTCTGGATTCAGGATGGCGAGGGCAAACCCTATGACGAGGCCCGCCTGCCCCGCCTGCGGTCGATGATCGACAAGACCCTGCGCGGCGAGGTCGTCGCCCGCGACGCGCTGAAAGACCGCGACAAGGTGAAAAAGCGCGACAGCGAATTCCGCTTTCCGACCCATATCATGTTCGACAACGAAGGATCGGACATCTACACCATCATCGAGGTCGATACCCGCGACCGCCCCGGCCTGCTGTATGATCTGACCCGCACGCTGGCCAACAACAACATCTACATCGCCTCTGCCGTGATCGCGACCTATGGCGCACAGGTGGTGGACAGCTTTTATGTGAAAGACATGTTCGGCCTGAAAATGCACGCCAAGCCCAAACAGGACGCGCTGGAGAAAAAGCTGCGCCAAGCCATCCTAGAGGGACGGGAGCGGGCCACGCAATGAAGCCGATCCGCCTGATCCGCTCGATCATGGTGGTCGGCGGCTGGACGCTGCTGTCACGCGGTGCGGGATTCGCCCGCGATATCCTGATGGCCGCCTATCTTGGGTCCGGGCCGGTGGCTCAGGCCTTTCTGATCGCCTTTTCCCTGCCCAACATGTTCCGCCGCTTCTTTGCCGAAGGCGCATTCAACATGGCCTTCGTGCCGATGTTTGCCAAAAAGCTGGAAGGCGGCGAAGACGCAAAGGGCTTTGCCAGCGATGCCTTCAGCGGTCTGGCCGCCATACTGCTGGTGTTTTCGCTGCTGGGCACGCTGGCCATGCCCTGGCTGGTCTGGGCCATGGCGTCGGGCTTTGCGGGCGACGAACGCTTTGATCTGGCGGTGCTTTATGGCCGGATCGGGTTTTCCTATATCCTGTTCATCAGTCTTGTGGCCCTGCTGTCGGGCGTGCTCAACGCCTTTGGCCGCTTTACCGAAGCCTCCTTCGTGCCGGTGCTGATGAACCTGATGTTCATCGCCGCCATGGTCATGGCAGATCACTCCGGCTGGGACATGGGGCTGACCCTGGCCTGGACGGTGCCCCTGACCGGCGTGGCACAGCTGGCCTTCACATGGTGGGCCGCCGCGCGCGTCGGCTTTGCGCCAAGGCTCGCCTGGCCAAAGATCACGCCGGAACTGAAACACCTGCTCAGCGTGGCAGCCCCCGCCGTGTTGGCCGGCGGGGTCATCCAGATCAACCTTCTGGTGGGCCGTCAGGTGGCCAGCTTCACCGATGGCGCTGTGGCCTGGCTGTCCTATGCCGACCGGCTGTATCAATTGCCCCTTGGCGTTGTCGGCATCGCCATCGGCACCGTGCTGCTGCCCGATCTGTCGCGCCGCTTGCGCGCGGGCGACGCTCAGGGCGGGCGGGACAGTTTCAACCGCGGCAGCGAATTTGCCATGGCGCTGACACTGCCGGCGGCGGTGGCGCTGGTGGTGATCGCCATGCCGCTTTGTGCCGTGCTCTATCAACGCGGCGCATTCGGCGCGGATGACACCGCCAATACGGCGATGGCGCTGGCCGCCTATGGCCTGGGCCTGCCCGCCTTCATGCTGCAAAAGATGCTGCAACCGCTGTATTACGCGCGTGAAGATACCAGGCGCCCGTTCCGCTATGCGGTGATCTGCATGGTGGTGAATGCGCTGATCGCCATCGGGCTGATGCCGCTGATCGGCTTTGTCGCGGCGGCGCTGGCCACCACGCTCTCCGCCTGGGTCATGGTCTGGCAGCTCTGGCGCGGCAGCCGCGGCATGGGCGAGGCCGCGCAGTTTGATGCCCGGTTCCGCGCCCGCGCCTGGCGCATTGTGCTGGCCGCCATTGGCATGGGCGCCGTGCTGTTCGGCGCGATGACCGCCCTTGGCCCGATGCTGGGCACGCCCGGGCTGCGCTATGCCGGACTGGCCCTGCTGATCGGCGCGGGCATCCTCAGCTACTTCGCCATCGGCACCCTGATCGGCGCCTTCCGGCTGTCAGATTTCAAGTCAGCGCTGCGCCGCAGCCCACGCTGACCGGGGGCAAAGGTTAAGGCTTCCTTAAAGTCAAAAGGCAAGCCTTTGGTTTCATTGTGCCTTCCTCCCCGTAACACAGGGGGAAGCTAGCGCTGCCGCACCTTCTCCAGCACCCGCCCCCAACCGCCCGGACTGACCAGGAAAGACAGGACGAACCCGGTCGCAAACCCGGTCAGGTCGGCCACCCATTCATAGCCCCCGCCAAACAACAGCCCGAACAAAAGCTGGAACGCCAGCAGGAACCCGATCAGCGTGAAGGCCCGGTACTTGTTGGCCCCCACCGCCGCAAGGTTGACCCAGAGCAAAAAGGTGAACCCCCCGATCAACCCATAGACCGCCGGATACCCCCCGATCAGCGGCGCCTGCACCCCCGGCAGCACAAGGGTGTAGACCATGGCCCCCACGATGGCCGAGGTGAAGAACACCAAAAGCACCGCCCACCAGCGGAACACCTCCCCGACCATCTTGCCCAGCGCCAGCAGGATGACGACAGCAAAGACCACATGGGTCAGATTGCCATGCACGAACGGGTAGGTCACCAGCCGGTGCATCCCATCAAGCGGGTACTGCCCGGTCTCCAGCAAGTACCGCATCTGCTCAGGCCAGAAGGAATACCCTTCCAGCACTTGCAAGCGCCAGCCAATTCCCTCCGGTCCGCCGATCAGCCCGGCCCCGGCGGCGGCAAGCACCAGTTCCATCGCGATCATCGGCAAAGCCAGCGCCCAGACCACCAGCGGCAGCGGGTTCAGCGGGGCGGCATTCATGTCTTGCATCGGGCTCTCCTGCGGGGCCTGCGCGATTGACGCCCCCGTGACCATGGATTACGCCAGCCAGATTGCTTTATCCAGATGGAGACGACCATGTCAGAGCCTTCGGCGGTCCAAACGCCGCAAGCCTTCAGCCCTCGCGTCTTTTCAGGCATCCAGCCCTCGGGCGGGCTGACCCTTGGCAATTACCTCGGGGCCCTGAAACGCTTTGCGCAAAAGCAGGATGAGGGGATCGAGACGATCTACTGTCTTGTCGACATGCACGCCATCACTGTCTGGCAAGACCCGGCCAAGCTGCGCCAGCAAACCCGCGAAGGGGCGGCGGCCTTCATCGCCTCGGGCGTCGATCCGGCGCGGTCGATCCTGTTCAACCAGTCGCAGGTTTCGGCCCACGCCGAGCTTGCCTGGATCTTCAACTGCGTCGCCCGTCTGGGCTGGATGAACCGCATGACCCAGTTCAAGGACAAGGCCGGCAAGAATGCCGAAGCCGCATCCTTGGGCCTGTACGCCTATCCCGCGCTGATGGCCGCCGACATCATGGCCTATCACGCCACCCATGTGCCGGTGGGCGAGGATCAGAAGCAGCATCTGGAACTGACCCGCGACATCGCGGCCAAGTTCAACCATGATTACGGGGTTGCGTTCTTTCCCATTGTAGAGCCGCTGATCGAAGGCGCGGCCACCCGCGTCATGAGCTTGCGCGACGGCACCAAGAAGATGTCGAAATCCGACCCGTCGGATCAGTCGCGCATCAATCTGACCGATGATGCCGATGCCATTGCGACCAAGATCCGCAAGGCCAAGACCGACGCAGAACCGCTGCCAGACACGCTGGACGGCCTGAAAGACCGGCCCGAGGCGCGCAATCTGGTGAACATCTACGCTGCCCTCGCCGGCATGACCGCGCAGGAGGTCATCGTCGAGAATGCAGGAGCCTTGTTCGGGACCTTCAAGCCAAAGCTGGCAGAGCTTGCGGTTTCGGTGATGGCCCCGATCACCAGCGAGATGAACCGGTTGATGCAGGACCCCGCCGAGATTGACCGCATTCTTGGCACCGGGGCTGACCGGGCAGAGGCGATTGCCCGGCCCATCCTTGATCAGGTCTACGACATCACCGGCATGATCCGGTCGCGGCGCTGAACCTCAGGGGCGGCCTGTGCCGCCCCCTACCCTGACGCGAAAGCGCTGTGCCCCTGGCGATGGCCACGCTATGCTGCGCAGAATGAAGGTTCTGTCCCGGGCGCTTTTGCTGTTTCTGTTGGTCGGGTCGCTGGCAATGACCTTGCGGTCTGGCCTGCGCATTGCCGAAAACCCGACCCTCTCCCCTGTCATCGACCGATCTTTTACCGAGATTCAGGCGCTGACCGACCGCATGATGGCGCGCGAGGCCACGCCCGAGCGGTTGTCAGACCTGATCAATGCCCGGTTAGAGGAAGACCCGCGCAACTGGGTGGCCCTGCAAGCCCTGGCCGAGGTGGCGGCGGAGCAGGGCCATCCGCTGCCAGCCGCATATGAGCAAGCCTGGGGCGAGGACTCGGGGGTGATGGCGCTGTCGGGCGATTGCCTTGCCTGTATCTGGGACATCAGCACCTGTTCGCTGTCCACCGCGCTGATCTGCAAGGCACCGATCTTGCTGACACCCGTCGAAGACTTGCGCGGCGTGGTGCAGGCAGGGGCCGATTACAGCATGGGGCGGCCGGTGGATCAGCTGGACCTTGGCCTGTCGGTGGTGGGGTTGGGGGCGACCGCCGCGCTGATGGCGACCGGCGGCACCTCGGCCACGGTAAAGGCAGGGACCGCCACGATCCGGCTGGCGCGGGGCATGGGCCGCCTGTCGCCCGCGCTGACCACGCGGATGACAGGCGCGGTGACCGACGGCATCCGCTGGGCCGATCTGCCAAAGGCGCGCAGCCCGCAGGATGTGACGGCGCTCCTGCGCACCGATGCGTTGCTCCCGCTCGCCGAAACGGTCACCGACCTTGGACGTGTGGCCGACGCGACCGGGCCGGTGCAGGCGCTGCATCTGCTGCCGCTGGTGGATGATGCGGTGGATGCGCGGCGGCTGGCCCGCGCGTCCGAAGCCCTTGGCACGCGGACCGTGTCGCGGGCCGAAGTGCTGGGCAAATCAAGGGTGCTGCGCGCGACGGTGCGGATCAGTGATACCGCCATAGGGTTGATGACCGGGCTGATTGGGGCGCTGGTCTCGCTTGCGATGATGGTGGCGGGGGCTGTTCAGACAATGGTGCTCCGCGCTTTGCGGCGCAGTGTCACATGACTGAATCCATCGCGCGCTAGCGTCGCAGTTGACGGGCGGGCCTGTCCCCCAATTGAGCTGCCATCTGGGTCCGTCACCGGCCCCATGCGGCCCCGCCCTATTTGCCCCCGGTCTGGTCCCCTCCGGATCGGGGGGCTTTTTCTCACAGCCTTTGTGCGGTCGCGGGGCTATGTCGCAGGCCCGCGTCGGGATAATGTGCCAAAACAGCCCCTGCCTAGGGGTTCCCCCGATGGAGCGCAAGATGACCAGCATTCACCCCGGCACCCGCGTAGGCCATGTTCACCTGAAAGTGGCAGATCTTGACCGTGCCATTGCCTTCTATTCAGGCATATTGGGCTTTGGCGTGACGCAGCGCTACGGCCCGCAGGCGGCGTTTCTGGCGGCGGGTGGGTATCATCATCACATCGGGCTGAACACTTGGGAAAGTGCGGGTGGCACACCACCGCCTGCGGGCCATACCGGCCTGTATCACACCGCCTTCTTGTTCCCCGACCGCAAGGCGCTGGCGCGGGTGTTCAGGCGGCTGGTCGAGGCGCGCTGGCCGATCGACGGCGCGGCCGACCATGGGGTGAGCGAGGCGATCTATCTGACCGACCCCGATGGCAATGGCGTGGAGCTGTATGTCGACCGGCCCGAGGCAGACTGGCCCCGCGATGCCAATGGCACGCTGGCGATGGTCAACCGGGGTTTTGATCTGGCCGCCCTGCTGACCGAGGCGTAGCGGGTCTTTACAGCGGGCCACAAACCCCTTAGGCCCGCCGGCTTGCGATCAGGGGACAACATGGCACAGGCACGCGTCTGCGGGGTGGATTTCGGCACCTCAAATTCCACGGTATCCATTCCGGCAGGGTCCGGCGCGCGGCTGATTGCGCTGGAAGGGGACAGTGTGACCCTGCCCTCGGCCGTGTTCTGGGATGCCGAAGGGGCGCCGCCGCAGTTCGGGCGGGCCGCGATGGCGGCCTATGTCGAGGGCGACGACGGGCGGCTGATGCGCGGCTTGAAAAGCGCCCTGGGGTCCGACCTGATCCACGAAAAAACCCGGGTCGGAAACCGGGCGATTGCCTTTACCCTGATCATTGGCCGCTTTTTCGGCCACCTGCGCGGCAAGCTGGAAGCCGCACAGCCCGGCACCGACCATGTGGTTCTGGGGCGCCCGGTGCATTTCGTCGATGACGATGCGGCCGGCGATCAGGCGGCGCAGGATGTGCTGGAGGCCATCGCGCGGGAGGCCGGGTTTTCGCAGGTGGGCTTCCAGTATGAGCCGATTGCGGCGGCGCTGGATTATGAAAGCCGCGTCACCGCCGAGGAGCTGGTGCTGATCGTCGATATCGGCGGCGGCACCACCGACTTTTCGGTGATCCGCGTCTCGGCGCAAGGCGCGACGCGATCCGACCGCAGCGGTGACATTCTGGCCAACCACGGCTTGCGCCTCGGCGGCACCGATCTGGACCGGCTGTTGAGCCTGGACCACATCATGCCCGATCTGGGCCTTGGGTCTTTGGTGCATGGCGGCAAGACGCCGATGCCACAGCATTACTATCTCGACCTGGCAAGCTGGCACCGGATCAACACGATGTATGCGCCAAGTGTATCGCGCGAAATCAAGGAGTTGCGCCAGCGGGCGACATCGCCGGATCTGTTGGACCGGCTGCTTGCCGTGTTGGAACACCGCCGCGGACATGCGCTGGCCATGGCGGCGGAGGCGGCCAAGATTGACCTGTCAGACCAGGTCCAGACCAGAATTGCCATTGCCGCGCTGACCGGCGGCCGTGACAAGCCCTTGTCGCGCACCGGGTTCGAGGCCAGTGTCGAACATCCCGTCCTGCGGCTGACCTCTGGTCTGGCAGAAGTCTTGCGGCGGGCCGGGGTGGCCCCGCGTGACATTGGCACGGTGTTCATGACCGGTGGTTCGGCCAGCCTGCCGGTGCTGCGCGATGCCGTCACCCGCTGCCTGCCCGGCACTCCGATTGCAACCGGCGACATGTTTGGCAGCGTTGGCACCGGCCTGGCCCTTGATGCGGCGCGAAGGTTCGCGTGACGCATCGCTAAGACTTGCGAGGCCACCGGCCATCGGCCATGATGCGCCCGCTTGGGGAGAATATCATGCGGAAGTTTCTTGTCGTGCTGGACGACAGTCGGGAATGCCTGAACGCGATGCGCTTTGCCGCCTTGCGGGCGTCTCATACCGGGGCGGGGGTAACCATCCTTTCGGTCATCCCGCCAGAAGAATATCAGCACTGGATGGGTGTGGCCGATCTGATGCGCGCAGAAGCGCGCGAGCGGATCGAGGCGCATTTCGAGGTGTTTGCCAAGTGGATGCGTGACAAGCAGGGGGTGAACCCCGATCTGGTGATCCGCGAAGGCGATCCAGTGACCGAGATCCTGAAACTGGTGAATGAAAGCGAAGACATCGGCGTGCTGGTGCTGGGTGCCGGCAGCGACAAATCCGGGCCCGGCCCGCTTGTGACCCAGATGTCAAAGAACGCGGGCGGTTTGCCGATTCCTGTAACCATCGTGCCGGGTGAAATGTCGAAAGAGCGGCTTGAACGCATCACCTGACCCCTGCACTTGGCGCAGAGCGGGGTTGCGCGCTTTGGTCTTTTGCTGCGCCGCAGCAAGGCTTATGTCCATCGCAGGGAGGAGAGCATGAAGGGACTTACGCCATGACCGCTCTCAGATCACCAGAGACCTACTATCCATACGCTGCGCCAGTCACCGCACTGGACCGCGCAGAACGGGCGACGCTGGACTATTGCACAACGACAGTCCGCGAACAGGCGCAGCCAAAGCTGCGCGATCTGTCACCGCTTGACGTGATGTATGCCTATTTCGGATCGGATGAGACCCGCTGAAGCCCGGGTCTGACCGGGTCTTCCGGTTGACTTGTTGGCCATCAGGGCCCATATCCGAGTGGAACCGTCGGAGATACCAATGTTCATCCAGACCGAGTCGACCCCGAACCCCGCCACGCTGAAATTCCTGCCCGGACAGACCGTGCTGGAGCTTGGCACTGCAGATTTTCCAAACGCCGAAGCGGGTCAGAAATCGCCGCTGGCCAAGCGTATCTTTGCGACCGGCAATGTGACCGGCGTGTTTTTCGGCACCGATTTCGTGACGGTGACGAAGTCTGATGACGCCGATTGGCAGCACATCAAGCCCGCCATCCTTGGGGCCATCATGGAGCATTACCAATCGGGTGCTGCGGTCATGGACGGCGAAGCAAAAGCTGCGGGCGGCCATGCCGAACACACCGGCGAGGATGGTGACATCGTGCGCCAGATCAAGGAATTGCTTGACACCCGCGTGCGGCCAGCCGTGGCGCAGGATGGTGGCGATATCACCTTTCACGGCTTTGAGCGCGGTGTGGTCTATCTGCACATGCAAGGGGCCTGCGCGGGGTGCCCGTCTTCGACCCTGACCCTGAAAATGGGGATCGAGAACCTGCTGCGCCATTACATCCCGGAAGTGACCGAGGTGCGTCCGGTTGCCGCCTGAAACCATTCTGGCATTCGACACATCGGCGGCGCATTGCGCCGCCGCTTTGCTTTTGGCCGATGGCCGCTGCCTGATCCGGCGAGAAGAGATGGCCAAGGGTCAGGCCGAACGCCTGCTACCCCTGCTGGAGGAGGTGCTGGCCGAAGCTAACCTCGGCTGGCGTGACCTGAATGCGATCGGTGTCGGTACCGGGCCGGGAAACTTTACCGGGGTGCGCATATCGGTGGCGGCCGCGCGGGGGCTGGCCCTGTCGCTTGGCGTTCCGGCCATTGGAGTGACCCGGCTGGAAGCGCTTGCCCATGGGCTGCCACGCCCTGTCACGGTGGTGGAAGACGCGCGGCGGGACGAGGTGTATGTGCAGCATTTCAGCGTGGGCGGGCCGGAACCGGCGGCCTTGCGAGCGCTTGCAGGCCTGAGCGTGGCAGGACCGGTGACAGGCTCCGCAGCGGGTAACGTTGAAGGGGACGCTGTCGCCCCGGCGATGCCCATGGTCGAAGCCATTGCCCGCATTGCCGCAAGCCGCGCGCAAGATCCGCAGCCGCGCCCGGCACCGTTCTACTTGCGCGGCGCAGATGCGGCCCCACCCAGCGACCCGCCGCCGGTGATCCTCGATGCCTGAGGTGGCAGAGTTGGCGTCGATCCATGCCGCCTGCTTCACCCTGCCCCGCCCTTGGTCTGCCCCCGAGATCCGGTCGCTCTTGGACAGTCCGCATGTCTTTCTGTTGTCCGAATCGGGTGGCTTTCTGCTGGGCCGCGCGGTTGCCGGAGAGGCGGAGCTGCTGACGCTGGCGGTTCTGCCCGCAGCGCAAGGCAGGGGCCTTGGCGGCAGGCTCGTTCAAGGTTTCTTGAACACTGCAAAGGTGCGAACAGCCACAACCGCGTTTCTGGAGGTTGCAGCAGGCAACGCCCCGGCCATCAGGCTCTATGAACGCGCCGGTTTCATTCTGAAGGGGCGCAGAAAAGCCTATTACACAGCGGCAGATGGGAGGCGCGATGATGCGCTTGTTCTGTCACGGGCTCTGTGACGCAGCGTTATGCCTGATGTGGATCGCCTTGAATTTGATCGAAAGATCAAATCTCGCACGACGCCTTTCAAATGGCACTTGACCCTTTGTCACGACACTGACCTAAATTGACGACGACCTCAGGCTTTCGTATCTGCGGACAGCCCAGGGCAAAAAAACGTAAACGTCGCAATGACAACCGGGAGAGTCTCGATGACCATGATGAAACACCTTTTGGGCGCAGCCGGTGCGCTTGCCCTGACGGCCGGCGCAGCCGCTGCGGAACCGGCACTGATTTACGATCTGGGCGGCAAGTTCGACAAGTCCTTCAACGAGGCTGCCTTCAACGGCGCAGAGCGCTGGGCCAAGGAAACCGGCGGGACCTACAAGGAAATCGAGATGCAGAACGAGGCGCAGCGCGAGCAGGCCCTGCGTCGTTTGGCCGAAGCCGGGTCGAACCCGATTGTCACCACCGGTTTTGGCATGTCGGACCCGATTGCCACCGTGTCCAAGGACTTTCCCGACACCAAGTTTGTAACGATCGACGGCTGGGTTGACCCGGCAGAGCATCCAAACGTTCTGACCATCGGCTTTGCCGAGCATGAAGGATCGTATCTGGTCGGCATGATGGCGGCGCTTGCGTCGAAGACTGGAACCGTCAGCTTTGTCGGCGGCATGGACATTCCGCTGATCCGCAACTTTGCCTGTGGCTTTGCACAGGGCGCGGTCGCGGTGAACCCTGACATCAAGTTCATCTCGAACATGACCGGCACCACCCCAGCGGCCTGGAACGATCCGGTCAAGGGGTCGGAACTGGCCAAGGCCCAGAAATCGCAAGGCTCGGACGTGATCTTTGCAGCCGCAGGCGGCACCGGTCTGGGCGTCCTGCAAGCGGCAGCGGACGAAGGCATCCTGTCCATCGGCGTGGACAGCAACCAGAACCACCTGCACCCCGGCTCGGTACTGACCTCGATGCTCAAGCGGGTGGATGTGGCGGTTTACAACTCGATGATGCAAGGCGCAGAGCTGGACACCACCACACAGGCGCTGAACCTTGCGTCAGACGGTGTTGGCTATGCGATGGACGAAAACAACGCCGAACTGGTCACCGCCGAGATGCAGGCCACCGTGGACGCTGCCGCCGAACAGATCAAGTCGGGCGCGCTGGTGGTGCATGACTATCGCACAGACGACACCTGCCCGGCCGCGACGTTCTGATGGTCGCACCGGCTGACATCATGGGGCGGCAGGAAACTGCCGCCCCGTTTGCCATCGAGTTGAAAGGCATTTCCAAAGCCTTTGGCCCGGTGCAGGCAAACAAGGACATCAACATCTCGGTGCCAAAAGGCACGATCCACGGTATCATTGGCGAAAATGGTGCCGGGAAATCGACGTTGATGTCGATCCTTTATGGTTTTTACAAAGCTGACTCCGGTCAGATCCTTGTTGGCGGCACCCTGACCCCGATCCCCGACAGCCAGAGCGCCATCCGCGCCGGCATCGGCATGGTCTTTCAGCATTTCAAATTGGTGCAGAATTTTACGGTCTTGGAAAACATCGTACTTGGGGCAGAGGATGGGGCCCTGCTGAACACGTCGCTGGGCAAGGCGCGGCGCATCCTGCGCGAGCTGGCTCAGGAATACGGGCTTGATGTGGACCCGGACGCCCTGATCGAAGATCTGTCGGTCGGCCATCAGCAGCGGGTCGAAATTCTCAAGGCATTGTACCGCCAGGCCGATATCCTGATCCTGGACGAACCCACCGGGGTTCTGACCCCGGATGAGGCGGACCATCTGTTCCGCATCCTGCGCGGGCTGAAGGATCAGGGCAAGACCATCATCCTGATCACCCACAAACTGCGCGAGATCATGGAGGCCACTGACAACGTCAGCGTCATGCGGCGCGGCACGATGGTCGCCACGGTAAAGACGCGCGAGACCAGCCCCGAGCAGTTGGCCGAGTTGATGGTCGGCCGGAAGGTGCTGCTGGAGGTGGAAAAAGCCCCCGCCGTACCGGGCGAAGTGGTGCTGTCAGTTGAAAACCTGCGCGTTCGAGACGAGCATGGGGTGGACCGGCTGAAAGGCATCAGTCTGGACATTCGGGCCGGTGAAATTCTGGGGATCGCAGGCGTTGCTGGCAACGGTCAGTCCGATCTGCTGGCCGCCTTGGGTGGCATGATCAAGGCCACGGGCCGCATCACGCTGAACGGGGTGGATCTGCCACTGTCCGGGGCCGGTGCCGACGGCCAGAGCCGGCGGGAGGCCGGCATCGCTCATGTGCCCGAAGACCGCCACCACCACGGCCTGATCCTCGATTTCACAGCTTGGGAAAACGTAGCCTTCGGTTATCACAACGATCCGAAGTATCAGAAATCGGCCCTGTTCATGGACAACGACGCGTTGCGCGCCGATACCGAAAAGAAGATGGCCACCTATGACGTCCGTCCACCGATTGCCACGCTGGCGGCCAAGAACTTCTCGGGCGGGAACCAGCAGAAAATCGTCGTGGCGCGCGAGGTGGAACAGAACCCAGACCTGCTGCTGATCGGCCAGCCGACGCGCGGGGTGGACATCGGGGCCATCGAATTCATCCACAAGCAGATCGTCGCCCTGCGCGATGCCGGGAAAGCGATCCTGCTTGTCAGTGTGGAACTGGATGAGATCATGTCGCTGTCCGATCGCATCGCCGTGATGTTTGACGGGCAGATCATGGGACTGCGCGACCCTGCCACCACGGATGAGCGCGAGTTGGGCATGCTGATGGCCGGGATGGACGGAAAAACCGCCGGGGAGGCCGCTTGATGGACCGTTTGCCAAGATGGGCCGATATCACGCTGGTGCCCTTGGTCAGCCTGCTCTTTGCCGCAGCCATATCGGCACTGGTGTTGCTGGTGATCGGACAAAGCCCGGTCGAGGCGTTCAAGGTCATGGTCGATGGCGCGCTCGGCTCACCCTATGGCTGGGGCTATACCTTGTATTATGCAACCAGCTTCATCTTTACCGGACTGGCGGTGACCGTGGCCTTTCACGCCGGATTGTTCAACATCGGCGGCGAGGGGCAGGCCCAACTGGGTGGCCTTGGTGTCGCACTGGTCTGTCTGTCGCTGCCCTGGCCGCATTGGACGGTGGCGCTGATCGCGGCCACCATGGGGGCGGCGTTGTTTGGCGCGGCCTGGGCGGCAATTCCGGCCTATCTGCAGGCCAAGCGCGGCAGCCATATCGTGATCACCACCATCATGTTCAACTATATCGCGGCGGCGCTGCTGGTCTATGTGCTGGTGGATGTGCTGCGCCCCACCGGGCAGATGGACCCGGCCTCGGCCCGCTTTCCGGCGGGCGCGCAACTGCCGGCATTGAATGATATTCCCGGATTCAACCTGATTTTCCAACGGCCTGTGCCGGCGAATGTGACTCTGCTGATCGCGCTTGCCATGGCGGTGGTGGTCTGGGCGCTGTTGTGGCGCACCCGGCTTGGCTATCAGATTCGTGCCTTTGGAAAATCCGAGGCAGCGGCGAAATACGCCGGTATCAACCCGGTGCGCATCACCATCATCGCCATGCTGATCTCGGGCGGTCTGGCCGGAATGATGAGCATCAACAACGTGATGGGTGAGGCCGAGCGGCTGTTGCAGAATTCCTCCGAAGGGGCCGGGTTCATCGGCATCGCGGTGGCGCTGATGGGGCGCAATCACCCGTTTGGGGTGGTTCTGGCGGCGCTGCTGTTCGGCTTTCTGTATCAGGGCGGCGCCGAACTTGGGTTGTGGACCAATATCCCGATCGAAATGCGCATCGTGGTGCAGGGTCTGGTGATCCTGTTCACCGGTGCACTGGACATGATGGTGCGGATGATGCTGGAACGCGTGTTCCGCCTGTTCCGCACGACGAAAGCACTGAGGGCCGCCTGATGGATTACGCGACCCTCCTGCAGGTGCTCGACACCACGCTCCGGCTGGCCACGCCATTGTTGCTGGCCTGCCTTGCGGGCCTGTATTCCGAACGTGCGGGCATCTTCGACATCGGGCTGGAAGGCAAGATGCTGGCCGCCGCGATGTCGGCGGGCGCGGTCGCCGCGCTGACCGGATCGGCCTGGGCCGGGCTTCTGGCCGGAATCGGCGCGTCGATGCTGTTTGCGCTGCTCCATGGCATCGCGGCGATCACCTTCCGCGGCAATCAGCTGATCTCGGGTGTCGCGCTCAACTTTCTGGCCTCGGGCCTGACGGTCCTGATCGCGCAAGCCCTGTTCCAGCAAGGTGGCCGCACGCCGCCGCTCTCCGGCCCCGCCCGGTTCAACGCGATCACCCTGCCGGGGGCCGAAGCGCTGCGCGATGTGCCGGTGGTCGGGCCCTTGTATTACGAGGTGATCTCGGGACACTCGATCCTTGTTTACATGGCCTTTCTGATCGTGCCCCTGACCTGGTGGATCCTGTTCCGCACCCGCTTTGGACTGCGGCTGCGCGCCGTGGGCGAGAACCCGGCGGCGGTGGACACCGCAGGCATATCGGTCGTCGGGCTGCGCTTTGCTGCGGTTGGCATCACGGGCATCCTCTGCGGGATCGCAGGGGCCTATATGGCAACCGCGCTTCAGGCAGGCTTTGGTCGCGAGATGACCGCCGGACGCGGCTATATCGCGCTTGCTGCGCTGATCTTCGCCAAATGGCGGCCGGTGGCGGCGATGTGGGCCTGCCTGCTGTTCGGCTTCTTCCAGGCCCTTGCCCTGCGGCCCGATGTCGTGCAGGCGGTGGTCCAGGTCAGGGTTCCGGTACCGCTGCTGGATGCCCTGCCCTACATGCTGACCGTATTGGTCCTGGCAGGTTTTGTTGGCAAAGCGATCCCCCCACGCGCCGGGGGGCAACCCTATGTCAAGGAACGCTGAGCAGCGCGACTGAAACTAACCCCCCGGGGGGGGTCACACCCCTGGGGCATCAGCAAGCAGGAAGGCAAGGCGAATGAGTACCAGATCCGAAGTCACAGCCCTGATCCGTGAGCGTGCGGGCGATGCGCCGGTGCGGCTTGGTCTGATCCTCGGCTCCGGGCTTGGCCACCTCGCGCATGCTGTGGATGGCGTGACCATCCCCTATGCGGATCTCCCCGGTTTCCCGCATGCCGCCGTATCGGGCCACAACCCGAACCTGCATATCGGCACGCTGGAAGGCGTACGGGTGGCGGTGTTCGGTGCGCGCGAGCATTACTACGAAAAAGGCAATCCAGCGGCGATGCGGCTGGCGCTGGAGGTGCTTCGCGATCTGGGTGCAGACAGCCTGATCCTGACCAATGCCGCAGGCTCGATGCGCCCTGATATTCCACCCGGTGATCTGATGCTGTTGTCAGATCACATCAACTACAACGGGCTAAATCCGCTGATCGGCGAAGCGACGGATGCCCGTTTCGTACCGATGACCACAGCGCATGACCCGGATCTGCGCGCGGCGCTGCGGTCCAGTGCACTGGCCGAAGGGATCGACATCAAGGATGGGGTCTATGCCTGGTATTCCGGCCCGTCCTTTGAAACCCCGGCTGAAATCCGGATGCTCAAGATCCTCGGGGCCGATGCGGTTGGCATGTCCACCGTGCCAGAGGTCATCTTGGCTCGTTTTCTTGGTCTGCATTGTGCCGCAATCTCCACCATCACCAATATGGCGGCCGGGATGTCGGACGAGCAGATCAGCCATGAGCACACCAAAGCCATGGCCCCGTTGGGTGCGGCAAAACTGGAACGCATCCTGCGGCATTTCCTGACCACACTCCGATGAGGCGGATCGGCGTTTGACTTCGCGGCCAAAGGCGCGCAAGCCTTTGGACTGACCGTCCTTTCCCCTGCCGGGGCCTGACATGCAGATCTTTCTTCCCATTGCCGATCTTTCGGTCAACCTGTTTGTGCTTCTGGGCATTGGCAGCGTCGTGGGCTTTTTGTCCGGCCTGTTCGGCGTGGGGGGCGGCTTCCTGATCACGCCCTTGTTGTTCTTCATCGGCATCCCGCCGGCCATCGCGGTGGCGACAGGGGCCAATCAGGTGGTGGCGTCCTCGGTGTCGGGCGTTCTGGCGCAGGTCAAGCGCAAGGCGGTGGACTTTCCGATGGGATTTGTGCTGCTGGCGGGCGGGCTTTTCGGATCGGCACTGGGTGTCTGGGTCTTTTCGCGCCTGACGGCCGCCGGTCAGGTCGATCTGTTTGTGCAGCTTTCCTATGTGCTGTTTCTGGGGCTGATCGGTCTGACCATGTTCTGGGAATCGGTGGTCGCATTGCGACGCGCAAACCGCCCCGGCGCACCAATCCGTCGGGCGCATACTCACAACTGGATTCATGGCCTGCCGTTCAAGATGAAATTCCGGGCCTCTGGCCTGTACATTTCGGTGCTGCCGCCCTTGGCCGTCGGGGCGCTGGTAGGCTTTCTGGCCGCGATCATGGGGGTGGGCGGCGGGTTCATCATGGTGCCGGCCATGATCTATCTGCTGGGGATGCCGACCAAGGTCGTGATCGGCACGTCGCTGTTCCAGATCATATTCGTCACCGCCTTTACCACCGTCATGCATGCCGTCACCGCCAACACGGTGGATATGATGCTGGCGGTGCTGCTTATTCTTGGCGGTGTCATCGGGGCGCAGGTGGGCGCACAGGTCAGCGGACGGTTGAAGGCAGAGCAACTGCGTATTCTGTTGTCGCTGTTGGTGTTGGGCGTGGCCGTCAAGATTGCCGCAGATCTGCTGCTTCGCCCCTCCGAGCTTTACACCATCACACCGGGGTTGCTGCCATGATCCGCGCCGCACTGCTCTGGCTGCTGACAAGCCTGCCCGCCTTCGCCGCAAGCGAAGATATCGTCGCGGGGCTCAGCCAGAACCGCGTGTCGATCACAGCGGATTTTGACGGGTCCGAGATCCTTATCTACGGTGCTGTAAAGCGGACGGCTCCGGTGCCCGAAGGTGCCTTGCATGTCATCATCACGGTGGAAGGCCCGTCGCGTCCGCTGACCGTGCGCAAGAAAGAGCGCGCGGCGGGCATCTGGATCAACCGCGAGGCGGTGCAGATCGCCAGTGCCCCGTCTTTTTATGCGATTTCGACCACCGGCCATCTGCGCGACATCCTGACAGAGACCGAAAATCTGCGCCATCAGATCACCATTCCACGGGCGATCCGCGCGGTGGGCATTTCGCAACAGGCACAGAATGCACCAGAGTTTCTGGAAGCGCTGATCCGCGTGCGCGAGGCGGAAGATCGGTACCGGCTGCGCGAACGGTCGGTGCAGTTCACCGAAGCCACGCTGTTCCGCACGGACGTGGTCTTGCCTGCCAACCTGACCGAAGGTCTGTACCGCGTCCGCATCTTCCTGACCCGTGACGGGCAGGTCGTGGACAGGATCGAGCGGCAGATCAATGTCCGCAAAGAGGGGCTGGAGCGGTTTTTGTTCAACATGTCACGCGATCAGCCGTTGATCTATGGTCTGCTGTCGCTGTTGATTGCTGTCGTTGCGGGCTATGCGGCCTCTGCCGCGTTCCGGTTCATCAAGCGCTAGGCAGCCCCTTTTCCGGCGTGCCGTCTGGCGGTTGCGGGATCAGGAAATGGCCGGTTCCTTGCGCAAACAGCCGGGCGCGATTGTCCTGCCACGCCTCGACATGCACGCTGGCATAGCGCCGGCCGGACCGGTTGATCCGCGCCCGCGCATAGGCATCGCGTGGCAGGCCAGAGCGCAGATAGTCGACCGTGAAATCAATCGTCTTTGGCAGCCGGACCGGGGCCATATCGGCGGTAGGGTCAATGCGCCCGGCCTCCATCTCTTCCCACAGACCACCCCAGGCCAGTTCGATGATCGCCGCCACTTCCAGAAAGGCGGCCGTCACCCCGCCATGCAGGGCGGGCAGCGCCGGGTTGCCGATCAGCTTTTCGTCAAAGGGCAGGATGGCGGTCAGCTCATCGCCGCGCCGATCGAACTGAATGCCAAGATAGGCGATATAGGGCACGCCAGACAGCAGACCGCGCAGGGCCGCGTCCCGGCGCTGCTTGATCACCTGAACCGGCTCGGGGCGCTGCACTGTCATCGCGCATTTCCCCCCTTTGGCCGGTCCAGCGTAAAGGCCCCGGTGGCCGCCGCAACGGGCCTCGCGTCATCGTCATCGCTGGCAGTCACCCGTACAAAGGCCACCGAGCGGGTGACATGATAGCACTCTGCCCGCGCCGTGATCGCCTGCCCCGGTGTGGCTGCGCGGAAATAGTCGATCCGCAGATCCAGCGTCGCGGTCGAGACGGGTGCCGTGGGGTGACACATCACCGCTGCCCCGGAGGCGGTGTCCATAAGCGCCGATACCGCGCCGCCATGCAGGACACCAGTCGCCGGATCGCCGACAAAGCGCGGATCATAGGGCATGGAAATGACAGCCTTGCCATCGCCAAGGCTTTCAAATTCCATTCCCAAAGCCCGGGCATGGGGAATGGCCTCAATGAATTGGCGGGCGATCTGGATGATGTCGGTCATGCAGGCTCCTTTTGCGGGCCATAATCCTCGCTTCACGCGGCACTGCAAGCCGCTTATTCGCTGTTGCCGACATTGCGCGCAGGTTCAACCGCGCATAGTCTTGACAGACGGAGGACCGCAATGACCGACACCAGCCGGCTCAGTTTCAAAGACATGTGTGCACGGTTTGACGTTACTCCACGCACGCTGCGCTATTACGAGTATATCGAACTGCTCGCGCCAGAGAAGGAAGGGCGGGCGCGGTTCTACGGTCCGCGCGAATTGGCGCGGATGACCTTGATCCTGCGCGGGCGGCGGTTTGGCTTCAGTCTGGAAGAAATCCGCCAATGGCTGCTGATGTACAGCAAGCAAGGCACCCGCCCGCAGTATGAGACCTTTTTGGGTCTGGCAGATCGTCAGCTGGCCGAACTGGAACGCCAAAAGGCGGAACTGGACGCCACGATCGACGATCTGCGCGCCCTGCGTGCCACCACTGTAGAGGATCTGTCGGCGCTTGACTGACATCACGTCAGTCTGATTTCTGACGTGACGTTACATTTACGTTAACGTCAAGCAATCTAGTATGCTCCCTCGAAAGCACACATCTGCAGATCAGATGTTTTGTGTTCGAAAGTGCATGCAGATGACAAGTGACCTGATGACCATCCGACAGATGTGTGACGCCTTTGATGTCACGCCCCGCACCTTGCGCTTCTATGAGGCGAAGGAACTGCTGTTCCCGCAGCGCGACGGCACGCGCCGGATGTTCACCCGCCGCGACCGTGCCCGGCTCACGCTGATCCTGCGCGGCAAGCGGTTTGGCTTCAGTCTGGAAGACATCCGCCAGATTCTGGACCTGTATGATCGTGACGGGTCCAACCATGCCCAGACCATACGCACCTATGAACTGGCACAAGCGCGCTTGGCGCAGATGGAGGCGCAGCGCGCCGAACTGGATGTGGCCATTGCCGAGTTGAAGGCCGAACTCGATGCGGGCGGCGCGATGATCGCCGGCCTGCGTCGCGCGGCTGAATAAAGCCGCTGACGAAAACGAAGACTGTTTCAGGGAGAGAGCACCGATGCCAACCTACACCGCCCCCGTCAAGGATATGCAATTCCTGCTGCACAATGTCCTGAAGGTCACAGGGTCCGACACCCCCGGCTACAGCGATCTGGACGAAGGCTTCACCGCTGCTGTGCTGGAAGAGGCGGGAAAAGTCGCCTCTGACGTGCTGGCCCCGCTGAACGCAGTCGGCGACCGTGAAGGCTGTGTGTTGGAAAATGGTGTTGTGCGCACACCCAAAGGATTTGATGCCGCGTTCAAGGCGATGAAAGACGGCGGCTGGACCGCGCTCGATTGCGACCCCGAATATGGCGGTCAGGGCCTGCCTTATCTGATGGGCTCCGCAGTGGGTGAGATTTTCGTCTCGGCCAATATGGCGTTCAACATGTATCAGGGCCTGACCCACGGGGCCTATTCTGCGATCCACACCCATGGGACCGAAGACCAGAAGGCAACCTATCTGCCAAAGCTGGTGTCCTGCGACTGGACCGGCACCATGAACCTGACCGAACCACATTGCGGCACCGATCTGGGCCTGATGCGCACCAAGGCAGAGCCGCAGGAGGATGGCAGCTATCTGATCACCGGCCAGAAGATCTTCATCTCGGCCGGCGAGCATGATCTGGCCGAAAACATCATCCACCTGGTGCTGGCGAAGGCCCCCGGCGGGGGTGAAGGCAGCAAGGGCATTTCGCTGTTCATCGTGCCGAAGGTTCTGGTGAACGAAGACGGCAGCCTTGGGGCGCGCAATTCCCTGTCCTGCGGCAAGATCGAAGAAAAGATGGGCATTCACGGCAACGCCACTTGCGTCATGAACTATGACGGGGCCCGCGGCTGGCTGCTGGGTGACCTGCACAAGGGCATGCGTGCCATGTTCACCATGATGAACGAGGCGCGTCTGGGTGTGGGTCTGCAGGGCTATGCCCAGGCCGAAGCCGCCTATCAGAATGCCTTGGCCTATGCGAAAGACCGTCTTCAGGGCCGCGCCGTCACGGGGGCGGAAAATCCGTCCGGTCCCGCTGATCCGCTGATCGTGCATCCGGATATCCGTCGCAACCTGATGGAGCAGAAGAGCTTTGTCGAAGGCGCCCGCGCCCTGACCTTCTGGGCCGCACATCTGATTGACCGCTCGGTGCGGCAAGGGGATGCTGCCGCCGAAGGGCTGGTCAGCCTGATGATCCCGGTGATCAAGGGGTTCCAGACCGACAAGGGGTTCGACATGGCGGTGCAGGCCCAGCAGGTGTTCGGCGGGCATGGCTATATCGAGGAATGGGGCATGAGCCAGTTTGCCCGCGATGCCCGGATCGCCATGATCTACGAAGGAGCCAATGGCGTGCAGGCGCTGGATCTGGTGGGCCGCAAACTGGCGCAGGACGGCGGCAAGCATGTCATGGCATTCTTCGAGATGGTGAAGGCAGAGTGCAAGGCGCATGACGGCGACGACAGGATGACGGGCTTTGCCGAACCGCTGAAGGTCGCCTCCAAGCAGTTGCAGCAAGCTGGCATGTTCTTCATGCAAAGTGGCATGAAAAACCCGAATGCGGCGCTGTCCGGCTCGTATGATTTCATGCACCTCATGGGCCATGTCTGCCTGGGGCTGATGTGGACCCGGATGGCAAAAGCAGCCTATGAGGCGCTGGATGCCGGTCATGCCGACCGTGATTATCTCGAGGCCAAGATCGCCACCGGGCGCTTTTATATGGCCCGCCAGTTGCCCGCCTGCGCCATGCATCTGGCGCGCATCGAAAGCGGGGCAGAGACTGTCATGGCCTTGCCCGCCGAGGCCTTCTAAACTGCGCGAAACACACCTGCAGTTTGGCGGGGAGAGCACGGTTTTCATCCGAAACCCTCTCCCCGCCCCAAGCCGGAGATACCTGATGCCCAAACGCTTTCGCCTGACCCGACGCTTTCCTGTCGCCATGACCGAAGAAGGATATCGCCGGCTGAAACGGTTTGCGTCCGAGGCCGGTCTGGAAGAAGGCGAGGCACTGTCCTTCCTGTTCGAACATTTTGACAGCGTGACGCACAAGGAAAACCTGACCCACAGGCTGCGGCTGTTCACTTCGGAGCTCGAGGACCGAAAGCACTGAACCGGGCTGGATGAGCCAGCCTTTTGCAAGATTTCACCGAAGCCTGAGCGTTCACCCCCGATGAAAATGGCAGGTCTGGGAGGGCCAATGATGATGGAAGAACCGACCACGGGCGAAATGGAACTCTATTGCTTTGGCGAAAGCGGCAATGCCTATAAATGCGCTTTGGCGCTTGCGCTGACACAGACGCCCTGGAAGCCGCGCTTTGTGGATTTTTTCAATGGCGAAACCCGGACCGAGGCCTTTCGCGAGGTGAACGAGATGGGTGAAGTGCCGGTGCTGGTTGACGGGCAGAATGTGCTGAGCCAGTCGGGTGCCATCTTGCTGCACATCGTATCAAAAACCCGGCAACTGACCGGCAGCACACCTTCGGCCCGCAATGAGGTGCTGCGCTGGATTTTGTGGGACAATCACAAACTGTCCACCCAGATCGGCACGGTGCGGTTCTTGATGAACTTTGTTCCGGCCGAGAAACGGCCAGAGGGCGTGGTGCCCTTCCTGCAGGGCCGGCTCAAGGCCGCTTACGGCGTTCTGAACGCGCATCTTGCACAGCGCGACTGGATGGTGGGGGACAGTGTGACCATCGCCGACCTGTCCTGCTGCGGCTATCTCTTTTACCCCGAACCCTTTGGCTTTGACCGCAAGGACTGGCCCCATATCGACGCCTGGCTGACCCGCATCGCGGCACTGCCCGGCTGGAAACATCCCTATGAATTGATGCCCGGCAACCCGTCGGATCGGGCATAAGGAGAGGACACCATGACAGACGCCTTTATCTACGATGCCGTTCGCAGTCCGCGCGGCAAGGGTCGCCCCGACGGCAGCCTGCACGAGCTGACCTCCGTCGCGCTATCGGCCAAGATCCTGAACGCGGTCAAAGAGCGCAACGGGCTGGAAGGTCATGCGGTCGAGGATGTGATCTGGGGCAATGTCACCCAGGTCGCCGAACAGGGCGGCTGTCTTGCACGTTCTGCCGTGTTGTTGTCGGACCTTGATGAAAGCATCCCCGGCCTTGCCATCAACCGCTTTTGCGCAAGCGGCATGGAAGCGGTTAATCTTGCCGCCAACCAGATCAGGGGGGGGGCTGGCCAGGCCTATATCGCCGGCGGGGTCGAGATGATGGGCCGCGTGGCCATGGGCAGTGACGGCGCGGCCATTGCCGTCGATCCATCGCTGGCGATGAAGAGCTATTTCGTGCCACAGGGCATTTCCGCCGACATCATCGCCACCGAATACGGCTTCACCCGTGACATGGCCGATGCGCTTGCAATGGAGTCGCAGCGGCGCGCAGCCGAGGCCTGGAAGGACAACCGCTTTGCGAAATCGGTTGTCACCATCCGCGACCAGAACGGCCTGCCGATCCTGTCCACCGATGAATACATGCGCCCCGGCACCGACATGCAGGCGCTTGGCGCGCTCAAGCCCGCCTTCAAGGACATGGGCGAGGTGATGCCCGGTTTCGACAAGATCGCCATGATGAAATACCCGCATCTGGAGCGGATCAACCATATCCACCACGCGGGGAACTCTTCGGGCATCGTGGACGGGGCGGCAGCGGTTCTGATCGGCAATGCCGCATTCGGCAAAGCCCATGGGCTGACACCGCGCGCCCGCATCCGGGCTACGGCAAAAATCGGCACCGATCCCACAATCATGCTCACCGGCCCGGTGCCGGTGACCGAAAAGATCCTGCGCGATGCGGGTATGACCATTGGCGACATTGATCTGTTCGAAGTGAACGAGGCCTTTGCCAGTGTTGTCCTGCGCTTCATGCAGGCCTTTGACGTGGACCCCGCGACAGTGAACCCGAACGGCGGGTCCATCGCCATGGGCCATCCTCTGGGGGCAACGGGTGCCATCATCATCGGCACCCTGCTGGACGAACTGGAGCGGACCGGCAAGAGCGTGGGGCTTGCCACATTGTGCATTGCCTCTGGCATGGGTGCCGCCACCATTATCGAACGGGTCTAGGCGATGTCAGCGGCCACCATCCTCCAGACCTTTCTGGACGACATGAGCACTGCCGTTCTGGCCGGTGACTTTGCGGCCTACCGGGCCGGGGTGGTGGTGCCATTCCTTTTGTTGACCCATACCGTCAGCATCACACTCGACACCGAGCAAGAGCTTGAAGATGGGTTCAACAGCTTTTGTGACATGCTGCGGTCACAGCGGGTGACTGACTATATCCGCTTGGTGGACAGCGCCGACCAGCTTGATCCCGATCTGATCAGCGGGCGCTATGTCAGCCATATCATCGCAGGCGGAACACGGGTGTTCGACCCGTTTTCCTCGCAGATCACCTTGCGCCGGGTCGATGGCCGCTGGCGCGCGGTTTCCATAACCAACGCCATTGCCAAATCCAGCTGGCCGTTGCTGATCGCCAGCCAGGCAAAACCCGACCTTCGGAAAGGACCGGAAGAATGACCGATTTCACCTATCTTGTAGATGCGGACGGTGTCGCCACCATCACCTGGGATGTCCCGGGAAAGTCGATGAACGTTATGTCCCTGGCGGGCTTTGCCGAGCTGAACGCGCATATCGATACCGCCCTTGCCGATGCAGCCGTCAAGGGGGTAATCATCACCTCTGGCAAGAAAGACTTTGCCGGCGGGATGGATCTGAACGTCATTGCGAAAATGCGTGATGACGGCGGAGCGGAAGGCATCTTCACCGGCGTCATGGACATGCACGCCATCCTGCGCAAGATCGAGCGGGCCGGAATGGACCCGAAAACGCTCAAAGGCGGCAAGCCCATCGTTGCCGCCCTGCCCGGCACAGCCCTTGGCATCGGGCTGGAAGTGCCGCTGGCCTGCCACCGCATCATCGCAGCGGACAATCCACGCGCCAAGATCGGCCTGCCCGAGATCATGGTCGGCATTTTCCCCGGCGCAGGCGGCACCACCCGGCTGGTGCGCAAAATGGGGGCGATGATGGCCGCACCCTATCTGCTGGAGGGCAAGTTGTCTGACCCGAAGGGTGCAAAATCCGGCGGGTTGATCGACGAAGTGGTGGCCCCCGAAGATCTGCTCACCCGCGCCAAAGACTGGGTGCTGGCCGCGAAAGAGGCCGATCTGGTCAAGCCATGGGATGCCAAGGGGTACAAAATGCCCGGCGGCACCCCCTATCACCCCGCAGGTTTCATGACCTTTGTCGGGGCCTCGGCCATGGTGCATGGCAAGACGATGGGGGTCTATCCCGCCGCCAAGGCGCTGCTGAGTGCCGTCTACGAAGGCGCGATGGTCCCCTTCGACACGGCGCTGAAAATCGAAGCGCGCCATTTCACCTCTGTTTTGATGAACCCGTCCTCTTCGGCGATGATCCGCAGCCTGTTCATCAACAAGGAAGCGCTGGAAAAAGGGGCCAACCGGCCCGAAGCACCGGATCAGACCGTGAAAAAGGTCGGTATCATCGGTGCGGGCATGATGGGGGCGGGCATCGCCTATGTCAGCGCCAATGCCGGCATCGAGGTGGTGCTGATCGACGCAGCGCAGGATGCGGCGGATCGCGGCAAGGCCTATTCCGAAGCCATTCTCGACAAGGGCATCGCGCGGCGCAAGGTTACGGCCGAGAAAAAGGCCGATGTGCTGGCCCGGATCTCTGCCACCACCGACTATGCGGCGCTGTCGGGATGTGACCTGATCGTCGAGGCGGTGTTCGAGGATATGAAGGTCAAGGCCGATGTGACGGCAAAGGTCGAGGCTGTCGTCGGCGCGGACTGCGTCTTTGCCACCAATACCTCAACCCTGCCCATCTCTGATCTTGCCAAGGCGTCAAAGCGGCCAGAGCAGTTCATCGGCATCCACTTCTTCTCGCCGGTCGACAAGATGATGCTGGTAGAGATCATCCGGGGCAGGGAAACCGGCGATGTGGCGGTGGCCAAGGCGCTGGATTTCGCCCGCCAGATCCGCAAGACACCCATCGTGGTCAATGATGCCCGGTTCTTCTATGCCAACCGCTGCATCATTCCCTACATCAACGAAGGCATCCGTATGGTGGCCGAAGGGGTAGAACCGGCGCTGATCGAGAATGCCGCCAAGCTGGTCGGCATGCCACTTGGGCCGCTGCAACTGGTGGATGAAACGTCGATTGACCTTGGGGTAAAGATCGCCAAGGCCACCAAACTGGCCATGGGCGACGCCTATCCCGATGGTGCGGTGGATGAGGTGCTGTTCTGGATGGCCGATCAGGGCCGGATGGGCAAAAAGGCCAATGCCGGGTTCTACAGCTATGACGAGGCCGGAAAACGCGGCGGGCTGTGGGAAGGTCTGGCAGGCCAGTATCCGGTGGCAGATACGCAGCCCGACCTGAGCCATGTGCAGCACCGCCTTTTGATGGCGCAGGTGCTGGAAGCTGTCCGCGCCCTGGAAGACGGCGTGCTGACGGATATCCGCGAAGGCGATGTTGGCGCAATCCTTGGCTGGGGCTTCGCGCCGTGGTCCGGCGGTCCGTTCGGCTGGCTGGATATCATTGGAGCCGCCCGCGCTGTCGAGATCTGCGACGCGCTGACCGCCAGCGAAGGCGCACGCTTCGCCGCACCGGCACTCCTGCGCGATATGGCGGCGTCAGGCACCACCTTTTATGGCAAGACCGCGCGCAAGGCGGCCTGACCGGCACCATGCCCAAACGTGCCGCCCCGCCAGCTGCGGGGCGGCACAATCTGTCCGCCCCGATCTTGCGGCTTTCTCAAATGCTCGCCGCGCAGCGTCCTGCACGGGCAACCGGCGCGAGAGAGAAAGTCGAATAACGCGTGCGATCACACCGGATTGGGCAGCGCACGTCCTTCGGCAAAGGCAATCAGGTTGTCGACCGCCATCATCCCCATATTGCTGCGGACCTCCAGCGCGGCGGTGCCCAGATGCGGCAGCAGGGTCACATTTTCCAGCGCCATCAGGGCCGGATTGATCTGCGGCTCGAATTCATAGACATCCAACCCTGCGCCGGCGAGTTTGCCCGCAATCAGCGCAGCGGCAAGGGCGGCCTCATCCACCACATCTCCCCGGCTGATGTTGACCAGAATGGCGTGCGGCTGCATATGCGCCAGTGTTGCGGCGTTGATCAGGTGGTGGGTCTCCTTCCCCCCAGGCACCGCCAGCACCACCACATCGGCAGCCATCACCTCGGTCAGATCGACCTGGCGCGCGGGGACACCGGCATCGGCCACGGGCGAGCGGTTGTAAAACACCACTTCCATCCCGAACCCGGCCTGAGCGCGGCGCGCAATCGCCTTGCCGATGCGGCCCATCCCGATGATGCCGATGCGTTTGCCCGAGACATGCATCCCCAGCATCTGCGTCGGGTGCCAGCCTTCCCAGCGGCCCGCGCGCACCATCCGCTCCCCCTCGCCCGCGCGCCGGGCCGTCATCAACATCAGGGTCAGCGCGATATCGGCAGTCGCATCGGTGACCGCTCCCGGTGTGTTGGAAACCACCAGCCCGGCAGCGCGTGCCGCGGCAACGTCGATATGGTTGTACCCCACACCAAAATTGGCCAGCATCCGCGCGCGGGGTTCCGGCACATCGGCAAACACATCCGGCTGATAGCGGTCCCCCAGTGTGGGCAGGATCAGGTCATAGTCGCGCAGACTGGCGCGCAACTCCTCCCCGGCAAGGGGGAGCGTGCTGTCGCGGACTGTCACGTCAAAACGCGCGCGGGCGGCATCCAGCACCTCATCCGGCAGGGGTCGTGTGATCAGCAGTTTCATCAGAACATCCTTCCGCCCAAGGGCACAACCTGATCGGGCGTCAGCAACACCACTTCACCCGTTTCATCCGGTACGCCCAGCACCAGCACTTCGGACATCACCTTGCCAATCTGGCGCGGTGGAAAATTGACCACCGCCACCACCTGCCGCCCGATCAGCCCTTCGGGCGTGTAATGCCGGGTCAGCTGCGCGCTTGACCGCTTTTCGCCAATGTCGCCGCCGAAATCCACCCAAAGCTTGATTGCGGGCTTGCGCGCCTCGGGGAAGGGTTCGGCACGGGTGATCACGCCCACGCGGATATCGACCTTCTGAAAATCATCATAGGTGATCATTTGCCAAGCTCCCTGCCGCGGTCGGCAGCGGCCTTGACCGCGCGGCGCAACAGCGCGGGAAAGCCGGTCTCTGGCGCCATCAGAACCGACAGCGCGGCAGCCGTGGTGCCGCCGGGCGAGGTGACGTTGATGCGCAGCTGTTCCGCACTTTCGGGCGCACGGTGGGCCAATTCCCCTGCCCCGGTCACCGTGGCACGCGCCAGTTGCATCGACACCTCCGCTGGCAGACCCTCGGCCTCGCCCGCCGCGGCCAGGGCCTCGATCAGGTGGAACACATAGGCCGGGCCAGAGCCGGAAACGGCAGTCACGGCATCCATCTGGTCTTCGTCGGTCAGCCGCACCACCTGCCCCACGGCCGACAAAAGCAGTTCGGCAAGGTCGAGGTCAGCGGCAGTGGCGGCCCCGTTGCCAATAATCGCGGTGATCCCGCGCCCCACGGCAGCCGGCGTGTTGGGCATCGCACGTATGATACGGGTCCTTTGGCCAAACGCAGCCTCATAGGTGGCAATCGTGGTGCCGGCGGCGACGGTCACGATCAGCGTCTCGCTGCCACCAGAGCCCGCGATCTGTGGCAGCGCCGCGCCCATCATCTGCGGTTTGACCGCGATCAATACCACAGCCGGTGCTGCGGGCATGCCGTCATTCAACACCAGCCCCTGCGCGGCAAGGCTCTTGAGCCGATCCGACGGATGCGGGTCGATCACCCACGTCGCCTCTGGCCGAAGCCCCTGCGCCAGCCAGCCCTCCAGCATGGCCGACCCCATCTTGCCGCAGCCCAGAAGCACCAGGCCCCTTTGGTTAATGGTATCCAGATTCATCACATTCCCCGTCTTGATGGGGCAAGGTTAGGCGCGACCATAGGCCTCGGCAATGGCAACCTTCATCGCATCGGCCGGAGATTTATCGCCCCAGCCCACCAGTTGGAAGGCCGGATAAAAGCGCTCTGCCGCCATCACCGCGCTGGAAATCAGCCGGTCGATCTGCTCTGGCCCCGCCACCTGACCGCCCGCAAGCACCAGTCCATAGCGCCAGACCATCAGCTTTTGCTCGGCCCAATAGGTGAAGGCACCGGTCCAGACCATGTCATTGCAGCGGTTGAGCACATCCAGCAGACCCGGCAGTTTGCCTTCCGGCGGCTCCATCTCGAAGGTGCAGATCAGCCGCAGGGTTTCATCCTGTGCCGACCAGGCAAGGGTCAGCGAATAGGTCCGCCACTGCCCTTCGACCGCCATGGCGATCTGGTCATCGGTCACCCGGTCAAACTCCCAGGCGTGGTGCTCGGCCAGGGTTTCGACGATGTCGATCGGGTGCATATCGTCGTGTGACAGGAAATCTTCTGATAGTGACATTGCCCGGCCTCTTGATGATGCCTTTCGTGGGGCGTCAGCCACGAAATGCAGGGTGTCTGGCAAGGCTCTGCGTAAGCCCGACAAAGCCTATACTAGATATGGTGTTGCAGAAGCGAAACCCTGTAAAGTGTTTTCTAACCAAATCTTCTGTGGACAACTGCGAATGTGTGTGGCGCGTCGTCGAACCGCGCCTTCAGACCAATCACCAAACCTGCGCAGTCGGCGGCTTGCGGCAGGGCAAAGGGGGCGCATGACGCGCGGATCCTGCCACGTGGCCGCCTTTCGCCGCTTGTCGCCGTGCCGTCAAGACCTGCCAGGCGCAGCCATCGGCCGCGACGTCTTGCACTGTCACGCGGTCTTGTCAGCCAAAGGGGCTGCACGATCCGGCAGGACAGTGGTCAAATCCGGGGGGCAGTCTTACATAGGGGGATCAACACCCGCCTTGAGTGTTGCCAGTACCAAGAAAGGCCATGCCTGTCATGCCGCCCGATCAGAGACCCCCGCGCTCCCCTGATGCGCGCATCCCGGCCAAGGGAATTGGCGCATCGCTGGCCGCCCTGCCGAAAAAGGGGCCGCCGCCCGTGCATCTGTGGAACCCGCCCTATTGTGGGGAGATCGACATCCGCATTGCGCGCGACGGCACCTGGTTTCATGACGGCACCCCGATTGGCCGCGCGCCGCTGGTGAGGCTGTTTTCGTCGATCCTGAAACGTGAGGGGGATCGGTACTACCTTGTCACGCCTGTCGAAAAGCTTGGAATCCAAGTCGATGATGCGCCGTTTCTGGTGGTGGATTTTGCGCAAGAGGGCACGGGGCCTGGCCAACGACTGACCTTTACCACAAGCACCGAAGACGTGGTGATGGCCGGGCCGGACCATGCGATCCGGGTCGCGCAGAATGCCGAAACCGGGGAACCTGCCCCTTACCTCCTTATCCGCGGCGGGATGGAGGCGCTGATCGACCGCAAGACATTCTACCGGCTTGTGGACCTTGGCATGCAGGAAGATGTTGACGGCACACCCTGGTTCGGCGTTTGGTCTGCGGATGTTTTCTTTCCCATGATCCCATCGGCTGACCTGCCCTGAATGCCCCGATTTGCTGCCAATCTGACCATGCTGTTCACCGAGGTGCCCAGCCTGCACCGACCGGAACTGGCCGCTCAGGCCGGCTTCGACGGGGCTGAAGTGCTGTTCCCCTATGACCACGCCGAGTCGGACTGGGAAAAGGCCCTGTCCGGCCTGCCGCTGGCATTGATGAACACGCCACCGGGCAATTGGCCGGCGGGGGACAGGGGCTTTGCGGCGGTGCCGGGCATGGAAGCCACCTTCCGCGACGGATTTCTGCGCGCGGCGTCGCTTGCCAGCCGGTTGGGCGCAGATCGGCTGCACGTTATGGCGGGGGTTGCCAAGGGACCGCAGGCTGAACAGGTCTACCGTGAGAACCTTCTCTGGGCCGTGCAGCAGGCCCCTGACCTTGCCCTGACGGTCGAGCCGATCAATCCGGACGATATGCCTGGCTATTTCCTGAATGACTTCGATCAGGCCGCCCGGATTCTGGAGGATCTCAACACCCGCCAGATCGGGCTGCAATTCGATCTCTGGCATGCAGCGCGCATACACGGCAATGCCACAACGGTCTGGACCACGCACCGTCACCGCGTCAGCCATGTGCAGATTGCCGGGTTTCCAGCGCGCAACGAGCCGGGCGGGGGCGGCTTTGATCTGCCGGCCCTGTGTGCCGATCTGGATGCATCGGCTGCCGACGTCTGGGTGGCGGGGGAATACCGCCCCAGCCGGGCCACCGTGCATGGGCTGATGTGGCTGCAGGCGCTGAAATCCCGCCACCGCCCGATTGGCGACTGACTGCGGGCCGCCATTACGGCGGCCCTTCTGGGGGATGCCCCCCGTGCCCAGCCTGAGCGCTCGCAGAGCGCATTCCGGCCGCAAGGAGAGCGGTTTTTTGGGTCTGGTGCGCGTCTGGTTCAGGTATGGCAAACGTATGGCACAGGTAGGGCTGCTTGTGCGGTCTTGCAGATAGGGCCAAAGGCCAGCTTCGGGGCGCGGAGAGGGAGGGCCGGGGCGGACAGGTTATGACAGGCTTGCCTTGGACAACCCTGCGCCACCCTTGCCCGCCCGCCGGTTTTCCGTATGATGCGCGCACAGCACACCATAGGATTCCAGCCATGCCCACCGACGCGCCAGAAACCCAGATCGTCACCACCTGGAAGGTCGCCTGTGATGGCGGCGAGGGCGCTTTGGGCCATCCCCGCGTCTGGCTGACGATCCCGCAAGGTACCGGTTTTGTCGAATGCGGTTATTGCGACAAGCGGTATGTGATCGACCGCGATCATGCTCACGGCGATCACTGACCGCGACGCTTATCCCAAAGCCACGGCAAAGGACGGGCCCGGCGCAGGCCGCTGCGTCAGCCCCATCGCTTGGTAGGCTGCCGCCGCCCCGGGATTGCCCGGATGTGTGCTGAGTGTCAGCCGGCTACAATTCTCTGACAGTGCCAGAGTCCGCGCCGCCGCAATCAGCGCCCGCCCGATGCCATGGCCCCGAAACACGTCCTGCACGAACAGATGCGCGATGTCATAGCCCGACCGCCCGGTGATCAGGTCGGTGCGCCGCGTCAGCAGCGCATAGCCAACCGGAAGACGGGACGGACGGTCCGCCGGAAAGGCAACCAGCCCGCGCACCTCGGGCGTATCCAGCACCAATGCGCGCAGCCTGGCGGGGGTGATTGTGGCCACATCGCCATGATGGGCGGCAAGGTCGATCAGCATGCGGTGCACCTCGGGCAGATGCGCCAGGCCAAGCGGGCGGATGTCGATGGGGGGATGGTTCGGAATCACGGTCTGGTCTCTCTCTCGCGAAGGGCCCGCGAGGGGGAACCATTTCCATCGGCCTGACCCTTGCGGGCGGCTGATGGGGGTTTCAAACGAAACTGCCCTGCCGCCTATATGGCGCAGGTCCAATAAAACGACGCCGAAGCGTTGGGGGCGATCAGGTGCAGCATGGCGCAAACCGTGCCGCGCTTTGCCGCCCCTGTCAAGCCGGCCCAGTCAAGACGGCCCTTGTGCCTCCTGCGGGCCCCTTTTCGGGGTGCCTGTACAATCTGCGGCGCGAAGGGTGGCAGGGCAGCCCGGAACATGGCAAGACTAACCCGAAATCGCATGACGGGAGAGTGGCAATGGGCGAAGAGTTCGGCAAAGGGCACCATCTGCATCTGATCGACGGTTCGGCCTATATCTTCCGCGCCTACCATGCCCTGCCACCGCTGACGCGGAAGTCCGATGGCCTGCCCGTCGGTGCCGTCGCGGGATTTTGCAACATTCTCTGGGGCGAACTGACGAAATCGGGCCGCGAGGAACCGACCCATATCGCGGTGATCTTTGACTATTCGTCGATCACCTTCCGCAATGAGATCTACCCCGCCTACAAGGCCAACCGCCCTGAGTTGCCCGAAGACCTGCGCCCGCAATTTCCGCTGACCCGCGCCGCCACCCGCGCCTTCAACGTGTCTTGTATCGAGATTGACGGGTTTGAGGCCGATGACATCATCGCCACGCTGGCCCGGCAGGCGGTAGAGGCGGGCGGGGCCTGTACCATCATTTCCTCCGACAAGGATCTGATGCAACTGGTCGGCAACGGCGTGCGGATGCGCGACCCGATGAAGGACAAGACCATTGACCGGGATGAGGTGATCGAGAAATTCGGCGTGGGGCCGGAACGCGTGGTCGATGTGCAGGCCTTGGCCGGGGACTCGGTTGATAACGTCCCGGGTGCGCCGGGGATCGGGCTGAAAACCGCCGCCCTGCTGATCAATGAATATGGCGATCTGGAAACCCTGCTGGACCGCGCGGCCGAGATCAAGCAGCCCAAGCGCCGCGAGGCGCTGATCGAGAATGCCGACCTGATCCGCATTTCCAAGCGCCTTGTGTCGCTGGATGCGCAGGTGCCGCTGGACTTCAGCCTGACCGATCTGGCCGTGCGCCAACCCGAGGCCGAAAAGCTGCTGACCTTCCTGCAGGAGATGGAATTTCGCACGCTGACCCGCCGCGTGTCCGAACGGCTGCAGGTCGAAGCCCCCGCTCCCGCCCCGGAAACTGCCGAACCGCAAACCGCCCCCGAGCGCCTGCCCTTTGACCACAGCGCCTATGAGCGCGTGAGCGATCTGCCCGCCTTGCAGGCCTGGGCCGATCACATCCGGGATATCGGCCATGTCGCGGTGGATACCGAAACCACCAGCCTGGACGAGATGCGGGCCGATCTGGTGGGCATCTCGCTCTGCGTCGATCCGGGCCGGGCCTGCTATATCCCCATCGGCCACAAGCAGGGGGGCGGCGATCTGTTTGGCTCCACCGATCTGGTGCCGGGGCAGCTGGCGCTGGAGGAGGTGCTGGCGGTGCTGAAACCCGTGCTCGAAGATCCGGCGATCCTCAAGATCGCACAGAACATGAAATATGACTGGAAGATCTTTGCCCGCCTTGGCGTGACCGTCGCCCCGGTGGAAGACACCATGCTGATGTCTTCGGCCATGTATGCCGGCCTGCACAATCATGGCATGGACATCTTGTCGGAAACCTATCTTGGCCATACGCCCATTCCGATCAAGCCGCTGCTGGGCTCGGGCAAGGCGCAGATCACCTTTGACCGGGTGGCGATCGACGATGCGGTGAAATACGCCGCCGAAGATGCCGATGTCACCCTGCGCCTGTGGCAGGCGTTCCGCCCCAACCTGCATCGCGTGGGCGTGACCACGGTCTACGAGACGCTGGAACTCCCGCTGGTGCCGGTGCTGGCGCGGATGGAGATGCACGGCATTCAGGTGGACCGCGATACGCTGTCGCGCATGTCCAACGCCTTTGCCCAGAAAATGGCCGGGCTGGAGGATGAGATCCAGACCCTTGCGGGGGATGCGTTCAACGTCGGCTCTCCCAAGCAGTTGGGCGAGGTGCTGTTTGATCGCCTTGGCCTGCCGGGCGGCACCAAGGGCAAGACCGGGGCCTATGCCACCGGGGCCGATGTGCTCGAAGACCTGACGACGCTGGAAGACACCCATCCGAAGGGGGCGCAACTGGCCGCCCGCGTGCTGGACTGGCGGCAGCTGTCAAAGCTGAAATCCACCTATACCGATGCGCTGCAAGACCATATCAACCCGGACACCGGGCGTGTTCACACGTCCTATTCGCTTGTGGGAGCGGTTACCGGGCGGCTGTCCTCGACCGATCCAAACCTGCAGAACATACCCGTACGCACCGAAGAAGGCCGCCGCATCCGCGAGGCCTTTGTTGCGCCCAAGGGGCGGGTGCTGGTCTCGCTTGACTACAGCCAGATCGAGCTGCGCATCCTTGCCCATGTCGCTGACATCCCCGCGCTGCAACAGGCGTTCAAGGAGGGCATCGACATCCATGCGCTGACCGCATCGGAAATGTTCAGCGTGCCGCTGGACCAGATGACGCCCGAGATCCGCCGCCGGGCCAAGGCGATCAACTTCGGCGTGATCTATGGCATTTCCGGCTTTGGCCTGGCCCGCAACCTGCGGATTCCGCGGGCCGAGGCCCAAGGGTTCATCGACCGCTATTTTGAGCGGTTTCCCGGCATCAAGGAATACATGTCCGAAACGGTCAAATCGGCGCAGGCCAAGGGCTATGTGCAGACCCTGTTTGGTCGCAAAATCCACACGCCCGACATCAATGCCAAAGGCCCCACCGCCGGTTTCGCCAAACGCGCCGCCATCAACGCACCCATTCAGGGCACCGCCGCCGACGTCATCCGCCGCGCCATGATCCGCATGCCGGAGGCCATCCGTCACCTTGATGCCAAGATGCTGCTGCAGGTGCATGACGAATTGCTGTTCGACGTGGCCGAAGATGCCGCGGCCGAACTGACGCAGATCGCCAAGGCAATCATGGAAAATGCGCATCACCCGGTGCTGACCCTCAAGGTGCCGCTGACGGTGGAATCGGGGCAAGGCCCCAACTGGGCAGCCGCCCACTGACCCAAGGCCGCGCAGCGCCGAGGAGACGCGCGGCACGCGCGCGACGAGATAAAAGCGTGCGGCGCAGCCGCGCCATCAGATCAGTCGGGCGAGACCAGACGGCCCAGAACCCGGCCCCCCAGAATATGCAGGTGGTAATGCGGCACTTCCTGCATGCCATGGCTGCCTGCGTTGGTGATCGCGCGGTAGCCCTCGGGCCCGGTCAGGCCCAGCATGTCGCAGACCTGCGCGCAGGCACGGTGGAAATCGACCAGCTCTTCTGCTGGTGCCCTGGCCGCAAATTCGGCGAAATCCACATAGGCCCCTTTCGGGATCACCAGCACATGGACGGGTGCCTGGGGTGAAATGTCGTGGAAGGCCAGGGAATGCGCGGTTTCCAGCACGGTCTTGTTGGGAATTTCACCGCGCAGGATACGGGCAAAGATATTGTTCGGATCATAGGCTTTGGTCATCGGTCAGGTCCACCCAGGGGTTCAGTCAACAAACAGATAGTCACTGGCCGCAATCTCGCGCGCCTGGTCTATCGGAACATCAAGAAACGCGGCCAGCGGCGTCGTGTTTTCATCGACGCTCGCGGACTGCCGGATGCGATGAAAGCCCTTGAAGCCGGCATCGCGCAGCCGGTCGGATTCGAACTTCACATCGTAGCGGATTGTCGGCAGCAGCCGGTTTATGGTTTCCTGCGGGGTGCGGTCGCCGGCAAGACCGACGCGCCGCGCATGCCCGATCAGATAGTCATCGGTAAAGTCGCAGTCGATTTCCAGCAGGCGCACGGTTGCCTTGTCATTGTAGAAATCCTGCATCAGATCGACATTCGCCGGGTCGATGCACAGCACAAGCTTATCGGTTTCCCAATAATCGAACAGCATCCGCACCAGCGCGCGGCGGTGGCGGGTGCGTTTTTCCAGCGTGCTCTGGATGCCGCCCAGATCGGGCAAGGGCGTGCTGTCCTCGTTGAACAGATAGTCCACCGCCGCCATGTTGGTGACCTGCCGCACCCGATCCACCAGACGTTTGGCGACATGCCATTTCTTGCAGGTCACCATCATCAGCTGCCGTTCGCGCCCGACCGTGCTTTCGCGCTCCCAGAACCGTGGCGCAAAGCGGCGGCCGATCCGTCCCCGCCCGGTCAGGAAGCGGAACAGGCTGCGCCCTTCATCCGAGATCTGGAACTGTACGTTTTTCGTGGTGTAGAGCTTGCCCAGACGGGCCTTGAGATCCTTGGCCTGCGCACTGATCTTGCGGGCAAAGATGTAATCCTGGCTCAGCAGCATGTCATAGTGATCGTTGTAGAATGTCACCGGCATGCCGTAATCGGTGAACATCAGAAAGGTCAGCGACCGGCAGCGGATTTCGTGATCGGGCACCAGATGGCGCACCAAGGTCTGAAAAAACGTCTCATCCGGAATCCAGGTCGTGCGGAAGAACCGCATCACATCGCGGCGGCGGTCGCACAGGTGCAGCACCTGTTCGATCGTGCGGCGGCGCAGGCACCACCATTGCGAGCCGATCTGCATCTGAAGATCGGCAGGCACCTTGCGCGTCAGCCCCAGTTTACGTTGCAGGTTGATCGACCGATAGAACCAGTCCTTGTGCGTCCGCTCGTTGAAATAGTGGCGATAGATCAGCCGCTCTTCGCGCGGGCCGGTCTTGATCCAGTCCGAGCTGAAGAAATCGACACTTTCGATGTAATCCACCTCATCGCGGTCCAGAAAGGCATGGGCGTAATCGGCTGATTTGATCGGCATGCAGTCGCCCGACAGCATGTAAAAATGGGTGGCTCGCGGAAAGGCCTCTACCGCCGCCCGCAGCGCAAGCAACGTTGCCTCGACCAGGCTCCACTCTCCCCAGCCACAGCGGACACGGCGTGCGGCGAACACGACCGAGGTGTTGGAGGCAAGCGCGCGCTGAATCCGGTCAAAATCCTGCAAGGGCGCATTCGCGTCAAAATGGATGGCCACAAAATCGCCACCCGCCGTCAACCGTTCGGCCTGCGCGATAATGCCATCAGGGTCCTTATGGGTCAGCAGGATATAGGCTATTCTTGCCATACGAAGAAGAGTCCCCAAGGCGGCTGGCGTACTGTTTCCCTAGATAGCTTTAACACACGTTGAAACGACAGCGTTTATTTGCGACTCTGCACCGAAGAACGCAGCGGGCGGCCAAGCCCGGCGGAAATGGAGCAGTTGGTTATGGGGTTCCCCGGCACCTGGATGACGGAAAGCGAAAGCATGGTGTACCGCGTGGTGCCCAAATGCGCCTGTTCGACCATCGGCCAGATCATGTATTTTTCTGACCATGGCCGGTTTTTCGAGGGCGACATTCACGACTCGAAAACCGGCCTGCACAAATGGGCCCAGGAAGACAGCCAGCCGCTGATCGAGCGCAATGTAAAGGCGCATGACTCCTATGCCTTCACCTGCGTGCGCAACCCCTATCAGCGCATCCTGTCGTCCTTCTTTGACAAGATCTGCGGCATCCAGCGCAATGGCAAACGCTATCGCGGCAATCTGGTGCCGCAACTGGCGCAGAAATACGGGATCGATGTGGGCAGCCCGGAGACGGATTTCGACTTCGACCAGATCAAGAGCTTCCGCCGCTTTCTGTTGTTCGCGCGCGACACCATCCGCTGGCGCAAACCGATGGAGCCTGACATCCACTGGTCGGCGATGTCGGGCCATATCTCGACCTTCATCGTCAACGGCGGGCGCTATGACCACATCTTCTTTACCGAGATGTTCAATGACGGCATGCAGGTGGTGCTGGACAATACCAGCCACCGTCATCCGGTCGATCTGAAGCAGATCCCCCGCTTCAACGAAAGCGAGGGCCACGGGCCAAAACGCGCGCATCCGGTTGAAGACTACTTCGACGATCTGTCGCGCCATCTGGTCTGGGAAATCTACAAGCGCGATTTCCAGCTGTTCAGATATGACTTCGACAATCCGGCCAACAAGCTGCCCACCGGGCAGATTGATCTGGATGAGGTGCATGCCAAGCTGGGAGAGTGACCTTTTCCTGTGACATGTCATGGCTTTGTGGAAACTGTGCTCTAACTCCCCGCTCAGCAGGATATGGGGTGCCAGATGCAGACAGTGATCATCATGGGATCGGGCCCCGGTGTGCTTGCGGCGCGGGCCTGGCCCAAGCGGGATGCGACACTGGTTGTGATCAACAACGCCTGGCAGGTACGGCCGGATTGGGATGTGCTGATCCATCCTGATGATTTCCCGGCCGACCGCCGGCCGGCGATGCTGAACCCCGGCCAGAGCATCGTGACCTCTGCCGATTACGTGCCCTTGCAGAACGCCCAAGGGGGGTTTGTCTATGCCGGGGGCACCATGGCGTTTACTGCTGGCTACTGGGCGCTGACGGCGCTTCGACCGCAGGTGATCGGCTTTGTCGGCTGCGATATGGTCTATCCCACCACCGGGAACACGCATTTCTACGGCACCGGCACCGCCGACCCCCTGCGGACCGATATCAGCCTGCGATCATTGGAGGCGAAATCGGCACGCTTCCTGCTGCTGGCGGCGCAAGCGGGCTGTGCGGCGGTGAACCTGTCCGACGCGCCCGAAAGCCGCCTGATCTTTCCACGTGCCGTGCCGCATGCCCTGCACGCACAGGTGCCACAGGACTTTGATCCTGCCCTGACCGAAGCCGCCCTGCAGCGCGAGGCGGAGCTTGATTACACTGTCCCCTCCGGCAAATACTGGAAGGAAGAGGACCGTTTTGATCCGGCCGAAATCGACCGGCTGGATGCGCTGTGGCTGCAGGCGGCAGGCGTCAGATCAGCCCTTCCCGCCGGAACAGGGCTTTCAGATCCGCCTCTGGCCGTGCACCAAAATGGCTGATCACTTCGGCCGCCGCGACACAGCCCATGCGGCCCGATGTCGCAAGGCTTTGCCCGGTCGCCATGCCATAGATGAAGCCTGCCGCGAATTGATCGCCCGCGCCGGTGGCATCGACCGGCACGATCCGCTTGACAGGAACGACCGCCTTTTCATCGCCCTGCACCAGAATGACATCGTGGCCAGACCGGGTGCAGACGACCAGACCCGACTCCTGCGCCGCCTGTTCCAGCGCCGTGCTCAGGTCGGTCTGATAGAGCGATTCCCATTCATGTTGGTTGCCGATCACGTAATCCAGATCCTTGACCAGCTGGCGAAAGCCGTCGCGGTGCCGATCCACGCAGAACGGGTCTGACAAGGCGATCCCCGCCTTGCCGCCCTTGGCCCGGCACAGCTGCGCCGCCCGCTCAAAGGCCTGCTTGCCCTTGGGCTTGTCATAAAGATAGCCTTCCAGAAACAGGATCTCCGCCTGCCCGGCCACATCATCGGCCACATCCTCTGGCCCCAGGTCGGACGAGATGCCCAGATAGGTGTTCATCGACCGCTCGCCATCGGGCGAGACAAAGATCATCGAGCGCGAGGTTGGCAATTCGCCGCCCGGCACCGGGGCATTCACAAAACTGGTGCCATTCTCCTCCATCGATCGGGCATAGAACCGCCCCAGCGCATCATCATGCACCCGCCCGATGAACCCGGTGCTCAGCCCCAGATTGCCCAGGCCCGCCAGCGTATTGGCAACAGACCCGCCGGGGGCCTGCTTGCGGTCCTTCATCGCGGCATAGAGCAATTCGCCGCGCTCGCGCTCCACCAGCTGCATGATGCCTTTTTCAATGCCCATCAGTTCCAGAAAGCTGTCATCCGATTGGGTAAACACATCGACGATGGCGTTTCCGATCCCTACGACCTGATAGGTTTTCATTCCGTCTTTTCCTCGTAAAGGCACCAGTCCCGGATCGGGCAGATACCGCATTTGGGTTTGCGCGCCACGCAGATATAGCGGCCATGCAGAATAAGCCAGTGATGCGCATGGTGCTGGAATTCGGCCGGCACATTGTCTTCGATGGCGCGTTCGACCACATCGACATCACGCCCGGGGCAGATGCCCGAGCGGTTGCCGACGCGGAAGATATGCGTATCCACCGCCTGAGCCGGTTGATGAAACCACATGTTCAGCACCACATTCGCCGTCTTGCGCCCGACGCCCGGCAGGGATTGCAGCGCCGCCCGGCTTGATGGCACCTCGCCGCCATACTGGTCCACCAGAATCTGGCTCAACTTGATGACATTGCGGGCCTTGTTGCGATAGAGGCCGATGGTCTTGATATGCTCGATCACCCGGTCCTCGCCCAGGGCCAGCATCTTGGCCGGTGTGTCGGCCACCGCGAACAGGCCGCGCGTGGCCCGGTTCACCCCCACATCGGTCGCCTGCGCCGACAAGGCCACCGCCACCACCAGCGTATAGGCGTTCACATGCTCCAACTCGCCCTTCGGCTCCGGTTCCGCTGACTGGAACCGGGTGAAGATCGCGCGCATCGCGTGGTAATCAAGCTGTCTGACCATGGGCTTTTGCACCACAGATCGCCCGGCCCCGCAAGCGCACAAAGCCGCAGGAAACGGGTCGCAAAGCCGCAGCCCGGCTCATAGACTGACGGTGTAGGAGGGCCGCCATGTCAGACCTGTCACCAGACTATCATTACAACGTCATAGGCCGCGCCATCCGCGAGATCGACAGGGCCGGCCCGGGCCTGACGCTGGAGGCACTGGCCGCCCGCATGGGCATGAGTGCGGCGCATTTCCAGCGGCTGTTCTCGGCCTGGGTCGGGGTCAGCCCCAAGCGCTATCAGCAATATCTTGTGCTGGATCACGCCAAGTCCCTGCTGGCCACGCGCCACACCACGCTTGCGACCGCCGATGGTGCGGGCCTGTCGGGCTCTGGCCGCCTGCACGACCTGTTCCTGACCTGGGAGGCGATGACGCCCGGAGACTTTGCCCGCGCTGGCGAGGGGTTGACGATCCGTCATGGCTGGTTTGACAGCCCGTTTGGCCGCGCCATCGTGACCGGCACCGAGCGCGGCATCTGCGGCATCGGCTTTGCCGCCGAAACCGGCGAAGAGGCCGCGCTGGACGATCTGCTGCGCCGGTGGCCCAAGGCCCGGTTCATCCATGACCCCGGCTTTCTGCGGGCCTGGGCCTTGCAGGCCTTTGGCGCCCGCCCCGGCCAGAATGGCGATACGCCGCTGTTCCTGATCGGCGCCCCGTTTCAGATCAAGGTCTGGGAGGCCCTGCTGCAGATCCCCTCGGGCCATGTCACCACCTATAGCGACATCGCAACCGTCATCGGCCATGCAAAGGCAGTGCGGGCCGTTGGCACGGCGGTCGGGCGAAACCCGATCAGCCTGCTGATCCCCTGCCACCGCGCCTTGCGCAAAAGCGGGGCCTTGGGCGGCTATCATTGGGGACTGCCGGTCAAGCGTGCCATGCTGGCTTATGAAGCCGCACGCGCGGATGCCACCTTGGAGGACACTACAGTGTGATGCGCGGAAATCTGCGCAAGGCAGATGGGAACTTTCTGGCGACCTTAAGCGTTGATATACATTGCTAGCATTCTGCGGACCACGTTCGCAGGGCATAATATTCATGAGGCGGCAGAAATGATCTTCAAGACCCCCCTTCTTTTTTCCGCGGCATCGCTTCTGGCGCTGACCGCATGCGTTGACCCCAATGCCTACCCCGACAACCCGAACGCCCGCGCCCAGCAAGGGGCGATCATGGGCGGCCTGGTCGGGGCCGCAGCCGGGGCCAGCTCGGGCAGCGACCGTCTGGCCAAGGCGGCCGTGGGTGGCGTGATTGGGGCCGTTGCCGGTGGGGCCATCGGTGCCACGCTGGACCGTCAGGCCGCAGAACTGCGCGGCTCGATCAACAACCCCAATGTCACGGTGACCAACAACGGCAATTATCTGACCGTCAACATGCCGCAGGATCTTTTGTTTGCGGTGGACAGCGCCTCGCTTCGGCCAGACCTGCGGTCTGATCTGGGCAGCGTCGCCACCAGCCTGCTGCGCTATCCCAACAGCCGGATCGAAGTGATCGGCCACACCGACAACACCGGGACGGCAGCCTATAACTACGATCTGTCACAGCGCCGCGCCAGTGCGGTGTCAAGCGTGCTGACCCAGAACGGTGTGCCGTTTGGACGGATCACCACAATCGGCCGTGGCTTTGACCAGCCGATTGCGTCCAATGCCACGGCAGATGGTCGCGCCCAAAATCGCCGGGTGGAAATCATCATCCGGCCAACGTCTTAAGCTCCGCACAGTGCGGGAAAGGGCCGCCCCAAGGGGCGGCCTTTTTTGTTGCGCGACGCGCAGACAGATTGCGCTTGAGAAGACTGGCCGGTGGTCATAGATTCTGACCAATACACGCAGGTTCCCGGGGTTATGCCTTACACACGAATTCAGACCGAAAAACTGTCGCAATCGGTTGTGCGCCAAATCGAACAGCTGATCTTGCGCGGCATCCTGCGCCCGGGCGAACGGCTTCCATCCGAGCGGGAACTGTCAGATCGCATGGGGGTATCGCGGCCCTCCTTGCGCGACGCTGTCGCCGATCTGCAGGCCCGTGGCCTGCTCATCAGCCGCGCCGGGGCCGGGATCTATGTGGCCGAGGTGCTGGGTTCGGCCTTTTCCGATGCGCTGGTCCAGCTTTTTGCCAGCCATGAAGAGGCGGTGTTCGACTATATCGCCTTTCGCCGCGACATGGAGGGGCTGGCGGCCGAGCGTGCGGCGCGACTGGCGTCGGACACCGATCTGAAGGTTGTCGACGCCATTTTTCAGAAGATGGAGGCCGCGCATCTCAAGCGCGACCCCACCGACGAGGCCGGGCTGGATGCCGAATTCCATCTGTCCATCATCGAGGCCAGCCACAACGTGATCATGCTGCACATGATGCGGTCCATGTATGATTTGCTGCGGCAGGGGGTCTTTTACAATCGCCAGATGATGTTCCGCAACCGCACCACCCGGGGCATGCTGCTGGATCAGCATCGGGCCATAAACGTCGGGCTTCAGGCACGCGACCCGCAGGCCGCCCGCGCCGCGGTCGAGGCGCATTTGACCTATGTCGAACTGTCGCTGGCCGATCAGATCAAGGCCGAACGGAACGAGGTCATCGCGCAGCAACGCTTTGAGCACGAACGGACCCGATAGAAAAAAGCCGGCCTGATGGCCGGCTTTCTTGTCAGATCGGGCCTGATGGCCTGTCAGTGCAGCTTTGCATCGACCTGCTTGATCGCGGCATCAATGGAGGCCTGCGCGTTCTCGGCGGTCATCTGCTTGGCCAGAACCGCGCCCGCCGCCGCAACGGCAACCGAAATCGCCTCTTCGCGCACAGCCCGCACAGCCGAATTCTCGGCGGCCTGAATCTGCTCTTCGGCAGCGGCCAGACGGCGCGCAATCGCGTTTTGCATATCGGCCTTTGCCTGCAGCGCGGCAGATTCGGCCTCTGCCCTTGCGCCGGCAACGATGCGATCGGACTGCTCCTTGACCTCTTTCTGCTTGCGCTCATAGGACGCGAGCAAAGCCTTGGCCTCATCCCGCAGGGCGCGGGCTTCTTCCAGATCGGCCTTGATCTGCACCGCACGCGCATCCAGCATCCCCGTGATCCGCGACGGAACCTTGAAGTACAGCAGGATGCCGATGAACACCAGGAAAGCGATAGACACGACAAAGTCGGTGTTGCGCAGGCTGAAGAACGGACCTGTCGCCGCAAAGGCCGGGCTTGCCGCGAGGGCCAGCACAATGGTTGTCAGTCTGGTCATCGCCTTACCCTTTCAGCCGGGCAGATACTGCTGCCGTCACGGCGCGGGCATCAGGCGAACCGCCCAAGGCCGCAACCAGTTCCTTCGCCGTGTCCTTGGCAACCTGGGTCACCGCGTCCATGGCACCGGCGCGGATCTCTGCGATGCGGGCCTCGGACTCTGTGGTCTTGGCAGAAATCTCGGCATCAGCCTTGGCCAGTGCGACATCCAGATCTTTCTGGATATCGGCCCGGGTTTCTGCCGCAATCTTGTTCGCATCCGCCCGGGCGCGCTCTAACGCCTCGACATAGGCACGCTCGGCCGCAACGGCCTGCAGCTTCATTTCTTCGGCTGCGGCAAGGTCATTGGTGATCGTGCCCTGACGCTCGGCCAGAACGGCACCGATCCGCGGCAGACCGATCCGCGACAGGAAAAAGTAGATCGCAATCAAGGCGATCAGAAGCCAGAAGATCTGGTTCGGCATCCAGTCGGTGCACAGTTGCGGCATGCCGATGGCGCTGCCGTCAAGCCCAAGGCAGGACCCAACAGCGGCCCCGCCCTGCACCACACCATCTGCGAGTGTTTCAGTAGCCATCATGTCCTCCATCGGACCCTTTGAAACTCAAGGGGGCAACGCGATTGCGCTGCACCCCTGTTTCGCAAGACGTCAATAAGGATCAGGCTGCGAACATCAGCAGGAGGGCGACGAGGAAGGCGAAGATGCCCAGAGCTTCGGCGAAGGCCAGACCGATGAACAGGGTCGCGGTCTGCGATGCGGCTGCCGACGGGTTGCGCAGAGCGCCAGCCAGATAGTTGGCGGCGACATTGCCCACGCCGACGGCTGCGATGCCTGCACCGATGGCTGCGATGCCGGCGCCGATGTATTTGCCGAGTGCGGCTGCTGCTGCGAGTTCCATGTGATGCTCCTTACGATGGAATTTGGATTTCTTTGAGAGTGTCGAGCGCGTGTCAGTGGGCCGGATGCAGCGCATCCTTGAGGTAGACACAGGTCAGGATGGTGAAGACATAGGCCTGGATCACGGCCACCAGCACTTCAAGCGCATAGATGGCGGTGATCGCAAGGATGGAAACCGGCGCGATCAAGGCGATGCCTGCGAAGGCCGCGAAAACCTTGACCACGGCATGGCCAGCGGTGATGTTGCCCGCAAGACGGATGGAATGGCTGACCGGCCGCACGAAATACGAGATGACTTCGATCACGGCGATGATCGGGCGCAAGAACAGCGGGGCCTCTTTCATCCAGAACATCCCGAGGAAGGATGCGCCATTCTTGACAAAGCCGATCACCGTGACGGCGATGAACACGCCAAAACCAAGCACGGCGGTGACCGCGATATGCGAGGTCGGCGCAAAGGCGGTCGGGATCAGGGCCAGCATGTTCGAGAAGAAGATGAACAGAAACAGCGTCATGATCCAGGGGAAATACTTCACCCCGTCATGGCCGGTTACATCCTCGACCATCTTGTAGATGAACCCATAGAACACTTCGGCCACAGATTGCAGCCGCGTCGGGATGACGGCACGGCCGCGCGTCCCCAGCACAAACAGGGCAACCACGCAGACGACGGCAAGCAGCATCCACAAGGTTGCGTTGGTCGGCGTGTACCACATCACCGGGCCGTCGCCGAACAGCGGCTTGACGATGAACTGGTCCATCGGGTGGAACACCAAGCCTGTTTCTTCCGCCACGTCAGTCATCCCTCTTTTCGGCTGCGTCCTGGGCCAGCCGGCGTTCCTGCACTTCATTGGCCGACCGCAGCATGGTTTTCACCCCCGCAGCCAGACCGAACCCGATGAACAGCACCAGGAATATCGGCATGGTCCCCAGCAGGGTATCCAGCCCGTATCCGATGCCGAAACCGATCAACAGACCGGCCACAAGCTCTATCACCATCCGCCAGGCGACCTGTGCCTGAGAATAGTCTTTCTTCATATGAGGCGTCGGTTCGCTTGCAGCCTTTGCCGCTGAAATCCGGGCCTCCAACGCCTTTAACCGGGCGCTATCGGACGGATCTTGCGGGTCGGACACCAGCCTTGCCCCCATGAAGATGGTTGCTGCGGTGCTAATGGCAGAGAAGGCCCGAGTCAAGCCGACATGCGGCAGGACAATATTATTTAAAATCAGATACTTATAATCCTAAGGGCTGTGCCGCGCCCGCCTTGCATCCCCTGAACCGGCCATGGTGGTATATTCAACTGATCAGTTGATTTTCAAAAGGCCGCCCGTCGCGGCGCAAAACCCTCAACCGGATGGTTGATCTTTTTACCAAAGCCTGCCCATGGTTTGGCCATGACCGATGCGCTTTCCCCCGATCTGCTGTCCAGGGTCTTTGCCGCCCTCGCCGACCCCACCCGGCGGGCGATCCTGGCGATGCTGCTGGAAGATGACATGGCGGTGACCGATGTGGCAGAGCCGTTCAGGATGAGCCTTGCGGCAATCTCGAAACATCTGACCGTATTGACAGATGCCGGTCTGATCAGCCGTGAAAAGCGCGGCCGGGTGATCTGGTGCAAGCTGGAACCGGATGCCCTGCGCGCGGCCTCGGTCTGGATGCAGGGGTTCGGCCAGTTCGAACCGGTCGATCTGGATGCGTTCGAGCGGTTTCTGGCCGGGGAATTGTCTGGTGACGGCGACGATGCCGACAGCGCCGGGGCGCTGCCCCGGAGCCCGGGACAGGTGCAGACCGAAAATGGCGGCGGTCAGGATGTGAACTGACGGGCGTGTGTCTTGCGCAACTCGGCCTTTTGCACCTTGCCCATGGTGTTGCGTGGCAATGTGTCGACCACCGCATACCCCTTGGGGTGTTTGAATTTGGCCAAGGAGGCGGCGACAGCGGCACGGACCTGATCAAGTTCCGGTGCCATAGCTTTTGTCCGGGCCAAGACGGCAAAGACGGCCTCGCCGAAATCGGGATGCGGCACGCCGATGACCGCGCTTTCGGCGATGCCGGGCAATGTGTCCAGCAACTCCTCGACTTCCTTGGGATAGACGTTGTAACCGCCCGTGATGATCAGATCCTTGGCGCGGCCGACGATGGTGACATAGCCATCAGGGTCGCGGGTGGCCAGATCGCCGGTGATGAACCAGCCATCGGGGCGCAGGTCTTCGGCGGTCTTGTTGGGCATCTGCCAATAGCCCTGAAACACATTGGGGCCGCGCACCTCGATCACGCCGACCTCGCCCGGTGCCACCTCCTGCCCATCGGCCATGATCCGCACCTCCACCCCCGGCAGGGCCATCCCCACCGTTCCCGCCCGACGCTCCCCGTCATAGGGGTTGGAGGTGTTCATGTTGGTTTCCGTCATGCCATAGCGTTCCAGAATACGCAGGCCGGTGCGGTCCTCGAACGCAATGTGGGTTTCTGACAACAGCGGGGCCGAGCCGGAGATGAACAGCCGCATATGCCCGACCAGATCGCGCGTCAGGCGCGGGTCGTCCAGCAGGCGGGTGTAGAAGGTGGGCACCCCCATCATCGCGGTGGATTTCGGCAGGGCCGCAATCACCGCCTCTGTGTCAAATCCGGGCAGGAACACCATTTGTCCCCCGGTCAGCAGGCTGACATTCGATGCGACAAACAGCCCGTGGGTGTGAAAGATCGGCAGCGCATGCAGCAGCACATCCGCATCGGTAAAGCGCCACAGCTCGGCCAGCACCCGGGCATTGGACAGCAGATTGTCATGGCTGAGCATCGCCCCCTTGGACCGGCCCGTGGTGCCAGAGGTGTAAAGGATCGCTGCCAGATCTGCACCGGACCGGTCCACCGGCGCAAAGGCGGCCTCCTGCCGCGCGGCCAGATCCATCAGACTGCCGCTGCCGTGACCGGACAAGCCCATAAACCGCGCACCATGTGTGGCACACAACGGGTCCAGTGCGGCCGCCTGCGCCGGGTCGCCGACAAAGACCCGAGGCGTGGCATTGCCGATGAAATAATCCAGTTCCGCCGCCGTATAGCCGGTGTTCAGCGGCAAAAACACCGCCCCCGCCGCGACAGTGGCCCCATAGAGCGCAAGGGCTTCGGGCGATTTCGCCACCTGCACCGCGACCCGGTCACCCGGTTGCACCCCAAGCGCCACCAGCGCGCCGGCCAGCCGCGCCACCAGCACGGCAAAGGCAGACGCAGAGATCTGGCTGCCGTCCGCAAGATGCAGCAAGGGCCGGTCTTGCCCGGCAAGTGGCGCGAACACTCTGTCAAACAAGGTATTGGGCATGGCGGTCCTCCGGGCCATGTTGTGGCATTGCCGCCGGATTGGCTCAAGCCCAATGGGCATGGCGGGCGGCGCTTTGTGACAATTTTGGGCTGCCAGAGTTTACCCGCCAAAATGCCTTGCCTTGGGCCACAGCCCGCCGTGATTTTGCCGCAAGCCCCAGTAACCTTGTCATCAGCGGGGATAACACATCACTTCAGGAGCCGGATATGACCTACGCCCTTACGCTGTTTCAAAAATTCGGCTTTTTTGCCCCAAAGGCCAACGATGATGACTTCTTTTACCATCGCCTGACGCGCATTGGCACGCGCGATGCACGGCGCGAAGTGCGGGCCACGCTCTTTATCAGAACTCCGGTGTAACGCCCGGCAGGCGCAGCTCGCGCATCAGGTCGCGCACTTCCTGCCGTGCCGCGATGTTCGAGATGTTCAGCTGGTCAACGCCGGTATCCTTGAGATCCAGCAAGGTGATCCCGCGCGGAAACAGCTCGCGGAAGATCACCCTCTCGGAAAACCCGGGCGAGACGCGAAACCCGATGCGCTTGGACAGTTCTTCCAGCGCGGCACCGACCTTCTTTTTGTTATGCATCTGCTGCGCACCCAGACGGTTGCGCAGCACGATCCAGTCGATCGGCTTCAGCCCCGCCTGTGCCCGCAACTGGCGGGCATTCCAGACCATTTCGGAATAGATCGACGGTCCCTTGACCTTGCCGGTTTCCGGATCGGTCCGCGCCAGCAGGTCAAAGTCGATGAAACTGTCATTCAGCGGCGTGATCAGCGTGTCGGCCAGCGAATGGGCCACCTGTGACAGCCGGGTATGGCTGCCGGGGCAATCGATGATGATGAAATCCGACACCGGGTCGAGGGCGGCCACGGCCGCCGACAAGCGGGCGTCAAACGGATTTTCGCCGGGGGCAAGCGTGGATTCGTCCACCTCGGGAAGGTCGCGGTAATCGGGGGTGGGCAGGTTCAGCCCGCTGCGGGCAAGATAGGCGCGGCGGTTCTCGACATAGCGGCCAAAGGATTTCTGCCGCAGGTCAAGATCCAGCCCGCCGACGCGGAAGCCTTGCCGCACAAGGGCAGTGGCCACATGCATGCAGGTGGTCGATTTGCCCGACCCGCCCTTTTCGTTGCCCACGACGATGATATGCGCCATGCCTTGCCCCTTTGCCACAGTCTGTCCGCTCTTTTAGGCGGGTTGCCGCCCAAGGGGAAGCGCGAAGGCAAACCCGGCGCGGTCAGGATCATTGCTTTCTGAACCTGTGGCGTCAGAACATGAAAAAGCCCCGCAAAAGCGGGGCTGTTCCATCATACGAAAGGTCGGGATCAGAAGCCCAGACCAGCGTATTTGTTCTTGAACTTCGACACACGGCCGCCGGTGTCCATCAGCTTGGCGTTGCCACCGGTCCAGGCCGGGTGCGCCAGCGGATCGATGTCGAGCGCCAGGCTGTCGCCGTCTTTGCCATAGGTCGAACGGGTCTGATAGGTCGAACCGTCGGTCATCTTCACGGTGATGAAGTGATAGTCGGGGTGAATGCCTTCTTTCATCGGTCCGATCCTTATTCAGATTTCGGTTTATAGGTCGTATCTTCCGAGATACGTGCCGATTTCCCGCGGCGCGTGCGCAGGTAATACAGCTTGGCGCGACGGACTTTGCCGCGACGCACCACATCGATGGAGTCGATGTTGGTCGAATACAGCGGGAACACGCGTTCCACGCCTTCGCCGAACGAGATCTTGCGCACGGTGAAGGATGCCGAGATGGTCGCGCCGCCCTGACGGGCAATGCAGACGCCTTCGTAGTTCTGGATACGCGAGCGGCTGCCTTCGGTCACTTTGAAACCGACGCGGACAGTGTCCCCGGCCTTGAAATCCGGGATGGTCTTGCCAAGCGCAGCAATCTGCTCGGCTTCGAGTTGGGCGATCAGGTTCATGCCTGGTCCTTTCGCAACCTGCGGTGGGTCCGCAGAGGTGATGCCGTGCCTCAGAGCTCTTGGTCTTCACCGGGTCCCCATCGCATGCGATGAGCCCGCCAGAGATCAGGCCAGCTTTTCCATAGCAACCGCCCTGTCGGCCAGCGCACCGGGGAAGAAACCCGGGATAAGGCAAACAGGAATCGGGTCCGACGGACCATTCCGGTCCCGGACAGGCGCGTATAGGGGCAATCATGGCAACCGGTCAAGTGGCACAGGCTTGCACCCTGCGGCATTTGCGCAGAAAAGAACCCCGCAATGGAGATTCCCGAACACATGGACAAAACCGCCGGGGGAAGCGCGCTGAAAGGCGTGCTGTTCGTCATGAGTGCCGTCTTCCTGTTCGCCGCTGGCGACACGTTGACCAAATATCTGGTCGAGCGCTACCCCATCGCCTTTGTCCAGACCGGGCGCTATCTGGTGAACGTCGTGCTGCTGATGCTGTTCATGATGCCGCGGCATGGATTTGGCCTGTGGCAGGCGCAGCGCAGGAGCTGGGTGGTGACCCGAGGCATCATTCTGGCGCTGGCCTCGCTTACCATGGGTCTTGCGCTGCAGCGGATGCCGGTGGGCGAAACGGTGGCGATCATCTATCTGGCCCCGATTCTGGTGATGCTGCTGTCAGGACCGCTGTTGCAGGAAAAGGTCCATCCTGCGGCCTGGTTTGGCGCGGTTCTGGCCTTTGGGGGCGTCATTCTGGTCATGCGTCCGGGGGGCGGGCTCGACACCTGGGGGGTGATCTTTGCGCTGATGAACGCCGCCCTGTCGACGGCCTATCACCTGATGACGCGGGTTCTGGCCCGGACGGAATCGACGATGTCGATGCTGTTTCATGTCGCCGTGGCCGGGCTGGTGATCTTTTGTGTCATGGCCGTGCAATCGCTGCCCGCCACAATGCCGCCCCTGTCAGACCTGGCGCTGATCGGGGCCTTGGGGGTGGTGGCGACGGCCGGGCATTTCCTGTTCACCATGGCCTATCGTCAGGCCCCGCCCGCCTTGCTTGCCCCGGTGAATTACATGCATCTGGTCTGGGCCGGGCTACTGGGCTGGCTGGCCTTTGACCATGTGCCTGCCCCGCTCAGCCTGCTGGGCATGGCCATGGTGCTGGCGGCCGGGGTTGCGGTGGCCATCAGGGCCGGGCGCACGCGTTAACCGCGGGTCTTGCGCGCCCAAAGGTCGGGCCTGCGCTCTGCTGTGAGGGCTTCGGCCTCTGCGCGGCGCCATTTGGCAATCTTGGCATGGTCACCCGACAGAAGCACCGGCGGAATTTCCCGTCCCTCCCAGACCGGGGGGCGCGTGTAATGCGGATGCTCCAGCAACCCGTTGGAATGGCTTTCCTCTTCGATGCTTTCGGCATTGCCCAGCACCCCGGGCAACAGCCGTACCGTGGCATCCAGAATGGCCTGCGCCGCGATCTCGCCGCCGGTCAGCACGAAATCCCCCAAGGACACCTCTTCCACCGCATGGTGATCCAGCACCCGCTGATCCACGCCTTCAAAGCGCCCGCACAACAGCGTCAGCCCGTCACAGCCCGCAAAGCGCCGCGCCATCGCCTGATCAAACGGCGTGCCGCGTGGCGACAGGTACACCACGGGCCAGCGGGCGCGGTCGGGATTCGCCCCCGCGCTTGCCTGGGTAATGGCTGCGTCCACCACATCGGCGCGCAGCACCATGCCGGCCCCGCCTCCGGCTGGCGTGTCATCCACATTGCGATGCTTGCCGATGCCGAAGCTGCGCAGATCATAGGTTTCGAGCCGCCACAGCCCCAGATCCATCGCCTTGCCGGTCAGGGACTGTTCCAACACCCCCGGAAAGGCCTGCGGAAACAGGGTGATGACCCGCGCAAGCCAGGCACCGCGCACCGCGCGGGCATCGTCGAACAGATCGCGCGGGCGCAGCACCGGTTTGGCCGACAGCCGCCCGTGCGACCGGGATGGCGCACGCGACAGGGCCGCCTCATCGGGAAGCTCGTCAGACATGCGCTACTCCAGCCCCTCGGGCAGATCCGCCACGATGCGCCGTGCGGCCAGATCGACCGTCGGCACCGCCGCCTTGGTGAAGGGGATCAGAAGGGGCTGCTTGCGGGTCGGTGCATAGACCTCCAGCAGGTCGCCCGCGCCATGATTGTGCACGGCCCGCAGCGCCCCCAGCAACACGCCTCCGGTGTCATAGACCTCCAGACCGATCAGGTCGGAGTGGTAGAATTCATCATCCGGCAAAGACGGCAGACGCGCCCGGTCGACATAGAGATCGGTGCCACGCAGCGCGTCCGCCTGATCCTTGGTCGCCACACCCGCAATCCGCGCGCCAAGCCCGCCCGCCACCGGCCGGGTCAGCTTCACGTCGAAACTGCGGCTGCCATCCGCGGTGTAGAGCGGCCCGTAGGCCGCAATCGCCTCGGGTTCGGCGCAAAAGGATTTCAGCCGCACCTCGCCCTGAACGCCAAAGGCCCCTGCAATAGAGCCGACACAGATCCGGTCATTCGTCATGGCAAAGACACCCCTGTGCTGCAAAATCCGCGCGGATCAAACGATCCCCCCGCATCCAGACAGGCCGTCTGGCTCTGGATGCGGGAAACATTCATGCCGGCCCAGAACGCCGCCCCGCACAGGGCAAGCGTGATGGACCGGCGCACCAGGCCAAGGCCGGGGATCATCAGGCCGATTATTCTTCGGCTGGGGCTTCGGCGCGAGCGGCCTTTTTGGCAGCGCGTTCTGCCATCTGCTTGCCGGGCACCGCTGCTTTCGGGTTGTTGCGGACCTTCTTGTCCAGCACGCCGGCGGCTTCGAGGAAACGGGTCACGCGATCGGTCGGCTGCGCGCCGGTTGCCATCAGTTCCTTGATCCGGTCGATGTTCATGACAACGCGCTTTTCGTCGTCCTTGTTCAGCATCGGGTCATAAACGCCCAGCTTTTCCAGAAAACGGCCATCGCGCGGGTTGCGCGAGTCGGTCAGAACGATCGAGTAGTGCGGGCGCTTTTTCGAACCGCCGCGTGCCAGACGAATTTTAACAGCCATGGGTAGTCTCCTTAAGGTTTGTCGCTTGGGTAGGGCGGGGTTCACCCCGCCTTCCCGGGTTACTTTTGCAGTTTCTCGTGATGCCTGATGACTTCGGAAATGATGAAGGTCAGGAATTTCTTGGCAAATTCCGGGTCCAGATCGGCGTCTTGCGCCAATTGTTCCAGACGCGAAATCTGGCGCGCCTCACGCGACGGATCGCTTGGCGGCAGCTCGTGCTCGGCCTTCAGCCGCCCCACCGCCTGCGTGTGCTTGAACCGCTCGGCCAGCGTATAGACCAGAATGGCATCCAGCCGGTCGATCGACTGGCGATGCTCTTTGAGCACCTCGGCGGCGCGTGTGGCAGTTGCGGCGTCAGTCATAGAGTCCCCCTCGCATGGCGCCAAACCTGATCTTCCGGGTCCGGGCGGGGTGCCGCCGCATCACGCTCGGCCCCCAATCGCTGTGCCACACGGATCGATGCGGCATTGTCTGCGTCGATGTAGCTGACCAGCGACGACAGAGGCAGGCTGGCAAAGGCCCAGTCGCGCAGCGCGCCCGCCGCCTCGGTCGCATAGCCCTGGCCTTCGTGCCCGTGATAGACCTGCCAACCCAGTTCAACCTCGGGAAATTTCGGTCCGCCATTCAGGCTGACCTGCCCCACGGTTTTTCCGCTGGCCGTCAGATCCATCATCAGCGCGCCATGGCCCAGCAGCGCCCATTGCGCGACATCATGGCAAAACCAGAACCACGCCCCCGCCGCATCCCTCGGCCCGCCCATATAGACAACCCGGTCCGACGCCCAGAACGCCGCATAGGCCGGGAAATCGGCCATGACAGGGGGACGCAGGGTCAGGCGCTGGGTATGCAGCACGGGCGGGGTCATTTCTTCTTCATCAGCCCCGACAGGCCCGATGGCAGGCTCATGCCACGCGGCATGCCGGGAAACCCGCCCTGCCCCATCGACTCTTTCATGCCCTTGGCAGCAGCTTCCAGCTCGGCGGGCGACATCTTGGACGGGTCGGGCATGCCGCCCTTGCCCATCATCTGCTTGATGGCCTGCTTCATGCCGCCACCCTTGCCCATCTTCTTCATCATCTCGGCCATCTGCTTGTGCTGTTTCAGCAGACGGTTCAGCTCTGACACTTCCAGCCCCGCGCCTGCCGCGATCCGCTTCTTGCGGCTGGCGGCCAGCAGGTCGGGGTTGGCGCGTTCCTTCTTGGTCATCGAGTTGATCAGCGCCACCTGACGGCGCAGCATCTTGTCGTCAAAGCCAGCCTCTTCGGCCTGCTTTGCCATCTTGCCCATGCCCGGCAGCATGCCCATCAGACCCTGCATGCCGCCCATCTTCTGCATCTGCTCCAGCTGGCCCTTGAGGTCGTTCATGTTGAACAATCCCTTGGAGAACCGCCGCGCCATGCGCTCGGCCTGTTCGGCCTCAAACGTTTCCTGCGCGCGTTCGACCAGCGCGACGATGTCGCCCATGCCAAGGATGCGGCCCGCGACGCGCTCGGCCTCGAAGGTCTCCAGCGCATCCATCTTCTCGCCAAGGCCGACGAAACGGATCGGCTTGCCGGTCACCGCCCGCATCGACAGAGCCGCACCGCCACGCCCGTCGCCATCCATCCGCGTGAGGACCACGCCGGAAATGCCGACCTTGCCATCAAACTCGGCGGCCACGTTCACCGCGTCCTGACCGGTCAGGCCATCGACAACCAGCAGCGTTTCGCGCGGCTGGGCGATGTCGCGCACCGCCTGCACTTCATCCATCAGCACTTCGTCAATGTGCAACCGGCCCGCGGTATCGAGGAACAGCACATCATAGCCGCCCATCGCGGCCTGCGTTTTCGCACGCCGCGCGATCTGCACCGCTGACTCACCCTTGACGATCGGCAGGCTGTCCACGCCGACCTGCCCCGCCAGAATGGCCAGTTGCTCCATCGCCGCCGGGCGGTTGGTGTCGAGCGAGGCCAAGAGCACCCGCTTGCCATTGCGGTCCTTCAACCGCTTGGCCAGCTTGGCGGTGGTGGTGGTTTTCCCCGAGCCTTGCAGACCGACCATCAGGATGGCGGCAGGCGGGTTGTCGATCTTCAGCGCGTCCGCAGGTTCATCCCCCGCCAGCACCCGGATCAGCTCATCATGGACGATCTTGACGACCATCTGCCCCGGGGTGATCGACTTCGTCACCGCCGACCCGGTCGCCTTCTCCTGCACCCGCTTGATGAAATCGCGCGCCACCGGCAGCGATACATCGGCCTCCAGCAGCGCCACCCGCACTTCGCGCAGGGCGGCAATCACATCGGCCTCGGACAGCGCGCCCTGTTTGGTCAGGCGATCAAAGACGCTGCCAAGGCGGTCTGAAAGGCTCTCGAACATGGTCGTCTCCCGCAAAGGGCGTTACAGCAATGACCAAGGGCACCTGCGGGCGCAACGCGCTGGCAGATGGCGATCCCGGCAAAGCCAAGGGACCGGAAGCGACAGCCTCCGGGGAATTCCCCGCCTGATAGGCCGCATGACGGCGCGAGTCAAGCCATCGCCCGGCAGCGGCCAGAGCCCGAAGCCAAACCGCGGGGCCGGCCCCTGGAATAAAGCTGGCGAGGGGCGCTCTGCACAAGATTATTTCTTTACAGTACAAAAGTTTGACGCCACCTTGTGCACCAATGCACAGCATTGACCCATCTTTATCCGCCTGCAAGAAGAGAGCCCGACCATGGCACAACCGGCCTGGGATGAAATCAGAACCGCGTTTCAGGTGGCCCGTCTGGGCACGGTGTCCGGTGCGGCCGAGGTGTTGGGCGTGCATCATGCGACCGTCATCCGCCACATCGACGCCTTGGAACGCACCCTTGGCACACGGCTGTTTCAGCGCCACGCCCGCGGCTACACCCCCACCGAGGCAGGCCGCGACCTGCTGATCGTGGCACAAACCACCGAAGAGCAGTTTGCCCAGCTGTCCAGCCGCATCAAGGGACAGGGCGAAGCGGTCGCGGGGGAGCTGACTGTCACCTCGATCTCCGGCATCGCTGATCTGCTGGTCCCGGTGCTTGCCTCGTTTCAGGAACAGTATCCGCTGGTGCAGGTGCGGTTCCTGACCGATATGCGGGTGTTCCGGCTGGATTATGGCGAGGCCCATGTTGCCATCCGTGCCGGGGCCGCCCCGGAAGAACCAGACAATGTGGCGCAGCCGCTGACGCATATCCGGACGGGGCTTTACGCGTCGAAATCTTATGTTGCGCGGCATGGCCAGCCAAAGGACGAATCCGAATTTGCCAACCACCGCTTTGTCTGCGTCGACAACGAGGCCAATCGCGCGCCATTCTACCGTTGGCTGCGCAGCACGGTACCTGCCAGTGCCATCAGCTTCCGGGGAACAGAACCGGCCGCCATCGAAGAAGCCGTGCATCAGGGCACGGGCATCGGCTTTGTGGCAGCCTACAAACAGAAAGTCGCCGAAAACCTGATAGAGATCCTGCCGCCCCGCCCGGAATGGGATGCGCCGCTGTGGATCGTCACCCATGTGGACCTGCACCGCACCCGCAAGGTACAGGCGTTCCTGACGCATCTGAAGGAAGCCGCCAAATCCTGGCCCGTCTGAAACAGTGCCTGTGGCCTGCACAAGCCCTGTCGGATGACGGCAGCACGCATAAAGTTTGAAAAATCCGGCGCCACGCCCGCAAGGCCCTGCCACATTCCTGCCACAATCCGGCCCGAGTCTCAGACCAGCAGAGACAGGGGAATAGGATGGCAGTTGTTTTCGCGCTTGCGGGGGGAATGGTCGGTTTTTGGGTCGCGCTTGTGTCGCTTGTCGTCTTTGACTCGGGGGCGCTGACCGCGCTGGCCATCTGGTCTGGCGTCGGAATTGCAAGTCTGGTGTTTGGCCTCGCTCTCATCCTGCGCCGCGACGCGGCAGCCTCGACAAAGCCGATGACCGCTGACGCCAGCGCCGCCTGACCTTGGACGGGACGCCCCCCGCCCTGTGCATCGCCTGCGCAAATATTCTTGCCTTTTTGCCTGTCCGACCTCATATTTTATTGGCGACGTTAACTATTTCGACCACTGTCTTCGCCTCACGGCCACAGCAATCGACGATCAGCTGACTGCGCCGGGCCGCCGCAATCCCGCGGGCGGCGTTACTACGGGAGACTTCACGATGGCCAAGGGCACCGTGAAATGGTTCAATGAAACAAAGGGCTACGGCTTCATCGCCCCTGAGGGTGGCAAGAAAGACGTCTTCGTCCACATCACCGCGCTGGAACGTGCCGGTCTGCGTGGCCTGAAAGATGGCCAGGCCGTGACCTTCGACATCGAAGCCGGCCGCGACGGGCGTGAATCCGCAACCAATCTGTCGCTGTCCTGATCTGCATCTGCGCGCAGCGCAGAGCGGAAAACGGACGACACGGATCGCTGACGGACTGGGGCGCACCTTTGGCTGCGCCCTTTTTCCTGGCTTCTTTCTCTCTCTCTCTCTCTCTCTCTCTCTTGCGCCCCTCGCCCCTCGCAAAACATCCGCAGGGGCCACACCAGCCGCCAAGGGCTGCTGCGCGGGAAATCTCTTGTGACACGTCGCGACGCAGGTCACAGTTGCGCCATGCCAGAACCCATGCACAGCCCCATCACCCTGCCGGAGTATCAGCGCCTGATCGACGCCGAAACCTGGGCCTTCATCCGCCAGACCGAGGCCGCCTATCCGCCGGACACCGCCGCGCTCTCCATCGCGGATCAGCGCCACATTTACGACACAATGTGCCAGGGCTTTCACAACGGTCATCCCCCTGGCGTGACCGCGCAGGATGAAGACGTGGCAGGGGTGCGCTGCCGCCGCTATCAGGGCCGGGCTCCGGCTGTGATCTATTTCCATGGCGGCGGCTTTGTCGTGGGCGGGCTGGAGAGCCATGATGATGTCTGCGCCGAGATTTGCGCCGCAACCGGGCTTTCGGTGCTGGCTGTCGATTACCGCCTGTGTCCCGAACACCCGCACCCCGCCGCCTTTGAAGATTGCCTCGCGGTCGCCCGCGCCACGCCGGGGCCCATCCTGCTGGCCGGGGACAGCGCCGGAGGCGCGCTTGCGGCTGCGGTCGCGGCGGCCCTGTCCGACCCGCGCGTATTGGGGCAGGTGCTGATCTATCCCGGCCTTGGCGGGCGCGGGGCCAGTTACCAGCGCCATGCGCAGGCCCCGATGCTGACGGCCGATGATGTCGCGTTCTATGCCCGCATCCGGGGCGCAGACCGCAACGACCCTACGGCGGCACCGCTGATGGCCAGCGATTTCTCTGGCCTGCCCCCCACGCTTGCCCTTGCGGCGGAATGTGACCCGCTGGCCGATGATGCCGCCGCCTATGCCGCCCGCATCACCGCCGCTGGCGGGAAGGCCGTTGCCATCACCGACCTCGGCCTTGTCCACGGCCACCTGCGCGCCCGCCACACTGTCGCCCGCGCCCGGGCCAGCTTTGCCCGCGTCACCGATACCCTGTCCGCCATGGCCAAAGGCCAATGGCACCCCGGAGATATGTCATGAAAGATCTGCCCAACCAGACCCATTGGACCGCCCGGACCGACCTGGCCGCAGCCTTCCGCTGGACCGCCCGGCTGAACATGCACGAGGCCGTCGCCAACCATTTCAGCCTGGCGGTCAGCGACGATGGCACCCGCTTTCTGATCAACCCCGCCGGGCGCCATTTCAGCCGGATCACCGCCAGCAGCCTGATCGAGATTGACGCGAACGACCCCGGCACCCTGAACCGGCCTGATGCGCCCGATCCCACCGCCTGGGGCCTGCATGGCAGCCTGCACCGCGCCTGTCCGCATGCCCGCTGTGCGATGCATGTCCATTCGATCCACGCCACGGTGCTGGCCAGCCTGAAGGACAGCCGCCTGCCCGCCATCGATCAGACGACGGCAATGTTCCACAACAGAACCGTCGTCGACGACCACTACGGCGGCATGGCCTTTGAAGAGGAGGCGGCGCGCTGCGTGCAGCTTTTGTCCGACCCGAAGATCACCACGCTGATCATGGGCAATCACGGCGTCTTGGTCGTCGGGGCGACCGTGGCCGAAACCTTCAACCGGCTGTATTACTTCGAACGCGCGGCCGAAACCTATATCCGCGCCCTGCAAACCGGCCAGCCGCTCCGCATCCTGCCGGACGAGATCGCCGAGAAAACCGCCCGGGAATGGGAAACCTATCCCGGCTATGCCGAAGACCACCTGCGCGAGATCAGGGCCATTCTTGACGCAGAGGCCCCCGGCTACGCCAACTGACCCGACGCGTCAGGATCGACGGGGCAAGGCGCAACTGGTCCGCCATCAGCCTTCCAGAGCGCCGGCGCGCGCCTCAGTTTCCGGCAGCTTCCATTTTGCGGCTGTCGAGCACGCCTTCCAGCCAGCCCATCTTCATCTCGGGAACCGAGGACAGCAAAAGCTCGGTATAATCATCAAATGGCGGGGTCAGCACATCGGTCTTCGTGCCATAGCGCCGCACCTCGCCGCGGTACATCACCGCGATCCGGTCGGCAATCGCGCGCACCGTGGCAAGGTCATGGGTGATGAACAGATAGGCCACCCCCTCTGCCGCCTGCAGGGCCAGCAGCAGTTTCAGGATGCCATCCGCGACCAACGGGTCCAGCGCCGAGGTCACCTCATCACAGATGATCAGCTTCGGCTTGGCCGCCAGCGCGCGGGCGATGCAGACCCTTTGCTTCTGCCCGCCCGACAGTTCCGCCGGATAGCGGTCGATGAATCCCTTGCCCATCTCGATCTGCTCCAGCAGATCCTGAATGCGCTTGCGCTTTGCCTCGCCCTTCAGGCCAAAGTAGAACTCCAGCGGCCGCCCGATGATGGTGCCCACGGTCTGGCGCGGGTTCATCGCCGTATCGGCCATCTGATAGATCATCTGCACCTCGCGCAGATCATCGCGGGTCCGCGCCGCCAGATCCGGCGCAAGGTCGCGTCCGGCAAAGCGGATGCGCCCCTGCGCTGGCGGCAACAACCCGGTGATCACCCGCGCCAGCGTCGATTTGCCCGATCCGCTTTCGCCGACCACGGCCAGGGTCTGCCCGGCGGGCAGATCCAGCGTGATGGCCTTGAGCACATCGAAATTCGTGCCCTTGTAGCGCGCCGTGACAGACTGAATCTCCAGAACCGCCGGTGCATCGGGCTTTTCGACATGCTCGATGGACCGCACCGATACCAGCGCCTTGGTATAGGCCTCCTTCGGCGCGGTGATGATCTGCTCGGTCGCGCCATATTCGATCCGCTTGCCGTGGCGCAGCACCAGAATGTCATCGGCCACCTGCGCCACCACCGCCAGATCATGGGTGATATACAGCGCCGCCACCCCGGTGTCGCGGATCGCCTCCTTGATCGCGGCCAGCACCTCGATCTGGGTGGTCACATCCAGCGCCGTTGTCGGCTCGTCAAAGATCACAAGGTCAGGCTTGGGGCAGAGCGCCATCGCCGTCATCGCCCGCTGCAACTGCCCGCCCGACACCTGATGCGGATAGCGTTGGCCGAAACGCTCCGGCTCCGGCAGGCCAAGCCGGGCAAAGAGCATCACCGCCCGCGCTTCTGCCTCCGCCCGCCCCATCACATCATGCGCCAGACAGGTCTCGATCACCTGATCCATCAGCTTGATCGCCGGGTTGAACGCCGCTGCCGCCGATTGCGCGACATATGTCACCTCGCGCCCGCGCAGGGCGCGCAGCGCCCGCGCATCGGCCAGCCGGATATCGCGCCCGTTCAGCGTGATCGTCCCGCCGGTCAACCGCACCCCGCCCCGGCCATAGGCCATCGAAGACAGGCCGATGGTGGACTTCCCCGCGCCGGATTCGCCGATCAGCCCCAGCACCTTCCCCTTTTCGACCGAAACCGAGACATCATCCACCAGCACCACATCGCGTGGGGCCTCGCCGGGCGGATAAGAGGTGGCCTCGATCCGCAGATTGCGGATTTGCAACAGTGCGTCACTCATGCCCCATCCTCCAAGAACTCTGCGCCTCTTTCATTATCTGTTCTCAAATATCCCACGGGGGTTGCCCGTTGGTTCCGCCATTGGTTCAAGAAACCAACGGGCTGGGGGGGTGTGAACCCCCCCGGCATCTTCAGCAAAACCAGACGCCCGGTCATCCGCGCCCGCCTTTCAGGCTTGTGGTGCGCGACAGCACCCAATCGGCCACCAGATTGACCGAAATCGCCAGCGCCGCGATGGCAAAGGCCGGGATCAGCGCGGCCGGAATGCCATAGACCAGCCCCGAGGCGTTTTCCTTCACGATCCCACCCCAGTCCGCCAGGGGTGGCTGCACGCCAAGGCCGAGGAACGACAGGGTCGAGATGAACAGCACCGCAAAGATGAACCGCAGTCCCAGTTCTGCCACCAAGGGCGACAGCGCATTGGGCAGGATCTCGCGAAAGATGATCCAGGCCCAGCCCTCGCCGCGCAGGCGTGCGGCTTCGACATAATCCATCACCGTGATGTCCACCGCCACGGCGCGGGCCAGACGGAACACCCGCGTCGCATCCAGCAGCCCCATCACCACGATCAGCACCGTCAGCGTCACCGGCAGCACCGACAGGATCACCAGCGCCAGGATCAGCGACGGAATCGCCATCATCAGATCGACCATCCGGCTCAAGCCCTGATCAACCCAGCCCCCGGCCACCGCCGCGGAAAACCCCAGCACCGACCCCAGGGTAAAGCTCAGGATCGTCGCGGCAGAGGCAACGAAGATGGTGGTCTGCCCGCCATAGATCATCCGGCTCAGCAGATCACGGCCAATGGCATCGGTGCCGAACCAATGGGCCGATGATGCAGGATCCCAGACCCCACCGACAATTTCAGCCATGCCATACGGGGCAACCAGAGGCGCGAAGATCGCGGCCAGAAAGAAGGCCCCCGTAAAGACCATCCCGATCAAGGCGGAAATCGGTATCCTCATTTCGGGTGCCTCAACCTTGGGTTGGCAAGGATGGAAATCACATCCGCCAGAATGTTCAGCCCGATATAGACGGCGGCAAAGATCAGCCCCACCGCCTGCACCACCGGCAGGTCGCGTTTGGCCACATGGTCCACCAGATACTGCCCCATGCCGGGATAGACAAAGACCACCTCGACCACGACCACACCCACCACCAGATAGGCAAGGTTCAGCATCACCACATTGACCACCGGAGCGATGGCATTCGGAAAGGCATGGCGCCAGATCACCTGCATCGGCGACAGGCCCTTCAGCTCGGCCGTTTCGATATAGGCCGATTGCATCACGTTCAGGATCGCCGCCCGCGTCATCCGCATCATATGGGCGAGCACCACCAGCACCAGCACGATCACCGGCAAGATCACCGCGTTCAGCCGGTCCATCATCCCCATGCCGGGAAACACCATGGCGACCGAAGGGAACAGCTGCCATTTCACCGCAAGGAAATACAGCACCAGATAGCCCACCACGAATTCCGGCAGGCTGATCGCCGACAGCGTCGCCCCTGAAATCAGCTTGTCCGGCCAGCGCCCGTTATAGCGCGCCGCCACCAGCCCCAGAAGGATCGCCAGCGGCACCGAGATCACCGCCGCCCAGGCGGCCAGAAACAGCGTATTGCCCAGCCGCTGGCCGATGGCCGAGGCAATATCGGTCCCGTTGGAAATAGAGGTGCCCAGGTCACCGGTCAGCACCCCGCCCAGCCACTGGAAATAGCGGGTCAGCGGCGGCTGATCCAACCCCATTTCGGCGCGCAGATTGGCCAGCGCCTGCGGGGTCGCCGACTGCCCCAGAATGGCCTGCGCCGTATCCCCGGGCAGCGCCGCCACGCCCAGGAAAATCACCGCCGACACCGCCAGCAGCAAAAGCAGGCCCAGCGCAACGCGCTGGACCACCAGAGTCAAAACCGGATGCACGCGCGGCCGTCCTTATGCCAGCCAGCAACGAACATGGGCGCGGCCGTTCATCAGCTCGTGCACCGGGTCTTCTTCCCAGCCTTGAACCTCGTCGCGGATCGCCTCGACAAAGTCGTTGAACATCGGCAGGATCAGGCCACCCTCGTCGCGCACCATCCGGGCCATTTCCGAATAGGTTGCCTTGCGGGTCTCGTCGTTCAGCTCTGCCCGCGCCGCCAGAAGCAGCTCGTCAAACTTGGCGTTCTTGAACCTTGTGTCGTTCCAGTCGGCAGTGGACAGATAGGCCGTGGAATACATCTGATCCTGCACCGGGCGACCGCCCCAATAGCTGGCGCAGAACGGTTCCACATTCCAGACATTCGACCAATAGCCGTCATCGGGCTCGCGCTGGATTTCCAGCGGAATGCCGGCGGCATTCGCCGATTGCTGGAACAGCTGAGCAGCCTCGACCGCGCCGGGGAAGGCACCTGCCGCCACACGCAGCACGATCGGGCTGCCGTCATGGCCGGATTTCGCATAGTGATCCGCCGCCGCCGCCGGGTCAAATTCCCGCTGCGGAATGGTGTCGTCAAACAAAGGATAGCCCGCGTTGATCGGGAAGTCGTTGCCGATGCTGCCCAGACCGCCCAAAATCTTGTCCACCATCTCCTGCCGGTTGACCGACAGCTTCAGCGCCATCCGCAGATCGTTGTTGTCGAACGGGGCCTTGTCGCAATGCATGATGAACACATAATGCCCGCGCGACGGCACGTTCTTGACCTGCACCCCCGGCGCACGCTTCAACAGTTCGGCAATCTTGGGGTCCACCCGGTTGATCATGTGAACCTGACCCGATTGCAGCGCGCCGGTCCGGGCCGTGCCATCGTTGATCACCAGAATCTCGACCTGATCGGCATGGCCAATCTCCGGGTCCCAATAATTCGCGAATTTCTCGAACCCGTGGCGGATGCCCGGCTCATGCACCACCACCTTGTAGGGGCCTGCACCCACACCTTCGGTCGGGTTGTCCACACCGCCATTGGGCTGAATGACAAGGTGATAATCGGCCAGCAGGAAAGGCAGGTCGGCATTTCCGCTGGCCAGTTTCAGCGTCACCATATCGCCACTGGCCGACATCTCGCTGATGCCCTGGACAATGCCCAGCGCACCGGACTGTGACTTTTCGTCAGTATGCCGCCGCAGGGTGGCCACGACATCCTCTGCCGTCACGGTCTTGCCGTTCTGAAATTCCACGCCCTGACGGATCTTGAACTGCCATTCGGTCGCATCGGAATTGGCGCTGACCTCTTCGGCAAGCCGCATCTGCAGCGCGCCGTCCGCGCCGACGTTCACCAGCATTTCCCCCCAGCTCATATTGATGGCAAAGGGCACCGGCGACGCGGCAAGCGCCGGATCAAGGCTGTTGGTCGACTCGCCGCCCTGCATCCCCATGCGGATCAGCCCGCCCTTTTTGGGCTGGGCATGTGCGGCTTTGGTGAACAGCGCCGAGGCAAGCCCGGCGGACACCCCCAGTGCAGTGGTGCGCCCCACGAAGTCGCGGCGCGACATGCGGCCTGCCTTTGCGGCAGCAATCATACGGTCAAGCTGGTCGGTCATTCTGGTCATCTCCCTGAATGGCTGCGGTTAACCCCGCGCCGGTTTTGTTGACTGGTGAGTCAATAGAAACGGGTGTTTTGCCACGGGGCAACGATTCGTGCCCCGTGATCGTGATTTTTTCAGACAAAGCGTCGCGGCACCTTTTCGTTGAATTCGCGTGAAAAGATCACGTTGTCGCCCTCCCAGGCGGTCAGCCTGGCCTGCATGTGCAAATGCGACATGTCAGAGGTCATCACCGCCTTCGCCTCGGTCCTCACGCGCCAATCGCCGCGCGACAACCGCTGTTCCCAGACATGGGTGGCCTGTGCCGACAACGGATCATCCGGATGAATTTCCCAGCGTTCCGTCAATGTCTCGCCGGTGCACAGCCCATGGGTCAGGTTCTCGACATCGCCGCTGTCCTCCACCACGCACAACCTTCGCGTGCCGGTGATCATGTCGGTCTCGACATGGCGCGATGACCTCCCCTTGCGCAGCACCCGGTGTGCCCAAGCCGGGGCCGCTTCCGGCTCTGGCGGCTGCCAACCGGTGCCGCCCTGATGCAGCGGCAGGGTCAAGCTGCCTTGGGTGATCGTCAGCCTGCCTTGCGCGGGCGATGGCCAGACAAAGGGCCAATACGCATTCGACAGCGCCAGCCGCAAGCGGTGGCCGGGGGCCAGTTGGTAGGCCATCTGGTCCAGATCAAATTCCACCTCCTGCGCCTCTCCCGGCGCCATCGGCTCCGGGTGTTCCCGGCTGTTCCGGTGGCACAGGTTCAGCATGCCATGCGCAATCCGGACCGAACGGCCATCGGGTGCCACATCGCACAGCCGCGCCACCACAAAGCCCAGCGGCTGGTCAGACCTCAGCCGCAACCGCAGCCGCGCCGCGCCCAAAAGCGCGAGCGGGGCCTCCAGCACATCGCCGTCAAAGCACAGGCTTTGCGCATCATCCTCCTGCTGGTCGCCGGGCATTTCGGCATTCAGACCCATCGGAAAAAACTCTCCCGCCGACAGCCCAAGATGTTGCGATGATGACACAATCCTGGAAAGAGCGGCCCCTTGACCTTGACCCAGATAGGCCACCCCCGCGTCCGGTTCGCGCCCCGGCAACAGGGTCAGAACCCGCTCGGAGACCGTGCGGCTCGGCCAGTCGGCCTCCGCCACCCAATGCCCGGCCCGGTGCCGGGCGCTCGCATCAGGGGGCGCGGAATGCAGCATATAGGCCCGCATTGCCGGATCTGCCTCGGCCCCGTTCTCGATCCCTTTCAACCACCGGTCCCACCAGCGCACCGCCTCTTGCAAAAACCCGATCGCAGGCCCCGGCACTGCCGTATGCGGGTACTGATGCACCCAAGGCCCGACGATGCCCTTAGCCCCCGCATGGCGCACCAGCGCATCGACCGTGTTCATGTAATTGTCCGCCCAACCGCCGATCGACAGCACCGGCACCTGAATCCGGGCGAAATCTTCGCAGACAGACCCGTGTTTCCAATAGTCATCCCGCGCCTGATGCGCCGCCCAGCGCGGTGCCAGCCATGGCTCCGCCTCCAGCCGCGCCAGCCAGTCCGCCCGCCAGTCCGGCCGCAGCACCGGGTCCGGCGGACGGCTGGAAAAGGACAGCATCACCGCCCCCCAGCCAAAATTCTCGCCCAACAGACACCCCCCCTTGAAATGGATGTCATCGGCAAAGCGATCGGTCGTTGAACAGACCGAGATCACCGCCTTCAGCGCAGGCGGCTGCAGGAACGCGGTCTGCAGACAGTTGAACCCGCCCCAGCTTTTGCCCATCATCCCCACCGCGCCCGAGCACCACGGCTGCGCCGCCAGCCAGGCAATCACATCGCAGGCATCCTGCAATTCCTGCGCCGTGTATTCATCGGCCATCAGCCCTTCGCTGTCGCCATTCCCGCGCATATCCACGCGGACAGAGGCATAGCCATGCCCTGCCACATAGGGGTGCATCAGCTCATCGCGCGGCAGGGTGCCGTCACGCTTGCGATAGGGGATGTATTCCAGCACCGCCGGAACCGGCGCGCGCTCGGCCCCCTCCGGCATCCAGACCCGCGCCGAAAGCCGCGTGCCATCCGGCATCTCGATCCCCATATCCTCAAATTCGACAATGTTTTGAGGAAACTTATTAACTGTTTTCATGCGATTTCCCTTGATGGCGCATTTGGCCTGCAGCTGTCGCAAGCGTTCAAGACAGGGTCAGACATGCGCAACACCGTTGTGCCCAGACCCAAAGCCCGAAGGACGACCCCAACAATGACCGATGCCCAGACTGATGCAGCGACCAACCGTCCCAATATCCTGATCATCATGGTCGACCAGCTGACCGGCACCCTGTTTCCGGATGGTCCGGCCGATTTTCTGCACACGCCTCATCTGCGCAGGTTGGCACAGCATTCGCTGCGGTTCCAGAACTGCTACACCGCCTCGCCGCTCTGCGCGCCGGCGCGGGCCTCCTTCATGTCGGGCCAACTGCCCAGCCGCACCCGCGTTTATGACAACGCCGCCGAATTCGCCTCCGACATTCCCACCTATGCCCATCACCTGCGCCGCGCCGGCTATTACACCGCGCTGTCGGGCAAGATGCATTTCGTCGGCCCCGATCAGATGCACGGGTTCGAGGACCGGCTGACCACCGACATCTACCCCGCCGATTTCGGCTGGACGCCGGATTACCGCAAACCCGGCGAGCGGATCGACTGGTGGTACCACAACCTTGGTTCGGTCACGGGTGCCGGCGTGGCCGAGATCACCAACCAGCTGGAATATGATGATGATGTGGCGTTTCAGGCGGTACAGAAACTCTACGATCTGTCGCGGGGGGCCGATCCCCGGCCCTGGTGCCTGACGGTCAGCTTCACCCATCCGCATGATCCCTTTGTCGCCCGCCGCAAATACTGGGATCTTTATGACGGCGCCCCCGAATGCGCCCCGCCCGACCCCATCGCCTATACCGATCAGGACCCCCACTCCCGCCGCCTGATGGATGCCTGCGACTGGCGCGCCTTTGACATCACCCCCGATCAGATCCGCCGGGCCCGGCAAGGGTATTTCGCCAATATCTCCTATGTTGATGACAAGATCGGCGAAATCTTCGCCGTGCTGGAAGCCACGCGGCAGGATGCGGTGGTGGTGTTCCTGTCGGATCATGGTGAAATGCTGGGCGAACGCGGGTTGTGGTTCAAGATGAACTTCTTTGAAGGGTCCTCCCGCGTCCCGCTGATGATCTCCGCCCCCAGCCTTGCCCCCGGCCTGTTCACCGATCCGGTCTCCACCATCGACCTGACCCCAACCCTCACCGCCCTCGCCCGCGTCAACATGGCCGAGGTGATGCCCTGGACCGATGGTGTCGATCTGACGGCGGTGGCCAGCTCCGGCACACGGCCGATGGTCGCCATGGAATACGCGGCAGAGGGCACGATCACCCCGATGGTCGCATTGCGCGAAGGGGCGTGGAAATACATCCACTGCCCCGCAGATCCCGACCAGCTCTTTGATCTTGCCGCCGACCCCGACGAACGGGACAACCTCGCCACAGACCCGCGCGCCGCCCCCGTGCTGGCGCATTTCCGCAAGGCCGCCGCCGCCCGCTGGGATCTGCCCCGCTTTGACTCGGCCGTGCGCGAAAGCCAGGCCCGCCGCTGGGTGGTGTATGAGGCGCTGCGCAACGGGGCCTATTTCCCCTGGGATTACCAACCCCTGCGCGCCGCCTCTGAACGCTACATGCGCAACCACATGGACCTCAACGTGCTGGAAGACAGCAAGCGCTTTCCCCGCGGAGAATAGCGCCCGCGTCACCACCGCAGCGCTGCCCCCGGCCGGGCAGCACCCGACCGGTCGCCGCCTTCCGTGGCAACGCCGCCGAGCGGGGGCTCGATGCCCCCCGAGGCGGCACCCGGCTCACGGTGCATCTTCCAGCACCTTTTCCGCCCCCTTCCATCCCATCAGGATCGCGGGGGCATTGGTGTTTCCGGCAATGATATTGGGAAAACTCGACGCATCAATCACCCGCAACCCTGCCACCCCGCGCACCCGCAGCCGCTCGTCCAGCACGCTGGTCGCGGGGTCCGCCCCCATCCGGCAGGTGCAGGACGGGTGATAGACGGTGCCAGACCGCGCCCGGAAATCGGCGATCAGGTCTTCATCCGATGCAATCGCCGGGCCGGGCCGCAACTCTTCCTTGATCAGCCGCGCCATCGCCGGCTGCGCGGCAATCTTGCGCAGGAACTTCACCGCTGCCAACATCTCTTCAACGTCATGATTGGTGGCAAAGGCATTGGCCCGAATCACCGGATGCGCCAGCGGATCGGGGCTGGCCAGCCGGATCTCCCCGCGTGAGGTCGGGCGGCAGTTCGACAGCCCCAGCGACAGGCCCGACCACGGATCGGGTGACAGGATCGGCCGCTCGCCATTGCGCGGGATCAGGGTGGAAAACGCCTGCATGTAAAGCTGCATGTTGGGCCGGGTCAGCTCTGGATCGGTGCGGAAGAACCCGCCGGCATGGTTGATCGACTTGGCCAGCGGCCCGCGCCCGCCCAGCAGGTATTGCATTCCGGCCAAGGCCTTGCCCCACCAGGGCCGCAGCACATCGTTATAGGTCGGCACCCGCATCGACCAGGTATAGTTGATGCCCTGATGGTCGCTCAGATGCGCCCCCACATTGGCGTTGTCCACCAGCACCGGCAGGCCCATCCCCTGCAACAGCGCCCCCGGCCCGATGCCCGACAGCTGCAACAGCTGCGGGCTGTTGACCGCCCCGCCCGACAGGATCACCTCGCCCCGCGCGCGCAAGGTCTCCACCCGGCCCGCGCGCCGCAATTCCACCCCCACCGCGCGGCCCGCTTCAACAATCACCCGCGTCACCTGCGCATGGGTCACCACTCGCAGATTGGCCCGCCGCATCGCCGGGCGCAGAAAGGCCCGCGCGGTGGAATTGCGCCGCGCGCCCTTGATGGTCATCTGGTAAACGCCAGCCCCCTCCTGCTCGGCCCCGTTGAAATCCGCGTTCTCCGGTAGCCCAGCCTGCCCGCAGGCGGCGATGTAATCGCCCACCAGCGGATGCAGCCCCTGCCGGTTGGCGGATATGGACAGCGGCCCGCCCCGCCCGCGCCACGCATCGGCCCCGGCCTCGGTATCCTCGATCTGGCGGTAGGCGGGCAGGCAATCCTCCCAGCCCCAGCCGGGTGCGGCAGCCCCCCAGTCTTCGTAATCCGCCCGGTGCCCCCGGATCCAGACCATCGCATTGATGGACGATGATCCACCAAGGATCTTCCCCCTTGGCCAATGGTCCTTGTTCCCCGCCAGCCCGGGGTCGGGTTCGGCCGAGTACATCCAGTTCACCGCCGGATCGTAGAACAGCTTGCCATAGCCCAGCGGCATCTGCACGAAAAACCGCCGGTCACTGCCGCCCGCCTCGATCAAGGTGACCCGGTGCCTGCCGCTCGCCGTCAGCCTGTCGGCCAGCACACAGCCCGCCGATCCTGCACCCACGATGATGTAATCGCTGTCTTCCATACTGCCCCGGCTGCTCATCAAAGGGTCAGACTAGTCGCGGCCCACACAACCACTTGCGCAAATCCGACACCTCGTGTCGCGCTCCTGTCATGTCACGCAGGCGCGAACCGAAAGCGCGGCGCATGGGTGACCGGAAAGGCCACCGACCGCGCAATGAAACACACCTGCGCAATGCGGTGATGAATCGCCTCGGCCACCGCCACATCCGTCCCCGGCACAAGGGTGATCAGAGGCCGCAACTCCGCCCGGACAAACCGCCCCGCGCCGCCCGGCCCGATCTCACCCACCCCGACAGGCGTGTCTTCATAGCCCGTCACCACAATCCCGGCTTCGGAAGCATAATGCAGATACCACAGCATATGGCAGGCCGAGAGCGCCGAGAGCAGCAGATCTTCCGGGTTCATCCGCCCCGGATCGCCGCCCAGCAGCGGATCGTTGGAACAGGGCACCACCGGCTTGCCCGGCACTGCGATGTCCCAGGTCCGGGCATAGCCCTTATAGCTGCGCGTGCCCGCACCGCTGTTGCCGGTCCAGACGATCCGGCTGCTATAGTCATGCGATGCCATGGCCTGCCCTTTCCTCTTGGCTCCAATATTCATCTTTGAGGCCAAAAACCCTCACCGCCCCGTCCAGACCGGATCGCGCTTTTCGGCAAAGGCCCGCGCCCCCTCCAGCTGATCCTGCGATGAATAGAGCCGGTCCACCGTCGGCATCTGCCGCTTGGTCACCCGGTTCAGCGCATCCTGAAAGCGCATGGCTTCGGCCTCGCGCACCACTTCCTTGATCGCCGCATAAACCAGCGGCGGCCCGGATTCCAGCAGCCGCGCCAGATCCCAGGCCTTGGCCAGCAACACCTCCGCCGGGCAGATTTCCTTCACGATCCCCCAGCGCAGCGCCTCCTCGGCATCAAACCAGCGCCCGGTCAGCAACAGGTCCATCGCCACATGATAGGGGATACGCTTGGGCAGCTTGATGCTGGCCGCATCCGCCACCGTGCCCGACCGGATCTCGGGCAGGGCAAAGGTCGCATGCTCCGCACACAGGATCAGATCACAAGACAGCGCCAGTTCCAGCCCGCCGCCACAGCAGATGCCGTTGACCGCCGCGATTACCGGCTTGTTGAGGTTCGGCAATTCCTGCAAGCCGCCAAAGCCCCCCACGCCGTAATCACCATCCACCGCATCGCCACCCGCCGCCGCTTTCAGATCCCACCCAGGGCAAAAGAACTTCTCGCCCTCGGCCCGCAGGATCGCCACGCGCAAGGCATCCTCATCCCGAAAGGCACGGAACACCTGCCCCATGATCCGGCTGGTCACAAGGTCGATGGCATTCGCCTTCGGCCTGTCCAGCGTCACCTCCAGCACCGCGCCCTCCACCCGTGTCCGGATCGGACCCTCGTCCAGCATCTCCATCGCCTATCCTTTCCGTATCAACGCATCGACCGCCACCACCCCTTGCGCAAACACCAGCACCGGGTTCAGCTCGATCTCTTCAAATGTGTCATCCGCCATCAGATCGCACAGCCGCCCGACCAGATCGGCCAGCGCGCCCACATCGGCGGGCACCCGCCCGCGATACCCGTCGAGCAGTGGCCAAAGCCGCAACCGCCGCATGGCCGACAGCACCTCATCCCGGCTGGCAGGCAGCACCAGCGTCACCGTATCGGCCAACAGCTCCGCCGTCACCCCGCCCATGCCCAGCGTCAAGGCCACGCCATAGACCGGGTCGCGCCGCAGCCCCACCAGCATCTCGGCCACCGCGCCCACCGCCATCTCCTCGACCAGATAGCCTGTCGCCCCCGGCATCTCTGCCTGCCCGTCAAGCGAGGCCAGCCCCAACCGTACCGCCCCGGCCTCGGTCTTGTGCGCAAACCCCAGCCCCTTGAGCACCAGCGGCGGCCGGAGCCCCGCCGCGCCCACGCTCACCCCCGCCAAAGTCGGGGCACTGACCCCCACAGGCACCGCCACCCCCGCCGTCCGTAACACGGCCTTCGCCGCGGCCTCATCCAACAGCGCAACATCCCGCGCCCCCCGTGCGGTCCATGGCACATCAGGCTCTGTCCCCCACACGCCCTGTGCCGCCCGGATCGCCCCCAGCGCCGCCTCCAGCCCCATCAATGGCGCCACACCCCGCGCCATCAGCCGGTCCGCCAGGGCCTCGTCGAAATTTTCCGGCAGGGAGGCCACCGGAAAGGCAGGTTTGCCGGTCGCCTGCGCCGCCGCCACAATCGCCTCTAGGGCGGGCTCAAAGGAGGACGGATCACAGCGGTCCGGACGTGGCGGGTCGATGATGAACACCCCGGCGTCATAGCCCGACAGCATGGTGGTAAAGACATCGGTGGTGCGCGGCCCGTCGCCCCAGATGAAGGTATGGTAATCCAGCGGATTGGCGATGGTCACGATCGGGCCCAGGATCTCGCCCAGCCGCGCCCGCTGCGCCTCGGGCGGGGCCGCAAACGCCACGCCCGCAGCCGCCCCCAGATCCGCCACCAACCCCGCCTCGCCGCCCGAACAGGACAGCGAGCACAGACGCGGACCCAAGCCCCGGCCATGAACGTGAAAGATCTTCAAGGTCTCCAGCAATTCCGGCAAGGTCGCCACCTCGGCAATCCCCGCCTTGCGCAGAAAGGCCGAGGACACCGCCGCCTCTCCGGCGAGCGAGGCCGTATGCGACGCCGCCGCCACCCGGCTCAACTCGGTCTTGCCGGATTTGAGGCAGACAATCCCCTTGCCCAACCGGGCGGCCTCAGCCGAAAGCCGTGCCAAAGCAGGGGCATCGTCGACCCCTTCGACATACATGCCCAGCGCCGTCACCCGGTCATCCGCCACCAGCGCCGCTGCCAGTTCCGCAAGGCCCACCTGCGCCGCATTGCCGACGCAGGCAACATAGGCCACCGGCAACCCGCGCGCCTGCATGGTCAGGTTGATCACGATATTGGATGATTGCGACAGCAGCGCCACCCCCCGCTCCACCCGCCGCCCGCCATGCTGATCGGGCCACAACAGCGCCCCGTCGAGATAATTGATCAGCCCGTAGCAATTCGGCCCCAGAACCGGCATCTCTCCCGCCGCAGCAACAAGCTGCGCCTGCAACCCCGATTCCCCCGCCTCCTCCCAACCGGAGGCAAAACAGATCGCCCCGCCCGCCCCCAGGGCGGCCAGTTCGCGCACCACATCCAGCGTGGCATGGCGGTTCACGCCGATAAACGTGGCATCCGGCACCTCCGGCAAATCTGCCACGGACCGGAAGGCCGGCAACCCACCAAGGCTGTCGCGCGTCGGATGCACCGGCCAGACCGCCCCGGCAAACCCCATCTTGCGACATTGCGCGATGACATTCTCCGCCCAAACCGATCCCAGAACAGCAATCGAGCGCGGCCGCAGAAGGCGGGAAAGCCGCGTCATCTGCGGCCTCGCACTCTGTGGCAAACCCCGGGGCTCTGCCCCGGACCCCGGGATATTTTTGAACAGATAATAAGAACACCCCGCTTCCACGAAGGAAGCGAGGTGCCATTACCTGTTACGGTCATCGGCGTCCCCGCCTGTACCGCGCTTTCATTCTGATAGTGAAAGATTAAGGAAAGATTGTCGCAAGACTGATTCATTGCATTACCTGTTCTCAAATATCCCGGGGTCCGGGGCAGAGCCCCGGGGGGCGGCCAAAGCCGCGCCGGTTCGGGCGCAGTCACCCGCCCTGCGCGCGCAAAAGCTCACGGCTGATGATATGCCGCTGGATCTCAGATGTGCCTTCCCAGATCCGCTCTACCCGCGCGTCGCGCCAGATGCGTTCAAGCGGCAGCTCGTCCATCAACCCCATGCCGCCGTGGATCTGGATCGCCTCATCGGCGATCATCGCCAGCACCTCGCTGGCTTTCAGTTTTGCCATGCTCATATCGGCTTCGCTCACTGTGCCCTGATCGAATTTCCAGGCCGCTTCCCAGGTGAGCAGTTCCGCCGCTTTCAACTCCATCGCCATATCGGCAAGCTTGAAGCTGACGCCTTGGAACTTGCCGATGGACTGACCGAACTGGCGGCGTTCGGCGGCGTAGGAGATCGCCAGTTGCAAGGCACGATCGGCACGGCCGAGGCAGGTCGCGGCCACTTGCAGACGGGTGGCGCCAAGCCAGGTATTGGCGACCTCGAAGCCCTTGTGCGGCTCGCCCAGCACGTTCGCGGCGGGCACGCGGCAATCGTCGAACTCCAGCACCGCGTTGGTATAGCCGCGGTGCGACACGTTGCGATAGCCGTCGCGCACGGTAAAGCCTTTGGTCCCCTTGTCGACAAAGAAGGCGGTGATCTTCTTTTTCGGCCCGCGTGGGGTGTCCTCCTCGCCCGTCGCCATGAAGGCGATGGTGAAGCCTGCCAGATCGGCATGGCTGATGAAATGCTTGGTGCCGTTGAGCACCCAGTCGCCGCCGTCCTGCCGGGCGCTGGCCTTCATGCCGCGCAGGTCCGATCCCGCCCCGGGCTCGGTCATCGCAAGGCAATCCCAGGTTTCGCCCCGGATGCAGGGCATCAGGTAGCGGTCGCGCTGTTCGGGCGTTCCGGCCAGCAGGATGTTGGAGGGGCGCGCCACGCAGGTCCAGTGCAGCGCATAATTTGCCCGGCCCAGCTCCCGCTCATAGAGCAGCCAGGACAGGGTATCGAGGCCCGCGCCCCCCACCTCTGCCGGCATATTGGCCGCATAGAGCCCGGCGGCGATGGCCTTTTGCTGAATGTCCCGGATCAGATCCAGCGGCAGGTGGCCGCTGCGTTCCACCGCCAGCTCATGCGGGTACAGCTCGACCTCCACAAAGGCGCGGGTGGTGTCGATGATCATGCGCTGTTCGTCGCTCAGGCCAAACTGCATCACGCGGTCCTTTGTCCGACATGGCGGCCTGCCGCCTCTGGGCGGGGCAGCGCGGCATGGGCCTGTGCAAGCGGCAGCAGGCGGTCGAGGATGGCCCGCGGCGCGGCGCAGGTCTTGCCGCGCGCCATGTCGACATGCAGCAGCATCTGTTCCAGCGTTGCCACAGGCGCGCCGTCCTTCAGGATGCGGATGAAGAGATGCAGCCGCTTTTCATCCGCCGCCAGCACCTGCACCGTGCCGGTCAGCGCATCGCCCAGTTTGGCCTCGCCCAGATGCATGATATGCGTCTCGGCGGTGTAATAGCTGAAGCCCGTTCCGACATAGGCGATATCGGCACCGATGTGGCGCAGGAAAGCGTCCGAGGTTTCGGAGGCCGCGAACAGGTAGCGGCTTTCGGTCATGTGGCCGTTATAGTCGATCCAGCCCGGCAGCACCGTCATCCGAGCCGTCTCCATCGGGCCATCGCCCGCCACTGGCACCGGGGTAGCCGCACGGCGCCGCGCGTCATGGTCCAGCAGCACCTTGCCCGCGCCCCAGTTGCGCTCTTTCAGCACCCGCAGGAAGCCGGTCAGGTTCTGGTCGCGGATGCGTTCCAGTTCGCGGATCGTATAGGCCCCCGATTGCGCATCCGACTGGCCTGCGATCAGATCGACCAGTTCCTCCGTGAACTCCGGCACATCGGTCAGCCGGGTCCAGGGCCATTGCAGGCAGGGCCCGAACTGCGCCATGAAATGCTTCATCCCGGCCTCGCCGCCCGCCACCCGGTAGGTTTCGAACAGCCCCATCTGGCCCCAGCGCAGGCCAAAGCCCATGCGGATCGCCTCGTCGATCTCTTCGGTCGTCGCCACCCCGTCCTTGACCAGCCACAGCGCCTCGCGCCAGACCGCCTCCAGGAAACGGTCGGCGATATGGGCGTCGATCTCCTTGCGGACATGCAACGGAAACATGCCGATCTCGCGCAGGGTCTCCTTCACCCGCTCGATCACCGCAGGATCAGACACGGCCGACGGCACCACCTCGGCCAGTGGCAACAGGTAGACCGGGTTGAACGGATGCGCGACAAAGATCACCGCCGGATTGGCGGCATTCTGCTGCAATTCCGATGGCTTGAAGCCAGAGGTGGAACTGCCGATCGGCGTCGTGCTTGCCACCTGCTGGATCTGCGCAAACACCCGGTGCTTCAGGTCCAGCCGTTCGCTGACCGACTCCTGAATATACTCTGCCCCTTCCACCGCCTCGGTGACCGTGCCGGCAAAGACCAGCCGCCCCTCGGCAGGCATCGGCCCGTCCGACAGCGCGGGCAGCGCGGCGCGGGCATTGGCCAGCACCTCGCCCACCTTGCGCGGGGCCTCGGGGTCGGGGTCGAACACCGCCACGTCCCAGCCGTTGAGCAGGAACCGCGCCGCCCAGCCGCCACCGATCACCCCGCCGCCAATGATTGCCGCCTTGCGCGCCATGCCTCACCCCAAATTCTGTCTGTCAAAGCCCCCGCCCCGGAAAGGGAAGGGGCCACCGTCAGCGCTGGTCCGTCCGCTGCAGTGCCGCCTCATCATAGCCGTTCTTGCGGAACACACCGGCCGCCCAGCGCCGTTCGGCCTCGGTCACATGGGCATCACGGTGCAGCATCCAGCCCGCCAGCCGTGTCGGCGTGCCAACCAGCAGCGTGCGCCCATCCCGGCTTTGCCCAATCACCCAGTAATCCCCGGCAAAGGGCACGCCGCCCAGCTTCACCTTGAACTGCCCCGGGCCAACCGGGACCGCCGTTCCGGTGATCTGCACCGTCTGGCCACCTCTGCGGCACTGGTTGACCACGCTCAACCCACCCTCGATGGCGCCATAGGTCGCGGTGGTATGGCTGCAGCCGTCCTGAAACGGGGCCGGGAAACTGGCCACCTCATACCAGGTGCCCAGCAACCGCTCCGGCGCGATATCCAGCAGATACATCGGCGCAAAGGCATAGCGGGGCGATGGCGTGTGGACATCGCACCCCGCCAAAGCCAGTGCAGACAGCAAAAGAAGTCGTTTCATAGCGGGGCCCTTTTCTCCAGTTTCAGCCGCGCCCGCACCTCGGCGGGGGTGATCACCCGCGCGCCCATGTTCTCGATGATCGTGGCCGCGCGCTCGACCAGCTGAGCATTGGTCGCAAGCACGCCTTTGTCGAGCCAAAGGTTGTCCTCCAGCCCCACCCGCACATTGCCGCCGCCCAGCACGGAGGCCGCAACATAGGCCATCTGGTGCCGCCCCAGCGCAAAGGCCGACCAGTGCCAGCCGCTTGGCACATTGTTGACCATCGCCATGAATGTGTTCAGGTCATCCGGCGCGCCCCATGGCACGCCCATGCACAGCTGCACCAGCACCGGATCGGGGATCACCCCTTCGCGCACCAGCTCCTTGGCCAGCCACAGATGCCCGGTGTCAAAGGCCTCGATCTCGATCCGCACCCCCGCCGCCGTCATGCGACGCGCCATATCGCGCAGCATGCCCGGCGTGTTGACCATCACATAATCGGCCTCGTTGAAATTCATCGTGCCGCAGTCAAGCGTGCAGATCTCGGGGCGACACTCGACCACATGCGCCACGCGTTCCGCCGCGCCTGCCATGTCAGACCTTGGCCCGATCCGGCCCATATCCTCGGTGCCCTCGAAATAGATGTCGCCGCCCATACCGGCGGTCAGGTTCAAGACCACATCCTCGCCCGCGTCGCGGATGCGCTCGGTCACCTCGCGGTACAGCGCCAGCGCGCGCGAGGGCTTGCCGGTTTCGGGGTCGCGCACATGGCAATGCACCACGGCCGCGCCTGCCTTGGCGGCGTCGATGGCCGAGTCCGCAATCTGCTTGGGGCTGCGCGGTACATGCGGGCTGCGATCCTGCGTGCCGCCCGATCCGGTCACGGCACAGGTGATGAAAACCTCGCGGTTCATGGTCAGTGGCATGGCATCCCCCTTTGTTGGGGCCAGCTTAACGCGCTTGCCAGCCCACGCTTTGCATTTTACGAAATGGGGATGACGGAAAATGCCCTCTTTTCAGCAACCGATCAGCCGCTGGATCTGGCGGTTCTGGTCCTGCCGCATTGCTCAATCCTCGAAGTGGCAAGCGTGCTCGACCCGCTGCGCAACGCCAACCGCCATCTGGGGCGCGACGCCTTTCGCTTTCGCATCGTCACCCCGGATGGAAAGCCCGCCCCCCTGACCTGCGGAATCGAACTGCCCGCCTCCGGCCCGCTGGCAGCGGCGAAGGGGGCGGCGCTGCTGATGGTAATTGCAGGCTACCGGCTGGCCGAGGTGGCCACCCGGCCCCTGATCCGCGATCTGCGCCGGATGGCACATGGTTTTGCCACCATCGGCGGGGTGGATGCCGCCCCTTGGGTGCTGGCCCGCGCCGGCCTGCTCGATGGCCACCGCGCCACCGTGCATTGGGAAGATCTGGAAGATCTGGCGCATGCGCATCCGCAGGTCGAGGTCTGCCCCGACCGCTATGTGATCGACCGCAACCGCCTGACCGCAGGCGGCGCCGCCCCAGCCTATGACCTGATGCTGCACCTGATCCGTGCCCGCCACGGGGCAGGACTCGCGCGGCAGGTGGCGCAGAGCTTTCTGCAATCGCCCCGCCCCGGCCACACCGCCCAGATCGCCCCTGCCCCGGGCCCGCTGACCGCCGATCCAAGCCTTGATCCGCGCGTCGCCCGCGTTCTGGCCCGGATGGAGGCAAGCCTTGACGCGCCCGAACCGATGGCCCGCCTCGCCGCAGATGTCGGCCTGTCGCCCCGCCGGTTGGAAAGCCTGTTCCGCAGCAGCCTTGGCACCACGCCGGGCGCGCATGCGCTGTCCTTGCGTCTTGCCGCCGCCCGCAGGATGCTGACCGATACTGCACATCCCATGGCCGAAATCGCCCTGCGCTGCGGCTTTTCCAGCCCTGCCACCCTGTCACGCGCCTTCCGCCGCGCCTTCGGCCACCCCCCGGCATCGCTCCGGCGGCCAAAGGCATAGGCGGGCCAAAAGATGAACAAAGCCTTAATTCAACGCAGTCAAGACCTTGTTTTTATTGGGATTTGCCTCTTGTAACACAGGGGGAAGGCAGGGGCCGGTCACACCTCCTCCAGCAATCCCCGCCCCTTCAGCAAAGCCTCCACCCCCGGCATCTTGCCCCGAAACTGAAGATACAGCGCCTCGGCCTCCTCCGACCCGCCCGCCGACAGGATGAACCGCTCCAGCCGCGCGGCAGTCGCCGGATCAAAGGCATCCCCGGTCTCCTCAAAGGCGGCGAAGGCATCGGCGTCCATCACCTCGGACCACATGTAGGAGTAATAGCCCGAGGAATAGCCGTCGCCCGAGAAGATATGGGCGAAATGGGGCGTCGCGTGCCGCATGCGGATGGCCGGTGGCATCCCCAGCGCCTCCAGCACCTCGGCCTGCTTCTGCATCGGATCGGCGGGGGCCGGACCTTCGTGAAAGGCCAGATCGACCAGCGCCGACGCCACGAACTCCACGGTCGAAAAGCCCTGATCATAGGTGCTCGCCGCCAGCAGCCGTTCCAGCATCTCGGCCGGCATCGCCTCGCCGGTCTGCCAGTGCCGGGCGTGTTGTTCCAGCACCGCAGGCACCTCCAGCCAATGCTCATACAGCTGGCTGGGCAGTTCCACAAAGTCCCGCGCCACCGACGTGCCCGAGATGAACCCATAGGTCACATTCGACAGCATCTGATGCAGCGCATGGCCGAATTCATGGAACAGGGTGCGGGCGTCATCATAAGACAGCAGCGCCGGATCGCCCTTGGCAAAGTTGCAGACGTTCACGACAATGGGCCGCACCTCACCGCCCAGCTTGCGCTGCGACCGCATGGCCGAACACCATGCGCCCGAGCGTTTCGACCCGCGCGCGAAGTAATCCCCAAGGAACACCGCGACATGCGCGCCGTTGCGGGTGACCTCCCAGCCGCGCACATCCGGGTGGTAGAACGGCCCGTCCAGTTCGCGGAACTCCAGCCCGAACAGCCGGTTCGCGCAGTCGAACTGCGCCGCCAGCATCGCATCCAGCGACAGATAGGGTTTCAGCGCGGCCTCATCCAGATCATGCTCGGCCCGGCGGCGTTTCTCGCTGTAGTACCGCCAGTCCCAGGCCTCCAGCGGCCCGGCGATCCCATCGGCATGCAGCATCGCTTCCAGCACAGCCGCATCCATCATGGCCTTGCCGCGTGCAGGCTGCCAGACCCGCATCAGCAGGTCACGCACCGCCGCCGGAGTCTTGGCCATCTCGGGTTCCAGCTTGTAATCGGCAAAGCTGGCATAGCCCAGAAGCTGGGCCCGCTCGTGCCGCAACGCAAGGATCTCCGCCGCGATTGCCCGGTTGTCATGGGCATTGCCATTCGCCCCCCGCGCGCCCCAGGCCTCATAGGCGCGCTGCCGCAACGCGCGGCGCGGGGAAAACTGCAGGAACGGCACGATCAGGCTGCGGTTCAGCGTCACCACCGGCCCCGCCGCCCCGCGTTCCGCCCCGGCAGCCCGGGCACTGGCCACCACGAACTCCGGCAGACCCTCCAGATCGGCCTCGTCTAGGGGCATGAACCAATCGCGCTCATCGGCAAGCAGGTTCTGGCTGAACTGCGTGCCCAGCACCGCCAGACGCGATTTCACCGCTGTCAACCGCTCTGCCGCCGCCCCCTCCAACAGCGCCCCGGAGCGCACGAACATCTGCCGGTACAGCACCAGCACCCGCATCTGTTCCGGCGTCAGACCAAGGCCATCGCGGTCCTGCCACAGCGCTTCGATCCGGGCAAAGAGTGCCTTGTTGTTCGACACTTCCGATGAAAACGCGCTCATTTTCGGGGCCAGATCGCGCATCAGCGCTTCGCGCGCGTCGTTCGAATCCGCGCCCGACAGGTTGTAGAATACCCCCGCCACCCGGTCCAACGCCCCTTCGGCCAGTTCCAGCGCCTCGATCACATTGGCAAAGGTCGGGGCATCGGAACTGTCCGCGATTGCGGCGATATTGGCGCGGGCCTCAGCCAAAGCGGCATCAAAGGCGGGCGCGAAATCCTCATCGCGGATCTGGTCAAAGGGGGGCAGGCCAAAGGGCGTGGTCCAGTCTTGGGCGAAAATGGTCATCGGGGTCTCCTTTGGCGGCAACGCTAGGCACGACAGCCGCAAAGGTCCACACCTCATGGGCTTGCTGCCTTGCAAATACTCCCGCCCGGGGCCTCGGCAGGTGCCGTTAGCGAAACCGGTCCAGAAGTTTCTGCATCGGGCTGCGGGCGTCCGGGGGCTCTGCCACCGGCACCGGCTTTTCTGCCAACGTCTCTGCGGGCTTGCCTTCGGGGCGGGTCTTCTCGGAAGACCGCGGCGGAGCCACGCGCAAGGCAACCGCGTTCAGGAACTTCGGGCCGTCCCCTGCCGCCAGAAGCGCCGCGCCATCAGACAGCCCGCGCAGAAGATCATCCAGCCAGTCCTGATCGGCCTTGGCAAAATCATGCAGCACGTAAGCTGCCACCGCATCCTTGTGGCCCGGATGGCCGATGCCAAGCCGGACCCGGCCATAGCCTTCGCCGACCATCCCGCTGATCGAGCGCAACCCGTTGTGCCCGGCATGCCCACCACCCTGCTTGACCCGACATTTGCCGGGGGCAAGGTCCAGCTCGTCATGGAACACCGTGATGTCGCCCAAAGCCAGCTTGTAAAACGCCATTGCCGCCTGCAACGACTGGCCTGACAGGTTCATGAAGGTGCCGGGCTTGAGCAAAAGCACCTTCTCCTCGCCCAAGCGGCCCTCGGCCACCTCGCCCTTGAACGCCGGTTTCCATGCCCCGAAACCGTGGTCCGCCGCAATCCGGTCCAGCGCCATGAAGCCGATGTTGTGCCGGTTGCCCGCATATTTTGCGCCCGGATTGCCAAGGCCGACAAAGAGTTTCATCGCGGTCTCCTTCGCTCTCTTCCTTGGCGAACCAGCGCAGGCCCGTCAACCTTCCCCGATAAAGAAGGGCGCGGCAGGTTTCCCTGTCGCGCCCTTTGGCTCCGCGATGATCCGGCCCTTGGGCGCGGGATCAGGCTTCGGCTTCTTCTGCGTTGTCTTCCGACCGCAGGCCCGATGGGGCAGCGATATTGGCGATCACGAAGTTCCGCTTGATCGTTGCGGTAACACCCTCTGGCAGGTTCACGTCGTCGATGTGGATCACATCGCCGATGTTCTTGCCGGTCAGGTCAACCGTGATGTGATCGGGGATGTCGCCCGCGGTCACTTCCAGTTCGACTTCCGGGCGCACCACGGTCAGCGTGCCGCCACGCTTCAGGCCGGGGGCCTTGTCGTGATTTTCAAAGTTCACATGAATGAACAGATTGATCCGCGACGTGCGACGCAGGCGCATCAGGTCGACGTGGGTCGGAAGATCCTTGACCACATCGCGCTGCACACCGCGGCAGATCACGCGGACATCTTCCTGACCTTCAACCTTCAGGTTGAACAGCGTCGAAAGGAAACGTCCCTTGCGCAGTTTGGTCAGCAGATAGTTGTATTTGATGTTGATCGGTTGCGGGTCCACACCACCACCGTAAACAATACCGGGCACGAGTTGCTCACGACGAGCTTGACGGGCGGCCCCCTTGCCTGTCCCCGTACGTGCCTCGGCGATCAGATCAGGGATCTCACCAGCCATTGCAGTTCTCCATATAAATAAGTCCACCGCCCTCCAAGGGTGCGCGGCGCGACCGGGGGGCTATAGCGGGGAATCAGGGCAAGGGAAAGCGGTAATCGTTGCCCCGGCCCCGGGTGTCGCGGCCAAACCCCGCGCCGTCGCCCGCAGGATGGTGTGCGCAAGCCGGGCCTGCTAGACGCGGCGGACAGGTAGCGGAGTTCCCCTCATGATCCATCTCGTGACCGTCGCGCGCGCGCCGATTGCGGCTTTTGCCGCCATGGGTGTGGTCTGGGGCACGTTTGCGGCCGCTTTGCCCGATATCAAGACCATGCTGGCGGTGGACGAAACCCAGCTTGGCCTGCTGCTCCTGTTCACCCCGCTGGCAGCGGTGACGGCGATGCTGCTGGCCCCGGCGTTTGGGGCTGCGATGGGGCGGATGGCCCTGCCCGTGGCGGCGGTGATCATGGGGCTGGGGATTGCCCTTCCGGGGCAGACGGCCAGTCTTGTTCTGTTCCCGCTGTTCATGATGGTGTGCGGTGCGGGCACCGGTCTGACCGATGTGCTGATGAACGCCCGCGTGGCCGAGCTTGAAAACACCCGCAAGATCCACCTGATGAACCTGTGCCACGCAGCCTACAGCTTTGGCTATGCGGGCGCGGCCATCGGCACCGGAGTGATGCGCGGCGCGCAGTGGAGCCCGGCCTGGGTGCTGGGCACCATGGCGCTGGTGGCGGGCGGTCTGGCGCTGACCACATGGGAGCGGGATGGCCAGATCGACGGGTTGCGCCGCCCCAAAGGGCCGGGGGCAGCGGCCCTTGGGTGGCTGCCGGTGATCGGCGGCGGTGTGGTGCTGATTGCTTTCATGACCGAAAATGCCGCCGAGGCGTGGTCGGCCCTGCATATCGAACAGACGCTGGGCGGAAGCCCCGAGCAAGGCGCACTGGGACCGGCGGCGCTGGCGCTGACCATGGGTTTTGCGCGGCTGGCGGGGCAAGGGTTGGTGTCGCGCGTCAACCCCTATCGGCTGCTGACCGGCGGTGCCGTTATCGCGGCTATCGGTGCCTTGGGTGCTGCGGCGGCGCAGACGCCCCTGATGGCCTATGCGGGGTTCATCGTGATGGGCCTTGGCGCATCGGTGATCGCGCCGACCGCGTTTTCACTGGTCGGGCGGCTGGCGCGGCCAGAGGCGCGGGCGCGCGCCGTGGCCCGCGCCACGCTCTTTGGCTATTTCGGCTATTTCTTCGGGCCGCCGATGCTTGGGTTCATCGCCGGCAGTTTTGGCCTGCGCATGGCCTTTGTCTTTGCCGCCTGCCTGCTGGTGATGGTGCTGATCCTGACACCGCTGATGGCGCGGCACCAGCGCTGATCATTCCCAACCGTCAGAGAACCCCTTGGGGATCAGCAGGTTGTGGCGGCCAAGGTCGTGCACATCGCGCTCACCACACAGCGCCATCGTGGTGTCCAGCTCTTTGCGGATCACCTCCAGCGCCTTGGTGACCCCTGCCTCGCCCATTGCACCCAGACCATAGATATAGCTGCGCCCGATCATGGTGCCCTTGGCTCCCATCGCCAGGGCCTTGAGCACATCCTGACCAGACCGGATTCCGGAGTCCATCCAGACCTCGATCCGGTCGCCCACCGCATCGACGATGCGGGGCAGCATGCGGATGGAACTGACCGCGCCATCCAATTGCCGCCCGCCGTGGTTCGATACGATGATCGCATCGGCCCCGAAATCGGCGGCCTTGCGGGCGTCATCCTCATCCAGAATGCCCTTGATGATGAACTTGCCGCCCCATTGGTCACGGATGCGGGCAATCTTGGTCCAGTCAAGCTGCGGGTCGAACTGATCGGAAATCCAGCTCATCAGACTGGAGGTGTCGCCCACGCCTTTGACATGGCCGACGATATTGCCGAACTGGCGGCGCTTGGTCCCCAACATCTCCAGCCCCCAGCCCCATTTGGTGGCAAGGTCCAGCAGCACGGGCAGGGTCAGTTTCGGCGGTGCAGACAGGCCGTTTTTCAGATCCTTGTGCCGCTGCCCCAGGATCTGCAAATCCAGCGTCAGGACCAATGCGCTGCATTTGGCATCCTTGGCGCGCTGGATGATGCGGTCGACGAAATCTTCATCCTGCATGACATACAGCTGAAACCAGAACGGGTCCGGGCTGTTGGCCGCCACATCCTCGATCGAACAGATCGACATGGTGGACAGGGTGAAGGGCACCCCGAACTTTGCCGCCGCACGCGCCGATTTGATCTCGCCATCGGCGGCCTGCATGCCCGTCAGCCCCACCGGGGCAAGGGCCACCGGCATGGTCACCGGAACGCCCGCCATCGTGCTGGCAATGTTGCGGCCCAGCATATCCACCGCCACCTTCTGGCGCAGCTTGAGCAGGGAAAAGTCAGAGCTGTTCTCGCGGAAGGTCTGCTCGGTATAGCTGCCCGATTCCGCGTAATCGTAGAACATCTTCGGCGTGCGGCGTTTGTGGATGCGCTTGAGATCCTCGATACAGGTAATCACTGGCATCATCCGCCCCTCTGATGTGGTCAAACCGCATTACCAATTGGCGCTGTTCCGCGCAATTGCAAAGGCAGGCGCGTCAAAGGTTGTTTCCCCTCTGGCCAGGATGCGCTAGCACTCGCGCCAAACAGGAGGCCACCATGACAGCATCGGTATTCATTGACGGCGAAGCAGGCACCACCGGGTTGCAGATCCGTGACCGGCTGCTGGCGCGCGGCGATATCACGCTGGTGCAGGTGGACCCCGCGCGGCGCAAGGACGCGGACGCGCGGCGTGAGGCCTTTGCCGCTGCCGATGTGGCCATCCTGTGCCTGCCCGATGCGGCGGCGATCGAGGCCGTGGCGCTGTGCGACGGGCTGCCCACCCGGATCATCGACGCCAGCACGGCGTACCGCGTCAACCCGGACTGGGCCTATGGCTTTCCCGAACTGAGTGCCGCCAACCGGGCGCGGATCGCTTCGGCCACACGGGTGTCAAACCCGGGCTGTTTTTCGACCGGGGCGATTGCCTTGCTGGCCCCTCTGGTCACGGCGGGATTGGTGGCCCCCGATGCGGGCCTGACGATCAACGCCGTCTCGGGCTATTCGGGCGGCGGCAAGGCGATGATTGCAGAGTTTGAGGCGGGCACCGCCGGCGCTTTCTTCGTGTACGGGCTGGAGCACAAGCACAAGCATGTGCCCGAAATGATGGCCCATACCGGCCTGACGCGGCGGCCGATCTTCATTCCCTCTGTCGGGAATTATGCCCAAGGGATGATCGTGCAGGTGCCGCTGCATCTGGCACCCGGCCAGAAGGCTGCGGACCTGCAGGCGGCGCTGACCGCGCATTATGCGGGCGGGCAGTTCGTAAAGGTGGTGGAGGGGACCAGCCTGCTGCCCCGCGTCAATCCGGAACGTCTGAACGGCACCAATGTGATGGAACTGTCGGTCCATGCAGGGCCAGAGGATGACCGCGTGGTGCTGCTGGCCACGCTGGACAACCTTGGCAAAGGGGCCTCGGGGGCGGCGGTGCAGAACCTGAACCTGATGCTGGGGATGGATGAGGGGGCCGGGCTGTAGCGCGGCGGCGTGCCACTGTGTGACGACCCTTGACGCCACCGTGTCGGGAGTCTTGCGCCGGCAGATCTCCAAAGGACCAGAAACGCTTCGGGCAGAGGGAATACCGTGATGGAGTCGACGGAAGCTCTGGAAAAACTGCGCAAGGCCCGGCTTGTTTTCGCGGTGACGCCCGGACGCAGCGGCAGCAAACTCCTGGCGCGACTGGCGGGCCAAATTCGAGGCGTGCAGGCCGTACACGAAGGCGCGCCAAGAATGAACTATGTCATGCGCGGCATACAGGGCTATCCTGAAGCGGCGAGGTGGTGGCTGGAAAGTGAAATGTATCCCGCCATTGCGGCAAACCTCGATCAGAGGGTGTTTCTGGAAACCTCACATTTGTTTTGCAAAGGCTTTTTGGAGCCAACTCTTGAACTTACGTTGACGCTCTGATGGACCAGACTCCCTTCAGGCGCGGGCTGTGAAACCCTGACATCTTCGGATGCATGTCCTAAACACGCTTGCGATCCCCAAGGCCAGGTTTGGCAGTCGGCGCTACACGCAGCTTGTGCCGGCACCCTGCGCAGTCTGTCTTACGCTGTGGTTGCCCCATGCGCCCCTGCCGCCAGGGCCGCCACATTCGCCAGCACCTCGGCCACCGGTTTCCCTGCGCCGATATCCTTCACGATCGCCGAGCCTACCACACAGCCATCGGCCACGCCTGCAATCGCCTGTGCGGCCTCGGGTGTATTGATGCCAAAGCCCACGATCACCGGCAGGTCGGTCGATTGCTTGATGCGCGCCACCTCGGGCCCCACATCCGCCGCCTGCGCGGCGGCCCCCCCCGTGATCCCGGTGACCGATACGTAATAGACGAAACCGGAGGTGTTTTTCAGCACCGCAGGCAGGCGTTTGGCATCCGTCGTCGGTGTCGCCAGCCGGATGAAGTTCAGCCCGGCGGCTTGAGCGGGGATGCAAAGCTCGGAGTCTTCTTCTGGCGGCAGATCGACCACGATCAGCCCGTCAATCCCTGCGCTGACCGCATCGGCCAGAAACCGGTCCACCCCCCGGGCGTAGATCGGGTTGTAATAGCCCATCAGCACGATGGGCGTGACCGCATCGCCCTTGCGGAACGCACGCACCATATCGAGGACCTGATCCATCTTCATATGATGGTCCAAAGCGCGCTGACCGGCCAGCTGGATGGTCGGCCCATCGGCCATCGGATCGGTGAAAGGCATGCCAAGTTCGATGATATCGACACCCGCCCCGGGCAGGCCCTTCATCACCGCCAATGACGTGGCAATATCCGGATCACCGGCCATGATATAGGCGACGAAGCCCTTTTTCCCCTGCGCGCGCAGGCGTGCGAAGGTATCGTCGATTCTGGTCATGTCCCGCCCCATCCCTTTTGTCTCTTTGCGGTTTGCACGGCTGGGCGCGGAAAATCAATGGGGCGCGGCGGGTGGCCGGGATTGATCCTGACCGCCATCGCGCTTAAGAGCCTGTCAACCGCCGGATGGAGAGTATCATGGGTTTCAAGATGGGTATCGTGGGTCTGCCGAATGTGGGCAAATCGACCCTGTTCAACGCACTGACCCGGACTGCCGCAGCACAGGCCGCGAACTTTCCGTTCTGCACGATTGAACCAAACGTGGGCGAAGTGGCGGTGCCCGATGACCGGCTGGACAAGCTGGCCGCAATTGCCGGGTCAAAGCAGATCATTCCCACCCGGATGACCTTTGTCGATATCGCGGGCCTTGTGCGGGGGGCGTCCAAGGGCGAAGGCCTGGGCAACCAGTTCCTGGCCAATATCCGCGAATGCGATGCCATTGCCCATGTGCTGCGCTGTTTCGAGGATGGCGACATCACCCATGTCGAGGGGCGCATCGACCCGGTGGCGGATGCCGAGACGATCGAAACCGAACTGATGCTGGCCGATCTGGAAAGCATCGAACGCCGCCGCGCCAACCTTGCGCGCAAGATGAAGGGGGGCGACAAGGAAGCCGCCGATCAGGACCGGCTGCTCGCCATGGCGCAAAAGGTGCTCGAAGAAGGCAAGCCGGCCCGCACGATTACCGTCGCAGCAGACGACCTGCGCGCCTGGCGGTTGCTGCAATTGTTGACCTCCAAACCCGTGCTGTATGTCTGCAACGTCGAAGAGTCGTCCGCCGCTTCTGGCAACAGCCAGTCGGCCCGGGTGGCCGAAATGGCAAAGGCACAGGGCGCGGGCACCGTGGTGATCTCGGCCCGGATCGAGGAAGAGATCAGCCAGTTGCCCGAGGATGAGGCGGCAATGTTCCTTGAGGAAATGGGGCTGGCCGAGGCGGGCCTCGACCGTCTGATCCGCGCAGGGTACGAGCTGCTGGAACTGCAGACCTATTTCACCGTGGGGCCAAAAGAGGCCCGCGCCTGGACCATCCTCAAGGGCACGCTGGCCCCGCAGGCGGCAGGGGTGATCCATGGCGACTTTGAGAAAGGCTTCATCCGCGCCGAAACCATCGCCTACCCCGATTACATCGCCGGCAAGGGCGAAGCGGGCGCCAAAGAGGCCGGCAAGTTCCGCGTGGAAGGCAAGACCTATGAGGTCAAGGACGGCGACGTGCTGCACTTCCTGTTCAGCGGCTGATCGGCTTGAGGGGACAGACGCATGAGCCGCATGCATTCCCTGCCGTGACCACCTGCTTTGGGAAAGTCTGTCATAAGCCCCCGCAGGGCATTTACGACCACTGTTAAGTCGCCGGAGGCATTTTTTTGTCGCCGCACAAAGCCGTGCCGTTAAAAGGTCAGATTTAGTCGGGACTAGTAGCGCGAGCAAGTTCCTAGTCTGAAAAGGGCCAATGTATGCTTCAGAAGTGCAAGCCTTATGTGAAGGGTTTGTGGGTGCGATTTCGCAAGCTGCCATTCTTCATGCAACTGCTTCTTGTCTTCCCAGTAGCATGTGCCATCGCTTTTACTTTCTTGGTAGGCAATATGGGGCTGGCGTTGATGGGTACTGCAATAGCGGTCAACTCGCTCATTGCAGGCTGGGTCGGCGGCATAGTGATCCTGATACTGGGCAAAGCTGGCCTCATCCTGAACAAGGATCGTCAACGCCAGCGCTAAAAGTGCGATCTGAAGTCAGGCCGTCGACTTTATGCAGAAGCAGACAGCGCGATTGCGGGGCGGCAGCTGTAGAAACATACCATAAGAGCGCCACTCAAAAACCTAAGTCATTGATTTTATTGTATAACCTTGTCAACCAACGCGGTTTACATTGCCACTATGCCCAGCATAACTTTACCATCAAAATACTTACGATGACATCCAAGATGACCCGTCTCCAACGAAAAAGCCGCCCCGAAGGGCGGCTTTCATGTGGATTGTTGGATGTTTTTGACGATGTGCCGGACCGTCTCGGGTAGCAGGCCTGTCAGGCGGCCAAGTCTGCCTTGCGATAGTAAAGTCGGCCAAGGCCGTATTCTTCGGTGATCGGTTTGATGCCGCGGCCCTCCAGCTTCATGCGCATCACCTTTGAAGAGAACATCAAGGACTTTGCGTAGTCCTTCAACGAGATGTGGTCACGCAGGAAGGCGGCAATGTCTTCGGAGGAAAAGATCCGAATTTTGGCACCCTTGCTGTTCTCCATGAAGTGCTCTTGCACGTATGGCTTGCCCGCAACGTCAGTCAGTTTTGCAAGGAAATTCAGGTTTGCCGCAGACATGTTGACGTTGCCCCCGACTTTTATCCATGGTGAGCGAGACTCCGGGTTTGAGTTTTGCCCATTTGGGCGGGTTGGGCAACGGGGGCTGGCGCGGAGCTTTGCGGGTTACGCAGCGTCAGGCCCCGTTGCGGGGCGAAGGTTCGGGCAAATTCGGCTGGGGTCTGCCAGCCGAGGCGGGAGTGGGGCCGTTCGGTGTTGTAGTCGGTGCGCCAGGCGGCAAGCGTGACGCGGGCATGGTGCAGAGATGGGAACAGGGTCTCGTTCAATAGCTCATCTCGCAGACGGCCGTTGAAGCTTTCGATGAAGGCATTCTGGGTCGGCTTTCCTAGCGCGATATAGTGCCAGTCAATTTTGCGATCATCCACGAACTTCAGGATCGCGTTCGAGGTGAACTCCGTTCCGTTATCGCTGACAATCGTTTGGGGCTTGCCGCGGGCGTCGAACAGCGTCGCAAGTTCCCGCGCCACCCTTGCGCCCGAAAGTGAGGTGTCCGCGATCAGCGCGAGGCATTCGCGGGTGCAATCATCGACCACGGTCAGGATCCTGAACCGGCGGCCATCCGTCAGCTGATCCGACACAAAATCCAGCGACCAACGTTGGTTCGGCATCAATGGCAGCACCAGCGGGGCACGTGTGCCCATGGCCCGCTTGCGCCCACCCCGGCGGCGCACATGCAACTGCTCTTCGCGGTAGATGCGGAACAGGCGCTTGTGATTGACCTCATGGCCTTCGCGCCGCAGGAACACATGCAGCCGCCGCCTTACGGCGATTGCAAGCAATCGCCTACCGGCCAGTGGGTAACCGAACCGGCGCCGGACCTTGGCCAGTTCTTTCAGCCGCTCGCGCAGCACAGGATCGTCCTGCCGGATAGCCTCGTATCGCATGGTCATCCGACAACAGCCGATCACCCGGCACGCCCGCCGTTCGCTCATCCCGTGACCTGCCACCAGATGCGCGACCGCTTGCCGCTTCGCGGCGGGCGTCACCACTTTTTTCCCAGGAGATCCTTCAACGCGGCATTGTCGAGCATCGCATCTGCCAGCAACCGCTTCAGACGCGCGTTCTCGTCCTCGAGACCCTTCAGCCGCTTCGCCTCGCTGACATCCATCCCGCCATACTTGGCTTTCCACTTGTAGACCGTCGCATCGCTGACGCCGTGCTTGCGGCACAGATCGGCGACGGAAATCCCGGCCTCATGCTCTTTCAAAATGCCGATGATCTGGTCTTCGGTGAACCTGCTGCGCTTCATCTCTGGTCCTCTCGGTTAGGCCAGAGTCTATCTCAAACTGGATTAGGTGCAGGGGGCAACGTCAAAGTCCTTCCAAAATTCGTGAGCCTGAACAGCGGTTCGAATGTCGCGCTCGAAGGCAGACGGAATGTCCCCGGCATGCGTATCGCGTATCGCAATTCCGGTCTGCGTGATTGCAAGCTTAAGGTCTTCATAGGCTTCGCTGAAGTAGGCGCAGTAGTGACCGATCAGCCCAGAGCCGCCGAGGTCCTGAGCACAGAACGGACAGATCTCACCGTCATGCCTATTTGAGACCGGTTCGATGCGGGTCATGCCGTCCGAGACCCAGGGCTCGCCGCCACGCCCGAGCTTCGCAATGTGGGCGCGAACTCGGTTGGCGGCAGCGGCTTCAAGCTCGGCCAAACTGCGATCCAATACTGCGTCTATCGCATCAAGATCAAAATCTGGCAGTCCTAATTCCTGAAAACCCGGTCTCTGGCGTATCGCGTCGGCGGAGCGTGCGGCAGCCAATCTGCGCTCTGCGTCCTGAATCTTCGCGTCGATGTCCGGGTCTTGCTCAAGACTACAATAGATATCGACCTTGTATGGGCCTCGAGCACTCGCAGGTATTGCGTCGGCCAACTCGCGGAGCCTGGTATTGTGTTCTTCGATGCTTGTGACATGGCCTTGAAGCGTATTGTTCAGCGCGACACCCTGGGCGCCCAGGATTAGCTCATGAAGATTTTGGCGATGTGACGTCTGTAGCTCGATACCGGAGCAGACATTCGCTGAGACAAAGGCGTCATCGAAGACGGCAACTTGCGGCCGCGGCTGTGTCCAAGCGCCATTCTGAAAGACGCATTGCCCACCCGTATGACCGATAACCACATGTGGCGGATGCTGCGCGCCAAGCCTGCGCCGATCAGTCAGTAAAATGACATTGTTCGTAGCAAGAGAGCGCAGAATAGCGGCGAGAGTTGTCTTACCACGACCGTTTTCCCCATATATCAAGGAGAACGGAGTCAGGGCCGTCTGCGGCGGTGGGCTAACATTGTCAAACTGGCCAATGTTTCTCAGAAGTTGAATACGCTCGATCATCTTTCATTCCGCAACAGCACTCACGCCATCGAAAAGGCGGTCGCATCAACTTAAGTATATCCTGCTAACCTGTCCTGATGTTTTTTCGCTACCCTATCTCAAAAATGAGTAGATCAACCAGCCAACCTGATCAGCTCAACCCCCTCTGCGATCGCCCTGCACCCCTTCGCGCGCCCCATCGTGCTCTCGTCGTATGCCCCCAGCACGTAGTACCGGCTCCAAGTCCTGGCCCAAGCGCCTGCCTGATCAATCTGAAAGTAAGGCGACGTCGCGATCATGCGCCGATCTCCAAGACGCGGATGCCCAGCGACGTGCCCAAGCAAATGCGGGGATCCCGCGATGTGAACAGCACACCACTTTGCCAGAGCCGGTGCCCCCTGAGAGGCTCTTCGGTTGTCGGAACAAAACTGAGGTCATCTACATGACGTAAGAACTCGGCAACCTGTTTGCGCTTCCAGGGCACATCAGTCATTCGAGATAGGAGCCTGGTTCAACATCATTCCAATGGGCATTTAGGGGCTGAGCTGTCGCGCGGCGTAGGATGTCTAGCCGATTTGTGGGAGGGAAATTCCAGACATCTACACCGACATTGATTGCATTTCGGCTGCCGAGCCAGTTGTTATGCACGTGTCCAAAGAGTTGAATCGACCCATACCGGGCCATAGGCCACGTCATCATTGGATAATGACAGAGCACGAAATTGGTGTCGTCATCGCGAACAACTGCGATGTCATGTCGGCTAGTCCAGGCTAGTTCGCGCACCCATGGCCTATCATGATTGCCAACAATCAGATGCTTTCGTCCGGGCAATGCGGAAAATCGTGCAGCGATCTTGGGTCGATCCTCCAAGCGCGCAAAAGCGAAATCACCCAAGATCCATAGGTCATCGTCCACAGCTACCAGCGAGGCGATAGCCTTGCAAATCTGGTTATCCATTGCAGTGACACTGCCAAACGGACGCTTACAGAAGCGGATCACCGCATCATGGTTCAGGTGTAGGTCGGCTGTATACCAGTTCATTGGACCGCTCCTACTGAATGAAGCGCAAACGCAGCGAAATGAGACGCGGCGAAAATGGGGCAAGGTAGGTCAAACAGGCAACCTGATCAATTCGACGCCTTCTTCAATCGCTCTGCGCCCTTTCGCGCGCTGAACCGTGCTCTCGTCGTAAGCGCCAAGCACGTAAAACCGGCTCCAAGTCCGTGCCCATGTCCCAGACGGATCAATCTGAAAATAGGGCGACGTCGCGATATAGCGCTGGTCTCCCAGTCGTGGATGCCCAGCGACTTGCCCAAACAAGTGAGGGTATCCCCCGAAATGCACGGCGCACCACTTTGCTAGGACTGGCGCATCCCGGAGAAGCTCTTCGGTAGGCGAAATCGAAATGAGGTCCTCAACATGGGCAAGAAATTCTTCGAGTTGTTCGTGCCAGTCTGGGCGATGGGTCTGCAGCCATGTGAGAGCCATTTCCCGCTGAAATTGGTGAAACATGCCGGTCATAGCTCGATCGGCGTCAAGTGCTGCAAGAAGGTCATCCTCGCCTCTTGGTCGCCCCAAGCGTTCCTTAAGAATTTCGGCACGTTCAAGGAAAGGTCGACGCGGATCCCTGTAGAGCTTCGTATTCATAATGGCCTCCGTCACTGAAAAATGGGTTTGCTTTCGAGATCTTGGGCCCGCGCCAGCATCCTCGAGACGTCCCGCAAACTGAGGCGTCGCTCCAATCGGTCATTTGCGTGCATGAGAGCGACGATGATCGCCTCGATCGAAGGATCGGACAGGGACATCTCGCGACCGCGACGGATCGCGAAGTCTTGGAGCTCGAAGGTTTTCAACGCGCGGACGTTCACAACGGTGCAACGGCTTTTGACCGTCGGCTGCACTAGGTCGACATTGTTCGATGTGAAAATTCAAGACAAGTACGACATGTCGAACGAGACGCGGAAGAACGGGCATTCCCAGCGCCGCGCAGACTCGGGCTCCAAGAGGGACAGAAGCGCATCGTAGAACGAAAAGGCCGTGCCCTTTTTCGTTTCCGCTGACTTTGCTTTGCAGATTTCGTCGACGACAACGATGCCGTTTGCGATGCGGCCTTCTAAGATCATCTCAACAGGACGTCCGGGTTGGGCTGAACCCCAACCACGCTCAAGGCCGACAATGCTGAAACCAAGGCTTCCAGTGGACGCGCCGAGAGCGACAGAAGGAACGGAAACGAGCTCAGCAAAACGTTTTGCAAGGCGGGTTTTGCCGACGCCAGGTGGGCCGTTGATGATAAGTGGGGAAATCTTGATAGGCGCCCCCAGACGTGCAGATCTGCGCAGTGAATGCCAGAGAACCTCGGTCGCGGAAGCCAGCCACGGGGACTCTTGGTGGAGCTTGGCGGCAACTTCATCGGCCCAAGCTTCGCTCTTAGCCACGGCAACAGGGATGTCTCCCCATGCAGCCTGAAGCCTCGCGATCTCGGCTTTGCTCAAGTGCGAAGTTCCGGACGCAGCTGCGTGGCGAGAGAACAGTTTTTCGACACGCGCACGGATCCGTTCTTCATCAACTCTTTTGAGAAGGGCTTCGTGTTCCAGACGCGCGATTTCGTCGCCATTTGCAACCGTCGAGACTTCGGAGAAACGCTTTCCATGGGCAGCGCGAGCCAGCTTGTCGATGCGACAGTCGAACAGAAAATCTCGCAATCGGCGGCGGACCTTCTCGGGGTCTCCGATATCCTTCTGCTCATTAAGCTGGATCACTTTCAGTCTTTTCACAATACTTCTCCTTCCAGTGCGAGCGGGGCTCGACCAGTGTCATGGCGGTCTGTTTCGATGGCTGTGGCGCGATGGCTTGTGAGGTTTTCCCTCAGGCGGCCGGTCGTCAGGTGGGGTGGTCCGTCAGCGTCATGGTCTGAAATAGGCGGCTAAACCCTGCTTTCGTCAAGCCAGGGGGCCCTGAATGCGGCCCAAAACAAAGGTGCCGCCCCTCTTGGGACGGCACTTTGGGAATTTAGATATTTCAATGGCTTAGCCAATCGTGGCAAACTTATGCTTGGCGAGTGGCAAACAAAACCGTCAAAGTGGCTCTCTTATGGTTGGTTCTACAAGCAGCATGCCGCCCCTTTTCATTTCACCCGCATTTGGAATAGCCGCAGCTTGCACAGGTCATGCAGCCCTCAACCATGCGCATGTCATAGCTGCCGCAGCTGGAGCAGCTTTTACCGCGCGGGGTCGCACCGATGGCCACGACTTCGGCCTGCGGGTCGGATTTCAGGCCCATGCCTTCGCCTTCGATGAAGCCGATCTCGATCAGGTGGCGTTCGATCACCCCGCCGATCGCGGCAAGGATGGACGGGATGTACTTGCCCTCCATCCAGGCCCCGCCGCGCGGGTCGAACACGGCCTTCAACTCTTCGACCACAAAGGAAATATCACCGCCGCGCCGGAACACCGCCGAGACCATGCGGGTCAACGCAACCGTCCAGGCGAAATGCTCCATGTTCTTGGAGTTGATGAACACCTCGAACGGGCGGCGGTGGCCTGAGATGATGATGTCATTCACGGTAATGTACAGCGCGTGTTCCGACCCCGGCCATTTCAGCTTGTAGGTCGCACCTTCCAGCGCGGCGGGGCGGTCGAGCGGTTCGGACAGGTAGATCACCTCGCCATCCTGTTGCGCGGCGGGGGCCTCGGACGGGGTCTTGTCCGACGTTTCCGACACGGTCAGCACCGATCCGGTCACATCATTCGGGCGATAGGTGGTGCAGCCTTTGCAGCCCTGGTCCCAGGCGGCCATATAGACCTGCTGGAAATCGTCGAAGCTGATGTCCTCGGGGCAGTTGATCGTTTTCGAAATGCTGCTGTCCACCCATTTCTGCGCGGCGGCCTGCATCCGCACATGATCCAGCGGCGGCAGCGTCTGGGCGTTGACGAAATGGTCGGGCAGCGGCGCATCCCCGAACTTTTCGCGCCACAGGCGGACGGCATAATCCACCACCTCTTCTTCCGTGCGCGAGCCATCCTTTTGCAGCACCTTGCGGGTATAGGCATAGGCGAAGACCGGCTCGATGCCAGACGACACATTGCCCGCATAGAGGCTGATGGTGCCGGTGGGGGCGATCGAGGTCAGCAGCGCGTTGCGGATGCCGTGCTGGCGGATTGCATCCCGCACATCGGCGTCCATCTCAGCGAGGGCACCGGAGGCGAGGTATTTATCCGCATCGAACAGTGGAAAGGCCCCCTTCTCGCGCGCAAGATCCACCGAGGCAAGGTAAGAAGACCGGGCAATCGCATGCATCCACCGCTCCGTGATCGCGGCGGCCTCTTCGCTGCCATAGCGCGCGCCGATCATCAGCAGCGCATCGGCAAGCCCGGTGACACCAAGGCCGATGCGGCGCTTGGCCTGCGCCTCGGCCTCTTGCTGCGGCAGGGGGAAGCGGCTGGCATCGACCACATTGTCCATCATCCGCACGGCGGTGCGGACCAGATCATCCAGCGCCGAAAGGTCCAGCGCGGCATTGGCGGCAAAGGCGTTTGTCACCAGCGCGGCCAGGTTGATGCTGCCCAGCAGGCAGGCACCATAGGGCGGCAAAGGCTGTTCACCACAGGGGTTTGTGGCGGCGATGGTCTCGCAATAGCTCAGGTTGTTCATCGCGTTGATGCGGTCGATGAAGATCACGCCGGGTTCTGCGAAATCAAAGGTGTTGCGCATGATCTTGTTCCACAGATCGCGCGCCTGCAGGGTGCGGTACACCTTGCCGTCGAACACCAGTTCCCACGGGCCATCGGCCTTGACCGCCGCCATGAACGGGTCGGTCACCAGCACGCTGAGGTTGAACATGCGCAGGCGGGCCGGGTCTTTCTTGGCCTCGATGAAGGCCTCGATATCCGGATGGTCACAGCGCATGGTGGCCATCATCGCGCCACGCCTGCTGCCCGCCGACATGATGGTGCGGCACATCGCATCCCAGACATCCATGAAGGACAAGGGGCCAGAGGCATCGGCGGCCACCCCCTTCACCTCGGCCCCGCGCGGGCGGATGGTGCTGAAATCATAGCCGATGCCGCCGCCCTGCTGCATGGTCAGCGCGGCCTCTTTCAGCCCGTCGAAGATGCCGCCCATATTGTCGGGAATGGTGCCCATGACAAAGCAGTTGAACAGCGTGACCGCCCGCCCGGTGCCCGCCCCTGCGGTGATCCGGCCTGCGGGCAGGTATTTGAAATCCTCCAGCGCGTGGTAGAACTTCGCCTCCCAATGCGCCGGGTCTTTTTCCACCGCCGCCATGGCGCGGGCGATGCGACGCCAGGTATCCTCCACCGATCCGTCAATCGCCGTGCCGTCCTGTGCTTTCAGCCGGTATTTCATGTCCCAGATCTGTTCGGCAATGGGCGCGGCGAATCGGGTCATGGGACAGCCTTGTATTTGTGGGAAATTTGGAGGAAGGCACAAAATACGCCCCTAACGCGCGGGGGTCAACGGCTTGCCCTTACCAATCAGCGGCCTATGCTCTGCCCTTCGCAACGGGGGCCGAGTCGGTGGCAGATCATATTCATATCCTGAAACTCTGCGTCGGGGCCGAGTCCGTCGAGGATTTGCTGGATTGGCAGCGCAGCCAGCGGGCGCGCTGGCCCAAGGGTCGTGCGGTGCATGTCACCCGCATGTGGCCAAAGCGCGCAGACGAGGTGCTGGCGGGCGGGTCGCTGTATTGGGTAATTAAAAGCGTGGTGCTGGCGCGGCAGCGGATTGTCGGGCTGGAGCAGGTGACGGGCGAGGACGGCATTTCCCGCTGCGCCATCGTGCTGGATGCCGAAGTCACCCGCACCCAAGCGGTGCCCCGCCGCCCGTTCCAAGGCTGGCGCTATCTGGACCCGAAAGACGCCCCGCCCGACCTGCTGCCAGGGCGGGAGAAGGAAGAGGCTTTGCCACCGGGATTGGCAGAGGCGATGGCGGAGTTCGGATTGCGGTGACCACAGGGATTAAGCTTACCCTCGATTGGAACTGTGTAATTGAGCTTGAAGAACGCCGCCCACAAGCCGCTTGCGTTCAAGATCTAGTCGATCGCCACAGGGAGGGTCAGTTCGAGGTAGGTCTTCTTGCCGCATCGGCGTCCGAAAACTCCAAGTCAAAGCGCTTTCCCGGGAACGCAACGGTGTTTATGGAAAGAATATCAGCTCTCGGCTGGCAAGATTTGCCCATTGTGCCCATGCCTGCAGTGTTTGGCCTAAGCTACTGGGATTTTTGTTATTTTGTTGATGATGTCGAAAAATTTAAACGCGACATGGATGCGCTTTGGCAAGCAATCGCAGCAAAAGTCCCAAGAAAACCTGCCGATCACTTGCCACCTAGCATGATGTTAAATGATGATTCAGTTCAATCTGAACACCTTTGGAAGTGGCGGAACACATGGTGCGATGTCGTTTCAGCCTATTCTCACATCCACGCAGGCAGAGACATCTTTGTGACCAACAATATCCGAGACTTTCAAAAGAACTCTGACAAGCTTTCAAAACTTGGAATGCGGAAGATTTCGACGCCCTTAGAAACGCTTGCCGCTGTTGATGAACTTAGCTTCTGCAACCAATAATCGCTGCCTCACCCTCACACCTCCTCGATCATCACCACACCCTGCATCGCCTTGATCGCCCCTTTGATCTGCGGCGTCACCGGATAACGCTGCGGCAGGATCAAATCGATCTCGCGGCCCTGATCATCCGGCACGCACAGGGTAATCTGGGCATGGTTCCGACCCTCGACCCTTCCCAGCAGAGTGGCAAGCGACGGCACCGCCTCGGCCCGGTTCAAATGGATGCGCAGGTCGGCGGCCCCCGCCTGATCGGCCACGGCGTCAATGGGCTGCACCGCATTGGCCAACAGCTTGACGCCATCGCCATCGGGGTCAACCTTGACCGTCAGCACCACATTGCGCCCCGGTTCCAGAAAATCGCGCGCGGCTTCCAGCACGTCGGAAAACACGGTCACCTCATACAGGCCCGTCGGGTCCGACAGTTGAACAAAGGCAAAGCGGTTGCCCTTGGCCGATTTGCGTTCCTGTTTCGACGCGACCGAGCCTGCGATTTTCGCAATCAGCGGACCGCGTTGGGCCAGTTGGGTAATCTCGGACAGCGTCTTCACATCCTTGCGCTTCAAAGGCCCCATGTAATCATCCAGCGGGTGACCCGACAGGTAAAAGCCCACCGCCTGATGCTCATGCCCCAGCCGCTCCACCGGCTGCCAGTCATCGCGGAACGGCAGGCGCGGTTCGGGAATATCGGCCCCGGCCTCGCCGAACAGCGACACCTGACTGCTGGATTTCGCCTCATGGATCGCGGCGGAATAGGCAACCAGCGCATCAAGGGCCTCGAACACCCGGGCGCGGTTCGGGTCCAGCTGGTCAAACGCGCCGGCGCGGGCCAGCATTTCCATCGGGCGCTTGCCCACCCGTTTCAGGTCCACCCGGCGGGCCACGTCGAACAGGCTGACAAAGGGCCGGTCCCCCCGCGCCTCGACGATCAGCTTCATCGCTTCGACGCCGACGTTTTTCAACGCCCCCAGCGCATAGACCAGCGCCCCATCGCGCACGGTAAAGGTGGCCAAGGATCGGTTCACGCAGGGCGCGACCAGGGTGATCCCCAGCTTGTCGACCTCTCGTTTGTACACTGCCAGCTTGTCGGTCAGATGGATATCGCAGTTCATCACCCCGGCCATGAACTCCACCGGGTAATTCGCCTTCAGATAAGCGGTCTGATAGCTGACCACCGCATAGGCGGCAGCGTGCGATTTGTTGAACCCGTAATTGGCGAATTTTTCCAGCAGGTCGAACACCTCACCCGCCTTTTTCGCATCAATCCCGTGGGTCTTCTTCGCCCCCTCGATGAACTTGGGCCGCTCCTTCGCCATTTCCTCGGCGATCTTCTTGCCCATCGCGCGGCGCAGCAGATCGGCGCCGCCCAGCGAATAGCCGCCCATGACCTGCGCAATCTGCATCACCTGTTCCTGATAGACGATGATGCCTTGGGTCTCTTTCAGGATCGGGTCGATGGTCGGGTGCAGCGATTCAATCTCGCGCAGCCCGTTCTTCACCTCGCAATAGGCCGGGATATTCTCCATCGGGCCGGGGCGGTACAGCGCCACCAGCGCCACAATATCCTCGATGCAGGTCGGCTTCATCCGGCGCAGCGCATCCATCATGCCGCTGGATTCCACCTGAAACACCGCAACCGTTTTCGCGGCGGCATAAAGCTCGTAACTCGGCTTGTCATCCAGCGGGATCAGGTTGATGTCAAAGGCCACTCCCCGCAAGGCCAGCAGGTCCATCGCGTTCTGGATCACGGTCAGGGTCTTCAACCCCAGAAAGTCGAACTTCACCAGCCCTGCGGCTTCCACCCATTTCATGTTGAACTGGGTGGCGGGCATGTCGGAGCGCGGGTCCTGATACAGCGGCACCAGCTCATCCAGCGGGCGGTCGCCGATCACCACCCCGGCGGCATGGGTGGATGCGTTGCGATACAGCCCCTCGATCTGCTGGGCATAGCCCAGAAGCCGCCCCACCACCTCTTCCTTCGCGGCCTCGCGCAGGCGCGGCTCATCCGCCAAGGCCTTGGTGATGGAAACCGGCTTCACCCCCTCGACCGGGATCATCTTCGACAGCCGGTCCACCTGCCCATAGGACAGTTGCAGCACCCGCCCCACATCGCGCACGGCGGCCTTGGACAGCAGCGCGCCAAAGGTGATGATCTGCCCCACCTTGTCGCGGCCATATTTCGCCTGCACGTATTGGATCACCTCTTCCCGGCGATCCATGCAGAAGTCGATGTCGAAATCGGGCATGCTCACCCGTTCCGGGTTCAGGAACCGCTCAAACAGCAGCGCATAGCGCAAAGGGTCAAGGTCGGTGATGGTCAGCGCATAGGCAACCAGCGACCCGGCCCCCGACCCGCGCCCCGGCCCGACCGGAATACCCTGCTCCTTGGCCCATTTGATGAAATCGGCCACGATCAGGAAATAGCCGGGAAAGCCCATGCCTTCGATGACGTTCAGCTCGAAATCCAGCCGCGCCTGATATTCCTCGGGCGTCACCGCATGCGGGATGATGGCAAGGCGCGCCTGCAACCCCTCATTGGCCTGACGCCGCAACTCGTTCACCTCGTCATCGGCAAACTTCGGCAAAATCGGCTTGCGCTTGTAGGCGGCAAAGGCGCAGCGCCGCGCAATCTCCACCGTGTTTTCCAGCGCCTCGGGCAGATCGGCGAACAGCGCGCACATCTCGGCTTCGGATTTGAAATAGTGCTGCGGGGTCAGCCGACGGCGCGGTTGCTGCTGATCGACATAGGCACCCTCGGCAATGCAGATCAGCGCATCATGCGCCTCATACATCTCGGCCTTGGGAAAATACACGTCATTGGTCGCCACCAGCGGCAGGCCCATGCCATAGGCCAGCTCGATATGCCCCCGCTCCGACCCGGCTTCGGCCGGCGGCAACTTGCCCCCTTCGCCCGGATGGCGCTGCAATTCCACATAAAGCCGGTCCGGAAACGCCTGCGCCAGCCGCTCCAGCAGCGCCCGTGCCTTTGGCATCTGCCCGGCCTGCAAGAAGCGGCCCAAAGGCCCGTCCGGCCCCCCGGTCAGGCAGATCAGCCCCCCGGCATGGCGCGCCAGCTCCTCCACCGTCACATGCGGCAGCTGCCCGTCGCCGCGCAGATAGAGGCACGAGTTCAGCTTCATCAGATTCATGTAACCCGCTTCGGTCTGCGCCAGCAGAACCACCGGCGCCGGCGCGCGCGGCCGCTCCCCCGGCTGCGCCGGATCATGCGCCAGACTGACCTGACAGCCGACAATCGGCTGCACCCCCGCCCCTTGCGCGGTCACCGAAAACTCCAGGGCGGCGAACATGTTGTTGGTGTCCGTCACCGCGATGGCCGGCATCTGCGCCGCCACCGCCAGCTTGACCAGGGCCTTGACCGGCACCGCGCCTTCCAGCAAGGAATGCTCGGTGTGAACACGCAGATGAATGAATCGCGGGGCTTGTGACATGGCCATAGCCTAGCGAAGCATCCGGCCGGGGGAAAGGGTGCCTCATTCTTCGGCAAATCCGGATGGTGCTTCAAATGCGGGCCATGATATTTGTCTTGCGTTGTGGCGCATCGCCTTGCTTGATGATCTGACAGTGAAACAAGGGGTGCATGTCCGTTTTACGCCGCATCGGACGGGCATGCGAAAAACCTCGAACGGGGAGAAGGCGGCGGACGAAGAGACATGTCGCAGATTGCGTTTCACCTGAACGGAGCGCCCGTCCGCGTGTCCGATGAGGCGCCCACGCGGACTTTGCTGGATTGGCTGCGCGAAAGCCGTGGCCTGACCGGCACCAAGGAAGGCTGCAACGAGGGCGATTGCGGGGCCTGCACGGTGATGGTCACCGACGCAACCGGCAGCCGCGCGCTCAACGCCTGCATCCTGTTCCTGCCGCAACTTCACGGCAAGGCCGTGCGCACGGTCGAAGGCATCGCCGGCCCAAAGGGCGAGCCGCATCCCGTGCAGCAGGCGATGGTCGACCACCACGGCTCGCAATGCGGCTTCTGCACGCCAGGCTTCATCGTGTCGATGGCATGCGCCCATCTGAACGGGGCCACCGACCATGATGACCAGCTGGCCGGCAACCTGTGCCGCTGCACCGGCTACGCCCCGATCATCCGTGCGGCAAAAGCAGCCCAGACCGCCCCGGTGCCCGACTGGATGACAACCGATCTTGATATTACCTGTTCTCAAATATCCCCGGGGGGTGAGGCCGCAGGCCGAGGGGGGCAGGCAGCCCCCCTGCCCGGCTTCCACCCGCGCAGCAGTGACGATCTGGCGCAATGGTACCTCGCCAACCCCGACGCCACGCTGATCGCCGGGGCCACCGATGTCGGCCTCTGGGTCACAAAGCAATTGCGCGACCTTTCCCCCGTGGCCTTCCTGTCCGGTATCACCGATCTGCAGCAGATCGAGGATCACGGCGACACCCTTCGCATCGGCGCGGGCGTCACCATCGCCGCCCTGCGCGCGGCCCTCGGCCCCCGCTTTCCGTCCTTCGGCGAGCTTCTGCGCCGCTACTCCAGCGAACAGGTCCGCAATGCCGCCACCATCGGCGGCAATATCGCCAATGGCTCGCCCATCGGCGACGGGCCGCCAGCGCTGATCGCCCTTGGCGCAACCCTGCACCTGCGCCGGGGGGACGCGCGGCGCGAGATGCCGCTGGAGGATTTCTTCATCGAATACCGCAAGCAGGACCGTCAGCCGGGCGAATTTGTCGAAGCGGTGACGATCCCCGCGCAGGCCCCCAACCTGCGCTGCTACAAGCTGTCGAAACGCTTCGATCAGGACATCTCCGCCGTCTGCGGCTGTTTCAATCTGATTGTGACAGATGGCCTCATCACTTCTGCCCGCATCGCCTTTGGCGGCATGGCCGGCACGCCGAAACGCTCCGCGACGGTCGAGGCCGCGCTGATCGGCCAGCCGCTGACGCCCGCCACGGCCGAGGCGGCGGCCGCCCTGATGGCACAGGATTTCGCCCCCCTGTCCGACATGCGGGCCAGTGCGGCCTATCGCCTGACCACCGCACAGAACATGCTGCGGCGATACATGCATGATCTGGCGGGCGTGCCAGTTTCGGTGCTGGAGGTGCGGGCATGAGCCTGGGCAAATCCCTGCCGCATGACGCGGCCCCGCTGCATGTGACCGGACAGGCGCGCTATGTCGATGACATCCCGCTGCCCGCCACGGCGCTGCATCTGGCCTTCGGCCTCTCGACCATCGCCCATGGCGAGGTGACGGCGCTTGACCTCTCTGCCGTGCGCGCGGCCCCCGGAGTGGTTGCAGTCTATGGGCCAGAGGATTTCGACCCGGTGCCCGATTGCAGCCCCTCGGCGCATGACGAGCCGATGATCTCCACGGGCGAGGTGCTCTACCTCGGCATGCCGCTGTTTCTGGTGGCGGCCGACAGCCATCTGGCGGCGCGCAAGGCCGCACGGCTGGCCAAGGTAAGCTATACCGAAAAACCCGCCCTGCTGACGGTGGATGACGCGCTGGCCGCAAACAGCCGCTTCGAGGACGGGCCGGTGATCTGGGCCAAGGGCGACGCGGCCCGCGCCATCGCCACGGCCCCGCATGTGGTGGAGGGCCAGTTCGAGCTGGGCGGGCAAGAGCATTTCTATCTGGAAGGCCAGGTCGCGGCCTGCCTGCCGCTGGAAGGCGGCGATCTGCTGGTCCACGCCTCCACCCAGCACCCGACCGAGATCCAGCACAAGGTCGCCCACGCCCTGCACCTGCCGATGAGCGCGGTGCGGGTCGAGGTGCGGCGCATGGGCGGCGGCTTCGGAGGCAAGGAATCCCAGGGCAACGCGCTGGCCATCGCCTGCGCCGTGGTGGCCGCCCGCACCGGGCGGCCTGCCAAGATGCGCTATGACCGCGATGATGACATGATGATCACCGGCAAACGCCATGATCTGCGCCTCCTGTATCGCGCCGGGTTCGATGACCGGGGCCAGCTGACCGGGGTCGCCTTCACCCATCTGTTCCGCTGCGGCTGGGCGCAGGATCTGTCGCTGCCGGTGGCGGACCGCGCCATGCTGCATGCCGACAACTGCTATCATCTGCCCCATATCCGCATCGAGAGCCATCGGCTGAAAACCCACACCCAAAGCGCCACCGCCTTCCGCGGATTTGGCGGGCCGCAGGGTATGGTGGGCATCGAGCGGGTGATGGATCATGTGGCCCATGCCCTTGGCCGCGACCCGCTGGAGGTGCGGCGGGCGAATTTCTACGCGCCGGCGGAGCCTGTGGCCTCCGCCGGGGGCGCTTCGCCCCCCGGACCCCCAGAGGATATTTCCGAACAGGCAATAGGGGCAGGGCCTGTGCCTCCGTCACCCGATGAGACGGTTGATCTGACCTCGCGCGGCGCGGTTGAGGGGCAGCCGGAGCGGGGGGTCGCACCGGCGTCACCCGGGGCGCAGACAACACCCTTTTTCATGCCGGTGGAGGATTTCATCGGGCATGAGCTGGTGGCGCGGCTGGTGGAGACATCGGATTACGCCGCGCGGCGGGCGGCGATTGCGGATTGGAATGCCGCGTCGCCGATCCTCAAGCGCGGGATTGCGCTGACGCCGGTAAAATTCGGCATTTCCTTCACGCTGACGCATCTCAATCAGGCTGGTGCCCTGGTGCATGTCTATCAGGATGGCTCCATCCACCTGAACCACGGGGGCACCGAGATGGGCCAGGGCCTGTTCCAGAAGGTGGCGCAGGTGGCGGCGGGCGTGTTCGGGGTGGATCCTTACGCCATCAAGATTACCGCGACCGACACCGCCAAGGTGCCCAACACCAGCGCCACCGCCGCCAGTTCCGGCTCGGACCTGAACGGCATGGCGGCGCGGGCGGCCTGCCTCACCCTGCGCGACCGGATGGCCGCGTTCATCGCCGGCAAGCATCAGGTGAAAGCGGATGCCGTGCGGTTCGAGGGCGGCCGGGTGCGGGTGGCGGGCGAAAGCTATGGCTTTGATCAGGTCGCCGCCTGGGCTTACCTCGCGCGGGTCAGCCTGTCCTCGACCGGGTTCTATGCCACCCCAAAGCTGCAATGGGACCGCAAGGCCGGCAAGGGGCGGCCTTTCCTCTATTTCGCCTATGGCGCAGCGGTGACGGAAGTGGTGATCGACACCCTGACCGGCGAAAACCGCATCCTGCGCGCCGACCTGCTGCACGACACCGGCAACAGTCTGAACCCGGCGCTGGACATCGGCCAGATCGAAGGGGCCTACGTGCAGGGCGCGGGCTGGCTGACCACCGAAGAGCTGGTCTGGGACGGCAAGGGGCGGCTGACCACCCATGCCCCCAGCACCTACAAGCTCCCGGCCTGTTCGGACCGTCCGGATGTGTTCAACGTGGCCCTGTGGGGAAGGCCCAACCGCGAAGACAGTGTCGGCCGGTCCAAGGCGGTGGGCGAGCCGCCCTTCATGCTGGGCATCTCGGCCTTCTATGCGCTGTCGGATGCGGTGGCGGCCTGCGGGCCGGGCTATCCGGCGCTGGACGCGCCCGCCACGCCCGAACGGGTGCTGGCGGCGGTGCAGCGGGTGCAGGCCCATGTTTGATCTGGCAGGGTTGGCAGCGGCTTTGGCCAGCCATGGCCGGGTCGCGCGGGTGGTGATTGCGGGGCATGACGGGTCATCCCCGCGCGAGCCGGGGGCGGCGATGCTGGTCTGGCAGGATGGCCAATCGGGCACGATCGGCGGCGGCGCGCTGGAATATGCGGCGGCGGCTGAGGCACGGGCGATGCTGGCGACGGGGGGCCACCGCTTGCGGCGGGTGCCGCTGGGCCCGGCGCTGGGCCAGTGCTGCGGCGGGGCGGTCAGCCTGCTGACGGAAGTTTATGACGCGCTGCCGGTGCCAGAGGCCGGGGTGATCGCGCGCAGCATCGATGGGCGCGACATGCCGCTGGCGGTGAAGCGGGTGCTGGACCGGGCGCGGGGGCAAGGCATCAGCCCCGCGGCGCAGCTGCTGCAAGGCTGGTTCATCGAGCCGGTAGCCGACCCGGCCCGCGATCTGTGGATCTGGGGGGCGGGCCATGTGGGCCGGGCGCTGGTGGCGGTGCTGGCCCCCTTGCCGGGGCTGCGGATCACCTGGGTCGATGTGGCGGCAGACCGCTTTCCGGCAACCCTCCCCGACGGCGTGACCGCCCTGCCTGCCGCCGATGCGGCACGGCTGGTGGCCCATGCACCAAAGGATGCCGAGCATCTGGTGCTGACCTACAGCCATGCGCTGGATCTGGATCTGTGCCACCGCCTGCTGACCCACGGCTTTGCCCGCGCGGGCGTGATCGGCTCGGCCACCAAATGGGCGCGGTTCCGGTCGCGGCTGGCCGCCCTTGGCCACGCGCCAAGCACAATCGCCCGCATCGAATGCCCGATCGGCGACCCCGCCCTTGGCAAGCACCCACAGGCCATCGCCATCGGCGTGGCGCAGGCTGTTCTGCGGCAACCCGCCCGTCCTTTGCTCAAGGAGACCGCCCTATGACACGGCCCGAACTGCTGCGCGTCGAGGGGGTGACCAAGGCCTATCCCGGCGTGGTCGCGAACTCTGATGTGTCCTTTGCCATTTCGGAAGGCGAGATCCATGCCCTGCTGGGCGAGAATGGCGCGGGCAAATCCACGCTGGTCAAGATGATCTACGGGCTGGTGAAACCCGATTCCGGCCGGATGACCCTGCGCGGGGCCGCCTATACCCCCGCCGAGCCGCGCGCCGCGCGGGCCAGCGGCGTGGCCATGGTGTTCCAGCACTTCAGCCTGTTCGAGGCGCTGAACGTGGCCGAAAACGTGGCCTTGGGCATGGAAAACCCGCCCCCGATGAAGGAACTGGCCAGCCGCATCCGGCAGGTCAGCGCGGATTACGGCCTGCCGCTGGACCCGAACCGCATGGTGGGTGACCTGTCAGCCGGCGAACGGCAGCGGGTGGAAATCGTGCGCTGCCTGCTGCAGGACCCCAAGCTGCTGATCATGGACGAGCCGACATCCGTGCTGACCCCACAAGAGGTGGAAATCCTGTTCCGCACCCTGCGGCAACTGTCAGCCGAAGGCACCGCGATCCTGTATATCAGCCACAAGCTGGAAGAGATCCGCACCCTGTGCGACGAGGCCACGATCCTGCGGCGGGGCAAGGTGGTGGCGACCTGCACGCCGCGCGACCGTTCGGCGCGCGAGATGGCGGAATTGATGATCGGCGCCACCCTGACCCCGCCGGAACGGGCGGGCGGCACCAAGGGGGCCACCGCGCTGGAGGTGGTGGATCTGTCGGTCGCCTCGCCCATCCCGTTCGGCACGTCACTGAAGAATGTCAGCTTCAGGGTCGCCAAGGGCGAAGTGCTGGGCATCGCCGGCGTGGCGGGCAATGGGCAGGATGAATTGCTGCTCGCCCTGTCGGGCGAGGTGCGCGCGGCCCAAGGTGCCGTGAAGATCGACGGCGCGGGCGTGGGGCATACCGGCCCGAATGACCGTCGCGCGCTGGGGCTGGTGGCCGCCCCCGAAGAACGGCTGGGCCATGCGGCGGCACCGGATATGAGCCTTGTGGAAAATGCCCTGCTGTCGGGTGCCCTGCGCAAGGGGCTGACAACACGCGGCTTCATCGACTGGACCGCCACCGAAGCCTTTGCCGCTGGCATTGTCAAAGACTTCGATGTGCGAACACCGGGCACCCATGTGGCGGCACGCGCTCTGTCGGGCGGCAACCTGCAGAAATTCGTGGTGGGTCGCGAACTCAGCCAGACGCCAAGCGTTATCGTCATCAACCAGCCGACATGGGGGGTGGATGCGGCAGCGGCGGCGAGCATCCGGCAGGCCATCCTCGACCGCGCCGCCGGAGGGGCGGCGGTCGTGGTGATTTCCCAGGATCTGGATGAGCTGCTGGAAATCGCCGATACATTTGCCGCGCTGAACGAAGGGCGGCTGACACAGCCCCGCCCTGTGGCAGGGCTGACGATAGATGAGATCGGCCTGATGATGGGCGGGGCGCATGGCATGGAGGTGGCACATCATGGGCACTGACAGCTTTACACCGTGCCAAGAGAAGATGCGCATTTTTGCCAGGATGAAAGGGCAGATCCATGCTGAGGCTTGAAAAGAGACCCTCGCCCAGCCGGTTCTGGCAAGGGGCCACGCCGGTGCTGGCGGTGGTGCTGACGATGATCGCGGGAGGGCTGATGTTTGCCGCCCTTGGCAAGAACCCGTTCGAGGCCATTCGCACGATCTTCTGGGACCCCTTGTTCAACGCGCAATTCGCCAGCTACTCGCGGCCGCAACTGCTGGTGAAGGCCGGGCCGCTGATCCTGATCGCCATCGGCCTCTCGCTGGGCTTTCGCGCCGGGATCTGGAACATCGGGGCCGAGGGCCAGTATATCATGGGCGCGCTGTTCGGCGCGGGGGTGGGGCTGGCCTTCTACCCGGCGGACCATTGGTTCATCTTCCCGCTGATGGTGGTGGCGGGTGCCTTCGGTGGCTGGATCTGGGCAATGATCCCGGCGGTGCTGAAGACAAAGTTCAACACCAATGAAATCCTCGTCAGCCTGCTGATGGTCTATATCGCGCAGAACTTCCTGTCGTCGATGTCGCTGGGCCTTTTGCGCAACCCCGAAGGCGGCGGCTTTCCGGGCAGCCGGAACCTGAGCCAATATCCGGCAGCATCCAACCCCGAACTGATTGCGGGCACCGGCCTGCACTGGGGCGTGATCGCGGCCTTCATGGCGGTGATCGCGGCCTATATCCTGCTGCAACGCCATATCCTTGGCTTTCACATCAAGCTGGCAGGCCAGGCCCCGCGCGCCGCGCGCTATGCCGGGGTCAACCCCACGGGGCTGGTCGTGCTGTGCATGGGCATTTCGGGCGCTCTGGCCGGGCTGGCGGGCCTGTTCGAAGTGTCGGGGCCGGCGGGCCAGATCAGCATCGATTTCAACGTGGGCTATGGCTTTACCGCGATCATCGTCGCCTTCCTTGGCCGGCTGAACCCCATCGGCATCCTGCTCGCAGGGCTGCTGATGGCGCTGACCTATATCGGCGGGGAATTGGCGCAATTCATGCTGGGCCTGCCCGCCGCCGCCATTCAGGCGTTTCAGGGTATGCTGCTGTTCTTCCTGCTGGCCGTCGATCTGCTCAGCAATTACCGCATCCGCTTTGCCACCAAGAAGGAGGCTCTCTGATGTTCGGAGGCATTGATCCCGCGCTGCTGATTTCGGCGCTGATGGTGGCCTCGGTGCCGATCATCCTGGCGGCCATCGGCGAATTGGTGGTGGAACGCGCCGGGGTGCTGAACCTTGGGGTGGAAGGCATGATGATCATGGGCGCGGTCTGCGGCTTCATCGTGTCGGTCCAGTCGGGCAGCGCCGTGCTGGGCTTTGTCGGCGGCGCGCTGGGCGGTGCGGCCATGGCGCTTATCTTCGGGGTGCTGACGCAGTTCCTGCTGGCCAATCAGGTGGCCTCGGGCCTTGCGCTCACGCTGTTCGGCCTCGGCCTGTCCTCCTTGATGGGGCAAAGCTTCGTCGGCATCCGCCCGCCCGCCACCGGGGCGGTGCCGTTTGGCCCGCTGGCCGATATTCCGTTCTTTGGCCGGGTGCTGTTCAGCCATGACTGGGTGGTTTACCTCTCCATCGCGTCCGTTGCGGCGACCTGGTGGATGCTCAAAGCCACCCGCACCGGGCTCATCCTGCGCGCCGTGGGTGAAAGCCATGATGCGGCCCATGCGCTGGGGTACAAGGTGCGGCGCATCCGCATGCTGGCCATCCTGTTCGGGGGCGCCATGGCAGGTCTGGGCGGGGCCTATATCAGCATGGTCCGGGTGCCGCAGTGGACCGATGGCATCACCTCGGGCGCAGGCTGGATTGCCCTGGCGATTGTGGTCTTCGCGGCCTGGCGGCCATGGCGCGCGCTGGTCGGCGCCTATCTTTTTGGCGGAATCTCGGTGCTTCAGCTTAATCTGCAGGCGGCAGGGGCGCGTATTCCGGTCGAATACTTGTCGATGTCGCCGTATCTGATAACCATTCTGGTGTTGGTCATCATGTCTTCGGGCAAGGGCAAGGCCGCCCTGAACGCGCCGGCAAGTCTGGGCCAGAACTTTCACGCCTCACGCTAGGGGCACCACTCAAACCGGGGCCGGACAACGGCCCCTTTCAGGGAGACGACAATGAATCGCAGAACACTTCTTGCCACGGCCGCGCTGGGTCTGGGCCTTGCCTTCGGCACGGCTGCAAGCGCGCAGGGCATGGACAAGGTCAAGGCCTGCTTTGTGTATGTGGGGCCGATCGGTGATCTGGGCTGGACCTATCAGCACCATCAGGGCGCGCTGGCCGTGCAAGAGGAATTCGGCGACAAAGTCGAGATTGCCTATCAGGAAAACGTGCCCGAAGGCGCAGATGCCGAACGCGTGCTGACCCAGATGGCGCTGTCGGGCTGCAACATCATCTTCACCACGTCTTTCGGCTACATGGACCCGACCAACAATGTCGCGGCCAAATTCCCCGACATCAAGTTCGAACACGCCACCGGCTACAAGCGCGAGCATCCCAACGTCTCCACCTACAACGCCCGCTTCTATGAAGGCCGCGCGGTACAGGGCCATATCGCCGGCAAGATGACCAAGACCAACAAGATCGGCTATATCGGGTCCTTCCCGATCCCCGAGGTGGTGATGGGCATCAACAGCTATTACCTGCACGCCAAGAAGGTGAACCCCGATGTGGAACTGTCGGTGGTCTGGGCCTTCACCTGGTTCGACCCGGCGAAAGAGGCCGATTCCGCCAAGGCGCTGATCGATCAGGGCGTCGATGTCATCGCCGCCCACACCGATTCCACCGCCCCGCTGGCCGAAGCGGCCAAGACCAATGGCGCCGTGATCGGCTTTGGTCAGGCCTCAGACATGGCCGATTACAAGCCAAGCCCCCGCGTGGCCTCGATCATCGACAACTGGAACCCCTATTACATCAAGCGCGTGGGCGCGCTGCTCGATGGCACCTATGAACAGATCGACAGCTGGGCCGGCATCCCGGAAGGCGAGGTCGAAATCGGCGAGATCACCGATGCCGTGCCCGCCGATGTGAAGGCCGAAGCCGAGGCCATGCGCGATGCGATTGCGGCTGGCTCCTATCACCCGTTCACCGGGCCGATCAACAAGCAGGACGGCAGCGCATGGCTGGCCGAGGGCGCCGTGGCCCCCGATGGCGACCTTCTGGGAATGAACTTCTTTGTCGAAGGCATCACCGGCGACATTCCGAAGTGATCCGTTGATCTGACGCTGAAAAGGCCCGCGCGCTGCGCGGGCCTTTTTCATTGGCATGGGCCGCAGGGGCTGCCCATTGGCCCGCGCACGCGGTATCTGTGGGCCCGGACAGAGCGGCAGGAGGTGCGGGCCATGGATGCAGATGTGGTGATCATTGGCGGCGGTATCGCCGGGGTGTCGCTGGCGGCACGGCTGGCTCCGCTGGCCTCGGTCCTGCTGCTGGAGGCAGAGCCTGCACTGGCCCATCACGCCTCCGGCCGGTCGGCGGCACTTTATGAGCCGCGCTATGGCAGCCCGGCGGTGGTGGAACTGTCGCTGGCCTCGGGCGCGTTTTTCCGCGACACGCCGGGGATTCTGTCGCCGCGCGGGTTGATGATGGTGGGCAAGACGGAAGACGCGGCCAGCTTCGCGGCAGACTCGGCCGCCATGGGGCTGGCCCCGGTCACGCTGGCCGAAGCGCGGGCGATGGTGCCGATGCTGAACCCCGATGCCGTGGCGATGGCGGCCTATTCGCCCGACGCCTGGGACATCGATACCGACCTCCTGCTGCAAGGCTTTGCCCGCAGCGCCCGCGCGAGCGGGGCAGAGCTGCGCACCGGTGCCACGGTCACCGGCATCACCCGGCAGGCGGGCCAGTGGCATCTGACCACGGCGCAGGGTCCGGTAACGGGCCGCGTGCTGGTCAATGCCGCCGGGGCCTGGGTGGACCGCGTGGCGCAGATGGCAGGCGTGCCCCCCCTTGGCTTCACCCCCTTCCGCCGCTCGATGGCGCGGATTCCGGCACCCGGCGGCCATGACGTGTCACGCTGGCCGATGCTGTTTGGCGCGGGCGAGGCATGGTATGCCAAGCCCGACGCAGGCGCGCTGATCGTCTCCCCCGCCGAAGAGCACGCGATGGACCCCCATGACGCCTGGGCCGATGACATGGTTCTGGCCGAGGGTCTGGGACGGTACGAGGAGATGGTGACCCCCCCGGTGACCCGGCTCCTGTCAAACTGGGCCGGCCTGCGCACCTTTGCCCCCGACCGCGCGCTGGTGATCGGGCCGGATGTGCGCGCGCCGTCGTTCTTCTGGCTGGCCGGTCAGGGCGGGCAAGGCTTCCAGTCCTGCCCCGCCGCCAGCCAGCTTGCCGCCGACCTGATCACAGGGCGCGCACCAGAACTTGGGGCCGATCTGGTGCAGGCCCTGTCGCCGTCTCGCTTCGGATAGCGGTCGATCCCACCGGCGGATATCTGCCATCCGCCCGCCGTGCCGCCGCATCTGCGGGGATGACACCGCCCACGATTTCCGGCACCTTTGGCGCATGAAATTTGCCCTCCTCCTCGCCGCCGCCCTCGCCCTGACCGCCTGTGGCGGACCAAGGGTCGTCACACCCGACCGCAGCGTGACCGTTGCCCCCGGCACGGTCACTTCGCCCAATTTCGGCGACCGCAAGCCGCACCCTTGGGACGGGCGCGCGCCATCGGCCTATGCGGTGCATGGCACCGACACGTCACGCTATCAGGAACGGGTGGACTGGCGCACGGCGCGGGCGAATGGCATCAACTTCACCTTCATCAAGGCCACCGAAGGCGTCGATGACGCCGACCCGAAGTTCGTAGAGCATTGGACCGCGGCGCGGGACGCCGGGGTGGCCACCGGCGCCTATCACTTCTGGTATCATTGCGCGCCCGGGCGGCCTCAGGCGCTCAACTTCATCCGCCGGGTGCCAAAGACCCGTGGGGCCCTGCCCCCGGTGCTCGATCTGGAATGGACCCCGTTTTCCCCCACCTGCACCCGCCGCCCGCCGCAGGCCGAACTGCTGGCCGAAGCGCAGGTGTTCATCGACACTGTCGCCCGCCATTACGGCCAGATGCCGATTGTCTATGTCAGCCCAGACATCTTTGCCGCACGCGAATTGTGGCGGCTGCGCGGGGTGGAATTCTGGGTGCGCTCGGTGGCGAACCATCCGTCAAAGGTCTATCCCGGCACGCGCTGGACCTTCTGGCAATATTCCGGCACCGGGCAGATTCCCGGCAAGCCGGGCGATGGTGATCTGAACGTCTTCGCCGGATCACCAGCCGACTGGCAGGCTTGGCTGGCCCGCCGCGCCCATCCCTGAGGCCAGTAGGCTTTGGCTCCGCCCCGGGGGCGTTCTGCCCCCGGCGGGTTCAGCCATCGCTCCGGATGCGGGCGTTGGACGGATCATAGGGGCTGTCCTCCACCACCACCGCATCCCATTCCTGCCGCATCATCCTGACCTTCAGCCTGGTGCCCACCTCGGCCAGATCGGGGCGCACATAGCCCATGCCGATCTGCTTGCCAAAGGCGACCGAATAGCCGCCCGAGGTCAGCCGCCCGATCTTCTCGCCATTCAGCAGCAGGGCCTCCTTGCCCCATGGGTCGCAATCCTCTGGCCCGTCGATCAGCAGGGTGCAGCATTTCGACCGGATGCCATGCGCCAGCATCGCCTCCTTGCCCTGAAACTCCTTTGACAGATCGACGAAACGGTCCAGCGCCGCCTCCAGCGGGGTGGCGTCGCGGCCCAACTCGTTGCCAAAGGCGCGGTAGGATTTTTCCTGCCGCAGCCAGTTCTGCGCGCGGGCCCCGACCAGCTTCATCCCGTGCTTCTCACCGGCTTTCAGCAGCAACTCCCACAGGTGGCGCTGCATCTCGATCGGATGGTGCAGCTCCCAGCCCAATTCGCCGGTATAGGCCACGCGGATCGCGCGCACCGGCACCATGCCAAGCTCGATGTTGCGCATCGTCAACCACGGAAAGCGCTTGTTCGACAGCACGGTTTCGGGCGCGGCATCCTTGACGATCTCAGCCAAGATCTTGCGGGCGTTCGGCCCGGCCAGCGCAAAGACCCCCCATTGCGTGGTGACATCATGGATGTCGATATGACCGAATTCGGGCGCTTTATCCTCGGCGCATTTGCGCAGGTAATCACTGTCGTAATCGGTCCAGGCCCCCGCCGACACCAGATAATATTCATCCTGCGCCAGCCGCACGATGGTATATTCGGTGCGGGTGGTCCCCGTCGGGGTCAGCGCATAGGTCAGGTTGATGCGGCCCACGGCGGGCAGCTTGTTGCAGGTGAACCAGTCAAGGAACTGCGTCGCCCCCGGCCCGCGCACCAGATGCTTGGTAAATGCCGTGGCGTCGATCAGCCCGGCCGTCTCGCGGATCGCCTTGGCCTCCTCGACAGCATATTGCCACCAGGCCCCCCGGCGGAAGCTGCGGGAATTGTGGTCGAAATCCTCGGGCGCATCTTTGGGCCCATAATAGATCGGCCGTTCCCAGCCGTTCACCTGCCCGAATTGCGCCCCCAGCGCCTTTTGCCGGTCATAGACAGGGGCGGTGCGCAGCGGACGGCAGGCTTCACGCTCTTCATCCGGGTGGTGCAGGATGAAGACATGCTCATAGCATTCCTCATTCTTGCGGGCGGAATATTCGGTGGTGATCCACTGGCCATAGCGGCGCGGGTCAAGGCTGGCCATATCGATCTCGGCCTCCCCTTCCGTCATCAGCTGCGCCAGATAATGCCCCGTGCCGCCCGCAGCGGTGATCCCGAATGAGAACCCTTCCGCAATCCACATGTTGCGCAGCCCCGGCACCGGGCCGACCAGCGGGTTGCCATCAGGCGTATAGCAGATCGGGCCGTTGAAATCATCCTTCAGCCCCACGGTTTCCGAGGACGGCAGGCGGTGGATCATCGACATGTATTCCGCCTCGATCCGCTCCAGATCCAGCGGGAACAGGTCAGCGCGGAACGATTGCGGCACGTCATACAGGAAGCGGGCCGGCGCGTTGCGCTCATAGGGCCCCAGAATCCAGCCGCCGCGTTCTTCCCGCACATACCATTTGGCATCGGCGTCGCGCAGCACCGGGTGCTCGGGATTGCCCGCCTTGCGCCAGGCCACCAGTGCCGGGTCGGGTTCGGTGACGATATACTGATGCTCCACCGGAATGGCGGGCAGCTTGACGCCCAAGAGCCGCGCCGTGCGCTGCGCATGGTTGCCGGTGGCGGTGACCACATGCTCGGCGGTGATCTCGAACGTGTCCTCGCTCGCCACCAGATTGCCGCCCTGTTCCACCATGCGGGCACAGGTGACAATCCATTCCGACCCGGTCCAGCGATAGCCGTTGACCTGCACCTTGCGTTCAATCGTCGCCCCGAACTGCCGCGCGCCCTTGGCCATGGCCTGGGTCACATCGGCCGGATTGATATAGCCGTCCTGCGGATGGTACAGCGCGCCGACAAGGTCTTCGGTCCGCAACAGCGGCCAGCGGTCCTTCATCTCCTTCGGTGTCAGGAATTCGTGGTACACCCCGGCAGTCTCGGCGACCGAGGAATACAGCATGTATTCATCCATCCGCGCCTGATGCTGCGCCATCCGCAGATTGCCCACCACGGCAAAGCCCGCGTTCAGCCCGGTTTCGGCCTCCAGCGCCTTGTACAGATCGACCGAGTATTTGTGGATATGGGTCGTCGCATAAGACATGTTAAACAGCGGCAACAGCCCCGCCGCGTGCCAGGTCGATCCCGCCGTCAGCTCATCGCGCTCCACCAGCATCGTGTCCCAGCCCGCCTTGGCCAGATGATAGGCAATACCGTTGCCAACGGCACCACCACCGACAACAAGCGCTTTGACATGGGTTTTCATCGGGACGACTCCGGAACAGGGTATGGGGCAGATGTGCGCCATCAATGCCTGATCGGCACACAGACGGGCAAGATCCCCCGACCTTTGACAGACGAAAACGACATTGGCCGCAGACGACACCTGCGTGACCGCCAGCCGCGCGCGGCACAGAGCCTGTCGATGCCCGCGCCGATGCATCCTCCGTCGCCTGGCACATCGCCCCAAGCGCCTGCCCTGTGCCGCGGCGGGCATGCAAACGCACAATGCCGCCAGTCGTTCCCTGCAAGATCCGAAACAAATTAAGCGCGATTCTGGGAACAGATCGGCGGCGCGGGTGTTTGTTGTTCATACCGACGACAGAGCGGATGGCCAAAACGCCCCCCACCCTGCCGTCATCGCATTAACAGGAGACGACCATGAAAAAGCTTTTTGGAACGACAGCCCTGGTGATGGCACTTGCCATGCCGGCTTTTGCCCAGACCACCGCGCCAGCGGACACCACCGCTCCGGCCGCCACCATGGACAACACCACCGCCGCACCCGCCGGCACGACCGCTATGGATGCAACGTCGCCTTACTTTGCAGGCATTGATCAGGGCGTGCGCGCCTCGGACTTCATCGGCAAGCGCATCTATGTCACCGAGCAGGACACCTCGTCCATGCAGGTCGAAGCCCTTGCTCAGGCCGATGCCGAATGGGATGACGCTGGTGAGATTTCCGATCTGATCATCTCGATGAACGGCGATGCACAGGCGGTTCTGGTCGATTTCGGCGGCTTCCTTGGCATTGGTGAAAAGACCGTCGCCCTGTCGATCGACGATCTGGTGATGGTGCCGGACGCCAACAGCGCCGATGATTACTTCATCGTGTTCCACGGCAACCAGGCTGAACTCGAAGGCGCACCGGAATTCGACGAAGACATGGTGTTCGAAGCCGCCGCCACCGACGCCACCGTCGCCGGGTCGGACGGCATGGGCACCACCGCCCCGATGGGCACCACCGCCACCGGAACCGTGCCAGCTGATGGCACCGTCGCCGCAGACGGCACGATGGCAGCCGATGGCACCGTGCCAGCTGATGGCACTGTCGCCGCAGATGGCACCATGGCAGCTGACGGCACGACCGCCACAGGCGCGGCCATGACCGACGGTGAAATGGTAGACTTCGCCGCGATGACCGAAACCGATCTGATCGGGGCGCGCGTCATGGGTCCGAACGATGAAGATGTCGGCGAGGTCAGCGCTGTTGCGATTGGTGCCAATGGTGCCATCGAGGGTGCCGTGGTTGATGTCGGCGGTTTCCTCGGCATCGGCGAAAAGCGTGTCGCTCTGGGGTCGGATGCTCTGACCATGGTGCGCGACACCGATGGCTCGCTTGACCACTTCCGCGTGACGATGACGCAGGAACAGCTGGAATCGCTGCCGACCTACGAAGGTTGATCCAGCTTGGTATGAATAAGAGTGACAGGCGGGGTGGCGAAAGCCATCCCGCCCTTTTTCATGCGCCGCACCCTGCCGCGCGGATCAACCGGAAAAGCGTCGGCCAAGCGCCGTTGTCGCGGCAAAGATCAGCGCCGCCACAAGGATGATCGACGGGCCCGCAGGCGTGTCTTGCCACAACGACAGATGCAGCCCCCCCAAGGCCGACACCGCCCCGATCACAATGGCCAGCCCCGCCATCACCTCGGGCGTGCGCGACAGACCCCGCGCCGCGGCCGCCGGTACGATCAGCATGGCGGCAATCAGCAGCGCCCCCACCACCTTGATGGCAACCGCCACTACAATGGCCAGCGCAAGGGTCAGCACCAGACGCTCCCGGTCAGGGTTCAACCCGCTGGCATGCGCCAGATCCTCGTTCAGCGTGGCGGTCAACAGCGCCTGCCAGCGCCAGGCAAGCAAACCCAGAACCGCAACCGCCCCGCCCCAGACAAAGGCCAGATCGCCCCGGCTGACGGCCAGAATGTCACCGAAAAGCCAGGCGGACAGATCAGTCCGCACGCCGGGCACAAAGGACACCGCGACCAGACCAAAGGCCAGCGCCGAATGCGCCAGCACCCCCAGCGTTGTATCCATCGCCCAGCCCTTGGCCGCCAGCACCGCCACCGTCACCGCCATGGCCAGCGACACCACCATGATGCCGAACTCCACCGGCAGATCGCTCGCCAGGGCCAGCGCCACCCCCAGCAGGGCAGCATGCGCGGTGGCATCGCCAAAATAGGCCATGCGCCGCCACACGACAAAAGAGCCCAACGGCCCGGTGGCCAGCGACAGGCCCACCCCGGCAAGGGCGGCACGGGTCAGGAAATCGTCAAGCATGGTGGTGCTCGTGGTCATGAGGGTGGTCGTGGCTGTGGTCATGGTCATGCGTGTGGTCATGGTCATGCACATGCTGATACAGCGCCAGCGCGCCTTGGGTGCCAAGCCCGAACAGCGCCCGGTACTCCGGCGCCGAAGACACCACCTTTGGCGTGCCTTCGCAGCAGACATGGCCGTTCAGGCAGATCACCCGGTCACTCGCCGCCATCACCACATGCAGATCATGGCTGACCATCAGCACCGCCACGCCCGTGCTGGCGCGCACATCCGCGATCAGCTGGTAAAACCCCGCCTCGCCGGGCTGGTCCAGCCCTTGCGTCGGCTCATCCAGCACCAGAAGCTGCGGCTCGGCCAGCAGGGCGCGCGCCAGCAGCACCCGCTGCAACTGCCCGCCCGACAGGCTGGCCATCTGAAATGTGCCCACATCCGGCACACCCACCCGCACCAGCGCCTGCCGCGCCGCCGCATCACTGACGCGGACCGGCAGCGACAGAAACCGCCGCACCGTCATCGGCAGGCTGCGGTCCAGCGCCAGCCGCTGCGGCACATAGCCGATGCGCAGGCCCGGCGCGCGGGTCACCCGCCCCCGCGCCACCGGCAAAATCCCCAGCAAGGCGCGCAGCAAGGTCGATTTGCCCGACCCGTTCGGCCCGACAATCGTCACGATTTCGCCTGGCTGCACGCCAACCGACACATCGTGCAACACCTCGGCCCCGCCAAATCCCACGCAGATCCGCTCTGCCGCAATCAGGCTCATGCTGCGGCCTTCTGACAGGCGGGGCACAGGCCCAGCGCCTCGACATTCGACCGCTCGATCCTGAACCCCAGGTCGGCAGCGGCCGCATCCAGCGCCGCGCGCACCGGGGCGGCCGGGGCCTCGGCCACCGTATCGCAGGCCCGGCAGATCAGGAAGGCGGGCGCATGCGCTTCGCCGGGGTGCATGCAAGCGGCAAAGGCATTCAACCGGCGGATGCGATGCGCCAGCCCATGCTCCACCAGAAACTCCAGCGCGCGATAGGCCACCGGCGGCTGGTTGCCAAAGCCATCCGCCGCCAGCCGTTGCAGCACGTCATAGGCCCCCATCGCCTTGTGGTTTTCCAGCAAGATCTCCAGCACCCGCCTGCGCACCGGCGTCAACCGCGCCCCCGAAGCGGTGGTCAGCGCCTCTGCCCGCGCCAGCACATCGGCGGCGCAATGGGCGTGATCATGCCTGGAAAACGCCAGATCAGGGGCCGCGCAGCCGGGACAATCGCTGTCGGTGTGGTCATGCGGCATGACGGGCTCCTTGCTGGGTTGACCAGTTATGGTATAACATACATAAGGCCCCGAACGATGTTCCGAAAGGCTTTCACATGCGTTATATCATATCCCTTCTCTTGGCCAGCACCGCAGGCCCCGCCTTGGCAGAAGTGCCGCGCGTGGTCACCGATATCCCGCCGGTCCATTCGATTGTCGCGCAGGTGATGGGCGATCTGGGCCAGCCGGATCTGCTCTTGGACCGTGGGGCCAATGCCCATTCCTACCAGATGCGCCCCAGCCAGGCCGCCAGCCTTGCCGATGCCGGGCTGATCGTCTGGGTCGGGCCAGAACTGACCCCGTGGATGGCGCGCGCGCTGGACGGCCTCTCCGCCGATGTGCCGCGCCTTGGCCTGCTGGCCGCAGAAGGCACCTACCGCCAGAACTACGGCGACACCGGCGCGCATGATCATGATGACCACGACCACGCCGCAGAGGCGCGCGCCGAGGTCCATGACCACGAAGCCCACGCCGGGCATGACCATGAAGACCACGCCGCCGAAGCCAGTGCCGATGCCCACGACCACGACCACGAAACTCACGCCGGGCATGACCATGGCGCAGAGGCCAGTGCCGAGGCCCATGACCATGACCACGATCACGACTCCCACGCCGGCCACGATGATCACGAGGGCCACGACCACGCCGGGACCGACCCGCACGCCTGGCTCGACCCGGCCAACGCAGGCCTCTGGGCCGATGTGATCGCCGCCGAACTGTCGCGGCTGGACCCGGAAAACGCGGCGACCTATGCGGCAAATGCGCAAAGCGCCAAGGCCGGATTTGCCGCGCTTGATGCCGAACTGGTGGCCACCCTGGCCCCGGTCGCAGACCGGCCCTTTGTGGTCTATCACGACGCCTACAGCTATTTCGTCAGCCATTACGGCCTGTCCCTGGCCGGAGCCGTGGCGCTTGGCGATGCAAGCTCTCCGGGTGCGGCGCGGCTGCGCGATCTGTCGGAAACGGTGGCCACAGGCAGCGCCCTGTGCCTCTTTCCCGAAGCACAGCACGACCCGGCGCTTGTCACGCAGATGGCCGAGGGCACGCAAGCCCGCATCGGCGCGGCGCTGGACCCCGAAGGCAGCACGGTGGAGCCGGGACCGGACGCCTACGCCACGATGATGCGCGCCTTGGCGACCAATCTGGCCGATTGCCTGAACGGCTGATCCGGCCCTGTCAAACGCAACGGGCCGGGATCATCCCGGCCCGTTTGCCTGTCACCCCTCTACCCCGCCCAAGTCCGCGGCGCGGAACCAGCGGAGGATGGCAAGCCGTTCTTCCGGCTCCATATAGCTCAGGTTGCCCGGCGGCATCGCATGGCTGACCCCCGATTGCAGATAGATCCGCCGCGCCTCTTGCGCGATCTGGGCAGGCGTCTCCAGCACCACGCCCTTGGGCGGCCAGACCATGCCCTCCCAAGACGGCTCTGCCGCGTGGCACATGCTGCAACGGCCCTGCACGATGCCCACCACATCTTCAAAACCATCCGCCGCCGCGTGCTGCAAGGCCGCCCCGGACAGCGCAGTCTCGGGCTCCGGCACCGTGCGCAAGGGCGCGGTGGACAGCCAGGCGATCAGCAGGAACAGGATCGCCGTCAGCCCCCAGGTCCAGTGCGGGTTGCCCTTGCGCGCGTGCTTGGTGTTGAACCAATGCCGGATCGTCACCCCCATCAGGAACACCAGTGACGCGATGATCCAGTTATACTCGGTGGCAAACACCAGCGGATAATGGTTCGACAGCATCAGGAAGATCACCGGCAGCGTCAGGTAATTGTTATGCGTGCTGCGCTGCTTGGCGATCTTGCCGTATTTCGGGTCCGGCTTGCGCCCCGCCTTCAGATCGGCCACCACAATGCGCTGATTGGGCATGATCACCATGAACACATTCGCACTCATGATCGTGGCGGTGAACGCCCCCAGATGCAAAAGCGCCGCGCGGCCCGAAAACACTTGCGTGTAAAACCACGACATCCCCACCAGCACCCCGAACAGCGCCACCATCAGCACCGTCTGATCCGCATTCACGAACAGCCGGCACAGCGTGTTATAGGCCAGCCAGCCAAAGGCCAGCGACGCGAGCGAAATGCCGATCGCCTGCCACACCGCCAGATCCATCACGGTGGGGTCGATCAGAAACAGTTCTGCCCCCAGATAATAGACCAGCACCAGCATGGCAAAGCCCGAAAGCCAGGTCGCATAGGCCTCCCATTTGAACCATGTCAGATGCTCGGGCATCATCTCGGGGGCCACCAGATATTTCTGGATATGGTAGAACCCCCCGCCATGCACCTGCCACTCCTCGCCATGCGCCAGCGGCGGCAGGCTGGGGGTCTTGCGCAAGCCAAGGTCCAGCGCCACGAAATAGAACGACGACCCGATCCAGGCGATGGCCGTGATCACATGCAGCCAGCGCACGCCGATCTCGACCCATTCCCACATCACCGCCAGATCATACATCGCACGCCCTCCTGCCTGTCCTTGGCGCAAACGCTATACCAAGCCGGTATCTTCTGTTAATCCTGCGAAATACCGCATCACTTTCAAATACGTCCGTATAATGGGATATGCCCAGATGTCCTACGTCAACACCATCCGCATGTTTGTCCGCGTCTATGAATTGAGCAGCATGAGTGCGGCGGCCCGCGATCAGCGCACCTCGCCCGCCGTGGCCTCGGCCCGGATCTCGGACCTCGAAAAGCATCTGGGCGTGCGCCTGTTCAACCGCACCACCCGCAGCCTGCAACCCACCGAAAACGGCCGCATCTTCTATGACGGTGCCATCCGCATCCTCGAAGCGATCGAGGATGCCGAATCCGCCGTGATGGATGTCACGCAAAACCCGCGCGGCACCATCTTTGTCGCGGCCCCGCTTGGCATCGGGCGGCGCTTCATCGCCCCCCATGTGCCGCCCTTCAAGGATCTCTACCCGCAGATCGACGTGCGCCTGCGCCTGTCGGACCGCGGGGTTGATGTGGTCAGCGAAGGCATCGACGTGGCCTTCCACCTTGGCATCCTTGATGACAGCACACTCAAGGTCCGGCTGATCGCCGATTGTCAGCGGGTGCTCTGCGCCGCCCCCGCCTATATCGCGCGGCGCGGCATGCCCGAGGACGGGGCGGCCCTGCTGCGCGACCGGCATGATTGCCTGAACCTGCGCTATCCGGGCGCGAAAGAGTTCCAATGGACCCTGATCACCCCGGACGGCCCGCGCCGGTTCGAAATCACCGGCCCCTATGAATCCGATGATGGCGATGTGCTGACGCAATGGGCGCTTGCCGGGCGCGGCATTGTCCTCAAACCCCGGTTCGAAGTGGCCGACCATCTGCGCGCGGGCACCCTGCGACCCGTGGCAGTGGCCACGCCCCCCATCCCGGTGCAACTGTCCAGCCTCAGCCAGCACCGCCGGTTGAAAGACCCCAAGGTGCGGATCTTCACCGATTACATGGCGGCAAAGATCAAGGAAGAACTGCGGCGCGCCACCGATGGCCCAGACACACCGCCGGAGGCTGCACCGCAAGACGCCCGCACCGGGGATGGCGCGGGCGTCTGACAGGTCAGGCAGACCCGGTCCGCTTATTGAATCTGCTGGCCGTTCACAAAGATCGACCCGCCCTCGCGCGCCTCGATCTTCGAGGTCAGCACATCGTCACCCGCAGGCTGGCCGAACATCGCCATCATCATGCGCGCGCCCATCGCATCCTCCTGCGTGATCACCCCCATGGCGATCAACCCGTCGATCACCTTGTTGCCGCCTTCCAGCCGCACATCGGCAGTGCCCACCGGCATCGGCGGCCCGCCCATGGCCACCATCGAATTGTCAAAGGTAAAGGCCCCTGTCGCATTGGCCACGGCCCCAAGCGCCTGAACCGCCAGCGTGCGGATATCCAGCGTCAGCAGCTCCGGCGTGGTGTTCGGCGGCGCACCGGTTTCGCCCGCCTGCATCAGGTCCAGCACATCGACCTTGACCGTACCGCCCAGATCCAGCGCCACATCCAGCGGCCCATGCTCCAGCACATTGCCCGCGTCGATCATGCCCCAGGCCGCATCATCCAGCACCAGATTTTCCATCGTCAGCTGCAGGCCATAGGCGCCCGCCTCCTCGGTCGCCACCACCGGCAGGCTCAGCCCAAGGCCAAAGGTGCCGCTCGTGGCCTCGACCGGCATCGGCATCATCGGCGGACGCAGGGTCACGTCAAATCCTTCGACAGTGGTCGAAATATCCACCCCATCGGCACCCGCCTTCACCGAGGTGGTCCCCGGTGCCGCTGAAAACGCCACGCTCACCGGCATCATCGGGTTGTTCTCGACCATGTCGCCGGTCGATACGCCCTGCGTCGCTTCAAAGCTGAGGCCAAGCCCCGCGCGCACCGCCGCGATGAACGAAGGCGTGTCCTGCAAAGACATCAGGTTGATGCCTTCGGGCAGGGTCAGCTCACCGGTCAGCACCAGATCGGCCGTATCGCTGCTGTTCACCGAGTCGATGCCCAGCGACGGGTCTTTCTGCGTGATGTTGTACAGCAGCTGGTCCGCCGACATCTCCATCCCCAGCGCCTCCAAGCCGCGCGTATAGCGCCCCGAAACCGCGGTCAGATCAAAGGTGCCGTCAAACATGTTCGCGCCCTCGACGACATTGACCGCAACCGACAGGCTGTCTGCGTCCATGCCATAGCCCAGCCCGCCCGCATCCTCGAACGCGCTGATCGACAGCTCTTCATGCGTGATCGCAACCTTGCCCGGCCCGGTGTTCTCCAACCGGATCTCGCCGGGGAAGAAGGCCACGCTGCCATCCTCCTGCTCGACGATCGACACTTCGGAAATCGTGGCAATCGCGGGCTTGCCATCGGGGGTGATGCTCACACCATTCAGCGTCAGCTCGCCATCGCCTGCCACTTCCGTCGCCGCGCTGATCTTCATCCCGCCCTCGGTGGCCGCCGCCTGCAGGTCGGCCCAGACCTGATCCGCCGTCAACGCAGCCTGCGCCGTGCCACACATCAAAATCGCCATCACCGGCGCCGTCATCAAAACATTGGTCCTGAACATGTCACTCTCCAGAAAAGTGCTATCGTTGTGGCAAGACAGAATAGCTTTCCGGCGCGCAGTGCAAGGTCAGGTTTTGCGCCCCCCGGTCAACTGCCGCGATAGGTGGAATAGGCAAAGGGCGAAATCAGCAGTGGCACATGATAATGCTGCCCTGCATCCGGCACGCCAAAGCGGATCGGAATTTCGTTCAAAAACAACACCTCACCCGTCGCCTGCCCGGTCTGGCGCAGGTAATCGCCCGCAAGGAACACCAGCTCATAGGTGCCCGCTGTCAAGCCATCCCCAGTCAACAGCGGCGCATCGGTGCGGCCATCACCATTGGTCACAACCTCGGCAATCTGCTCGGATGAGGTGCCGCTCACCCGGTACAGCCGGATTTTCACGCCCGCCGCCGGTTTGCCCAGCGCCGTATCCAGCACATGCGTCGAAAGCCGTCCCATCCTGTGGTCCTTCCTGTGATCCGGCTTGCATCACAGCACGAAACGCGCCCCGATACGACAGCCTGTGCACCCAATATGTCTTTCTCGAATTTCTTGATAAACCAGCGCAGAATTCGCGTCTATCCTTCCGCAATACCTGAAAGTGAGGTGTCCCGGTGACCCGCTACCCCCGAGATTTCCGTGGCCACGGCCCCGACGCCCCTGATGCCGGGTGGCCGGGTGGCGCCAAGATCGCCATCTCCCTCGTGCTCAACTACGAAGAGGGCGGCGAGAACAACCTGCTGCACGGTGATGCCCAGTCCGAGGCCTTCCTGTCCGACATCGCCGGGGCCGCGCCATGGCCGGGCCAGCGGCATTGGAACATGGAGTCGATCTATGACTACGGCGCCCGCGCCGGGTTCTGGCGCCTGCACCGCCTGTTCACCGCGCGCGGCCTGCCGGTCACGGTCTACGGCGTGACCAGCGCCCTGGCGCGCAACCCCGAACAGCTGGCCGCCATGCAGGCCGCAGGCTGGGAAATCGCCAGCCACGGGCTGAAATGGGTCGATCACCGCGACATGGCCGAAGATGAAGAACGCGCCCAGATCGCAGACTCCTTCCGCCTGCACGAAGAGCTCACCGGCGCGCCCCCTCAGGGCTGGTACACCGGCCGCTGTTCGATGAACACCGTGCGCCTCACCGCCGAGTCCCGCAAACTGGCCTGGATCTCCGACACCTATGATGACGACCTGCCCTATTGGCTGGCGCTCGGCGACCATGACCAGCTGGTCATCCCCTATACGCTGGAAGCAAACGACATGCGCTTCGCCACCGCCCCCGGCTACATCACCGGCGAGCAGTTCTTCCAATACCTGAAAGACACCTTCGACGTGCTTTATGCCGAAGGCGAGGCAGGCCGGGCCAAGATGTTTTCCATCGGCCTGCACAACCGCCTGATCGGCCGCCCCGGAAAATTTGCCGGCCTGCAACGCTTCCTCGACTACGCACAAACCCACGATGGCGTCTGGTTCCCCCGCCGCATCGACATCGCCCGCCATTGGGCCGCAACCCACCCACACCGGCGCTTTGAACGCCCCAGCCAGATGAGCCGCGCCCGCTTCACCGCGTGCTTCGGCAGCATCTTTGAACACTCGCCCTGGATCGCCGACCGCGCCCATGCCCTCGAACTTGGCCCCGCGCATGACTGCGCCGCCGGGGTGCATTCCGCCCTGACCCGGATGTTCCGCAGCGCCACCCCCGCCGAAAAGCTGGGCGTGCTGCGGGCCCACCCCGACCTCGCCGGCAAACTGGCCGCCGCCAAACGGCTGACACCCGATTCCGCCGCCGAACAGGCCAGCGCGGCGCTGGATGCGCTCACCGATGCCGAGCGCGCGGCGTTCGAGCGGCTCAACACCGATTATGTCGCCAAGCACGGCTTTCCCTTCATCATCGCCGTGCGCGACCACAGCAAGGACAGCATCCTTGCCGCCTTCCACGCCCGCATCGCCAATGACACCGCCACCGAATTCACCACCGCCTGCGCCCAGGTGGAACGCATCGCCGCCCTGCGCCTGAAAGACATCCTGCCATGACCCAGTATTACGCCCCCCCTGGCGGCCTGCCGCCGCAAACCCAGCTGATGACCGGCCGCGCCGTCTTCACCACCGCCTATGCGGTGATCCCCAAGGGCTGCTTTTCCGACATCGTCACCAGCGCCCTGCCCGGCTGGCGCGACACCCGCCTCTGGCTGATCGCCCGCCCGATGTCCGGGTTTTCCGAAACCTTCAGCCAATATGTGATGGAAGTGGCCCCCGGCGGCGGCTCCGATACCCCCGACGCCGAGGAAGGCGCCGAACACTGGCTGTTCTTCACCGAAGGCACCGCCACCCTCACCCTCGACGGCCAAAGCCACCCCCTGCAAGACGGCAGCTACGCTTTCATCCCCGCAGGCATGCCCTGGACCCTGCTGGCCACGGGCAGCAGCCCCGCCCGCTTCCACTGGCTGCGCAAACTCTACGACCCCGCCCCCGGCATCGCGCCCCCCGATCCCATCCTCACCAATGACCGCGACATGCCCCTCACCTTCATGCCCGGCACCAACCAGGTCTGGGGCACCACCCGCTTTGCCGACCCCGCCGATCTGCGCCACGATGCCCATGTCAACATCGTCACCTTCCAGCCCGGCGGCACGATCCCATTCGAGGAAACCCATGTGATGGAACACGGGCTCTACGTCTTGCAGGGCAAGGCGGTCTACAAGCTCAATCAGGACTGGGTCGAGGTTGAGGCCGGCGATTTCATGTGGCTGCGCGCCTATTGCCCGCAGGCCTGCTATGCCGCAGGCCCCGGCCCCTTCCGCTACCTGCTCTACAAGGACGTCAACCGCCACGCCAGACTGCGCGGCCCCGGGGCCTTCGGCCCGGCACTGTAATCCCGCCCCTGCCCATTATCTGTTCCCAAATATCCCACGGGGGGTCCGGGGGGTGTGAAACCCCCCGCTCCGCCCCCAGCCCAAAGGCACGCCCGATGCAGGTCATCACGCCCATCCCCCTCACCGCCCAGGCCTTCGCCCCCTATGGCGACATTCTCGACGCGACGGGAGAGTTCCGCCTCATCAACGCAGGCCTCTGCCAGCGCCACCACGACCGCGCCACCCTCGATTTCGGGCCCGATGGCCGCGCCGGGATCTCCATCTTCCAGGCCGCCCCCCGCACCCTGCCCTACACATTTGACCTGATCGAACGCCACCCCGACGGCTCCCAGGCCTTCCTCCCGATGACCGCGCATCCGTTTCTGGTCATCGTCGCTCCCGGCCCCGATGCGCCCCCCCTCGCCTTCCTGACCGATGGCAGCCAGGGCATCAATCTGCATCGCGGCACCTGGCATGGCGTGCTGACCCCGCTCCACGCCCCCGGCCTCTTCGCCGTGGTCGACCGCATCGGTGCCAGCCCAAACCTCGAAGAACACCGCTACCGCGACAGCTGGACGGTCCTGGCACCCTGAACGGGGGGCAGGCCAGCCCGGACATAGAGGCTGCGCCAAGGGACCTGCCAAACGCCCAAAGCCAAACGCACCGGAAACAGGGTCCGCAGCGGCAAAGCCGCCCCCGCCACCGCAGCGGGGCCCCCTTCGGCCACAGGACAGCAGGCCGCCCGGCCTGCAACAGGCATACCCCACCCCGCCCCTGTCCATTGCCGCAGGATTTGGGGTCAGCCTGCCATGCGGCCTCCGCCCGACTGTCCGCCTCCCCCCCCCGCCACAAGGCACTGTCATTTTTTCCTGACAGTTCTATTCTGCCCCCATCGCCAAGGAGGCCCCATGTTCGACCACACCACCCCCGGCCCGCAGATCCCCACCCTCCCCGGTGGCCCGCGCGACGGGCTCTGCACCGATTGCGGCATCTCGCGCCTGGGCGATGGCCGCGCCTGCGGGCGTGCCTGCCAGTTCATCGCCCCCGACTACCCCGCACTGGAACTGGCGGTGCATGGCCGCAGCGCCACCCCCGGCACGGATGACTCCTTCTTCGGCGTCACCCAGACCATGCTGCGCGCCCGCCTCACCCCCCCGGCCCCCGGCGCGCAATGGACCGGCATCACCACCACCCTCGCCGCCACGCTGCTCGAACGCGGGCTGGTTGATGCCGTCCTGACCGTGCTGCCAGACCCGTCCGACCGCTGGAAACCCCTGCCCGCCCTCATCACCAACCCCGCCGACATGGCGCTTGCCCGCGGCATGCGCATGGGCTGGGCGCCCACGCTGGCGCTGCTGGAACCCGCCCGCGCCGCCGGATACAAGCGGCTGGCGATGATCGGCATCCCCTGCCAGACCTACGCCCTGCGCGCGCTCGAATCCGAACTGGGGCTGGACGCGCTCTACATCATCGGCACCCCCTGCTCCGACAACACCACGACCGCGAATTTCCACAGTTTCCTGAACCTGCTGGACGCGGCCCCCCAGACCATCAGCTACCTCGAATTCCGCGCCGATTTCCGCGTGGAACTGCGCTTCGACGATGGCCGCAAACCCCGCTTCATCCCCTTCCTGCAGCTCCCCATCAGCCAGTTGCCCGCCGATTTCTTCCCGATGACCTGCAAGACCTGCGTCGATTACACCAACCGTCTGGCCGATATCACCGTGGGCTATATGGGCGGCGACGGCGACCAATGGATCATCGCCCGCAACGCGCGCGGTGCAGACCTGCTGGCAATGATCGCTGACCGCCTGACCACTACCCCCCTCACCTCCTCCGGCAAACGCGAAGCCGCCGTCAAAGGCTTCATGGAAAACACCGCCCGCGCCGCCGGTGGCCTGCCGCTCCGCCGCATGCCCAACTGGCTGCGCCCGCTGGTCGGCCTGATGCAACGCCGCTTCGGTCCCAAGGGGTTGGAATTCGCCCGTGCACGGGTCGAGATGAAAGCGGTGGAAACCATCCTCCATCTGCGCCGCGCCCATCCGGCGCGGATGAAAAACATGATCCCGCCCCATGTCTGGGCCATCGCCGCCCGCTACGGCCTGACGCCCGGCACAGATGAAACCCGCCCTCCCAAAGCCTGACAGCGCCAGTGTACAGCAGCTTGGGGGGCCGCGCCCCCCTCAGCGGAGCCGAGGGCCGAAGGGCCCGCAGGCGACACAAGACAACGCGCGCGCAGCGCGCTCAATCAGATCCCGTTCGGGCAGATGCACCGGCACCGGTCACCCCATCCGCAAGGCCACATCCAGCATCCGGTTGGAGAATCCCCACTCATTGTCATACCAGCCGAACACCCGCAGCATCCCGCCCTGCGTCACCCGCGTCTCCGGCGTGGCCATCACGATGCTTTCCGGCCTTGCCCGCAGATCGGTTGACACCAGCGCCCGGTCGGTCACGCCAATGACAGCGCCCCCCGATCTGGCCGCCGCATGGAACGCCGCATTCACCGCCTCCACCGTCACCGGCCGCGCCGTCATCACCGCCAGATCAACGCAAGACACGCTGGCCACCGGCACCCGCACCGCCGACCCCTCGATCCGCCCCGCCATCCCGGGCAGCACCGCATCCAGCAGGCGCGAGGCACTGGTGGTCGTCGGCACCATCGACAGCGCCGCCGCGCGCGACCGTGCGTAATCCGCCGCCGGGGCATCCACCGTCGGCTGGCTGCCGGTATAGCAATGGATCGTGGTCATCGACCCCGTCACCACCCCCCAGTCGCGGTCAATCAGCCGCGCCAGCGGCGCCAGCGCATTGGTGGTGCAGGACGCGTTCGACACGATCTGCTGATCGCCCAGCACGTCCTCATTCGCCCCCAGCACAATCGTCACCTCCGCCGCCTGCGACGGGCCAGAGACCAGCACCCGCCGCGCCCCGGCTTGCAGCCCGCGTGCCGCCACCTCGCGGCCATCCGCCCGCCCGGTGCATTCCATCACCACATCCACAGCGCCGAGATCCAGACCCGACAGATCCGCCACCCGGTGCAGCGGAATCGCCCGCCCGTTCACAACCAGACAGCCGCCTTCCAAGGCAACCGTCCCGCGCCACGGGCCAAACACACTGTCATATTCAAACAGATGCGCGCACATCTCGGGGGCTGCGATGTCATTGATCCCCACCACCTCCAGCCCGGGCCACAGCGCCGGGTCCGTCGCCCAGGCCCGCAGCACCGAACGGCCGATCCGGCCAAACCCGTTGATAAAGACCCGCATCCTGCACCTCATTCCCGGACGGCAGGATCAGCACGCCCCCGCCCCGCGCGCAAGCGCGGCTTTGTCACCCGGACAAGGTTTCCCGCGCGCCAGCTCGGGTCTAAACCTCAACCACCACGCCCTGCCCGCGCTCTTCCGCCCGGCGCACGGCCATCGCCGCCACCGCCAGATCCTGCAAGCCAACGCCGGTGCCATCAAACAGCGTGATCTCCTCCGCCGACCGCCGCCCCGGGTGCCTGCCGGTGATCACATCGCCCAAAGGCGTGATCGCCGTCGCATCCAGCAGGCCCGCCGCCACCGCATGCTGCGCCTCGCCAAGGCTCACCGATTGCGCAATCTCATCGGTAAAGACGGACGCACGGCCCAGCAGCGCCGGCTCCACCTCCTGCTTGCCCTTCGTATCGGTCCCCATACAGGCCAGATGCGTGCCCGGTGCCACAGGCGCACTCATCAGGCTGGCCGCGGGCGAAGAGGTGATCGTCACAATCACATCCGCCTCTGCCATCCGCGCCAGAGGCACCGCTTCGAACGGCAGGCCCAGCTCGGCCGCAATCGTGCCCAGGCTGTCCAGCATCTCGGGGTGCAGGTTCCAGGCGATCACCCGCTCAAACTCCCGCACCCGCGCCGCCGCGCGCAGCTGGAACCCGGCCTGATGCCCGGCCCCCACCATGCCAAGCACGCGCGCCTCCCGCCGCGCCAGCCGGTCGATGGAAATGGCCGAGGCGGCGGCGGTGCGCAGCGCGGTCAACAGCCCGCCCCCCACCATGGCCGTGGGCCGCCCGGTCTCCGGATCGAACAGGAACACGGTGGATTGGTGGTTGATGATCCCCCGCGCCGCATTGCCCGGAAAGTACCCCCCGGCCTTCACCCCCAGCTGCCCGCCAGCCCGGTCCAGCCCCGACTTGAACCCGTACTGCCGCCCTTCGCCCAAGGCTTCGCGCACCACGTCGAAGTTATAGGCCTCTCCCCGCGACATGGCGGCAAACACCGCCTCGACCGCCGCAAAGGCATCCTCGGGCGACACCAGCCCCGCAATCAGCGCTTCCGGCACAATCCTCATGCCCGCACCCGCGTCATGACGTTTGCCATACGCGCACCATACGCGGGCCAGACACGAACCATACGGTCAATTCCCATCTCAATAGGCCTTGCCCCGGGCAGACACCGGCCAGACCACTTCGACCTTCCCGCCGCGCACACCGACATACCAATCATGCACATTGCAGGTCGGATCACAGTGGCCCGGCACCAGCCGCAGCTTGTCATTGACGCTCAAGACCCCGGCCGGGTCATCAACCACGCCATGCTCATCACTGCATTTGACGTACTTTACATCCGTCCGCCCAAAGATCACCGGCAGCCCGGAATCCACCGATTGCGCCTTCAATCCGGCATCCACAATGGCCTTGTCCGCCTTGGCATGGGACATCACAGAGGTCAGGATGAACAGCGCATTCTCCCATTCGCCCTGATCAATCCGCTTGCCATCCCTGTCCAGAATCCGGCCATAATCGGCATCCATGAACGCATAGCTGCCGCATTGCAACTCATTGTAAACGCCGGAATTGCTTTCAAAATAATAGCTGCCGGTGCCGCCGCCGCCCACGATGTCGCACGCCAGCCCCACGGCCTTGAGCCCCTCCACCGCGTCCCTGACCTGCGCCACGGCAAGGTCGATCTTGGCCTTGCGGTCGGCGTAGCTGTCCATATGCTGCATCGCCCCCTGATAGGCCTGCAGCCCCGCAAATTTCAGCCCCGGCGCGCCGTCAATCGCCTGTGCGATGGCAACCACCTCCGGCGTGGTCTTCACCCCGCAGCGCCCGGCCCCGCAGTCGATCTCCACCAGACATTCGATGGTCGTGCCATGCCGCACCGCCGCCGCCGACAGGTCGGCGACATTGTCCAGCATATCGACGCAAACAATTGTTCTTGCACCCAATTTCGGCATCCGCGCCAGCCGGTCAATCTTGGCCGGATCGCGCACCTGATTGCTGACCAGCACATCCTTGATGCCGCCCCGGGCAAAAACCTCGGCCTCCGACACCTTCTGGCAACACACACCCACCGACCCGCCAAGCCGCTCTTGCAGCAAGGCCACATCGACCGATTTGTGCATCTTGCCATGCACCCGGTGGCGCATGCCATGCGCCCGGGCATAATCGCCCATCTTCTTGATATTGCGCTCCAAAGCGTCCAGATCCAGCACAAGGCACGGGGTCTGGATATCCGCCTCATCCATCCCCGGCAGGGCCGGAATGTCATAGCCTACCTCGAAGCCTTCGAAATCTGCGTGCTTGTTCATGGTGTTACCCTTTCATCCAAGGCAAAGTGTCCAGATCGACGTTCCCCCCGGTGATGATGACGCCCACGCGCCGCCCCCGGAAGACATCCTTGTTTTTCAATAGGGTGGCCAGCGGCACGGCGCAGCTTGGCTCCATCACGATCTTCATCCGCTGCCAGGTCAGCTTCATCGCCGCGATGATCTCTTCTTCCGTGGCCGTGAAAATATCGGCGACGTGGTTCGAGACGAAATGCCAGGTCAGGTCCTTCAGCGGCACCTTCAACCCGTCGGCCACGGTTTCGGGCGCATCATCGACAATGATCCTGCCCGCCTTGAAACTGCGATAGGCGTCATCGGCATTCAACGGCTCAGCCGCATAGACATCCACCCCCGGGGCAATCGCGCTCATGGTCAGACAGGTGCCCGAGATCATGCCGCCCCCACCAATTGGTGCGATAACGCAGTCCAAATCCTCAACCTGTTCAAGCAGTTCGCGCGAACAGGTGGCCTGCCCGGCAATCACGCGCGGGTCATTGTAGGGGTGCACAAACTCTCCCCCCGTCCGCGCCTGCACTTGGGCAAACACCGCCTCGCGGCTGCTGGTGGATGCCTCACATTCCGTGATCACCCCGCCATAGCCCCGCACCGCATCCTTCTTGGCCTGTGGTGCCGTGCGCGGCATCACCACATTGCACGGGATGCCCCGCCGCCCCGCCGCATAAGACAGGCTCAGCGCATGGTTGCCGCTGGAATGGGTGCAAACCCCCGCCTTTGCCTGATCCTCCCCCAGCCCAAACACCGCATTGCAGGCCCCGCGCACCTTGAACGCCCCGGCCTTCTGAAAGTTCTCGCATTTGAAGAACAGCTCAGCGCCCACCAACTCATTGAAATAGCGCGATGTCAGCACCGGCGTGCGGTGGATATGGGGGCGAATGCGGTCATGCGCCGCAATCACATCGTCAAAGGTCGGCACATGCATCTGGGGCAGATCCTTCATCCTTGGTCATTATCTGTTTCAAAATATCCCGGGGTCCGGGGCAGAGCCCCGGGGGTGCCGCCTCACTCCGCGGCCATGGCCAGCGCCACGGATGACCCGCGATAATACTCCTGCGCCGCCGCCACGCCCGACCCCAGCGTGATCGGCCAGCCCAGATCGGCCATGCACATCTCGGCGGTGGCAAGGCCGGACAGCACCATCACATCGGTCAGCATCCCCAGGTGTCCGATGCGGAACACCTTGCCCGCCACCTCGCCCAGGCCGACGCCAAAGGCCACACCGTATTTCTCGGCCGCCAGCTTCACCAGATCCGTGCCATTGCAGCCCTCGGGCACCATCACGGCGGTCACCGTGTCGGAATACAGGTCAGGCGTCACGGCACAGGGGCGCATGCCCCAGGCGGCAACCGCACGGCGCACGCCTTCCGCCAGGCGGTGATGGCGGGCATAGACAGCCTCCATCCCTTCATCCTCCAGCAGTTCGATCGACCGGGCAAGGCCGGCGATCAACCCGACCGGTGGGGTATAGGGGAACCCACCTGCGGCATAGCTTTTCAGCATGTCCTTGAAATCAAAGAAAGTGCGCGGCAGCATCGCGCTGTCCATCGCCGCCAGGGCCTTGGGGCTGACGCCAACAATCGCCAGACCGGCGGGCAGCATGAACCCCTTCTGGCTGCCCGCCACCGCGATATCAACGCCCCAAGCCCCCATTTCGAACGGCATCGACCCGATGGACGACACGCCATCAACCATCAGCATCGCGCCATGGACCGCCGCATCCATGGCGCGGCGCAGGCCTGCAATGTCGGACCGCACGCCGGTGGCGGTCTCGTTATGGGTGGCGAGGACGGCCTTGATCGTGCCACTGGTGTCGGCCTTCAGCGCGGCTTCTATCCGGTCCAGCGGGGTGCCTTCTCCCCATGGCGTCTCGATGATCTGCACGGTCAGGCCGTGGCGCTGGCACAGGTCGATCCAGCGGTGGCTGAACATGCCAAAGCGCGCGGCCAGCACGGTGTCGCCGGGCGACAGGGTATTGGTGATCGCCGCCTCCCACCCGCCGGTGCCGGTGGAGGGCAGGATGATGACCTCACCCTCGGCCATCTTCAGCACCCGGCGCACGCCGGCCACCGCCGGACGGAACAGCCGGGCAAAGGCGGGGGAGCGGTGGTCGAGCGTGGGCATGTCGCAGGCCTTGCGAATGACCTCGGGAATATTGGTCGGGCCGGGAATGAAGACAGGGTTCTGCGAAGACATGGCGGCTCCTCCAAAGCGCTGTTGAGGTGACTCTAGGCGATGGAGAGCCATCAGACAATTTTTTCGGAAAGGTTTTTCATTTTTTTGAAAACCCGCTATTCATAAGCATAATCAACGCTCAACCGTTTTTCACACCAATCACAAAGGTGCAGGACATGACCACCCCCCCTCGTCCACGCGGCCGCCCCAGGGCCTTTCATGACAAGACGGATCAGAACACGGTGCAGGCGCTGGATCGCGGTTTGGCGCTTTTGGAACTGGTGGCAGCGCGGCCCGGATTGTCGCTGTCAGAACTGGCGGCGGCCAGCAACGAGGCGGTTGCAACCGTGTTCCGCGCGCTGGTCACGCTGCAGGGGCGCGACATGGTCGAGGCCGAAGAGGGCGGGCAGCTGTGGCACATCGGCCCCGGCGCCTTCCGCGTCGGCAGCACCTTCCTGCGCCGCACCAAGGTGGTGGAGCGGTCGCGCCATCCGATGGACATGCTGATGCGCGACAGCGGCGAGACCGCCAATCTGGGGATCGAGGCCGGGGATGAGGTGCTGTTCCTGTCTCAGGTGGAAACGCATGAGGCAATCCGCGCCTTCTTTCCGCCCGGCACCAAGGCCCCGATGCATGTGTCGGGCATCGGCAAGGCGCTGCTGGCCTGGTATGGCGACCTCCGGGTGCGGCGGGTGATCGAGCGCAAGGGGCTGGAGCGCTTCACCGACCGGACGCTGGGCACCGAGGCCGATCTGTTCCGCGATCTGGCGGCCACAAGGGCGCGCGGCTACGCGATTGATGATCAGGAACGCGCGCCCGGCATGCGCTGCGTGGCGGCCCCGATCTTCAACAGCCATGGTGAGCCGGTGGCCGGGCTTTCCGTCTCTGGCCCCGCCTTCCGCATCGCGCTGGAGGACACCGCGCGCATCGGGGCATTGGTGCGGGCGGCGGCGGATCAGGTGACAGAGGCGACCGGGGGGCTACAGCCCGGAGGCGGCGTCAGCTGAATTTGTTGTCGCGCGGGAAGCCCCGCGGCGCCATCTTGCCAGCCCCGGCGCGGGGGCCCAGCCATTCGGCCAGATCAGGTTCGCTGCGGGTGCGTCCGGCCGGGTCTTTCCATGTCAGCCCATCGGCCAGCGTGAAGGTGATGGCATCGGACAAGCCGCCATCCTTGTACTTTTGCAGCCGCACGCCCTTGCCCCGTGCCATTTCCGGCAACTCGGACAGCGGGAAGACCAGCACTTTGCGGTTTTCGCCAACCACGGCCACATGGTCGCCGCGCGCCACGGTCACCACGGCCGTCGTCACACCCTCGCGCACCGTCAGCACCTGTTTGCCGGCGCGGGTCTGGGCCAGCACCTCTTCCGATGGCACGATGAACCCGTCCCCGGCAGAAGAGGCGACCAGCAGTTTCTGCCCCGGCTGGAAGATCGTCAGAGAGACAATTTCGGCATCATTGGGCAGATCAACCATCAGCCGGACAGGTTCGCCCATGCCACGCCCGCCGGGCAGGTTGGCCCCGATCAGCGTGTAGAACCGGCCATTGGCGGCGATCAGCAGGATCTTGTCGGTGGTTTCCGCGTGGAAGGCAAAGCGCGGACCGTCGCCGTCCTTGAACTTCTGCTCGGCGGTCAGATCGACATGGCCCTTCAAGGCCCGGATCCAGCCCATTTTTGAACAGATCACGGTGATCGGTTCACGTTCGATCATTGCCTCATAGGGCACATCCTCGATCACCCCCGCCTCGGCAAAGGCGGTGCGGCGGGCGCCAAGTTTGGTGCCTTTGCCGAATTGCTTGCGGATGGCGTCCAACTCGATGCCGATCTGCTTCCATTGCAGACGGTCGCTTTCCAGCAGATCGGCCAGCCCGGCGCGTTCCTTCATCAGGGCATCGCGTTCGGCAATCAGCTCCATCTCTTCCAGCTTGCGCAAGGACCGCAGCCGCATGTTGAGGATGGCTTCGGCCTGAACCTCGGTCAATTCCCCCTCACCCGCAGCGGGCGGGGTGTAATCCTTTTCCGAAGGCGCCCGGGCATGGGGCTTGCCCCAGTCTTCACGCATCAGGGCGGCTTTGGGATCGGCGTCATAGCGGATGATGTCGATCACCCGGTCAAGGTTCAGGAAGGTGATGATGAAGCCTTCGAGAATCTCCAGCCGGTGGTCGATCTTTTCCATCCGGTGCAGCGAGCGGCGGCGCAGCACATCGCGGCGGTGGTCCAGAAAGGCGCGCAGCACCTCTTTCAGGCTGCAGACCTTTGGCACCTTGCCGTCGATCAGCACGTTCATGTTCAGGCTGAACCGGGTTTCCAGATCGGAATTGCGGAACAGCGTGCCCATCAGCACCTCGGGGTCCACTGTCTTGGCGCGCGGCTCCAGCACGATGCGGACATCTTCGGCGGATTCGTCGCGCACATCGGCCAGAAGCGGAATCTTCTTGGTCTGGATCAGCTCGGCCAGCTTTTCGATCAGCTTGGATTTGGCGACCTGATAGGGGATCTCGGTGACAACGATCTGCCAGGTGCCGCGGCCCAGATCCTCGACCTGCCATTTGGCCCGGGTGCGGAACGAGCCGCGCCCGGTTTCATAGGCATCAAGCATCACGGAACGGGGTTCCACCATGATGCCGCCGGTGGGAAAATCCGGCCCGGGAATCAGATCGACAAGCTCTGCGGTGGTGATCTCGGGGTTGCGCAGCATGGCGTGGCAGCCTTCGATCAGCTCATCCAGGTTATGCGGCGGAATATTGGTGGCCATGCCGACCGCAATGCCGCTGGACCCGTTGGCCAGCAGGTTCGGAAAGGCGGCGGGCATGACCACCGGCTCTTCCAGCGTGCCGTCATAATTGGGCCGGTAATCGACCGCGTTTTCGGTCAGCCCCTCCATCAGCGTTTCCGCAATCGCGGTCAGGCGGGCTTCGGTATAGCGGCTGGCGGCGGGGTTATCGCCGTCAATATTGCCAAAGTTGCCCTGCCCGTCGACCAGCGGATAGCGGACGTTGAAATCCTGCGCCAGACGCGCCATCGCGTCATAAATGGCGGCGTCGCCATGCGGGTGATAGTTGCCCATCACATCGCCGGCGATCTTGGCCGATTTGCGGAAGGCGGATGTGGCCGACAGGCGCAACTCACGCATGGCAAACAGGATTCGGCGGTGCACCGGTTTCAGCCCGTCACGCGCATCGGGCAGCGCGCGGTGCATGATGGTGGACAACGCATAGGTCAGATACCGTTCGCCAATGGCCCGGCTCAGAGGCTCGGCCAATTCGACAGGTTCGGTCTTGGGCGGATCGGTATTGTCTGACATGGGGGTGGTGTAATCTGCAGGGCGCTGCCGGTCCAGACCGAAATGCGGACGAGCATGACGCGGGTTTGAGGCCAAAAGTTTTCAAACTGTCCGCACCATGGGGAACCACTTGCATCACGGCGGGTTGATACCGTGTGACAGGGGCGTGAACGCAGGCCCCATATCGAATTTTGAATGCTCAAGTCTCAGGTGCCCGAATGATCCGAATGCTGCTGGTGTTGTGTGCGGGGTTGTATCTGACCCTTCAGATCGGGGGGCAGGACAAGGGGCAAATGCGCTTTGGCCTGGCAGAGGCAGCGCGCGCTCCAGCGCGGGATGTCGCAGCGCCAAGCGAAGCGATGGCAACCGAGGAGAGGGTCAACAGGCCCTCAGCCACAGGGGCCGCCTTTGCCGAACCGGCGACGCTCCCGCCCCAGACCCCTGCCCCTTCTGATGCGGCCGTCATTCCGGTGACCTTCGGGACATCTCAACCGATCATGCAGCCACGCGCCGTTCAGGCCCGCAGCGACGCTGCGACCACCCCTTCCGCGACCGACGGCAAGCTGTGGTATGTAACCGGCCGGTCGGTCAATGTGCGCAGCGGACCGTCAACTCGCAATGAGGTTCTGGGCCGGCTGACGCGCGGCGAGGCCGTCACCGTGGTGGCAATGGAAGACAATGGCTGGGCCCGCGTCCGCATGGAAGGCGATGGCATCGACGGCTTCATGTCGATGTCCTTCCTGAGCGACAGCGCGCCCTGAGCCCTGGAGCCATCCGCCAAACCTATCCGCATTACCGCTTTGCTGCCCCGTCGTTTCATCCTAAGCAGGAAAAAAAACGAACGGGCAGAGCATGGCACAGTCAATTCTTATCACAGGATGTTCCTCGGGCATCGGGCTGGATGCAGCGCGGGGCTTGCGGGCACGCGGCTGGCGGGTCTTTGCCAGTTGTCGCCAACAGGCCGATTGCGACCTTTTGCGCGCCGAAGGGTTTGACAGCCCCCGGCTCGACTATGCCGATGAGGCCAGCATCGAGACGGCCCTGGCGCAGGTGCTGGACGCGACCGGCGGTACATTGGACGCGCTGTACAACAACGGCGCCTTTGCCTGCCCCGGCGCGGTGGAAGACCTGCCGCGCGGCGCGCTGCGCGAGATCTTCGAGACCAATCTGTTCGGCCCCCATGACCTGACCCGCCGGGTGATTCCGGTGATGCGGGCGCAAGGGCATGGGCGGATCGTGAACTGCTCGTCGGTGCTGGGTCTGGTCGGGATCAAATGGCGCGGGGCCTATGTTTCGACCAAATTCGCCCTGGAAGGGCTGACCGATGTGCTGCGCATCGAAATGCAGGGCACCGGCATCTCGATCAGCCTGATCGAACCCGGACCGGTGACCAGCCACATCCGCGCCAATGCGATTGCGCATTTCGAAAAGTGGATCGACTGGGAAAACTCGGCGCGCGCCGCCGAATACGCCGGCCTGCGCGGGCGCCTGTATGAAGACCGCGGCCCGGACCGGTTTGAACTGCCCGCCAGTGCGGTGACCAAAAAGCTGATCCACGCGCTGGAAAGCCCCCGGCCCCGGGCGCGCTATTATGTCACAACGCCGACCCATCTGATGGGCTTCCTGCGCCGGGTTCTGCCGACGCGCACGCTGGACTGGCTGATCGCCAAAGGCTGACAGGACCGCCGCAACAGGGGCCACCTCGGGGGGCATCGAGCCCCCGCTCGGCGGCGTTGCCACGGAATGCGGCGCGCGCCGCTGCGAAGACCGATCCCCCGCGCGTGCCTGCGCGTGCAAAATTGGCCTTCGCTTTTGCGCGATTGCCGCCTAAGTCATGCGGACAGGAAGGGGATACCCATGCTTGATGATCCGCTGTTCATTCTGGCTGCCGTTGCCAGCCTTGGGGTTCTGATCATTCTGATGATCGGAATCGGAGGCTTTGCCAAAGGCGGCGACTTCAACCGCAAACATGCCAACCGCCTGATGCGCTACCGCATCGCGGCCCAGGCGCTGGCGGTTCTGCTGATTGTCGGCTTCGCCTATCTGCGCAGCAAAGGGAGCTAAGCCTTGGTCGTTCTGTCGAAAATCTACACAAAGACCGGGGATGCCGGGGAAACGGCGCTGGGCAATGGCGCGCGGGTGGCCAAGCACAGCCTGCGGGTCTCGGCCTATGGCACGGTGGACGAAACCAATGCCACAGTGGGCCTTGCCCGCCTGCACGCCGATCCTGAAATGGACGCGGCGCTGGCCCGGATTTCCAACGATCTGTTCGATCTGGGGGCCGACCTGTGCACGCCTGACATGCACAAGGACAAGGACCTGTCCTACACACCGCTGCGCATGGTCGAGAGCCAGGTCACCCGGCTGGAACATGAGATTGATGCCTGGAACGCCCGCCTGACCCCGCTGCGCAGCTTTATCCTGCCCGGCGGCAGTGCCTTGGCCGCACAGTTGCACCTGTGCCGCACCGTCTGTCGCCGGGCCGAGCGGCTTGTGGTGGAACTGGGCACCCTGGAAGAGGTGAATGCCGAAGCGGTAAAGTATCTCAACCGGCTGTCGGACTGGTTCTTTGTGGCAGGGCGCATTGCCAATGACGATGGCAAAGCCGATGTGCTGTGGGTGCCGGGTCTGACCCGCTGAACCGGGAAAACGTGGCGTTCCCGGAGGGGAGCGCGTCGATTTTGCACTGTCGCGCAGGGTCCAGACCCGCTACTTACCGGGGCAGAGAGCTTGAACCTATAGGAGATTTGCGTCGATGAAGGTGCTGGTGCCCGTCAAACGTGTGATCGACTACAACGTGAAAGTGCGCGTCAAAGCGGACGGGAGCGGTGTCGATCTGGCCAATGTGAAGATGTCGATGAACCCCTTCGACGAGATCGCCGTCGAAGAGGCGATCCGTCTGAAGGAAAAAGGCGTCGCGACCGAGGTTGTCGTGGTGTCGATCGGGGTCAAGCAAAGCCAGGAAACGCTGCGCACCGCGCTGGCCATGGGGGCGGACCGCGCCATTCTGATCGAGGCGACCGATAGCGTGCAGACCGACATCGAGCCGCTGGCCGTGGCCAAATTGCTGGCGGCGGTGGTCAAGGAAGAAGCCCCCGGGCTGGTGCTCTGCGGCAAGCAGGCCATCGACAATGACATGAATGCCACCGGGCAGATGCTTTCGGCCCTGCTGGGCTGGTCGCAGGCGACATTCGCCAGTGAGCTGGTGATTGACGGCGACACCGCAAAGGTGACGCGCGAGGTTGACGGCGGCTTGCAGACGATTTCGGTGAAGATGCCAACCATCGTCACGGTGGATCTGCGCCTGAACGAACCGCGCTATGCCAGCCTGCCCAATATCATGAAGGCCAAGGCCAAGCCTCTGGCCGCCAAGACCCCCGCCGATTACGGCGTGGACGTCGCCCCACGTCTGTCGGTGCTCAAAACGGTGGAACCCGCAGGCCGCAAGGCCGGGATCAAGGTGGGCTCGGTCGACGAGCTGATTGCAAAACTCAAAGATGAAGCGGGGGTGATCTGATGGCTGTTCTCCTTCTGGCCGATGTGAATGACGGACAACTGGCCACCGATGCGGTGGCCAAGACCGTCACGGCGGTAAAGCCGCTCGGCGATGTGCATATTCTGGTCGCGGGCCAGGGCGGCGAGTCTGCTGCGGCCGAGGCTGCCAAGCTGGATGGTGTGGCGCGTGTGCTGTTTGCCGCTGACGCCGCCTATGAACATGGTCTGGCGGAATCCACCGCCGCGCTGATCGTGTCTTTGGCCGGGGATTATTCCCACATTGCCGGGGCCTCGACCGCGTTTTGCAAGAATGTGATGCCGCGCGTGGCAGCGCTGCTGGACGTGATGGTGCTGTCGGATGTGACGGCTGTGATCGATGCCGACACCTTTGAACGCCCGATCTATGCCGGCAACGCCATCCAGACGGTAAAATCGTCTGACGCGACCAAGGTGATGACCATCCGCACCGCCAACTTTACCGGCGTGGGCTCGGGTGGCTCGGTCGCGGTAGAACCGGTGACCGGCCCTGTCGAAGCCCTGTCGTCCTGGGTAGAAGACAAGGTGGCCTCCAGCGACCGGCCAGACCTGACCAGTGCAGGCATTGTGGTGTCGGGCGGGCGTGGCGTCGGGTCGGAAGAGGACTTCAAGCTGATCGAAGGGCTGGCGGACAAGCTGGGCGCGGCCGTGGGGGCAAGCCGGGCCGCCGTTGATTCGGGCTATGCGCCAAACGACTGGCAGGTCGGGCAAACCGGCAAGGTTGTGGCACCCAAGCTCTATGTCGCGGTCGGAATCTCCGGCGCCATCCAGCACCTGGCCGGGATGAAGGACAGCAAGGTGATCGTCGCGATCAACAAGGACGAAGAAGCCCCGATCTTCCAGGTGGCCGATTATGGTCTGGTCGGCGATCTGTTCACCCTCGTGCCGGAACTGACCGAGAAGCTCTAAGGCTCTGACACGGCGCATCGAGGACGGGCACCCCTTTGGGTGCCCGTTTGCATTTACAGCAACCGCAACAGCTCTGGCCCAAGCTGATCGGCGATCTGGCGATGAACGGCCGGACCCGGCAGCAGCTGTGCCACCGGCTGGTCCAGCGGCCCGAAGGCCATGCCGGCCGTACCGCATGCCAGAGCCTCCGGCGACGGCAGGATTTCAACATAGCAGGTGGCCCGCGCGCGCAGGGCAGCGACCATTTCGGCATCGACCAGCAGCGGATTCTGCACCAGATCCGACCTCCGCCCCGGCATGGGCGGCGGGGTAGCACCCACCCACAACAGGATGGTCGGGCAGGGCAGCAAGGCAAGCAACGTCTTCATCCGGGCCACCCAGGCCGTGCGCAGCTCTTCGGCCAGCACCTCGAACCGGTCGGCCGAAAGGGCTTGCAGCGTGTGCAGCATGTGCCGGGTAAAACTGAAGTCGGTGAAATCCACGTCCCCGTAAAGATCGCGCAGCGCGTGTGACGCAAACAGAAACCGGTCGTTGCGCCGGGCGTGCACCGTGTAGAACCGATTGCTGAGGTTCTGCGCGCCGACGATCTGAATCACCGCCACCTGCGCCCGCGCCGCGATGTCGAGCACGCTGGGATCTTTGAGGTACAGATCAAGCCCGGCATTGACGACGCCAAGATTGACCACCCGCAGCCCGGTTGCCGCTTCAACCAATGCCGGGAAGGGTTCGGGCACGAATTTCCCAAAGGTTTCCGTGCCCCCCACCATGACCACATAGGGCCGGTCCAGATCACGCCGAGGACCACGGAACGCGACGCGGGAGTCGCCGTACCGGCATAGGTAGTAGTCGAGCGACCCGCCGCCCGTATATTCATACGTCATCACACCCACCAAAGTTTTAGACACCCGCGGGCACATTTGCAGCTTTCCGTTACCAACCTCCTAAAAGTGGGATTTGAGACAAATGCGCCGCAACGCAGCGCCCTTGCCCCGTCCGAAGGCCACGCCTATGGTTGCGCCGACGGCAGAAAAGGACATCCGGGATGGAAATATCAACTGTGGGCGTGGTCGGGGCCGGGCAGATGGGCAATGGCATTGCCCATGTCTTTGCGCTTGCCGGCTATGATGTGATCCTGACCGATGTGAAGGAAGCGGCCCTGACCAATGCCATTTCGATCATCGACCGCAATATCGAACGCCAGGTCACGCGCGGCAAGGTCAGCGCCGAAGACAAGGCCGCCGCCATGGCGCGAATCAAGACCACGCTGGTCTTGGCCGAAGTCGGCCCCTGTGATCTGATCATCGAAGCCGCGACCGAGCGCGAAACCGTCAAACAGGCGATTTTCGAAGACCTGTTGCCGCATCTCAAGCCCCATACGATTCTGACCTCGAACACCTCTTCGATTTCGATCACCCGATTGGCCAGCCGCACGGACCGGCCGGAAAAGTTCATGGGGTTCCATTTCATGAACCCGGTGCCGGTGATGCAACTGGTCGAACTGATCCGGGGCATCGCCACCGATCAGGAAACCTGGGATGCGATGCATGCGGTGGTGCGCCGCCTGGGCAAAACCGCAGCCTCGGCCGAAGACTTCCCGGCCTTCATCGTCAACCGCATCCTGATGCCGATGATCAATGAAGCGGTCTATACGCTGTATGAAGGGGTGGGCTCGGTCAAATCGATCGACGAGTCGCTGAAACTGGGGGCCAATCATCCGATGGGGCCGCTGGAGCTGGCGGATTTCATCGGGCTGGACACCTGTCTTGCCATCATGAACGTGCTGCATGACGGGCTGGCCGATACCAAGTACCGCCCCTGCCCGCTGCTGACCAAATATGTCGAGGCGGGCTGGCTGGGCCGCAAGACCCAGCGCGGGTTCTATGACTATCGCGGCGAAACGCCGGTGCCGACCCGCTGAGCGCGCGGGCCGCTATCGGCCCAGATCAAGCGTGTGCTGGCGCAGCCAGGCCAGAAAACCGCGCGGGTTGCCTTCCCATTTCGTCAGTTCAGACGCCGGGATGGCAGCCCCGATATGCGGGCGCTGCGGCTTGAACAGGGCGCGCTTGATTTCATACAGCAGCAGGCCCTGCCGCAGCGTATCGGACAGCTTGTTGGCAATCAGGAACAGCCGGCTGTTCTGACCGGTGAAATGCACCGGCACAATGGTCGCCCCGGACCGCTGGATCATCTTGTGGGTAAAGACGTTCCATTCCGCCTCGATGGCCGGGCCAAAGAAGCCTTCGGACATCGCCACCTTGCCCGCGGGGAACAGGATGATGACGCCGCCGCGTTTCAGATGCTCCATCGTCTCGTTGCGCATCACCAGCCCCGCCTCGCGCGCGTTTTCTTCATGCGGGAAGGGCACCGGGATCATGAACTCCTCAACCTCCGGTATCCCGGTCAGCAAGGAACGGGTCAGGATCTTGAAATCCGACCGCACCCGATTCACGATCTCGGCCAGGATCATCCCATCCACCAGCCCATGCGGATGGTTCGACACCACCACAACCGGGCCAGTCGGCGGGATATGCGCCACCTCTTCCGGCGGGGTATCAATTCGGATGCCCATATGGCGCAGGGCCTTGGGCCAGAACGGCGAGCCGAAGGGCGCGCCGGCGCGCTCAAATTCGCGGATCAGCCGCAGCAGGGTGATCTTGGCGGTCAGCCATTCGATCGCGCGGATCGTCCCGGCCTTGACCGGGTTTGAAAAGCTGCCCGCATAGGACAGGCGGCGCATGTCATAGGGGCGCTCCGGCAGCCCGCGGCGGGCCTCTTGGCGGATATGGGTCTCAATCTGCGGATGTTCGGTCACGATCCGTCGGCCTTTCTGCACCACCTTGTGGCTCAGTACTCTTCCCCGAAGCGGTTGGCCACCAGCGCACTGAGCGCCTCGGCCAGAGAGTCCGCGTCGGCCCCCGTGGTCGTCACCTCAATAGAGGTTCCGCGAGAGGCTGCCAACATCAAAAGGCCCATGATGGAATCGCCCGACACCGTCATGCCGTCCTTGCTGACCTGCGCCTGCGCCTCATGCGCTTCGACCACTTCGACAAACTTGGCACTGGCGCGGGCGTGAAGGCCCTTTTCATTGACGATATGAAGCGTTTTATCCACCAAAGTCAGGCCCCTCCGCCCAGATCGAGGCTGTTGATGTATTTGCGCCCCGCGTCCAGCGCTGCGGCCACCGCCGTTGCCACCGAAACATCGCGGGTCTTGGCCAGTTTGATCAGCATCGGCAGATTTGCGCCATAGATGATCCGCCGGTCAGGCCCGCAACAGGCCATCAACGACAGGTTCGAGGGTGATCCGCCGAACATGTCGGTGACCACCACAACCCCCGCCCCCTTGTCCACCGCATCCGCCGCCCCACAGATCTCGGCCTGTTTGGCCGCGCGGTCATGGTCATCCTCGATGGAAATGGCGCGCATGCCCGATTGCGGTCCGACGACATGTTCGACGGCGGCGAGGTATTCGCGCGCAAGCCCGCCATGTGCCACGATCACGATCCCGATCAAACGCCGTCCATCCTTGTTGCCTGCGCGCCCGTGGCAGATGGATCGGCGGCGGCCCGTCGCTCCAGTTCCCGGTGCCGTTTTGACACTGCCCAGCCTGACTCTGCAAGGGTATCACCCATCATTTCCGCTACGGCAACGGACCTGTGTTGCCCCCCGGTACACCCAAAGGCAATGCTGACATGCGACCGCCCCTCCTCGACATGGGCCGGAAGCAGAAAGCCAATCAGATCACTCACCCTCTGGGTGAACTCGGCAAAGCGGGGGTCGGCGCGGATATGGTCAACCACCTGCGAATCGCGGCCATCCTGGCCGCGCAGCGCCGGTTCCCAATGCGGATTGCGCAGAAACCGGCAGTCGAACACCAGATCGACGCCACGCGGCACACCGCGCTTGTAGCTGAAGCTTTGCACCGACACCGACAGGGTCGGCCCCTGCCCTCGGGCAAACCAGCGTGCGACCTCGGCCTTGAGCCCGTGCACCGTCAGATCCGTGGTGTCGATCAGATGGTCGGCGCGGGCCCGGATGGGGGCCAGCAGATCGATCTCCCGCTCGATCCCGGCTTCGGGGCTGTCGCTGGGGGCCAGCGGGTGGCGGCGGCGGGTTTCACTGTAGCGCTGCACCAGAACGGCCGGCTGGCAATCAAGATAGAGGACGGTCAACTGCACGCGCGGGTCGCGGGTCAGCCGGTCAATCAGCTCGATCAGGCTTGAGGCGGCAAAATCGCGGTTGCGGACATCAAGGCCAAGCGCCAGCGGTTGCGCGGTCGCCGGCCCGTCGATCAGCCGGGGCACCAGCGACAGTGGCAGGTTGTCGATCACCTCATACCCCAGATCCTCCAGCGCGTTGACCGCAGTGGACCTGCCGGCCCCGGACGGGCCAGTCACCAGAACCACCTGATGGTCCCTGGGCGAAAGGTGATCGATGTCTGCCACGTTTTCCAAACTGCTAATCCCGCCTCCCATGCAGGATGTAATGCTTAAGCGAAGAAGGAAAATGGGCCGATTTGCTGCCAAGTACAAGGGAAAGGCGCTGTCCCAATATGGTGATATACCGATGGATGGGCAAACGGTCTGTTTCCACCCGGTCCAGATCGACCACAAGCGCCACGCTGCCCTGCGCCAGATGGGGCGCGTTGAGCAGGCCAATGCCCCGCGCCTCGATCAGCCCGGCAATCGGGGCGGGACAGCTGGCAAGGATCTCTGTGCCCTGCAGGGTCAGCCGGGTCTGATCATCCGCAACCAATGTGGCGCCGATCGCCATCAGCTGCAGCGCCAGGGCGGATTTTCCGCTGCCCGAGGCCCCGGTCAGCAGGATGGCCCGGCCCTCAAAGGCGACAGTGGTGGCGTGCAGGGTCAACGGCGCCGTCATCCCCCGGCCCCCCCTGCCTCAGACCGGCAGGCCGACGATGAACCGCGCGCCGAGCGGGTCAGAGGTGGCATCGGCATTGGTGGGGCGGATGTTCTCCGCCCAGATCACCCCGCCATGGGCCTCGACGATCTGCTTGGAGATCGACAGGCCAAGGCCCGAGTTGTTGCCGAACTGGCCCTGCGGTCGTTCGGAATAGAACCGCTTGAACACTTTGGTCAGCGCCTGTTCGGGAATGCCGGGGCCGGTGTCCTCGACCACGACCAGCACACGGTTGTCGCGCTTGCGCGTCCAGACCCGCACCGCATCGCCGTCCTCGCAGAACGACACCGCATTGGTGATCAGGTTGACAAAAACCTGCGCCAGCCGCGCCTCCAGCCCGGAAATCATGATCGGCTCCGCCGGGAAATCGGTGATCAGCTCAACCCCCTTTTCACCCGCCTGCTGGCCCAGATACTCGCACAGGTTGGTCAGGGTTCTGGTCAGGTTGAAGGTCTCTTCCTCTTCCTTGACCAATTCGCTGTCCAGCCGCGAGGCATTGGAAATGTCGCTCACCAGCCGGTCAAGCCGGCGCACATCATGATCGATCACCTCCAGCAAGCGGGTGCGCTGATCATCGCGCTTGGCCAGATGCATCGAGGCCACGGCCGAGCGCAGGCTGGCCAGCGGGTTCTTGATTTCATGCGCCACATCGGCGGCAAACTGTTCATTGGCGTCAATCCGGTCGTACAGGGCCGCCACCATACCGCGCAACGCCACAGACAAACGCCCGATCTCATCGGGGCGCCCGGCAAGATCCGGAATGCGGATGCGCCCCGGCTGCATCTTGCGCGCGTCGCGGTCGTGCCCCAGTTCGGCAGCGGCAGCCAGATCTGACAACGGGTTGGCGATGGTCGAGGCCAGCACAAGGCTGAGCCCGATGGACACCAGCAAGGCCACCAGAAACATCTGCAGGATCTGTTCGCGCTCATTGCGCACCAGCGCGTCAATCTCACCCTCGGCGCTGATCAAGGCGACAACGGCCAGCACCTCACCGGCCCGCTCAACCGGACTGACCACCGAAAACAGCGCGCCGCCTTCCGCGCCGGTGCTAAGGTTGACCGCCGTCTGCCCGGCCATCGCCCGTTCAAACAGGGCCCGCACCAGACTTTCAGGGTCGATCACCGCCCCGCGCCCACGGTCAGAGGCCATCAGCGCGGACGCATTCTCCCATACCCCGTTCAGAAAATCGGTGATCAGGGTCGATTGATCTTCCCGCTCTTGCGGCACCCGGATCGCGCCGGTGGCAGAGCCCACCACCCGGCCATCCTTTGCAATCACAAAGATCGACGTGCCAGAGCTGAGGCTGATATCCCCGATGGACCGCGCGAAAACGCTGTCCGGCCCCATGTCCACCACGCCCTCCGCTGGCAGGCGTGCCTCGAACACATCGGCCACCAACCGTGCCTCGGTCACAAAGGCCTGTTCGCGCTGCACCACCAGACTGTCGCGGAACGGGTTGAGGAACAACACGCCCGCCACCAGCACCAGAAGCGCCATCAGGTTGAAGATGATGATCTTGCGCGCCAAGGGCGACCGGTTCAGCGACACCAGACTGCGCCGCCCCCGGCTTTCGCGCAACACCGGATCAGCCGCCTCAGGCGATACCCAATCCTCACTCAGAAGGACATCACCGCCCTTTGAGTTTTGCGGATCCCTGGGGCCGGCCTGAGGCATCGCGGTCATGCTTCGTTGTAACGATAGCCAATGCCATACAGCGTCTCGATGGCCGAAAACTCATCATCCACCGAGCGCATTTTCTTGCGCAAGCGCTTGATATGACTGTCGATGGTGCGATCATCAACATAGACTTGGTCATCATAGGCCACGTCCATCAGCTGATCGCGCGACTTGACGAAACCGGGACGCTGGGCAAGGGCCTGAAGCAGCATGAATTCGGTCACGGTCAGGGACACATCCAGCCCCTTCCAGCTGACCGAATGGCGCAGCGGGTCCATCCGCAGATGGCCGCGCTCCATGATCTTGGTTTCTTCGGTGACCGCCACCTCACCCGTGGCGATGGCATCCTGCCGGCGCAGCAGCGCGCGGATGCGTTCAACCAGCAGACGCTGGCTGAACGGCTTTTTCACATAATCATCGGCCCCCATCCGCAGGCCCAGGACTTCGTCAATCTCGTCATCCTTGGAGGTCAGGAAGATGACCGGCATGCTGGTCTTGAGCCGGATGCGTTGCAGCAGATCCATCCCGTCCATGCGCGGCATCTTGATATCAAGCACCGCCATGTCAGGCATTCTGCGGGTAAAGGCATCATAGGCCGACTGACCGTCATTATAGGTCTCAACCTCGAACCCTTCGGCTTCCAGTGTCATTGCGACCGACGTCAGGATGTTCCTGTCGTCGTCAACAAGGGCGATCCTTGCCATGGTGTGAGTTTCCTTGTGACTGCCCGAATATCTTCATTTTTTTACCATGATCAGGGGAACTGCCAACAGAATCAACAACGAAGTGCGAATCACCTCGGTTTCGGTTCCCATCAGACGCGATAATTGCCAAGGAATGGCTAATTTGCCTCACTTCCATGACCGGACGGAAAATGGTTGCGCTAAACTGAGAATGGTTGCGCTAACTGTGGTCATGCCGCCTGTTCCGAAGTGTCATCGCTGTGTTATATGCGGTCTGTGACGGCCAATGGCCCTGGGCGCCACCGGTATCCTATTGGCCCGGATACCGAATATGACCGAAATCAGTCCGCGCTGCGGTGCGGGCAACGGGAGCTTGCAGGATGAACCACGGACGCGTGAACCCAAGACAGACCCTTGAAGCGCAAGGCATCACAGGTCTGGGCAACGTCTATTACAACCAGATCGAGCCTGCGCTTGTCGAAGCTGCCGTGTCGCGCGGGGAAGGGCGTCTGGGCAAGGGTGGCGCGTTCCTGTGCTCGACCGGGCAGTTCACCGGCCGCTCCCCCAAGGACAAATTCGTGGTCCGCACCCCTTCCGTCGAAAACACGGTCTGGTGGGACAATAACGCGCCGATGACGCCAGATGCCTATGCCCTGCTCAAGGCCGACATGCTGGCGCATCTCAAGGGGCGCGACATGTTCGTGCAGGATCTTTATGCCGGGGCCGATCCGCTGCACCGTCTGGATGTGCGGGTGATCACCGAACTGGCCTGGCACGGCCTGTTCATCCGCCACCTGCTGCGCCGCCCGGCATCTGCCGAACTCGACGGGTTCACCCCGGAATGGACCATCATCAACGTCCCCAGCTTCAAGGCCGACCCGGCCCGCCACGGCTGCCGCACAGAAACCGTGATCGCGCTGAACTTTGACGAAAAGACCGTGCTGATCGCCAATACCGCCTATGCGGGCGAAAACAAGAAATCGGTATTCACCATCCTGAACTACCTTTTGCCCGAAGCCGGCGTGATGCCCATGCACTGCTCGGCCAATCATGCGATCGGCAATCCGGTGGATGCGGCCGTGTTCTTTGGCCTGTCGGGCACCGGCAAGACCACGCTGTCGGCCGCCCCCGACCGCACGCTGATCGGCGATGATGAACATGGCTGGTCCGATCGCGGCATCTTCAATTTTGAAGGCGGCTGCTACGCCAAGACCATCAACCTCGACCCCAAGGCCGAACCAGAGATTTATGCCACCACGTCGCGCTTTGGCACTGTGGTCGAAAACATGGTGTATGATCCCGAAACACTGGATCTGGACTTTTCCGACAATTCGCTGACCGACAACACCCGCTGCGCCTATCCGCTGGAGGCGATTTCCAACGCATCCGACACAGGCTTGGGTGGGCACCCAAAGCATGTGGTGATGCTGACCTGTGATGCCTTCGGCGTGCTGCCCCCCATCGCGCGCCTGTCACCGGCGCAGGCGATGTATCATTTCCTGTCGGGCTTCACCTCCAAGGTGGCAGGCACCGAGCGCGGGATCACCGAACCCACCCCGACCTTCTCCACCTGTTTCGGCGCGCCCTTCATGCCGCGCCGGCCCGAGGTGTACGGCAAGCTGTTGCAGGACAAGATCCTGAAACAGGGGGCCACCTGCTGGCTGGTCAACACCGGCTGGACCGGCGGCGCCTATGGCACTGGCAAGCGGATGCCGATCAAGGCCACCCGCGCCCTGCTGACGGCGGCGCTGGATGGCTCGCTGGCAGGGGTTGAATTCCGCCGTGATCCGAACTTCGGCTTTGACGTGCCGGTGGCGGTGGCGGGCGTGGATGCCACGCTGCTCAACCCGCGCGCGACATGGGCCGATACCGCTGCCTATGATGCGCAGGCGCGCAAACTGGTCGAGATGTTCTCAAAGAACTTCGGTCAATATGTGCCCTATATCGACGACGATATCAAAGCTGCGGCGATCTGCTGACACCGCACAGACAGCCCTACGTAAGCCATACGTCAGCCATACGGTGATCCTACGCTGACCATATGCCGCGCCCGCGTGTTCCGCACGCGGGCGGGTCCGCCCTAGGTCATCAGCGCCTGCACCACCAGATTAAGCCCGGTCACCACTAACAGCGCCTGAGTCCAGCGCCGGAACCGCGCCTGTGGCAAGCGGTCCTGCAACCGGTAGCCCAGCACCATCCCGATCTGCGCCGGCACCACCAGGGCCGCCGAAAACGCCAATGTCTGCGCATTCGCAAGCCCAGTGGTCAGATGCGCGGCCAACAACGCCACCGCGCCGATCAGAAAGACCACACCCTGCGCCCGGATCGCCTCCAGCTTTGGCGCATCGATCGACAACAGGTACACCAGCAACGGCGGCCCCCAGATGCCCGACACCCCCCCGTAGAGCCCGCCGATCACCCCCAGACCCCATTCGGCGCGGTTGCGATGCTCCAGCCGCAGGGCCAGCGGCACCCCGGCCAGTTGCAACGCCGCAAAAGCCGTGACCGGCACGCCAAGCAGCAACAGATAGGCCACCCGGGGGATCTGGTCGAAAAACTGCGCGGCAATCGCAATAAAGACCACCGTGCCGATCAGAAACCGCCGGAAAGCCCAGGCGGTCGCCCGTGCGGGGGCAATGCCCTGGCGAAACGCCTGGCTCAGGTTGGTGATCAATGTGGGCAGGATCAACCCCGCAAGCGCCACCTCGGGCGGCAGAAAGGCCGAAAAGGCCGAGATCATGATCAGCGGCATGGCAAAGCCGACTGCGCCTTTGACAAAACCGGCAAACAGGGTCACAGCCAATGCCGCCAACAACGGCCAAAGGCCTTGCCCGGCAGAGATATGGAGGAGAAATGCATCCGTCATCCCGCCTGCATCGCGCGCCGGAACGGAAATGAAAACCCCCTTGGCACGCGCAGAAGAAACGCGTTGCAGCGGCGCGACTGCGACGCTTTGACCGCGACATATTCGATCAGTTGACGCGGTTTATGTTGAAATTAAGTTGCGCTGCACCTGCAAAGTGATTAGCTCGGACTCACCCACAGACTCAAGGACAGGACTCACGCCATGGCCCATGACGGACAGACCCAACCGACCTCGCCCTTGCTGGCAGACCTGCTTGATCTGACCGCGCGGGCCCTGCCCGAGGTCGAGGCGATCTTCGCCCAAGGGCGCGAAAACTTACGGGAACGGGTCACGGTCGCGGGCAAGGTTTCGGCGCCGGCGATGGAAGAGCATCAATATGCCGCCCATGCGCTGTCCTGGCTCGCGACCTATACCGAGGCCTTGCGGCAAATGCAGGCCTGGGCGCTGCGACTGCAGGATGGTGGGCAGTTTGGCCAGATGGAGGCGCTGATCCTGCAGATCGCCTTTGGCGAATATCTCCATCAGATCCAAGGCGGCATCCCCATGAGCCAGGGCGAAATCGCCCGCCTGCAGGATCTTGGGCTTGAAGTCACGCCCCTTGGCGTGGCGGCACAAACCCTCATGACGCAGGGCAATACCAGTGCCGCCCGCGCGGCGCTGGTGGCCTTGATGCGCGACTCGCGCGCCAATGCCACCTTTGGCGCGACGGGGCTGGAGGACGAGCTGGAAATGATCCGTGACCAGTTCCGCCGCTTTGCCGCCGAACAGGTGACGCCCTTTGCCCATGAATGGCACCTGAAAGATGCATTGATCCCGATGTCGGTTATCGACCAGCTGGCCGAAATGGGCGTGTTCGGTCTGACCATTCCGGAAGAATTCGGCGGCTTTGGCCTGTCCAAGGCCAGCATGGTCGTGGTGTCGGAAGAATTGTCGCGCGGCTATATCGGTGTCGGGTCGCTTGGCACGCGGTCGGAAATCGCTGCGGAACTGATCCTGTGCGGCGGCACGCCCGAGCAAAAGGCACAGTGGCTGCCCAAGCTGGCCAGTGGGGAGATCCTGCCGACGGCAGTGTTCACCGAACCCAACACCGGGTCTGACCTGGGAGCCTTGCGCACCCGCGCGCGGCGCGACGGCGAAGACTGGACCATCACCGGCAACAAGACCTGGATCACCCATGCCGCGCGGACCCATGTGATGACGGTTCTGGCGCGCTCTGTGGATGCAACCACCGATTATCGTGGTCTGTCGATGTTCTTGGCCGAGAAGACCCCCGGCACCGATGAGGCCCCCTTTGTCGACCCGGGGCTGTCGGGTGGCGAGATCGAGGTTTTGGGCTATCGCGGGATGAAGGAATACACCGTCAACTTTGATGATTTCAGGGTAAAGGGGGCCAATCTGCTGGGCGGGGTCGAAGGGCAAGGCTTCAAACAGCTGATGCAGACCTTTGAATCGGCCCGCATCCAGACCGCCGCCCGTGCCATCGGGGTGGCTCAGAACGCGCTGGATGTCGGGATGGGCTATGCCGAGGACCGCAAGCAGTTCGGCAAAGCCCTGATCGAATTCCCGCGCGTGGCGGGCAAACTGGCGATGATGGCGGTGGAGATCATGGTGGCGCGGCAGCTGACCTATTTCAGCGCCTGGCAGAAGGATCATGACAAGCGCTGCGATCTGGAGGCCGGGATGGCCAAGCTGCTGGGCGCGCGCGTCGCCTGGGCGGCGGCGGACAATGCCCTGCAGATCCATGGCGGCAACGGCTTTGCGCTGGAGTATCAGATCAGCCGCATCCTGTGCGATGCGCGGATCCTGAACATCTTTGAAGGGGCCGCCGAGATTCAGGCGCAGGTGATTGCCCGGCGGCTGTTGGACTGAGGTGGCGTGTAACACAGGGGGACAAGTTATGATATCTTTTGATATCAACAACTTGACCCCTCAGCATTAAGAGATTTTTAACGGTTGACCGCAAAGACAGCCCCCTGCTGTGCCGCGTCAGGCGGCGCTTTCGCGTTGGCTGCCCAGACGAGGATGCAAGCGGCCCGAAATGGCCCAGGCGATCAGCATCCCGGCCCCCGAGGCGGCAAAGATGCCCGGCAAGGGTGCCACCAGCAGCACCAGCCAGGCAGCTCCGGGGGTCAGGATACCGGACACGTCGCGGAAGCTGGAATAGACCGCCGACATCTCGGTCCGCTCGGACGGTTTGACCGCCATCAGGAAGGGCAGGCCACCGACGATATCCAACAGCACCAGAAACACCGCTGCCGCCATGCAGGCCGCGACCGTGGCCCATGGCAGCGGGGCGACCAGAGCAGCGGCAATGAACAGCAGGCCGCAGCAGCCGAAGGCAAACCGCACCGTGCGGCGCACCGAGGCGGCGCGGGCATGGCGCAGCATGACGGGCGAGGCAAACAATAGGGCGTTGGACAGCGACAGCGCGACGCCCCCCACCTTGTCACCCAATCCGGTCTCGATACAGAAGATCGGCAGGTAGACCACATAGACCCACCAGCCGCAGGATCGCATCACCGCAAACAGCCAACCGGCAATCAGGCGTGGCTGGGCAAAAAAGCGGGACAAATAGGCCAGCGGATTGGCGGCGGGGCCCCTGGCGCGGGTGATCTGCTTGCCATTGCCAAGGCGAAGCACCCAGAACGTGGCCAAAAGCGCAATCGCGCAGCCGCCCGCCACCAGGAAGGGCAGAGGCGCCCAGACACTGCGCAGCCAGACCCCGAGCAAAGGCCCCACCGCCCAGGGACCGGCAGAGAAGACCATCTGCATGGATTGGGTGCGGCCAAGGTTCTGGCGATCGATGTAATCAAGGATATAGGCGTTCAAGCAGACAAAGGTGGTCGCCGTTGCCATGGCCAGACACATCAGCGCCAGAGGCAGCGCCCAGCTGGTACCGATGACCGCAAGCGCCATGCCCACCAGATACAATCCACAGCCCAGCGTATACATCCAGCGGCGCGGAACGTGGCGGGTGCCCCATGGCACCATCAACCCCCAGAGCATCGACACGATCCCGGCGACGAAATAGGCGGAGGACGTGCCCTCGGCACTGCCAAGCGCATCATAGACCGCCAGAGGCATGGCCGACACCAGCATGCCGCGCACGCAAGATTCGATCCCTGAAAGCAAGGCAAAGCTCTCGACCCGTGGGGTCGGCGCATGTTTCAGGTGGAGGGGGATGAATTTGTTGGCCATGTCCTGTCTCTGTGCCATCTGCTCAAGGATCAGGCGGCGGGTCTGCGCCGGGCGCGACATTACAGGTCGTTTGTGACTCGTGGGGCATGGTGCTCGGCAGCCGCCAGATCGCCGCCTCAGAGGGTGTCGCGGCTCAGACGGGCCAGCAGGCGGTTGCGGGATTCGGGCAGCGCGACGGGACGGGACTCGTTGGCCAGTTCGCGGCTCAGGAAATGGCCGGTGACCGCAAGCGCCTGCGCCGCCTCAGCCCGGGAGACAGGCCCCTGCCCCATCAACGCCTGTGGCAGCGGCAGCAGTTTCGGTGCCCAGTCCCCGGCAGCAGCGCGGCTGACCGCGCGGCCGGTGCGCGGACTGACATAGGCCAGATCATCGCGCTGGCCGGTGAGGGCGCAGCGCGACAGATCAAGGCCAAAGCCGATTTCATCGAGCAGCAGCAATTCCCAGCGCAGGTAATCGCCCAGCCAATCCGCCCCACCGGCCATCGCATCCATCAGCGACAGGGTGCGGCGGTACAGCTGCGGGTGCGGATCGCGCTCGGCCAGGCTGATGTGCAACAGACCGCAGGCGGCGGTCAGGCCGGCAAGCGCCAGCGGGCTTTCCAGCACGGCAGCGCGCGACTGCACGGGCTCGGCCAGAAAGCTGCCGATCTGGTCCTCCAACCGCGCCCGCCATGTGAGGTCCAGCTGGGCACCGGGTTGCAAGAGCGGCGCACGCTTGCGCGAGGCCCCGCCACGAACGACGCCGAAATGGCGGCCATGGCCGCTGGTAAACACCTCGATGATTGCGGAGCCTTCGCCATGCGGCCGCATGGACAGAAGGATGCCGTCTTCGCGCCATTCCATGGCTGATCTTTGCAGGGCCGGGTGTCAGCAGCAAGAGGGGGCTTGCCCCTTGCGTCTGGCAATGCAGATTGGGGGGATGACGTATCCAGTTTCCAACGCGGCCCGTCTGGCGGCGCTCAGTGTCTTTGTCGTGGCGGCATTGTCGCTGCGGATGCAGTTTGATGCCAGCAGGGCCCTCCCCGGCAGCGGATCGGCGGCCGACACACTCTGGCGGCTGGCGGGCTATTTCACGATATTGACCAATCTGCTGGTGGCGCTCATGACGGCCCTTGTGGCGCTGCGATGGCGGGTGCCCGGAGGGCTGGCCTATGCTGCGGTGCTGGCCATTGTGATGGTGGGGCTGGTCTATCACACGCTGCTGGCGGGGCTGAACGATCCGCAGGATCTGGCGTGGTGGGCAGATCAGGGGCTGCACACGGCGGTGCCGCTGCTGATGCTGGGGTGGTGGCTGATGTTTGCGCCCGTGCCACGGTGGCAGGCCCTGATCAGCGGGATGATCTGGCCCATGGTCTATCTGATCTATGCTCTGCTGCGCGGTGGCGTGACCGGGTTCTGGCCCTATCCGTTTCTCGATGTGGCGCGGCTGGGCTGGGGGGGCGTGGCGCTGAATTCAGCCGGCATGGTGCTGGCCTTCACGGGCGTCGGGACTGTGCTGATCGCCCTCAAGCGGCGGCTAGGTTAGGCCGTCTTCGTCCAGCAGGGTGCGGCCTGTCTTGTCCTCCAGCTCGATCACCCAAAGGTCGGGGTCGCGCTGTCCGGCGCGGCTGAGCAGGGCATCGACATCGCGCTCGGGCCCCTCGGACATCAGCCGCCAGACGCGCGCCCCGCTGGCCATGTCATAGCCACGCTCAAAGGCGCGGGCGGTGCCGTCGAGCAAGGCCACCTTCACCAGCACGGTTCCCGCCGTGGGGTCGCCCTTGCGGGTGACATAGGCCGGGATGTCGGCAAGGCGCAGACGGTTGAGGTAGGCCGAAACCCAAAGGTCGGCCTTGAGCCGGATATCGGCAGCCAAGATCAGTCGCCGTCCTTGAAGTCGAGGCCCATTTCGGAATAGCGCTCGGGCTCATCCAGCCAGTTCGGGCGCACCTTGACCTGCAGGAAGAGGTGCACGGTGCGGCCCAGGAATTCCGAGATGTCGGCGCGGGCGGCAGAGCCGATGGCCTTGATCGTTTCACCCTTGTTGCCCAGCACAATGCCCTTGTGACCGTCGCGCATGACATAGACGATCTGGTCGATGCGCGTCGACCCATCAGGCTTGTCCTCCCATTTTTCGGTTTCCACCGTGAGCTGGTAGGGCAGTTCCTCGTGCAGGCGCAGGGTCAGCTTTTCGCGGGTCATTTCGGCCGCGATCATCCGCATCGGCAGATCGGCGATCTGGTCTTCGGGATAGAACCACGGGCCAGTCGGGATCTGTTCGGCCAGCCATTCGCGCAGGTCTTTGACGCCATAGCCTTTTTCGGCGCTGATCATGAAGGTGCGGGCAAAAGGAAAGGCCTCGTTCAGCTTTTCGGCCAAGGCCAGCAGCACTTCGGCCTGCACCCGGTCGATCTTGTTGATGGCAAGCGCCACCGGCTGGCCCTGTGGCATTTCATCCCGCATCCGGTCGATGATCGCGCTGACCCCCTCGGTCATGCCGCGATGCGCTTCGATCATCAGCACGATCACATCGGCATCTGACGCGCCCCCCCAGGCGGCCTTGACCATGGCGCGGTCGAGGCGCCGCCGGGGACGGAACAGGCCGGGCGTATCGACAAAGACGATCTGCGCCGGACCCTCGATCGCCACACCGCGAATCCGGGTGCGGGTGGTTTGCACCTTGTGCGTCACGATCGAGATCTTGGCCCCGACCATGCGGTTGAGCAGGGTGGATTTGCCGGCATTGGGTTCGCCGATCAGCGCGACAAAGCCGGCGCGGGTGGGTGTGTCTGTCATGTCTCTTGCTCCAGCCGGGCCAGCAAAACGCGGGCGGCTTGTTGTTCGGCGATGCGTTTGGAGCCTGCGCGGGCGGTTTCACGCGCGCCATTGTCCAGAGTCACTTCGACGGTGAAAACCGGTTGATGATCCGGGCCTGTGCGCCCGGTCTGTGTATAGGCGGGCGGGGTCATGCCGCGCGCCTGCGCCCATTCCTGCAGGGCGGTCTTGGGGTCGCGGGCGTCACGGTCCACCGTCCCGATCCGGTCTGACCAGAGCCGCAGCACCATGGCACGGGCGGCATCGAACCCGCCGTCCAGATAGACGGCGGCAATCAGCGCCTCCATCGCGTCGCCCAGCAGCGCCTCCTTGCGGCGGCCCCCGGACAGCATTTCCGAACGCCCCAGCTTCATCACCTCGCCCAGCCCGACGGCGCGGGCGACATCGGCACAGGTTTCCTTGCGGACCATGGCGTTGAAGCGCGGCGCTAGCTGGCCTTCACTCGCGGCCTCATCGGCGCCCAGCAACGCCTCGGCCATCACCAGGCCCAGCACCCGGTCGCCCAGAAACTCCAGCCGTTGATTGTCGGGCCGGGTCTGTGAGGACAAGGACGCATGGGTCACGGCGCGGACCAGCAATTCGGGCGTGTGGAACGTGTGCCCGATCCGGCCTTCAAAGGCCTTGAGGTCCGCAGCCAGCCTCATTCCACCGCCTTGAAGAAGCGGTCAGACCGCCAGGTCCAGAAATACAGCATCGAGCGTCCGGCAGAGGAGAACATGATCCGGTCGGCGCGGCCGATCAGGTGGTCGGCGGGCACAAAGCCCACGCCCCCCACAGCCTGCACAAAGCGGCTGTCCTGCGAATTGTCGCGGTTGTCGCCCATGAAGAAGTAATGGCCTTCGGGCACGGTAAACACATCGGTGTTGTCCCCGGCACCATTGCTGTCGATGTTGAGCACATCATGGGTGCGCCCGCCCGGCAGGGTTTCGCGTGCCCGGCTCTTGGTGCAGGTATCGCCCTGCCCCACCGGGCCGTTTTCGCAGCGCGGCAACTGGCCCATCGGGCCTTGCTGCTCGTAAAGTTCGCTGAACACGCCCGCCTCTTCCTGCGGCACCTCGGTGCCGTTCAGATAAACCATGCCCCCACGCATCTGGACCGTGTCCCCGGGCAGACCGATCAGACGCTTGATGAAATCGCTGCCGTTGACCGGATGGCGGAACACCACGACATCGCCACGCTCGGGCTCGCTGAAGAAAAGGCGGCCCGAAAACGGGCAGGCCGAAAACGGGCAGGAAAAGCGGCTGTAGCCATAGGCCATCTTGTTGACGAACAGGAAATCCCCGATCAGCAGCGTGTCTTTCATGCTGCCAGACGGAATCCAGAACGGCTGAAAAAACAAGGTGCGGAAGACGCCTGCAATCAACAGCGCATAGACCACCGTCTTGATCGTCTCGACGATGCCGCCGTCTTCTTTTGCCTTGCTGGCCATATCGTGTTCACCTTGCTGCTCTTCGGGCCGCTACATGCGCCCGCAGGCCCGCCGAGTCAAGTTCAGCCCGGCGGGGCGGGGGCTGCCACCGGACGCGCTTCGATCACCACAAAGGCCTGTGCCCAAGGGTGATCGTCCGTCAGAGTGACATGGATCACCGCTTCATGTCCCGGCGGGGTCATGCGCCGCAAACGCTCGGCGGCCCAGCCGGTCAGGTGCATCACCGGCTGACCGGTGGTCAGATTGGTCACCGCCATATCCTTCCAGGCAATGCCCATGCGCAGACCGGTGCCCAAGGCCTTGGAACACGCCTCTTTTGCGGCCCAGCGTTTGGCATAGGTGGCGGCCACGCCATGCGGGCGGCTGGCAGCCTTGCGCTGCTCCCGCTCGGTGAACACCCGGTCGCGGAACCGGTCGCCAAAGCGGGCCAGCGTGGCTTCGATCCGTTCGATATTGGCCAGATCGCTGCCGATACCAAGGATCATCGCAGCGCCGTTTCAAGCATGCGCTGCCGCCTTGGTTTGCACCCTTGCCGGCTGCTCATCCTGTCGCGCTCCACCACCCCAGCCACGCTCACAGCCCCCGCGCCGCATCCATCAACCGCCGCATCTCGGTGATGGCGGGGCCAAGGCCCAGGAAGACGGCCTCACCGATCAGGAAATGGCCGATGTTCAGCTCCATCACTTGCGGGATGGCCGCGATGGGGGAGACATTGGCGAATGTCAGGCCATGACCGGCATGCACCTCAAGGCCAAGGGACTGCGCAAGGCCCGCGCCCTGGCGCAACGCGTTCAACTCGGCTTCGGCCTCATCGCTGCGGCCTTCGGCGTGCAGGTCTGAATACAGCCCGGTATGCAATTCGACCACGGCGGCCCCGATGCGGGCCGAGGCTTCGATCTGGCGCGGATCGTGGCTGATGAACATGCTGACCCGGGCACCCGCACTGCGCAGCGGGGTCACAAAAGCAGACAGCCGCGCTTCATCGCCCGCGACATCAAGCCCGCCTTCGGTTGTGCGCTCTTCGCGCCGCTCGGGCACAAGGCAGACCGCATGGGGTTTGGTTGCGAGGCAGATTGCCTGCATTTCATCGGTCGCGCCGCATTCGAAGTTCAGCGGAATGGTGATGCCCGCCTTCAGCGCCGCCATATCGGCGTCGCGGATATGGCGGCGGTCTTCGCGCAGATGGGCGGTGATGCCATCGGCCCCGGCGGCCTGCGCCAGCAGGGCGGCGCGCAGCGGGTCTGGCCACGCGCTGCCGCGGGCGTTGCGCAGCGTGGCCACGTGGTCGATGTTGATCCCGAGCCGAAGTTTTCCGGTCTGTGTCATGCAGGCCTCCTGTCCTTTGGGCGAAGGTTAGGCTGCGGGCGGGGTGTCGTCATCCCCTTGTTTTGTGCCGGGTACAGGGTCTTTTGCCGCATCGCCGCCGCGCTTGGCCAGCACGGCCAACTTTTCGCGCAACAGCAGACGTCTTTCGCTGCTTTCCCTGAACTTGTCCGCCCGCGCCTTTTGATACGCCTCTACCAAGGGAATGGTGATGTAATAAAAGATCAGGCTCAGGCCGATGCCCGGCCCCAGCGCACCGATGAAATAGGGCAGGTAAATATCAGACCAGAACTGCGCCAGCCCATCCCAATGCATTTCGGCGGGGCCAAACAGGGCCCGCATGTTGTGCCACAGCTCTGCCCCTGCCCGGGCAAAGCCATCGCCGATGGCTTCGGCGCTCAGCGGCGTGTCGATGCCCAGCATCCAGTGACCAAGCGAAATGGCCCCCACAGCGAAAAACGGCGTCGTGATCGGGTTGGAGTTGAAGGTGGCCAGCAGGGCGGCCAGCACATTGCCCCGCATGGCCCATGCCAGCCCCCAGGCCCCCAGGAACTGCAGGCCCGGCAGCGGCAGAAAGCCGATCAGACTGCCGGCAAACACCCCGCGCGCAATCCGGTGCGGGCGGTCTGGCAGGCGGCGCATGCGGTGGATGACATAGCGGGTCGCGCGGCGAAAGCCGCCGGTAGGGTAAAACATCTCGCGCAGCCAAGCCAACCAGCCGCGCGGGTCGCGCCTTTTAAAAACCACGTCGATCCTCGCTTAAACCAGGTCTGCTGCGCAAGGCAGCGCAAGACGTGGCATGACAAAAGCCGCAATACATGAACTCGATATGACTGGCACGCCAGAAATCATTCCCCGGGAAGAGTGTTTCATGAACGCAGCTCGGCATAGTTCAGTTGCCACCCGAGGCCCCGTCATCGACCGAATGCCTGGCGCGCAGCCGGGCAGCGGCGCGTTCGCGCAAGTTTTCCGCCCGCTCACGCCGCCGTTTCTGACGCATTTTTTGATACCCCAAGATCACCGGCAGGCTGACATAGTAACAGATTGTCCCCGCGACCAGCCCCGGCAACAGGCCGCCAATCAGATAGGGTTTGAACAGACCATAGTAAAAATGGCGCAGTTGGCCCCATTGGGCCGGATCGCCGGTAAAGGTGGCGAAGATGTTCGACCAGATCTCACCCCCGGCACTGGCGAAGGCCGAGAGGATCAGCCGGGCGGGGACCGCATCGACGCCCGTCCCCAGGATCATGTGGCCCAGTTGCACAGACGAAACGGCGATGATCGGGAAGGTGATCGGATTGCCGAAGAAGGTGGCGAAAATCGACGCGATGATGTTGCCGCGGATCAGAAAGGCCAGCAGGGCAGAGGCAAAGAAATGCAGGCCGAACAGCGGGGTGAAGGAAATGAACACCCCGGCGAAGATGCCGCGCGCAATCCGGTGGGGGGGGTCAGGCAGGCGCGACAGACGGTGCCAGACATACTGCCCCGCACGCAGCCATCCGCCTTGCGGATAGACCAGCGCCTTGAGCCGTTCCGGCCATGACCGTTTGTTGCGGCGACGAAACACCACCGTTCAGCCCCCCTTTCCCTGCCGCCCACGCCTGCCCGCGCAGATGCACTAGGGCTTGCGGCTCTGATCACGATAACGCGACACCTGAGCGACATCGGTTTCTGCCTCAAGCGCTGTCATCACCATATGCAGATGTTCGACATCGCGAAGATCAACATCGACAATCAGACGATAAAAGTCTGGCTTGCGATCTGTAAACCTCAGGTCAGAGATATTGGCACGCTGCTCGCCGATCAAGGTGCAAATGCGCCCAAGCACGCCAGCGTCATTGGCAATAGTCATTTCCATTGTAACGGTATGCACCGCGGCATGGCGGCCTGAATGCCAGGCCAGATCGACCCAGCGTTCGGTCTGTTCCTCGAATTCCTCCAATGCGGGGCAGTCGATCGCATGGGCCACAACGCCCTTGCCGCGATAGGTGATGCCGACAATGCGTTCGCCCGGCACGGGCTGGCAGCAGGGCGCGCGGCGGAAGGCCTGATCGTCAGACAGGCCCAGAACCGGGCGGGCGGCATCGACCACGTCCAGATCGGCGCGGGCCAGTTCGGGGTACAGCGTCTCGACCACACGCCGCGCGGTCAGTTCGGCAGAGCCGAGGCGGGCCAGCAGATCTTCCTCATCCGCCAGACCCAGCATCTTGGCGGCGGTGCGCAACGCCTTTTCCGACGCCTTCTTGCCGACATGATCAAAGGCCGCGCGGGCCAGTTCCTTGCCCAGTTTGACAAAGCGGCCCTTGTCCTCTTCGCGCAGGGATTTGCGGATCGCCGCCTTGGCGCGGCCTGTCGTGACGATGTCGATCCAGCTGGCCTGCGGGCGCTGTCCCTCGGCGGTGATGATCTCGACCGATTGGCCGTTCTTCAACCGGGTCCAGAGCGGGACGCGGATGCCATCGACCTTGGCCGACACGCAGGAATTGCCGATGCGGGTGTGGATCGAATACGCGTAATCCAGGGGCGTGGCCCCGCGCGGCAGCTGCACCACATCGCCCTTGGGCGTGAAGCAGAACACCTGATCGGAATACATCTCCAGCTTGACGTGTTCCAGAAACTCGCTGTGATCGCCTTCGTCAAACCGTTCGGTCATCGAGGCGATCCATTTGCCGGGATCGATGGCAAAGGGGTTGTGCGCACGCACGCCTTCGCGGTAGGACCAGTGCGCGGCGACCCCGGCCTCAGCCACCTCGTGCATTTCACGGGTGCGGATCTGCACCTCGACCCGTTTGCCGTCACGCCCCGAGACAGTGGTGTGGATACTGCGGTAGCCGTTCGATTTGGGCTGGCTGATGTAATCCTTGAACCGCCCCGGCACCGACCGCCAGCGTTGATGGATCACGCCAAGGATGCGGTAACAGTCGGCCACGGACGCACAGATGATGCGAAAGCCGTAGATGTCGGACAGGCGCGAAAAGGCCAGATCCTTCTCCTGCATCTTGCGCCAGATCGAGTATGGTTTTTTGGCGCGACCGTAAACCGTTGCTTCCAGTTCGACCTTTTCCAGCTCGAACCGGATATCGGCGGTGATCTTGTGGACCACATCGCCGGCTTCGCGTTGCAGGGTGAGGAAGCGGCGGATGATGGAGTTGCGGGCATCGGGATTCAGGACCTTGAAGGACAGATCCTCCAGCTCCTCGCGCATCCACTGCATACCCATGCGCCCTGCCAGAGGTGCATAGATTTCCATGGTCTCGCGCGCCTTCTGCGCCTGCTTTTCCTGCCGCATGCTCTTGATGGTGCGCATATTGTGCAGTCTGTCGGCCAGTTTGACCAGGATCACGCGCAGATCCTTGGACATCGCCATGAACAGTTTGCGGAAGTTTTCCGCCTGCTGGGTTTCCGTGCTGGAGAGTTGCAGGTTGGTCAGCTTGGTGACACCATCGACCAGTTCGGCCACCTCATGCCCGAACTGGCGTTCGACCTCAGTATAGGTGGACTTGGTGTCTTCGATCGTGTCATGCAACAGGGCCGTGACGATGGTCGCATCATCCAGCCGCTGCTCCGTCAGAATGGCGGCAACGGCGACGGGGTGGGTGAAATAAGGTTCTCCCGATTTGCGAAACTGACCTTCGTGCATCGACATGCCATAGGCATAGGCGCGGCGGATCAAATCGGCATTGGTGCGCGGATTGTAGTTCCTGACAAGGGCGATGAGGTCTTCTACGTCGATCATCATCGCCCCTGCGAGGGGTTACCCCCGGATTTAGAGTTCGCCCTGCGCTTCCATCAGGGCGCGCAGCAGCTTTTCTTCCGACATGTCGTCCTGCATCGGGCGGTCAATTTCGCCCGACATCAGCAGCGCCATCTGATCATCTTCCGGCTCATCCACCTCGATCTGGGTCTGATGGCTTTCGATCATCCGCTCGCGCAGCGATTCTGCGGCCTGGGTTTCATCAGCGATCTCGCGCAGGGCGACGACCGGGTTCTTGTCATTGTCGCGGTCCACGGTGATCGGCGATCCGGACTGGATCTCGCGTGCCCGATGGGCGGCGAGCATCACCAGTTCGAACCGGTTCGGAACCTTGTCAACGCAGTCTTCAACCGTCACGCGGGCCATGGACGACTCCAGTAGGGTTTGGGGGCATGGAAAGGCTGTACTTACGCGTGATGCCGGGACTTGACAACCCCGGATTCAGCCGATTGCCCGCACTTCGGCACGTTCTTCGGGCGAAAGCGCCGCAAGCATCTGCCGGACGCTGCGATGCAGAACGGGATGCACCCACTCCGGTGCAATCTCGGCCAGCGGCACCAGCACAAAAGCACGGTCCTGCAGGCGGGGATGCGGCAGGATAAGCTGGTCCGGAGTGAGGCGCGCCTGATCGGCAGGTGGCAGGGCGCGCCATTGGCCTTGTGTGGCGCTGTCCGGCAAGACAAGATCGGCCAGTGCCAGCAGGTCAATGTCGAGCGTGCGCTTGTCCCAGCGACGATCACGCCGACGGCCAAACTCTGCCTCTAGGTCATGCAAAAGGCGCAAAAGCGCGTCTGGGCCAAGTTCGGGCGCAACATCCAGCACGGCGGCGGCATTCACATAGTCGGGACCAGAGCCTTTTGGAAAAGCCGGCGTCTTGAACAGGCGGCTTTGGTGCCTAATTCTTGTGGCAGGCGTGTTGAGGCGTTCAAGCGCCTCTGTGATGATCTGGTCAGGTGAAAATGCGCCAAAGGGTAAATTGGTGCCAAGCGCAATCAGAGATTGCAATCTGTTTTGCATGATAGAGTTACACTTTCGTATAGACCAGCTTGCAGCGCCACGTTTTGGACTGATATCAAAACCTGTCCTTAAACAGCGCTGATTTCGATTACCAGATTATCACTCACACTTACCGACCGACCACTTACATGTTGGCGCGACGGGGACAGAATTTTCGAGGGGACGACTAGATGTTTTACAAGGACGAACGGCTTGCGCTGTTCATAGACGGATCAAACCTTTACGCAGCGGCCAAGGCGCTGGGGTTTGATATCGACTACAAGCTTCTGCGGCAGGAATTCATGCGCCGCGGCAAGCTGTTGCGCGCGTTTTACTACACTGCATTGCTTGAAAACGACGAGTATTCGCCGATCCGCCCGTTGGTGGACTGGCTGCACTACAACGGCTTTACCATGGTGACCAAACCGGCCAAGGAATATACAGACAGCCAGGGCCGGCGGAAGGTCAAGGGGAACATGGATATCGAGCTGGCCGTCGATGCCATGGAGCTTGCACCGCGCGTGGATCATATCGTTCTGTTTTCCGGAGATGGGGATTTCCGGCCGCTGATCGAGAGTCTGCAGCGCCAAGGCGTGCGCGTGTCTGTGGTCTCCACCATCCGCAGCCAGCCGCCGATGATTGCAGACGAATTGCGCCGTCAGTGCGACAATTTCATCGAGCTGGAAGAACTGCGCGACGTGATCGGCCGCCCCCCCCGCGAACCCCGCTCGCCAGGCGAGCGCGAAGACACGGGCGAAATGGTGAAATGATGGAACGGGGCGCTGCGGTGCCCCGTTCTGATGTGCCGCAGCCCCGGGCTGCGGCAACGCGATGACCGGGTGGACCTTGGCGCGCAATCGCCCTAGGTCGGGCGGGATGAGAGCGTATTTCATGACAAGCGGCGACGCAACGTGCTGACCGGAACTTCGCTTCTGGGCCTGTTTGTGGCGGCTTTTCTGGCGGCGACGCCGGTGCCATTCCAGTCCGAGGTGGTGTTTCTGGCGCTGATGGCGCAGGGGACCGTGCCAATCTTGGCGCTGGTTGTGGTGGCCTCGGTGGGCAATATCCTTGGGTCTTGCGTCACCTATGCGCTTGGCCGGGGTCTGGGCGGTGTCCGAGGGGCACGCTGGCTGGGCCTGACTCCGGAGCGACGGGTCAAAGCCGAGCGATGGTTTGGTCGCTGGGGGATCTGGGCCCTGCTGTTCAGCTGGGCTCCGGGGGGCGATTTCATCGTCGCCGTGTCGGGCGCGCTGCGCGTCCCCCTGCCCCGGTTCTTGCTGCTGGTCACACTCGCCAAGACAGCGCGCTACGCCGTGGTGGCGCTGATCGGGCTGGGGATCTGGGGGTAAGGTCCGCATCGGGGGCTGGACCTGCGGCCCGGTTGCCCTTACCTCTGGTACGACCCTGACGCCGAAGGCTTGCCATGACCGATCTGCCGCCCCTGCACCTGTATCTTGCCGCGCCGCGCGGGTTCTGCGCCGGGGTGGACCGGGCGATCAAGATTGTTGAACTGGCCTTGGTGAAATGGGGCGCACCTGTCTATGTGCGGCACGAGATCGTGCATAACAAGTTCGTGGTCGATGCGCTGCGTGCCCAGGGTGCCGTGTTTGTCGAGGACCTCGACGATTGCCCGCCGGACCGCCCGGTGGTGTTCTCCGCCCATGGTGTGCCCAAAGCGGTGCCAGCCGAGGCGGCGCGGCGCGAGATGATTGCCGTCGATGCCACCTGTCCTTTGGTGACCAAGGTTCACAACGAGGCGGCGCGGCACCATGAGGCCGGGCTGCAGATGATCATGATCGGCCATGCCGGCCACCCGGAAACCGTGGGCACCATGGGGCAGCTGCCCGAAGGCGAGGTGCTGCTGGTGGAGACCGTGGCAGATGTGGCGGGGCTGCAGGTGCGCGATCCGGGCAAGCTGGCCTTCATCACCCAGACCACCCTGTCGGTGGATGACACGGCCGATATTGCGGCAGCGCTCAAGGCACGGTTTCCGGCGATCCACGCGCCGGCGCATGAGGATATATGCTATGCCACCACCAACCGGCAGATGGCGGTCAAGGCGATTGCCCCGCGCATCGATGCGCTGCTGGTGATCGGCGCGCCGAACTCGTCCAACTCCAGACGGTTGGTGGAGGTCGGCTCGGCGGCGGGGTGCGCCTATGCGCAACTGATCCAGCGCGCCACCGATATCGACTGGCGGGCGCTGGAGGGCATCCGTTCGGTGGGCATCACCGCCGGGGCCTCTGCCCCCGAAGTTCTGGTGAACGAGGTGATTGACGCCTTCCGCGCCCGTTTTGCCACCACGGTTGAACTGGTGGAAACCGCGCAGGAGAATGTGGAGTTCAAGGTGCCACGCATTTTGCGGGAGCCGGTCTAGATCAGACACCAGAGGCGCAGGCCTTGGGGCACGATCCTTGCGACACTCCGGCGGTTGATGCGCGCGGCAGGTCGAGGCAAGATTGCCGGCCCTTTGGTCCGTCTGGCCACCTGCCACGCCCCGGTGATGGCTACAGAGCAACAACACCGTCATTTTGCCGCGCATGGCTGGACCCTTCGGTCGGGCAGTCTATCACTTGCGACCAGAATCGTTTGAGCAGGTATGATGGTGGAGCCTATTCCGAGAACGGCCCTGATCCTTGGGGTGGCAGGGTTGACCCCCTTTGTCTGGGGCGCGGCGACCGGCCTGTCGCCTGCCCTGGCGGCTTGGGGCGGGCGCTTTATGGGGCCGCTGTTCATTGGCAGCTATATCAGCCTGACCTATGGCACGGTGATCCTGTCCTTCATGTCGGGGGTGCTGTGGGGCTTTGCGACCAAGGCCAGCGGGCCGGAAGCGGCGACCGGCTATATCCTGTCGGTGGCCCCGGCGCTGTGGGCGTTTTTCATGGTGAATGGCAATCCCGGAGATGCCGCAGTGAACCTGTTTGCAGGGTTCCTCGGGCTGCTGCTGCTGGACTGGCATTTCTGGAAGATGGGCACCGCGCCGGATTGGTGGCTGCGGCTGCGCATCGGGCTGACGACGGTGGTGCTGATCTGTCTGATCGTGCCGATCCTCGGCTAGCTGCCAGTTGACCCGCTGATCAGCCCGGCCTATCCGGGGGCGTCGTTGCAAGGAAGCCAGATGCCCCAAGTTTACGCCTATACCGATGGAGCGTGCTCCGGCAATCCCGGCCCCGGAGGCTGGGGCGTGCTGATGATTGCGCGCGACGGCGCGACGGTGTTGAAAGAACGCGAGTTGCAGGGCGGCGAGGCGGACACCACCAACAACAGGATGGAGCTGATGGCAGCGATTTCCGCGCTGGAGGCGCTGTCCCGCCCGTCGGATCTGATCATCGTGACCGACAGCGCCTATGTGAAGAATGGTGTGACCACCTGGATTCACAGCTGGAAGCGCCGGGGCTGGAAGACCGCTGACAACAAGCCGGTGAAGAACATCGAGCTATGGCAGCGGCTGGAGGCAGCGCAAGAGCGGCACAAGGTGGAATGGCGCTGGATCAAGGGCCATGCCGGCCACGTCGAGAATGAGCGCGCAGATGCCCTGGCCCGTGCCGGAATGGCCCCGTTCAAACCGGGCAAGCCATGACCCTGCTCTGGCTGCTCCCTTTCCTCGACTATGCCTCGGTCGCCGTCTTCGCGCTGACCGGGGCATTGGTCGCCAGCCGGGCGCAGCTTGATATTGTCGGGTTCATCTTCATCGCCAGCCTGACCGCAACAGGGGGCGGCACAGTGCGCGACGTGATGCTGGACCGCGACGTGTTCTGGATCGTCGATCCGATGATGCTGGGTGTGGCGACACTGGCGGCGGTGACCGTGTTCTTCACCGCCCATTTCCTGGAAAGCCGCTACCGCGCCATTCTGTGGCTGGACGCCTGCGCCTTGGCAGTGGCGGTGCCTGCGGGCGTGGCGGCTGCGGTTGGGGCGGGACTGGGCTGGCCGGTGGTTCTGATCATGGGGATGGTCACCGGCTGCATGGGCGGGTTGATGCGTGATGTGGTGTGCAACGAGGTGCCTCTGGTGCTGAAGCAGGGCGAGTTGTACGTTTCCTGCGCCTTTGCCGGGGGTCTGGCGGCACTCGCGGCAGACGGGCTGGGCGCGGCGGGCAGCGTGCAATTGTTGGCCTGCGCCTTGGTGACACTGATTCTGCGGGCGGGCAGTCTGGTGTTTGGCTGGCGCTTGCCGGTGTACCGGCCCCGCCCCGCCCGGACGCTGCCGCCAAAGCGATAGGTGTTGCGCCTGACCTGACCGGGTGCATACAGTCAGAGAATGTCCCGTTCAAAGCTCATCCCTGATCCGGTGGTTTTTGTCAGCATCCGTGCGCTGTTGGTTCTGTCGGGCGAACGGGGGGCAAGCTTTGGCGCGGTGGCGCGCGCGACCGGGCTGGCGGCGCCGACGCTGGTGCAGCGCTATGGCAGCCAGGAGGGGATGGTGCGTGCCGCATTGCTGGATGGCTGGGACGTGCTGGAGCAGGCGACGGATGCGGCAGAGGGGCTGTCCGACCTGTCCGTCAAGGGGGCGCATATGCTTCTCAAGGCCTTGGCGGACGTGTCTGGCGATGGGTCGGTCCTGCCGCTGTTGGTCCGGCATCTGGACGACCCGACCCTGAGGCAGCGCGCAATGGCCTGGCGGACACGGGTAGAACAGGCGCTTGCCCTGCGCCTGGGCGGCAGTGCCAAGGGGCGCGAGGCGGCGGCACTGCTGTTTGCCGCCTGGCAGGGGCAGATGCTCTGGCAAGACGCCGGGGACAAGGGGTTCAAGCTGAAAGATGCGGTGAAGCGCCTGACCTGACCGCGACAGCATTCACTTGGGCGGGCGGATATAGGCCTTCCACACCCAGATCAGCACCATCGCCCCCAGAACAGCGCCTACAAAACCCGCCATCCAGCCGGTGATGGTGATGAGAAACCGCAAGGCAAAGCCGCCGATCAATGCGCCGAACACGCCGATGGCGATGGTCGTCAGCACGTCGGTTTCAAGCTTCATCATGCGTGTGGCGATGAAGCCTGCGGCAGCGCCAATGATGATCAGGGCAATGATGGGCATGACGGGCCTTTCCTGTGCGCAGCCCCACTATGGGGGGCCGGATGTGGATTGGCTAGGCCAGACGCTCTGGCAGCCGCAATCCCTGCAGCACGTCGGCAGATGGCATCGGGCGCTTGCCTTCGCGCTGCGCCTCTGTCACCTCCACCGCGCCGCTGCCGCAAGCAATGGTGAAACCATGCAGCACTTGCCCGGGTGCACCGCTTCCCTCGGTCAGGCGCGAGCGCAAGAGTTTCACCCGCTCTGCCCCGACCTGCACCCATGCGCCGGGAAAGGGCGACAACCCGCGGATCTGGCGGTCGACAACCGTGGCGTCTTGCGTGAAATCAACCCGCGCCTCTGCCTTGTCGATCTTGGCCGCATAGGTCACGCCGACATCAGCCTGCGGCTGGGGCGTCAGATGGGGCAGTTGGTCCAGCGCCTGCAAGATCAGCGTTGCCCCCAGTGCGGACAGACGGTCATGCAGGCCGGCGGTGGTTTCCTCTGCGCCGATGGCGGTTTCTTCGCGCAGCAGCACCGGGCCAGTGTCCAGCCCCGCCTCCATCTGCATGATACAGATGCCGGTCGTTGCGTCACCCGCCATGATCGCGCGGTGGATCGGAGCCGCCCCCCGCCACCGGGGCAACAGGCTGGCGTGGATGTTCAGACAGCCAAGGCGCGGGGCATCCAGCACCGCTTGCGGCAGGATCAGTCCATAGGCGACAACAACAGCCACATCGGCATTCAGCGCGGCAAATTCTGCCTGATCGGCAGGGTCTTTCAGACGGGCGGGGTGACGCACCGGCAGACCAAGCGCGCGTGCCTTTTGATGCACAGGGCTGGGACGATCAGCCTTGCCGCGTCCTGCCGGCCGGGGGGGCTGGGTGTAGACGGCGAGGATGTCATGCTGTTTGGCAAGGGCTTCCAGCACAGGAACCGAAAAGTCAGGCGTGCCCATGAAGATGATCTTCATTGCCGTTTGCGCGCCTTTTCCGCCTTGGTGATCAGCATCTTGCGCTTGAGCGGGGAGAGATGGTCGAAATACATCCGCCCCGCCAGATGGTCGATCTGGTGCTGCACCGACGTGGCCCAGAGGTTTACGAAATCGCGGTCCTCGATCACACCCTCTGCGTTCAGATAGCGCACCGTCACCGCGCGCGGCCGGTTGATGACGGCAGAAACGCCGGGCAGATTTGGGCTCGCCTCTTCATGGTCGCGCATTTGACCGCTGGCGTGCAGAACCTCGGGATTGGCCATGCGGATGGCCTGCCCGCGCGCCTCGAAGCAATCGACAACGGCCAGGCGCAACGGCACCCCGATCTGCACGGCCGCAAGGCCATAACCGGGCATGGCGTCCATGACCTCGATCATCTCTTCCCAGATCGCGCGGATGTCATCAGTGATCTGGGCCACGTCGGCAGCAGCTGTGCGCAAAACCGGGTGCGGCCATGGGATGCAGGGTCGGGTCATGCTAAGGGCCGGTGCAGATAGGCCGCCTGCGCGGCAATACGCTGATCGGGCGACAGGCGATCAAAGGTCACCAGCCCATCCAGATGATCATTTTCGTGCTGCGCGCAGATTGCGGCAAAGCCGGTCAGGGTTTCTTCCTGTGCCCGGCCATGCTGATCGGTCCAGCCCATGCGGATCTGCCGGGCGCGTGTGACCTCCGTGCTGATGCCGGGAAGTGACAGGCATCCTTCAGGCCCGGCAACCGTGTCTTCCGACCGCCACAGGATCTGCGGGTTGATCACGATGCGGGGGTCGGGCGTGCCTTCTTTCCACGTCACGTCCATCACGAACAGGCGCTTGAGCACGCCCACCTGTGGTGCTGCCAACCCGCGACCGGGGGCGTTGTACATCGTGTCCAGCATGTCGATGGCGAGGGAAGACACATCCTCGTCCCCCACTGGCAGGCAAGGGGTGGCAAGGCGAGGATCAGGCCATGTCAGGATGGGACGCACCGGCATCAGGATTGCCGTGCGCGTTCGCGCTTCAGCTTTTCCATCTTGCGGGTGATCATCTGGCGCTTGAGCGGGCCCAGATAATCAATGAACAGCTTGCCGTTCAGATGGTCGATCTCATGCTGGACACAGGTGGACCACAGGCCGGCGAACTGCTCTTCCTGCTCTGACCCGTCGAGCGCCTGCCATGCCACCCGAACCTCGGCCGGACGGCGCACTTCGGCATATTGATCGGGGATCGACAGGCAGCCTTCCTCATAGCAGGCAAGATCTTCCGACGACCAGACCACGCGCGGGTTGACCAATGCCATCGGGCGCGGCGGACCGTCCTTGATGCAATCCATCACCAAGACCTGTTGCATCACCCCGATCTGGGGGGCGGCAAGGCCGATGCCGGGCGCGTCATACATCGTCTCGAACATATCGTCCGCAAGGCGGCGCAAAGCGCCGTCAAAGACCGCCACTTGTTCACAGGGCTTCTTGAGGCGCGGATCGGGATGGATAAGGATGGGGCGGATCATGGGCATGATTTACGGCGCGGGGTCTGTTCGCGCAAGGGGCAGAGGCTGTGAGACGCGAGGTCCATATTTTGCCGGCGCTTCAGGCCAGCTCAGCGCAGGGCGGGTTCAGATCAGGATGACTTTGGGCCAAAACCGCTGTAACCGGAACAAGAGACCTGCAGAAAAAGGCGATTTCATGAATTTTGATGATCAGATCAACCGCTTGGGCACCCATTCGGTCAAATGGGACATGATGGAACGCCTGTATGGCGTGCCTGCCGACAAAGGGTTGTCGATGTGGGTGGCGGATATGGATTTTCGGCCGCCGGCCTGCGTGCAGGCTGCGTTGGAGAAAATGGCAGCGCATGGCGTTTACGGCTATTACGGCGACGATGCAGGCTACCGGGAGTCAATCCGCTGGTGGATGCAGACCCGGCACGGCTGGGCGCTGGACCCCGACCATATCTTTACCACGCATGGGCTGGTCAATGCGACGGGACTGGTGGTCGATACCTACACGAGGCCCGGCGACGGGGTGGTGCTGATGACGCCGGTCTATCACGCCTTTGCCCGGACCATCAAAGCGGCGGGACGCCTGGTGGTGGAATGCGAGCTGGCGCTGGTTGACGGGCGCTATGAAATGGATTTCGCGGCCTGGGATGCACAGATGACCGGGGGCGAGCGGATGCTGATCCTGTGTTCGCCGCACAATCCGGGCGGGCGGGTCTGGACGGCGGAGGAGTTGCGCGGCGTGGCGGATTTCTGCACGCGGCATGATCTGATCCTGGTCTCGGACGAGATCCACCATGATCTGGTGATGCCCGGGCACAAGCATCATGCGATGCCGGTGGTGGCCCCCGACTGCGCCGACCGGCTGGTGATGCTGACCGCGACGACCAAGACCTTCAACATCGCGGGCGCGCATATCGGCAATGTCATCATCGCCGATCCGGCGCTGCGGGCAAAGTTTGCAAGCAAGATCACGGCGATGGGGATTTCCGGCAATTCCTTTGGCATGCATATGGCCGAAGCGGCCTACTCCCCCGAAGGGGCGGTCTGGGTCGATGCGCTGGTGGATTATCTTGATGGCAACCGGCGGCTGTTTGACGACGGGGTGAATGCCATTCCGGGCCTGCGGTCGATGCCGCTGGCGGCAACGTATCTGTCCTGGGTGGATTTTACCGGGACCGGCATGGCCCCCGCCGAGTTCAAGGCGCGGGTCGAACAGGCGGCGCAGATCTGCGCCAACCACGGCGAAACCTTTGGCACCGGGGGCGAAAGCTACATGCGCTTCAACATCGCCACGCCGCGCGCGCGGGTCGAGCAAGCGGTGGCACGGATGAAGACGGCGTTTGGCGATCTGCAATAGCGTTCGAGGCGCGGGGGCCAGTCGTCAGGCCCCTGCCCTTGCTCAGGCGCGCGGAAGGTACGCCACCGGCGCGTTTTCATCCCGCCAGAAATCCAGCGGGGCCTTGTCCTGCACGGCGGTGGAGCGCTTGAATTCGCAGACCAGATCGCCGTTTTCCAGGCTGGAGGCAACGATCAGGCATTGAAAGATGTGGTTCGACCCATCGTAGAGATCGACCAAGCCACGCAGATGCGGCGCAAGATTGCCATCCAGCACAAACCCATCGTGCCAGAAGCGCAGCACCGGGAACACGGCTTCGCCCACCTGAACCCGCAGGCGCGATTTACGCTTTGCCTCGCGCTTGCGGGCGGCATCCAGACCGTCTCGAATGTCTTGCGGCAGAAATTCCAGCACAGCGCCCCCTTTCGCCGGTCTGCAACCAGACCCGGTACCTACACAGTGAACCAGTATTTATGAAAATCAAGTCAATCAGATGACGGTTGACTGGCAGGCCGTAAATCAGGGTTCTGACAGGGCATTTGGAGACCGGTCGAAACAACCGGCCCCTGTCTGGTGCCTGCTGCCCCTGTCGCCGCGAGAATCGGCAGTGTAGATCCTTGGCGATGCCCGGGCTCTGCCCCGAGCGAAGGGGACAAGCCAGAATGATCCTGTTCTTTGCCATGTTGCTGGATGCTGCCTTTGGTGAACCCAAGGCGATCTGGGACCGCGTGCCGCATCCTGCGGTGCTGATGGGCCGTGTGGTCAGCGGTCTGGACCGGCGGCTGAATGCGGGCCGCCAGCGGCGGGCCAAAGGGGTGGCGGCTCTGGTGGTGATGGTATTGGGGGCCTATGCGCTGGGGCGGTTGATTGCCTCGGTGCCGGATTTCGGTGTGCTGGAAGGCCTTGTGGCCGCAATCCTGCTGGCGCAGAAAGCACTGGTCGATCATGTGCGCGCCGTGGCGGAGGGTCTTCGGCACTCGCTTCCTGCCGGGCGGCAAGCGGTGGCGATGATCGTGGGTCGCGACACGGCAGCGCTGGACGGGCCGGGTGTTGCGCGGGCGGCCATCGAAAGCGCGGCGGAAAACCTGTCAGACGGGGTGATCGCACCGGCCTTCTGGTTCCTGATCGGCGGATTGCCGTTGATGCTGGTGTATAAAATCACCAACACCGCCGACAGCATGATCGGCCATCGAACCGAACGGCATGAAGCGTTCGGCTGGGCCTCGGCCCGGTTTGACGACCTGTTGAACCTGATCCCGGCCCGGTTGACGGCGGTGCTGATCGCGGTGGCACACGGGCGGCTGACGGTGCGCCCTGTCCTGCGCGACGCCCCCCTGCACCGCAGCCCGAATGCAGGCTGGCCCGAGGCCGCGATGGCCGTGGTGCTGGATGTCGCCTTGTCAGGACCACGCGCCTATCACGGGGTGATGTCGGCGTTTCCCTGGGTCTGGCCCGAAGGACGCCGCGATGCCGGGCCGGACGATGTCGATGCCGCTTGCCGGGCGTTGTGGCGAACCTGGGCGCTGATGCTGCTGCTTGTCGGCTGCGCTGCCCTGATCTAGGATCTGCAGTATGCGTATTGGTCTTGCCCTGGCTCTGATGAGCGGCCCCGCCCTCGCTGCCCCCACGCTTGTTCCTTGTGGCGGTACCTTGTCCGATTTCACCGCCGCGATCACGGCTGAGGCGGTGGCTGCGGGCCTGCCGCAAGAGGCGGCGCGCTCCTATCTGACAGGCGCGCGGATCGATGAGGGCGTGCTGCGCGCCGACCGCTCGCAAGGCGTGTTCCGCATGGCCTTCACCGATTTTGCCCGGCGGCTGATCTCGCAGAACCGGCTGGAACAGGGTCTTGCTCTGGCGGCACGACATGCGACGATTTTTGACCGGGCGGCGACAGAGTACGGGGTGCCAAAAGGCATCCTGCTGGCATTCTGGGCGTTTGAAACCGATTACGGTGCCGTGCAGGGAGAGTTCAACACCCGCGACGCGCTGGTTACGCTGGGCCATGATTGCCGGCGACCGGAATTGTTTCAACCGCAGATCCTGGCGGCGATCGATTTGCATGCCAAGGGCGATCTGCCAACCGATACCACGGGCGCATGGGCGGGCGAGATCGGCATGGTGCAGATGCTGCCCGCCGATATCCTTGCGCGGGGGGTGGATGGCGATGGCGACGGGCACGTGACGCTGAAGACATCGGTGCCCGACGCGCTGCTGTCAGGCGCGCGATTGCTACAGCACCATGGCTGGCGCGCGGGCCAGCCATGGCTGGCCGAGGTTGCAGTGCCCGCCGAACTGGACTGGGCGCTGTCGGGGCTGGAGGTGCAGTTGCCGTTGGCCGATTGGCAGGCGATGGGGATCGTGGGACGGGATGCGCTGCCCGAGGGGGTGGCATCGCTTATCCTGCCACAGGGGCGGCGGGGGCCGGCGTTTCTGGCCTATCCGAATTTCCGCACCCTGTTCGAGTGGAATCAAAGCTTCACCTATGTGCTGACTGCGGCCTATTTCGCAACGCGGCTGGAAGGGGCCCCGGTCTTTGCGGCGGGCAACCCCGAGCCGGGGCTGGATGATGCCCAGATGATGCGCTTGCAGGAAAAGCTTGCGGCACTTGGGCATGATGTGGGGCGCATCGACGGCATTCTGGGGTCGGGCACCCGCGCCGCGGTGCAACAGGAACAGGCGCGGCTTGGACTGCCGGCCGATGCCTGGCCGACGCAGGCGTTGCTGGACGCGCTTTGATCGGCAAGACCGGCGGCGCTGCAGGCGCGGTCTTGGCACGGGCAAAAGCGCCCATCCCCCGACCTGGGGCAGATCAGTAGCCTTCGCCCGGCTGACGTTGAGCCCGACGCCAGCGGATCATCCGGGCGATCGCCAACTCGGCCAAGCTGGCCCAGCGGGCGAGCCCTTGCAGATCCTGCGCACCGACATGCATCGAAAGGCGGGTTTCCCCGTTGTGAAGGTCCATCAGGGCCTCTGGGTGGTCGGCGTTCCACTGTGCGCGCTGCGCATCACTGCTGCGGACCGGCCATAGCAGGGCAAGATGCCAGCGGTCTCCCTCCGGGGTGGCGGTAAAATCGACCGAACTGGCCCAGAGACGGGCATGGATGGTATCGCCCTCGACCTCGACGGCCAGAAACCCTGCAACCCGCAGCGCGCTGATCATGCGACAAGCGCCTCGGCCTTCTTCAGATCGACACTGACCAGTTGGCTGACGCCCTGTTCGGCCATGGTGACGCCGAACAGCCGGTCCATCCGCGCCATGGTGACGGCGTGGTGAGTGATGATCAGAAAGCGGGTTTCGGTGCGGCGGGCCATTTCATCAAGCAGGTCGCAGAAGCGGGTGACATTGGCGTCATCCAGCGGGGCATCCACCTCGTCCAGCACGCAGATCGGCGCGGGATTGGCCAGAAAAACCCCGAAGATCAGCGCCAAAGCCGTGAGGGTCTGTTCGCCCCCGGACAACAGCGACAAGGTGGCAAGCTTCTTGCCGGGCGGTTGGCACATGATTTCCAGACCCGCCTCCAACGGGTCGTCGGATTCAACCAGGACAAGCCGCGCCTCACCCCCGCCGAACAAATGGGTAAACAAAGTGGCAAAGTTCTGGTTGACCTGCTCGAAGGCGGTCAGCAACCGTTCACGCCCTTCACGGTTCAGCCCGGAAATGCCAGCCCGGAGCTTCTTGATCGCCTCTTCAAGATCGGTCTTTTCTTTCAGCAGCGTGGCATGTTCGCCTGCAACCGCGGCCATATCCTCTTCCGCGCGCAGGTTGACGGCGCCAAGCGCTTCGCGCTGACGTTTGAGCCGCTGCACCTCGACATCGAGGGCTTCGGCATCTGGCATGTCGTCGGGACTGACCTTGAGCGAGGCGAGCAGTTCTGCCGGCGTGCAATCTGCATCCTCGGCGATGCGCTCGGCGGCATAGGCGACGGTTTCGCGTGCAGCGTCATTGCGGGCTTCGGCCCGGGCCCGCGCCTCGCGCGCCTCGCCATTGAGGCGATCCGCATCACGCTCGGCCAATTGCGCGTCACGCAGGGCGGCCTCGCCCTCGCTGAGGGCCTCGGCCGCCCTGCGGCGGCGCGTTTCGGCGGTGTCGATGGCATCGGAAAGTTCTTCGCGTTTGGCGGCAAGCTCTTCGGGGGCTGCGCAGGCCTCTTCCAGCTCTTCCTGGGTTTCCGCCCGGCGCTCAGCAAGTTCGGCACTGCGCTTTTCCGCCGTCTCCAAGCGGTGACGCCAGCCGGACAGCTCCTTGGTGGCTTCCTGACGGCGGCGCACGCGGGCTTCGCCTTCGCGGCGCACCTCATCATGGGCGGAGCGGCGGGTGAGCATCGCCAGTCGCGCGGCCTCGACCGCCACCTTGGCCCCTTCAACCCGGTCGCGGGCGGCGTTCAGGTCAGGCAGATCGGTGGCGTTCGCCTCGGCCTCGCGCAGGCGGGCGCGGGCGGCCATCGCCTCATCCTCATAGCGGGCGACGGCGAGTTTGGCCGAGTCCAGCTTACCCCCGGCAATGGAGGCCTCCGCCTCGGCCCGGCTGGCGGCGCGGTTGGCTTCGGTCACGCGGGCGTCGGCGGCACGGCGGGCCTCGCGGGCCATCTGATCGGCGCGGGCCAGATCGGCGAGGCGGTTTTGCAGCGCCTCATGCGCGCGCCGGGCCCCTTCGGCACGCGCCGTGATCTGTTCAAGATCAAGTTTCAGCTGCACCAGCCGGTTGAGCTGTTGCAGCCGCGCGGCGGCGGCAGAGGGCGCGTCTTCGGCAGAGGCGCGGAACCCGTCCCAACGCCAGAGGTCACCTTCCAGACTGACAAGGCGCTGTCCCGGACGCAAAAGGTGTTGCAGCGCGGCCCCTTGGCTGCGGCTGACCAACCCGATCTGGGAAAGCCTGCGGTCCAGCACATCGGGCGCGCCGACATGGCTGGCCAGCGGCTGCGCACCTGCAGGCAAGGGGGCAGTGTCCTCATAGGCGGGCAGCACGGCCCAGCCCGAACGGGCATCCGCCCCCACCTCGGGCGCGCGCAGGTCATCGGCCAGAGCGGCCCCGAGCGCCTTTTCATACCCCGGCTCGACAGTCAGGCGGTCCAGCAACTGATGACCGGCCTGCGATTCCCTGTCCACCAGACGGGCCAGGGCAGCGACTTCGGCGCGCAGGGCGTTCGCCTCACCTTCCGCTTCACCGCGCGCGGCGCGGGCCTCGGCCTCGCGCCCCTGCGCTTCGGCACGGGCGGATTCGGCCAGCTCAAGCGCCTCTTCGGCGGCTTCGGCCAAAGCGGCGGCGTCTTCCTGCCCTTCGGTCGCACTGGCATAGGCTTCGGTCGCGGCGTCCAGAGCCTCGGCGGCCGTATCGACCATCGCGCGGGCGCGCGCCGCTTCCGTTTCGGCGCGGTCCACCGTGGCGCGGGTGTCCGACAACAGGCGCTGCACCGACTGGTGCCGGGCGGCGAGCCGCGCCGAATCCTCGGTCGCCTGAGACAGCAGGGTTTCGCGGTCGGACAGGATCGCCCCTGCCTCACGCGCGGCCTCGGCCGCCTCGGCCAGACGCGCGTCATGGCCGTCGTGGGCCCGAAGCAACTGCTCCACTTCCCAATCCAGCCGGCTGATGGTCTCGCCCGCGTCGCTGTTCAGCCCGGCCTCACGCTCCATATCGCGGTCCAGCTGGGTGATGCGGCCGCGCAGAGTCTCGATCAACTGCATCGCCCGGGCTTCCTGATCGCCCAAAGCGTCGCGCTGCAAGACAAGCCGTTGCAGAATGGCCGCCGCCACCGCCTCTTCTTCGCGCCTGGGTGGCAGGGCGTCTTCCCGGGCCTCGCGCGCCTTGCTCGCGGCCCGGGCGGCGGCGTCGGCCTTTCCAGCCGCCACCAGACGGTCTCGCAAATGCGCCTCGGCCTCGGCCCGGGCCAGATCCGCCTCGCGCCAGCGGCGGAACAGCAGCATGCCTTCCGACCGCCGCAGGTCTTCACCGATTTCGCGGTAGCGGGCAGCTTGCCGGGCCTGCCGGGTCAGCGTCGCGACCTGTTGGGCCAATCCTTCCAGCACGTCATCGACGCGCAACAGGTTCTGCTCGGCCCCCGACAGTTTCAGCTCTGCCTCATGCCGCCGAGCATAAAGGCCGGAGATACCGGCAGCCTCTTCCAGAATGCGGCGGCGCGACTTGGGCTTGGCGTTGATCAGCTCCGAGATCTGGCCCTGCCGCACCAGCGCCGGAGAGTGTGAGCCGGTGGAGGCATCTGCAAACAGCATCTGCACATCGCGGGCCCGCACATCCTTGGCATTGGCCTTGTAGGCCGATCCGGCATCGCGGGTGATCCGGCGCACGATCTCGATGGTGTCGGCATCGTTGAAACCCGAGGGGGCGAGCCGGTCCTGATTGTCGATCACGATCGACACTTCGGCAAAATGCCGCGCGCCACGGGTCGCGGCCCCCGCAAAGATCACATCCTCCATCCCGCCGCCGCGCATCGCGGTGGGGCGGTTTTCGCCCATGACCCAGCGCAGCGCCTCCAGCAAGTTCGATTTGCCGCAGCCGTTGGGGCCGACCACGCCGGTCAGACCCTCATGGATCACCACATCCGTGGGGTCGACAAAGCTTTTGAAGCCGTTGAGCCGGAGCCGGGAAAAACGCACCTGTGCCTCGTGAGTCGCAAGGCGCTGATCGTCGGGCATTGGCGGGGGCAGAGTCAACAGGCCGTCCCCCGTATCTGGAGGTGCATCAGCGATTATCCCCAAGATGTTGGCACCTTGCAGCCCGGATCGGTTTGCCATCTTTTGAAGGAAATCTCAGAGACCCGAACAGATGACCCCCATTCGCGCCACCGACCCCTATGACTGGACTTCCATCCTGCAGCTGATCCAGCAGGAATTTGCGTCGATGGAGGGGCGGATCGACCCGCCATCGTCCATGCGGACCCTGACCGCAGAAGCGATTGCAACGCAGTCCAGCACGGGTGAGGTCTGGGTGATGGGCGCGCCGCCTGTCGCCTGCATGATCCTGACCATGAAGCCGCATGCGCTGTATCTGGGAAAGCTGGCGGTGGCAGGCAGCCACCGGGGCAAGGGTCTGGCGCGGGTGCTGATCGACAGGGCGACAGACCGCGCCCGTGCCATGGGTCTGCCCGTGGTGGAATTGCAGACGCGGATCGAGCTGGTCGAGAACCACGCCGCCTTTCGCGCCATGGGATTTACACAGGTGGGGCACAGCAGCCACCCGGGCTATGACCGGGTGACAACGCTGACCTTTCAGCGGGCGGTGTGATCTGCCTGTCCGGCAGGCAAAGCCTTGCGTGCTGTCATCGGTGACAGGTGGCGGACAGGGCGACCCTTTTCCTTTTGCGCCAAAGGTCTTAGGCTTGTCTCAGTTTGTGAAAGGTTGCGCCGATGCTTCATGCCCTGATCGCCATCCTGGCTTTTCAGCTGATCGGCGAGACCCTCGCCCGCGCCCTGCCCCTGCCGCTGCCCGGCCCGGTGCTTGGCATGGTGCTGATGCTGGCGGGGCTTGTCGCATCACCCCGCTTTGCAGCCCTCGTGCGTCCCACGGCGCAAGGCATCCTGTCACATCTGTCCCTGCTCTTCGTGCCGGCCGGGGTCGGCGTGGTGGGCCACTTTGCCACGCTGGGCAACCAGACCGCCGCCATCGCGGTTGCGGTGGTGGCGTCCACCGTGCTGGCCATCGCCGTTGGCGCGCTGACATTTGCCGGTGTCGCCCGGCTGACGGGGTCGCGCGATGACTGATTTCGCCGATATCTGGAGCTATCTGTCCCAAGGCCCGCTGCTGTGGCTGACGGCGACCCTGGTGGCCTATGCGGCGGGGGATGCCTGTTTCCGCCTGGCGGGGCGCGCGCCGGTGGTCAACCCGGTGCTGATCGCCGTGGCCCTGCTTGCGCTGTTGTTGCACCTGACCGCCACGCCCTATGCGACCTATTTCGAGGGCGCGCAATTTGTGCATTTCCTGCTGGGGCCGGCGACGGTGGCCCTGGCCCTGCCGCTTTTTGACAGCCTGCCCCGGTTGCGACGCGCGCTTTGGCCGGTGCTGGCGGCGCTGGTGGCAGGCTCGCTGACCGCTGCGGTCTCGGCGCTTGCCATCGGGGCGGCGTTTGGAGTGGATGCCACGGTGCTGGCCTCGCTGGCCCCGAAATCGGCCACCGCGCCGGTGGCCATCGGCATCGCCGAACGCATCGGCGGGTCGCCCACCCTGACCGCCGTTCTGGTGATCCTGACCGGGATCACCGGGGCGGTGGTGGCGACGCCGCTGTTGAACCTGTTGCGCCTGCGCGACTGGCGGGCGCGTGGTTTTGCGGTGGGGCTGACCAGCCATGGCATCGGCACGGCCCGCGCCTTGCAGGTGCATCCGACCGCAGGTGCCTTTGCCGCCCTTGGCATGGCCCTCAATGCCATTGCGACGGCGCTGATTGCGCCCTTCACCCTCTCCCTTTTCCAGTAAGGACTGTCATGAAACCCACCCTTCTCGGCCTGTGTGGCTCGTTGCGCGCGGCCTCGACCAACCGCCTGCTGATGCGCGAGTCGGTGCGCGCCTTTGGCGACTGCACCTTTGTTGACGGCAACCTGCGCCTGCCGCTTTACGATGGCGATCTGGAGGCAGCAGGGATGCCGCCCGAAGTGCAGACCCTCGCCGATCAGATCGCCGCCGCCGATGCGGTGGTGATCTGCACGCCCGAATACAACAAGAACCTGTCCGGCGTGCTGAAGAACGCGCTGGACTGGGTCAGCCGCACCAAGGGCGCGCCCTGGCGTGACAAGCCGGTGGCGATCCTGTCCGCCGCCGCCGGTCGCGCGGGGGGCGAGCGGTCGCAATTCTCGCTGCGCCATTGCCTTGTACCGTTCCGCCCCCACCTGCTGCCAGGGCCAGAGGTGTTCATCGCAAATTCGGGCGAAGCGTTTGACGAGAAAGGCCATCTCAAGGATGAGCGCGCCCAGAAGGGTCTGACCGAGCTGATGCAGCTTCTTCGCACAGCATCGTCGCGCTGATATCCTGCCGCCGAGCCTATCTGGTTCCAAAGGCCCCGTCGGTCTGGGGGCACCACCCCCGGACCGGCATCTAAAGCGACGCCTCTACCCGGAACCCCTCCGGCACCCGGTCCACCCCGTCCAGCACCAGATCGACCATCACCTGCGCCACCTTCGCGGCCATGCCAAAGCCGATCTTGAAGCCACCGTTGGCTACATATTCCCCCGCACGCCCCGGCCAGGCACCCAGCATCGGCGCGCGGCTGCGGGCGCGGGGGCGGATGCCTGCCCAGCGGTCCAGCACGACGGCCCCCTGCAGGGCGGGCACAGCGGCAAGGGCACGGGCCAGCAGCGCCTCACACTGGATATCGACGCCTGCCGGATCCTCCCATTGCGTTTCCGACGTCGATCCGATCGCCACCGTGCCATCGGCATGTGGCACGATGTGCAGACCATCGACCTGCATCTGCGGCATGTCGCGGGCGTCATATGCGATCAGCAGGGCCTGTCCCTTGACCCCTGCCCCGACCTTGCGCCCCAGAGCCTGGTTCAGCGCCAGCAGACCGGAATGGCCGGTGGCCCAGATCACGGGGCACTGGGTCTGGGGCATCGTCTCTGCCTGCCCCACCAGCACCTCGCCGCCCCTGGCACGCAGGGCAGCCACCAGCGCATGACAGGCCATCCTTGGGTGCAGGCGGGCCGACAGGGTGTCGTAGACCAGGTGTCCGGTCGCGCTGCGGGGCTCCCAGGCCGCACCGCTGGCAGGCACCACCTGCCACTGCGCCTGCCCCTGCCAAAGGCCCTGCGCCTCTGCCCCGCGCTCTGCCGCACGGACAAGCGCCTCGGGGCTGTCCAGCGGTTGCAGCCGCCCCAGCCGGGCATAGCCGGTGGGCAGGCCGGATGCGGCGGTGACACTGGCAAAGAAGTCTTGCGCCATCAGCAGGCTGTCCAGCTGAAACGCCTTCTTGTCGTTCCAGTTTTCCGGCACATGCGGGGCAAGCGCGCCGACCACGCCGCCCGACGACCCGGCACCGATCTGCGCCGCCTCGATCAGCCGCACCCGGGCACCGCGCCGCGTGGCCTCCCATGCGATCGACAGGCCAAAGATGCCGCCTCCCATCACCGTCAGATCGGGTCTTGTCATTTCCTGTGCCTCGTGACCATGGATGGCCCGATCTGAGTCACCCGGTCTGGGACATAGGGCAAATGTCGGAAAACGAACAGGGTGCGGAACGGGGCCATGATGGTCTGGACTGGCGCGACGGCGTCATCCCGGTGTCGCGGCGGTTTGATGACCCATATTTTTCGCTGCATGACGGGCTGGCCGAAACGCGGCATGTGTTTCTTGCGGGCAATGGCTTGCCCGGCCGACTGTGCGACGGGTTCCGGATCGCCGAGCTGGGCTTTGGAACCGGGCTGAATGTGCTGGCGCTGCTGCTGTGCTGGGCCGCCACGGGGCGACCGGGAACGCTGCGCTACACCAGTTTCGAAGCCTATCCGATGTCCGCCGCTGACATCGCCCGCGCTCTGGCGCATTTCCCCGAAGCAGAGGCGGTGGCCGCGCCGCTTCTGGCACATTGGGCCAGCGGGGCGCGGCAATTTTCACTGCCCGGGATTGAGGTCACGGTGATCATCGGCGATGCCCGTGCAACGCTTCCCGCGTGGCAAGGTGTGGCGGATGCGTGGTTTCTCGATGGGTTTTCGCCCGCAAAGAACCCGGAACTCTGGTCGCCGGAGATCATGGCAGAGGTCGCGCGACACACAGCCCCCGGCGGTAGCTTTGCCACCTATACCGCTGCGGGCCATGTGCGCCGCGCGCTGTCTGATGCCGGGTTCACCGTGACCCGCCAGCCCGGGCACGGGCGCAAGCGGCATATGACAACGGGGCTGCGATGAGCCGCAATCCGCGACTGGGCATCTGGCTGATGATCGCGTCCGTCGCGACCTTTGCCGCGCAGGACGGGTTTTCGCGCTATCTGGCAACGGAGTACAACACGCCGATGGTGGTGATGGTCCGCTACTGGGTTTTTGCGGGCTTCGTGCTGATCCTTGCGCTGCGCAGGCCCGAGGGGCTGCGCGCCGCTGTCGCCTCGCGCCACATGCCGGTGCATGTTGCCCGCGCGCTGCTTCTGGTGGGCGAGATCTGTGTGATCGTCTGGGGTTATACGCTGATCGGGCTGATCGAGAGCCACGCAGTCTTTGCCATCTGCCCGCTGCTGATCGCCGCGTTTTCGGGTCTGATCCTGGGCGAGCAGATCCTGTGGCAACGCTGGCTGGCGATTGGCGCGGGGATGATCGGGGTGATCGTGATCCTGCGGCCCGGCATGGGCGTATTTACCCCGGCGGCCCTGCTGCCGCTGGCCTCGGCCGTGCTGTTCGCGCTCTACTCCATCCTGACCAGACTGACCACGCGCGACGAGCCAACCTTTGCCTCATTCTTCTGGCCCGGTGTGATTGGCGCTGCGGTGATGACCGTGGCGGGGCTGCCGCACTGGCAGCCGGTTGCCACTGCAGATATGCCGTTGCTGGCGACCTACACCGTGCTGTCGATCTTTTCGCATTGGCTTTTGCTGAAATGCTACGAGCAGATCGAGGCGGCACGGGTGCAGCCCTATGCCTATCTGCAGATCGTCTTTGTGACCCTGATCGGGCTGACGGTTTACGCCGAAACCCTCAGCCCTCTGGTGGCGCTGGGGGCGGGCATCATCATTGTGGCAGGGCTTTACGCCTTGTCGCTGGAACGGGCGGAAAAGACATGAGCGTTGCGCAGAACACTAAACTTGGCATCTGGCTGATGATCGTGACCACGATGATCTTTGCCGTGCAGGACGGGCTGTCGCGCCATCTTGCCGGAACGTACAATGTCTGGATGGTGGTGATGCTGCGCTACTGGTTCTTTGCCGTCTTTGTCATGGCGCTGGTGTCGCGCGCGCCGGGCGGCATAAGGGCGGCGGTGCGCTCGCGCCTGCCAAAGGTGCAGGCCCTGCGCGGTGTGCTGCTGGCGCTGGAGATCTGCACCATGGTGCTGGCCTTTGTCGCCCTTGGGCTGGTGGAAAGCCATGCGGTCTTCGCCACCTATCCATTGCTGATTGCCGCCCTGTCGGGGCCGATCCTGGGCGAGGCGGTGGGGTGGCGACGCTGGCTGGCCATCGGCGTCGGCTTTGTCGGCGTGGTGGTGATCCTGCAGCCCGGCTATGGCGTGTTCCGCATCGAGGCGCTGATCCCGCTTGCCGCTGCGACCATGTTCGCGCTGTACGGATTGCTGACGCGTTATGTCGCGCGCGAAGATGCGGCGCTGGTGTCATTCTTCTGGACCGGGATCACCGGGGCGGTGGTGATGACCGCCATCGGAATCTGGCACTGGGAACCGATGACCCCTGGCGACATGGGATGGATGGCACTGCTGTGCCTGTCGGCGGCCTCGTCGCACTGGTGCCTGATCAAGGCCTATGAGGTCGCAGAAGCCTCGGCCATTCAACCCCTGGCCTATCTGCAACTGCCCTTTGCGTCGCTGATCGGGTTGTTCGTCTTTGGCGAAGAGTTGCGCAGCAATGTGGTGCTTGGGGCGGGCATCGTGGTGGCGGCAGGGCTGTTCACCCTGTGGCGGCAATATGTGAAAAGCCGGCGGCAGATCTGACCCGGTGCTTCGGCGGGGGGATCTGCAGCGCGGCCAAGGGACGGATCAGCCCTTGAGTTCGGCGGTCACGCGGACCGGGCCGGGCGTGCCGCGCAGTTTGGCGCGATAAAGGATGACGCCTTCGACCACGCGCATCACATAGGTGCGCGTTTCGGTGAAGGGGATCGACTCAACCCAATCGACCACATCGACATCGGGCAGACGTGGATCGCCATATTCCGTGATCCAGCGGCGCGGGCGCCCCGGTCCGGCGTTGTAGCCCGAGGCGACCAGCGCGATGGAGGGGCCGAATTCGTCGATCAACTGCCGCAGATAGGCGCTGCCCAGGATGGCATTGTAGCCGGGGTCACTGGTCAGGCGGCCCGCGTTGAATGGCAGTGAAACCTTGTCGGCCATCATCTTGGCTGTGCCGGGCAAGAGCTGCATCAGCCCGCGGGCATCGGCGGTGGACCGGGCGGTGGGTTCAAACTCGCTTTCGCGCCGGGCGATGGAGAGGGCAAAGGCACGGCTGACGGCCAGGCCGTCGGGCACCAGTTCTGTCACCGGGTAATAGGCGCGTGGCACGATCACGCTGCGTTCCGCCGCGTGTTTGCCGACCAGCACCGCAATATGCGGCTGCTCTAGCGCAAGTGCCATCTCACCCAGTTGGGCCAAACCGGTGGCATCCAGGCTTTCGGCCAGATGCAACCAGAACCGCTTGGCCAGAGTGCGGTCACCAGCCCGCAAGGCCAGCAGGGCGGCCTGATGCACGGATGACTGTGTCCATGCGGCCTGCCGCCAGTCGGGGGGCCTTGGCGGGTTGATCAGGCTGGCGTCCAGCGCCTGCCCCAACCGTTCGGCGGCAAGCAACCCGTAATAGGCAGTCTGATGCCGCGCGGCGGCGCTGTACGCGGCCTGCGCTGCATCGCTTGCACCTGCCGCCTCATGCGCGCGGCCTTGCCAGTAGAGCGCGCGCGACAGCGAGATCGGCGTGGCGACCCCGGACTCGAGATGACGGAAATGCTCCAGCGCGCGGGCGGGGTCATTCAGGCGGCGCAGGGCAATGAAGCCGGACAGAAATTCGAGATCGGCATAGCCGCCGCCCGAGGTCAGGTGATGCGCAGAGGCCACGCGATAGGCCTCTGCCGGGCGGTTCTGGCGCATCAGCCAACGGGTCAGCACCGCCCGGCGCGCGGCCCAGGCCTGCGGATCGCCAAGCGTCGCGGCAGAGGCGCTGCGTTCGAGGATCAGAGGCAGCGCCTCGTCATACATGTCGCGCTTCATCCGCCAGATGAAGCGGTCAAAGGCCAGCCCCGCATCGCCCGCGCGCGAGGCGGGCACTGCTTCGATCAGCGCATTCACCCCCGGCTGGGCCGTTTGCAGGGCCATCCGCGCCCGGGCCAGCGCCTGCCAGTCGGCGGGCAGGCGCGGCAGCAGCCGCTGTGCCTCGGCCCGGCGTTCCTGCCAGAGCAGGCGGTCCATCCGCAGCTCATCCACCAAGGCCACCGCTGACGGGGACAGCCCGAGCAAGGCCGCCTCATCCTCGGGTCCAAGCACCAGCTCTGACCAAGCCTGCATGGCGCGGTCCTCGGCCTGATCGGTGCGGCCAAGCGCCTTCAGGGCACGGATGAGTGCAATGGCCCCTTCGCCGGTCTGGGGGGTCGTTCCCGCAAAATAGGCCACCACCCGTTCTGGCGAGGTGGAGCGCGCAACCGCGGTTTCGCCTTTCTGCCGCAAGAAAGGCAGCCCCGGCCAATCGGGGCGGCGTTGCAAAAACGCCTCGTAATCGCCCAGAAGACCATCGCCCGCGCGCAGCTGGCTCCACAACACCAGGTCGCGCGCAACCGCATGCGGAGCGACGGCGGTGGCCCCGGACCAGTCCTTGGCGGCAATGCGGGCCAGAACCTGCTGCATCGCCTGGATTTCATCCGCGCGCGCAGGCGCTGTCAGCGCAAGTGCAACCGCGATCGGGGCCAGCAGGGCGGTGATGGTGCTTTTTGGTCTTCTGCTCATGCTGCGGATTCTGCCCCATCGGGTCGGGGCCGACAACCCACGATCCTGTCACCGCCGGCCAGACCGCTGCGCGAAACGCGGTGCCAAACGCTGCGCTTGGCAATCCGGCGCGCCCCGGATAATCAAGGCAGGATTTTCAGCCCAAGCGACTCGACCGCCTCGCGTCGCTGCAACAGGAGTCTGCGTGCCATGATCAAAGGGTCCATCCCCGCCTTGGTTACGCCGTTCAAGAACGGCGAACTCGATCTGGACACGCTCAAGGCGCTGGTCGACTGGCAGATTGCCGAAGGCTCGCACGGGTTGGTGCCGGTGGGAACCACCGGCGAAAGCCCGACACTGAGCCATGAAGAGCATGAGGCGGTGATCGAGGCGGTGGTCAAGTTCGCCGCCGGTCGGGTGCCGGTGATTGCGGGGGCCGGGTCGAACAACACGGTGGAAGGCATCCGCCTGATCCGCCATGCCGAACGCGTGGGGGCCGATGCGGCCCTGGTGGTGACGCCCTATTACAACAAGCCAACCCAAGCTGGGCTGATCGCGCATTATACGGCCCTGCACGACTGCTGTGATCTGCCGATCATCATCTACAACATTCCGGGCCGGTCGGTTGTGGACATGGCGCCCGATACCATGGGACTGCTGGCCAAGCTGCCGCGTGTGATTGGGGTCAAGGATGCCACCGGCAAGATCGAGCGCGTGTCGATGCAGCGCGAGACCTGTGGCAAGGATTTCATACAGTTGTCGGGGGAGGATGCGACGGCCCTGGGGTTCAACGCCCATGGTGGCACGGGCTGCATCTCAGTGACCGCCAATGTGGCCCCGCGCCTGTGTGCCGAGTTCCAGAACGCCACGCTGGCCGGGGACTATCGCACAGCCTTGCAGATCCAGGACCGGCTGATGCCGCTGCATGAGGCGATCTTCATCGAGCCGGGGCTGGCCGGGGCCAAATACGGGCTGTCGCTTCTGGGACGGTGCAGCGAAGAGGTGCGGCTGCCGCTGGTCGGGTTGACCGAGGGCACCAAGGACAAGATCAAGGCTGCAATGCGGCATGCGGGCCTGCTGAACTGACGCTGTGTCGCGTCCGGATGCCGGGCAAAGGGGGGCTGTCTGCCCCCCTCTTGGCGCAAGCGCCAATTCACCCCCCGAGGATATTTTTGAACAGGCAATAGCCACAGAGCAGCGGGCTTGCGGGCCGCAGGGGGTGTAAGGCAATGTTCAAAAACGATAATCTGCGCGGCGCGGCCTTTATGGTCCTGTCCATGGCGGGGTTCGCGGTCGAGGATGTGTTCCTGAAGGCCAGTGCCCGGGTCATGCCGATGGGGCAGGCGGTGCTGATCGTCGGGCTGGTCGGCATGGCCGTGTTTGCGCTGATGGCGCGGCGGAGGGGGGAGCCTGCGTTTCACCCGGCCTTGCGCACGCGCGGGCTGGCGATCCGGTCGGGGTTCGAAGTGGCGGGGCGGTTGTTCTATGCTTTGGCGATTGCGCTGACGCCCTTGTCGACCACATCGGCCATTCTGCAGGCCTCGCCTTTGGTTGTTGTCGGCGGGGCGGCGCTGTTGTTCGGCGAGCGGGTGGGCTGGCGGCGGTGGGCGGCGGTGGGCGTGGGATTTGTCGGGGTGTTGATCATCCTGCGGCCGGGGATGGACGGGTTTTCGGCCCTGTCCTTGCTGGCGGTGGGGGGCATGCTGGGCTTTGCCGGGCGCGATCTGGCGACGCGGGCCGCGCCAAAAGTGATGTCGAACAGGCAGTTAGGGGTGGCGGGCTTTGCCATGCTGGCCTTGGCGGGCGTGATCATTCTGGGCTGGACCGGGGGGGCGGTGTGGCCTGACGCACAGGGCTGGGGGTTGCTGGCGGGCACGGCGCTGTTTGCGGTGCTGGGCTATCATGCGCTGACATCTGCCATGCGGACCGGTGAGATCGGCTTTGTCACCCCGTTCCGCTATGTGCGGCTGGTCTTTGCCATGGGTCTGGCGATGGTGGTGTTTGGCGAACGGCCTGATCTGGCCACGCTGATCGGATCGGCTCTGGTTGTAAGCTCTGGAATTTACACGCTTATCCGTGGAAACCGGCAAGGGGCTGTACCGCCTGCGCCGCTGCCCTGACGCGTCTTCGCGTCTGGCCATCTGGACTTGGGCCTGCACCGCGCTTATGTGACACGCATGGTCAAGATTTCCGATCCCAATTCCAAGCTGATTGCCGAGAATCGCCGCGCGCGGTTCGACTATCATATTGAATCCGATCTGGAAGCCGGGATCATGCTGCAAGGGTCCGAGGTGAAGTCGCTGCGCAAGGGCGGATCGAACATCGGCGACAGCTATGCGAGCGTTGAGGGCGGCGAGTTGTGGCTGATCAACGGCTATATCGCGCCCTATACCCAGTCGAACCACTGGGACAGCCATGATGAGCGCCGCCGCCGCAAGCTGTTGGTTTCAAAGCGGGAATTGGCGCGGTTGTGGAATTCGACCGCGCGAGAAGGCATGACCATCGTGCCGATCAAGATGTATTTCAACGAGCGCGGGATCGTGAAGATCAAGCTCGGCGTCGCCAAGGGCAAGAAGCTGGCCGACAAGCGCGAGACCAGCGCCAAGCGCGACTGGGACCGGCAGAAAGCGCGGATCATGAAGGAAAGCCGCCGGGACTGAGGTGCCTCGTCTGGCGGGGTCTTGGGCCGGGTGGGACGTGCGTTGTTTTGGGTATGGCGGGCGTATGGTTTGTGTATGGCTTGCGTATGGCTAGTGTCATGACGTGTGTGCGCAGGACCAAAGGGCCGGTACGGTCTGCCAGAACGCCGGGTTTTCCGGGGCGGTCCCCCGACGACAGCGCCTGCGCCCTTGCTCTGCCTGCCCCTGCCGATATATGCCGGGGCTGACCCGCGCGGAGCCTGACGCATGACAAGCCTTGTGACACCCTCGCCCCTTGATGATCCCAGAACGCTGGTGTCGACCGGCTGGCTGGCGGCGCATCTGAAAGACCCCGACCTGCGGGTGCTGGATGCGTCTTGGTTCATGCCGGATTCTGGCCGCGACGCAAAGGCGGAGTATGCGGCGGCGCATATTCCAGGCGCGCGGTTTTTCGATATTGAAGAGATCAGCGATCAGCGGTCCACCCTGCCCCACATGGCCCCGCCGGTGGAGAAGTTCATGAGCCGGATGCGGGCGATGGGGGTGGGCGACGGGCATCAGGTGGTGGTCTATGACGCGTCGGGCCTGTTCTCCGCCGCCCGGGTCTGGTGGACCTTCCGGCTGATGGGCAAGATGGATGTGGCGGTGCTGGATGGCGGCCTGCCGAAGTGGCGGGCCGAGGGGCGCGAGGTGGAAGACCTGCCGCCGGTGGTGCGCGACCGGCACATGACCGTCAGCCGCCAGAACCATCTGGTCAAGGATGTGACGCAGGTGGCCCATGCCGCCAAGCTGGCGCAGGCCGAGATCATCGACGCCCGCGCCGCCGCCCGCTTTCGCGGTGAGGTGGCGGAGCCGCGGGCCGGGTTGCGATCGGGCCATATTCCGGGGTCGAAGAATGTGCCTTTTGCCACGCTGTTGAACGGTGACGGCACCATGAAGGCACCTGCCGAACTGAAAGCGGTGTTCGAGGCGGCGGGGGTGGATCTGTCGCGCCCTGCCATCACCTCTTGCGGGTCGGGCGTCACGGCTGCGATCCTGAGCCTTGCGCTGGAACGGATCGGGCACCGCAATCATGCGCTCTATGACGGATCCTGGTCCGAATGGGGCATGTACGAAGATCTTGCCGTCGCCAAAGGATAGGCCAATGCTGGAAGCTCTGAACCCGCAACCGCAGGACAAGATCCTGCAACTGATTGCCATGTACCGCGATGACCCGCGCGACACCAAGATTGACCTTGGCGTCGGGGTCTACAAGGACGCCACCGGGCTGACCCCGGTGATGCGGGCGGTGAAGGCGGCGGAGAAGAAGCTGTGGGAGGTGGAGACCACCAAGACCTATACCGGGCTGGCGGGCGAGCCTGCCTATAACGCGGCGATGGTGGCGATGATCCTTGGCGACGGCTTTGCCGACCGCGCGGCATCGGTGGCGACGCCGGGCGGCACCGGGGCGATCCGGCAGGCGCTGGAGCTGATCAAGCTGGCGTCACCGGGGGCGACGGTGTGGATTTCGAACCCGACCTGGCCGAACCATCCGTCGATCCTCAAGTATCTCGGCATGAAGATGGCCGAGTACCGCTATTTCGACGCCGAGACGCGGGGCGTGGATTTTGCCGGGGTGCTGGAGGATCTGGGCCGGGTGGCCAAGGGCGATATCGTGCTGCTGCACGGCTGCTGCCATAACCCCACCGGCGCGAACCTGACCGCCGATCAATGGGCGCAGGTGGCGGATGTGCTGGAGGCGCGGGGAGCCGTGCCCTTCATCGATCTGGCCTATCAGGGATTTGGGGACGGGCTGGAGGAAGATGCGGCGGCGACACGGATGATCGCGGCGCGGTTTCCGGAGGTGCTGATTGCGGCGTCTTGCTCCAAGAACTTCGGCATTTACCGCGAGCGGACGGGGGTGCTGATTGCGCTGACCGAGCCTGCGCGCCGCGCTGTGGTGCAGGGAAATCTGGCGTTTCTGAACCGGCAGAACTACAGCTTTCCCCCCGATCACGGCGCGCGGCTGGTGACGATGATCCTTGAGGATGACGCCTTGCGCGCCGACTGGAAGGCCGAGCTGGAGGAGGTGCGGCGATCCATGCTGACCCTGCGCAAGACGCTGGCGGATGCGCTGCGGCAGGCGACCAATTCGGACCGCTTTGATTTCGTGGCGGATCATCGCGGCATGTTCAGCCGGCTTGGCCTGACCGAGGCGCAGGTGAGCGTGCTGCGCGAAGAGCACGGGATTTACATGGTGGGCGACAGCCGGATCAACATTGCCGGGTTGAATGCGCGCACGGTGCCCATTCTGGCGGCGGCGATTGCAAAGGTTGCCGGCTGAGGCCAGCGGCATCGAGGCCTTGAAAAGCCCGCGCTGGTCGCGGGCTTTTTCCTGCGCGGCTGCGCCAGCAAAAAGGCCCGAACCTTGCGGTTCGGGCCAGAGTTCAGACTGACTGGGAGGAGGAGGTGTCAGCCCTTGGTAAACTCGGGGTAGGCTTCCAGACCCAGTTCGGCCTTGTCCAGACCCATCATCTCGTCTTCCTGGCTGGGGCGCAGACCCATGGTCGCCTTGAGGATGACCCAGACGATGGCCGAGGTCACGAACATGAAGATGCCGATGGCGGCAAAGCCCACGAACTGCATGCCAAAGCTGGTGCCCTCGGTGTAGAAGGGAACCGCCATGGTGCCCCAGAAGCCCGCCACAAGGTGAACCGGGATGGCACCGACGACATCGTCGATCTTGAACTTGTCAAGCATGGGCACCACGACCAGAACGATCACGCCGCCGATACCACCGATCCAGACCGCGCCGAACAGCGACGGGTCGAGCGGGCCTGCGGTGATCGACACCAGGCCGGCCAGCGCGCCGTTGAGCACCATGGTCAGGTCGACCTTCTTGTAGATCAGCTGCGACAGGATCATGGCCACAACGGCACCGGCGGCGGCCGCCATGTTGGTATTGGCAAAGATGATCGAGACGGCATTGGCATCTGCCTCGGTGCCCAGGGCCAGTTGCGAGGCCCCGTTGAAGCCGAACCAGCCCAGCCAGAGCACGAAGGTGCCAAGCGTGGCCAAGGCGAGGTTGGAGCCCGGCATCGGGTTGACGCGGCCATCCTTGGCGTATTTGCCCAGACGGGGGCCGAGGATCAGCGCACCGGCGAGGGCTGCAAAGCCGCCTGCAGCGTGGACAAGGGTGGAGCCTGCGAAGTCAGAAAAGCCTGCTTCGGACAACCAGCCGCCGCCCCACTGCCAGGAGGCTTCGATCGGGTAGAGAAACCCGGTCAGAACGACGGTGAAGATCAGGAAGGGCCAGAGCTTGATGCGTTCGGCCAGCGTGCCCGAGACGATCGAGGCGGTGGTGGCGCAGAACATCAGCTGGAAGAAGAAATCCGATCCGGCGGAATAGCCGGTCGCCAGATCCGGGTCGCCACCGATGGATTTGGGCGAGAACAGCGTGCCGACATAGCCTGTCATGCTCCAGGCGTCGCCCGGGTACATCAGGTTGTAGCCGACGATCCAGTACATCAGCGAGGCGATAGAGAAGAGCGCGATGTTCTTGGTCAGCTGCATGGTGACGTTCTTGGAGCGGACCAGACCCGCTTCGAGCATGGCAAATCCCGCCGCCATCCAGAACACCAGAAAGCCGCCGATCAGGAACAGCAGGGTGTTGAAGATAAAGGCATTGTCAATCGCCGCGGCGGGTGCGGCTTCGGCCACGACCTCGGCCGCCTCGGCGGTGGCATCCTGCGCCCAGGCGGGCAGGCTGGCGAAGAGCGACACACCGAGTGTGGCCAGGCCAGAAAGTTTCATGGAAGTGTTCATCTTTTGCGTTTCCCCTGTCCCCAACGCGTCAGAGCGCATCGTCATTGATTTCACCGGTGCGCACGCGCACGGCATGCTGGACATCCAGCACGAAGATCTTGCCATCGCCGATCTTGTCGGTTTTCGCGGTCACCCGGATGGTTTCGACCACCGCATCGGCGAGGCTGTCACTGACCACGATCTCCAGCCGGACTTTCGGCACGAAGTTCACGGCGTATTCGGCACCGCGATAGATTTCGGTATGTCCTGACTGGCTGCCGAACCCCTTGATCTCGGTGACCATCATGCCGCGTACCCCGATGGTGGTCAGTGCTTCGCGCACCTCCTCCAGCTTGAACGGCTTGATTGCTGCAATGATTAGTTTCACGTCCTTCCCCTTCGGTTCTGTGGGGCCCGGGGGTGGGCCCTTGCAGCTAACAAGCCGCCTTTCGAACGGGCAGAACAAGAAAGCGGCGGCGGATGTTTGCCTGAATGGGCAGCTTGCTGCACAAAATTTATACTTATTGTGCGGTTTGATTAAAAATTGGGCTGATCACATATCCGAATCGTTAAGCCCTGCTCTCCACAATCCACGCGAACCGGGCTAGAGTCGGCCAAAAGAGACGATTTGAAACGGTTGGGCAGGCTATGGCGACATCGGGCAAAGGGCGCGGAACTCTGACCGCAGACAAACGCTATGCGGCGGCGGCTGCACGGTCAGGCTCTGGCGGCGGCGGCCCGCGCAAACCCGATCCGCGCAAACCCGCCCCGCGGAAGCCAAAGCGCCAGCATGGGCTGATCGTGGGGCTGATCCTTGGGCTGTGGCGGCTGATCTGGCGCGTGCTGTGGGGGGTGACCTGGCGGGCGGGCGCGGTGCTGGGCATGGTGCTGGCGCTGACCGTGTTCTATTTCTACAGCCAGTTGCCGCCGGTGACCGAGTTGCTGGACGGGCGGGCGCGCGGGTCTGTCACCATGCTGGACCGCGAGGGGCAGGTCTTTGCCTGGCGCGGTGAGACATTTGGCGGCCAGATCACGGCGGAAAATGTCTCGCCCCATCTGCGCAACGCGGTGATCGCGACCGAGGACCGGCGGTTCTACCGCCATTTCGGCATCAGCCCGCGCGGCATTGCCGGGGCGGTGCGGATCAACCTGAGCGAAGGGCGCGGGCCACTTTCGGGCAATGGCGGATCGACCATCACCCAGCAGGTGGCCAAGCTGCTGTGCATCGGCGTGCCCTACAACCCTGCCGACTGGAAGAACGAGGCCGAATACGAGCAGGACTGCCGCAGTGGCGGCATCTGGCGCAAGGTCAAGGAAATCCCCTACGCCATGGCGATGGAGGTCAAGTATACCAAAGAGCAGATCCTGACGATCTATCTGAACCGCACCTATATGGGGGCCGGTGCGCGCGGGTTCGAGGCCGCGTCGCAGCGCTATTTCGGCAAATCGGCCAATGAGGTCGGGCCCGCCGAGGCCGCGATGCTGGCCGGGCTGCTGACCGCGCCCTCGCGCTTTGCGCCGACCAACAACCTGCAACGCTCGCAGGAGCGGGCGAATGTGGTGGTCGGGCTGATGGAAGAGCAAGGCTATCTGACGCCCGAGCAGGCGGCGGAGGCGCGGGCCAACCCGGCACGGCTGTCCAAGGCGGCGGAAACGCAATCGGGCGGGGCATTCGCCGATTGGGTGATGGAATCCACCCCCAGCTTTCTGTCGTCGAACACCACCGAGGATGTGATCATCCGCACCACGCTGGACCAGCGGTTGCAGAAGGCGGCCGAAGACGCGCTGGCGTTCATCTTTGACACCAAGGTGAAAGAAGGGTCCAAGGCGCAGGCGGCGATTGTGGTGATGTCGGCCGATGGTGCGGTGCGCGCCATGGTCGGCGGGCGCGAGCAGATGGCGGCGGGCAGTTTCAACCGCGCCACGCAGGCGAAACGGCAGACCGGGTCGAGCTTCAAGCCCTTTGCCTATGCGGCGGCGATGGACCTTGGCTTTACCCCGGCCGATTACGTCGAGGACACGCCGCTGACCATCAATATCCCCGGGTCGGGGGCCTGGACGCCGAAGAATTACGACAACCAGTTCAAGGGGATGATCACCCTGAGCCAAGCCCTGGCCGAAAGCCGCAACATTCCTGCCGTGCGGGTGTCGGAAGCGGTGGGGCGTGACGCGGTGCGGCGGGTGGCGAACGGGTTCGGCATCGTTTCGGCCTTGGCCGATGGTCCGGCGCTGGCGCTGGGGGCGTCGGAATCGTCCTTGCTGGAGATGTCGGGGGCCTATGCCGGCATTCTGAACGGCGGGTCGTCGGTGACGCCTTATGGGCTGGTCGAGTTGCGCCTGCAGGGTGAAGACGATGTGCTGCTGGGCGCGACCGGCGGCTTGGGGGAGCGGGTGATCAGCGAGGATGCGGCGCTGTACCTGACCTATATGATGAACCGGGTGATCGAAGAGGGCACCGGCACGCGGGCCCGCATTCCCGGCTGGCAGGCGGCGGGCAAGACCGGCACGACGCAGGCGGCGCGCGATGCGTGGTTCCTGGGCTTTACCGCCGATTATGTGGCCGGGGTCTGGATGGGCAATGACGACAACGCCCCCCTGACGGGCGTGACGGGCGGTGGCTTGCCGGCGGAAATCTGGCGCGAGGTGATGGTGCGGGTGCATGACGGGCTGCAGCCGCAGCCGCTGGCCATGCTGATCCCCGAGGCGAAGTCACCGCCCGGGGGCTATTACGCGCCGTCGCCCAATGTGATGGCCGACGGGCAGTCGCCTGCCGCCGGGCCGCAGGACAACTGGGCTGCCGGACAGGGTGAGATGCCCGCGCAGGATGTGATCGTCTATGACGGGCCGGTGCCGGAGGAATGGATCAACGAGGGCCCGGTAGAGGGCAATCTGGCCGACCAGATCTTGCAAGAGGTGCTGGGGGGCTTTGGCAACTGAGCGCGGGTGCCCCGGCTGGCGCGAGAGGGCGGAACCCCAGCTTCGGCACCCCATCGTCAAAACAGCCGTGGCAGCCAGCGTCAGAGCCGAGCGGCACTCAGCAGGTCAAGGCAGCCTTCCTCTCTGAACAGCGCCTGCAGATCCGCCTGCCCGAGCCCGAGCGTCTCCAGTTCGGTGCGCAGCAGGACCAGTTGATACAGTCGCCCTATCGAAAAGTCTTGTGTCGGGCCCAGACCCACACGCGACGCGTTGGGCGAACGATTTTCGATATCCATATCCTGTTGCAGGCCTTGGCCGCCCCCGGCCAGCCGATACCCATGGCCGAAGAGATAGACCGCATCATTCAGCGTGCGACCGCCGCGCTCTGCGATCACGGAACAGCGGAAGGCTTTGGCAGTCGGTTGCAGGTCGTCAGAAATCTCGGTGTCGCGGAGGAGATCAAAGGCAAATGTCGGGCCAGAAGCCAGAAGGCAAAAGGCACACAGCGCTGCTGACAGTTTCATTGCAGTCTCCACGCTTAGCCTAGGTGTTCTCGGCTGGGGCCCAAATGCCGTCTCACCGTTGCACTGCGCGTCTGACGTGTAAAGCTGCAACCTGACCCGATGGGGCTGGGCGATCGGTCTTGTGCCGTTCAGCTCAGGCCGACTTCAGATCTTCGATCAGCCCGTTGATGTCACCCCGGCGGCGGTCGAGCATGGCGCCGATTTCGGTGCGTTCGCTGGCCAGCATGTTCACGCCTTCGATGATGATGTTGAAGAACAGATCCTTGCCGGAGCGGTCGGACACATGCCAGCGCAGGTCAAACGGGGCCTGACCGCGCAGTTTGGCGACCGAGATTACCTCGAAATAGCTTTTCACCTGCCGTGCACCCGTCACCTCGATCTGGCCGCCGATGAATTCGCGGAAGCGGGCGCCGTATTTGCGGGCGATATAGCTTTGGTAAGCCTTGGTGAAGGCGGTCAGCTGCGCCTGTGACGCCCCGCGCGCGGCGGGGCCGAGGGCCGAGCGGGCAATGGTGGGCACATCGGCGTAGCGGGCGAAGATCCGTTCAAAATCGCCATACATCGCGCTGGCGGATTTGCCCGAATTGATGGTGGCGTTCACATCGTTGACGATGCTGTTGACCAGCGTGCCCGCCTGATCAACGGTCAGGGCGGCGGCGGGCACCGGCAGGGCCAAAGCGGCGGCCCCTCCGACCAGACCGATGCCAAAGCCGCGACGTGTGATGATCAGCCTGTCATTCGCCATAGATATCCTCATACGGGTCTTCAAAGGCACCATCGGCACCGGCACCGGTGGTCTGCCCCAGTTCAAAGCGGCGGTTCTGCAGATAGAGCAGGCGCGCCTGGGCATAGCTGTCTGCACTGTCATACAGAACCGAGTCCACTGTCGAGGAATAGCGCGCCCGATCACCAAGGCTTGATGCGAGCTTTGCCAGCGGCACGATGTTCTCTTCGGGTTTGGGCAAGACATAGCGCAGTGGGTTGAGCGGGATATCGACGATCTTGCCGACCATGTCGCGCTGGGTCGAGGGGCCGAGGAAGGGCAGCTCGACATAATCCCCTTCTCCGGCACCCCAGACATGCAGGGTTTCGCCGAAATCGGTGGGCCTGCCATGCAGCCCGATGGCGGTGGCGGGGTCGAACAGACCGCCAAGGCCGACGATGGTGTTGAGCGCAAAGCGCAGGGTGTTTTCGGCGGCGAAATGCGGGCGGCCCTGCAGCAGGTTGTTGACCACGGCGCCGGGCGCATCCAGGTTCTGCGCGAAATTGACCACGCCTTGCATGACCGGGCCGGGCGGACCGTCGCCAAAGGCCCCGGACACCGGGCGCAGGATCGCGGCATCGACGCTGCGGTTGAAGGCGTGGATCTTGCGGTTGTCCGCCTCCATCGGGTCGCTGAACCCTGTGGGGGCAGGCTGCTGGGCGCAGGCCGTCAGCAGGACCAACGCGGCACTGGCAAGGATGCGGGAAGAGGACAGGATCATGCGGGTCACGGCCAATCTTTCATGCTCGCAGGCCGGGTGCGGCTGCACCAGAAGCCCGGAGGGACGGTCTGCGGTCTTGGGGTTTTGATATAGGCCGGGGCACCGGATTACAACGCGCGCCTGCCGATCCGGCGGGCTTTGGCCGGATTTGTGGTGCTTTGGCGGGCGCGGCAGGGCGTTGATATGTCGTGGGATAAGTCATCGCGGCCTTGCCGCCGCCGGGAGGGGCCGCTAGCCTGCGGCAAAGCATAAGAAGGAGCTACCGATGTCGAAGATCGAAACCCGCCTTGCCGAACTTGGCGTCACCCTGCCCGATGCGCCTGCCCCGGCCGCGAACTATGTGCCTTGGGTGATCACCGGGCAGCAGGTGTTCATTTCGGGCCAGATCAGCCAGACGGCGGCGGGAATGATCAAGGGCAAGGTGGGCACGGATCTGAGCGTGGAACAGGGGGCCGAGGCGGCCAAGGCCTGCGCGATATCGTTGCTGGCACAGGTGAAGGCGGCAACGGGTGGCGAGATCGACCGCGTGGTGCGGCTGGTCAAGCTGGTGGGCTTTGTGAATTCCGGGCCTGATTTCGTGGATCAGCCCCGCGTGATCAACGGCGCGTCGGATTTCATGGTGGCGGTGCTGGGCGATGCCGGGCGGCATGCGCGCTCGGCGGTGTCGGCGGCGTCTTTGCCCTTTGGTGTGGCGGTCGAGATTGAAGCGGTGTTTGAAATTGCCTGACATCACATGCCCGGCCCTGCCCTCTGGCTTTTTGCGCCTGCCGGTGACGCACCGCGCCCTGCATGACCGGGCGCAGGGGCGGATTGAAAACAGCCCTGCCGCGATCCGCGCGGCGGTGGCGGCGGGCTATGCGATCGAGGTTGATGTGCAGCTGTCGGCCGATGGCGTGGCGATGGTGTTCCATGATGATGATCTGGACCGGCTGACATCGGAGCGCGGACCGGTCAGGGCCCGCACGGCGGCGGAATTGGGCGACATGGCGCTGACCGGGGGAAGCGATACGATCCCGACGCTGGCGACCGTGCTGGGCATGGTGGCAGGCCGGGTGCCCTTGCTGATCGAGATCAAGGATCAGACCGGGGCGATGGGTGAGAGCGACGGGCGGCTGGAGGCTGCGGTGGCGCAGGCGCTGGTTGGCTATGGCGGCGAGGTGGCGGTGATGTCGTTCAACCCGCATTCCGTGGCGCAGATGGCGCGGCTGGCCCCGGATGTGGCGCGGGGGCTGACCACATCCTCCTATGATCCGGAGGACTGGGCGCCTGTGCCCGCCGAGGTCTGTGACCGTCTGCGCGAGATTCCGGATTTTGACCGGGTGGGCGCGTCTTTCATCAGCCATCAGGGCAATGACCTGACCCGCCCGCGTGTGCTGGCCTTGCGGGCAGCGGGGGTTCCGGTGCTGTGCTGGACGATCCGTTCGCCCGAACAAGAGGCGATGGCGCGCCAGATTGCGGCGAATGTGACCTTTGAGGGTTATCTGAGCGTGATCCCGGCTTGAAATTGCGGCGGGGCGGCACAGACTCGCCTGCATGCCCGGAAGACGGACACGATGACCGAAATCACCCTGCACCAAAGCCTGACCGAGATTGACGCCGCCGCATGGGATGCGGTGGCGGCCCCCGAACAGGCGACAGGGCGACCAATTGACCCGTTCACCACCTATCGGTTTTTGCACGCGCTGGAGGCGTCGGGGTCAACCGGGGCGGGCACCGGCTGGAGCGCGCATCCTTTGGTGCTGCGCCAGGACGGGAAGATCGTGGCGGCGGTGCCGATGTATGCGAAAGGGCATTCGCAGGGCGAATATATCTTTGACCACGGCTGGGCGCAGGCGTTTGAGCGGGCGGGCGGGCGGTATTACCCGAAATTGCAGATTGCGGTGCCGTTCACGCCTGCAACAGGGCGGCGGTTTCTGGGGGAGGCCGCGCATCGCGAGATGCTGCTGGCGGCGGCGGTTTCGGTGGCGGCAAAGAACCGGCTGTCGTCCTTGCATGTGACCTTCTGCACCGGGGAAGAGGCCGAGGCTCTGGCCGGGGTGGATGGTGTATTGCACCGGGTGACGCAGCAGTTTCATTGGGAAAACAACGGCTACGCGACCTTTGACGATTTCCTTGGCCAGCTGTCCAGCCGCAAGCGCAAGATGATCCGCAAGGAGCGCGAGACGGCGCGGGCCTCGGGCCTGACCATCCGGGCGCTGACCGGCGATGCGATTGACCCTGCGCATTGGGATGCGTTCTGGGCGTTTTATCAGGATACCGGGGCGCGCAAATGGGGCACGCCTTACCTCACCCGCAAGGCGTTCACGCGGTTTCATGACACGATGCGCGACGACATTCTGCTGGTGCTGGCCTTTGACGGGGACCGCCCGGTGGCGGGGGCGCTGAATTTCATCGGGCGCGATGTGCTGTTCGGCCGCTATTGGGGCTGCTCCGAAGATCATCCCTGCCTGCATTTCGAGCTGTGCTATTATCAGGCGATCGACTGGGCGATTGCCAACGGGCTGCACCGGGTGGAGGCTGGCGCGCAGGGCGAACACAAGCTGGCGCGCGGCTATCTGCCCAGCCCGGTGCATTCGCTGCACTGGATTGCCGATGCGGGGTTCCGCGATGCCGTGGCGCGCTATCTGGAGGAAGAGCGCCGTGCAGTCGATGAAGAGATCGAGGTGCTGACGCAGTACGGCCCGTTCCGCCGGGTGCAGTCTGAAGACTGAGGCCGGGCCTGCGGGCTTGGCGCAAATCAAGACAGGATCGCAAGAGATGACCGAGAAGACAAAGCTGGACCCGTCAAGCCTGCTGCCGCTGTTTGGCACCGGGTGGAAGATGGCCGAAGGCAAGGATGCGCTGGAAAAGACCTTTCTGTTCAAGGACTTCAAGCAGGCATTTGCCTTCATGACCCGGGTGGCCGAGGATGCCGAGGCGTTGAACCACCATCCGGAATGGTCAAACGTGTACCGCACGGTCAAGGTCCGGCTGACCACGCATGATGCGGGCGGCCTGACCCGGCTGGATGTGGATCTGGCGGAACGGATGGACAAGGCCGCAGGGTATTGATCCCGCGCTGACCGGGCCGCAAGCCCCCTCCCCTGACGGGGAGGGGGCACGGGTCAGATCGCGGCCAGCAGCGCCTCGCCACCCGAGATATCACAGGTGCCGGGGGACTCTTCCAGGTGCAGCTGCTTGACCACGCCATCCTCGGCATAAAGCGCGTAGCGTTTCGACCGGGCGATCAGGCCGGCGGGCGCGGCCGAAAAATCGAGCCCCATCGCCTTGGTAAAGGTGCTGTCGGCATCGGCCATCATGGTGACCCCGGCGGCGGTGGCCCCGGTGGACTCGCCCCAGGCCTTCATCACGAAGGGATCGTTGACCGAGACACAGATGATGTCATCCACGCCCTTGGCGGTGAACTGATCCTTGGTGCGGATGAAGCTGGGCACATGCGCCGAACTGCAGGTCGGGGTGAAGGCACCCGGCACGGCGAAGAGCACCAGCTTGCGCCCCTTGGCCAGCTCATGCAGCGAGACCTGCTCCGGGCCCTTGTCGCCAAGCTTGATCAGGGTGGCCTCTGGCAGCGTGTCGCCCACAGAAATCGTCATGGTTCAGTCCCTCTCGCGTTGCGTTTGCTTATGCGCAGGTTATAGGGTCCGCCCGGTTGGGCGACCAGAGGAATATGGCCATGCATGTGGTGATCATCGGGGCGGGACAGGCGGGTGCGGCGCTGGCGGCCAAGCTGCGCGGGCTGGGGCATGCCGGACCTGTCACCGTGATCGGAGAAGAGGCCTCCCCGCCCTATCAGCGGCCACCTTTGTCGAAAGCCTATCTGTTGGGCCATATGGAGGCCGAGCGGCTGTGGCTGCGCGCGCCGGAGTTCTGGGCCGATCAGCAGGTGGCGCTGCGGTTGGGCGCGCCGGTGACGGCGCTTGATACGCTGGCCAAGACGGTGACCGTGGGCGGCGCGGTCATCGCCTATGACGCGCTGGCGCTGACCACCGGATCAACGCCGCGCCGCCTGCCGGCCGCGATGGGGGGCGATCTGGCCGGGGTCTATACCCTGCGCGGGCTGGTCGATGTCGATGCGATGCGGGCCGAGTTCCGGCCCGGCCGCCGCGTGGTGATCGTGGGCGGCGGCTATATCGGGCTGGAAGCGGCGGCGGTGGCGGCCAAGCTGGGGCTGGATGTGACGGTGCTGGAAATGGCGCCGCGCATCCTGCAACGGGTGGCAGCCGCCGAAACCTCCGGCTATTTCCGCGCGCTGCACGCCGCGCATGGGGTGAAGGTGCTGGAAGCCACCGGGTTGGAGCGGTTGCTGGGCGCAGACCGCGTGACAGGCGCGCGCCTGTCGGACGGGCGCGAGATTGCGGCGGATTTCGTGATTGTCGGCGTGGGGATCATGCCGAACACGGCCCTGGCCGAGGCCGCCGGGATCACCATCGACAACGGAATCGCCACCGATGCCTGTGGCCGCACCTCGGCCCCCGATGTCTGGGCGGCGGGCGATTGCGCGTCCTTCCCCTGGGGGGCGGGGCGGTTGCGGCTGGAATCGGTGGGCAATGCGATTGATCAGGCCGAGGTGGTGGCGGCCAACATCCTGGGGGCCAACACGCCGTATCGGGCGGCCCCCTGGTTCTGGTCGGATCAATATGACTGCAAGCTGCAGATCGCCGGGCTGAACACCGGCTATGACCGGGTGGTGACCCGCCCCGGCGCGGATGGCGCGGTGTCGTTCTGGTATTATCAGGGCGATCGCCTGCTGGCGCTGGATGCGATGAACGATCCCCGCGCCTATATGGTCGGCAAGCGGCTGATCGAGGCGGGCCGCTCGCCCGACGCCGCGTTGCTGGCAGACCCTGCCACCGACCTCAAGGCGCTGCTCAGATGAGGATCATCGGCGGGCGGGCGCGGGGCCTGCATCTGGCCCCGCTGGGCGCAGGCGATGCCCAGGCGCAGTTGCGGCCCACATCAGACCGGGTGCGCGAGTCGATCTTCAACCTGCTGATCAATGGCGGGCATGGCAATCTGGTGCAGGGCGCGCGCGTGCTCGACCTGTTCGCCGGCACCGGCGCGCTGGGGCTGGAGGCGCTGTCGCGCGGGGCGGCATCAGCCATATTTGTCGAACAGGGCAAGGTGGCGCTGGCCCTGCTGACCCGCAACATCGCGCTGATGCGGGCGCAAGCCGAAACCGAGGTCTGGCGGCGCGATGCGACACAGCCCGGGGAAAACCGGGGCGCAGGTTTTGATCTGGTGTTCCTTGACCCGCCCTATGGCCGGGGTCTGGGCGAAACGGCGATCGCGGCCTGCCTTGCGGGCGGCTGGCTTGCCCCCGCATCGGTGATCGTCTGGGAGGAAGGCGCAGCCCCGCTGCCCCCCGCCGGGCTGGACCTTCTTGACCAGCGCCGCTATGGCGAGACCCATGTGACCTTGCTCAGGATGCCCGCATGACCCCCGGAACGATGCCCGCCAAAGCCGTGATCTTCGACTGTGACGGCGTGGTGGTCGACAGCGAGGGCATGACCTTCGATCTGCTGGGGGGCGAATTCGCGGCGCATGGATTGCCGCTGACGGTCGAGGTGATCGCGCGCGATTTCATCGGCGGCACGATGGCCGATGTGGCGATGCGGGCGCGGGCGGCGGGGGCGGATCTGCCGGAGAGCTGGGTCGACACCTTCTACCCGCGGCTTTATGCCCATCTGGCCAGGGGCACGCCGCTGGTGCCCGGCATCCTTGCGGTGCTCGACCGGCTGGAGGCGGCGGGAATTCCCTTTGCCATGGGCTCCAACGGGTCGGACGAAAAGATGCAGATCACGCTGGGCCAGCACCCGGGGCTGTTGGCGCGCTTTGGCAGGCATCTTTATTCCGGGCAGACCCTTGGTGCGCCCAAACCCGCGCCGGATCTCTATCTGCATGCGGCGCGGCAATTGGGCGTCGCGCCTGAGGGTTGCGTGGTGATCGAGGACAGCCCCACCGGAGCACGCGCCGCGCAGGCCGCCGGTATGCGCTGCCTGGGCTATGCCGCCCATACCCCGGCAGAGCGTCTGGCCGCCGTGGGGGCAGAGCCGTTCTTCGACATGGCCGACCTGCCCCGCCTGATCGGCCTGGGCTGACGTCACCCATTATCTGTTCTCAAATATCCCCGCGCGGAGCGCATATCCGAGCCGGTTGTGGCGCAGCCACAGAGGCGAGACAAAAAGAGCGCGCGCGCCAGCGCGCTCCATTGCCTTGAACCGGTTTCAATCGGCCGAGCGCAGCACCTGCGCCGGGCGGGCGGCAAGCGGGCGCAGGGCAAAGGCCAGCCCGGCGGCAAGGGTGGCCACCACCCCGCCCGCCACGATGGCAAGGGCCGAGACGGGTTCAAACCGGTAACTCGAGTCCATCACGAAGACCATCACCGCCCAGCCCGCCAGACCGCCCGCCACAATGGCGACCAGGCCGGCCGCGGCCCCCATCAGGGCGGACCGCAAGGCAAAGCTGGCCAGGATGCGGCCGCGCGTGGCCCCCAGCGTCTTGAGGACCGCCGCCTCGTAGACCCGGGCGCGCTCGCCTGCGGCGGCGGCCCCGATCAGCACCACAAAGCCGGTCAGCAGCGTTGCGGCTGCCGCCCAGGCGGTGGCGGTGGCAATCGCGCCCAAAGCCTCGGTCACCCGGTCGATCGCGTCCTTGACGCGGACGGCGGTGATATTGGGATAGGCGCGCGAGACATCGCGCAGGATCGCGGCCTCGGCCTCGGGTTCGGCATAGACCGTGGCGATATGGGTGTGCGGCGCGCCCGCAAGGGCGGCAGGGTTCAGCGTCATCACGAACCCCATCCCGGCGCTGGAGAAATCGACGTTGCGAAAACTGGTGATGGTGGCGGTGATGTCGCGGCCCAGAATGTTGGTGGTGATCTGATCGCCCAGGTTCAGCCCGATCTCGGCGGCCTCTTCAGCGGCAAAGCTGATCTGCGGATCGCCGGTGTAATCCTCGGGCCACCATTCCCCTTCGGTCACGGTGGTGTTTTCCGATGGCGTGGCGGCATAGGTCACGCCACGGTCGCCGCGCACCACCCAATGCTCGCCCGCCACCTCGCGCGCCGGGCGACCGTTGATCTGTGTCACCACGCCGCGCAGCATCGGCGCGCTTTCCACCTTGCTGACCGCAGGATCATTGGTCACCCGGTCCAGAAAGGCGTCGATCTGGTCGGGCTGGATGTCGACAAAGAAATAGGATGGGGCGCGTTCGGGCAGATCCTGCGCGATGGCAAGGCGCAAGTTGGCCTCGATCTGGCCGACGGCGGCCAGCACCGACAGGCCAAGGCCCAGCGACAGCACCACCGATGTCGCCTCGGCCCGGGGCCCGCCGATGGCAGCCAGGGCAAGCCGCAGTGCCACCCTGCCCCGCGCCAGCACCGAGCGCGCCACTGCATTGGCGGCACGGCGCAGCAGCCAGGCGGCACCCGCCAGCACCAGAAGTGCCCCGGCAATGCCGGCGGCAGAGCCCAGCGCCAGATCCGGCACACCCGAGAACAGCACCGCCCCGCCGATCAGCAGGGCCAGCAGGGCGGCCACGGCGATGGCCGCAGGCCATCCGGCCCAGCCCCCCCGCCCTGCCCCGCGATAGAGCGCCGCTGCGCGCACGCTTTGCGTGCGGGCCAGCGGCCAGAGCGTGAACAGCAGCGCCGTGGTCAGCCCGTAGAACGCCGCCTCCAGCAGTGGCAGCGGATAGGGGCGGAAGATCACCGGCAAGGGCAGCGAGGCGGAAATCACCGGGGCCAGCAGCATCGGGATGGCCACCCCCAGCACAAGGCCGATGGCCACACCGACCCCGGCCAGCACGGCGATCTGCAGGAGGTAAACGCGGAAGATCATCCCCCCTTCCGCCCCCAGGGTTTTCAGCGTGGCGATGGTCGAGACCTTGCCATCCAGATAGGCGCGCACCGCAGAGGACACGCCCACCCCGCCCACGGCCAGCCCGGCAAGGCCGACGAGGATGAGGAAAGACCCCATGCGTTCGACGAACCGCTCTACCCCCGGTGTGGCGCGGCGGCTGTCCTGCCAACGCACGCCATTGTCGCGATAGAGCGCCTCGGTCTGGTCTTCCAGCGCCTGCAGATCACTGCCTTCGGGCAATGTCAGCCGGTATTCGGTTTCATAAAGTGATCCCGGCCCGATCAGCCCCGATTGCGCCAGATCGGCGGTCAGCACCATGGTGCGCGGACCAAGGGTAAAGCCTTGTGTGGCGGAATCCGGTTCGCGCAGCAGCACCGCGCCCAGGCGGAAGTCCTGCACGCCAAGGCGGAAGCTGTCGCCCACGGCCAGCCCAAGCCGATCCACCAAGACCCGGTCCATCACTGCGCCGGGCAGGCCGTTCTGCGGGGCAAACGCCTCGGCCAGCGGGATTTCCGGCTCCAGCACCACGTCGCCCAGTAGGGGATAGGCGCTGTCCACCGCCTTGATCTGGGTCAGGGCGGTGTCGTCGCCGCGCACGGCCATAGAGTTGAAATCGACCACTTCCGACACGCCGGTGGCGATGCTGTCCATATAGGCGCGCTCGGACTCGTCGGCGAAGCGGTAGGTGAATTCCATCTGCGCGTCACCGCCCAGAAGCACCGCGCCCTGATCGCGCAGGCCCGCTTCAATGGCCGCGCGCACCATGCCGACCGAGGCGATGGCCATCACCCCCAGTGCAAGGCAGGCGAGGAAGATGCGAAAGCCGCGCAGGCCCCCGCGCAATTCGCGCCGCGCCAGACGCCAGGCCAGGGACAGACCCGTGCCTGACCCCTTCGCTGCTCCGGTATCCGCAGGGGCCACCGCGCTCATTCCGCCGCTGCCTTCATCCGGTCTTCGCCCGTGATCCGGCCATCGGCCAGCCGCACCACGCGGTCACAGCGCGCGGCCAGTTCCGGCGCATGGGTAACCAGCACCAGCGTGGCACCGTGCCGGTCGCGCAGGCCAAACAGCATGTCCATGATGGCGGCACCGTTGACGCCATCCAGATTGCCGGTGGGTTCATCCGCGAGCAGGATCGCCGGGCGCGGGGCGGCGGCGCGCGCGAGGGCCACGCGCTGCTGCTCGCCCCCCGACAGTTGCGTGGGGTAATGATCGAGCCTTGAGCCCAGTCCCACCGCCTGCAATTCGGCCGCGGCGCGGGCAAAGGCATCGGCCTTGCCTGCCAGTTCCAGCGGCACGGCAACATTCTCCAACGCGGTCATTGTCGGGATCAGGTGGAAAGATTGGAACACCACCCCCATATTGCCTCTGCGAAAGCGCGCGAGCGCATCTTCGTCGAGGGCGGTCAGATCCGACCCCAGCGCCAGAACCGATCCCGATGTGGCCCGTTCCAGCCCGCCCATCAGCATGAGGAGAGACGATTTGCCAGACCCGGACGGACCGATCAGCCCCAGCGTTTCGCCCTGTGCGACGTCAAGCGTGATCCCTTTCAGAATCTCGACCGGCCCGGCATTGCCTGCCAGTGTCAGCGTCGCCTCCTTCAATGCCAGAACGGTCTGACCCATGATGTTTTCCTTTATCCTGTCTCCTGTTGCATATGGCGCGAAACGCTGCCTCCGCAACCTGACGTTTGCGTTAGCCCTGCCGTTTTCTGCCGCAGGTGCAGCCTATGCCGAACCCGTGACCGTTTTCGCGCTGGGTGACAGCCTGACAGCAGGGTACGGATTGCCCGAGGGTGAGGGGCTGGTGCCGCAGCTGAACCTCTGGCTGGCCGAGCAGGGCGCAGAGGTGACCGTGCTGAATGGCGGCGTGTCGGGCGATACCAGTGCCGGCGGTCTGTCGCGGCTTGACTGGAGCCTGACGCCCGAGGTCGATGCCATGATCGTGACATTGGGGGGCAATGACCTGCTGCGCGGGCTGCAACCCGGCGTGACCCGCACCAATATCGAGGCGATCCTCGCGCAGGCGCAGGGCCGTCAGCTGCCGGTCCTGCTGATCGGGATGGAGGCCCCGGGCAATTTCGGACCCGCCTACAAGGCAGAGTTCGATGCGCTCTACCCGGAGCTGGCGACGCAATATGGCGCGCTGCATGGGGGCAGTTTTTTCGCGCTGATCGACCCGGATGCCACCGACCCCGGCCAGATTTCGCAGTATATGCAGGCTGATGGCATCCATCCCAATGCGCAGGGCGTGAAACGCGCGGTCGAAAGCCTGGGGCCGCAGATCCTGCAGCTGGTGGAGCAGCTGGGCTAAGCCTGCGGCCTCGCCCTTTCTGACCTCGGCCCGCGCCAAGCGCTCCCGCGCCTTGGGCCGCGCGCAGGATGAAAATTCGGTGCCGGGGCTTGATGCGCGCGGCGGGACCAGTCATGGATATGCGGCCCCCGGCCTTGATGGCGCGGCAGAGGACCGTTGCATGACCCTGATTTCCGACCTGGCCGACCTGCTTGGCGCGGCACATGTGCTGACCGGCAGCGATATGGACCGCCACGCGCGGGACTGGACCGGGGCCTACCCGGGCACGCCGCTGGCCGTGGTGCGCCCCGGTGACAGCGCACAGGTGGCAGGCTGTGTAAGGCTTGCAGCGCGGCATGGCGTCGCCGTGGTGCCGGTGTCGGGCAATACGGGGCTGGTGGGCGGCACCTATACGACAGGCGGGCTGATGATCAGCCTGGAGCGGATGAATCGGATTCGCGACCTGAACCCAGACACGCGAACGGCGGTGGTAGAGGCGGGGGTGATCCTGTCCGCCTTGCACGACAGGGCGGCAGAGCAAGGGTTGTATTTCCCGCTGTGGTTCGGCGCGCGGGGGTCGGCGATGATTGGCGGGGTGCTGTCGACCAATGCCGGCGGGTCGAACGTGCTGCGCTATGGGTCGACCCGGTCCTTATGTCTGGGGCTGGAGGTGGTGCTGGCCGACGGGCGGGTGCTCAACCTGATGTCGGCGCTGCACAAGGACAATTCCGGCTATGACCTGCGTGATCTGTTCATCGGGGCCGAGGGCACCCTGGGGATTATCACCGCGGCGGTGATGAAGCTGGTCCCTGCCCCGCGCGCCCATGCCACCGCCACGCTGGCGCTGCGCGCCTTGCCCGATGCGACGGTGCTGCTGAACCGGTTGCAGGAGGCGTCGGGCGGGCTGGTCGAGGCGTTTGAATTCATGCCCGCAAGCTATTCGCGCCGTCTGGCGCAGGTGCGGCCCGATCTGGGGCTGCCGTTCTCCGATGTGCCGGAGGTGACGATCCTGACCGAGCTGGGGGCCACCGCGCCAGCCCTGTGCGATCCGCGCGCGGACGGATCGGTGCCGCTGACGGACCTTTTGGAAACCACCATCGCGGGGCTGATGGAAGAGGGGCTGGTCCTCGATGCCCTTGTCGCGCAATCCGAGACGCAGCGCCGGGCGATGTGGGCGCGGCGCGAGGCGGCAGCCGAGATCACCTTTGCCAAGCGGCCCTTTGTGGATACCGACATTGCGGTGCCGCTGGACCGGGCGGCGGATTTCCTGACGGCGATTCACGCCCGGCTGCAAGCCGTGGATCAGGCGCATGAGCCGCTGTGCGTGGCGCATCTGGGCGACGGCAACCTGCATTTCACCGCCTTTCCGGTGGACGGGTCGAAAGCCACCTATGACCGGGTGATCACGATGATCGAGGATGTGGTGGCCGAGTTGCGGGGCAGTTTTTCGGCCGAGCATGGCGTGGGCCTGTCCAAGCGGCCTTCTATGGCGCGGCGCAAGGACGGTGTGGCGCTGGAGGTGATGCGGGCGATCAAGGCAGCGCTGGACCCTGCGGGGATCATGAACCCCGGCAAGGTGATTCCAGAGCGGGACCGCGACGCATCGTGACGGCCCTACAGACGGTTTTCGCGGTGCCGGTGTTTCGCATGCTGGCGGGGGTGATCGGGTTGATGGGGCTGATCAACGCCTCGCTTTACCCCTATCAGTCGCTGATCGGCATCGAGGTTCTGGGCCTGCCGGAAGCGGCATTTGCGCTGGTGCTGGTGCTGGCATCGGGCGTGGCGGTGGTGACATCGGTGCTGCTGGGCATTCTGTCGGACCAAAAGGCGAACCGGCGGCGTCTGGCGCTGATCACGGCGCTGATCGGCGCGCTGGGGGCGGGCCTGATGGTGTTTGCCCCCGGGCCGGTCAGTTTTGTGCTGACCAACGGGATTTTGCTGCCGGTGGCGTCATCGATCTTTGGTCAGGCCTTTGCGCTGAACCGGTTGGCGAGCCAAGGCTATCCGGCGCAGCGCGAGGGGATACAGGCCACCGTGCGGGCGGCGATGTCGGTGACCTTTCTTCTGATGCTGGTGTTCTGGACCTTTGCCTTTGGCCAAGGGGCCGATGTGATGCTGACCTATGCCAGCGGCGGGCTGGCCAGTCTGGCGCTGCTGGCGCTGATCTGGGGGTTCTGGCCGCGTGACGGGCAGACCGGCTGGGCCGATCAGCCATCGGGCCTGCGGTTGGGGGCGGCGCTGGCGCAGTTGGCGCGGCCCGAGGTGGCGCTCCGGCTGGTGTGCCTTGGCGCTGTCACCTCTTCGGGGGTGCTGTACATGATCCTGGCCGCGCTGGTGTTTTCCGAAACGACGGGGCGCGACGCCGCGGATACGGCGCTGTATGTGGGGCTGGTGGCGGGATGGGAGGTGCCGTTCATGCTGCTGTTGCCGCGGTATCTGGCGCATGTGCCACGGCCCACGCTGATTTTCTGGGGCACGGTGCTCTATGTCAGCCATCTGGTCGCCTTGCCATTTCTGGCAGGTTCTGTCTGGATCTGGGCCATGACCTTGCCCGCAGGCTTGGGCGGGGTGGCGATGCTGATTTTGCCGATTTCCTATTATCAGGATCTGATGGTGGGGCGGCCCGGTACGGCGGCGTCGATGCTGGCGCTGCAAAAGCTGGTGGCGGATGTGATCGCGGCGCTGGCGTTCAGCGCGGGGCTGGCCATTGGCGGCTATGCGTTGACGGCGGCGCTGGGCGGCGGCATCGCCATTCTTGGCGCGCTGGGGCTGTGGCTGGCCGACCGGGGGCGGATCAGCCCGGAGCTTGCGTGACGCGCGCCAGATAGGCCAGCGTGGGCGGAATCGCCTGCACATCCTTTGACGGGGTGCTGATGCGGGCAACAGCGCGCGCCAGCCCGTCCAGCGGTGCCAGCACCCGCGTCAGCCGCGCCACCGCGCGCCACAGCCCGGCGGGGGCGGCAGCGCGATAGGCGTTCAGCGCGGCGTCGAGTTCGGGACCGGGGGCCATACCCCGGTCATTTGCGAACCAGCTGTGGGTGAAGATCACCACATCCATCGCCCGCGCCATGCGGCTGCGCCTGCGGTTGCGGAAGCGCTCAAGGTCGATCAGCCGCAGCTCGCCCGCCTGCCAGCAGAAATCACGCAACGCCGGGCGCCCATGCGAAAACCCCGCCCGGTGCAGGCCCGCAAGCGCGGCCCCTGCGGCGACAAAGGCGGCGGTGCGGTCGGGCATGGGGTGGCTGGTGTCTTTCAGCAGGGTTGACAGGGTGGGACCAAGATCGGGCAACAGCAGGTAATCGGGGCCTTCGGCGATCACCTGCGCCACCGGCACACCGCGCGCATGCAAGAGCCGCAAGGCCTCGCGCTCGGCAACAAAGGCCGAAAGGCCATTGCCCTTTTGCCATCGCATCCGGCCTGTGGCCTGTTCGATCCGTTTGAGCCAGACCCGGCCGCCATCCGGCAGCGGCAAGGCCCTGATCCGCTGCGCCGGTTGCGACAGGGCGGTTTGCAGGGCCGTGGCCACGGGTTTGGGCAGGGATGTGTTGTCAGGGTCGGTCATGCCAGAGATGTAACACCGGGATGACAGAACTTTAAGGGGCGTTGACCAAAAGGGTCAGCGCCAGCTGAAAAACCCGGCAGGGGCCTTGGCCAGCAGCTCTTCGGCCAGATCGGTGCCCAGGGCGGCGGCATCCGACACCGGCCCCGAACGCTGCCCGCTGATCGATTCCGACCCGTCGGGCCGCAGGATCTCGCCGCGCAGATGCAGCGTGCCGCCGTCCAGCGTGGCCAGCCCCGCGATGGGGGTTTCACATGACCCATCCAGGGCCGCCAGCATGGCGCGTTCGGCGGCAAGGCGGGTGCCGGTGGGTGTGTGGTGGATGGCGTCCAGCAGGCTGGCGGTGTTGGCATCATCTACCCGCCGTTCGATGCCGATGGCCCCCTGCGCCACGGCAGGCAACATGTCGGTGGTTTCAATCGCCGAACGGGCCATGTGGGCCATGCCCAGCCGGTTCAGGCCGGCCATGGCAAGGAAGGTGGCGACGGCGACGCCATCGTGCAGTTTTTTCATCCGGGTCTGCACATTGCCGCGGAATTCGACCAGCTGCAGATCGGGCCGTTTGAGCCGCAGTTGCGCCCGGCGACGCAAGGACGACGAGCCGACAACCGCGCCCTGCGGCAGATCGGCCAGACGGGCCACATGCGGGCTGACAAAGGCATCGCGCACGTCTTCACGCGGTAGGTAGCAGTCGAGGATCAGCCCGTCGGGTTGCAGGGTGGGCATGTCTTTCATCGAATGCACGGCAATGTCGATGCCACCATCCAGCAGCGCCTCTTCAATCTCGCGCGTGAACAGGCCCTTGCCGCCGATGTCTTTCAGCGCCTTGTCCAGAATCTGGTCGCCCATCACCTTGATCACACAGATCTCGAAGGCCGCCTGGGGCAGATCAAAGGCGACCATCAGGCTGCGGCGCACCTCATGCGCCTGCCAAAGGGCCAGCGGTGACCCTCGGGTTCCGATCTTCAGGGGGTGGGTGGGCGTGGGCAGGGCGGGGGAGGTCAGGATTTGCGTCATGCGCACAGGCATACTACTGTCATCTTTGCCTGACAACTATAGACAGGGGGGTCTTGACAACGCGGGGCGCACATCGGACCCATGGGGCAAAGGAGCCTTCCATGACCCAAAAGACCATCCTGCGCGCGCTTGCCGGCGAAACCCTTCCCACCCCGCCGATCTGGATGATGCGTCAGGCGGGGCGATACCTGCCCGAATATCGCGCAACCCGCGCACAGGCCGGGGATTTCCTGTCGCTGTGCTACAACCCCGAGCTGGCCGCCGAGGTGACGTTGCAGCCGATCCGGCGCTATGGCTTTGACGCCGCGATCCTGTTTGCCGATATTCTGCTGCTGCCGCAGGCGCTGGGGCCGAAGCTGTGGTTTGTCGAGGGCGAAGGCCCGCGGATGGAAACCACCACCACGATGGAGCAGGTGCGGGCCTTGAAGCCGACAAGTGCCATCCATGAGACGCTGTCGCCGGTTTATGAAACGGTGAAGATTCTGGCGCGGGAACTGCCGGAAGAGACCACGCTGATCGGTTTTGCCGGTGCGCCCTGGACGGTGGCGACCTATATGATCAATGGGCGCGGGTCCAAGGATCAGGCGGCGTCGCATGCCTTGATGCGCGAGGACCGCGAGACTTTTACCGCCATCCTTGACCGGATTGCCGAGGCGACGGTGGAATACCTGTCGGCGCAGATCGAGGCCGGGGCCGAGGTGGTCAAGCTGTTCGACAGTTGGGCCGGCAGCCTGAAAGGGCAGGATTTCGAGGATTTCGCGGTGGCCCCCACGGCGCGGATCATCGCGGCGCTGAAGGCGCGGCACCCGCAGACCCCGATCATCGCCTTCCCGCGTGAGGCGGGGGAAGGCTATGTCGGCTTTGCGGGCAAGACCGGGGCGGATTGCGTGGCGGTCGATGACAGCGTGACGCCGGAATGGGCGGCCGAGCATGTGCAGAAAGACGGTTGTGTGCAGGGCAACCTCGCGTCGCGCCACATGGTCACCGGCGGCGACGATCTGGTGCGCGAGACCCGCAAGGTGGTGGATGCGTTCCGGGGTGGGCCGCATATCTTCAACCTTGGCCATGGGATCACGCCCGATGCCAACCCCGACAATGTGCAGCTGATGATCGACACGGTGCGGAGCGCCTGAGGCAACGTGGTGGCGGGGTGAACCCCGCCCTACCGCGAGGAGCCCGGGCGGCAGCGCCTTGGGTAGGGCGGGGTTCACCCCGCCACGCTTTCCGAGAGTTGCTCCCTCAGGCCCTGAAAATCTCGCCATACATGTCGCGCAGCGCCTCCAGCGCCTGTTGTGCGTCTTCGGTCTGCGGGCCGATGCGGATGGCGATGGTTGCGGCCCAGCCAAAGCTGGCAACATGATCCGGGCGGATGGTGATGGTCAGGCCGCGTGCATCCTGAACAATCGACTGGACCGCGTCTTCGGCCCCGAACTCTTCGTCATTCACCGCGAACCAGATGGGGCCGCCGCCCAGCGGCTGGCGGAACAGGGCATAGGGTTCGTCCTCTTCCTCGCCCTGGGCGAAGCCGATGAACAGCATGCCGTCTTCGTCATCTTCGACAACCGAAGCGTAAGCGGCATGGATGGTGATGTCGGGCGTGGGAAGGGTCATGCGGGTCAGGTCCTTGTGAACAGCCACAGCGCCACGGCAACCAGCGCCAACGCCATGATGCGCCGGGTTAGCCTGACACGGTCACCTTGTGCAAGCCAGCCAGCCGCCGTGCCTGCGGCGGTGACGATGCCGGCATGGATCAGGGTGGCGACGGCGACAAAGGTGAAGGACAGGGCCGACACCTCGGCAAAACGGGCGGCGGGCGAGAGAAAGCCCGGCAGCACGGTGACGTAGAACACGGCGGCCTTGGGGTTCAGCAGATTGGTGATCAGCCCACGCCGGAACTGCGCAAAGGCCGTGGCCCCCGGCGGTGCGCCCCCCTCGGGGGCTTCGGCACCGCGCCATGTGTCCCAGGCGATCCATAAAAGATAGGCGACACCGGCCCAGCGCAGGGCCTGATAGGCAAGCGGTTGCGCCTGCAACAGGGCGGCAAGGCCCAGCGCCGCCAAAAGGCCGATCAGCGCCAGGCCCAGACAGACCCCCGCCACTGCGGCATAGCCCAGGCGGCGGCCTTCGGTGGCGGCCAGCAGGGCCAGCCAGGCCATGTTCGGCCCCGGCGTCAGCTCGATCAGGAGCGCGGTCAGCGCAAAGGCGGGAAGCTGGCTCAGGTCCACTTGGCGATGGGCGGCAGGCTCATCAACACGGCATTGGCATCATGGCCGGTTTCCAGCCCGAATTTGGTGCCCCGGTCGTAGACGAGGTTGTATTCGGCATAAAGCCCGCGATGGATCAGTTGCGCCTCGCGGTCGGCGTCGGACCACGGGGTGGCCACGCGGCGTTCGGTCAGCGGCACGAAGGCCGGGAGGAAGGCAGAGCCGACACCCTGGGTGAAGGCGAAATCGGCCTCCCACGAATCACCCTCGGCTCCGCCGGTGTTGAGATCGTCATAGAAGATGCCGCCGACACCGCGCGCGCGGCCCCGGTGCGGGACAAAGAAATATTCATCCGCCCAGGCCTTGAAGCGCGGGTAATAGGCCGCGTCGTGGGCGTCGCAGGCGCGTTGCATTTCGGCATGGAAATGCGCGGTATCCTCGGCATATTCCAGCGCCGGGTTGAGGTCGGCACCGCCGCCGAACCACCAGGCATGCGGGGTCCAGAACATGCGGGTGTTCATGTGGACCGCCGGGCAATGCGGATTGACCATATGGGCCACAAGGCTGATGCCCGAGGCCCAGAACCGCGGGTCACTCTCCATGCCGGGCACGCCGCGCGCGGCCATGGCCTTTTGCGCGCGCTCGCCCAATGTGCCATGCACTTCCGACACGTTGACGCCGATTTTCTCAAAGACGCGGCCCCCGCGCATCACGCTCATCAACCCGCCGCCGCCATCGGCGCGGGTGGTGGGGGTTACCTCGAACCGGCCGGGCGTGCCGGTGCCATGGCTGTCTTCCAACGCCTCGAAGGAGGCGACGATGCGGTCGCGCAAGGTGCGGAACCATGCTGCAGCACGGGCCTTTCGGGCATCGAATTGGTCGGTCATGTATTGCTCCCCTCGCCTGTTGCCCCTGCCTACCAAATGCCCTGCCCCGCGCCAACATGGCATTTGCCGCAGAAGGCGCTATATATTAAGGCTTTGGTCCAGTCGGGAGGGTTTCATCATGCGCCGCAGTCTTGTTTTTCTGGTGCTGCTTGCGGCCTGTGGCACGCCGCAGGAAAGATGTATCGCGCGCGAAACCCGCGAGGTGCGGGTGCTCGACCGGCTGATCGCAGAAAGCGAAGGCAATCTGGCCCGGGGCTATGCGCTGGAGGAAATCACCACCTATCGCGATCGCTGGGTGCCGTGCCGGGTGGAGCGCCCAGTTGTGGTTGAAGGTCAGCCGGCCCCCCCGCCGCAACCGTCGCAGATGTGCCGGGATGAGGTGGAGGTCACCGTCACCCGGCCCAAGGGAATCGACCTGCAGGCCGAGGCGCGCAAACTGGCGTCGCAAAAGGACAAGCGCACGGCCCTGCTGCGCGCGGCAGGACCGGGCATTGCGCAATGCCGGGCGGAATTCCCGGAATAGCGGTCAATAGGCGGGGATGACCACGCGGTCCAGAAGGCCGCGTCCGCCATCGACCCGCAGCACCTGCCCGGTCATGAAGCCCGAAGCGTCAGAGGCCAGAAATTGCATCACCTCGGCCAGTTCGTCGGGCGAGGCGATGCGGCCCAACGGGGTGCCGTTGACGATGGAGTCGCGCCAGTCGGGCGCGTCTTTCAGCGACGCCTGCAGGCTGGCGCTCATCACCGAGCCTATGGCCACGGCATTGACGCGGATGCCCTTTGGCGCAAGCGCCACGGCCAGCGACCGGGTCATCTGATCCACCGCGGCAGAAGCGATGGAATAGCCCAGCAGGCCGGGTTGGGTCTGGCAACCGGCAATCGAGGAAATGTTGATGATGGCGCCGATCAGACCTTCGGCTTCTGCCTTTTCCGCCTGCGCGATCATGCGCTTGGCGGTCATCTGCGACAGGCGCAGGCTGGTCATCACGTTTTCCTGCCACAGCATTTCGACCGCGTCATCCTCGACATTCAGCGGATCGGAGACCGCCATGCGGCGGCTGGCGTTCACCAGAATATCGACCCGGTCAAAGGCGTCGATGGTGGCCGACAACAGGTTGGCGATGGTCAGCTTTTCGCGCAGATCGCCGGTGAACATGCGCACCGACCCTTCGGCGCGGGCCTCGGCCCCCAGTTCTGCCTCCAGCGTGTCTTCGTCGATGTCGACGAACATCACATTCGCGCCCTTGGCCTGAAAATGCCGGGCGACGGCAAGGCCGATGCCTTTGGCCGCCCCGGTGACGATGGCGGTTTTGCCGGTGATGGAAAGGGACATGAGTTCCTCGGGGTTGGGGAGGGGGTTGGCTAGCGTGCCCGGATCGGGTGGCTTGCCCGGGTCAGCCGGAAGGCGGGGTCGGCACCGATGTCTTCCACCTGCCGGAACAGGGTGGACAGAGTCTGATGATAGGGCAGATGCCGGTTGGCGACCAGCCAAAGCGTGCCATCCGGCACCAGCATCGAGGCCGCTGCCCGTAAAAACGCCATGCCAAGCGCCGGATCAACCTCACGCCCGGTGTGGAAGGGCGGGTTCATCACCACCGCATGTGCCGGGCGCTGGGGTTTGAAGCTGCGTGCATCGGCCCAGTGAAACCGGGCGCGCGAATCCGCGATGTTGATCTGGGCGCAATCCAGCGCATCCTGCTCGGCCTCGACCAGATCCAGCTCCGTCACGGTTGAGCGGGTGAGGATGGCGCGGGAGAGGTAGCCCCAGCCGGCGCCAAGGTCGATCACGCGCGCGCCCAGCTTTTCCGGCAGCGCCTGTGCCAGCAAGACCGAGCCTCGGTCGGGCGCATCGGCAGAGAACAAGCCCGGAATGGTCTGGAAGCCACCGTCGATCAGGCGGGGGCGGGCATCCCAGCCGGTCAGATCGGCCCCGGCCTGCAGCACGAAAATCTTGCCATGCGCCTTTGACAGAGGGGCGGACATCTGCAACCCCATGGCGCGGCAATCCTTGAGGATGCTGTCGATGCCATCGGTTTTCTGGCCATCCACCGCGACCGGGCCGCCCGGCACGACCTCGACCATGGCGCGCGAGATCAACGCACGGGCAGCATCCCGCGAGCGGGGCAGGCAGACAATGCCGGCCGCGTAAGGCGGGCCTTCGGCAGCCTGATAGCCACGCGCGTTGAACCATTCGGCATCCGGGCGGAAGCCGGTAGAGACATGGACACGGGCAATGGAAATGCTGGACAGATCATCGCCTTCGCGGGGGCGGTAAATAACCACGGGGCCGTCCTGCGGCAGGACAAGGGCACCGCTTTCAAGCGCGAAATCAAGGCGTGCAGAGCGCATATAAGGGCGGAACAGGCGCGCGGCCTATTCCTTCTCCATCGTGCATTGCAGGGGGTGCTGGTGGCGACGGGCGAAATCCATCACCTGGGCCACCTTGGTTTCGGCCACCTCTGCCGAGAACACACCGACAACGGCCAAACCCTTCTTGTGGACGGTCAGCATGATTTCAAACGCCTGCGCATGGTTGAGACCAAAGAACCGTTCCAGCACATGCACCACGAATTCCATCGGCGTATAGTCATCATTCAGCAGCATGACCTTGTACATCGGCGGGCGCTGCGTGCGGGTCTTGGTCTTGGTCAGAAGCCCCGCGTCATCGCCCGGCCCATCGGTCTTGTCCGACATGGAATGGGGAAAGTTGGTCACGGGCGGTGCCTCATGCAAGGAAGATTCGGTTGGCTGGGTTCAACGCGCAATATAGAGGATTTTTGCCAATGGGAAAGGGTATCCCCCCAAAGGATTGCGACAAAGAGGTAAAGAGGGCATGAACCACGCCCGGCGGAGAGAAGGATGACCCTGACAACGATCGGTTTCGATGCGGATGACACGCTGTGGCAGAACGAGGCGTTTTTCCGGCTGACCCAGGCACGTTTTGTCAACCTGCTGGCCGATTATGCCGGGCAGGACCATCTGGAAGACAGGCTGCTTGCGGCCGAGCGGCGCAACCTTGGGCATTACGGCTTTGGGGTGAAGGGCTTCGTGCTGTCGATGATCGAGACGGCGATTGAGGTGACAGACGGAAAGGTGCCGGCCTCGGTGATCAGCGACCTGATGGCAGCGGGGCGCGAGATGCTGCGCCATCCGATCGAGTTGTTGCCGCATGCGCGCGCGGCGGTGGAATCGCTGGCCGGAGAGCACAGGCTGCTGTTGATCACCAAGGGCGATCTGCTGGATCAGGAGCGCAAGCTGGCGCAATCGGGTCTGGGCGATCTGTTCGACGGGGTGGAGATCGTGTCGGACAAGACGCCGCAGGTCTATGCCACGATCTTTGCCCGTCATGGCACGCAGCCCGATCAGGCGATGATGGTGGGCAATTCGCTGAAATCGGATGTGCTGCCGGTGCTGGATGTGGGCGGATGGGGCGTGCATGTGCCGCATGGCCTGACCTGGGCGCTGGAGCATGCCGAGGCCCCCGTGGGCCACGCGCGCTTTGTGCTGTTGCCCGATCTGGGGGGGCTTCCCGATCTGGTGGGCAAACTCCAAGGCATCCACAAGATATAGAGCGGCTGCGCAGGGATCCGCCTGATTTGCCACAAGGTGAAGATAAAGACCAAAGCCCTTGAATTTCCGGGGTTTTGCGGAATCATCTGCTGTGTTAGCGTTGCCGCAAATCACGCCCCAAAAAAACAATCGGGGCGGGCAGTGGCAGAGCAAGGATCTTCATCGTGACAACGCTTATGGGGCGATACGCCCGCAATTTCGTTTGTCTGGTGGCATTTATCGTGGTGGCGGCCTGTTCGTCCCCGCAGCCATCAGGTGCAGCCCCCTATGCCGCAATCGTGCAGGACGCCCGGACGGGTGAAATCCTGCACGCCGAAAACGCCGACACCCGGCTGCATCCGGCATCGCTGACCAAGATGCTGACGCTCTACATCACCTTCGAGGAAATCCAGCGTGGCCGGCTGAGCCTGGATACCATGGTCACCGTCACCAAAAGCGCAGCCGCCAAGCCGCCCTCGCGGCTGGGGCTGAAGGCGGGGCAGAAAATCTCGGTCCGCCACCTGATCCGAGCGGCGGCGACGAAATCGGCCAATGACGCGGCCTCGGCGCTTGGCGATCACATCGGCGGGTCAGAGGCTGGCTTTGCCCGGCGGATGGATGCGACGGCCAAGGCGCTTGGCATGCGCAATTCGACCTTCAAGAACGCGAACGGCCTGACGGCCAATGGCCATCTGTCGACCGCACGCGACATGAACACGCTGGGGCGGCGGTTGTTCTTTGATTTCCCGCAGTATTACAATATCTTCTCGCGCCGTTCGACCGATGCCGGAATTGCCACGGTGCGCAACACCAACAGCCGGTTTCTGGACGCCTACAAAGGTGCCGACGGGATCAAGACCGGATTTACCAATGCCGCGGGGTTCAACCTGACCGCTTCGGCAGAGCGCGGGAATGTGCGGATCATCGCAACCGTGTTTGGTGGCACTTCGACCGCAGCGCGCAATGCCAAGGTGGCACAACTGCTGGACCTTGGCTTCAAACGCGCTCCGGCCAATGCGCCGACCATGGTGCCGCAGGCACCGTCCTATTCTGCGGATGTCGAGGCGCTGATGGCCGAAGCGGATGGGCTGCCCGAAGTTGAAAATGGCGTAGGCAAGACGATTCGCTTGCAGATGGCGGTGGCGACTTCGCCACGCCCTGCCGCACGGCCCGATGCAGGACGGGTTGCCGCGACCGAAGTGGCAGTGGCCGCGATCGAAGACAGCATCGCCGCAGCTTTGGCCGAAGCGGTGGCGGCCCCGCCACCCCCCGGCACGCTGGAGGCGCAGGCGGTGGCCATGGCCGATGGCACGGCGCCTGCCGGACCCGCCATTGCGCCCCCGCCCCCGCGGCCCGAGTCGCTGGTGGCCGAGGCAGCGGCTCCCGAAGCCGGGGCAGCGCTGGAGCTTGCGGCGGTGGCGGAGCCCGCACCGGTCATGCCAGAGCCGGGGACGCTGGACGCGCAGGCCGTGGCCCTCGGGGCAGAGCCTGCGGTTGAGACACAGATGGCAGCGCTGGAAGATGACGGGTTGATGGTTTCTGCACCCGTACAGGTGGCGGCAATGGGCATGCCTGCCCCCCCGCCCGCGCCAAAGCGCAATGCGCCGATCTTTGACCGCGTTGCCGATGCGCCGCAGGCGCAACCGATGGACGAGCCGGTGGTGATCCGGCTGTCGACCTCGAACGCACGGCATTGGGGGGTGACGCTGGGCAAGTTCAACTCACGCTCAGAGGCCGAGCGGTTGCTGCTCAAGACCCAGTTGGCCGAAAGCGCGACCTTGAACGACGGCTTGCGCAAGGTGGTGCAGCGCGGCGGTGGCTATGAGGCGAATTTCATGGGGCTGACCCAGGATCAGGCCGATCTGGCCTGCCGCCGGTTGCAGGCCCGGGCGGTGCAATGCTTTGCCATGGGGCCATAAGGGTTCAGAATTCAGGCATCTGGTGCAGGCACCCGGGCCAGTCTGGCTGCACCCGCTGCTGAACTGAGGGTCGCGCGGGCAGGGGCCGGAGCCTTCGGCGGGCGCCTGTGGGAAAGGTCCCCTGCGGGAGAGCGACTGCCACCCTCACCGGGGCCGAAGGACGATTGCCCTAAAGGTCCGGCTTTTCCGGCTTTGGCTTGTCATCGTAATCCTTGGTGAGGATGCGGTTGGCGTCGCCTTCGGGGTCGTCGAATTGTCTGGTGCGCATGGCCCAGAAGAAGGCGGCAAGGCCAAGGCCGCCAAGGATCAGTGAAACCGGGATCAGAAGGCCGAGGATTTCCATTATTTCAACCGCAAGGCGTTGAGTGACACGGTGATCGACGACAGAGACATCGCCAGGGCCGCCGCCAGCGGAGTGGCAAGGCCGACCAGCGCCAGGGGGACAGCGACCACGTTGTAAAGCGCCGAAATGCCGAAGTTTTCGCGGATGCGCTGTGTGGCCTGGCCCGCGATGCGAACGGCATCGGCGATCGGTGCCATATCCTGCCCCAGAAGCACGATGTCAGAGGCCACGCGGGCGGCATCCAGCGCCGAGGCGGGCGAGATTGAGACATGGGCCGCGGCAAGGGCTGCGGTGTCGTTCAGACCGTCACCCACCATCAGCACCTTGTGGCCAGCGCCGGTCAGCTGCGCCACGGTTTGCGCCTTTTCAGCGGGCAAGGCACCCGCGGTCCAGTCGGTGATGCCCAAGCGGTCAGCCAGATCGCGCACGGCGCCGGGCGCATCGCCTGAAATCAGCCGAATCGTCTTGCCTTGCGCCCTGAGCGCGGCAATGGCGGTTTCCGCGCCGGGACGCAGGCGGTCGGCGAAGGTGAAGGCGCGCGCCGTGCCACTGCCGGTGCACAGGTAGGTGGCGGTCACGTCCAGCCCCTGCCCGCCGCACCATTCGGCGCGGCCCAGGCGCACGCGGGTGCCTTTCCAGATGCCTTCAATACCGTAGCCGGGCACTTCGCGGATGTCTTCGACCCGTTCGGGGCGCAGCCCTGCAGCGCGCGCGGCTTCGGCAAGGGCCACGGCCAAGGGGTGCGACGAGGCGCTTGCCAGCGCATAGGCCACCTCGGTCGCGGCGCGGGGGTGGGAGTCCATATTGGTGGGCTCTGGCATGCCCATGGTCAGGGTGCCGGTCTTGTCAAACACCACGGTATCGACTTCGGCCAGCCGCTCCAACGCGGTGCCCTGCTTGATCAGCAGGCCCTTGCGGAACAGCCTGCCACTTGCCGACGTGACCACGGCGGGCACGGCAAGGCCAAGCGCGCAGGGGCAGGTGATAATCAGGACGGCGGCGGAAATGTTGACGGCATAGCGCAGATCGCCGCCGGTTTGCCACATCCAGAAACCGAAGGCGGCAAAGGACAGGATATGCACCAGCGGAGAGTAGAGGGCGGCGGCGCGTTCGGCGAGGCTGGTGTATTTGGTGCGGGCGGATTCGGCGACGGCGACCAGATCGGCCATACGGTGCAGGCTGCTGTCCTTGCCGGCCGCTGTCACCCGCAGGGTCAGTGGGCCGGTCAGGTTCACTTCGCCCGCCGAAACGATGCTGCCGGTGCCGGCATAGACCGGCAGGGATTCACCTGTCAGCAGGGAGCGGTCAAGTTCCGAGGTGCCCTCGGTTACCACCCCATCAACCGGCATCCGGCCACCGGGGCGGACGCGGACCAGATCGCCCACGGCAACCTCGGTGATGCTCACCACGGTTTCCACCCCGTCGCGCAAGACAGTCGCGCGCGGCACCTCCAAAGCAGCCAGTTCCTCGGCGGCAGAGCGGGCCACGGCGCGGGTGCGGTGGTCGAGATAGCGGCCCAGCAGCAAGAAGAAGGTGAGCATCACGGCAGCATCGAAATAGGCGTGATGGCCGGACATCCATGTCTCGAACAGCGAAATCGAGGAGGCAAGGATCAGCGCGAGGCTGATCGGCACATCCATGCCGAGCCGCCCCGCGCGCAAGGACCGCCATGCGGATTTGAAAAATGGCTGGCCGGAAAACACCACTGTCGGCAGGGCGATGACGGCGGAAATCCAGTGGAACATGTCCCGCGTGGCATCTTCTGCACCCGACCAGACCGCGACCGACAGCAGCATGATGTTCATCATGGAAAAGAAGGCGACGCCCAGCCGCATCAGCAGATCGCGCCCCTGACGGTCGGTTTCCGTGCTGGACAGCAGGCCGGGGTCAAGCTCATGGGCCTCATAGCCTGCGCGGGCAGCGGCGGCGATCAGACGATCGGCCGTGACGGAGGGTGCTGCATCGACGCTGATGCGCTTGAGCGTGAGGTTCAGCCGGGCCGAGGTGACGCCGGGCACGGCCACCATGGCCCGTTCCAGCGTCGAGATGCAGACCGCGCAATGGGCCAGCGGCACCGACAGCATCAGCCGCGCCGATGTCGGCTGTGCCATTTGTGCCAGCCGTTCCGCCGAGGGGGCCGCAACACAGGCCGGGCAGGCCGACAGGCTGGCACGCATCGGGTCGGCTTCGGTACGGGAGCCTGCGGCGACGGTCATCGGGTCAGCCCCTGACCATGATGCTGACACGCTGCGCAAACAGCGTGCCATCGGCGGCACGGGCATCGACGCGCAGCAACCATCTGCCGGGGGCAAGGTCCAATGGTGCCGTCCACAAACCGGCAGCATTCACGAAATCCGGGGTCTGGTCCTGGCTGGATTCGGTTGTGCGCCCCAGCAGCACCGACAGATCCGACAGGGCAGCGGGCTGACCGCTGGCATCGGTGAACGACAGATACAACCGCTTGTCGGCAGCATCATACTCCGGCGTCATGGTCCAACCCAGCGCCTTTTGCGCCGCGCGGTTGGTATCGAAGGTCTGGCTGGCGACATAGGAGTTCTGCACCTCCAACCCCGGAAAGGTGCTGACGGCCTTGTAGGCCATCAGAAAATTGACCGCCATGATCACGCCAAAGAAGCTGACCATGACAACCGCCATCTTGCGTCCGGTGAATTCCGTCATCTATTCGGCCTTTCCATTGAACACGGTATCCTGATGGACCCGGTTCGTCGTCCCAAGTTCTTCAAACCACATCCTGACCTGTGTGCGGTCTTCGGTGGCGGGCGCTGATCCGCGCGGGGCATTCAGATAGACCCGCTGCGACAGGGTTTCGTTGGCGTTCACCGTCACCGACAGGCCGGACAGACCCTCCAGCTCGGCCCTCAGGCCAGAGTCGAAGGGGACCGAGATGGTGAACACGGCATCCGACCCCTGCTTGTTGCGCAACCGCACATCATAGGCGTTGCGGATGGTGCCATCAGACAGGGTGACAAAGGTCGGATTGCGCACCGGGCTGACGTTCACATCGATGGCGGAGCGGAGGAACAGCGCCACGATCAGCCCCACACCGACCCCGCCCCAGAGCAGGGTGTAGAGGATGGTACGGGGGCGGAAGACGTGCTTCCAGACCGAAATCGGCGCGTCGCCCTTGCGCTCTGCCGTCTCGTCCGTCAGCGCCATGTAGCCGATCAGGTCGCGCGGGCGGCCGATCTTGTCCATTGTGTCGTTGCAGGCGTCGATGCACAGTCCACAGGTGATGCAGGCAAGCTGCTGGCCATCACGGATGTCGATGCCCATCGGGCAGACGTTGACGCAGGCCATGCAGTCGATGCAGTCGCCCTGCCCTGCCGCGATTTCCCCCTTGTGCAGCTTGCCGCGCGGCTCGCCCCGCCAGTCGCGGTAGGCAATGGTCAGCGTGTCTTCGTCCATCATCGCGGCCTGGATGCGCGGCCACGGGCAGGCATAGATGCAGATCTGTTCGCGGGCAAAGCCGCCAAAGGCAAAGGTGGTGGCGGTCAGGATCAGGATGGTCAGATAGGCCACGGCACCGGCCTGGCCGGTGACCAGATTGACCAGAAGAGTCGGCGCATCGGTGAAATAGAACACCCATGCCCCGCCGGTGGCCATGGCAATCAGGAACCAGGCGGTCCATTTCACCGCCCGTTTTCGAACCTTTTCGCCATCCCACTTTTGCCGGTGCAGACGGATACGGGCGTTGCGGTCCCCCTCGACCCAGCGTTCGACCAGAATGAAGAGGTCAGTCCACACCGTTTGCGGGCAGGCATAGCCGCACCAGACCCGGCCCGCGGCAGAGGTGAACAGGAACAGGCCAAGCCCGGCCATGACCAGAAGGCCGGCGACGAAATAGAATTCATGCGGCCAGATCTCGATCATGAAGAAAAAGAACCGCCGGTGCGCCAGATCGAGCAGAACCGCCTGATCCGGCAGGTTGGGGCCGCGGTCCCATCTGATCCAGGGGGTCACGTAATAGATGCCCAGCATCAGCCCCATCAGTCCCCATTTCAGGTTGCGGAACCGGCCATAGACGCGACGCGGGAAAATGGGCTCCCGCGCGGCATAGAGGCTGGGGGGTTCGGTGGCGTCTGGGCTGCTCACGACGTGGCTCCGATGTCTGGCTTGGTCTTTGGCCATAGTGCACCGAAGCATCGGGCAGGACATTGACCTGTATCAAAATGCGCATCGCAAATGCAGGTTTCGATGTGGCACATAGGCGCGGCAAGGCTTTGGTTGCGGGGAAATCATCGGGGGGTGACGGAACGCCGCATGGCATCTGAGGCGGCTGTGGTGCGGGGCGCGCGCCGGGCAGTCCGATGAAGACCCCGGACAAGAGATCCTTGCCCGGGGACAGCGCTTGCTTACTGACCGCCACCGCGGCTGTGGACATAGAGCGCCACAGCGCGGATCTCGTCTTCGGTCAGCTTGTCATTCCAGCCGGGCATCACGCCAAAGCGGGCGTTGACGACCGAATAGGTCACGGCATCACGCGACCCGCCATAAAGCCAGATCGCATCGGCCAGATTGGGCGCACCTTGCGTGATGTCGCCCGATCCGTCTTCCATATGGCAGGCGGCACAATTGTCCAGATAGACGGCCTCACCCGCCGCTGCCAAGGTAGCGTCATGGTCCTGGCCCGACATCTGCAGGACATATTCCACAACTTCGGCAATCTGCGGACGCTCAAGGATCTGATCCGCGCCAAAGGCGGGCATCTGCGACCAGCGGGCATCCGGATGCGTGGTATTGCGGATGCCATGGGTGATGGTGGCGTGGATATTCTCGATATCCCCACCCCACAGCCAGTCATCATCCAGCAGGCTTGGATAGCCCTTGCCCTCGATCCCATTGGCACCCGACCCGTGACAGGTGGTGCAATTGGTGCGGAACACGGCAGCCCCGGCATTCTGGGCAAAGGACATCAGGTCAGGGTTGGCCGACACCGTGGTGATATCGGCATCGACCAGCGCCTGTTTGATGCTGGCGTTGGCGTCATCAAAGCGCTTGATCTCGGCCACCACATCGGCGCGGGTCGAGGCCCCGAGCAGGCCCGGCGTTGCCCCCGAAATCAGCGGCCATGCCGGATAGGCGATGGAATAGCCGATACCCCAGACGATCGTGGCGTAGAACACCCAGACCCACCAGCGCGGCATCGGGTTGTCGAGTTCCTCGATTCCGTCCCAGACGTGGCCGGTGGTCGGCACGTCACCCGGTTTTTGTGTGACTTTCTTGGCGCACATGGTGTCACGCCTCCTTTACGTGCGGCTTGGGGTCATCCGCCGGGGCGGGGGCCTTGTCATTGCGGAAGATCGATTTGGCGACATCGTCATGCGTCTTGCGGCTGCCGGGGCGGAAGGCCCAGACAATCACCCCAAGGAAGATGAGAAAGAGCGACAACAAGGCCCAGCTGTCGGCAAACTGGCGCAAAGTACTGTAGGTTTCCATATCGGCCCCCTTAGCGGCTGGCGTCTGGCGTGAAGGTCGAGAAATCGACCATCGTGCCAAGGACTTGCATATAGGCGATCAGCGCATCGGCTTCGGTCAGCTGGGGCTGTCCGTCAAAATTGCGCACATTCACATCGGCGCCGTTCGGCACCGCCGCCGCGCCATAGCGCGATTGCAGGCCGGACGAGTCGCCATCGGGGTCTACCTGCGCCATGAAATCGGCGCGGGCGTTTTCGATCATCTCGGACGTGTAGGGCACACCGACCATGGCATGGGTGCGGACCACATCTTCGATGTATTTCCCGTCAATCTCGCGGTTGAACAGGAAGCCATAGGGCGGCATCAGAGACTCCGGCACCACCGATTTGGCGTTCATGAAATGATCCTGATGCCATTCGTCAGAATAGCGCCCGCCGACCCGGGCCAGATCCGGCCCGGTGCGTTTGGACCCCCACTGGAACGGGTGATCATACATCGATTCCGCCGCCAGGCTGTAATGGCCATAACGTTCGACCTCATCCCGCATCGGGCGGATCATCTGGCTGTGGCAGTTGTAGCAGCCTTCGCGGATGTAGATGTCACGCCCGGTCAGTTCCAGCGGCGTATAGGGGCGCACCCCTTCGACCTTTTCGATCGTGTTCTCAAGATAGAACAGCGGAACGATCTGGACCAGACCGCCGATGGACACAACCAGCAGGCTGAGCACCATCAGGAGCGTGGCATGGGTTTCGATTGCCTTGTGTTTGTCAAGAAAAGCCATTGTCCTGCCCTCCGGTCATTCAGCAGGAACAGCCGCATGTGACGTCACCTTGGCAGGTTGCGCACGCACGGTCATCCACAGGTTATAGCACATGATGACGGCCCCCGAGAGGAACAGAAGGCCCCCCAGCATCCGCACCACATTCATCGGGTATTTGGCGGCCACGGTGTCGGCAAAGGCGTTCACCAGATAGCCATTGGCATCGACTTCACGCCACATCAGGCCTTCCATGATGCCCGACACCCACATGGCAGAGGCGTAGAGCACGATGCCGATGGTCGCGAGCCAGAAGTGCCAGCTGACCAGCTTCAGGCTATACAGCCCGTCACGGTTCCACAGGCGCGGGGTCAGGAAGTACAGCGCACCAAAGGTGATCATGCCGTTCCAGCCAAGCGCGCCGGAATGGACGTGGCCAATGGTCCAATCGGTATAGTGCGACAGGCTGTTCACGGCCTTGATGCTCATCATCGGGCCCTCAAAGGTGGACATGCCGTAAAAGCCGATGCTGACCACCATCATCCGGATCACCGGGTCGGTGCGCAGCTTGTCCCAGGCGCCCGAGAGCGTCATCAGGCCGTTGATCATGCCGCCCCAGCTTGGCATCCAGAGAATGACCGAGAACACCATGCCAAGGGTCGAGGCCCAGTCTGGCAGCGCGGTGTAGTGCAGGTGGTGCGGACCGGCCCAGATGTAGAGGAAGATCAGCGCCCAGAAGTGGATGATCGACAGTTTATAGCTGTAGACCGGGCGTTCGGCCTGTTTGGGCACGAAATAATACATCATGCCCAGAAAGCCCGCAGTGAGGAAGAAGCCCACGGCATTGTGGCCATACCACCACTGGATCATCGCATCCTGCACGCCGGATGTGACCTGCACCGATTGCGACCCGAAGAACGACACCGGGATGGCCATGTTGTTGACCAGATGCAGCATGGCAATGGTGATGATCATGGCCAAGAGGAACCAGTTGGCCACGTAGATGTGGGGTTCCTTGCGCTTCATCAGCGTGCCGGCAAAGACGGCGAGGAAGGCGACCCAGACCACGGTGATCAGGATATCGACGTACCAGACCGGTTCGGCATATTCCTTGGACTGGGTGCCGCCCAGCACATAGCCGGTGGCGGCCAGAACGATGACAAGCTGCCAGCCCCAGAACACGAACCACCCCAGATTGCCGCCCCACAGCCGCACGGCGCTGGTGCGCTGGACGATGTAGAACGACGACATGATCAGGGCGTTGCCGCCAAAGGCAAAGATCACCGCCGATGTGTGCAGCGGGCGCAGGCGGCCGAAGTTGCCCATGCCCTGCAACGCCTCAAAGTTGAGCCAGGGCCAGGCCAGCTGACTGGCGATCACCACGCCGACCAGAAAGCCGACAATGCCCCAGAACGCGGTGGCGATCACGCCCGCGCGCACCACCCCGTCCATATATTCGTTGCGGTTGACGGTCTTCACCTCGTCCATGCCGCGCAGCACCACCAGAAAGGTGATGCCGGCCGCCAGCATGACCGTGACCGCATTGACCTGATAGGCAAGGTCACGGGCGTAGTTGGCTGCAATTGCCGCACCCAACGCCAACAGGCCAAGCACCACCAGTTTCAGATAATCCCACATTTCACGTCCCTTCGTCCTTGGCTGGATCCGCCCCTGCATTGATTCGGGAACTGTCCGCGCGCTTTCCGACTGAAGTGCTTGTGCGGGAGAGGGCGGCAGATGGTCCTTGATCCATGTCAACCAAGGCTGTCCTTCTAATTGATTAAGGTCAATGCGACGTCATCACTCAGCCCCCAGTATCCGGGGTAGGACCGGGGCCCAGGGACGCCGGGAAAACAGGAGGACCGCCATGACCTACAAATCCATCTTCACCGTCGCGACTCATGCCGGGCAGGTGCCGCAGACCATCGCGGCAGCTGCAAAACTTTGCGCGCAGACCGACGCGCATCTGGATATTCTGGCGCTGGGGGTTGACCGCACGCAGATCGGCTATGCCTATATCGGATCAGGTGCTGTGCTGTTGCAGGTGGCGCAAGAGCGCGCCGAAAGCGATGCCCGCGATCTGGAGGCGGCGGTCAGGGCGGCGGTGGCTGCCGAAGCCCCCGGCCTGCGCGCCAGTGTCGAGGCGGCGGTGACCCAATTCGGCGCGATGATCGACCTGGTCTCGCAGCGGGCCCGCTTCGCCGATCTGGTGGTGCTGGCGCGCCCCTATGGCAAAGAGCAGGGGGCCGAGGCCGAGGCGGTCATCGAAGCCGCGATGTTCGAGGGACGGGCACCGGTTCTGGTCGTGCCCGACACCGGGCTGGCGCGCGCGCTGCCCCGGCGCGTCGTGGTGGCCTGGAACCAGAGCCGCGAGGCGATGGCGGCGGTGCGCGCAGCGCTGCCCTTGCTGAAACAGGCCGAACAGGTGGCGATCACCGTGATCGATCCGCCGGTGCATGGGCCGGAACGATCAGACCCCGGCGGCATGCTGTGCCAGATGCTGGTGCGCCACGGCGTTCGGGCCGAGGTGACGGTGCTGGCCCGCAGCCTGCCGCGCGTCTCGGATGTGCTGCTGCGCCATGTGCGCGACAAGGATGCCGATCTGCTGGTGATGGGCGCCTATGGCCATTCCCGCTTTCGCGAGGCCATCCTGGGCGGGGCCACGCGCAACATGCTGGAACACGCCACAGTACCGGTGCTGATGGCGCATTAAGCCCAAGCCGACCTCAGGCCGATCCGGGGGCACATCGCCCCCGGAGACCGGGCTTTTGCGGCCCGAGCCGGTTTTCAGGCCCGCTCAGACCAGATAGCCGCCATCACTGTCGTCACCGGTTTCATCCATCAACGCATCCATCGACGGGATCGTGACCTGACGCTTGCCGTCCAGAACGATGATGCCATCCCGTTTCAGCGCGCTCATCTGGCGGCTGACGGTTTCCAGCGTCAGACCCAGATAGTCTGACATTTCCTCGCGCGTGAGCGGCAGATCGAAGGTGATCCTTGGCGCGACCGCCCGGGGTTGCTTCAGGCTGGCATCGCGGCGGGCGATGATCGCCAGCAGGCTGGCGATTTTTTCCCGCGCCGTCTTGCGGCCCAGAAGCAGCATCCATTCGCGGGCGGCGTCCAGTTCATCGAGTGTCATTTCCAGCAGGCGCTGCGCGATGTGCGGCGTGCTGGCCATCATGTCCTCGAACGGTTTGCGGCGGAAACAGCACATCACCAGATCGGTGGTCGCGGTCACATCATAGGCGGCCGACGACCGGCCCGGCCGGCCGACAAAATCCGACGGCAACAACAGGCCGACCATCTGACGACGGCCATCTTCCATGGTCTGGGTCAGCGTGGCGATGCCCGTCACCACCGAGGCCACAAAATCCATCTTGTCACCAGACCAGATGACAGTCTGCCCCGCCTGATAGCTGCGGTAATATTTGATCTGTTCCAGCTGCGCCAGTTCATCGGCCTCGCAGCGGGCGCAGACGGCCCGGTGCCGGATCGGGCAATCGCCGCAATCCTGCATCTGGGTTCGGATTTCCCGGTGGACGGACATGGCCACCCTTTCCCTTTTTGATCTGCATCAAGGCAGATCTGGTTCTGTGCGAAGAAGATACGGGAATGACATATGAACCGCAACTTGCCCGACTTGGACTCTTTGACGCGCGCGTGCCGCGCTATACCAGCTATCCCACGGCCCCGCATTTCGCGGGTTCGGTGGATCATACGCTGTTTACCACCTGGGTCGAGGCAATTCCGGAGGGGTCGGCGATCTCGCTTTATCTGCACGTGCCATTTTGTCGGCGGTTGTGCTGGTTTTGCGCCTGCCGGACCCAGGGCACGCAAAGTGATGATCCGGTGATTGCCTATGCCACAACCCTGTTGGCCGAGATTGCCCTGTTGCGGCGGCACCTGCCGCGCGGCGTGACCCTGTCGCGGCTGCACTGGGGCGGCGGGACGCCGACCTTGTTGCCTGTCGCACAGATCGAACGGCTGGCGGCCGCCGTGTTCGAGACGGTGCCCCTGGGCGCAGGGGCCGAGTTTTCGGTTGAAATCGACCCCAACGAGATTGATGTCGGGCGGCTGGATGCGCTGGCGGCCGCGGGGATGAACCGGGCCTCCATCGGGGTTCAGGATTTTGACCCGCTGATCCAGAAAGCCATCGGGCGTGAGCAAAGCTATGCGCTGACGCGAGAGGTGGTCGAGATGATTCGTGACCGGGGGGTGCGCAGTCTGAATGCAGACATCCTCTACGGGTTGCCGCATCAGACCGTGGCGCGGATCGCTGACTCGGTTCAGAAACTGCTGACACTGTCGCCTGACCGGGTGGCGCTGTACGGCTATGCCCATGTGCCCTGGATGAGCCGGCGGCAGCAGATGATTCCGTCAGACACCATTCCGACGCCGCAAGAACGGTTGGGGCTGTTCGCGACGGCGGCGGAACTGTTCTGCCGCGATGGCTATACCAGCGTCGGCATCGATCATTTCGCACGCCCCGGGGATGGCATGGCGCAGGCCTTGGCGGCCGGGACATTGCGGCGCAATTTTCAGGGGTATACCGATGACACCGCGCCGGTGCTGATCGGGCTGGGGGCATCGTCGATCAGCCGCTTTCCGCAAGGCTTTGCCCAGAACGCCAGTGGCACGTCAGTCTATACCAAAGCGATCCGGGCGGGGCAGTTTTCCACCCATCGGGGCCATATCTTTGCCGGCGAAGACCGGATGCGCGCCCGGATCATCGAGGCGCTGATGTGCGATTTCCATGTGTCGCGCGCCGAGATCCTGCACGATTTCGATTGCAAGGCCGAGCGGCTGGACGCGCTTTTGTCCGATGCCGCCCAGGCGTTTGACGGGATGATCACGCTGGACGCAGAGGGATTGTCGATACCGCCTGCCGCACGCCCTCTGACGCGCATGGTGGCGCGGGAATTTGATGCCTATGACCAGATGGGGGCACAGCATTCCGTGGCGGTCTGACCGCGCGGGCCTTACATTCCGGCCCCCCTGCCCTTAGGTTTACAGGCAGGAGACACAGCCATGCATCATTTTTCCCTGCTCGATCTATCCCCCGTGCCCGAGGGCAGCACAACGGCTCAGGCGCTTGCCAATACGGTTGCGCTTGCGCAGTTGGCCGAGGCATCCGGCTATCACCGGTTCTGGCTGGCCGAACATCACAACATGCCAGGGATCGCCTCTGCCGCAACGCCCATCGTGATCGGCCATGTGGCGGCGGCGACAAAAACCATCCGGCTGGGTGCGGGGGGCATCATGTTGCCCAACCACGCGCCGCTGATCGTGGCCGAACAGTTCGGCACGTTGGAAACGCTCTATCCGGGGCGGATCGATCTGGGGCTGGGCCGCGCGCCGGGCACCGATATGGCCACGGCGCGGGCGCTGCGCCGCCACATGGCCCCCGAAGACAGTTTTCCGCAGGATGTGGTGGAGCTGATCAGCTATTTCGACACGGCCACTGAGGGGGCCGCCGTGCGTGCCATTCCGGGCGAAGGCACGCAAGTGCCGGTGTGGATTCTGGGCAGCAGCCTGTATGGGGCGCAACTGGCGGCCTATCTCGGCCTGCCTTATGCTTTTGCCTCGCATTTCGCGCCTACGATGCTGGAAGATGCCTTGGCCACCTACCGCGCCACCTTCCGGCCGTCGCGCTTTCTGGCGCAGCCCTATGCGATGATGGCGGCCGGGGTCTGTGCGGCAGATACCGATGCCGAGGCGCAGTATCTGCGCACGTCGCAGATGCTGGCCTTTGCCCGGCTGCGCACCGGCCAGCCCGGCAAACTGCCACGCCCGGTGCAGGATATTGACGCCCATATCCCGCCACATGTGCGGGCAGGCGTGGATGCCGCGCTGTCGGTTGCGGCGGTCGGATCGCGGGCCACCGTGCGGCGCGAGATCGCGGCGCTGATCGACCGCTATCAGCCCGATGAGCTGATGGTGACCGGCATGATCCACGACCATGCCGCGCGGCTGCGGTCTTTTGAGATTGCGGCAGAGGTCTTGGGTGAGCTGTCGCTCGCCAAGGCGGCCTGAGGCGGTTCAGGCCTCGGGCCCGAAGCTTTCGACGACATCGACCATGCGCGGCAGGCAGATGCTGCGCAGGTCGTAGTGCTGCTGTGCCGTCGCGCGGGCGGCGCTGCGCAGTGGGGCGTAATGCTCTGAATGGGCCAGCGTCTCGATCAGCGTGCGGGCCCATGCTTCCACATTGAAGAAATCCACCAGCAAGCCATTTTCGCCATGGCGGATCACCTCGGCCACCGGGGCGGTGTCAGACCCCACCACCAGACAGCCCGCCGCCATAGCCTCGAGCATCGACCAGGACAGCACGAAGGGGTAGGTCAGATAGGCATGCACCCGGCTGATCTGCAGGGCGGTGACAAAGGTGACATAGGGCACCTTGCCTAGAAAATGCACCCGGTCCATCGGCAGCTGGTCCTGCACCTCTGCCAGCATATGGTCTTTCCAGCCTTTGGCCCCCTTGGGCGGGCTGCCATAGCTGACCTCTTCGCCACCGACGATCACGGCATGCGCCTTTGGTCGCGCGCGCAGCACCGCAGGCAGCGCCCGCATGAAGATGTGATAGCCGCGATAGGGTTCCAGATTGCGGTTCACGAAAGTCAGCACCTCATCGCCCGCGCGCAAGGTGCGACCATCCGGCAGGGTCAGGCGGGCCTGCGGGTCGGGGTGCAAGGCGCTGCAATCCACGCCGTCATGGATCACCTTGATCATGTTGCGCAGGGGTGCAGGATAGGTACTGGCCTGCCATTGGGTCGGCGCAACCCCGGCATCGGCATGGATCAGGGCCTGCCCCAGATGGGCGGCGCGGCCTTGGGCAATCAGGATCTGGTCAAGACCGTAGGGCAGGAATTCGCGGTCAAAGCCCACATCGGCCCCGACCCCGCGATAATAGAATTCGGCATAGACGATCAGCTTCGCCTGCGGCCAGATTTCCTTGAGAAACAGTGTCTCGCCCCAGCCGGAATGGCCGAAGATCACATCAGGCGTGTAGTTTTCGCTGTCGCGCAACTGGGCACAGGCGCGGGCCACGCTGACTCCGCGGTCGGACATCATCGTATAGTTCCGCCCCAGCCGGGTCTGGGCAGGGTCAACCTGAGCCGCTTTGTGTTTGTAGCGCAGGGTGCGGACGCTGGTTTTCCGGGTGTTGGCGGCATCGGTCAGCGCGATGACATCATGGCCCCGCGCCACAAGTTCCGGGGCCAGATGCAGGAATTGGCCCGGGAAATTCTGGTGCAGGAACAGGATCTTCATGCCTTGGCCTGTGCTGCTCCCGGCATCTTGCCAAAGGCGGCCAGCATCAGGGCGCGGGTGTAGTCCGAGGCCGGAGCGTCAAACACCGCCCGCGCATCGCCGATTTCCACCACATCGCCCGCTTTCATCACCATTACCTTGTGCGACAATGCGCGCACGACGCGCAGGTCGTGGCTGATGAAGATATAGGCCAGCCCCCATTTGCGCTGCAGATCGCGCAAGAGCGCCACGATCTGGACCTGCACCGTCATGTCCAGCGCTGAAGTGGGTTCATCCAGCACCACCAGCTTGGGGCGCAGGATCATGGCGCGGGCAATGGCAATGCGCTGGCGCTGCCCGCCGGAAAACTCATGCGGGTAGCGGCCCATGGTGGCCGGGTCCAGCCCCACCTCGGCCATGATCGCGGCAACCTTTTCGCGCGAGGTGACGGCTGTTTCGGTGCCGTGCAGCGCCATCCCTTCGGAGATGATCTGTTCCACCGTCATGCGCGGCGACAGGCTGCCGAACGGGTCCTGAAACACCACCTGCATGTCGCGGCGCACCGGGCGCAGCGCAGAGCCTGACAGGGCTGATATGTCGCGGCCCAGCACCACAATCGGCCCGGTGGAAGGCACCAGCCGCAGGATGGCCAGCGCCAGCGTGGTCTTGCCAGAGCCGCTTTCGCCGACGATCCCCAGGGTTTCCCCGGCGCGGACCGACAGGGTGGCGTCGTTCACCGCCTTCACATGGCCCACCGTCTTGCGCAGGAAACCGGCGGTGATGGGGAACCAGACGCGCAGGTTTTTGGTGCTGACCACTTCCGCGGCACCTTGGGGCACCGGGTCGGGCAGGCCGGTGGGTTCGGCAGCCAGCAGTTTGCGGGTATAGGGGTGCTGGGGGTTTGCAAAGATTTCTGCGGTTGGCCCCTGTTCGACAATCTCGCCGCCCTGCATCACGCAGACCCGGTCGGCGATGCGGCGCACGATGCCAAGGTCATGGGTGATGAACAACAGGCTCAGGCCTTCGGACCGTTTCAGATCCGCCAGAAGGTCAAGGATCTGCGCCTGAATCGTCACATCCAACGCGGTGGTGGGCTCGTCTGCGATCAGGAGTTCCGGCCCATTGGCCAGCGCCATGGCGATCATCACCCGCTGACGCTGCCCGCCCGACAGCTCGTGCGGATAGGCGCCCAGCCGGCTTTCCGCATCGCGGATGCCAACCTTGTTCATCAGATCCAGAATACGGTCGCGCGCCGCTGGCCCCGCCAGCCCCTGATGCAGCGCAAGACTTTCGCCCAACTGCCGCTCGATGGTGTGGAGCGGATTCAGGCTGGTCATCGGTTCCTGAAAGATGAAACTGATGTCATTGCCGCGCACCCGGCGCAGGTCATCTTCCGAGGCACCCACCATCTGCGTGCCCTGATAAGTGACCGAGCCGGCGATGATGGCATTGTCGCCCAGAAGGCCGACGGTGGACAGGGCGGTGACCGATTTGCCCGAGCCGGACTCGCCCACCAACGCCACGGTTTCGCCATTGCCCACGGTGAAGGTCACGCCCTTCACCGCCTCGATCACGCGGCCGTCCTGACGGAAGCTGATCTTCAGATCCTTTACGGCAAGCACGCTCATTGAAAGGTCTTTCGCGGGTCAAAGGCATCGCGGACGCCCTCGAAAATGAAGACCAGCAGCGACAGCATGATGGCAAAGGTAAAGAAAGCGGTAAAAGCCAGCCAGGGGGCCTGCAGGTTCTGCTTGGCCTGCTGCGTCATCTCGCCCAAGGACGGCGACGAGGAAGGCAGGCCGAACCCCAGAAAATCAAGCGCGGTCAGCGCGCCGATGGTGCCGGTCAGGATAAAGGGCAGCAAGGTCAGCGTGGCAACCATGGCATTGGGCAGCACATGGCGGAACATGATGACCCTGTCGGGCACGCCCAGCGCGCGGGCGGCGCGGACATATTCGAAATTGCGCGCCCGCAGGAATTCGGCCCGCACCACGCCCACCAGCCCGGTCCAGCCGAACAGCACCATCAGGAACACCAGTATCCAGAAGTTCATGGTGAAGATCGCCGCCACGATGATGATGACGTAAAGCGTGGGCGTGGCCCCCCAGATCTCGATGATGCGCTGAAAGATCAAGTCGGTCAGGCCCCCGAAATAGCCCTGTACCGCGCCTGCCGCGATGCCGATCACGCTGGTGAGCACGGTGACGATCAGCGCGAAACTGACCGAGAGGCGGAAGCCATAGATGACCCGCGCCAGCACATCGCGCGCGGTGTCATCGGTGCCCAGCCAGTGCTGCGCGTCTGGGGCGGACGGGGCGGCTTTGCCGATGTCGTTGATGGTGTTGTAGCTGTAGGGCACCGGGGCCCAGATGATGCGGCCACGTTCAATCGGCTCGCCTGCGGCAGTGCCTTGCGCGGTGGCCTCGGCCAATATGCCCTCGGGGTCGTCCCAGCAGGCTTCGGACCCGGCGGCCATGATCAGGCAGCGCACTTCGACATCCTTGTACTTCGCCTCGGTCTGGAAATCGCCCCCAAAGGCGGTTTCAGGGTAGAAGCGGGCGAAAGGCGCGTGCCATTCGCCGCGGAACTGCACCAGCAGCGGCTTGTCGTTCGCCACCAGTTCGGCGCAGAGCGAGATGCCGTAAAGGATCGAAAACAGGATCAGCGACCACCACGCCCGGCGGTTGGCCTTGAAATTGCGCCAGCGGCGTTGGTTCAACGGGGAGAGTGCCATCTACCCCCTCCGCTCGAAATCAATGCGCGGATCGACCCAGACATACATCAGATCCGACAGGATGCCGACCACAAGACCGATCAGGCCAAAGAAGAACAGCGTGCCAAAGATCACCGGGTAATCCCGTTCGACCGCCGCGCGAAACCCAAGCTGGCCAAGGCCATCCAGACTGAAAATCGTCTCGATGATCAGGCTGGAGCCAAAGAACACCGACAAAAACAGCGCCGGAAAGCCCGCGATCACGATCAGCATGGCATTGCGGAACACATGGCCATAGAGCACGCGCTGCTCTGACAGGCCCTTGGCGCGGGCGGTCATGACGTATTGCTTCTTGATCTCGTCCAGAAAGCTGTTCTTGGTCAGCAGGGTCAGGGTGGCAAAGCTGGCGATGGTGGAGGCGATCACCGGCAGGGTGATGTGCCACAGGTAATCCAGCACCTTGCCCATCATCGACAGCTGATCAAAATTGTCCGAGGTCAGGCCGCGCAGCGGGAACCAGCGGAAATAACTGCCGCCCGCAAACAGCACCAGCAGCAGGATGGCGAACAGGAAACCGGGGATGGCATAGGCCGCGATGATCACGCCGCTGGTCCAGGTGTCAAATCTCGACCCGTCGCGCACCGCCTTGCGGATGCCCAGCGGGATAGAGATGGCATAGGCAATCAGGGTCGACCACAGGCCAAGGGTCAGGGAAACCGGAAGCTTTTCCCAGACCAGTTCCAGCACACCGATGGACCGGAAATGGCTTTCGCCAAAATCGAACTGGATGTAGTTCCACATCATGATGAAGAACCGCTCCCAGGCCGGGATCAGCTCTTTTTCGCATTCCGGCGCACGGGCCGATGGGGTGCCGGTAAATCCCGGATCGCACACAAAACGGGCAAAACCGAACTGCACCTCTAGCTCGGCGAGAAAGCCGGGATCAAGCCCCTGCGCGCCGACATAGCCAGAGTCGTTGCCTTGCTGGCCGATTCCGGCGTCGCCTGCACCGCTGATCGCCTGAATGGAATCGCCGCCGCCGTCGATGCGGGCCAGCACCTGTTCGATCGGCCCGCCGGGGACGAATTGGGTCAGGCCAAAGTTGATGATCATGATCCCGATCAGCGTCGGAATGATCAGAAGCAATCGCCGGAGAATATAGGCGCCCATGTGGTCAGCCTGCCTGTTGGTCTTGTTATCGCAGGACGCCCGCTGCCCGCAGCGCCTCTGCCTTTTCTGCGTTGTACCACCAGAAATCGAGTTCGCCCAGAGCATAGGGTGGCAAGGTCTCGGGATGCTCATACATGTTGTAATAGGCAACCGTGTGGGCGTTCTTGTACCATTGTGGCACCCAGAAGCGTTCGGCGCGCAGAACCCGGTCCAGCGCCTGAGTGGCGGCCGTCAGGTCGTCGAGCGAGTCCGAGGCCATGACGACATCGATCAACCTGTCCACGGCGGGGCTTTTCAGGCCCATCTTGTTGAAAGCCGAGACATCCGCAGTTTCCGAGCCGTAGAATTGTTTGAGTTCGGACCCGGAAATATAGTTGGTCTGCGCATTACCGGTGATCATGTCGAAATCATAGGACGGCGGACGGGTGCGCGCCTCCATCTGGGCATTGTCGACACGGGTAAGCCTTGCATCCACGCCAAGCGCTTTCAGGTTCTCGATGAAGGGGTTCATGATGCGGTCAAAGCTGGGGCTGTCGTTGAGCATTTCGACCGACAGCACCTGCCCGGCGGCGTTGCGTCGCATGCCGTCGCTGCCCACGGTCCAGCCGGCCTCGTCCAAAAGGGCGCTGGCGCGGCGCAGGTTGCCCCGGTCCAGCTGCCGCTCGCCGGACGTTGGGGCCATGACGGCCTCGTCGCTCAGGATGGTCTCGGGCAGCAGACCCTCATCGACCAGTGGCTGGAGGATGGCGGTCTCTGCCGGGTTGGGTGTGCCGGTCGCTTCCAGCCAGGTGTTTTCCCAAAGCGAGTCGATGCGGGCATAAAGGCCGTAGAACAGGGTCGCATTCGACCATTCATAGTTGAACATCAGCCCGATGGCTTCGCGCACGCGCGGGTCCTGGAACTTTTCCCGCCGCAGATTGAACAGAAAGGCCTGTCCGGGTGCCTTTGCCCCATCGGGCAGTTCGGTCTTTATGATCTGACCATTGGCCACTTCGGGAAAGTCAAATCCCGTGGCCCATTTGATGCTGCTGGCCTCATTGCGGAAGGTGTAATTGCCCGCCTTGAAGCCCTCAAACGCGGCGTCGTAATCGGAATAATACTCGATCCGGATGGTATCAAAATTGCTCCGGCCCTTGTTCAGTGGCAGGTCTTCGCCCCAATAGTCCGGGTTGCGGACCCAAGACACCGACTTGCCGACATCAATCTGGCCCGGCACATAGGGACCGCTGCCCAGCATGGGCGTCATCGTGCTTTCTTCCAGATCGAGGGCATTCGCTTCGTAATGCGCCTTCGAGATCACCGGCAGCCCCCCCATGCTTGCGGGCAGATCGCGGTGCGGTACCCCTTCCTTGAAGGTGAAGCGGATACGGTGGGGGTCCAGCACTTCGACCGAGTCAACCTGCGTGGCCAGAACGGTACGGAAATCAGTCAGACCCTTGGCCAGAAAGGTTTCATAGGTGAACAGCACATCCTCGGCGGTCAGCGGGGTGCCGTCGGAAAAGGTCACCTCGGGGCGCAGGTTGAAGATCACCCACGACCGGTCTTCCGGATACTCCAGCGTGGCGCAGAGCAAACAATAGGAGGCGCCGATTTCATCTGCGGTGCCGGTCAGGATCGACTCATAGGGGGCGGAAGACAGGCCTGCCGCGCGGCCCTTGATCGAATAGGGGTTCATGCTGTCAAACCCGCCAAAGGCCCAGATCGAGATCTCGCCGCCCTTGGGGGCATCGGGATTGACATATGGCAGGTGAGTGAAGTCGGCCGGCAGCTGCAGTTCGCCAAAGGTGGAAATGCCATGTGACGTGATCACTCTGTCCTGCGCCCAAACCGGGGGCGTGATCACCAGCGCCGCCGCCAGCGCCGCGCCTGTGCCATATGTCTGTGCCATCTGACTTCCCCTTCTCCGTCATCACCGCTGTGTCGCGGCTTTGGTTCATTAGGGGAAGTAAAGCGCGGATTGTCGATGGCTCAAGTGGCGATTGCGTGATCAGCACAACAAATGAAAAACGGCCGCCCCTTCCGAGACGGCCGCGCTAGCAATCTGGTACAGGCCATCAGCCCGGGATCGGCCCGTTCAGTTGGTGGTGGCCAGATAGGCGATCAGATTGGCGCGTTCATCCGGGCGGGGCAGACCGGCGAAAGCCATTTTTGTTCCCGGAGCATAGTTGCGTGGGCTGAGCAGGAACGCGTCAAGATTTTCCGGCGTCCAGGCTTCTGATGCCATGCCGATCAGCGTATCGGAATAGGCATAGCCAGCCGAGGAGGCCTTGGCCTTTTCAACGATGCCGTTCAGATGCGGGCCAACGCCATCGGTTCCGTCCAGCTTGTGGCAGGCGCGACACTTTGCGAACACGGCCTCACCCGCTGCGGCATCAGCCGAGGCGTAGATGGTGGCGAAGTCCGGTGCATCTTCGGCCACTTCGGCCGGTGCGTCAGAGGCCCCCGTGTCAATGACATAGGCCTGCTCATGCCCCTCACCATGGCCGCCGCCCGTTGTATAGAGCGCACTGGCAGCCCAGCCGCCCAACAAAAACACCAGAAGCGAGCCGCAGACCGCCCCCAACACCTTGGTCATCGTCATCGTGTCGAACATGTCGCGCTTTCCCTTGGCATTCTCTTTGCAGGGCTTCTACCCGCTTCCCTATAGAGGTTTCAAGGTGTAGGTGCGCGACCTAATGCCCCTTTTTGTCCACCTTTATCTATCGGAGCCTGAAACATGACCGGTCGGATCGCATTTCAGGGCGAACTTGGTGCCTATTCGCATCAGGCCTGCCAGCAGGCCCGCCCCGGCATGGAGGTGGTTCCCTGCACCACCTTCGAGGATGTGGTCGAGGCGACCCGGTCAGGCGCAGTGGATCTGGGGATGCTTGCCGTCGAGAATTCGACCTATGGACGGGTGGCGGATGTGCACAGCCTGCTGCCGAAATCGGGGCTGCACATCGTGGACGAGGCTTTTGTGCGGGTGCATGTCAACCTGCTGGGCGTGCAGGATGCGACGCTGGCAGATGTGCGCGAAGCCCACGGCCATGTGGTGATCCTGCCGCAATGCGCGCAATTTCTGCGCAGCCATGGCATTCTGGGCCGTGTCAGTTCCGACAATGCCCGCGCCGCCCGCGAGGTGGCCGAGGCCGGGGACAAGACCCGTGCTGCCCTCGCCAGCGAGCTTGCGGCCGAGATCTACGGGCTCAAGGTCCTTGCCCCGCAGATTGAGGATCAGAAGAACAACACCACCCGCTTTCTGGTCATGAGCCGCGAGGCCGACCACAGCCGCCGCGCGGCGCAGATGATCACGACCTTCACCTTTCAGGTGCGCAACATTCCGGCGGCGCTTTACAAGGCGCTGGGTGGCTTTGCGACCAATGGGGTGAACATGACCAAGCTGGAAAGCTACATGGTCGGCGGCAGTTTCATCGCGACCGAATTCTATGCCGATATCGAAGGCCATCCCGACGACGCCAATGTGGCACTCGCGCTGGAAGAGCTGCGGTATTTCACCCATAACATCACGATCATGGGCGTCTATCCGTCTGACCGCGCGCGCGGTTGATTGCCCTCAGCCGTCGCGCAATCCGCGCGACCGCGACGCGGCAAAACGGGCCTGCAACTCGACTGAGAGCTGTTCCATCCGCGTGTTCAGCCTGGTCTGCACCCGACCTTTCGCAAGTTTCACCGACTGCAGCAAAAGCCGCGCCGCCAGTGTCAGCGGGCGGATATCGGTGTGCAGCACCATACGCGTGCGTTTGGGTGACAGCGACACCAGGTCGACCGACATGTCACCTTCGAGCATGCGGCCCTTGCCGGCGAAGGTCAGTTTCGCCTCCGGCACCTGCCCGGTCAATCGGATATCGACGGCACGGTCCTTTCCGCGAAAGCGGAAGGCCACATGCCAGCCCATCCCGACGCCGGCAGCCCGCAGCTTGTCTGTGCGGGCGACCTCGGCCCCGCGCCGCATGGCAGCACGTTCCCAAGCATCGAAATCGGACAGGGCGGCATAGACAAAGTCAATCGGTGCCTCGATGTCGGTCCTTGACGAAAAATGCATGTTGCCGTCCCTGTCTGGAAGAAAAGAGGATCTTTTCCCCGCTCGATGCGGTCTGTAATCGCCGGTTTTCGTGAATCTGAAGTCAATCCAGCCGGTCTGCAAGCCAGTTGTGAATCAGAAAATGGGCAATCGCACCCTTGCGGGCCGGCTTTATCTGCGGGTGGGTGCCGGCCATCACGGACACCATATCTTCCCGCGACACCCACAAGGCGTGCTCGAGTTCATTTGGATCAAGCGTGATGTCAGTGTCCAGCGCCTCGGCGGCGCAGCCCAGCATAAGGCTGGCAGGAAAGGGCCATGGCTGGCTGGACAGATAGCGGACGGCACCCAGACGGAGTCCCGCCTCCTCGAAGACCTCCCGCCGGACGGCCGCTTCAACCGTTTCGCCAGGTTCGACGAACCCGGCCAGACAGGAAAACATGCCGTCGGGCCAGCCCGGGCTGCGTCCCAGCAAGGCACGGTTCCCGTGGGTGACCAGCATGATCACCACCGGGTCCGTGCGCGGAAAATGCTGCGCGCCACAGGCGGGGCAGCTGCGTTGCCAACCCGCCATGACCGGCGCAGAGGCGGCACCACACACCGCACAGAAGCCATGGCTGCGATGCCATTGCAGAACCGCCTTGGCGGTGGCCACCAGCTCGGCCTCGCGCACTGTCAGGCCCAGCATGGTGGCCCGCAATTCGGCAAAGGCAAAGCTGTCGGGCAGTGCTGGGTGATGTTGCTGACTTGAGTCCAGAAAACCTGCCTGTACCGCTTCGGCACCCGCTTCGGGCTGCCAATCGGTGATGTCAGCGGCAAAACAGGGTTGGTCGCCGTCAAACCCCAGAAACACCCGCACACCGGCATGGTGCAGCACCACCGAGTTGGAGGCCACCCAGCCAAGCCCGCCTGACTGCACAAGCGGCTTGCCGCGCCAGATCGGAAGCACCCGCCCCCGCGCAAGCAAGGCGGCCTGTGCCTCTGCATCCCCGCGCAGCTCCGCCGCGCGGTTGAGGCCCGATCCGCCAAATGTCACCGTTTCTGCATGCCGCATGCCGTTCCCCCGACCAGCCCCTGCCCCTCCGGGCCTTTGCCTGTGTGCCATGACGCGGAGGGCAGGTAAATCGGGGGCGGCATGCGGGTGCGAAAAAGCACCTTGTGCGGGTGGAGGGGGCCTTAAAATGATTTTTACTACTTCCTACACTTTCCTTTAAGACATCCAATTCTAAGGTTCATACGTTAACCAAGAAACTTGGAACATAATGCCAGGATGACGACGGGCTTTACGAGTGCGATCCGTGTTGTGGATCATGAGTCCGGCGCGGCGGGTGCCACGGTGTGCCTGCGGGTTATGGCGACCAGTGATCTGCACATGCACCTGTCCGGCCATGACTATCATGCCGACGCCGCCTGCGTGCGCAAAGGTCTGTGCCTGACCGCATCACTGATCGCACAGGCCCGATGCGAGGTGGACCATTCCATTCTCCTGGACAATGGCGATTTCTTGCAGGGCAGTCCGCTTGGGGATTACGTGGCGCGGGTCGGCTTGCGGCCCCACCCCATGCTGCAAGCAATGGCCCATTTGCGATATGACGCGATCAATCTGGGGAACCACGAATTTTCGCACGGCATTCCGGCACTGGCAGCGGCCCTGGAAGACGCCCCCTTTCCGGTCCTGTCTGCGAATACCCTGCCTCGTGAACCAAACCCGGTTTCTCCGCTCATCAGGCCGTGGACGCTGCTGGAACGGCATCTGACAGATCAGAGCGGCCAGTCACATCTGGTGAAGATCGGGGTGATCGGTGTGCTGCCAATGGAAACCGAAATCTGGGACCGTCAGGCCATCGCGGGAATGGTCGGGATGCACCCGATGACCGAAGCTGTCGCCCGCTCGGTTCCGCAGGTGCAGGCAGCGGGGGCAGATGTCATCGTGGTTCTGGCCCATTGCGGCGTTAGGGCCGCAATAGATGGCAACGTGTCCCAGGATGCGGCGCTTGACCTGGCCAGGCTTGATGGCGTGGACGCGCTTGTCATGGGGCATGTCCATATGGTTTTTCCCGGCCGGGGCTTTGACGCAATGGCGGGCGTGGACGCTCAGGCCGGAACCCTGCACGGAAAGCCTGCGGTCATGCCTGGCTTTTTTGGCTCGCATCTTGGGGTGATCGATCTGGATCTGCAGCACGACGGCACGTGCTGGCGCGTGGCCCGGCACCGCGTTGAAGCGCGCCCGATTTCATCCCGGGCAGAGGACGGCACGCCGGTCGGGCTTGTGCCTCCGGATGAAGAGCTCAGCGCATTGATCCACTCTGCGCATGAGGCGACGCGGATCTGGGCGCGTGAACCGATCGGCCACACCACACGCGCCATCCACAGTTTTTTCGCGATGACGACAGATTGCCCGACGGTCCAGATCATCAACCAAGCCAAGATCGAATATGTGACCGAGCGCCTGGCGACCGGGCCCTTGGCGCATCTTCCCGTGCTCTCGGCGACGGCGCCTTTCCGGGCGGGTGGCGTGGGGGGGCCAGAGAATTACACCCATGTCCCGCCGGGAGATATCCTGCTGCGCCACGCGGCCGATCTTTACCTGCATCCCAATACCATCATGGCGTTGCGCATCACCGGGGCCGGGCTGCGCAACTGGCTGGAATGCGCAGTGCGCGGCTATCGGCAGGTGCTGCCGGGAGCAAAGGACCAGCCATTGTTCGGGTCGGACCTGCCCTCTTTTGTCTATGATACGATCAGCGGGCTGACCTATGAGATCGACCTGTCTGCCCCACCGATGGACAAGGCTATGCCGCGGATCTGTGACTTGCGCTGGCAGGGCAAGCCGCTGGATCCGTCACAGGAATTCATTCTTGCCACCAACAGCTATCGCGGGTCAGGCAATGGTGGCTATACACCGCGCGAAAATGCCCGCGTGGTGCTGGATGAACAGATCGCCAATCGGGACATTGTGATTTCCCATATCAGACGGGTGCTGGCCCGGGGTAGGACCGCCAAAGAGCCGGACGCACCGTGTTGGCGGTTCCGGCCGATGCCTGGAACCTCGGTCGTGTTCGACACCAGCCCTCTGGCCGAACCCTATCTGAGCAGCCAGCCCGACCTGACGCTCACCCCGTTGTTCCGCACTCCGGACGGGTTCTTGCGGGTACGACTGACGCTGTAGCGCGTAACGCGGCTTTCTCCTGCGGCGGCAATCTGCTACCCCCCTTTGCATCATGGGCTGCTGTGCCGGAAACAAGGGGAATGATCCGTGTTTGATGCTGTGTTCTTTGACCTTGACGGAACACTGGTCGACAGTGAGCGTCTGACCGTGCAAACCGGGGCGGCTGCCTTTGCGGCACAGGGTTACGCGGATGTCGAGGATCTGCTGCATGCTCTGGTCGGAATCGATCAGGTGACTTCGGCCGGCATGATCCTGTCACGGTTTCCAGACCTTGATCTGGATCTGCTGAACAACACCTGGCAGACGGCCTTCCTTGCGGCGCAGGCGGTGGATCTTTTGTTGAAACCGGGAGCTTCGGAGATTGTTCACGGCCTGCGGGACAGCCATGCGCTGGCACTCGTGACCTCGTCACGCCGCGACCCGGCGGAGGTGCGGCTGGTGCAGGCCGGGCTGCGCCCGGCGTTTCGGGCGGTCATCACCCGCGATGATGTCACCGCACCAAAGCCGCATCCCGAACCCTATTTGCTGGCCGCTTCCACCCTGGGCGTGGACCCTTCCCGCTGTCTGGTGTTCGAAGACAGCGAACCGGGTGCCGAAGCCGCCTTTGCCGCCGGGATGACGGTGGTTCAGGTTCCCGACTTTATCCCCGCCTCGGGCCGCTTTGCGCATCATGTGGCCCGCACTCTGGCAGACGGTGCCCGCTGGGCCGGGGTGTGGAGCTGACAGGCCGCGATCTGGGGCTTGCAAACGCCGCCCCTGTGCCCTATCTGACAGGGCGAGAGGTTGGCGCGGGCGAGCGCCTCGCCAACCCGGTCAGGTCCGGAAGGAAGCAGCCGTAACGAGCCCCGCTTGGGTCGTTGTCCAGCCTCTCACCCACCCCTACCTAGGCAGCGTTTCAAAGACTTACCCCTTTCACTCAGGGGTTTCGTGCCGCTTTTGGGCCTGGATTGAATGCCAGAACGGCGTCGATGAGGGCCTGTTACAGGCGTTTGCGCACGGATACTGTGCCCCAAGCACCCGTGCGGCTTCGCGCCTCATTTTGATGCAGATCTGCGAAGCGGGTAAAGTTCAGACTGTCTGCGGTCGCACCGCGATTGCAGAAAGCCGCAACACCCCGCGATCAGGCGTCTTCTTCCTGAAACGCCTCTTCACGGGTTTTTCGGAACGAAGGCAAGATCATCAGGCCAAGCAGGATGACGGTTGCAACCAGCATGGTCAGACTGATCGGGCGCTCGACAAAGATTGACGGGTCGCCTTGGGTGATCAGCAGCGTGCGGCGCAGGTTGGCCTCCAGCAGCGGACCGAGGACAAAGCCCAAAAGCAGGGGGCCGGGCTCGCATTTTGCCTTGCGGAACAGATAGCCCAAAAGACCAAACCCGGCAGCAAGGACCACGTCGAACACACGGTTGTTCATGCTGTAGACGCCGATGCAGCAAAACAGCAGGATTGCCGGATACAGCAGACGGTAGGGCACCGTCAGCAGCTTTACCCAGATGCCGATCAGCGGCAGGTTGATGACGACAAGCAGCAGGTTGCCGATCCACATCGAGGCGACCAATCCCCAGAAGATTTCGGGCTGGCTGGTCAGCACGGTGGGGCCGGGCGTTATTCCGTGGATCATAAAGGCACTGAGCATCATGGCCATCATGTTGTTCGACGGAATTCCAAGCGTCAGAAGTGGGATGAAGGAGGATTGCGCGGCGGCGTTGTTGGCGGATTCAGGGGCTGCCACGCCGGCGACGACGCCTGTTCCAAACTGCTCGGGATGGCGCGACATCCGCTTTTCCATCGAATAGGCACTGAACGACGCCAAGGTTGCCCCGCCACCGGGCAAAAGCCCCAAAACCGTGCCCAACCCGGTGCCGCGCAGCACTGCGGGCCATGCCTCACGAAAATCCTGACGCGTGGGCCAAAGGCGGGTCAGCTTGGCCAGCTTCACACCCTCGGATCCCGAACCCTCCAGATTGGCGATGATCTCGGAAAAACCGAAAAGCCCGATGGCGATGACGATGAAGTCGATCCCGTCGAACAACTCTATCGCCCCAAAGGTCAGCCGTGCATCGCCTGTGGCGCGGTCGGTGCCAATCATGCCCAAAAGCAGACCGATCAGGATCATGCCAATCGCTTTCAGCACCGGGCCGCTGGCCAGAATGGTTGCCGCCAGCAGACCGAACACCATGAGCGAGACATATTCAGCCGGGCCAAACTTCAGGGCAAAAACTGACAAGGTGGGGCCGGCAACCGCAAGCGCCAGCGTCGCCACCGTGCCGGCAAAAAACGAGCCAAGCGCAGCAATTGCCAGCGCCGACCCGGCCCGCCCGTTCTGTGCCATCTGGTACCCATCCAAGGCCGTCACCACGGACGATGCCTCGCCCGGAAGATTGACCAGGATTGCGGTGGTCGATCCGCCATATTGCGCACCGTAATAGATGCCTGCCAGCATGATGATCCCGGCCAGCGGCGGCAGGAAGAAGGTAATCGGCAGCAGCACGGCAATCGTCGCGGTGGGACCAATGCCGGGAAGCACACCGATCAGCGTTCCGAGCAGGGCACCGAGCAGACAAAAACCGAGGTTCATCGGCGTCATCGCCTCGGAAAATCCCAATATCAACAGGTCAATGAATGACATCCGCCCCTCCCTGGAGTCGTGACAGGATTCAGAAAGGCCAGAGCGGCACTTGCACGCCCAGCCCATAGACAAAGATCAACGCGCCAAAAGCGGTAAGACCGGCGGCGAGCAGCAGGGTCTGGCGCATTTTGCCGCCCGGATCGGCCATGGCACCTGCCAGGATCAACCACAGCGAGGCCAGCACGAAGCCGAGATAGGTAACCGCCAGGCCGAAGCCCACGATCGACAGCAGGATCACCACGACAGGCCGGATCTTGACCGGCTCGATCCTCACCAGCGGCCGACGCAAGGCAGGCAGCCCGACAGCCAAGCCGACCAGGATGAGCAGGCCGCAGATGACCCGGGGCATAAAGCCGGGACCCATCTGCGCCAGCGTGCCACCGTCCAGCGGTCGGGCCAGGAATAGCCCGAGCGCGCCGAAGCCAACGAAGATCAGCGCTGTCAGCAGATCAGGCCGGTCACCGCGTTGCGCCGCGCTCGGGCCCCGCATCACTTGTCTTCCTCGACCAGCTTGAAGATTTCCTCAAAGCGGGCAAGCCGTGCGGGCATCGCCGCCGTCCAATCGGCACCCGACTGATAGGCAAGCGGCAGGCCCTGTTTCGCGGCCACGTCAAGGAATGCCGGATCTGCCAATGCCTTTTCGACTGCGGCCGAAAGCCGGGCCCGGATCTCTTCGGGCACGTCGCACCGCGCTGCCATCCCGCGTTCGGAGGACATGATGACGTCAAATCCCTGTTCGACCGCCGTTGCCAGATCCGGGGCGAGGGTTGAGCGTTGTTCGGCGAACTGTGCCAGCACCTTGAACGATCCCGGATCGCTTGACATTGCCTCGCCGACGTTCAGGCCGATCACCTGCACATGCCCGCCCAGCAGCGCGGTCTTTGCTTCGTTCGCGCCTTCAAACGGAATGGCGGTCAGATCGATGCCAGCCGCTTTTTCCAGTTGCAGCATGGCCATGTGTTCATCAGTGCCAAGACCTGTCGTTGCAACCGAAACCGCACCGGGAGCGGCTTTGGCTTTCGCCACCAGATCGGCCAGCGAGGTGATGTCCGATCCCGCCTGCACGACGAAGGTGCCGGGATCCTCGACAACGCGGGCAATCGGGCACAGCGCCTTGGGATCATAGCCGAGCGTGCGCCCGATCTGCATTGTCAAGAACCCTGGCGTGTTCAGCGACGACACGGTGTACCCATCCGGCTCGGCCTGTGACAGCGCGGTGTAGGCGATTTCCCCCGAAGCTCCGGGCCGGTTCATCACGGCAATCGTGGCACCCAGTTCGGCCTCGATGAACGGGGCGAGGGCGCGCAGCATGATATCGGTGCCACCACCCGGGGCAAAGGCTACGACCAGTTCGATCGGGCGGTCGGCCGGCCAGTCGGCCAAGGCGGTGCCGGCCGAAAGGGCCGTAAAGACGGCGGCCAGTGCCGCAGAACGTGCAAGTTTCATGGGTTCTCCTCCTTTGCCGCCGGGCACCATGCCGCAGCGGGTCCTCCGTTCAAAGCCCTTCCGGGATTTCGCAGCCCAGTCGACGCAGCGTTGCGTCCACCCAAGACCTGTCGTTGGTGCCGGCAACGATGGCGGCCATCTGAGCGCTTTCGGCCGCCTGTTTCGCCTCAGTCTTCCTCAGGATCGCTTCGGCTTGGGCAAACGGCACAGCCAGCACACCATCCGGGTCGCCGATCATGATGTCACCCGGTTCAATCACCATCCCGCCGAAACTGATCGGCGTGTTGATCTCGCCGGGGCCATCCTTGTAGGGGCCCCGATGGGTGACACCAGCGGCATAGACTGGCAGGTTGACCTGACGAATGGCATCCAGATCGCGGATCGCACCGTTGAGCACAAAGCCAGCAACGCCGCGTTTCACGGCATAGGCCAACATCAATTCGCCCATCAACGCATTGGTCAGGTCGCCGCCCGCGTCGCAGACAATGACGTCTCCGGGACCAGCCATATCGATGGCCTTGTGCAACATCAAATTGTCGCCCGGCCGGGAGCGCACCGTCAGCGCAACGCCCGCCATGCCGCCAGACGTGTGCATCGGGCGCAACGACGGGCCACCGGCGGTCAGGCGGTTCATCGCATCCGATACATTGGCAACAGGCAGATTGGCGAAGGCCTGCACCAGTGCTGCGGGGGCTGTACGGGGCCGGGTGCAGATCCGAAATCCAAGTGACATGATCAGTCTCCAATGTGGGACAGGTGTGCGGCGGCCTTGGCCAGCAGCGCACGGTTTGCAATGCGGTCGGGGGCAACGGGCTGACCCTGCAGGATCTGAAAAATACCGCGCACCGCGTCGACGCCCACCCGGGCACCCGCTTCGCGGGTGACCCCGCCCACATGCGGCGACAGCACGATTGCAGGCTCAGCAAAGAAGGGATGATCGGCAGAGGGCGGCTCGACGGCGAAGGTATCAAGACCAGCTCCGGCAATATGGCCCGACTGGATCGCAGACAACAGGGCCGCTTCGTCGATCAGGCCGCCGCGCGCGGTGTTGATCACGTAGCTGCCCTTTGGCATCTTCGAGAGGGCCGCGGCATTCAGGATGCACCGGGTCTGATCGGTCAGCGGACAGTGCAGACTGAGAATATCTGACTGTGCAAGCAGGGCCTCGAATGTATCGAGGCGGGTGACACCCAGATCGTCGAACACCGTCTGGGGCGCAAAGGGATCATGTGCAAGAAGCTCCAGCCCCAAACCCTTGGAGATGCGGCCCGTCGCCTGCGCGATTGCCCCCATGCCCAGCAGGCCAAGGCGAGCACCGGCAAGTTCGCGCCCCAGAAATCCCGGCTTCTCCCAACGGCCCGCCCGCAGGCCGGCATCCAGCGGCAACAATCGCTTTACCGACGCCAGCAACAAGGCAATTGCATGTTCTGCGACAGAGACAGCGTTGGCACCGCTGGCCACCAGAACCGGAATCCCGCGCTCGGCCGCAGCGGCAAGGTCGATGTTGTCCACCCCGACACCATGTTTCGAGATGACGCGAAGCTGCGGTGCCGCATCCATGACGGCGGCATCAATGCGACCCATCCGCGACACGATGGCTTGCGCGCCGCTTTGTGAAAGCAACTGTGCGATTGCGGTGCTGTCGGCGTAGGGGGGGGTATGCAGGGTCTGATAGCCGAACTGAGCCACGAGCCTTGAAGCACTTGCGTCGAGATCGGGGCCGGTCACGAGAATCGTCTTGCTCATAAATGCCTCTTCAGGCTTCCCAAGGGGGAAGCGATCACCGTTCCTGGGTTTTGATTGTGCCGCGACGGCCTCCCAGCAGACGCGAACCAGATCCTCCGGCTCCTCGATAAGGGAAAGAATAGCTTCACAAAAGCGAATTAATATGCTTTTTAAGTTAAGAAAAACTGGATTTAAAATGGATACACGTCAACTGAAGACCCTGATTGCCATTTCAACCCATGGCACGTTCTCCAAAGCTGCCGACGTGGTGCACCTGACGGCCTCGGCGGTCAGCCAGCAGGTTCAGGCGTTGGAACAGGAACTGGGCATCGTGATGTTCGAGCGGTCGTCACGGCCACCCAGGCTGACGTCACAGGGCCTTCAGATCATCGAAATGGCGAAGGATATCCTGCGGCTGGAAGAGGATACAAAAGCCAGTCTCCGCGGCGACCGGATTGCCGGCACCCTGATGCTGGGATCGGTGCGCACCAGCGGTCTGAGCCTGTTGCCACGGACGATTTCACAGATGCGGATCGAATATCCTGAGGTAAAGGTCAATCTGCGGGTCGGCCTTTCCAGCCAGTTGATTGCTGATGTGGCGGGGGGGCGGCTGGATGCGGCCGTTGTCGCCGAGCACACCGGATTCACGCCAGCCTTGCGGTGGAGCCCGTTTCTGAAAGAGCCGCTGTTGATCATAGCCCCGAAAGGCATGGCAACCGCTGACCCCATAAAGATGCTGAACACCCTGCCTTTTGTCCGCTTCCGCAGCGCAGTGCCGCTGGCCAACCTGATCGACACCGAGATTTCACGGCTCGGTGTGGTGACGAATGATGTGGCCGAAATCGATACGATCGGGTCGATCGTCACCTGCGTCCGCCATGGCTTGGGCATATCGGTCGTGCCGCATGTCGCGCTGGAAGAACCGGAGGGGCGCGAGTTGACGCGACTTCCGTTCGGAAACCCGCAAGTGACGCGCCAAATTGGTATCGTGGAGCGGACCCGTTCGCCGCGCGGCGAAATCATCCGCCGGCTGCACGAAGTTCTTGCACAGCTTTGCGGCCCGCATGGCGTACCCAGGCTCGTTTCGCCGCAAGACTGACGCCATGGCGGGCGCGGGAACGGCCAGTTCGCAAAAGAGACGCGCAGGCCCCGGCAAGGTTGACCTCCAGCCCTGGCTCATCTGCTGAAAGGCGCATCCTTGGCAGCGGCGTCTCTCACCAGGGCAAGAAACGCCTTGAACCCCGCCGATGGGTTGCGCCTGCCCGGATAATACAGGCTGAATCCCGGCCGCGACGGGGTCCAGTCGTCCAGCAGGCGGACGAGGCGACCGGCACCGATGTCATCTGCCACGTCTTGTTCGATGAAGAACCCGATGCCGGCACCGTCCAGGATGGCGGTACGGGCAATGGCCGCCTCATCCAGCGTCAGGCGGCCCTGAGCCTCGATCTGAACCGTCTCGCCGCCGCGCTGGAACGACCAGCGGAACAGCGCACCGTTCGGCAGGCGCACGCGGATGCAGTGGCGCAAAGGCAGATCGGCCGGGGTCAGGGGGGTGCCATGGGTTGCAAGCCAGTCCGGCGAGGCGACCACGGCATAGCGCTGTGGCCGCCCGAGGGGCAGGGCAATCATGTCGCGCGGCACAAGATCGGCGGGGCGCAGTCCCAGATCGAACCCCTCGGCCACGATGTCGACCAGTCGCCCTTCGGTGACCAGATCCACCTGCATCTGCGGAAATCGGCGCAGGAAGGTCAGGACCAGCGGTGCGATCTCTCGCCCCGCCTGAACCGAGGCGTTGATGCGCAACAGGCCCGAGGGCGTAAGGCTTTGCGACTGCACCATCTCCATCGCGCCGCTGATCTCGGCCATGGCGGGGGCGATGCGATCAACGAAGGCGCGGCCGGCATCGCTCAAAGACACGCTGCGCGTGGTGCGGTTGAACAGGCGCACGCCAAGGGTGGCCTCCAGCCGGGCGATGGTGTGGGACAGGGCCGTGGTTGACATGCCCAGATCCAGCGCCGCCGCCCGGAACGATCCACGCCGCGCGATGGCCAGCACCGCCTCCAGTCTTGTCAGCCCGCTGTCCATTGTCCCGATTCTGTCATCATCAGATGCCGATTTATCCCGATTATCTACATGAGCGTCCAGCACTATGTTGGGTTGATCAGAATCGAAGAGGACCAACCCATGCAACTGCCCCGCCCGATCCACACCTATTTCACCGCCCTTTCGCCGCAAGAGGGCGACACCTTTGTCACCGCATTCACGCCCGACGCCGTCGTGCACGATGAGGGCCACAGCCATCGCGGACGCCAGGCGATCCGTGAATGGTGGCTTGCCTCAAAAGCAAAGTACCGCCACCAGGCAGAACCGCTGGACATGGCCGAAACTGCGGGCAAAACTGTCGTCCGGGCGACCGTCACCGGAGATTTCCCGGGCAGCCCCGCGGTGTTGACCTTCACCTTTGGCCTGTCCGGCGACCACATCTCTGATCTGGAGATCGGCTGATGTCCCCGTTCCTGACTCTGAAGGGCAAGCGCGCCCTGATCACCGGAGGCACACAAGGCGCGGGCGCGGCCACAGTGGCGCTTTTCCACGCGCTTGGCGCGCAGGTTCTGACCACGGCACGCACGCCTGTCGACCGGCCAGATGCGCTGTTTGTTGCCGCCGATCTGACCACCCCAGAGGGGTGTGACAGTGTCGCCAAGGCCGTGCAGGACCGAATGGGCGGCGCTGACATCATCGTCCACATGCTGGGTGGCTCTTCCGCGCCCGGCGGCGGCTTTGCGGCCTTGGGCGATACGGAATGGCAGGCCGAGCTGGCACTGAACCTTTTGCCTGCCGTGCGGCTGGACCGAACGCTTGTACCGGGCATGATTGCGCAGGGTGCCGGTGTGGTTGTCCATGTCACCTCCATTCAGCGCCTGCTGCCGCTGCCCGAGGCGACCACCGCCTATGCCGCCGCCAAAGCCGCACTGTCGGTCTACAGCAAGAGCCTGTCCAAGGAAGTCTCGCCCAAGGGCGTGCGCGTTGTCCGCGTGGCCCCGGGCTGGATCGAGACCGAAGCCTCGCTCCGGCTCGCCGAACGCGTGGCATCCGACGCAGGCACAGACCTCGACGGAGGGCGGCGGATCATCATGGACAGTCTTGGCGGCATCCCCATCGGTCGGCCGGCGAAACCGGATGAAATCGCGAATCTGATTGCCTTCCTCGCCTCGGATCGGGCAGCGTCCATCACCGGCACGGAATATGTGATCGATGGCGGGACGGTGCCGACAGCCTAGAAACCGCGGCGCGCGGTTGGCTGCTGCCAGCATGAAGGGCGGGATTGGCGAGCCTCGGCTGCGGCACTCCCGCGCCGTGTGACGGGCAGCTTTGGGCAAAAGTCGCTCATGACTTGCAGATCAGCGGAGGCTGACCGTATGTGAAAAAGCGTGGATCGCAGTCATCCGGTTTTTCTCATGAGGCAGCGCCGTAGGAAAACCGGCCCGGTTCGCTTGTGTCTGAAGGTCACTGCGCATGGGGCCGACCTATCAGTCGGCGCCATCTTGGTGTTGCGCCTTAACAAAGACCTCAGCCTCGGGTTTCACGCAACTTGGGCCAGAAACGCCGGTGCCTCGCCTGGCGATCTGGTGGCATCGGGCTTTGCTTCACGGTATGCGATGGTCCAGACTAACGCATTTTCTGTTTCTTGGAGGGTTTTTCATGGTTCCATATCCCACACGCCGCCTTGTTCTGGCCGCCACCCTCGCGATGGCATTTGCATCTGGTGCCGGCGTTGCCGCGATGGCGGAGGGGGCAAGCCCCTCGTCCTGGCTGATCGAGGCCGATCACGCGCGCAGCTTGCTTGGTTCGGGGGCGGTGTTGTTGGATACCCGTGGTGCCGCGCAACGCATGTTGCGGCCCCTGCCGCGCTCCACAGCGGTCGCTTGGCAGGACCTGAGCAATCCCGCCCTGCCAATCAAGGGTCAGCTTCTGGCAGATGATGCCGTTCTGACCGCGCGGTTGCAGGCTCTTGGCGTGTCTGCGGACGTACCTGTCATCGCTGTTGCAGACTCCTTGAACGGCTGGGGAGAAGATGGCCGTATCGTGTGGACCCTGCGCAGCCTTGGCCATCAGCAGGCGTATATGGTGAACGGAGGTGTTGCTGCTCTGCTTGCCGGTGGCGATCTGCCGGCAGGTGCTGCGGCGCATCGCGGTGACTTCACCATCCGCCGCACGCAGGATTTTGCGGTCACCAAAGAGCAGCTTGCCGCGTTGCTCGGGCAGCCGGATGTTGTCATCCTCGACACCCGCGAGCGGCGCGAATATGCAGGCGCAACACCTTATGGCGAAACGCGCGGCGGCCATGTGCCCGGCGCCAAGCATCTGCATTTCGCCGATCTGGTCGGTGCGGATGGCAAGGTTCTGGCAGGCGAAGCGCTTCAGTCCCGCCTGGCGGGGCTCGGTATATCCAAGACCACACAGGTGGTATCCTATTGCACGGCAGGCATCCGTTCGGGCTTTGTCACGGCAGTTTTGCAAAGCGCCGGCGTCGATGCGCGCAACTATGCCGGGTCGATGTGGGAATGGTCGGCACAGGACCCTGTCGCCTATCCGTTGACAACCGACTGAGGCCTGTAGCGGGCCGGTTGTCTGGCCCGCTTCTGCCGTCCTGCACAAAGGGAGGTCGGGTGAAAAGATAGGGCGGCAAGGATCATGATCTCCCCGCCCCTTCGATGGGTTTGTTTCTGACTGCACTCTTGTACGCTGTGTCTGACTGTCTATATCGAAGCAGTCGTTAGGAGACAGTGATGCAAGACGACCAACGCCTCAGAAAGCCCGCAATGCTGAATGGCTTGCGGCACCGTTGCCCGAATTGCGGTGAAGGGCGGCTGTTCACCAGCTATCTGAAGGTGGCCCCGGCCTGCACCGTCTGCGGCCAAAGCTTTGCCCAGCAAAAGGCCGATGACGGCCCGGCCTATTTCACCATTCTGGTGATGTGCCACATCGCCGGTTTCATGCTGCACGCCATGATTGTCTACAGTGACTTCGGCCCGATGGCGACGGCCTTGATGATCAGCGCAGTCGTGCTGGCGGGCAGTCTTGCGATGTTGCCCCGGATCAAGGGGATCATGATTGGCTGGCAATGGGCGGACCGGCTGCACGGGTTCTAAGCGAAACAACCGGGGTCTGCAGCTGGCAGCGCGCAGCCATGTGCCTTGCGTCGCGCCGGAGGCGGCAAGACTTTACCTTTGACGTCGCAGCCCAAAGACAACGGCCGCGAAAAGGTGCTGTCGGATCCACCACGGCAGCACACCGCCTGCACCCCTCGCAACAGGATTGACGGGGTTGCCTTTGCCCCGCCGGATCGTGGTATGCGGCCCGCGCATCACAGGACCGTGACACGGCAACAGCCTTGGTCCATACATAGGCCGCCGCCAAAGACCAAAGGACCGCCATGAGCCGTGAAGATCAGCCCCCAACCGGCAGCCCCACCATCCGCACCATCGCAATGCCCGCCGATACCAACCCTTCGGGCGATATTTTTGGTGGTTGGCTGATGAGCCAGATGGACCTGGCCGCGGGAAGTGTCGCCGCACTCACCTCGGGCAAGCGCAGCGCCACGGTTGCAGTGGATGCGATGATCTTTCACCGACCCGTCAAGGTGGGGGACGAGGTCTCGATCTATGCCACGCTGGTCCGGCAGGGGCGCACGTCGATGACAATCCATGTCGACACCTGGCGCCGCCCGCGCGCCAGCCCGCTGAGTGAAAAGGTGACGGAAGCAAATTTCACCTTTGTCGCGCTGGATGAGGCAGGCAGGCCCGTACCGATTGCCGCCGGAGACAATGGGCAGGCTCTTGCGGCAGAGGGTCTCTGACGGGTGCGGCGGACTCCGTCCTGTTGCCCGAACCGGCACCAGGGGCTATGACCTGTAGCAAAGCAGATGAGGCCGCATATGACCCCCCCGCCCAAGACCACAATCCCCAAGCCCGTTGTGCTGTGCATCCTTGACGGATGGGGGCTTGGCCCGGTGCGGGAATGGGATGCGCCGGCTCTGGCGAAGACGCCCAATTTTGATGCGCTCATGGCGACCTGCCCGCACGCCACACTGACCACATTCGGCCCCGATGTCGGCCTGCCAAGCGGGCAGATGGGCAATTCCGAGGTGGGGCACACCAATATCGGCGCGGGCCGGGTGGTGGCGATGGATCTGGGCGCGATTGATCTGGCGGTCGAGGATGGCAGCTTTGCCGTCAATGAGGCGCTGCTGGAGTTTGCCACCAAGGTCAAGCACGCGGGGGGCACCGCGCATCTGATGGGCGTGGCATCTGATGGCGGTGTCCATGGCCATATCAGCCACATGCTGGCTGCAGCCCGCGCGCTGACCGATCTGGGCGTGCCGGTGGCGCTTCACGCGATCACTGACGGGCGCGACGTGCCACCCTCCTCTGCGGCCGGGTTCATGGCGCAGCTGGTGACGGGCCTGCCAAAGGGCGCACAGGTGGCCACGGTGACCGGGCGTTACTGGGCGATGGACCGTGACAACCGCTGGGACCGGGTGGCACGCGCCTACGCGGCCATGGTGCATGCGAAAGGCGACCGTGTGTCAGAGGCCGAAGCCGCCGTCGCGCAATCCTATGCCAAGGGCGAGACCGATGAATTCCTCGCCCCGGCGGTCATCGGCAAATATGCCGGAGCCAAGGATGGCGACGGGCTGTTTTGCCTGAACTTCCGGGCTGACCGCGCGCGCGAAATCCTGGCTGCGATGGGGCAGCCCGGGTTTGACACCTTTGAGACAGGGCCCCGCCCCACATGGTCGGCAATGCTGGGCATGGTGGAATATTCACAGGCGCACAATGCCTATATGGCCACCGCCTTCCCCAAACGGGTGATCGTGAACTGCCTCGGCGAATGGGTGGCCGCACAGGGCAAAACCCAGTTCCGGCTGGCCGAAACCGAGAAATACCCGCATGTGACGTTCTTTCTGAACGGCGGGCGTGAAGTGCCGTTTGACGGCGAGTCCCGCTCCATGCCGCTGTCGCCCAAGGTGGCAACCTATGACCTGCAACCCCAGATGAGCGAGCCCGAAGTGGCAGATCAGCTGGTGGCCGCCATCGAGGCGGGGCATGACCTGATCGTGGTCAATTTCGCCAACCCCGACATGGTGGGCCACACAGGGGTGCTCGCGGCGGCAATCAAGGCCTGCGAGGCGGTGGATGATGGTTTGGGCCGGGCCGTTGCCGCCTTGAAGGCGCGGGGTGGCGCGATGATCGTGACAGCCGACCACGGCAATTGCGAACAGATGTGGGATCCGATCACCAATGGACCGCACACCGCCCATACGCTGAACCCAGTACCGGTGATCGTGATGGGAGCCCCTGCCGGCACGCGCTTGCGCGACGGCGGTCGGCTGGCCGATCTTGCGCCAACGGTGTTGCAGCTGATGGGCCTGCCGCAACCGCCCGAGATGACCGGAGTAAGCCTGCTGACATGATCCGCGCCGCCGCCCTTGGCCTTTTGCTGCTGACCTCCCCGGCTTTGGGGCAAGGGGTCGCCGATCAGGCGGCCAGCGCCTCGGCCAGCCTGCAAGAGGCTGTGGCGGCGCTGGAGGCCGCAACAAGCGCGCGCGACAGGGTCACCGCGCTGACCCGGACCATCGGTGCCTACGAAGACGGGCTGGCCGCCCTGCGCGAAGCCTTGCGCCAGGCCCATTTGCGCGAAACCACACTGGACCTGCAATTTCAGGCAAAGCGCGACCGCGTGGCACAACTGGTCGGCGTGCTGAGCCAGATGGAAAGCCGCCCCGGCCCACTGTTGCTGCTGCACCCCTCCGGCCCCTTGGGCACGGTGCGCTCGGGCATGATGCTAGCCGATGTGACGCCGGCCTTGCAGGCGGAAGCCGAAAGCCTGCGGGCAGAGCTGGCAGAATTGCAGGACCTGCGCGCGCTGCAACAGGCCGCCGGCGAGACTTTGGCCAGCGGACTCGCTGTCGCGCAACAGGCGCGTACGGCGCTGTCGCAGGCCATATCAGACCGCACTGAGCTGCCACTGCGCTTTACCGAAGACCCAGAAACCCTGCGCGGCCTGCTGCAAAGTGCCGATACGCTGGACGCCTTTGCTTCGGGACTCGCGCTGGACACGGGCGACGCCAGCAGTTTTGCCGACGCCAAGGGACGGTTGCCCCTGCCGGTGCTGGGCACGCTCTTGCGGCGGTCGATGGAATCCGATGCTGCCGGGGTGCGCCGCCCCGGCCTGACCTTGGCAACCCGCCCGCGCGCGCTGGTGACCACGCCCTGGCCCGCAACGATCCGCTATCTTGGCCCCTTGCTCGACTACGGAAATGTGATCGTGCTGGAGCCGGGAGGGGGCTATCTATTGATCCTCGCCGGGCTGGAAACAGTCTATGGACAGGTCGGAGAGGTTCTTGGCCCCGGGGCAGCCCTTGGGCTGATGGGCGGGGGTGAACCCGGGGTTGCCGAATTTCTGGCGGCCACGCAAGAAGGCGGTGGCGTGCAAGGCACGCAAACGCTTTATATGGAGCTGAGGCAAGGGGCAGACCCGGTCGATCCGGCCGAATGGTTCGCCGCATTGAGAGAGTAGGACGAGGCATGAAGAAATTCGTTATGGCCGCAATCGGCGGCACCGTGGCCGGGGTCGTCCTGACGACACAATTCGCGGCCCCGCTGATTGCACAGGAAAACAGCCGCAACGCCAATGTCTATGAACAGCTGGATCTGTTTGGCGACATTTTCGAGCGGGTGCGCGCCCAATATGTCGAAGAGGTCGACAGCAAAGAGTTGATCGAAGCCGCGATCAACGGAATGCTGACCTCGCTGGACCCGCATTCCAACTATCTCGCTGCTTCGGATTTTGACGACATGCAGGTGCAGACCCGCGGCGAGTTTGGCGGTCTGGGCATCGAGGTCACGCAGGAAGAGGGTTTTGTGAAAGTCGTCTCGCCGATGGATGACACCCCTGCTGACGAGGCCGGAATCGAGGCCGGCGATTACATCACGCATGTGAACGGCGAATCCGTGCTTGGTCTGCAACTTGATGCCGCCGTCGACATGATGCGCGGCCCGGTCGGGTCGGAAATCATCATCACCGTAGTGCGCGAAGGTGTGGCAGAGCCTTTCGATGTCTCGATCATCCGCGACACCATCAAACTGGTCGCCGTCCGCAACCGGGTGGTGGGTGAAACCGTGGTGTTGCGGGTGACCACCTTCAACGATCAGACATATTCGGGACTGGAAGAAAACCTGCGCACCGCCGTCGAAGAGGTCGGAGGCATGGAAAATGTGAACGGTTTCGTCATCGACCTGCGCAACAACCCCGGCGGTCTGCTGACACAGGCGATCCGGGTGTCGGACGCCTTCCTCGACAAGGGCGAAATCGTCTCGACCCGTGGCCGTGAACCGGTGGACAGCGAGCGTTTCAACGCGCAACCCGGCGATCTGGCGATGGGCAAGCCGATTGTCGTGCTGGTCAACGGCGGTTCCGCCTCGGCCTCCGAAATCGTGGCGGGTGCCTTGCAGGATCACCGCCGCGCGATTGTGGTCGGCACCAAAAGCTTTGGCAAAGGCTCGGTCCAGACCGTGATCCCGCTGCGCGGCGATGGGGCGATGCGCCTGACCACGGCGCGCTATTACACGCCCTCGGGCCGGTCTATTCAGGCGCTCGGCGTGATGCCCGACATCGTGGTCAACCAGCCACGCCGCGACCCTGAAGCCGCAGCGGCAGAAGAAGAAACCAGCGCCCTGCGCCCGCAGACGTCGGAAGCCGATCTGCGCGGGACACTGTCCAATGACTCGATGTCCGAGGACGAGCGCAGACTGCTGGAAGAAGAGCGCGCCCGCACCGAAGAAGCGGCCAACCTGCGCGATGAAGACTATCAGCTGGCCTATGCCATCGACATCCTGCGCGGCCTTGCCGCCGTGGCGCAATAAGGGCATCTCTTGGCAACCTGAAATCGGCGCAGAGAGCAAATCGCTCTCTGCGCCAAAAGACCAGACTGGCGGAGTTGATGCCGATCGATCCCGAAACCCTGCCCTACCGCCCCTGTGTCGGCGTGATGCTGATCAATGGCGAAGGTCGCATCTGGGCTGGCCAACGCCTCGATACGCCTTCGCCCGCCTGGCAAATGCCACAGGGCGGCATTGATGACGGCGAAGCGCCCGGCGACGCCGCCTTGCGTGAACTGTGGGAAGAGACAGGGGTCACCGCTGATCTGGTCGAGATCATCGACAAGACCAAAGGCTGGGTCACCTATGACCTGCCGCCAGAGCTTCTGGGCAAGGTCTGGAAGGGCAAATTTCGGGGGCAAAAGCAGAAGTGGTTCTTGTTGCGCTACCTCGGCCAGGATGATCAGATCAGCATCGACCGCGAACACCCGGAATTTTCCGCATGGAAATGGATCGGTGCGGCAGAGATGTGCGACGCGATCGTACCTTTCAAGCGTGCGGTCTATGATCAGGTCGTGCAGACCTTCCGCGCGCATCTGGCGGAGTGATCCCGGTCGCGATAGGCTGGATCGATGGGAAAGCGCTACCCTCGGATTTTAAGCATTTGGCACCGGTGCACACCAGCAGACGTTGCGGCCCGCCGTCGGCACCGGTCCACCGCGCAGGCAGAATTTTGCACAGGACCGGGGCGACCTGCACCTTAGCGGGGGGCTCGACGGCACCTGCGATGGCCCCCGCGCTTCGGTCACAAGGGCTGGCCCGAGAGCAGACGCGGCAGATCGCCTGACAGGCCGGCGGCCTGGCGCATGAAGCCGCGCCGCAGGCGCGGCAGCGCGTTTATCGCCCCCATGCCAAAATCGCGCGCTAGCCTGAGCGCCGGATTGTCATTTGAAAACAGCCGGTTGACGCTATCCATTCCTAGCGCCAGCGTGGTGGAATCGAACCGCCGCCAGCGCTGGTAGCGCTCCAACACATCGGCGGCACCGATATCTTCGCCGCGACGGCTTGCATCCACCAGAACTTCCGCCAACGCCGCCACGTCCCGCAACCCAAGGTTCAGGCCCTGCCCGGCAATCGGGTGGACACCATGTGCCGCGTCCCCGACCAACGCCACACGCGGGGCGATGAAACTTTGCGCCAGGCTCAGCGACAGCGGATAGGTGAAGCGCGCGCCTGCAAGCGTGATCTCCCCAAGGAAATCACCAAACCGCGGGCGCAGCACCTCCAGATATTCCGCATCCGAAAGCGCCTGAATGGCGGCGGCGGCGCTGTCGGTCTCGCTCCAGACAATCGACGAATGGTGCCCACCAGGCAACGGCAAAATCGCCAGCGGACCAGCGGGCATGAAGAATTGCTGAGCAATGCCGTGATGGTCTTTCTCATGCCGGATCGCCGTGACCAAGGCCGTCTGGCCGTATCCCCAGCCAACACGGGTGATCCCCGCACGAAGGGCCGTGCCGGACCCGCGCCCGTCGCAGCCGACCAGCAGGCGCGCGGTCAAGGTCTTGCCTGAGGCCAGGGTGACGGTTGCGCCGCTTGGCGTTACCTCCTGCGCCACAACCGTTTCGCCTGACAGCAGGGTCAGGCCGGGGGCGGCATCCATCGCCTGCAGAAAGGCGCGGTACAGATGGCGGTCTTCCAGCATGAACCCCATCGGGCCTTCTTCAATCTCGGCAGAGTCGAAATGCAGGAAGAACGGCGCTGCCCCCCGGCCGGCAAGACCATCAGACGCCTTGATCTGCAGGATCGGCTGCACCTGTCCGGCCACGGCAGGCCAGAGGCCGATGGCACTGAGCAACCGCTTGGACGCAATGGCCAGCGCATAGCTGCGGCCGTCAAAGCCCGCTTCGGCCCGGGCAGGGGCGGGGCGCGCATCCACCACGGTCACGCTCAGCCCGCTTTGTGCCAGCGCGAGCGCCAATGCCGGGCCGTTCAATCCCCCCCCGGCAATCAGGATGTCGCTGTCATATGTCATGCAAGCGACTATGGGGCAAAGATCGGAATTGTCCATGCGCCGCCTTGCCGCTAGCGTTGCGGAAAGACCGGGTGCAGGCAGGGAATGGCATGGCGAAGACGTGGGCGGATATGACGGCGGCAGAGCTGGGTGCGGGAATCGGTGCCGGCCGGATCAACCCGGTCGAGCTGTGCGAGATGCAGCTGGACGTGATTGATCGCCACCCGTTGCGCGACCGGATCTATGCCCGCGTGACACCCGACCGCTGCCGGTCTGAAGCGATGGCAGCAGCGTCCCGCGCCAAGGCCGGATTGAGGCGCGGCGTGCTTGACGGCGTGCCGATCAGCTGGAAAGACCTGTTTGACACGGCAGGCCGCGCCACCGAAGCAGGCTCCGCGCTGCTGCGGGGCCGGATACCCGAGGCTGACGCCGAGGTTCTGCGGATGGCAACGCTGCAAGGTCTGGTCTGCCTTGGAAAAACCCACATGTCGGAACTGGCGTTTTCCGGGCTGGGGCTGAACCCGGTGACGGCCACACCGCCCTGCATCAATGATGAGGCCGCGGTGGCAGGTGGATCATCCTCGGGCGCTGCGGCATCGGTCGCGCATGGTCTGGCCCCGGCAGCTATCGGGTCTGATACCGGCGGATCGGTCCGGATACCGGCGGCCTGGAATGATCTGGTGGGATTGAAGACCACGCATGGGCGGGTGTCCACCAAAGGCGTGGTGCCCCTGGCCGAAATGTTTGACACCGTAGGCCCCCTGGCCCGCACTGTCGAGGATTGTGCCCTGCTGCTGGCCGCGCTCGAGGGCGGGCGGGCGGCCGATCTGGCCGGGGCCAGCCTGTCAGGCATGCGCTTTCTGGTGCTTGAAACGGTGGCCCTGGATGATCTGCGCGCTGCGCCCGCCCGCGGGTTTGACGATGCGCTGACGCGGCTGGCACGGGCAGGCGCGCGGCTAGAGCGGGGTGTTGTGCCGGACCTGACCGAGGCAATGGCGCTGTCGCCGATCCTGTTCACCGCCGAAGCCTATGGTATCTGGAGCAAGGCTATCGAGTCCGCCCCCGACAAGATGTTCCCGCGCATTCTGGAGCGGTTCCGGCTGGGGGCCGGGTTCAGTGCCCCCGATTACGTGGCCGCCTGGCGGCGTTTGCGCATTCTGCGCGGGCACTGGGCGCGGGCGGTGGCGGGGTATGATGCAGTTCTGGTGCCGACCGCGCCGATCCTGCCCCCCGATGCGGCACGGCTGATGACGGATGATGCCTATTACGTGTCTGAAAACCTCTTGGCCCTGCGCAACACGCGGATCGGCAATCTGATGGATGGCTGTGCGCTGACCCTGCCAACATCGGAACCGTCCTGCGGACTCAGCCTGATGGCGGGGCCGATGCAGGAAGAGCGTCTGCTGCGGCTGGGGTCGGCGGCAGAGCGGGCGCTGCGCTAGCGGCAAGCAGCGGGGGAACGGGCGAAAAAGACACAATCCCTTGTGGCTAACCCCAAGGCTTGGCGGCTTTTTCTGGACCCCGCCTGCATCACTGGCTATCGTGCGGAAACACGGGGCGAGACGACCCTGAACATGAGGCAGATATGGCTTTTCCAGAGCGGTTCTCGAACCTGCCGGATTATGCGTTTCCGCGTTTGCGGAAGCTGCTGGACGCGCATGCGCCGGGCGGTCCTGCGGTTCACATGACCATCGGCGAGCCGCGTCATCCGATGCCAGCCTTTGTCGGCCCGCTTCTGGCACAGCATCTGGATGGGTTTGCGGTCTATCCTCCCAATGACGGCACGCCCGAGCTGCTGGCGGCCATCGCAGGATGGGTTCAGCGGCGCTATGGCGTCGCCCTGCCCCATGATCAGATCATGGCGCTGAACGGGACGCGCGAAGGCTTGTTCAACGCGGCCATCGCGCTGTCGCCGGAAACCAAGGGTGGCAAGCGCCCCGTCATTCTGATGCCGAACCCGTTCTATCAGGTCTATGCCGTGGCAGCGCTGACCGTGGGGGCAGAGCCGGTTTATGTGCCGGCCACCGCAGAAACCGGGTTTCTGCCGGATTATGAAGGGCTTCCCGCCGATCTGCTGGACCGGGTGACGGTGGCCTATCTGTGCTCGCCCGCCAATCCCCAGGGGGTTGTGGCCCCGGCCGATTATCTGGCACGGCTGATGGCGCTGGCCGAAAAGCATGATTTCCGGATTCTCGCCGATGAATGCTATTCCGAGATCTGGCGCGATTCGCCGCCGCCCGGCGCGCTGGCCGTGGCGCAGGCCAGTGACACCGACCCCGAGCGTGTGGCGGTGTTCCATTCGCTGTCCAAACGGTCGAACCTGCCTGGGCTGCGATCTGGATTTGTGGCGACGGGGCCGCAAAGCATGGTCCGCATCCGCCAGCTGCGCGCCTTTTCCGGGGCCCCGCTGCCCCTGCCCATCCAGCGCGTGTCCGAGGCCGCGTGGCAAGATGAAGAGCATGTGGCCGAGAGCCTTGCGCTCTATCAGGCCAAGTTCCGCATGGCGGATGAGGTGTTCGCGGGTCTGCACAATCGCGTGGCTCCGGAGGGCGGGTTCTTCCTCTGGCTTCCCGTGACCGACGGCGAGGAGGCCGCCGTGAAACTCTGGCGCGAAACAGGGGTGCGGGTGCTGCCCGGGGCCTATCTGTCGCGCGATGTCGGGGGCGAGAACCCCGGCAAAGCCTATATCCGGGTGGCCTTGGTCGCCCTACAAACAGAATTGCAGCACGGGCTGATCCGCCTTCGTGACTGCCTCTACGATTGAGGACAGGTAAGGTCATGGCATCCATCAACATGCGTCAACGCGACCCGCTTCTGGATCAGGACACCGCCGCCATGCTGGAGCGCCGGGGGCGCGAGCTGATGGGGCTGGGCCTCTTGGCCGGGGCGGTGCTGTTTGCGCTGATGCTGGGCAGCTATTCGCCCGAAGATCCGGGCTGGATGGTGGCGACGGATGAACCTGCCAACAACATGCTGGGCCGGTTCGGTGCGGCGGTCGCGTCCACGCTGATGATCATCGGCGGCAAGGGGGCCTGGATGCTTCCGGTCATCCTTGGCGTCTGGGGGGTGCGGTTTGTCACCCATCGCGGCGCAGACCGGGCGATGGGGCGCATCGTCTTCGCGGTGATCGCGGTGGCCCTGGCCTCGGTGTTCTCGGCAACGCTGGTGCCGGGCGCGGGCTGGCCCCATTCCTTCGGGCTCGGCGGATTGTTTGGTGATACGATCCTGGGCACCCTGCTGGGCGTGGCTCCGGTCAGCGCCGGGGTCGGGCTGACGCTGTTTTCGCTGATCCTTGGCGGGCTGTTGCTGGTGATGGGCCTGTGGGTGACCGGGTTCACGCTTGTCGAACTGGCGGTCATCGCCCGGTTTCTGATGGTCGGGTCGATCTTTGCCTATGATAGCATCATCCATCTGGCCGGGCGCGGCACCAGCCGTGCAGCGCATGCGCTGGCTGAACGCCGGGCCTCTAAAGCTGAAGCGATGATACAGGGCGCGGCCACCCGGTCGCAGGACTGGTATGACACAGAGGCGGACGCGCCTTTGGCGGCACCGTCCCGACCTGGCACCCGCAATGCCGCGATCCATCGGAGCACGGCAGACCTGCCGCAGCCTGGCACAACAGCCGCCGAATGGGGCCGGCCTTCGGCGCTGCGTGGCACCCTGCGCGCCGATCCGCGTTATCCCGAGCCGATGGCAGAAGCGGCATCCTACGCCCCGCCGCGCGAAAAAGCCGGGTTGCTGGCCCGGATGCCCCAGATGATGCGCCGCGCCGCCGAACCGGAGCCGGAACTGGTCGAACCGGAGTTGCCCGCATTTTCGGATGATCAGGCCCCCAATGATGACCGGATCAAGGCGCGGATTTCCGACGCGATCAAATCGCGGATGCGTCACCCCGGCCCGATGCTGAACCCGGTGACCACCGCTGTGCAGGCCCGGCGCGAACCGCCCGTGGCGCGCAGCCTCACCCAGCGGCTGCGCGGGCCGCAACCGCTGATCGCCGATACCCGCCGGGTGCCGCCGGTCGCAGCCTCCGGCCTGCCGCCCGAACCGCCGCTGACCATGGCGCAGGTGCCGCCCGTGCGCTTGGCCGCCGTGCCCCCTGCCCCGCAGCCGGTGGCGCCGCTGCCCCGGACCTATGCGCCCGAGACAGAGGCTGATGAGTACGAAGATCCAGCCAATATCTTTGGCTCCAGGCAAGCGCCGGCCCCGGCTTATGCTGATGAGGATGACACCGACTGGCAGCAGGATGAGGATGACGCCGCCGAATACGGCGCCCCCACCATGGCCTATACCGCCCCGCGCATTCCGGTGGCCGAAGTCCGCAAACCGGTGGTGCAGCATATCGTCAAAAAACCGATGGCCCCGTCGCGGCAGGCCATGGCCGAGAGCCAGCCCCGCCTGCGCTTTGATGAAGCCGTAAGCCAGCCCTATGAACTGCCCCCGCTGTCGCTGCTGTCCAGCCCGTCGACGGTGGAACGCTTTTCTCTGTCGGATGAGGCGCTGGAAGAAAACGCGCGCATGCTGGAATCGGTGCTGGATGATTACGGTGTGAAGGGCGAAATCGTTTCTGTGCGCCCCGGCCCCGTGGTCACCATGTACGAGCTGGAGCCCGCCCCGGGCCTGAAGGCCAGCCGTGTGATCGGGCTTGCCGATGACATTGCGCGCTCCATGTCGGCGCTGAGCGCCCGTGTATCCACGGTGCCGGGCCGGTCGGTGATCGGCATCGAATTGCCCAATGCCACCCGCGAAAAGGTGGTGCTGCGCGAGATCATTGCGGCGCGCGACTTTGGGGATTCAAACATGCGCCTGCCTCTGGCGCTTGGCAAGGACATCGGCGGCGATGCCATTGTGGCCAATCTGGCCAAGATGCCCCACCTGCTGATCGCGGGGACCACCGGTTCGGGGAAGTCGGTGGCGATCAACACCATGATCCTGAGCCTTTTGTACAAGCTTTCCCCGGAAGAATGCCGGTTGATCATGATCGACCCCAAGATGCTGGAACTGTCGGTTTACGATGGCATCCCGCACCTTCTGTCGCCCGTGGTGACAGACCCGAAAAAGGCGGTCGTTGCGCTCAAATGGGTCGTGGGCGAGATGGAAGAGCGCTATCGCAAGATGTCAAAAATGGGCGTGCGCAACATCGAAGGCTTCAACGGGCGGGTGCGGGAAGCGCTGGCCAAGGGCGAGATGTTCAAGCGCACCATCCAGACCGGCTTTGACGAAGACACCGGCGAGCCTGTGTTCGAGACCGAGGAATTTGCGCCCGTCGCCCTGCCCTATATTGTGGTGATCGTCGACGAGATGGCCGATCTGATGATGGTGGCCGGCAAAGAGATTGAAGCCTGCATCCAGCGTCTGGCGCAGATGGCGCGCGCCTCCGGCATCCACCTGATCATGGCAACGCAGCGGCCGTCGGTGGATGTGATCACCGGCACGATCAAGGCCAACTTCCCGACCCGGATTTCGTTTCAGGTCACCAGCAAGATCGACAGCCGCACGATCCTGGGCGAACAGGGGGCTGAACAGCTGCTGGGGATGGGCGACATGCTCTACATGGGCAACGGGGCCAAGATCACCCGGATTCACGGGCCGTTCGTGTCGGATGAGGAAGTCGAAGAGATCGTCAACCACCTGAAATCCTTCGGTCCGCCGGTCTATATGTCCGGTGTGGTTGAAGGGCCCGATGAGGACTCGGCTGGCGATATCGATGTGGTGCTGGGCCTGTCCACCGGCGAAGGCGGCGATGATGCGCTGTATGATCAGGCGGTGGCGATCGTGGCCAAGGACCGCAAATGCTCGACCAGCTATATCCAGCGCAAATTGGGCATCGGCTACAACAAGGCCGCGAAACTGGTGGAGCAGATGGAAGAGCAGATGGTGGTCAGCCCTGCCAACCACGTTGGCAAGCGCGAAATTCTGGTGCCCGAGACCTGAAAGGCTGGCCTCTAGGCTGCTGGAAGCGCGCCCCTCCGGGCGCGTTTTTTCGTCAACGCACCGCGTTCAGCCCGGCATCCTGCAACGTGCAATCGCGGATCACATCGGCCCCGCAGCGGCGCGGTTCCAGATCACGGCTCAGGCAGATCCGCACCTCCTGGATCATGCCGGCGCGGCAGGTCACGGTGACCTGATCGCGGGTCAAGCCCGGATTGGCCTCCAGAAACGCCCCTTCGATCACCGCCGCCGGAACCTTCAGGTCCTTGTTGATCTGTGGAAAGACCGGCGAGATTTTGACCGAGGTGAATGCCTCGCGGGCGAGCGCGTAATAGGCCTTCGCTGACAGGCCCGAGCAGCGGCCGTGCTTCTTCCACTGGTAAAACGCAGCCCCCGCGCCGCCGAACAGATCGGCCATCGCCGCCGTATCGCTGCGCGACGGGTCCGCCGCCCCGGTGCGGCAATAGCTGGGCCAGCCGCGTTCATACTGCGGCCAAAGCCCGTGCAGCACAAAGGTGGTACCGCGCCCGGCGTCACATTGCGGATCGCGGCGCGCATCGCCCGTCAGCGCACACCAGTTTGCCGACCAGGACAGGGCCATGACGTAATAGTCAAACTCACCTGCGCGTTCTCCCTCGGCGCGCAAGGTGGTGGAACCTGCGCAGATCAGCGCCACCGCGAGCCAGAGGCTTTTCATTTTCGCTTCCCCTCTCCGTCAAAACCGCCTATATGACCCATGAATTCCCCGACATCGTGGAAATCGCAGGCAAAGCGCCTGCAGCCGTTTTCCCGGCACGGGACAGATTTGTAAAGGAGTTGGGCATGAACAAGCCGCTCATGGCAAAGGCCACCGCCGTCTGGCTCGTGGACAATACCACCTTGTCGTTCAAGCAGGTCGCTGATTTCTGCGGCATGCACGAGTTGGAAGTGCAGGGCATCGCCGATGGGGACGTGGCCCCCGGCGTCAAGGGCTTTGACCCGGTCGCCAACAACCAACTGGACGCGGGCGAGATTGAAAAGGGTCAGAAAGACCCGCTGTACAAGCTCAAGCTCAAGTTCAACGCGGCCGCCGTCGGCGAAGAAAAACGCCGGGGCCCGCGCTATACCCCCCTCTCCAAGCGCCAGGACCGCCCGGCAGCCATTCTGTGGCTGGTGAAGTTCCACCCGGAACTGTCGGATGGGGCCATCGGCAAGCTGGTGGGCACCACCAAGCCGACGATTCAGGCGATCCGCGAGCGGACGCATTGGAACATCAACAACATTGCACCGGTGGACCCGGTGGCGCTGGGTCTGTGCAAACAGTCGGAACTGGACACCGCCGTTCAGGCCGCCGTGCGCCGCCGTGCCGCCGAAGGCGTGGTGATGAGCGATGACGAACGCCGCAAGCTGGTGTCGACCGAACAATCCCTCGGAATGTCGGCAGAGCCGAAGATGCCGTCGGGGCTCGAGGCCTTTACCCGCCCCGAAAAGGAAGAAAAGCCAGCCGATTTCTCGGATGCGGAAAGCTTCTTCAACCTGCCGCAGCAGGATGACGACGAAGACGAGGATGACGACGAACCCCGCCGCTGAGCAGGCGAACCGCTATATTTCTTCGCAAGGCACCCCTCCGGGGTGCCTTTGTGTTTTGTATCCCCGCCAAGCCCCCGGGCCTTCACACCTTGCGGCGGGCGCGCAGAGCGGCACCAATGGTGCCATCATCCAGATAGTCCAACTCGCCCCCCACCGGCACACCCTGCGCAAGGCTGCTGATCTGCACGCCAGTCTGGGCCAGCGCATCGGCGATGTAATGCGCGGTGGTCTGGCCATCGACGGTGGCATTGAGCGCAAGGATCACTTCGGACACCGCCTCACCCCGGACCCGCTCGGCCAGATCCGGGATGCGCAGATCCTCGGGGCCAATGGCATCCAGCGCAGAAAGCGTGCCACCAAGCACATGATAGCGCCCCTTGAACGCGCCGCCCCGCTCCATCGCCCACAGGTCGGCAACGGTTTCCACCACACAGATTTCCCCGGTCGCGCGGCGCGGGTCATCGCAGATCGGGCACAGATCGGTGGTGCCGATATTGCCACAGACCCGGCAATCCTGCGCGGTCAGCGCCACCGTCGCCATCACCTGCGCCAATGGGGCCAGCACCGCGTCGCGCCGCTTGAGCAGATGCAGCACTGCCCGACGGGCCGAGCGCGGCCCAAGCCCCGGCAGCCGCGCCATCAGCGCGATCAGGGCGTCAATGTCGCGCGGTGGGCCTGACATGGGTTCAGAACGGCAATTGCATGCCAGGGGGCAGACCCAGCCCTTCGGTCAGCTTGGCCAGTTCCGCCCGGCTGCGCTCTGCCGCCTTGCCCTGCGCGTCCTTGATGGCGGCAAGGATCAGATCCTCGACCACTTCCTTTTCCGAGGCGACAAAGATCGACGGATCAATCTCCAGCCCGGTCAACTCGCCCTTGGCGGTCGCGCGCGCGCGCACCAGACCGGCACCCGATTCACCGATCACCACGATGCGGGACAGTTCCTCCTGCATCTCGGCCATCTTGGTTTGCATTTCCTGCGCTTTTTTCATCATCCCGGCCATATCGCCAAGACCGCCCAAACCCTTCAGCATCGCATCGTCCTTTCAACTATCCTCGAACGGATCCCATTCGTCTTCGACTTCCGGCAGCGCCTCAGCGGCGGCGGCCTGCACCAACTCCTCTGCCGATCGTATGCCGGCAATCTTTGCCCCGGGAAAGGCCAGCATCACCGCCTGTACCAATGGGGTCTGCATCACCTCGGCCTCGGCCTGCACGCGGGTGGCATCACGGGCCTCGGCAATGGTGGGCTGGCCACCACCCGACACCACCGACACGCCCCAACGCTGTCCGGTAAAAGCCTGCAAGCGCTGACCCAACCTTGCGGCAAGGTCAGCCCCGGCCTTGGGCGAGGGCTCAAATTCGATCCGGCCCGGGGCGTAGCGCACAAGGCGCACGCCCTCCTCCACCTCATAGAGCAGCTTCATGTCGCGCCGTTCGCGGATCAGGGCCACGACCGCATCAAAGCTCTGGTAAACCACCTGTTCGGCGGCAAGCGCCATCGCCTGCCCGGCCCCATTCATCGACGGCCCACGCATCGGGGCCGAGGGCGCACGCGTCATGGCCCCGTGCACAGAACCGCCCCCCGCAGGCGCGCCGCCCGCAACCGGCCCGGCCGGCCCCGCCCCTTGCGCGGCCTGCAACCGGCGGAGCAGGGTTTCAGGATCTGGCAGGTCGGCCACATGGGTCAGGCGGATGATCGCCATTTCCGCGGCCATCATGGCATTGGGGGCCAGCCCCACCTCTTCAATCGCTTTCAGCAGCATCTGCCACATCCGGCTGAGCGACCGCATCGGCAGGCGCTGCGCCATATCAAGGCCGCGCGCGCGTTCATCTGGCGGCGTGGTCGGATCATCCGCCGCTTCCGGCGTGATCTTGATCACGCTAACCCAATGCGTGATCTCGGCCAGATCGCGCAGAATGGCCATCGGATCGGCCCCGTCGGCATATTGCCCAGCCACTTCGGTCAACGCCGCGGCCGCATCGCCCTTCATGATCAGGTCGAACAGATCCAGCACCCGGCCCCGATCTGCCAGACCCAGCATCGCCCGCACCTGCAGCGCAGTGGTCTCGCCCGCGCCATGGGCAATCGCCTGATCCATCAGGCTCATGGCATCGCGGACCGAGCCTTCTGCGGCACGCGTGATGAGCGCCATCGCATCGGGTGCCAAGGACGCGCCCTCCAGCCCGGCAATGCGGCCCAGATGTGCCATCATCACCTCGGGCTCAATCCGTTTCAGGTCAAACCGCTGGCAGCGCGACAGCACGGTCACCGGCACCTTGCGGATCTCGGTCGTGGCAAAGATGAACTTCACATGGGCGGGCGGCTCCTCCAGCGTCTTCAACAGCGCGTTGAAGGCAGAGGTCGACAGCATGTGAACTTCGTCGATGATATAGATCTTGTAGCGCGCCGAGGCCGCCCGGTAATGCACCGAATCGATGATCTCGCGGATGTCGCCCACGCCGGTGCGGCTGGCGGCGTCCATTTCCATCACATCGACATGGCGGCCTTCGGCAATCGCGCGGCAGGGCTCGCAGACGCCGCACGGCTCGGTTGTCGGCCCACCGCTGCCATCGGGCCCCACGCAGTTCAGCCCCTTGGCGATGATCCGCGCCGTGGTGGTCTTGCCCACCCCACGCACCCCGGTCATCACAAAGGCATGCGCGATCCGGTCGGCGGCAAAGGCGTTTTTCAGCGTACGCACCATGGCCTCCTGCCCGATCAGATCGGCAAAGGTGGCGGGCCGGTATTTCCGTGCCAGAACCTGATAGGATTTCGCGGGACTGTCGGACATACTGCCTTCCGGGGTTGCGTCGCCCCAACCTAGGCGCTGCCGCGCCCTTCGTCCACCCGAAGGCAGAATGATGACCCTTGAGATTGCAGAAATTCCCGCCCTTGGCGGCAGCCTCGCTCTCTGCCCGATGCCTGGGCGGACCGGGGATTATGGCCAAGACCTGAAAACGCTGCTGGCCTGGCGTCCCACGCTCGTCCTGACCATGACTTCAAGGCTGGAACTGGCAACCAAGGGCGCGGGTCGCCTGCCTGCCGACCTTGCAGCGGCTGGCATCGCATGGGTGCATCTGCCGGTCCCGGATTTCGGCACGCCGAAGGCAGACACGGCCGCGCTCTGGCCCGAAACCTCGGCGCGCGCCCGCGCGATCCTGGAAGAGGGCGGCAGAGTGCTTGCCCATTGCATGGGCGGGTGTGGCCGGTCCGGCATGGCGGTGCTGCGCCTGCTGACCGACGCGGGCGAAGAGGCCGACACTGCCCTCACCCGACTGCGCGCCGTCCGCCCCTGCGCGGTGGAAACCAAGGCGCAACAGCGTTGGGCCAGCTCCCGCTAAGCCTTATTATCTGTTCCTAAATATCCCCGCCGGAGGCTCCCGCAGCCGGCCACCAGCGCCTCAGGCCCGGTGATAGGGCGCACCCGCAAGGATAGACGCCGCCCGGTACAGCTGTTCGCACAGCATCACCCGCACCAGCATATGCGGCCAGACCATCTTGCCAAAACTGACCGAGGCATCCGCCCGCGCCCGCAACCCGGGATCAATGCCATCCGCGCCGCCGATCACAAAGGCCAGATCCTGCCGCCCGCTGTCACGCCAGCGCACCAGCATCGCGGCAAACTCGGGGCTGCTGACCAACGCGCCGCGTTCATCCATGCTGACGATCAAAGCACCTGCGGGAATCGCGCGCGCCAGCAGGTCGGCTTCCGCCGCCATGCCGCCGCCGCGCTTGTCCTCAACCTCGTGCTCGGTCAGCGGCCCAAGCGAGAGCGCCCGGCCAGAGCGGTCGAAGCGCGTCACATAATCGTCGATCAACTCGCGCTCAGGCCCGGTTCGCAGCCGGCCCACCGCGCACAGGTGCACGCGCATGGCGTCAGACGACCGACCCGCGCAGCGCGTCGCCCGATGGCAGCCACATCTTTTCCAGCTGATAGAACTCGCGCACTTCCGGGCGGAAGACATGGACGATCACATCGCCGGTGTCGATCAGCACCCAGTCGCCAGTTTCCTTGCCTTCCATCTTGCTGACAATGCCAAAGCCTTGCTTGACACGGTCGGCCAGCTTTTCCGAAATCGCCGCCACCTGACGCGACGACCGGCCCGAGCAGATCACCATGTAATCGGCCACGTCCGACCGGCCACGCAGGTCGATCTGCACGATACCTTCGGCCTTGTCGTCATCGACCGAGGCCAGCACTGCTTCTAGCAGCTGTTCCGGGGTGTAATCCGGGCCGCTTGCGCGGTTTGCCCGGGGTCCGACCGGAAGCCCGGTCGCAGGATCTGAGTGAGACAGGACATCGTCCTCCATCTGACGCGCCGATCCACCCCCGGCGCCGGGACAACCCCAAGGTAGCACCCTTGCGGCACAACCTCAACAAATCGGGGCAAGCCGGGGGCCATAGCGCCGATTCCCAGTGTACGCAAGCGCAGACGGTCATCGAACCTTGCCTGACACGGCGTTTCGGCGTATCAAGCGCGTCATGACCGGGTTCATCTATTTCAACATCACCGACCATGCGCGGCTTCCGGCCCGCTTTTTCGGCATGACGCGCAGCGTGCTCGCGCGCCTTTGATGCTTGCTGCGCGCCCCTTTGGCGCGGCCCCCGCCCCTTGAAAAGCCATCCCAGCATAAGGTGAGAGCCATGACCGCTCCGCGTACACTCTACGATAAAATCTGGGACGACCATGTCGTCCATCAGGCCGAAGACGGCACCTGCCTTTTGTACATCGACCGCCATCTGGTGCATGAAGTCACCAGCCCACAGGCGTTTGAAGGGCTGCGCATGACCGGCCGCAGCGTGCGCGCGCCGGAAAAGACCATCGCCGTACCTGATCACAACGTGCCCACCACGCTGGACCGCGCCAATGCCGCGACCATGACCGAAGACAGCCGGATTCAGGTCGAGGCACTCGACAAGAACGCCAAGGACTTCGGGATCAACTACTATCCGGTGTCCGATGTGCGTCAGGGCATCGTGCATATCGTCGGCCCGGAGCAGGGCTGGACCCTGCCCGGCATGACCGTGGTCTGCGGCGATTCGCACACCGCGACGCATGGGGCCTTCGGGTCGCTGGCGCATGGCATCGGCACGTCCGAGGTGGAACATGTGCTGGCCACCCAGACGCTGATCCAGCGCAAGGGCAAGAACATGAAGGTGGAGATCACCGGCAGTCTGCGCCCCGGCGTGACCGCCAAGGACATCACCCTGTCCGTGATCGGCGAAACCGGCACCGCGGGCGGCACTGGCTATGTCATCGAATATTGCGGGCAGGCCATTCGCGAACTGTCGATGGAAGGCCGGATGACCGTCTGCAACATGGCGATCGAGGGCGGTGCCCGCGCCGGTCTGATCGCACCCGATGAAAAGACCTTCGCCTATTGCATGGGCCGCCCACATGCGCCCAAAGGCGCCAAGTGGGAGGCAGCGGTTGCCTATTGGAAGACCCTGTTTTCCGACGAAGGCGCACATTGGGACAAGGTGGTCACACTGCGCGGTGAGGATATCGCCCCGGTGGTGACATGGGGCACCAGCCCCGAGGATGTGCTGCCGATCACCGGCACCGTGCCAGCGGCCACCGACTTCACCGGCGGCAAGGTCGAGGCGGCACAACGCAGCCTTGATTACATGGGCCTGACTCCGGGCCAGAAGCTGACCGATATCGCCATCGACACCGTCTTCATCGGGTCCTGCACCAACGGCCGGATCGAGGATCTGCGGGCGGCGGCAGCGATCCTGAAGGGCAAGAAGATTGCGGTGAAACGCGCAATGGTGGTGCCAGGATCGGGCCTTGTGCGCGCGCAGGCAGAGGAAGAGGGTCTGGCGCAGATCTTCATCGATGCGGGCTTTGAATGGCGTCTGGCAGGCTGCTCGATGTGTCTGGCGATGAACCCCGATCAGCTGACCCCGGGCGAACGCTGCGCCGCCACCAGCAACCGCAACTTTGAAGGGCGTCAGGGCCGGGGCGGTCGCACCCACCTGATGTCGCCCGCAATGGCGGCAGCGGCGGCGATCACCGGGCACCTTACCGATGTGCGCGAGATGATGGCGGAGACTGTCTGACCGCGGCAAAGACAACCGCGCTGCACTAGCGGCGGCGCGGTCCCCTTCGCAGAAGCAAGACCAGCGCGTTCAGCGTGATCATGACCAGTCCCGTCAGCTCGAAGATCACGTTGAACCGCACATCCCTGACCCGCAGAGTGATGATCTCGTCAAAATGATGAAACCCGACCGCCCTGAACGCGACATACCCTGCCACAACGATCAGGCCCAGCAGGGCCAGACCGTTGCGCCGCAGGTCACGCCGCATCAGGTACAGGCCTGCGGTCAGGACCATCAGAATGGCCAGCAGCAGCGCCCCGATCACCCCGCGCTGCACGCTGCGGCGATTTTCGTACCAGCCCTGTTGTTGCGCAAGGCAGCGCCCAATCGCGGTCAAACCAGATTGCAGGTCGAGTTGCTTGTTTATCGCCAGAAAGACCATGGTAAGGCACAGCACCGTCCAGAACAGCTGTGCGCGGCGCGATCCACCCCGGCGGCGGATCACGACGCACAAGGCCAGCAGCGCGCACACACCGTAGACCGCCACCGTGAGCCAACCCCACAAGGTCGGGTCGCCAATGGTGGGCGACCATCGGGTGGAGACGCAGAGGCGCAGAAGCGGGACGTCGATGGTCTGAAACATAATGGAATTGCGATCCGTCCGGGTCGCGCAATCTTAACAGCGTCAGCAGCTTAGCCAAGCCCTGCCCGCAGCCAGCATCAAGGACGACCCCATGGACAAGTTCACCACCCTGACCGGCATCGCAGCCCCCATGCCGCTGGTCAACATCGACACCGACATGATCATTCCCAAACAGTTTCTGAAAACGATCCAGCGCTCCGGCCTTGGCAAGAACCTGTTTGACGAGATGCGCTATACGCAGGACGGGGCCGAAATTCCGGATTTCGTGCTGAACCAGCCTGCTTATCGCAAGGCCGAGATCATCATCGCCGGCGACAATTTCGGCTGCGGGTCCTCGCGCGAACATGCGCCTTGGGCGCTTTTGGATTTTGGCATCCGCTGCGTGATTTCCACCAGCTTTGCCGATATCTTTTACAACAACTGTTTCAAGAATGGCATTCTGCCGATCGTGCTGCCGCAAGATGTGGTCGATGTGCTGATGGCCGATGCGCGCAAGGGTGCGAACGCCCGGATGACTGTTGACCTGCAGGCCCAGACCGTCACCACCTCGGATGGCCAGAGATTTGGCTTTGACGTCGACAGCCACCGCAAGCATTGCCTGCTGAACGGGTTGGACGATATCGGCCTGACATTGGAGAAGGCCGCGGCGATTGACAGCTTCGAGGCCAAGACCGCCGCTCTGCGGCCTTGGGCCTGAAAACCCTTGATCCACAACATCTTGGGCCGCCCCACCGGGCGGCCCTTTTGTTTTCGCGGTCTTGATGCAATCGGGCGACACATTGGCCGCGAATGTGCCACAATATTTCATCAAACAGATGCCGACGATTGCGGGCCGCTGGGAAAGAAGGCACAAATTGGGCGAGATAAAGGCTGCCCGTCAACAATGGCGGGAAATCTTCGGAACAAGGTCCCGGCACCGTATCGGGTCCGACCGGGTGGAAGGTGACAACGACGTGGTCTCGCGATTCTCGGGCGCTTTCTTGCGGGCGGTTCTGGTCATCCTTGTGGTGATTACCCCCTCTGTGATCCTGACCGATGTGTCCAGTGACGCCAAGCAGATGGCGGCACTGGTGGCCCTGTTTGCCGGATTGCTGACCTTTGTCGAATACAACACCGAAGCCCCCAGCCTGATCGAATTCCGCGATGCGCCACCTTTCAACCGGGTTCGGGTCAGCATGCTGTTTCTGACCGTGTTGTGCCTGTCGGTGATGGAAAGCGGCCGGGCAGAGACCAGCAGCCTGAGCGCACTGATGCAGGCCGTTGGCCAACTGGTCGGGCAATCGCTGGATTTCCCCTACTCGCCGGTGCGGCTTGCCAAGCTGATGCTCGCGGAAACCGCGACCACAGGACAGGTACAGTCGGTGCGCAATGCGGCGGGCGTGGCATATCTTACCTCGTTGATCTCACTTGCCGCTTTCGTCATCGCGCTGAAAATCGGCGGCTGGCCGATGCGGGACCGCATGTTCAATGTCTGGATCAACCTGCCCACGTTTGACCCGACGGCCGGCGATCTGGTCGAACGGTTGGAGCGGGATGCGCGGGTGAACATCATCCTCGGGTTTCTTCTGCCCTTCATCATCCCCTTTATCGTCAGCCTGTCGTCATCCGGCGTTGATCCGGATAGCATGACCGCGTCGCAAACCCTGATCTGGACAATGACAGCATGGGCGTTTCTTCCGGCAAGCCTGTTCATGCGTGGAATCGCCATGGGGCGCATTGCCGATATGGTTCGCGATGTGCGCCGCGCCCAGGGCGCAAGCGACAGATCGGCCATGGCGCGGGCGTCGCGGGCCTTCTGATCGTCCTTCTTCTGCTTGGCCTTCCCGCCAGGGCCGAGGTTTTGCGACTGGCATTCTGGAACAGTGATCTGAACCGCGCCGGCCCTGGCCTGCTGCTGCGCGATCTGCTGCAGGGAACATCCGCAGATCTGGCGGGTGCCGTCGCGACGATTGATGCCCTGCGCGCAGATGTGCTGGTGCTGTCGGGGGTTGATTATGACGCGGGCGGGATGGCGCTCGATGCGCTGAACGCCGCCCTCCAGCAACCCTATCCCCACCGCGCGGCCCTGCGCCCCAACACCGGCCTTCCCAGCGGCTTTGACCTTGATGGCAACGGGCGCACGGAGGAGGCCCGCGATGCGATCGGCTTTGGCCGGTACCCGGGTGAAGGCGGCATGGCAATCCTGTCACGGCTGCCGCTGGATGCCGCGCAAAGCACCGATCACTCCTTGTTTCTCTGGCACGATCTGCCGGGGGCCGACCTGCCCCCCCTACCCGCCGGCGCGGCGGACGTGCTGCGGCTCTCGACGACCGGGCATCACGATACCGCCCTTGTATTGCCCGATGGGCGACGGCTGCACCTTCTGACCTGGCACGCCACCCCCCCGGCCTTTGAAGGGCCAGAGCGTCGCAACACCCGGCGCAACCATGATGAAACCGCGTTCTGGCTGCATCTGTTGAACAGCCCGCAGGCCCCGCAACCCCCCTTCGTGCTGCTTGGGCAGGCCAATGCAGACCCGGACAAGGGCGCTGGCAACCCGGCCGCGATCCGGGCGCTGCTGGCCGATCCGCGGCTGCAGGATGTGCTGCCGGGTGACACAGTTGATTATGGTGGCACGTTGGGGCGACTGCGGGTCAGCTATATCCTGCCTTCCGCCGGCATCACAGTGCTGGGGGCCGGGGTTGCTCCGGCCCCGGCAGGTGCCAGGCATCACCCGATCTGGGTGGAAATCGCACCCTGACCCCTTGCATGGCCCAAGGACCGCTTGACCCTGTGCACCCCATTGGCTACGCCGCAGGCAACCCAAAGACAGGAGCCTTTTGCGATGGCCAACCCTTCCCTTCTCATCCTCGCCGGTGACGGCATCGGCCCCGAAGTCATGGCCGAAGTGAAGAAAATCATCGATTGGATGCGCGCCAGGCGCGGCGTCACCTTTGATGTGACCGAAGATCTGGTCGGCGGCTGCGCCTATGACAAGCATGGCGTGCCGCTGCACGACGACACCATGGCAAAGGCACAGGAAGTGGATGCCGTGCTCTTGGGCGCGGTTGGCGGCCCGAAGTATGACTCCCTCGATTTCAGCGTGAAGCCGGAGCGTGGCCTGCTGCGCCTGCGCAAGGAGATGGACCTGTTTTCCAACCTGCGCCCGGCGCAATGCTTTGATGCGCTGGCCGATTTCTCTTCGCTCAAGAAAGAGGTCGTCGCCGGTCTGGACATCGTGATCGTCCGCGAACTCACCAGCGGGGTCTATTTCGGCGAACCGCGCGGGATCTTTGTCGAAGGCAATGAACGCGTGGGCATCAACACCCAGCGCTACACCGAATCGGAAATTGCCCGCGTGGCGCGGTCTGCCTTCGAACTGGCACGCAAGCGCGGCAACAAGGTCTGCTCGATGGAGAAGGCCAATGTGATGGAATCCGGCATCCTGTGGCGCGATGTGGTGCAGGAAATCCATGACAAGGAATATCCTGATGTGCAGCTGTCGCACATGTATGCCGACGCCGGCGCCATGCAGCTGACCCGCTGGCCCAAGCAGTTCGACGTGATCGTGACCGACAACCTGTTCGGCGACCTGCTGTCGGACCTGGCCGCCATGCTGACCGGCAGCCTTGGCATGCTGCCATCGGCCAGCCTTGGCGCGCCGATGGCCAATGGCCGCCCCAAAGCGTTGTATGAACCCGTGCATGGCTCTGCCCCCGACATCGCGGGCACGGGCAAGGCAAACCCCATCGCCTGCATCCTGTCTTTCGCCATGGCGCTGCGCTATTCCTTCGACATGGGCGAGGATGCGGCGCGCGTCGAGGCTGCGGTGGAAAAGGTGCTGGCCGACGGCCTGCGCACGGCCGATCTGATGGGTCCTGAAGGCGGCACCCCCGTCAGCACCACCCAGATGGGAGATGCGATTGTGGCTGCGCTCGACGCCGGCCTCTGATCGAAGGGTGACAGATTGCGCAAAGGCCCGCCACATGGCGGGCCTTTGTCGTTTTATCCGTCGGAAAGCGTTGAGCCTTGCCGCGCTTTCTGCACATATTGATAGCGCAAACAGGATTGGCGCTTTGGCCGCCTGCTGCCAAAGGGAGACAGCATGGGACATAATCTGAAAGGCGCGCTTTATGCGCTGCTCGCCTTTGCGATCTATGCCACCCATGATGTCGTCATCAAGTTTCTGGGCGAAAGCTATAATTCGTTCCAGATCATCTTCTTTTCCGGCCTGATGGGCTTTCCGCTGATCTCCTTCATGCTGATGAGCGACCGGACCGATGGCAACCTCATTCCACGCCACCCGTGGTGGTCCCTGCTGCGCTCGCTGACGGCGGTATCGACCGGGGCGGCGGCGTTTTACGCCTTCACCGTGCTGCCGCTGGCGCAGACCTATGCGATCCTTTTCGCCATGCCGCTGCTGATCACCGTTTTGGCGATCCCGATGCTGGGTGAAAAGGTGGGCATCCGGCGCGGCATTGCCGTGGTGGTCGGGCTGGTGGGCGTGCTGATCGTGCTGCGACCGGGATCGGCGGATTTGTCCCTTGGCCATCTGGCGGCCCTGTCGGCGGCGCTGACCGGATCTCTGACTTCGGTGATCGTCCGCAAGATCGGGGCCGAGGAACGGTCGGCCGTGCTGATGCTCTATCCGATGGTGGCGACTTTCCTGCTGACCGGGGCGGCAATGCCTTTTGTCTATGTGCCGATGCCGCTGGAACATCTGGCGCTGACCGGGGTGATCGCCGGATTGGCCTTTGTGGCCGCCTTGCTGTCGATCATGGCCTACCGCACCGCCCCCGCCATCATCGTGGCCCCTATGCAATATTCACAAATCATCTGGGCGGTGATCTTCGGTGCCTTGCTGTTTGAGGAACAGGCCGATTTCTACACCCTGATCGGGACCGGGGTGATCATCGCCTCGGGAATCTACATTGTCATGCGCGAAGGCACCGGCAGCGTGTCGAAGAACAGCCCGGTGCTGTCGAACAAATCGCGGCCAGAAACCGGGCTGATGCCGCGCATCAGCCTGCTCTTGAAACGCGGCGAGCGCCGGCGCGGGACATGACCCGCAGACCCCTCTTGCAAAGCGCCATGAGAGGGTTTAGAGCGCCACCCACGGTCGGAGCGTAGCGCAGTCTGGTAGCGCACCTGCTTCGGGAGCAGGGGGTCGGAGGTTCGAATCCTCTCGCTCCGACCATGTCATTTCCCGGTTGATCTGCGGTTTCGACTCTGTGCTGAGGGCAGCGCATTGCGTCGATGGATGTCGTTTTGCCATGGGATGATCGGAAACCGTCTTGGCAGCGGCGGGTGGATCGCAAACAGTGTTGGCGGGGTGGCCTGAACGCCGGTGCGATGCAGGCCCGCCACTCATCCGTGACCCCTGAAAGGACCCTGAATGCTGACGATGACGCCCTTTGCCGAAATCGCCCTGCTGCTTGTCATGGCGGCGGTCATCGGTCTGGTCGGAACCCTTCTGCGCCAGCCGCTGATTGTCAGCTTTATCGCTGTGGGCCTGATCGCGGGACCATCGGCGCTCGATCTGGTGCATTCGGATGAACAGATCGAGCTTCTGTCGGAACTGGGCATTGCTGTTCTGCTGTTTCTGGTGGGGATCAAGCTGGATGTGAAACTGGTCCGTTCGCTGGGCGCGGTCTCGGTGCTCACCGGGCTGGGACAGGTCGCCTTTACCGCCTTCTTTGGCTATCTCATCGGTCTGGCCTTGGGTCTGGGCTCCGTGACCAGCCTTTACGTGGCCATTGCGCTGACATTTTCCTCGACCATCATCATCGTCAAACTGATGTCGGACAAGCGTGAGATCGACTCGCTGCACGGCCAGATCGCGCTGGGGTTCCTGATCGTGCAGGATCTGGTCGTGGTGCTTGCGATGATTGCCCTGTCGGCCATTGGCATCGGCGGAGCAGACGGGGGCGGCGGGTCCGTCGGCACAGTGCTGGCATCGGGTGTGGCGCTGGTGGTCGTGGTCATGGTCTTCGTGCGTTACATCGCCGATCCGCTGACCGAACGGTTGGCCAAAGCCCCGGAGCTTCTGGTGATCTTTGCCATCGCACTGGCGGCGCTGTTCGCGGCGGTGGGCGACGCCGTTGGCCTTGGCAAAGAGGTGGGCGGATTGATGGCCGGGGTGGCGCTTGCCTCGACCCCCTACCGCGAGACAATCGCGGCGCGGCTGGCACCGTTGCGCGATTTTCTGCTGCTGTTCTTTTTCATCGCCCTTGGTGCCACGCTGGATCTGTCACTTCTGGGCAGCCATGTCACAGGTGCCGTGGTCTTTTCGCTGTTCGTCCTGATCGGCAATCCGCTGATCGTGCTGGCGATCATGGGGGCCATGGGCTACCGCAAGCGCACCGGGTTTCTGGCTGGGCTGACCGTGGCGCAGATCAGCGAATTTTCATTGATCTTCGTGGCGATGGGGGTCAGCCTTGGCCATGTGCCCGACGATGCGCTTGGCCTCGTCACCATGGTCGGGCTGGTGACGATTGCGATGTCCACCTACATGATTACCTATTCCCACAAGCTCTACGCGGTGTTTGAACCCTTTCTCGGGGTGTTTGAGCGGAAGGGCACGCCACGCGAAACCGGCGACAGCGGCGCGCATAAGGCCAAGAAATTTGCGGTCATCCTGTTTGGTCTGGGCCGGTTTGGCACGGCTATCGGCCTTCGACTAAAGGCGCGTGGCGTCGCGGTACTGGGGGTGGATTTCAACCCGCAGGCGGTGAAGCGCTGGCGCGACCTCGGCCTGGACGCAGACTTCGGCGATGCCACCGACCCCGAGTTTCTGGCCGACCTGCCCTTGCGCGGGGCCGATTGGGCGGTGTCCACCGTGCCCGTTCACCTGACGGGCCTGAGCCACGAAGACATTCGCCGCACCCTGATTCAACTGACGCGGGCGGCGGGCTTTTCCGGCCGCATCGCCATGGCCTCGCACGGGCCGACGGAATCGCAGGTGCTGCTGGATGCCGGAGCCGATACCGTGCTGGAACCGTTTCAGGATGCCGCCGACCGCGCGGTAGAACTGCTGTCAGGGGCCGAAGCGGCAGAGCGCCCCAACATTCCCGAAATTTCGACGGAAGGGCGGGTCTGAGCCGCGGCTCAGCCCTCAACCTTCAGCACGATCTTGCCGGTATGGGCCGAGCTTTCCATTCGGGCATGCGCCTGTGCCGCCATTTCCAGCGGGAATTCGCTGTCCATCACCGGGGCCAGATGGCCGGCTGCGATCATCGGCCAGACATGGGTTTCCACCTCGCGCGCGATGCGGGCCTTGGCCGCATCCGATTGCGGGCGCAGGGTTGACCCGGTGATGGTCAGGCGGCGCATCATCACCTCGGCAAAGTTCAGCTCGATCTTCGGGCCTTGCAGAAAGGCGATCTGCACCAATCGGCCCTCATCGGCCAGCGTGCGGATGTTGCGCGGCAGATACGGCCCGCCGACCATATCAAGGATCAGGTCCGCGCCGCCCATCGCCTTGACCTCGGCCGCCCAATCCTCGGACTTGTAGTTGAAGGCGCGCTCGGCCCCCAGAGCCTCACAGGCCATCACTTTTTCAGCGCTGCCTGCGGTGGTGAACACCCGCGCGCCAAGAGCGCGGGCGATCTGAATGGCCGTGGTGCCGATGCCCGACCCCCCGCCATGCACCAAAAACCGCTCTCCCCCGCGCAAGCCCCCGCGCATGACCATGTTTGACCAGACGGTGAAACAGGTTTCCGGCAGGCAGGCGGCCTCTTTCAGACCCATGCCATCCGGCACCGGCAGGGCATGGGCCTCATGTGTGGTCACATATTCGGCATAGCCACCGCCGGGCAACAGGGCACAGACCCTGTCGCCGATGCTCCAGCGGGTGACATTCGGGCCCAGTTCCACCACGGTGCCCGACGCCTCCAGCCCCGGCAGGGGCGAAGCATTGGCAGGGGGCGCATAGAGCCCGGCGCGCTGCAGCGCATCGGGGCGGTTGACTCCGGCATAGGCCACGCGGATCACGATTTGCCCATGACCGGGCACCGGAACCGGCAGCGTGGCGGGCCGCAAGACGTCCGGCCCGCCGGGTTCAGTGATGTCAACGGCACGCATGGTATGGGACAGGGTCATCAGGTGCCTTTCAGCGGAAACGGTCCATCATCTTGCCCGGCAGGTCATCGGGAATGTCGGGCTTGCGGATCTTTTCCATCAGTTTCATCGGCCCGGCAAGCAAGGCTTTTGCGACCGGATTTTCGCGCAGCGCAGCCTTGGCCTTTTCGATGCTCATGACATTTTCGATCCGGCGGTCCAGAAACTCCCATGTTGCCTGATGGCCGGGGCTGTCGTCGCCCAGCCAGAACAGCACCGTAGCAGAATAGACCGCGGCCAGCGTCGCACGCTTGGTGTACCAGTTCACGTCACGGCTGGTATCTCCAAGCGCCGTCCAGATCGCATCCGACGTGCCCCAGATCGCACGGGCGCCATCGGCACTGTAGATCGGCAGCGCAAACAGGGTCGTCCCCCGGCGCACTGCCTCCTTGTCTTCCACCAGTTCCAGCCGCTGGCGCACGGCGGTTGCGATCCGGTCGCGGTACCGCAGCGCCGCAAGATCGGTCGTGGCCAACCGCGCGCGCATCAGCGCATCGCCGCGCCGGTGATAGGCCAGCGCCAGATCGACCCCGCCGCGCGGAAACAGCGACCGCGCCAGCGCCTCATGCACGCCCGACTCGGCAATCGCGGCACGCAGCGTGGTTTCGGACCAGCCGTCAAACGGCACATGCAGCATAGCGGCATCCAGAACCCGGTCTGCGGGGGTGGGTGTGGTCTCGGTCGTCATGTCGTCATCCTTTGCGTCATGGCGGTGGACAGGGATCAATGCCTTTGTTATAGCGCAGCCTGCCTGCACAAACAGTGCAACTCTAACCTAGGAAGGTGGTGACAACCACATGCAGGTCAGCGTCCGTGACAACAACGTTGAGCAAGCCCTCCGGGCCCTCAAGAAAAAGCTCCAGCGCGAAGGCGTGTTCCGCGAAATGAAGCTCAAGCAACATTTCGAGAAACCCTCCGTCAAAAAAGCGCGCGAGCAAGCCGAAGCCGTTCGCCGTGCGCGCAAGCTTGCGCGCAAAAAGGCATTGCGCGAAGGCGGCGTTTAAGTCGATCTTGGAATGCTGGGTGGGGGCTGTATGCCCCTGCCCCCCGATCAACCCCCGTCCGCAAGGCCGGGGGTTTTTCATTTTACGCGCTGCAAGGGCAAAACCTTGTCAATTCCGAACAGTCGCTGTGCACGGTCCTGACCTTTGCAAGCGCGGGGCGCGTGCTTAGCTGCGTTGCAGCACAAACCAAGGATACGACCATGACGTCAGACACCCTCTTTCGCCCCTTCACGCTCAAGGGCTTGACCCTGCCCAACCGCATCGTGATGGCTCCGATGACACGGGGCATGGCACCAGACGGGATCCCGGGCGTTGCGCAATCCGACTACTATCGCAAGCGCGCGCAAGGCGGTGTGGGGCTGATCCTGACCGAGGGGACCGTGATCAACCGCCCGGCCTCGCGCAACATGCCGGGCATTCCCTTCTTTCACGGCGAACAAGCGATGGCGGGCTGGGCTGATGTTGCCCGCGCCGTCCATGACGCAGGTGGCAAGATCGCCCCGCAGATCTGGCACACCGGGTCCACCCGTGGCGGCAAATGGGAGCCAGAAGCAGAGGTGGAAAGCCCGTCAGGTCTGGTTGGCCCCGGCGAACCTCGGGGCCAGGCCATGACCGAAGAAGACATCGCAGACACAATCGCCGCCTTTGCCGCTGCAGCAAAAGACGCGCAAACCGCAGGATTCGACGCGGTCGAACTGCATGGGGCCCATGGCTATCTGATCGACCAGTTTTTCTGGGACGGCACGAACACCCGCGACGACCGCTGGGGTGGGGCAACGATCGTCGAGAGGTCGCGCTTTGCTGCCGCGATCATCAAGGCCGTGCGCGAGGCCCTTGGTCCGGACTTCCCGCTGCTGTTGCGCGTGAGCCAGTGGAAACAGCAAGATTACTCTGCGCGGCTGGCAAACACGCCTGCCGAAATGGAAGCCTGGCTGGTGCCGCTGGTGCAGGCCGGGGTGGATATCCTGCATTGTTCGCAGCGCCGGTTCTGGCTTCCAGAGTTCCCGGAACTTGACGGTGACGAGGGTCTGAACTTTGCCGGCTGGGCGAAAAAGCTGACTGGTGCCGCAACCATCAGCGTCGGTTCAGTGGGGCTCAATTCCGATTTCGGCGGTGCGTTTGCCGGGGAAGCCTCGCAGAAAACCCCGTTGGACGGCCTGTACCGCCGAATGGAGCGCGACGAATTCGACCTGATTGCCGTGGGCCGCGCGCTGATTTCCGATGCGAACTGGGTGCGCAAGGTGCGCGAAGACCGCCCGCAGGACATGAAGGACTTCAACGCCGCAGATCTGGCCGTGCTGGCCTGACCGAGCAAAAGGCCGGTCCCGCATCGGGCGGGGTCGGCCTGCCGCTGCGCAGTCAGGCGGCAATGGCGGTTGTTTTCACCACGGTGCGCAGCGCGAAGGAGGATTGCATCTGCCGCACCCCGGGCAGGCGCGACAGGAATTGCCGGTGGATGCGGGCAAAATCCTCGGTATCCTCGGCCATGATTTTCAAAAGATAATCCGCAGACCCTGCCATCAGATGGCATTCCAGCAGATCGGGAACCCGTGCCACCTCGCGTTCAAATGCATCAAGCAGGTCTTCTGCCTGGCTTTGCAGGGTAATTTCCACAAACACAGTCGTCAGCCGGCCCATCTTGCGGGTGTCGAGCAGGGCGACATAGCCGGCGATATACCCTTCTTCTTCCAGTCGCTGGGTGCGACGGTGGCAGGCCGACGGCGACAGGTTCACCCGTTCTGACAGGTCGGCATTGGTGATACGGCCATCACGTTGCAGCACGTTCAGGATACGGCGGTCTGTTGCGTCCAGGTCCATGGCTGTGGTGGTTTCTTTCGCGACAATGAGAATATGCGAAGAATTCTACCACCATACATCCCTTCTGTCGCGGGAAATTCAAAGAACTGACGGGCAAACGGCGCGACACTGAAATGTATAATCACCAAAACAAACAGGGAGACATCATGAAAATCGGTTGCCCAAAAGAGATCAAACCACAGGAATTCCGCGTCGGAATGACGCCCGATGCCGTCCGTGACGCGGTCGCACATGGCCATTCGGTGCTGGTCGAAACCGGCGCGGGCCTTGGCGCAGGCTTTAGCGATGACGACTACACCGCGGCAGGTGCGCAGATCGCGCCGGATGCCGAGACGGTGTTTGCCGAGGCTGGCATGATCGTTAAGGTCAAGGAACCGCAAGCGGCAGAGCGCAAGCGCCTGCGCGAGGGGCAGGTGCTGTTCACCTATCTGCATCTGGCGCCTGACCCGGACCAGACCCGCGATCTGTTGGAGTCGGGCGTGACAGCGATTGCCTATGAAACCGTGACCGACCGGTCTGGTGGCCTGCCGCTGCTGGCGCCCATGTCCGAGGTTGCCGGGCGGCTGGCCCCGCAGGTGGGGGCATGGACGCTGCAAAAGGCCAATGGCGGGCGTGGGGTGCTGTTGGGGGGCGTGCCCGGCGTGCTGCCCGCGCGCGTGGTGGTGATCGGCGGCGGCGTTGTCGGCACGCATGCGGCACGGGTCGCAGCGGGGATGGGCGCAGATGTGGTGGTGCTGGACCGCTCGCTTGCCCGGATGCGCTATCTCGATGATGTGTTTGCGGGCGTGTTTCGCACTGCATATGCCAGTGGTGCGGCCACGGCCGCGGCGGTGGCCGAGGCGGATCTGGTGATCGGCGCGGTGCTGATCCCGGGGGCTGCGGCCCCGAAACTGGTCAGCCGGGCGCAGTTGGCCAGCATGAAACCGGGTGCGGCAATTGTCGATGTGGCGATTGATCAGGGCGGCTGTTTTGAAACCAGCCGCGCCACAACGCATCAGGACCCGATCTATGAAGTGGATGGAATCATGCACTATTGTGTGGCCAACATGCCGGGGGCGGTTGCCCGCACCTCGACGCTGGCACTGGGCAATGCCACCCTGCCCTTCCTGCTTGCGCTGGCGGACAAGGGCTGGAAGGCCGCCTGCGCCGATGACCCGCACCTGAAAGCCGGGCTGAACACCCATGCCGGACAGCTGACCTACCGGGCGGTGGGTGAGGCGCTTGGTCTGGCATCGATCAGCGCCGATGAAGCACTAAGCCGTTGATACCAAAGGCCCCTGCTGCCGCAGGGGCCTTGCCTTTTCTTGATCAGACACTGCGCTGTTGCAGGGTGTCGCGGATCTCTTTGAGCACATCCAGCTCGGTCGGGCCGGGGGGGGCGGCGGCGGCTTCTTCGGCCTTTTCGCGGCGGACCACCTGGGCCTTGAGGCGGTTCACCGCCTTGACCAGCAGGAACACCACCCAGGCGATGATCAAGAAGTTGATGATGGCGGTGATGAAGGCGCCATAGGCGAAGACCGGCACGCCAGCCTCTTTGGCGGCGGCGAGGGAAACCGGATCTGTGCCAGACAAGTCTATGTAAAGATTAGAAAAATCCACGCCGCCGGTGATCAGGCCGATGATCGGGTTGATCAGATCGGCCACCAGTGAATTGACGATCGCCGTGAAGGCCGCCCCGATGATGATGCCAACCGCCAGGTCAACCACATTACCTTTGGCAATGAAGGCTTTGAATTCATTTAACATAGTCACGTATCCCCTTTTGCCAGCCGCCCTGCCGGTGGCTTGCCTGATCCCCATGCGCGCCTTTGCGCCGCCTGCTTATGCCACAGGCTGGTGCCGTTTCGCAGGGGGAAAAATGCACGGCGGCATCCTGTAACGGTCAGGTATGATCCACGTATGGTTTACGTATGGCTTGTGTATGGCTTACGGCAGGCTGCGGACCATGCTGACGGCGCGGGAAAAGCCGAAGACATGGCGCAGCGGCCCGAGCGTTTCGCTGCGAAACGCGGCGAAGCCCAGACGTTCATACAAGGCCCGGGCGCGGATGTTGGTGTCGATCACCTCGAGCCGGATGGCGGGGTAGCCCCGCCGGACCGCCTCGGCGATCAGTGCGGCCACCAGAACGGTGCCAACCCCCCGCCCGCGCTGGTCGGGCGCAACGCAGAGGCCGTCAATCAGAAACCGTTCGTTATCGACATCGGTCTGCAACAAGCGCAGCAGGCTGCCGCGCCAGACAGCCCCGACGCGGCCATAGACCGCCTGCAGATCCGGCACGGCCCCGCCCGCGAAACTGCCCTGCGCCGATTTGAACCCGGCGATGCCCAGCAGATCACCGTCATCCGACAGCGCGCAGATGCAATGATCGGCCCGCATCACCCGCAGCAAGAACGCATGCGCCCGCGGCTCTGGCCCCATCACCCGGCCCAGCTTGCCGCCAAAGGCCTGCCAATAGAGATCCGCCGCCTGCGATTTCAAGTGCTCGGGGAGGCCAAGACTGACATGCACCGGTTTGTCCCTTTTCACGCGCGTTCAAAATGCCTAAGCCGTGGGAGACGCCCGGTAAAGGCCAAAGCATGACTCCCATCCGATCTCCGTTTCTGCGCGGCTGTCTGGCCTCGGCCCCTTTCGTGATTGTCGTGATCCCCTTTGCCCTGCTGTTTGGCGTGGTGGCCACCGAGGCCGGGCTGAACCTGCTGCAGGTGATGCTGTTTTCCTTCAGTGTTTTCGCGGGGGCGTCGCAATTTGCCGCGGTGCAGCTGATGCAGGATCAGGCGCCGGTGCTGGTGGTGCTGGCCACCTCGCTTGCGGTCAATCTGCGGATGGTGATGTATTCGGTGGCGATGGCCCCGCACCTGGGCGCGGCCCCCTTTGGCACGCGGGCCTTGATGGCGTATTTTCTGGTGGACCAGAGCTTTGCCGCCAGCCAGCTGGAGTTTGAGCGCCGTCCCGATCAGCCGCTGGCCGACAAGGTGGCGTTCTTTTTCGGCACGGTCACTCCGGTTGCCCCGACGTGGTTTGCCGCCACCTTTGCCGGGGCGGTGGTGGGGGAGACGATTCCCCCGGAATATGCGCTGGATTTTGCGGTGCCGATCACCTTTCTGGCAATCTGTGCGCCGATGCTGCGCAGCGTTCCGCATGTGGTGGCGGCGGCGGTTTCCATTCTGGCGGCGCTGCTGCTGGCAGGGCTGCCCTATGGCACCGGGCTGTTGCTGGCCGCCGTGCTGGCGATGGCGGCAGGCGCCGGGGCCGAGGTGGTGCTGAGCCGGAAAGGCAGGGCCCATGCAGATTGATCCGGCCACTTTCTGGATCGTGCTGCCGGTGCTGGCGATCGGCACCTATCTGATCCGGCTGTCGTTTCTGGGCGTGCTGGGCAGCCAGCCCTTGCCTGCGGGCTTGCGCCGCGCGCTGCGCTATACGGCGGTGGCCATTCTGCCCGGGCTGGTGGCGCCTGCGGTGCTGTGGCCTGCCGCCACCGGCGGCGAGACCGACCCGGCCCGGCTGGCGGCGGCCTGTGTGACGCTGCTGGTGGGGATTGTCACCCGCAGCGTGATCGGGGCCATCCTTGCCGGTGGCGTCACGCTCTATGCGGTGTTGTGGGTCTAGCGGGGCGGGTGTCTGACCGGGGACCGGTCAGACGCGGCGCTGTCACTCAGGCATCGGGGCCTGCGCGGCCTGGACCATCAGCACACCGTGATTGTCATCGGCATCCGAATCCGTGATCGTGCGGCTGGTGACGCCGGGCAGTTTGCCGAAGGCGTCCATCAGCTTGGCCGGATACCAGGTGGAGGGCAGCGATTCAAAGCCCGGCACATCGCTGAGGATGGCCGAGATCGATCTGGTGCATTGCGCCTTGGGCACTGAGCCATAGGCCTTGGCCCGCTGCATCACCAGTTCCGCCACCCCCGGCGAGACGACGACGGTCTGTTCCACCACGTCAAAGGTTTCGCGGGCGTGGTAGTCGATGTAGAAACTGACCATTCTGGGCGTGACGCCGAAGTGGACATCGTTCCGCTCTGGCACGGCCGGATGATACCAGGTGCCGGCCGGGTCGAACATGATGCGCTCTGATCCGTTGATCATCAGCCCGGAATGCGCGCCAGAACCGTCGCGCGTGGCCAGCACCGTGAACAGGGTGACCGTCGGTGGCCCGTCATGCACATAGCGCGCTTGCGCCACAGCCTCGTCAGTGGCCCATTTGGGCTCGGTTGCGCAGGCCGCAAGGGACAGCACCGCCACAAGGGCGAGGATCAGGCGAAGCATGAATGTAAGCCTTTCAGGCGTTGACCAGAGCCATGAAGACCAGAATGCCGATGCTGATGCAGGTGCCCCAGGTCACCAGACGGATGAACCCGGCAAAGGTCTTTTCCTGCGCGGTGGTATCCATGCTGCCATGTTTGTGTTCGGCCATGATGCGTCATCCTTCAAAGGTCTTTGCCCGCTGATAGCCGATTCAACGGCCCCTGTCACGGGGCGGGATAGTCGATAAACCTGACTGTGATCTGCAAAATTTATGCGGCTAGTGGCGCAGTCAGACCCTGTGCCACAGCCAGGCCCCATCGGGGGACAGGGCGCGCGACACCCGGCCCTGATGCAGCAGGTGATTCAGATGCGCCACCGATTCGACCAGCGCCATGCCATAGGCCGGGCCGGTGATGTCGCGTTTGAACAACGGGATGAAGCAGTCGGCGGCGGTGTGGGGCGTGGCGAGGTGATCGGCCAGACGGTCGAGCGCGCCACTATGGTTGTCGATCATCTGGACCAGGCGCAGCGGCAGGCCGGTGAAGGGCAGTTTGTGACCGGGCAGCACCAGTTGGTTGTCTTGCGCCAGGGGCTGAAACCGGCGGCAGCTGGCCAGCCAGTCGGCCAGCGGGTCAGCCTCGGGTTCGGTGGGGTAGACGCCGATATTGGCGGAAATGCCGGGCAAGAGCTGATCGCCGCCCAGGATCAGATCGCCCGACCAGAAGGTGGCATGATCGGGCGCATGGCCGGAGCCAAAGCGGATGGTCCAGTCGCGCCCGGCCATGCGGATCGTGCCGCCATCGGCCAGTGGGGCAAAGCCCAGCGGCAGCGGGTCCACCACATCGCAGAAATTGAACGGGCGCTGCGTGGCGCGTTCGGCCAGCATGGCGGCGGGCATGCCGGCGCGCCGGTAGAATTGCATCGCCTCTGGCCCCGGCAGGGATTGCACGTCAAGGGTCAGCATCCGGGCATAGAGCCAGGCGGTGCGCGGCATCAAAAGCTGCGCGCCCTGCGCCTGAAACCAGCCGGCCAGCCCCACATGATCGGGGTGATGATGGGTGACGATGACCCGGCGCACCGGACGGCCGCGCAGCGGGCCATCCAGCAGCGCTTGCCAGATCGCGCGGCTGCGGGTGCTGGCCATGCCGGTGTCGATGATGGTCCAGCCGTCGCCATCGTCCAGCGCGTAGACATTGACGTGGTCGAGCACCATCGGCAGTGGCAGGCGCATCCACAGGATGCCGGGGGCGACTTCGGTCGCCTGGCCTTCGGCGGGGGCGTCGGGGAACGGGTGGCGGATGCCGGCGCTGGGGTCTGCGAGCGTCATGCCGCGAAGTCTTCGGGACTCAGCGCATAGAGATCCGTGGCGCCGATCCGGGTCTGGGCCAGCAGGCCGGCATGTTCGGGCAGCAGCCGTTTGATTGCCACCCGCGCCAGCGCGGTGCGCGGGCCGCTGCCCTCGGCCAAGGCAGCCTTGAGGTGGAAATGCGCGCCCAGGACCAGCGCAAAGGCGCGCAGATAGGGCACGGCCCCGGCGAAGCGGTCGGTCAGATCCTGTGCCAGCAGCGCCTCAGTCGCCTCGCGCAGCGATTCGCAGGCCTGCCAGACATCTTCGGCCAGATCAGGCAGGGCGGCGCGGGCCGCCTGTGCCCCCATCTCGATCTCGCGGATCAGAAGGAAGGCGGCCTCGCCATTGTCGGCCATCTTGCGGGCCACGAGGTCCATGGCCTGAATGCCGTTGGTGCCTTCATAGATCGGGGTGATGCGGGCATCGCGCAGGAATTGCGCGGCCCCGGTTTCCTCGATGAACCCCATGCCGCCATGGATCTGCACCCCTTCGGACGCGACCGCGACGCCGATATCGGTGCCGTAGGCCTTGGCGATGGGCGTCAAAAAGGCGGCGCGGGCCTTCCAGACCGCCTCGCCGGTGGCATGGCCCATGTCGATGGCCACGGCGCAGGACAGGCCGATGGCGCGGGCGGAAAACACCTGCGCCTTCATGGTGGCCAGCATCCGGCGCACATCGGCATGGCCGATGATGCTGGGGATGGCCGGATCGGCGGTGCGGCCCTGCGCCCTCGTCATCGCATAGTCATAGGCCTGCTGATAGGCCGCTTCGGCCACGCCCACGCCTTGCAGCCCAACGCCAAGGCGGGCGTTGTTCATCATGGTGAACATCGCGGCCATGCCCTTGTGCGGCGCCCCCACCAGCCAGCCCTTGGCGCCATCAAACTGCATCACGCAGGTCGGGCTGCCGTGGATGCCCAGCTTGTGCTCCAGACTGACGACCGACAGCGTGTTGCGCGGGCCGGGGTTGCCATCCGCATCGGGCAGGAGTTTCGGCACCAGAAACAGGCTGATGCCAGCGGTGCCGGGGGCAGCATCCGGCAGGCGGGCCAGCACCAGATGGATGGTATTGGCCTGAAAATCGCTATCCCCCCAAGTGATGTAGATTTTCTGACCACTGATCGCGTAAGAACCATCGCCATTGGGTTCCGCCTTGGCCCGCAGCGCACCCACATCTGACCCGGCCTGTGGTTCGGTCAGGTTCATCGTACCGTTCCAATCGCCGGAAATCAGTTTCGGCAGATAGGTGGCTTTCAGATCCTCACTGGCGTGATGCTCCAGCGCCTCGATCTGGCCCTGGGTCAGGAGAGGGTTGAGTTGCAGCGACAGGCAGGCACCGGAAAACATGTCATTGACCGCGCTGGCCAGGGTCAGCGGCAGGCCCATGCCGCCATGATCGGCCCCGGCGGTGATGGCGACCCAGCCACCCTCGGCGAGGGCGCGATAGGCCTCGGCATAGCCGGGCGAGGTGCGGACGACCCCGTTTTCCAGCCGCGCCGGATGCTTGTCACCCGCGCGGTTGACCGAGGCCAGCACCTCGGACGCCAGACGGCCCGCCTCGGTCAGCACCGCCTCCACCGTTTCCGGCGTGGCTTCGGCAAAGCGGTCGGTGGCCGCGACCTGCGCGAAACCCACGACATGATCCATCAGGAAGCGCAGGTCGGACAGGGGGGCGCGGTAGGGCATCGGAACCTCGGAACTGGGTGGCTGGCTTGGCAAAGGCCAAGGGTAAGGGTATGGCGTTGCGCATAGGTTAGCTGCGGTGGCCAACCTCTCAAGCCCTACGCTGCGTCACATGACACCAGATACGCAAGACCTGATGCCTTCTGAAGAAGGCCTGGCCCGCGCCGCCGATATTTTGCGGGCGGGCGGGCTGGTGGCCATGCCGACCGAAACGGTCTACGGGCTGGCGGGGGATGCAAGGAACAATCTGGCGGTGGCGCGGATCTTTGCCGCCAAGGCACGGCCCAGGTTCAACCCGCTGATTGCGCATGTGACCGGGGTAGAAATGGCCGAAACGCTGGCCGTGTTTGACGACCGGGCGCGCGCGGTGGCGGCGGCGTTCTGGCCCGGCGCGCTGACGCTGGTGCTGCCCCTGCGCGCCGATGCCGGGCTGTCACCGCTGGTGACGGCCAGGCTGGACACGGTGGCGATCCGCTGTCCGGCGCATGCCGTGGCGCAGGCGCTGTTGAAGGCCTTTGGCGGGCCACTGGCCGCGCCGTCGGCCAACCCGTCAGGCCGGGTGTCGCCGACGCGGGCCGATCATGTGCGCCAAGGGCTGGCGGGGCGCATTGAGGCGGTCTTGGACGGCGGGCCTTGTGCGGTGGGGATCGAATCGACGATTCTGGGGCTGGACGGCGCGCCGGTGCTGCTGCGCCCCGGCGGCATTCCGGTTGAGGCGCTGGAGGCGATGCTGGGGCCGATTGTCACCGGCGGCGACGCGCATAAGCCCAATGCGCCGGGACAATTGGCCAGCCATTACGCGCCCGAGGCCGGGGTACGGCTGGGGGTGACAGGCCCGATGCCGGGTGAGGTCTGGGTGGGCTTTGGCCCCGGCTGTGCGGGGGCGGATCTGTCGCTGTCGCCTGTGGGCGATCTGGTCGAGGCGGCGGCAACCCTGTTTCAGGCCCTGCGCGAGGCGGATGATCTGGCCGGTCCTGGCGGGCGGATTGCCTTTGCGCCGGTGCCGGAGTCCGGCCTTGGCCGCGCGATCAATGACCGGCTGCGGCGGGCGGCGGCGCCCCGGCCACACCAGCAACCTTAATCGAAAACGCCCATCACCCGGCCAAACAGCATGAAGGCGCGGGCGGTGCGGGTATCGGCCAGATCGGCGATTTCGGCATCGGTGGCATTCTTTTCGAACTGCTGGAACATCCGGTCAAAGGTGCGCAGGAAATGGTGGCCCGCGTCGCGGAACACCGGATCTTCGCGCATCCGCCCCGCGGTCAGCGCCAGCGACGAACGGTCGCGCACGCCGCCGATGGCGGCAATGCCGCGCCCGCGTTCACCTGCGGCAAAGCGGCGCCACAGTTCTGGCCGGGCGCGGTCGGGGCGCAGGTCATCCATATAGATGCCTTCCTGGGACATCAGCGTCAGCACATCCTGTGCCGCCCGGATCAGTTTGGCCACGTCCCGGTCTTCCAGCGCCAGGCGCAGGGCGCGAAAGCCGTCGCGGTCTTCGGGGTTTTCGGGAAATTGCAGGGCGCGGATGAAATCGGCCACCGACAAGGGCGGGCGCAGGGCATCGGCAGGCGTGCCAAGCGCAAGGCCGGGCTGTTCTTCGGCAGGCGAGGCGGCACGCGGCGGGACCAGCGCAGCCTTGCGATCGGCAGAGGGCTGGGTCAGCCCGGCATCGCGCCGGGATGCGAACGCGGCCGGCGTGGTATCGGCAGGGCGGGCGTCATCGGGCCGTTTCTCTGCGCTTGCGCGCAGGGCGGCGGCGGCCGTCTGCTGGCTGCTGATATAGGCGTTGCGCATGGCATCGACCGAAGCCTGCAGCCGCGCCGCCTCGGCCCGCAGCGCGCGGACCGAGCGCAGCGTGGTGACCGCCGCCCAGATCAGGGCCAGCGGCAGGAACACCACCAGAAGCGTCATCACCAACCCCAGCGTGCCGATGCCTTCGGCCGAGGTCATCACATAGAGGACCACCGCTGCCACCCAGACCAGCGCCAGTGCCGAGGCCATGATCTCGGTCAGGGAGAAACCCGGCTCATCGCGCAGGGCAAAGGCCACCGGGTCACTGGGTTTGTCGGCACTGTCGGGCATTGTCGCCTCAATCCGTTCCGGGAGTTCAGATGCAGGGCTCAGATATAGCGGATGCTGAGCACTTCATAGCTGCGGTCACCGCCGGGGGTCTTCACCTCGACGCTGTCGCCTTCTTCCTTGCCGATCAGCGCGCGGGCCAAGGGCGAGCGGATGTTCAGCAGGCCGCGTTCGATATCGGCCTCGGTCTCGCCCACGATCTGGTATTTCTTTTCCTCATCGGTGTCTTCATCCACCAGAACCACCGTGGCCCCGAACTTGATGGAGCCGGAGAGTTTGGTCGGGTCGATCACCTCGGCCAGCGACAGGATGCCTTCCAGCTCCTTGATGCGGCCCTCGATGAAGGACTGCTTTTCCCGGGCGGAATGGTATTCGGCGTTTTCCGACAGATCGCCGTGTTCACGGGCTTCGGCAATGGCGCGGATCACGGCCGGGCGCTCCACCGATTTGAGGAGTTTGAGCTCTTCATCCAGAGCATCATACCCACCGCGGGTCATCGGGATCTTTTCCATCGTCATCTTCCACGAAAAGGGAGGCCACGGCCCCTGTGGGGGGCCATGGCCCGTCACGCATTGACCGATACCCAAGCGGATGGCGGCATGAATTGCAAGGGGGCATGGCGCACAGAGGCGCCGGCATGTCGCCCCCGGACCAGAAAGCCGCCTGGCGGGAGGACATAAAATTGCGGCAATGCGGCATTGCGGAACCGTGATGTTGCGTTACGGTTGACCCCATGTCTGCCATCGGGCAATGACGAAGCCAGCAAAATCAACAGATCAGACACCGGCCTGCCCGGCGAGCGGAGACCTTAGGATGAGCCAGATCGCACGAGAGAAGATGGAGTATGACGTGGTCATCGTGGGCGCAGGCCCGGCGGGCCTGTCGGCGGCGATCCGCTTGAAGCAGCTGGATGCCGATCTTTCGGTGGTGGTGCTGGAAAAGGGCTCAGAGGTCGGTGCGCATATCCTGTCGGGGGCGGTGCTGGACCCGTCGGGGCTGGATGCGCTGCTGCCTGACTGGCGCAGCAGGGGCGCGCCGATCAAGACGCTGGTGAAAGAGGATAATTTCTACCTGCTGGGGCCTGCCGGGCAGATCCGCATTCCGAACTTTCCGATGCCGCCGCTGATGAACAACCACGGCAATTACATCGTGTCGATGGCCAATGTCTGCCGCTGGATGGCGGGCGTGGCCGAAGGGCTGGGGGTGGAGATTTTCCCCGGCATGTCCTGCAGCGAACTGGTGTTCGACGGGGACCGCGTGGCCGGGGTGGTCGCAGGCGAATTCGGGCGTGACCCGGCGACGGGCGCGCCGGGGCCGAGCTATGAGCCGGGGATGGAACTGCACGGCAAATATGTGTTTCTGTCCGAAGGCGTGCGCGGGTCGCTGGCCAAGCAGGTGATGGACCGCTACGATCTGTCCAAAGGCCATTGCCCGCAGAAATTCGGCCTTGGCATGAAGGAAATCTGGGAGATTGACCCGGCCAAGCACCGGGAAGGCACGGTGACCCATACGATGGGCTGGCCGCTGGGCAAGAATGCGGGCGGCGGGTCGTTCATCTATCATCTGGAAAACAATCAAGTCTATGTCGGGTTTGTGGTGCATCTGAACTACGAAAACCCGCATCTCTACCCGTATATGGAATTCCAGCGTTTCAAGCATCATCCGATGGTGGCCGAGCTGCTGGCGGGCGGCAAACGCGTGGCTTATGGCGCGCGGGCGATTTCCGAAGGCGGCTATCAGTCGATGCCAAAGATGGTGGCCCCCGGTGTGGCGCTCTTGGGCTGTTCGGTTGGCATGGTCAACGTGCCGCGCATCAAGGGCAACCACAATGCCATGCTGTCGGGCAAAGCGGCGGCAGAGGCGGCCCATGCGGCGATCAAGGCCGGGCGTGCGGGGGATGAGCTGACCGCCTACGAGTCGGATGTGCGCGGCGGGGCCATTGGTGCCGACCTGAAAAAAGTGCGCAATGTCAAACCTCTGTGGTCGAAATACGGCCTGATCGCCAGCCTGATGGGCGGGGGTCTGGACATGTGGACCAATACGCTTGGCTTTTCGCTGTTCGGCACGCTCAAACACGGCAAATCCGATGCCGCCGCCACCGGTCTGGCAAAGGATTTCGCGCCGATCGACTATCCGCGCCCCGATGGCAAGCTGTCCTTCGACCGGCTGACCAATGTGGCCTACAGCTTTACCAACCATGATGAAGCGCAGCCGTCGCATCTGAAGCTGAAAGACCCGTCGGTGCCGATTGCGGTCAACCTGCCGAAATATGCCGAACCGGCGCAGCGCTATTGTCCGGCGGGCGTGTATGAGGTGGTCGCTGAAGACGGCAAAGAGCCGCGGTTCGTGATCAACTTTCAGAACTGCGTGCATTGCAAGACCTGCGACATCAAGGACCCGTCCCAGAACATCGTCTGGACCACGCCGCAGGGCGCGGGCGGGCCGAATTACCCCAATATGTGAGGCAAGCCATGAACGGGCCGGGGCGGGCAGAGATTCTGGCCTTCATCGAAGCCCGTTCGGGCCGGCGGCTGACCCGCCTGCAAGAGGCCGATGTGCTGGCGGCACTGGATGCGGATGGCGCCATGGCCGCCGCCTTCATGGAGCATTTCGCGGCAGAGTTCGGCGTGGACCTGACCGGCTATGAACCCCGGTTCCATCACCGTGACGCTGCCACCGTGTTGCGCCCCGGTTGGCCCTTTGCACCGCCACAACTGTTTGGCGTGCGCCTTCCGGTGGCGGTCAGCACGCTGGTGCAGGCAGCGCAGACGGGGCGCTGGCCGATGGCCTATCCGGTGCTGACCCCGGCCCCGTCGCGGCAATGGCTCAACGTGCCGCTGATCCTGATCGGGTTGCCGGTTCTGGCCGCGGCGGGCATTGCCGTGCTGCGTCTGCTCTGACATTTGCGCGATCATCGCCTGAACCGGCCCCCTGCCATTGCCAGCGGCAAGGCCGACCGCTAGCTTTGCGGCGTCGATCTTATGAAAAGTGCCCCAATGACCCATGCCTTGCCGCCCCGTCTGACCGCCCTTGTGCTGGCGGCCCTGATTTCCGTGCAGCCGGGCACGCTGACCGCGCAGACCGAAGCCGCCGCGCCGGACCCCGCGGTGCAGAGGCTGGAACCGGGCGATGCCGGGGCCTATCTCGCGGCGCGGTCTGCAGCGGTGCAAAGCGATTTCCGCGCCGGGGCGCGCTGGTTTGCCCGGGCGCTGGAAAGCGACCCGGACAATCTGGGCCTGCTGGAAGGGGCGATCCTGTCTTATACCGGGGTGGGTGATCTTGCGGCAGCGGCGGGTGCGGCAGCGCGTCTGACCGAATTGGGGGGCCGCAGCATCGGCGCCAATATCGCCCTGCTGGTCCGCGACGTGCAGGCCGAAGACTATGATGCGGTGCTCGCCCTGCCCGACACCCGCCGGATCGGCAATCTGCTGGATGATCTGACCCGCGCCTGGGCCGAATTCGGCAAGGGCCGCATGTCCGAAGCGGTGGCGGCCTTTGATACGATTGCGGCAACCAACGGGCTGAAGGCCTTTGGGCTGTATCACAAGGCGCTGGCGCTGGCGGCCGTGGGCGATTTCGAAAGCGCGGATGACATTCTGTCGGGCCGGGCCGAAGGGCCGCTGGTGGTCAACCGCCGGGGCATCATCGCCCATATCCAGATTCTGAGCCAGCTGGAGCAATTCGACGAGGCGCTGGCGCTGTTGGAACGCGGCTTTGGCACCGAACCGGAACCTGAACTGCTTGTCTTGCGCCGCGCGCTGGAAGCGGGCACGCCGCTGGCCTTTGATGTCGTGCGCAGCGCCAAGGAGGGCATTGCCGAGGTGTTCTTTTCCGTGGCCCTTGCGCTGAACGGGGAGGCTGAAAATGGCTATACCCTGCTCTATGCGCGTGCGGCCCTTGACCTGAACCCCGCCCATACCGAGGCGCTGCTGTTGTCGGCGGGTCTGCTGGAACTGCTGGATCAGCCCGAACTGGCCGGCGAAACCTATGCGCTGCTGGCCCCGGATCACCCCAGCTTTCACGCGGCAGAGATCGGGCGGTCGGCCACCCTGTTTGCGCGCGACCAGCCGGATGAGGCGGTTGCGGTGCTTGAGGCGCTGGCACAAAGCCGTCCGGACCTGCTGATGGTGCAAATGGCCTATGGCGATGCGCTGCGCCGGGTGGAGCGGTTCGAGGACTCGGCCTTGGCCTATGATGCCGCCGTGGCGCTGGTGTCCGAGCCGCAGGACCGGCACTGGGGCCTGTTCTATTCCCGCGCCATCTCGCATGAACGCTCGGGCCAGTGGGACAAGGCCGAAGCGGGGTTCCGCAAGGCGCTGGAGCTGAACCCCGATCAGCCGCAGGTGCTCAACTACCTGGGCTACAGCTTTGTCGACCGGGGCGAGAACCTGGAAGAGGCGCTTGGCATGATCGAGCGCGCGGTCGCCGCCCGCCCGGATGCGGGCTATATCATCGACAGCCTGGCCTGGGCCTATTTCCGCCTGGGTCGCTATGACGAGGCGCTTGCCCCGATGGAACGCGCCAGCCTGTTGGAACCGATCGATCCGGTGGTGACGGACCATCTGGGCGATGTCTATTGGGCGGTGGGGCGACAGCTGGAAGCGCGGTTCCAGTGGCGGCGCGCCCTGTCCTTCGACCCGGTGGAGAAAGATGCCACCCGCATCCGCCGCAAGCTGGAGATCGGGCTGGATGCCGTGCTGGCCGAAGAGGGCGCGCCCTCCCTGCAAGCGGTGGCGAATGGCAACTGACCTGCGCCTTGCGCATCCTGACCGCACGATCACCGAATTCGCGCCCGCCAAGATCAACCTGACCCTGCATGTCACCGGGCAGCGGGCCGATGGCTATCACCTGCTCGATTCGCTGGTGGTGTTTGCCGATGTGGGGGATGTGGTGTCGGTGCGCGCGGCAGAGGGGTTGGGGCTGACCATCACCGGGCCGCAGGCGGCGGTGCTGCCGGTGAGCGACGACAATCTGGTGCTGCGGGCGGCGCGGCTGATGCAGGGTCAAGCGGCCATCACGCTGGAAAAGGCCCTGCCGGTGTCATCCGGCATTGGCGGCGGATCGGCGGATGCGGCGGCCACCCTGCGCGCGCTGGCGCGGCTGATGGACCGGCCCCTGCCCGAGGGCCGCGACGTGCTGGGCCTGGGGGCCGATGTTCCGGTCTGCCTGCAGGGCCGTGCGGTGCGGATGCAGGGCGTGGGCGAGGATCTGACCCCGGTGCCGGATCTGCCGCAGGCCTGGCTGGTGCTGGTCAATCCGGGGGTGGCCCTGGCCACGCCTGCGGTGTTTCGCGGCGTGTCGCGCAAGACGAACCCGCCGATGCCGCCGCAGCTGCCGCCTTTCCCCGATGGTGCAGCACTTGCCGCCTTTTTGCAGACCCTGCGCAACGATATGGAAGAGGCCGCAACCGGGCTTGCCCCGGTGATCGGGGCCGTCAGATCGGCCCTGTCGGCCCAGCCGGGATGCGTCATCGCGCGGATGTCGGGGTCAGGGGCCACCTGCTTTGGCCTGTTCGCCGATGAGGCGCAGGCCCGCGCCGCCGCCCAGAGGATTCGGGCCGCGCAGCCCGGATGGTGGGTGGCCCCGGCGCGGATGCTCAGCTGATCCGTTCCACCACGTAATCGGCCAGATCGGCCAGCATGTCGCGCAGGTCATGCGGGGGCAGTGCCTCCAGCGCCCCGCGTGCCTTGGCGGCCCAGGCCAGTGCATCCTGACGCGCCGCCTCCATCGTGCCGTGGCGGGCCATGATTGCGCGGGCGTGGTCCAGATCGCCCTCGCGCTGGTCGCCCGCCTCGATCACCCGTTCCCAGAACGCGCGCTCTTCCGCCGTGGCCCGCGCCACTGCCTTGATCACCGGCAGGGTCAGCTTGCGTTCGCGGAAATCGTCGCCGGTGTTCTTGCCGATGGCGGCCTCGGTGCCGCCGTAATCCAGCAGGTCATCGACGATCTGGAACGCAATCCCCAAGGCATCGCCATAGTCATACAACGCCCGCACCTGTGCGGGGCCGGCCCCGGCGATCACGCCGCCGACTTCGGTCGCGGCAGAAAACAGCGCCGCCGTCTTGCCACGCACCACCTTGAGGTAAATGCCTTCATCGGTGCGCAGATCCTGCGCGGCGGTCAGCTGCAAGACCTCGCCTTCCGCAATCACCGCCGACGCATTGGACAGGATCGCCAGCACCCGCATGTTGCCGGTTTCAGTCATCAGCTGAAAGCTGCGGGCAAACAGATAGTCGCCCACCAGCACGCTGGATTTGTTGTCCCACAAAAGGTTGGCCGTGGGCCGCCCGCGCCGCTGGCTGCTTTCGTCCACCACATCATCATGCAGCAGGGTTGCGGTGTGGATGAATTCCACCGTTGCCGCCAGATGCACATGGAACGGCCCGTCATAGCCGCACAGTCGCGCCGCGGCGAGCGTCAGCATCGGGCGCAACCGCTTGCCGCCCGCCTCGATCAGATGCGCCGTCACCTGAGGAATCCGGGGGGCATGTTCACTGGCCATCCGGTCGCGGATCAGCAGATTGACGGCCTCCATATCGCCTGCCAGCCATGCAGACAGCCGTTCCTGCGGCTTTTGCGGTGTCTGCTGTGCTGCACTGTGATCCAAACTCATCCCCTGCCTGCTCCACTCTCGCCTTTTCGCAGAAAAGGCCATAACTCTGGGCTCATGAAAGAACTTTTGCGCACGACGGATGTCACGGTGATCGCCTATGCACAGGCCCTGCTTCAGGGCGAGGGTATAGCGACCTTTGAAATGGACGTCCACATGAGCATCCTTGATGGCAGCCTTGGCATATTGCCGCGCCGGTTGATGGTGCGCGATGCCGATCTGTTCATCGCCCGCAGCGTGCTGCGCGACAATGACATCGACCTTGGGTTTTAGGACACGGGCCCACCATGTTTGACGATGCCGACCTGACCGATGACAAGTTCCTGTGCGGCAAGCTGACCCTGTTGCAACCGGCCAGGGGATACCGCGCGGCGACCGATCCGGTGCTTCTGGCCGCCGCCTGCCCCGCCCGGGCAGGGGAGCGGGTGCTGGACATCGGCTGCGGGGTGGGGGCGGCGTCCTTGTGCCTTGGCGCGCGGGTGCCCGGCGCACAGCTCTGGGGGTTGGAGGTGCAGCCCGGCTATGCCGCGCTTGCCCGGCGCAATGCGGCGCGCAACGGCATTGCCATGCAGGTGCATGACGGCGATCTGGCGCAGATGCCGGCGGCGCTGCGCATGGATTTCGACCATGTGATCATGAACCCGCCCTATTACCCGCCGGCCGGCACAAGGTCACCGGTGCCCGAACGCGCCCGCGCCATGCAGGTAGACCTGCCGCTGGGCGACTGGGTGCTGGCGGGGGCGCGCAGGCTGGCCCCGGGGGGCTGGCTGACGCTGATCTGCGGCACCGACGGGCTGCCCGCCGTGCTGGCGGGCATGGCGAAACTGGGGTCGATCGCGGTGCTGCCGCTGGCCCCGCGGGCGGGGCGCACCGCGCTGCGCATCATCGTTCAGGCGCGCAAGGGCGGGCGTGGCCCGTTCCGCCTGCTGGCCCCGCTGGTCCTTCATGCCGGCCCGGCCCATACCGGCGACCGCGAGAGTTACACGCCAGAGGCGAGCGCTGTTTTGCGCAGCGGAAGCGATCTTCTGGCGCATTTTCGCTGAATGCTTTTCAAATGCTGCTGTGCAGCGGTCGATTTAGGGCGACACGACTCGGGTCTTGTGATGCAATCGTCATACTTGAACCGACCAAAGGAGGGTTAAGATGACCGTTGCTTCGCACCTGCAGGAACTGCGCCGCAAGCATGAACACCTCTCGGAAATCGTGGAGCGCGAGCAGCGCAGTCCGGCAACGGATGCCCTGAAGATCGCTGATCTGAAAAAGCAGAAAATGAAGCTGAAGGAAGAAATCGTCCGGCTTGCGCAAGCCTAGCAGGCCACCCACAGGTTTGCCCTAGGGCCTTGGCGCGGTGGCGCTTGCACGCGCCGCCAGCGCAGCCCCCCCGGCGATCAACAGCGCTGCCACCCCAATGACGGGGGTGGCAGGCGTAACGCCCGCCCCAACAAGCGCCAGCGTTGACAACAAGGGTGCCGCATAAGAGGCAACACCCAGCATCTGGATGTCCCCCTTTTTCATGCCGATATCCCAGGTGAAAAACGCAGCCCCCACCGGCCCGAGGCCAAGCGCCAGAACCGCCAGCCAGCCGAGGTTTGTCGCAGGCCACACCGTTTCTTCCAACGCCAGATGCGCCACCAGCGACAGGGCGGCAGTGGCCAGACAGAACACCGTCACACTTTCGGTCGGCACCTTGCCCAGACGCCGCGACAGCACAGAATACCCCGCCCAAGTCACGGCGCAGGCAAAGCCCAGCGCAAGACCAGGGGCCGAGGCCCCGGTCAGATCAACCCCGCCGCGCAGCACGATCAGCGCCGCACCGGCAAAGGCCACCAGCGCGCCGAGAATGTGTTGCGTGCGCAAACGCTCCCCCGGCAGCAGGCCGGAAAACAGCACGATGAACAGCGGCCACAGATAGGCGATCAGCCCGGTTTCCGCCGTGGGCGCGATGCGAAACGCCGTGAAATACAGGGCGTGATAGCCAAAAAGGCCCAAGGTGCCAAAGGCATAGACCTTCCACGACACTTGCCGCAACACCGCAAACCCGCGCCGCGCGGTCCAGATCAGGCCAATCCCGCCGCCAATGCCAAAACACAGCGCGTTGAGCAGAAACGGCGGCACCGGGGCGGAGCCGATGGTGAACAGCGCCAGCAAGGCCCACATCAGCACGGCGGAAAACCCGATGGCGGTGGCCCTGCCCTGTGTCATCTGACGCCTCTTGCCTGTGTCAACCGGCGCAGACCAGACGCCAGCGACAGCGCAAGGTCAAGCCCGGCATTGCGTCTTGCGGGCAGCGGCCTTGCGCAAACTGCATGGCCTTGGCACTTGCAAATCTTTGATCGGACAGGCATTTTTACAGGCAGGGAGGACATGTCCATAAAGGGAATGTCCGATGTCGGAACGCTCAGTCAAACTCGATCATGATGCGATCATGCGCGAAGCCCGTGCCTTGCGGGCACAGGCCATTGCAGACATGATGCGCAGCCTCATCACCTTCTTCCGCCGCAAGCCAGCGGGCAGCATGGCGAAAGCCTGACAGAACAGGGCCGCCCCATAAGGGACGGCCCTTTCCTTGTCACGCCACCCGGTCAGACGAAATACTGGCCGCCATTCGCGGTGATGGTGGCACCGGTGATGAAACCTGCATCCTCGGCCGCCAGAAACACCACGCAGCGCGCGATTTCTTCGGGCTCGCCCAGACGGCCGACCGGAATCTGCGGGATGATCCGCTCGTTCAGCACCTTTTCGTCAATCGCCCGCACCATTTCGGTGCCGATATAGCCGGGGCAGATGGCATTGACCGTAATCCCGGCACGCGCGCCTTCTTGGGCCAGCGCCTTGGTAAAGCCCAGATCGCCCGATTTTGCGGCGGAATAATTGGCCTGCCCGGCCTGTCCCTTTTGCCCGTTGATCGAGGAAATGCTGATCACCCGGCCAAATTTGCGGTCGCGCATGCCCGACCACAGCGGATGGGTCATGTTGAACAATCCGCTCAGGTTGGTGTCGATCACCTCTTTCCACTGGGCGGGGGTCATCTTGTGGAACATCGCATCGCGGGTGATGCCGGCGTTGTTCACCAGCACGTCGATCGGACCAAGATCGGCCTCCACCTGCTTGATACCGGCGGCGCAGGCGTCGTAATCGGCAACGGACCATTTATAGGTCGGAATCCCTGTCTCTGCGGTAAAGGCCTTGGCCGCCTCTTCATTGCCGGCGTAATTCGCGGCAACGGTGTAGCCTGCGGCTTTCAGCGCCACGGAAATTGCCGCGCCAATCCCGCGCGAGCCCCCCGTAACCAATGCAACACGAGCCATGGTATCCTCCCTCATCTGGCGTTTGTTGAAATATTTGTATAGCTTAGCAAAAAGGCGCGCAAGATTATTGCGCGCCCTCGGGGCAGTTTCAGCGCGGAAGAGTCTTACCGCTCAAGGCACATGGCCACGCCCATGCCCCCGCCGATGCACAGGGTTGCCAGCCCCTTTTTCGCATCGCGCCGCGCCATTTCATGCAGCAGCGTGTTCAGGATGCGGCAGCCCGATGCGCCGATCGGGTGGCCAATGGCAATCGCCCCCCCGTTGACGTTCACGATTGACGGGTCCCAGCCCATATCCTTGTTCACCGCACAGGCCTGTGCGGCAAAAGCCTCATTCGCCTCGACCAGATCAAGGTCGCCGACCGACCAGCCCGCCTTTTGCAACGCCTTGCGCGAGGCATGGATCGGGCCGACCCCCATGATCGACGGGTCAAGCCCGGCGGTGGCATAAGAGGCGATGCGGGCGATCACGGTCAGCCCGCGCTTGGCCGCCTCTTCCTCGGACATGATCAGAACGGCAGCAGCGCCGTCATTCAGGCCAGAGGCATTGCCGGCGGTGACCGAGCCATCCTTGGCAAAGGCCGGGCGCAGTTTCTGCATGCTCTCCAGCGTGGCCCCGTGGCGGATGTATTCGTCCTGATCCACGACCGTATCGCCTTTGCGGGTCTTTACCGTATAGGCAATGATCTCATCGGCGAATTTGCCGGCCTTTTGCGCCGCTTCGGCCTTGTTCTGGCTGGCCAGGGCGAATTCGTCCTGCATGTCGCGGCTGATCTGCCACTGGCTGGCAACGTTTTCCGCCGTCTGCCCCATGTGATAGCCGTTGAACGCATCCCACAGCCCGTCACGGATCATGGAATCGATGAAATTCAGATCCCCCATCTTCTGTCCGGCGCGCAGGTGGGCCACATGCGGTGACAGCGACATGTTTTCCTGCCCGCCGGCCACCACGATCCGCGCATCGCCAAGCTGCACATGCTGCGCCCCCAGCGCGACCGCACGCAGGCCCGAGCCGCAGACCTGATTCAGCGACCAGGCACTGGCCTCTTTGGCAAGGCCCGCCTTGATATGCGCTTGCCGGGCGGGGTTCTGGCCCTGGCCAGCGGTCAGCACCTGACCCAGAATGGTTTCCTCGACCTCGGCCTTGTCGATCCCGGCACGTTCCACCACGCCGGCAATCACGGCGGCCCCCAGATCATGCGCAGGCACATTGGCAAAAGCGCCATTGAAGCTGCCTACGGCGGTCCGCCCCGCAGCAACGATTACGACATTGGTCATATGATCTCTCTCCCTTGGCCAAGGCGACAGAGGGCCTTTCCCCTGCCTTCCCTTTTGACCTAAGCCCCTGTGCCGCAAAGCGCAAGATTCTTGCGTTGCACAGGTGACCCCGCGTCATCAGCGGCGGGTTTCAGGCCAGGTGGCGTTTCTGGGCGGCCCAGTCCGGCTGTACCGTCGGCATGCCAAAGAGATAGCCCTGCAGGCAATCCACCCCCATCGCGCGCAGATAATTGGCATCGGCCAGATCTTCGACAGATTCGGCCACGCACATCATGTCAAACTGACGCGCAATCGCGAGCAAAGCCGCCGTCACCACCTGATTGTCCGCATCCTCATGAATGTTGCGGATGAAATGACCGCTGATTTTCACGATATCAAAGGAGAATTCCTTGAAATAGCGGATGGCGGTAAAGCCTTCGCCAAAATCATCCAGCGCAAAGGCAATGCCTTCGGCCTGCAGGCTTTCCATGAAGGCGATCACGATTTCCGGCATCAGCATGGCCGAGCTTTCGGTGATTTCCAGAATCAGCCGTTCCCCCACACCCTGATGCGCCCGCAGGGTGCTGCGCAGGATCGCCGTCCATTTCGGATAGCCGATGGACCGGGCCGACATGTTGACCGCCAACCGGATCTGCGGCTGCTGGACCAGCGTCGCCAGACCCATGGTCAGGGCGGCGCAGTCAATGTCCCGCGCGATCTGATGCGCTTCGACCGCAGGCATGAAATCGCAGGCGGGAATAACGCGGCCGGTCGGGTCAAGCACCCGCATCAGGCCTTCGTAAAACCCGATCCGGCTGGGGTCGGCAGACAGAACCACCGGCTGATAGGCCAGGCGCAAACGGCCCTTGGTCAAGGCATCGCGCACCATGGCAATGACCTGCCTGTCACGCTCTGACACCGCAACGGCCAAGGGGCTGCTGGCGGCCAAAGGAACATCCTGCAACGGGATTTCGTTCTGTCGCATCACGCAGTGCCTTTTCTTCAACCCGAGTCCACGATGTCGCCACACGGGTTAATCTTGCGTAAAGTTTCACATTTTGTTCCAATTGTCCGGATAACGCGGAATCGGGTGACGACAGATGGGCGGGGATGCGCAAGGGCGGTGCGGCTGGTGCGGGACAGAGCAGATTTATCTGGACTATCATGATCATGAATGGGGCGTGCCCGAACGGGACAGCCGGGCCCTGTGGGAAAAGCTGATCCTTGATGGCTTTCAGGCGGGGCTCAGCTGGATCACGATCCTGAAAAAGCGCGACAATTTCCGCGCGGCTTTCGAAGGATTCCGGCCCGACATCATCGCGCAATGGGGCGAGGAGGACATCACCCGCCTGCTGGCCAACCCCGGCATCGTGCGGCATCGGGGCAAGATTGCCGGCACGATTCTCTCGGCCCGGGCCTATCAGCGGATCGAGCAGCGGATCGGGTTTTCCAGTTTCATCTGGTCGTTTCAGGATGGAAAGGTTCAGCAAAACCAATGGCAAAGCCTGTCACAGGTGCCCGCGCAAACCCCGGTGTCGCTTGCGCTGTCAAAGGCGCTCAAGCAAGAGGGCTTCACCTTTTGCGGGCCCACCATCGTCTATGCCTTCATGCAGGCGACCGGCATGGTGAATGACCATCTGGTGACCTGCCCCTGCCATGCAAAGGTGGCGGCCTTGGCAGGGTGACCGCGGCACCCTTGCGCCCGGCCCGCCACCCGCTAAAGCTGTCGCCGATCAAGGGGGCACAATGGCCATAGACCTGACTTCACTCGCCGATGTGCTGGCCCTGCGCTTTGATGACATCATCGATGTGCGCGCGCCCGCAGAATTTGCCGACGACCATCTGCCGGGTGCCATCTCGCTGCCGGTGCTGGATGATGCCGAACGGGCCCGGGTGGGCACGATCTACAAACAGGTCTCGCCCTTTGATGCGCGCAAGCTGGGGGCCGCTATGGTGGCAAAAAATGCCGCGGCGCATCTGATGGGGCCGCTGGCAGACCGGCCCGGTGGCTGGCAACCGCTGGTCTATTGCTGGCGCGGCGGCCAGCGGTCGGGGTCATTCGCCACCATCCTGTCGCAGATCGGCTGGCGGGTGCAGACCATCAGCGGCGGGTACAAGACCTGGCGGCGGCTGGTGGTTGATGCGCTGCAAGCCCCGATGTCCAGCCCGGTGATCGTGCTGGACGGCAACACCGGCACCGCCAAGACCAGCCTGCTGGCGCATCTTGAGTCCCTCGGGGTGCAGGTGATCGACCTTGAAGGTCTGGCCTGCCATCGCGGTTCGGTGTTTGGCGCGATGGGCCCGCAACCGTCACAACGCAGGTTCGAAGGGCAGCTTGCGCTGGCGCTGGCTCGGTTGGACCCGACCCGCCCGGTGGTGGTCGAGGCGGAAAGCTCCAAGATCGGCAGTCTCAGCCTGCCCGCCGCTCTGTGGCGCGCGATGGGACAGGCCCCGCGCATCGCCATCTCGGCCCCGCTGGAGGCGCGGGCGCGCTATCTGACCCAGGCCTATGCCGATATTGTCGCCGATGCCCAACGGCTTGGCGCGGTCATCGACCGGCTCAAACCCTCGCATCCGGCAGAGCGCATCGCCGACTGGCACGGCTTTGCCGCCACGGGCCAGTTTGCCGCCCTTGCCACCGGGTTGATGCAGCACCATTACGACCCGCGCTATGCCCGGCACCGCGCGCGCAGCACACAAGGCGTGACAGAGATCGAGACCCAGAGCCTTGACCCGGAGGCCCTGCCCGATCTTGCCCGCCGCATTGCCAAAGCCATCCCCGCGGGCTGACCGCTGCCGGGTTGCACCTTTCGAAACCCCTCCCGCGCGGAACGCGCCGCGCTGTCAGGGCAGCACAATGGCCCCCGGCCCCGCCGTCACCTGCCCGATCACAACGGCCATCTCCCCGGCCTGTGCCATGCGGGCCAAGACCTCATCGACAGACTCGGCGGGCAGGCAGGCCAGTAGCCCGCCACAGGTTTGCGGGTCAAACAGCAGGTCCAGCCTTGGCCCGGCCCCGCCGTCCACCTGCCAGCCCACCGCGGCCCGGTTGGCGGGTGCAAGGGTCGAGGCCACGCCCTGCGCCGCCAGCCCCTCGGCCCCCGGCAGCAAGGGCAGATCGGCCAGCGACAGCCGTGCCCCCAACCCGTCCGGCTCCAGCATTTCCCACAGATGCCCCGCCAGACCAAAACCGGTCACATCGGTCATCGCGCTGGCCCGGTCGCGCAGAATGGCCGCTGCGGGCCCCAAAGGCCGGGCCATGCTGGCGATGCAGTCTGCCCAGATCTCGCCCAGCATCCGCCCGCCGCTCTGGTCCGGGTCCACCCGCACCAGCGCCATTTCCGCCGCCAGAATGACACCGCTGCCCAAGGGCTTGGTCAGCACGATCACGTCCCCCGGCCGCGCCCCCCTCTTGGTGCGCGCCGGCCCGGTCAGAAGCCCGGTCACGGTGAACCCCACGGTCAAGTCATCGCCCACCGACGAATGCCCGCCCACCACATCGGCCCCGGCGGTGCGGAACACGTCATGCGCCGCCTGCATCACCTCGGCCAGCATATCCGCCTGCAGCGCATCCGACAGGCGCGGCAGGGTGATCTGCGCCAGCGCCGCCTGCGGCGCGGCCCCCATGGCCCAGACATCGCCCAGCGCATGCACCGCCGCCAGCCGCCCCATCAGCGCCGGATCATGTGTAAAGGCGCGCAGATGGTCGGTGGTGATCACCTGATCGGTGCCGCCGATGCGCAGCAGCGCCGCATCATCCCCCGGCCCCGACAGCACATCCGGGCGCAGCGGCGCGGCGATCCCGTCCAGCGCCGCCCGCAGCGCCCCCGCCCCCACCTTGGCCCCACAGCCGCCGCACATCGGCTTATCACCAACAGCCTCGCGCAGGCCAAAGGCATGCGGCTGCGGCAGGGCGGGCCGACCCATCGCCGGATAATCCGCAAACTTCGCCATGAACTTCGCGTCGATCCGGTCCTTCACCCGCCACAGCCAGCCGCCGCCGGCCCGCAAGCCAAACTTGTCGGCCACTGCCACCTTGCCGCCCACCGACACCAGTTTCAGATAATCGCGCTGCGGGCGGTAGCGGCGCAGCGCCCCACCGGCCACCGCCACGCGCAGGTTGTGCAGCAGCACCGGGGCCTCGCGCACTGCAAACACCCCGGCCTTGGGGCGGGGCGCATGGGTCAGATGCGCGCAATCCCCCACCGCGAACACCGCCGGGTCCGAGGATTGCAGGGTCGGCCCCACATCGACAAAGCCATTGGTCAGCAAAAGCCCGGTCTGGGCCAGCCAGCCCTGCGGCCTCGCGCCTGCCACCGACAGGGTGAAATCCGATGCCAGCCGCCGCCCGTCGGTCAGCACCACCGCATCCGCCAGAACCTGCGCCACACTGACCCCGGTGATCAGCGTCACGCCATGGTCGCGCAGCGCCGCCAGCAGGGTGGCACGCGTGCCGGCAGACACGCCCATAAGCGCCTCGCCCCCCCGGTCCAGCAGGGTGATGCGCGGTGCCTTGCCCAACCCCCGCAGCCGATGCGCCGAGGCCAGCGCCAGCTCCACCCCGCCGACGCCCGCGCCAATGATGGTCAGCTGCGGATCAGACCCCGCTGTTGCCACGAACGCCTCCCACCGCGCGGCATAGGCCCCCAGCGGCTTGGCGGCGACGCCGTGTTCTGCATAGCCCGGCACCTCGGGCAGGTCAGACGCGATGCCGATGTCGATGGAGGCCACGTCATAGCGCAGCCGCCGCCCCGAGGTCAGCACCACCTGCCGCGCCGCCCGGTCAAGGCCGCAGGCGCGGTCAAGCACCACCCGCGCCCCGGCAAAACGGGCCAGCCGCACCAGATCGATCATCATCGCATCGCGGGAATAATGCCCCGCAATCGCGCCGGGCAACATGCCGGTATAGGGGGCCACCGGCCCGGGATTGACCACCGTGATCCGCGCCCCCGGCAGCGGGGTCATCCCCCACATCCGCAACACCAGCGCATGGGCATGCCCGCCGCCGATCAGCACGATGTCACGGGTCAGGGGAAGCGGCGGCATCTGCATGCGAAAGGACTCTCTGATCAAAACAGCGCCGACTCTACGCCCGCGACCGCACAAGGGCGAGGGGGATGCGTCCCCTCACCGCACACCACTGCATGCGCCGCCCTCAGCGCCGCTTGCGCAGCACCTTGCGTTTCAGCTTGCTGGCCTTGGCCGCTGCCTGCCCCGGCTTGCGCGGGGCGTACTTCCCCCGGCGCGGCGCGGCCTTGGGCAGCGTTCCGCCTTCGATGTTGAGCAGGTCCAGCGTGATCCCCCCGGTCACCGGCGTTGCCTCGGCCAGCCGCACCGTCACCCGTTGCCCAATGCCGATGGTCATCCCAGAGTCCGCCCCGGTCAGGGTCTGGCTGTCCTGATCATAGTGATAAAACTCGCGCCCGATGCTGCGAATGGGAATCAACCCATCGGCCCCGGTTTCATCCAGCTTCACGAACAGGCCAAAACGCTGCACGCCGGAAATCCGCCCGGTGAACTCCGCCCCCACCCGGTCGGCCAGATAGGCCGCAAGATAGCGGTCGGTGGTATCCCGCTCCGCCGCCATGCTGCGCCGCTCAGAGTCGGAAATCAGCTTGGCGGTTTCCTCCAGCGTCTCCACATCCTGCGCGGACAAGCCATCCTTGCCCCAGCGATGCCCGGCGATCAGCGCCCGGTGCACGATCAGGTCGGAATAACGCCGGATGGGAGAGGTGAAATGCGCGTAATTCTTCAGCGCCAATCCGAAATGGCCAAAATTCTGCGGAAAGTAATAGGCCTGCGTCATGCTGCGCAGGGTGCTGATGTTCAGCAGCTCATCAAATTCCGTCCCCTGCGCCGCCGCCAGCAGCGTGTTCAGATGCCGGGTCTGCAACACCTGCCCCTTGGCCAGCACAAAGCCCGAGGCTTCCGCCACCTCGCGCAAACTGTCCAGCTTTTCCGGCGTCGGCTCCTCATGCACCCGGAACAGCAAGGGCTGCTTCAACCGCACCAACTCTTCCGCCGCCGACACATTGGCCAGGATCATGAATTCCTCGATCAGCCGGTGCGCGTCAAAGCGGTCCTTGAACGTCACCGCCTTGACCTCGCCCGTGTCGGACAGTTCGATCTTGCGCTCCGGCAGATCAAGGTCCAGCGGCTGGCGCAAGGCGCGGGCGTGTTTCGTTGCGGCATAGGCGGCATACAGTGGCTTCAACACCCGCTCCAGCAGCGGGGCTGTCGCCTCATCCGGGCTGCCGTCAATCGCCGCCTGCGCCTGCTCATAGCTCAGGCTGGCGACAGATCGCATGATCCCGCGCACGAAACGGTGGCTGATCTTGGCCCCTTGCGCATCCAGCCGCATCCGCACCGCAAGGCAGGCACGGTCCACATGCTGATGCAAGGAACACAGATCGCCCGACAGCACGTCCGGCAACATCGGCACCACCCGGTCGGGGAAATAGGTGGAATTGCCGCGTTTGCGCGCCTCGCGGTCCAGCGCCGACCCGGGGCGCACATAATAGGCCACATCGGCAATCGCCACCCAGACGACAAAGCCACCCGGATTGCCCGCCTCGCGGTCATGTTCGGCATAGACCGCATCATCGCGGTCACGCGCATCGGCAGGGTCGATGGTCAAAAGCGGCAGGTCGCGCAGATCCTCGCGCCCGTCCAGGCCCGCAGGTTCCGCCCGGTCGGCCTCGGCAATCACCGCATCGGGGAACTGGTCGGGAATGCCGTGCTGATGAATGGCAATCAGGCTCACCGCGCGCGGCCCCGACGGGTCGCCCAGCACGGCGGTGATCCGCGCCTGCGGCAGGCCCATGTTGCGCCGCCCGATGGCTTCACCCTCAACCAGCTCGCCATCCTTCGCGCCCAGCGTCATGTCCCGCCCGACACGCCATTCCTTGTCTTGCCCCTTGTCGATGGGCACGATCCGCCCGCCCTCGGCATTGGCACGAAAGACCCCAAGCACCCGCAGCGGGTTGGTGCCGATATGGCGGATCAGCCGCGCCTCATACTGGTATTCGCCCACATCCGCCGGCGACAGCCGCGCCAGAATGCGGTCCCCCGCCGCCAATGCGGGGTCGCCCTTCTTCGCCACGAACAGCACCCGCGGGGCCTCGCCCTCGCCGCCCCATTCCATCGGCCGGGCAAAGACATCGCCCTGCGCATCCGGCCCGGTGATGATCAGGATGGACACCGGCGGCAGGCTGTCGGGGTCGCGGTAGCTGCGGCCCTTCTTGGCCACCTGCCCCTCCTCCTCCAGCTCGGCAAGGATGCGCTTCAGCTCGATCCGCGCCGCCCCCTTGATGCCAAAGGCGCGCGCAATATCGCGCTTGGCCTGCAGGCCGGGGTTCTCGGTGATCCAGTGCAGGATCTGCTCTTTGCTGGGCAATTGTTCCATACCATCAGCCCTAGCACGCCCGCCCCGCGCACGAAAGCCACCAGCATTTGCACCTTTGCCAAATACTCACGACGGACAAACGCCCAAGCTGCGCCCATCCCGTAGGGCGACGAAATCCCGATCTGGGCGTAGGGCGGGGTTCACCCCGCCTTTGGTCGCACATGGCGGGGTGAACCCCGCCCTACCGTTGCAAGCGCCCGCGCTACCAGCGGCGCAAAGCCGCCTCGTCCTCATCCTTCGCCGCCACCCAGGTAGCACCCTCCGGCCCCAGTTCCTTTTTCCAGAACGGCGCGCGGGATTTCAGGTAATCCATCAGGAACTCTGCCGCCGCAAAGGCATCGGCCCGGTGCGGCGCGGCGGTGGCGACCATCATGATCATCTCACCCCCCGCCAGCCGACCATGGCGGTGAATGACCAGCGCATCCACCAGTGCCCAGCGGCTGCGCGCCTCCTCCATGATCGCCGCAATCGCGCGTTCGGTCATGCCGGGGTAGTGCTCGATTTCCATTGCAGAAAGCGTGCCACCATTGTCGCGCACGATGCCTGTGAAGGTCACCACAGCCCCGGCCCCGGCCGCGCCCGCCGCGAAAGCCACCGACTCGGCCCCCAGATCGAACGGCTCTGTCTGCACGGCCAATCGCATCCTAGCCCCCGGTCATCGGCGGAAAGAATGCCACCTCACGCACCCCGGCCAGGGGGGAGTCAAAATCAGCCAGGTCCTGATCCAGCGCCACCCGCAGGCTGGACAGATCGGCAAAGGCCATCGCATAGCGCTCTTCGCGCGCCACCAGTTCGGCAATCAGCCCGGCAACCGTTTCGGCCTGCGTGCTCACCCGTTCGCGCGGCAGCCCGATCCGTTCGCGCACCCAGGCGAAATACAGAACCTCGACCGTCACGGTTTTTCATCCTTCAGATAGGGCAGCGATTTGCGGAAGTAATCCCAGCCGGTGATCAAGGTCAGCACCGCCGCCGCCCAGATCAGCCCCAGCCCGACAAAGGTCGCCAGCGAAGAACATCCACGCGCGCCGCAAGACCGCAGCGGATCGGCAAGCCCCTGCGACACCAGCGCGGCATATTGATCATTGGTCATGCCGCGCCGCGCAATGCCCTCGACATGTTCCAGCCCGGTGCCCAGAAACAGCACCGCAATCGCCACCATCTGCGCCGTGGTCTTCCACTTGGCCAGCTTGGTCACCTTCAAAAGCCCGGCCTTTTCCGCCAGAAACTCGCGCAGGCCCGACACGAACACTTCGCGGAACAGGATCAGCGTGACCGGCAGGATCAGCCAGGGGTTCATCCCGGAATAGCCGGTGATGATCACCAGCGCGATCACCACCATCGCCTTGTCGGCAATCGGGTCCAGCATCGCGCCGAACTTTGATTCCTGTTGCCAGCGCCGGGCGATATAGCCATCAAACCAGTCGGTGACAGCGGCCACGATGAACAGGGTCAGGGCGAACCAATCGGCCCAGGGACGGTGGAAATACAAGAACATGATCGCAACGCCGGGGGCAGCGATCAGGCGCATCACCGTCAGGATATTGGGCAGCGTCCATCTCATGCCTGATGCTTAGACCATTAACAGCGCCAGAGGAAAGCGGATTTGATCAGAATGGCAGCGGGGCGCTGAAGGTCACGCGGTCGTTGGTGGCAGGATGGTGCAGGCTCAGGGTCTCGGAATGCAGCATCAGGCGCGGGGCCTCGCGCGCCGCGCCGGTGGCATAGATCTGATCGCCGATGATCACATGGCCCAGCGCGAGCATATGCACCCGCAGCTGATGACTGCGCCCGGTCAGCGGATGCAGCCGCACCCGGGTTTCCGTTTCATCACGCCCGATCACCTCCCAGTCGGTCTGCGCCGGGCGGCCGTTTTCAGGGTCCACCATCTGGCGCGGGCGGCGCGGCCAGTCGCTGCCCAGCGGCAGATCGACATGGCCCCGGTCCTCCTCCATCACGCCCCAGACCCGCGCCACATAGGTCTTGCGGGCGCGTCGCTGCTCAAATTCCTGCCCCAGAAAGCCCTGCGCCTGTTTGGTCCGGGCAAAGATCATCACGCCGGATGTGTCACAATCCAGCCGGTGTACCACCAGCGCATCCCAGTATTCCGCCTGCAGGCGCGAGATCAGGCAATCCTGCCGCCCCTCCAGCTTGCCCGGCACGCTCAGCAGCCCGGCAGGTTTGTCCACCACAAGGATATGCGCATCCTCGTACAGCACCGACAACGGCACATCCGGCGGATCATAGCCGAAATCGGGGATCAGGCTGGGGGCATGGTCGGGGACAACGCGCCGGGTCATAGGATGGAATGGCCCGCCGCCTGCAATCGTTCCGCCAGATGGCGGATATGCGCCGGTCCCACCTCGCAGCAGCCGCCGACGATGGTGGCGCCCATGTCCACCCATTGCAGGGCGAAATCGGCGTATTTCTGCGGCGTCAGGTCGTGGCGGTGGGTGTAATCGGGCGCGTCCCCGCTGTCGGGCAATGGCAGGCTGGAAATCTCGGAAAACCCATTGGCATAGGCCCCGAACGGCAATCCCATGGTGGACAGTTCGCGCAGGGCCGCCGCCATCGCCTCGGGCATCGAACAATTGGCCAGCACCGCCGCCGTGGGATGCGCGGCCACCACCTCGGCCAGCGCCGCCACCGGCTCGCCTGACCGCAGCTTGCTGCCATCGCGGTCATCCACCGATACCGAGAGCCAGACCGGCACCCCCGCCGCCTGCGCGCCGCGCAAGGCTCCGCGCGCAAGGTCCAGCGACGACATGGTCTCGCACAGGATCACATCGACATGCGCCCCCATCAGCCGCGCCTTTTCGGCATACAGCGCCGCCGACACCTCCACCGGCGGCGTCAGATCGGGGCGGTAGCTTTCGCCCAAGGGCCCCATCGACCCGGCAATGATCCCGCGCCCATGCTCGGCCCGCGCCTGATGCGCCTGCTGCAACGCATGCAGATGCAGCGCGTGGTAGAACGCATCCAGCCCCGCACGTTCCAGCCGGTCATGCAGGATGTTATAGGTATTGGTGGTCGCCACCGAAGCCCCGGCCGCGAAATATTCGGCATGCACCTCGCGCACCAGACCGGGGTGGTCGATCATCGCCCGCGTCGCCCACAACGGCGAGCGGTCATCGCCCGCGCGGGCAATCAGCTCCTGCCCCATGCCGCCATCCAGAAGCGTAATCTGTGCCATCAATCTGCCTTTCAGGCCGCGTCGCGGAACACATCCGCCAGCAATGCGGTGAAAAACGCCTCATCCGCAGCGGTAAAGGCCGCAGGCGTGTTGCTGTCCAGATCAAACACCCCCAGCAGCACCCCCGCCCCGTTCCACACCGGCAAAACCAGCTCTGACCGCGTGCTGGACGCGCAGGCAATATGGTCCGGGAAGGCATCGACATCGGGCACATTCATCACCTTGCCCGTCCGCGCACAGGCCCCGCAGACCCCGCGCGAAAACGGAATGACCAGACAGCCATGCCCGCCCTGATACGGCCCGATCTTCAAAAGCTCCGGTGCCACCACCCGGTAAAACCCGGTCCAGTCACTGAAAGGGTGCCCGTGATGCACCTCGCAGGCCACCGTCGCCATCAGCGCCACCGCATCACTCTCGCCTTCGGTCAGCGACAGCACCGCGCTGCGCAACCCGTCGTAATCCACACCCATCTTAATACCCCAAGGCTATGCCATCCTTGCGCGGATCGGACCCGGCCGTCAGCACGCCGTCTGCCCCTATCACAATGGCCTGCGCGCCGCCAAGCGGGGTGTCGGGCGTGGTGACCTGATGCCCCAGCGCCGCAAGCTCGGCCCGCACCGCCGCGCCATATCCCCGCTCGACCTCCAACGCGCCATTGGCGGCAAAGCTGCGCGGCGCATCGATCGCGGCCTGCACATCCATCCCGAAATCGCGCATGTTGGAAATCAGCCGGGCATGCCCCGCCGGCTGATAGCCACCGCCCATCACGCCAAAGGGCATGGTCACCCGGCCATTTTCCATCACCATGCCCGGGATGATCGTGTGCATCGGCCGCTTGCCCCCCGCCGCCTCGTTCGGATGCCCCTCCGTCAGGGTGAACCCCGCGCCCCGGTTCTGGAAGCACAGCCCGAACTTGTCCGACGCCAGCCCCGCGCCAAAGCCCCAGAACACCGAATAGATCAGCGACACCGCCATCCGGTCGCGGTCCACCACGGTGATATAGATGGTGTCACGGTGGATCGCCTCGGTCAGCGGCGGCGCACTGGCCATCACCTTGCCCGGATCGATCAGCGCCGCCAGCTTGGCCCCCGTGTCCATGGACAGCATGTGGTCCAGCCGGGGCGATGTCTCTGCGATAAACCGGTTGCGCGCATCATAGGCCAGCTTGGCCGCCTCGGCCTCCAGATGCACGCGCGCCGCGCCAAACGGGTCCATTGCCGCCAGATCAAACTGCGACAGGATGTTGAGCAGCAAAATCGCCGTCGCCCCCTGCCCGTTCGGCGGATGTTCCAGCAGATCGATCCCCTTGTAGCTGCCCTGCACCGGATCACCCCAGGTGCAGCGCGTCGCGGCCAGATCGTCCAGTGTATGCGTCCCGCCCAAGGCGCGCAGGCTGGTGATCATATCCTCGGCCACCTCGCCCTCATAGAACCCGGCGCGGCCCTGCGCCGCGACCCGGCGCAGCACCTCGGCCTGTCCCGGCGCGCGGAACACCTGCCCGGCCCTTGGGGCCTGACCGTCGATCAGAAACAGGTCGCGCGCGCGCCCCCGCAATTCGGGCGCATCATCGGCCCAGTCAAAGGCCACGCGCGGCGCCACCGGCACGCCCGCCTCGGCATAATGGATCGCGGGGGCCAGCACCTGCGCCAGCGGCAGGCTGCCCCAATCGGCGGACAGGGTGCAGAACGCATCCACCGCCCCCGGCATCGTCACCGATTCCACCCCGCGCAACGGCACTGCCGTCAGCCCCCGGCCGCGCATCTCTGCCGCCGACAGGCCCGCAGGCGCGCGGCCAGATCCGTTCAGGGCCATCACCCGCTCTTCGCCCTTGGGTTTCAGCAGCACAAAGCAATCACCGCCCAATCCGGTCATCTGCGGTTCGCAAAATCCCAGCAGCACCGCCCCGGCAATGGCGGCATCCGCCGCATTGCCGCCCGCCTTCAGCACCTCGAGTGCGGCCTGCGCGGCAAGCGGATGCGACGTGGCGCAAACCGCGTTTTCAGCATAGACGGCCGACCGGCCCGGAAGGTGAAAGTCGCGCATGGTGCCCCCTTGTTGTCGGGGTCACGCTAATCAGCCGCGCGGCGATGTGCAAATGGCATGAGGATCTCGGCGCCGCAAACTGGGTGGGGGCATTGTCCGCAGCGCCGAGAGAAGCCTTTAAGCAGCTACCCGATCACTTTGGCCGAAGATCACGTTCGTTTCAGGGGGAAATTCAGGCAAGATTGCGTCAGCCTTGTCGGATCTGGCAACAAAGCGCCGGTCATTGCGGGCCCTGTTGCGATGCAATCCGGAATGTCAGGATATTCCGCCCTCCCGCACGCCGATAGCTCACGTCTTTTGTCAGGGTGCGAATCAGGTGCCAGCCATAGCCCCCCTCTGGCACCTCGCCGCCATCGGGCACCGGCGCGACCCAGGCGGGAAGCACCGAGCATCCGGGCAGCGGCAGGCCGGCATCCATGATCCGGCAGGTCAGATCGCTGTCCGACAGGTCGATCATCACCTCAATCTCGCCCGGGGCCTGCGCATAGGCGTGTTTGACGATGTTGTTCAACGCTTCGGCCAGAACGATCTGGGTGCTGTCACAGGCATCGGGGTTGATCCGCCACCGCTTCAACCGGGCAAACACCACCTGCACCGCATGCCGGACAGACATCGGGTCCGACGCGATGACAAAGCAGGTCCGGCGGGCCGCGGCATCAGACAACATCACGAAAGTTGCCCGCCAGATCCGGAACGTCAGGGTGAATGGTGAAAACCGAATCCATCCGGGTCAGCCGGAATACCTTGTCGACAGAAGGGGTCAGACCTGCGAGTTCAAGCGGGCGGTCAGGGCCGAGCGCTTTGCGCACCGCCACCACCGCCCCCAGCCCCGAACTGTCAATGAAGGTGACGCAGGACAGATCCAGCACCACCCGCCCCCGGGCACCAGCGGTCAGATCGCGCATCCTGTCCTTGAAATCAATCGCCCCCGCGGCGTCAATGCGCTTTTCGTGCACCCGCACGATCATCAGCTCGGGGGTCATTTCAGAATCCAGTTTCATTCCAGCCCTCCGGCACTTGGCAAAGCCTAGCGCCCGAAGATTACCGACTGGTCAATGACCGCCGGTCAATTCAGCTGAAACTGCAACGGATAGCGCCCGTCCTCGAAATCCCCGAACAGATCACCCAGATCGGGGTGGCCCACCGGCTCGCCGGTTTCGTCCGGAACCAGGTTCTGTTCCGACACATAGGCGACGTAGAAGCTCTGGTCGTTTTCCGCCAGCAGGTGATAGAAGGGCTGGTCCTTGGCGGGGCGGCTTTCTTCGGGAATGTTGTCATACCATTCCTCGGTATTGGAAAACATCGCGTCGACATCAAACACCACACCCCGGAACGGGTGCTTGCGGTGCCGCAGCACCTGACCAAGATGGTATTTGGGAGTCAGTCTCAGCATCGCATTGCAATCCCCTTCGGATGGTTATTAATCCCGATGCAAGGGCCTTGTCCACATGACAGGCGATGATTTAAGGAAACAAACTGTGGTCCTTATCCTCACAGTGCTGGAAATCGTGGCCCCTGTCGGCCTGCTGGGCGCCATCGGATATCTGTGGGTCAAGACCGGCCATGAATACCGGATGGAGTTCATCACCCGCCTGTCGATGACCCTGTCGGTGCCGGCGCTGATCTTCACCGCGCTGATGAAAACCGAGCTTGACCCGGCGGCGCTGACCGCCGTGAGCCTGGCCGCCGTTGCGGCTTACGGGGCGCTGACGCTCCTCCTGTGGGGGGTGGTCAAGGGCCTGGGGCTGGACCGGCGCACCTATCTGGGCCCGCTGATCTTTGGCAATACCGGCAATGTCGGCCTGCCCCTTGCCATGTTCGCCTTTGGCGAGGCGGGGCTGGGCTACGCCGTGGTGATTTTCGCGGTGATGATGGTGTGGAGCTTCACCTTCGGCATCTGGCTGGTGTCGGGCGGCGGCTCGGCCCTGCGCATCGTCAAGGAACCGGCGATGGGGGCCACGCTGCTGGGCGCGCTGTTCTTGTGGCAGGGCTGGCAGACCCCGGACTGGCTGACCAATGCGCTGACCCTGCTGGGCCAGATCGCCATTCCGATGATGCTGATCACGCTGGGCGTCGCCGTGGCGCGGCTGACGCCGGGGCGGCTGGGCCGCGCCCTCTGGCTGTCCTTGATGCGCGGCGGCCTGACCGTGGCGGTCGCCGTCGCCGTGGGCCGCTTCTTCGCGCTGGACCCGGTGGCCTTTGCGGTTCTGGTGGTGCAGATCAGCACCCCGGTGGCGGTCACCTCCTACATGCTGGCCGAGAAATACGGGGCCGATGCCGATGCGGTCGCGGGGCTTGTCATCGCCTCCACCTTGCTTGCGATCATCACTTTACCGCTCACTCTCGGATTTCTGATCTGAACCGCCGCCGTGCCCCATTTCCCCCGCAGCACATTTGCCCTATCATCAGGACAATAAATATAAACGTGCGAGGGGCAAATGAGCAGACTTCTCCGCGCGTCGATGATCTTGTTGCTATTGGCCGCCTGTGGCGGTGGCAGTGGCAGGTTTTCGGCGCCCCGTGATTTGGAAAACGCCTGCGCCATCGTGCGTGAGCGTCCGCAATACTTCCGCGCGATGAAGGCGACAGAACGCAAATGGGGCATTCCCATTCATGTTCAGATGGCCACCATCCATCAGGAATCGAAATTCATCGGCAATGCCCAGACCCCGCACCAGTTTGCGCTGGGGATCATCCCGATGGGGCGGCAATCTTCGGCCTATGGCTATTCCCAGGCCCTGAACGGCACCTGGGAAGAATATCAGCAGGATCAGAACCGCCGCTCTGCCCGCCGCGACCGGATCTCTGACGCCACAGATTTCATGGGCTGGTACATGGATCAGACCCAGCAGCGGCTTGGCGTGTCAAAAACCGATGCCCAGAACCAGTATCTGGCCTATCACGAAGGGCGCACCGGCTTTGCCCGGCAAAGCTATCTGGCAAAGCCCTGGCTGGTGGATGTAGCAGCCCGGGTGCAGATCCGGTCAAACATGTATGCCCAGCAACTGATGACCTGCGGTCGCGCCTGACGACAGACCTCTGCCATGGGCCGGGGCGCACTACCCCGGCCCGTGGCACAGCCGCGCGGGCACAGCCCCTTATTGGCCGCGTTTCGAGATTTCGCCGTTGATATCGAAATAGGACGCCGGCATCGACCCGCCCTTGACCATCTCTCCCAGAATGACCGTGGTCTGATTGCCGACATCATCGGTGATGATCCATTGCCGCAATTCCACCGGATTGGCGGTAAACACCAGCTCGATGGTGCCATAGGCCGGGTTCTCGGGGTCTTGCGCGATCACGCGGGTGGTATTTTCCACCTCCCGATGGCCCACAACCATCCCGTTCCGACCCAGGTTGACATCCGCCGCCAGGATCAGGTTCAGCGGGGTGCGCCGCAGCGGATATTGCTCGGGCGGCTGGTTCGACTTAGCGTCAAAGATCGCCACCTGCTGCCCCCCGGCCATCACCAGACTGCGGTCAGGCGGCGCATATTCAAACCGGATGCGCCCGGGCCTCTGGATATACAGCTTGCCGGTGGCAATGGTGCCGTCCCCGTTCACCTGGGTGAAATCGGCCTGCACCGTCGTCAGCCGGTTCAGATAGGCCGACAGGTCAGCCAGCGGGATCGGCGCAGCAGCGGCCGGTGCGCCAAGCGCGAAAAGGGCGAGCGGGGCCAATATGGCGGTTCTACGGTTCATCATACGGATATAGGGGATGTCTCGGTGTCGTGAAATCCCCCGCCCGGCGTGATCCTGTCACGTCCAGGCGAGGCGGGTGTAACACAGGGTATCATACCCCGGCCCGTCATTCGTTCAGAAAGCGGATCAGCGAGGCATTGAACGCCTCGGCATGGCTTGCGGTCACACCATGGGGGGCGTCGTTGATCAGCGCCGTGGTGCTGTGCGCCACATGCGTGCCGGTACGCGCACCCGATCCGACAAAGGGCACGATTCCATCGGCATCGCCATGCAGGACCAGCGTCGGCACCGTCACCTTTTCCAGATCCTCGCGGAAATCGGTGGTGCCGAATGACGTCATGCATTGCAGGGCCGCCGATGGATCGGATTGCTCGCACAATGCGATGGCCTTTTGCCGCTCGTCCTCCGACACCTTCAGTTCGCCATCTGCCGAAAAGAAATCGCGGGTGAACTGGTCAAAAAACGCGCTGCGATCCTTGCGCAGGCCCTGCTCCATCTCTTGTGCCGCCGCTTCGGTCAGCGGACCTTGCAGATTGTCTTCCGAGCGCAGCATGAACGGCGTGACCGATGAGGCAAAGACCACCGAATGCAGCCGCTCCTCGCCGTGGTTGCGGATATAGCGGGCCACTTCGCCGCCGCCCATCGAAAACCCGACCAGCGTCACATCCTTCAGATCATGCGCCTCGATCAGATCCGACAGGTCTTTTGCAAGGTTATCATAATCATACCCGCTTTCGGGTTTCTCCGACTGGCCGAACCCGCGGCGATCATAGGTGATGACGCGAAAGCCTTCTTCCACCAGCGCAGGCACCTGATGCTCCCAGGCCTTGCCGGACAGTGGCCAGCCGTGGATCAGAATGACAGGGCGGCCGTTTTCGGGTCCGGCGGTCTCAACGTGCAGTTTGACGGGCATAAGGTTTCCTGACTGGGATGGGGTGTCAGATAACCCCCGCCATGCCCAGACGGTTCCGCTCCGCCCGCCATCACGCTGTCAAACAGATCGTGAGCACCGCTGCATCGCCTTGCCGCATCACTCCCCTGACGCCATCCGCGCGATGTAATCCGCCGTCATCAGGTCCAGATGCGCGCCACCGCCGTTCTTGGCGATCGTGATCTCATCATTGGACCGGCGGGCAAATCCCGCCGGATCGTCGTAGAAATCCGCAATCACATCCGAGTCGGATATCGCGCCGCTGGCCATCGGTGCGAGCAGCTCGCCAATATGGCCAATGGTCGTGGCCCGGCTGTCCACGAACAGCCGCGCCCGTGCCATGGCCGCGTCATCCACCTCGCGCATCGCGGGCGTATAGGCCCCGATCAGGTCCAGATGCTGCCCGGGTTGCAACCAGTCGCCCTTGATCAGCGGCTCTTTGGCCATGGTCGCGGTGCAGATGATATCCGCCGCCCGCACCGCCGCCTCCAGATCCTCCGCCACCGGCAATCCCATCGCCGCCGCCGTGGCCCGGTTCCGGCTCCACACCATGAATTCCGCCTGCGGGAAAACGCTGGCATAGGCGCTGATCATCGACCGCGCGACCGTCCCCGCCCCCACCAGCAGGATGCGGCGCGAGTCCTTGCGCGCCAACCGCTTGGCCGAGAGCAGCGAATCTCCCGCGGTCTTCCACTTCGTCACCAGATGGAAATCGACCAGCGCCGTCAGCACGCCGGTACGGTCGTCATACAGCGTCACCGCCCCGTTCACGCTGGGCAATCCCTGCGCCCCGTTGCCCGGAAACACCGTCGCCACCTTCACCAGTTGCCCCAGCCCGTCAATCCAGGCGGCCCGGTTCAGCAGCGTGTCCCCACCGCGATACAGCACCATATCACGGATCTCCGCCCGTGGCCGCAGATGCCCCGCCTCCAGCGCATTGGTCAGCCCCTCCCAGGTCAGCCGCGCCTCGACCTCCGGCCCGATGATCCGCACCGTCATAGCCCCGCCTCCGTTTTCGTCAGCAATCCCTCGTCCACCAGCCGCGCGGCCCACCCCTGCCAACCGGTGAACAGATGAACCCGCCAGCCCCGCGCCGCCGCCGCCTCGATGTTCTCGGCCTTGTCATCGGTAAAGATCAACCGCTCCGGCGCGATCCCGGTCGCCTCTTCCATCTGCCGGTAGATCTCGGGCTCCGGCTTGCTCGCCCCCATCCGGGCCGAAACAAAGGCCCGGTCGAATTCGTTCAAAAAATCATACTGGCTCTGGGCATAGGTAAAACTGTCATCGCCGAAATTGGTCAGCGCCAGCACCGGCACCCCCTTCCCGCGCAACGCCCGCAACAGCGCGATCGACCCCTCGATGCGCGGTGCCGCCATCTCGATCCAGTTGTGATACCAGCACAGGATCTCGTCGCGCCACGCGCCATGCGCCTGAGCATGCGCCTCCACCGTGGCGCGGAATGGCGCTCCGGCATCAATGGCCACATTCATCGCCTCGATCCCGGTCTCGGCAAACAGCCGCCTGCGCCCGGCCTCGCCCAGCCGCCGATCATAAAACCCTTCCGGGTCCCAGGACATCAACACATTGCCGATATCGAAAACCACCGCTTCGGGTCGTGTCATGCTGCACCTCTGTTTGCCCGGCGGCATAAAGCCCCGCGCTGCGCTGATTTTCAACCCATCCGCTGCGCCGCCCGCAGCGCCCGGTCCAGCACATCCAGAAACCGCGACCGGTCCGCCTTGGAAAACGGCCGCCCGCCCCCCTGCCGGAACGGATCGGCGCTGCGCAGATCCTGCATCAAATCACGCGTGGCCAGCGCCATCCCGATATTGGCGGTGCTCAGCTCTTCGCCATTGTGCTTGACCACCCGCGCCCCCGCCGCCACGCATTTCGCGGCCAGGGGAATGTCCCCCGTCACCACCACATCGCCCGGGCCACAGGCCTCGGCAATCCACTTGTCGGCCTCATCCGGGCCGGCGGCAACAAACACGCTTTCCACCAGCGGATTCGCCGATGGCCGGATGCCGCCATTCGACACCACCAGCATCCGCACCCCATGCCGCGTGGCCACCCGCTCGGCCTCCGCCTTCACCGGGCAGGCATCGGCATCAATGAACACCCGCGTCATCGCTCACCCATACAAGGCCTTGGCGTGGAACCCGATATGCTCTTCCATGAAAGAGGACACAAAGAAATAGCTGTGGTCATAGCCCTTCTGCATCCGCACCGCCCCCCCCTGCCGCCGTGCGGCAATGGCCTCGGCCAAAGCCTCGGGCTTGAGCAGGTCGATGAACTGGTCCGCTGTGCCCTGATCCACCAGAACCGGCCCGTCAAACCCGCGCTTGCGCATCAGCAATGTCGCATCATGCGCGGCCCAGGTGCTCTCATCTGTCCCCAGATAGGCCGCAAACTGCTTGCGCCCCCAGTCTCCGGCGGTCGGATGGCAGATCGGCGCAAAGGCCGACACCGACTTGAATCGTCCCGGAAAGCTCATCGCAATCGTCAGCGCCCCATGCCCGCCCATCGAATGCCCCGTAATCGCCTGCGCCTCCTCGGCCAGCGGGAACGCGCTGAACAACAAGCGCGGCAGATCCTCGGTCACATAATCCCACATCCGGAACTGCGGAGCCCAGGGCTTTTGCGTGGCGTTCACATAGAACCCCGCCCCCTGCCCCAGATCGAAGGCCGCATCATCCGCCACCCCCGGCCCGCGCGGCGAGGTGTCGGGAAACACGATCCCCACCCCCGCCTCGGCCGCCCAGCGCTGTGCGTTGGATTTCACCATCGCATTCTCATGCGTGCAGGTCAGCCCCGACAGAAACCAGATCAGCGGCACCGGCCCGTCCTCGGCCCCCTCGGGCAGGAACAGGCCGAAGATCATCTCGGTCCCCGTCGCGCTCGAGGCATGCGAATACACCCCCTGCACCCCGCCAAAGGCCCTGTTTTCCGCTACCGTCTTCATCCCGTTCCTCCATTCACCAGGGCAATCACCGCCGTCACCGTCAGCACGCTCGCCGCCGTTGACAGCAGGATCGCCGTCGACACCCGCTGCGGCGCCACGCCGAAATGCGCGGCCAATATATACACATTGCCCGCCACCGGCAGGGCGGCCGCCGCAATCATCACCCCCGCCGCATAGCGCTCCACCGGAAAAATCACCAGCGCCGCCAGCGCCACCGCCGCCGGATGCAGCACCAGCTTGGCACTGGCCAGCCAGACCGCCACCTGCACCCGCTCCGCCGCCCGCCCGGCCAGCGAGGCCCCGATGGCAAACAGCGCGCCCGGTGTGGCCGCCGCGCCCAATGTGGTCATGAACTCATTCACCGGCCCCGGCAGCGCCCAGCCCGTCGCCCCCCAGGCCAGCCCCAGCACGATCGACACGATCATCGGGTTCTTGAGCAACCCCAGCCCCAGCACCCGGAAAATCCCCAGGGACATCCGCCCCTCGCGCCGCGCCGTGATCACCAGCGTGATCACCGAGGAAAACACGATCAGATCCACCGCCAGCACCAAGAGCACCGGCCCCGCCGCCGCCGCGCCCAGCAGCAGCACCAGCATCGGCACCCCCAGAAAGCCCACATTGCCGATCACCGCGCATTGTGCCTCGACCGCCGCCTCCTCCACCGACACCCCCCGCCACAGGGCCACCCCGGTCGCCAGCAGATAGACCAGCACCGAGGCCGACAGATAGGCAAAGACAAAAGGCCACTCGAAGATCTCGCCCAGCGACAGATTGGCCGCAAAGCCGAACAGCATCGCCGACAGCGCGAAATAGAATACGAATTTCGTCAGCGCCGCCGTCGCCTCCGCCCCGAAAAACCGCGTCCGCCCGGCCAGATAGCCCAACCCGATCAGCGCAAAGAACGGCAGGGTCTTCAAAAGGATCGGCAGCATAGTTTCACTTTCAACGGGCTCGGCTCAGGCTTTCAGAAAGCCGACGCCCCCGCAACCCGCCAGACCGCCACCCTGGTCATTTCCTGTTCCCAAATATCCTGGGGGGGCCGCGCCCTGCGCGCGGCGGGGGCAAAGCCCCCCAGCGGAGGGATCGCGGCGCAGCCGCGGCCCGACACATCGCGTGCGGGCGACAGCCCGCTCCACCAAATCCGACAGCTCCGCTATCCCATCGTTTCCAGACAATGTCGCCGGAACGCGCGTTTGAGCATGTCCAACTCCTGCCGCAGCAGGTCCACCTCGGCCCGCAGATCCTCCTCCATCGCCACCCCGGTGATGATGGTGAAATGCGCCAGCGTCTGGTCGCTGCCCGCCGCGCGGATCAGGAAGGTCTGCACCCCCTCGCTCAGCACCTCGGCCGGAATCGGCACCCGCACCGCCCAGTCCCCGGCCCGGCCCGGCACAGGCGCCACCGCCACACCGGCAAGGGGCTGGTCCAACAGCCACACCTCCAGCCTGGGCTGGTCTGCCCCCCCCGTCAGCACCCCTTCCCAGACTCCGGCCCGGATGCGGGTCTTGGTCAGCCGTTGTTCCGACATCTCTGCCTCACACCTCTGCCCGGGGCCGACGGCCCAGGGTCACATCGCGCAGGATGATCTGGTTCATCTCCGGCCCCTCGAAAATCAGGTCCACCCACAGCCGCTCCACCCGCTTTTCGTTGATCTTGGTATAGGCAAGGTCAAACTCCACCATCACCTCCTCATCCCCCAGCGGCAGCTCGCGCACGATCTGCTCCACATTGGGCCCGTGCTTGATGTTCAGCCGCGCGAAAATCTCCAGCGGCTTTTCCATCTCGACGATCACATCCAGCCGGATCAGATGGCGCAATTTCAATCCGTTGGCCACCTCGGGCGGCAGGTCCAGCACCAGGCTCAGGAAAGACCCGTCAAAGCGGAACACATCCATCCGAAAGCCAAAGGGGGCAAGATCGGCAGGCCGCGTATTGCGGATCTGCCGCACGGTCAGCTCAGACTGGCGGCAATCGTGAAACACCGTCGCCCCATCACAGACCTGCGCCTTGCCCGGAACAGAAGAAAACCCTGGCACCGGAATCGGCCCGCGCCACAGCGTCGGCCGCCAGGACCAGTCGGTGCCCAGCGGACGACGCATCGCGTTCGAGCCGATCACCGGCAGCGCCAGCCGGTGCTCCGCCTCATGGATCACCCGGTCCAGCTGACGGCGGATCGCCCGCGCCCGCCCGCGCACCGCCGTCAGGGTCTCAAGGTCCAGTGTCGACGCCCGGTCGGCCACCGCCCCCCAGCGGCGCTGCACCCGGCGCTGCAACACCCGGTCAAGAAACGCGTCAAACCTGCCTGCCATCTGCTTTCGCGAAACCCCACCCGGAAAATGCCGCTGATTGTTCACACACCGGCAACGATTCCCTTTATTGCCGCAAAAAACACCAAGACTCCACATACTTTGCAGGCGAGGACTGGCAACCGGATGCGCCGGGGCTGCGCTTCCTCCCAAAGGGTAGGGCGGGGTTCACCCTGCCACAGGCTCCCGCATCGCGGGTGAACCCCGCCCTACGCCCGGCAACCAGCCGTCCGATCCCAGGCAAAGCCGATTTTTGTGTCAGACCACTGACCCAAATCGCATGGAAAAAAGGAAACCGCCATTCGCACCTGACGCAGCGAACGAGCGAAAAGAGCCCTTATCGGTCATTGCCTTGTTGGTGCTTCCTCGCCATTCTGCGGTTATGAAACACTCTCTGCAAATTCGCCTCGCCCAAGAGTCTGACGCAGGTCAGATCAGCGGGTTAGTGCAAAAAACAATCCGCATAAGCAACGCTCAGGACTATTCCCACGCAGTCATCGAACGAGTGGTCGCAAATTTTTCAACCGATACAGTTCAGCGTCTCCTCAAGACCCGCACGGTTCTGGTCGCCATTAAAAACAATGTCACGGTTGGCACTGCAAGTCTGGACGGCGAGGTCGTGCGGACCGTTTTTGTAGACCCCGATGTGCAAGGTCAGGGCGTTGGAAGACAGCTGATGAAAGCCATCGAGATAACGGCAAAGCGTGGAGGCACTACTATGCTTCAGGTGCCAGCCTCTCTGACAGCAAAGCCATTCTACGCTCAGCTCGGATATACCGAGGTTCGGGACGTTTTTCACGGCGAAGAACGGACAGTCATCATGGAAAAAGGGATTGGTTAAGGAGCGTCCGCTTCGTCCGCACAGCGGACCCTCGCGCGTCCCGCAGCAAAGGTCCAGCTTGGGTCGGAAAAGCTTGGCAGTCGAGTCGCGATTGCTTGGCACGGCCGTCCGACAAGGTTCAGAAAATCCAAAGGTTCGGGTCGCTTACGGATGGCATTCGACATCGGCGCGGGGCCTCAGCGATTGGCCCGGCGCAGCGCGCGGCTGGTGGCCTCCACCAGCTTGCGGCTTTCCACCTCGTCCAGATCGGGGCCAGAGACCTTGATGCTCACCGTGCGCCCGCCCATCGCGGTCATCCCGCGCCAATAGGTGCCCTCCCCCCGGTCCGCCACCCGGAACAGGAACAGCTCCCCCACGGTCCGGGCCGAGGTCACCGCAACATCCGCCGCCCGCCCCCGGCGGCTCAGCGATTTGCGCCCCGCCTCGGTCGCAAAGAACGCCGCCATCTGCGGCCCGCCCGCCGCCATCACCGCCGCGCTGCCAGCCCGGCCAAAGGTGACAGAAATCACCGCAGGCAAAGCCGCCGCCCGGTCGGTGCAGCGCCCCAGCAACACCGCCACCGCGCCATCACTCTGGGTCAGCGTGGCCGGGTCCGGGCAATAGCCTGCCGGGCCCTGCACCGTAATCTCCTGCGCCCGCAGCGTCACCGCCTTGGGCAGCGGCACCTCTGCGCGGACGGCAAAGGGCTGGCACAAGGCCAGCCCCAGCACCGCAACCCGGGCCTTACTGGTCCATATAGACATGCTTTTCAGCCTTGGCCCCCGGATGCGTCACCGCACCCCAGCGCGCGCCCCCCACCAGCTTGGCATATTTATACAGCGCCCCGGTGGCATATTGCGTCTCGCGCGGGCCTTTCCACTCGGCCTTGCGCGCCGCCAGCTCGTCATCACTCAAAGCCACCGACAGCTCGCCGGTCAGCGCGTTGAGCGTGATCACATCGCCGGTCCGGATCAGCGCAATCGGCCCGCCATGCGCCGCCTCCGGCCCCACATGCCCCACGCAGAACCCGCGTGTGGCACCCGAGAACCGGCCATCGGTGATCAGCGCCACCTTCTTGCCCATCCCCTGCCCAGACAGCGCGGCGGTGGTCGACAGCATCTCGCGCATCCCTGGCCCGCCCGCTGGGCCCTCATTGCGGATCACGATCACATCGCCCTCGGCATAGTCGCGGTTCTTCACCGCCTCGAACGCGTCTTCCTCGCATTCGAACACCCGCGCCGGGCCGGTGAACACCTGCTCGGCCTCGGACATGCCCGCCACCTTCACGATCGCCCCATCGGGTGCCAGATTGCCCTTCAGCCCCACCACGCCGCCGGTCTTGGTGATCGGGGTCGAGACGGGGTAGATCACCCGGCCATCGGCCTCGCCCACAATCTCATCCAGCGACTCGCCGATGGTCTTGCCGCTGGCGGTGATGCAATCCTCATGCATCAGGCCTAGTTTCATCAGCTCTTTCATCACGATCGGCACGCCGCCAACCTCGTACAGATCCTTGGCGACATATTTCCCGCCCGGTCGCAGATCGACGAAATAGGGCGTGTCGCGCATGATGTCGGCCACGTCGAACAGATCGAAATCAATCCCCGCCTCATGCGCAATCGCCGGCAAGTGCAGCGCGCCATTGGTGCTGCCCCCGGTGCAGGCCACAACCCGCGCCGCATTCTCAAGGCTCTTGCGCGTCACAATGTCCCGCGCCCGGATGTTCTTTTCAATCAGGTTCATCACGGCGACGCCCGACGCCTCGCCATACTGATCCCGACTCTCGTAAGGGGCAGGCGCGCCGGAGGAGTTCAGCAGCGCCAGCCCGATGGCCTCGGACACGCAGGCCATGGTATTGGCGGTGTATTGCGCGCCGCACGCCCCCGAGGACGGGCAGGCCACCCGCTCCATGATCTCCAGCTCCGCCGCTGACAGCGTCCCGGCCTGGTTCTTGCCCACCGCCTCGAACATGTCCTGCACGGTGATGTCCTGGCCCTTGTAGCGGCCCGGCAGGATCGACCCGCCATAGATGAACACCGATGGCACGTTCAGCCGCACCATCGCCATCATCATCCCGGGCAGGGATTTGTCACAGCCGGCCAGACCCACCAGCGCGTCATAGCAATGCCCGCGCATCGTCAGCTCCACCGTATCGGCAATCGCATCGCGCGAGGCGAGGGATGAGCGCATCCCCTCATGCCCCATCGCGATGCCATCGGTCACGGTGATGGTGGTAAACTCGCGCGGCGTGCCGCCCCCCTTTTTCACCCCATGCTTGACGATCTGCGCCTGACGGTTGAGCGAGATGTTGCAGGGTGCCGCCTCGTTCCAGCAGGTGGCCACGCCGACCCAGGGCTGGTGAATCTCTTCCTCGGTGATGCCCATGGCATAGAAATACGACCGGTGCGGCGCGCGCGCCGGGCCTTCGGTCACATGGCGGCTGGGAAGTTTCGACTTGTCGAAACGCTGGTTCGTGGACATGGGCATCCTCCCGTAATGACTGGCTGGAACGGGAATAATCGGCGAACCCCCCGGGGGCAAGCCGCGAAAACAGGGTATAAAACCGAATCGCGGGCGTAGGGCGGGGTTCACCCCGCCATTGCCGCGCGATGTGGCGGGGTGAACCCCGCCCTACCCATCAACGCCACCGCCTCATACTCTGGCGTGGCAACTGTCTTTCACGCCCCCAATTCCGGGTCGTGCTTGGGTCTCCCCGCCACCCGTCCCCCAAGGCGGGGTGAACCCCGCCCTACCCCGTGGCTGGCACACGCCGCGCCATGACACACCGCGATGCGTTTGCCGTGCCGGTAGGGCGGGGGTCTCCCCGCCACCCGTCCCCGCATCGGCGGAGCGGCCTCCGCCCCCAACACCGCCCCTTCCCTCCGCCGCCCATATGGCTACTGTGCCGCCCCATGACATCGCACCGCATCCCGGCCATCGACCTTGCCCGCAGCCTCGCCCTTCTGGCGATGGCGGGCTATCACCTTACCTTCGACCTGATGCTCTTTGCCCATCTGCCCCCGGGCTTCGTCTTTCAGGGGCCATGGCCGCTGATCGCCCGCGCCATCGCCTCCAGCTTCCTGTTTCTCGCCGGGGTCTCGCTCTGGCTGGCCCATGGCACTGGCATCCGCTGGCCTGCCTTCTGGAAGCGCTTTGCCATGCTGGCCGGAGCCGCCGCCCTTGTGACCATCGCCACCTATGTCGCCATGAGCGGCCAGTTCATCCGCTGGGGCATCCTGCATGCCATCGCGGCGGGCAGCCTGATCGGGCTGCTGTTCCTGCGCGCGCCCATCATCCTGACCGTCGCCGTCGCGGCGGCAGCCTTCACCGCCCCGCATCTGCTCCGCTCTGACCTCTTCAACGACCCCTATTGGATCTGGCTCGGCCTCTCCACCACCATCCCGCCGATGATGGATTATGAACCGCTGCTGCCCTGGCTCTGCCCGGTCCTGCTTGGCATCGCCATCGCCAAATTGATGACCCGCGCCGGCGCATGGGATACCTTGCGCCGCTGGCAACCGGGGCGCCTCGGTCGCGCGATGCTCTGGCCCGGCAGGCACAGCCTTGCCATCTACCTGATCCACCAGCCCGTGCTGTTCGGCGCGGTCTACCTCTTCACCCGCTACCTGTAGGCCGCCATGCACCCGCTTCCCGACCAGCCCGACCTCTACGCCGCCCTGCGCGCCAGCGGCGCCGCCCCGCAGGATCTGCCCGCCCTCATCGCCGCCAGCCCCGCCCCGGTGGCCGCCCGGCTGCGCGTGGCCGACCATGGCCTGCTGCGCGCGATCCTGCGCGCAGGGCGCGGCCAGCCTGCGATTCCCACCGCCCCGCAGATCTCCGCCCATCTGCAAGGCCAGAGCTTTGCGCCGCTGTTCCGCCCCGATATCGCCAGCGGCCCTACCCTCGCCCTGCTGACCAATGGCGAACACCCCGACATGCCCGCCTTCTCGGACCGCGCCTTTGACGCGTGGTTTGCGGCAAAGGGCATCCCCTACGGCATCGGCACCTATGGCGAGGATCGCTCGGTCTACCGCACCGCCCAGTTCGCCGATGCCATCAGCCCGGAACGCCGCACCCGCCACCTTGGCATTGATGTCTTCGCGCCCGCCGGAACCCCGCTCTATGCACCCCTGCCGGGCCGTGTCCTGCACCTGACCTACAACGCAGACCCGCTGGACTATGGCCATACGCTGATCCTGCAACACTGCGCCGGGGATGTCCCGTTCTACACCCTCTACGGCCACCTCGCCGCCACCCTTCCCGATCTTCTCGAACCCGGCGCACCGGTCGCCGCAGGCCAGCACATCGCCGACTTGGGCGACTGGCCCGAGAATGGCGGCTGGGCCCCGCATGTGCATTTCCAGATCATGACCGACATGCTGGGCCAGACCGGCGGCAACTTCTATGGCGTCGGCCACAGCAGTCTGTGGGATGTCTGGCAGTCCATCTGCCCCGACCCCAACCTGATCCTGCGCTTGCCCGACAGCGCTTTCATCCTGTCCTGACCGCTCAAACACCCTGCGCACCAACGTCATGACGTAAGCCATACGCAAACCATACGCCCGCCAGACGCGATCCCTACGCCGCTGCCGATTGCAAATCCCGCCCCGGCGCTCTATCTGAAACCAAAGACCGGCACCCGAAAGGCCCGCCCGCATGAACTGGATCTCGAACTACGTCCGCCCGAAAATCAACTCGCTCTTCTCGCGTCGGGAAGTGCCGGAAAACCTGTGGACGAAGTGCCCCGAATGCGGAACCATGCTGTTCCACCGCGAATTGGCCGAGAATCTGAACGTCTGTTCCAACTGCGACCACCACATGGCGATCAGCCCGCGCGATCGGTTCAAGTCCTTGTTTGATACGGGTATTTTCACCGAAGTGAAGGTGCCCGAGGCGGTCGTGGACCCGCTGCATTTCAAGGATCAGAAGAAATACCCCGACCGTCTGAAGGCCGCACAGAAGGCGACAGGCGAGAAAGAGGCGATGCTGGTCGCCGAAGGCGAGATCGGCCGCACCCAAGTGGTTGCCGTGGCACAGGATTTCAGCTTCATGGCAGGCTCCATGGGCATGTATGTCGGCAACGCCATCCTTGCCGCGGCTGAGCGCGCCGTAAAGCTCAAACGCCCCCTCATCCTGTTCTCCGCCGCCGGTGGTGCCCGCATGCAGGAGGGCATTCTGTCACTGATGCAAATGCCGCGAACAACCGTTGCAGTTCAAATGCTTAAAGAGGCGCGGCTGCCCTATGTTGTCGTGCTGACCCACCCCACAACCGGGGGGGTGACCGCCTCTTACGCCATGCTGGGCGATGTGCAGATTTCCGAACCCAATGCCCTGATCTGCTTTGCCGGGCCGCGGGTGATCGAACAGACCATCCGCGAAAAGCTGCCCGAAGGCTTCCAGCGCGCCGAATATCTGCTGGACCACGGCATGCTGGACCGTGTGACGCATCGCAAGTCTCTGCGCGAAGAGCTGATCACCATCCTGCGGATGCTGACCAACCAACCCCCTGCCGTCAAAGGCGACCTGCCCGCCCCGACACCGGAACCAGCCGTTGTGGCCACACCAGCAGCCCCCACAGCAGGTTGATCTTGACCCCCGGTTCTGACGCGATCCTTGACCGGATGATGGCCCTGCACCCCAAGGTCATCGACCTGACGCTGGACCGCATGCACCGCCTGCTGGCCGCGCTTGGCAACCCCGAACGCGCCTTGCCCCCTGTCATCCACATCGCCGGAACCAATGGCAAGGGCAGCACCCAAGCCATGATCCGCGCCGGGCTGGAGGCGTCGGGCGCCGCGGTCCACGCCTATACTTCGCCGCATCTGGCACGGTTTCACGAACGCATCCGGCTGGCGGGCGAGTTGATCAGCGAACCCGCGCTGACGGCGCTGCTGGATGAATGCGTGCAGGCCAATGGCCCTGACTCCATTACGTTTTTTGAAATCACCACCGCCGCCGCCCTGCTGGCCTTCGCCCGCACCCCCGCCGATTTCACCCTGCTTGAGGTGGGTCTTGGCGGGCGGCTGGATGCGACCAACGTCATCGACACCCCCCGCCTGACCCTCATCACCCCGGTCAGCATCGACCATCAGCAATATCTTGGCGACACTCTGCCCGAAATTGCCGGCGAAAAGGCCGGGATCATCAAGCGCGCTGTGCCGGTGATCGTCGGCCCGCAAGAGCCCGAGGGCTTGGCGGTGATCGAGGCGCGCGCCGCGCGCATGGGGGCACCCGTCTTTGCCCATGGCCAGCACTGGCATGTGGCCGAAGACCGCAACCGCCTGATTTATCAAGATGAAACCGGTCTTTTGGATCTGCCGTTGCCCAATCTGCCGGGCCCGCATCAGATCCAGAACGCAGGCAGTGCCATCGCCGCCCTGCGCGCGCTTGGCCGGGACGAAGCCGCCTGCGAGGCCGCCGTGACCCGCGCCGTCTGGCCCGCCCGCATGCAACGCCTGCGCCGCGGACCGCTGGTGGACATGGCCCCTGATGTCGAGCTTTGGCTGGACGGCGGCCACAATCCGGCAGGCGGGCAAGCGATAGCGGCGACGCTGGCCCGCTTGCCCACGCGCCCGACCTATCTGATCTGCGGCATGCTGAACACCAAAGATGTGGCAGGCTATATGCGGCCGCTGGCACCACAGGCCACGCATCTTTTCGCCGTGTCGATTCCGAATGAAAAGAACACGTTACCGGCGGAAATCACGCGTGACGCGGCGCGATCGGCCGGCCTGCCCGCCACAGCGGCGGCGTCGGTTGCTGATGCCTTGTCGGCCATCACCGCCATCAACCCCGCGGCCCGTGTGCTGATCTGTGGCTCGCTCTATCTGGCCGGCGTCATCCTGCGGGAAAACGGCTAAGCCTTTGTCGGCACGCCATAACGTGCCATGAACATGTCTACCGCACCGCGCACCGACCGGCGCATGCGGTCTTCGTTCACCTGATGATCCATGCGGAACAAGAGATTTTCCGCCAGCGACGCCTTGCACAGCTGAATGAACTGCTCTGCCGCCAGATCCAGATCGTCAATCCGCAGCGCCCCGCTCTGCACCAGATGATGCAAGTGATGCACCAGCCTGTCGTGAACCAACCCCGGCCCGTTGCGATAGAAGTCACGCGCCAGTTCAGGGAACCGCGCGCCTTCACCGCTGATCAGGCGAAAGGCATTCTGCCCGAATTCCGACATCATGAACCCGGCAATCCGCTCTCCGGCCAAGGTCAGCATGGCTTCTACCGTCATCGACGGGTCTATCCTTGCCTCAACGTCATCCGCCTGCAAACGGCATTCCTGCGCGCAGATTTCCTTGAAAAGCATCTGCTTGTCCGGGAAATAAGCGTAAAGCGTGGCCTTGCTGACCCCGGCCTCACGCGCGATGTCATCGACCGAGGCACCGTCAAAGCCGTCGCGCAAAAAGACCGTTCGGGCGCCGTCCAGCACCTGATCAAACTTGCGCCCCCGGCGCACGCCCTGTTCCGCGACTTCAGTCATGGTCACCCCTTTTGCCAGACCATAGGTCAGCAACAGGCCTGTCGGCAAGGTGGCGATCCGGTCAGCTTACTTGCAGGCCGGCTCCGCCGGGGTGGCAGTCTCGCAGCCTTTGGTCGACTGGGTGCTCTGATCCTCCTGCGGCCAGGTCAGGTTGGGCAGGTCGATGGCCACGCCAAAAGCAAAGGCAGGGGCTGCGGTCAGAGACACGGCAAGGGCAAAAAGAACGGAACGCATGGGAAGCTCCATAAGTGAACTGTTTGGTTTAGATTAAATGAACCTAATGGTTCGCAATTTCAAGCCATAAATGAACTAAACGGTTCATTTATGGCTGTTGCCTTTGCGTGCATCTCGAGTATCTTAGAATGATTCCAGAAAGTATTCATCATGCTCTCTTCCCTGACCCTGCGGCGCCGCTTTTCGGATCTGTCCGAACAAGAGGTTTTGGCGCTGGCCATTTCCTCGGAAGAGGATGATGCCCGCATCTACCGCAGCTATGCCGAACGTCTGCGCGACAGCTATGGCGCAACCGCCATGGTGTTCGACGGCATGGCGGCCGAGGAAGATGACCACCGCCGCCGCCTCATCGACCTGCACCGGCAGCGCTTTGGCGAGGTGATCCCCCTGCTGCGCCGCGAACATGTCGCCGGGTTCTATGCCCGCCGCCCGGTCTGGCTGGTGGAGAACCTGTCGCTCGACACCATCCGCGCTGAGGCAGAGGCGATGGAAAAGCAGGCCGAGGCCTTCTACCTGCGCGCCGCAGCCGGCACGACAGATGCGGGCACCCGCAAACTGCTGGGCGATCTGGCGGCGGCGGAGGCGGGCCACACTGCCAAGGCAGCCTCGCTGAGCGCAGACCATATTGACCCCGAGTCGGAAGACCAGGAAAACCGTGCCGCCAAGCGCCAGTTCATCCTGACTTGGGTGCAGCCGGGTCTGGCCGGGCTGATGGATGGGTCAGTCTCCACCCTTGCCCCGATCTTTGCCACCGCCTTTGCCACGCAAGACACCTGGACCACTTTTCTGGTCGGCTCTGCCGCCAGCGTCGGCGCTGGTATCTCGATGGGATTTACCGAGGCCGCGCATGACGATGGCGTGTTGTCCGGACGTGGCAGCCCCTGGAAACGCGGGGTGGCGTCAGGCGTGATGACCACGCTGGGCGGGATGGGCCATGCCCTGCCCTATCTGATTCCCGATTTCTGGACCGCGACCAGCGTTGCCATTGTCGTGGTCTTTGTCGAGCTTTGGGCGATTGCGTGGATACAGAACAGGTTCATGGAGACGCCTTTTCTGCGCGCGGCACTGCAGGTGGTTCTGGGCGGCGCGCTGGTCTTTGCGGCGGGTGTGTTGATCGGCGGGGGATGACCTTTGGCAGGCGTCGCAGATCAGCCGCCCAGATGGGTTTCACCCCGTGCCGCGGCAAGCTCCATCTGGCGTTGACGCTCCCGAAAGCGGGCGCGGTCCTCGAGCGTGTATTCGGTCACGCAAGCCGCGCAACAGACGCCTTTTTCATAAGCCGGATCATCCCGGCCTTCGGGCATCACCGGGCGGCGGCAGGCGCCGCAGCTTTCGTTGCGGCCGGGGATCAGCCCATGGCCGACCGAAACACGACCATCGAAGACGTAACATTCGCCCTGCCACAGACTGTCTTCCTGCGGCACCTCTTCAAGGTATTTCAAGATGCCGCCCTTCAGATGAAAAACGTCTTCCACCCCCTGCGAAATCAGGTAGTTGGTCGATTTTTCACAGCGGATTCCCCCGGTACAGAACATCGCAATGCGCTTGTTGTGAAAGCGGTCACGATTTTCGGCCCACCATTGGGGAAATTCGCGGAAGCTGCGGGTGGCCGGGTCTACCGCGCCGGCAAAGGTGCCGATGGCGACCTCATAATCATTGCGGGTGTCGATCACCGCCACATCGGGCTGGCGGATCAGATCGTTCCATTCTGCCGCCGTCACATAGTGGCCGACCCGCGCCTTCGGGTCCACATCAGGCACGCCCATCGTCACGATCTCGCGCTTCAGCCGCACCTTCATCCGGCCGAAGGGCATCCCTTCGGCGGTGCTTTCCTTCCACTCCAGATCGGCACAGCCCGGCAGCGCGCGGATATGGGACAGCACGGCATCAATCCCGTGGCGCGCGCCTGCAATCGTGCCGTTGATGCCCTCTTGCGCCAGCAGCAGCGAACCCTTCACCCCCTGCGCGGCGCATAGCCCCGCCAAGGGCGCGCGCAAGGCCGCCGGGTCCGGAAAGCGGGTAAAGTGATACAAGGCCGCGATGATGATCATGCCCGCGCAATAGGCCAAGCGCTGCGCAGGATCAAGCCAGTGCGCCCCTAACCGCAACGGCAATTGACACGCGGGTGCCGATCCCTACCACTACTGCAAGCCATGAGCGGAGACCAAGATGCACCCATCCAGTGACGCTATGATCGTGATCGACGTGCAGAACGATTTTTGTCCCGGCGGCGCGCTTGCCGTGGCAGAGGGCGACGCGATCCTGCCAGGCATCAACGCCCTGATGGCCGAGTTTTCCGCGGTGGTGCTGACCCAGGACTGGCACCCGCAAGACCACAGCTCATTTGCCGCCAATCATCCCGGCGCCGACCCTTTCAGCCAGATCCAGATGGGATACGGCCCGCAGGTGTTGTGGCCGACCCACTGCGTGCAGGGCAGCACCGGCGCGGCCTTCCATCCCGACTTGCAGGTGGACCGCGCCGATCTGATCTTGCGCAAAGGCTATCGCCGGGCCATCGACAGCTATTCGGCCTTCTTTGAAAATGACCGAAAGACACAGACCGGCCTGCACGGCTATCTGCGTGACAGGGGTGTGTCACGGCTTGTGCTGGCCGGCCTTGCCACCGATTTTTGCGTGGCCTATTCCGCGCTCGACGCGGTCCGTCTGGGCTATGCGGTGACCGTGCGCCTGGATCTGTGCCGAGCCATTGATCTGGACGGCAGCCTGACCGCGATGCTGGCTCGGCTGGCGGTCGAGGGGATCGGGCTGGAGGGCTGAAAAGCGCCGACAGAACTGGACAGCGCAGCGCCCAGTTGATTTAACGGCCTAAACTGCCGTGCAGGAGCCGCAAGATGGTCGAAATTGCCACCCGCGTCCACAATCACAAGTGGAAGATCGACCCGATCGTCCGGTCACTGCTGGACACTGATTTCTACAAGTTGCTGATGTGCCAGTCGGTGTTTCGCAACCGGCCCGACACCACGGTGACCTTCAGCCTGATCAACCGGACAAAGAGCATCCGGCTGGCCGATCTGATCGACGAAGGGGAGTTGCGCGAACAGCTGGACCATATCCGCAGTCTGCGCCTGTCGCGCGGCGAAAGCACCTTTCTGCGCGGCAACACCTTTTACGGCAAGCGTCAGATGTTCCGCCCCGATTTCATGGAATGGTTCGAAGGGCTGCAACTGCCAGCCTATCATCTGGAAAAGCACGACGGTCAGTATGAACTGACATTCGAAGGCAAATGGCCCGAAGTGATGATGTGGGAAATCCCGGCTCTGGCGGTGTTGATGGAACTGCGCTCGCGCGCGGTGCTGCGCACCATGGGCCGGTTCGAGTTGCAGGTGCTCTATGCCCGCGCCATGACCAAGTTGTGGGAAAAGATTGAAACATTGCGCCGCATCGACGGGTTGAAGCTGGCCGATTTCGGGACTCGCCGCCGCCATTCCTTCCTGTGGCAGGATTGGGCGGTGCAGGCCCTGATCGAGGGGATGGAGGAAAAGTTCATCGGCACATCGAATTGCCTGATCGCCATGCGACGCGAGGTTGAGGCCATCGGCACCAATGCCCATGAACTGCCGATGGTCTATTCGGCCTTGGCAAATTCCGATGCCGAGCTGGCACAAGCCCCCTATCAGGTGCTGGCCGATTGGCATGAAGAGCATGACGGCAACCTGCGCATCATGTTGCCCGATACCTATGGCACCGAAGGCTTTTTGGCCCGCGCGCCAGAATGGCTGGCAAAATGGACCGGCATCCGCATCGACTCGGGGGATCCGGCCAAGGGTGCCGAAACAGCAATCCGCTGGTGGAAGGACCGGGGCGAAAACCCGCAGGACAAGCTGGTGATCTTTTCCGACGGGCTCGACGTCAACAAGATCGCCGAACTGCATGCCCAGTTTGCGGGCCGGGTCAAAGTGTCGTTCGGCTGGGGCACGATGTTGACCAATGATTTCCGTGGCCTTGCCCCTGATGACGGCCTGGCCCCGTTCAGCGTTGTTTGCAAGGCGATTGCGGCGGATGGCCGGCCCACCGTCAAACTGTCGGACAACCCCAACAAGGCCATGGGCCCGGCGGATCAGATCGCGCGCTACAAGCGGGTGTTCCATGTCGGCGAACAGGCTGCGATGGATGTGGTGGTCTGACCTCTAGCCCAGACAGCGCCGCGCAAACATCACGGCCCGCGCGATGTGGCTGGCATGGACCGGATGGCCCGGCGGCAAGCGGGGAGCCGCCCAGCCGACCGAAGCCAGCACCCGCGCCAGAGTAAACGCATCGACCTGCGCGCAATCTGCCAGACCATAGCCCGCGCACAGTGCTGCCCGGATCTCGGAATAGCCAGGTTCGTACAGGTTCTGCGACAGGACGGTGCCAAGGTCATACAACCGGTAGCCAAATCCACTGTCATCAAAATCGATCAGCGAAAGAGAGCCACGGGTCACAAGGATGTTTTCACGCAGCACATCGGCATGGATCAACCCTGTCGAACCGCCGTGATCCGAAAGCTGTGCGGTCAGCCAGTCACGTGACGCCGCCAGAAGCGCAGCCTCTTTCGGGCTCAGCCCCGGATGCTCCCAGAACCGGCCCCAGAACGGTCTCTCTCCCACCAGACCGTCGCAGTCCCATCGGGGGCGGGTGAACCCCTCGGGCAAGGTCAGCCGGTCTGTCACCGCATGCACACGCGCCAGAAGCTGCCCCAGCGCATGATGCTGCGCCGCCTGATCTGCCACAGCCCCAACAAGCGGCACCCCGGCCTCGCCAAAGGGCACGCCCTCGACCCAAGCGACGACCGAGGCCATCCTTCCGGACCCCAGCACCGCCAGATGCCCGCCATCCGGCAGGGGCAGCGCAGCAGGCACCGGCAACCCCGCCCGCGCCAGTTCCGCACACCACCACAGTTCCGACCGGATCGCAGCTGCGGACTGATAGCCGCGCCGGTGCAGACGCAGCGCCGCGCGATGGCCAGGCAGCGCCAGTTCATAGACCTCGTTTTCACGCAGGCGCAGCGGCCGCACCACCGTCCCGCCCCACAACGCGGCCGCTTCTTCAGCCTCTCTCATACCGCGTCCAGGGCAGTCTGCAATGCATCGGCCAACAGGTCGGCCTCGGCCCGCCCGAACACCATCGGCGGGCGGATCTTGAGCGTCGCCCCGTTGCGCCCGATCCGGTTCAACAAAAATCCGCGCGCCACCATGTCCTCTACCAGATCGGCAGCAAAATCTCCTGCGTTTTCACCGCCGAACTCCAGCCCGAAGAACATGCCCACGCCGCGCACATTCGCAATCCGCCCGTGGCGCAGGGAACGCAAACGCTCCAGCAGATAGGCCGACGTGGCAGCCCCCTTGGCCTGCAATCCCTCTTCCTCGATCACCTGCAATGTGGCAAGACAGGCCGCCGCCGATACCGGGTTGCCGCCAAAAGTGTTGAAGTACCCAAAAGCGTCGCGGAACGCTGCCATCACCTCGGGCCGCGCCAGACAGGCCGCAACCGGGTGTCCATTTGCCATCGGCTTGCCAACCGTCACCACATCGGGCGCAAAGCCCAGCCAGTCGTGCCCCCAGAACTGGCTGCCCACCCGGCCAAAGCCCGGCTGCACCTCATCACACAGGATCAGCCCGCCGGCCTTGCGCACGACCTCCACCACCGGGTCCAGAAATCCCGGCCCCACCTCCGGCAAGCCTTCATTGGCAAAGACCGGACACAGCATCAGGCCAGAAAAACCAAAGCCCGCTGCCTCCAACTCGCCAATCGCCGCAGCGACATGCACAGCAAACGCCGCCGGCTGCGCCTCTGCGCTGCCGCCCAAAGGGGCCAGCGTCTCGGGTGACGGCACCAACCGCACATGCGGTGCCCGGCCGCCAATCGGGGGTCGTCGCGTGGAAAGCTGGCTCACCGCCGCGGTATTGCCGTGATAGGTGGCGTCCGTCGCGATGATCCCGGTCTTGCCCGTCACCGCCTGCGCCATCCGCAAGGCAAGATCATTCGCCTCTGACCCGGTACAGACCATGATCGCCTGCGAAATCCCATGCCCCAGCGTCGCGGTAAGCCGCTCGATATAATCCAGCACCAGATCATGGTGATAGCGGGTATGGGTGTTGAGCACCGCCGCCTGCTGTGCGATGGCCGCCACCACACGCGGATGACAATGCCCGACATGTGCCACGTTGTTGTAGCAATCCAGATAGCGCTTGCCCTCTGCATCCCACAGCCACACCCCCTGCCCGCGCACGATATGCACCGGGCTTCGATAGAATGTCGGCACATTCGGACCCATCAACCGGGCCCGGCGGGCCTCCATCGCTTCAGTCATCCTCGCCCTCCACCCGGCCGCGCCCGGCCTTCACATCGCCGCGCACCGCCTTGGCCTTCAACCGGCGCAAGGTGCTGCCATATGTTGGCTTGGTGGCGACCCGTCGTCTCGGGGCCACCAACGCGGCCCGGATCAGCTCGGCCAGCCGCTCGCGCGCCAGCTCGCGGTTGCGGGCCTGGCTGCGTGTCTCTTCGGCCCGGATCAATATCGCCCCGTCCAGCGTCCAGCGCCGACCGGCCAGCTTTTTCAGCCGCGCCTTGACCGGCCCCGACAGATGCGGCGAGCGTTCGGCCTCGAACCGCAATTCCACCGCAGTCTCGACCTTGTTGACATTCTGCCCCCCCGGCCCTTGTGACCGGGTGAAACTTTCACTCAACTCCCAGTCGGCCAGCGACACTGTATCTGTGATCCGCAACATATCCGCACCATAGCAAAGGCCCGCCCCAACGAAAGGGCCGCCCGCCAATTTCCTGTTGTTAAATATCCCCGCCGGAGGCAACGTCCGAGGCGGCGCGCAAGCGCCAACGAGATAAAGGCATGCGCGCCTTGCGCGCTCAATTTGGCAACCGCCGGTCACGCGCGGCACCGGAAACGAGAAAGGATCGCCGGTGTGCGGCGACCCTTTCCGAGTTCAAGGAGATGGGCCAGTTAGGTAACCTGTCCCAATCAAAGGTTGGTTGACTAAGGGGTTGCCCCTAGAAAACACCCCCCATGACTGTCCCGACACGTCTCTCCAATATCACTCTAGACACTGGATCACCTCCTTTCAATTGGTTGCCGATATGCAGAGCCTGCCACAGATTTTGTGGCTGTCAAATGCTTTTACGCAATCGGTGCGGTCAATTTTCTGACAATAATGCGGAATGGCAAAAGTGCCACCAAAGCGAGCAACAGCTTGACGCCCCAGTCCGCGACAGCCAGCGACACCCACAACGGGGCAGCAGGCCCCAGCCCGAGCAGCGGCAGAACCTCATTGGCCCAAGTGACATCATTGCCAGGTTCCAGCCCGGCCAGCGTGGTAGAAAACGCAATCGAGAAGAACAGCGCCGTATCGACCGATGATCCGACCAAAGTCGAGATCAAAGGTGCGCGCCACCAGACCCCGCCGCGAAAGCGGTCAAACACCGCGACATCCAGCAGTTGCGCGGTCAGGAATGCCACGCCAGAGCCGATCGCGATCCGCCAGGTCACCAAGGGACCAAATTCACCCATGATCTGCGTGCCGATCACAGAACAGGCCACACCGACGGCAAAGCCGGTGAACACCACCCGCCGCGCGGCTTGGGCACCGTACAGACGGTTGGTCAGGTCCGTCACCAGAAAGGCCAGCGGATAGGTGAATGCACCCCAGGTCAGCCACTGGCCGAATAGAAACTGCACAAGAATATTAGAGGCCACGACAGTCGCGGCCATGGCAACAATGCCAGGCAGAAGTTTTTGCATCATGTGATCCGTTTTTTATGCAAGGTCGCGGAGACTTGCCCCCCGATGGGTTGGGGACGCGCTGCCGTAGTGCACCGCGCCCCGCCTGTCAATCCATTCGGCCTTCAATCCACCAAGCGGTATTCCACGATTTCGGTCCGCTGCAGCCGCAAAAAGTTATCGTCCGAAATCATGGTCAGCCGAATTGCGCCGCTGGCATCGCGCCAGACCGACAGCCCTTCCAGATTGTCATGCAAGCCGGTTGCAGATTGCAGATGCATCCGCTGGTCACTCAACGCATCGTGGCCCACCTGGAACGAGCGGACCCGGCTGGCAAATCCGGCCAGCCCGTGAAAAGACCGCTCCAGCAGGTACAGCCGCCCATCCGGCCCGAAATCCGCGGCAACAGGCAGGAACACACCGTCACGCGGCAGATCAAACGGTTGCGTCCAAACCCCTTCTGAAAAGCGCCAGACCGGAAAGTCCGGACCAGTCTTGTTGACATGCTGCCCCATCAGCAGACGGATGCGCCTTGACGCCCCCACATCTTCTGGAAGGGTGTAAACCACGCCATCCGCGTCAATCGCCAGTGCCTCCAGCGCCGCATTGTGCGGAAGGTCCTGAAAGGCCCGTGGCCTTGGCAGCGGCTCGGCCGCAGCGTTTAGGCTGCGGTAGCGCACAACCCGCGCCACTCCCTCAAACGAGATATAGGTGGTCCCGTCCGCCGCAATGGCCATCCCTTCACTGTCGCTTTCCTCCGCAGACAGCGGGCCGCCCCGAACCGACTTCAGCCGTGTCACCGGACCCGCCTCAACGGCGGCTATCGTGCCGTCAGTCGCCCGGCGCAAGCGGCCCTGCACAAAAGCCCCCTGGTCGTTCAGCGCGGTAAACCGGTTTCCATCCGCCGAAAGCTCGATTGCCGAAAACCCGCCGAACTGCGGGTCCGCATCCATCCAGTGAAAGGCCCCCAAAAACCCCGGCGGCATGGTCGGACTGGCACTGCCCTGCAACACGAAGGCCATCAAAGCTGCCGCCGCGATCACCGCGAGGCGAGAACGTCCTGACATTGCTTGGGCAAATCTTTCATCGTGAACTGGCGCGGGTGGCGCTTACGGGGCACATCGGGATCAACAGGTTTCTTCGTCGTGGTCTTTGGCGGGTTCAGGTAATCGGTCACCCACCATGTCAGCGTCTCATCGCAGCCATTGCCACCCTTTGACAGCTCTTTCACCGTCGGCGTCTGGGTCTCGCACAGCCGTGCCCCGTGCGGGCATTTCAGCCGCACATGAAAATGGGTGTCATGACCGGCCACCGGGCGAATCTTCTGCAACCACGGCGTATCTGCACGCGTTGCGGTTTTGCACATTTCAATCTTGACCGCCGCTGCCACGAAAATCCGGTCCACCCTCGGATCGGACGCTGCCGCCTTCATCACCGCGTGGTGCCGTGCCGTCCAGTTGCGTGTCACCGATTTCTGATCCGCAGACCGCACTGGAATGGACGAGATGTTCTCGCGCTCGCGCCGCGTCAGGTTCAGCCGGTCGGGCGGAAGTTGCCAGATATCGGCATCCAGCCCGATCTGGTGGCTGGCATGGCCGCTGGTCATCGGCCCGCCACGCGGCTGGCTGATATCGCCGATATACAGGCCCGCCCAACCGATCTGCTGTGCCGTGCGGCTCAGATTCACCAGAAAGTTGATCATCTCTGGGTGGCCGAAATTACGCCCGCGCGACAGGCGCATGGCCTGCCAACTGGGCCCGCTTTCCGGCAATTCTACCAGCCCGGCGGCGCAGCCCTTGGCATAAGACCCAACCGGCATTGGTTTTTGCTGGCTGGGCGCGGCATGCGCGCCAAACAACTGGTTCGCCAGCTGCTGTGCCTGGGCCGCACCGGGCAAACAGAGGGCGGCTGCCAGCAACAAAGCTCTGATCATGCGGGCTCTCCATCCGGTTTGACCCAGAGTAGCAGGAACAACCCGATCAGGAACAGCACGATCAGCGGTGTCACGCCAAGTTGTTGGCTTCCGGTCAGGTCTGTCACCACCCCGATCGACAAGGGTGCAATGAAAGACGTGGCCTTTCCGGCCAGAGCGTATAGCCCGAAGGCCTCGGTCATCCGCTCCGGTTCGGCCTGCCGCACCATCATCGTGCGGCTGGAGGATTGCAAAGATCCTCCCCCCGCGCCAATCAGCGCGCCCAGGACATAGAACCCGACATCTGGCAAGATGCTGTCCGGCCCGACCGCAATGCCAAAGACACTCTGCCGGCTGACGAACACCACCGCTATCGCCACGAGCGTCAGCACAATGACATTCAGGACGATCACCGGCTTCGGCCCCATCCGGCTGTCCATCTTGCCGCCCAGCCAGGCAAAGATTGCCCCGGTCAGAGCCGCGATGATGCCGAAGATCCCCACATTGGTTACCGACCAGCCCAGCACGCCCGCAGCATAGATGCCGCCGAAGACATACATTCCATTGAGCGCATCGCGGTAGAACATCGATGAGGCCAGATAGGCAAACAGGCTGCGTTGATGTGGCAAGCGCGCCAAGGTGCGTTTCAGCTCGGGCCACACGGCGCGCAGGGCCTGACCAATGGGCAGCGCATCTGATTTACGCGGCTCTTTCACCCACAGAAAGAACGGGATCATGAACAGCGCATACCAGAGCGCCACCAGCGGCCCGACCGACCGCGTGCCTTCGCGCGTTTCCGGGTCCAGCCCGAAGATCGGCGCAATCCCCAGCAATGTGCGCCCTGATGTCCCCTCGGCCAGCAGCAACAGCATGATGATCAGCGCGACAATCCCGCCCAGATAGCCAAAGGCCCAGCCATTGCCCGAGATGCGGCCCAGATCATCGCGCGGGCACAGATCGGGCAGCATGGCATTGGTGAAGGTGGTGGCAAATTCCATTCCGATCAGGCCGATGCAGAAAAACAGCATCACGAACCAGACGTTGAAATCTGCAGGGGCCGAAAACCACAGCATCCATGCCCCAAGCACATAAAGCGCGGAAAACAGCCAGATGAAAGACATCCGCCCGCCAGACTTGTCTGCCACCGCCCCCAGCAACGGCGACAGAACCGCGATGATCAGTCCGGCGGTGCCGATCCCATAGCCCCAGATCGCCTGCGCGGCACTGCCATCGCCGATGACAGACACCACATAAGGCCCGAAAATGAACGTCAGCAGCAGCGTATTGTAAGGCTGGCTGGCCCAGTCAAAGAAATACCAGCCCCAGATCCGTTTCTTTGCAGCCGTCATTGCCTTCCCCCACGCGCCCTTCCGGGCGATTACCCGGATCAAAGCCCGAAAAGGAGAACGGGCGCAAGACGGCCTGAATGCAAAGGCTTATTGCATCGGAGGCCAAGGCCGCAGTGCATCGGCCGTGACCCAGGCGGTCACCCAATCGGGCAAGGCGGGGCTTTGCTCGGGCAGGCCAAAGGCCCGCGCCATCTCGGCCGGGGGCACCATTCCACCTTTGCCGCGCTCGCCCGCGCCGGTCACCGCCGACCGGATCAGGATATGCGAGGTGCATTCGCCCGCGCGCCACATCGACTGTTCGATATACAAAAACCGCGCGTCCCAGCCGATGATCCGGGTCCGCATTTCCAGCCTGTGGAACATCTTGACCCGGCGGCGATACCGCGTGGTGTTGCCCGCCACCGCCAGCCCCCAGCCGCGCGCCTTGAGCACCTTGTGCAGGCCCATCCGCTGCCCCAACGGAATGCGCCCCAGATCATATAGCGTCAATGTCCGGCCGTTGTTCAGCTCCAACCACGGATCAATATCCCAGGGCCAGCAGATGTGATGGCTGACATGTGTGTCAAACAGACCCAGCTGTGGGGCATTGCGGAATTTGAAGACTTCCTTGAACATTCGGACATAGGGATACATGCGCGGCCACCTCGGTTTGACCGCTTTCCCCTGCCCAAGCCTGACGTAAAGGTCAAGCCAGACGCGGCGGAAGGCGGTTGCCCTTTGGGGGGCCGGTTGATACCACTGCCACAACTGCTTGTGCCAGAGTGCGGCACCACCACATCCATGGCTTCAGGGGGCCCGACCATGACCTCGCTTCTGCAGATCCTGCTCTTGATCCTCGACATCGCGCAATGGATCATCATTGCCCATATCATCATGAGCTGGCTGATCAATTTTCAGGTTCTGAACCTGCGCCAGCCATTGGTGTCGCAGATCTGGTATGGCATCAACCGCTTGCTGGAGCCGGTCTATTCCCGCGTCCGGTCCGTTCTGCCCAATCTTGGCGGGCTCGACCTCGCACCGTTGGTGGTCCTTCTGGCAATCTATGCGCTGCGTATTGTCCTGATCAACAACGCCGCTGCCTTCTATTAAGACACCCCCTGATGCGCGATCCCCACCAGCTGTTGCAGCAGATCTTCGGCTTTCCCGGTTTCCGACCGGGGCAGGAAGAGATTGTGCAGGCCGTATTGGCGGGTCGCAACACGCTTGCCATCATGCCGACGGGCGGTGGTAAATCGTTGTGTTTTCAACTGCCTGCGCTGTGCCGCGACGGGGTGACTGTGGTCATTTCGCCGCTGATCGCGTTGATGCGCGATCAGGTTCGCGCTTTGAAGGCGGCGGGGGTGGAGGCGGGGGCGCTGACCTCGGGCAACACCGATCAGGAAACCGAGGATGTGTTCGCCGCCATTGATGCGGGCAGGCTGAAGCTGCTGTACATGGCCCCCGAACGGCTTGCCTCCGGCGGAGCCATGGGCCTGTTGCGCCGGGCCAACGTGACGCTGATCGCCGTGGACGAGGCTCATTGCGTGTCGCAATGGGGACACGACTTCCGCCCCGACTACCTGCGTATCGGTGAATTGCGCCGTGCGCTGAACGTACCCCTTGCCGCCTTTACCGCCACCGCAGATGAAGAAACCCGCGCCGAAATCGTCACCCGGCTGTTTGATGGCGCGGCACCAGAAACCTTCCTGCGCGGGTTTGACCGCCCCAACATCCACCTTGCCTTTGCCGTCAAGGACAAGCCGCGCGACCAGATCTTGCGCTTTGCCGCTGCCCGCAAGGGCCAATCCGGCATCGTCTACACCGCGTCGCGCGCCCGCACCGAAGTGCTGGCACAGGCGCTGCGCGAGGCTGGGCATTCGGCCTGCCATTATCACGGCGGGATGGAGGCCGAAGAGCGCCGCCGCGTGGAAATCCGGTTTCAGCAGGAGGACGGTCTGATCGTCGTCGCCACCATCGCCTTTGGCATGGGCATCGACAAACCCGATATCCGCTGGGTGGCCCACGCCGACCTGCCAAAGTCGATCGAAGGTTATTACCAGGAAATCGGCCGCGCCGGGCGGGATGGTGCCGCTGCCGAAACGCTCACGCTTTACGGCCCCGATGACATCCGCCTGCGCCGCACCCAAATCGACGAAGGGGCCGCCCCACCCGACCGCAAGGCCGCCGATCACGGCCGGTTGAACGCGCTGCTTGGTCTGGCCGAGGCTGTGGCCTGCCGCCGTCAGGTGCTGCTGGGCTATTTTGGCGAGGCCTCTGACCCCTGCGGCAATTGTGATCTGTGTGACCGCCCGGTGGATGTGTTCGATGCCACTGAATCCGTGCGCAAGGCCCTCTCCGCCATTCTGCGCACCGGAGAGTGGTTTGGTGCGGGGCACTTGATCGACATTCTGACGGGCAATGCCACTGCCAAGGTCCGCGAAAAAGGGCACGACCAACTGCCCACCTTTGCCGTCGGGCGTGACCTGTCAAAACCGGCCTGGGGCGCGGTGTTCCGGCAGATGATGGGCCGCGATCTGGTGCGCCCCGACGGTGACCGCTTTGGGGCGCTGCGGATGACCGATGCCGCCCGTCCTATCCTGCGCGGCGAAGAGAGCATTTCGCTGCGCCGCGACACCATCACCTCTGCCATCCCGCGTACCGTTGTCAAAACGCTGGTCTCGGATGAGGATGCGCCGCTGCTTTCAGCGCTCAAGGCCAAACGCCGGGCGCTGGCCGAGGCGCAGGGCGTGCCGGCCTATGTCATCTTTCCCGACCGCACCCTGATTGAAATGGCCGAACGCAAGCCCGCGACACTGGATGACATGGCCGGTGTAACCGGGGTTGGGGCGAAAAAGCTGGAAAGCTATGGCCTGGCATTTCTTGCGGTGATCAATGGCGCGAGTGAGCCGCTGCACCCTGCCCGCCAACGCCTCGCAGGTCGCGCCTCTGGCCCGATTTACGACCGTCTGGCGGAGGTGCAGTTGTCGCTGCTGCGCGGCGAGGATGGCACGGGCAAACCGCTCAGCCTGTCGCCATCAACCCTGCGCCGCATTGCCGAAGCGCGCCCCTCCACCCTGTCAGACCTTGATCGTGTGGGGGATTTGGGTCCGGCCAAGATCGAACGCTTCGGACCCGCATTTCTGGATGTTCTGCGCGATGCCTGACCCGTCGGGGTTTACACCGCAGCGCCACACCATATCTTGCGCGTTCAAGGAAAGGGCCTGCCATGTTGACCGTCATCTCTCCCGCCAAGAAACTGAACGAAGTGCCGCAGGCCCTGCCCGACGGGCATCAGATGACCGATCCGGAATTCAGCGCACAGGCGCTGGAACTCGCCACAATTGCGCGCGGCCTTTCGGTTGATGAGCTTCGCAAGCTCAGCCACATTTCCGAGCCGCTTGCCCGACTGAACCGCGACCGGTTCGCCGCCTTCAGCGCGACCCCTGCACCGGGCACAATCTTTCCGGCGATGCATTGCTTTGCAGGCGATACTTACCAAGGCCTGGACGCCCGCACATTGTCTGCGCCCGCGCTGGACTGGGCGAGCGGGCATTTACGCATCCTGTCGGGCCTTTACGGGCTGTTGCGCCCGTTCGACGCCATCCAGGCCTACCGGCTGGAAATGGGCAGCCGGCTGGTAAATGCGCGGGGGGCCGACCTCTATGCGTTCTGGGGTTGCCAAATCGCGGCATCGCTCAACACCCTTGCGCAAGAAACTGGGGCCAAAGCCCTGATCAACTGTGCCTCGGTTGAGTATTTTAGCGCCGTTGACCGCAGCACGCTGCACCTGCCGGTCATCACGCCGGTCTTTCTGGAAGACCGCGACGGGCAGGCAAAAACCATCAGCTTCTGGGCCAAGCGGGCCCGCGGCAGCATGGCGCGCTATATCTGTGACAATCAGATCACCGACCCGGCCGATCTGCGGGGGTTCAATACCGGCGGCTACCGCCACGATCCCGGCACGTCCACCGACGGAAAGATGGTGTTCCGCCGTGAGTCCCCAGCGCAGCAGGCAGCCTGAGGCAGGGCGCAAAAGGCCCCCAGATTATCGCGGCGCGACCGGTCGCACATCCGGGGGGCAATAGGCGGCCAGCACATCCAGAATCACGGATTTGCGCAACGGCTTGGTCAGGTACCGATCCATCCCCGCCGCCAAAATTTCTGCCGCGTCGCCCTCCATCGCATGAGCGGTGAGGGCGACGATCGGCACTGAACCCTGACCATCCTCCATCACCCGGATTGCCCTCACAGCCTCGAACCCGTCCATCTCTGGCATCGAGATATCCATGAAGACAAGATCGGGTTGCCAGCTCTGAAACAGCTCCACTGCTTCGCAGCCGTTGGCGGCAAAGCGCAACTCGATATCAACATCCTTGACCATTTTTGCAAAGACCAGCTGGTTGGTGCGGTTGTCCTCGGCCGCAAGCACCCGCATCTGCCGCTGCGTCGGTTTGGGCGCGGGCGGCGCCGGATCCGCTGTTGTGGCCAGCGGCGCGGGCGCAGCAACCGACAACGCCTGCAGTTGGCGGTATAGATCGGCCCGAAGCAGGGGCTTTTGAAGAACCACATCCAGCCCTGCATCCTCCCCTTCGGCACGGGCAAGCAGCGGGTTCGATGACAGCAATACGATCGGCATCTGATGCCCGGCTGCACGGATCTGGCGCGCCAGGGCAACGCCGTCCATCTCGGGCATGTCATGGTCGGTCAGTACCACATCAAAACGCGAATCCTGCGCAAGGGTTTTCAGCGCCTCGGCCCCAGAGCGGCACAGGGTGACCGCAATGCCGTGCGGGGCAAGCTGGCGGTCCAGAATGGTGCGGTTGATGAACTGGTCATCCACCACCAGGGCGCGGCGCAATGTGATCGGCAAACGCACCTCGGGCGCAGGTTCTGACACAGGCAGCGAAATCCGGAAGCCGAAACACGACCCCTTGCCCTGCTCACTGTCGACCCAGATCGTGCCGTCCATCTGCTCGATCAGGCGGCGGGTGATTGCCAGACCCAGGCCAGTACCTTCAAACTTGCGGTTTTGCTGATCCTCCACTTGAATGAATTCGCCAAAGACGTGGTCGATGTTCGCCGCAGAGATGCCGATCCCGGTGTCTTCGACCGTGACATGCACCTGTTGCACATCCACCGCCCCTTCAGGCCCCACCACGCGCACCAGCACATGACCCGTATCGGTGAATTTGACGGCATTTCCCATCAAATTGGTCATCACCTGCCGTATCCGGCCCGGATCGCCGACGAAGCGAGTCGGAAGGAACATGTCGTAATCGATCATGAGTCGGATGCCCTTGGCCCGCGCCCGGGGTTGCAGCAGCATCGCCACCTCGTGGATCGTTCGTTCAAGATCAAAGGGTTCAGGGTGCAACGTCAGCCGCTCCGCCTCGATCTTGGAATAATCCAGAATGTCATTGATGATCACCAGAAGCGCTTCGCCCGAAGAGCGGATGGTTTCGGCAAACAGACGCTGCTCTTCGGAAAGCTCGGTATCGCAGAGCAGTTCGGCCATACCCACGACCCCATTCATCGGCGTGCGGATTTCGTGACTCATATTGGCCAGAAATGCCGATTTTGCCCGATTTGCGGCTTCGGCCTGCAGGCGCGCCGCCTCAAGCGCCGCCTGTTGTTCCTTCCAGTCGGTGATATCCACCCGCAGCCCGACGCGGCCCCCATCCGGCGTGCTTTGCTCCAGCACACGCAGCCAGCGGCCGTTTGACAGCTTCTGCTCGTGGATGGACGAAGGGGCACGGTGCGCAGCCAGGCGTTCCGACATCCATTCCGCCTCTCGTCCCACTGCCTCGGCGTATTTGCCGCGCGCCAGGCCATGGCGCAGCACATCCTCGAATGTCACACCCGGCCGCAGGATATCGGCGGCTTCGGGATAAATGTCACGGTATTGCTGATTGCAGGTCAACAGCCTGTCCTCCCTGTCAAAAAGTACAAAACCATCCGGGATCGCTTCCACTGCGGCCCAGATTCGCATTTGGTCGGTCATGTCGATCGCAAGTGTGACCATCCCGCCATCGAGGGTGCGCCGGTTCATGAGCCGATAGTAACTGCCGCTGGACATCTGCACGACGATGGGCTCGATCACCTCAGCCTCCAGCCGCGCCAGCATGTCTGTGACCCAGTCCTTGATCGGCGTTCCGTTCAACCGGACAAGACCTGACTCGGCACACATGGTGATCAGCGCAGAATAGCTGATGCCGGGGCTGATCTTCAGGTTTTCAAAGGCTTGCAGGTAGGGGGTGTTCGCGGCGACCAACCGAAGGTCGGCGTCATATACGGCAAAGCCATCACGAATGGTGTCAACCGAGTCCCACAACCTGCGCTCAGCCACGACGGTTGCGGAATGTGCTTCCTGTAGCGCGGTGGCGATATCGGCGTTCTGGCCTTTCAGCGCCTGCGCCTCAGACCGCGCTTCGCGCGCGACGGAGCGTTGTTCGACAATCTGATCAGACAGCGCGCGCGCATGCATGGCCAGCTTTTCGTTGGCGGCAAACAATTCACGGCTTTTCTGGTCCAGCAAACGTTCAGCGGCCAGCCGGGCGCGCCGTTCCTTTGCCAGACGTTCCGTCATATCCATCACGATCCGTTCCCCGTTCCGCTTTCTGCCGCGGGGCCATGGCGGACCTTAGGGGCGGCAGCATGAAAGACTGATTAACATGACAAATCATGTCATCAGTGCCAGGGACATGGCGCCGGCGGACGGCCGGACGCACCCTGCGCCGACCCAGAGGCGTGGTGTTGCCATACGGTTATCCGCCCCGGGCTTGCAGGGCGTTTGACCTGTGATCCCTTGTGCCGGGCATTCACTGTGCCGGTGGTGGCAGTCCGCAGCAGCGGCAATGCTACCCACAGCGACTGACGGACCCCTTTAGCGCGCAGACCGATGCCGCTGCCTTCGTGCAGACGCTTTCATGGCGCAGAAGGCGGAGAACAGACGCGCTGGTGATCAGACCCGTTCAATCGCCAGTGCGATGCCCTGGCCGCCGCCAATGCACATGGTGATCAGCGCGGTGCGCGCGCCCGTCCGCTCCAGTTCGTGCAATGCCTTGACCACCAGAATTGCCCCGGTTGCGCCCACCGGATGGCCAAGCGCAATCGCACCGCCGTTGGGGTTCACCCGGGCCGCATCCAGCCCCAATTCGCGATTCACCGCAATGGCCTGCGCGGCAAAAGCCTCGTTCGATTCCACCAGATCAAAATCGCCAGGCTTCAATCCCAGCCGCGCGCACAGCGCCTCGACGGCCGGCACCGGACCAATGCCCATCACCTTCGGGTCTACCCCGGCATGGGCATAACCCATCACCCGCGCCCGGGGTTTGGCGCCCGGAAACAAGCCGCGTGACAGAACAAGCGCTGCCGCTCCGTCGTTGATACCAGAGGCATTTCCCGCCGTCACCGTGCCGTCCTTCTGAAACACCGGGCGCAACCCGGCCAAGGCGTCGAGCGATGTTGCCTTGGGGTGTTCATCCACCGCAAATTCCACCACACCCTTGCGCGTCTCGACCCGCATCGGCGTGATCTGGGCTGCAAAGATGCCCTCGGCAATCGCCCGCGCCGCGCGCTTCTGGCTTTCCAACGCGAAAGCGTCCTGCGCGGCACGGCTGATCCCATATTGCGCGGCGACATTCTCTGCCGTCACTCCCATATGCCCGGTACCAAACGGGCAGGTCAGCGCCCCTGTCATCATATCCAGAGCTTTTGCATCGCCCATCTTCTGCCCGAATCGCGCAGCCGGTAGAATGTAAGGAGACCGGCTCATACTTTCGGCCCCGCCCGCCACCGCGATCCTGCAGTCGCCCAGCACCAGCGCCTGCACCGCCGACACCACCGCCTGCGCCCCCGAGCCGCACAGACGGTTCACATTCATCGCGGGCACAGTTTCCGGGATTCCGGCCTGCATCGCAGCCACCCGGCTCAGATACATGTCACGCGGTTCGGTGTTGATGACATGGCCCATCACCACTTGCCCCACCTGCGCCCCGCCAATGCCAGCCCGCCGCAGGGCAGAGCTGATCACCTGAGTGGCCACATCAATCGGCGACACCCCAGCAAGGGTGCCGTCGAAACCGCCAATCGCAGAGCGCGTGGCGGAGAGGATAAAAACGTCTTGCGGAAAGCTGGCCATCGAAACCTCCTGGAGTTTGAGCAATCCTAACGGCATTTCGCGCCGGGGGGAAAGATGACGCGGCGTCGATTGACACTCCGCCCGCGCCAAGAGAAGGAGAGCCGTCACAACGCGCAAAAGGGCCATGATGAAAGACGTGAACCGGGCAAACACTGGCCTGTTGCTGGTGGGGATCGCCACCTTTGTCATGATGGGGGCGGGACAATCCCTCTATGGCCCTGCGCTCCCTGCCTTTGGCCGGTCGCTGTCGCTCAGCGCAGCGCAAGCCGGGTGGCTGGTCTCGGCGCATTGGATCGGCTGCGCCATCGGCGTTGCCGCCATGTACCGCTGGGGCGCAGCAGTCTCGCCCCGGATCAGCATCGGCATCATGCTTGGCGGGGCTGCCCTGATCGCCGCCGCCTTGGGCACAGCGGTGACCTTCGTCGGCGCGCTCACATTCGGCACCGGCTACGGACTGGCGACGGTGGTGTTCAACCCGCGCATCCTGCGGGCTTATGGTGCGCGCGGCACGGCCATGGTCAGCCTGGTGAATGCCAGCTTTGGCGCTGGTGCGATTGTCGCACCGCTGGTCTTTGTCTGGCTGGGGTCAAATCCCGCGCTGTCTTATGCGCTGGTCGCTGGACTGGCCGCGCTGATCTGGCTGGGCGCCGGCCCCGCCGGGCGCGCGGCCCCGCCGCCGGCTGCCGGAAGCACAGGCCCCTTCCGCCCGATGCTGGCCTTTCAGATGTTTGCCGTTGCGGGCATTGGCATCGAGGCCGCCCTGATCGGTCTTGGCCCCAGTGCTCTGATCCGTTCTGGCCTGTCAGAAGCCGCCGCGGCCCGGTTGCTCAGCGCGTTTTTCGTGGCGTTTCTTGGTGCGCGGACTGTGCTGATCTTTACGGCGCATCTGACAGCCCCCTTTCTGCTTTATGTGGGGGCGATGATCGCCGCGACGGTTTCTGCCACCTTGGCAATTTTCGTCAGCCCCGGCGTGTTCTTCGTGGCCATGGGTCTCTCGGCAGGTCTGTTCTTCCCGGGCTTCTACGTCGCTGCCAGCCGCCGCATGGGCGACGACCCACGCACCGCGCCCACCATCATTGCGGCCGGGTTGGTGGGCGGCATTGCCGCCCCGGTGGTGCTGGCGCCGGTACTGGAGCGTCTGGGCAGCGGAGGATTTTTTACCGCTCTGGCCATTGTCTCCGCCACCTGCGCCGTTCTCAGCCTTTATCTGTGCCGCCGTCTGCCCGAATTGCAGCACTGAGGCCGACAGTTTTGCGGCGGTGACGATTGACGGGTCGGCCTGTCACCGCCCCGCAGGCCGCAACGGTACCCGACCCTCGGCGGTCAAACGGAACACGTCTTCGCCTTCGATCACAATGGCCGAAAGCGGCCCGCCATACGCAGCAGAAGAGTCGATGTTCACCCGGTTACCATAATGCGTCGCGGCGTCGACCGCGGTATGGCCATGCACGATCAGCGCCTCGAAAGGGCCGTCATGGTCGAGAAATCCCTTGCGGATCCAGACCAGATCATCCTCTGCCTGATCCTCGATTGCGATACCGGGCCGCACCCCTGCATGTACAAAGATCACGCCACCCGCCCGGTGCCATGCCGGGCGGGTGGCCAGAAAATCAATATGCGCCTGAGGTACCGCACCCAATGCTTCGGCATGCACCTTGAAAATCGGACGATCCGACGCGTTGGGCACACCATAAGAGGCCAGCGTTTCCCCGCCGCCCAGCTTTGGATGCAGCCAACTGTAATCGGCGCGAAGCCCCGGATCGCTGGCCATGGGGTCGCTCATGAACATTGTGAACAACCGGTCATGATTGCTCTTGAGAACAACCCAATCTTGCCCCTTTGCGATTCCAGCCCGCAGATATTCCACCACCCCGGCACTGTCCGGCCCGCGATCCACCAGATCGCCGACATGCACCACCTGCCCTGCGCCATGGCGGGCCATGTCCCGTGCGATCAGGTCATGTGCACCATGCAACAGGGTCAGATGGCCGTGAATGTCGCCGATGGCATAGGTGTGACGGGGCTGCATGACCGGGCCTTTGCTTTGCGGAAAGCCCGGGGGCGCTGCCCCCGGACCCCCGGGATATTTGAAAACAGGTAAGGAAGAAGGCCCGCTTACGCGCCTTCGAACACCAGAGGTTTGACCTGCAGGAACATGCCGGTGTTATCAAGGGTTTCCACAACCTTTGGATTGATCGGCTGATCCAGATACAGCAGGGCAATCGCATCCTGCCCGATGGACGAGCGGCCTAGGGTAAAGTTGGCGATGTTCACGCCATTCTTGCCCAGCGTCATGCCCAACAGGCCGATGATGCCCGGCACGTCTTCGTTGGTGGTATAGAGCATGTGCTCGCCGACCTCGGCGTCGATGTTGATGCCCTTGATCTGGATGAAGCGCGGTTTGCCATCGGAAAAACAGGTACCCGCGATCGAGCGTTCGCGCTTGTCGGTCACCATGGTCACCTTGATATAGGCATCGAACGCGCCCGATTTGTCTTGGCGGGTGGTTGAAATCTGGATGCCTTTGTCCTTGGCCACAACCGGGGCCGACACCAGATTCACATCTGGGTTCTGGGCCTTCAGCACCCCCGCGATCACCGACTGGTTCAGGGCGGCGATGTTCATATCCGAAACACGGCCATCGTACAGGATGTTGATGGCCTTGATCGGTTCATCCGTCATCTGACCGATGAAAGCGCCCAGATGGCTGGCCAGCTTGACCCAGGGGCCCATCACGGCAGCCTCTTCGGCGGTGACATTGGGCATGTTCAGCGCATTGGTGACGGCGCCGGTCAGCAGGTAGTCGGACATCTGTTCGGCAACCTGCAGTGCCACATTCTCTTGCGCCTCAGTTGTGGAGGCGCCCAGATGCGGGGTGACGACCACATTGGGCAGGTTGAACAGCGGGCTCTCCTTGGCCGGTTCCACCTCGAACACATCCAGCGCCGCGCCTGCGACATGGCCCGAAATCAGGGCCTCGGCCAGGGCTGCCTCGTCGATCAGACCGCCGCGGGCGCAATTGACGATGCGCACGCCCTTCTTGGTCTTGGCCAGGTTTTCCCGGCCCAGAATATTGCGGGTCTTGTCGGTCAGCGGCACGTGCAGGGTGATGAAATCCGCCCGCGCCAACAGCTCATCCAGCTCCACCTTGGTGACGCCAAGGGTCTTGGCGCGCTCTTCCGACAGAAAGGGGTCATAGGCCACGACCTTCATTTTCAGACCCACGGCGCGGTCGCAGACAATGCCACCAATATTGCCTGCGCCGATCACGCCCAGCGTCTTGTTGAACAGCTCCACCCCCATGAAACGCGACTTTTCCCACAGGCCGGCATGGGTGCTGGCATTGGCCTCGGGCAATTGACGCGCCACGGCGAACATCATCGCGATGGCATGTTCGGCGGTGGTGATCGAATTGCCGAATGGCGTGTTCATCACGATCACGCCCTTCTTCGACGCGGCCGGAATGTCGACATTGTCGACACCGATGCCGGCGCGGCCGATCACTTTCAGCCGGGTGGCAGCGGCCAGCAGCTTTTCGGTGGCCTTGGTCGCCGAGCGGATCGCCAGGCCGTCATACTGGTCGATCACTGCCAGCAGCGCATCCTTGTCCTTGCCCAGCTTGGGCATGTAATCCACCTCGACTCCGCGGTCGCGGAAGATCTGGACGGCGGTTTCAGAGAGTTCGTCGGAAACGAGAACCTTGGGGGCCATTTTGGAAGTCCTTGAAAAATGAAAAGGGGCCGGCGGGGTGAACCCCGCCCTGAGGATGGGGTAGGGCGGGGTTCACCCCGCCATCCCGGTCAGGCGGCCTGCGCCTGCGCGGCAAGCTCGGCCTCAAACGCATGGGCGATCCACGGCATCAGCGCCTGCACATCGGCGGTCTCCACCGTCGATCCGCACCAGATCCGCAGACCGGCGGGCGCATCTCGGTAGGCGCCGATGTCAAACGCGACCCCGGCCTTTTCCAGCCGCTTGGCGACAGCCTTGGCGAAAGCCTCACCGTCCACAATCCGCGCATCAGAGAACTTGAGGCACACCGAAGTCGTCGATGCAATTTCCGGTGTTTCCGCCAGATTCTGCAGCCACGGGTTGGCGGCGCAGAAATCCCAGACCACCTGAGCATTGGCGCGCGCGCGGTCTACCAGACCGCGGAACCCTCCGACCGATTTCGCCCATTTCAGCGCAACCAGATAGTCCTCGACCGCCAGCATTGATGGGGTATTGATGGTCTCGCCGACAAATATGCCCTCGATCAGCTTGCCCTTGGCGGTCAGCCGGAAAATCTTGGGCAGCGGCCAGGCTGGAGTATAGCTTTCCAGCCGTTCCACTGCGCGGGGCGACAGGATCAGCACGCCATGCGCCCCCTCTCCGCCCAGGACTTTCTGCCAGCTGAATGTCACCACATCCAATTTGGCCCAGTCCATCTCCATCGCAAAGGCGGCAGAGGTGGCATCACAGATGGTGAGCCCTGCCCGCGCGGCGGGAATGGCGTCGGCATTCGGCAGGCGGCAGCCAGAAGTGGTACCGTTCCAGGTGAACACCACATCCTTGTCGAAATCGACCGTCGAGAAATCCACGATCTGGCCGTATGGGGCTTTCTTCACCACCGCGTCCAGTTTCAGCTGCTTGACCACATCGGTCACCCAGCCTTCGCCAAAGCTTTCCCACGCCAGCATCTCTACCGGGCGCGCGCCCAGCAAGGACCACATCGCCATTTCCACAGCACCGGTGTCAGACCCGGGAACGATGCCGATGCGATATTCTGCCGGCACGCCCAGAACTTCGCGGGTCAGGTCGATCGCTTCCTTCAGCTTGGATTTGCCCACAGCCGCACGATGCGAGCGGCCCAAGGGCGCGTCTTCAAGCATCGACAGGGAATAACCGGGGATCTTGGCGCAGGGGCCAGAAGAAAAGCGCGGGTTGGCCGGGCGCAATGCCGGGGCGATCAGATCAGCCATGGTATCCTCACAGATAAATGCCCTTCGTTGGGGAAGGGTGTCCCACTGCCGCGTCTACATAGCCGGCCCCTCTGGTGCAAGGGGGAAAATCGTCGTAATGCGGCGCATCACCGCGCGAAAGCGACAACACCTGCCGGACGGACCTTGCCCATGTTCATCGCCACGCTGCTGACCAATCCCGAAACGCCGGTCCTGGACCGCATGACGGTCGAGTCGCTGCGCAATGCCTGGGGTGGCGGCGATGCCCGCTGGCTCGATCCGGGCGTGGCGGCAGAATTCCCGCTGGAAGCAGTCCCGAAAAACCTGTGGGAGGCCTGGGAGGGCCTGCAGGCGCTGCGGATCGACCTTGCCGTGCAGCCCGCCGCCAACCGCAAAAAGCGCCTGCTGATCGCGGATATGGACAGCACGATGATCCGGCAGGAGTGTATTGACGAGCTGGCGGATGAGGCGGGTGTCGGGGCCCATGTGGCAGGCATCACCGCCCGCGCGATGAACGGCGAACTGGATTTCGAAACTGCCCTGCGCGAGCGGGTGGGCCTGTTGCGCGACCTGCCCGCCGAAACCATCAGCCGCGTGATCCGTGACCGCATCACGCTGATGCCCGGCGGTCCGGCCCTGCTGGCCACCATGCGCGCGACTGGCGCCTATGCCGCGCTGGTTTCGGGCGGATTTACCGCCTTCACCGCTCGCATCGCCGAGACCCTTGGCTTTGACGAGAACCGTGCCAACACGCTGCTCATTTCAGATGGGAAACTGACCGGGCATGTCGCCGATCCGATCCTTGGCAAGCAGGCCAAGCTGGATGCGCTGCTGGAGATCACCACCCGTCTGGGGATCTCACCCGATGACGCCATGGCCGTGGGCGACGGGGCCAATGATCTTGCCATGCTGACCCGGGCCGGTGCGGGTGTGGCGCTGCACGCCAAACCCTTGGTGGCGGCGAAATGCAGCCTGCGCGTCAACCACGGTGACCTGACTGCCCTGCTCTATCTGCAAGGCTATCGGCGTGAAGAGTTTGCCGCATGATCATCCGCATCGCCACCCCGCAGGACGCCCCACAGATGGCCGATCTGCTGAACGCCATCATCGCCATCGGCGGCACCACAGCGCATGAAACCCCCAAAAGTCCTGAAACGGTGCGCCACGACTATATCGACGGGCCAGGCACCCTGACCTGCGTTGTCGCCGACGACGCGGGACACATCCTAGGCTGGCAGGCGGTGGACCAGGTCCATGGCGAGGTCCATATCGGCACTTTTGTCAGCCCGGGCACCCAGGCCAAGGGCATTGGCGCACAGCTTTTCGACCAGACCCGTGCGCTTTGCGCCGCCAAGGGGATCACCGAGGTCTTTGCCGCCATCCGCGCCGACAATATTCCCGGTCTGGCCTATTACGCCCGCCTCGGCTTTGTTGATGTCGGGGCCGAGCCGGACTATGCGCTCTCTAGCGGGCAGGTGGTCGGGCGCATCTTCCGCAAGATCACTCTGCGCTAAGCAGCAACGCGGCATCGCCCTGCACAAAGGCAAAGCCATTCGGCCCCAACAGCAGGCGGTCGCCCTCCAGATGAGCGGCATGGCACGGCGCGCCAGGCATCAATACGCCACGCGCCGCCAATGTGACCGGACGGACAGACAGGTTGAACACGCAGGCCAGCCCGTCGCCGCGAGCAAAGCCCAATACCGGCTCGGGCAGGTTGAAAAACCGTGTCCGCCCGACACGGAGCGCCGGTGTTGCACGCCGGAAGGCCAGCATCTCACGGTAGAATTCGAGCACCGATCCCGGCACTCCATCCTGCGCCGCCACATTGCGCGCCAGTTGCGGTGCCTTGACCGGCAACCACGGCTTCACCCTGGAAAAGCCGCCAAACTCTGAACTGTCCCACACCATCGGTGTGCGGCACCCGTCGCGGCCCTTGTAATCGGGCCAGAACCGGATGCCTGGCGGATCGGTCAGCTCTTCATAGTCGATGTCCGTCTCGACCTGCCCGGCCTCTTCCCCCTGATACAGGCAGACCGAGCCTTCAAATGACAAAAGCATCGCCGCCGCCAGCTTGGCCACCGCATCGGGGGCACCATGATCGGCCCAGCGGGTGGCGTGGCGGATCACATCATGATTGGAAAACGCCCACATCGGCCAGCCATCAGGTGCGCCCTGAAAGAAGCCTTCAATCTTTTCGCGGAAATGCGCGGGCGTAAATTCTGGTCCCAGCATGTCAAAGCTGTACGTCATATGCAGCCGCCCCGGCTGGGTATATTCCGCCATGATCGCCACATTGCGCCATGGCGCATCGCCCACCTCACCCACCATGGTGCGGTCGGGATAATCATCGGTCAGCGCGCGCAACCGCTCCAACCAGCCGGGGTTTTCGGGGCGCGACTTGGAAAACAGGTGATCCTGCATGTCATAAGGGTTCACCGGCGGACGGTTGTCCTTTTGCGGCATCGGCCCGTTTGACCGCAACTCCCGGTCGTGAAAATAATAGTTCACCGTGTCCAGCCGGAACCCATCCACGCCGCGGTCCAGCCAGAACCGCAGCACCGACAGCGCCCAGTCCTGCACATCCGGGTTGTGAAAGTTCAGATCTGGCTGGCTGGGCAAAAAGTTGTGCAGATAATACTGCCGCCGCCGCGAATCCCATTCCCAGGCGGAGCCGCCGAACACCGACAGCCAGTTGTTGGGCGGGCTGCCATCGGCCTGCGCATCCGCCCAGACATACCAGTCAGCGCGCGGGTTGTCGCGCGTTGTCCGGCTTTCACGGAAAAACGGATGCTGGTCAGAAGAATGCGAAATCACCTGATCGATGATCACCTTCAGCCCAAGATCATGCGCGCGCGCCACCAGCGCATCAAAGGCTGCCAGATCACCGAACAGCGGGTCAACATCGGTGTAATCAGATACGTCATAGCCCATATCCGCCATCGGGCTTTTGAAGATGGGCGACAGCCAGACTGCATCCACTCCCAAATCCGCCAGATGGGGCAGACGCGCCGTAATGCCGGCCAGATCGCCGATACCATCGCCATTGGTATCCTGAAACGACCTCGGATAGACTTGATAGGTCACCGATCCGCGCCACCACTCTGCCATCTCACCGTCCCCTGCACCGTTTGCGCCACTCAAACCGTTTTGAATCTGGGCTTCAAGCCGGAATCCGAGCCTGCCCCCGTTGCCCGCCCTTCGCATACAGATGTATACCGCTCACCATGCGCCAAACCCTGACCCAGATCTACGACGCCCGCATCGCCGAGGGCACCCTGCGCCCCGACCCGGCACAGCACGGCATGCTGCCGTCGCTGGAGGCGCTGCGCAGTTGGCTGGAGGAACACGCCACCCGCCGCACCGGCCTGTTTGCGGGCCTGTTCGCCAGACCCCTGACGCCGCCGAAAGGCCTGTACCTTTGGGGCGGGGTCGGGCGTGGCAAATCCATGCTGATGGACCTGTTCTATCATGCGACCGACATTCCGAAAAAACGCCGGGTGCATTTCCACGCCTTCATGCAGGAGATTCACCACGGCATTCACATTGCGCGCCAGACCGGGGTGGATGACCCCATCGCCCCGGTAGCGGATGCGATCATCAAGGACACCCGTCTGCTGTGCTTTGATGAGATGCAGATCACCGATATCACCGATGCGATGATTGTGGGCCGCCTGTTCGAACGGCTGTTCGCCGCCGGAGTGGTCATCATCACCACCTCGAACCGGCCGCCCGAGGATCTGTATCTGGACGGGCTGAACCGCGCGCTGTTCCTGCCCTTCATCGCCATGCTGCGCGACCGCCTGACCGTGCATGAACTGGAGAGCCCGAACGACTACCGACAGCACCGCCTGTCTGGCGCGCAGGTCTATTTCCACCCCGCAGGCAAGGCGCGCAGCCAGATCGACGCAATCTGGGCAGATTTGACCGGCGGCACGTCTGGGGCACCGCTGAGACTGCCGGTCAACGGGCGCGAAGTGGAAATTCCCCGATTTGCCAATGGCATCGGCCGCGCGACCTTCTGGGAGTTTTGCGCTAGACCCCTGGGGGCCGCCGATTTCCTTGCCATCGCCGCCGCCGTCCGTGTGCTGATCCTCGAAGACATCCCGCAACTGTCGGCCAGCAATTACAACGAGGCAAAGCGCTTCGTCCTGCTGATCGACGCGCTATATGAGGCAAAGGTTCGCCTGATCTGCTCTGCCGCTGACGAACCCGAACGGCTGTATATGGAAGGCACAGGCAGTTTCGAATTCGAACGCACCGCCAGCCGGTTGCGCGAGATGCAAAGTGCGGGCTGGGCCGGGGCGGACGCACCCTCGCAAGACGCCTCTGCCTGATCGCCGGACTGCTACCCTGCCGCAGATCGGTTTGACGACCTTTGCACTTGCCAGCAGCGCCCGGTTTAAGGAACATCCCGACAGATCAGACCAAGCGCAGGACCGTTCCAGATGAAATCCCATGACAACCGGGCGTGGCTCCTGTTGGTGCCCGCCGCCGCGGTGATGGGGTTCGTCGGGGTAGTGCCGTTGGTGACCGTCCTGAATTTCTCATTCCACGATATCTTCACCCTCGACTCGCTGCACTGGGTCGGCACCGAATGGTATGAATCGATCATTACTTCTGGCCGCTTTCACGCCAGTCTGGCCCGCAGCCTGCTGTTTTCCGCCCTTGTGCTGGGGGTACAGCTGCCTTTGGGTATCGCCGTCGCCCTTTTGCTGGTGCGGGCGGGGCGTGCGGGGCTGTTGATGTTGTTGCTTGTTGCGGTGCCGCTGGTGGTGCCTTGGAACATGATCCCGATCATGTGGCTGTCCCTGATCAACCCCGAAACCGGATTTGCCGGGCAGGCGATGGCCGCCTTGGGCATCATGTTCGATTACAAGTTCACCGCACTTCACACATGGATGCTGCTGGTGGTGATGGACACATGGCATTGGCTCGGGCTTGTGGTGATCCTTGCCTATGCTGGCCTGTCCGGCATTCCGCGTCCCTATTACCAGGCCGCCGCCATTGATGGTGCCTCCCGCTGGGCGCTGTTCCGTTACATCGAATTGCCGCGGATCAGCAGCGCGCTGTTCATCGTGATCCTGCTGCGCTTTGTCGACAGTTTCATGATCTATACCGAAGCATTTGCCATCAACGCGGGCGGCCCGGACAATGCGACCACCTTCCTGTCGCTGGATCTTGGCGAAGACATCAAGGGCTTCAGCTACGGCTCGGCTGCCGCCCGCGCCATGGTCTATTTCCTGATCGTGCTGAGTGTGGTCCGCATCTTCGTCGCCGTCACCGACCACCGCAACCGCCAGCGACCAGAGGCAAGCGCATGAGCGTTCTGCGCGCAGCCGCCCTGCTGGTTTTGGCTGGCTTCATCCTGCTTCCTCTGGCGCAGACCATCGTGCTCAGCTTCACCGCCACACTGCCGCATGACGGGACCCTTGAGGGCAGCTTCAGCCTGATCAACTACCGCAATATCTTTGCCAGCCCCGCGCTGGTCGATGCACTGCTGAACTCGTTGATCTATGTCCTGCTCAATGTGGCGCTTTGCCTTGCTGCCGGTCTGCCCGCGGCCTATGCCTTTGCCCGGTATCGCTTTGTCGGCGACCGGCACTTCCTGTTCCTGATGCTGGCCTTCCGTCTGACGCCGCCGGTTGTGCTGTCGCTTCCCATCTTCATCCTGTTCGCGCAATTCAACCTGATCAACAGCCCAGTCGGCATTGCGCTGGTGCATTGCCTGTTCAACCTGCCGATCGCGATCTGGATTTTGGAAAGCTTCATCCGCGCCGTCCCACGCGAATTTGACGAAACCGCCTTTCTCGACGGGTATTCCCTGCCCGGCTTCTTCCTGCGCCACCTGGTTCCCGCCATCGCGCCGGGCATTGGCGTTGCGGCCTTCTTCTGCTTTATCTTTTCATGGGTCGAAGTGGTATTCGCCCGCATCCTGACTGTCACCGCGGGCAAGCCGATCACCATGGCGATCAATGCGCTGTTCACCTTTCAAACCGATATCGGCCTTGTAATGGCAATGACCGTGTTTTCGCTGTTGCCCGGTCTTGCGATGATCTGGTTCGTGCGCAACCACATCGCCCGCGGCTTCACCATCCGCACATAGTGCCGCAGCGGGTACATGCCCCGCTGCGGCACGGCTTACGCGTCGATGTGCGCAAACTCGTGATCATCCTTGCGTCCGGCCTTTTCCGTGCGGTCCAGTCCCAGAAACAGCACGATGTTCTTTGCCACATAGAGGCTGGAATAGGTCCCGATGACAACGCCGAACAGCATCGCAAACACGAAGCCCCGGATCACGTCGCCGCCAAAGATCAACAGGGCCACCAAGGCAATCAGAGTGGTCAACGCGGTCATGATCGTCCGGCTCAGGGTTTCATTCGCCGACAGGTTCATCAAGTCGCGCAGCGGCATATCCTTATATTTGGTCAGGTTTTCCCGCAGGCGGTCAAAGATCACCACCGTGTCATTCACCGAATAGCCGAGGATGGTCAGCAAGGCAGCCACGATGGTCAGATCGAACCGAAGCTGGAACAGGGCGAAGACGCCCACGGTCACCACCACATCATGCACCAGCGCCGCTACGGTGCCGACTGCGAACTGCCATTCGAACCGCAGCCAGACATAGGCCAGAATGCCTGCCGCCCCCGCGCCCACCGCCATCACCGCCAGCCAGATCAGCTCGGCCGAAACCTTCGGGCCCACCGATTCCACTGCCGGAAAACTGATGCCGGGGTCCACGGCGCGCAATGCATCCTCGACCTGCGCAATGGTGGCAGCCGAAATCGCCTCGGCCCCGTCCTGCGCCTGCACCCGGATCATCGCCACATGCTGATCCGCAGCAAAAGCCGGATCAAACACCTGTGCGATGGCGACATCGCCAAGGCCCAGCCCCGACAATGCCTCTCGGTACTTCGCCACATCCACCGCCTGAGCGGATTCGGTGCGGAACGTGGTGCCGCCCTTGAAGTCGATGCCGAAGTTCAGCCCCATCACGGCGACCAGCACGACCGATGCCACAACCGCCACCACCGACGCGCCGAAGGTCGCCCCTTGCCAGCGGAAGAAGTTGAACGCGCTGCGCACCGGGGCCAGCCGGATCAGCCCTGCCAGCCGCAGCACCTTTGGCCGGCGCCAGACCATCCAGCTTTCGACCAACAGCCGCGTCACATAAACGGCAGTGAACATCGAGGTCAGGATCCCCAGCCCCAGCGTCACCGCAAAGCCGCGCACGGCACCAGACCCGATGGCGAACATGATCACCGCCGTCAGCAAGCCGGTGATGTTGCTGTCCATGATCGCCGACAGCGCCTTGTCAAACCCCACAGACACCGCTCGCCCCGGTGTGCGGCCGGCGCGCAGCTCTTCGCGAATCCGCTCGAAGATCAGCACATTGGCGTCCACCGCCATGCCCATCGTCAGCACAATCCCCGCAATGCCGGGCAGGGTCAGCGTCGCCCCCATCACCGACAGAGCGGCAAACAGCAGCAGCATGTTGATGCACAGCGCCACATTGGCCAGCACCCCGAAACCGCCATAGCAGGCCATCATGAACACCACGACCGCCACCATCCCGATCACTGCCGCGGTCTTGCCCGCGTCGATGCTGTCCTGCCCAAGCTCCGGCCCGATGGTGCGCTCTTCCAGAAACTCCATCCCGGCCGGCAAGGCCCCCGCGCGCAACAGCACCGCCAGTTCGGTGCTGTCCTCCACCGTGAAGCTGCCGGTGATGATCCCCGATCCCCCCGCAATATGGCTCTGGATCACCGGGGCAGAAATTACCGCACCGTCCAGCACGATGGCGAAGGGCTTGCCGATATTGGCGGCCGTGTAATCGCCGAACACCCGCGCGCCCGAAGCATCAAAGCGGAAATTCACCGCAGGCCGGTTGTTCTGGTCAAAGGCAGGCTGTGCATCCACCAGATCCTCTCCGCTGATCACCGGCTCTGCCTCCAGCCGGTAGATCACGCCCGGGTCCTCTGCCAATGGCAGCAGCAGATCTCCCGCCTCTGGCCCAGTCCCCATTCCCAGGACGGAATGAAAGGTCAGCTTTGCCGTTGTCCCAATCAGCGCCTTCAGCTCTGCTGCCGACCCGATGCCAGGCACCTGTATGAGCACACGGTTTTCGCCCTGCCGCTGAATCGTCGGCTCGCGCGTGCCCACCTCGTCCACCCGTCGGCGGACGATCTCCAGCACCTGCTGTACCGTGCGGTCATCCGACAGCTTTTTTTCCGCCTCCGACAGCACGAACACCAGGGCAGCCCCATCTGCCTGCACCACAAAATCGCTCTGCCCCGCCCCGGTCAGCGAAGCAACCGGCCTTGCAAGTGCCCGCACCGCCTCTAGCGCTGCCTGCATCCCCGCAGGCTCGGTCAGCACCACGCGCAACGTGTCTGCGGGGGCCGTACCATCGCGCCGCACAGCGCCGACCTGATCGCGCAGCGGGCGCAACACCTCGCGCACGTCGCGCCACAGGCTATCCATGCGCGCGGCATGCACCTCGGCCACCTTGACCTCGGCCAGCAGATGCGCGCCGCCGCGCAGGTCAAGCCCAAGCGCCACAAGGTTGGATGGCAGCCACGATGGCCAGCCCGCCAGATCGGCCTGCGCCGGCAGCAGACCTTCGGTCAGGGCCGCGTGGGCATCATTGTGCCACTCCACCCGCGGATAAAATGCATTGGGCAGCGCAAACAGCAGCCCCCAGATACAGACAGCCCAGATAAACAGGCGTTTCCAGACAACAGTTCTTGACATGAATGGTCCTCACGACCCGCAACGCCTTGCGCGGCACGGCCAACGCAAAGCGGGGTCAGACATAGAGAATGAAGGGAATAGGCCGACGCGCGGGACAAAGCCCGCCGTCAGGCACCGCGCAGGCGTATCAAAGAACGGGCGGTGCGCGCGGCTCCGGCCGTGCATGCCCATGCGCCGGCAGCAGAACCGCCGTGGCCACCGGGGAACGGTCCGCCAACGGCGGTACGCCCGGCGGGCCCGCCTGTGCCAGCCCAAGGTCCGCATCCGGCACTGTCGCAAAACGATCATCCGTTGCGCGTTGCACAAGGCTTGGCTTGACCTGTGTCGCCGCAAGATCGGGGGCAGGAGTCAGGCTGAGCCCAGTCTGCGCTGCAACCTGTGGCAGCATCAGCGGGGCCTGCGGCGCGCCCGTCCAGACAAAGACCATCGCCACCACAACGAGCCAGGCAAGAAATGCCCGGTGGGTCATGGCTCTGATGCGTGCGATCGACATGGCAGGCTTATCTCATGCGCTGCATGGTCTGGCAATCGGCGGCGTGGAGGCTGACCGCACCACACATTTCCAAGGGACCGGAACCATTTGCAGCCTTGTTCCGTTCACCCCGAACCGGGAGATTTTCATGAATGACTTGCTTATCTGGCTGGGAATTGTGTTTTGCATCTCCCAGTCGGCGCTGTTTTCGGGCTGCAACATCGCTGTGTTCAGCCTCAGCCGGCTGCGGCTGGAGGCGTCGGCGGCGGCCGGGGACAAAAGTGCTGCCAGTGCCCTCGACCTTCGGCGCGACGCGAATTTCACGCTTGTCACCATTCTGATCGGCAATGTCTCGATCAACGTGCTTCTGACCATGCTGGCCGACTCGGTGATGGCAGGCATTGCGGCCTTTCTGTTTTCCACCGTTCTGATCACCGCTATCGGTGAAATCGTGCCGCAGGCCTACTTCTCGCGCAATGCATTGCGGGCGGTGGCCCTGTTTGCGCCGATCCTTCGGTTTTATCGTATCCTGCTATGGCCCATCGCCAAACCCACAGCGCTGTTGCTGGACCTGTGGGTCGGCAAGGAGGCGGTGCCATGGTTCCGGGAACGCGAACTGCGCGAGATCCTGACCTATCACGCCGAAAACACCGGCAGCGAAGTGGGCCGGGTCGAGGCCATCGGGGCCACCAATTTTCTGGCGTTCGACGATCTGGTTGTTCAGGATCAGGGCAACGCCCTTGACCCCGACAGTATCGTGCGGCTGCCCTTCGAGGCAGGGCGCGTGGTGTTCCCCACGCTCACTCATGACCGCGACGATTCCTTTCTGCGCAAACTGGCCGCGTCACAAAAGAAATGGATCGTGCTGACCGACGATCAGGCCCAGCCGCGCCTGCTGTTGAATGCAAACACGTTCTTGCGCGACTTTCTGGCTCTGGGGCGGGGGGTTGACCCGGCCGATTATTGCCACCGACCGGCCGTGATGCACCAGCCAACCGATACCTTGGACAAGGCACTCAGCCTGCTGGCCACCCACCGCGAACAGGATGCGGGGCATGATGAAACCGTCATTCTTTTGTGGTCGCCAGATCAGAAACGGATGATCACCGGGTCCGATGTGCTGCGGTGTCTGCTCAGCGGCATGGGCAGGGACGGCACTGTCAAACCTCTCGGCTATTGATTTTACCGGTCCCTGACTTTTGCGCTGAAGGCGGACTTACGTCCAGACCTGCCACAAAAGCCGGGCCGCCATCAGGGTGGATGTGGTCACCAGCAAGGGCTTGATCAGCCGGGCACCCACCCGCATCGCCAGACGTGATCCAAGCAGTGCCCCGGCTGTCTGAGCCAGTGCCATCACCAGTCCCACCGCCCACCAGGTTGCACCGGAAAACACAAACACTGCCAGCGAGCCGAGGTTGGAGGCGAAGTTCAGCAATTTGGTATGGGCCGTCGCCTTCAACACCCCGTACCCCGCCAGCATAATGAACCCGATCATGAAAAAGCTGCCGGTCCCGGGCCCGAAAAAACCGTCATAGGCGGCAATCAGCGGCACGGCAGTGACGGTGAACAGTCCCGGCCCCATCCGCTGCACCCGGTCCAGATCGGTCAGGCCGGGCTTGATGGCGAAGAACAGGGCCACCGCGACGAGGACCACCGGCATGATCACCCGCAAGACTTCCGCCGGGATCAGATGCGCCACCAGCGCTCCACCCGCCCCGGCCAGCAAGGCAACCAGCGCCATTCCCGCCTGGTCGCGCAGTTGCACATGCCCGGCACGCGCATAGCTGATCATCGCGGTGCCAGACCCAAAACTGCCCTGCAGCTTGTTGGTCGCCAAGGCCTCCACCGGGCTGGCTCCGGCCAACAGCAGAGCCGGCATCGTGATCAGCCCCCCTCCGCCAGCGATGGCATCGACAAAGCCGGCGACAAAGGCGGCCATCACCAGCAAGGCCACAAGCTCGGCAGTCACTTCAAACATTTCGGCCCCACACGGATTGCGGGGCCGTTCTGATCCTGTGATCCGCCGAAGTAAAGAGCCTCTACAGCGCGACCCAATGCACGCCCGCAGGGATGGTCACACCTGCCCAATCGGCCATCCCGCCAGATAGTGCAGGCCGCCCGCAGCGATCAAAGCGGGGAAGACGGCCCAACCAAGCGTGGCCATGTGGCTGGCATCCTGCTTCCATTAAGGTTCACATGGCGGTCAGAGCAGGACGCGCGGCTCGGCGCGGCCCTTGAACATGGTCTCAACGGCAAAGGTCTGGCCATTTGCGGCATTGCCATCGGTCAGGTCGCGCGCCGCAGAGGTACAGTATAGCCGGGAGAAATCCGCGCCACCAAAGGCCGGGCAGGTGGTTTGCGGGCAAGGGAAGTCAAAGCCGGCCAGTTTTTCACCGGCTGGCGAATAGCCCTCGACGCAGCCACGCCCCCAGAACGCGACCCACAGATTTCCCGCCGCATCTGTAACCGCCCCGTCGGGATACCAGCCTTGGGCATTGAAATCCAAGGCCACCTGCGGTTCCGCACAGGGCCAGCCTTCGGCATCCAGCGCCACGCGCATGATCTGATGTGTGGGGGTGTCGCTGAAATAGGCGGTGCGTCCGTCGGGCGCAAAGCACTGCGCATTGGGCACGGTGATGCCATCCCACAGCTTGCGCAACGCGCCCTTGTGGTAGCGGTAGAATGCGCCTGCCCCCTTGGCTTCCGCCTTGGCCATGGTGCCGATCCAGAACCCGCCCATCGGGTCGGCACGACCATCGTTTGACCGGGTGGCGGGCGTATCAGCCTCCAGCCCGCACAGTGTTTCTTCGGTCCCGGTTTCCAGATTGAACCGGAACAGCCGCGTCTCGGAGGCGATCAGAACTGCGTCGCGGCTGACCCAACCGGCGGCGCTGACCATTTCGGAAAAGTCCCACTGGCGGCTGGCGGAGTGCAGGCGCTTGCCGACAATGTCGAACCAAAGCAACTCACCACGCTCCGGATGCCAGAGCGGGCCTTCGCCAAGCGTGCAGGGTGTGGTGTTGAAAACGGTCATACTGTGGCCTCATCAAATGCTTTGACAACCGCCTGCGCGCGCGCGGTGACCTCGGTCACCGACAAGCCGGGCGTATAAATGGCAGTGCCGATGCCAAAGCCATCTGCACCGGCCCGGATCCAATCGGCAAAATTGTCCGGCCCGGCACCGCCGACCGCGTAAACTGGTGTCGCGCGGGGCAGAACGGCCCGCATCGCCTTGATGCCATCGGGTCCGATCAGCGATGCCGGAAAAATCTTCAGCCCGTCCGCCCCTGCCTTCAACGCCGCAAAACACTCGCTGGGCGTCATGACCCCAGGCCAAGAGTCCATGCTGCGCGCTTTGGTGGCGGCGATCACCTTGGCATCGCAGTTCGGGGACACAATCAGCGTGCCACCCGCCGCCTGTACCGCCGCCACATCTGCCACGCTCAGCACCGTGCCCGCGCCGATCTGTGCACGGTCCGACAGGGCCTGCGCCATGGCCGCAATCGACACCAGCGGGTCGGGTGAGTTCAGCGGCACTTCAATGCGTGTGATGCCAGCGGCAACCAAAGCCTTGGCCACCGGCAAGGCGTCAGACGGGGTGATGCCGCGCAGAATGGCAATCAGGTTGCGATGGGTCATCGGGCTGTCTCCAAGGTTCGGGCAAGGCTGGCGAGCCCGGCCAGAGTGCATTCGGTCGCGGGAAGAGTGCGCGCCTCGACCCCTTGGGCCGCAAGGGCACGGGCATAGCTGCGGCACAGCGCCTCGGCCCCGATCAGGGTCACCGCCTGGCCCAGCCAATAGGGTTTGGCCGCCGCGAGTTCGACGCCGATCAACAGGCCCGACAGCCGCGCGCGCGCGCTGTCGGGGGACAGGCCCGCGAGCAGCCCCTCGGCCCGCAGGGTGAACAGCTGCGCGCCGATCCGGTCGGGGCGCGACAGCGCAGCGGACAGGCCTGCATCAAAGGCGGCATCGTCCCAGCCTGTGCCCGCCATTCCGTGCCGCAAGACGGAGTGCTCCGACAGCAAGGCAAACAACTCGCCCGTCAGATAAGTCTGAAAGCTGACCACCTCTCCGGCACTGATCTGCGCCCATTTGGAATGGGTGCCGGGCAGGCACATCACGCCATCAAAGCCCGGGTGCAGGGCCAAGGCCCCGGCGATCTGTGTCTCCTCACCGCGCATGACATCGGCGGGTTGGACCTGTTTCAGGCCCGGGGCGATATAAACCGCGATGCGCGGATCATTCACCGGAACCCGCACCATCCCCGCCCGGTCCAGCGGAGGACAGGGCACGGCCCGATAGGGGGCCTCGTGCCAGCCTTGACGGCTGCCAACCATGCCGCAGGCGATCACCGGCATCACGGCACTGCCCAGCCAAGGTGCGATCACGGACAGCAGTGCCTGTTCGAAGCGATCCGGACTCAACCGGCCCATGCCATCGTCTGACATCGCCTGCGCCAGAATTCCCTCTGGTCCCATCGCCCAGGCCCGAAGATTGGAAGTGCCCCAATCTACCGCGATCCAGTCTGGCGTCACAACCGTTCTCCCTCTACCACCCACATCGTTGCGGGCCATGCGACGGGCAGCAGGAATCCCTGCGCCATCAGCGCCTGCCCGGTCAGGGTCAGCGGCCCGTCTTTCAGGGCATTCGGCCCCCGCGACAGGGGCGGCTTATCCACCCCGTTGCGCAGGCTGATACGATAGCGGGCGGCAGGGTCAAGCCCGGTCAGCCGCAAGGGACGCGGCAAGCCTTGCACGGTCTGTGCATTCTGCCCGGCAAAAACCACAAAACGGGTGCCGCCCTCAGCCAGTTGCATCTCGGCAGTTACCGCAGGGTCGGCACTGTCCAGCCGCAGGATGGTGCCAGCCATCATCCAGACCCGGTTGGCCTTGTACCCCGTGGTCACATCGCGCAAAAAATCCGGCATTCCGCCACACCTTCCACCTGCGCCGCGTCGACCCGCTCGACAGGCAGAGCTTTACGAAGTTGCGCATCAACACTGCACAAAACCCTGTCTGGAACGCGATGTCAAACAGCACCAGCGCGACTGCCGCACCATAGCCATATGTGCGGATCGCGCGTCAGCTTTGATCGGACACATGTGAAGGCCTTCGATGCAAGGACCGAGAGGCGTCTGCGCTGAGCCGGGTTCCCATAGGCGTGACGGCTTTTGAAAAGCTAAGCCAGTCCTAGAACATATCCAGCAGGCGGCGCAGATAATCCCGCTCCGCCTCTGGGCGCAGCTGATCACCGGTGCGTCGGCGGATTTCGTCCAGCAGATCCTGCGCGCGGCGATAGACGTCTTCACCCTGCAGCATATTGCGGTCTGATCCGATGCGGGCGGAATCGCCCGGCTCACGCCCAAGCGGATCACGTTGGCTGTTCGGATCGGCGCGGCCAAAGGCCTCGCCTTCACCCGCGCCATTCTGTTGCTCGCGTTGTTCTTCGGCCAAGGCTTCGCCAAAGTTGCGCATGCCTTCGCGCAGGGCCTCCATCGCCTCGGCCTGACGGTCCAGCGCGCCGGGCAGATCGCCGCCGCGCAGGGCATCTTCGGCCTCGCGCATGGCGCGGCCCGCACGATCCATCTGCTGACGGCCCGCCTCGCCGCGTTCGCTGCCTTCCCCCGGCAGTTGCCCGCGACCGAGCTGGCCCAGACGGTCGCGCAGTTCCTGCTGGCGTTCGGCCAGACCCTCGCCGCCCTGCCCTTCGCCCGGCTGTTGCCCGCCGGGCTGACCGTCCTGCAGATCGCGGAACGCGTCATCGGACAAGCCCTGCTGATCGCGCAGCGTCTGGCCGAGATCGCGCATGGCCTGGTTGCCCTGGCCTTGCCCTTGACCCTGGCCCTGACCTTCGCCTTGCGCCACCTGCATGTTTTCCATCAGCTGACGGAGCATCTCCATCAGCTCCTGCGCCTCGGCCATGCGGCCTTCTTCCATCAGCTGTTGCAGCTCATCCAGCATCTGCTGCAGCTGGTCGCCCGACATTTCCATGCCCTCCATGTTCTGGGACAGCTGGCTTTCGGGGTTGCGCTGGGATTCTTCGGCAAGCTGCTGCATGTAATCGGCAAGCGCCTGACGCATTTCCTGCATAAGCTGATCAATTTCCTCGGGGCTGGCACCATTTCGGATCGCTTCATCCAGCCGGTCCTGCGCACGCTGAAGGCGTTCCATGGCGCTTGCCAGATCGCCTTCTTCCACCAACAGGGCGATTTCCCACAACTCTGCCGCAATCTCGTCGCGGATATCAGGCGAGAGACTGGCCTTTTCGGCATCCAGTTGGCGCATCACCACCCGCAGGCGCAGATAGGCACGCTGGTTGCGGATGAAATCTTCGGGTTCATGTGTCACCGCTTTCAGAACCTGCGCGGACCGAGCTGCATTTTCGCGTGTCCATAACAGGTCACGCCGCATTTCGATCAGCGCGGCCGCCAGAGGATCAAAGAAGCGTTTGCCCGGAAGGGTCACGTTCAGCGGGGGCGCTTCACCAGACTGGCCCGCCGCATCGGTAGCCGAGAATGTCATGACAACCGGCAGATTGGCAAAAGGGTGCTGCGACAGATCGTCAACCAAGACTTCGGAAAACGCAGCGCGGTCGCCGGTTACCGGCATCGGCAGGTCCAGAACCACAGGCTCTCGGGTCTCCGGCTCGGCCGCCAGGCCGAAGCGGCGATCAATACCCGCCAGATCCAGCGCAATGCTGACCTGCCCGGCAACAACGCCATAATCATCACTGGTGGCAAACCCTTGGCGGAACCGCCCGTCGGCCTCGCGCCCGATCTCGCCCTCGGGGGTGATCGTAGGGGCCTGATCGGGCGTGGCGGTAAAAGCCCAGGCCCGCCCGCCGGGGCCGTCGATTGCAACAGAGCCAGAGGTATTCAGAACAAAATCGCGCGCCACGCTTTGCACGGCATCGGCGGGCGCATCAAGTACACCCGAAACAGTTTCGGTCAGTGTCAGCGCGCCAACCTCGCCATAGAGACGGAACTGCATGCGGGTGCCCACCGGCACCTCCAGCGTTTCTGCGGTCACATCGTTCAGATACAGCGTCGGCTTGCCGGTATAGGCGGGGGGTTGTGCCCAACCTTCCCACGTCGGCCCCGCCGCCAAACCGCCCACTGCGCCGGGGGCAAGCGCTGCCACCGATGTCACCCGCCACAGCGATCCGAACATCAGCGCCATGACAAAAGCGGTCAGCGCCACATAGCGCAACGCAAACGGATCACGCGATGACAGCCGCAGATCAGGCTCCACCGCGCGGGCCTGAGCGGCCCGTGCCGCCATCCGCGCCTGATGCGCGCGCCACACCGCAAGCGAAGCCGCATCGCCCGCGCCAATTGCCTGTACATCGGTCAGCGCGGCAATCGGATTGCCGGGCAGCCGCGAATCAAGCCGCACCAGCGCCTCCGCCCGATGGGGCGCACGAAACGCGCGCAGGCCGTAGCCCAAAGCCACCAGCGCCGCAGCAGATATGACTGCCGCGGCCCCCCAAAGATATTCAATCGAAACATGATCCTGCACCCCGAAGGCCAAGGCCGCCAACACCGCCAGCACCAAGGTCCAAAGCGGCCAGAACGCACGGGTCACCCGCTCCGCCCACAGCCCGAGATGGGTCAGACGCAGCGGCCATGCGATGCGTTTCATCAGGTCATCAGGATCGGAAACCGCCATGCCAGCCTTTCCATCGGCCGGACGGGGTGTCACAGCCATGCAGGGATGGTATCGCGCGAAAGGATTTCGTCAAAGGTCGGACGCGCCCTTATGACAGCGAAGTGATCCCCTTTGACCAGAACCTCGGGAATAAGCGGCCGTGTGTTGTATTCCGAGGCCATGACCGCCCCATACGCCCCGGCGCTGCGAAAGGCGATCAGGTCGCCTTCGGCCAGCGGAGCAAGGCTGCGCTGTTTGGCAAAGGTATCCCCTGTTTCACACACAGGGCCCACCACGTCATATGGCTGCATCTCCTGTGCCGCCGCAGGTTCGATCACAGGCACGATATCATGATGCGCGCCATACATCGACGGGCGCACCAGATCATTCATCGCCGCATCGACGATCAGAAAATCCCGGCCTTCGCCGTTCTTCACATAGACCACCGAAGATACCAGAATCCCTGCATTGCCGGAAATCAGCCGGCCCGGCTCGATCTCGATCTCGCAACCCAGATCTCCGACGGTGCGCTTGATCAGCGCGCCGTAATCGGTCGGCAAAGGCGGAGCTTCATTCGATCTCGCGTAGGGAATGCCCAGCCCACCGCCCAGATCCAGGCGTTCGATGCTGTGGCCTTCGCTGCGCAATCGGCGGGTCAGATCGGCGACCTTGAGGTAGGCCTGCTCGAACGGTTCCAGTTCCGTCAGCTGGCTGCCGATATGCACATCAATGCCGATAACGCGCAGGCCGGGCAGGGCCGCCGCCTCGGCATAGACTTCCGACGCGCGGGCAATCGGAATGCCGAACTTGTTCTCGCTTTTGCCGGTCGCAATCTTTTCATGGGTTTTCGCATCCACATCCGGGTTCACCCGGATGGTGATCGGGGCCAAAACGCCCAGCGACGCCGCCACTTCGGACAGCGCCCGCAGTTCGGGTTCCGATTCCACATTGAACTGCCGGATACCCCCGGTCAGCGCCAGCCGCATTTCTTCCCGCGTCTTGCCGACACCGGAAAACACGATCCGCTCTCCGGGTACGCCCGCCGCACGGGCGCGGCGGTATTCGCCGCCCGACACAACATCCATCCCGGCACCCAGATCGCCCAACAGCTTGAGCACCGCCACGTTCGACAGCGATTTGATGGCAAAGCACACCAGATGTGGCAGCGGGGTCAGCGCCTCGGTGAACAGATGATAGTGCCGGGTCAGCGTCGCTGCCGAATAGCAGTAGAACGGCGTGCCGACCGTGGCTGCAATATCAGCTATCGCCACATCTTCGGCATGCAGCATCCCGTTCTGATACAGAAAATGGTCCATGTGCCCCGCAACCCCGGCTACCCCGCGCGCCAGCACTATCCCCTGCCGCACGCAAATTCAAACGGAACCGTGCAGGCCCCTTGCCGCCCTAGCGTGACCGCAAAAACAGATAGAGCGGCAGGCCACAGCTGACCCCGATGCAGAACGTGGCGGGAACGGCGATCAGGTTGCGCCACGCCTTATGCTGCACCGTCTCGACCAGCACCCAGACCGTCAGCGCAAGCGCGGCTATGGTCAGATCCCAGGTCAGCCCGGTGGTCGAGGCATTGACATACCAGGCGTCAATCAGGCCCGAAAGACCAGTCCCCGTTTCGCGCATATGGCGCACGAACCAGTACATCGGATGCACCGCACCCCAGATGGCCAGTGCCAGATACATCATGCGGATCGGTGTCATCGCCTGCCCTTTCGTGGCCCTGAACAAAGCTAGCGCGCTGCGATGGTCTGGCCAGCGGTCACTGCATCACAACCCCGACCCGCGCGTCGCCGGTCATCGTAACGCCCGGCTGCGGGCGCTCGGGTGCTCCATCAGCCCCGCAGGCTGCCAGCATCGACAGTACGGCAACCATCCCCAAAACACGCCTCATGCCAAAATCTCCTTCCAGCGCGCCACCTGCGCACGAACCTGCTCGGGGGCTGTCCCCCCATAAGACTGCCGCGAGCGCACCGAGTTTTCCACCCCCAGAACATCGAACACATCGGCGCGGATGCCGGCATGCACGCCCTGCATCTGCGCCAGGGTCAGATCGGGCAGATCGCAACCCGCACCTTCGGCCAAGGCGACCAGCGTGCCCGTCACATGATGCGCCTCGCGGAACGGTAGGCCCAATTCCCGCACCAGCCAGTCGGCCAGATCGGTCGCGGTGGAAAAGCCACTCGCCGCCGCCTGCGCCAGCACGGGGCGGTTGGCGGTCATGTCGCCCACCATGCCGGTCATTGCGGCCAGACCCAGCATCAGTGTATCGGCGGCGTCAAACACCTGTTCCTTGTCTTCCTGCATGTCCTTGGAATAGGTCAGCGGCAGGCCCTTCATCACCGTGAACAGTGCCACCGTCGCCCCCAGAATCCGCCCGATCTTGGCGCGCAACAGTTCTGCCGCATCGGGGTTCTTCTTTTGCGGCATGATGCTGCTGCCTGTCGTCCATTTGTCTGACAAACGCACGAAGCGGAACTGCGCCGACGACCAGATCACCAACTCTTCGGCAAAGCGGCTCAGGTGCATCGCACAGATGCTGCTGGCCGCCAGAAACTCCAGCGCGAAATCGCGGTCGCTGACGGAATCGAGGCTGTTGGCCGTGGGCCGGTCAAACCCCAGCGCGCGTGCCGTCATCTGCCGGTCGATCGGAAACCCGGTGCCTGCAAGGGCCGCCGCCCCAAGCGGGCATTCGTTCATCCGCGCCCGCGCATCGGCAAAGCGGGACCTGTCCCGCGCGAACATCTCGACATAGGCCAGCATGTGATGCCCCCAGGTCACAGGCTGCGCGGTCTGCAGATGGGTGAACCCCGGCATCACCCAATCGGCCCCGGCCTCTGCCTGCGCGACAAAGGCGCGCATCAGCGCGGTCAGCCCCTCAATCGCTGCATCACATTGATCCCGCACCCAAAGGCGGAAATCGACGGCCACCTGATCATTGCGGCTGCGCGCCGTGTGCAACCGCCCTGCAGGCGCACCGATCAGCTCTTTCAACCGGTTTTCAACATTCATGTGAATGTCTTCCAGATCGGTGCGAAACGCGAACCCGCCCGTTTCAATCTCTGACAACACGGTGAGCAGGCCTTCCCCGATCGCCTCGGCATCGCTAGGTGTCACGATACCTGTGGCGGCGAGCATCGCCGCATGGGCGCGCGACCCGGCAATATCCTGCGCGTAAAGCCGCTTGTCGAACCCGATCGAGGCGTTGATCGCCGTCATGATCGCGTCTGGCCCTTCGGCGAAGCGCCCGCCCCACATCTGGTTGGCGGTTTTGGGATCTGCGGGTGCGGTCATGGATGCGTCTTTCGGAGGGGTTATGCTGCGGAAATCTCTGGCTGTCCTTTATACGGCCTTGGCGCTTGGTGCAAATCCGGTGGCGGCTGATGTCGCCGCCCTGCGCGATGGCGACATGAAAAAACTGGCGTTTCACTCCGCTCCGGTGACGTTGGCAGAGGTCAGCTTGCTGGATGCAGACGACATGTCGAAATCCATGGCGGATTATCATGGCAAATGGGTTGTTCTGAATTTCTGGGCCACATGGTGCGCGCCATGCCGGCACGAAATGCCCTCGCTGGACCGGCTGCAGGCAGCCCTGCCCGATATTGCGGTGGTCCCGGTCGCCACGGGGCGCAACGCTGTGCCAGGCATCCAGAAATTCTACGCCGAGGCGGACATAACCAACCTGCCTATCCTGCGTGATCCGAAATCAGAGCTGTCGCGCTCTGCCAGTGTGATGGCCCTGCCGGTAACCCTGATCCTGAATCCGCAAGGGCAGGAAGTTGCCCGTCTGATCGGCGATGCAGAGTGGGACAGTGACAGCGCCAAGGCCATTCTGGCGGCCCTGTCAGCGCCCTAGCGGCCAAAGATTTGCGGCCTTTCCCGGACACCTGGCCGCGTCGCAGTCAGACCGGCAGAGATCACAGGTAACTTCGTACCAAAGCCTGTGCGATCAGACTCCAGCCATCCGCCACCACGAAAAACGCCAACTTGAACGGCAGTGAGACAATCGCGGGCGGCACCATCATCATACCCATCGACATCAACACCGCAGCCACCACCAGATCGATGATGAGAAACGGCAAAAACACCAGAAAGCCAATTTCGAACGCCAGTTTGATTTCGCTCAGCATGAAGGCAGGTATCAGCACAGACAGAGGCGCGTCGGGCAAATCGGGTGGCATCGGGCCGGGGCGCAGTTCGGCCAGCTGCGCAAAAGTCTCTGGATCCAGCCGGGCCGCCATGAAGTCGCGGAACGGGGCCATTGCAAGCGTGATGGCGGGTCCGATCTCAAGCTCTTCGCGGCTCAGTGGGCCAAGACCGTTCGTCCAGGCTTCGGTGAACACCGGGTCCATCACATACCACGTCAGGAACAGGGCCAGACTGACAAGCAACATGTTGGGCGGGGCCTGCTGCAACCCGATGGCCTGCCGCAGGATCGACAGTACCGTGACCACAAAGGGAAAGCAGGTCACCATGATCGCCAGCCCTGGCGCGAGGCTGAGCACAGTCAGAAGCAGGATCAGTTGCACAGACCGTGCTGAAAGCGATGGCCCGTCACCAAGGTCAAGCGTCAGTTCCTGTGCCAGGGCAGGCCCAGCCAGCGCAATCAGACCCAAGAGGAGAATGGCGCGCAGGACAGCCATTGTCTGCTTCACAGCCCACCGCGCAGGTTTGCCACTTCGATCAGCCGCACCGCCAGTTGCCCGGCCTGGTCTCCCTCCAGCTCCTGCAGTTCGCCTCGCGCGATCAACCGGTCGCCTATATACAGCTCCACCGGGTCTTCTACCCGCCGGTCGAGCGGCAAAACAGCATCTTGCCCCAGCTTGAGAAGATCGCGCACCAAAGGCCGCGCCTTGCCAACCGAAACCGTGATTTCGATCGGCACCTGTGCAAACGGGTTTGCATCCGTCGGATCAGCCATTGATGTCTTCCTTTTCGGAATATTCAAAAAAATCATGTACGGCTTGGGTGATCCGGACGACCGCATGATCAAGGTCGACACGGTGTTCCGACTGAGGCAGCCGCAGATAGACCTGCCCCTCCCCCAGTGTCGCTTCCTCGACAATCACCAGCGGCACACCTGCGGCCTGTCGTAAAAGCTGCTCCACCGCAGGACGGGAAGCAGGGTTCAGCGTCACATGCAGCGGAGTGTCCGCCAGATCCTCCAGCAGCGGCATGACCGTCTCAAGCACCACAGGAGCCAAGGCCTCTTGGGCAAGCGGAGGAAGCAACCGGGTGCAAAGCTGGGTCAGAAGGGGCTGCACGGATCGCAGGATATGCGCGCGCGCCTCCTGGAAGGTGAAACCCATCTGCTGAAGGTTGTTGGCGAGCTCAGAGCTGATCCGGCTCTGATCATCCTGACTTGCCGCCGTCGCATCTTCCCAGCCTGCCGAATAGCCCGTCTCATAGGCGCGCAGTCGGGCGTCTTCGATGGCCGCGTTGTCCATCACCACGATCTGACTGCCGCCACGCGGCAAGGGCGATTCAAACACTTCCAGCTTGAGCGGTGGCATCAGCTGCGCTCCTCTTCTTTTTCCATCCAGTTGCGCAGAATTTCAACCGATTCACTCTGGCGTTCGTCGATCAGACGACGCAGGCGCGACACAGGGTCGTTCTGCGGTGGCGTGCCGTAGACGCCGGCATCGTCAAAATTGACCATGGGCATGTCGGGCAGATCGAACCCCTCCGAAATCTCGCCGGTCAGCCCCGCGAAACGCTCCGCCTCCGGCGGCCCCGCCAAGGCAAGGGCACCGCCAGCAGCGCCCGGCAGCTCTGAGGGTGCTGCGCGCTGGGTCAGCAACGGACGCAGCACAAAAAGGCCAAGCACCAAAGAGACGATTGCCAGAACCAGAAGCTGAATCACGGACATCAGGTCGATCGGCCCAATCTGCGACAGCAGCCCTGCCTCGGCCAAAACGCCTTCGGCGGGCAGCGGGCTGAACTGCATGGATTTGAGGGTCAGCACATCACCCCGCGCCTCATCCAGCCCGGCGGCAGAGCTGACCAATTCGCGCAGGTCGGCCAATTCGGCCTCGGACCGCGGTTGCCAGCTCACCGTTCCGTCCTCTGCCGTTATCTGCTCGCCGTCCACCAGAACTGCGACGGTCAGCCGACGAATGGCACCGGGTTCGCGCAAAACCTCTCTCTCCGTCTGCGAGACCTCGAAATTCACACGCTCGCGGCTGGTGGTGCTCTGGCTCTCACCCGTGGCCCCGGCGGCACCATCGCCATCTGGCAGGTTGGACGCGACGGTTACACCGGCCTGCCCGTCTTTCGAGCTGTCGCTGCTTTGCTCGGTATCAGACGAAATTGCGACCCGCGCCTGCGGATCAAAGGTCCGCTCCGTGATGGCTTCACGGTCGCGCACAACATCGACCGACACTTCCACAGCGGCCCGTCCGGGCCCCACGCGAGCGGCCAGCAGACGTTCGACATTTTGTTTGATGTCCAACGCCCGCGCATCGCCTGACGAGGCGGCAGTCGCGTCTGCCGGTCCGGCGATCAGACCGGCAACTGAATCAATGACCGAAACATCTTCGGGCTTCAGATTGCCGGTCGCGCTGGCCACCAGATGGCGCAGGGCGTTGGCCTGCTCTGCGGAGAGCGACCCTGAACCAGTGGTCACTGTGATGCTCGCGCTCAGGGTTTGGTCGCGCAGGAAACCACTTCTGTTGCCTTGCGAGATATGCACCCGAGCTGCCTTTATCTGCGGCATTGCCAGAATGGTGCGCGCAAGCTCTCCTTCCTTGGCACGCCAATAGGCCGCGTCGAACATCTGCGAGGTGGTGCCGAAGCCGGTCAGCCCATCAAGCAGTTCATAGCCTGCGCCGCCCGACGCCGGCAGGCCCTGCCCGGCAAGCTGCATGCGCAACCCGTCCCGCAACGCCGAGGGCACGTAGATGGAATCGCCACGCACATCATAGACAACGCCGGCCTGATCAAGGGCTGTGATCACATCCCCCGCCGTCCGGCCATCCAGCCCGGCATAAAGCAGGCTTTGCCCGCCCGATTGACCGATCCGCGCCAGCGCCAGCACCGACAGAAACATCCCGACGGTCGCGGCAACCAGCACGACCCGCTTGGCCAGCGTCAGCCCCTGCCACAAGGTTACGAGATTGTTCACACCAGTCCTCCGTCTAGCAGACCTCCGCCTGCGCTTTCCCTGATCAATGAAGGATGTGCCTTAACAATCGGTTAGTGACCTTTGATCTATTTTGGTCTTTGCCGAACAGAAGCGAGCGCGCGATGACCCAAGCAGATACACCAACCGAAGACCTGCCGAAAAAGAAGGGCAAGCTGCCCCTTCTGATCGGTATGGCTGGGGCGCTCGCGCTCGGAGGCGGAGGATTTTATGCAACCTATTCAGGGCTGCTTCTCGGCCAGTCGAAGACGCATTCCCCCGCGTCCGGCGCGGCAACGACGCTGCCCGATATCGTCTTTGTTCCGGTCGACCCGATCATCATCAGCCTCGGCCCGCAGTCCCGGTCACGCCACCTGCGATTCGCCTCTCAGCTGGAGGTGAGTGCCGCGCATGTCCCCGAGGTTCAGCTGTTGCTGCCCCGCGTTGCGGATGTGCTCAACAGCTACCTGCGCGCCGTTGAACTGGAGCAGCTAGAGGATCCCGCCGCGCTGATGCGTCTCAAGGCACAGATGCTGCGCAGGGTGCAGATCGTAACCGGACAAGACCGGGTGCGGGACCTGCTGATTTCTGAATTTGTCCTGAATTGAAGGGGGCGTCATGAACCTGATTGCTGACTTTCTGATGGCCGCCGGCGCGTTTTCTGTCTCGGTCTACTGTTTGGTCCTGTCCCGTCGGCTTCGGCGATTTACAGCGCTGGAATCTGCGATGGGCGGCGCGATTGCGGTGTTGTCTGCGCAGGTTGACGACATGACGAAAGCCTTGGAACGGGCACGCAGCTCGGCCCAGACCTCCGCCTCCGGACTGGAGGATCAGGTCCGCCGCGCCGAAGCGGCAGCCGCCCGGCTTGATCTGATTCTCGCCTCGATGCACGACCTGCCCGAAGAGGCTTCGGGTCCCGTGCAGGAGCCAACTGAAGACAAGCGCCTGCGAGTCGTGCGCCGTCGACCCGAGCGCACGATGCTGAGGGTTGCAGAATGACGCTGCGCCCCAAACTTGCCGGGCGCGGAACACTGGCATTGCTGGCATTGGTCCTTGCGGCGGCCGGGGCCCTGCGACTGGGCCAAGGCATTGGCACCGCGATGGCGCTGCAGGCGGCCGAAGACCCGGTCGCCAGTACGGAACCGCTGCAATGTCCCGCGCCGCCCGCTGCACTGGCACAGGCGCTGCGCGACCGTGACGCCGCCCTTGCAGCCCGCGAAGCCGCCTTGCAGGACAGGCTTGCCGCCTTGTCCCTTGCAGACTCGGCGCTTACGGCCCGACTGGCGGAGCTTGAGGCTGCCGAGGCGAGTCTCAGGGAGACGCTCGCCATTGCGGATGGGGCCGCCGAAAAAGACCTGCAGCGGCTGACCACGGTTTATGAGGCGATGAAACCCGCCGAGGCTGCTGCGATCTTCGAAACGATGGCGCAAGAATTTGCCGCCGGCTTTCTCGGCCGCATGCGCCCTGATGCCGCCGCCGCAATCCTGGCGGGCATGCAACCGGAAACGGCCTATGCGATCAGCGTCTTGATTGCCGGGCGCAATGCACTTGCCCCGAAAGAATAACCTCAGCCTTTCTTTACGCTTGGCTGCAATGATCACGTCGAACAACAGCAGGATGGGAACCGGATGTTTGGGTTCATTGGCATTGGCGTGATCTTTGTGATGGTGTTTGGCGGCTATATGCTGGCGGGCGGCAAATTGGGGATCATCCTGAAATCGTTGCCCTTTGAAATGATGATGATCGGGGGGGCCGCCATAGGGGCCTTCCTGATTTCCAACGACATCTCTGTGGTCAAGCACACGGCCAAGGATGTCGGCAAGGTCTTCAAAGGCGCGCATTGGAAGCCGTCAGACTACCGTGACCTGCTGTGCCTGCTCTTTGAACTGATCCGCCTCGCCCGGTCCAACCCAGTCGGCCTCGAAGAACATGTCGAAAACCCAGGAACATCGACCATCTTCGGGCGCTATCCGAAAATTCAGAAAGACCACGAGGCCGTCGATCTGATCTGTGACACGTTCCGCGCTGCCTCGATGAATTACGATGACCCGCATCAGGTGGAAGAGGTGCTCGACAAACGGATGGAGGCAACGCAGAACCACGCCCTCCATTCCAGCCATGCGCTGCAATCCATGGCCGATGCTCTGCCCGCCCTGGGGATTGTCGCGGCGGTTCTGGGCGTGATCAAAACAATGGGGTCGATCGATCAACCGCCTGAAATTCTGGGGAAAATGATTGGTGGAGCACTGGTCGGCACCTTTCTGGGCGTGTTTCTGGCCTATGGCATCGTGGGACCGTTTGCCAGTCGTGTGAAGGCCGTGGTGGATGAGGATGCGCATTTCTATCAGCTGATCCGCGAGGTGCTGATTGCCAATCTGCACAATCACCCGGCCAATATCTGCATAGAGGTGGGACGTCAGAACACACCCCATTCCGTGCGCCCCAGCTTCGGTGATCTTGAAGAGGCGCTTCGCGGTCTCAAGCAGGAGGCGGCATGAGGCTGCTGCTGTTGCTCTTCACCCTTTATGCCGGGCAGGTGCAGGCGCAGACATTGGGCGTTTCGGTCAGGACCGGCGATCACGGGGCATTTACCCGCATCGTGCTGACCTTCCCGGCGCGGGTAAACTGGGTTCTGGGGCGAACCTCCGGGGGGTACGGCCTGCGAGTTGCCGGTCCAAGACTCACTTACAACCTGTCGTCGGTGTTCAACCTGATCACCAAGGACAGGCTGCGTTCCATCGGGGTTGACGCAGCCAATGGTGATCTGTTGTTTGGCGTTGATTGCCCTTGCCATGCCATTCCGTTTGAACTGGGCAGCAGGTTTCTTGTGATCGACATCCGGGACGGTGCGCCCCCCCCGAATTCCAGCTTTGAACGTCGCCTTGTCGATGGAACTCTGGCCCCTCCGATCAGCCCTTCACTGCCGATACGGCCCCGCCCTGATAACAGTGGCACCGCGCGCTACGACTGGCTTGCCCGGCCAATGCCGGGTCAGCGATCCCCTTCCACGCTTCCAGCGGAACCCGAGGTGGCCGGGCTGGACAGTGACCTGCGGCTGCAGGATTTCCGCACCATGCTGATTGAAGAAATGGGGCGCGGGGCGACGCAAGGCGTGGTCGAGTTGCAACCGCGGGAACGGCCGGTTGACCCGGTTACAGAAGACACCACCGCTCCTCAGCCGGACAATGCCCGCGCGGCCGTCCTCGAGTTGCCTGGCATAGGCATCACATCGGGGCCAGACTCGCCCCCCGATCTTATGGTGCAGGGCAGCAATTGCCCTGCACCTGCCGAAGTCGATGTCGGATCCTGGGCGGCGACTGAAGACGCCGCACAAGAACTGGCGCGCGCCCGTGCCGCCCTGCTCAGCGAATTTGACGTCCCAGACCGGGAGAGTGTGGTGCAAGCCGTGAACACGCATCTGCATTTTGGCTTTGGCGCCGAGGCACGCCTTCTCCTCTCCAGCTTCCTGCCCGCAGGACAGGACACGGCCTTGCGCATCGGGCTGTCGTATCTTCTGGATGGGGACCAGCCGCCTGCCAACCCGTTTCTCTCTATGCAAAGCTGCGACTCTGCGGCTGCGCTCTGGGCCCTGCTAGCGGCACCTGACGGAGAGATCCTGCCCTATGTCAACGGCCCTGCGATCAGCCGCACCTTTCTGGCTCTGCCCGGCCATCTGCGCACAATGCTTGGGCCAGAGGTGGCGAAGCGACTGCTGAGGTCGGGCGACGCTGCCAATGCCCAGGTGGTCACGCACTCCTTTGCCCGCGCGGCATCGCAGGATGATCCGACGGTCGATCTTCTGATGGCAGACCGTGCCCTGCTTGAAGGCGCGCCCGCAGAGGCGGAGGCCGCCCTGCCCGCGGGCGCGACCGGGGAAACCGCGATGGCGGCTCTTTTCACCCTGGTCGAAGCGCGGTTTCGACAACGGAAACCAGTCGAAGGCAAAGACATTCTATCGCTGGAGGCCTTTTCTTTCGAACATGGCAATGGTCCTCTCCGACCCCGGCTGGACCGCGCCTTGACCCATGGTGCCGCGCTGGGGGGGGATTTTGCGTCGGCTTTCGGTCATGCGGAAGGTTCGCCCGCACTGGAGCAGGATGTCTGGATGCTGATGGGTGAGGTGGGTGCCGAGACACAGCTGTTGCTTCATGCCGTCGGGCTTGACCCGACCCGACGCGATACCCTGCCACTGGCCATCCGCAGCAAACTGGCGGAACGGCTCCTGGACGCCGGGCTACCCAACATCGCGGCGGAATGGGCGCAAAAAGGTGATCTCGACCCTGATCTTGCTGCCAGAATCGCCTTGGCCAATGGCGATGCGCGTGGGGCATTGCAGGCACTGGCACCAACATTGCCTGATGCCGATGCCGATCTTCTGGCTGCCTCTTTCGCGGCCCTGGGCGATTTCGAATCGGCAGCCGACCGTCTGGAAGAGGCCGGGAATGTAGCCGAGGCACAACGTCTGCAGCGCTGGTCGGGCACCTTTACATCCGCGGCAGATGAGGCGGATGGCCTGCAAAACCCGGCACCCGTGGGCGTTTCAGGCTCGGCCGATGCAGAACCGGCAGCAGACCCATGGGCCGCCGTCGCCCGCCTGATTGACCCGGATCAAGCCCTGGCCACTGCCCCCCCCCTGCAGGCGGGCCAGAGGCAACTGGATCAAAGCACCGCCACGCGGCAGGCAATCACTGACCTTTTGGCCATTGCGCCAATCGATCCGGCACCCTGACTCTGCCTGATCACGGATCAGCCTATGCCCTGCCCAGACGGCAAACAAGCCCGGCTCTAGACGCTTTGGGGCACAATGGTTGCAAGCTGGCACCACGCCATCACTGCCGACTCATCCGCCCCTAATGCCGTGGCACACTCACCGGCAAACAGATCAAACCCGGCCCTGTTCTTCTCTGACACCGACGTCAGCACTGGCACGCCCAGCGCCATGGCTTGGGCAATGACCGGCCGAAAGCCCCGGCCCTCGGCCTCTTGCTTGCCGAATTTGTTCAGGATCAGAAGCTGCGGCGGTGCCACCAAAAGCGCTTCAGCGACGCGCCCGACGGCGTCTTCCAGCCCGGCAGCGTCCAGCCGACACCCCTGCGCATGACGGCCCAGGCTTTGGCTGATCCGTACGATGCTGCTATCGGTCAGAACGCGCAGATCCATGACGCAGGGCCGGTCTGGGTCTGTCTCGGTGTTCATCTGGACCACACCGCCCAGGGAAACCCCGGCGACACTCAGTCGCTGGGCCACACGGGCCAAAAGCCGATCGCCCTCTCCCCGCTCTGCAGCAGACACAAATGCCAGCATGTTCACCTGCCCGCCCCGCTTGAAACTCGACGGCCCTGCTTACATGATGCCAGCGATGCGCGAAAGCGCCCGCTGGGGGCAAGACAGATCATGCAAGCGGCCACACCGATTGGCGTCATTCTGGCGGGCGGTCAATCGCAGCGGATGGGAGGCGGCGACAAGGGCCTGCTGATGCTGGATGATCACAGCATCCTGCATCATGTGATCCGCAGGCTGTCGTCTCAGGTGAAAGACATGGCGATCAACGCCAATGGCGATGCTGCGCGCTTTTCCTTCGGCCTTCCGGTGCTGCCAGACCCGATGCCTGGTCATCCCGGACCGTTGGCAGGGGTACTGGCTGCACTGGATTGGGCAGCGGGACTTGGTGCCGACAGGGTTGTGACCGTGGCTGCCGACACGCCGTTCTTTCCAATCAATCTGGTTGCCAGTCTGCAGGCTGCGGCCGGCTCCGCCCGTATCAGTCTTGCCGCCACCGGAGCCGCTGACGCGCCTGACTGGCATCCGGTGTTTGGCCTATGGTCAACCGACCTGCGTCATGACCTGCGCCGAGATCTGTGCGCAGGGCAGCGCAAGGTGATCACATGGGCGATGCAAAACGGAGCACGGCCCGCAGTGTTTGACGCAAGTGAAGACCCGTTTTTCAACATCAACACGCCCGAAGATCTGACATTGGCGCGCGCGCGGATGGGCCGCCGTGATCTTTGATCGCATCGCAATTCTTGACTGGTCCGCCGCCAAAGGGCCAAAGCGCGGCAAGGATTCGATCTGGCTGGCGGAAGCATCGCGCGACGGTTGCATCGCCCGCAACATAACCACCCGGTCGGCCGCTGAAACCGCCCTTGCGACTCTGATGATGGAGAGCCTCGATCAGAACCACCGCCTGCTGCTTGGCGCTGACTTTGCCTTTGGCGCGCCTGTGGGATTCATCCCGCACCTGACGGGACAAGGCTGCGCGCTGTCATGGTGGGCCTGGCTGGCGGACCGGGTGACCGACACGCCCAGAAATGTGAGCAATTACCGCCGGATCGCCGCAGAAATGAACAGTGTCTTCCCCGGGGAGGGCCCGTTCTGGGGCAATAACGAGCGCGTGCCGACCCCCGGACTGCCGCGACTGAAACCCGCCCTCCCGCCGGGCCTGTCGGCGCATCGCGCCACCGATCTGGCCGCACGCAAGCCGGGGTCATCGCCAAAGCCTGTCTGGCAACTGGCAGGGGCGGGGGCCGTTGGCGCGCAGGTGCTGACGGGCCTGCCCGTGCTGAACCGATTGCGGCAGCGCTTTGCAGGGCAGGTCTCGGTCTGGCCGTTCGAGCCGCCCACCACGCCCATCGTTCTGGCCGAGGTTTATCCTTCGCTCTTGGCAGATGCGGTTCAACGCCATTGCGCCACCACCGGCATGGTCGCGGATGAAGCACAGGTGCGCCTGCTGGCCAGCTGTCTGTCCCGTCTTGGCCCCCGGGATATGCGCCAGCTTTTTACCATCCCCCACCCTGTCCCAGAGGAAGGATGGATCATTGGCGCGGGCCAGGCCAGTCTGATGGAACAGGCGCTAATCTGAGCCTTTGCGGATCAGAAACACATGCAGGGCACCCTCCTGATGCGCCGCGAGCAAAGTGTCTCCCGACTGCCTGCAAAAATGCGGCATGTCGATGACAGAAGCAGGATCTGTCGCAAGAACCCTCAGCACCTGTCCGGCCTGCATCGTCTTCAGCCGCTTGCGCGCGCGCAAGACCGGTAACGGACACAAGAGGCCCGCGGCATCGACTTCGATGTCCCAGACCACGCTCAATCCCATCCCATCCGCGCCAGATAACCTTCGATCAGCGGCACGTCGCTGGGGTTGTTCAATTCCCAGAACACTGCACCGGGGGCGGAGACCTCGACCATCCGGATCGGATGGCCGTTTTCCAGAAACCGCAGCTGCTCCAACCCCTCCAGCCCTTCCAGCGGCCCCGGTTCCCAGCTTTGGTAGGCAGCGAGCGCGGCAGGGCGATAGGCATAGACACCGACATGGTGAAACACCGGCACCTTGCCATTCACGATGCCGCGCCCGTTGGTGAAGGGGATCACCTCCTTGGAAAAATAGAGCGCCCGCCCTGCCCGGTCCGCCACCACTGTCGTCGCCCCCACACGCCCGGCGCGGCGGTCCATCAGCAGGTTTTCCACCGTTTCCGGATCGCAGCGCAGGAAGGGGGTCGCCATCCCGCAGTCGGGATCCGCCCGCATCGCATCGATCAGCGCGGTCACGAAATGGGCGGGGGTCAGCGGCGCATCGCCTTGCAGGTTCACCACGATATCCGCGGTGATGCCGGCCGCGGCCACCGCTTCGGCCACCCGTTCGGTGCCGTTGCGGCACTGATCCGAGGTCATGATGACATCGGCCCCGATCCGGCGTGCCTCATCGGCGATGCGGTCATCGTCGGTGGCAACATAGATCGGGATCTTGCCGTCAGACGCCGCACGTCCCGCCATGACCGACCGCTCGATCAGGCTGCGCGCCACGCCCTTGGCCCCGGTCAGGGCCACCAGCGGCTTGCCGGGATAGCGTGTGCTGGCAAACCGCGCCGGAATGATGATGCAGGCGTCCATGGTCAAAGCCCTTTTGCCAGACGGTCAAAGGCACAAAGCGTGCCGATCAGAGATTTCATGTTGTGCAGATGGATCATGTTCGGCCCGTCACTGGGTGCGTTGTCCGGGTCTTCATGCGTTTCGATGAACAGCGCCGATACCCCAACCGCGCAGGCCGCCCGCGCCAGCACCGGTGCAAACTGCCGCTGCCCGCCCGAAGACCCGCCAAGCCCGCCGGGTTGCTGCACCGAATGGGTGGCATCGAACACCACAGGCCAACCGGTTTCTGCCATGGTCGGCAGGCCCCGGAAATCGGTGACCAGCGTGTTGTAACCAAAGGACGTGCCGCGTTCACACAGCATGATCCGCCGGTTGCCCGTGCTTTCCACCTTGGCCGCCACGTTTTTCATATCCCAAGGGGCCAGGAACTGCCCCTTCTTGATATTGATGGCCAGCCCGGTCTCGCCCGCCGCCAACAGCAGGTCGGTCTGGCGGCACAAAAACGCCGGGATCTGCAACACATCCACCGCCTGCGCCGCAATCGCGCAATGCGCCGGCTCGTGCACATCGGTCAGCACCGGCACGCCATATTCGGCACGGATATCCGACAGGATGCGCAAGCCCATCTCCATCCCCAGGCCCCGGTTGGTGCTCAGCGATGACCGGTTCGCCTTGTCATAGCTGGCCTTGAAGATGACCTTCGTGCCCGTGGGCGCACAGGCCTCCAGCAACCCTTCACAGATCATCCGGGCATGGGCCGAGCTTTCCAGCTGGCACGGGCCAGAGATCAGCGCAATCGGCGCGCGTCCCCCGATTGCGATATCGCCGACCGTGACTGTTTGCTGATCCATTTTCGTTCCCTACATCACGCCAATGCGCAAAAGATCATGCAGATGCACAATCCCCACCGGCCGCCCGTCTTCGCAGACAAACAGGACCGAGATTTTCGACTTGTTCACAAGGGCCAGAGCCTCGGCCGCCAGCGTCTGCGGGGCCACGGTCTTTGGCATGCGCGAGGCGATATCGCCCGCCGTACGGTCCAGCAGGCCAACGATATTGCGCCGCAAGTCGCCATCGGTGACCACACCCACCAGCAAGCCTTCGGCATCGACCACCCCGGTCACGCCCATCCCCCCTGCCGTCATCGCCTGCACCACACCTTGCATCGACGTGCCCTCTGGCACCAAGGGCACCGCAGCATGCATCACCTGACGCACCATCGTCAGTTGCGCGCCCAGTTTGCCGCCCGGATGATAGGTGCGGAACTGGTCTGCCTCGAACTGCCGTGCCTCCATCAGCGCCACGGCCAGCGCATCGCCCAGCCCCATCATCAGCGTGGTCGAGGTGGTGGGGGCCATGCCGATGGCACAGGCCTCGGCCAGATCGGGAATGGTCAGCCGGTAATCCGCCGCCCGCATCAGCGTGCTTTCCGGATCACGCGACATGCCGATCAGCGGAATGTCAAAGCGCGCGCAATGCGCGATCAGGTCGCGAAGCTCCGATGTCTCGCCGCTGTTCGACAGAAGGATGCAGATGTCATCGGGCGTCACCATGCCCAGATCACCATGGCTGGCCTCGGCCGGATGCACGAACAGCGAGGGCGTCCCGGTTGAAGCCAGCGTGGCCGCAATCTTGCGGGCCACATGGCCAGACTTGCCGATGCCGGACAGCACGGCACGGCCTTTCAGATCCAGCAGTGCCGCAACTGCGCCGGCGAAATCATCCGGCAGCGCCGCTGCCAGCGTCAGAAGCGCTTCGCCCTCCACGCGCAGCACACGGGTCGCGGCGCGGCAATGCGCCTCGGCAGTCAGTGCAGGCAATATCGTATCAGCCATCGGGCGGGCCTTCCTTGGGTCGCGCCTGTAGTGCCATGCAAGGCGCAGCCTGTCCAGAACCGCCCCTAGTGCTTCAAAAACCAGCGCGCCCCGATCTGCGCGGCAAACACCGCCAGCGCGATCCGCACCACATGATGCGTGGTCACGTAAATCGCACTGATGTTCAGGCTCAGCGCGATCAGGCTCATCTCGGCCAATCCGCCCGGCGCAAAGGCCAAAAACACCGCCGAAACCGGCTGCCCCACCACCGCTTGCAAGCCAAAGGCAAAGCCAAAGGCCAGCGCCATCACCGCTGCGCCGTTCAGCAGCGCCAGCAGCCCGGCCCGTCGCAGCATCGCCCCGGTCACCCCGACGAAGCGCGCGCCCAGACCGGTGCCCAGCACCACCTGCGTCAACGCGATCAACCAGCCCGGCGGCACGCCTTCCACCCAGCCCAGCACATGCGCCAAAGCTGACAAGATCAGCGGCCCCGTGATGATGGCTGCCGGGATCCGGCACAACCGCCCCAGCCAGACGCCCAATCCGCCACAGACCAGCAGCACCAGCACATCGCGCAAGGTCAGCGGCACATCAGCCCCGGTGAGCTGCACCCCGGCAGCAGAGCCCACCGAATGCCCTGTGACCCCCAGAAAGATCAGCGGCACCGCAATGATCGTCAGGATCAGGCGCAAGAACTGCAACACCGTCAGCAGCCGCACATCGGCCCCTGCCTCTTCGCCCAGTTGCACGCTTTCAATCAGCCCACCGGGCAGCGCGCTGAAATAGGCGTCCACACGGGCCAGCCCCCCCAGTCGGAAGATCACATAGCCCAGCCCATGTGCGACCGGCACGAAGACCAGCAGCGCCAGCAGGCTTGGCCCCCAGCCCAAGGCCTCGCGCGCGACCTCCGGCGTGAAGGCCCCGCCGATCGCCACGCCGATCACCGGCACGAATGACATGCGCAGCCGCATGGGCAGCGTGACAGTGCGGCCAAACGGCCGCCAGCCCATCGCCGCCGTCACCCCAACCGCCAGCAGCGACCCCAGCAGATAGCCCAGCGGCAGCCCCAAAGCCGCCGCCAGCACCCCGCCCGCCGCCCCGATCGCCAGCGTCAGGGCCAGCGCCGGGAAGTCCACACCTCTGCTTACCAATGTGGCGGCCTCACATTTGCGGCGGGGGTCTCCCCCGCCCCGGCCTCGCGTTCGGCCTCACGCTCCACCAGCAGACCGACCAGGCGGGTCAGCCGGTCAATTTCCTTGCCCTGCGCCGTCACCACATCTGACAGATCGTCAACCGCCCGCTGCAGATGCGCCACCCGTTCCTCGATTCCGTCAACCCGGTCCACCATCCGCACCCCGTGCCGCTTGCCGCCATCCCCCCCATCCGTTACAGGATGCCCGGCAAAGATCGAAGGGCCAAACCGCCATGTCCGACGCGAAAATCCGCCGACCCCGCGCCGAAACCCCCAAGGGGTTCCGTGATTACTTTGGTGCCGAGGTCACGCAGCGCAAAGCCATGCTGGACAAGATCGCCGAGGTCTATCACCGCTATGGCTTTGATCCGCTGGAAACAAGCGCGGTGGAAACCGTTGAATCGCTTGGAAAATTCCTGCCGGACGTGGACCGCCCGAATGAAGGCGTGTTCGCTTGGCAGGAGGATGAGGCCGACTGGCTGGCCCTGCGCTATGACCTGACAGCGCCCTTGGCCCGCGTCGCCGCACAATACCGCAACGACCTGCCGTCGCCCTATCGCCGCTATGCCATGGGCCCGGTGTGGCGCAACGAAAAGCCCGGACCGGGCCGATTCCGCCAGTTCTATCAATGCGATGCCGATACCGTGGGCGCGCCTTCCGTCGCTGCCGACGCCGAAATCTGCGCCATGCTGGCCGACGCGCTGGAGGCAGCGGGGATCGAGCGTGGCGACTATGTGGTCAAGGTCAACAACCGCAAGGTGCTGAACGGCGTGATGGAGGTGGCGGGCCTGTCGGGCGACGACAAGGAAGCCGAACGCGGCATCGTCCTGCGCGCCATCGACAAGATCGACCGACTGGGGGCCGAGGGCGTGCGGGCGCTGCTGGGCGAGGGCCGGAAGGATGATTCCGGCGACTTCACCAAAGGGGCCGGGCTGTCGGATGCGCAGGCAGACGTGGTGATGGGGTTCACCACGGCAAAACGCGAAACGGGGGCAGACACCGTTGCCCGATTGCGAGACCTCGTGGGCGCGTCGGCCCTTGGCCGCGAAGGCGTCGACGAACTCGAACAGATCGCCGCGCTCCTCGCTGCCCAAGGCTATGGCCCCGACCGCATCGTGATTGACCCCGGCGTCGTGCGCGGCCTGGGTTACTACACCGGCCCGGTCTATGAAGCCGAACTGACTTTCGAAATCCTCGACGAAAAGGGCCGCAAGCGCCAGTTCGGCTCCGTCGCTGGCGGTGGCCGCTACGATGACCTCGTGAAACGCTTCACCGGCCAATCCGTCCCCGCCACCGGCGTTTCCATCGGCGTTGACCGCCTGCTCGCCGCCCTGCATGCAAAGGGCCGGATCAGTGCCGACACCACCGGCCCGGTCGTCGTCACCGTCATGGACCGCGACCGCATGGCCGATTACATGGCCATGGTCGGCGAGTTGCGGGCCGCCGGCATCCGCGCCGAAACCTATCTCGGCAACCCGAAGAACTTCGGCAACCAGCTCAAATACGCCGACAAGCGCAACGCCCCCATCGCCATCATCCAAGGCGGGAACGAGGCCGACGCGAGCACGGTCATCCTCAAAGACCTGATCCTCGGCGCAAAAATCGCGCAGAACGCCACGCTGGAGGAATGGAAAGACCGCCCCGCACAGGTGGAAGTCCCACGCAGCGACCTTGTCGCCGCCGTGCGCCGGATGCTGGACCAGAACTGATGCGCAGGCCCGGGCAGGAACGCAGCCTTTCCGACCGTCTGGCGGCCTGGTTCACCGAACAGGGGGCCACGCTGGTCGAGGCCGATATCCTGCTGCCCGCCGAAACCCTGCTGGACCTTTATGGCGAGGATATCCGCGCCCGCGCCTATGTGACGCTTGATCCGCTGCGGGGCGAAATGATGCTGCGCCCCGACTTTACCGTGCCCGTGGTGCAGCAACACATGGCAGACGGGGCCGACCCCGCCACCTATGCCTATTCCGGCCCGGTGTTTCGCAAGCAGACCCACGCGGGCGACCGCCCGTCCGAATATCATCAGGCCGGGATCGAGATTTTCCGCCGCGATCAGCCGGAACAGTCCGACGCCCGGGTCTTTGCGCTTATCGCACAGGTGCTGGCCGATCACGGCCTGATGGTGCGGCCGGTGACCGGGGATATCGGCATTCTGATGGCCGCCGTGCGTGGCCTTGCCACCACCGAGCGGCGCAAACAGGCCTTGCTGCGCCACATCTGGCGACCCCGGCGCTTCCGCGCCCTGCTTGACCGGTTTTCCGGTCGCGCACCGCTGCCCGAGGCGCGCGCACAATTGCTTCACCGTCTGGCGCAAGGCACCCCCGCCGCGCTGATCGCGCAGGCGGGTACCTTCACCGGCCTGCGGTCCGAGTCCGAGATCGCCGCCCGCGTGCAGGCGCTGACCGAAGACGCGCAGACCCCGCCGCTGAACGCGCCCGAAGCCGCGCTGCTTTATGATCTGCTGTCGCTGCAAGCGCCGTCACGCGCAGCCCTGCTTCACCTGCGCGGCATCGCGCCGATGCTGCCCGCCATCATCCCGGCGGTAGACAGGTTCGCCACGCGCCTTGATGCCTTGGAGCTTCAGGGCATCGACGTCGAGGCCCTGCCGTTTGAGGCAAGCCATGGCCGCAGCACGCTGGAATATTACGACGGTTTTGTCTTCAGCTTCCACGCCAGCGACCCCGGCCTGCCCCCGGTGGCCAGCGGCGGGCGGTATGATGCCTTGACGGCCGTCCTGGGCCAGGGAAGGTCCATCCCTGCCGTTGGCGGCGTGATCCGCGCCGGGGTGATGGCCCGCCTGATGGAGAGCCAGACATGATCAAGATCGGCGTGCCGTCCAAGGGTCGGCTTATGGAGAAAACCTTCGACTGGTTCGGCGCGCGGGGCGTCACACTGCGCCTGTCTGGGGCGGAACGCGAATACGCAGGCAAGGTCGATGGCATCGACGGTGTGGAACTTGTGCTGCTGTCGGCGGGTGAGATCCCGCGCGAACTGGCCGCCGGGCGCATTCACCTGGGCGTCACCGGCTCTGATCTGGTGCGCGAGAAACTGGCCGACTGGCCGTCACAGGTGGCGGAACTGGCCCCTTTGGGCTTTGGCCATGCCGATCTGATCATCGCCGTCCCGGTCGCCTGGATCGACGTGGATACGCTGGATGATCTGGACGCCGCCGCTGCCGCCTTCCGCCGCACCCACGGCTTTCGCCTGCGCATCGCCACCAAGTACCACCGGCTGGTCCGCGATTTCCTGACCACCCATGGCGTCGCCGATTACCAGCTGGTCGACTCGCAGGGTGCGACCGAAGGCACGGTCAAGAACCTCACGGCCGAGGCGATTGCCGACATCACCTCCTCGGGCGAGACCCTGCGTGCCAACCATCTCAAGGTGCTGTCTGACGCGGCGATCCATTCCAGTCAGGCTGTGCTGTTCCTGTCGCATAAGGCAGAGTGGACCGCGCAGAGCAGCGCAACGCTGGATGCCCTCGCAACAAAACTGCACATCACGGTGCCGAAAACCTGACCTTGCCGGGGTTTCGAAACCGCTGTGTACTGCGTTAACCTTCGAACATGTGAAAGAGGTTCCAATGCGCGCCGTCCGCAGTCTGCTTTGCCTTGCTGCCCTAGTGCCGCTGCCGGCCCTGGCACAGGATCTCGCCTCGGCGGACGCGATCCGTGCGGCCATTGTCGGCAATACCGTGCGCGGCTCGATGGTCGCCTCGGGCGGCTTTACCGAGTATTACGCGCCCGATGGCGCGATCCGGGGGCCCGACTATTCTGGTCAATGGTCGATTGACGGGAACCGCATGTGCTTTGGCTATGATGGCAACCCGGCAAGTTGCTGGGCCGTCCGGGTTTCGGGCCGCAGCGTGGTCTGGGTCGGCTCTGCCGGCGATGAAGGCACCGGCACCATTCTGCCCGGCAATCCCAACAACTATTAAAGTCTCGCCGCCAGCCGAGCCCCCTGATCTATCGCGCGTTTGGCATCCAGCTCTGCCGCCACATCGGCCCCGCCGATGATATACGGCGTGATCCCGTTTGCCATCAGGGCATCGGCCAGCCCGCGTTCCGGCACCTGCCCGGCACACAGGATCACATCATCGACCGGCAGCAGCTCTTCCACCCCATCCCGCTCGATCAGCAGCCCGGCCTCGGTGATCGACCTGTAGGTGACCCCGCCCAGCATCTTCACGCCTTTGGCCGCCAGGGCCGCGCGGTGAATCCAGCCGGTGGTCTTGCCCAGACCCCGCCCCGGCTTTTCCGCCTTGCGCTGCAACAGCCAGACCTCGCGTGCCGGAGCCTCGGGCGCGGGCACCGCAAGGCCCCCGGCCACCTCTGCCGGGTCACCCACACCCCATTCGCGCCGCCACAGTGCAAGATCCACCGTCGGGCTTTCCCCCTGATGCACAAGATATTCGGCCACATCGAAACCGATGCCCCCGGCACCGACCACCGCCACCCGCCGGCCGACCGCGGCCCCCTGCAAGGTTTCAAGATAGCCCAAGGCCCGGTCCTGCCCAGGTATCCCGGGGTCACGCGGCGCGACGCCGGTGGCGATCACCACCGCATCAAACCCGGCCAAACGCTCTGCCGTCACATTTGTGCCCAGCACCAGCTCCACCGTTGACCGGCCCAGCATGGTGGTGAACCAGGCGATCAGCCCGCGAAACTCCTCCTTGCCGGGGACGGATGCCGCCAGATGCAGCTGCCCGCCCACGCGATCTGCCCGGTCGAACAGCACCACGCGGTGCCCGCGCTCCGCCGCCACCAGCGCCGCCATCATCCCCGCAGGCCCCGCGCCGACCACAGCCACCTGTTTGGGCGCTTCAGTCGGTTCATAGACCAGTTCGGTCTCATGACAGGCGCGCGGGTTGACAAGGCAACTGGTCAGTTTGCCGCTGAACGTATGGTCCAGACAGGCCTGATTGCAGGCGATGCAGGGGGCGATCTCCTCGGCGCGTCCCGCCGCCGCCTTTGCGACAAAATCGGCATCGGCCAGGAAAGGCCGCGCCATCGACACCATGTCGGCCTGCCCCGCCGCCAGGATCTGCTCCCCAACCCCCGGCGTGTTGATCCGGTTCGACGTGATCACCGGAATCCCCACATGCGGACGCAGCCGCGCGGTCAGCCAGGTAAAGGCTGCGCGCGGCACCGATGTGGCGATCGTCGGCACCCGCGCCTCGTGCCAGCCGATGCCGGTGTTCAGCATCGTGGCGCCCGCAGCCTCCACCTGCTTTGCCAGCTCCACCACCTCATCCCAGGTCGAACCGTCAGGGATCAGGTCAATCAGGCTGATCCGGTAGATCAGAATGAAATCCGGGCCCACCGCCTGCCGCACGCGGCGCACCACCTCGACCGGCAGGCGCATGCGGTTTTCATAGCTGCCGCCCCAGTCATCCGTGCGCCGGTTGGTGTGGCGCACCAGAAACTGGTTCAGAAAATATCCCTCTGACCCCATGATCTCGACACCATCATAGCCCGCCTCCCGCGCACGGGCGGCGGCAGTGACGATATCGGCAATCTGCTTTTCAAGCCCCGCCGCATCCAAGGCCTGTGGCACGAAAGGCGAGATCGGGGATTTGATCGCCGACGGGGCCACGCAGTCCTTGCCATAGGCATAGCGCCCGGCATGCAGGATCTGCATCGCGATCAAGCCGCCCGCCGCATGCACCGCATCTGTCACCCGGCGGTGATTGGCGATGTCGGCAGCGTTGAACAACCCCGCTGCGCCCGGAAACACCCCGCCCTCGCGGTTCGGGGCCATGCCACCGGTCACGATCAACCCGACGCCCCCCGCCGCGCGCGCCGCATAGAACGCAGCCACCCGGTCCCAGTCGCCGGTTTCTTCCAGCCCCGTGTGCATCGACCCCATCAGCACACGATTGCGCAGGCGGATATGGCCCAGATCCAGCGGGGCAAGCAGATGGGGGTAGGTGGTCATGGTGTCCTCCGGCAACCTTGCCGCAGAATGCCGCATCGGCGGCAGGCTTGTCACCCGCTACGCCGCGTCATCTGCAAGGATCATCCGCCGGTCAGGGTCGCAGCCTAGCCGCTCGACAGGCCGTTCAGCGCCCCGGTCGCGCGCCGCATCAGCCCGTCAATCGACAGGCGAAGCGAGTCGATCATGGCAACATAGGATGTCATCGCATCGGCGGCGCCTGGTATCTGCGCCGAAATCTGCGGGGCCATCACATAGAGCGCCACAATCACAACCGCCAGCAACAGCGCCAGGGCAAATCCCGAACGGAACCCCGATCCCGAAGACGCCCCCGCAAGGTGCTGCCCCTGGTCCCGGCTGCCAGAGGCATCATTGGGTCGCAGACTGGAATTGATCTCTTCAATATCCGGCAACAGATCGCGCCGCGCCGCCGCGCGCGGTTGCGGCACCGCTTCCCCCTTCATTGTGGCAATCCGCCGGTCGGTTTCGGTCCGCGCCGCGGCGGTGGCGGCCGCAGCGGCGGCGGCTGACCCCACCACCGGCGACACCGGCGGCGGCAGCCCCAGGTCTCCCTGCACCTCGATGCCCACAGCCTCCGCCTTGCGGGCGGCCAGCTCCAGTTCGGCCTCCTCGCGCAGAATGGCCAGAACATCCGCGTCAAGGACGCGCCGGACCGGCGCAGCCCCCGCCCGTGGTGGCGGCAGGGGGTCCATACCGTCCTCGTCCTCGGCGTCGTCATCGGGCGCATCGGTCTGGGCCACGGCGGCGGGCGCATCCGGCACGGCTTCCGGCTCGGGCTCGCGGTACAGCGCATCGGTCAGATCATCTTCGGAACTCTCCGGAGTCTGAAACCAGGCATGGCCGCAGTTCGAGCATTGCACGTCACGCCCGGTGTCCGGAATGGCGCTGTCGTCCACCTCATACTGGGCGTCGCAGTTCGGACAGATCAGGCGCATGCCACAAAACCCCTTCCCGGATATTCCCGGATGTTAACAAACACTAGCAACGATGTGGCGCAAGGCCAAGAGTTTGTCGGACACGGCAAACCCCTGTTCCTTCGGCGCATCCGCAACACAGGGCGCTCTGTCCTGCCCGTCCGCGATTGTATCCGCCTCCGCTTTGCGCAATTCTGCCGCCATGCCATGGGAGGCCACCGAGTGATCGCGTTCGAGAATGTGGGATTCAACTACGGCGGCGGGGAATTGCTGTCAGATGTCAGCCTGCGGCTGGCGCCGGGATCATTCCACTTTCTGACCGGGCCGTCCGGCGCAGGGAAATCCACGTTCCTGAAACTTGCCTATGCCGAGTTGCGGCCCACGGCAGGGCGGGTGTCGATCTTTGACCGAGACGCGCGCATGATGACCCGCGATGATGTTGCGCTCAGCCGGCGGCGCATCGGCGTGGTCCATCAGGACTGCCAGTTTCTGGACCACCTGCCCCTCGCCACGAATGTGGCGCTCCCGCTGACGGTGGCCAGCCGCACCGGCGATGCTCAGGATCTGACAGCCTTGCTCGACTGGGTTGGCCTGGGCAAATTGGCCGATGCCTTGCCGCCGCAACTTTCGGGGGGGGAGCGTCAGCGCGCCGCCCTTGCCCGCGCCATCATCATGTCGCCCGATGTGATCCTTGCCGATGAACCCACCGGCAATCTGGACTGGGAGATGTCCTTGCGCCTGCTGACACTGCTGGTCGAGCTGAACCGGATGGGCAAGACCATCCTGATCGCCACCCATGACATGAACCTGATCCGACAGGCCAAGTCGCAATTGGCGGCACGGGTGCTGCGCATCCAGAACCGCCGGGTCCAGCTTGCGGGGGCCGATCTGTGAAACTGGTCCTTCCCGCTTTGCTCGCTGCCGACCGGCAGGCAGACCGCGTCGTACCGCCCTCGGGCTTTACGGCACAGCTGACCTTGTTCACCTCAGGGTCCATGGCCTTTCTGGCCGTGTTTGCCCTGGCGCTATCCCTGGCCTCGGGGCGGCTGGCCGACCGCTGGGCCTCTGCCCTCGCGGGCACCGCCACCATCCGCATTTCGGCACCGCCGGAACAGCTGGACACACAGGTGGCCGCGGTGCTGGCCCTGCTGTCCACCACACCCGGCATCGCCTCGGCCCGTGCGCTGGACAGCGCCGAACAGCGCGCCCTGCTGGAACCCTGGTTTGGCCCTGATCTGCCGATCGATGCCCTGCCGCTGCCCCGGCTGATCGAACTGGCGGAAGCGTCACCCGGCTATGACAGCGATGGCCTGCGCCTGCGGCTTGCCGCCGAAGCGCCGGGTGCGGTGCTCGATGATCATACCCGCTGGCGCCGCCCGATGGCGCAGGCGGCGGAACGGCTGCGCCTGTTGGGCGCGCTGTCGCTGTTTCTGATCGCCGGATCGACCGCGGCGATGATCACACTGGCCGCCAATTCCGCCCTCGCGGCGAACCTGCCTGTGATCCGGGTGCTGCGGCTGGTCGGTGCCAAAGACGCCTATATCGTCCGCGCTTTTGTGCGCCGCTTCACCTTGCGCGCCTTGACCGGGGCGGCTATCGGCACGGTTCTGGCGATGATCGGCATCGCCCTGCTGCCCCGCGCCGACGCGGCCGGTGCCTTCCTGACCGGGCTGGGGTTCGAGGGTGCGGGCTGGCTGTTGCCCTTGCTGCTGCCACCCGTCGTTTCCATTCTGGCATTCGCCGCCACGCGCGCTGCCGCCTTCCGCACCCTGAAAGGGTTGACCTGATGCTTGCCATCCGCTGGATCCTGTCTTTGCTGTTCAACATCCAGATGTATCTGGCCATGGCTATTCTGGCCGTGATCTTTGCCCCTTGGGCGCTGTTTTCGCGCGCGGGCGCTTTTGCCGCCTGCCACACCTATTGCCGCTGGGTGATCTTTACCGCCCGCATCATGCTGGGCCTGCGGGTCGAGGTGCGCGGCACGCCGCCCAGCGATGAGGTGATCGTCGCAGCAAAGCATCAGAGTTTCTTCGACATTCTGGTGATCTTCAACGCCATCCCGCGCGGCAAGTTCATCATGAAGCGCGAGCTGATCTATGCCCCCTTCCTGGGCCAGTATGCCCAGCGCATCGGCTGTGTCTTCGTCGACCGGGGCAAGCGCGGTGCCGCGATTGCGCGGATGAAGGCCGATGTTGCCCGTACCGCCGCCGATCCCGGCCAGCTGGTGATCTATCCGCAAGGCACCCGCGTCGCGCCCGGCGTTGACAAGCCCTACAAGGTCGGGTCAGGCCTGATTTATGAACAACTTGGCCAACCCTGCGTGCCCGTGGCCACCAACATCGGCGTTTTCTGGCCAAAGCGCGGCATTTTACGCAAGCCTGGCACCTGCGTGGTGCACTTCCTGCCCCGGATAGACCCCGGCCTGCGTGTGGCAGACTTCATGAAACGGCTGGAACAGGATATCGAAACCACCTCCGACGCTTTGCTGGTTGAGGCCGGGTTTCATAAATCATAACGGCGCGGAACCGCTTGGCCAAGGCGGCGTTAGACAGGATGACCTTGGAAAGCCTATACGCAACGCTCCACACGGCCCCGCTGATGGTGCCACTTTTGGGCAGTCTGATAACCGGGGCCTTGATCGGGGCCGAGCGTGAATTGCAGGGCAAGCCTGCAGGGCTGCGCACCCATACGCTTGTCTGTTTCGGCTCTGCGCTGATGATGCTGATCGCGGCACGGCAGGCGGACTGGGATACCACGCTGCTGCCCGCCACCCAGATTGTCAGCGACATGTCCCGCATGCCGCATGCCATCCTGACCGGCATCGGCTTCTTGTGCGCCGGGGTGATCTTCCGCGAAGGTCTGTCGGTGCAGGGCCTGACGACGGCTGCCTCGCTCTGGGTCACGGCATCGCTGGGCATCGTCTATGGGGCCGGCATGCTGGAACTGGCGGTCATCGGCACGCTGATCGTTCTGGGCGTGCTGGTCATGTTGCGGGTGCTGCAGCACTTGTTTCCCGCGCATCTCAGCCTCAAAATCCGTGTCTCGGCCCTGCCAGGGTTTCGTGCGGCCGATCTGCTGGCCCTTCTGGCTGATGCACAGCTGAAAGCCGGGCCAATGGCAGTCGACCGGGGCGAAGACCATGTGACGGTGACGACCACCGCCAGATTGCCCAAGGGCCCCCTGGATCTGGATGCGCTCGGCACAGCGCTTCAGGCAAACCCGCTGGTGCGCAGCGTGGCGCTTGACCCGGTTGACTGACCACGCCATGACCCTCCCTGTCCATTCAAGGTACAAGGATGCAGGCCATGACCCCGATCACCGATCTTGAGAGTCTGCACGCGCTCTATGGCACCGCCGGGGAAAGTGCGCGGCGCAAGGTCACCCCCGGTCTGACCTCTGCCTATCGGACATGGATCGAACGGTCCCGCTTTTGTGTGCTGACCACCGTCGGTCCGGAAGGCACCGATGGCAGCCCGCGCGGCGATGATGGCCCGGTGGTCATGGTGCTGGACGACCGCACCCTTGCCCTGCCCGATTGGCAGGGGAATGAACGGATTGACAGCCTGCGCAACATCATCCGCGATGGCCGGGTCAGCCTGCTGTTTCTGGTGGCGGGCAGCGTCAATGCCATGCGCGTCAACGGCACGGCCATCGTCACCGCCGACGCAACCCTGCGTGCGCGGTTCAACCGTGAGGTCAAACAGCCCCGCAGCGTGATTGTGATCACCATCGCCGAAGTCTATTCCCAATGCGCCCGCGCGCTGATCCGCGCCGGGCTGTGGACATCGGGGGACCAATCGGCGGGCCTGCCCAGCGTGGGCGATATGCTGCGTGAAATCACCAATGGTGGCATCGACGGCACCGCCTATGATACCGCATGGCCCGTCCGCGCCGCCAAGACCATGTGGTAAAGCCTCAGGCCAGTTTCAGCGCGATGATCCCGCCAAGGATCAGCAAGATCCCCAGAACCCGCACCGCATTGACCGGCTCGCTAAACAGGATCACGGCCAGAATGGCAGTGCCCAGCGTGCCGATGCCAACCCAGACGGCATAGGCCGTGCCCACCGGCAGTTCTTTCATCGCCAGCGACAACAGCCAGAAACTGGCCAGAGCCCCGATGATGGTCAACACCGTCGGGACCGGTCGGCTGAACCCGTCAGAGTATTTCAGCCCGATCGCCCAGCCGGTTTCCAGCAAACCGGCCAACAGCACCAGAATCCAAGGGCTCATGCCGCCAGACCTTTTGTTCCCATTTCAATGAACTTCGACCGGCGATCCTTGATCAGCGCCTCGGGCTTCTTGCCCGACAGCTCTTTCAGCATCGCCTCGATGCCTTTGCCCACCGCGTCGATGGCCTCGCGCCGCCCGCGCTGTGCGCCGCCCATGGGTTCCTTGATGATCCGGTCGATCACACCCAGCTTTTGCAGATCCTGCGCCGTCAGTCGCAAGGCCTCGGCGGCCTCGCGCATCTTTTCGGCATCCTTCCACAGGATAGACGCGCAGCCTTCGGGCGAGATCACCGAATAGACCGAATGCTCCAGCATCGCGACCCGGTTCGCGGTGGCAAAGGCCACCGCCCCGCCGGACCCGCCTTCCCCAATCACCACCGAAATCAGCGGCACGCCAATTTCAAGGCATTTCTGGGTGCTGCGTGCAATCGCTTCGGCCTGCCCACGCTCTTCCGCGCCCTTGCCGGGGTAGGCACCGGGCGTATCAACCAATGTGATCACCGGCAGCCGAAACCGGTCTGCCATATCCATCAGCCGGATCGCCTTGCGATAGCCCTCTGGCCGCGCCATGCCGAAATTCCGCTCGATCCGGCTTTTGGTGTCATGGCCCTTTTCATGCCCGATCAGCACCACCGGCTGGTCGTTGAACCGCGCAAGCCCGCCCATCACCGCATGGTCATCGGCAAAATTCCGGTCGCCCGCCAAAGGCGTGTATTCGCTGAACAGCGCCTCGATGTAATCCTTGCAATGCGGGCGCTCGGGGTGGCGTGCCACCAGACATTTGCGCCAGGGCGTCAGATCCTTGTACAGATCGCGCAGCATCGCCTCGGCCTTCTTGTCCAGAGCCTCGGCTTCCTTGGCAATATCCATCTCCGGATTGCTGCGCCCCATGGCCCGCAACTCTTCGGCCTTGCCTTCGATTTCGGCGAGGGGTTTTTCGAACTCAAGGTAATTCATCGGGCACTCCGTGAAGGACAGGGCACTATATGCCTCTGCCTGCCGGGCAATGCAACCGCGCCCCGTTTCGGCCGCCCGCAATCTGCAGCAGGCCGCTGACCTGCCCCCGGGACCCTCTGAAAACAGCAGCGCCCCGAACCGCTGGTTCGGGGCGTGCATCCTCCCAGTTTGCTGCGCGGGGGCCTCCTCTCCCCTGATGCGCAGCGCGGGTATTCTTTTCAATCTGCCAGTATTTCAGGCGCTCATAACGAAGCATTGACCAGCCCGTGGCATCTTGTCAACGACTCCGACACCACACAGCGTCACCCGGCGATCATTTCTGCCTGACGCACCACCACCTCGGCCTGTTTGATGCTGGCAATGTCCACCAACCGGCCCTTGAACACCGTCGCCCCCTCGCCCCGCGCCTTTGCCGCCTCCATCGCGGCCAGAATCTCGCGTGCTTCGGTCACCGCAGCCTCTGATGGGGTAAAGACCTCATTGGCCAGCGCCACCTGTTTGGGATGGATCGCCCATTTGCCAACCATGCCCAGCGTGGCCGACCGCCACGCCTGCGCGCGAAAGCCTTCGTCGTCCGAAAAATCGCCAAACGGCCCGTCCACCGGCAAGATCCCATGTGTGCGGCAGGCCGCCACAATCGCCGCCTGTGCCCAGTGCCACGGGTCCGACCAATGCTTTGCCCCCTCGCGCAGCATGTAGTAATTTTCCTGCGTCCCGCCGATGCCGGTGGTCTGCATCCCCATGCTTGCCGCAAAATCCGCCGCACCCAGGCTCATGGCCTGCAGGCGCGGGCTGCTGGCGGCAATCTCTTCGACATGCGCGATCCCGGCCGCACTTTCGATGATCACCTCAAAGCTGATCGGCTTGGCGCGCCCCTTGGCCCGCTCCACCGCCGTCACCAGCGCATCCACCGCATAGACATCCGCCGCGCAGCCGACCTTGGGAATCATGATCTGGTCCAGCCGGTCGCCTGCCTGTTCCAGCAAATCAACCACATCGCGATACCAGAACGGCGTATCCAGACCGTTGATCCGCACCGACAGGGTTTTGGTCCCCCAGTCCACCGTGTTGATCGCCGCAATGATATTGGCCCGCGCGGCATCCTTGTCACCCGGCGCAACCGAATCCTCAAGATCCAGATTGATCACATCCGCCGCCGACGCCGCCATCTTTTCAAACAAGGCCGGGCGCGATCCGGGGCCGAACAACTGACACCGGTTCGGGCGGGCGGGCGGTGTGGGTTGGATACGAAAGCTCATCGGCGGCCTCAGGCAAGTTAATTTCACGACTATGCACGGCAGCGATAGATTATTGCGCGCACGCTTGCAATCCCTTGTTTGCAGATGCAGCATCGCGCCGTGTCCGTGCGCCTGCCCCCTGATCCGCCGAATGACTCGCCAGAATGAACAGCATCCTTCGCAGACCTTGACGCGCCGCTCCCGCTGGCCCAAACCCACAGCAACATCCACCCGCCGCATCCGGCCCTATGGGGAGTGCACCATGACCCGCACCGTCTATGTCAACGGCCAGTACCTGCCCGAACACGAAGCCACCGTCTCGATCTTTGACCGGGGCTTTCTGATGGCTGATGGAGTCTATGAGGTGACCTCGGTCCTTGATGGCAAGCTGATCGACTTTGACGGCCATATCAAACGCCTGCACCGCAGCCTGTCCGAACTCGACATCGCCGCGCCCTGTTCGGATGACGAGCTTGTGGCCATGCACCGCGAACTGGTGGCCGTGAACAAAATCGATCAGGGCATGATCTATCTGCAGGTCACGCGCGGCAATCCCGGCGACCGCAGCTTTGTATTTCCGCCCGCAGACCTGCCGCCGACCATCGTGGCCTTCACGCAGGACATCCCCAACCTCGCCGATGCGCCCGCCGCGAAAACCGGCTTCCGCGTCATCTCGATCCCCGATCTGCGCTGGGATCGGCGCGATATCAAGACCGTGCAACTGCTTTACCCATCGATGGGCAAGATGATGGCCAAAAAGGCCGGGGTCGATGACAGCTGGTTTGTCGAGGATGGGGCTGTGACCGAAGGCACCTCGAACAACGCCTATATCGTCAAGGGCAACCGCATCATCACGCGGCAGCTGTCCACCGACATCCTGCACGGCATCACCCGCGTCGCCGTGCTGCGCTTTGCCGCCGAAGCGCAGTTTGAGGTGGAGGAACGTCCCTTTACCATTGAAGAAGCGCAAAACGCGGATGAGGCGTTTTCCACCGCCGCATCGATCTTCGTCATGCCTGTGGTGGAAATTGATGGCAAAGCGGTGGGCACCGGCAAACCCGGCCCCGTCGCCCAGCGCCTGCGCGAGCTTTATCTCGAAGAAATGCGCAAAGCCGCGATCTGACATGGCGGTCGGCCCAAGGCGGGCCGGCCCTTACTCCGGTTTGCCGACGTTGGTGGCAAAAGCGTCGGCAAACGCCGCCTGCTTGTCGGCATCGGCAGGTGTCTGATGCGCCGCCACCCAGTCTTCATAGGGCATGCCATAGACAATCTCGCGCGCGGCGGCCTTGTCCATCTCGATCCCGCGCGCGTTTGCCGCTTCCTGATACCACCGGCTCAGGCAGTTGCGGCAAAACCCGGCCATGGTCATCAGATCGATGTTCTGCACATCGGGCCGCTTTTCCAGCAGATGATGCATCAGCGCGCGGAACGCAGCGGCCTCAAGCTCGGTTCGGGTCTGGTCATCATCGGTCATGTGTGCCTCCTGCCGTCAGCATGTCCGATAAGAACAAAAGGATCAAGGCGCGGGCGGCTGACTGCGGCTGGGCACTCAGGCGGCTTGCAGGTCCAGCCAAGGCTGCGTGTTGGCCGACAAATCCGCGACCGACTGTCCGATCAGCCGAACGGCCACGACGCCATCAATAAGGATTAATGTCGTGTCCGGCCCATCGCCCACAAGGCTGACCGATGCACTGTCGGGATTATCCACATACAGAAACAGACTCTCAATCCGATAGTCGAAATCCGTAATCGTGGTCACCGCATCGCCCGGCCGATAGGCGATGTCAAAATCATCATCACCTTCGCCCCCGGTCAGGGTGTCGCCATCATCGCCCAAAAGCAGGTCGTCGCCGATGCCACCAAACAAAGCATCCGCGCCACGCTCATCGACACTGCCCGACGTGACGCTGTTGCTCACCCGGTCCAGCTGCGGGTCCGTCACCAAAGGGCCGAAACTGCGGTCCAAAGCGCCGCGCAATTCTCCTGACACCTCCTGCAGTTGGTCGCCAAGGCGGTCATATTCAAAGCCGATCAGAGTATCGTCACCGCCGCCTCCGCGCAGGACATTCGATCCGCTGGAACCGATCAGAACATCATCGCCGCTGCCCCCCGACAGCGTATCATTTCCAGCGCCGCCGATCAGAAGGTCAGCGCCGCTGGCACCGTCCAGCAGGTCGTTTCCGCCACCGCCCAGAACAATATCGTCACCAGCATCCCCGGTCAGCATGTCATTGCCAAATTCTCCGGCGACGACATCATTGCCATCAAGACCTTCGATCAGATCCCGGCCGTTGCCACCAAGCAGAATGTCATTCAGGACCGTTCCCGCCAGTTCCTCTCCGTCTGACGTTCCGACCTGAACCTCGCCCGCCTCTTCCGAAGGCTCATCCGAGGCATCGTTCTCTCCGCCGCCGCCACCGCCAAGCACCAGCCCCCCAGCCAGCAACAGGGGAAGAAAAAGCAAAAGCTCCACGGCACACTCCACAAAAGGAAAACAGCTTCATCCAATTCGCTTCAAATGCACAGCAGCTTGCCCGGCTGGTCAAGAACTTTGAAAGATTGGACAAAGGATTCGATCCAATCGCCGTTGATGCCGCGCCGCTGTTGCCAAGACCGCGCCGGCCCGGTGTTCAGCCCGTCACCGCTGCAAGCGCCGCCGTCAGCACCGGGGCCAGCCGCCGCGCCCAGTCCTGCTGCTGCTCCGCGGTCACGATCAGGTCATTGCGCACCTCGATCAAGGTGTTGTGCCGCCCCGCCTGCAAGGCATGGCGGTCAATCGCATCGCCGGGCAGATGGCCGGAATAGGGTTCATTATCGCCCACGCACCAGTCGCGCACCGTCTGCAATTCTGTGATCAACGCACGCGACAGACGCTCATCCTCCGGGCTGTGCAGCACGCCGATGTGCCACGGCCGGGGCGGACGGCCTTTCAGGCAAGGGGTGAAGGAATGGATGGCAAGGATGGCCCGCCCCTCGGCCTGCTGCGCCAGCGCCGCATGATAGGGCCGATACAGCCGCGCCAACCGGTCCTCCACCTCCGCCGGACCGACATGGCGGTTGGCGGGGATGATCGTGCCATCATACAGCTTCATCACCAGCGTGGGATCGTCTTCGCCCCGGTTCGGATCGATCACCAGACGGCTGAAATCGGAACAGATGACCGGGCTGTCCAGTGCCTCACCAAGGGCAATTGCCAAACCGCGCGCACCCACATCATAGGCGATGTGCCGCGCCATATCTTCGGCCGCAATCCCCAGCGTGCCACCCAGCCACTCCGGCACCCGGTTCGTGGCGTGATCACAGGTCACCAGCCAGGGCCCTGGCCGCGTTGCCCCAAGGACTTCAAACGCCTCATGCCTGATTTCCGGGCGAAATTCCGTCATGCTTTCTTTACTCCGCCATGCTTTTAACCGTTTAGGCGCTTTGGGCCAAAAGCGCCAGTTGCTCCGCACGTCCGATTGCTTTATCCCCACCCGTGGCCCACCACGAAGTGATAACCGAAGAAGGAACAAGGCATGAGACGCCTTCGGAATGTTAAGATCGTGGCCACGCTGGGGCCCGCATCCAATGATTATGAAATGATCCGCGCCTTGTTCGAGGCCGGGGCCGATGTGTTCCGCCTGAACATGAGCCATGGCACGCATGACGACATCCGCGCGCGCCACGCCATGATCCGGCAGGTCGAAGCGGACACCGGACGGCCCATCGCCATTCTGGCCGATCTTCAGGGGCCAAAGCTGCGCGTCGGGACCTTTGCGCAAGAGTCCTATGATCTGGCCGATGGCGACAAGTTCCGCCTTGATCTGGATGCCACACCTGGCGATGCCACCCGGGTGCAACTGCCGCATCCCGAAATCTTTGCCGCCCTGGAACCCGGCGCTTCTCTTTTGGTCAACGATGGCAAGATCCGCCTGATCGTCGATGAGTGCGGCACCGATTACGCCAATTGCACCGTCACCGTCGGCGGCGCAATTTCCAACCGCAAGGGTGTGAACGTGCCCGATGTGGTGCTGCCGCTGGCGGCCCTCTCGGCCAAAGACCTCAAGGATCTGGAATTTGCCTGCAGCATCGGCGTTGACTGGATCGCGCTGTCGTTTGTCCAGCGACCGGAGGATGTGACCGAAGCCAAAGAGCTGGTGAAGGGTCGCGCCCTGGTGTTGTCGAAAATCGAAAAACCTGCCGCCGTCAAAGCCTATGACGCCATTCTGGCGGTGTCGGATGGCATCATGGTCGCGCGTGGCGATCTTGGGGTGGAACTGCCGGTCTATTCGGTGCCGCCGATTCAGAAGCGTCTGGTCCGCAAGGCCCGCGCCGCCGCCAAGCCGGTGATCGTCGCCACCCAGATGCTGGAATCGATGATCGAATCGCCGATGCCCACCCGGGCCGAGGTGTCGGATGTCGCCACTGCGATCTATGAAGGCGCCGATGCCGTCATGTTGTCCGCCGAATCTGCCGCCGGGAAATTCCCGATCGAGGCGGTGACCACGATGAACAACGTGGCGATCTCGGTCGAAAGCGATCCGACCTATCGCCAGATCATCGAGTCCAGCCGTCAGGTGGTCCGCTCCACCGTGGCCGATGGCATTGTCGGTGCCGCGCGCGAAATCGCGGAATCGGCCGATATCAAGGCCATCGCCGTGTTCTCGCAGACCGGCACCACCGTCAACCTGGTGTCGCGCGAACGCCCGCGCGTTCCGATCATCGCGCTGACCCCGCTGATCGGCACCGCGCGCCGGCTGTGCCTGACCTGGGGCACCCATTGCGTGATGACCGAAGAGCAGGACCGGTTCAAAGGGGCTGTCATCTCGGCTGTCCGCGCTGCGCGCCAGCATGGCTTTGCCACGGAAACTGACCAGATCGTGCTGACCGCCGGGGTGCCCTTCAATGTGCAGGGTACCACAAACATCCTGCGCGTGGCCCCCTGTGATGAACGATTGATTTACAAAGCCGATCCTGAATAATCCCTCACCATATTGAGCGGGGGAATGGCGATGGACTCTGATGTGATCTTCGTCATAGGGGCTGTGCTTCTGGCCCTGTCCATCCCGTCGATGGTGTCCGCCTTTGCCGACAGCCGCCCACCCCGGGCGGCTGTCATCATTCTGTTGATAGGCGGCACGCTGGTTGTGATCGCCCTTGGCCAGAAGCCCGGCGGCGTGGCTCTGGCGCAGATCCCTGATATCTTCTTTCGCGTCATCGCCCGTGTCGTGAACTGATCCTTTTGCCCGGCGCTCAGGCCTGCCTGACTCTTTTGCCTTGCGCCCAAGGCAGGCCCCCCCTATAGGAGCCGTTCTGGAAAGCCTGCGGGGCCGGCCAACTTAGGCATGCCGAGTCGCGCATATGACGATTGGAGATCGAAATGCCCAAGATGAAGACCAAATCCGCTGCGAAGAAGCGCTTCAGCTTCACCGCGTCCGGTCGTGCAAAAGCTGGTGTCGCCGGCAAGCGTCACGGCATGATCAAGCGTACGACCAAGTTCATTCGCGATGCTTCTGGCACGATGTTGCTGTCCGCTTCGGACACCAAGATCGTCAAGAAGTACATGCCCTACGACCGCTGAGGAGAGACACCCATGTCACGCGTTAAATCTGGTGTCGTCACCCACGCACGTCACCGCAAGGTCATCAAGAAAGCCGCCGGTTACTACGCCGCCCGCTCGACCAACTTCCGCACCGCCACGCAGGCCGTCGACAAGGCCCAGCAGTATGCGACCCGCGACCGCAAGGTTCGCAAGCGTCAGTTCCGCGCCCTGTGGATTCAGCGGATCAACGCCGCCGTGCGTCTGTTCGACATCGAAATGACCTATTCGCGCCTGATCAACGGCCTGTCCAAAGCCGGCATCGAAGTGGACCGCAAGGTTCTTGCCGACCTCGCCGTGCACGAGCCCGAGGCGTTCAACGCCATCGCAGCCCAGGCGAAATCAGCTCTGGCCTGACAGATTCAAGATCGCTTTGAAAAGCCCCGCCCTCAGGCGGGGCTTTTTTGTTTTGGCGCAGGGCCGCGCGGGCGGGCGGGCGCGGCACTGGCAACCGATGCTGCCAAAATGCCGGAACATTTGGAACGCGACAGCCCCAAAAGCGTTGTCTCGGGCATCAAATTGAAAGGATATCTTTATGCGTATGCACCTCGTCGTCGCCCTCGGCCTGCTCTCCACCCCGGCTCTGGCACAAGACCGGCTCTATGAGGTCAATGATCAGACGCCCCTCGCCGGCTTCAACATCAACGCTGATCTGGCCGATGATCTGGACGTTTATGATGTGGCCGGGCGCAAGATCGGCGAAGTTGAAGAGGTCGTTGGCAGCACGCCGGATCAGGCCGATGCCTTGGTGGTCGAGTTCGAAGACTCGGTCGCAGATTATGGCCCGGAAGACCGCGTCATTCCGCTGACCGCCTTCACCTTTGACGGCAGCGCCATGACCCTCGCCGACGGCACCGCTGTGCAGGATCTGCCGGTCTGGCGCGACTAAGGCAAATCGCGGTGCCGCGCTGCCTCGCCTGCGGCGCGCGCCGCTTGCCTCGATTGCAGACGTGTGTCGGGCCAGCTATGTTCATGGCTGGCCCTCAGGCGGATCGTACCCATGACCATTACCCAGCAAGACGATCTCGACCGACTGCAGCACATTGGCCGTATCGTCGCGAACACATTGCACGCCATGGCCCGCGCCATGGAACCCGGAATGACAACGCGCGAATTGGATCAGATCGGCCGCGCGCATCTGGAGCGTGACGGCGCACAATCCGCGCCTGAATTGACCTACGGTTTCCCCGGAGCCACCTGCATCAGCGTGAACGAAGAAGTGGCCCACGGCATTCCGGGCGACCGGGTGTTGCAGACGGGTGATCTTGTGAACATCGACGTCTCTGCGTCCAAGGATGGATATTTCGCCGATACGGGCTCCAGTTTTGGTCTGGGGCCGGTGTCACCCGCCACCGACCGCTTGTGCCGCGATGGGCAACGCGCGCTGCAGATCGGCATCGCGCAGGTCGGCCATGACAAACCGCTGGCCGGCATCGGCAACGCCATCGGGGCCTTCGCAGCCAGGCGCGGCTACACGCTGATCCGCAATCTGGCCAGTCACGGCGTGGGCCGGGCCCTGCATGAAGACCCCGAAGAGATTCCGACATGGCCTACACGCCGAGACCGGCGGCGGATTCATGACGGTCTGGTGTTGACGGTCGAGCCGTTTTTGTCGCGCGGTGGGCTATGGGCAGAACAGGGACCATCGGATGACTGGACGCTTTACAGCACGCCGGCCGCAGCGGTTGTGCAGTATGAACACACTGTGGTGGCAACCCGTAGTGGCCCCATCATCGTCACCCTGCCGGGCTGATCTGTCTGTCGCACGGCGCAGGCAGACGGACCCAAATCTTAACAACTCATGAATTCCACAGGGTCAAGCCTTTGATTTCATGTGATTTAGGGTCTTGTAACACAGGGGGAAGCCACCCGGCTCTCACAGCCCGCTTCCCAAAGCGACGATTTTCCTGTAAGGCCCCACAATCTGCGACGTGAGGCCCGCCCCCGGCCGCATGCAAAGGATTGGGGGGCGGCGGCAATGGGGCCGCCATGCAAAGGGAAGCCACGGCAGGGGCCGTGAGTGCTTCCATATAGGGAACGATAGATGTTCAACGTGACTCGTAAATCCATCCAGTGGGGCAAAGAAACCCTTACACTGGAATCCGGCAAGGTTGCCCGTCAGGCCGACGGCTCGGTGATCGCCACCATGGGCGACACCTCTGTCATGGCCAACGTGACTTTTGCCAAGCAGGCAAAGCCGGGACAAGACTTTTTCCCGCTGACCGTGCACTACCAGGAACGCTATTACGCCGCCGGCAAGATCCCGGGCGGCTTCTTCAAACGCGAAGCCCGTCCTTCTGAAAAGGAAACGCTGACCTCGCGTCTGATCGACCGCCCGATCCGCCCGCTCTTCGTCGATGGCTTCAAGCATGAAGTGCTGGTGATCGTGACCGTGCTGAGCCACGATCTGGTCAACGAACCCGATATCCTCGCCATGATCGCTGCCTCCGCCGCCCTGACCGTTTCGGGGGTGCCGTTCATGGGCCCGATCGGCGCCGCGCGCGTTGGCTTCTCGAACGGTGAATACGTCCTGAACCCCGATGTCGAAGACATGCAAAACCTGCGCAGCAACCCGGATCAGCGCCTTGATCTGGTCATTGCCGGCACCAAAGACGCGGTGATGATGGTGGAATCCGAGGCTTACGAGCTTTCGGAAGCCGAAATTCTGGGGGCCGTGAAATTTGGCCACGAGGCGATGCAGCCGGTGATCGACCTGATCATCGACTTTGCCGAAGATGCCGCCAAAGAACCGTTTGATTTCCAGCCCGCCGACTACTCGGAGCTTTATGCACGTGTGAAAGCTGCGGGCGAAGCGCAGATGCGTGCCGCGTTCGGCATCAAGGACAAGCAGGAACGTACCAACGCCATCTCGGCCGCTGTTTCGGCGATCAAGGGCGCGCTGTCCGAGGAAGACCTTGGCAACGAGAACCTCGGCTCGGCAATCAAGAAGCTGGAGAGCAGCATCCTGCGCGGCGACATCATCAATGGTGGCGCGCGGATCGACGGTCGTGACACCAAGACCGTCCGTCCGATCGTATCGGAAACCGGCATCCTGCCACGGACCCACGGCTCTGCCCTGTTTACCCGTGGGGAAACCCAAGGCCTGGTCGTGACCACGCTGGGCACCGGTGAGGATGAGCAGATCATCGACGCGCTGCATGGCAATTCGCGGTCGAACTTCCTGCTGCACTACAACTTCCCGCCCTATTCGGTCGGCGAAGTCGGGCGTTTCGGCCCGCCCGGTCGGCGCGAGATCGGCCATGGCAAGCTGGCATGGCGCGCGCTTCAGGCGGTTCTGCCTGCGGCAACCGACTTCCCCTATACCATCCGCGTGGTGTCAGAGATCACCGAGTCGAATGGCTCGTCCTCGATGGCCTCGGTCTGCGGCGGATCGCTGTCGATGATGGATGCGGGTGTTCCGCTGAAGGCACCGGTCGCCGGTGTGGCGATGGGCCTGATTCTGGAAGATGATGGTCGTTACGCGGTCCTGACCGATATCCTTGGCGACGAGGATCACCTCGGCGACATGGACTTCAAGGTCGCAGGCACCGCCAATGGCATCACCAGCCTGCAAATGGACATCAAGGTTGCCGGCATCACGCCCGCGATCATGGAGCAGGCGCTTGCGCAGGCAAAAGATGGCCGGATGCACATTCTGGGTGAAATGGCCAAGGCCCTGACTCAGGCGCAGGCCTTCAGCCAGTATGCTCCGAAGATTGAGACGATGCAGATCCCGACCGACAAGATCCGGGAAGTGATCGGTTCTGGCGGCAAGGTCATCCGCGAGATCGTGGAGCTTTCGGGTGCCAAGGTCGACATCAACGACGAAGGCATCATCAAGATTGCCTCCAGCGACGCAGCGGCCATCAAACGGGCCTATGACATGATCTATTCGATCGTAGCAGAGCCGGAAGAAGGCCGCATCTATACCGGCAAGGTCGTCAAGCTGGTCGATTTCGGCGCATTTGTGAACTTCTTCGGCAAGCGTGATGGTCTGGTGCACGTGTCCCAGATCGCCAACAAGCGCCTGACCCATCCGAACGAGATCCTGAAAGAAGGCCAGGAAGTGAAGGTCAAACTTCTGGGCTTTGACGACCGTGGCAAGGTTCGCCTTGGCATGAAGATGGTCGATCAGGAAACCGGCGAAGAAGTCGCTGAAAAGAAGGAAGAGTCCTCCGAGGCATAATCGCCCCGACCAGGACCTGCAGAAAGCCCCGGCGATTGCCGGGGCTTTTTTGTATTCTGAACCCAAGGCACCACCAAGATCCTACACATGCGCGTGAGCTTGGTCACAACGGGTGTCTTGGAAACGTATCTGTGACAAGACTGTCCAAACACTTACGGGGAATGCCGCATGTCGTCCAAGCTCTCACGCCGCCTGTTTCTCACCTCGTCGGCCGCTTTGCTGGCCAGTCCGGCGATTGCACAGTCCAAACCCAACCTTGCAACCTATGTCGTTCCGCCAGAGCACGCGCCGGTGATCGTCCGGCTGCGCGATGCCTTTGAACCTGGATCGCTGTTGGTCGATCCGAACACGTTTTCGCTGTACTGGCTGCTGGAGCCGCGCCGGGCCCTGCGGTTCATTGTGGGTGTCGGGCGGGGTGATCTGTATGAGGCGGGGCAGTTCACCATCGGAGCCAAGAAGGAATGGCCAAGCTGGACACCGACCAAAGACATGATCGCACGCAATCCGGCTGCTTATGCCAAATATGCCGATGGCATGCCCGGCGGCCCCGGCAATCCTTTGGGTGCGCGGGCGCTCTATCTGTTTGACGAGCGCCGCGGAGATACCTTCCTGCGCATCCACGGAACACCGGAACCTTGGACCGTTGGGTCGGCAGTTTCAAATGGCTGCGTACGTCTGGTGAATGACCATATTCAGCAATTGTATGACCTGGTGCCGATCGGGGCGAATGTGGTGCTCTATTCCAAACGCCAGGTGGCCTGAGACAAGGGGCCGGTCCGTCAAACCACCTGCCCCTCCGCTTTTGCAGTCGCGAAACCGCCACGCATGTTTCGGCTTGAGGTCACGCGCACTCTACGATAGATATGTTATATCATAACTATCAGGAGCAGCCATGCGTGATCGCCTCCCCGTCACTGTCCTTTCAGGATTTCTGGGTGCTGGAAAGACCACCCTGCTCAATCATGTGCTGAACAACCGCCAAGGGCGGCGCGTTGCGGTCATTGTCAATGACATGAGCGAAGTGAACATCGACGCCGACCTGATCCGCGACGGGGCCGGTCTGTCGCGCACCGAGGAAAAGCTGGTGGAGATGACCAACGGCTGCATCTGCTGCACCCTGCGCGATGATCTGTTGGTCGAGGTTCGGCGCTTGGCGGCCGAGGGGAGGTTTGACTACCTGCTGATCGAATCCACCGGCATAGCCGAACCGCTGCCGGTGGCCGCCACCTTTGATTTCCGGGATGAGGCGGGCGACAGCCTGTCCGATGTGGCGGAACTGGATACGATGGTCACAGTGGTCGATGCCATCAACCTGCTGCGCGATTTTTCCAGTCATGATTTCCTTGCCGACAGGGGTGAAGTGATGGGCGAAGGCGACACGCGCACGCTGGTCACCCTGCTGACGGCCCAGATTGAATTTGCCAATGTTATCATTCTGAACAAATGCGCCGATGCCGGGCCAGACCGGGTGGACGCCGCACGCAAGATCATCCGTGCTCTGAATCCTGATGCGCGGCTGATCGAGGCGGACCATTCCCGAGTGGACCCGGAGGCGATCTTTGGCACCGGTCTGTTCGATTTTGACCGCGCACAGGAACATCCGCTGTGGGCCAAGGAGTTGTATGGCTTTGCGCATCACACGCCGGAAACCGACGAATATGGCATCAGCTCTTTCGTCTATCGCGCGCGCCGCCCCTTTGACCCCAGCAAGGTGCATGCGGTGCTCAACGGGGATCTGCCGGGGGTGATCCGGGCCAAGGGGCATTTCTGGCTGGCGACGCGCCCGAATTGGGTGGCAGAGTTCTCTCTGGCCGGATCAATATCTTCCGTCACCCCTTTGGGCGGATGGTGGGCATCGGTGCCGCAGGAGCGGTGGCCAACCCATCCGGACGCGCTGGCCGAAGTGGCACAGCACTGGCAAGACCCGTGGGGGGACCGGCGGCAAGAGATCGTGTTTATTGGCGCGGGTCTGGATCAGGCTGCGCTGACGGCGGCTCTGGATGCGGCACTGGTCGAGACGGTGGATTATGAACCGCACCTGTGGGCAGGCTTGACAGATCCGTTCCCAACCTGGCGGCGGCAGCAGGCGGCGTGATGCGTAACCTTGCTTCTCCACGGGCCAGATGGCGGTCAGGCAATGCCATGGCAGCTCATGACGGACTGCCGCCTCCCCTGCGGGCATGGGCAACACAGGCGGCCTTGCCGTGGAGCGCAGCGTCCTTGCGCAAGCTCTGGCACCGCGCATTGCGCGAGACAGGTTGCCCTGATGCCGCCCTTGCCCGGCTTTCGGCTGCCGAACGCGCCACCCTGCGGCGTGAGGCGGCACAGGTTTGGGGACTTGATTACCCCCAGTGACAAAGGCCCCGGAAAACATCCGGGACCTCTGCTCTTTCCAGCGCGTTACCCCGGCTGCTTGGCAAAGCGCAGATAGGGCAGCTTGATATCCAGCGGGCCAAATTTTTCCTTGGCCTGCTCATCGGTCAGGGACAATGCTACAATCACGTCCTGCCCAGGCACCCAATTGGCCGGTGTGGCCACCGGCACACCATCAGTGGCCTGCACCGCATCGAGTGCGCGCAGGATCTCGGCAAAATTGCGCCCGACTGACATCGGATAGGTCATGGTCAGCCGCACCTTCTTGTCCGGCCCGACGATATAGACGGTACGCACGGTCGCGGTATTTGCAGGGGTGCGGCCTTCGGCCGGCAGATAGAATTCTGCGGGCAGCATGTCATAGGCCTTGGCCACGGTCAGGCTGGTATCGTCGATGATCGGGAAATCGGCGGGTGCGCCTGCGAACGCCTCGATATCGCGCTTCCACTTGCCGTGATCCTGCACAGAATCCACCGAAACGCCAATCACCTTGGTCTTGCGCTTGGCAAATTCCCCGGCCAGCTGGGCAACTGCGCCGAACTCGGTGGTGCAGACCGGCGTAAAATCACGCGGGTGGCTGAAGATGATGGCATAGCTCTCGCCGAGCCATTCGTGAAAGTTGATCGTGCCGGCGGTTGAATCGGCGGTGAAATCTGGGGCAATGTCATTGATACGGATCGACATGGACGACTCCTTCGTTTGTCAGACGAAAGTTAGTGGTTTTGGAACGTCATTGCATCCCCTGGCGTTAGCACGGCGAAGAATGAGAACATCAGACCACTGACAAGCCATAAGGCGAAAGGATTTTTCCGTATAGTCCCGCCATGGCAAGACAGGGAAACGCGCAATCTGACACGAAGAATGGTCAGAACACGGCAGACGAACGTCGGGGCAGGTCGCAAAGCTGCTTGCGGCATTGGGGGCATCGGTCCACCATATGATCAAATTCACAGCGGGAGCACACCAATGCTGACGAAACGCGATTTTTATATCAACGGATCCTGGGTCGCCCCGGCAACCGCGCGCGACTATCAGGTGATCAACCCATCGAATGAAGAGCCTTGCGCCATCATCTCGCTGGGGGATCAGGCCGATACTGACGCCGCAGTGGCGGCTGCCAAGGCCGCATTGCCGGGCTGGGCCGCGACCCCGCCAAGGGAACGCGCCCGGCTGGTGGCTGCGATCCTGGATCAGTATGAGGCGCGGCTGCAAGAGTTTGCCGAAGCCATTTCGATGGAAATGGGTGCGCCGATTGACTTTGCCCTAGAAGAACAGGCCCCCTGCCTGCCTTGGCACACCCAGAACTTTCTGAAGGCCTTCGAGCATATCGAATGGGTCCGTCCACTGGGCGCGCAGGCCCCCGGTTCTGCTGTCGTGATGGAGCCTATTGGGGTGGTTGGCCTGATCACGCCATGGAACTGGCCGGTGAACCAGATTGCGCTCAAGGCGATCCCGGCCATGCTGGCAGGCTGTACCTGCGTGCTCAAGCCATCCGAGGAAAGCCCGCTGGATGCGATGATGTTTGCCGAATTCTGCCACGACGCCGGTATTCCGGCGGGCGTGTTCAATCTGGTGAACGGCGATGGCGCGGGGGTGGGCAGCCAGCTGTCCAGCCACCCTGATGTCGAGATGATTTCCTTTACCGGCTCAACCCGCGCGGGCAAGGCGATCTCCAAGGCCGCCGCCGAAACGCTCAAGCGGGTTACATTGGAATTGGGGGGCAAGGGTGCAAACCTGCTGTTCGCCGATGCCCGGGATGATGCCGTGGAATGGTCCGTGCGCCGGATGATGGAAAACACCGGCCAAAGCTGCAACGCGCCGTCGCGGCTGCTGGTCGAACGCAGCGTCTATGACAAGGCGGTTGCCAAGGCGGCCGAGGTCGCCAACAGCATCACCGTCGGCCCGGCACACGAAGCGGGGCCGCATATCGGCCCGGTGGTCAACAAGCGCCAATGGGACCAAATTCAGGGCCTTATTCAGAAGGGCATTGATGAAGGCGCACGTCTGGTTGCCGGTGGCACCGGCCTGCCGGAAGGATTCAACCGGGGTTTCTATGTCAAGCCCACGGTCTTTGCGGATGTAAAGTCCGGCATGACCATCGAACGTGAAGAGATTTTCGGCCCGGTGCTGTCCATCCTCCCCTTCGAAACCGAGGACGAGGCGGTCCGCATCGCCAATGATACGCCCTATGGCCTGACCAACTATGTGCAGACAAGCGATGCCCGTCGCGCCAACCGTCTGGGCCATGCGCTGAAATCCGGCATGGTCGAGATGAATGGAAAATCGCGCGGCGCGGGGTCATTCTTTGGCGGCGTCAAGCAATCTGGCCGCGCCCGTGAAGGCGGGGTCTGGGGGCTGGAAGAGTTCCTCGAGGCCAAAAGCGTTTCTGGCTATGACTTCGGTCTGAAGGACGCTGCGGAATAGTCTGTCTGGTAAGGTTACACTGCATCGGTCCGGGGCCAAACCCCCGGACCTTTTGCTGCGTCTGTTGTCGGTGCCGCAGGGCGAATAGGGTCTTGGCGTCCAGCACGGACTGCGGCAAGACTGGCGTATCTGACATGCGGGCTGCGGTCGCCTCTGTCTTGTGATTTTTTATTCGAATTTCCCTATGATGGGGAATGTAATCCATATTTACATTCCCATATCAACACTGTGGCGCAGTCCAGCGGAGGATATGATGGCCGATTTCAACACGCAGATTCAGGAAAGCCAGAAACAGGTGGCTGCAGCGCAGGCCAAGATCAGCGCCATCACCAGCAGGATCGAACAGTCCCGGCAAAAGCTGGATCAGGGCGAGGCAGCCATCGATATCGAAAATGCCACGCTGGAAGATGTGCACAAGCACACCGATTTGATGAATGCCAATATCGCCGAGCTGATCATGGGGCTGGATGATGTGACAGAAGGCTTTTCCAAGGATTTCGACGAGATGCGGTCGAAAACCGGGATGGAGAGCTTTGTCGGCATCTTCAGCAGCGCCAAGTCGGAGTCCATGCGGCAGGAACGGATGCGCACTGCCAGCATCGACGACAAGCTGCAGGACCTCATCGCAAAATCCGACGTGATCGTCAAATTGTTGCAGGGTCAGCTTGATCTGTTGAATGGCCAGAAGGAAAGCGTGGAGTCAAACCTGTCGGCGACTCTGGTAGACCGTGAGCAGACCGTGGCCGCGCTGGAGGCTGTGCGGGCCGAGATTGCCGGAATGGACCCGATGATCATTGATCTGGAAAACCGGATCAGTGTCGAACAGGACGCCGCGATGCGCACCAGGCTGGAAACCCAGCTTGCCGAAATCAACACCAAATTCAACGCGTTGGTTCAGGACGAGCAGGTTCAGCTGGCCAAGAGCCAGACGCTGGAGCGGTATATCGAAAAGGGCAAGACCTGGATGGACAGCTTGCAAAATCAGGCGGCCACCCAGCTGGTGCTGATCAACAAGCTGCAGACCGACACCAAGCAGCGCGTGGTGCTGTATGACGCCCTGTCCAGCAGCCTGAAGACCGCGCAGCAGCAGGATGTTGCGCACCGGATCAACGAAATCGGCGTGAAGACCGATCAGGAGGCGCAGGCCGCCATGGCGGCCATCGGATCAGCCACAAATGACCGTATGGCCGGGATGCTGGAGGCGCATGAGGGCCACATGGTCTTTGCCCGGAAAATCCTGGAGCAGAAGGCCAAGGCGGATGAACGCTTCAACCGCCGCTTTGCCGCAATCGTCGAAAAGCACGACAAGAATGCTTACGGGGAATAAGTGGCAAAGCAGGTCAAGGATCAGCTGACGGGTGACCATAGCGAACTTTATGACACGGCTGTCGCCCGACGCTATTTTGCCAAATTCGACCGCATCACCGGCCATCTTGGCCGGGTTGCCGGTGAATTGGAGGGTGAGGGCAGACTGACGCGCACCGAAGCCCGGGTCATGGGCCGTTACATCACGGCCCTTGCCACAACCTTCCGGGCCCTGTCTTACAAATACCTGATGACAGGGCGCGCAGACGCGGCGCAGCGGCTGACGTTTGACCGCCACGAAAGCGGTTTTCCGGTGGCGCAGGAGGTGATGATGATGGCGGTCGATGCGGCCCAGGTGGACAAACACCTGTCCGGCAGCGCCTCGGTCGAAGAGCTGAAAGACCGGATGATCCGCCGGATCGTCGGCGATCTGGCCCTGCCCACAGATCTGCAATTCGCCCTGTCGCAGCGGCTGTACTATGAGGCTCTGGCGCAGGGCGGGCTGTTTCTGGCCCGCAACGACCCTGATGCGCAGTGGATCGAAGACCGCAATGGCCGACGCGACTATCTGGTGCATTGGGCGGTCTATGACACGCAGATCAATCTGCCGGTGGTCTATCTGCTGAACCTGGAAGACAGCGGCAAACGTCCTCTGCCGACAGATGACAGCCGCTGGCCTCAGGCACAGCACCATCTGATGGCGCAATCCGCCGCTGGGCTGAAACTGCTGACCATCGCGCAGGGGTTTGACACCGATTTCGGCACCCTCCACCCCAAACGGCTGTGCCGGGTTCACCTTGGCCCAATGTATTCGCACAGCTTTACCCTGCAATCAGGGCCCATCTCCGATGTGCTTGCCACCGCCCGCGCGCCAGAGGGGCAGGACTGGGCGCTGGTCTGGACGGTTGAAGATTTGCAGGCCGACAGGGTGGAACAGGTCAAGGATGGCTGGTTCAGCACCGTGGAGCGGCAGATCTTCGCGCTGGACCCTTTCGCCGGCAAAGGCGCCGATACCGGCACAACGCGGATGGACCGTATGGTGGTGCTGCCGGAGCAGCCCTATCAGGCGCTGGCCGACCTGAACCCGCCCGGGTTTCGGGATGTGCGCAAATTCGTGGTGGGCACAGGCGGGCGCATCATCGCAACACGCTAGGGGGCAGCATGACACCGCGCGACACGATGGAACTGAAGGAAGAGCTGATCCGGGCGCAGTATGAAGCGGCGCTTGCCCTGCTGACCGGGTTTGACCATGCGCCACGCCTTGCAAAAGCAACGGCCCCGGTCCGGGTAGAGGAGCGTTCGCCCGGCCTTGGCAGCCGCCCCCGGTTTCGCCCGACCACGCCGGGTCTGACCACTCGCCCGACCACCCGGCCCGGTGGCGTTCGATTGGTGGAGCGGGTCGAAGCAGGGTCAGATGGTCTTGTCTCGCCCGCCCAGGCCGCTGTCCTGCACGCCCTGCGCCGTGCCGTGGCCATCGCACTGGCAATGGGCGAAACCTTTGCCGCGCAATCACCCTTGGGCGAATTGAAAAAGGCCAACCTTGAAGGCCGTCTGCCGGACCTGAAACGCTCCGAATTCAGCGATCTGCTGGCCGCCGAGGCTTTGCTGGTGCTCTACACCTTTGCCAATGCCACCGCCTATCTGTTGGCCCCGCATCTGGGCCCCCTTGCGGTCGAGGTCGGCACGGTCGATGAAATTCTCACCGACAACGCTCCGCTGGCCCTGCAAGGCGTGCTGTGGGAGCTGGATCAGGACATCGCCAGCTTTGCCACGGATGAGCCGCGCCTTGCTGCCACCGTCTCCGGCTTTGCCGAGGCGCTGATGGAGAAGGTTGCCCTGCGTGCGCAGACTGCGCCCCGACTGGAGGCGTTCACCAGCGCAAGCTGGAAGGTAGAAGCGGATGGGCTTGCCATTGGAGGGTTCGCGCCCGCCCGCGCGCGCAAGGGCAGCACCATCACCATGCAGTTCAAGAAACCGCATGAGGTGGTGGGCAATCACATCGCCAAATATCAGTCGCTGAGATTGGCCAAGATGCTGATGGCCTATGACTTTGAGCGCAAGCTGAACCCCTTTGCCGAACTTGGCGGCTTCATTTTCACCTTCATGGGGGACGGCAAGCCGGGCACCGGCAAGACCACGCTGATCCAGATGATGGCAGGTCTGCTCAATGAGTATTGCACCAACGCGGGCTATCCCTTCCGCTACCAGAATTTCAGCATTGACCAGATCGACAGCTATCAGGGCAAATCCGGCCAAAATGCCAAGGCCTTTATCGACACCGTGCTTGACCCCGGTGTGATCGGCTTTGGCACCATCGACGACATTGATCAGGTCGCAGGCAAACGCGGCGACCGGCAATCCTCGGCCGGACAGCAGGAAGTGACCGCAGTCTTCATGCAGGCTTTCGCCGGGGCGGGCACCGTGGTGCGCGGCAACTGCACCTTTGGTATGTTCAGCAACTACCCGGAAAACGTGGACGACGCCCTGCGCCAGCGGGCAGGGGCACGGTTTCTGGTCGATGGACCACAGACACGGGAAGATTACATCGACATCCTTTCGCTGCTGCTGGGCAAGACCCACGCCATTCCGCTGGGTGACCACGATCTGTTTGCCGCACAGGAAATCAGAAAGGCGGTCGCCGCCAGCTATGACGGCCACGCGAGGCCGCAGGAAGCCGCGCTGCTGCGAGTCTGGGACAAGGTTGCCGCCGATCTTGGCCCCTTGGACACGATCGCTAAGATTGGCCGCTATCTGAAAGCCATTCAGGAGGCGGACGCGCGTTTCACCGGCCGCGCCATCAAGAACATCACCGATGCGGTGAAGGTGCGGGCGATGGATTTTGAGCTGCCGGATGAGTGGATGGAACAACCGGACTTGTTCCTGTTCAAACCCTATGAAGACAAACTGACCATGATCCGCGACCTGATGACACCGATCACGGTGGAAATGGTGATTCAAGAGGTAAACCGCTACGCTGATTCCGACTTCCGCTATGCCGACACGTCTGACGAGGTGGCCATCGAAGGCATGGTGCGGGAGTATCGGCGGACGGAAGAGGCGAAGCGGCGGTGGATGGAGGGAAAGCCATGACCGTACTTCTGCAGAACGACGCCACGGCAACTTTTGTCCAGATGAACGCGGGATCAGCCGATGCGTAGGTTGATTGAAAAGGGGCTGATGTTCGGCAACCTGATTGAGGTCACCTCCCCTGCCCTCATCGACCGCTACAAGCGGGCGATGCAACATCTGTGCGGGCGGGAAACCGCGCTTACCGACTTTCACATCGACATCTCCGGCTATTCGCCGGAAATCGGGGCAGAGTTGGGGGATGATCTTTATCTCAACCCCAACGGGGCCAACCGGCAGTTCATCCTGCTGACCACGGCGCAGAAGACTGCGCCCTTGCTGAATGCCAAATTCTCAACCAGCCGCGGGATCATCCGTCAGTTCATCGACACCAATGAGGCGCAGCTTTTTGCCCTGACCGCCCGCGATGCGGTGGCGGGGGAATTGCAGAACTCGGTCTATGAACTCTCGACCCCCGCCAAGCTGCTCGACATCCGCCGCATCACGGTCGAGGCCGATACAATCGGTGGTCATGTCGCCGATGCGGGCAAGCTGGCCGCGCTGATCAACCGGTTCCGGCAAGAACCGGATGGCTGGCGCGATGATCTTTTGATTGCCAAAATGATCAGCCTTGCCCAGAAAACCGGTGATGTGACGCGGGTGCCTGTCCACCTGCCAAAGATGGTGTTCGAGCAGCCGAATTTCTGGACCAGCCATTTCGGCGGCTTGTATGTGTTCCGCGACGTGGCCGCGCCTGCCGTCATCTCTGCCCAGCCGCGCGAAACCCTCGGGGCGGGGCCGGTCTTGCCGGTGTTCGACCTGTCCCTGCGCAACCAGATTGCCGACTGGCTGGAGCGGAACCAACTGGCCGAGCCCATCGTTCAGGCCCGCGGCATGGATGCCGCAGCAGTGATCCGTCAAAAGATGGATTTCATCCTGGTCGAGGCGGCGGACAGGCTGAACCTTGATATCGGAGACGCGCGGCGGACCGAGCTGCGCAAGATCGCCCATACCCTTGGCGGCGACCTGCCCGCCGAATTTCAGGCCCTTGCCGCCCTCTTGCGCTGGATAGAGGCGGGCGGCACATGGCCGCGGATCACCAGCGAACACCCTGCCTATTTCTACACCTTGCGGGCGCGACCGCACAAAGACCGCGACCTGGTCAACATGCTGCTGTCCGAATTGGCCCCGATGGATGTGCGCCAGATGTTTATCGTACACAAAGAGCTGTTCTATGCCAGCTACGCCCGCTGGTCCGACCGCAAACGGCACTATGTGGCGGAGTTTCTGGCACGCGAGTATGCGGTCGACAAGCAGGGTGCCCGCCTGGCTCTGTTCGGGCCCGAACCGGGAATGGATGACGATCCGCGGCCCAACCTGAAACCGGCCCGCGATCTTGGCCCGGTGGCGGGTCCATGGGGCAAGGCACGGGGGCGGCGATGATAGGGTTTCTGCGGCTGCTGGTGTTCTGGTCGGCCTTTGCCGCCATCGCCTACTGGTCATTGTTGATCTATTCCCGGTCTGTGCGCCGCGAAGCCTTGGAAAAACAATGGGATGCTGATCCGCCGGAAGGGGCCACAGATGCGATGCGCCGTGCTTTCATCGAAGAGGGCATGTCAGCCTATGAAGGCAGCCTGCGGCGCAAACTTTTGTGGGGCGTGGTCGTGCTGCCTTTCCTTGCCATCGGCACGCTCTTATATCTAGTGAATTACGCATGAGGGTGTGATGCGATATGTAAAATGGGCCTTCTGGGCCATGATCTTTGTGATCTTCGGATCGTTCCTGCACTACACCTTGCCTCAGCATGATGTGGTGCGCATCGTCGGCACCTATCAGGAACGGCAGGATCTGAACGACTGGACCAGCATGTTCTGGTCACAGCCCGATGATCAGTCCGGCACTCTTGCAAGCCGCGATGTGCAGTTCATCCAATCTGTCCGGCCTAACGGCAGGCCAATGGTCTATCGCAACGAAGATACCGGCTGGCGCTGGCCGCCTTATTTCAAATTTGATACGGCCAGCCTGCAAACCGAAGCCGATGATCTGAAGTCAAATGCCGAAGTGCCGAAATGGGCAGTGATCACGCATTATGGCTGGCGGAACGAGCTGATTTCGATCTTCCCGAACGCGGTGGGCATCCGCCCGGTCGAGGGTCCGGATGTGACGATCATACCCTGGTTCAATATCTTTTTCTTCGTCTTTCTGGGATTGGTCGCGCTGCTGCTTTGGCGCATGTGGGCGCAGTTCCGCGAACGGGCGATCGACCCGGTCCTGACAGATGCGGGCGAGGTATGGGACTCGGTTGATGCGCGCGCCGATGCTGCACGTGATCGGGCAAAGGGCGTCTTTGGCCGCATCAACGCCTGGCTGGCAACCTGGCGCCGAAAGCCGCGCAGATAGGCCACACAGGTTGTGCTGCAGACTGAAACCGCCGCGCAGCAGGACTGCGCGGCGGTTTCTTCGTCCCCTTCCGACAGAGCGCCCGATCAGCCCCGCAGGGCACCACCGGTGGCCTTGGTCACCTTGTCAATTACCCGCGCCGACACCGACTCGATCTCGGCCTCGGTCAAAGTCTTGTCTGTTGGCTGCAACCGCACGGTCAGGGCGATGGATTTCTTGCCCGCGCCCATTTGCGCCTCGGCCTTGTCACCGGTGAACTGGTCAAAGATCCGCACGGATGCAATCAGGGTCTTGTCCGCCCCAAGCGCCGCATTCACCGCCGTCAGACCTTCAACTTCCTTGTCGACCACAAAGGCGAAATCTCGGTCAACCGCCTGCAGATCGCTGATGGTCAGCGCCGGGCGGGTGGGGGTTTTCACCTTGGGATATGGGATATTGGCGACCAGAATGGTAAAGGCCACCGCCGCCCCCTTGATCCCCATTTCGGCCAGAACCTTCGGGTGAACCTCGCCAAAGGTCGCCAGCACATTCGGTCCAAGGCCAATCACACCCGACCGGCCCGGATGCCACCACCCTGCCACCTTGCGGGTGATCTGCACACGCGCAGGCGCGCCAAGCGCGGACAGCACCGCTTCGGCATCGGCCTTGGCGTCGAAGACATCCACCGGACGGCGGCTGCCATAGGGATCCCGCGGCGCCACATGCCCGATGAGCAGACCGGTGGCTTGCAGGTGCTGCTCGCCCGGCTCACCACCAAAGAAAGCCGGGCCGATTTCCGCCAACGACAGATCCATGAAGCCACGCGCCTGATTGCGGGCTGCCGCGCGGAGCAGACCGGGCAGCAGGTCGGGGCGCAGGTGGCTCATCTCTGACGAGATCGGGTTATCCACCCGCACCGCATCTTCACCGCCGCCGAACAGTTTTGCCGCCGCTTCATCGATGAAACTATAGGTCACGCATTCATTATACCCCAGCGCCGCAATCGTGCGGCGTGCACTGCGTTCGCGCTGTTGCAGCGGCGTCAGGATCGGCTTTGGGACTCCGGCCAAGACGCGTGGCAAGGGCGTCCCGACCAGTTTGGTAAGCGAGGCGACACGAGCAACCTCTTCGATCAGATCCGCCTCGCCCAGCACATCCGGGCGCCAGCTTGGCGGGGTGGCCATATCGCCGTTGAGCGTGAAGCCAAGCGCCTCTAGCGTGGCCCGCTGCTCTGCTTCGGGGATATCCATCCCGACCAGCGAAATCACCCGCGCCGGAGTCAGGCGATAGGCGCGCTTGGTGTCGATCGGCCCGCCATCCTGTGCAAGATGGCTTGGCGTGCCGCCGCACAGGTCCAGAACCATCTGGGTCGCAAGGTCCAACCCCGGCAGCGTGAAGGCTGGATCGACCCCACGTTCAAAGCGATAGCGCGCATCGGAGTTGATCTTCAGCGCCCGGCCCGTGGCGGCAATGGTGATCGGATCCCACCAGGCAGATTCAAGGAACACATCGGTGGTCTCCGGCGTGCAGCCCGACACCTCACCGCCCATGATCCCGGCCAAAGACTCTACCCCGACATCATCCGAAATCGCCATCATCCCCGGACGCAGCGTATAGGTCTTGCCATCCAGGGCCAGCATCTGCTCCCCCCCCTCGGCGGGATGAATGCGCAGCGCGCCCTTGACCTTGGCCGCATCAAAGACGTGCAGCGGGCGGTTCAGGCCAAAGGTAAAATAGTTGGTAATGTCCACCAGCGCCGAAATTGGGCGCAAGCCAATCGCCTTCAGCCGCTGCTGCAGCCAGGCCGGAGACGGGCCGTTGGTAACCCCCCTGATCAGGCGGCCGGCAAAATGCGGGCAGCCCTTCGCCTTCAGCGCCGGGTCGATCTGCACCACAACCGGGCAGTCGAACTGCCCGTCAATCTGCGGAATGGTCAGGGGCTTCAAGGTGCCGATTCCCCGCGCCGCAAGATCGCGGGCGATGCCACGCACCCCCAGCGCATCGGGCCGGTTGGGCGTGACCTTGACGTGAACCATCGGGTCCACCGCATCAGGCCGGTGCGCAGCGAGCCAGTCAATGAACCGCTGCCCCACCTCACCCGACGGCAATTCGATGATGCCATTATGTTCGTCAGACAGCTCCAACTCGCGCTCGGACGCCATCATGCCATGCGACTCGACGCCCCGGATCTTGCCCACACCCAGCGTGGTATCAATGCCCGGCACATGGTCACCCGGCTTGCACAGAACCACCGTGATCCCGGCACGCGCATTGGGAGCGCCACAGACGATCTGCTTTTCCCCCTCATCCGTCAGCACGCTGCAGACCCGCAGCCGGTCGGCATCGGGGTGCTGCTCTGCCGCAAGCACCTTTGCAATGGTGAAACTTGCCAGCTTGGCGGCGGGGTTGACCACCTCCTCCACTTCCAGCCCCAGATCGGTCAGGGCATAGAGAATGTCATCAAGCGACGCTGCGGTGTCGAGATGATCCTTGAGCCAGGAGAGGGTGAATTTCATCGTGATATCCCTTGGATTTCCTGCGCCCGGGCTTATCGCAAAGCGATCCCAAGGGAAAGCCGGGCGGAGGGGGTTTCCGGCCCAGAAACGCGTTGTCCTCTCAAATCGGGGGAGTTCGCCACATTTTTGCTACGACCACGCGCTAGCTCCGGATCATGATGGATCCGATGCACAACAAACCCAAGTCACGCCGCCCCAGATCGCCCTGGGCCTTGATCCTGATGATCGGGATCACGGCGCTGTGCTTTATCCTTGCCGCGCAGGAGGCGCATACACTGACAGAGGGTGTGGCGCGGCGCCCCTAGGGCCGCTCAGCGGGAAAGGCCGCCGGCCAGATCAGGCATGTCGAGCGCGGCAAAGCCGTAGTGGCGCAGCCAGCGCAGGTCGGACTCGAAAAACGCCCGCAAGTCGGGGATGCCGTATTTCAGCATGGCGATCCGGTCGATCCCCATGCCAAAGGCAAAGCCCTGCCATTCATCGGGGTTCACCCCCGCCGCCTGCAGCACCTTGGGGTGCATCATGCCGGACCCGAGGATCTCCATCCACTTGTCGCCCTCGCCGATCCGCAGCTGGCCGCCGACGTTGGAGTAGCGGATATCGACCTCGGCCGACGGTTCCGTGAAAGGGAAATGTGACGCGCGGAACCGCAGTTCCACCTTGTCCACCTCAAAGAACGCGCGGCAGAATTCTTCCAGCGTCCATTTGAGGTTGGCCATGCTGATGTTGCGGTCGATGGCGATGCCTTCGACCTGGTGGAACATCGGCGTATGGGTCTGGTCCATGTCCATCCGGTAGACCCGGCCCGGCGCGATCACCCGCAGCGGCACGCCCTGGTCCATCATCGCCCGGATCTGCACCGGGCTGGTGTGGGTGCGCAGCACATGGGGGGGGCGGGTGTCGCCGTCCGCCCGGTGCATGAAGAAGGTGTCATGCTCTTGCCGTGCGGGGTGTTCGGGGGGGATGTTCAGCGCGTCGAAATTGTACCAGTCGCTTTCGACCTGCGGGCCTTCGGCCACGGCAAAGCCCATGTCGGCAAAGATGGCGGTCAGCTCTTCCATCACCTGGCTGACGGGATGGATGGTGCCGCGCGGGCGGGGGCGGCCGGGCAGGGTCACGTCCAGCCATTCCGAGCGCAGCCGGTCGTTCAGGGCGGCGTCGGCGAGGCCCGCCTTCTTGGCGCGCAGGGCGGCGTCGATTTCATCGCGCAGGCTGTTCATCGCGGCCCCGGCGGCCTTGCGTTCCTCGGGGTCCATGCGGCCGAGGGTCGCCATCAGCGCCGAGATCTCGCCCTTCTTGCCAAGGGCCGCCAGCCGCACCTCTTCCAGCGCCGCCTCGGAGGCCGCACCGGCCACGGCCTCAATATACTTGCCCCGAAGGGTGGTCAGGTCCATCGCGCGTCCCCCTGGAATATGCGGGTTTGGGTTAGCTTGAAGGGGGCAAGGATGCAAGGGGCAGGCGTGGTGCTCACTGTGTTACAAGAGGGTGGAGTAAGGGATATCAAGGGGTTAGGGTGTGGGGTTTAAGGGGTTGTTAAAGATTGATGGGGGAAGAAGACTGTCGGTCCTTCCGTCGCAGTACAGCGGACACAAAGCGCAATAGAATAACACTATGGAGCGCATCTTCAGCGTTCTGCGCCGCAAGTTAGTTCAGCCTCCATTAGTCGCGCGACACTCTGGACCATCTTGAGTTGACATTGATACATTGTTTGCGAAAGTCCAATTTATCCTCAACTGCACGTTCGCGTTCAAAACTGTCCTGAAACCAGCGAGCACTGAAGTCTTTTAGAAAGCGCGGAGCGAATGGTAAACCTGAAAGAAGAAACGACAAAACTACTTAAATCAAAGCCTGGATCGCCATTTCTCTTCGTGGGTTCTGGTTTTTCAAGAAGATACCTCGGCTTGGAGGATTGGCGGGGCCTTCTTTCTCGCTTCTGCGAGCGAATCGGTGATTTTGACTATTATTCAGCTACCGCAAATGGGAACTTGCCGGAAGCTGCAGGACTTATAGCAAAGGATTTTCATGAAGTATGGTGGAAAGACGCTAAGTATGCCGGGTCTAGAGAAAAATACAAGAGCACCACAAAGTCAGTTTCTGATGCATTAAAAAATGAGATATGCGAGTATTTGTCCGATGTCGATACCTCTGGAGTCGCTGCAGACTATATTCAAAAAGAGTTGTCCATATTGAAGGAAATCAATGTCGATGGCATCATTACAACAAATTGGGACTTCCTCCTTGAAGAAATATTCCCTGAGTACCGTGTGTTCGTTGGACAAGAAGAGTTATTATTCTCAAATCCGCAAGCCATTGCGGAAATATATAAAATTCATGGTTGCGCAAGCAGACCTAAGAGTCTCGTACTGACTGCAGAGGACTATGAAAATTTCGAGGGGAAGAATCCCTATCTAGCAGCGAAACTTATCACTTTGTTTATTGAGCATCCAATTTTCTTTGTCGGATACTCCGTCACAGACCCTCACATTCAATCTATCATATTTTCAATAGCGCAGTGCCTCACACCAGAGAAATTGGAGCAATTCAGTGAGAATCTTATTTTCATTCGACGCGCACACGAAAAAGAAGATTCCGTTCAAAAGTTCACATTTAGCGAGGGCGGGAGAAACATTGCGGCCACCGTTCTTGAGACAGATGATTTCTCTAAAGTTTATGCCGCGATTTGTGAAAATAAGAGAAAAATCCCCGCCCGCATACTACGATACTGCAAGGAGCAAATGTATGAGCTTGTAAAAGCTGAGCATCCAGAGAAAAAAATGTCAGTAATCGATATTGACGAACTGGACACCAGCGAGGAAGTGGAATTTGTTGTTGGCGTAGGTGTTGCTCAAGCTCAATCTCATATGAAGGAAAAACTCGCCGAGCAAGAGGAGAAGGCACTCGCGGAGAGTGGCTACCAAGGCATTAATCTTTCTGACATATACACCGATTTCGCCAAGGACAAATCTGTCTTTGACTCAGACAAACTTCTTAGGCTTGCTTTCCCAATATTTCGGAGATCGAGCACGACCTTTATACCTGTTTTCCGATATCTTCGCGATGCTGGAATAAATAACGCAGAGGATCTAAAAGGATCGCCTTATACGTCCGTACGCGCTGTCTGTGAAAAAATTGCAAAAAAAGTTATGCGCTGCCTTCCTACAAAGGCCAGTACGAAAAATACTGGGCCGGAAAAACAACCGCTGAAATTATTGCAGATGCCGCTACAGAAAAAGTCGCAATTTTTATTCCCCATCAAGACCCAAAAGATGTAGACCTCACTGCTCTACGGGAATTCATTCTAAACCACAAGCCGAGTGATTTCATCGATCCATACTCGTCTTTCTACAGAAAACTATGCTCATTCTACGATAAACTTGCGTTCGGGTTTTGATTCCTAAGGTTATTAAAAAAGACAGCGCGCTGAAGGTCCACCCCCAAACGCAAAACGCCCACCCCTTTCGGGGCGGGCGTTCCGCAAACCTTACCCGGCTCCGCTCAGCGGCGCAGGCCGAGGCGGGCGATCAGGGCGGTGTAGCGGGACTCTTCCTTGGCTTTCAGATAGTCCAGCAGCTTGCGGCGCTGGGCGACCATCATCAAAAGACCACGACGCGAGTGGTTGTCTTTCTTGTGGCTCTTGAAATGCTCGGTCAGGGTCGCGATGCGCGACGACAGGATGGCCACCTGAACTTCCGGCGAGCCGGTGTCGTTCTCTTTGGTGGCGTATTCCTTGATCAGGCGAGCTTTTTCTTCGACGGTGATCGACATCGGAAATCTCCTTGTGCAGAAGGGTGGAGGTGCAGGCCGGGATGTCGTCCAGCAAGACCCATAGGCCCCCCGAAATCCGGGGGATGCGCGCGTATAGGGGAAATCGCGCGCGAAGGAAAGCCCCCCTGTGGCCCGGGCCGGGGCTGCGTTAACGACGGATCAAGATTCTAGGGTCATGGTCTGGGCGCAGGGAGAGGCCTGTGCCAAAGGGGCGCGCATGGTTTTTCAGCGCAGGCCCTGAGCGGCAGGGCAGACCAGGGACCGGGCAGAGCAGACCGGGCAGCGTCAGGGGGACGGGTCATGTTGGCTTTGCTGGCGATTATGGGGGCGCTTGGTGCGGGGATCGTGGCAGAGAGCCTGACCCGCGATGCTGACCCGCCGGATGAGGCGGAGGATGGTGCCGATGCGGAGGAGGACGCGGACGCGCCGCTTCTGGGCAGGGAGTTGGATGCCGGCATCGGCGCGGGCACGCCTTCGGGCTTTGTCGCGGACGGGATGCCGGTGTCGGATGATCTTGCCGAGCCGGTGCCGGTGCCGCTGGATCTGACCGGCGGCGCGGGCGACGACATTCTGAGCGGCGGGGGCGCGGCGGACCGGCTGTGGGGCGGCGACGGGGCCGATCAGCTGACCGGGCGCGGCGGTGATGACCGGCTGTCGGGCGGCGCGGGGCGCGATTGGCTGGAGGGCGGCGCGGGCGATGACAGCCTCTCTGGTCAGGGCGGTGATGATGTGCTGCACGGCGGCGCGGGGGATGATCGGCTGTCGGGAGGACGGGGCGCGGATCAGCTGGCCGGGGGCGACGGCGATGACCGGCTGTCTGGCGGCGGCGGGGCGGATACTCTGTTGGGCGGCGAAGGGCAGGACAGGCTGGACGGCGGCATCGGGCATGACTGGCTGGCCGGGGGCGCGGGCGATGATGTTCTGATGGGCGGTGCCGGGCGCGACACGCTGGATGGCGGGGCCGGGCATGATACCTTGTGGGGCGGGTCTGAAGGGGCCAGCGACGGCGCGCCGGACTGGCTGAACGGTGGCGCAGGCGATGATCTGCTGGCGCTCGGGCCCGGCGATATCGGCACGGGCGGCGAGGGGGCGGATCTGTTCCAGCTGCAGGAGTTCGGGCCGGGCCTGCCACTGGCCGAGATTGCCGATTACAACCCGGCAGAGGACCAGCTGGTGCTGATTTACGACGCCAGCCTGCATTCGGCCCCTGTGCTGAGCGCTGAACCGGTGGAAGGCTCCGGGGATGTGACGCTGATGCTGGATGGCGTCGCCGTGGCGCTGATCCGCAACGCGCCGGAGCTTGACCTGGAACAGATCAGCTTGCGCGCCGGTTAATGCCACAGCCTGGGCTGTTCGGCATAGCCGATGTAGAGCGGATGTTTCGGCTGCCCCGCGGCGGTCAGCCCCAGATGCCACAGCGGCTGGCCAGTGCCGCGCAACAGCTGCGCCACGGCATCGCCCCGTCCCAGATAGGCCCCATGCCCCCCCCAGGCGCAAATCACCCGGTCAGGCTGCCAGTCCAGCACCGATGACAGGATGGCCGCATCATTCCCCGGCCCCACCGGATCGGGGGCTGCGCGCATGACCCGGGGGTCTGTCGCGCGGAAGGCAAAGATGTTCACCACCCGGAAGCTGCCAAAGCCCAGTGCCCGTGCCCTGCGTTCGCACCGCTCCACCGTGGGGTCATTCTGCACCTCTGTGGCGGTGGAAGGGTTGAGCATCACAAACAGCGCCCGTGCGCCGGCCAGGTCCCAGACCCGCGTCAGCAGATAGCGATAGCGCTCGCAGGGTGAATACACCGCCTCGGACGCCGCATCGCCCTTCTGATGTGCCCGCTCGACCAGTCCGTCACTGTGCATTGCAGCTTTCCCAAATGCTCTTGCGCGGCGCGCGCCAACAGTCGTGCCAAGACCGCCACCAGACGGCCTTTCCGTGGCAACGCCGCCGGGCGGGGCTCGATGCCCCGCGCGGCGGCACCCGGTTTACAGGTTGAACACCCGGCTGGGGTGCAGCTCTCCGGCCTTGTAGACCCCCACGGCCACGGCGCGGCCCTGATGGCTGGCCCAGGCCTCGTCGCCCCATTCCACCGAAGAGGCCAGCACCATGCCGGGGTTGCCGTTGCGCAGGCGGGCCGCCCCTTCCGGCGTGGCCGGCAGTTCTGGCAGGTCTGTCAAGCCCAGTTCCAGCGGGCGCAGCAGGCTGTCGATCTCTTCCGTGCGGGCCAGACGCTCAATCTCTTCCATGGTCGTGGCCCCGTCCGCATCGAACGGGCCGGACCAGACCCGGCGCAGGCTGGCGACATGGCCGAGGCAGCCCAAAGCCTGCCCCAGATCGCGCGCGACGGACCGCACGTAACCGCCCTTGCCGCAGATCATTTCCAGATCGACATGGTCCGCATCCGGTCGCGCCAGAATGGCGAGCTTTTCCACCCACAAGGGGCGGGCCACCAGATCCATCTCGATCCCGTCGCGCGCCAGATCATAGGCGCGTTCCCCATCGACCTTTACCGCCGACACCTGTGGCGGTACCTGCAATATATCGCCGCGGAACGCGGCCAGCGCGGCCTCGATCTCCGCATCCGAAGGCCGCAGGTCGCAGGTGTCCAGAACGGTGCCGGAGGCATCATCGCTGCTGGTAGAGGCCCCGAAGACCACCCGGAAGTGATAGCATTTGAGCCCGTCGGTGACGAAGGGCACGGTCTTTGTTGCCTCGCCCAGCGCAATGGCAAGCACACCGGTGGCGTCGGGGTCCAGCGTGCCGGCATGGCCGGCCTTTTGCGCCTGAAACGCCCATTTCACCTTGTTGACCACCGTGGTCGACCCGACGCCCGCCGGCTTGTCGATGATGACCCAGCCGGAAACGGCACGGCCTTTTTTCACACGGCCCATGGCTCAGTTCCTGTTGATGACGGTGCCGACCATCGGCCCCATGGCAAAGCCAAAATCGTTGCGGCGGATGGAAGGCGCATAAAGCCGCGAGATCTTTCCGTCGAAATACAGCGCATCTGGCAGGCCCAGCGCGTCGCGGAAAAACCGCGCAAAGCGGTGAAAGTTCACCTGATCATTCGAGATCACGAAGACGGCCCGCGCGCCATCGGCGCTGACCCCCACGCCATTGCGGATATAGGTGCTGTCACTGTCGGGAATCAGACGGGGGTGCAATGCGCCATCCAAGACCAGCATCGGGCCGGATTGCGTGGCAAAGCGGCAGGCGGGCGGGTTGGCGGCAAAGGCGCGGCTTTCCACCACACGGAACCTGTCACCGATGCAGAACACGCCATTCGGCAGCAGGCCAAAATTGCCCGGACCTTCGGCGGTGACAATGGCCGATTGCTCGACGCCATTTTCGACGAACAGGCCCACCGGCGCACGATCCTCGTGATACATGCCCGCATTCATGGCAAAGCCCAGGGTCTTGCCCTCGGCGGCCAGCGCGTTGTTCACCGCAGAAAAGCTGCCCAGCGGGCCAGAGGGGCCGGTGTGGAACAGGCGCAGATCCTCATCCGTGCCCACTTCGCACATCGTGAAAGAACTGCCTTCAAAGCGCACCGTTTCGCAGGAGGTGGCACCAGCCACCTGCGGCATCAGGAGCGCAAAGAGGGCGGCGAGGCGCAGCATCGGCTCAGGCGTCCCGGTCGGGGGGCGTGCCACCCTCTGGCGCAGCATCGTCTTCATCCGGGGCGGACAGATCCTTGACCACCTTCGGGTCCGAGAACAGGCGGCGGGTTTCGTCCAGCCGGTCAAAGGTTTCATCCGGGCGGAAGCGCAGATCGGGCGCGAATTTCAGCGTCAGTTGCGACGCGACGCGGTGGCGCAGCTCACCCTTGTTCCGGGCGAGGGCCGCGATGGCGTCTTCGACCGGGACAGAGCCCATCAACGGCATCACGTAAACCGTGGCGACCTTGAGGTCATTGGAGACCGAGACTTCGCCCACCGTGATCGACATGCGGTTCAGGTCGGGATCATGGATTTCGGCCCGGTTGAGCACATCGGCCAGCGTCCGGCGGATCAGTTCGCCGACGCGCAGCTGGCGTTGATTGGGGCCATCGCCCTGAGAATTGCGTTTGTTCGACATAGCGGGGCATGTAAGCTGTTTTTGATCGCCCCGCAACGGCGGGCTTTTGCCCCGCGCGCCTTCGCGCTACACCGCGCCGGCGGAACGGGCGGCAAAAAGGAAATGACCATGCAGAATCTGCCGGGGTTGGTGGTGACAGGGGCGTCGGGCCGGATGGGGCAGATGCTGATCCGCACGATTGCCGGGTCGGGCAAGGCGCGACTGGTGGGCTGTCTGGAACGACCGGGCCACGCCTGGATCGGGCGCGATGCGGGCGACTGTCTGGGCGGCAGCCCTTTGGGCGTGTTGGTGACCGATGACCCGCTCGAGGTTTTTGCGCAGGCGCAGGGCGTGATCGACTTTACCGCGCCCGCCGCCAGCGTGGAATTTGCCGCTCTGGCCGCGCAGGCCCGGGCGGTGCATGTGATCGGCACCACCGGGCTGACCGCTGCGGATATCGCGGCCCTTGAGGCGGCGGCGCGGCATGCGGTGATCGTGCGGGCCGGCAACATGAGCCTGGGGGTGAACCTGCTGGTCCGGCTGACGCAGAAGGTGGCGCAGGCGCTGGATGCCGATTGGGATGTCGAGGTGGTGGAGGCGCATCACCGGATGAAGGTGGATGCGCCCTCGGGCACCGCCCTGATGCTGGGGCAGGCCGCGGCAGAGGGGCGCGGGGTCACGCTGGACGCGGCCATGGTGTCGGGCCGCGACGGAATGACCGGCGCAAGGGAGCGGGGAACCATCGGGTTTTCGGCGATTCGCGGCGGTGATGTGGTGGGCGAACATGATGTGATCTTTGCCGCCGATGGCGAGCGGATCGTGCTGCGCCATCTGGCCACCGACCGGGCGATTTTTGCCCGGGGTGCGCTGCGCGCGGCGTTGTGGGGGCAGGACCAGAAACCCGGGCACTATGATATGATGGATGTTCTGGGTATATAATTCATCCGTTGTGAACCAAAACCTGCAAGCCTGCGTATACCAGATGCGTTGAACACGGGGGCAAAGAATGCGACGGTTTCTGTTTGCGGTCCTGATGGTGATCCTGCCCGGTCTGGCGCAGGCCAACGATTATTCACCGGTGCGCGACAAGGATCAGTTCCTCTCGCTGGTCAAGGACAAGGATCTGCGCATCGGGCTGTACAATCTGACCCTGAAGGTCACGCCGGACGGCAAGATCAACGGCACCGCCCTGGGCTGGGCCATCAGTGGCACCTGGCGCTGGGAAGACGGGTATTTCTGCCGCGACATGGACTGGAGCGGCTATGCGATTCCGTTCAACTGTCAGCTGGTCGAGACACGGGATGGGCGTGACCTTCGCTTTACCGTCGACAAGGGTGCGGGCAGTTCGGCGTCCTTCCGCTTGCGCTGAGCCGCAGCAGGATCAAAAATCGATGGCCAGACCCTTTTTCTCCCAGTCGCCGTAGCGGACGGGTTCGGGGCCCTTGCGGCCCCCAAGTTCCGTTGGCAGCACCAAGGCTTCGGCCTGCCGCCGACGCTCTGCCGCTTCGGCAAGGGCGCGCTGTGCAGCGGGGGGAAGGTCTGGCGTGGCGTCTGTATCGGTCATGGCGGCTTTCCTGTCTGTGGTTCTTGATATACGGCCTTTGGCCAGCGAGACAAGAAGCAGGGACGTCGCAGGATGAAAGCCGGATCAGACAGCGTGACCGCACGCAGCGCCGCCGTGGGGGTGCTGAACGCGGTTCTGGGCGACGGGCAGATGCTGTCACAGGTGGTGCTGCCCGAGGGTCTGTCGGGGCCGGACCGGGCGCGGGCCGAACGTCTGGCGGCGCAGGTGCTGCGCCAGCTGGACCGGATTGACCGGGTGTTGCGGCCCTTGTTGCGCAAGACGCCGCCTTTGGCGGTGCTGAACATCCTGCGGCTGGCGGTGTGGGAGCGCGCCGATGGCGCGGCAGCCCATGGCGTGGTGAATGAGGCGGTGGCGCTGGCACGGCGCGGCAAACGCACCACCCATCTGTCGGGTCTGGTGAATGCGGTGCTGCGGGCCCTGCCGGAGACGCTGGATCTGTCCGCGCTGCCCGCGCCGCAGATGCCACGCTGGATTCGCCAGCCCTTGGTTCATGCCCATGGGCGCGACGCGGTGAACGCCATCGAGGCGGTGCAGGCGCAAGTGCCCCCGGTGGACGTGACGCCGAAAGCCGGGGCGCTGGCCTTGCCGGAGGGCACGAGGTTGCCGTCGGGCAGCATCCGTCTGGCAGCGCCGGGTCAGATCACGCAGTTGCCGGGATATGACCAGGGCGACTGGTGGGTGCAGGATGCGGCCGCTGCCATGGCCGTGCGGCTGATGGGCGTGCAAAAGGGTGAGGCGGTGCTGGATGTCTGCGCCGCGCCGGGGGGCAAGACGCTGCAATTGGCAGATGCCGGGGCGGTGGTGACGGCGCTGGATATCTCGGCCCCGCGCATGGCGCGGGTTGCGGAAAACCTGGCCCGCACCGGGCTGAGCGCGCAGCTGGTGGTGGCCGATGCGCTGCATTGGCACCCCGATGCAGGGTTTGACGCGATCCTGCTGGACGCACCCTGTTCGGCAACGGGCACGCTGCGCCGCCACCCAGACCTGCCCTTCATCAAGGACGGATCAGAGGTTGAGGGGTTGGTCGCGTTGCAGGCCGCCCTGCTGGACCGGGCGCTTGGCTGGCTGAAACCCGGCGGCCGGCTGGTCTATTGCACCTGTTCGCTGCTGCCCGCGGAGGGCGAGGATCAGCTGACGGCGGCGCTGCTGCGCCATCCGTCGCTGAAGGTTGTGCCCCCTGCCCTGCCGTGGTTGCCACCGGAATGGGTGACAGCACAGGGCGGGGTCCGGCTGCGCCCTGATTACTGGGGCGGGATGGATGGGTTTTTCATCGCCACGCTGATTGCTGCCTGACAGGGCGCTATTTGCGGGCGAAGATCCGGTAATAGGCCCAGTCGGGCAGGAATTGCGACAGTCTGAACACCCAGGAAAACACCAGCGGGAAGCTTTTCTTGAACGAATCGCTGTTCATATGTTCGAACATCTCGCGCGCGGCCTGGTCCGGTTCCATCAGGAAGGGCATGGTGAATTCATTCTTGTCGGTCAGGCGGGTGCGGATGAAGCCGGGATTGGCCACCTGCACATCAATGCCAGAGTCACGCAGATCGGCGTAGAGGCATTCCGCCAGCGACATGACCCCGGCCTTGGACGCGGTATAGCCGATGGATCCCGGCAATCCGCGAAAGCCCGAAAGCGAGCCGGTGATGACCACATGCCCGCTGCCGCGCGCCACCATGCCGGGCAGCACCGCGCCGATCACGCGGGCGCAACCGGTGAAGTTGACGTCGCACATCGCCTCGACCTCTTCGGCCTTCCACTCCTGCGCCTTGGTGGGCCAGTAGACACCGGCCAGATAGACCACACCATCAACCGGGCCGATCTGATCCGCCGCCGCTTGCACCGAAGCACGGTCAGCAACGTCACAGGCAACGGCGCTGCCCTTGCCGGCCAATGTGGCCACGGCTGCATCCAGCCGGTCTTGCGAGCGGGCGGACAGGATCACCTCGGCCCCGGCACGGGACAGCATTTGCGCAAGGGCCAGCCCCAGCCCTTCAGAGGCGCCCACAAGCCAATAGCGTTTTCCGGTCCAGTCTCTCATCTTGTGTATCTCCTTCATCCTGCCCCTGCGGCGCGCGCCTGCGTCAACGGGGGCAGGTTGGTGATGGTTCCGTTTGTCTTCAGACACACCAGACCCTTACCCAGAGGTTCGGCCGCAGTGGCCCCCGGGTCAAGCCCTATGCGGTGGCCTCGTCGGTTTCGGTAAAGGCCAGCAGGGTGATCGCCAGCAGTTTGAGCGCGCAGGGCAAGGCGGCATAGAGCAGCGTCAGCGCAAAAAGCGCCTCTTGGGTGTTTTCAGTGCCGGGGGTGAAGCCTGCGGCCTGCAAGGCTGGCAGCAGGCTGGCGGCGGCAAGGGCCAGAGAGAGTTTCGACATGAAGGACCACAGCCCGAAGGCGGCCCCTTCCCCCTTGCCCAAGCGCCCAAGACGGCGGGCGAAAAGGGCGGGCAGCAGGGTGAGGTCTGCCCCCAGCGCCGCACCGGAGGCGGCGCAGATCAGGGCAAAGGGGATGATATCCCCCTCTCGCAGCGCCACGGCCCAGAGGAAGGCCGCGATGGCCAGCGCCATGGCGGCGAGCAGGCTGCGCTTTGCACCGAAGCGGGCGGCACTGCGGCTCCAGACCGGTGCCGAGGCGGCGGCGGAGAGGAAGAACAGCAGCAAGAGCGGTCCTTCAAGCCCGGGGGCATTCAGGCGGCTTTCGACGAAAAACAGGAACAGCGTGGAGGTGACGGCAACAGGTGCGGCATTCAAAAGCGCGATGAGCAGCAGGCGGCGGGCCAGCGGATCGGCGAGGATGGGCCGGAACAGCGACAGATCGGCGGTGGGCGTGTCGGTGGCTTGCCGGGAGGCGCTGCCCCATTCGCCGCGCATGGCAAGGGTGGCCACCAGTGCGAGGACGGCAAAGCCTGCGGCAAAACCGGTGAAGGGGCTGGCGGTCAGGCTGCCCAGCGCCACAGGGGCGACGGCCGCGACCGAGACGCCAAGCAGCGAGCCGGTCTCGCGCCAACCGGCCAGCCGGAAATGGCCCTTGGGGCCAAGCTGCGCTGCCTTGTCCACGCCTTGGGCATAAAACACGATGGTCAGGAAGGAAAACCCGCTGAACAGCAGGATCAGCGTCACCGCAAACCATGCCAGCGGGGCGATGGGTGGCGTGACGGCGAACAGACCCGTCATCGCAAAGGCCATGATCATCGCAGCACCCCAGACCAGCGTGGCACGGCGTTTGCGCCCGGCTTCGGCCAACCAGCCCAGCAGAGGGTCTTGCACCACGTCAATCAGCCGCAGGGCGGCGAGGGTCAGCCCGAGCGCGGTCAGGCCGGTGCCATAGCTGTCGACATAGAACTTCGGCGCATGGATATAGATCGGCAGGCCCGCAGCCGCGATCATCGCCGCAAACAAGGACCACGGCCAGAGCGCGACCTTCGGGGTCATCTGCTGACGTCTTCGGCAGGAGGTTTCGGGTGGCTGCGGAATTTCACCCCTTTGAGCGCCAGTTTCAGCGCCTGCCAATGGATCAGCGCCAATACCCGGCGCGACCCGAGCGGGCGACGCAGGCAGGCGCGCAGGATGGCGGCATTGGTCAGCGGCACGCGGCGGCCAATCAGGTTGGTGAACAGCCCGCCTCCGGGGGTGGTGTAATCGATCCAGATGCCGATACGGTCTGCCGTGATGTCGAAACGAAAGGCATAGTCCCCCTCGATCGGCTGGAAGGGGGAGACGTAAAAGATCTTGCGCGCCTGCAGCGTGTCTTCGCGGGTGATGGGGCCGTGGGTGTCGTGGTGGGCCAGATAGGAGTGCCGGTCCCCATAGGTGTTCGACACTTCTGCAATCACCACCCGCAGATCGCCCGCCGCGTCATGACACAGCCAGAACGATACCGGGTTGAACACATGACCCAAAACGCGCGGTTGCGCCATCAGCAGGATGCGGGCGGGCGCGGGCAGGCCATGGGCGGCCAGCACATCGCGTACCCAGGCGGCCCCCCTGCCCTGCCCCGGCGGGCCACCGTGATCGCTGTCCCAGAGCGCGGTCAGATTGCGCCGGTTGCGGCCGAACAAGGCAGGCCCGGACACCAGGGCTTCGGCATCGAGGGCGACATAATCCACGGTGTAGCGAAAGCTGTTGCGGATTGCGCCTTTGCGGCCGTGGAAGGTTTCGCCATGGATCAGGTCAACCGTCATGCTGCCACGCCAGAGGCGCTGCGCTGACCCAGCGCGGCAACCACATCAACCGCACTGGCAATGCCGTCCTCATGAAAGCCGTTCTTCATCCAGGCCCCACAGAACCAGGTGTTCGCAGTGCCATTCATCTGACGGATGGCCGTTTGGGCGGACAAGGCCGCTGCATCATAGACCGGGTGGCGGAAAATCGTGCTGTCATAGATCAGCTCTTCCCGGATCGCGCGGTTGCTGTTGAGCGTCACGAAATGCGGGTCATCCTGCGGAATCGGCTGCAGGCTGTTCATCCAATAGGTCAGGTCGATCCGTTCGCCCGGCCCGCCCTTTGGTTCGACATAGGCCCAGCTGGACCAGGTCTTGCGCCGCTTTGGCATCAGAGACTCATCGCGGTGCAACACCGCCTCATTCGGTTGATAGCGGATGGCGCCCAGCGTGGCGCGTTCCGCCGGCGTCGCATCCGACAGGAGCGACAGGGTGTCGTCCGAATGGGTGGCAAAGATCACATGGTCAAAAGCCTCCCATTCCGCGCCCTGCGCCCGGACGTGGACCATGCCATCCTGCCGCCGCACCCCGGCCACCCCCGCGCCCAGCCGCAGGTCCACGCCCTGCCGCGCCAGCGACGCCTGCAGGCGCTGCACATATTGCACCGACCCGCCCTGTACGGTGTACCATTGGTGCTGGCCTTCGGTGTGCAGCAGGCGGTGGTTGTCGAAAAACCGGATCATCGCATCGGCAGGGAAATCCAGAATGCCCTTGGTGGGGGTAGACCAGATGGCACCCGAAAACGGCGTGATGTAATAGTCGCGGAAATAATCGCCGGTGCCAAGCGCGGCCAGCAGATCCCGGATCACCATGCCGGGTTTGGCCAGGGCCACCGCGTGCTTGTTGAAGTGCAGGATATCGCGGATCATGCCGATGAACTTGGGGTTCAGCAGGTTCCGGCGCTGCGCAAACAGCGTGTCCAGACTGGCCAACGCATATTCGATGCGGCCACCGTCAATGCTGGCCCCAAAGCTCATCTGGCTTTTGGCGACCGGCACCGCCAGCTTGTCGAACAGGGCCACCAGATGCGGATAGTTCACGGTGTTGAAAACGATGAATCCGGTATCCACCGGCTGGTCGCCATGCTTTCCCGCCATCACGGTACGGGCATGCCCGCCCAGACGCCCCGCGGCCTCGAACAGGACAACCTGATTGGTGTCGCCCAGCATATGCGCGGCCGACATGCCCGAAATGCCTCCCCCGATGATGGCAATGCGGCGCGGGGCGGAGGCGATGGTCTCAAATGGCATGGGGCGGCTTTCACTGTGCTTTGGTTGGATATACGTACAGAACCGCCGACGGATCACCAGCGCGCATTTCGCCACGGCAGAGCGTGAACCGGCATTGTGAAAGACGGATGTCCCAAATGTGATCCGGGCAGGCCCGTGCTGCGTAGACAGGTTATGATGTTTGATGCCATGGACCCCAATATTGCGGATGCACTGGTCAGACCACAGCCCTATGCTGCGGGTCAGGACAGGGCTATGCGACGAAAAGGAAGTTTGCGCTTGGCAGCGGATGTCGAACAGACAGATTGGTCGGCCCTGGTGTTCCGGGTGCGCGACCATCAGGACAGGGCGGCCTTTGCCGCGTTGTTCCGACATTTCGCCCCAAGGGTGAAGGCGTTCCTGATGAAGTCTGGTGCCTCCGAGGCCTTGGCCGAGGAATGTGCGCAAGATGTGATGGCGACGCTGTGGCAAAAGGCGCGGCTGTTTGATGCAGAGCGGGCCTCTGTTGCCACCTGGGTGTTTACCATCGCCCGCAACCGGCGGATTGATGCGCTGCGCAAATCGCGCCGCCCCGAACCGGAAGACCTGCCTTGGGGGCCAGAGCCTGAACCCGATCAGGCCGAGGTGTTCGAGGCGCAGCAAGAAACCGAAAGGCTGGGCGTGGCACTGGCGCAGCTTCCGCTCAAGCAGCGGGTTCTGATCGAACGGGCCTATTTCGGCGATCTGTCGCACAGCGAGATTGCCGCAGAAACCGGGTTGCCGCTTGGCACCATTAAGTCGCGGATACGATTGGCGCTCGACCGCTTGCGCCAACAGATGGATGTGAAGGCAACGGAAAAATGACGATCAAACACCACCTGTCGGATGAACTGCTGATGGCTTATGCGGCAGCCGAATTGCCCGAGGCGTTCAATCTGGTGATCGCTTCGCATCTGTCGATCTGCGATGAATGCCGGGCCCGGTCGATGGCTTTTGATGCCTTGGGCGGGGCGGTGATCGAAGACAGCACCTGTGAGATGTCGGCAGGCAGTCTGGAGGCATGCCTGTCGCGCATCGAGATGCTGCCACAGGCCGTGGTGCCGGAACGGCGCCACAGTGATGCCGTGTTGCCAGCGCCGGTTCTGGATTATGTCGGTGGCGGGCTGAGTTCGGTGAAGTGGCGGTCGCTCGGCATGGGGGTGCGCCAGTCGATCCTGCGGATCGGCGACAAGGGTGCCTCGGCGCGTCTGCTGTATATTCCCGCCGGGGCCGCGATGCCCGACCACGGCCATCGCGGCATGGAACTGACGCTTGTGCTGCAGGGCGCCTTCCGCGATGAGGCGGACAGGTTTGCACGGGGTGACATCGAGATTGCCGATTCATCGGTGGAGCATACGCCCGTGGCCGAAGCAGGCGAGGCCTGTATCTGCCTGGCGGCAACCCAAGGGTCACTGAAGTTCAACGCGCTGTTGCCGCGCCTGGCACAGCCCTTTTTCCGGATCTGATCATTCCGCCGCAGGCGGCGCGATGACCGGGGTCGGCGGGGCCGTCGCGATTTCTTCGAAGTCGAAATTGTCCAGACGACGGGCGCGTTTAGTGGCCTTGTCCGAGCTGATCTTGATCTCTTCGATATCCTTGGCGGCCTGTGTAAAGTGCCGGTCAAGGTTTTCCACGCGATTGCCCAGCCGGTCCACATCGGCGTAAAGCAGCGCCAGTTCCTTGCGGATCGCGCCGGCCTGTTCGCGCATGCGCGCATCTTTCAGCACCGCGCGCATGGTGTTCAGCGTTGCCATGCAGGTGGTTGGAGAGACGATCCAGACCTTGACCGCAAAGCCTTCGCGCACGATTTCCGGGAAGTTGGAATGCAGTTCGGCATAGACCGCCTCGGACGGCAGAAACATCAGCGCGCCATCTGCTGTTTCCCCCTCGACAATGTAGCGCTCGGCAATTGCCTTGATGTGCTGGCGCACCGCGCCACGCATCAGGGTCGCGGCCTCCTGCGCCTGACGGGGGGTTTCGGCACGGCGGATCGCCTCATAGGCCTCGAGCGGGAATTTCGCATCAATGACAATCGGCCCGGGCGGATTGGGCAGATGGATCAGGCAATCGGCACGGCGGTTGTTCGACAGGGTGGCCTGCATGGTATAGGCGTCTTTGGGCAGCGCCTTTTGCACGATGTCATGCAGCTGAATTTCCCCGAACGCGCCCCGGGTCTGCTTGTTGGACAGGATATCCTGCAAGGACAGCACATTGCCCGACAGCTTTTCGATATTGGCCTGCGCCTTGTCTATGGTTTCCAGCCGCTGCTGCAATTCGCCCAAGGACCGCGCGGTGCGGGTGGAGGTGCCGTGCAGGCTTTCTCCCATCTGGCGGGACACTTCGGCAAGCCGCTGTTCCATCACCTGCAGCATGGCGGTCTGCGACACGGCCTGTGCCTCTGACACATGGTGCAGCCCCCCCGCCAGCCGTTCCTGCCCGTCGCCCAGCTGCTGCACGCGTTGGCTCAGCCAGCCCATTTCCCGCATCAACGGGGCGGCCATGGTGGCCGAGCGGCCGGCAGCGCGCAGGATCAGCGCGAGGAAAATCAACAGGGTAAGTGCAGCACCGCCAAGGATCAGCACCTCGGGGTCGGTCCACTGAAAGCTCTGGCCGAAAAGGGTGATCATCTGCGTCCGAACAACCGTTCAATATCGTGGAGTTTCAACTCGACATAGGTCGGGCGGCCATGATTGCACTGGCCGGAATGCGGTGTCGCCTCCATCTCGCGCAGCAGCGCGTTCATCTCTTCCGGGCGCATCTGGCGCCCCGAACGGATCGACCCATGGCAGGCCATGCGCGACAGCACAGCGTCGATTTTCGCGCGCAGATTGGTGCTGTGGCCGGTGTCGGCCAATTCATCCAGCACATCGCGGATCAGGGCAGCGGCGTTGACCGCCCCCAGAATGGCCGGGGTTTCGCGCACCGCGACGGCGCTGCCGCCGAAGGGTTCAACGGTCAGGCCGATTTCGGCCAACGTCGGGGCGGCGTCGAGGATGCGGGTGGCGTCGGTGGGCGACAGTTCCACTATCTCCGGGATCAGCAAGGCCTGAGCGGTGATGCCGGTTTCGGCCATCTGGCGTTTCAGGCCCTCATAGACAAGCCGCTCATGCGCGGCGTGCTGGTCGACGATGACGATGCCGGTCGAGGTCTGGGCGATGATGTAGTTTTCATGCACCTGTGCGCGGGCAGCCCCGAGCGGGTGATCGCTCGCGGGTGCCGCGTCGCTTGTGGTGTGTGGCGCATCAAAGCGGGCGGTCGGCGCTTCGGCAAATCCGTCTGGCGCAGGGGCCTGAAACGCAAAGGCACGCGCAAAGCTCGCCTGCGACGGGCGGTCCATCTGATAAACGCGCGGTTCGGGGCGCATCGCGGAAAGGGTTTCATTTGCCACAGTCGTGGAGGCACGATGGCCGGCCCCGGACAACGCGCTGCGCAGCCCGGTGATGATCAGGCTGCGCGCGGCATCGGGTTCCCGAAAGCGGACTTCGGCCTTGGCGGGGTGTACGTTCACATCGACCCGTTCGGGGTCACAGGACAGATTGAGCACCGCTGCCGGGTGACGGTCGCGCGACAGAAAGTCGAAATAGGCGACCCGCAAGGCACCCAGCAGCAGCTTGTCCAGCACCGGGCGACCGTTGACGAAGACAAATTGCTGCGCCCCCGATCCCCGCGAATAGGTTGGCAGGGCGGCATAGCCGGTCAGGTGCAGCCCGTCGCGCCGAATGTCGATGCGCAAGGCGTTGCCGGTGAAATCCGCGCCCAGAATCCTGGTCAGTCGACCCTGCAGCGCATCAAAGAAATCGCCCGATTCCGGATCGGCGCGAAAGATCACCCGCTGATCGCCGTCTGAGGTTTCGGTCAGGGTGAAACCGACATGCGGTTCGGCCATGGCCAGACGGCGGATCACCTCGGCAATCGCCTGCGCCTCGGCCCTGTCACTGCGCAGGAATTTCAGCCGTGCCGGGGTGGCATAGAACAGATCGCGCAGTTCCACGACCGTGCCCCGGGTCAGTGCTGCCGGGCGCACATCACCGATACGCCCCCCGGCCACGCTGATCTGCGCGGCCTCATGGCCCTGCGCGCGGGAGGTCAGCGTCAGGCGCCCCACAGAGCCCAGCGAGGCCAAAGCCTCGCCCCGGAACCCGAAGCTGTGGATGTTCAGCAGATCGGTGCCGTCTATCTTTGACGTGGCATGGCGGGCAATCGCCAGCGGCAGATCGGCACCCGTCATGCCACAGCCATCATCGGTCACCCGGATCAGCGTTTTGCCGCCATCCGCGAAGACCACCGCAATCCGCGTCGCCCCGGCATCGAGCGCGTTTTCGACCAGTTCCTTGACGGCGGATGCCGGACGTTCCACCACTTCCCCCGCCGCGATGCGGTTGATCGCGGCTTCATCCAGCGGCCGGATGACCGGGCGGTCTGTGGATATGTTGGGGGAGGCCATGTTCATACCCCCAAGTCTAGCACTGCTGGTGCCGAAGGGCCATAGATTCGGACCGCGCGCGCCTTTGTCAGTCGGTCGCCGTGACCCCTTCGGGCTGGCCCACCACCACAAAGCGCAGATCGGCCTCGCGGAACAAGGTTGCGGCGACACGTTTGACGTCTGCCATCGTCACCGCCTCGACCTTGGCGTTGCGCGTCAACGGATAGTCCGGGTCCAGCCCGATCATCTGCATGCCCACCAGCATGCTGGCAATCGGGCCATTGCCGTCAAACCGCAGCGGGTAATTGCCGGTCAGGTAGGTCTTGGTCTGCTCCAGCTCTGCCTCTGAAACGCCTTCGGTCGCGATCTTGCGCCACTCGTCGCGGATCACCTCTATCGCCTGGCCCACGGTGGCATTGGCCGAGGAAAACTGACCCATCAGCAATTCGGCCTGATCATAGCCGATCAGATAGCTGCCGATGCCATAGGTCAGCCCGCGCCTGTCGCGCACCTCTGTCATCAGCCGGGCCGAAAACCGCCCACCGCCGAGGATTTCATTCAGGATCGAGGCGGCGAAGAAGTCAGGATCGTCGCGCTTGATGCCTTCATGCGCGAACAGCACCGTGGCTTGCGGGCCGGGGAACTCTTGGACAGTGATGCCCCCGGTCAGAGCCATCGGTGCGCGGGGCGGCAATGGAGCACCGCTGGCGGGCAGGCCGCCCAAAAGTGTGTCGAGCAGGGGGCCGAGGTCTTCGGCGGTGATATCCCCCGCAGCCGCGACATAGATGCGGTCGCGCGCGATGCTGGCCTGATGTGCGGCGACCATGTCCTCGCGGGTCAGGTCAGACACGGACTCGATGGTGCCATCCCCGGTGGTGGCATAGGGGTGGTCGCCATAGGCCATCGCGCGCAGGCGCTGGCTTGCCAGCGTGCCTGGGTCTTTGGCATCCTGCCGCAGCCCGGCCAGCACCTGACCGCGCACGCGGTCTATGGCCGCCGGATCAAAGCTTGGCTCTGTCAGGGCGCGACGCAGAAGATCTATCGCCTGATCGCGGTTTTCGCTCAGAAAGCGGGCCGAGACGCTGACCGAATCCTGATCGGCGGAAAAGCTGTAGCTGGCGGCAAGGGAATCGCGGGCGCGGGCAAAGCCGACGGAATCGAGATCGCCGGTGCCTTCCTCGATCAGCGCGGCCATCAGGTTGACCGCGCCGCGCTTGCCCGGAGCATCCAGCGAGGTGCCGCCGCGAAACCGGATTTCCAGCGCGGTGAAGGGGATATCCGGTTCGGTCACCAGCCAGGCGGTGATGCCGCCGGGCGAGGTGACGGTCTGGATGTCGATTTCGGCCTGCGCGGGCAGGGCAAAAGCGATCAGCAGGGTGGCGAGCTTGAGGATTTTCATTCTGCAGCCTCCGCTTCGGGCATCAGCCATCCGGTCACGGCGCGGTCACGGTTGAGCACCTGCCGCGCGGCTTCGACAATCTGTTCGGCGGTCACGGCCTCCAGCACGGCAGGCCAGTCCTGCACGTCCTGCACGCTCAGCCCCACGGCCAGCGCCTCGCCATAGCGGCGGGCAAGGCCATCGACATTGTCGCGGGCATAAATCTCACTGGCGCGGATCTGGGTCTTGATACGGGCCAGATCGTCAGCGTCGGGGCCGGTTTCGATGAAGTCTGCGATGATGTCATCCATCGCCGCCTCTGCCGTGGCCAGATCAACCCCCGGCATCGGCACGACGACAAGGCCAAAGGTGCCATCATCCACCGCCGTGCCGCTGTAATAGGCCGAGGCATATACCGCCACCGGATCGGCCCCGAACTGCAACCCTTGGGCAAAAAGCGAGGTCTGGCCCGACCCGCCAAGCAGTTCTGCCAGCAGGGTCAATGCCGCAGCCTGCTCCTGATCGCCGGGGTCGCGCTCTGGTGCAAGGTAGGTGCGCAGCACATAGGGTTCCGAGACACGCGGATCGGTCAACGTGATGCGACGTTCGGCAATCTGCGGCGGCTCTGCGGGGCGGAGACGGTCGGTGATGGCATCGGAGGGCGCAAGCGGGCCGTAATGGGTTTCGGCCATCGCCCGCACGGCATCGGGGGTCACATCGCCGGCAACCACCAGAATGGCGTTATTGGGCGCGTAAAAGCGTTTGTAATGGTCCAGCGCATCTTCGCGGTCGAGCGCTTCCATCTCGTGCAGCCAGCCGATGATCGGAATGCGGTAGGGGTGGTTCAGGAACTGCGCCGCGCGCATCTGTTCCTGCAACAAGGCGGCGGGGCTGCTGTCGGTGCGTTGCTTGCGCTCTTCGATGAGGACCGCGCGTTCGGTGATGATGTCGTCTTCGAGGATGTTCAGATTGCGCATCCGGTCGGATTCAAGCTGCATCATCAGATCCAGCCGGTCAGCGGCCACCCGTTGGAAATAGGCGGTGTAATCCCAGCTGGTAAAGGCGTTGTCATCACCGCCCTGCGCCTCGACGGTCGCGGAAAATTCGCCGGGGGCCAGCGTGTCGGTGCCCTTGAACATCAGGTGTTCCAGAAAATGCGCGATGCCGGATTTGCCCGGGGCCTCATCCGCCGCGCCGGTGCGGTACCAGACCATCTGCGTCACCACGGGGGCGCGGTGATCTTCGATCACCACCACCTCCAACCCATTGTCGAGTGCGAAGGTTGTGACCTCTTCCGCAAGCGCCGGGGCGGCCATCAGGAAAAGCGCAAGTGTGCAGCGCAGCATTGCCGGTTCATCCTTGATCGTTGTGCGGGAAAGCTACGCCGTACGGCGCGTGGCGCAACCCCTGCCTACGGCAATGTGACCGCGCGCCTGTGGCAACCGCGCCCGAATGATCACTCGCCGTCTTGCGGCGGTGGGGCCGATGGGGTGCGGGCCCCGCGCTGCCGCCAGCGCCAGAGTTCGGCATGCTGGTCCAGCTGCTGATCCTCATAGGCGCGGTAATAGACGTTCACATTGAACAGACGCTCAAGAATGCGGCCATTGTTGTCGCGCCGCCACTCCAGATCTTCGGCGGCAACGGTCTGCCGGATGCCAGGTGCCACGCCATAGCGTGAGACGTGGTTGACCAGCCCGGCATCCAGCCCGGCTCCGGCCCCCGGACGCCCCCCAAGCGCCACGATTGCATCCGCCTCTGGCGTAGGATCGCTCCGGTTGGTGCCACCAAGGGTGGGTTCGGGCAATTGTGCCAGATCGGTCGGCATTTCCAGCGGCTTCGGCGGCAGAATGCCGAATTCATCGGGCCCGGCGCTTGAAGAGCGGATGTTCATCAGCTGAGGCGTCTTGTCACCGGCACAGCCAGCCAGAACAGCCGCGCATGTCAGTGCGAGGAGTATCCGTCCTGTCTGCATCATCGCCTCCACCAGGTTCAACATCTCTGTCTTAACGCAATCATTGCGCCGCGTCACGGGGTCTTTCGGCGCGGCTTGCGCACTGGTTTGTCCTTGTCGCCGCCGCTGAACAGCACCAGACCCGCAGCACCGGCAAAGATGGCGATATCGGCGACATTGAACGCATAGGGATTTTCAAAGCCGCAGCAGGACATGTTGAGGAAGTCGGCCACCGCGCCATAAACGATCCGGTCAATCACATTGCCCAGCGCCCCCCCCACCAGCAGACCGGCAGAGATCTGGGTCCAGCGACCCGGATCTTCCCGCCGGACCCAAAGCCAGACCCAGGCCGAAATTGCCAGCGACACCACGATCAGACCCCAGCGCACCAGATCGGCATCATTGGCCAGGAGGCCAAAGTTTATGCCCCGATTCCACGCCATGCGGAACACAAGATAGGGAGGGGCCACCTCGATCACGCCACGTTCGATCAGGTTCAGGCCGTGGACCACGGCCAGCTTGGTGATCTGGTCGATGGCAAAGGTCGCGATGGCGGTGATCGTGGCGATGCGCATGGCTGTCAGTGCCGGAAATGGCGCATGCCGGTGAAGACCATGGCCAGCCCGGCGTCATCCGCCGCGGCAATCACCTGAGCGTCATTCATGCTGCCGCCGGGTTGGATCACCGCCGTCGCCCCGGCCTCGGCCACGGTCAGCAAGCCGTCAGGGAAAGGGAAGAAGGCATCCGACGCCACGGCAGAGCCAATGGTCAGCGGCTGCGTCAGGCCCAGCGCATCGGCCATATCCTGCGCCTTGCGGGCGGCGATACGGGTGCTGTCCACGCGGCTCATCTGCCCGGCACCGACGCCGACGGTCGCGCCGTCCTTGACGTAGACGATGGCGTTGGATTTGACGTGCTTGGCAACCTTCCACGCGAACAGCAGATCGGCCAGTTCGGCCTGCGTGGGCGCACGTTTCGTTACCACCTTCAGGTCGGCATGGGTCAGGAAGCCGTTGTCGCGGTCTTGTACCAGCAGACCACCCGAGACCTGTTTGAACGCAAGGCCGCCCGCGCGCGGATCGGGCAGGCCGGATGTGGTCAACAGGCGCAGGTTCTTCTTGGTGGCAAAGATCGCCTTCGCCTCATCGCTCGCCCCCGGCGCGATGACGACTTCGGTAAAGATCTTGACGATCTCTTCGGCCGTTTCGGCATCCAGCGGCTGGTTCAGCGCCACAATGCCGCCGAAGGCTGAGGTCTGGTCGCAGTGATAGGCGCGGATATAGGCGTCCTTCAGGCTGCTGGCACGGCCCACGCCGCAGGGATTGGCATGTTTGATGATCGCGCAAGCCGGGCCCTGATCGGCGGCAAATTCGGCGACCAGTTCAAAGGCGGCATCGGTGTCGTTGATGTTGTTGTACGACAGGTCCTTGCCCTGCCACTGACGCGCCGTGGCCACACCTTCGCGCTTTGACCCATCGGTGTAGAACGCCGCCGACTGATGCGGATTTTCGCCATAGCGCAGGGTCTGCGCCAGCTTACCCGCAAAGGACCGGTTGCGCGGGGCCTTTTCTGTGATCTCACCCGCCAGCCAGGTGCTGACAGCGGTGTCATAGGCCGCCGTCTTGGCATAGGCCGAAAGGGCCAGCTTTTGCCGGAAGGCAAGGTTGGTCGCGCCATCCTGCGCCTTCATCTGGTCCAGCAGCGGGCTGTAATCGGCAGGATCGGTGACAACGGCAACGAACCTGTGGTTCTTGGCCGCCGCGCGGATCATGGCGGGGCCGCCGATATCGATATTCTCGATACATGTGGCGTGATCGGCACCTTTGGCCACGGTTTCCTCGAACGGATAGAGGTTCACGATCAACAGGTCGATCGGCTCGATCCCATGCGCGGCCATCGCGACCAGATGTTCATCATCATCGCGCAGGGCCAGCAACCCGCCATGCACCGCCGGGTGCAGGGTTTTGACCCGCCCATCCATCATTTCCGGAAAGCCTGTCACCTCGGCCACATCGCGCACCGGCAGTCCGGCGGTGCGCAGCATGCCAGAGGTGCCGCCCGTCGAAATCAGCTCTACCCCCATGGCGTGCAGCGCGCGGGCCAGATCAAGCAGGCCGGATTTGTCGGAAACGGAAATCAGCGCGCGGCCGACGGGGACGAGGTTGGTCATGAGGCAGCCCTTTGGTCAGAGGGGGACCGGGGTGTCGTCGCGGTCCAGATCGCGGATGGCAAGCGGAGTATCCTGTGCTTTGGCCAAGGTCCAGCCGATACGGGTTTCAATCTGGGCCGCAACGGCCGAAAGCACGATCTGTTTGGTCGCGCGGGGTTTGAGCCGCCCCCGTTCCAGATAAACCGATGGTTCCAGCGACAGACGGGCGCGGTTGTCATGGCGAAACACCCAGATTTCGCCCGACTTGAGCGCAACGGACACCGCGTTCCCCCCCATGTCGAGGGTCGAATCAGTGTCGGGGTGCAGGTGAAAGCGGATGGAAAAGGCAACGCCCTGCCCCCCGGTGGCGGCCAGCACCCGTTCAAACCGGGCCTTGCCCTGCGGGTTGAGCGAAATCAGGGTATCGGCCCCGGCGATGTGGCGGCCATCGGAAGAGAGGGCCAGATCGCGGGCATGGGTCAGGCCATGGGTCAGGGCCCAGCCATCATGGGCGGCATGGAAGGCCGACCCGTCGGTGCTGGACTGCTGGCGCAGGGTCAGGATGGCGGCCCGTTCTTCCAGCACCTCGCCCGTCCCGGTGCCAAAGCGCGAGGAGGAGACCCCGTCGATGCCAAGCGTGGAATGCGATGGCGTGGCCCGGCCTGCGCGCCGCCATTCGGTGCCAAAGGGCACGCCGGAACCGCAATTGACCACCAAGGGGCGGCGGCCCGAGGTCACCTCCAGCGCCAGCGTGGAGGCATGCGCCGATCCACCGGCATAGCCGCCGGGCGGGGCGGCAGCATCGACAAGCATTGACGTGCGCCCGGCAGAGATCCGCACATAGCCCATCGCCGGGTCGCTGCCATGACCCAGCGGCTTGTGCGGGCGGATGCGCGCCGTGGCCAGCGCCTGATCCAGCCGCCCTTCGGCACCTTTGCCGCCGCCATGAAAGCGGGCCAGCCCGCCGTCGGCATGGCGCAGGGTGCGCAGGGTGGGGGCGATGCGCTCGATGGCGTCAAGATGGTCATTGGGAACGGTGTGGCCGGCGTCGGTCAGGGCTTGGGCGGCCCAGTTCAGCAAGGTGAACACTTCCAGCAGCTCTTCGGGGTTGCGGGTGGCAATACCGCCGCCCTCATCCACCTGGGTCCGGGCCTCGGCGGCAAGGGCAGCGACAGCGGGGGCAACCAGTGCCTCCAGTCCGATCAGCGACAGACCGGCGTAGACCAGCCCGGTCAGCGCCTCGAACCGTGGCAGGCCGGGGGCGGCCCTGGACCAGTGGCGCGACAGATAGCGGGTCTGGGTGGTCAGCGCGCGGTAATAGGCATCGGTCGCCTCGCTGTCTGCACTGTTGAGCAGGAAAAGCGCGTGGTGACTCCAGCGGATCACCCGCCGCCCGGTCAGGTCGGGCGTCCAGCCCGGACCACGACCTGCGCCAAACCGGGTGATCCAGTCTTGCGTCCAGCTTTGGGCGCGCAGACGGGCTTGGGCATCCCCAAGCGCCGCCAGATCATCCAGCCAGCCGAATCCGTGAAGCTCGGCGGCGAAATCGGCATCGGGCGGGGCAATGTCCCATGGGCCCGCCCCCGGGGATTCGATCAGGTGCCCCGCAAACAGGAAATTGCCCGCCACCAGCTGCCGCCCCTTGGCAAACAGGCCGATCGACCGGGGTTCGGGCGATGAGGTGAAGCCCTGCGCCACAGGGCCACGCGCCGCGCGCCAGACAGCAAGGCGCGTGCGCCAGCCACCCGCGCCAAAGCCGCCCTGAGATGCGCGATAAAAGGCCATAAGGTTCCGCCTGCCCTGCCCGCCCGGATTCCCGGTGCTTGTCAGCGCAGAGCATAGCCGATGCGCAGGGTGTCTGTCACCTAGAACGGCCACCCCGCGCAGCGCCGGCCCTCAGGCCAGATGGTCGATGCGGTCCAGATACTGAACCAGCCCCTGCACCTGTTCCATCCAGTCTGCAATCAGGGTGGGGTCATGCGGGGCGGCATGCACGCCGGCCGCGATCTGCCGTGCGGCCACAGCTTCCACCCCCAGCGAGACCGGAACCGAGACCAGACGCGCCATCGCCGTGCCACGCGCATCGCCTGCGGCGTCCATTGCCCATGTCTCGTGGAACACAGGTTTGCCATCCCGTTCGGCCTTCAGCGACACGAACAGCACCACGCGGTCAGGCTCGCCCGGCGCGTAGGAATTGTCTTTCAACAGCGCATTGGCGCGGGCGGTCAGGGCAGCGTCGATCTGCGCGGGGGGTGATCCTTCCAGAGCCTCGACCTCGGCAAAGATCGGCTCCCAGGCCTTGGCCCATCCGTTCAGGCGCAGGGTGCCACGGACAAAGTCGCGCAGCTTCCATTCCGGGTCAAACCGGTAGTCGGCGATGAAGGGCAGGCTGTCGCGGTTCGGGTAGACCTCGAAGGATTCAGGGGTCGGCAAGGGCGCGTCATACCCGGTGATCGCCTCCCATGGGCGACTGACGCGCAGTTCGGAAAAGTTTCGCAAACTGCGCGACGGCGAGCGCAGCGCCTTGAGCACGCCTGCCGGGGCCCATGAAAACTTGTAGCGGAATGGGTTGGGCTGTTTGGGCACCCCACCGCAATAGCTGGTGAAGCTGAGCACATTCCCGGCGTGATAGGCGGGGCTGGCGCGGTAGCGCGCCACCAGATCATGCGCCATCAGGTGGTCGATGCCGGGGTCGAGCCCGATTTCGTTCAAACTGACCAGACCCTTTTCGCGGAACTGCGCATCCAGATCCCGCATCTCAGGGGCAATATAGCTGGACGACACAAAATGCGCGCCCTTGTCCAGGCACAGCCGCGCAATCGGCACATGCTGATCGGCGGGCAGCATGGAAATGGCAATATCGCCGGGATGCAGGGCGTCGGACAGCGCCTCCATGGAAAAGGCGCGCAGATCGGTGGCAATGTCGCCCACAGCGTCACGCGCCTTGTCGACCGTGCGGTTCCACACAACGACCTTGTGGCCGGCGTCAATCAACCGCCGCAGACCGGGGATCGAGGACAGGCCGGTGCCGCACCAATGAAGTGTCATATCCGTAATTCCTTAGACAGTTGCGATATGGCGGTCGTACTCCGCCTTTGCCCGGCCCCAGACGCCCGCATCTAGCGCGGTCAGCGTCAGCAGGCTGGGCAGAAGTTGCGCTGCGTAATCCTCGCTGCTTTCCACCGGCAGCAAGGACGGAAGATTGTCGATGGCGGTCACATCCAGCGGCGGGGTGTCGGCCACGCGAAGGGCGGGGGCGGCCCAATCGGTCGCACGGTCATAGACCTTGATGGGCGAGAAATCCGATGTCGGATCACAGGCGATATCGCCGATCACGGTCAGCGTGCGGGACTCCGTCTTTGCGCTGGCGGGCACAAAGACCGGGCAGCCGGGACGGGCAAGGATGCAGTTGAGGAAGATCTCATGCTGCAAGACTTCCGGAAACGGGCCGCCGCTGGCGGTTTCCGCCATGTCCCATTTGGTGACAGTCACGCCCAGCGCTTCGCACAGATCACTCGCGCCGGTGCCGACGCGGCCCAAGGCCCCGATGACAATGGCGCGGGGGCGCAGCATGGATTGCATTTCCGCCGCCAGATCCTCCAGCAGAGCCTGCCGCCCCGGGTATTTGGCAACCGGGCCGATCCTGTCGCCCCGCTGTTGCGCGGCCCATGTCTTGAGCGCCACCGCCGCCCCGGCATAGCCCGCCCAATAGCCGAAGGCGGCGACGCGGCGGCCCTCTTCATTCACCAGATACTCCAGATCATAGAGCGTGCCGCCGCCCGCCTTGAAGCGCTTGAGCAGGTCGCGCCCGGCAGGCTGGCCCTTGTAGGCATGGCCAAACATGATGTGGCGGTGCGGCAGCGGCGTGCCGTCCTCGGGCAATTCCTTGAGGCCGAAGATGATGGCATCGGCAGGGGCCTGCGGCCAGCTGTTTTCCTCGGCAATCTCAACCCCTGCCTGGACATATCCCTCCACCGGGATGGCGCGGACAGATGATTTCTCCACCGTCACCCGCAGCCCCGCCTGCACCAGTGCGGCGGCCCCGTCAGGCGTCAGGCCCACGCGTTCTTCATTCGGGCGCTGTTCGGCCCGCACCCATAGATGTGTCATCGCTGTGTTCCTTCGGTCACATAACCCCGCCGCATCGCCCGCTTGCGCCACCGCTCGGCCGCCATGCAGGCATCGCGCAGGTTGGAAAACCAGACCAGAAGATGTTGCCCACCCCGCCCTTTTGGCCCCCATTCCCGCACGACGGAATATTCGCCGAACAGGTTATAGGCGACCTCGACCCGGTAGAACCGGGCGCGGCTTTGCGCGGTGCGGGTCATGAGAAAGGTCAGCAAAAGGCGGCCTCCATCTGGTCTTTCGGTTTCAGGGTTATCAGATATGACAGCGGGAAACAGGGGGAAAGCGATGCGGAAGAGGATGCTTGCACTGGGGATCGCCGCCCTGGCCGGGGGGCTGTGGTGGGGTCAGCAGGGCCGGATGGTCAAACCGCTGGCACCAGACGCCTTGTCGGCGCGGCTTGCGGCCCCAGTCGCAGCACCCACAGGGCCGGTGGCGGTGTATCACCTCGGGCATTCGCTGGTCGGGCGCGATATGCCGCTGATGCTGGCGCAGATGGGCGGGCATGATCATGCCAGCCAATTGGGCTGGGGCAGCAGCCTGAAGAACCATTGGACCGGCGATGTCGCGGGCTTTGAGACCGAGAACGCCCATGCCAACCACCGCCCGGCAGGAGAGGCGCTGGACAGTGGTGCCTATCCCGTGGTGGTGCTGACAGAGATGGTCGAGATCCGCGATGCCATCCGCTATCATGACAGCGCCCGCCATCTTGCGCTCTGGGCGCGCCGGGCACGGGCGGCGCGGCCCGACGTGCGGTTATACCTGTATGAAACCTGGCACCCGACCGATGACCCCGAAGGCTGGTTGCAGCGCATCGACCGCGACAGCGCGCGCTATTGGCAAGGCGCTCTGCTGGCGGGTGCCATGGCGCAACCGGGGGTAGGTGAGATCTATGTGATCCCCGGCGGACCGGTGATGGCCGCAGTGGTGCGCGCGATAGAGGCAGGCGAGGTACCGGGCCTGGGCTCGCGCGATGACCTGTTTGCGCGGGATGCCGGCGGGGCCGTGGACAAGATTCACCTCAACCCCGTCGGGGCCTATCTGATGGCGCTGACCCATTATGCGGTGATCTATCAACGCAGCCCGGAAGGCTTGCCGCCGGGCCAGACAGAGGCTGATGGCATGCCGCTGCCAGAGCAGACCGCATTGGTCCTGCAACGGATAGTCTGGGCAACGGTTCTTCGCTATGGTCTGACCGGGGTAGCGAGCGGATAAGGTGGCACGGTGGGATTTCTTGCGCTGTTGACAGATATTCTCTTCGTGGGTCACAGCCTTGTCGGCCCCGATCTGCCACCCCTGATCGAGGGCGGATTGCGGCTGATGGACCGGCCCGCGAGCGTATCGGCGCAGATCATCAACGGCGCGCCCTTGCGGTTCAATCTGGAAAACGGGGCGACCGCCGAGGGGGTCGATGCGCGCGCCGAACTGGCCAAGGGCGAGACCGAGGTGCTGATCCTGACCGAAGCGATTCCGCTGCTGGAGCATTTGCGCTGGAACGATACGCCCGGGATGATTGCGGCCTATGCCGATCTGGCACGGACGGCGAACCCGGAGACGCGGGTGTTTGTCTATGAAACATGGCACAGCCGCACGGCCGGCCCGGTGGAGGGCAACCCGAACTCGGCCTTGCCGTGGCGCGAGCGGCTCACAGCCGATCTGCCGCTGTGGGAAGGGGCCTTGCAGGACTCTGGCACCGATGCGGCGCTGATCCCGGCAGGGCAGGCGATGGCGCGGCTGGCGGATGCGGTTGCGGCGGGCATGGTGCCGGGTGTGGCCTCGATGGACGCGTTCTTTTCCGACGACATCCACCTGTCGGACAAGGGAAAGTATTTCGTGGCACTGGTCCATATCGCCGCGATCACCGGGGCATCACCCGAAGGATTGCCCGCCCGGATGACGCGCAGCTGGCTAAGCCGCGAGGCCGTGATCGCCGATGATCTGGCGGCCGTGCTCCAGCGGCTGGCATGGGAGACGGTGCGCGCCAATGCACCCGGCGCACGGGCGGCGGCCTCTCTCCCCGCCCAGACCACGGCAGCGCCTGTGCCGGAGGCGGAGCCTTCCCCTGCCCCAACGGTGGCGCAGGCGGGGATCGCCCCTGCCGCGCTGACACCCATCACCAACCCCAATCTTGCCCTGGGTCTGCATGGCATCACCGACTGGTCGGTCCAGCAGCCCTTCCTTGACGTGATGAAGACCGCCCGCGACTGGACCGGCCATCTGCCCGGCCAATATGGCGGCTGGGATCATGACCGGCTGGCGGCGGCGGGAGCCTTGGGGCCGAACGGCTGGCCGATTGCCATTCCGCCCGAAATTACCGGCATTTCCACGCTGGTGCTGGTGGATCTGCCCGCAGATGCGGGCGGTGTCGCGGGGCGCTATATCGTCCGCTTCAAGGGCAAGGGCGATCTGCGCATCGAAGGTCGGGCGCAGAATGTGGTCTTGGCCGAGGGTGCGGCGCAGTTTGACTTCACCCCGGGGATCGGTGGCGTCTTTCTGCATGTCGATGCCGTTGATGCCGCAGACCCGATCCGGGACATCGTCATCCTGCGCGAGGACCGGGCGGCGCTGTTGGCGGCGGGGCAGATCTTCAACCCCGACTGGCTGGCGCGGTTGCGCGGGGTCAAGACGATCCGGCTGATGGACTGGATGCGCACCAATGACAGCCCCCTGGCACGGCTGGAGGACCGGCCAAAGCCGGACGACTATACATGGACCCGGCGCGGCGCGCCCATTGAGGTGATGGTGGCGCTGGCGAATGAACTGGGGGCCAATCCGTGGTTTACCCTGCCGCATCTGGCGAGCGATGACCTTGTACGGTTTTACGCAACCGCAGCCCGCGACGGTCTGGACCCCGGATTGGTGGCGCATGTCGAGTTTTCCAACGAGGTGTGGAACTGGCAATTCGATCAGGCGGTCTGGGCCGAAGACCAGGGCCGCGCGCGCTGGGGCAGTGACGCGAAATGGGTGCAATATTACGCCCTGCGCGCGGGCGAGGTGGCGACGATCTGGGCCGATGTCTATGGCGCGGAGGCAGACACCCGGCTGGTGCGCATTCTGGCAACGCAGACCGGCTGGCTGGGGCTGGAAGAGCAGATATTGGCAGCGCCCGATGTGATCGCCGAAGGCAGGCCCGCCCCGGCAACCCTGTTCGACGCCTATGCCATTACCGGCTATTTCAGCGCGCTTTTGGGCAGCGATGACAAGGCCCCGGTGGTGCGGCAGTGGATTGCGGAGTCCGAGGCGGCGGCGCGGGCCGGGGCAGAAGCGCAGGGTTTGCAGGGTGCGGCTGCCAATGCGTTCGTGGCCGCACATCGGTTTGACCGGGCCGTGACGCTGGCCATGCCCGAACTGGAAAGCGGCGCCGTGACCGGCAGTGCCGAGGACAGCGTAGAGGATTACCTGACCCGCACCTTGCCGCATCAGGCACAGGTGGCGAAAGCGCATGGCTTGCGGCTGATGATGTATGAAGGCGGCAGTCATGTGGTGGGCAATGGCGCACAGGTCGATGACGACCTGCTGACCGCCTTCTTCGTCCACCTGAATTACACCCCCGAAATGGCGCAGCTTTACGACCGGGTGATGCAGGGTTGGGCGGCTGTCACACCCGAGCCGTTCAATGCCTTTGTCGATCTGGCGACCCCCGGGAAATGGGGCAGTTGGGGCGCGCTCAGGCATCTGGGCGATGACAACCCACGCTGGCAGGTTCTGGCAAAAGGGTGCCTTGCGTGCTGAGCGTGATCATTCCGGCCTCGAACGAGGCGGGCTACATCGGCACCTGCCTGCGGCACCTGTGCGCGTCAGATGCGGCGGGGGTGCAGGTAATTGTGGTGGCGAATGGCTGCCACGACGCCACGGCCCGTTTCGCGCGCGAAACATTTGCAGAACACCTCCCCCCGGGGTGGACCAGCGCGGTGCTGGAGCTGGCGCAGGGGTCAAAGCCCGGTGCGCTCAACGCAGGGGATGCGGCGGCGATCCACCCGCTGCGGCTGTATCTGGATGCCGATGTCTGCGTGTCGCCGGGGCTGCTTTCGGCGCTGATCGCGGTGCTGAGCACCGAGGCCCCGCGCTATGCCAGCGGCACGCCGGTCATTCCCCGCGCACAAACGGCGGTGACGCGCGCCTATGCCCGGTTCTGGCAAAAGCTGCCGTTTAACCAGACGACGGCCCCCGGTTATGGGCTGTTTGCCGTCAATGCGGCAGGACGCACGCGCTGGGATGCGTTTCCGGCCCTGATTTCGGACGACACCTTTGTGAGGGTGCAGTTCGAACCGCAAGAGCGGGTGCAGGTGGACGCCCCCTATCTGTGGCCGATGATCGAGGGGTTTGCCGCTTTGGTCCGCGTGCGCCGCCGACAGGATGCGGGCGGGCGCGAGTTGTGGGCCGCGCACCCCGGGCTGATGGCACGCGAGGGCAAGCCTGCGCTGCGCATGGCCGGGCTGATGCGGCTGGCGCTGGCGGACCTGCCGGGCTTTGCCACCTATGCCGTCGTATCGCTGGCGGTACGTGCCCGGCGCGGCGGGACGGGGTTCATACGCGGTCGGTAAGGGCGTTTGGCCTGCCGCTATAGATCGAAGGTCGCAAAGACCGGCACATGGTCAGAGGGTTGCAGCCAGCCACGCACCGGGCGCAGGATGCGGCTGGAATGGCCCGCATTGGCGATGTCGCCCGAGGCCCAGATATGGTCAAGCCGGCGGCCCTTGTCGGCCGCGTCCCAATCGGCGGCGCGGTAGGACCACCAGCTGTAAAGCAGGCCTTGGGGGATGTCCTTGCGGGTGATGTCCTGCCAGCCGCCAGCCTCCATCACCTGATTGAGATGCTCGACCTCCACCGGGGTGTGGCTGACGATCTTCAGCAGGGCCTTGTGGCTCCAGACATCATCTTCACGCGGGGCGATGTTGAGGTCTCCGACAAGGATCGACCGGTCGGGCTTGTCCCAGCGGCACCATTCGCGCATGTCGGTCAGGAAATCGAGCTTCTGGCCGAATTTCGGGTTGATCTCGCGGTCGGGAATGTCGCCGCCTGCGGGCACATAGCAGTTGTGGATCGTCACCCCGTTTTCCAGCCGGGCTGCAACATGGCGGGCATGGCCCATGCGGGCAAAATCCCGCTCGCCTGCATCCATGATCGGCAGTTTCGACAGGATGGCCACGCCGTTATAGCCCTTTTCGCCGCGCGCCACCATGTAGCGATAGCCAAGCGCCTGAAACTGCGCGACCGGGATCTTGTCGACCGGGCTTTTGCATTCCTGCAGGCAGAGGATGTCTGGGGATTCCTCGGCCATCAGACGGGCCACCAGACCTTCGCGCAGGCGCACGGAATTGATGTTCCAGGTGGCGAGGGTGAAGGTCATGGCGCGTCTCCTTTGGGTCGCGCGCAGGTTAGGCGGCAGTGCGGGGCTTCTCAACCCTTGTCGTGGCAGCGCTTGGCGCAAGGGAGCGAGGCTTGCCAGGATCAATTCCCGCGACAGCCGGGATGGGCAGGCTATGGCAAAGAAAGACCCGAACCTTTCGGTCCGGGCCAAGGTCCAACAGGGAGGTGATTTTCAAACCCCGGATGGTGCTGTCCGGTTCCCGCCGCAGGATGATTTTTTCAAAGCACTGGGTCTGACGGCCAAAAAAAGGCCGGGCACGAGGCCCGGCCAGGTCCAACAGGGAGGTGCCGTGCCATAACCCCGACACGACAAGGGGAACTTCAGGAAAACAAGCGGTCAATCCATTCCGCCAATTTCAACCCTAAAGGTATAATAAGGGTGAATACGGCGACAATAGGACCTTACGCCACGAGCCGATATCCACCGCTTTCTGTGACCAAAATGCGCGCATTCGAGGGATCGGGTTCGATTTTCTGCCGCAAACGATAGATATGGGTTTCCAGCGTATGGGTGGTGACCCCGGCATTATAGCCCCAGACCTCGTGCAGCAGCACATCCCGCGCCACAACCCCGGATTGCGCCCGGTACAGGAATTTCAAGATGTTGGTCTCTTTTTCCGTCAGGCGGATTTTCTTTTCCTTGTCATCCAGCAGCATTTTTTGCGCCGGTTTGAAGGTATAGGGGCCGAGCTGAAAAATCGCGTCTTCGGATTGTTCATGCTGGCGCAATTGCGCCCGGATGCGGGCAAGAAGCACCGGAAACTTGAAGGGCTTTGTCACATAATCATTGGCACCCGCGTCCAGACCCAGAATGGTATCCGAATCACTGTCATGCCCGGTCAGCATCAGGATCGGGCACTTGACGCCCTGCTTGCGCATCCGGCGGCACAACTCGCGCCCATCGGTATCGGGCAGGCCGACATCCAGGATGACAAGATCGTAGAGCGCGGCCTTGGCTTTTTCCATACCTTCGGCCCCGGTTCCAGCTTCGAACACGTCGAAATCCTCGGTCATGACCAATTGCTCGCTCAGCGCTTCGCGCAGGTCGTCATCATCGTCCACCAGCAGGATCTTGCGAAGTTGTGCCATCAGGGCCTCCCTTGTTCTCTGCCCTATCACATGAGCGTGCGCGGCGCGGGTCACAAGAATTGCAACCTTTGCCTCACGCGGACGTGTGAGCAGCGGGGGATATGTTTCAATTGCGCAATTCCCCGGCTAGAGATGGGCGCAGGAGAGTGCCATGACCCTTGCGCCAACGATTACCGAACGGCTGACCCGCGCGCGGGGCGACCTGCGCATGGGCGTGCCGATTGTGCTGTCGGGGGGCGGGCGCGCGGCCTTGGTGGTGGCGGTCGAAGCCTTGGCGGCGGACCGGCTTGGGTCTTTGCGGGCTTTGGGGGCTGCGGAACTGGCGCTGACGGCGCGGCGGGCCGAGACGCTCAAGGCGCGGGCCTATGATGGCGATCTGGCGCGGATCACGGTGCCTGCCGATGCGGATGTCGCGTGGCTGCGCGCATTGGCCGACCCGGCCGATGATTTGCGGATGCCAATGAAGGGGCCGCTGCGGTCGGTGCGCGAAGGCGCGGCAGACCTGCACCGGGCGGCATTGGCTTTGGCAAAATCGGCGCATCTGTTGCCTGCGGCCCTGCTGGTGACCGTGCCCAATGGTCTTGCGCTGGCGGCAGAGTTGGGGCTGACCTTTCTGACCCTGGATGCCGTGGCCCCTGCCCTGTTGCAGCTTTCGCCCTTGCATGAGGTAACCTCGGCGCGGCTGCCGATGGTCGCCTCTGATGCCGGGCGCGTGCATATCTTCCGCCCCGAAGATGGTGGGGATGAACATTACGCGATCGAGATCGGCCAGCCCGACCGCAAGGCCCCGGTGCTGGCGCGGCTGCATTCGGCCTGTTTTACCGGCGATGTGCTGGGATCTTTGAAATGCGACTGCGGCCCGCAACTGCGTGCGGCCTTGGCCCAGATGGGGGCTGAGGGCGCGGGGGTGTTGCTCTACCTCAATCAAGAGGGGCGCGGGATTGGGCTGGCCAACAAGATGCGCGCCTATTCCTTGCAGGATCAGGGGTTTGATACGGTGGAAGCCAATCATCGGCTGGGGTTCGAGGATGACGAGCGCGATTTTCGGATCGGTGCCGATATCTTGCGCGGAATGGGATTTTCGGCGGTGCGGTTGCTGACCAACAACCCGAAAAAGCTTGCGATGATGGAGTCTTGCGGCGTGCGGGTCGTGGAGCGGGTGCCCTTGCAGGTGGGCCAGACCGCGCAGAACGCGGGCTATCTGGCGACCAAGGCGGCAAAGTCGGGGCATCTGCTGTGACGCCCGCCGATCTGGTGATCACGCGCTGGGGCGCGCGGTTCATGGGGCGGCGGTTTCCCTGCGTGGTCGGGCGCGGCGGGATTGTGCCCGCCCGCGCCAAACGGGAGGGCGACGGGGCCACCCCCGCTGGCACGCACCGGATTGTCGGGATGCTGTATCACCCGGCGCGGCTGGCACCACCTGCGGATTGGGCGCTGCCAACGGCCCCCGCCGACCGCTGGTCGGATGACAGTGAAGACCGCGATTACAATCTGATGGTCCGTCTGCCGCATCCCCACAGCCATGAGCGGCTGCAACGGCCAGATCCGCTGTACGATCTGATCCTGATCACCGATTGGAACTGGCCACAGGCGGAGCCGGGGCGCGGATCGGCGATCTTTGTCCATACCTGGCGCAAACCGCGGTATCCGACGGCGGGCTGCGTTGCCTTTGCGCGGGCAGATCTGTTGTGGATTGCGGCACGGATCCAGCATCGGACGCGGTTGATCATCCGGGGCTAGCCTCTTTCCAAACCGCTTTGGATTGCCTAATCTGTCGCCGACACCACGGGAGGACGACCATGGCCTTGGCACGCGCATCGGCGGATGACGAGATTTTCGCGCTGCGCCTTGACCGGTCTGCCTCTGACCTCTGGCCGATGCTGGAAGCGCTCTATGGCCGCCACCCGGCCTTTGATGCCTTTCGTGCCAACCTTCTGAAGGCGCTGAAGAAAGCCTGGGCCGCGCGGCCCGCCGACCTGAAACGGCTGGACCTGAAACGAGATCTGGAGCCGGACTGGTTTCAGCGGTCGGACATGGCGGGTTATGTGTTCTATATCGACCGCTTTGCCGGCACCTTGCGCGGGGTGCTGGACAAGCTGGACTATCTGACCGACCTGGGCATCACTTACGTGCATGTCATGCCCTGCCTGAAGCCGCGCCCGGGCGACAGCGATGGCGGCTATTCGGTGATGGATTACCGGCAGATCAACCCGGCCTATGGCACGATGGCCGATTTTGAAGAGGTCAGCCGGGCGTTGCGGCAGCGCGGGATCTCGTTGTGCATCGACCTGGTGCTGAACCACACCGCGAAAGAGCATCCTTGGGCCAAGAAAGCGGCCAAGGGCGATGCACGCTTTCAGGATTACTACCTGATGTTCGACTCGCCCGAGATGCCCGCGCGCTATTCCGAAACACTGGTTGAGGTGTTTCCCGAACATGCGCCGGGAAATTTCACGCATTACCCGGCCTTTGATCGCTGGGTCTGGACCACGTTCAACGAACACCAGTGGGATCTGAACTGGGCCAACCCGCAGGTGTTTCTGGAAATTGTCGAGATCATGCTGCATCTGGCCAATCGCGGGGTCGATGTGCTGCGGCTGGATGCGGTGGCCTTCATGTGGAAACGGCTGGGCACGCGCTGTCAGTCAGAGCCCGAGGTGCATATGCTGTTGCAAGCGCTGCGGGCCTGTTCACGCATCGCCGCCCCGGCGGTGATTCATCTGGAAGAGGCGATTGTATCGCCTGCGGAAATGCTGCCCTATCTGGGACGCGGGCAGCATGATGGCAAAGAGGGCAATCTTGCCTATCACAACAGCCTGATGGTGCAGTTCTGGAGCGCGCTGGCCACGCGTGACACGGGGCTTATGGCACATGTACTGTCCACGCATTTCCCCGAAACCCTGCGCAATGCGACCTATGCCACCTATATCCGCTGCCATGACGATATCGGCTGGGCAATAACGGATGAGGATGCGCATGCGGTGGGCCTGTCGGGTCCGGCGCACAGGGCCTTTCTGTCCGATTTCTATGAGGGAAGCTTTCCAGGGTCTTTCGCCCAAGGCGCGCTGTTTCAGGTGAACCCAGACACCGGCGACAAGCGCATTTCCGGCAGTTTTGCCGCGCTGGCCGGGCTGGAGCGGGCACAAGCCACGGGCGATGCGGCGGGGGTGGATCTGGCGGTGCAGCGGATGCTGATGGGCCATGCCCTGATCGCAAGCTTTGGCGGCATCCCCTTGATCTACATGGGGGATGAACTGGCCCTGCCGAATGATTACGGCTATCTGCAGGTGCCCGCCCATGCGCATGACAGCCGCTGGATTCACCGGCCGCAGATGGACTGGCAGGCGGTGGCACGGCGCAATGACGAAACCACCCCGGCGGCGCAGGTCTATTGGGGCACCCGGCATATTCTGGCACGCAGGCGAGGGGTCGCGGCGCTGCATGCCGGCAATGGCACACGGGTGGTCTTCCCCGAAGCACGCGGCGTCTTTGCGTTTCAGCGGCTGGCCCCGACCGGGGTGGTGCTGTGCCTGTTCAACTTTACCGAGCACTGGCAGCAGGTGCCCGAGGACTGGGTGCGCGCGCAGGGCGTCAGCCAGATGCACGACATGTTGTCGGGCCATGTGGTGGAAACGCATCATGGCGCGGTGGCCCTGCCGCCCTATGCACGGGTCTGGATGGTCTGATCAGCCGTAGTCGCGCGCGCCGAAAATGGCGCTGCCGACGCGGATATGGGTGGCACCATGGGCGATGGCCACCTCAAAATCGCTGCTCATGCCCATCGACAGGCCGGAAAGGCCATTGCGTGCGGCCATCTGGGCCAGCATGGCGAAATGCGGGGCCGGGTCTGCGCCTTCGGGCGGGATGCACATCAGGCCCTGCACCGGCAGGTCCATCGCACGGCATTGGGTGAGGAACGCATCGGTATCATCCGGCAGGATGCCGGCTTTTTGCGGCTCGGCCCCGGTGTTGACCTGTATGAAAAGCTGCGGGCTGGCACCGCGCGCCTGCGCCAGTTTTGCCAGCTTTTCAGCCAGTGACGGGCGATCCACAGTGTGGATGGCATCGAACAGCTCTACCGCTACTTTGGCCTTGTTGGTTTGAAGCGGGCCGATCATGTGGACCTGCACCGGCCCGAAACGGGCGCGCAGGTCGGGCCATTTGGCCTGCGATTCCTGCACATAGTTTTCGCCGAACAGGCGGTGGCCCTGATCCAGCACCGCAACCACGCGGTCCAGCGGCTGCACCTTTGACACGGCGATCAGCTGGACCGACCCGGGCGCGCGGCCATGGGCGGCGCAGGCGGCGGTCAGGCGGGACTGGATGGCGGCAAGTGACATGGCGAAACCCCTGTGTGTGGTGGTCCCCCATAGCACAAAAGAAAAGAGCGGGCACAAGGCCCGCTCTTTCCGTGACGTTGATCGGTTAAGATCAGAAGTCGAAGCGAACGCCCAGGCCGACAATGGTCGACTCGGCGTAGTTGCGGTGGATGTCTGCACCCAGACGTGCGCCACCCAGGTCGTAGTCAGCGCCGATACCGAAAGCGGTGTCGGTCACGTTGCCAACCGCGTCGTCATGAGCCACATAGCCACGCAGGGTCAGAGCGTCCATCTTGTAGTTACCGTACAGGGTCACACGCTCTTGGTCAGCTTCACCTTCTGGATCAGAGTTGAAGTACAGCAGGCCAACGTTTGCGATGTCGGACAGAGCGTACTGAGCACCCAGGTAGGTGACGGTGTCACCATCGACGCCGCCAGCGTTGTCAGCGTAAGCAGCCGAGATCGTAAACTGACCGAAGTTGTAGTCAGCGGCGATCGACATTTCCGCATCGGTGGTGGAGTCGGTCTGATTTGGGTTGATGTACGATGCCTTCAGGTTGAAGCCAGCGATCGAGTAGCTTGCGAAGATACCCATGCGATTACGCTCGCCTTGCGCTGTCGTAGCAACGACTTCGTCGGTGATCGGATCGACCGTGAAGGTGGTCACGTCAGCGCTGTACGGGCTGGTCGAGAACGCGTAGAAACCACCGATCGGGTTGCCGAAGCTGCGGTTCAGGTAACCGATTTCCGAGTTGTACATCAGAGCAGCCGAGTCGATCGCGGTGTTGGAGTTACCAACTTCGACGCGCAGACCTTCGTAGGTTGCGTACAGCATGGCTGGCGACAGTTGAGCGCCCGTCAAACCGTCGTCGTACTGCATACGGATACGACCACCGAAGGTCACGCCAGCGTCAGTGGTTTTCGAAGCGTCGATGTTCACACGCATACGCATGTTGACCTGCGAATCCGGGGTGCCAGCAGGCGCATCCGAATTGTAGTCCAGACCGAAGCGGCCGAAGCCCGACAGTTCAACGCCATCAGCAGCGGCGAGCGGTGCGGTCAGTGCCAGCACGGTCGTCGCGAGAAGAACTTTTTTCATGTTATTCCCTCTTTCCTCAAGGTAAGCCCGCCGCAGGGGAATCCGCAGTCGGAATGATGGTGTTTTCCACCCAGCACCCCCGGATTGCAACGAAGACCGCAACCGCCGCCAAAAACCGGGAAAGCGTGGTGCAGCAATGCCACAGATGGCCGCAGCCCCCGCGGTGCCCCTATAAAGCGCCGGCGCCCTCTGCCGGGCCGGGGTGTGAAAAGCCTTGGCACGCCCCAAGCCCTAGGCTAGACAACCCTTAAAGAGATTGCGGGGGTGCAGATGTTCTTTCACCGTCTGGCACGGGTTGTCATTTTCAGCGGATTGGTCGGCGGGCTTGCGGCCTGTGGCAGCGGGATCGCCAGCGGCGACAGCGGCTTGTTCCGCCGGTCCCCCGCCAGCGAAGCGCAGATCGAGCAACGGGGCCGCGCCGAAGCGCAGCGCGCTGCCTATGCGCGATCCTCGCGCGATGATGACCGGCCGACCTCGACCATCTGGGATCTGTTCCGCAACGCCGATGATCCGAACACCACGGTCGAGGTGAACAAGTATCTGTGGCAGGCCAGCCTTGACGTTCTGAACTTCCTGCCGATTGACTCGGTCGATCCGTTCACCGGCGTGATCTCGACCGGATACGGCACGCCGCCCGGCGGGGGCCGCGCCTATCGCGCCACGGTCTATGTGCAGGACCCGGCGCTGGATGCCCGGTCGCTGCGCGTGGCGCTGCAAACCCGCGGCGGCGGGGCAGTGGCGACAGAAACCGCGCGGTCGATCGAAGATGCCATCCTGACCCGCGCGCGGCAGCTGCGGATCCGCGACAGCAATCTGTAAGGGTTTTTTCCTGACGGGGTCGGGCGGGGCGCTTTGGGCGCCCCGTTTGCGTTGAGGCCGGATGCCAGCGCAAGTTTCAAACGCGCTTTGCCTTGACGGCTGGACCTTTTGCGTCGGTTCGGTGTAACTCCGCCCAGCACCCGGAGGTTTTTCATGTCGCGCTACGAACCCGCCCAGATCGAACCGAAATGGCAGGCTGCCTGGGATGAGGCCCAGGCCTTTCTGGCCCGGCGCGATCCGGCAAAACCGAAGTATTATGTGCTGGAGATGTTCCCCTACCCGTCGGGGCGCATCCACATGGGGCATGTGCGCAACTATACCATGGGCGATGTGGTGGCGCGCTACAAGTCGGCGCAGGGTTTTTCTGTATTGCACCCAATGGGTTGGGACGCGTTTGGCATGCCCGCCGAAAATGCCGCGATGGAGCGTGGCGGCCATCCGAAGGACTGGACCTACAGCAATATCGCCGACATGCGCGGCCAGATGATGCCGCTGGGTCTGTCCATCGACTGGACCCGCGAATTCGCCACCTGCGACCCGGAATATTACGGCCAGCAGCAGGCGATGTTCATCGACATGATGGCCGCCGGGCTGGTCTATCGCAAGAACGCGGTGGTGAACTGGGACCCGGTTGACATGACCGTGCTGGCCAATGAGCAGGTGATCGACGGCAAGGGCTGGCGGTCGGGCGCTGCGGTCGAACGGCGCGAGCTGACACAGTGGTTCTTCAAGATCTCAGACTATTCCGAAGAGCTGCTGAGCGCGCTGGACGGGCTGCACAACTGGCCGGAAAAGGTGCGGCTGATGCAGGCCAACTGGATCGGCCGGTCACGGGGGCTGCAGTTCGGGTTCGAAACCGTGGGGGCGCCTGCAGGGTTTGACCGGCTGGAGGTTTACACGACCCGGCCAGATACGCTGATGGGGGCATCCTTTGCCGCCATATCGGCCGATCATCCGCTGGCAAAGGTGTTGGAGGCGGACCCGAAAGTGGCGGCCTTCGTGGCCGAATGTCGCCGCGGCGGCACGAGTGCCGAAGAGGTCGAGACGGCGGAGAAGATCGGCTATGACACCGGCATCCGCGTGAAGCATCCGCTTGATCCGACATGGGAATTGCCGGTGTGGATCGCGAATTTCGTGCTGATGGACTATGGCACCGGCGCAATTTTCGGCTGCCCGGCGCATGACCAGCGCGACTTTGAATTTGCCAGCAAGTACGGCTTGCCGATTGACACGGTCTTTGTGGCGGAAAACGGCGATGACACGCCGCTGACCGAGGCCTTTGTGCCGATGAAATCAGAGCGCGTGCGTTATGTGCGCGGCTTTTCCGGCGCTGCGGTGCAGACCGGTGATGAGGCTGTGGCCGCGGCCATTGCCCATGCCGAGGCAAACGGCTACGGCACCGGCGTCACCAAATTCCGCCTGCGCGACTGGGGCGTGTCGCGCCAACGCTATTGGGGCTGCCCCATTCCGGTGGTGCATTGCCCCGCCTGTGGCGTGGTGCCCGAGGCCAAGGAAAATCTGCCGATCCGCCTGCCCGATGATGTCAGCTTTGACGTGCCCGGCAATCCGCTTGACCGGCATCCGACCTGGCGCGACTGCAGCTGCCCGAAATGTGGCGGCGCGGCGCGGCGCGAAACCGACACGATGGACACGTTTGTCGATTCGTCCTGGTATTACGCGCGCTTTACCGCCCCGCGTGCGGCCACACCAACCTCGCTGCCCGATGCCGATTATTGGATGAACGTCGACCAGTATATCGGTGGGATCGAACATGCGATCCTGCACCTTCTGTATTCGCGCTTCTTTGCCCGGGCGATGGCAAAAACCGGACATCTGCCCGAAAGCGCCATCGAGCCGTTCAACGCACTGTTCACCCAAGGCATGGTGACCCATGAGATCTACAAGACCACCGATACGGCTGGTCGCCCGGTCTATCATCTGCCAGAGGATGTGCTGCACACCGATACCGGGGTGACCTTGGCCGATGGCACGGCGGTTGAGGTGATTCCCTCGGCCAAGATGTCGAAATCCAAAAAGAATGTCGTCGATCCGATGAACATCATCGCCAGCTTCGGTGCCGATACCGCGCGCTGGTTCGTGATGTCGGACAGCCCGCCCGAGCGGGATGTGGAGTGGACATCTTCAGGGGCGGAAGCCGCGTTCAAGCACCTGTCCCGCGTCTGGAGCCTGTGCAGCCGGATCGGCGATATGCCGGGCGATCATGTGGGAAGCGGTGACGACGATCTGCGCCGCGCGACGGCAAAGGCGATTGACGAGGTGACGCGGGCCATTGACAGCTTTGCGTTCAACAAGGCGATTGCGGGGCTTTACGGCTTCACCAATACGCTGGGACGCGCCAACGCCTCGACACCCGTCATGAAGGACGCGATCCGCACCCTCGCACAGCTGATGCAGCCGATGGTGCCGCATATCTCCGAATCGATCTGGAGTTTTCAGGGCGGTCAGGGGCTGTGCTGTCAGGCCCCATGGCCAAAGGCGGACCCGGCGCTGCTGGTGGATGACACGGTGATCCTGCCGATCCAGATCAACGGCAAGCGCCGGGCGGAAATCAGCGTACCAAAAGACATGTCTGCGGCAGAGATTGAAAAGATTGCCTTGGCGGATGAGGATGTGATCAGGTTCCTTGCCGGCCAGCCGGTGAAGAAAATCATCGTTGTGCCAGGGCGTATCATAAATGTCGTTGCCTGACCGAAGATTTGTGCTTTTGGCGCCACTGGCCCTTATGGCCTGTGGCTTTGCCCCGGCCTATGGGCCGAGGGGCGCGGCGCGGGGTCTGCAGGGGCAGATCCGGGCGGCCGATCCCAATGACAAGCGCGGCTTCGATCTGGTCGAGCGTCTGGAAGAGCGGCTGGGCCGGCCCGAAGCCCCCCGGTTCGATCTGAATTACACCATCGTGACGACCGCCGATACGTTGGGGATCACCCCCGAAAATGCGATCACCCGCTATCACCTGACCGGGTTCATCGACTGGACCCTGATCAGCCGTGAGACAGGCCAACGCACAACCGGCGGGCGGGTGCAGGGGTTCACCGCCTATTCCGCCACCGGCAGCACTGTGGCGGGGCAGTCCGCCGAAGAGGATGCCGCCTTTCGTCTGATGCGGATTCTGGCCGACCAGATCGTGACCCGGCTGATTGCCACTTCGGGTGGCTGGGCATGATCCTGAAGGGGATCGAGGCCAGTCGCTATTTCGCAAAACCAGACCCGACCAAGGCCGGCGTGCTGATCGCCGGGGCCGATCCGATGCGCGTGGCCCTCAAACGGCAAGAGGTGATCGCCGCGCTGATCGGGCCCGAGGGAGAGGGCGAAATGCGGCTGACCCGGATCCAGGCTGCCGAGTTGCGCAAGGATGCTGCTGCCCTGCTGGATGCGGTCAAGGCGGTGGGGTTTTTCTCCGGCCCGCGCGTGGCCTTTGCCGAGGATGCGACAGACGCACTGGCCCCGACCATCGCAGCGGCGCTGAAGGACTGGAAGCCCGGAGATGCGACAATTGTCGTCACCGCAGGCAATCTGACGGCGAAATCGGCGCTCAGGATGCTGTTTGAAAAGCACCCCAATGCCTTTTGTGCGGTGCTTTATGACGACCCACCCACGCGCGAAGAGATAGAGACGGCGCTGAAGACGGCGGGGCTGAGCGCGATCGACCGTGAGGCAATGGCCGATCTGACCACACTTGCCCGGGCGCTGGACCCGGGCGATTTTCGGCAGACGCTGGAAAAGATCGCGCTGTATAAACATGGCGACCCCACTGCCCTGACCCCTGCCGATGTGGCCGCGATGGCACCCGCCACGCTGGAGGCCGAGGTTGATGATTTGCTGCACGCGGTGGCGGATGGCCGTGCCCCGGCCATCGGACTGCTGATGCGGCGGCTGGAAGGACAAGGTGTCTTGCCGGTTACCATCTGCATTCAGGCGTTGCGTCACTTCCGGGCGCTGCACATTGCGGCCTCGGACCCGTCGGGCGTGGCCAATGGCTTGCAAAAGGCGCGGGTGTTCGGGCCGCGACGCGACCAGATGCAGCGGCAGGCCCTCGCATTGGGGATGCGCACGCTGGAGCGTGCGGTGTCAGATCTGCTGGAAACCGATCTGACCCTGCGCTCAACCTCGCGCGCGCCCGGCATGGCGCTGATGGAACGCGCGCTGATCCGGTTGGCGATGGCGCGGCGTCAGGATACACGATAGCCGACCGCAAAGCCGCAGGAGTGTTGGGATGTCAGAGTTCGAAGCCGTGCTGGCCCCGCTGGCCCGCATCACCCGAAAACACACGACCATCGAAGCCTATGTCTACTGGCACAAGGATGGTGCCTGGTCAGATGCGGCCGGGGAAAGCCTCGATGCCGAAGAAATTGTCTTCTATGCCGAGGGGTTGTTGATGGAGGGTTTTGGTCTGGCCTGGGATCATCTGGCCGACCCGCAGCTTGGCGACCACATCCGCCTGTGTTTCTGGCAGGGCGCGCAGCCCGCCTTGCCGGGCCTGCCCCAGGCGGCCAGCCGGCTGGCGGGCGGAGCCAGCAGCCCAAACACCGCCTGACCCGGCTCCACCCTTCGGTCAGACCTGCGCCGCATGACGCCCGGCCCAACGGCCTGTCGCCCAGCAGCCTGTCAGCAGATAGCCGCCGGTCGGGGCTTCCCAATCCAGCATCTCGCCGCAGGCAAATACATGCGGCACAGTCCGCAGTTCCAGCCCCTCTGTCAGGCTGTCGCGGATGATACCGCCGGCGGTGGAAATTGCCTCGTCCATCGGTCTGGGGCCGGTCAGCGGCAGCGGCAGGGCTGTGAGGGCGCGCTCCAGCGGCATCTGGCGGCCAAACTCCATGACCAATGCCGCAGCAGCCGGGGAAAGCCCCAGTTTGCGCAGCCGGTTGGCCAGACTGTCGCCGCGTTTCAGGCGCGCAACGCGGGACGACACGGCCAGAGGGGCCAGATCGGGCAGCAGGTTGACGGTCAGCCCGGCCCCGTCCCGCAGAGAGGCGGAAAGGGCATAGATCGCACTGCCCTCTACCCCGCGCGCCGACAGGATGAACTCGCCCTTGACGACTTGGGACCCCGCCGTGAGTAAGGCGGGCTTGATCGGCTGGCCAAAATGCGGGGCCATATGCGACGACCACTCCACGCCGAACCCCATGTTGGCCGGGCGGAACGGGGCGAGCGCAACGCCCTGTTCCACCAGCCACGGCACCCAAGCCGCATCAGACCCCAACCGTGCCCAGCTGGCCCCACCAAGGGCCAGAACGGTGACCCGCGGACGTAAAAGCTGCGGGCCATGCGGAGTGGCAAAGCACAAGGCGTCGCCCTCCCACCCCTGCCAGTGCCAGCGGGTGCGCAGGTCCACACCCTGCCCGGCCAGTCGCAGCAGCCAGGCCCGGAGCAGGGGTGACGCCTTCATGGCCTTGGGAAACACCCGGCCCGACGTGCCGGTAAACACGTCCTGCCCCAGATCACGGCACCACTGCGCCACCTGTTCGGGGCCAAACTCGCGCAGCATCGGGGCCAGCCAGTCGCTGTCAAAGGCGGCGGCAAAACGGGCGGGCGATTCATCCTTGGTCACGTTCAGCCCGGATTTGCCCGCCATCAGAAACTTGCGGGCCGGGGATGGCTTGGCCTCAGCCACCACCACGCGGCGGCCGGCGCGGGCCAGTTCTTCTGCCGCCATGAGCCCGGCCGGCCCTGCCCCGATGACCAGCGCATCTGTCATGCGGATTTCATACTCTGTGGGATCCCCCGCTTCGCGCTCACTGCTTGCGTCACTCATGCCTTGTCTTTCGCCGGGAACCGGACGGATGGCAACCAAAAGCCACCGGACCGCCCCATCAAAGTAAAGGACCCCGCCATGCAACCATGGCGGGGCAAGTGGCGCTGCAGGCGGACTGCAGTGCTGGCGTAAACGGAATATGAGGGAGGTAGGGCGGGTTCACCCCGCCCAAGGAGTCAGGCCGCGATCAGTTCGGCCGCGCGTGATCGGCTTCCATTTCGGCGCGGATCTGCTGGCGCAGGATGTCGATGGGGATCATCTTGCCGTCGCGCTTGAAGTGCCAGTAGGTCCAGCCGTTGCAGCTTGGTGCCCGCTCATAGGCGGCACCCACCTGATGGATCGAGCCTTTGACATCATTGCCGACCAGTGTCCCGTCGGCGCGCACCTTGGCCATGTAGCGGTTGCCAATCGAATAGAGCTCTTCGCCCGGCCGCAGCATGCCGCGTTCCACCACCTGACCGAAGGGCACGCGGGGTTCGGACCGTTTTGATCCGGTGATCTCCAGCGCAGAGGCGTCGAACTTGCGCACGCGGGCGAGGCGGGCCTCGGCCACGGTACGGTAGGCTTCCTCGCGTTCGATACCGATGAAATCGCGGCCCAGCATCTTGGCCACGGCGCCGGTGGTGCCCGTGCCAAAGAACGGGTCCAGCACCACATCGCCGGGATTGGTGGTGGCGATCAGGATGCGGTGCAGCAGGCTTTCGGGCTTTTGCGTCGGATGCGCCTTGTCGCCATTGGCATCTTTCAGCCGCTCATGCCCGGTGCAGATTGGCAGCACCCAGTCTGACCGCATCTGAATGCCATCGTTCAGCGCCTTGAGTGCCTCATAGTTGAAGGTGTATTTGGCATTCTCATCGCGGGAGGCCCAGATCAGGGTTTCATGCGCATTGGTCAGGCGCTTGCCCTTGAAATTCGGCATCGGGTTCGATTTGCGCCAGACCACATCGTTCAAGAGCCAATAGCCCTGGTTCTGCAATTCCGCGCCAAGGCGGAACACGTTGTGATAGCTGCCGATCACCCAGATCGCCCCGTTGGGCTTCAAAAGGCGTTTGGCGGCCTTGAGCCAGGCGCGGGTGAAGTCATCGTAGACCGCAAAGCTGCTGAACTGGTCCCAATGGTCATCCACCGCATCGACCTTGGAATTATCCGGCCGGTGCAGATCGCCCTTGAGCTGCAGATTGTAGGGAGGGTCGGCGAAGATCAGGTCTACCGATCCCGCTGGCAGGCTGTTCATCACGTCGATGCAGTCGCCTGCAAGGATCTGGTTCAGGGGCAGATCTGCCCCCGATGCTTTGGTCTTTGACGTCATCTTCTGCCTCTGTCCCCGGCGTCATTTGGCGCGCCGTATCTGTGGATAAGAATGAGTCAGAGATGATTCGGCGTCAAATTCTTTATTGAATCAAGGGGTTACGTATTTCTCTTGATACAAGATATTGTGGACGGGTCTGAACGAACGTCTATGAACAGGGGTCACCCCAAGATTTAGAAGTGCCGCCAGATGCGCTTTGGTCGGATAACCGGCGTTCCCCTCCCAGCCATAACCGGGGTATTGTTGCGCCAAATCCACCATGAGCCGGTCGCGCGTCACTTTCGCGCAGATCGAGGCAGCGGCGATCGACAGGGATTTGGCATCCCCCTTCACGATGGCCAGCCCGGGGCACGAAAGATTGCGGGGCATCAGGTTGCCGTCGATCAGCGCGAAATCGGCCCCCAGCGCTGCCACCGCGCGTTCCATCGCCAGATGGCTGGCGCGCAGGATATTGAGCGCGTCGATCTCTTCCACGCTCGCATGGGCTATTGCGATCTGAGCGACATCCAGCAGTTCGGCGTAGAGCCGGTCCCGGCAGGCGGCGGTCAGAGTCTTGGAATCCCCCAGGCCTGCGGGAATGCGGGCCGGGTCGAGCCGGACCGCCGCGGCGGTGACCGGGCCGCACAGGGGGCCGCGGCCGACCTCGTCCACCCCGACGACAAAGGTCGCCCCCTTGGCAAGGGCAGACTGTTCATGGGTGAAATCGGGTTGCTGTTTTGTCATGCCCCGGCATAGCGCGGAGCGCGCGCGGAAAACAGGGGTGGAAGTGGCTCACCCTCCCACCCCGCGCCGATGTGGCGGCAGTCCACATCTGCAAGGACAGAGTCAGTAATAGGGGCGCGGATGGCCACGTCCAAAGTCCCGGTCCTGCCAGCGGCCACGATCACGGCCAAAATCACGCGGCCCACGATCATGGTGCCGCCCCGAATCGACCCGATAGCCGGCATGGCGCAGGCAGTCTTGCGCATAGACCCGGTCGGTTCGACCAAAGATACGGGCCTGATAGGCGCAGTGGCGCGGCAGACGATCGACAAACCCCTGCCGACGCAGGCAGCGTTCCGGATAGACGGTGATATCACGGCGAGCGCCGGAAATCTCGACAGCACAGGCCGCAGGTATACGCGGGCTGCGCACCTGAACCAGAGGCGGCAGATACGCGGGATGTGTCCGGGCGGTCGTGCCGGGGTGCACGGCGATGCCAACAGCAAGCGCAGGCATCAAAGGCTTGGCGACGCCGCCGCGCTGCTGGTCGGCGCGGGCGGGTCCGCCAATGGCGGCCATCAGGACTAGAATCGTGAGGCCAGTGGCCAGCACAGCGGCCAGCCGACGCAGCGGCTGCGGTGTCGGGCGCGGCATGCAGGGCAGCATCGCGGTCGGGGTGATGGCGGGAACGGCGGCAAACATGGGGGCCTCCTGTCTGTGAAGCAAGCATTCTGCCCGGTGCGACCATCGCACCAGACGCGGTGCCCTGATGGTGCGTCGCGCCGTCGCAGACAGGCAATATCGGCTGGCTGATATGGGATAACAGCGGCCATCCGGCGCAGATCTGGCTGCTTGATATTGAATATCGGGGCAAAGACACGCAACTGTGGAGGGAGCATCAGGCCAGTCGGCCGCGCAGGAGACAGCTATGACACCCCGTTCGATGATCTTTGCGGCTTTCCTTGCCCTGACAGCGGCGGGGCCTGCTTCGGCGGAATGCTACGCAGATTACAAGGCCAAGCAGGATGACCCCTTGCGTCTGCACTACGGTGTGGCGCAAGTCAGCGACGGCAACTGCTCGCCCGGTGCCGCACAGGGCGAATTGCGGCCTCGGCTTGCATCGGCGGGCTGGACGTTGTTGAACGTGTTGGGAACATTCGGCCCCGAGGGCCTTGGCGAAAGGCAAGCGAGTGCTGGAGAATTCTATCTCCGTTATTGAGAGTCTGAAGGCAGGCAACCGGGTGGTCAGCTATGGCATTGCCGCCATTGTCCTGATCCTGTTCGGGGCCGCGCTGTTCCTGTTTCTCAGCCTGCCAGACGCCAATGCCTTCAATGCACGGGTCGAACGGTTGTTTGTCGAAAACGACAACCTGACCACCAATGCCGAGATCAAGCTCTTGGAAATTCTGGCGCAATCGGGCACGTCGTTTTCCGAGGTCCTGCAAAGCTACCGCATGGTGATCTTTGTTTTGCTGGTGTTTTCAACGGCGCTCTTGATATCGGCGCTGGTCTTTCTGGTGATGATCATCGCCCTGAACCGGCGAATATCGGCGATCCAGCGGTCGGGCATTCAGGTCGCCAGCCTGATGATTTCGCGGGAAGGCCGGGCGGTCTATATCAACGATATGGAATTTGCCCTGACCGAAGCGGCGCTGGAAACCCTTTCAGTGCTGGCAGAAGCGCGGATGGATGACGAAGTGCTGACGGGGGCACAGATAGAATCGGTGATTTCGGGCCGCAACGAGGTGGATTGCGACGAAGCCGCCGGCGCCACACGGGTGAAGCGCCTGCGCGACACCTTGGGCAATCAGCTGGTCAGTGAATTGCTGGTCAAGACCATTGCGCGCCGGGGCTATGTCTTGGCCGTTGGCAAGGACGTCATCCGCATGATCTGACTGTCATCGGGCCGTCACAGGGCTTGCATAGGGGGGGTGGGGGCCATAAATAGCGCCCTTCTTCCTTCTGCTGCCCGAAAGGGGGATGCGATGATCCAGACACCCTACTACCTGATCGACCGCATCAAACTGGCGCGGAACATGGCCATTATGGATGAGCTGCGCACAGCATCTGGGGCAAAAACCCTGCTGGCGCTGAAATGCTTTGCCACATGGGGCGTGTTCGACCAGATGCGGCAGCATATGGACGGCACCACATCCTCGAGTCTTTATGAACTGAAGCTGGGGCGCGAGCGGTTCGGCAAGGAAACCCACGCCTATTCGGTCGCCTGGGCGGATCATGAGATTGCCGAGGCTGTAGGCTATGCCGACAAGATCATCTTCAATTCCATTGGTCAGCTGACGCGGTTCGACACCCAGTCGGCCAGCATCAACCGTGGTCTGCGCCTGAACCCGCGCTTTTCCACCAGCGGGTTTGATCTGGCCGATCCGGCGCGGCCGTTCAGCCGTCTGGGCGAATGGGATGCGACCAAGATCGAACAGGTGATGGACCGGATTTCCGGCTTCATGATCCATTACAACTGCGAGAATGACGATTTCGACTTGTTTGACCGCCAACTGACTCGGATTGAGGATGAGTTTGGCATGCTGCTGTCGCGGCTGGATTGGGTCAGCCTTGGCGGCGGCATCCACTTCACCGGAGAAGGCTATCCGCTGGCAAAACTGGCCGCGCGGTTGAAAGCGTTTTCCGAACGCTTTGGCGTGCAGGTCTATCTGGAGCCGGGCGAGGCTGCGATTACCGGGGCCGCGAGCCTTGAGGTGACAGTGCTGGACGTGCTGAACAACGGCAAGGATCTTGCGGTGGTCGATTCTTCGGTCGAGGCGCATATGCTCGACCTGCTGATCTATCGCATATCGGGCAAGATCGAGACCACGGGTGATCACCCGGTCCAGATCTGCGGCAAATCCTGCCTTGCGGGCGATGTCTTCGGTGAATTCAATTTCCCCGCCCCCTTGCAAGTGGGCGACCGGCTGAGCATCGCCGATGCAGCGGGCTATACCATGGTCAAGAAGAACTGGTTCAACGGGGTGAAGATGCCGGGCATCGTCATCAAGGAACTTGACGGGTCGATGACCGTCGCGCGTGAATTCGGCTATGCCGATTTTGAAGGCAACCTTGGGTAATCAAGGCGGCACCCTTCCCTCTGTCCTTAAAGGAGACGGTTCGAAGTGAAACGGAATGTTCTGATCATCGGCGCGGGTGGCGTGGCCCAAGTGGTGGCGCATAAGGCAGCGCAGCACAATGACCGCCTGGGCGACCTTCACATCGCCAGCCGCACCGTGGCCAAGGCTGAAGCGATCATTGAAAGCGTACATGCCAAATCGGCCATGAAGGTGCCGGGCGTGTTTGCCGCCCATGCCTTGGATGCGATGGACACCGCTGCCGTGGTCGCACTGATCAAGGCGACGGGATGTCAGATCGTGATCAACGTCGGATCTCCCTTTGTGAACATGCCGGTGCTGGATGCCTGCATTCAGGCGGGTGTGGCCTATATGGACACGGCAATTCATGAAGATCCGGGCAAGATCTGCGAAGCGCCCCCCTGGTATGGCAATTACGAATGGAAACGGCGTGAGGCTTGTAAAGCCGCTGGCGTGACCGCCATTCTGGGCGTCGGTTTCGACCCCGGCGTGGTCAATGCCTATGCCCGCGTGGCCGAAGGCATGATGGACAGCATCACATCGATCGACATTGTCGACATCAATGCCGGGTCACATGGCAAATGGTTTTCCACGAACTTTGACCCCGAGATCAACTTCCGCGAATTCACCGGCACAGTGTATTCGTGGCAGAATGGCGCATGGCAGACCAACACCATGTTCGAGGTCGGCAAGACCTTCGACATGCCGGTGGTGGGCGAACAGAAGGCGTATCTGACCGGGCATGACGAGGTGCATTCGCTGTCTGCCCGCTATCCCGCTGCCGATGTGCGGTTCTGGATGGGATTTGGCGACCATTACATCAACGTGTTTACGGTGCTGAAAAACCTTGGCCTCTTGTCGGAACAGCCGGTGACCACGGCCGAAGGGCTGGAAGTGATTCCGCTCAAGGTGGTCAAGGCCGTTCTGCCCGACCCGGCCAGTCTTGCGCCCAATTACACCGGCAAGACCTGCATCGGTGACTTTGTCAAAGGCACCAAGGATGGCAAGCCGGTCGAGGTGCTGATCTACAACGTGGCGGATCACAAGGAAGCCTACGAAGAGGTCGGCTCTCAGGGCATCAGCTATACCGCGGGCGTTCCGCCGGTCGCTGCCGCTTTGCTGATTGCCGAGGGCGTCTGGGATGTGGGGGCCATGGCCAATGTCGAAGACATGGACCCTGCCCCGTTCATCACCTTGCTGAACCAGATCGGGCTGCCGACGCGGATCAAGGATGCCGCAGGCGACCGGGCTTTGACCTTCTGAAACACAACCCGCCGGAAACGGCGGGTTTTTTTTGCGCGCTGCAGGGCGCAGAATCAAAAAACCCGGGCCAAGGCCCGGGTTTTTGGAGAAGTGGTGAGCCGGACAGGATTCGAACCTGTGACCCGCTGATTAAAAGTCAGCTGCTCTACCAACTGAGCTACCGGCCCACAACTGGGGCGCTGATTACGGTCAGAGGCCGGTGGGGTCAAGGACAAAAGATGCAGGGCTCTGGCAAATCTGCCGGATCGGGCGTATATGCCCGCGAATGGACAAGATGCCCCAGCCAGACGGCCTGCCCTTCATGAAAATGCACGGTGCCGGCAATGACTTCGTGGTGATCGACTCGCGCGGGCGGGCCGGGGCGCTGGTGACCCCTGCGCTGGCGTTGGCCCTGGGCGACCGGAACCGCGGTGTCGGCTTTGATCAGCTTGCCGAGATTCGGGACGGCGTCGACGGGGCAGACTTCACGCTGGATTTCTGGAACAGCGATGGCAGCCGCGCCGGAGCCTGCGGCAATGCCACACGCTGCGTGTCGGATTATGTGATGCGGGGGTTGGGGCAGGATTCCGTGACACTGACCACCGCGCGCGGCGGGCTGTCCGCCGTACGGCTGACCGATGGGCGGGTATCCGTGAACATGGGCGCGCCGCAGCGCGATTGGCAGGCAGTGCCACTGGCGCACGAGGTTGACCTTATGCACCTGCCCCTGCCCCGCGATCCGGTGGCCGTGGGCATGGGAAACCCGCATTGCGTGCTGTTTGTCGAGGATGCCGAAGCGGTGGATGTGGCAGGTCTTGGCCCGCGCTATGAACATGACCCTCTGTTTCCCGAGCGTACGAATGTGGAGTTCGTCTCTGTCATCGGCCCTGACCGCCTGCGGATGCGGGTATGGGAGCGGGGGGCGGGGATCACGCTGGCCTGCGGGTCCGGGGCTTGCGCCACCGCCGTGGCCGCGCATCTGCGCGGGCTGACCGGGCGACGCGTCGTGCTGGACCTTGATGGCGGTGTGCTGGAGGTGGATTGGCGGAGCGACGGCGTCTGGATGACCGGTCCGGTGGCGCATGTGTTCGATGGCTGGCTGACGCCGGCCTTTCTGGCGGCCCACCCATGACTGCGCCGGTTTTCGCCACCCTGGGCTGCCGCCTGAACGCTTACGAATCCGAAGCGATGAAGGAACTGGCCGCAGCTGCCGGGCTGACAGGCGCGGTGATCGTGAACACCTGCGCTGTCACCGCCGAGGCGGTGCGCAAGGCCAAGCAGGAGATTCGCCGCCTGTCGCGCGAAAATCCCGGTGCCGCGGTCATTGTGACCGGCTGTGCCGCGCAGACCGAACCCGAAACCTTTGCCGCCATGGCGGAAGTCACGCAAGTGATCGGCAATACTGAAAAGATGCAGGCCGCGACCTGGGCTGCCATCGCCGGCCCCGATTTCATCGGCCAGACCGAGCGGGTGCAGGTCGATGACATCATGTCGGTGCGCGAAACGGCCGGCCATCTGATCGACGGCTTTGGCCGCCACCGCGCCTATGTTCAGGTGCAGAACGGCTGTGATCATCGCTGCACCTTCTGCATCATCCCCTACGGTCGGGGCAATTCGCGGTCCGTTCCCGCAGGTGTGGTGATCGAGCAGATCAAGCGGCTGGTGGGCAAGGGCTTCAACGAGGTGGTGCTGACCGGGGTTGACCTGACATCATGGGGCGCTGATCTGCCCGCCACGCCGCGTCTGGGCGATCTGGTGATGCGCATCCTGCGGCTGGTGCCGGACCTGCCGCGCCTGCGGATTTCGTCGATTGATTCGATTGAGGCCGACGACAACCTGATGCTGGCCATCGCGACCGAGCCGCGCCTGATGCCGCATCTGCACCTGTCCTTGCAGGCGGGCGATGACATGATCCTGAAACGGATGAAGCGCCGCCATTTGCGCGATGATGCGATCCGCTTCTGCGAAGAGGCGCGGCGGTTGCGACCCGATATGGTGTTCGGAGCCGATATCATCGCCGGTTTTCCGACCGAGACGGAAGCCATGTTCGAAAACAGTCTGAGGCTGGTCGATGAGTGCGGGCTGACCTTCCTGCACGTCTTTCCGTTCAGCCCGCGCAAAGGCACGCCCGCAGCCCGGATGCCACAGCTGAACGGGCCAGAGATCAAGACTCGTGCCGCCCGGCTGCGCGCCAAGGGAGAGGCGGCGTTGACCCGGCACCTGTCTGCGCAGATCGGCCAGACCCATCGGGTGCTGATGGAGGGCCCTCGCATGGGCCGGACAGAGCAGTTTACCGAGGTCGATTTCGCGCAGGATCAGCCGGAAGGGCAGATCATGACCGCATGTATCGAGGGTTTCGGGACCACGCGGCTGCTGGCACGCCCGGAATTGGCGTGACCGCGCTCCGTCTGGTCTGGGCCTGCTGTTCAGATGCGGGCGATGCCAGCCCGTGCAAGCAGCGGGCCGATCTCTTCAACGCGCCCCGACTCCAGCGCGGCATTGGCCGCAATTCCGGCAAGGATTGACCAGGCCCCGGCGCGATGGTCTGAAGCAAGGCTTTCAGGTCCGCCGGCACCGAAAATGTCTTCCAGCATCAAAGGGTCTGCCCCGCCGTGATCGCCCTGTGCCTCTGGCACGGCAATGGCCACAGGTTCCTGTCCGGCCAGATGAAGCGTGGTGGTGACAGACTGCTTTTCCTTGGGCCGCTTGCCCCCAAACACGCCATGCACTTCGACATGCCGGTGGCTCAGCTGTCCGCCGGTGCCGTGAACCATCACCTCCAGCCCTTCCCAGGGGGCATAGGCGGTCAGGCTGTAATTGGCGGTGACGCCATTGGCAAAGCGGATCTGGGCCTGCAGCGTGTCTTCCAATGTGATCTCGGGGGAAAAGATGCACTGGTCGCGGTGATAGCCATCCTCGCCTTCCGCATCTCGGTAAAGGGCGGCCAGACGGTCATCGGCATCCAGATCAAGGGGATAAGGGCAGCGTTGCCTGACCGGGCATCCGGTGCAGCGCGGGCCATGACCTGACAGCCCAAGGTCTGCCGCGCGGGCGGGGCTATAGGCCAAGCGCCCGCCGGACGCCGCGACGGCGACAGGGTTGGTGCCCAGCCACCAGTTCATCAGGTCAAAATGATGCGTGGCCTTGTGAACAAAAAGCCCCCCCGAGTTGGCCTTGTCGCGGTGCCAGCGGCGAAAGTAATCCGACCCGTGCACCTGATCCAGATGCCAGCGGAAATCGAGCCCTGTGACCGTGCCGATGGTCCCGGCGGCCAGCAGGGCGCGGATCTGCTGGCGCGCTGGGGCATAGCGGTAGTTGAAGGTCACGCGCAGCTTGCGACCGGTGCGGTCCTGTGCCGCCAGGATCTGGCGCAAGGAGGGCAGGTCGATGGTCATCGGCTTTTCGCAGATCACGTCGCAGCCCGCCTCCATCGCGCGGATGATGTAACCGGCATGGGTATGGTCGGGGGATGCGATCAGCACGGTATCGGCCCCTTGTTCGGCAATCATCCGGTCGAAATCGGCGGGTAGATAGGTGGCGATGCCATTGGTACCGGGCTTTGCCACCGCTGCCGCCGAGAGGGACAGCCGGTACGGGTTGGTGTCGCACAGCGCCACCAGATCATGCCGGCCGGCATAGGGCCCGGTCAGAGCGTTGCGGAACATCTGATGCCGCGATCCGCAGCCGACAAGAGCAACCTTCATTCTGTGGCAACCTTCATTCTGGCGTCCTTGCCGTAACTGTCCTGATCTGCCCGATGATGTGCTGACCTTCCATGGTCGACAGGGCATGCCTGTTGGGCTTGGTGCATTTTTGCACCCGGATGCCTTTTGCAGCCCCGATGTGACGCCAATATGGTCAGATGATGCTCAGGCTTAGTGAAAATCCCGGCTGGGGAACAGTTTGCGCGCCTGTTCGCGCGGGTGGCGGGCGCTGGACTGGCCGCGGCTGATGACCGGGCGTTTCGTTTCATCCGCCCGCCCGTCATTGGACGGGATGATCACCGGACGGCCAAGCGTGGCCAGCAGCGGCGAGACATCCTCGACATGTTCGGCGATCAGATGGATCACCGGGCCGTCGCGTTCAACCCGGCCGCGCACCCGGACCAGACGGCCCGCGATCACCGCCTTGCGGAAGGTCTCATAGACCTTTTTCCAGATCACGACATTCGCGGTGCCGGTCTCATCCTCCAGCGTCAGGAAAATCACGCCGGACGCGGTGCCGGGACGTTGGCGGGTGATGACAAGGCCGGTAACGGTGACGCGGCCTTTGGCGTCTGCCAGCCGGTCATGCGGCAGGCTTTCGGGCAGGCGCGAACGCAGCAGTTCCATCGGATGGGCGCGCAAGGACAGGCGCAGCGACAGGTAATCCTCGATCACCTCTTGCCCAAGGGTCATGCGCGGCAGGGTGACCGCAGGCTCCACCCCGCCCTCACCATCCGGGCCGAACAGCGGCAGCGGCGCGGGGGCACGCAGGGCCTTGGCAGCCCAGAGCGCATCACGGCGCGACAGGCCAAGCGCGGCGAAGGCATCGCCTTCGGCCAGCCGTTCGAGCGTGGCTGGTTGCACGCCTGCCCGCCGCCACAGGCTTTCGACATCGGGATAGCCATTGCCGCGCGCCGCACTGATCCAGTCGGCATCCTCTTCGCGCATCCCCTTGATCTGCCGGAACCCCAGCCGCAGGGCAAGTGCGCCATCGGCGCGATGTTCCAGCGTGCAGTCCCAGTGGGAATGGTTGACCGAGACCGGCCGCACCTCCACCCCGCAATCGCGCGCATCGCCCACCAGCTGGGCGGGGGCATAGAACCCCATCGGCTGAGAGTTCAGCAGGGCACAGGTGAACACCGCCTGATGATGGCATTTCAGCCAGGCCGAGATATAGACCAGCCGTGCAAAGCTGGCGGCATGGCTTTCGGGAAAGCCATAGCTGCCGAAGCCTTCGATCTGCGCAAAACAGCGCAGCGCGAAATCGGCGTCATAGCCGCGTTCCAGCATGCCCGACACGAACCGGTCGCGGAACGACCCGATGGTGCCCATGCGTTTGAAGGTGGCAAGGCTGCGGCGCAGGCGGTCGGCTTCGGACGGGGTAAACCCCGCCGCCACCACGGCGATCTGCATTGCCTGTTCCTGAAACAGCGGCACGCCATAGGTGCGGCCCAGCACCTCCATCATGGCAGGGCCAAGGTCTTCCACCGCCTCGCGGCCCTGACGGCGGTTGATGAACGGGTGCACCATGCCGCCTTGGATCGGGCCGGGTCGGACGATGGCGACTTCACAGACCAGATCGTAGAATTCGCGCGGGCGCATCCGGGGCAGGAAGTTCAGCTGCGCCCGGCTTTCCACCTGAAACACGCCGATGGCATCGGCACGGCACAGCATGTCATAGACCGCCGGGTCTTCGGCGGGGGTATTGGCCAGCGTCAGACTCAGCCCACGATGATCCCGCAGCAGGCCGAACGCCTTTCGGATGCAGGTGAGCATCCCCAGCGCCAGAATATCCACCTTCAAGAGGCCCAAGGCGTCGATATCATCCTTGTCCCATTCGATGATGGTGCGGTCATCCATCGCGGCATTCTCGATGGGGCACAGCTCGTCCAGCCGGCCTTGGGTGATGACAAAGCCGCCGACATGCTGGCTAAGGTGACGCGGGAAGCCGATGATCTCGGCAATCAGCCGGGTGGTCAGCATCATGCGCCGGTCGGTCGGATCAAGGCCTGCGTCGCGCATCCGGTCCTGCCCCGGGGCGGAGGACGACCAGCCCCAGATCTGGCCCGACAGGCGGGCGACCACGTCCTGTGACAAGCCCATCACCTTGCCCACCTCGCGGATGGCGGCGCGGGAGCGGAAATGGATCACGGTGGCGGTCAGGCCTGCACGTTCGCGGCCATAACGCTCATAGATCCACTGGATCACCTCTTCGCGGCGTTCATGCTCGAAATCAACGTCGATGTCCGGCGGCTCGCCGCGTTCTTTCGAGATGAACCGTTCAAAGATCAGGGTGATGGACTCAGGCGGCACTTCAGTGATGCCCAAAAGGTAGCACACCACCGAATTGGCTGCCGACCCGCGCCCCTGACACAGGATGCCGCGCGACCGCGCAAAGGCCACGATGTCATGCACGGTCAGGAAATAGGGCGCATAGTCCACGTCGCGGATCAGGGCCAGTTCCTTTTCCACCCGGGCGACGATCTTGGGCGAAGCCCCATCCGGGTAGCGCCAGAGCAGACCGTTGCGGGCCAGACGCTCCAGCCGGGCCTGGGCCGGTTCGCCGTTCAGCGCCTCATCGGGGTATTGATAGCGCAACTCGTCCAGGCGGAAGGCGCAGGCATTGGCAATTTCCACCGTGCGGCGCAGGGCGGCAGGATAGCGGTGGAACAGCCGCGCCATCTCGTCCCCCGATTTCAGGCGGCGTTCGGCATTGGGCAGGCGGTGCTGCCCGATGGCGTCGATGGTACAGCCGATGCGCAGGCAGGTCAGCACATCGGCCAAGGGGCGGCGCGCGGCGCGGTGCATCAGCACACCGCCCAAGGCCACCATCGACAGGTTGGTCTGCTGCGCCGTTGCCGCCAGACGGTCCAGCCGGGCCTGATCGCGACCGTCATACTGTGGCGTGGCCCCCAGAAAACACTGTCCGGGAAAGGCACGGGCGATGGCAAGCAGCGCGGCATGGGTGGTTTTCAACGCCCGATCCTCCAGCGGATCGGGCGGCAGGGCGATCAGGATCATCCCCCTGCCCCAGGCCACAAGATCGGCCTGCGTCAGGTGGCAGTCACCTTTGGGCGCGCGACGTTTTCCGACGGACAGCAGCCGGGTCAGCCGTGACCACGCCGAAATATCGGTCGGCAAGGCCAGCCATTCGACAGGAGAATCGGTCAGCACCAGCCGCGCGCCGGGGATCAGCCGGGGCAGCGGTGTGTCTGGCAAAACAGGCGCGGCGGTGGCCCCGGTGCAATGCGGCACGGTCTGGCGGCTGGAATGGTCGGTGACATGCTGCGACCGGATGCTGGGCCCGTCTTGTGCTGCGTGATCGGTGGCCAGCGCCTCCTCACGCAGGCGCGTCAGTTCCTTGAGCGCAGAAAACGCCCGCACCACGCCTGCGACCGAATTGCGGTCGGTGATCGCGATGGCGGTCAGGCCCAGTTCGGCTGCCCGGGTTACCAGTTCTTCGGGATGCGACGCCCCGGTCAGGAAGGTGAAGTTCGAGGTGACATAGAGTTCGGCATAGGCCGGTGGCCCCTTTGCAGACAGCAGCAAAGCTTTGTCCTGCCTGTCTTCAGGCCTGATCTTGTCAAGAGGAGGAGGCATCAGGGGAATTCTCCCTGAATGCGCCATTCCGGGGATTGTGGGGTGTGGAACAACCACAGGCGCGGACCTTCGCGGGTCTCGACCCGCCAGTAGTCACGCATGCCGCTGCGCCAGGCGGGGTCATCGAACCACCATTCCGGCGCAATCCGTTCCGGCCCCTGCGCGCGCAGCGTGGTAAAGCGCATGCGACGCCAGCGGAAACTGGTGGGGGGGGAGCCGGAGGCAGCCTCTACCGGTTCGGGTGGAAAGATCAGGGCCGGGCGGGCGGGGCCGTGGCGGAGCGAGCCCGGCTCCGGCGCGGAATAGGCAGCGGGGGCGAGAAGGAAGCTGCGTTCGGGAATCAGGCTTTCGGCGGGCAACAGCCGCAGCACCCGATCAAAGCCGATGCGATTGCCGGTGGAGGACAGGAAATCCGCCAGCGCATCCTGCTGCCGGGCATCGGGGCCACCCCCGATCTGTTCCGGGGCCAGCGGCTCTGTCACCGGCGCAGTCAGGCGCAGGGCGTCGATGCCGAACCCTGCATCAATCTCGTCCACGCCCTTGGCAAACAGCGCGGCAATGCGGGCGGGGTCGCGCATGGGCCGCGCCAGACCGATCTCCACCTGTACCGTGCCGCGATCCACCCGGCGCAGTTCCAGCCGCACCCGCCGCGCGCCCATCCGGTGCAGGGCGAGCTTGGCACAAAGCCGGTCCAGCAGGCGGGACAGGCCCGCCATGACATCAGATTGCAGGCCGATCGGATCTGGCAGGGTCATCCGTACCCCGAAATGCGGCATATCCGGTTCGGCCGCCACCGGTTCGGCCTGCACGCCCAGCGCCTGATCCAGCCGCAGGACAAGCCCAGCGCCAAAGCGACGGGCCAGCGGCGCGCGCGGCAGATGGGCCAGATCGGCGATGCGCGCCAGACCGACACGCGCAAGCGCTTCGGCAGTGTCATGATCGATGCGCAGGGCCGAGACCGGCAACCCGCCCAGACCCTGCGCCAGCGCACCGTCGGCAATGATGCCGCCGCCATGGCGGGCCAGCGCATGGGCGCCACCGCGCGTGCCCGCAATGGCACTGCTGGCCTGCAACCCTGCGCGGGCCAGCCGGGCGTGCAGATCGGCGCGCAGATCACCCTCGCCGCCAAACAGATGTGCGACCCCGGTGATATCGGCGATGAGCCCATCGGTGCCATCACTGGCGACCATAGGCGCATAACGGCTGGCCCAGCGCCGCAGGCTGGCCAGCGCCGCCCCTTCGCGGGCAAGATCAGCGGGGCGGGTGGACAGATCCGGGCAGATTGCGCGGGCATCGGCCAGCGGCATGCCGCGATGCAGCCCACGCTGATCTGCCGCCGCGTTCAGGCAATGCAGATGATCGGAATTGCCTGACCGCAGGGTCAGGGCAAAGGGGCCTTCAATAGGCCGGTTCCGCAGGCTGACGTCGCTCGCCAACCTTGGGAACCAGAGTGAAAGCAGCCGACGTGCCATCCCAGTTTACAACCCAATGCCCAAGTGTTCCCTTTTTGTTCTTTTTAAGACTCCAGTCATGAAGAGTCGAGTCCGCAACCGGGCCTGCCATCGCTTCGCAGTGCCAGCGGGTTTCGGTTGCCGGGCTGCCCGCATCCTGACGGATCAGCACAAGGCCAGTGGTGCGGCCCTTTTCTGCCGCCAGCTGCAACCGCCGACCTGCCGTCAGCGAGAGTGGCTTTTCCGGCTCGGCAATCACCAGACCAACCGGGGCGGCGCGCAGCGATTCTTCCATGCACCACAAAAGATCGGCCTCACTTGCAGGTCGCAACAGGTGCAGCCGGTCGCCCACCCCCTGCGGCAGGCCGCGCAGCATGGGCACTTCGGGCACATGGCCGGGCAGAATCCAGACCAGCGGCCCCAGATGCCGCGCCGCCTGCAGCAGGGCAAAGGCGCGGCGACCCCGGCCTTCGGCCTCGTGCACGCGGGCTTTGCGCAGATCGAAAGGGTCGGAGGGGGCGGGTTCAGGCCGCATCCTGACGCCCCCCTTCGGCGACAATCTGCAACATCCCGTCAGGCAAGGGCCGTTGCAGGGTCAGCGCCTGCGCCACAGGGGCTGTCAGCCAAATCCGCCACTCTTCCGGCGTGGTCAGGATCACCGGCATCGCCTTTGGGTGAACCGCCTGCACCTCGGCATTCGGATCACAGGTCAGAAAGCCGAACAGCTCCGCCGTCACCTCCCCCTCTTTCAGCTTGCGGACCGAGGTCCATTCGGTGCGGATCCCTGCAAAGAACCCCTGCGGGCGATCTGCGCCAAGCGCGAACCAGACCGGATGGTTGCGCGGGGCACCGGAGCGGCTGTCGATTTCGGAAAAGCTGGTGAAGGGCACAAGGCAGCGGTGCGCCGGGGCCAGCCAGCGCTTCCAGTGCGGTGATGCGGTGTTGCGGATGTTGGTCACACCCGGATCTGTGCGCTTGCCCGCCAGAAACACCTGCGGCGTGGGCATGCCCCAGCGCGCCAAAGCCATCTGCCATCCGCCGCCGGGCCGGTGCCGGAGAATCGGCGCGGCATAGTCAGGGTAGATTCCGGGCATCGATGGCAGGTTGCCTGTCGCATCTTCAACCGACTCACTTTCTTGCAGCATGTCATCAAAGACATGGCGCATCGCATCCTGGCTTTTGGTCTGGGAATACAGGTTGCACATGGGCGCGCTACAGACTCATGGTGAAGGGTTAATCCTTGGAACATTGGCAGAACAAGGCCTGCAAGGAAAGTCCATGATAGAGTCTGGGGCAGCCTGACGCAGGGGCGCTGTCCGCTTTGTCTGTGCCGCAACCTGCCTGCCTTGGCAGCGTTCCACGCAAAACGGGATGACGGATCACCTCAAGGCACAGGAGGCCACTGTCAAAAACCCCTTTCGTTCTGCGGCACTTATGCGCCAATGTATGTCATCCCGCTGAGGAGTAGGGAAAAGGAGGGGCAGGCCAACCCTGTCCGGATCAGAGGAGGATCACATGACCATTTCCATGACGCGCGGCTTTCGCGCGCTTGTCGCCTGCACGGCGCTGACCGTTCTGCCGGTTTCGGCACAGGCCGAACAGTTCATCAATATCCTGACCGGCGGTACGTCGGGGGTGTATTATCCGATCGGTGTGGGCCTGTCGAAAATCTATGCTGATGGTATCGAAGGGGCGCGGACCCAGGTGCAGGCCACCAAGGCCAGCGTAGAAAACCTGAACCTGCTGCAGCAGGGCAAGGGCGAGTTTGCCATTGCTCTGGGCGATTCAGTGAAACTGGCCTGGGAAGGCAATGCCGATGCGGGTTTCAACGCCCCGCTGGACAAGCTGCGCGGCATTGCTGCGGCCTATCCGAACTATATCCAGATCGCGGCAAACGGTGACAGCGGCGTTGTCACGGTTGCCGATCTCAAGGGCAAATCCCTGTCGGTGGGTGCGGCGAAATCGGGGACTGAACTGAATGCCCGCGCCATCCTTGGCGCGCTGGGGATGAGCTATGACGATCTGAGCAAGACCGAATACCTGCCTTTTGCGGAATCGGTCGAGTTGATGAAAAATCGTCAGCTGGATGCCACTTTGCAATCGGCCGGCCTGGGCGTGTCTTCGTTGAAGGATCTGGCCACGTCGGTCAACACCACCATCGTCTCGGTCCCGGCAGAAGTGGCTGAAACGCTGGGCGCGCCCTACCTGTCGGCCATGATTCCGGCCGGTACCTATGAAGGGCAGACTGAAGATGTTCAGACCCTTGCGGTCGGCAATTTCTTCCTGACCCATGACGGGGTGGATGACGAAACCGCCTATCAGATGACCAAGCTGTTGTTTGAAAACCTGCCGGCGCTTGCGGCAGCGCATCAGGCAGCGACGGCGATCACGCTTGAAACCGCGCTGGATGGTATGCCGGTGCCGCTGCATCCGGGGGCAGAACGCTATTACCGCGAAGCAGGTTTGATCCAGTAACCCGCGTCAAGAGGGGAACAGGCGGGCTGCACAGCCCGCCTGCATCGGGCCGGGGAGGGCCAGCATGACCAAAGACAAAGCCGACGCCGTGGTAGAGGCGCACAATCCGCATGATCCGCTGGCCGCAGGATTTCCTCCGGGCTGGGAAGGCCGCGCCCTGTTCTGGATTGCGATTGCCTTTTCGGTGTTCCAGATCCTGACGGCGGCGCATCTGGTGGATTTCGCCAGCCAGATCACCCGCGCCTTTCACGTCGGCTTTTTGCTGCTGCTGGGCTTTCCGCTGCTGGCGCTGATGCGGGGCGCCGGGCCGGTGGTGCGGTTGATCGCATGGGGTCTGGCAGGCCTGTCGGTGGCGGTCGCAGTCTACCAATGGTGGGAATATGTGCCGCTGCTGATGCGCGCCGGAGATCCGCTGCCGCTGGATATTGTGGTGGGCGTCATTGCCCTCGCCACCGTGTTCGGCGCGGCCTGGGCGATGATGGGCCTTGCCTTGCCGGTCATCGCAGGCACATTTCTGGCCTATTGTCTGTTCGGGGAATATCTGCCCTCGCCCCTGAACCATCGCGGCTATGATTTCGCCCAAGTGGTCGAGCATATGGCTTTCGGCACCGAAGGCATCTACGGCATTCCGACCTATGTGTCGTCGACCTTCATCTTCCTGTTCATCCTGTTCGGGGCCTTTCTGGAAAAGGCCGGGATGATCAAGCTGTTCACCGATGTCTCGCTGGGCCTGGTCGGGCACAAGATGGGCGGGGCGGCCAAGGTTTCGGTTCTGTCATCAGGCCTGATGGGCACGATTTCCGGGTCGGGCGTGGCCAATGTGGTCACCACCGGCCAGTTCACCATTCCGCTGATGAAGCGCTTTGGCTACCGCCCGGCATTCGCCGGCGGGGTCGAGGCCACGGCCAGCATGGGCGGGCAGATCATGCCGCCGGTGATGGGGGCGGTGGCCTTCATCATGGCCGAAACGCTGGGCGTCGCCTATATCGAGGTGGTTCGCGCCGCCATTATCCCCGCTATCCTGTATTTCGCCGCCGCCTTCTGGATGGTGCATCTGGAGGCCGGGCGGCTGAACCTGCGCGGGCTGTCAAAGGCAGAGCTGCCCTCGCCGATCGCCGCGCTCAAGGCAGGCTGGCACCTGATCCTGCCACTGGCCGTGCTGGTCTGGCTGCTGTTCTCCGGCTACACGCCGCTGTTCGCCGGCACCGTGGGGCTTGGCCTGACACTGATGCTGATCCTTGGGGCCAGCGTGGCGCTTGGCCTACCTGCGGGGGTGATCCGGATGATGTTCTGGATCGGGCTTGGCTTTGCCGCCGGAGCCTTTCTGCAATGGGGCATCTGGGTGGTGGCCGGCGTGGTTGCCGCCCTGATCGCGGTCAATGCCTTGTCCAAAGGTGGGCGCGAGACGTTGATCATCTGCCGCGACGCCTTGGCCGATGGCGCGAAGACCGCCCTGCCTGTGGGCATTGCCTGCGCGCTGGTCGGCATCATCATCGGCACCATGACACTGACCGGGGCGGCCAATACCTTTGGCCAGTTCATCGTTGGCGTGGGGGAAAGCAGCCTGTTCCTGAGCCTTGTGCTGACCATGATCACCTGCATCGTGCTGGGCATGGGGATTCCCACCATCCCGAATTACATCATCACCTCTTCGATCGCCGGCCCTGCCCTGCTGGAACTGGGCGTGCCGCTGATCGTCAGCCATATGTTCGTGTTCTACTTCGGCATCCTTGCCGATCTGACGCCGCCCGTGGCGCTGGCCTGCTTTGCGGCCGCGCCGATTGCCAAAGAGCGTGGCCTGACCATCTCGATCCAGGCGGTGAAGATTGCAGCGGCGGGGTTCGTGATCCCGTTCATGGCTGTCTATACCCCGGCGCTGATGCTTCAGAACGGCGGATCGCTGGCTGGTGCCATCGGCTTTGTCCCGGCGGTGATCTATGTGGTCACCAAGACCGTTCTGGCCATTGGCTTGTGGGGCATCGCGGTGATCGGCTGGTTTGGGACACCGTTGCTGCTGTGGCAGCGCGCGCTGGCAATGGTTGCCGCAGGGGCGCTTGTGGTGGCGCTGCCTGCAACCGATGGCGTAGGCTTCGCGCTGGTGCTGGCCTTTGCCGTCCAGCATATTCTTCTGCTGCGCCGGAAGGCCACCGCGTGACCTGCCTGATGGCCGGGGCACTGGTGCTTTCCCTGTCAGGCCCGGGCTTTTCTTTGCACTGGACCCATTCGGTCGAAAAGACCGAATGGGTCGAGGCATGGGAGCTTCGCCCGCATGGCCTGCGCCTTGTTCAGGCCCGCATCAAAGGCTCTGGCGCGGGGATGGAACCGGGGCCCGGGGCAGTGCAGCAAGACGGCTGGTGGGTCTGGTCGCCCGGAACCGAGGTGTCTTCCCTGCATCTGGCCGCTTCTGGCAGCACCGGTGCCGGTTGGCGGCTTTGCGACGGAGCCATCTGCCATACGCTTGGCGCGCTTTCGGCTGACCCTATCCGCATCGCCCCCTGTGCACCGTGACGACCGGCCATCGGATTATCACCGCAAAAAAGGCCATTGTCTTGCCCGCAAGACACGCACCTTGGCCTTAGCCAAGCATCTCGGCGCGGCGCAGAGAAAACTCTTCCCGAGACGCGGCATAGATGGTCTGCACCTGCGATAGCGGCAGATCGGTATCACCTGCTTCAGCCCGATGCTCAAGCGTCTGACACAGCTGTGCAACCTCTCGGAACCCCAGGTTCAGCGCGCTGCCCTTCATGAAATGCAACTCGCTTTTCATGTCGTCAGCCGTTGTTGCGGCCATCATCCGCGTCAGGGTGCCATCCGCTTCTGTAAAAAAAACTTCGATCACCTCATCAAACACGTCTGTACCGATGGCTTGCTTGAGATCGTTTGCAACTTGCCAATCAATCATCGCATGTCGCCCCTTTGGTTCCTAAGAGCCCTGCCGGCCAAACTGAACATCCAGGCATCACAAGGCACCCTTCCGGCAACGCATTATCAACTTTGGGAAGAGTCGCGGGAATTGGCCGGAGGAGCAAGTGCCTTTTTTACCCGGCATTACAAAAACTTCGCTTCCTGTTCCACCCTGGCCCAAGCATGACAGTTGCGGTCAGACTGTCCCGACGGGTTCTGTCAGAGATCGGCGGCGCGGTTCCGGAAATGCAGCTTGATCGCAGCCTCATTTCAGGCGATTCTACCCAAAGGCAACCTGCCCGCTCCGGCAGGCATCTCCGGCGCAAGAGTCGCTCTTTCATGTGTTTGTTCAGCGTTGAAGACATAGGCCACCGTAATTGCCTCTATGCCTGACATATCGATGTTCTTTACGAGTACACGAGTTCTCCTAATTTAGCGCGACGCCGCATGACGGTCAAAAGCCGTTCAAGTCCGGGCCAGCATTATAGACGGGTCAGGCGATGACCTGACAAAGGAAACAGATTGAGCACCACCGTAGAAATCAGCGTCGTTGTCCTGATTGCGGCGACAATGTCACTTTTCGCGCTGCTGATTTGCCTGATCGAACGCCGGACCCGGGTTGTCGACACGGACCTGCGAACAGCGTCCACCTGGCTGAGCCTGTCCAATATCGCCATGCTCACGGCCGCCATCACCTTGCTGTTTCACGAGGGGTTGCCGTTCTGGCTGGGCGCTTGCATCATAATCTGCGGCGCGCATTTTGGCATTCTGTTCGGCTTTTTCGCCATGTACCGCGGCCTGGGCGCGCAGCCGCGCTACTGGCTTTTTGCCGCCGTCAGTGCGGTGAATGTGGGGCTGCATTGGGCGTTTGTGTTGAGCGGGCCGGCAACAACGGTGCTGTTTGTTACCACGTCTCTCGCCAACAGCGCCTACACTCTGATCATGGCTTTCATCGTCCTGCGGCTGTCAAAGCCCTATGACCGCGAACTGCGGCTTCTGGTCAGTTTCCCGTTTTTTGTGTTGTTCAGCGGCTACATGCTTCGTCTGGCCCTGCTTGCGGCGGGGGCCCCCCTTTCCGTGCACCTGACGACGACTGCCCTGATTGCCTTTGCTCTGGCCTATTCTGCCCTGCAGTGGAGCTTTGCATTGATTGCCCTGCGCGCAGCCAGGCTAAATCAGTCGCTCAACCGTGAACAGAAACGCGCCTATGAGCTTGCTGAATCCCGCGCGCGGTTTCTGGCGCATATGAGCCATGAAATCCGTACACCACTGAACTCTGTCATCGGACTTGCCGATGTCTTGCAAGGAATTGTGAACCAACCGGATGCGCGCAAGCTGATCGGCCATATCCAGCATTCGGGGGATCTGCTCATCTACATCCTGAACGACATTCTGGATGTGTCAAAACTGCAGGCCAATGCCGTCACGCTGGAAAAGCGGCCCTTCGATCCAGAGACCTTGCTTGATCAGATCCGGGTCAGTCATGACCCGAAATGCCGCGAGCGCGGCATCGCGTTGAGCATAGACCTTGGGCCCGAAGCCGCCGGGGACTGGCTGGGCGACGGGCACCGGGTGAACCAGATCCTGCAAAACGTTGTCGGAAATGCGGTCAAGTTCACGCAGACAGGATATGTTCGTGTCTCGGTGAATGGCGGCACCGGGGCGTTACAGATCATGGTCGAAGACACCGGAATTGGCATGACAGAGATTCAGGTCGCGACTTTGTTCGATGAATTTCATCAGGCCGATGAAGGCATAACACGGCTCTTTGGCGGCACCGGCCTGGGCATGACGATCGTACACCGGCTGGTCACCGCCATGGGCGGGACGATTGCGGTTGAAAGCCAGCCACAGCAAGGCACCCGGTTTACCATTTCGCTGCCGCTGGAACGCGCTACCCCGGACAACGAGGTCAAGCCTGTTCCGGTTGTGGTGCCACTGCATGATTTCTCGGGGCTGAGCGTTTTGTGTGCCGATGACAGCACGGTCAATCTGATGGTCTTGCGGGCGATGCTGCGTCAATTGGGAATAGAGCCGCAAATCGCCGAAGACGGCCATGCCGCAATCAGGATGACCGCGCAGCAGGCCTTTGATCTCTATCTGCTGGACATCTCCATGCCCGGGTTTTCAGGCATCGAGACTTTGCATCAGTTGCAGCAGCTGGAAAAGGATCAGCACCGTCTCCCCGCCTATGCCGTGGCGGCGACGGCCAATGCCCTGTCTTCGGATCTGACGCTTTATCTTGCCTCCGGGTTTGACGCGCATCTGCCAAAGCCCATCCGGCTGGACGCATTGCGGTCTGTGCTTTTGGCCTGTCAGGAAGAGCGGGAACGGCGCAAAAGTCCATCCGGGCTTTCAGCTTTTGTGGCAAAGGAACAAAAAGCATCTCATGCCTAGCTGTGCTGAACAGAGATGACCTTACCGACCCACTGGCTGACACTGCCAGTTTCGGAACCGGGCCTATCGCAGCAAGTGGCGCAAGTCCGCCTGCACCCGTTGCAATGGGGCCAGATACAAGGTGACAAGCTGGTTCACCTCGGCGTGAATGGCCGCGACCCCGACATTCAATGCGGCGATCACCCTGCCGTGCACGTCGAACAGCGGTACGGCAAGGGACCGCAAGCCAAGCTCGACCTCTTGGTCGATGATGGCATAGCCTTGGGTCCGGACCTGATCCAGTTCCGCCAGGATATCCGCTGGTCCGGTCCGCGTCAGCGGCGTGCGGGCGACGGGCGGATGCGCCTGCAGCAAGGCCCTCACCTCATCCACCGGCCGCGCCGCCAGCAAGACACGGCCCATGCTGGTGCAGTGCGCGGGCAGGCGCGAGCCGGGCATCAACCCGACAGACATCAGCTTTTTCTGCGCCGCCCGCGCGACATAGACAATTTCGGCACCGTCCAGAATGGAAACGGAACTGCTTTGCGCGATCCGGTCTGAAAGATCATCCAGAACCGGCTGCACGATCTGCGGCAGGGGCATGGTGGCAAGACAGGCTGAGCCAAGCCGCAACACCCGCGGGGTCAGGGTAAAGAACTTACCGTCCCAATCTGCATAGCCGTGACGGGCCAGTGTCAGCAAGCAGCGGCGCGCCGTCGCCCGGTCCAGTCCCGATGCCGCCGCCACCTCGGCAATCGACTGTCGCGGTCGGGTGGCGGTAAAGGTTTCGATCACCGCCAGGCCTTTGGCAAGGCCGCCCATCGTATCGCGCTCGGTGATGATCATGGCAGCACCTTTTGTGCGATATCTCAACAAATACAGCATATCGCACAAATAGGCTGGACGACAAGGCGGGCGGCCCGCTAGGCCAGAGTCAAAAGACGCCCCGATAGAGGTTCCTGATGGACAAAACCCTTCCCGACCTTGCCACCGCCGTGGCGGGGATCACTGATGGCATGACCGTGATGATTGGCGGATTTGGCGGCTCTGGCGCGCCGATCGAGTTGATCCATGCCCTGATCGACCGCTTCCTTGCCACCGGGCACCCGAAAAACCTTGTGGTGGTGAACAACAACGCGGGCAACGGCCATGTCGGGCTGGCCGCGCTGATCGAGGCGGGCATGGTGGCAAAGCTGATCTGCTCGTTCCCACGCTCGGCCGATCCGGTGGTGTTCACCGAACGTTATCTGGCCGGTCATATCGCGTTGGAACTGGTGCCGCAGGGCACATTGGCCGAACGCATCCGCGCTGGTGGCGCGGGCATTCCGGCCTTTTACACGCCCACCAGCTTTGGCACCGATCTGGCCAAGGGCAAGCCGGTCGAGGTGTTCGAGGGCCGGTCTTACGTGCAGGAACGCTGGTTGAAGGCCGATGTCGCCCTGGTCAAGGCGCATCTGGGCGACCGTTTGGGCAATCTGACCTATCGGATGGCAGGGCGCAATTTCAACCCGCTGATGTGCATGGCGGCGGCCACAACAATCGTGCAGGTGTCACGGATCGTTGACCCCGGCAGCATCGACCCCGAGGCGGTAATCACCCCGGGCATCTTTGTGCAGGGCGTGGTCGAAGTGCCAAACCCCCAGCAGGAAGAAGATCTGAACCGCGCCAAAGCGGTCTATCCGGAGGCCGCAGAATGACCCAGAAACTGACCCCCACCCAGATGGCATGGCGCGCGGCGCAAGACATTGCCGACGGGGCCTATGTCAACCTTGGCATCGGCTTTCCCGAAATGGTGGCAAAATTCCAGCCCCCCGGGCGCGAGGCGATCTTCCATACCGAAAACGGCATTCTCGGCTTTGGCGAAGCGCCGGCAGCGGGGGCCGAGGATTGGGATCTGATCAACGCCGGCAAGAAGGCGGTGACGATCAAACCTGGCACGGCATTTTTCCACCACGCCGACAGCTTTGCCATGGTGCGGGGCGGGCATCTGGATGTGGCAATCCTTGGAGCCTATGAGGTGGCCGAAACCGGCGATCTGGCGAACTGGTCCACCGGCCCGCGCGGCGTGCCTGCCGTAGGCGGCGCGATGGATCTGGTGCATGGGGCCAAGACCGTGGCCGTGATCACCGATCACGTGACCAAGGATGGCAAGCCAAAGCTGGTGCAGCGCTGTTCCCTGCCGCTGACCGGGGTGGGCTGCGTGACGCGGATCTATTCCAGTCTGGCGGTGATCGATATTGTCGATGGCCATTTCGTGCTGCGTGAAAAGCTGGCCGCGTTTTCAGTTTCAGACCTGCAAGCGCTGACCGGGGCCACCCTGCACCTTGACGGTGCGGTGGCCGATCTTGATGTTCCTGCACTGTAAAAGGCTCTGATCATGACCGATGTGTTTATATGCGACTATATCCGTACCCCCATCGGACGCTATGCCGGCAGCCTTGCCAACGTGCGTCCCGATGATCTGGGCGCTGTGCCTTTGCGCGCGCTGATGGCGCGCAATGCAGGCGTCGATTGGGAAGCAGTCGATGACGTGATCTTTGGCTGCGCCAATCAAGCAGGCGAGGACAACCGCAACGTGGCGCGCATGTCGCTCCTGCTGGCCGGTTTGCCGATCGGCGTCAGCGGCACCACGATCAACCGTTTGTGCGGGTCTGGCATGGATGCGGTGTTGATGGCCGCGCGGTCCATCGCAGCGGGCGAGGCCGATTTGATGCTGGCGGGCGGCGTAGAAAGCATGAGCAGGGCCCCTTTCGTGATGCCAAAGGCGGGATCAGCCTTCAGCCGCGATGCGGCAATATATGACACCACCATCGGCTGGCGCTTCATCAACCCGGCGATGCAGGCCGCCTATGGCACGGATTCGATGCCGCAGACCGGGCAAAACGTCGCCGATGACTATGGCATCAGCCGCGACGCGCAGGACGCCATGGCGCTTTCCTCACAGGCCAAGGCAGCCGCCGCGCAGGACAGCGGGCGGCTGGCACTGGAAATCACCCCAGTCACCATCCCGCAGCGCAAAGGCGATCCACTGGTGGTGGACCGTGACGAACACCCCCGCGCGACAACCCCAGAGGCTCTGGCCAAGTTGAAACCACTGTTTGCAGGTGGCTCGGTCACCGCCGGCAATGCCAGTGGCGTGAATGATGGCGCGGCGGCGTTGATTTTGGCCAATGCCGCAGCGGCTGCGAAATACGGTCTGACCCCGATTGCACGCATTCTGGGCGGAGCAACAGCTGGGGTCGCGCCACGTATCATGGGCATCGGCCCGGCACCGGCCTCGCAGAAGCTGCTGGCAAGGTTGAACCTGACGCCTGACGACCTGGCGGTGATCGAGTTGAACGAGGCTTTTGCCGCCCAAGGGATTGCCACCCTGAGGGCGCTTGGCATCGCAGACGATGATCAGCGCGTGAACCCGAATGGCGGGGCCATCGCACTTGGGCATCCGCTGGGCATGTCCGGCGCGCGCATCACCGGCACGGCCGCCCTGCAACTGGCGCAAGGCGGCGGGGACCGGGCACTGGCCACCATGTGCATTGGCGTAGGCCAAGGCATCGCCATCGCGCTGGAGCGGGTCTGACCCATTCAGCGTGGCGGCGGATTCAGCGCCTTGTTGTAAGGGTGCCAGTCCGTGATGTCGGGATAGTGGAATTTGCGCCACGCCCGGACGCGCGGATTCATCATCCGCCGCCACCAAAGCGGGTTCATCGCGATGAACACCATCAGGGGATAGCCCAGCGGCAGCTGCGGGGCCTGGTCCGGCGTATAGGTCTGCAGCAGCGGAAAGCGGCGGTCGGGTTTGAAGTGATGGTCAGAATGGCGCTGCAGGTTGATCAGCAGCCAGTTTGACGCGGTATGGGCGGCGTTCCAGCTGTGATGGGGTTTGACATGTTCATACTTGCCATCGCCCAGATGCCTGCGCGTCAGGCCGTAATGTTCGACATAATTCACTGCCTCCAGCTGCCAGATTGCCACCGCCGCCTGCCAGAAGAACAGGCCAAGCCCCAGCCCGCCCCCGACCGCATAGGCAAGGCCCAGCATCACCATCTGCAACGCGGCATAGCGCCAGAACGGGTTGCTGTGATGCCACCATGAAAAGCCGCGCCGCGCCAGCATCGCCGCTTCGGCCCGCCAGGCCGAAACCGGACTTTGCAGCAGTACACGCGGGAAGAAGCGGTGAAATCCTTCATTGTAACGCGCGGTCACAGGATCGCGGCAGGTGCCGACATAGGTGTGGTGCACCCGCAGATGTTCAGACCGGAAATGCGAATACAGCACCGAGGCCAGAAGAATATCGCCCAGCCACCGTTCCAGCCGGTTCTTCTGGTGAATCAGCTCGTGGCTGTAATTGATGCCGACAGTGCCGCTGATGATGCCGATGCCAAAGAACAGCACCCCGAGCTCTGGCCCTGCAAGATGTCCCCTATGGGTCACGTACCAGATTGTCCCGAACAGGACCCCCATCTGGACCGGGGTCCAGATCAGGGTCAGCAGCCGATACCAGAACAGCATGCCTTCGGGCGTTTCAGGGTCTGCGTTGCGGTCGTTCAATCCGGTCAGCGCGTCAAGAGAGGAATAGACAAGGATCGAATAGGCCGGCACCAGCGCCGTGTACCATCCGCCGTGCACCGCGCCGATCGCCGCCAGCGGCACAATGCCAAGCGTCAGCCAGAACGGCACTGCCTGGGCAAATCCGATGGTCTGGCGGGAGCGATCTGTCATGACGGGCCTAGGCATTTTGGCGCAGGATGGGCCAGCAAGGTTACTTTCTCAACGGGTTACAGTTTCTCGCAGGCAATCATAGGCTTTTCGCATCACCGTCGGCAGATCATCGGCGCTGAATTCATTGCCCGAGACCAATTGACCGCGCGTGATCGCCGCATTTGTCGGCAGTTCAGCGGCATGAAGGGTCAGGTACAGGTGAAAATGGGTGAAGGTATGGCGGATCTCGCCGATCTCACGCCAGTCCGCGACCGCGGGGGCATCGCCACCCGCGCCATCCCACCCATCACCGGGAAAGCCCAGCATGCCACCCAGCAGCCCCTTGTCCGGCCTACGCTGCAACAGCATCCGGTCGCCCTGCGTTGCCAGCCAAAGCCTACCCCGGCGCACGGGCTTTTCCGGCTTTGGCAGCTTGCGGGGCAACTCGGCCTGAATGCCCTGCTCGCGCGCCGCGCAGACCCGCACCACGGGACAGATGGCGCAAGCCGGGCTGCGGGGGGTGCAGATCGTGGCGCCAAGGTCCATCACTGCCTGGGCATAATCCCCCGCGCGCCGGTCTGGGGTCACCGATGCCGCCAGCCCTGTCAGCTCGGGCTTGGCCAGGGGAAGCGGAGTTTGGACCGCGAACAGCCGCGCCATGACCCGTTCGACATTGCCATCCACCACCGTTGCCGGCTCGTCATAGGCAATGGCGGCCACCGCGCTTGCCGTATAGGGACCGATGCCGGGCAGAGCCAGCAAGCCATTTCGGGTGGCGGGGAACACGCCGCGATGATCGGCCACAACGGCGCGGGCCGCCTTGAGCAGGTTGCGGGCGCGGGCGTAATAGCCAAGGCCAGCCCATTCGGCCATCACCTCCTCGTCCCGCGCGGCGGCGAGATCGGCCACGCCGGGCCAACGCGCGGTGAAGCGTTGGTAATAGGCCTTCACCGCCGCAACCGTTGTCTGCTGCAACATCACCTCTGACAACCAGATCCGGTAGGGATCGGGCAGAATGCCAGCCTTGCGATCTTGGGGCGACACCCGCCAGGGCATCACCCGCGCTTCCCTATCGTACCATTCCAGCAAAAGGTCGCTCAACCCGGCGTCACGCAATCTTTATGTCCTTTGTTCCGTCTTGCCACTGGCGGCGCGGCCTTGGCAGGATAAGATAGCGGCAGTGTCACAGGATACCAGATGGCCCGCAACGCGACTCCTTATCAGAAACCATCCCGCCGGATGCGTGGGTTTGAACCAGCCTTCGGCCTGATGAAAGATCCTGTGCGCGTAGCGGGGGAATCCCGCGGTTTTGCGATCACGCGGCTTCTGACCCATTGGACGGAAGTGGTGGGCGAAGATCTGGCCAAATGCACCCGACCGGTCAAGGTGGGCTATGGGCGCGACGGCTTTGGCGGCAGCCTGACGCTGCTGACCACCGGGCCGATGGCCCCGATGATCGAAATGCAAAAGGAAATGATCCGGGCCAAAGTGAATGCCATCTATGGTTACAACGCGATATCCCGGGTCTTGCTGACCCAGACGGCCCCTGTTGGTTTCGCCGAAGGTCAGGCAGAATTTACCCCTGCTGCCAAGGCGGCACCCCAGGTTGATCCCGCCATCCGGGCCGAAGCCTGCAAGACCGCCGCACCGATCCATGATCCGGGGTTGCGTGCAGCCCTTGAAGCTCTTGCCGAAAACATCCTAAACCGTCGAAAGACGAAAGAAGGCGAAACATGATGTCACTGAAGACCACCCTGGCCGCTTCGGCCCTTATCCTTGCAGGCAGCTTTGGCCTTTCACTTGCGCCCGCTTCGTCTACCATGGCACAGGACACAGCATCCTCTGCCGAAGCACCGGCCATGGACATCAAGGATATGGCACTTGGCCCTGTGGATGCGCCGGTTACGCTGATCGAATACGCGTCCTACACCTGCCCGCATTGCGCGAACTTCCACGAACAGATCTTCAAACCGCTGAAGGCGGAGTATATCGACACGGGCAAAGTCCGCTTTGTGTACCGTGAGGTTTATTTCAATCAGGACAGGCCTGCGTTCTGGGCCGCGATGGTGGCACGTTGCGGCGGGGAAATGCGGTATTTTGCCATTCAGGACTCGCTTTTTGCACGTCAGCAGGAATGGCTGTCCATCAACAATCCGGCAGATATGGTCGAGAGCCTGAAGAAAAGCGGGCTGGTCAACGGGTTGGACAAGGCCGCCCTTGATGCCTGCATGCAGGATGCGACCCTTGCACAGGGGATGCTGGATCTGTTCAACGAAAACATGACCGAATATGACATTCAGGGCACGCCAACCCTGATCATCAACGGCACCAAACATGCCAACATGTCTTATGCCGATCTGAAAACCCTTATCGACGCAGAGCTCGCAGAAGAATGATGGCACCCCTTGCCGGTGTGAAGGTCATTGAACTGGCCCGCATTCTTGCGGGCCCATGGGCTGGCCAGACATTGGCAGATCTTGGGGCGGATGTGATCAAGGTCGAGGCTCCCGAAGGCGATGACACCCGCCGTTGGGGGCCGCCGTTTCTTGAGCGGGAGGGCGAGCGGTCGGCAGCCTATTTCCACGCGACGAACCGGGGAAAGCGGTCCATCACCTGTGATTTCCGCACGCCAGAGGGACAGGCGCTGGTGCGCCGCCTGATCGCAGACGCGGATGTGGTGATCGAGAATTTCAAGGTCGGCGGTCTGTCGAAATACGGACTGGATTACGCAAGCCTGCAAGAGGTGAACCCGCGTCTGGTCTATTGTTCGATCACCGGGTTCGGGCAGGACGGGCCCTATGCACATCGCGCGGGGTATGATTTCATCATCCAGGGCATGGCCGGATTGATGAGTGTGACCGGGGACAGCAACGGCCAGCCGCAAAAGGTTGGCGTTGCTGTGACAGACATCTTTACAGGCGTATATGCCGCAACTGCCATTCTGGCCGCGCTTCATCAGCGGCAAACGACCGGGCTTGGTCAGCATGTCGACATGGCGCTTCTGGATGTGGCCACTTCGGTCATGGCCAATCAGTCACTGAACTATCTGACGACCGGTGTGGCACCAACCAAGATGGGCAATGCCCATCCCAATCTTGCCCCCTATGCGGTCTTTGACTGCGCAGATGGCTGGCTGATCCTGGCGATTGGAAATGACGGGCAGTATCAGCGGTTGTGCAGGATTCTCGGGCTGGGGGATATGGCCACAGCGCAGGACTTTCTCACCAACGCAGACCGTGTCCAGAACCGTGCGGAGCTGACAGATCGGCTCACTGCCGCAACCCGCACATGGACCAAGGCCGATCTTCTGGCCGCCTGTGAGGCCGCGGGTGTGCCCGCCGGGCCGATCAACAGTCTGGATGAGGTGTTTGCCGATCCGCAAATCATTGCGCGCGGCCTGCAGATTGCACCGGGCGGCATGCCGGGCGTGCGATCACCGTTCCGCTTTTCGGGTGCCGATCTGGTGCTGGACCGCCCTGCCCCGACATTGGGCGAGCATCAGGCCGAAATCCTCTGACCTGCAGGGTTACAACAGGCTGCTGATGGCGGCGTCCAGCGGTGACCAGTCTGCCAGTTCAAGCCGGACAACAAGGCTCAGAACCTTAGGCCGGAAGTCAGCCGGCAGGCGAACCTGATCTTTTTCGGTTGTCACCAGTTGCGCCCCCAAGGCCTTGGCCTCGGCCTCAAGCCGGCGCAGCAATGTGTCAGACAGGGTCTGATGATCATCAAGCGACACGCTGCGCAGAACCTCTGCCCCTTCACCACGCAGGGTGGCGAAAAACTTCTCCGGATGACCGATGCCTGCAAAGGCCAGCACCCGCTGGCCCCGCCAGTCGAGGCCCATCGACAGGGGTTTCAAAGCGCCTTGCACATGCGGCAGGTTGATCTGATCCGCCCAATCGCGGACAAATTGCGCCTGCGCATCCGGCGCGCCGATCGACAGCAGGACATCGGCCCGAGCCAGACCGGCGGCCACCGGCTCGCGCAGCGGTCCGGCGGGAAGGCACAACCCGTTGCCAAAGCCACGGGCGGCGTCAACCACCACAATCGACAGATCCTTTTGAACCGACGGGTTCTGAAAGCCATCATCCATCAGGATGATCCGCGCCCCGGCCGCCTCGGCCGCCCGGACGCCCGCGGCGCGGTCTTTGGCGACCCATGTCGGCGCAAAGGCCGCCAGCAGCAAAGGCTCATCCCCCACCTGCGCGGCGCTGTGCAGCCGGGGGTCCACCAGAACCGGCCCCGCGAGCGATCCGCCATAGCCCCGCGACACCACCTGAGCGCCTTGAACCCGACCCAGAAGCGCGATGGCGGTGGGGGTCTTGCCTGTGCCGCCAACATTCAGATTGCCGATACAGATCACCGGTACAGCCGCCCGATAGCCGGATTGCGCCACACGGCGGGCCGTTGCCGCGCCATAGATCATCCCCAGGGGCTGCAACAGCCGCGCTACCAGGCCCGGTGCCGAAGCCGGGGCTTGCCAGAAGGCAGGCGGGCGCATCACCTGACCTCCGCGGTGCACTTGCGCACCAGACCGACAACATTCTGTGTGACCTCTGCCCCGTCTGATGCCACTGTCCAGGCCGCCTGGGCAAGACGGGCCGCCCGGTCTGGCGACAACAGGTCTGACAGTGCTTCGGCCAGATCAGCCGCGCTCCCGACTGCACGGGCTGCACGCGCCGCACCCAGCCTGCCAAATGTGCCGCCAAATGGGCCTGGACGTGGACCATAAAGAATGGCCGATCCCAGAGCCGCAGGCTCCATCGGGTTGCGCACACAGCCCTGTCCGGCGAGGCTGCCCCCCATGAAAGTGATGGGGGCCAGCCGGTACCACAAGCCAAGCTCTGCCATCCCATCGGCCACAAACACCTCGACCTCGGCTTCCGGTTCCTGATCTTCGCCCCGCTCAGCGACAATCCAGCCTTCATCCTCCGCCAGCCGCCGCGCCAAAGGCTCTGCCCGCGCCGGATCCTGCGGGGCGATGATCAGCAAAAGCCGATGGGCAAGGCTTTGTGCCGCGCGATGCGCCAGAATGACGGCCGTCTCTTCGGCTTCAGGCAGGCCAACGGCAAGCCACACCGGACGCGTTGCCAACAGCTTTGCCAGTGCAGCGCGCTCCGCTTCCAGACAAGGCAGCGCTGCGCTGTCTTCCTCCATCCGTCCGGTGACAGCCACGGCAGACAAGGCCGCCCCGGCTTTGCGGAACGCCCGCGCCGCCGCTTCATCAAGGGCCAGAACATGCGAAAACGACTGAAGCGAAGAGCGCATCAAGCCAGGATACCAGCCGTCGCGTTCCTTGAGCATATAGGGCGCACGTCCGTCGACCATCACCAGCGGTATACCGCGTTCTCCTGCCTCATGGATCAGCGCCGGGCGCAGTTCGCCATCAGAGAAAACGGCCATCTCCGGCCGCCAGTGATCGAGAAAGGCGCGCACCTCGGCAGGCCGGTCCTCTGGCGGGACCAGCCTGATCAGACCGGGACGCAGCGGCACAGGTTCTTCGCAGGTGACCAGAACCGTCAGACCGTCTTCCTCAATCAGGCGGCTGGCCAGTTCCAACAGACCACGGCCCGACTCGGCTGACGGCGAATGCATCCAGATCAGCCGTCCGGCCAAGCGCTGCGGCCAGGCATGTCCCACCAAAGGATCACGCCGGGGACGCATATTGTAAAGCGTCAGGCCAAGAGAATGCACCATGTCTACAGTCTGATTACCGCAGCTCTTCCGTGCCAGAACCTGCCTGCTCTTCATCGCGCAGGCGGTGAATATGCGCGATGAAATACCGCATATGGGCATTGTCGACGGTCCGCTGCGCCTCTGCTTTCCAGGCTTTGTGGGCCGAAGCGTAGTCAGGGAACATGCCGACGATGTGGATATCGTTCACGTCGACAAAGGTCGATTTTGAGGGGTCAACAAGTTCTCCCCCAAACACAAGGTGTAGCCGCTGGGCCATTCATCTGCTCCGTCATCTCTGGATCGCCCCCCCGGTCGGCAAGGGTAAGCAGGCCAATGCCAAGATCAAGCCTGCATCTGAAGCAAGCTGTTTTCGAATTTGAAAGATTCGCTTCGTACGGTCTGCATAAGCACCAGAATGGTGTGTGTAAATCGGGCGGGTAAATTCTCATGCGGCGGAATGCGGTTGTTGTGATTGGCTCTGCCCTTGCCTGGATGGCGGGTTTGCCAGAGGATGACCGACGGCCCGCCTTTGCCCTTTCGTCGCAGGCTGTCGCAAACCTTTGTGACAAGGCCGCCGCCAAGGCTGCCCAGACAAGCGGCGTTCCGGTTCGCGTGCTCAAGGCAATTTCCCGCATTGAGTCGGGTCGGTCGGTTGAGGGGGTGCTGGCACCCTGGCCCTGGACGGTCAATCAGGCCGGGGCGGGTTCCTTCTTTGACAGCGCGACAGAGGCAATGACCCATGTCTCTGCCGCCTTGGCGCAGGGTCAATCCAATATTGATATCGGGTGTTTTCAGATCAATGTTCACTGGCACGGAGCAAAGTTCGCGTCCTTGGCAGATATGTTCGACCCAGAGGAAAACGCGCTTTATGCTGCCCGCTTCCTGCTGACACTTTTTGACGAGTTCGGTTCATGGGAGGGGGCGGTCGGAGCCTATCATTCACGTCACTCGGGTGCCGCAGGGGCCTATCTGGCAAAAGTGGCTGGGGTAATGGGGGCACCACCGCACCCCGCTGCCGAACAACGCGCTGACCGCGACAACCGTTATCCGCTGCTCAGGGCCGGGCAGCCCGGTTCTTACGGATCATTGGTCAGCACCTTTGATCATCCTGCCCTCCCCTTGCTGCAGTGACGCCGACATGACCCCTACCGCCAGACTCGCGCTTTTCTTCCGCCCGACCATTCTGCTTGCCTTCGCATTGATGGGCGTCATCGTCATGATGGTCCTTCCGGTTCCGGCCTGGTTGCTCGATATCGGGCTCGCACTTTCGTTCGCGCTTGCCATTTTGATGCTGACGGTGACCCTGTTCATTGAACGCCCCCTGGATTTTTCGGCCTTCCCCACCATCCTGCTTGCCTCGCTGATGCTCCGGCTATCGTTGAACGTGTCTTCGACCAAGCTGATCATTGGCGAAGGGCACACCGGAACCGACGCCGCCGGAGCGGTGATTGAAGGCTTTGCCAATTTCATCATGGGGGGAAACGTCCTGCTCGGCGTCGTCATCTTCTGCGTCCTGCTGATCGTGAACTTCATGGTCATCACCAAGGGTGCAGGCCGGATGGCAGAGGTCGGGGCTCGCTTCGCCCTTGACGGCATGCCCGGTCGCCAGCTGGCAATTGACGCCGACATGGCGGCCGGTGCGATTGACCACAGCGAAGCCAAGGCACGACGCGAGCGTGAACTCGCCGAAACCAACTTTTTCGGTTCCCTTGACGGGGCGTCAAAGTTCGTGAAGGGCGATGCGGTTGCGGGCCTTCTGATCACCATACTCAACATCGTGATGGGGCTTGTCATGGGCGTGTTCGTCCATGACATGCCGATTGGACTCGCGTTCGAAACCTATTCAATCCTGACGGTCGGTGATGGCTTGGTCAGTCAGATCCCCGCAGTGATCATCTCTGTCGCTGCGGCCCTGCTGCTGGCGCGCGGCGGTGCCACAGGTGCGACAGATGTGTCCTTCTTCGCGCAGCTGGGCCGATATCCCGGTGCCCTCGGCACGGTCGCGGTGCTGCTGGCGCTTTTTGCGCTGGTGCCGGGCATGCCTTTCTTGCCCTTTATCCTTGGGTCTGCAGCGCTTGCGGGCTTGGCGCTCATGGTGCATCGCCAACACCTCCATCCGGAAGTGGAGCCCAGTGCCACCCCGGATATTCCAAAGCGGACCCCACTGGGGGACGTGCTTGATTTCGACGAACTTCATCTCGAATTTGCGCCCGATCTGGTTGCCATGGTGCTGGACCCGGCGACCGGGCTGGATGGCCGGATCGGCAATATGCGCAACCACATCGCAGCCAGTTACGGCCTGATCCTGCCGGAAATCCGGCTGACGGACGAGCCGTCTTTGCCCTCAGGAACCTACCGCATCCGGATTCAGGGTGTGGAACGGGTGACCAACCGGCTGATGCCGGATCGCTGCCTTGTGCTGCTGAACGAAGGCATGCCGGCCCCCGATGGCGTGGATGTCAGCGAACCGGTCTATGGCACCGCAGCCCGCTGGATTCTTCCTGACAAGCAGGAAGATGCGGTGATCGCCGGGATGACGGTCGTCTCGCCCCCCGAAGTCCTGGCCACCCATCTGCTCGAAGTGATCCGCTCCAATCTCGCGCGGCTCTTGTCCTTGCGGGGGTTGCGGCGATTGCTCGACGAATTCATCAATGTCACGGATCCCGCACGCGCCGCGGCCAATCGCAAGCTTCTGGATGAGATGATCCCTGAAAAAGTGCCCACAGACCTGCTGCTGTCGGTGCTCCGGCTTTTGCTGGAAGAGCGGGTGTCGATCCGTAACCTGCCCTTGATCCTTGAAGCCATCGCAGAAGGTCGCGGCCTGCCCTCCGCTGAATCCATCTGCGAACATGTCCGGCAAAAAATCGGCTTTCAGCTGGTGTCGGATCTGAAGCGAAAGGATGGCACAATTCCCCTTATCCAGATCGCGCCGGAATGGGAAAAGACCTTTTCCACCTATCAAATTGCGGGAGAGCGGGGTCTGCAGGACATTGCGCTGCCCCCGGAACAATTCGCGCGCTTGTCTACGCTGCTTGCCGAAAAGCTCAACCGGACGGCAGAGACCGGAATCTCCGCCGCAGTTGTCACCTCGACCCTGCGTCGAAGGTTTATCCGGACAGTCCTTGCCGCCAAAGGCTTGAGCGCGCCTGTGCTGTCTTATGAGGAAATCGGGCTGGAAGCGCGGCCCGCAATCGTGGGCCTCGTCCCGCAATGACCGCCCTCAACGACCTTCTGCTGACCTATCACACAACTCTATCCGCCTATGCAGAGGCGGCAACTCTGGTGTTCCTGCGCGTCGGAGCTGTGATGGCCACATTGCCAGCCTTTGGCGAAACCAGTATTCCCGCACGAATCAAGCTGGTGCTGGCGGTGGTTTTCTCGGCCGCCATTGGTCCTGCAGCTTACCCTGCAGTGTCAGATATTCCCCTCACGACCGCTTTTGCGCCAGAGGTTGCAATCGGGCTGATCCTTGGGCTGATGGTGCGGCTGTTCGTGCTGTGCCTGCTGACCGCGGGTTCCATTGCCGCGAATGCGACATCGCTGTCCCAATTGTTCCCTGCCGGAGCAGAGGCACAACCGGCAATTTCTAAACTGCTGGTCATCACCGGGCTGGCGCTTGCCGTAGGGGCCGGGTTGCATGTCCGGGTCTTGCATTATCTGCTCTTGGCCTATGAGCTTTTTCCCGCCGGCCGCTGGCCATCGGCGGCATTGGTCGCTGAATGGGGGGTCGCCCAAACCGCGCGCGCCTTTGGCTTGGCCTTCATGATCGCGATGCCATTTGTGATCGCATCGCTGATCTACAATCTCGCCCTCGGGGTGATCAACCGCGCCATGCCGCAACTGATGGTCACCTTTATCGGTGCCCCTGCGCTCAGTCTGGGGGGGCTGGTCCTGCTTTTTCTGGTCACGCCGCTGGCTCTGTCGGTCTGGCTTCAGACACTTAACGGCTTCCTGGCGGCACCGGCCGCGCCGCTGCCTTAACTGCCATGTCACAGTCAGACGATCAGGGACCGGGCGATAAGGAACATGCCCCCACAGAACGAAAACTGGCCGAGGCTCGCCGGCAAGGGGACATCGCCAAATCAACCGAGCTTCCGGCGGCCGCGGCCTATGCAGGGTTGCTTCTTGCAGGCTTTCTTGGTGCCCCGGCCATTGACAGGGCCGCAACCACAGGGCTGGTCCTGCTGGATCAGGCACCCGAGATCGCGCATCTCGCAGCGCAGTCTGCCATCCCGGTCGTGGGGGGCATTATCGAAACGGCTATCTTGCCCTTTGTGCTGTTCATGGCCGTTCCGGCGGGCGCAGTGCTTCTTGCGCTGGTCTCGCATCAGGCGATTGTCTTTGCGCCCGACAAGCTTGTGCCGAAACTGTCGCGCATCTCGGTCCTCGCCACTGCCAAAAAGAAATTTGGGGCAGAGGGCATGTTCGAGTTTGCGAAGAGCTTTCTCAAGCTGGCCATCGTCTCGCTTGTCCTCGCCTGGTTTCTGATCGGTCACGCCTCCAGCATTCTGGCCACTGCCGCGCTGGATCCGCGCCAGAGCCTTCTGCTTCTGATCGCCTTGCTGGGGCAGTTTCTGGGCTTCGTCATACTGGTGACCGCCGTGATCGGCGCAATCGATTTGCTGTGGCAACGCCACGCCCTTGCCCAGCGCAATCGCATGTCCCGCAAAGAGGTCATGGATGAGCTGAAGGACAGCGAGGGCGATCCGCACAGCAAGGCTCAGCGACGTCAGCGGGGTCAGGACATCGCGATGAACCAGATGCTGGCTGATGTTGCGACGGCCAATGTGGTGATCGTCAACCCCACCCATTTTGCCGTGGCCCTGCGGTGGACCAAAGGCGCGCGCACTGCGCCGATTGTAGTGGCCAAAGGTGTCGATGAAGTCGCCCGCCGGATCCGCGACGCGGCCGAGGCGCATGGCGTGCCGCTTCATTCCGACCCGCCGACGGCACGGTTGCTGTTTGCGACAGTCGATATCGGCAAGCCGGTCGAGCGCGACCAGTATCGTGCCGTTGCGGCGGCAATCCGTTTCGCTGACGCCATGCGGCAGCGCGCTAGGGAGCGGCGCAGATGACCGCAGGAAAACAGCTTTTGCAGTTGCAGAAAATTGCGCAGCTTTTGCGTGAACGCGACCTGATGCAGTTGAGCATGGCCTCTTCGCGCAAACGGCAGACAGAAGCGTTGCTCGCCGCGCTGGACAAGACCCAGACCGGAGGCGGGCTTGATCCGATCGTCGCCGCGCAGGTTGTTGACCGTTTCGGTCTCTGGACAACGAACCGCCGCATTCTGCTCAATCAGCAGCTGGCACGGGATACGGCGGAATGGATCGCCCTGCGCTCAGCCGCACAGCGCTCCTTCGGTCAGGCGGATGTTCTGGGCAAATTGACCTTGAGGCGCTAAAGGCGGGCATGCGACGTGGCACCGGCCGGTCACTTGGGCAAAGAGTCGCGCGTTTCCGCAAAGTGGCCTTGACGTCATCGACTGCTGTCTTGGCGATTGTTCAGCCTGTCGCGGTTCGGGATCAAGCACGCCACCACGAAGACATCCTTCGTCGCATGGGCCCGACCTCATCGACCGAAGCGTTGCTGTCGCGGCGCGTCTGCGCGGCAGCCGGATCAGTTGTCTTGTCGGATGATATCGGTGATCAGAACAGTCTTGACGATATCCCCCAAGACGTTCTGCGCCACTTCCGTCAAACCCTTGCGCAGGATCACAAGATTGTCTGCATCGGTAAATGTGCCCCGGAACCCGCCGGTATTTGCGTGGTCAAAAAGCCTCTGGAGGATTTCGTCCCGCAACTTCGGCTCTTTGGCGTAGACCAGGTCGGTCCCCCCCGCGGTCACCTCAATGCTCAGAGAGAGGATCACCATCGAGGTGATCTGGTTTCGTTCAACCAGGGGCACCACGAATTGATTGGTCAACTTTACAAACTCCGGCAACTGCTCCGGGCTGGCCTCAGCGTCTTCGGCAGGGGCAATGCCTTCTGCGCTGGGGTCGGCTTCCCCCTCGGCAATCGGAGCAGCGGGACGCAGGAACAGCCCGGCACCAAGGCCGGCACCCGCACCGATCAGGATCAGGAGTAGAGGAAGGAGTTTGCGCATTCTGCCCTCAGAACGGGAGGAGGATGTCAGTGATCTGCTGACCATAACGGGGTTGTTGAAAATCGGTGATCTGACCCCTGCCACCATAGGAAATTCGCGCCCCAGCGACCTTGTCATATGTCACCTCATTCGTGCGCGAAATATCGGCCGGGCGCACATAGCCGGTGACCACCAGTTCGCGCAGCTCAAAATTGACCCTGACCTCTTGCTGCCCCTCGATCCGCAACACCCCGTTTGGCAACTCTTCCACAATGGTAGCGGCCACCCGGAGCGTCAATTGCTCCTGCCGCGAGACCGAGCCATCCCCGGTAAAGGTAGAAGAGGACCCTGTTTCCACCGCCTCGGCCATCGAGGCCCCCTCCGGCAGGGCGCGATCAATGCGCTGCGGCAGGCCAAGAAGCTGCGGGATGCCCATGCTCTGGTTGCCGGTTCGGGAGCGATCAGATGAATTTGACATCTCGGCGCTGTCGTCGATCTCGATCACCACGGTCAGGATATCGCCCCGCTTCCCGGCGCGCCTGTCTCCGAGAAGGGATGAGCGCCCTGCGGTCCAGAGAGAGGAAGCCTCCGTCGGCCCGGTCGGGTCTGCAGACTCCGGCAGCGCGTTGGAATACATGGCGTGATGCTGATAGCTGCCCTCCAGTGGCGAAAAGCCCGGCGCGCGACCAACCTCGTCCAGGGAGGTACACCCCGCCAGACCAAGAAGAAAACAGAATGCAACTCGCATGGGGCTATCCTTCGGAGGGGCTGACGCGCACGGTCCCGTCGGGCATGACCCGGCCGTGCACAGTGTTGCGGGAAGACAGGTTCACGACTCGGATCACATCGCCGACCGAGCCCCGCTCAAGGGCGCGGCCTTCGGTCGATATCGCCAGCGCGCCTGCGATATAGGACAGCCCCACCACCTGATTTCTGGCGATGACCGTCGGAGGACCGACCTGGTCTTCGCGAATGGGCCGGCCGGGATACAGCATGACCCGCGCCTCTTGCCCGGCGACGCGCGCCGGATCAGAAAGGGTGCCCGGAATCTCCGCCTCGATGATCGAGAGATCGGCAGCTTCAATCATCTGACCTGCCTTGATGACGCGGTTGGTGATCAGAGCATCCGCAAAGGCCGGAAGCGGAAGCAGGCAGAAAACCACAAGCCACATCAACGCACCTGTGCCGTGGCGGCCAGCATCTGATCTGCGGCGGTGATGACCTTGGCGTTCAGTTCATAGCCGCGTTGCGCCTTGATCAGTTCGGTCACTTCGCGCACAGCATCGACAGAGCTTTCCTCCAGATAGCCCTGACGCAGTGTCCCCAGACCTTCCTCGCCCGGGGCTCCTGGCAGTGCCGGGCCGGATGCCTCGGTTTCAACAAAAAGATTGGATCCAATGGCTTCCAACCCCTTTTCATTGGCAAATCCCACCAATGACAATGCGCCCAGCAGTTCCGGTTCCACCCGGTCGGCAAAATAGGCGTAAATCTCCCCGTCAGCATTGATGGCAAGCGACCTGGCATCTGACGGAATGGTCAGGCCCGGGGCCACCTGATGCCCCTCGGAATTCACGATCAGCCCGTCGCCAGTGCGCTTGAGCGCGCCATCGCGGGTGTAGGCGGCGTTGCCGCCGGGCAAGGTGACTTCCAGATAGCCGCGACCTTCTATGGCGAGGTCCAGATCCCCGCCGGTCTGGGTGGGAGCCCCTTGCTCCAGCACGACCGAGACTGCAGCGGGGCGTACGCCGAGGCCAAGCTGGACACCGGTAGGCAACACTGTGCCATCATTGGCGGTGACAGATCCAGGTCGTGCCAGCTGCTGATAGTGAAGGTCTGCAAAGTCGGCGCGACGGGCGTTGTAGCCGGTGGTCGACATGTTTGCGAGATTATTGGCGACGACATCGACCCGCATCTGTTGTGCGGCCATGCCGGTTGCGGCGATCTGCAGTGCTTTCATCGAATTCTCCTATCGGCCAAGGGTTTGGATCACGGCGCGCTGGCGCTGATCTTCGGCATCGAGAAACTTTTGGCCCATCTCATAGGCGCGCTGCACGGTGATCATCCGGGCGATTTCCGACACCGGCTGCACATTGCTGTCTTCAAGAAAACCTTGCCGGATCACGGCACTTTCTGCCGGCTCAAGGTCTGTGGCCGAAAACATCGTCCCGGTCTGGTGTTGCAAAGATAAGGGGTCTACCGGTTGCCACAGACCAATCTGGGCCACAGCCTGACCATCCGCCGAGAGCGTACCGTCCGCGGCGACCGATATGCTGCTCGCCCCGGGCGGTACCGCAACTGGGGCCCCGCCCGCATCAAGCAGGGCAAAGCCGTCGGGGGTCACAAGCGTGCCCTCCCCCGACAGGGTGAAGGCACCTGCGCGTGTCAACCGGTCGCCGTCCGGCGTTGCGATCAAAAAGAAGCCTTCACCCTGCAGCCCCAGATCATAAGTCCCGCCCGTGAGGGAAAGCCCTGCCTGACCAAGATCAATGTGGCGGGCATTGCCCCGCGCCATTGACAAGGAGGGCTCTCCCTCCAGCCGGGCAATGTATTCCGAGAACACCACCCCTTCGCGACGGAAACCGGTGGTGGAGATATTGGCAATGTTGTTGGCAATGACCTGCATCTCGCGCATCAGGCCGGATTGCCGGGTCAGAGTGGTGTAGCCGGGCGTTTCCATGTCAGCCGCCTTCTATCTGTGGAATAATCGCATCGGTGAAGAAGGAGACGAGCGTGGATGTCATGAAACTCATCGAAACCCAGAACACGACAAGCATGGCACCGACTTTCGGGACAAAGGTCAGGGTCATTTCCTGAATGGAGGTCAGGGCCTGAAACAGGCCGACGATCACGCCGGCCACCAGCGCAACCCCAAGCAAGGGGGCCGAGATGCTGACGGAAATCCAGAGGGCCTGACGCAAGATGTCAAAAATGGCCCCTTCGGTCATCGGCTGGGTCACACCGGCATCCTCAGAATCTCCTGATAGGCTTCGACCACACGATCGCGAACCGTGACCACGGTTTCCACCGCGGTCTGAGACGATGCCAGCGCGGCGACGAGCGAATGCGGATCAGCACCGCCTGTCATGGCTGCGCGGGCGGTGTCTTCGCTGCCTGACAGCGTTTCGGCAAAGGTTTCCAAAAACCGCGCCGCGCTGTCTTCGGCAGAGTTCGGCGGCGGCTCTGCGGTCGCCGCCGAACGTGTTTGTGCATAGGCCTGAGCGGCCAGCGACTTCTTGATATCCATTCTGGATCTCCCTATCGACGGATGAGATCGAACAGGCTCTGCGTCATTTGACGCGCCTGATCGAAGAGTCTGAGGTTCGCCTCATAGCTGCGCTGCGCTTCGCGCGCGTCAGCGATTTCGATCACCAGATCGACATTCGATCCATCATAGTGACCAGTCGTATCAGCCAGTGGATGATCTGGCGCGTAGACCTTGGCCAAGGGGCTTTGATCCAGCCGGACCGGTCCGACGGTGACTGTTCCCGTCTCCAGCTCCGAGCGGAAGGACACCACCTTGCGGTGATAGCCAGGGGTATCCGCGTTGGCGATGTTTTCTGAGACATGGCGAAGGCGTCTGGCCTGCGCGTCCATTCCGGATGCAGACAGGGAAAGCGAATTCAAAAGGTCTGACATCATCGCCCCCTTATGTATTGCGGCCAAGCGACGCGCGCAGGATGGCGGAAGTGTTCTGATATATGGCCAGCGCCATTTCATGGCTTTGCCGCGCCACGACCGCCTTCATCATCTGCTGATCGAGCGATACATCATTGCCATTGGGGGCCATCCCGGTGCCAGAGGGGACAGCTTGGGCCGATTGTGACTCTTCACTCATAATATGGGCTGCGCGGGTGCGGCGCGGCACAAAACTGACATCATTTCCGTAAATGGTACGAAAATCGGGCATATCCATTGCGCGAAATCCGGGGGTATCCGCGTTGGCGATGTTACGCGCCACCACCTCTACCCTTGCGCCGGAATGCGCTGCGAGTGCCTGTGCCATTCTGGTCAATCCAAGTTTTTCAAACATCGGGGCTTCTCCCTCGACCTACTTCATCAGTTCTTAGGGCTGATTCCTTTAGAAACGGTAATTGCCAAACAAATGGAGAGTCCGATGTCCGATCTATTTGCCCCGCTGACCCACCACATTGCCCAGATCGACCTGTCACGCCCCATCGGGCGTATCCGCTCGGTGGGCGGGGGTACCATCTGTGTCAACGGTCTGCAGAAGGCTGCAGCACTGGGGGACCGGATCGAAATTCGAACCCGAGATCAGCGCAAGACCATGCAGGGCAGGGACGCGCAAGGCGGCGGCGAAGTCATTGGCTTGGGAACCGAAACTGTCACGATTCTGCCAGATCAGGGGCTGGCCGGTCTGGCGATCGGCACCGAAATCGCATTGGCGGGTCCGACGCATATCGCGCCAGATGACAGCTGGGTCGGGCGGATCATCGACCCGTTTGGCCAGCCACTGGACGGCAGACCGCTGTTTGCGGGGGCCCAAAGCTGCAGTTTGACCGCCCCCCCTCCCCCAGCCGCGCAACGCCGCCGCCTGGGGGAACGGCTCGCCACCGGAAAGGCGGCATTCGATACCCTGCTGCCCATCGTACGTGGCCAGAGAATCGGGTTGTTTGCCGGCTCTGGCGTGGGAAAATCCAGTCTGCTTGGCACATTTGCCCGGGCACTACAGGCCGATATCGTGGTCATCGCATTGGTTGGCGAGCGTGGCCGGGAGCTGCGGGAGTTCACAGAAAGCGTTCTTGGCCCCGAGGGAATGAAGCGCAGCGTCGTGATCGCGGCCACATCCGACCGGTCACCCTTGCTGCGACGGCGCTGTGCGCTTGCAGCGATGACAGTGGCCGAGTATTTTCGGGACACAGGGCTGAATGTGCTGCTGCTGCTCGACAGTGTGACACGTTTTGCCGATGCGCATCGTGAAATTGCACTTTCTGCCGGCGAACCCGCAAGCCTTCGGGGCTATCCCCCATCGCTTCAGCACATGATCATGTCGCTGGCGGAACGGGCTGGGCCAGGGGCGGTGGGACAGGGCGATATTACCGCCGTCTTTACCGTGCTGGTCGCCGGGTCGGACATGGATGAACCGGTGGCCGACATCCTGCGGGGTGTTCTGGATGGTCACGTGATCCTTGACCGCCGTATCGCCGAGCGCGGGCGCTTTCCGGCGGTTGATCTGCTCCGCTCGGTGTCGCGCAGCTTGCCTGCTGCGGCAAGTGATCCGGAAAATGCACTGATTGCGCAGGCCAGATCCATCATCGCCGCCTGGGAGCGCGCAGAAATGATGGTGCAGGCCGGGCTGTATCAGAAGGGCAGCGACCCGTTGATCGATCAGGCCATTCGACTGTGGCCGGAACTGGACCAGTTTCTCGCCGAAGATGCGCCGGGCAACGGGATCGAGGGCAGCTTTGCCCGCTTGGCAGAGTGCCTGCGCGGCTAAGGCGCCGCACGAATCAAAGCCTTGCAGGCCGAAAGCGTGCCGCGCTTTGCAGCAGGGTCAATGCCGCCTGACCAGAGCCAAGAGAGGCGGCATTGGCATCAAGTTCAGATCGCACAAGGAATTGCCTGACCAACTTGTCAAGCTTTTGGGGGTCTTTGAACTGCGCTACGCTGTCTTCACCAAAGGACGACCTTGCACGACGCTGCAGGGTTTCAACCTGCATGTCGAGGTCTATCGCCCCGAAAGAGAGGGGCAGGCCAAAGGCCCGTTCGAACACCTTGCGCAGCGGTGGATTGCCCAGCACGGTATACCATTGGGCCAAAGGAGAAGCATTTGATTTGGCCAATTCCGGCAGTGCGGTTTCGGCGTTCAGCGCAAGACGCATATCGTCGTTCTGCGCCCCAACCGCCACTGCAAACTGCTGACTTTTGTATGGCGTAAGAATTTTATCCGCAAAGTCTGATAGCTTTGTGTTGGGGGTGGCGAAATTTCCGAACCCAAAAGCTTCCGCCAACTTCACATATTGCTTGTTGGTCATCTTGTTGGCAAGCGCGTCAGGGCTGAGCGTGCCGCCTTCGAGGACCTTTCGGATGAAGAACTTGTTTGCGACGTCACCCTCCAATCCGAAAGCGCCCAACGCCACCCGCAGCAACCGAGGGTCGTTCACAAGTTGTTCGGCGGTCGTAATTTTGCCGATCTTGTCTCGGAAATAGGCGTCGTCACGCTGGATCGAGGGTTGCGCGTTGAATGTCGCTGTCTGCCGGTCCATCGTCCGTTTCAGGAAAGACCAGCCAGCGTAGCCCGAGATCGGGAGAACAGGTGTATATGTCATTGTGGGCCGAGCGCCATAAGGCGCTCTTCCCGCGGAAGCAGGCTGCGCAGATGTTTCAGGGCCTGATAGTGCTGGTCTTCCAGCACAGCCTTGCTGGCGAGGGACAGCTGCAGGCGGCTGTCCGGATCTGTCAGAACCTGGCTGAGCTGTTCGATGCCGCGGAGCAATTGTCCATGCGCCTCAGCAGGCCCGACATCGCCTGATAAGACCAGCTGCGCGATATAGCATACGCGACGCACCGGGGTATTCACCTCCTCTGGGTGGATGGCGTCGCGAAGGCGCAGGATGTGCGCGTTCGGGGTCATGATGGCGAGCCGTGAACGCCGGTCACCGTTTTCAATCACCGCGCCGTTTATAAGCACGCGTTCATGTGGACCAAGTTTGATGACAAGGCCGCTCATTCCGTGCTGCCTTGCCCACGCAATCCGCGCATGATGGCCGTGTTGACATCAATCAAAACCTCAACCGAGGCAGGGCCGTTCAACACGTTTCTGGTGTGCACTTCGGAGAATTCATAAAGATAGAACAATTGCGCCCGCAATGGGGCAGGCAATGCGTTGCCGGGCGATGCGACATCGGCGGCCAGAGTGGACCAGAGGCCAAGATTGTCTGACAGAGCCTGCACCAGCGCGGGATAATCGGCCTTCCGCTGCAGCCATGCGGCCGACAGCCTTTGTGTCACACGCGCCAAAGCCTCGTACTCGATGCCGCGCGGGCTGCGCAGGGAGGAGTTCGGGCGCGAATAGCCCAGTTTTGCATGAATATGCGCGTTCACAGCGAATCCTTCGCGTTGTGTCTTTGTGCTTCAAAGGGGTGGGCCGGGGTTTTCCCCCGGCCTGAGCCATCAACGGAACAGCGCCAGGATGTTCTGTGGGGCCTGGTTGGCAATCGACAGTGACTGCGTGGCCAGCTGCTGCTGCACCTGCAGGGCCTGCAAGCGCGCCGATGCCTCTTCCATGTTTGCATCGACCAGAGACCCGATACCGGACTTGAGCGAGTCGACCAGATTCCCCACAAAGGTCTTCTGAATTTCGATCCGCTTTTGTGCGGTACCAAAGTCAGAGGCCGCCTGAATTGCGGTTTGCGTCAGGCCTTCAATCACATCCAGCGCCGATTCGGCACCTTCACTGGTGGAAACATCAACAGTGGCCAGCTTTTCAAGGCCGCCGCCGATGGTGTTGCCGGCAGGTGCGTAGACGAACGCCTGCGCACCCACGTTGTTGCCAGTAATGCTGGAGCCGGTGAGGGTGACCACATTGGCAGTAGCAGCAGTGGTGCCAACGGCGGCTGACAACTGGGTATCCAGACCTTTTGCCTTGGCATACTCATTGAAGGCGCTCGCCAGTCCCTTTGCGACATCTGCCGCGGTATCGCCATCACGCGCCACATAGCGGATGTCCTGGATGCTCGCGGTATTTGCGGTTACAAGCCCCGCCGCACCCGCTGTCAGCGTGATATTGTAGCCATCACCAGCAACCACGGAATTTGTGACAATCGTAAGTGTCGTCGTCGGTGCCGGTGAGTTGCCCGTGAGGGTCGCTGCTGTTGTCAGGCCGGTCGCTTTTGCAGTCAGCGGTGCACCAGCTGCCAAAGCCGTGCCACCGAGAACCGAAGTTGTCGTGCTCAGATCTGCCTTGCTGACGTTGATGTTGGACGCAGCAACCGTGCCGTCCGAGGACCGGTCGAGGGACGACAGGACGTTGACAGTGCCAGAACCAACAGTTTTGGACTTGTTCGACAGCATGTTCAGACCGTTGAACTGGGCAGCACCGACGATCGAACTGATCTGGTCGCGCAGCGCGCCGATATCCGCCTGGATCTTGCTGCGGTCAACGTTCTCTTCCTGAGAGTTGACAATCTTGCCTTTCACTTCCTCGAGCAGTTTGGTGATCTGCTCCGAAGATGATCTGGCCAGGGAAATGGTGGAGTTTCCGAGCGAGAGGCTGTCGGAAATTGCCTTGAAGCCGGACACATCCGATTCCATGGTTTTGGCGATGGCCCAGACGGCGGCATTGTCCTTGGCGCTGCCCACGGCCATGCCGGTGGAAATCTCGGCCTGAACCTGGCCCATGTTCTTTGTGATGGACTTCATGGTTTGCAGGGCAACCATCGCGCCATTGTTCGTCAGAATGGAAGACATGTTCGTTTCCTTCGCAAATGCCGCGCTTTTCGCAGCCTGTTATACCGTCAACCGACGGCTGGAAGGGCATTCTTGCCTGTGCCCCGGGGCACGGCCCGCGGCGCCACCCCGACCTCGGGGCGCAAGACCAATACAAACCTCCAATTCCTAATCACTGGTGAATTGCTGCTTGCCAATCATCAATGAATTGAAACAATTCAGACGCGCCTCGAGGTTGGCAAGGCCGCAGGCACGGTCGCCTTGTGACCGCCCCGATCATATGTCGTCAGTCCTTTGGCGGCCTCCGACACCTCGGCAACACGCCTGCGCGCGGCCCGCACGCCGGCAAGCGCAGAGACCAGACAGGATTCGGTCCGCTCCGCCTCAGCCTGCAGGGTTTGCAGCGTGGTCAGGTCACTGTTCACCAAGGCGGCCTCGGTGTCGCGCAAGGCAGGCAGCAGGGCTTCAAGCTGCGCGTACTCCCCTTCCGTTATTGCGCGGCGAAGATTTTGCAAAATGCCTTCAGGACTTTGCGACATCCCGTGCCTCCTCTGCTTTGATCAGGGCCTCAAAAATCGTTTGGGCAAGACCAAGGCCGCCCTTTTCAACGATGCTGCGCGCCTGCGCGTCGCGCAAGAAGGAGGCGAACTGCCGTTCGCCCATCCCACCCTCGAATTCACCGGATGATTCGCCGAGGCCGGCATGGGACAGCATTTCCGACAGAAACACCGCCTCCAACTCTTTTGCCCTGTGCATCAGATGGTTGCGGTCCGGTGCAAGGCGGGCGGGACCAATCAGGACAGGTTCAGGGTTCATCGCAGATCTCCGCTTTCGGTTGAATTGTTCTGAATATCTGCTGCTTAGGTAAACAGTCGGTAAGCAGTTTCGCGCAACTTCAGGCACAGCGCTGACAGACACCGGATTGCAGAATGCAAATCACCCCGCTTTCCCCGCCCCAAACCTCCGTTGCCATGGCCCCGGCAGATGTATCCGGCGACGGTGCCGTATTTGAAAAGCTGATGATGTCCTCTGCTCCGGGCGAGCGGGAGGGCGGTGCCCATTGTCAAAGCAAAAGAGCAGAGATTGAAACCGGCACTGAAAGGGTTGAGGTCGAAGGGGTTTTGCTCGAGTCTGACGCGCTGTTGGCCGATGGCCAGCTTTCAACACCCGCCCAGGAAGGCGCGGCAGTTTCAGCACAGGGCGCTTCGTGGGGAACGCTGGTTGCGCCTATCCCAACAAGATCCGTCCACTTGCCGGAAGTCCCTGTAACGGGTCCAGCCGCCGTTTCCAGCAGCCTGGCCGAGCCATTGATGCGGCAGGCGGTGCCCGAAGCTGAGGCAGGCTCTCATCCCGCTGCAGCTCTGACGGCACCGTCAGGTCAGACAGACCCTGCAGATCAAGGGCCAGGACGTGACCATTCAGAGAACGGACCGGAGGCGCGACAGGGATCAGCGACGCCGGTTCAACTGCCTTCGGCGCGGGGCGAGGCAGAAGATGGGCCGCAGATCAATGTCGCAGGCCCGGCGGCAGAAGCGCAAAGGCTCGGCACTCTTGCAGACCAGCCAGAAGCAGCCTTGGCAGCACCAAAAACGGGCCGCCCGCAGGCTGAAGATCTGCCGCTGACCGCGTTCCCCGCAGCCGGGTACGCAGATCGTGCACAAGCCGGAGCGTCGACTGTGGGGCGCCGAACAGCGTCTTCCGCAACTGAAGTCGCCAGTCTTGCAACCGTCTTGTCATTTGGCGCGGCAGAGACAGAACCGGGTCTTCGGGTCGAACCGGTTGCCCGCACCGTTGAGACAGACCACCTTTCGCAGGATGCAAAACCCGCCAAACCTGCACAAGCAGTTTCCCCTGCACCTTCCGTCCCCCTTAGTCCTCTAACGTCGGGGATGGATTTCAGACCTGATACTGCCGATCCCTTGGGCCTTGCGCGCGACAGTGTCGCAGTGCCGGGCCTCACTCCCCAAGGCGGCACGACAGGCACGGCTGTCCCCGTCCCCGTCCCCGCCAGCCAGATTTCGCAAACCATTGTGCAGATCATCCAGAAGGGCGCAGACAGCCCGGTGGAAGTCACATTGCGGCCGGAAGAACTGGGCAAAATTCGGTTTGATCTGACCACGATCAGCGATCGGTTGCATGTCATGCTTTATGTTGAGCGGCCTGATGCCATGGATCTGATCCGCCGCCATGGGGAGCAATTGCTGAACGATCTGCGCCTTGCTGGCTTTGGCCATCCTTCTCTCAGCTTCGGGGAGTGGTCGCAGCGGGATACGCGGCCCGGGAAATCTCAGGGTTCAGCCAAACCAGCCGAGGGCAGCGCGGCGGCCTATGCCATAGACGCCGGTCAGGCGAGCCGCACCGTTGCAGCCGGGCGACTCGATCTGCGGCTTTGAAAGGAGACCGACATGACATTAGCCACAACCCAAACCGGAACCGCCATCGGTGCCCGCCTTGCCGAACAGCAAGCCCGGGGCACGGACACCACTGCGAGTTCGGATTACGAGATGTTCTTGCGCATGCTGACGGTGCAGATGCAAAACCAGGACCCGCTGAATCCCATCGATTCAGCTGACTATGCGGTACAGCTTGCAACCTTTTCAGGGGTGGAACAGGCGGTTCGTACCAATCAGCTGCTAGAAAGTCTGCAATCGCAGTTTGGCTTGCTCGGCATGGCGCAGCTTGCCGGCTGGGTCGGACAGGAGGCGCGCGCTGCAGCCCCGGTCTATTTTGACGGGGCACCAGTCACCTTGTCGCCGGACCCGGCCTCGGCGGCCGACCGTGCGGTTCTTGTTGTGCGTGATGCGCAAGACCGCGTCTTGTCGCGTGAAGAACTGCCAGTTTCCACCGCGCACTATGATTGGGCCGGCACCGATGCGACCGGTGCCACGCTGCCGCCGGGCAGTTACACGCTGACTCTGGAAAGCTATTTTGCAGACACGCTGCTGGACAGCAAGACCGTGGAATATTACGCCCAGATCCTTGAGGCGCGGGGCGGTGTTGACGGAACGCGGCTGGTGCTCCGCGGCGGCATCGAGGTTCCGGCAAGCAGTGTCACTGCTTTGCGGATGCAATAGCCTGCGTTACAGTATCCGGCCCAACCATAGTCCCGCCACCAGCATCACCGCACCGGTGAGCACGGTCCAGGCCGGCCACCAGTTTCGTTTTGCCGGCACAATCGGTTGCGTGTCAGCCTGCGCGATCAGCGCCCTTTCAACCAACTGCGGCAACCTGGGTCCAAAGCGAGCCAGGACCCGCGCGGTTTTGCCCAGATCACGCAAGAGGGCGCGGGGGCCGATGTTCTTGGTGATGTAACCTTCGACCACCGGCTTGGCGACGTTCCATATATTGATATGGGGGTCCAGGCCCCGCGCCACGCCTTCCACCACAACCATCGTGCGTTGCAGCAAGATCAATTCGGTCCGGGTTTCCATGCCGAACCGTTCCGTCACTTCGAACAGATAGGCCAGAAGGCGCGCCATCGAAATGCGGCTGGCGTCCATGCCGAAAATCGGCTCCCCCACTGCCCGCAAGGCGCGGGCAAATTCATCGATATCACGGTCGGCAGGCACATAACCGGCCTCGAAATGCACTTCTGCCACCCGGCGATAATCCTTGCGGATGAAGCCGAACAGAATTTCCGCATAGACACGGCGGGTATATTCATCAATCCGACCCATGATCCCGAAATCATAGGCGATGATATTGCCGTTGGCCGCCACCTTCAGGTTACCCTGATGCATATCGGCATGGAAATAGCCGTCGCGCAGGGCATGGTTAAGAAACAGATGCAGAACCCGAGCGCCCAGTTCCTTGCGGTCGTGTCCGGCGGCGTCGATCAGGGCATTGTCATTCAGACCGATCCCCTCGGCCCAATCCAGCGTCATGACGCTGCGGCCTGACAAAAACCAGATCGGCCTTGGCACCTGAAAGCCCGCATCGCCTTCAGTATTGGCAGCAAATTCTGCCGCCGCGCTGGATTCGAGCCGGAAGTCCAGCTCTCCCATAACCACACCTTCGAAGTGACGGATCACCTCCAAAGGGCGCAGGCGGCGCGATGAAGGGGAGATGAATTCAATGGCCTGCGCGGCAAAGTAGAACGCATCAATATCCTTTCGGAAGGCCCGCTCGATGCCCGGACGCAGCACCTTGACCGCAACTTCGCGCCCGTCTTCGACCAGCCAGGCCTTGTGGACCTGCGCGATGGAAGCGGCGGCAACGGGTTCGGAAAAGTCGCGGAACATCTGATCGACCGGCAGGCCCAGTTCTGCCTCGATCATCCTCTTGGCCACGGCAATCGGGAAAGGCGGCAGCTTGTCTTGCAGGTATTTCAATTGCAAAGCCAACTCGTCGCCGACCACATCAGGGCGCGTCGACAGAATCTGTCCGAACTTGATATAAGCGGGGCCGAGCGCCTGCAGCGCCCGGGTCACCGGTGGCAGCGACGGATCACCGCGCAGCCCCAAAGGCTTGAACGGCCAGCCCAGGATCCGCGCAACAATGCGCAACCCGGGCGGCGCGCGAAACGCCTCCAGCACCACGCCGATCGCACCGGTCCGCTCCAGCGTGGCAAGGGTGCGGATCAGACGCCAGATGTTGTGAGGGCCTCGCACTTACAGCTTCCATCCCGAATGAAGGGCGGCGATGCCCATGGTCTGATTGCGGTATTTGACCTGATCAAAACCGGCCTGACGGATCATGCTGGCAAAGGTGTCCTGATCGGGAAATTTGCGGATGCTTTCGACCAGATACTGATAGCTGTCACGATCCCCTGCCACGACCTGCCCCATCAGCGGGATGACGTTGAAGGAATAGAGGTCATAGGCCTTTTGCATCAGATCATTGGGGATCTGGCTGAACTCCAGCACCATAAGCCGCCCGCCGGGCCTCAGCACGCGGTAAGCTTCGGACAGGGCGTCATCGATGCGGGTGACATTGCGGATGCCAAAGCTGATTGTATAGACGTCAAAGCTGTTGCTTTCGAACGGCAAAGCCATCGCATCGCCCACAACCCAGCCCAGCCGGTCGGCCATGCTGTCCGCCTCGGCCCTTTGCCGCCCCGCCACCAGCATCGATTCGGTCAGATCGCAGACCACGGCACTGGCCGCTGGCGCACGGTTCAGGAAGCGGAAGGCCACATCACCGGTACCGCCTGCCACATCCAGCAGGCGCTGGCCGGGCCGGGGGGCCAGCCAATCCATCATCGCATCTTTCCACAAACGGTGCACGCCAACCGACATCAGGTCGTTCATGATGTCGTATTTGCTGGCCACGCGCGTGAAGACGCCATGCACCATGCCGGCCTTGTCGGCCTCCGGAACGGTCTGATAGCCGAAATGCGTCGTGCCTTTGTCGTCGTCGGTCATGGGGGGCCTTGCCCTTTATTGTCTGCCAGTCTTCTTATAGGGCGCATCCGCGCGGCTGCAATGCGCCACCCTGTCCGGGGCGGCATCGCGCCCAAGGCTCAGGAGCGTCACCATGCCAGAACTGCCCGAGGTTGAAACTGTCCGACGTGGGCTGTCGCCCGTGATGGAGGGGCAGGTGATCACCCAGGCCGTGGTCAATCGGGACGGGCTGCGCTGGCCGTTTCCGCAGGGCATGGCCGGCCGGCTGACCGGGGCGCGGGTAACGGTGCTGCGGCGGCGATCAAAGTACATTCTGGCGGATCTGTCGACGGCCGAGACGTTGCTGATCCACCTTGGCATGTCAGGGCGGATGCTGATCTCGGGGCATATGCTGGGGCAGTTTCACCAGGACCATCCCGCAGCGCAAAAACATGACCACGTGGTGCTCGACATGGAAGGCGGGGCGCGCGTGACGTTCAACGATGCGCGGCGCTTTGGAGCCATGGATCTGATGGACACGGCAACAGCCGATCGGCACCCCCTTCTTGCGACGCTGGGGCCAGAGCCTTTGGGCAATGCTTTTAACGAAAGCTATCTGGTGGCGCGCCTCAAGGGTCGCAACACGCCGATCAAGTCTGCCTTGCTGGATCAGCACATCGTGGCGGGCCTTGGCAATATCTATGTCTGCGAAACGCTGTACCACGCCCGCATCGCCCCGCAGACCAAGGCGGGCGACCTGTCCAGCACTCAGGTGGCGGCGCTGGTGCCGATTGTTCGCGAGGTTCTGCTTGAGGCGATTGCTGCGGGTGGCAGCAGTCTGCGCGATTTCCGGCAGGCCGATGGCGAACTGGGCTATTTTCAGCATGGCTTTCAGGTCTATGACCGCGAAGGCCAGCCCTGCGCCACCCCCGGATGCGGGGCAGTCGTGGAACGGATCGTGCAGTCCGGGCGCTCTTCCTTCTACTGCCCGACATGCCAGCGTTGACTTGCCATCGGGCGATATACTGCTAGGAGTCACCGCATCGCACAACCGTGGAGCCCGCGCATGGCCTATGATACGCTGATTGTTGAGGTTGAGGATTATGTTTCCCTGATCCGGCTCAATCGCCCCGATGCGCTGAATGCGCTCAATTCCAAACTGATGAAGGAACTGGCCAGCGCCGTGCAGGCTGCCGACCGCGATGACAATGTGCGTGTCATCGTGCTGACCGGGTCGGAGAAATCCTTTGCCGCCGGGGCGGATGTCAAGGAAATGGCCGAAAAATCGTTTACCGAGGTCTATTTCGACAACCTGTTCGGTGTCGAAGCGGCCATCATCGGTCAGGTGCGCAAGCCGATCATCGCTGCGGTTTCGGGCTATTGTCTTGGCGGCGGCTGCGAACTTGCGATGCTGGCGGATTTCATCATTGCGGCGGATAGCGTGAAATTCGGGCAGCCCGAGATCAACCTTGGCATTGTTGCCGGAATGGGCGGCACCCAGCGGCTGACGCGCTTTGTGGGCAAATCCAAGTCGATGGACATGCACCTGACGGGCCGCTTCATGGATGCCGCCGAAGCCGAGCGTTGCGGTCTGGTCAGCCGGGTGTTCCCCGCCAAGGATCTGATGGCCGAGGTCATGAAGATTGCCCAGAAAATCGTCGAGAAATCGCTGCTCTCGTCGATGGCGGTCAAGGAATGTGTGAACCGGGCGCAGGAAACCACCCTGGCAGAAGGCCTGCTCTTCGAACGCCGGGTGTTTCATTCAATGTTTGCCACCGAAGACCAGAAAGAGGGCATGGCCGCCTTTCTGGAAAAGCGCCAGCCGCAGTTCCGCGACAAGTAACCTGATTTTTCTGTTTCCCTTGGCCTGAAATCATCCTATACGCCGCCTCACATGCGCGTGGGCCCGCTTAGGCAAGAATCATCCCCTCCTATAAGGTGGGGTCTTGGGGCTTTCGTGCGAATGCATTGAATCAGACCCAGGAAAGGCCACCACCATGGCAAACAGTGAACAGTCCAAGAAACGCGCCCGCCAGTCCGAGGCACGCTATGCCGTGAACAAAGCCCGCCGTTCGCGCATCCGTACCTTCGTCCGCAAAGTGGAAGAGGCCATCGCCTCGGGCAACTCCGAAGCCGCCGTAGAAGCACTCAAGAACGCCCAGCCAGAATTGGCGCGTGGTGTGACCAAAGGCGTCCTTCACAAGAACACGGTGTCGCGCAAAATCTCGCGCCTGTCGTCGCGCGTCAAGGCGCTGTCGACCCCGGCTGCCTGAGTCGACCTTCTCAGTTTTGTGTCAAGGGCGTCCTTTTGCGGGGACGCCCTTTTTTATCGCCCTCACAGCTTTTCAGGTGCTTTTCTCACCGCCCGTTGCCGATTTGCCAAAGCCCCCGGATTCGCTCGGACCAAAGCTGTGTCAACTTAATAGTTCGGTTGCGAAGGCCATCGCGGCCTTGCTACCTTCTCGAGGCGATTCACTTCGTCTTGGGGGACATGACACCACCTTGCGCAGCCTTCTGATCGGCCTTGCTGCCAGCTTGCCACCAGAATTTTGCCACGGATCAAGGTGTTATGCTGTCTGCGGTCTATTCCGCACTCAGGTGGTTCAATGAGATCGGCCTTCAGGGGCCGGATTTGTTGTGCTGTGAGGTGCCCATATCTGGCCCGGCTCCGGGTCAGACCCTTTTGCGTGTGTTGCAAAAGGGAAAGGCCCGGTTGTCCCGGGCCTGCATGGGCGGTGTGTGGGAAACAAGCCCGACCGGGGGACCGGAGGTGGCGGGCAAAATAAAAACAGGTCAAAACGAATGACGAACGACACGTGGGGACAGGTTCGGGAAGAACTGATCAAGAGGGTTGGCAAGAACAACTACACGACATGGATCGAACCGCTTCGTCTTTCACATCTGAAAAACGGTGTTGCCAGTTTTGAAGTGCCGACAACCTTCTTCGGCGACTGGGTGTCACGCAATTTTGCCGATCACATCCGTGGTCAGCTTGCTGTTGCGGGGGAACCCGTGGACCGCGTAGAATTTACCGTCGGCACCGTGCCGGAACAGCCCGCTGCGCGGCCAGCCACAAAGCCTGCCGCAAAACCGGCGCGGGTCCGGCAGAACGGCACTGATGAGGTGACTGGCGCTCAGCTGGAGCAGCGCTTCACCTTTGATAATTTTGTGGTCGGCAAGCCAAACGAACTGGCCCACGCCGCCGCCCGCCGCGTTGCCGAAGGCGGGCCGGTCACCTTCAACCCGCTGTTTCTCTATGGTGGCGTCGGCCTGGGCAAAACCCACCTGATGCATGCCATTGCGCATGAGCTGAAGTTCAGCCGCCCCGATCTGCATGTGCTGTATTTGTCGGCTGAACAATTCATGTACCGCTTCGTGCAGGCGCTGCGCGACCGGCAGATCATGGATTTCAAGGAGCTGTTCCGGTCCGTTGACGTGCTCATGGTTGATGACGTGCAGTTCATCGCCGGCAAGGACAGCACGCAGGAAGAGTTCTTCCATACCTTCAACGCGCTGGTCGACCAGAACAAGCAGATCGTGATCTCTGCCGACCGGGCGCCCGGAGAGATCAAGGATCTGGAAGAGCGCATCCGGTCACGGCTGCAATGCGGGCTGGTGGTGGACCTGCACCCCACGGATTACGAGTTGCGGCTGGGCATCCTGCAATCCAAGCTGGAGCATTATTCCAACCAGTACCGCGGGCTGACGATGGTGCCGGGCGTATTGGAATTTCTGGCGCATCGGATCACCACCAATGTGCGCGTGCTGGAAGGCGCGCTGATGCGGCTGTTTGCCTTTGCATCGCTGGTCGGGCGTGAGATCAACCTGGATCTGGTGCAGGAATGCCTGTCCGATATCCTGCGCAGTTCGGAAAAGCGACTGACGATCGAAGAGATTCAGCGCAAGGTGGCCGAGCATTACAATGTGCGGCTGTCAGACATGATCGGGCCGAAACGGCTGCGCACCATTGCGCGGCCACGGCAGGTGGCGATGTATCTGTCCAAGCAGATGACCAGCCGCAGCCTGCCTGAGATTGGCCGGCGGTTTGGCGGGCGCGATCACACCACGATCATGCATGGCATCCGCAAGATTGAAGAGCTGATGGCGGCGGATGGGCAGCTGGCCGATGATGTGCAGCTCTTGAAACGGTTGCTGCAAAGCTGACCTTTGGGTTTGCTCCCTGTGTTACAGCTGGGGGCTCCGTTTGTTTTCAAGGGTTTGCCGTTGCGAATTTACGGAAAATTAAGGGTTGGGCCGTGATGCTGGCTGTTGGCCTTGACCTTGGCGGCAAAGCCCAACAAAGTCGGGTCAAGCACTTGTGAACCCGCAGAAAACGGGTAATGTCGGCGTCCCTGAACCGGCCCGGCCCGGGGATGGAAGACGGGGGATGGAAGATGAAGCTTTCGATTGAACGCGGCACACTGCTCAAGGCCCTTGCGCAGGCCCAGTCTGTGGTGGAACGGCGCAACACCATTCCGATCCTGGCCAATGTGCTGATCGAGGCCGAAGGGGCGCAGATCTCGTTCCGCGCCACCGATCTGGACATCGAGGTGGTGGACCGCGCCCCCGCCATGGTGGAACGCCCCGGCGCCACCACCGTTTCGGCGGTGATGCTGCATGAGATTGTGCGCAAGCTGCCCGATGGGGCGCTGGTGAACCTGACCGAAGACCCGGCCTCTGGCCGGTTGTCGATCATGGCGGGGCGGTCGTCATTCAGTCTGGCGACATTGCCGAAAGAAGATTTTCCGGTGATGGCGACCTCGGAATATTCCTCAAACTTCTCGGCCCCGGCCCCGGCCCTGCGCCGGTTGTTCGACAAGGCGAAGTTCGCGATTTCCACCGAAGAGACCCGTTATTACCTGAACGGCGTGTATCTGCATGTCTCGACCAGCGAAGACGGGCCGGTGCTGCGCGCCGTGGCGACCGACGGGCACCGACTGGCCCGGATTGATGCCGCCTTGCCAGACGGGGCCACGGGCATGCCGGGCGTGATCGTGCCGCGCAAGACCGTGAACGAGTTGCGCAAGCTGCTGGATGATGATGAGGCGACGATTGCGGTTTCCGTGTCGGAAACGAAGATCCGCTTTGCTACCCCCGCCATAACCCTGACCTCGAAGGTAATCGACGGCACCTTCCCGGATTACACCCGCGTCATCCCGACCGGAAACACGCGGCGGCTGGAAGTGGATGCGTCCGAATTTGCCAAGGCCGTGGACCGCGTGGCCACCGTGTCGAGCGAGCGCAGCCGCGCGGTCAAGCTCGCTCTGGATGAAGACCGGCTGATCCTGTCGGTCAACGCCCCGGATTCGGGCGCGGCCGAGGAGGAGCTGGCGGTGGCCTATAGTGACGAGCGGCTGGAGATTGGCTTCAACGCCAAGTATCTGCTGGAAATCGCGAGCCAGGTGGACCGGGAAAATGCGGTGTTTCTGTTCAACTCCTCGGGCGATCCGACCTTGATGCGTGAGGGAAATGATACCAGCGCGATCTATGTCGTCATGCCGATGCGCGTGTAATGGGCGTCTGACCGGGGGCCAGCCCCCGGACCCCCGGACCCCCGGGATATTTAAGAACAGATAATGAGGGCGGCGGTTGGGCGGCTTGGCCATAACATCGCTGGTGCTGTCGCAGTTTCGCAGCCACGGCCTGACGCGGCTGGCCTTTGACGGGCGGCCTGTGGCTGTGCATGGGCCGAACGGGGCAGGCAAGACCAATATTCTGGAAGCGGTGTCCTTGCTGTCGCCCGGACGTGGGTTGCGACGCGCAGGGGCCGAAGAGCTGGCGCGGCGGCCGGAGGCGATTGGCTGGAAGATTTCCGCGCAGGTCGATGGGCTGGACGCGCCGCATGAGGTGGTGACCTTTGCCGAAAGCACCGATGCACGGGTGGTGCGGATTGATGGCAAGGCGGCGACGCAGGCCATGCTGGGGCGGGTGCTGCGCATTCTGTGGCTGGTGCCTGCGATGGACCGGCTGTGGATCGAGGCGGCGGAAGGACGGCGGCGGTTTCTGGACCGGATGACGCTCAGTTTCACGCCGGAGCATGGCGAAGCGGTTCTGGCCTATGACAAGGCGATGCGCGAGCGCAATCGGCTGCTGAAGGATCAGGTCCGCGACGCCCATTGGTACGGGGTGATCGAAGCACGGATGGCCGAGGCGGCGGCGCTGATCGATGCCAACCGGGCGGCGGCGCTGGCGCGGCTGACGCTGGCGCAGGATGGCGCGCAAACCGCCTTTCCGCAGGCCGATCTGGCACTGCTGCATCCCGAGGGGCGCTATGACGACCTGGCGGAGGTGCTGGCCAGGGCACGCGCACGCGACATGGCGGCAGGGCGCAGCTTGCAAGGGCCGCACCGGGTGGATCTGGCGGCGGTTTACGCGGCCAAGGGCGTGGCTGCGGCGCAATGTTCGACCGGGGAACAGAAGGCCTTGCTGATTTCGCTGATCCTTGCCAATGCGCGGGCGCTGGCCGCCGATCTGGGGCGGGCCCCGGTGGTGTTGCTGGACGAGGTGGCGGCGCATCTGGACGCGGCGCGGCGGGCGGCGCTTTATGATGAGATCTGCGCGCTGGGGGCCCAGGCGATCATGACCGGGACAGAACCGGGCTTGTTTGAGGCTTTGGGCGGTCGGGCGCAGCATTTGGCCGTGACCGAAGCGGGCGGCCGATCGGAGGTTCGGGGATGACGGTGACGCTGCATCAACTGGCGCTGTATGCGCTGGCCATGGCCGGGTTGTGGGTAATCCCCGGCCCGGTCTGGGTGGCGCTGACCGCGCGGGCGCTGTCAGGCGGGATGGCGGGGGCCTGGCCGCTGGCGGTTGGGGTGGCGCTGGGAGACCTGATCTGGCCGCTCTGCGCCATTCTGGGGCTGGCCTGGGTGTTGTCGCTTTATGGCGATCTGCTCGAGGTCATGCGCTGGATTGCGGCGGGGGTCTTCATCGTGATGGGGGTGCTGCTGCTGCGCAAGCCGGCGGCGGTGCCGGGGGTGGAGAGCCGGATGACGCGCCCCGGGGTCTGGGCCGGGTTTTCGGTGGGGCTGGCGGCGGTGATCGGCAATCCGAAGGCCATTCTGTTCTACATGGGATTTCTGCCGGGGTTCTTTGATCTGAGCCGGGTGACGGGCTGGGATATTGTGGCGATCTTGCTGATTTCGGCGGTGGTTCCCATGCTGGGCAATCTGGGTCTTGCGCTGTTTCTGGACCGCGCGCGGCGGGTGTTGCAAAGCCCCGCAGCCCTGCAGCGACTGAACATCGTCTCGGGGGTTTTGCTGATTGCGGTTGGTTGCGTGATTCCCTTTACCTGACCCCCAAATCTTGTGTCTGAGGGGTGACATTCCCGCCCCCCGGCGGTATAAGTCGCGCACATTATTTGGGGTTCATGACGCATGGCCGAAGCTGCCCGCAAACCCGCCGAATACGGCGCCGATTCCATCAAGGTCCTCAAGGGGTTAGAGGCGGTTCGCAAACGCCCTGGCATGTATATCGGTGACACCGATGACGGGTCGGGTCTGCACCACATGGTTTATGAGGTGGTGGACAACGGCATTGATGAGGCGCTGGCCGGGCATGCCACCGCCGTCACCGTCAAGATCCACGCGGATTCCAGCGTATCGGTGCGCGACAATGGGCGCGGCATTCCGGTGGATATCCATGAGGGCGAGGGCGTGTCGGCGGCAGAGGTCATCATGACCCAGCTGCATGCCGGGGGAAAGTTCAACAACACGGATGAGGGTGGCAACGCCTACAAGGTGTCGGGCGGGTTGCACGGCGTGGGCGTGTCGGTGGTCAACGCGCTGTCGGAATGGCTGGAACTGACGGTCTGGCGCGATGAGACCGAGTATCGGGCGCGGTTCGAGCACGGCGAATGCGTGGAACATGTCCGGGAAATCGGGCCTGCGCCGGGGATGCGGGGGACGGAAGTGCGGTTTCTGGCATCCGCCAAGACCAACATTCCCGAGGGCACGTTTTCCAACCTCGACTACAGCTTCAAGACGCTGGAAAACCGGCTGCGGGAACTGGCCTTCCTGAACTCTGGCGTGCGGATCATCGTGGAGGACGCCCGCCCTGCCGAGCCGCTGCACACCGAGCTGTTCTATGAGGGCGGTGTGCGGGAATATGTGAAATACCTCGACCGGTCGAAATCCAGCATCATGGCGGAACCGATCTATATGATCGGCGAGCGCAATGGCATGACCGTCGAGGTCGCGATGTGGTGGAACGACAGCTATAATGAAATGGTGCTGCCGTTTACCAACAACATCCCGCAGCGCGATGGCGGCACGCATCTGGCGGGTTTTCGCGGCGCGCTGACGCGGACGATCAACGGCTATGCGCAGGCGACCGGCATTGCCAAGAAGGAAAAGATCGATTTCACCGGCGATGATGCCCGCGAGGGGCTGACCTGCGTGTTGTCGGTCAAGGTGCCGGACCCGAAATTCTCGAGCCAGACCAAGGACAAGCTGGTGTCCTCCGAGGTGCGGCCGGCGGTCGAGAACCTGGTGAACGAAAAGCTGTCGGAATGGTTTGAGGAGAACCCGTCACAGGCCAAGGTGATCGTGGGCAAGATCATCGAGGCCGCCATGGCGCGTGAGGCGGCGCGCAAGGCGCGCGAGCTGACGCGGCGCAAGACGGCACTGGATGTGGCGAGCCTGCCCGGCAAACTTGCCGATTGTCAGGAGCGCGATCCGGCCAAGTCTGAAATCTTCCTCGTCGAGGGGGATTCGGCGGGCGGGTCCGCCAAGCAGGGGCGGTCGCGGTCCAATCAGGCGGTTTTGCCGCTGAAGGGCAAGATCCTGAACGTGGAACGCGCCCGGTTTGACCGGATGCTGGCCAGTCAGGAAATCGGCACGCTGATCACCGCGCTTGGCACCGGCATCGGCCGGGATGAGTTTGACATCAAGAAGCTGCGCTACCACAAGGTTGTCATCATGACCGACGCCGATGTGGATGGTGCGCATATCCGCACGCTGATCCTGACCTTCTTTTTCCGGCAGATGCCGGAGCTGATCGAAGGCGGCTATCTCTATATCGCGCAGCCGCCCCTGTACAAGGTCGCGCGCGGCAAATCAGAGGTTTACATCAAGGATCAGGCCGGTCTGGAAGATTACCTGATCGACATGGGTCTTGACGGGGCAATCCTGCGCCTTGGCAATGGCGAGGAACTGGCGGGCGAAGACCTGCGCCGGGTGATCAACGGCGCGCGTCAGTTCCGCCGGGTGCTGGAGTCGTTCCCGACCAACTATCCGCGCAACCTGCTGGAACAGGCGGCGCTGGCGGGGGCGTTTGATCCCGGTCAGGCCGATGCCGATCTGCAGGCGGTGGCCGATACGGTGGCCGTTCGTCTGAACCTGATTGCAGCCGAATACGAAAAGGGCTGGGCCGGGCGGATCACGCAGGATCATGGCATCCGGCTGTCGCGCATTCTGCGCGGGGTGGAGGAATTGCGCACGCTGGACGGCGCGGTGCTGCGATCGGGCGAGGCGCGGCGGCTTTCCAGCATCTCGCGCGAGACACGGGACTCGTTCCGCGATCCGGCCAAGCTGGTGCGCAAGGACCGCGAGCAGCTGGTCTATGGCCCGACCGATCTGCTGAAGTCCATTCTGGCCGAGGGCGAAAAGGGCCTGACCCTGCAACGCTACAAGGGTCTGGGTGAGATGAACCCCGAACAGCTGTGGGAAACCACGCTGGACCCCGAGGCGCGCACCCTGTTGCAGGTGAAGGTGGATGATCTGGCCGAGGCGGATGACATCTTTACCAAGCTGATGGGCGATGTGGTCGAACCGCGCCGCGACTTCATTCAGCAAAACGCGCTGAATGTGGAAAATCTTGACTTCTGACCCGGTCCGCCCCGTTTTGCGACGGGGCGGCGCAGAAAGTTCCGGGCCTTCCCCTTGGCTTGGGCGATTGTTCAGATCTGGCACTGGTTTACCGGCTGCCGGGCCCCCATCTTGAAATAAGCTGCACATCCCTTGTGTGCCGTTTCATGGCAGGCTCTGTCCCGGCCGGTTTCCAACCGAATCCAGCCTGACAGGAGCCTATCATGGGATATTCCCCGCAAAAAACCCCGTTCGACCTGACCGAATTTCTGAGCAAGCCTGCAAATCCGAACATCCGCAAGTGGAAGCGGTTTTCCATGGGGGCGCGCCCTGCCGCCGTGGCGAAAGAGGATGCGTCCGACGAAACGGATGTGCCTGCGAAACTCTGAGACAGACTTCAGGGCCCCCGCCTGGGCCGGATGACATGCCGGGTGCTGTGCTAAGACACAGGCCCGGCACTTTCATGTCGGACCGAGGTGATGCGACCGCACCTGCAGGGCAGCCCCGGCGCCTCTTCACCGCCCTCCGGTGCTGTGTGACCGAGGCACCCTGTGCGGCCTAACCTGTCGCATCCCGCAACTGCTCGGCATCCGGCAGGTCGGCGAGGCTTTCCAGCCCGAAGGCGGCCAGGAAAGCATCTGTGGTCACAAAGGTGTAAGGCGCGCCCCGGCGCGGCGCGCGCGGGCCCGCGGCGATCAGGGCGCGGTCGAACAGGCGGCCGATCAGATCGCGGCTGATGTCCTTGCCAAAAATCTCGCGCAGCCCGTCGCGGGTGATGGGCTGATGATAGGCGATGGCCGCAAGTACGGCGGTGTCGAAGGCATCAAGGTTCAGCGCCTGAGGCGTGACATCCGCGGCCGTGCGGATGGCCTGCGCGAAAGCCGGGCGGGTGCGCAGCACCCAGCCCACTCCCACCCGCGCCACGGTATAGGGCCGATCTTCCAGATCTGCCGCCAGATCTGCAATCAGCATGTCCAGACTTGCCTCCCTGCCCACGACCCGCGCAAGATCTTCGCGCGGCACCGGCGCAGCACTGGCAAAGAGCACCGCCTCTATCCGCCGCATCCAGTGGCGCCAGCGCAGATCGGCCGGCAGATCAGCCAGTTCCGCATCAAAGGCAGAGGGTTCACGCCCCGACACTTCTATAGGCCGTACAGACGGAACGTGTCGCGCCCGGTCAGTTCGCGCACCGCCCCGAGCAGAACCAGACGGTCGCAGAGCCGCCGTGCCGCGCGGTCCGACAAGATGGGGACCAGCGCGGGCGCGGTCAGGGCATCACGGGTCAGGAACAGGTCAACCGCCTGCGTGGCACCCTTGGCCCTCAGCTTGGGCGCGACCGCATGCAACCTGTCGGCCTTGCGCCCCAGATCCGCCGCCATTTGCAGGGCCGGTCGGGCCGCAGCAATGACCGCCCGGTGGCAGGCCAGCCGCAGCGCCGCATCGGTCTGGCGCAGATCGCGCGGCGCCAGCCCTGCCGCCAGCAGGGGCAACAGATGCGACCAACCCAGAGCCTGTGCCAGCACCGCCTCCCCCAGAATGAGCGCAGGTGTTTCCGAACGCGGGCTCTCTGCCAGCACTGTCTGAATCACCGCAGCGGCGCGAGAGACCGGCGACCCCTGAGACGAGCCCAGCAGCTTTGCGATCCGGTCGGCTGGAACCTTGGGCAGGGCGCGCGACAGGGCCGCCACCGAGACGGGCCGTTCTGTCGCCCGCAGCCACTGGCCAAACACCTCCCCCGCCGGACCGGGCTGATCGCCGGGACGGGTCAGATACAAGGCGTCGCGCAGCGCCCCGGCACGCTCTGGCCGCCCGGCCATCCGCACGCAAACCTCTGCCGCCGCCAGTGCCAGCCGGGCGCGCCACAGGGCCTGGGGGATATCGGGGCGAAGGATTGCCCCATGCACGTGCGCCAGCGCCGCTCCGGACAAAAAGGCCAGGTCTTCGACCGATTCTGCCCGCCCCAGTGCGATCCACCCCGGCATCACCGGCAGAGGCGAAAGGGCTGGTTGCGGTGGAGGGGGAACAGGCTTCATGCAAGAAGGCTAGATCAGTCCGGCGCTTTGGGCAAGCATGCCGCGCAAATAGCGCCGGCCTGCCGCGCAAGTAGCGCCGGCCTGCCGCGCAAGTAGCGCCGGCCTCAGCACGACTTTAGCCGCGATTGCACACCGCCAAAATTGATCGCTTTATTGGTTTCACGCGCCCGTCGATTCAACGTATGGATTAAAACCGGGGCAAGAAAGCACAGCAGCGAAAATGACCAAGCCTAAGTCCCCACGGCCCTTGAACAGCATCCGAGACCACGCTGGGCGGCGTGCCCGCCTGCTTGACCATTTTCTGCGGCTGACCGAAGGCATCAGTGCCCGTCGTCTGAACGCCACTCTGGTGGCGTCAATCGTCGCTTGCAGCCTGCTGTTATCGCTGTCGCTGGCGGTTGTGCTTGAACCGATGCTGGGCCCCTACCCGCAGGCAAATTTCTACCGGATTGTGGTCGTGATCTCTTTGATCGTGTCATTGATCATTGCCGTGCCCGCCGTGCTTTATGCAGATACGATCATGCGGCGCCTGAATGGCGCCCAGCGCAAGCTGAACGATGCCTTGACGCAGGCCACATTGGCGAGCCGGGCAAAATCAGAGTTTCTGGCAAACATCAGTCATGAAATCCGGACACCGATGAACGGCGTGCTGGGGATGGTCCAGGTGCTGGACGCGACTGAGCTGACACAGAGCCAGCGCGAAAACCTGCGGCTGATCCGGGTTTCCGGTGACATGCTGATGTCGTTGATCGACGATATCCTTGATCTGTCGCGGATCGAGGCCGGGCGGATGGATCTTCAGCCTGCGCCTCATGCGCTGATCAAATCCCTTGAAGACACGGTTGCGCTGTTTCAGGCAAGGGCCACAGAGAACGGCACCGCGCTGACCTTTGCCGCTGCGCCCGGCACGCCCGAACGGTTGCTGTACGATTCTGTGCGGGTCCGGCAATGTCTGGGCAATCTGGTGTCCAATGCGGTCAAGTTCACCACAGGCGGCACAATTGCGGTCACCTTGTCCACCACCCTGCTGGACGACGGGCAGACAGAGGTGGTGCTGACCGTAACGGATACCGGGATCGGCATTGATCCGCTGGCGCAAAAGCGGCTGTTTGAGGCCTTTACCCAGGCGGAAGCGACCACAGTCAAGGACTATGGTGGTACGGGTCTGGGGCTGGCCATTTCGCGCCGGCTGGCGCGGATGATGGGTGGCGATATCAGCGTCACCTCTGCCCCCGGGGCGGGATCGTCCTTTGTCTTCCGGTTCCTTGCGCAAAGGGTTGCGCCGGCTGCTGCATCACAGATCGAGGCAGAGTCGCAAAAAACCTTTGCGCGGCGCGACTTGCAGGGCATTTCCATTCTTGTGGTGGATGACAGCGCGGTAAACCGCCGCGTGGCTGGCGGCCTTCTGACGCCCTTGGGCGCCATCTGCCATGAGGCCGCGGGCGGCCTTGAGTGTCTGGCCGTTCTGGCCGAATGCGCGGTTGATCTGGTTCTGCTCGACATGCAGATGCCGGTGATGGATGGTGCCGCGACCTTGCAGGCCATCCGCCGGTCGGGGGAACCCTGGTCACAGGTGCGGGTGGTTGCCTTGACCGCAAATGCGATGGGCGGAGAGCGGGAGCGCTGCCTGCAGATGGGCATGCAGGGCTATGCCAGCAAGCCGATCCGCTTGCCGGTCTTGCTGGAGGAAATCACGCGCGCCCTGTCTGACACCGGCCCTGACGAGGATGGTCGGGCCAGTGCACAGGACCGGTGAGGGCTGCGCCTGCTGTCCTTGCGCGCTCAGATGTCAAAGACCACGCCTTGCGCCAGCGGCAGCGCGCGGGAATAATTGATGGTGTTGGTGGCGCGGCGCATATAGGCTTTCCAGGCATCCGAGCCGCTTTCGCGCCCGCCGCCGGTTTCCTTTTCGCCGCCAAAGGCCCCGCCGATTTCGGCGCCCGAGGTGCCGATGTTCACATTGGCGATGCCGCAATCAGAGCCCGAGGCGGACAGGAACAGCTCACTCTCGCGCAGGTCGGTGGTGAAGATCGAAGATGACAGGCCCGCGCCAACCGCGTTGTGATCCTCGATCACGCTGGGCAGGTCGGTGTAGCGCATCACATAAAGGATCGGCGCAAAGGTTTCTTCGAACACCGGGCCGGTTTGCGCGGGCATCTCTACCAGCGCGGGCCTGACGTAATAGGCTGCCTCGGGGCCGGCGTCCGTTACGCGGGTGCCGCCATGCACCGTGCCACCGGCGGCCTGCGCTGCCACCAGTGCGGCCTGCATGGCCTCATAGGCAGACTTGTCCACCAGCGGCCCCACCAGCGATGGCGTGGTCAGCGGGTTGCCGACAGAAACCGAGCCGTAGGCCTTGATCAGGCGCGGCACCAGCGCATCATACACGCTGTCATGCACGAAGAGCCGCCGCATCGTGGTGCAGCGCTGGCCAGCGGTGCCCATCGCGCCAAAGGCAATCGCCCGCAGCGCCATGTCCAGATCGGCCGACGGGCAGACGATACCGGCATTGTTGCCGCCCAGCTCCAGGATCGACCGGCCAAAGCGCGCGGCGACCTTGGGGCCGACCTGCCGCCCCATGCGGGTGGAGCCGGTGGCCGAGACCAGCGCCACCCGCGGATCATCCACCAGGGCCGCGCCGGTTTCGCGCCCGCCGATGATCACCTGCGACAGATTTGCGGGCGCATCGCCGAAGCGGGCCAGCGCGCGGTCCAGAATGGCCTGCGAGGCCAGCGCGGTGAGCGGCGTCTTCTCCGAGGGTTTCCAGACCACAGGGTTGCCACAGACCAGCGCCAGCGCCGCGTTCCAGGACCAGACCGCCACCGGGAAGTTGAAGGCCGAGATCACGCCCACTACCCCCAGCGGATGCCAGGTTTCCATCATGCGATGCCCCGGGCGTTCGGTCGCAATCGTCAGACCATAGAGCTGACGCGACAGGCCGACGGCGAAATCGCAGATGTCGATCATCTCTTGCACCTCGCCCGCGCCTTCGGACGGGCTTTTACCCGCCTCGATCGACACCAGATGGCCCAGATCGGCTTTGGACGCGCGCAGTTCTTCGCCCAGCAAGCGCACCAGCTCCCCCCGGCGCGGGCTGGGGACATCGCGCCAGGCCCGGAAGGCGACAGCAGCCCGGCCGATGGTTTCTGCCACGGCTGCCGCATCCTGCTCGGGCAGTTGGGCGATGTTTTCGCCGGATATGGGCGAAAAACTGTGCAGCGTGCCGCCGGTGTAGCGCGAAGCATCGACGCCCAGACGGGTCAGAAGGGCGGCGCAGTCGGTGGCGATGGTGTCGGTCATGGCATATCCTTGGGCAAAGCAGGTTGCTGTGATCATTCTGATAACGTATCACATCAGCGATGAAACATGATGATTTCAACTTACTTGATGCGATTTTGGAATGAAGCTGAGCCGCAGCCGTATTCCCGACATCCTGGCGCTGCAATCTTTCGAGGCGGCGGCCCGCCATGGCAGCTTTACGCGCGCCGCAGAAGAGCTGAGCCTGACGCAAAGCGCTGTCAGCCGCCAGATCAAGGATCTGGAAGCACAGCTTGGCGTTGCGCTGTTTGAACGGGTGCGCCAGCGGGTGGTGCTGTCGGCCGCAGGCTTGCGGCTGTTGCCGGACGCCAGCCGCGTGCTGTCGCAGGTCGAGATGATGACCCTGCGCGCAGCAGGCACCCGCGATGTGACCGGACATCTCTCTGTCGCCACCCTGCCGACCTTCGGCAGCCGCTGGCTGGTGCCACGGCTGCCCGATTTTCTGGCCCAGCATACCGGCCTGCAGCTGACGGTCACCTGCCGCGCCGAGAGCTTCGATCTGAACGAGGCAGGCGTGAATGTGGCGATCCATTACGGACAGCCGGTCTGGCCCCGCGCCAGCTGTACCTATCTTTGCGCCGAGACGGTGGTGCCCGTGGCCTCGCCGCTGCTGGCAGGGCAGCTTGACGGTTCGGTGCTGACGGCGCCCCTGCTGCATATGGACTCGCGGCCGATGCTTTGGGTCGACTGGCTTGCCGCGACCGGGGACATCCGCACCGACGGGATGCGCGGGCACAGGTTTGACCAGTTCACCCTGCTGATCGAAGCGGCGATGGCCGGGCTGGGGGTGGCGCTGGTGCCGACCTATCTGGTGGAGCGCGAATTGCGCGACCGATCCTTGCAGATCGTGCACAACGCCCCGCTGCGGACCGACGCGGCCTATTATGTCGTCTTGCCGAATGACCATGTCTCCGACCCGCTGTGCAGCGCGTTTCTGGGCTGGATCAGATCCTGTGTTTCGACCTGAGGGGCTGGGTCCTTGCGCTGTGGCGAGATCTGCCGAAACCCGGCGACAGCCTGACCGCGCGCAATTGCAATACCGAACCGCAAGCGACTATGCTTTGCACCATGACCAAACCGCCGATGACAATGCAGCCAGGCGTGCCCGATGGGCACCAGACCGAGCCGGAGACCGAGGATTCGGCACGAACGCCTGCCTCCCTGCCGGGCTCTGGCACCATCGACCGGCTGGTGGAGGCGGCGCAAGACTATGCGCGCGCGGCGACCTCGGACAATACGCTCCGGGCCTATGCGCAGGACTGGGCGCATTTCGCGCGCTGGGGGCGCATGCACGGTGCAGAGCTGCTGCCGCCGTCGCCCGAGGCAATCGGCCTTTATATTACCGAACTGGCCGCCCCCTCTGGCCGGACCGCCGCCCTGTCGGTCGCCTCCATCGAGCGACGGCTGTCGGGACTGTGCTGGGGGTACGCGCAGCGCGGGTTCCGCCTTGACCGCAAGGATCGCCACATCGCAACCGTATTGGCGGGCATCCGTCGCAAGCATGCGCGGCCGCCGGTGCAGAAGGAGGCGATCCTGCCGCAGGATCTGCGCGAGATGCTGGCCACCCTGCCGCATGATCTGCGCGGCTTGCGGGACCGGGCCTTGTTGCTGATCGGCTTTGCCGGGGGGCTGCGGCGATCCGAAATCGTGGGCCTGGACCATGGCAAGGATGACACCCCGGACTCGGGCGGCTGGGTGCAGATCCTGGACGATGGCGCGCTGATCACGCTGCGCGGCAAGACCGGCTGGCGCGAGGTGGAAATCGGGCGCGGCAGCGCCGACCAGACCTGCCCGGTGCATGCGCTGACGCAATGGCTTCACTTTTCCCGCATCGACTTTGGCCCGGTCTTTGTCGCCGTGTCCCGCGATGGCCGCCGCGCGACGCCAGACCGGCTGAGCGACCGGCATGTCGCCCGGCTGATCAAGCAATGCGTCGAGGATGCGGGTCTGCGGCCGGACCTGTCGAAGGCGGACCGCTTGAGGCTCTATTCCGGCCATTCCCTGCGCGCGGGATTGGCCAGCAGCGCCGAGGTCGATGAACGCCATGTACAAAAGCAGCTTGGCCATGCCAGCGCCGAGATGACGCGCCGCTATCAGCGCCGCCGCGACCGGTTCCGGGTGAACCTGACCAAGGCAGCGGGGTTGTAGCCAGAGTGCTGCGTGGCCAAGGCCCGGGTCACGGCTTGCGCTGACACCTGCGCCTGTCCTATATCTTTCCGACAACTCACCTGCCGGCCCTCCTCTTTGCATGCAGCTCCGATCCTGCCGCTCGCGCGCCGGAACGCACGTCCGAAGGCCTGCGAAACAGGAAGGTCCTTCGCTTGAAACCCGATGTTCTGGTGCTTCGCCCGACGCTTGCCCCCCAGATGCAGGCGCTTGCGCAAAGCTATACGCTTCACCGCCATGATCTGGCCGATGCCGAGGGCCAGGCGGCGCTGTTGGCCGGCGCAGGCCAGCGCTGCCAAGCCATCGTGACCGACGGCCACACCCCCCTGACGCGCCAGATGATTGAGCAGATGCCAGCCCTGAAGGTGGTGGCCTGCGCCTCTGCCGGGTATGAAATGATCGATGTGGAGGCGCTGACCGCGCAGGGTGTTGCGCTGACCAATACCTCGGATGCGCTGTTTGACGATGTGGCGGATACGGCGCTGATGCTGACCATGGCGGCAAGACGGGCCTTGGTCGCAGGCCATGCCCATGTCGTCTCGGGCGACTGGGGAACAAAGGGGGCCTACCCGCTGCAATCCTCGCTGCGCGGCAAGAAGCTGGGCATTTTGGGCATGGGACGCATCGGACGGGCGATCATCGGACGGGCACAGGCGGTGGGGCTGGAGACCGCCTATTTCAGCCGCAGCGCCAAGGCGGATGTTGATCTGCCGTTCCAACCGGATTTGCTGGCCTTGGCCCATTGGGCCGATATTCTGGTGGTGATCGTTGCAGGCGGGCCGGGCACGCGCAACCTGATCGACGCGCAGGTGCTGCACGCGCTGGGGCCGCAGGGCACGCTGATCAATGTCAGCCGGGGGTCGGTGGTCGATGAAACCGCGCTGATTGCCGCCTTGCGCGAGGGCGCGCTGGGCTCCGCCGGGCTTGATGTGTTCTGGAACGAGCCAAACCCTGACCCGGCGCTGACCCTGCTGCCGAATGTGACGCTTTATCCACATCATGCCAGTGGCACCGTGGAAACGCGCGCCGCGATGGCACAGCTGGTGGTGGACAATCTGGCCGCGCATTTTGCGGGTCGCCCATTGTTGACACCCGTCAATCTGCCCGACTGACAAGGCAAGGCGGGCCGTTCGGCAGCCAGACGCGCTGCGTGGTGCAGGTGGTGCCACGCGCCCCCTGCCGGGCAGGGCTTGCATCTGACAGCCCGGTCTGTTAGGTAGGTCTGGCAAAGCTTCTTCTTTCGACCTCCTGTTTCCTTACGGCTTCAGTTGCGACTCTGACGACACTGAGCCGGACCATCGCAATTCTGCGGGTGGTATTATTTAGGAGACACACGATGGCCAATGGCACCGTGAAATGGTTCAACGCAACTAAAGGTTTCGGTTTTATCGCACCGGCACAAGGCTCCAAGGACGTGTTCGTTCATGTGAGCGCTCTGGAACGCGCCGGCATCCGCCAGCTGGATGACGGTCAGGCTGTGACCTTTGATCTGGAAAGCGACCGCAATGGCCGCGAATCCGCAACGAACCTCGCGCTCGCCTGAACCTCGGTTCGGTTGACACGATGTGAAACGGGGGTGGCGCAGGCCGCCCCCGTTTTCGTATGTCGACGTTCCGTTGAGGGGCATCCAAGGACCGGAGTGCTGGCTTTCAGCCTGACCCGACCCGGCCGGGGCGTGACCCCGGTGGGCTGGCCCACGGGGACCGAAGATCTGACAGGCGGGTCGGGACTTTCATCAGAGCGTCACGTCGCGCGCGGCCAAACCGCTGCCTTGGTCTGCGCGCAGCGTCTACGGCGCTGTCGAGCCGTTCATCTGTGTGACAAATTTGGTGATCAGATAGGCATCAATCGCCTCTGAACCGCCTTCTGTGCCATACCCGGACTCGCGCACGCCACCGAAAGGGACTTCCGGCAGGCCGAGACCCAGATGATTTATCGTGGTCATGCCCGCCTCTATCTCTTGCCCCAGCCGGTACATGGCATCGCCTGACCGGGTGAACGCATAGGAGGCGAGGCCGAACGGCAGGCGGTTGGCCTCGGTGATCGCCTGATCCAGCGTGGTGAAGCGGTTGACGATGGCCACCGGGCCAAAGGGTTCCTCATGCATGATCCGCGCCGATAGCGGGACATCGGCCAGAACGGTGGGTGGAAAGAAGTTGCCCACATTCCCAAGCCGTGTGCCCCCGGTCATCAGCCGCGCCCCTTGTGCCACCGCATCTGTCACCAGCGATTCCAGCGCGGCGACGCGGCGGTCATTGGCAAGCGGGCCGATCTGCACCCCGTCCTCCAGCCCGTTGCCGATGCGCGCCGCAGATAGCCTTTGCGTAAATCCCGACAGGAACGGGTCAAAGGCGGCATCTTCCACCAGAAACCGGGTGGGTGACACGCAGACCTGCCCGGCATTGCGCAGCTTTGAGCCGGCGCTCAGGCGAATGGCCTGATCCAGATCGGCATCGGCACAGATGATGACCGGCGCATGGCCTCCCAGTTCCATCGTCACCCGTTTCATGTGCTGCCCGGCGAGTGCTGCCAGATGCTTGCCGACCGGGGTTGACCCGGTGAACGAGATCTTGCGGATGACCGGATGCGGGATCAGGTATTCGGAAATTTCGGCAGGCACGCCGAACACAAGGTTGACCACGCCCGCAGGCACCCCGGCATCGGCAAAGACGCGCACCAATGCGGCCGGGCTTGCGGGTGTTTCCTCGGGGGCTTTGACGATGATCGAACAGCCCGCCGCCAGCGCCACCGCGATCTTGCGCACGGCCTGATTGATCGGAAAGTTCCAGGGCGTAAAGGCTGCCACCGGGCCGACCGGCAGCCTGATCGCCATTTGCAGAACCCCCGGCACCCGGGCGGGAATGATCTGGCCATAGGCGCGGCGGCCCTCTTCGGCAAACCAGTCGATGATATCGGCCGCGGCCATCACTTCGCTGCGCGCCTCGGCCAGCGGCTTGCCCTGTTCACGCGTCATCATTTCGGCAATCGATCCGGCCCTGTCGCGCAACAGGTCTGCAGCGCGGCGCAGAATGCGGCACCGCTCGAACCCGCCCGTGCTGCGCCAAACGGCACATGCGCGTTCGGCAGCGGCCAGTGCCTGATCCAGATCCGCCGTCTCTGCATGGGCGACCTGCCCGATCACCTCGGACGTGGCCGGGTCCGTCACCGCGATGCTGCGCCCGCCTGCCCCGTTCCGCCAATGGCCATCAATGAAAAGCTGGGTATCAGGATAGTCGGGCATGGGTTTTCCTTTGCGCTCAGCGTCGCACATATCCCAAAGCGGCAGAGATCGTCTGTGCGGCCTCCATCACTTGCGGCGCGATCAGTTTCAATTGTTTGCGTTTCACACGCGAGTCCGGGCCCGAAATGCCGATCGCACCCACCAGTTCACCGGTGCGGCCCAGAATGGCACAGGCGCAGGCGGCGATACCGTCGCGCCATTCGCCCTGCGGCACCACGGCATAGCCTTGCGCACGCGCCAGCTCGATATCGCTGCGCAACGCTTCGATCGTGGTGCGGGTGGTGGCTGTATAGGCGCGCAGATGCGGCCTGAACCGTTCCAGATACTCATCCGGCAACTGCGCCAGCATCGCCTTTCCCGTTGCCACCGTGAAAGCCGGGGCACGCGCGCCGACGCTGGTATTGGCGCGGATGTGATGCGCGCTTTCGATCTTGTCCAGATAGATCACATCGGTGTCTTCCAGCACCGAAAGGTGGATCGTCTCGCCCGTCTGCTCTGCCAAAAGCGTCATGGCCGGACGGGCAATCTTGATCAGATCCATCCGCCGGATGACATGGCTGCCCAGCTCCCAGATCTTGGTCGTCAGCTCGTAGCAGCTGTTCACCGGCACCTGACGCACGTAGCCCAGCCCCTGAAGGGTCTGCAACAGGCGGTGGACATTGCTTTTCGTCATCTCCAGCTCTGCCGCAAGATCACTGACCCCGCGCGGTGTATCGCTGAGGGCGAGCGTCTCGATAAGGCGCAGTCCCTTGATGAAGGCTTTGTCCATAGAAAATCCGTTACTCTGGTTCCGCGATGGCGGGACGATGATCCCCAACTATAGCGCGGAAGGGGGTGGCCGCGACAAGACCGTGGCGGCCACCCCCAAAGGTTATTGTGCCAAAAGGGCGTTCAGTTGTTCCTGACCATGTTCTTCATTGGTCGTGGTGCCCCCTTCCGACATGGCACCCCAGTAATCCGGGCTCCATTCGATGGCGCGCGATACGTTGGCCGGATTGTTGGCCCAGTACACACTGACCGCCGGATCTGCCGCGTCAAACACCACCGAAGACGGCAATGCCACCGGGAAGTTGGAGGTCAGCTCGGCCGCGCGCGCAGGTTCCAACCGCCAGGACAGCAGCTTCATCGCGTTTTCATAGTTCGGCGCATCTTTCGGGATCGAGAAGAAATCGTAATAGATGAAGCCCTGGTTCCATTCCACCTCGATCGGGGCACCGTCCAGTGCCAGTTTCGAGGTCGATCCGGTATAGGCCATGCACATATCCGCCTCGCCATCCAGCAACAGCTGGGGCGGCTGGGCCGACGTGGTCCACCATTTCGACACATGCGGCTTGATCTCGGCGATCTTTGCCAGCGCGCGGTCCATATCCAGCGGGTAAAGCTGATCCTGTTCAACGCCGTCAGCCATCAGGGCCGCTTCCATCACGAAACGCGGCCAGGCGGGCAGGCAGCGCTGGCCCGGGAATGTCTCAACATCCCAGAAATCAGCCCAGCTTTGCGGTCTGTTGCCTTCGCTGTAGACATCGGTGTTGTAGACCATCCCGACGCCAATCACCTGAAGCGCAACCCCCTTGGGGCGTTTGAGATTGTCGGGCATGACGGCAAGGGTCTTCTGCGCCTCTTCCGACATCATGGAATAATCGATGTCCGCAAGGCAGCAATCGCCCAGCAGCTTGGTTTCCTGATCGAAGATGAAGGTCAGATCCCATTCGGTCTTGCCAGCCTCGACCTGCGCCTTGATGCGCGGGCCTGACCGCGCCTCTTGCACGGTGATGACCTTGATGCCGGTTTCGGCTTCAAAGGAGTCATACATCACCTTGCGCAGCGCTTCGCCATAGCCGCCGCCGGGGTCTTGCATGATGACTTCGTTGCTTTGTGCCAGCACCGGGGCGGTGCCCAGCGCCGCGGTGACGGCCAGCGCCGACACCATTCCTATCAGTTTTCTCCGTCCAAGCATGACATCTCCTCCTCTGTTTAACTTGGTCTTGCAGTCAGTGCGCCCCGCGCGACCGTCCAAGGACGGGCCGCGCAAGGAGTATTCCACCGACCACCAGCACAACCTCCAGCGTCGAGACGACAGCCAGAACGGGGTTGAGCTGATAGTTGATGTCGGCCCAGAGCATCAGCGGAAGCGTCTTCATCCGCGGGCTGGACAGAAACAGGGACAGCACCAGTTCGTCGAACGAGTGCAGGAAGGCAAAGAACACCGCCGCGGCAAGGCCGGGCGCAATCGCCGGCAGGGTCACCGTGCGAAACACGGTCAGCGGTGACGCGCCATGGACGGCTGCGCCCTGCTCTAGCCGCCGGTCGACCGCCTGCAGCGATGCCGCGATGATGACCACAACAATCGGAATACCTCCGATGGCATGGGCCGCCGCCAGACCGAAATAGGTGCCAACCAGATTCAGGTGCAGAAACAGGCTGTAGAGCGACAGGCCCAGCACAACCGGCGGCACGATCATCGGGCTGACCAGCAACAGCATCAACGCTGATTTGTACTTGATCTCGCTGCGCACGATGCCCACCGCCGCCGTTCCCCCCAGGACGACGGCGATCAGCGAGGACAGCGCAGCAATGGTCAGCGAATTCCAGAACGCGGTCATCCAGTTCGAGTCGGAAAAGAACTTTTCGTACCACTGCAGCGACCAACCCGGCGGCGGGAAGGTCAGATAGCTGGCTTCGCTGAACGAAATGACGATCACGACCAAAATGGGCAGGATCAGCGCGCTCAGGACGATGGCGCCAATGATGCGGACCGCCCAGGCTCCGGTATTGGCGGGCAGCCGCCCCATCAGCCGCAGGATCGGCCAGCCGAGGGTATCGGCCAGCATCATTGCGACACTGCGGCGGGGCGGTGCCATGGTGCCGCGCTGCTCTGGCACGGCGGTCTGGACCGGCGCGGCCAGCTTGCCGCCGCCCCAGATGAACTCGAACCCCATCATCCGGCCGGCGATGCCGACCACCGCCAGAGTGATCAACAGCAACACAACGGCCAGCGCCTGCAAAAAGCCTTCACCGGTGATCGAATCGGCCTGCTGCGTGATGTGCATGGCGAACATCTGATCGCCGGGCCCGCCCAGAAGGGTGGGCGTGATGAAGAAGCCCAGGGCGCTGACAAACACCAGAAGAAAGCCTGCCCCAACACCCGGCAAGGTTAATGGCAGCAACACGCGCCAGAACACGGCCATCGGCCCGGCCCCGCCGGCCAGTGCCGCACGAATCAGGTTCTGGTCCAGCCGCGACAGGCTGGAATAGATGGTCAGTACCATCAGCGGCATCAGCACCGCCGTCATTCCCAGCAAAACCGTGCCCCGGTTGAACAGCAGCGCCAGCGGTTCGTCGTAAATGCCCAGCCAGATGGCTGTCTTGTTGAGCGGTCCGTTGCGGCCGAGAAGCACCATCCAGGCGTAAGTGCGGATCAGAATGGCGATAAAATAGGGCAGCACCACCGCGGTCGCGATCAGCGCCTGCACGGTGCCCCGGCTGCGTTGAATAAGCAGCGCGGTCGGATAGCCGAGCACCGCGCAGAGACAGGCCACCGTCAGCGCGATCTTCATCGTCCGAACCAGCGATTCCCAGTACAGCGGTACCGAAAACACCCGGGCGATATGGGTCCACCACGGGTCGGCGGCCACGCTGACACGCGCCAGATCAATCAGCGGCAGGACATAGATCACCGACAGGAACAGAATCGCCGGCACAAGAAGCAGGGCCGGGGATGTGATCCAGGCGCGGCGGGCCGGGGCCGCAGGGGCAGAAAGCGGTGTAGCGGTCATGACAGCACCCAGCAGTCTTGCGCACCCCAACCGACGTGAATCACGCTGCCAGTTTCAGGCAGTTCACGCGCCGCAGTATCCGGACAGCGGATCAGCAGCGTTTCGCCGCCTTCGATCACAGCCTCGATCCGCAAGGTTTCCCCAAGGAACAAGGCCGAGGTCACCGTCGCAGGGGTCGTGCCGGGCTGGGGGCTTTGGTGCAATGCCATCCGCTCTGGCCGGACCAGAACGGTCACCTTGCCCGTGGCGGGCACATTGCGACAACCGGTCTGGAACACATGCCCCGACCGGCTGCGCAGCACCGCGACATCCTCGCGACGCTCCAGCACTTCGGCTTCTATCAGATTGCTTTCGCCGACAAATCCGGCAACGAACCGGCTTTGCGGGTGGCGGTAGATCTCCAACGGGCGGGCCACCTGGATGATGTGCCCCTTGTCCATCACGGCGATCCGGTCGCTCATCGTCAGCGCCTCGCTCTGGTCATGGGTGACGAACAGGATCGTGCTGCCGATGGCCTGATGCAGTTCGCGCAGTTCGATCTGGATCGATTCGCGCAAACGGCGATCCAGCGCCGACAAAGGCTCGTCCATCAGCACGACGCGCGGGCGCATGACAATGGCGCGGGCAATGGCCACACGCTGCTGCTGACCGCCCGACATTTCCGAAGGCGTTTTGTGCGCATGTTCCGAAAGGCGCATCATTTCAAGTGTTTCACCGACGCGCCGGTCAGATGTGGCACGGTCCACCCCGGCCATCCGCATCGGAAAGGCCACATTCTGTGCGACGGTCATGTTCGGAAACAGGGCATAGCTCTGGAACACCATTCCAAAGCCGCGCTTATGTGTCGGCACAGGGGTGATCGGCTTTCCGTCAACCAGAATTTCGCCGCCATCAATGCCCTGAAAGCCGGCCAGCAGGTTCAGAAGCGTGGTCTTTCCGCTGCCCGAAGGCCCAAGCAGGGTGATGAATTCTCCTGGCTCCACGTCCAGGCTGATCCGATCGGCAGCGACGAAGGCACCGTATCTTTTCACCACGTCTCGCAGCGATATCCGGGCACCGATGATGTCTGCGCCACGCGCCGTCTTGCCGGATGGCGCGGCTTCCCTGGCCGGGTCGCGCCACGTCTGGGTCTGTATCATTGCATCCTCCCACGCGTTCTACATTATAGAACAGCATTCCGTATTTCATTCTCAACTCACTTTTCAACTTGTCAAGAAGTTCTGCGCACCCAAAGCCGGAATGATCGAAAATTTGTCTTCCGCACCCCTCACCATGGTGATTGACACCGCCACCGGGCTCTGCATATCCTTAATTTCAGAATGTTGTTCTATATTATGGAACGTTCGTCTTGTGGTTGGAGGACCGAAGGACGATCGGGAGGGAAAACCGATGCAAGCCGATTTGCGGGCGATGGCCGCAAGCATAGAGCCCGGAATGCGCATTGCGCTGCCGGTGGATTATGCCGGCGTATCGATGGCGATGACGCGTCCGATGATCGCCCATGGCGCAGGCAATCTGGATCTGGTCTGCGTGCCGACGGGCGGACTGCAGGTTGATCAGCTGATCGGTGCGGGCCTGGTTCGCAGCGTGGAAACCAGCGCCATGTCTCTGGGGGAGGCGGGCGGTGCCCCCCGCTTCAATCAGGCCGTGAAAGACGGCAGCATCCGTTTGCGCGATTCCACCTGCCCGGCCGTGCATGCCGGGTTGATGGCCGCACAGAAGGGCAGCCCCTTCGTTCCCTTGCGTGGCCTGCTGGGCACGGATGTGCTGCGCCATCGCGATGACTGGCGCGTGATCGACAATCCCTTTGCCGATCAGGGTGACCCGATCGTGCTGATCCCCGCCATCCGCCCGGATCTGGCGATCTTTCACGCGGCAATGGCCGACCGCTTCGGCAATGTCTGGATCGGGCGGCGCCGCGAGTTGGGGGCCATGGCCTATGCCTCGACCCGGACCTTGGTCACGGTGGAGCGCATTGTCGACCACGATCTGCTGGCCGAAGAGAGAACCGCGGCGGGCACCCTGCCTGCCTTGTACGTGACCGCGATCGCCACAGCCCCGCGCGGAGCCTGGCCCTATGGGTTATGGGGCGAATACCCCACGGACACCGATGAGCTGATGCGCTACGCCCGGGCCGCCCGCACGGCCGAGGGCTTTGCCGGATATATGGCACAGGAGGCGGCGGCATGAGCGGAGTGCTGCTGCGCGAGACGCTGATCTTCACGATCGCCCGCCTGCTTGAAGGGGTGCGGATGGTCGCTGTCGGGGCCGCATCGCCCATTCCTGCCGCAGGCTCCATGCTGCGGCGGGCCTTGGACGAAAGCGGCCATCAGGTGCGCCTGTCGGTTCTGGGCTCGGTGAAACACAATTTCTTCACCAACGGCTCTGCCGAGCTGTTTGATGCGGCCGGTCAGGGCCGGCTGGACGCCTTCTTTCTGGGGGGCGGGCAGATCGACGGTCGGGCCAATGTCAACCTGGTGGGTGTCGGGGGTTATCCGGCCAGCACGGTGCGCTGGCCGGGATCCTTCGGATCGGCCTATCTCTATTTCACGGTGCCGAAGGTGATCCTGTTCCGAGAAGAGCATAGTCCACGGGTTCTGGTCGATCAGGTGGATTTCGTCTCGGCCCCTGGCATCAGCCCGGCGGGCGTGTACCGCCCCGGCGGGCCTGTGGCATTGCTCACCAGCAAGGCCCTGTTCCACTTTGACAAGGACCGGCCGGGTTTCACGCTGGAAAGCGTTCATCCGGGCCACACGGCCGCAGACATCGCCGAAGCGACCGGCTTTGCCTATGAATGCCATGGCACCCCGCGCCAAACGCTGCTGCCCGATGCCGCCGAACTGGCGCTGCTGCGCGGGCGGGTGCTTGATGAAATTGCCGAAACTTACCCCGCCTTCGCAGCCGACTGGCGCCGCGATCTGGCCACGCAAGCTGCCTGAAAGGTCTGTCATGTTCAAAATCGGTTCTCTGGCCAAACTTAAGGTGATCGACGCCAGCCGCGTGTTGGGTGGCCCCTATGCCGGGCAGATTCTGGCCGATCACGGGGCTGATGTCATCAAACTGGAACCCCCTGCCGGGGATGAGACGCGGGGCTGGGGCCCGCCGTTTCTGGATGGGGCGGCAAGCTATTTCCTTGGTCTCAACCGCAACAAGCGCGGCATTGCCGTTGATCTGGCGCAAGAGGCTGGGCGCGACCTGTTGCTTGACCTGCTGGCCGATGCGGATGTGCTGATCGAAAACTTCAAGACCGGCACGCTGGAGCGCTGGGGTCTGGGGCAGGAAGAGTTGTCGCGCCGGTTTCCGAGGCTGATCCACGCCCGTGTTTCCGGTTTTGGCGCAGATGGGCCGATGGGGGGACTGCCCGGCTATGACGCGGCCATTCAGGCCCTGTGCGGCATCATGAGCGTGAACGGCGAACAGGGTGGCCAGCCGCTGCGCGTCGGCCTGCCCGTGGTGGATATGGTGACGGGCCTGAACGCCGCTCTGGGAATCCTGATGGCGCTGAACGAACGCCACCAAAGCGGCAAGGGCCAGTTTGTCGAGGCAAGCCTTTATGATTGCGGCATCTCTTTGCTGCATCCGCATTTGCCGAATTATTACCTGTCGGGACAGGTGGCCGCGCCATCGGGCAATGCCCACCCCAACATCTGCCCCTATGACACATTCGCCACCGCGACCGAGCCGGTGTTTCTGGCTGTCGGCAACAACCGCCAGTTCGCCACCCTGTGCCGGATGATCGGTCGCCCCGACCTGCCCGATGACCCACGGTTCGTGTCAAACAGCCAGCGCAACACCCACCGCGATGCGCTGAAGGCAGAGCTGGAGGCAGCGCTGTCCGCCTTTGACTGCGCCAGTCTTTCGGATCAGCTGATCAAGGCGGGCGTCCCCTGCGGTGCGGTGCGCCGGATTGATCAGGTGGTGGCGGACCCGCATACGGTTCACCGCGAAATGGTTGTGGATATCGGGGCGTACCGTGGCACGGGCAGCCCGATCAAGCTGTCGCGCACCCCCGCAAGCTATCGCCTTGCCCCGCCGCACTTCGCCCAGCACACTGCCGAGGTGATGGCCGAACGCGGGCTCGACACCGACCGTTATCGCGACGTGCTGCCGGGGATAGACCCGGTGGCCGCCGCAGCCGAAGTGTAAGGAACACCCATGCCCAAACAACCCCTGACCGTCGGCATCATCGGTGACGGATTCATGCAGCCCGCCTTTTTTCAGACCGCGCTGAGCAGGCGGTTGCCGGATCACGACCTGCACTTCCGCAGCTTGGAACTTGACTGGCCTTTGAAGCTGAAATCGACCAAATATGATCCTACCCTGCCGGTCGGTGAATTTGTCGGCCGTCCGGAAGACTACTTCGCGTTCCTGGCCGGACTGGATGTTCTGATCACCCATCTGGCCCCGATCACCGCCCAAAGCCTGACCCATGCGCCAGACCTGCGGGTGATCGCGGTGTCGCGCGGCGGGCCGGTGAATATTGAAATGGCCGCAGCGCGAGACCGCGGCATCACGGTGGTGAACACCCCCGGACGCAATGCGTCGGCGGTGGCGGAATTCACGGTGGCCTCGCTTCTGGCAGAAACGCGCAACCTGATCCGTGGGCATCTGGCCGTGGCCAATGGCACGTTCGGGCGCGAATTTTATCACTATGCCAACACCGGGCCGGAACTGTGCGAGCTGACGGTGGGGATTATTGGCTATGGCGACATCGGCACGCGTGTCGCACAGCTTTTGCGCCCGTTCGGCTGCTCGATCCTGATCTATGATCCGTTCAAGGAGCTGACCGAAGATGAAAAGGCCGCAGGCTTCCGCAAGGCCGATCTGGATGATGTGATGCGTCAGGCCGATGTGATCACGCTGCATCCGCGCGTTACCCCGCAAACCAAGGGCATGATCAGCCGGGACCGGATCGCGATGATGAAGCCCGGCGGCTATATCGTGAACACAACCCGAGGTCAGGTTCTGGACTATGACGCCCTTTATGATGCGCTGGTGTCCGGCCATCTGAAGGGCGCGGCGCTGGACACGTTCGAACCCGAACCACCGCCACCCGACTGGCCTTTGCTCAAGCTGCCCAATGTCACCCTGTCGCCCCATATCGCGGGTGCTTCGCGCCATTCGGCCACAAAGGCCGCAAGCATGATCGCCGAAGACATCGCGCTGATCCTTGAAGGCAAGACGCCGCTTTTCCCCTGCACATGAGGTTTGTGATGACCGATGAAGACCGCGCCCTGCGCACCGAACTGATCGAAGCCTGCCGCAGCATGAACCGGCTTGGCATCAACAAGGGGACAGCCGGAAACATCAGTGTACGCCAGGGCGACGGCTTTCTGATCTCACCCACCGGCATACCCTATGATCAACTGAAGCCCGAACATGTTGTGGCGATGAGCTGGGATGCCACCTTTCAGGGCGATGTGCTGCCGTCCTCTGAATGGCGGTTTCACCGCGATATCCTGCGCGCACGCCCCGATCTGAATGCGGTGGTGCATACCCATTCCACTCAGGCCACCAGCGTCTCCATCCTAGGGCATGACATACCTGCGATCCACTATTCTATCGCCGCAACTGGCGGGTCCAGCATCCGCTGCGCCCCGTATGAAATTTTCGGATCCCAAGAATTGGCCGACCGTGTTGTCACCGCACTGGAGGGGCGGCGCGCCTGTCTGCTGGCGCATCACGGCGTGATTGCGGCCCATGTGTCGATTGCGCGGGCGCTGGCGCTGGCGGTGACGGTGGAGGAACTGGCGACGCAATATCTGCTGTGCCTGCCGCTGGGTGCGCCGCCGGTTCTGTCAGAGGCTGAGATCGCCGATGTTCTGGTGAAGTTCAAAACCTATGGCCAGCAGGTGCCGCAGGTTCAGGACGGTCTGCGTCAGGCCTCGTGATGACTGAAATCCTGCTCTGCCTCGATTCAGGGACCACAGCGGTCAAGGCGGCGGCCTTCGACGGCCAGGGTCGCATGATCGCCTGCGCCGCACGACCGAACGGCGCGCTGCGCCGCGATGGCGCGCGGGTAGAGCAGGACATGGCCGCCACGCGGGATGAAGCCTTCGGTGTGCTGCGGGACTGTGTTGCCAAGCTGTCCCAGCCGGTGACCGGGCTGGTCATTACCGGACAGGGCGACGGCCTGTGGCCGGTAGATGCAGCGGGACAGGCGCTGGGGCACGCGATGACCTGGCTGGATGGCCGGGCCCGCGGGGTGATGGCGCAAGAGGCTGCGGCCCTGGATGCCGTTCAGTCGACCACCGGGTCGCGCCCCACCGCCGCCTCGGCCAGCCTGCAGTTGCTTTGGATGCAGCGGCACGAGCCGGATCGCTTTGCGCGCATTGCCCATGCGCTGCGCCTGAAGGAATGGCTGTTCCTGTCCCTGACCGGCAAGCTGATGGGGGAACCCACGGCGGCCCTGCCGGTCTGGGGCAACTGGCGCGACGGGCAGCTGTCTTTGGCTGTCGAGCAGGCCCTGGGCCTGACCCGCGGTCTGGACCTGCTGCCCGCGTTTTTGCCCGTGGGCAGATGCCATGCCGGCCTGACCGCAGACATCGGCCTGCCAACGGGCCTGCCGGTGCTGCTGGGGCCGGGCGATGTGCAATCCACGCTGATCGGGCTGGGCCTTGGCAGCCGTGCCGGGGTGGCGCGGGCCTCGATCTTCGGCACAAGTTCCATTCATGCCTGCCTGCACAAGGACCAGAGCACGATGGGCGAAGCCCCGCCCGGCGCGATGGTGCAGGCCTTTGCGCTGGGGTCAGGATGGGTGTCCTTTCACCCCAGTTTCAACGGTGCAACACTCCTGCACCATCTGTCCGCCCGGTTCAGCAACCTGCCCGCGCCTGCGCTGCCACAGTATTCCGGCCTGATCCTGCATCCGTTCTTTGAACCGGGCGGCGAACGCGCGCCCTGGACTGACCCTCAGGCTATCGGCGCGATGCTGGGCCTGACCGCCGCCACCACACCTGCCGAAATTGCCTGGGCGGGGCGCGAGGCGTTGGCCTTTGTCGCGCGGCACAGCCATGACATGCTGGGCACCGCACCAGGGGCCCTGTCTTTGGGCGGCGGATTGGCCGGCGACGTGCATTTCGCGCGTTTTCTGGCCACAACCACGGGTCACGAGGTGCAGCTGAGCCCCGGCACGCAGGCAGGTTTGCGCGGACTCGCCGCGATCGGGGCAAAATTCCTGTTGGGCAAAGATCTTGAGACCATCGCCACGCAGCTGATCGGCCCGCCGGACACGACCGTCGGCCCGCAGGACGGCGTTGACATCACCCGCTATGCCGACCGCAAATACGCGGTCTTTGTGGCATTGGTCGAAGCCCTGCGCCCGCATTGGCCGGACCTTGCAGAGCTTCGCACCACCGCCGAAACCCTTGCCGGGAGACCAGAATGAACGGTGCAGACATCCTTTGCGAAACCCTGCTGGCCAATGGCATCGACACCTGCTTTGCCAACCCCGGCACGTCGGAAATGCATTTTGTGGCCGCACTGGACCGACAGCCGCGGATGCGCTGCGTGCTGGGCCTGTTTGAGGGCGTGGTGACAGGGGCCGCCGATGGATATGCCCGCATGGCCGACAAGCCCGCCGCGACGCTGCTGCATCTGGGGCCGGGGCTGGCGAACGGGCTGGCCAATCTGCACAACGCCCGCCGCGCCCGCACGCCGATGATCAATGTGGTGGGGGACCACGCGACGGGCCACCTGATCCACGATGCGCCGCTGACCTCGGACATCGACTCGCTTGCCCGGCCTATGTCGCATTGGGTTGGCCGGGCAGAGACCGCACAAACTGTCGGCGCGGAGTGTGAAGCGGCAATCCGCGCGGCGCGCAGCGGGGCCGGTGGCATTGCCACGCTGATCCTGCATGCAGACGCCGCCTGGACCGAAACGCCCTTCGTGCAACCGATCCCCGTTTCCCTGCCGGAACTGGCCGGTCCGGACGCCGCGCTGGTCGCTCGGGCAGCGGCGGCGCTGCGCAATGGCAGACAGACAACCCTTCTTATCAGCGGCCATGCCCTGCGCGACCGGCAGCTGGACTTGCTCGACCGGATTGCGCAGAAAGCCGGGGCCCGCTTGCTGGCGCAACAGGCCAATGGGCGGATGCAGCGCGGCGCGGGCCGGGTGGCGCTGGACCGTGTTCCGTACGTGATTGATCAGGCGCTGGCCTGTTTTGCGACCACCGAACAGCTGATCCTGATTGGCGCAAAGGCCCCGGTCGGATTTTTCGCCTATCCCGGCAAGTCCGGCTCCATGCTGCCACCGTCCTGTGAGGTGATCGAGCTTGCAAGCCCCGATCACGATCTGACCGCCATTATCAACGCTTTGGCCGATGCGGTGGGCACTGCGCCCGCTGCGCGGCTGGCGGCGCGGCACCGGCCAGACCTGCCCACGGGCAAGCTGACGCCCGATGCCATTGCCATCGCATTGGCCGGGGCCATGCCCGACAATGCCATCATCTGCGACGAATCCGTCACCTCGGGGCGGGATTTCTTCCGGTCAACCTATGGCGCGGCACCGCATGACTTTCTGCAACTGACCGGCGGGGCAATCGGCATGGGCATTCCCCTGGCGACAGGGGCCGCGGTGGCCTGTCCCGACCGCAAGGTGATCGGCCTGCAGGCCGATGGCAGCGGCATGTATACGGTGCAGGGCCTGTGGACACAGGCGCGGGAACGGCTGGATGTGCTGACCATCATCTTTGCCAACCGCCGCTATCAGATTTTGCATGGTGAATTGCTGAATGTCGGCGCAGGCCCGGCGGGCGAGACTGCGCGCCGCATGCTGGACCTTGAAGATCCCGCGCTGGACTGGGTGATGATGGCCCGGTCGATGGGGGTCGAAGCGGCCCGTGCGGAGTCGGCGGAAGGGTTCCGCGATGTGCTGCACAGCGCGCTGGCCCGCAAGGGGCCGTTTCTGATCGAAGCTGTGATCTGAGGAGATGCCCGCATGATCCGCCGTGTTCCGCATTGCAGCCATTGGGGAGCCTATACCTTGCTGGTCGAGGATGGCCGGATCGTGGGGGTGGAGCCCTTCGTCCACGACCCCGCGCCGTCACCTGTTATCCAGTCGGTTACCGAATGGGCCAACCCCGAACGCCGCATCCTGCGCCCCATGGTGCGCGAGGGCTGGCTGGCCAAGGGCGCGCAAAGTGACCGGCGCGGCCGGGGGCGCGAGCGCTTTGTGCCCGTCAGCTGGGACGAGGCGACCGATCTGGTTGCGGGCGAGATCCGGCGCGTGGCGCGCGATCATGGCAATGAGTCAATCTTTGCCGGCAGCTATGGCTGGACGAGTTGCGGCCGCTTTCACCACGCCCCCACCCTGTTGAAACGGATGCTGAATTTCGCGGGCGGCTATACCGGCCATGTCGATACCTATTCCATCGCGGCGGGACCGGTGATCCTGCGCCATACGCTGGGCGATGAGCGTGCCTGTGGTGGCCAGTCCAACACCTTGGACACCATCGCCGCCCACAGCGAGACGCTGGTGATCTTTGGCGCGATGAGCCCCCGCACCGCGCAAAGCGAAGCCGGCGGGATCGGCGCGCACCATCTGGTCGGTTATCTGCGCGCCATTGCGGCGCGGGGCATCCGGGTCATCCTTGTCTCGCCTTTCCGTGAGGATCTGCCCGATTGGGTCAGGGCGGAGTGGTGGCCGATCCGCCCCAACACCGACACGGCCCTGATGCTGGGTCTTGCGGGTGAAATTGTTCTGGCCGGTCGCCATGACGCGGATTTCCTGGACCGCTGCACCAGCGGATCAGACCGGTTTCTGGCCTATCTGCGCGGCGCGTCGGACGGAGCGCCGAAGACGGCGGACTGGGCCGCAAGGATCACCGGGCTTGATGCAGAGGCCATCCGCGGACTGGCGCGGCGGCTGGTGGACACGCGCAGCATGATCACCGCAAGTTGGGCGCTGCAACGCGCGCATCATGGCGAACAACCGTTCTGGGCCGCCATCGGGCTGGCCGCCGTGGCCGGGCAGATCGGCCTGCCCGGCGGCGGGATGGGCTTTGGCTATGGTTCTCTTGGCGGCGTCGGCGCGCCGTTTGTCACCGGAAAATCCCCTGCGATGTCGCAAGGCCTGCGACCGATCAACAGCTTTATCCCCGTGGCGCGGATCAGCGACATGCTGCTGAACCCCGGCGGTTCTTACACCTATGAAGGGCAGGACCGGACCTATCCCGACACCCGGCTTGTCTATTGGGCAGGCGGCAATCCCTTCCACCATCATCAGGATCTGAACCGGCTGTCAGAAGCCTGGACCCGGCCCGAGACGATCATCGTGCAAGACCCGATGTTCACCGCCACCGCCAGACGCGCCGATATCGTGCTGCCTGCGACCACGTCGCTGGAACGCAACGATCTGGCGGGCAACAAACGCTCCGACTTCATCCTGGCCATGGGCAAAGCCATTGAACCCTTGGGCGAGGCGCGGTCTGATTTCGATATTTTTCTAGCGATTGCAGGAAAGCTGGGCGTATCCGACGCCTTCAGCGAAGGCCGGGATGAGATGGGCTGGGTGCGACATCTCTACAATGAAAGCCGCGACCATGCGGCGCGGCAGTTAGCGTTCGATATGCCAGACTTTGATACCTTCTGGGCGCAGGGCTATGCCGCCTGTCCGGTGGAACGCAATCACACCTATCTGGCCGAGTACCGCGATGACCCCGCGGCGCATCCGCTGAACACCGAGACGGGCCGGATCGTGCTGGGCAGCGAGACGCTGGCCCGCCTTGGCTATGCCGATTGCGGGTCCCACCCGTCCTGGATTGCGCCGGCGGAATGGCTGGGCGGGGCTGCCGAAGGAGAGCTGCATCTGATCTCGCACCAGCCCAATGGCCGCTTGCACAGCCAGCTGGAAACCGCGCCAAGCAGCCGCGCCGACAAGCGGTCGGGGCGCGAGCAGGTGCGCCTGAACCCCGTCGATGCGGCCACGCGCAGCATCGCAGATGGTGCCACGGTGCGGTTGTGGAATGCGCGCGGTGCCTGCCTTGCCACCGCCTGCCTGACCGACGCGGTGGCGCGCGGCGTTGCCGTGTTGCCAACCGGGGCGTGGTTCACGCCATCGGGGAACAGCGGGCTGGACCTGTCGGGCAACCCCAATGTGCTGACCCTTGATATCGGCACCTCTGCCTTTGGTCAGGGCTGTTCGGCCCATACCTGCCTGATCCGCATCGAACCCCATGGCACCGCACCGGATGCCATCGACACCTACACCGCGCAGCTTACCGAAATCGTACCCGTCTGAGGAGGAGACCTCATCCATGACCGACCATGCCATCAGCCGCTTTGCCGTTCCCGCGCTGGACGACATTCCCGAAGATATCCGCAGCCGCATTCTGGCCGTGCAGGAAAAATCGGGCTTTGTGCCCAATGTGTTCCTGACCCTTGCGCACCGGCCCGATGAGTTCCGGGCATTTTTTGCCTATCACGATGCGCTGATGGACAAGCCCGGCAATCTGACCAAGGCCGAGCGAGAGATGATTGTGGTGGCCACGTCCAACGCCAATCAGTGCCAGTATTGCGTGGTCGCGCATGGGGCCATCCTGCGCATCCGGGCCAAAAACCCACTGATCGCCGATCAGGTCGCGGTCAATTACCGCAAGGCTGATATCACGCCGCGCCAGATGGCGATGATCGACTTTGGCATGAAGGTTTCGGCCCGCGCCTATGAGGTGGACGAGGCTGACATGGAGCTGCTGAAATCCCACGGCTTTACCGAGGATGACATCTGGGACATCGCCGCGATCTCGGCGTTTTTCGGCATGTCCAACCGGCTGGCAAATGTCACCAGCATGCGGCCAAATGACGAGTTCTACGCATTGGGGCGCTGATCATGGCCAAAGGGTACAAACAGATGCTGGCCGAAGCCGAGGCCGTGGTGCAATCGGTTGAGGGCGATGCCATGGCCGACCGGCTGGACGATGACAGCATTGTTTTCGTCGATATCCGCGACCCCCGCGAACTGGAGCGCGAGGGCATGATCCCGGGGGCGTTTCACGCGCCGCGCGGGATGCTGGAATTCTGGATCGATCCGGAAAGCCCCTATCACAAGCCCCGTTTTGCAGAGCCGAAAACCTTCGTTTTCTATTGCGCCTCTGGCTGGCGGTCCTTGCTGGCGGCGCAGCTGGCGCAAGAGATGGGGCTGAACGCGCGATCCCTGCGCGGGGGGTTTGGGGATTGGAAAGCCGCGGGCAGGCCGGTGGCCGAGCGGGCAAAGCACGGGTGACCGGCGGAACCAGGATGGAGAGCGCCTTGAACAAATATGATGACGGGCTTGGCCGCCGCGCGGCGAACCACCAGCCGATGACGCCTGTGTCCTATCTGGAGCGGTCGGCCCGCACCTATCCCGACCACCCGGCGGTGATCCACGGGCGTCTTCGCATCAGCTATGCCGCCTTGTGGCAGGATTGCCGCCGTCTGGCCTCGGCCCTTGTCGCGCAGGGTGTCGGGCGGGGAGACACGGTGACAGTGATGTTGTCAAACACACCGCCGATGGTGCAGGCGCATTATGGCGTGCCGATGGCCAATGGCGCAGTGCTCCATTCGCTCAATACACGGTCTGATGCCGCCACCATCGCCTTTCAGCTTGACCATGCCGAAACCAAGGTGCTGATCGTAGACCGCGAGTTTTCGGCGGTGGTGTCGCAGGCACTTGGCATGGCAAAGGTCCGGCCCCTGATCATTGACTTTGATGACAACGAATACCCCGATGATGCGCCATATCCCAAAGGCCCTGCCATCGGAACGCTGGATTATGCCGGGTTTCTGGCAAGCGGCGACCCGGATTTTGCCGCGGCCGCCCCCCAGGATGAATGGGATGCCATCGCCCTGAACTACACCTCGGGCACCACCGGAAATCCCAAGGGCGTGGTGTGTCACCATCGCGGCGCGGCACTGATGGCGCTGAACAACACCATCCATGGCGAGCTTGGCAAACATCCGGTCTATCTGTGGACATTGCCGATGTTTCACTGCAACGGGTGGAGCTTCAGCTGGTCCATCGCCGTGCAGGCCGGAACCCATGTCTGTCTGCGCTGGGTTCGGGCCGAGGCGATTTATGCGGCCATCGCAGATCATGGCGTTACCCATCTGTGCGGCGCGCCGATCGTTATGTCGACCCTGCTGAATGCCCCCGCATCCGCGCGCCGTGATCTGCCACACCGGGTGACCTTCAACACCGCCGCCGCGCCACCGCCCGAGGCGGTGCTGCAGGCGATGAAAGAACAAGGCTTTCATGTCAACCATCTTTACGGCCTGACCGAAACCTACGGCCCGACCGTCGCCAATGAATGGCACAGCGCCTGGGATGCCCTGCCCCCTGCCGAACAGGCCATACGCAAGGCGCGGCAGGGCATCCGCTATCTCTCGCTGTCTGATCTGGCCGTGCTGGACCCGGAAACGATGCAGCCGGTTCCGGCAGATGGCGAGACCTTGGGCGAGGTGATGTTTCGCGGCAATCTGGTGATGAAGGGTTATCTCAAGAACCCCAAGGCCACGGAAGAGGCTTTTGCCGGTGGCTGGTTCCATTCCGGTGATCTGGGGGTCATGCATGCCGATGGCTATGTCCAGCTGAAAGACCGCTCCAAGGACATCATCATTTCCGGAGGCGAGAATATCTCGTCAATCGAGGTGGAGGATGCGCTGTATCGCCATCCGGCCGTGGCGCTCTGCGCTGTGGTAGCGATGCCCGATCCGAAATGGGGCGAACGGCCCTGCGCCTTTGTGGAACTGCGCTCCGGCCAGACCGCCACAGAGGCCGCCATCATCGCCCATTGCCGCACGACGATGGCAGCCTACAAATGCCCTGACCGCGTGGTGTTCACAGATCTGCCCAAAACATCGACCGGGAAGATCCAGAAATATGTGCTGCGCGGCGTGGCGACCGAGGTTGCCAAGGCCTGATGCAGGCTCCGGGCTATCAGCCCGGGGCTGAGATGGGCCGCCGAACCGGCCAGGCCGACCCGCACCTCATGAACTGGCAGATCGGCTTTGGTCAGGCAGTATTCGGCCTTTGGCTTGCCCGCGTGATCAACGACCGTCCGTGCCCGGGATCTATCGGTCAGCCGGTCTTGCCACCGTTCGGCAGGCGTCCATCCAACCAAACCGGCAGCAGCGGAGCCTTAACCCTAAAAGGTTTGACAAATATAGGAATGAAGGTAGCGTTGCTGCCAGTCTGGAGCGAGGAAGATCACGATCATGACTGACGTCAGGGACACGCTGCCTGCAGCTGACGCCGCCCTTCTGGACCGGCTTTTCTCCACCCTGCCGCCCGGCACCGTGCTGACCGGTACTGACATCGGCCCGCAGTATCAGGAAGACCGGCGCGATCGCTATTCGGCCCGGCCGCTGTTCGTGCTGCGTCCATCCTCAACGGCTGATGTGTCGGCGGGGCTGGCCGCTTGCCACGCCTTCCGCCAGCCGGTTGTGGTTCACGGCGGGCGCACCGGGCTGTCGGGCGGGCATCGCATCCTGCCAGGAGAGGCGGTGCTGTCGTTGGAGCGCCTGAACGCTCTCGGTCAGATCGACACAGACAGTGCCAGCATCGAGGCGCAGGCCGGCGTCGCGCTGCAACGGGTGCAAGAGGCCGCCAATGATGTTGGCCTGATGTTCGGGGTGGATATCGGGGCGCGTGGCAGCGCGACCATCGGCGGCAACATCGCCACCAACGCAGGCGGTATCCGGGTCATGCGCTACGGCATGTTCCGGGCACAGGTAGCGGGGCTCGAAGCGGTGCTGGCGGACGGCACTGTGCTGACCTCGATGAAACAGGTCGAGAAAGACAACACCGGTCCGGATCTTGGCCAGCTGTTCATCGGCAGCGAAGGCGTGTTGGGCGTTGTGACGCGGGCACGGCTGCGCCTGCATCCCGCCCCGGTGACCGAGGCCAACTCCTTGCTGGCACTGCCCTCGGCAGACGCTGCGCTTGACCTGCTCTCGCGGCTGCGCAGCGCCATGGGCGGAGCGCTTTCGGCGTTCGAGATCATGCTGCCCGAAGTTTACCACGGAGTGTGCCGCCACTTGCAGATCTCCCCGCCGCTTGGCACAAAGGCACAGGTCTATGTCCTGGCTGAAATTCAGGCCGGGCCACTGGCCCTGACAGCTCAGGAGGTGTTTGAAACCACCCTGATGGCAGCAATCGAAGACAATTGCATTCTCGACGCCGTGGTGTCGCAATCCCGACGTGAGTTTCAGGCGTTGTGGGACCTGCGCGACGGCTGCGCCGATTTCGTGCGGACGCTTCCAAACGTCGCCAACGGTGACATCAGCGTTCCGGTGGGCCGGGTGCCTGATTTTCTGCGCGAAAGCCAGACTGCCCTTCGCGCCATCGATCCGGACAGCGTTTTCCTGGCTTTTGGCCATATGGGCGACGGCAACCTGCACTACGTGTTTCAGACGGTCCGGAAAGAGCCTGCCCTATCACAACTGCTCACGATGGTCGCAGCCTTTGGCGGTTCTGTCTCGGCAGAGCATGGGATCGGCGTTGACAAGAAGCCCTGGCTGCATCTGTCCCGCAGCCCGGCGGAAATCGATACGATGCGCTTGCTCAAAACCACGCTGGACCCGCGGTTGATACTCAACCGACACAGGATTTTCGACCTTGCTGACGGGTTGTAGGCCGGGTGAATGCTCCCTGACCTGAACTGCGGGCTGGCGCGGTCGTCAGGTCGCGCGCTGGCTGCGGCTTTAAGCTGGCTGCAGTTTTAAGCTGGCTGCGGTTATAACCAGCGGTGCTGGCAGGGCTGTGACTGCGGTCCCGGCTGAAAAAGCACCTCATTTTTCGCAGAGCAAGGAGCAGCAACATGAGCACCTCAAAACTCAAGCAACGCGTTGTCCGGCAGTCCCCTTCGCGCGGGGCGGGCAGCCCCGATGTCTGGGGCATCTACGAGCCTGACACCGGCTCGATCCAGTATATTTGCGCAGACCCGGCCACAAAGAAGGCGGCGCTGATCGACGTGGTTTGGAACCTCGACGTGAAGCATTACCGCTTTTCGACCGAGAGCATGGACCAGGTGCTGGACCTGGTGCGCGAGAACGGCCTGAGCGTCGAATGGGTTCTCGACACGCACCCGCATGCCGATCACGTTATGGCCTCGGCCCTGCTCAAGGAGCGCACCGGCGCGCCAAACGCCATCGGCGAGAAGGCGCGCGACATTGCCGACATCTGGGCGAAGCTCTACAACCTGCCGGGTGCCTTCGATCCGGCCCGCGATTTCGACCACCTCTTTGCCGAGGGCGAGACCTGCCGCATCGGCGATCTGGAGGTGCGGGTGATGCTGTCGCCGGGCCACACGCTCGGCTCGATTACCTATGTCTGCGGCGACGCGGCTTTCACGCATGACACGCTGATGCAGCCCGATGTCGGCACCTCGCGCGCCGATTTCCCCGGCGGCACCCCTGAAGCGCTATGGGACTCGATTGAGGCCATTCTGGCGCTGCCGGAGGACACGCGCCTTTTCGTTGGCCACGACTATGGCACGGACAGCCGCGACGAGCCGGACTGGGAAGCGACCGTGGCCGAGCATCGCAGCCGCAACCGCCACGTCAAGGACGGCACCAAGCGCGAGGACTGGATCAGCCTGCGCAACGCGCGTGACGCCACTCTGCCACTGCCCGACCGCATCCTCGCCGCGCTGCAGATCAACCTGCGCGGCGGCCGCCTGCCCGAACCCGAAGCGGACGGGCAGAGCTATCTGAAAATTCCCGTCAACCGTTTCTGAGCAGAGCACTGATGGTTGCAAGCGCGTTCGTAAACAATCGACTCACCGCCGCTATGGGCATGCAGGTCAAAGTTGACCCTTCCCCTGGCGGCGGTCCATTCGTATTCGGCCATATGTCCCGCTTCCATTGTCATCTTGATTTCTGCGGTGCCGCCCGGTTCGAGGACAAAGGTCACTTCGTCACGGCAAACATCGGTTGCATCCTGCGCGTGGGCCGTGCCCACAAACAGTCCGAACACGGCATCAAGCACAATTGAGGACTGATCCTGCGCGCGCTGTTCGTCCAGCAGGTTGTCCGCCTCGGCCTCGGCGGCAAGTTAAACCTTGATTTCGACCCGGGCCGGGCTGTGATCATGGGTGTCGGCATCATGGCTGTGCCCGTGCAAAGCCCAGAGCAGATCGTCCTGCAATCCGTGGGAATGCCCATGCTCTGCAACGGTCTGCGCATGCTCTGCCAGCACCTCGGCAATCTTGGGCACGTGCGAGACTGTGGGCAGAAACGACCAGACCAGCAGGGACAGGCACAAAAGTACCGCCATGATCTGCCGCCCGCTGCTCCACAATCGTTGCATCAGCGAGCTTGTCTGCCCGTCATTGTTGCGGCGTCAAAGCTCCGCCTTGCTCTATCCCCCGGGGGAGGATAGCGTCGTTCTATGATAAAGCCCCATGCACATGCAACCCACCCCGCGCTGATCGCCCGGCTGAAACGCGCCGATGGCCACCTTCGCGCTGTGATCGAGATGATCGAGGCAGAAAAGCCCTGTCTTGAGATCGCCCAGCAACTCCACGCCGTTGAAAAGGCCGTGGTCAACGCCAAGCGCGCGCTGATCCATGACCACATGGATCACTGCCTCGATGTCGACCATTCCCCCGAAGACCGCGCCGACCTCAAGACCATCGCCCGGTATCTCTAAGGTGACACATGTTTGAAATCCTGTCCGACCGCACCTATCGCAACCTGTTTGCGGCGCAGGTGGTGGCCCTGCTTGGCACCGGGCTTGCCACAGTTGCCCTGGGGCTGCTGGCCTATGATCTTGCCGAAGACAATGCGGCAATGGTTTTGGGGACAGTGTTTTTCATCAAGATGGTCGCCTATGTCGGAATCGCCCCGGTCGCAGCGGCGCTGGCAGACCGGGTCAACCGCAGGGCATTATTGGTCACCCTTGATCTGGTGCGGGCGGGTGTGGCCCTGTGCTTGCCCTTCGTCACCGAGGTCTGGCAGGTCTATGTCCTGATCTTCCTGCTGCAATCCGCCTCTGCCGCCTTTACCCCGATGTTTCAGGCCACGATTCCCGACGTGCTGCCAGAAGAGGCGCGCTATACCCGTGCGCTGTCCCTGTCGCGGTTGGCCTATGATCTGGAAAACATCGCCAGCCCGACGCTTGCGGCAGTTTTGCTGACCATGGTCAGCTATAACTCCCTGTTTCTGGGCACTGTCGTCGGCTTTGTGGGGTCTGCGGCGCTGATTATCTCGGTGCTGCTGCCCAGCCCGAAACCTGCAACGCGGCGCGGCATCTATGACCGCACAACACGCGGCATCCGGATCTACCTGGCAACCCCGCGCTTGCGCGGCCTATTGGCTCTGAACGTTGCGGCGGCCTCTGCCGGGGCGATGGTGCTGGTGAATTCCGTGCTGCTGGTGCGTGGCACGCTGGGGCTGAATGACTCCGCCCTTGCCTGGACGATCTTTGCCTTCGGCGCAGGGTCGATGATCGCGGCGCTTGCCTTGCCCCGCGTGCTGGACCGCGTGGCGGATCGCCCGGTGATGGTGGGCGGCGCGCTGCTGATGGTGGCCACATTGGTGACGCTGGCGGTGACGATCGCCTTTGCCGGCCTTGTCTGGCCCATCCTGCTGGTGGCCTGGCTGATGATCGGGCTGGGCTTTTCGGCCGTTCAGACACCCTCGGGGCGGTTGCTGCGCCGGTCGGCCCAAACCGAAGACCGGCCCGCCCTGTTCGCCGCACAATTCGCGCTGAGCCACGCCTGCTGGCTGGTGACCTATCCGCTGTCCGGCTGGCTGATGACTCAGTTCGGCCCGGTGACGGCGCTTATCGTTCTGGCGGTTCTGGCGGGTGGCGGTGTGATCTTCGCGCTGCGTGTCTGGCCGCAGAACGACCCGGAGATCATTGAGCATAGCCATGACTCCCTGCCGCTGGATCACCCTCATATCCATGGTACAAGGCGGCACGCGCATGCTTTCGTCATCGATGAAAACCATGCCCGGTGGGCGTCGCAATGACGATGGTGAATGCGATGCACGCTTTCAGCATGCTCTAGGGTCAGGACTCGGTCTCGGATCGTGGCCAGAACATGACGGTTGCGGCGCTTGTCGAGCTTGATGGGCTTGCCGCGCGACTTCCGGCCCAAAATGCAGGGCCTTATCCCCTTGTCTTTCAATGCTTTTCTGAACCAGTCGGCGCTATAACCCCGGTCGACCAGCAACCACTCCGCCTTTGGCAAGCTGCTCAGCAGCGCCGCCGCGCCGGTGTAATCGCTAACCCGGCCCGCAGTCATGAAGAACCGGATCGGGCGACCATCGGCGTCGGTGATGGAGTGCAGTTGGTGTGCGTACCGCCCTTGGTCGACCGTCCCTTTTGGTCGCCACGTCCCCCTTTTTCGGCCGCAGGCGCGTCGCCCTGCGGTGCGCCTTGAGGCAGGTCGCGTCGATCATCACCGTCTTCGGGATTGCAGACCCAATCTGCCCGAATTCGAGAAGCAGCGTCATGCGAAGCACTCAATTTTTGGGCAGTTGCAAAAAAGAATGGATTATTGCCATTTTTGTTTGACTGGATGAAACGTTTCAATCAGTTTTATTTCAAAGCGAAATGTCCCTTCCAAACTTCGGGGGAAACGAGAAAGTGTGTTGGCAATGGCGGCGATAAAGCAGGACTTCATCCATGGAAATTTTCCTTCGCTGACCGAAGGGACCATCTTTCTGGACAACGCAGGCGGCAGCCAGGTTGCGCGGCCGGTCGCAGAGAGGATCACGGACTATCTGCTGAGTCGCAATGTGCAACTTGGGGCAAGCTACAGTGCCTCGGTGGAGGCTGGGGCGCAGGTGGCGCAAGGCCGCGCCGCTTTGGCACTGTTGATGAACGCGGCCCGGCCCGAAGAGGTGGTCATGGGTGCCACCACCACCCAGTTGTTTGACCAGCTTGCGCGCGCCTTGGTTCAGCACTGGCAGCCCGGCGACGAGGTGATTGTCACCGGCTTTGACCATGAGGCCAACATCGGCCCTTGGCGTCGGCTGGAAGCGCAGGGCATTGTCATTCGCGAATGGCGGCTGCCGGAAGGTGAGTTTGAGCCGAAGCTCAGCGACTTGCAGGCGCTGATGAACGAACGGACCCGACTGGTTGCGGTCACGCATGTGTCGAATATCTTTGGTTCCATTCTGCCAGTGCGCGACATTGCCGACGCCGTTCACGCAGCGGGTGCCCTGATTTGCGTTGATGGGGTCGCCTATGCACCGCACCGAGCCGTCGATGTGCAGGCGCTGGATGCCGATTTTTACGGGTTCTCGGTCTACAAGGTTTATGGCCCACACCATGCGGCCTTGTATGGAAAATACGATCTGTTGCGGCACAAGGCGGGCAACATTAACCACTATTTCTATGGTGAAGACAAAGTGCCGGGCAAGCTGGAGCCCGGGAATGCCAATTACGAACTGGCCTACGGCTGTCTGGGCGTGATTGATTATCTCGAAGCCTTTGCGGCCGCGCATGGGGCCAATGCCAAAGGCAGGCCAGCGGTTGAAGCAGCTTTTGATATCTTTGCCGAGCACGAAGCTGCGTTGTCGGCGCGGCTGCTGGACTATCTGAATGCCCGCGCCGATGTGACAGTGATCGGAGATACGTCTGCCGACAAGCATCGCCGCGTGCCCACCATCTCTTTCACCATCGACGGTCTGTCCGCCGAAGAGGTGGTGCGCGCCGTGGACCCTTCGGGCATCGGCATCCGGCATGGTGATTTCCATTCCAAGCGGCTGGTGGAGAGCCTGCAGTTGCCTGGCGGCAATGCCGTGATCCGCGCCTCTGCTGTTCATTACAACACAATCGACGAAATGGATCGGTTGATCGCCCTTCTGGAAGGCCTGCGCAGACAGGCCGCCTGAACCTCCCCCCACATCCAACCAACAGGGATACAAGACCATGATGAAACTGCTGACTGCAACCACGGCCATCACCTTGGCCGGAACGGGCCTTGCCCTTGCCGGCACAATTGACGACATCAAGGCGCGCGGCCACATCCAGTGCGGCGTGACGCAAGGCGTGCCCGGGTTCTCGAACCCGAATGACGCCGGCGACTGGACCGGCTTTGACGTCGATATCTGCCGCGCGGTGGCTGCCGCCGTGCTGAGCGATGCCGATGCGGTGCGCTATACCCCGCTGTCCAACACCGAACGCTTTACAGCATTGCAATCGGGCGAGGTCGACATTCTGTCGCGCACCACAACGCGGACATTGAACCGCGACACCGCACTGGGCCTGAACTTTGCGCCGGTGGTGTTCTATGATGGTCAGGGCTTCATGGTCCGCGAAAGCTCGGGCATCACATCGGCTTTGGAACTGGATGGAACCACCGTCTGTGTCTCTGCCGGATCGACCAGCGAGCTGAACGTGGCCGACTATTTCACCGCCAATAACATGACCTATGAGCCGGTCCGCTTTGAAAAGGCGGATGAGGTTCTGGCGGCTTATGACGCAGGCCGCTGCGACGTCTACACATCAGATTTGTCCGGTCTGGCCGCACGCCGCCTTGTGATGCAGAACCCGGCCGAGCACCTGATGCTGAAGGAAACCATTTCGAAAGAGCCGTTGGCTCCGGCTGTTCGGCACGGTGATGATGCCTGGTTCGATATCGTAACATGGACCGTTTATGCGCTGATTGCGGCCGAAGAACTTGGCGTGACCGCCGCCAATATCGATCAGATGAAGGCCGAAGGCAGCCCGGACGTCCAGCGTCTGCTGGGATCAAGCGAGACTGGAACCGGCGAATGGGTCGGGCTCGACAATGATTGGGCGACACGGGCCATTGCCGCAGGTGGCAACTATGGTGAGCTTTGGGCCCGTCACCTTGGACCCGATACCCCGCTCAAACTCGCACGCGGCCTGAACGAGCTCTACAACAACGGCGGCATCCAATACGCCATGCCGATCAAGTAAGGCCGGCAATCCGACAGGGGGCGGTGCCGGTGGCCCGCCCCCTGCTCTCTGATCTCACGTCCCTCTGATGCGCGCGCGCCCTGCGGGTTGTGCGGCGTCTCTCATACTGTCGAGTGCCCCATGACCGCACCTTTTTTGCCCCCGCGCCAGATCTTCTGGACCCGCCGTCGCGTGAAGTCGCTACTGGTGCAGGTGGTGTTTCTGGGCGGATTGGCCTGGCTTGCCTACTTTCTGTTTGCCAACACCACGGCCAACCTTCAGCGTCAGGGCATCGCCTCGGGCTTTGGCTTTCTGTCGCAGCGGGCCGGATTTGACGTTTCCTTGTCTTTCCTGCCCTTCACCAGTGATTCAAGCTATGGCCGGGCGTTCTGGGTGGCCGTGGTCAACGCGTTGGTGCTTTCGGCCTTGGGGATTGTGCTGGCAACCATACTCGGGTTCGGGCTTGGGCTGGCGCGGGTGTCAAAAAACTGGCTGATTGCCCGGCTGGCAACTGTCTATATCGAGATCTTCCGCAATATCCCGCTGCTGCTGCAACTGTTCTTCTGGTATTTTGCCATTCTGCGACAGTTGCCCGGGCCAAAGGAAAGCGTTGTTCTGGCCGATCTGGTCTTTCTGAACAATCGTGGGCTGTACATGCCGCGCCCGCAGGTCGATCAAGGCGGCTGGGTGATAATGGTCTGCTTCGTGGCTGGTTTATGTATGGCTTTGGTCATGACGTTGCGTGCCAGACAGCAGCGGCTGAAAACTGGCCATGGCCCGAAATCCTGGTACTGGTGGCCCATCGGTCTTGTTGCCCTTCCCCTTACTGCGTTCATGATCACCGGTGCCAGCCTGTCCTTTGTCATTCCCGAATTGCGCGGTTTCAACTATCGCGGCGGCATGTTGATGCTGCCGGAAATGCTGGCTGCGCTGCTGGGCCTTGGGTTCTACATCGCGGCCGCGATTGGCGAGATCGTGCGCTCGGGCATTCAGGGCGTGGACAAGGGGCAGGTCGAAGCGGCATCGGCGCTGGGGCTGGCGCGGCGTGATATCATGCGGCTGGTGGTTCTTCCGCAGGCCATGCGCATCATCATTCCGCCCTTGGCCACGCAATATCTGTCACTGGCGAAGAACACCTCGCTGGCCGCAGCCATCGCCTTTCCGGAAATCATTTCGATCGTCGCAGGCACCACCCTGACGCAGACCGGTCAGGCGCTGGAGGCGATCACGCTGGCCATGCTGTTCTACATGGGCGTCAGCCTGTCGATTGCCGCTGTCATGAACTTCCTCAACTATCGGGTGCTGCGCCATGGCAATTGACCCTACCGCCTTTCTGCCACCGCCTGTCGTATCGGCCGGGCCGTGGGCGTGGATGCGGCGCAACCTGTTTACCGACTGGCGGCAGACGGCGTTGACTCTGATTGTGCTCTATGCGGTCATAAGGGGCGTGCCGCCTTTGCTGGGCTGGCTGTTTGTGGATGCCACATGGCAAGGCACGCGCGATGACTGCGTCGCAAACGGCGGTGCCTGCTGGGCATTTGTTTCAGCGCGCTGGGGTCAGTTCATCTATGGGTTCTACCCAGTCGAGGAACGGTGGCGCGTCAACGTCACTTTTGCGGTGCTGGCAGTATCGGTGGTGCCGCTGGTCCTTCCAATGGTGCGCGGCAAGGCTTGGATCATCGGCTTTCTGCTGACGCTTTATCCCGTGCTGGCCTTTTGTCTGCTGTATGGTGGGGTCTTGGGCCTGCCGGTGGTGGAAACTGCCCGCTGGGGAGGTTTCATGCTGACACTTGTGGTCGCAATCACCGGCATTGTCGGCTCGTTGCCGATTGGAATCCTGCTGGCGCTTGGGCGGCGGTCAGACATGCCTGCGATCCGCACCTTCTGCACCCTGTTCATCGAGCTGTTCCGCGCCGTGCCGCTGATCACCGTGCTGTTCATGGCCTCGGTCATGCTGCCCCTGTTTCTGCCCAGCGGCTTCAGCCTGGACAAGCTGTTGCGCGCCCTGATCGGGGTGGCGGTCTTCAACGGCGCGCTGATGGCCGAGGTGGTGCGCGGTGGGTTGCAGGCCATTCCCAAAGGCCAGTATGAGGCGGCAACGGCGGCAGGCATGGGCTATTGGCGGATGATGGGCTTTGTCATCCTGCCGCAGGCGCTGCGTCTGGTGATACCGGGGCTGGTCAACACCTGGGTGGCCATCATCAAGGATACGACCCTTGTGCTGATCATCGGTCTGTTTGATCTCTTGGGCATTGTGCAGGCGGGCATCGCCGATGCGAACTGGCTGTCGGCCTCGGTCACGAAAACCGGTTATGTCTTTGCGGCCATGGGGTTCTGGATCCTGTGTTTCTCACTCTCGCGCTATTCGATGTATCTTGAAAGGCGGCTTGGACTGGGGGCCTCACGATGAGCACGGACATGATTGCCATGCGCGGCGTGAACAAATGGTTCGGCCAGATGCGCGTGCTGGCCGATATCAACCTGACCGTGGCGGAGGGCGAAAAGCTGGTCATCTGCGGCCCGTCGGGATCGGGCAAATCGACCCTGATCCGCTGCATCAATCAGCTGGAACATCACCAGATGGGCGATATCGTGGTGAATGGGGTCAAGGTGGATGCCGAGCTGAAAACGCTCGATCTGGTGCGGCGTGAGATCGGCATGGTTTTTCAGTCGTTCAATCTTTATCCGCACATGACCGTCTTGCAAAACCTGATGCTGGCCCAGATCTGGGTGCAGGGCCGCAAGCGCCGCGATGCCGAAAAAGTCGCGCGCCACTACCTTGACCGGGTTCATATTCCCGAACAGGCCGACAAGTTCCCGGCGCAGCTTTCGGGCGGTCAGCAGCAGCGTGTGGCGATTGCCCGCGCGCTGTGCACGAAACCAAAGATCTTGCTGTTCGATGAACCCACCAGCGCGCTTGACCCGGAAATGATCAAGGAAGTGCTGGACGTGATGACCGAACTGGCGACCGAAGGCATGACCATGATCTGCGTGACGCATGAAATGGGGTTTGCCCGCAATGTTGCCAATCGCGTGATCTTCATGGATGCCGGGCGGATCGTGGAACAGGGGTCCCCTGCCGAATTCTTTTCCAATCCGCAGAGCGACAGGGCAAAGCTGTTCCTGTCGCAGGTCAGGTTGAATTGAGGATTGCTTTCGTGAGAGATGCCCAGAAATCAGAGGCCGACAAGCCGCGCAAGCCGGCATCGGCCTCAGAGTTTCAGAACCTGCTGATGCAGGAACGAGACCGCTTTACCCCCAAGATGCTGGAAGCGGGCGGATATGTCATCGACAACCCGAAAGAGGTTGCCTTCAGCCCGGTATCCCAGCTTTCGGCGCGGTCGGGTCTCGCAAGCGCCAACTTCGTGCGGCTGGCCCAATCCATGGGGTTTGCAGGCTTTACCGAAATGCAGGCCCTGTTCCGCGATCCGTTGCGCGAGGCCTATCCGGCCTCGCTCGAGGAACGGATCCGGCATTCGCAGGGGGAACAGGTTATCCCCAATCCGAATGATGTGGTGGCCATAGGCCGGTCTTTTGCGCAGGCCAATATCGCATCACTGACCCATCTGGCCGAAAAACTTGACCGTATGCCACTGGAGGCAGCGATCAATCTGGTCCTTGGCGCGCGGGTGGTGCATGTGATCGGGGCTGACCGTTCCTTTGCCGCTGCGTCCTATCTGTCTTACGCGCTCAACCGGGCGGGTGTGCAATGTGTGCAGATTGCGGGCCTGGGCAGTTCGGTGGCCGATCAGGCCAATGTGATGGCCCCCGGCGATCTGCTGGTGGCGATCAGCTTTCCGCCCTATGCCGATGACACGGTAACGGTTGCAGGCGTGGCGCTTGCGCGCGGAAATCCGGTTCTGGCCATCACCAACAGCACGATCAGCCCGATCACCGAAAGGGCGGCAGAAGTGATTTTGGTGGACGATGCCGAATTGCACGGATTCCGGTCGCTGACCGCCCTGTTGTCGCTGGTGCAGACGCTGATGATGGGCATTGCCTATCGCAAGCGCGGTGAGCGCGACGATTTCGACATCGACGATATAAACGCGTAAGGACACAGACCGCATGGCATTCGATCTGATCATCCGGGGTGGCACCCTGGCCACCGCCGCCGATGTGTACAAAGCCGACATCGCCATTCGAAACGGACAGATCGTGCAGATCGGTATGGATCTGGGCGAGGCCAAGCGCGTGATCGACGCCAGCGGAAAATATGTCCTGCCGGGCGGCATCGACAGCCATGTGCATATTGCGCAACCCTCGGGCGATGGCATTCAGATGGCGGATGATTTTGCATCCGGCACGCTATCGGCCCTGTTCGGCGGCAACACCATGGTCCTGCCGTTTTGCCTGCCTGCCAAGGGCCAGTCGCTACGCGCTGCGCTGCAGGACTATCACAATCTGGCCGAAGGGGCCTGTTACACCGATGTCAGCTTTCATGTGATCATCCCCGATACGACCGATCAGATCCTGGGGCAGGAAATCCCCGCGCTGGTGGCTGACGGCTATACCTCCTTCAAGGTGTTCATGACCTATGAAGGGTTGCGCCTGAACGACGCGCAGATCCTGGCCACCATGGATGCCGCACAAGGGGCCGGGGCGCTGGTCATGGTCCATTGCGAGAATGAGGATGTGATCCGCTTTCTGGCCGACAGGGCCGAGCGCAATGGTGATCTGGTGCCGGCCGCCCATGCCCGAACCCGCCCGGTGTCGGCAGAGCGCGAAGCCACCCATCGCGCCATGGCCTTGGCGGATGTGGCAGATGTGCCGGTCGTCATCGTTCACGTCTCAAACCGCGAGGCGATGGAGGAAATCTCCCGCGCGCGCGCCCGGGGAAGCCGGGTGGTGGGCGAAACCTGCCCGCAATACCTTGTGCTGACAGCAGATGATCTGGAAGCGATGGACTGGAGCGGGGCAAAATTCGTCTGCTCGCCCCCGCCCAGAACCACGGCCGATCAGGAGGCTTGCTGGGAAGGCATCCGCACGGGCGTGTTCGATCTGGTGTCCTCCGACCATTGTCCCTTTGTCTATGACGACCCGAAGGGAAAGCTGAACCCAAAGGGCCGCACCTCGTTCCGGCATGTGCCGAACGGTATCCCCGGCGTGGAAACCCGCCTGCCGATCCTGTTCTCGGAAGGGGTCTCGAAAGGGCGGATCGACCTTTGCCGCTTTGTGGCGCTGACCGCGACCAATCAAGCGAAAACCTATGGGCTTTACCCCCGGAAGGGCACGATCGCCATCGGCTCGGATGCCGACCTGACGGTCTGGGATCCTGAGGCCGAACGGATCATCCGCCATGCGGACCTGCATGACGGATCAGATTATTCGCCCTATGAAGGCTTTGCCGTCACCGGCTGGCCGGTGACTGTCGTTTTGCGTGGCAAGGTGATGGTCGAGGACGGACAGCTTTGCGGGACACAAGGGGCTGGGGCCTATGTGTCCCGGGGGCTTCCCAAGATCGGCTGACAGGAACGGAGCAAAGGTTTCAGTAGCCGCAAACGCCACGACAGGGCGTCTGCCTTACAGATCGGGTCCGGCCTCAGGCTGCGTTGCGCCATCCCCATTTTTTCGCCAGCGCCAAAGATTCGGCCACCGGCAACACCGCATCTGTTGTGCCAAGACTGCGCAGCGAGACGGCCGCTGCGGCGTGGCCCAGCCTGACGGTTTCTTCCATCGGCCAGTTCTGGTGCAGACCGTAGATGACACCCGCAGCAAAGGCATCGCCCGCCCCGTTTGCGCCGATGACTTTTTCCGGAGGAACGTCAACCGAGGGGATGAACATGGCCTCGCCGCCGCGCGGCAACACAACCGCGCCTTCGGGGAAATGCGCCACCAGCAGTTTCATGCTGCCCATGGCAAGCACCGTCTTTGCCGATGCAATGACCCGGGGGATATCCGCCGCCTCTGCCGCCACCGTCGGATTGCCGGAAATTGCCGCCATCTCGAAATCATTGATGATCAGGTAATCCAGATGCGGCAGGCAGGGCCGAACGATCTTGGCCAGCTTTTCCGGTGCGATGGAACACAGTTCCATATTGGTCTCTATCCCCACCGCCTGCGCGGCGCGCAGCACAGTGACCCAGCCGTTTTCGTCATTGCCCCAGGCACGGTCCATCTGTCGATGAATGCCGGGAAGCCCCAGATGCAGGAAGCGGGCATTGGTTTTGGAGAAATCGAAGTGATCCGGGTTCAGCTCGGCACTCGCACCCTGGAGGTAAATATGTGTACGCCGTCCCGTCCGGTTGGAGGTATAGGCGTCGGTGTAGTTTGTGCGCAGCCCTTCGACCACATGCAGCCGACTCCGCTCGATGCCGTAAGCGTCGGCCTCTGCCAGCAGGATGCGACCATCTTCGTCATTTCCGATCACACCGATGGTTTCGACCGGAATGGAAGAATCGAGCCGTTTGAGATCGATCGCCAGATTGCAGCCCGAACCGCCCCCTTTGACGTCTTCGGACAGGATCTCGACCACCTCATTCTCCAGCGGCCAGAATTCGACAACCTTGTTGTGATCCGCGCACCATGTTCCGGCCGTGAGGACTCCTTGCCGACTGGTCATTTCAGCACCGCCTCGGTCACCTGAACATCATCTTCCAGCGAGCGGTTTGGGTTGATACCCTTTTTCGCAAGCCGGTCGTGGTAGTCACGCACGGCATCTTCCGGGGTTTGCACGCCTTCCACCACCCGGCGCATCGCGGCGACGATTTCGGTGCTGTCTTCGGCAAAATAGATCTTGCGACCGAAGAGCGCGATCCGCGCGCCATATTTCTCGGCCTGCGAAACCAGTTCGAACGTGTCGCGGGTGGTGCCAACACCGCCGCCCAGAATGCCGACGATCAGCTTGCCGGGATCATAGCTGGCAAGTTCCTCCATCGCGCGCGGACCGTTATAGGCGATCTTGAGGAACAGCGGATATTCCTCGCTGGACACACCTGCAAGGCAACGGGCAATTGTGTCGTTGATGTAGTGGCCGATGTCGACGCCGTTGGTGTCGATATCGAAGGCCGGATTGAACACCTCCAGAAAGTGGCGCATCCCAGCGGCGCTGGCCTCATCGCGGAAGGCGGTATAGGCGTTCAGCGTTGCGGCGTCCTGCGCCAGATCGTTGTAGAAGGTCGCCGCATACAGACCAAGATCTGCGACCTTGAGCGCCCGGTCCAGCCGCGCGGTGCGGAAGGGGGCCGCTGGCACCTTGCGGTAACTTGCCCCCCGGTAGGCCCAGATGTCCGACGCATCGTTCAGGCGCACGGCGGGGGTCACGTCACTGCCCTCGAACAGACCTTCGGCGGCCAGTGTTTCAGCTGACGACAGCGAGGTCAGCATCACATCGACCAACCCGGATCGGGTCATCCTGCGCATGTCATCGCGGTAGTCCGACAGAGGGCGGGGCTGGGTGGTTGGCTTGCCGTCGGCCCCCGTGCGAAAGCCTGGCGTAGCCACGCCCATCGACATATCGCCGTCCTTGGCGTCGGCAATCACGAAATCGGCGGGAGTGTAGTTGCCTTCGCGGATACGGGCGAGCTTTGCATCAAGCGGACGTGTCATTCCGGTTCCTCTTTCTTTGTCGTCTTCAAAATTCAGGTCACAGGCGATTGCCGGTGGCGGCATCGAACAGATGCGCGCGGGTTGCGTCGATTTTGGCGGTCGTGCTGTCACCCGCGCGCTGCGCCACACGTTTGGTAGACACCATGCGGACAATCTGGCCTCCCAGATCGGCATGCACATGGGTTTCCCACCCGGCGGGCTCGACCAGCGTCAGTCGGATGGGCAGATCACCCGCCGGATCAAGCTGCAGATGTTCCGGGCGGATGCCGTAGACCACCTTCTGCCCCACAGTGCCCTTTGCCCCAGAGTCCAACGGCAGGCGCATGCCCGCCTCGGTCTGCACACAGCGTCCGTCTGCATCCTGCGCGATGGTGCCGGGGATCAGGTTCATCGCAGGTGAGCCCAGAAATTCCGCCACGAACAGGTTGGCCGGGCGGTCATAGATGGCCAGCGGTTCGCCCACCTGCTCGATCCGGCCGTCATGCATCACCACCACGATATCGGCCATGGTCATGGCCTCGATCTGATCATGGGTCACATAGATCGTCGTGGTCTTCAGGCGTTGATGCAGCGCCTTGATTTCCGCCCGCATCTCGACCCGCAGTTTGGCGTCCAGGTTGGACAACGGCTCGTCGAACAGGAACACTTCCGGCTCTCGTGTCAGGGCGCGGCCCATGGCCACACGCTGGCGCTGCCCGCCTGACAGTTGCGATGGCAAGCGGTCCAGCATGGGCCCGAGTTTCAGGATCGACGCCGCGCGCTTGATCCGGTCGGTGATGAGCTGCAAAGGCGTTTTGCGCATCTTCAGGCCGAAGGACATATTGTCCTCGACGCTCATGTGCGGGTAGAGCGCGTAGGACTGGAACACCATGGCAATGCCGCGGTTCTTGGCATGCACGTTGTTCACCAGGCGCCCGGCGATGTTGATCTCGCCGCTGGTCACGTTTTCCAGCCCGGCCGTCATCCGCAGCAGCGTCGATTTCCCGCAACCTGACGGTCCGACAAGCACGGCAAAGGCACCTTCTGGTATGGTCAGGTCAACGCCGTGCAGGATTTCCAATCCGCCAAAGCTCTTGCGCAGATTGCGATACTCGACATAGCCCTCTGCCATTTTCTGTCCTTCCGATACTTGCGTTGTCATGATTTCACCGCCCCCGATACGATGCTGTCCACGACCTTTCGTTCCAGCAGCAGATAGACCAGCAAGAGCGGCAGCACGGTCAGGATGGTAAAGGCGTTGTAAACCGCGTAATCCTGTATCCCCATGGAATCCTTGAGCATGTAGAGCTGATAGGGCAGCGTTCGCATGTCGGTCTGGTTCACCAGAGCCAGCACGAAGGAAAACTCGTTCCAGGCTTCGCGCAGGCACAGCACGGCCGCCGTCACCACGCCGGGCCAGGCCATCGGCAGCATCACATGGCGCAGGCGGTTCCACATGTTTGCGCCGTCCAGCGTGGCGCTTTCCTCGATCTCTTTTGGGATCGAGCCGAAAAAGCCCACCAGAATCCATGTCGCCAAAGGCACCGCACTGGCGATGTAGGTGATGAACAGCACGGAATAGGTGTTGATCAGGCCCAGATCGCTCATCAGGTCATTCAGCGGCACGATCAGGCTGACGCGCGGAATGATGCGCGGGATCAGATACAAGAGCAGAAGCACATGGCGGAATTTGAACGCGTAGCGGGCAAAGCCATAGGCCGCGAGGATGGCAAGGATCAGCGGCACGATCGTGGCGACAACGGTCACGATGATGCTGTTCATCAGCCATGTACCGAACCCCGGCATGCTGAGCACCTTGCGGTAAGCATCCAGCCGCCAGACCTCGGGCAGCAGGCTTTTGCTCTCATAGATCTCCAGCGGGTCTTTGAAGGACGACAGGATCGCCCAGATGATCGGGGTTGCTGTCCAGATCACCAGAAAGGTCAGGGTCAACCAGATCAGCACCTTGGGGCCAAGGCGCTGGAACAGCAGCGCCATGGGGCCGGACTCTTGCACCCTCATTTGCCTGCCTCCGAATGACGGCGGTCGCCCATCACGAAGATCTTGATGTAGATCAGGCTGAGCACCGTGTTGAACACCAGCAGCACCACCATCAGCACCGCGCCCTGACCGAAGTTCAGTTGCTGGAACGCCAGTTCATACATGTAGATCGACACCAGCTCGGTCGCTTTCAGCGGCCCGCCCGACGTCAGCGCCAGCACGATATCGAAGGTCGAAAAGCTGATGTAAGACACCCAGATCAGGCTGACCCCCAGCATGGGTTTGATCAGCGGCAGGGTGATGCGGAAGAAAATCTGGATCGGGTTTGCCCCGTCGATCGCGGCGGCGTCATACAGATCCTTGTCGATGGTTTGCAACCCGCCGAGCAGGATCAGCGAAGCAAAGGGCACCATGAACCAGCAATTGGCCATGATCGCCACCGCAAAGGCCAGAGTCGGATCGCCCAGCCAGGATTGCGCCGGCAGCCCCAATTGCGCCAGCACCGTGTTCACGAAGCCGCCGCTGGTGGTAAAAATAAAGCGGAACATCACAGCGGTGGCGATGCCGGAAACGAAATAGGGCACAAGGCTGAGGCCACGAAAGAACCGACGCCCGCGCACCACCTTGTAAAGCACCAGCGCAAAGCTCATCGACATGAAGATCCCTAGCACGATGCTGATCACAACAAAGCTCAGCGTGCGGACCATTGCGTCCTGAAACCGGGGGTCGGCAAAGACATCGATGTAATTCTTGAGACCGACGAATGTCTTGTTCATGAACATGTCGGTTTCGTTCAGAGACAAGATGATACCGCCCACAACGGCATAGCCCAGAATGCCCATGACAAAGAGCAGTCCCGGCAGAACAAGAAGATAGGGAACAAACGGTTTCAGGCGGTCGGCACCTGTTGGTCCGTCTTCAACCATGGGCGTGGTATGTGACATACGGGCCTCTGACGTTAAGCGTGGGTGAAAAGGGCGGTACGGATTTCTCCGTACCGCAGTTGCTTGGGAGCAAAAGGGGGTTGGTCAGAGGCCGGCGGCCTTGTTCACCAGTTCCTGGTACTCTTTGGCCAGATCGGCAGCCGAGGTCGTGGTGTCGGCGACAGACCGGTCCCGCAGTTGGGTCAGCACGTCATAGATCTGGATCACCCGTGTCGGGTGGGTCGGCAGGGACACCAGCGATGCGGCCAAGGGGGCGATATCCTGCGCCCATGGCTTTGCCGCCAGATACTCCGGGTCGTTCGAGACCGCCGAATTGGTGGTCGGCTGATACCGGATGGCGACCTGCTTGGCAAAATCCGGTCGCGCCAGATATTCCAGCGCACGGACGACCGCATCATCATCATCCGCCGCCGTGGTCACCACAAAGGGAAAGGCAAAGCCCGACTACACATGCGGTTCGGTCTGGCCCGGGCGGGTCGGCAGACGCTCGAACGTCCACTTACCCTCGGCATAAGGCATGGTCTTTTCGATCTCGACGTAGATATGCTCGCCTTCGTGCATCACACCGGCACGACCACCGACAAAGGCTGCGCGCATCTGGCCGGAATCCCAGCTTGCAGAATCCGGGCTGGCCGATTTATCGCGCATCAGGGTCTGGTAGAATTCGATCCATTCGATGCCGACTTCACTGTCGATCTGCGGCACGCCGTCGATGAATTGCCCGCCCATCGCCAGAAACAGCGGCAGTTCCCAGGTCGGTGCCACGCAGCAGCCGATCAGGCTGAACCCAAGCATGTCGCCGCCGCCTGGAATGGTGCTGACCGCCTTTGCCGCCGCAAGAACCTTGTCTGTGGTCTCCAGCGGCATCGCAATGCCAGCAGCTTCCAGCAGGTCTTTGCGATAGGTTAGGTAAATCGACTGCACAAACAGCGCCACGCCGTAAAGCTTGCCATCGGCACTTGAAGCGCCTTCCCACGCGATGGGAGAAAGCTGGTTGTAGGTGTCGGGAAACTGCTCTTTGAAGGTCTCGATCTGTGCATCGAATTCCTTCAGCATACCGCCCTGCGCAAGCTGGGTGATGTCGCGGGCCTGAATCTGCACGATATCGGGGGCATTGCCGGACCGCGTGGCCAGCACAAGTTGCGCGCTGACATCTTCCAGCCGGATCACTTCGAACTCAACCGCGATATCGGGGTTCTCGGCCTTGAACTGTGCGAACTGATCCTCGGGGATGAACTGATCCCGCCCGAACCAGACCTTGAGCGTGCGCTCCTGCGCCGCCAACTGGCTGGACAGCCCGGAAAGCGCAGTCGTTCCCAGTGCCAGTGCCGCTGTCAGCATGAACGTTGTCGTTCTGCGTCCAAATTTCATTGTAGTCCTCCCTGGTTGCATTTTTCCTGCATTCTCTCTGACCATCAGGGCCAAAGTTCCGTTGCGACACGTCCTCCAAAACGGATCGAAACTCTGCTATCTCTACCCTCCTGACACCAGTAACCCGTAAATTCGCAAACCTGTCAACGATTGAATTTTCATTCTTAAGACGGTATTGGAATTTTTGAACCACCGTTCGAAAGGGCCTCATCTTGGGGAATATTGCCGAAACCGAGACAAACGGGGCCTTTGCCGGCTTGCGAGACCGCATTGCCCGCGCCTATCCGGAGCTTAGTCCGCAGCTGCGGGCCATTGCCGAGTTTTCCATCCAGAACGCCGATACGGTCGCAGTGGAAACCGCGCAGCAGCTTGCCAAGCGAATCGGTGTGCCGCCTTCCAGTATGGTCCGCTTTGCACAGACGCTTGGCTATGCCGGGTTCAACGAGTTGAAGCGCGATTTCCGTGACAATCTGGTGTACCGGATGGGCGAAATCCGCGAGCGTGAGGCGATCAGCGCCCATCCCGCCAGCGGGGCCATTGCCGTTGCCGATGCGCTGATGAGCGAGGCCCGCCGCGATCTGGACCGGTTGTTCAAGGAACTTGACCGTAAACAATTTGACCGCGCGGTGATCGAACTGGTGCGAGCGGATCGCATCCATGTTCTGGCGCAGCAAACCTCATTTGCGCTTGGCTGCATCTTTCACGCCACCGCGCTCAGCCTTGGCACGCCCACCAACATGCTGGATGAGGCGGGTTCCTTTTTCAGTCGTCAAATCGAGCTTCTGGGGATGGAAGACGCCATTCTGGCCATCAGTTTCGCCCCCTATCAGACCTCTGTCGTGCGCGGGGCCAAGCTGCATGCCGCGCGGGGCGGCATTGTGGTCGCGGTGACGGACAATGTGCTCAGCCCGCTGGCAGCCATCGCCAGAGTGACCATTGAAACCCCCCAGCGCAGCCCGATTGCCGCGCATCCGCTGGTGATCGGAACCTGCGTATTGCAGGCCCTTGCCATTGCCGTCAATGAAACCCGACCCAGTGAAAGCCGCTAGGATGTGCCCTGCCGGGACATCTCGGTCTTGCCGTCAGGCCATCGCATGACCTTGGGGCCAAAGGTGATCGTGATTGCAGATGATCTGACCGGCGCGCTGGACAGCTCTGCCGCCTTTGCGGCGCGGGGCATGACGGTCGTCTGTGCAACCTCGACCAACCATCTTGACGCGGCGCTGCGCAGCGGGGCGCAGGTGGTCGCCGTCTCGACCGGATCGCGCGACGGCACGCAAGACGCCGCTGTTGCCCGTGTTTTGCAGGTGCGGGTTGCTTTGATGGGCGACCCTGTGGCCCGGAGTGCGATCGTCTTCAAGAAAATCGACAGCCGGATGAAGGGACACATCGCCGCCGAGCTTCAGGCGCTTTGCATTCCGGGTCAGCCTGTGCTGATCTGCCCGGCCATTCCAAGGCTGGGCCGCTTTGTTGAGGATGGCCATGTCACCGGAATGGGCGTTGAGCGTGCCCTTCCCGTGGCAGAGCGCGCCGGGGTTGCCGCCTCTGCCGTGCTGAATGCTCATACCGAGGCCCAGATTGACGCCGGGCTTGCAGCGGCCTCTGAGGCTGCCTTGCTGGTGGGTGCTGCCGGCTTGGCAGACTCTCTGGCACGGCGGTTAACGGCTGGCGCGCCGCAAGCCGCTCATCAGCGGCTGGCTTCCCCTGCCCTGTTTGCCATCGGATCGCGCGATCCGATCACGCTGGCTCAGCTCACCGGGTTTGATGTTTTCCCGGCACCCGATGGCGCGGTGCCGCCGCCACCGGCGGCGTCAGGGCCTTTGATGATTTTGCAGATGCAACCCGGCCGCTCTGGGACAACGCCCCTTCAGGCAGCGGCCCGATTTGCCACGGGTGTGGCTTTATGGGTCAAAGCCTCACCGCCCGCCACGGTTCTGGCCTGTGGCGGTTCCACCGCCGAAGCTGTTCTGTCTGAACTGGGCATCGGGCTGCTTGAGGTGCGGGGTGAAGTGCTGCCGGGACTGCCGCTTTCGACCGCCCTGACCGGATGGCCCGGGCTTCAGATCATCACCAAATCCGGCGGCTTTGGCGCGCCCGATACCATGTCGCGGCTTATCTCGGGCGCATCTCCGCGCTGATCCGCCCTTTATGGCGCGATATCCACCATCCGCAGGTCAATACCCCGGTCTTTGAGGGCGGCCGTCGCATCCGCGCTGATCCGGCTGTCGGTCAGCACCAGATCCACCGCAGAGGTTTCGCCAAAGGCGCAGAACGCCCGGTTGAAAAACTTGCTGCTGTCCACCAGCAGGATCACCCGGTCTGCCGCTGCCATAAACCGGCGCTTGAGGTCTGCCAGTTCCAGCGACGTATCCGACAGCACCTCTGGCGTGATCGCATGGGTGCCCACAAAGGCGATATCGGCCCGCAGCCGCGCGACAGAATTCACCGCATCCGCCCCCAGCAATGTGGTGGTGCCACTGCGCATGGTCCCGCCTGTGACGCTGGTCTGCACCAGCGCATTCTGTGACAGGCAAGATGCGATCATCACATCATTGGTCATCGCGGTGAAGGGAATGCTCAGCTTGGCTGCGGCCCTCGCCGCCGCTGCGGTCGTGGTTCCGCTGTCAAACAACACCGATTGCCCCGGCTGAATCAGCTGCGCCGCAACGGCACCGATGGCAGCCTTTGCCGCACTTTCGATGGCCGATGCGATGGCAGCTTCAGGCTCAAACGTCGTGGATGCCCGCGCGGTTGAAATCGCGCCGCCATGGGTGCGGGACAAATAGCCTGCCTCATCCAGATAATCGACATCGCGGCGCACCGTGGATATCGAAATGCCCAAGGCTTCCGACAGGTCTTTCAGGGACACCATCTGTTCGGCTCCCAGCACCTCCAGAATCCGGGCTCGTCTTTTTGCTGGTAGCATATGCGCCCTGTTGATCGCTGACTTGTCAGCATACTGGCACAAAACCGCGAAAATGTTCCAGCCTGCTCTCACAGCGTTGCAATGTTCTACCAAAATAGTTCAAGATGTTTCATAAAAGATCAAAATATAACACGAATCGGAGCAAGCTTCGGAAAGGCCGCGTCAAAAGATGCCAAAATCTGTTCTGGCCATCTCGATCGGTGACCCTGCCGGGATCGGCCCCGAAATCGCGCTGAAGGCGTGCCATGCCCTGATGGCCAGGCTGTCTGCACAGGACCTGGCCCTTGTGCTGATTGGCGACGCGGCAACGTTGCAGCGCAGCGCGGCAAGCCTTGGCCTGCCCTGCCCGCCCGTCATCGGGCAGGATGACGTGCGCAGCCTGTCCGGCGCGGCGATCTTGCCGACAGTCCCGCCTGCGCGTCCCATCCTGCCCGGCACCCTATCCGCCGATGCGGGCGATCAGGCCTATCGTGCAGTGGTGCAGGCAACCACGCTTGCCATGACGGGGGCCGCCGATGCCATCGTGACCGGACCCCTGAACAAAGAGGCGCTGCATCTGGCAGGCCATGCCTATGCGGGCCATACCGAACTGCTGGCTGATCTGACTGGCGCAAAAGGCAGCGTGATGATGCTGGCCCATGGGGCGTTTCGCGTGTCCCATGTCACAACACATTGTGCGCTGGAAGATGTGCCCACGCGCGCCACCGCCGCACGCATCCGGCATGTTGTGACCCTGACCCACAGCGCCCTGTGCCGGCTGGGCATTGCCACCCCCCGCATTGCCATAGCCGCGCTGAACCCCCACGCAGGCGAAGGCGGCATCTTCGGGCGACAGGACATCGACGTGACCGAGCCTTTGGTGGCCCAGTTGCGCAGCGAAGGGTTGAACATCACCGGCCCGGTGCCCGGCGATACGGTTTTTGTGAAAATGCGCGGCGGAGCCTTTGATGCCGTGGTCGCGATGTATCACGATCAGGGGCATATTCCGGTCAAGCTGCTTGGCTTTACTGTTGATCCGGCAACTGGCCGCTGGGTCGGGCTCAGTGGGGTGAATGTCACCCTTGGCCTGCCGATCATCCGCACCTCTGTCGATCACGGCACCGCCTTCGACATTGCAGGTCAGGGCATTGCCGAAGCGACCAGCCTGATCGAGGCCATCGACTACGCGCTGGCCCTGGTAAGCAGCAAGGCGGATACCGCCATCACGGACTAAGATCTTTGGGAGGAGACAGGATGCAAAGCGAGGATCACAGCAGCATGTGGATTGGCGGGCACTGGCATAAGGGGGCCGAAGGCACCCGCCCCGTCATCAACCCCGCCACCGGAGAGGTATTTGCCCATGCCCCCGAGGCCAGCGCGGCACAGGCCCTGCAGGCCATTGATGCAGCTCGCGCCGCACAACCCGCCTGGGCGCGGCTGTCACCGCTGCAACGCGGGGTCTTTATGCACAAGATCGCGGGGCTGATCCGAGAACACGCCGAGCCTTTGGCGCAGCTGGTCGTGCGCGAACAAGGCAAACCCATCACCGAGGCGCGGGGTGAAGTGGGGGGCGCTGCCGAGTTCTTCACCTATTTTGCAGAATTTGCCCGCCGCATTCAAGGGGAGATCCTGCCCTCGGACGCGCCCGGCGAACAGATCTGGATTCAGCGGGTGCCGGTGGGTGTCGTCGTCGGCATCATTCCTTGGAATTATCCCGCAGCACTGGTCAGTCGCAAAGTGGCCCCTGCCCTGATTGCCGGGAACACGATTGTTCTGAAGCCCCATGAAGAAACGCCGCTTTCGGCGCTGTACATGGCGCGATTGTTCGAACAGGCGGGCCTGCCTGCAGGGGTGGTGAACATTGTCACCGGCGCGGGCGGCACAGTGGGCGCGGCCCTGACCACGCACTCGGACGTTGATCTTGTGACCATGACCGGCTCTGTGCCAACCGGCAAGCGCATCATGGTCGCTGCTGCCCCGAACCTTGTGCCCGTCTCGCTGGAACTGGGCGGCAAGGCCCCGCTGATCGTGATGGAAGATGCCGATCTCGATCTTGCCGTGGCCTCGGCCGTCACTTCGCGCTTCATGAACTGCGGGCAGGTCTGCATCTGCAACGAACGGATGCTGGTGCATGAAAAGGTCTACGATGCCTTTGTCACCCGCTTCGTACAGGCCACCAAGGCGCTGCGGCTGGGAGACCCGATGCTGGAGACGACAGATCTTGGCCCCAAAGTCTCGCAACCGGAACTGGAGAAGGTGGAGGCCATTCTGGCCGCTGCGCTGAAATCCGGTGCCGAACCGCTGCTGCTGGGCGGCCGGCCCGACACACCGCCGGTGGCCGGGGGTTACTGGATGACACCGACAGTGCTGGGTGGGGTGACTGCCGATATGGCGATCATGCAGGACGAAATCTTTGGCCCCGTTGTTCCGGTGATGAAAGTCTCTGGCTTTGACGAGGCGATGGCCGTGGCAAACGACAGTCGCTATGGCCTCTCCGCCTATCTGTTCACCCAAGATTACCGACGCATCATGCAGGCGGTGGCCGACATCCGCTTTGGCGAGATCTATGTGAACCGCATCGGGCCAGAGGCACTGCAGGGCTATCACACCGGATACCGGAATTCGGGTCCCGGTGGCGATGACGGCATTCACGGACTTGAATCCTATCTGCGCAAGAAATCCGTCTATGTGAACTGGTCCGGCTCCTCGCCCGTGCCGCTGATGCCCTATGCCTGAGGCGTGACGCCTTTTCAGCTCTGATCGGGGTCACGCGCACTGCTCAGGTCTGCGCGTGACCCATCCACCCAGTTGCCCGGCGACATGCCGTTCCCGTCCGGACGACGCCGCACACCGGGTTTCGCCTTGATCTTCCGGTCCGGGACTGATCTTTTCGAACCTGGAGTTTTTCTGGGCCCTTGCGGAAAATGCGTGAAAAGCGCTTCGGAGAACCGTTCAAACGCACGCGTGACTCAGGAGATCTGACTGGATGCCCAGTCCGATTGGCTTTTTACGTCAGAATGCGCCCTGGCTTTTTGCGGGGTTCCTGCTGACGTTTTCGTCCAGCTTCGGCCAGACCTTCTTTATTGCCGTTTTTGCCGGTGACATCCGGGAAGAATTTGGCCTGACCAATGCCGGTTGGGGGGGCATCTATGCGCTTGCCACCATGGCATCCGCTGCGTGCATGGTCTTTGCCGGCGGGTTGACAGACCGGTTCCGCGTGCGATTGATTGGCCCGGTCATCCTGATCGGCTTGGCACTTGCCACAACCCTTGTGTCGCTCTCCACAAGCATTGCCGCACTCACCTGCGCCATCTTTCTGCTGCGGCTGATGGGTCAGGGCATGATGATGCAGACCTCCATGGTCGCCATGTCGCGCTGGTTCGTCGCAACCCGGGGGCGGGCGATTTCGATTGCTGCCCTGGGAGTTTCCCTGGGCGAAGCGGTGCTGCCCCTCGCCTTTGTCGGGCTGATGGGCTGGTTCGAATGGCGCGCACTTTGGATGATCGCCGCGCTCTTTCTGGTGGTTGCGGCACTGGTCATGGTGTTGATCCTGAAATCCGAACGCACCCCGCAGGCCATGGCCCGCGACGATACCTCTGTTGGCATGGGCGGGCGAAGTTGGACCCGGATCGAGGTGTTGCGCCATTGGTTGTTCTGGCTGACGCTGCCCGCGCTACTGGGACCGGCCGCATGGAATACCGCGTTCTTTTTCCGTCAGGTTCATTTCGCAGAAGCCAAGGGCTGGGCGCATTTTGATCTGGTCGCACTGTTTCCGGTTTTCAGCGCAACGGCAGTCACATCCATGCTGCTGACCGGCTGGCTGGTGGACCGGATCGGATCTCCCCGGATTGCGGGGCTTTATCTCATTCCCATGGCCTTCGGCTATCTGTTGATCGCCATCGCCGAAAACCTGTGGCTCGGTGCCGGGGCCCTGGTGCTGCTCGGGGCTTCCGTCGGGGCCAGCTCAACGATGAGCGCAGCCCTGTGGGCAGAGTTTTTCGGCACAGCAAATCTGGGCCGCATCCGCGCGATGACCGGGGCCGTCATGGTACTGGGCTCTGCGCTCGGGCCGGGCATCTGCGGCTGGCTGATCGACCAGGGCATTGACATGCCGCAACAGGCCTTTGGCATGAGCGCCTATTTCGTGATCGCCGCAACTCTTGGGGCCATCGGCGGCCGCCGCGCTGCACGTCACCTTTGAGACACTCCAAGAGCAGACGTCATCCGACTGCAACCAGGCGAGTCTGCAACGTTTTCCAGCATGAAAGTTTCGCGCCGGATCGACAGATGGCGCAGCGGTTGGGGATTAGCACCAAGTCGATCCACACTTGGCAAAAGTAGATTTTGCGATCGGCCAAGGTGATCAAGGAGGTCGATGCCCAAGCGGACGAGATCCGCCGCCTCAAGCGCGACCTTGCCAGGGTGACGGAGTTGAGCGGGACAAGAAAACAGTCCGGCGGACTGTTTTCCCGGCGCATGGGAGCATCCTCAAAAAGGCGATCCCATGCTTCGCCAGGGACTCCCGGTGAGGTATGCTTTCATTGCGGAGTACCGGCTGATCTTTGCGGTCCGCGCCTTAAGAAAGGCTTGCGGCGCTTTGTTGGCAATGAGACAACGCAACAACAGCCACCCCATCTTGCGTGTCACGTCGAAGACCGGATAGCGCATCAAGTTCCAGGGGCCTTCCACAGGGACGTCGTCACACCTTGATCGACCAGAGCTTTTTGTGCGGCATAAGCCTGCATCCAATCGGTGCGTGCGCGTGCATACACAGAGGCGTTGGCGGTGTTTGGCTCGACAATCCGATCGGTTGCGGCAAAACTCCGTCCAGCTTCTGCTAGCGTCGCAAATTGCCCAACCCCACAAGCCGCAGCGGCGGCGCACCCAAGTGCCGTGGCCTCGCGCACTTTGGGAATGGCGACGGGGCGTCCCAGGACATCTGCCAAGATCTGCGACCAGAGCGCCCCTTTTGATGCCCCGCCCGCAAAGACGACCGGACGATCAATGCTGACACCGGCAAAGTCCAACACGCGGTCTAAATTCACAGCCGACACGATAGCAGCATTTTCCTGCAAGGCACGGAACAAGCTGGCTTTGGTGGTGTGGCCGGGGTCGATCGACATGTTCAAGAAGGACGGGGCCGCATGATACCAGCGTCCGAAATCCATAGCGTCGGAAAAAATCGGGATGATTCCGTTCGCGCCGGCTGGCACCTGCGCGGCCATCTGTTCCAGCACGGTATAAGCATCCAGGCCATGAGCGGCGGCATGCGCCTTTTCATCCTGACAAAAGGTATCCCGGAACCAGCGCATCGTCAGGCCAACGAAGAATGAAATGCACTCAGCTTGGTTCAGATTGTTCTGCACATGCGGGTTGATCCGAACGCGCATGGTCGAATCCGTGCGCCCTTGACCGATGTTGATAACCTGCTGCCAGAACGTGCCGCCCAGGACGGCAGCCGCCCCCTCATCGACCAGACCAAGACCCAAGGTTCCAAGTTGTACGTCGCCGCCGCCACAGATGACGGCTGTGCCGACAGTGAGGCCGGTTTCAGCCGCCGCCTTGTACGAGACGCGGCCTACCGCTGTGCCGGGCTCAACCATGGCGGGGAACAGATCAGACGCAAGGCCAGTCCGCGCAATCAACTCGGGCGACCATTGCCGGGTGGAGAGGTCGATCAGGCCGCTTGTGCCACCGTTTGAGGGTTCGGTGACAATTTCACCACACAGTCGGGCCAGAACCCAATCGTTGATCATAGAGACCTTGGCGGCCTTGTCCAAAAGCGCAGGTCGATTGCGGCGCAGCCACTCCAACCGGGGCCAGGCTCCGAGCGCGAAGGTCTGGCCACTCACGGCATAAAAGGCAGCTTCCATGCCGTCATCCTGCCGCTTCAGATCGATTACTTCTTGGACCGCGCGTCCATCGACATTGGCGCATGCCCAAAGTTCCCGTCCATCGCGGTCGTAAAGGACTATGCCTTCGCGCATGCTGGTGGAACTGACAGCTGCAATCTGGTCTGCAGAAATTCCGGCATCTGCAACGGAGGCGCGGATGCAATCCGACAGAATGCGCCAGTTGGCCTGGCAGTCAAACGCCATCGAGCCCTGCACGCCCGGTTCGCTGATATGGGTCCACTCTTGCTGGCCCATCCCCACCTGATTGCCACTTTGATCAAAGATGACTGCACGGCCACTCCCGGTGCCCGCGTCGATTGCCAAAAAGTACCGGGTCATTGATTCTTCCCCTCAGCCATTGAACTCTGCAATGTGCAGCCCCCCCCCACTAAAGTCGGTGAAGTAAATCAATCCCGCTTTGTCGACGAAAACATCGGTGGTGTTGATGACGAGCGGTCGCCCTGGTCGCGGGTCGACGTGACGGGCCGGAGCCTCTGGAACAAAGGCACCAACCTCTTGCGGGGCATAGGCATTGCCAATGTCGTGGACCCGCAGCCCTGCATTTTGCCAGGTTGAGAAGATCAGAGTAGAGCTGACAAAGCTGCCGGGGCGGTTTTCATGCACGTTATGCGGCCCAAAGTGACCGCCAACCGCCAGATAATTTCGGTCAGACGGCTTAGGCAGTGTGGATATGCTGACAGGATTGGTCTTATCGCGGATATCAAACAGCCAGATCGGCTTGTCACCATCTTCGCCATTGTCCAGTACAGCTTCGTCAACCACCACCAAAAGATCACGGTCCGGCAAAGGCAGGCAATTGTGGGTTCCGCCGCCAAAGGGCGGAGCCCAGTTGCGATGTGCCATCAGCTTCGGCTCAGCCTTGTCGGCCACGTCGACAATCACAAGGCAGCCGTCACGCCAGCCGCAATAGGCGACGTCATCGTGCACAATCGGGTGGTGCAGGCTGTAGCGACCGCGTTCGAGCGGCCAGTCCGGCACTTCACCGGCTGCGATGTTCATACCTGGCAACCAGAATTGTCCAATAATTTCAGGTCGTGCTGGATTGGACATGTCGATGGTGACCAGAATGAAGTCGCTGAACCCTTCGATCTGGGCGGATGCGTAAGCCCAGCGTCCACCAACGTACCAGATGCGATGCAGGCCAATGCCATTGACCGGCATAAAGCCGATCTGTCTGGGGGCTGCCGGGTCAGAAAGGTCATACACCGCCATCCCCGCCGAATAATCGCGCTGCTCGGTCGCGACAGACTTGCCCGTATCGCGGGTGTCGGCCTTGTAATAATCAGACTCGTGACGAATGTCGGCGCGGCGGAACTGATCTTGGGCATGGACTACCAACAAAAGGCCGTCGGCTTGCTGAAGATGCAGGGTCCAGGTATTGGCAGGAGCGGGCACATGAAGGACCGTCCGGGGCTTTGCGGGGTCGCGGACATCAAGCACACTAAACCCTTGCGAGAAAATATGCGCCACATAGGCATAGCCATTGGCGACCATGATCTGCGTGCCGTCGCCACGACCTCCTTGATCGCAATGTCCGATCAGGCGCATATTCCGCGTGTATTGTGCTGTTTTCCCGTTTGGCCCTGACATGTCACCCTCTATACTTGCATGGTTCAGTTCGCAGCCGCACCCGGTGACAGCCTGCGCTTGTTCGCTTGCGATGCGACCAAAAGTTTCTATTCTGAACATATGAACAGTGGCCCGATGGTCGGGTCAAGGTTTTTTCACGTGACGCACTGATAAGGTCGAGAGGCAACTGCTTGGATCACCCCTTGATAGATGATGATGAAGCCCTGATGGCGCGGGCAGCCTGGTATTATTACAATGACGGCCAGACGCAGCAGGAAATCGGTGAGCGCCTTGGGATTCCGCGCATCAAGGTGTCACGCCTGCTGGAGATGGGACGGCGGACAGGCCTGCTAGAATTGCGGATAAACTCTGCCTTGCAGGGCTGCCTGAACCTTGAACGCCTCATTGAGGAGCAGTTCGATATCGCCGAGGTTCGTGTGATTCCGCGACTGGATGGTGTGCGGGTCAGCGAAAGGTTGGGACAGGCGGCGGCGCAATATCTGATGCGACATCTCCCGGAAAACAGCCTGCTGGCGGTGGGCTGGGGCGAAATGGTGGGGGCAGCAATTCATCGATTGGGCCACCTGGCCACTGATCGTCGCGTGGATCTGGTGAGCCTGACCGGTGGAGTCCAGGCCTATGCAGATGGACTTCGAATCGTCGGTGGTGCGCAAAAGTTCTACCTCGTGCCCGCCCCTCTCATTGTTGAAAGCGGGGAAATTGCGTCCGCGCTGCGCAACGAAACCAGTGTGCGGAGCATTCTGGACATGTCGATGCAAGCCAATTTTGCCCTGGTGGGCATCGGCGGGCTGACGCCAGAAGCGACAGTCATCAGGCATGGCTATGTGCATCCCAACGAAGTGGAATCGATGCGTCGACGCGGTGTGGTAGGAGACGTCCTATGCCGATTCATCGACTCGGATGGAGCAGAGGTTGACCTTCCACTCCACCGCAGAGTGGTTGGGGTACCGTTATCCGATTTGCGCAGGGGCCCAAAGGTGATTGCTGCTGCAGCTGGCTCAGAAAAGGTACAGGCCATTCGCGCAGCCCTGCGGGGGGGATTTATCAACATCTTCATCACGGATGAAGAAACAGCCCCTGCGCTGCTGCACTAACCTCTGATTTTCATCCCTCGGGCCAGCTTTCGGAGCTGGCCGTTTTCTTTTCAAGTTCCGCTTGACAGAAAATGTGCAGATCTGTTCATATGATCGTTATACAAACATTTGAACACTGCAGGAGACGAGATGACGCCCGCGACCGACAACATGTCATCGGCCGATGAACGCCGCGCTGCACTATTGGGGGAAACGGGATGGCGCGCGCGAATGCCACCGCTTCTCGGCCCGACCCAGGTTCCGCTTGCTGCCCCTCTTGTCATGCTGGCGATCATTGCGGTCGGCATGGTGTTGGCTGCGCCGAACTTCTTTGCAGTGGGGAACTTGCGGGCGATCGCACTGGACGCGTCGCTGATCATGCTCTTGGGAATAGGTATGACGGCCGTGATCACCGCACGTGGGATTGATCTGTCGATTGGTGCCATTCTGACGCTGTCGAGTGTGGCCTTCGCCGCAGCGCTTAAGGATTTCGGTCTGCCACTTTGGGTATCGGTCCTTGTTGGCCTGACAGTTGGCGCCTTGTGCGGGCTGTTTAATGGGCTGCTCATCACCCGGCTGAGGATGCCCGATTTCATTGTGACGTTGTCGTCTGAACTCGTGTTTCGCGGTCTGGCGCTGGTCTACGCCGGCGGCGGCGTGTTCTTCGGGTTTCCCGAGGTCATCACCTTCCTGGGTCGGGGGCGTGTAATAGGCGTCCCGATGCCTCTGATCATTGCGCTGACGCTTGTCGTGGTGGCGCATTGCATCTTTGCCTATCACCGTATCGGCATGCGACTCCATGCAGTTGGCGGCAACCCGACAGCGGCCAAGCGCCTTGGCATCAGCGTCACCGGCTACCGCGTAGGGGTCTATGTTTTCATGGGCATTATCGCGGCGATTGGCGGCATCATCCTGACCGGGCGGCTGGATGCAGTCGTGGCGTCGGGAGCCGTAACCATCCTGCTGAACACAGTTGCGGCCGTGATTGTCGGAGGCACCCACCTGTTCGGCGGGCGAGGGTCCATCATCGGTACGTTACTTGGGGCATGGCTTTTGGCCACCATCACCAACGCCGTCGTAATGCTGGGCTTTGAAGCGTTCTGGCAGCACGTCGCCGCCGGTGCGGTGATCCTGATCACCATCGCGCTCTATTCCCGCAGAAACACCCGCGCCGAAGAATGAGCGTAGGACCAAATAAAACGGATGCACTGAACCACAAATGGGAGGAAATACCATGACCGGAAAGATGTCTCTGAAAAGCCTACTGTTGTCAGGCCTGCTGATTTCGAGCCTTGCACACCATGTGACTGCACAAACGGTGCCGGACGCAGCCAAAGAGCGGGGGTACCTGCTGTTGCCCGAACTACACGAAATGCTGCCAGCCGAACGCGATGCGATGACCGAGTTCATGGCACGTGTGCAGGCCGCGGCTGTCCCATCAGACAAGACTTATGAGGCACCGCTGAAAATAGCGCTCATGTTTCCAAGTCTGGAAACGTCGGATGCTTGGGCGCGGTTGAACCTTTCGATCCGGGCACGGATGGAAGAAATGGGCGTCCCCTTCGAAATCGTGGAATACATGTTCAAGCCCGATGAACATGACCGGCAGGGCGCGCAGGTTGAACAGATTCTCGCCGGGGATTTTGACTACGTCGTGATTGGTCCAACCGAGTACCAAGTACAAAAGTCCAATATTGCCCGCTTGTCCGCAGAGGTTCCGACCCTGGTGATGAACGTCGTCAACCCGTTTGTTGATCTGCTGGGCACGGAAAATCAACCGATCACCCATGTCGGATTTGACCACACGATCGGTGCCGAGGAACTCTGCCGCTGGACGATTGCGGAAACCGGCGGGGAGGGAAAGATTGCCCTCTTGCGGTACATCCCTGGCTTGATTGACTCACAGCGGTCTGACCATTTTGCGAAATGCGTCGAAGATAACTCCAACATGGAAATCGTCGATCATTTTGAGGCGAATGGTGACCGTGAGCTGTCGTTTTCCGGGGCCAATGCGCTGCTCAGCCGCCATCCCGACATCAAGATGCTGCATGCAGCAAGCACTGCCATCGCGCTTGGAGCGCTGGCGGCCGCGACAGAACGCGGAGTTCTGGATGATGTGATCATCAACGGATGGGGCGGTGGCGCGGATGAGCTGAAATCCATCATGGATGGCGGCCTGAAGGTCACCGCGTTTCGCGTGAATGACGACTGGGGCACTGCCGTTGCCGAAGCAATCCGCGCCCATGCAGAAGAACAGCCGGTGCCGGTCGTTCTGGCCGCAACGATCAAGGCGCTGGATTACAAGCTGACACCGGATGAGATCACCGCCGAGACCGATTACGCGTTCCGCTATTCTGGCAAGCTCGACCGCTGATCCTGCAGGTCCGGGGCCCTCGGCCCCGGATCACTCCCGGCCCAGATGTGGGCCTTTCACAAAAATGAGGCAAGTCGATGAGCGTGGTTCTGAGCGGCATTGCGAAATCCTACGGCGCGGTCAAGGCGATTGAAGACATAGATCTGACCGTTGAGGCCGGCGAGGTCGTGGGTGTTCTTGGTGACAACGGGGCGGGCAAATCTACCCTGATGAAAATTCTTGCCGGGGCCACCGCCCCCGATGCCGGTACAATCATGGTAGACGGCGAAACCTACAGTTTTACCAGTTCCAGTGCGGCCCGGGATGCCGGCATCGCAATGCTTTATCAGGATCTGGCGCTGTGTGATGACATGTCGGTCGTGCACAACATCTTTCTGGGGCGCGAAATCACCAATCGGTTTGGCTTTCTGCGCTATGGTGCCATGCGCAAGCGTGCGCAGGAAATTGTGAACAGCTTTTCGGTGCGCCCCTTTGATGTGCGAACGCCGTCAGGCCATCTGTCGGGGGGGCAGCGGCAAGTTTCGGCGCTGGCACGCACAACCGCTTTTGGCAGCCGCTACATTATTCTCGACGAGCCGACCTCGGCCCTGTCGCCCTCGGCACGGGATGAGGTGCTGGCCATCGTACGTGACTTGGCTGATCAGGGCATCGGCATCATCATGGTCAGCCATGACCTTGGCCATGTGCGCAAGGTATGCGACCGCGTCGCCATTCTGCATCTGGGCCGGATGGCAGGCATTCGCAACATGGCGGACACCACTCAGGACGAAATCATCTCACTCATCGTTCAGGGTCACGCCTGAACCTACTTCTACACGAAAGGACCGACCATGCGTCGCAAAGGTATTCTGAACGTCAAACTCAGCCGCGCCATTTCTGAAATGGGCCATGATGACATCATGCTTGTCGTCGATGCCGGCTTTCCGATGGTCTATGATGACCGCGTCATAGACCTTGCCCTCTGCCCCGGCGTGCCGGATCTGCGCACTGTGCTGAGTGCGATCCGCCAAGATATGTGGGTTGAGGCATTCTACATGATCGAGGAAGCGAAGGCCAACAATCCAAACGCCTGGGGCACAACCAATGACGTCTTCCCCGACGCTCTGCCCGACACACGCCCAAACAGCTGGTTTCACGAAGAGGGCTACCACGGTGCCAAATATATCGTGCGCACCGGCGGCTGGATGCCTTGGGGCAATGTCGCGCTGATCTCAGGCATTCCGGTCAAGGAATGGTTTGACAACACGGGCGGCGACGTGCCCGACAGCTGGACGGAACGCCATACCTTGAATGTCAAGCACGGCATGAAGGGGGTCAAGTAAACATGTTTGTGCAATTGGTTCATATTCGGGTCAAACCCGACAAGATCGACGCCTTTCTCGACGCCTTCCGGATCAATTACGATGGGACAACACAAGAGCCTGGAAACCTCAGGTTTGATGTGCTGCAGGATCGGGAAGAGCCGACGCACTTCACCATCGTAGAGGTATTTCGCTCGGCCGAGTCCGTGGATGACCACCGCAACACGGACCATTACCGCCAGACCGTTGCATTGCTGGACGACATTATGGAAGGGCCGCGAAGCAAAGACCTTTATCATCTGCGGATGTCCGACCTGATCACTCAATCGGCGCATTAAGGAAAAGCCATGCAGTCACGTTGGAAAGATGCAGACGCGGCCCGCTATCGTGCTGCGGCGGGATCCGATCCGGCAGATCTTGATCTGGCGGATCGGGTGTATACCTCGCGGCTGATCGGGGGCGACCCTGATCTTGTCTTGCACGGGGGCGGAAACACCTCGGTCAAAACGATCCGACTCTGGCCGGATGGATCACGTCGCCCAACGCTTCATGTCAAGGGGAGCGGTTGGGATCTGGCCACGATAGAAGGGCCGGGTCTGCCTGCCCTTGACCTTGAGGCCCTGCAATCTGCGCGCAACATGCCGCCAATGTCGGATGAGGAGATGGTCGCATTTCTGCGGGCCAACCTTCTGGACCCGACCGCGCCGAACCCGTCGCTAGAAACCCTGCTCCACGCCTTCCTGCCTGCCAAGTTTGTGGATCACTCCCATGCCTCGGCGGTGTTGGCGCTGGCCAATCAGCCCGATGCTGCCCAAATCGGATCTGATATTTACGGCAAGCGGGTTGCCGTCGTTGACTATGTGATGCCTGGCTATGATCTTTCCATAGAAGCGGCCCGGATTTTTGACAGTTCTCCAGATTGCGAAGGGCTCTGGCTGGTCAATCATGGCCTGTTCACCTTTGGTGACACAGCAGAGCAATCCTATGCACGGATGATCGAGTTCGCCACCATGGCAGAGCGTTTCCTTGAAGATCATAAGGCTGCACTCGACCCAGAGCCAGGGGCAGAGCAGACACCACCTGATGCGGCGACAGAATTCACGACGAGTCTGCAAGAGGCCATCGCTCAAACACATCATGGATGGGCGAAAGTGGTGTTTGATTTTCGCACATCACGATTGATCCGCGCCATTCTTGACCAACCTCAAAATGTGCAGGCGCTGCAACGCGGTACCGTCACACCTGACCATGTGATCCGGCTCAAGCCATTTCCGCTGGTGTTGCAGTGCGATGCTACGGTGGCTGACATTGGGAACGCCTTGAAGGATTTCTCCACCCGCTACCATCAATACTTTGAACAGGGCGCATCTCAGGCTGCAGAACCAAAGATCATGCTCGACCCGCTTCCCCGGCTGGTTCTTGTGCCGGGCTTGGGTATATTCGGTATCGGAAAGTCCGCTGGCGACGCCAAGATCGTGGCGGATTTGGCAATGCAGATGGTGCGTGTGGTTGCAGCAGCGGAACGCTATGGCCGCTTTGAACCACTTCATCCTCTGCGGCTGTTCGAAATGGAATATTGGTCGCTTGAGCAGGCAAAGCTTAAAAGTGGTTAATAGTTAACAGATCGTTGCGTTTTGTATGACGGGGGGCAGGTGAACAGGCCGGCTCAAGAAAGGTTGAGCCGCTCCATCACTGGGTAATGAAATCTGAGCACTGCATCACGATCTGGTCCCGGTCATTGTCGAGTGTCGCCACGTGATAGGATTGGTCAAGCCAGTGCAAGCGCACGTTCGACGAGCCGACGTCTCGGACAATGCGAGATCCATTCTCTGGCGCAACAACATGGTCTTCGCGGGATTGAAACACAAGAATGGGCTGCTTTAGATCAGGTAGCATGATGCCTGTCGCGCATGTCAGGACGAACCGCTCGCGCATGTTTGCCAGCGGAATACGGTCGTAACATGTCTCACGTCGTGTCGGATGCTTGATGTCGGACCCAATGCCACAATGAAATCCGCTCTCGTCGGAAGCAAACAATCCTTGCGCCTGATCTGGCCTGTAAATGCCGGTTGATCCGTTGATGCTGATGACGCGGTCCACAACCTCTGGGAACCTGATGGCAAGATTGAGTGCGATCATTCCCCCAAGCGACAAGCCCGCTATAACCACCACATCGCATTCCGCGCGCACACGATTGAGCGCCTCTTGCGCCGACCCAAGCCAGTCGTGATACCCGGTCTGCGCCAGCGCTTCCGGCGTCTCTCCATGGCCTGCAAGCAGCGGCACACTGACGGTTGCGCCGGTCGCGGCATGAATCCGACGGCCCACATAGGCGACACTTTGCGGTGTGCTTGTGAAACCATGCAGCAAGACGAGGCCGATACGCGATCCGTGAAGATAGCATGGCTTCGGATCGGTATCGTAGTCCATCACACGCTCATTGCCGTCAATCGTTGATATTGCGGCATAAAGCGTAAGAATGTGAGGAAGCTCAAATAGGGTTGTGCGATCAGCTGATCACAAAATTGGATCACGTGTTTGGCGCTATTGAGTGAAGCTCTCCCGGAAAGCCCGCAGCAGCTTGGCATCCACCACATTGCTCCACGCTATCGCGATGGTCAGTTGTGGTGCCCAGATCGGCACCGGCAGGATCTTGAGCGCGGCGGGCAAGCTGTCCGCTGCACTGATCGGGAAAAACGTCAGCCCACGTCCCTCGGCGACACGCTGAAATATCACCTGCACATCCCAAGCCTCATCCACAATGGTCGGCCTCAGGCCTGGTGCAAGAAAGGCCTCATCCAGAAGCGCGCGAAAGGATCGCCAGTTTTCCCGGACGCCAAGCACAAAATTTGCCTCGCGAAGATCGTCGAGAGACACCTCGCTGGCCGAGCGTGGAACGACGACACCGATCTGTGTGGACCATACCGGGCTTTGGGTGACCTCTGGGTCCTGCACACTGGCATGTGACAGAAGAAAGCCGATGTCGATTTCGCCAGTCTTGAGTTTGCGCATCATGGCATCCGTTGACATGACATGCATCTCGACCTGGCAGCCAGGGTGGCGCTTGTCAAACTTGTCCAAGCCGGCGGAGATTTGAGATGAGGTTGCAAGGGCTGAATACGCCACAATGATGTGGCCGCGCGCACCAAGGTCATTCTGGCGGGAAGCGCGGATGGTTCGTTCGAACGTCGCGAGCACCAGCCGTGCGTCTTCGAGAAAAACCTGTCCAGCTTCGGTTATTTCTGACGTTGCCCCCGACTTTTATCCATGGTGAGCGAGACTCCGGGTTTGAGTTTTGCCCCTTTGGGCGGGTTGGGCAACGGGGGCTGGCGCGGAGCTTTGTGGATTGCGCAGCGTCAGGCCCCGTTGCGGGGTGAAGGTCAGGGCGAACTCGGCAGGCGTCTGCCAGCGGAGTCGCGAGTGGGGGCGTTCGGTGTTGTAGTCGGTGCGCCAGGCGGCAAGCGTGACGCGGGCATGGTGCAGAGATGGGAACAGGGTCTCGTTCAGGAGCTCGTCGCGCAGGCGGCCGTTGAAGCTTTCGATGAAGGCATTCTGGGTCGGCTTGCCTGGCGCGATGTAATGCCAGTCAAACTTGCGATCATCCACGAACTTCA